>CANLNT010000001.1 GCA_947492825.1 uncultured Paracoccaceae bacterium
AACGTTGAGCTGATCGCGCCGATCGCGATGGAAGAAGGCCTGCGCTTCGCCATCCGCGAAGGCGGCCGCACTGTTGGTGCCGGGGTTGTGTCAAAAATCACTGAGTGATTTTGGAACACGCCCAGTGTGACGCCGCATGGCAGTGGTTTGCCTGCAAACCATGAGAGTGCGATGTCAGCACCCGGTTGAAATTAGTGAAAGGCCGCCGGAGAAACCCGGCGGCCTTTTACTTTGCCGCATTGTAGTGGTTAGCTTGCAAACCATGCAATTGTGGCGACAGCTCTTGGTTGAAATCAAAGAAGGCCATCGCATAAGTCCGGCGGCGTTTTTGTATGGTCTGTGTTAGCAAAGGCCCAGATGAAAATATGGCGAGGTGGCTATGAGGATAAGTAGGAAATACTCAGTGGCAAACTGGTGCCAACTTCACTTGCCCGCGGACGGGTCCGCCAGCAGCGACTGGGAAAAGGCCGCAGAGATCTTTGCAGATCGGATGACTAGCAGATTCTTAGGGCCGGCATCGAAGCTCTTGTATTTGGACCGCAACAAAAAAATTGGCTCATATGGTTTTTCCATATTGGCGCTTGATTGCATTTGCATTGAGACCATTCAGGCGTTCAGGGAAGGGCAGATCAATCATCATGGCCAAAGCAGGCGTCTTTTCATGGATTTTTGTCAATCATGGACGGCTTTCTTGAGCTGCATCCCAGCCGGGAAGCGGCCTGAAGATGCGACCAGCGAGCTATACAGTTCCATTCGCTGTGCACTTCATCACAGTGGAAAAACCGATGGCGTAAAAATTGACCGAACTGGCAATCTTGCAGAATTCAGCAATATGAGATTGTCACACATCAATCGGAACAAGTTTCACTATGAATTGCGCGAGGAGCTGAACCGGTATTGTAGTGATCTGGTTCGAACGGGGAATGAAAATCTCCGAAAAAATCTCCGAGATAAAATGAACGCGGTTTGCACAACTTAGTATTTTCATCCCATGGATTATCTAGGTTTCAAGCACAACCGGGCGATTTCCTCTTGCCCCATCCCCCGCAACCCCCTATACGCCACCCATCCAACAGGGGTGCGCCTTGCCGCGCCCCTTATCCGTTGGACCAAAAGACGCGAAGAGGGGGTCGGATGAGCTGGCCTCGTCCAATCCGTTAAGGCCCTGTTTGAAAGGGTGATGACATGGCAGCCAGCCAGAACATCCGCATTCGCCTCAAGGCGTTTGACTACCGCGTCCTTGACGCCTCCACGCAGGAAATCGTCTCCACCGCTAAGCGCACCGGCGCCAGCGTTCGTGGTCCGATCCCACTGCCCAACAAAATCGAAAAGTTCACCGTTCTGCGCGGTCCGCACATCGACAAGAAGTCGCGCGACCAGTTCGAGATCCGCACGCACAAGCGTCTGCTGGACATCGTCGATCCCACACCGCAGACCGTGGATGCCCTGATGAAGCTCGACCTCGCCGCTGGCGTGGACGTGCAGATCAGCGTGTAAGGAGGGTTTCAAATGCTCCGTACAGGATTGATCGCAAAGAAAGTCGGCATGACCCGGCTTTTCATGGAAGACGGCAAGCAGATCCCAGTGACCGTTCTGGCACTGGAAAAGCTGCAGGTTGTCAGCCAGCGTACCGCTGAAAAGGATGGCTATACAGCTGTTCAGCTCGGCGCCGGTGCCGCCAAGGCCCGCCGCGTCAGCAAGGCGATGAAAGGTCACTTCGCGGCCGCCAAGGTGGAACCCAAGCGCAAAGTCGCAGAGTTCCGCGTGGCCGAAGAGAACATGATCAACGTCGGCGAAGAAATCACCGCAAACCACTACTTTGAGGGCCAGTTCGTTGACGTCTCCGGCACCTCGATCGGTAAGGGTTTCGCCGGTGCGATGAAGCGTCACAACTTCGGCGGCCTGCGCGCGACACACGGTGTCTCGATCAGCCACCGTTCGCACGGCTCGACGGGTCAGTGTCAGGATCCGGGCCGCGTCTTCAAAGGCAAGAAGATGGCCGGTCACATGGGTGCGGCGAAAGTCACGACCCAGAACCTGCAGGTCGTCAAGACCGACGCTGACCGTGGTGTCATCATGGTCAAGGGCGCTGTTCCCGGCTCCAAGGGTGGCTGGGTCACGATCAAGGATGCGGTGAAAAAGCCGACGCCGGAAAACGTGATCTATCCTGCTGGCCTGAAGTCCATGAAGGAAGAGGCAGAGCGTCTGGCCGCCGAAGCCGCAGCCGCTGCCGCCGCTGAAGAGGAAGCCGCCGCAAAGGCCGCAGCCGAAGCAGAACAGGCCGCACTGGAAGCTGCTGAAGCCGAAGCCGCAAACGAAGCCCCGGCAGAAGACGCCGCAAACGAGGGTGACAAAAATGAAGGCTGATGCAATCAAGCTGGACGGCAAGAAAGCCGGTTCCGTCGATCTGGATGACGCGATTTTCGGCCTCGAGCCGCGCGCAGACATCCTGCACCGCGTTGTCCGCTGGCAGCGCAACAAGGCCATGGCAGGCACACACGACGTGCTGGGCCGGTCCGAGGTTAAATTCTCGACCAAGAAGATCTACCGCCAAAAGGGCACCGGTGGCGCACGTCACGGCTCTCGCGGTGCGCCGATCTTCCGTGGTGGTGGTACCTACAAGGGCCCAACGCCCCGCAGCCACGCCCACGACCTGACCAAAAAGTTCCGCAAGCTGGGTCTGCGCCACGCGCTGTCCGCCAAGCAAGCGGCCGGAGAGCTGGTCGTGATCGACAGCATCGAGATGAAGGACGCGAAAACATCCGCTCTTGCCAAGACCCTTGGCGAACGCGGCTGGAAGCGTGCCCTGATCATCGACGGCGCCGAAGTGCCCGCAGAATTCCTGCAGGCCTCGCGCAACATCGAAACCGTAAACGTTCTGCCCAGCCAGGGCGCGAACGTCTATGACATCCTGAAGTCGGACACGCTTGTTCTGACCAAAGCCGGTGTCGAAGCATTGGAGGCTCGTCTGAAATGAGCGCGAAAGCAGAACACTACGACGTGATCCGCAAGCCGATCATCACCGAGAAAGCAACCATGGCCTCTGAGGCCAACGCGGTTGTGTTCGAAGTGGCCATCGACGCCAACAAGCCGATGATCAAGCAAGCCGTTGAGGCGCTGTTTGACGTGAAGGTGAAAGCGGTCAACACCACGATCACCAAAGGCAAGGTCAAGCGTTTCCGCGGCAACCTCGGCACCCGTAAGGACGTCAAAAAGGCCTACGTGACGCTGGAAGAAGGCAACACGATCGACGTCTCGACCGGTCTGTAATCGGTCGGCGGTCAAACGCCATTCAATACGACATAAGAGCCCCGCCCCACCGGCGGGGCTTTTTGCATGGCGGCCCGGAGGGTGGGGTTTTACCCCACCGCACCTGGCCGGGCTTCTGCCAACCCGGTTGATCTGCTATGCTGGTCGCATGACACACGCCGTCTTCAAAATGAGCTTTGCATCCGTCTACCCGCACTACGTCAACAAGGCGGAGAAAAAGGACCGGACCAAGGCCCAGGTGGATGAGATCATCCACTGGCTCACCGGCTACAACGTCGCCGGATTATCCGCCGCCCTGGACGACAAACGCGACTTTGAAACCTTCTTCGCCCAGGCCCCTGCGTTGAACCCCAATCGGAAGCTCATCAAAGGCGTCGTCTGCGGCCACCGGGTTGAGGACATCGCAGACCCCCTGATGCAGGAAATCCGCTATCTGGATAAGCTGATTGACGAATTGGCGCGCGGGAAGAAGTACGAGAATATTTTCCGTTGAATGACGAAAGTCATTCAACGGAGTGAGCAAGGTCACTTTGCTGGCAAAGTGACAGCGGCACCCTGTTGCCATTCTGGGAGCTTACTCCGCCTGAAACCTGTCCAAACCCAAGCCGGGCGCACGCCTGACCGTGGGATGGCGCAACAACAGCTATTCTATGTCACTTTATCCCTGCCAAGCAAATCTTCCATCCATGCGACGCACCCAGCTCCACCAAAGCGCCAGCCCGCCGGGACGGGCAGTCGCTCGCCCGGCGCCTTCGGTCTTTTTGGTTGAGTTTTGAGAAAGGTTTTACGGTAGATGTTTTTGCTTTGTTCTTTACCTGGAGTGAGCAGGTGGCTATATTTGGATTCTCTATAAGAGAAATGACTAGATATGGTGTTGCGAATGAATTCCCAAAGCTCTAATTCTCGCTTCATAGTTTCCCGACCTGACGGTCAAGCTGGACTCACTCCTGAAATCCCACAGGGTGAAATTCCGATCGGTTATCTGAATCGGTACCATGCCGACCATGACATCCGCTGTGCCTTTTGTGAGAAGCATACATTGCATCGTCGTGGTTTCACCGCGCAGATGGAAGATGGAAGGCAGGCTTTGTGTGGTAGGGATTGCGCGACGAAGTACTTTGGAAAAGAAGTTGCCGATACCTTCGAGCGAGACCTAGAGAAAGAAATTCGAAAGGAATCGAGACGCAAAATACTTCGGCGGACTCTAGCCGGGGTTCCTCAATGCCTTAAAATGATTGAGGAATCTTGGATTGACGCAGAGAGAAAATACCTGCCGGCTTCATTTTCTCTAGGAAATTTTTTCAGGGATAGCGGTTTAACTACGAAATTGCTGAAGAATGGTCACTACGAACACAAGGAAACGCAGACCCGTTGGGAAGAAAAAGAAGATCAGTATGGTGTGCTCAAAAAATTCCCAGTCCATGAAGAGGTTGTTGTCTTAAGCATCCGAGCGGCCGCTGTTTTGCGCACCGGCCCACGGAAAGAATCAGAATTGGCGAAGGCATTTTCGGAACTAGAGTTACTGAGTGCTGCAGATCCCAATGACGACTTCACGGATGCCATTGTAGACCGTATTTTGGCAAAACGTTTGAAGGTCATACAGCATGTTGAAAAGGCTTGCCGCTTCTTAGATGGTTGCGCCGCATTCTATACCAAAGACAATATCAAATCGCTTTCGCTATTTTCTAGAGAGTCGCGGTCCACTGCGCAGAAAGTTGCGCTGCACAAAACGAGCGAGGGCTTTAGACTAATTGTTGAACCTGACGGGTACTTTCAAAGGAACGAGACATTTGGGGCGTTGGAGAAGCAAACTTTTGACTTACCGGACATCGGAAATCGCCCATCAGCGCCTATCCTGGTTGGTATGTTACGGCGCGGCGAAGCTGATGAGCTAAGGGATTGCTGAACTTCTTATCCCCCTTGCCACCCCTACCCACGCCCCCTATAAGCCGCCCATCTACCCAGCCTCGGATTCGTCCGGGGCTGTGTGTTTATGTCCCACCGCGGGGGTAAACCCCGGCCTACGGACATAGGGTAGGTCGGGGTTTACCCCGACTCGCCACGTCTAAACCGGGCACCTACGGGGGCCTCAACCACATAGGCCGATGAGGGACCGCAAGGGACCGAAGAGGCCGCCAAGCAAACGGAAGAAGCTAACATGGCACTCAAGTCGTATAAACCGACGACGCCGGGCCAGCGTGGGCTGGTGCTGATCGACCGTTCGGAGCTTTGGAAAGGACGTCCCGTCAAATCCCTGACACAGGGTTTGACCAAATCGGGCGGCCGGAACAACACCGGACGGATCACCATGCGTCGCATTGGTGGGGGCGCAAAACGCCTTTACCGGATCGTTGATTTCAAGCGCAACAAGCTGGATATGTCCGCTGTTGTTGCCCGCATCGAATACGATCCCAACCGGACCGCCTTCATCGCACTGATCCAGTACGAAGATGGCACACAGAATTACATCCTTGCACCACAACGCCTCGCGATTGGTGACAAGGTGATCGCATCCGCCAAGGCTGACATTAAGCCCGGCAACGCGATGCCCTTCAGCGGCATGCCCATCGGCACAATCGTTCACAACATCGAACTCAAGCCCGGCAAAGGCGGCCAGATCGCCCGTGCTGCAGGCACCTATGCGCAGTTCGTGGGTCGTGACGGTGGCTACGCCCAGATCCGTCTGAGCTCGGGCGAACTGCGCCTGGTCCGTCAGGAATGCATGGCCACCATCGGTGCCGTGTCCAACCCCGACAACTCCAACCAGAACTTTGGTAAGGCTGGCCGCAACCGCCACAAGGGCATCCGCCCGTCTGTGCGTGGTGTTGCCATGAACCCGATCGATCACCCGCATGGTGGTGGTGAGGGCCGCACATCCGGTGGCCGGACACCTGTGACCCCATGGGGCAAGGACACCAAAGGTAGCCGTACCCGCAACAAGAACAAGGCGTCGCAAAAGCTGATCATCCGCTCGCGTCACGCCAAGAAGAAAGGCCGTTAAGAATGGCACGTTCCGTCTGGAAAGGCCCGTTCGTCGACTCCTATGTCTTGAAAAAGGCAGAAACGTCGCGCGAAAGCGGCCGCAACGAAGTGATCAAGATCTGGTCGCGTCGTTCCACCATCCTGCCTCAGTTCGTTGGTCTGACGTTCGGCGTCTACAACGGCAAGAAGCACATCCCCGTCAACGTCACAGAAGACATGATCGGTCAGAAGTTCGGCGAATACAGCCCGACCCGCACCTATTACGGTCACGCTGCTGACAAAAAAGCAAAGCGGAAATAAGCCATGAGCAAGGATAAAAATCCCCGCCGCGTGGCCGACAACGAAGCACGTGCCAAACTGCGCATGTTGCGGACGTCCCCGCAGAAACTGAACCTCGTTGCCGGTCTGATCCGTGGCAAGAAGGTGGAACAGGCCCTCAATGACCTGACCTTCTCCAAAAAGCGGATTGCTGAGGACGTGAAGAAATGCCTTCAGTCCGCCGTCGCCAACGCTGAAAACAACCACAACCTGGATGTGGATGAACTGGTCGTCGCAGAAGCATACTGCGGCAAGAACCTGATCATGAAGCGCGGTCGTCCCCGTGCACGTGGCCGGTTCGGCAAGATCATCAAGCCATTCTCAGAGATCACCATCGTGGTCCGCCAGGTCGAGGAGCAAGCATAATGGGTAACAAAGTCAATCCCGTCGGCATGCGTCTTCAGGTCAACCGCACCTGGGACAGCCGCTGGTATGCAGATACCAAAGACTACGGCGATCTTCTGCTGGAAGACCTTGCAATCAAGGACTTCATCAAGAAGGAATGCGCACAATCCGGCATCAGCCGCGTGATTATCGAACGTCCGCACAAAAAGTGCCGCGTCACGATCCACGCCGCCCGTCCTGGTGTCATCATTGGCAAGAAAGGTGCGGACATCGAAGGTCTGCGCCGCAAGCTGGCCAATCTGACCGCATCGGAACTGCACCTCAACATCGTTGAGGTCCGCAAGCCCGAGCTTGACGCCGCACTTGTCGCTGAAAACATCGGTCAGCAGCTTGAGCGTCGTGTATCCTTCCGTCGCGCAATGAAGCGCGCGGTCCAGAACTCCATGCGTATGGGCGCACTCGGGATCCGGGTGAACCTTGCTGGTCGTTTGGGCGGTGCTGAAATTGCACGGACAGAATGGTACCGTGAAGGCCGTGTGCCGCTGCACACCTTGCGTGCCGACATCGACTATGCGCTGTACGAAGCGATGACGCCTTATGGCATCATCGGGATCAAGGTCTGGATCTTCAAAGGTGAGATCATGGAACACGATCCGGCAGCGCGTGACCGCAAAAATGCAGAGCTGCAAGAGGGCGCCGTCCCTCGCGGCCCGCGTCGCTAAGGAGCTGATGAAATGCTGCAACCAAAGCGTACAAAACACCGCAAACTGCACAAAGGCCGGATCAAGGGTCAGGCAAAGGGCGGGTCTGACCTGAACTTTGGCACCTATGGTCTGAAAGCGGTCGAGCCTGAGCGTATCACAGCGCGTCAGATCGAAGCTGCCCGTCGTGCGATGACCCGCCACATGAAGCGTCAGGGCCGCGTCTGGATCCGTATTTTCCCAGACACACCTGTGACGTCGAAGCCGGTCGAAGTCCGGATGGGTAAAGGTAAAGGTTCCATCGATTTCTGGGCATGCAAGGTCAAACCCGGCCGCGTGATGTTCGAAATCGACGGTGTGAACGAAGACATCGCCCGCGAGGCTCTGCGCCTTGCTGCGATGAAGCTTCCGATCAAAACCCGCACCATCGTCCGCGAGGACTGGTAAGGTAGGGTGGGCAATCTGCCCACCAGACCCGCAACATCAAAAACCCCCGCCCATCCGGCGGGGGTTTTCTTTTGCGGCGGGTTTGAGTGCGGCTTGAGTCCGGGCCAATTACGTGCTGCATGGATGGCGGCTCTGCCCAAATTTCTGTCACTGCAAAATTCCTTGGCCAACGTCTGGAAAGAACCCAATCTGTAAGATTGTTTTTCTCACCGCTAACCACAGCAAGACCGAAAGGCCGGTTCGGTTTGAATTGGCCGAGAACAGACGAGATGCCGTCATCGCTTGGACGAGGTCACCGGAGATGATCGGTTCCCGAGATGTTTCCACGACCGCCCACACATCTCAACACGTCAATAAGGTCGGCCCGTTCGTGATTGGGTGACTACGATTGAATTGGAACCGAACGGCTACGGACCCATTCACTCCACCGGGCCAAAGCCGCGGAGATGTACCGCAAGACCGGCAGTCAGCGCGCAGCACAACCTTTGCTGGGCCACGCAAAGGTCGATAGCACTCTGCGCTACCTCGGTGTCGAGCTAGAAGAAGCACTGACCCTCGCAGAGCCCCGGGCTCGGTGTCACAAAACCTTCACTTCGCATCGACCCATAATTCAATTATTCATGAATTATGGATAAAACGATTCCCGATCGACTTTCAACGCTTGGACATCCCAAACGGCTGGCCGTGTTTCAGTTGCTAATGCGTCGCTACCCAGACCGGGTTCCAGCAACTGAACTGGCACATGCGCTGGACCTAAAGCCCAATACGCTTTCCACCTATGTCAACGCGCTGATGCAAGCCGGCCTGATTAGCCAAGTACGGGTCGGCACATCGCTGCGCTACGCGGTGGATATGGAGGCGACGCAGGCGACAATCGGGTTCCTTCTTCACGACTGCTGTCGGGGGCGACCCGAAATCTGCCTTCCTTTTGATCATGATTTCACAAACAGGAATTCTGAAGTGACGGATGAAAAGTTCAATGTCTTGTTCATCTGCACCGGCAATTCTGCCCGGTCAATCTTTGCCGAAGCCATCCTGCACGACCTCGCGCCGGATCGTTTCAACGTCTATTCTGCAGGCACCCAGCCGAAATCGGACCTTAACCCCTTCGCGCTCGAGGTGTTGGAGCAAAATGGCCATGACGTGTCAGCTTTGCGCGCGAAGAACATTGGTGAGTTTCAGGGCGACGATGCACCGCGTCTTGATTTTGTGTTCACAGTTTGTGATCAAGCCGCCAACGAAGAATGCCCCGCGTGGCAGGGGCAGACGATCAGTGCCCACTGGGGTCTGCCTGATCCGGTCAAGGTTGATGGCACGGTTGCAGAAAAAAGTCTCGCATTCCGTCAGACTTATGGCGCGTTGCGCAACCGCATGACGGGGTTTACCGCGCTGCCGATTGCGTCGCTTGATCGTATTTCCCTGCAAAAGGCCGTGGATGACATCGGCCAATTCAAAGACAAAGGATAGACCAATGACAGTCTACGCCCTGAACGGCCTTGGCCGGATTGGCAAGCTCGCGCTGAAACCGCTGTTGGCGCGCGGCGTGCAGATCGCCTGGATCAATGACGCTGTGGGCGATCCAGAGATGCACGCGCATCTGCTGGAGTTTGACACGGTGCATGGACGTTGGGACGCCCAATTTAGCCATGACGACGACAGTGTGACAATTGACGGCACACGCCTGCCGTTCATCGGCACGCGCGACATCGCGGACCTGCCGCTGGACGGGGTCGATGTGGTCATCGACTGCACAGGGGTGTTCAAGTCTGAGGCCAAGATCGCGCCCTACTTCGCGGCAGGCGTAAAAAAGGTCGTCGTATCCGCCCCGGTCAAGGATGGTGATGCGGCCAATATCGTCTACGGCGTAAACGATGACATCTATGATGCGGACCGCCACCGCATCGTTACCGCCGCCAGTTGCACAACGAATTGTCTCGCGCCGGTGGTGAAAGTGATCCATGAAAACCTGCGGATCAAACACGGATCAATCACCACGATCCATAACGTGACAAACACGCAGACCATCGTAGATCGCCCCGCCAAGGATTTGCGCCGCGCACGTTCGGCGCTCAACTCCCTGATCCCCACGACGACGGGAAGTGCGACGGCAATTACGCTGATCTACCCCGAACTTAACGGGCGGTTGAATGGTCATGCGGTACGGGTGCCGCTGCTCAACGCCTCACTGACCGATTGTGTGTTTGAGGTTGAGCGAGAGACAACAGCAGAAGAGGTGAACGCCCTTTTCAAGGCAGCTTCAGAAGGCCCGCTGAAAGGCATTCTGGGCTATGAGGAACGTCCGCTGGTATCAACTGATTACACCAATGACGAACGCTCCAGCATCGTCGATGCGCTATCGACCATGGTAATCAACGGCACGCAGGTGAAAATCTATGCGTGGTATGACAACGAAATGGGTTACGCGCATCGCTTGGTGGATGTGGCACTCATGGTCGGGGAAAGTCTGTGACGACGGCGCGGCCCGAGGGTCTGTCGGCCTATGTCGCGGTGACGGCGGCGTATTGGGCGTTCATGCTGACGGACGGGGCGTTGCGGATGCTGGTTCTGTTGCATTTTCATATGCTGGGGTTCAGCCCTGTGCAGCTGGCCTATCTGTTTGTGCTGTACGAAGTCGCAGGAGTTGTGACGAACTTGTGTGCAGGCTGGATCGCGGCGCGGTTCGGTTTGACGTCGACGCTCTATGCGGGCCTTGGGTTGCAGGTGGTGGCGCTGGCCGCCTTGGCGCAGCTTGACCCTGCGTGGGCTGTTGGTGCGTCTGTGGTGTTTGTGATGTTGGTGCAAGGGGCCAGCGGAGTGGCCAAGGACCTGGCCAAGATGTCATCCAAATCGGCGGTTAAACTGCTTGCTCCGGCGGGTGATGCAGGATTGTTCCGCTGGGTTGCCCTGCTGACAGGGTCCAAGAACATGGTCAAAGGACTAGGGTTCTTGCTGGGTGCTGCCCTTTTGGGAACGGTTGGATTTGTCGGTGCCGTACTGGGGATGGCGGCGGTCTTGGCGGTGATCCTGATCGCTTTGCCGGTGTTCATGCCGGTAGGGCTGCCCAAGGGCCGCAAAGACGCGAAGTTCACCGATGTCCTGTCCAAATCGCCAAACATTAACTGGCTGAGTGCGGCGAGGGTCGTCTTGTTCGGCGCGCGCGATGTCTGGTTCGTGGTCGGTATCCCGATCTATTTCTATGCGGTCTTGTCGGACGGATCGACAGATGGCAACCGCACAGCGTTCTTCCTGATCGGAACGTTCATGGCTGTGTGGGTCATTCTATACGGATTAGTGCAAGCAAACGCCCCGCGCATCCTGCGTGCCAGAATGCGCCCCACCTCAGATCTGATCTCGGCGGCAAAAGGTTGGGCGTGGGCACTCGCACTAGTGCCAGCGGCGTTGGCCGTGGCGGCTTTGGTTGCGAATGGCCCGCAGAATTGGCTGACGCTCAGCGTGGTTGTGGGCCTTTTGGTGTTCGGGGCCCTGTTTGCAGTGAACTCGTCGCTTCATTCCTTCCTTATCCTGTCTTTCACCAAGGCGGAGCGTGTCACCATGGATGTGGGGTTCTATTACATGGCGAACGCTGCAGGGCGTTTGATTGGGACGCTCGCATCAGGGCTAAGCTATCAGATGGGGGGGCTTCCCCTGATGCTGGGGATCGCGGCGGGCATGGTCGCACTATCCGCCGTCGCGGTCAGCTTCCTGACACCCGAGGAGGGGCAAGCGGCATGACGCAGGTTGCTGGACTCGGCGGAGCGCGCTTAACAGTGTGTGACGAAGCTTCAAACGGATCATTCACCTCAGCCAAAAACCGGCCCCTACAACAGACCGACTTGTAGAAGCTTTGCCGCGTTTACGCTGGTGCGGGTGTCAGATCTTCCCAATTTTCGCCCATCGCAATGATGCAGGACGTGCCGTTGGTATAGGTCTGCACCAAAGTCCAATCTTGGGTGCGCGGGTCAATCCAGACCTCTAGCAGTGTCTCAGGCCCCCGCAAACCAAGGGCGCGGCGTTCGGATTGCATCACAGTGCTGAGCATCCGTTCCAAGCGCGCGCTGTCGTCGCAAGTCACATCTGCCGTTTGCGCCTGTGCCACAGCGGGAAAGGCCAAGAAAGCCGCCAGCAAAGTAAGAATATAGCGTGTCATGGGATCACATTAGCCGGGGGAGCGTTAATGTAACAAGTATATGACAGCAATAGTCCCAAGTGTGTTGCAACTGCGATTTTGTTGCAGGTTTTGAAGCCCGGTACCCTTCAGCGGCCGACTTGCTGTCACGTAGCCATTAAGAAACCATCAATAAACTGATTCAAAACTGTCACCCAAGTGTTGAATTGCAGGCCTAGCTACTCCGAGAACGCATCGGGGGATGACATGCTAAGCATTAGCGGACTGACCAAACGGTTTGGTGACAAAGTCGCCGTAGACGCTGCCAATATTCAGATTGATGCACCCGCAATGATTGGCATCATCGGACGATCTGGTGCTGGCAAGTCGACGCTTCTGCGGATGCTCAATCGGCTCAGCGACGTATCGAGCGGGCAGATTCTGTTTGAGGGTGAAGACGTGACCGCGATGCGCGGTGCCGCGCGGCGCCATTGGCAGTCGCGCTGCGCGATGATCTTCCAGCAATTCAATTTGGTACCGCGGATGGATGTGGTGTCGAATGTTTTGCACGGTACGTTGAACCGCCGTTCGACATTGGCGACGATGTTCAACCTTTATCCGCAGTCCGACATTCACAAGGCCATCGACATACTGGATCGTCTTGGCATCGCTGAACAGGCGCCGAAACGCGCCGAAGCTTTGTCAGGTGGCCAACAACAGCGTGTCGCGATTGCGCGCGCGCTGATGCAGGACCCCGCAATCATTCTGGCGGACGAACCAATTGCTTCGCTTGATCCAATGAACGCGCAAGTCGTGATGCAATCCCTGCGCGACATTCACGAAGAAGACGGCCGCATGGTCATCGCAAACCTGCATACACTGGATACCGCACGGCGCTACTGTGACCGCGTGATCGGTATGCGCGATGGCCGTATCGTCTTTGATGGTACGCCCGCACAACTCACAACCGGTGTCGCTCGCGACATCTATGGGGCGGGCGCAGACTTCTCCGAAGCAGCCACATCCACCGAAATCGAAACACTGGACAGAACTGACGCCCTCAAAATCGAAGTCGTCGCCTGAGCCAGTATACCCGCGCTCACAGGCGCCCAATTCCCTCCATGGAGACACTGATGAAAAAGTTTATCGCAGCCGCTTTGGCCACAACCGCTCTTGCTGCCCCTGCCTTTGCTCAGGACGCAGAAATCACCGAATTCCGCATCGGAATCTTGGGAGGTGAAAACGCACAGGACCGCATGAACAACTATGCCTGCATGCAGGACTACACCACCGAAGCGCTTGGTGTTGAGACAAAGCTGTTCGCACCTGCCGATTACAACGGCGTTATTCAGGGCCTGCTGGGCGGCACCATTGACATGGCATGGCTCGGCGCGTCCTCTTATGCAGCGACCTATCTGCAAGACCCCGAAGCCGTTGAGCCTGTGCTGGTCAAGCAGAACCTGGACGGCTCCATCGGCTATCACTCCATCGGTTTTGCCCGTGTGGACAGCGGCATCGAAGCCCTCGAAGACGTTCAGGGCAAGGTCTTTGGGTTTGGTGATCCGAATTCCACATCCGGCTACCTGATCCCATCTATCGAAATCCCGCAGGCGACTGGCGCGACGATGGAATCTGGCGACTATTTTGGTGAAGTCAAATTCACTGGCGGCCATGAGCAGACGATCATTGCCGTGGCAAATGGTGACATCGACGCGGGCGTCACCTGGGCTGACGCGCAGGGTGAATGGGAAGATGGCTACAACTCCGGTGCGCTGCGCCGTGCGGTTGATGCGGGTCTTGTCGACATGAACGACCTGCAGCAGATCTGGATCTCCAACGTGATCCCTGAAGGTCCGGTTGTGCTGCGCGCCGACCTGCCAGCAGACGTCAAGGCGACAATGACCGAACTGGTCGACACTCTGTATGAGCGCGATCAGGATTGTGCCTATGGCGTTGCTGCGGGTGACACGCTCGGCTTTGTGCCAGTGACCCACGAAACATACGAAAGCATTGTTGCGGCCCGTCAGTCAGTGATTGGCAACTAAATTTTTTCATGACGACACCGGTCGCTTCGCTTGCGGGGCGGCCGGTATTTTGTGCGGGGACACCATGACAGCAACAGACACTGCAGGCGCGCCAAGCGTCGGTGACATTCGCGAAAGCTACCTCGCTCAGGTCGGGCGGCGCAGGCTTTACAGCGGTTTGGCTCTGCTGATCTTCGTGGTCTTGATGGTGTCCGGCTTTAACGTAGCTGATGAGCGCAATGCCGGCGGGTTCTGGGAAGGGTTGCATCAGATTGGCGACTACCCCAGCGAAGTGCTGGCCGAAGCCTGGGAAAAGCGCGCCGACCTGCCGGGCCTGATTGCCAAATTTTTCCCAGCCCTGGTCGAGACGATAAACATCGCGGCGATGTCGACGATCATCGGGGCCATTGCTGGCCTGATCCTGTCGTTGTTGGGGACGCGGGGCCTCGCAAAATGGCCACGCTTGATCCCGCTGTTTCGCCGGTTCTCCGACATTCTGCGTGCGATCCCTGAAATCGTGATCGCGCTGGTTTTGATCTTTGTTTTGGGCGGCGGTCCTGTTCCTGCGATGATCGCGATTGCGCTGCACACGGCCGGTGCGCTGGCCAAGATGTTTTCCGAGGTTGCCGAAAATGCTGACCTCAAGCCCGTCGAGGGGTTGGCGTCAACCGGTGCCACATGGACTCAGCGGATGATGCTGGGCGTGTTGCCGCAGGTCGCGCCAAACTACGTCAGCTACACGTTGCTACGGTTCGAAATCAACATCCGCGCGTCTGCGATCCTTGGCTTTGTTGGCGCGGGCGGCCTTGGGTACGAGTTGCGAAATGCGATGGCATGGGGGCCGGGCCGATTTGATGAAGCCGCAGCGATCTTTGTGCTTCTGTTCGGCACGATCGTCTTCTTCGACCAGGTTTCAAGCCGCTACCGTAACCGTCTGACCGAAGGACAGGCCCAATGACTTCAGTTGATATTCAAGCAACTAAGGCGCATGCAGAAGGTCTGTTTCGCCGCAAACGCTTGTTCGCCTTTGGCATCCCCGCGGTGATCCTTGTCTATTTCACCTACATCTTCTTTGCGTTCGATGTGCCCGGCTTGGTCCAGCGCGCGAATATGGACAATGCGCGCACGCTGACGTCCGATGTTTGGTCCCACAAGGTTCACGTCACCCGCGACAACCGGAACGGCGAAATCGCCTATGCGGTTGAGGGCGAGCGCAAGGGCGAATACCCCGAAGGCGCACGTCCAGCTTGGGTCAGCGGCACTGACGTTGTTACAGTTGATTTAGGTAGCGACACGATTGTGCGTTTCTTGCCCGACAACCGGACAGAGGTGGACATTCCGGGCTTTGGGCTGGTCGCGGCACAGGCCGAAGGCCGCACGGTCACCACCAATCTGCCCGCCGACCTGCCTGACTGGATCAACGCGTCGGACCGCCGTGTTGCGATTACCACGCCCGCGGGTCGGATTACCCTCACAGGGTCCAGAACCGAAGTCTTCAACTATTTCGCAGGTTGGGAGTTGTTCTGGTTCACGCTCGACAGTCCCTATCATGATGTCGGTATTGGACAAATCCTGTTTGGCGCTCAGATTGACCCAGACCGTAGCAATATCAGCGGTGCTGTCTCAGACTTTTGGCACAACAAAATGTGGCGCCACAAGGATATCGCTTGGGCGATTGGTGAAACGATCCTGATGGCGTTCCTTGGCACCATGGGGGCGGCGATGATCGCGCTGCCGCTTGCATTCATGGCCGCCAAACGGTTCACCCCAGTCCTGTTGTTGCGCGCGGCCACCCGCCGGCTGTTTGATTTCGTGCGCGGCGTGGACGCGCTGATCTGGACAGTGGTTCTTGCCCGTGCGTTCGGACCGGGGCCGTTGACTGGCACTATGGCGATCTTGATTACGGACACAGGCACATTCGGTAAGACTTTCTCAGAGGCGCTTGAAAACGTCGATGACAAACAGATCGAAGGCGTGACGTCGACGGGGGCCAAACCACTGCAACGGTATCGGTTTGGGGTGATCCCGCAGGTTGTTCCGGTGCTGCTGGCGCAGGTCCTCTATTTCCTTGAGTCCAACACCCGGTCCGCGACAATCATCGGCGCGATCACCGGCGGTGGCATCGGGCTTATGCTGACGCAGGCAATCCAGACCCAAAAAGATTGGGAGGAAGTCGCCTATTACATCATCCTGATCATCGTAATGGTCATGCTGATGGACTGGCTGTCCGGCTGGTTGCGTGGCAAATTGATCGGAACGAAAGACGGATGATGGTCAACACGATGACGCATTCTGCCGTGCTCCAGGCGGTGTTGCCGTGCCTGCGCGAAAAACTGACCGCAACGGGCAAGTTCTTCTGCCATGCCTGCGAAGAAAAAGAATTCTGATCATGCCAAGACTGAGTGCGACAGACCCTTTCATCCACTCCGATTGTGAAATCACCGACAGCACTTTTGGGGCCTATGTCGAAATTGGGCGCGGCAGTAGGCTGAACAACGCAACCTTTGGGGATTACTCTTATTGCGACCGTTATGCCGACATCGCAAACGCGCGGGTTGGAAAGTTCGCCAACATCGCCGCGTTCAGCCGGGTCGGCGCGACGGACCACCCGCTCGATACCGCCGCCTGCCATCATTTCCTCTATCGTTCGGCGGATTATTGGGATGATACGACCCGCGATGAGGCTTTTTTTGCCCATCGCCAGTCCCGCATCGCCCACATCGGTCACGACACATGGATTGGTGCGGGTGCCATGATCAAGCCCGAGGTGACGTTGGCTGATGGCGCGGTCGTCGCGGCAGGGGCCGTGGTCACAAAGGACGTCGATCCCTACACGATCGTCGCCGGTACGCCTGCCAGACCCTTGCGGTTGCGTCAGCCGCACGCGATCGCGGAACGCCTTATCGCGCTGGGGTGGTGGGATTGGAATCATAAGACGTTGCGTGTGGCACTGAACGACTTTCGGTCAATGAAGGCCGAAGCGTTCTTGGAAAAGTACGAAGTTTAGCGCGCTCGCGCCGCCACGTTCATAAACCTTTGACAATTCTGTTATGTGCCCTTCGCATGGCCTGATCACCCTGTGCGGACATGAGCACCAAAGGGGATTACCATGCTTCGTATCATTGCACTCACGACAGCGACACTGGCAGTTGCGCCCGCCATTGCGCAGACGCCTGAACGGGTCGAATACGGTCCGCGTCCGTTCTATCTGATTGATCGGATGAAAGATGGGCCGCTCAAGGATCAGTTGCAGTCTTGCCAGAACCAAGAGGCGTCCATGTCCTCATTTTCCATCGGGCACCGTGGCGCGCCGATGCAGTTTCCAGAGCATACAGTCGAATCCAACCGCGCGGCGGCCCTGATGGGGGCGGGCATTCTGGAATGTGATGTGACGTTCACCGCAGACCTCGAGTTGGTGTGCCGTCACGCACAGAACGACCTGCATACGACGACCAATATTCTTGCCACGCCATTGGCCGCGACCTGCACAACGCCGTTTTCGCCAGCGAGCGGCGATGCAAGTGCCACGGCCGAATGCCGCACATCCGAAATTACGCTGGACGAATACCGCACACTGACGCCCAAGATGGACGCGGCTGACAGCTCTGCCACAACGGTCGAGGCCTACCTTGGCGGCACAGCCGGTTGGCGAACCGATCTCTATTCGGTCAAACCGGCGACACTGATGACACACGCGGAGTCCATTGAATTGTTCCGCGACCTGGGTGCGCGGTTTACGCCAGAACTGAAGTCGCCCTCGGTCGAGATGCCGTTCAACGGCTTCACGCAAGAAGACTATGCGCAAAAGCTGGTGGATGAATACGTGGCCGCCGGTGTTCCGGCGTCGGATGTCTGGTTGCAGTCGTTCAACCTCGACGATGTGCTCTATTGGATCGAGGCCGCGCCAGAGTTCGGCACGCAGGCTGTTTACCTCATGGATGAATACGATATCGACGGATATTCCCCCATGGACCCCGCCACATGGCCGAACACCATGGAAGAGCTGAAGGCGATGGGCATCAACTATATCGCGCCGCCTACGTGGATGTTGGTGACGCTCGAAGATGGTGAAATCGTCCCGTCCGAACTGGCCATTCAGGCTAGGACTGCGGACCTCAAAATCATCACATGGACCATCGAACGCTCTGGCCCGCTGGTGAATGGTGGTGGCTGGTACTACCAGTCTATCGCAGATGCGGTGAACAGCGACGGCGTGATGTATAAGCTGATCGACGTTTTGGCACAGGACGTCGGGGTTGAGGGGATCTTTTCCGATTGGCCCGCCACGGTGACATATTACGCAAACTGCATGGGTCTCGAATAACCCTGTCCATCGGAATGCATCGGCCTCGCCAGTTTCGGGCGGGGCCGCTTTAGTTTTCCAAGGTGAGTGTGATCCGATCTCCGACAAACCACGTGCGCCCGTATTCGACCGGGTTGCCGTCTTGATCGACATTCACCCCCGACGAGCGTAGCAGCGGGTCGCCCTCAGTGACCTGTAAATGCAGGGCATGTGTCGCGCCAGCGCGCACCGCCGTCAGCCGCGTAGACGCACGGGTATAATCTGCCACACCTACGGTGGCCAAGGCCTCGGTGACGCTGCCTTGCGCGCCAAAGGCTGCTGAAATGCCTGGGGTCCGCGCCAGTGGAAAAACGCTTTCGAACACCGCGATGGGCTGGCCGTCAGCCAAGGATAACCCGTGGTACGAACAGACCGGGTCACCCGCATTGATGGCGAGCGCCCGTGCTTCGCCGTCTGTCGCGAACCGGTCTTCGACCAACAGGACGCGTTTTTCCGGCAATCGCCCTGCTGCGATCAGATTGTCGTGGAACCTGACCTTGCGCCCGATGGGATAGTCAGTGGGCGTTGAGGCCACAAAAGCGCCCGCGCCGCGCCGGGTGCGGATCAGCCCTTCCTCCACCAACGCAGAAATCCC
Source organism: uncultured Paracoccaceae bacterium (assembly GCA_947492825.1). GTDB lineage: Bacteria > Pseudomonadota > Alphaproteobacteria > Rhodobacterales > Rhodobacteraceae > CANMYO01. The sequence continues at coordinate 19,130 of CANLNT010000001.1, forward strand.
ATGGCGCACGGTGTGGCGGTTGACACCGAACCGTTCAGCCAGCGCCGCCTCGGTCGGAAGTTTGTCGCCCGGCGCATAGCGGCCCTCGGCCAGATCACTGCGCAGGGCTTGCGCGATGGCCTGCCAAATCGGCGTTCTAGAGGATGTGTCACGCAAAATTCACAAATCTCCGCTGGGGGAATCGAAGGGATATGTTATGATGTGTCTAGTTGTATAGTATACCGAAAAGTTGTCGAGATGAAAGATATCAGCGAAGACCATGCGCCGCGCCAGCTCTGGCTCGGCCTTATGGCCAAGGCCCCCAAGGGACGCGTTGCCACCCTGCTGGACGAGGCTGTAACGCGCCCCGCTTTCACATGGCTGCGTGCGCCCGAGGTCGGCAGCACCATGGTCCGGGCCCGCGCAGGTGCCACAGGTAGTCAGTTCAATCTGGGTGAAGTCACTGTAACGCGCTGTGCGCTGACCCTTGCGACGGGCGAAGTCGGCCATGCGTATATTCAAGGACGCAGTAAGGCCGATGCAGAGGCCGTGGCGGTGGTGGACGCCCTGATGCAAACCACGGCAGCAACGACATTGCAGGCGCAAGTCTTGGATGTGCTCGACGCAGAACAGTCCGCAAAAAGGGACGCGCGCGCTGCCAAAGCTGCCGCCACCAAGGTCGATTTCTTTACAATGGTGAGAGGAGAAGACTGATGCAGGCCCAGACCCTCAGCGGCGGCTTCGCGGACCCGGCCATTGCCTCAGCGGTTGCGTTCCGTCAGGTAATGGAAGCGATGGCGCGGCCCGGTACGATCCACACGCTCACCGGTTCCGCACCGCCTGCGCCTCTTTCCCCTGCGACCGGCGCTGTTTTACTCACGTTGTGTGACCCTGATACGCCGATTCACCTGACAGGCTCGCTGGATTGCGATGCGGTGCGGACTTGGGTCGCTTTCCACACGGGCGCACCGGTTGTTGGACCGTCTCATTGCATGTTCGCGCTGGGCGCCTGGGATGACCTGACGCCATTGAACGCTTATCAAATCGGGACACCGCAATACCCTGACCGCTCTTCCACGCTGATCGTTCAGGTCGAGCGGTTGGAGCCGATTGGTGCCACATTGTCCGGCCCGGGCATCAAAGACACGCACAGCTTGTCGCTGCCAAAGACCCCGGCGTTTCAGCAGAATGCAGGGCATTTCCCTCTTGGCCTCGATTTCATCTTTACGTGCGGCGACCGCGTGGCGGCCCTGCCGCGCACGACAGTCGTCACACAAACAGGAGCTATCTGATGTATGTGGCCGTCAAAGGCGGCGAGCGCGCGATTGAAAACGCACACGCTTGGCTTGCCGAAGAACGCCGCGGCGATACGTCCATTGCTGAACTCAGCACCGGGCAAATCCGCGAGCAGCTAGCATTGGCCGTCAATCGTGTCATGGCCGAAGGATCGCTTTATGATCCGGACCTTGCCGCATTGGCGATCAAACAGGCGCGCGGGGATCTGATTGAGGCGATCTTTCTGATCCGCGCCTACCGCACCACGCTGCCCCGTTTTGGCGCATCCTTGCCCGTCGACACCGGCAAAATGGCTTGCGACCGACGCATCTCGGCGACATTCAAAGACCTGCCCGGCGGACAGGTTCTGGGGCCAACCTTTGACTACACGCACCGCCTTCTGGATTTCAAACTGGCCGCCGATGGAGAGGTGCCAGAGGCCGCAACGCGCGAGGCGACGCACGGCGACGTTCCCCATGTGACCGACTTCCTCAACCACGAAAGGTTGATCGAAGAGGCTGTTCATGATGACACACCACCGCCGGATCTCACCCGCGAACCGCTTGAAATGCCTGCAGAGCGCAGCTTACGTCTGCAGGCACTCACCCGTGCGGACGAAGGCTTCACGCTTGGCATGGCCTATTCCACTCAGCGTGGCTATGCGCGCAATCACGCCTTTGTGGGTGAATTGCGCATTGGGGCCGTGCCTGTCGAAATGGATATCCCCGAGCTTGGGTTCAGCATCGAGATTGGCGAGGTCACGCTGACCGAATGCGAAACCGTCAATCAGTTCACCGGGTCAAAGTCTGAACCACCCCAGTTCACGCGTGGCTACGGGCTGGTCTTCGGCCAGACCGAACGCAAAGCGATTTCAATGGCGCTGGTCGATCGGGCGCTGCGTTGGGAAGAACTTGGCGAGGAAGACGAAGGCGCCCCCGCGCAGGACGCTGAGTTTGTGCTGTATCATGCGGACAACATTCAGGCGACAGGGTTCCTAGAGCACATCAAACTGCCCCACTACGTCGATTTCCAAGCCGAATTGGAACTGGTGCGAAAGCTGCGTGAAGAGGCGGGCGCGCACATAGTGCCCGAGGCTGCAGAATGACCCCCGACACTGTGGTTTTTGACATCGGCGGCGTGTTGATCGACTGGCAACCGCATTTGGCTTGGGCCGATGAAATGGACGCGGCTGAAGCACAGGCGTTTTTGGATCGGATCGCCTTCGAAAGGCTGAACCTCGCCTGTGATGCGGGGGCGACGTTTGCGCTGGCAGCATCGCGGATTGCAAACCCCGAAGATGCGGCTCGGTTCGGCCGATACGTCGCGCGGTATCAACACACAGTCCCCTCCAAGATCACCGGCACTTGGGATATTTTGTATGCCCTGAAAGGCGCGGGCACGACCGTGCATGCGATCACCAACTGGTCGGCTGAAACATGGCCCCAAGGCTGCAAGGCGCATCCAGAGTTGTTGGAGGTATTCGACACGACTGTCGTGTCCGGTGAGGTCGGTATCATCAAACCCTCAACCGAAATCTTCGCCCTTATGTGTCAGCGCGCAGATGTCGCGGCTGAACGGTGCGTGTTCATCGACGACGGGTTGCACAACTGTATCGGCGCACGGGCGGCAGGGATGGACGCAATCCATTTCACAGGTCCCGACGCCTTGCGCCGCGACCTTTCAGCACGGAGCCTGTTATGAGCGACTACAACTTCGCCTATCTGGACGAACAGACCAAGCGCATGATCCGCCGCGCGATCCTCAAGGGGTTGGCGATCCCCGGCTATCAGGTGCCATTCGCATCTCGCGAGATGCCGATGCCCTATGGTTGGGGTACGGGCGGGGTGCAGGTGTCCGCGGCGGTGATGATGCCAGATGACCGGTTCAAAGTGATTGACCAAGGGGCAGACGACACGACTAATGCCGTGTCAATCCGCACCTTCTTTGAGCGCACGGCAGGCGTCGCCACAACGACGAAAACGTCCCAGGCCAGCGTCATTCAGACCCGCCACCGCATCCCCGAAGAGCCGCTGAATGAAGGCCAGATCCTTGTCTTCCAAGTGCCGATCCCAGAGCCTTTGCGGTTTCTGGAACCTCGCGAAAGCGAAACCCGCAAGATGCACAGCCTTGAAGAATACGGGCTGATGCATGTGAAGCTTTACGAAGACATCAGCCGCCACGGCCATATCGCGACGTCATATGATTATCCGGTCAAGGTTGAGGGGCGCTATGTCATGGACCCATCCCCAATCCCGAAGTTTGACAACCCCAAGCTTGGGAATATGGCGGCGATCCAATTGTTCGGGGCGGGCCGCGAACAACGCATTTATGCGCTGCCACCCTATTCTCAAGTGGTGTCGCTTGATTTCGAGGACCACCCCTTTGAGGCCTCTAAACCGGATCATCCTTGTGCCATGTGCGGGGCGGAAAACAGCTACCTTGACGAAGTGATCACCGATGATGCGGGCGGGCGGATGTTCGTCTGTTCCGACACCGATTTCTGCGAGGCAAGACAGGTCGCAGGCCACACCGGCACAATGAACGGAAAGGACGCGGCATGACACCTTTGCTTTCGGTCCAAGGGATTACAAAGTTCTACGGCCACCATATCGGCTGCAAAGATGTGGGGTTTGACCTTTACCCCGGTGAGGTCATGGGGATTGTCGGTGAAAGCGGGTCGGGAAAGTCCACGCTGCTGAATTGTATGGCGGGGCACTTGACGCCTGACGCAGGCGCGGTCGTGTTCAACACCCGTGGTGATGGTCCGCGAGATACTGTCACGATGTCAGAACCCGAACGCCGCATGTTGTCGCGGACCGATTGGGCTTTCGTGCATCAACACGCCCGTGACGGGCTGCGTATGGGGGTCAGTGCGGGCGGCAATGTGGGCGAACGCCTGATGGCCGTCGGCGAGCGTCACTATGGCGATATCCGGGGAAAGGCGACCGATTGGCTGGGCCGCGTGGAAATTGACGCCGCCCGTGTCGATGATCGCCCCACGACGTTTTCTGGCGGGATGCAACAACGCCTTCAAATCGCCCGCAACCTGGTGACAGGGCCAAGGCTGGTGTTCATGGACGAACCAACAGGCGGGCTTGATGTGTCCGTGCAGGCGCGCCTGCTTGATCTGTTGCGCGGCTTGGTTCGCGACATGGGATTGTCGGCGATCATCGTCACTCATGACCTCGCTGTCGTGCGCCTCTTGGCGGATCGTTTGATGGTCATGAAAGACGGCCACGTCGTAGAGGCGGGCCTGACCGATCAGGTCCTCGACGATCCCCAGCACGCCTATAGCCAACTCCTCGTCAGTTCTGTTTTGCAGGTGTGAAAATGATTGAACTTAAGAACGTGTCCAAGACCTTTACGCTGCACAATCAAAGCAGTGCGGTAATCGAAGTCATCAACGACGTCTCATTGTCCGTGGCGGCGGGTGAATGTGTGGCGCTGACCGGTGCATCGGGTGCCGGAAAATCGACCCTGATGCGGATGATCTACGGCAACTACCTGACGCAAACCGGGCAAATCCTGATCGACGGGACCGACTTGGTGCAAGCCGAACCGCGCGAGGTGATCGCGCTGCGCCGTGAGATTCTTGGATACGTCAGCCAATTCCTGAGGGTTGTGCCGCGTGTGCCGACGCTTGATGTCGTCGCGGAACCGCTACGCGCCGTTGGGGCCACCGCAGAAGATGCGCTTGCCCGTGCCGAAGAATTGCTCGCGAAACTCAATATTCCAAGGCGGCTTTGGTCCTTGTCTCCCACAACCTTTTCGGGGGGTGAGCAACAACGCGTCAACATTGCACGCGGCTTTGCCCATCCCTATCCGGCGATGTTGCTGGATGAACCGACAGCCAGCCTTGATGCGGCCAACCGCGAAGTCGTGTTGTCTCTGATCGAAGACGCCAAGGCCCGGGGTGCTGCAATTGTTGGCATCTTTCACGATGAGGCCGCGCGCGACCGCGTCTGTGACCGTGAAATTGACGTGGGCCAATTTACGCCCGGAATTGCGGCATGAAGAACGGGCGCCTCATCGCAGTTGTCGGCCCGTCCGGTGTCGGCAAGGACAGCGTCATGGAAGGGCTCGCCATAGCCGATCCATCGCTGCACCTTGTGCGGCGCACGATTACCCGAGCGCCGGCGCTGGGTGGTGAAGACTACGATGCCGTCAGCGTTGCGGAGTTCGAAGCGATGGCGGCGCGTGGGCACTTTGCCGTCCACTGGGGCGCCCATGACTTGCAGTATGGCATTCCCGCGTCCATTGATACTGTACTCGCCAGAGGGCAAGACTGCCTCGCAAATTTTTCACGTTTCGCGCTTAAGGCGGGTGATGCGGTCTTTTCCCATTTTTGTGTCCTCAACATCACCGCAGGGCCCGAGACGCTTGTGTCGCGTCTGAAGGCACGAGGACGCGAAAGCGAGGAACAGATTGCGAAACGTTTCGCGCAAGCGACCAAGCCGTTGCCCAATGGCCTGAACGTCATGACGATCAGCAATGATGGCGCGCTTGAAGAAACTGTCGCAAGCGCCCTTTCACTGCTTCAACCAGTGAGGGTGTAGCGTTGGATAAGTTCAAATCGCCCATCGGGGCGCTCACCGCACAAGGCAATACTGCCCAACTCATAGCGGTCGGCCATGGGCGGCAGGAGCGCTTGCGCGGTTTCGATCCATATCGCCCGGCCCGTTTCGGGCAAACGCCCGCTCAGCGTCAGGTGGAACCGGAATTCCTCCATCACGTACGGATAGCCCCAGCGCTTCATCAGCGCCTCCTGGTGCGCGTTCAGACCTGCTTTGCGGCGTCGCTCCAATTCAACCTCGGAAGCGGGCGCGCGAAGGGGGTCGAGGTCGCGCACACATGCGCTTGCGACCCGTTCCAACCCGCTCAGATCGCCGGTCGGGGTCAACGCAAGAAATCCGCCCAATGTTGTCAGCTGCAAACCACCGCTTTGTGCAGGTGCGCAGCGCCCAGCCAAATCGGCGGCCCTCGCTTGCAGTTCATCGAGTGTACGGCCATCCGCCAGCCTGAACGGCGGCTTCAACGTCCCATGAAAGCCGTACTTTCGCGGTGTCATCGTAATGTCATCCAAACCGGGCAAATCTGCCTGACGCGTGGCGCTGCCCGTCCGCACATTCCATCCCAGCCACGTGGCCCCAAAATTGGCCAATGCGTCATCGAACGGCGCGTCATAAATCGCGAAACGAGTGTATGTCATGAATTATCCCCTTAGGCCTGCCGCTATGGACCCTTTGGATGACACTTCTATGTCAGACGATCTTTGCCTCGCCAATGCACGATTGGTATTGCCGGATCAGATTCTGACGGGATCCGTCACGATTGAGCAAGGCGTGATCACCGAGATCGCCGAAGGCGACAAATGCCCAAGCGGCAGCTTGGATTGCGCTGGCGATTTCGTCATGCCCGGTCTGGTCGAACTGCACACCGACAACCTCGAACGTCATATGGAGCCGCGCCCAGAGGTGGATTGGCCGCATTTGCCTGCACTCATCGCCCATGATGCGGAATTGGCATCGGTTGGGATCACGACCGTGTTTGATGCTTTGCGCGCGGGATCGATTCATTCAGGCAAAGGGCGCTACATTGACTATGCACGCACGGTCGCGGATGAGCTTTTGGCAGCCCGCGCCAAAGCTGTGTTCAAGATCAGCCATTTCCTGCACCTGCGCGCAGAAATCTGTTCTGAAACCCTGCTTGACGAATTGGCCCGTTTCACGCCCGATGACCGTGTCGGCATTGTCAGCCTGATGGATCACACGCCCGGCCAGCGGCAATTCCGCGACCTGACCGCCTTGCGCACCTATGTCGCCAAGAAACGTGGCATGGATGACAACGACTTCGCTGAACATGTGGCGAACCTGAAAAGGTTGCAGTCCGAATTTGGCGACAAGCACGAAAAGGGTGCCGTTCTAGAGGCCAAGCGTCTGGGTGCGGTTCTGGCGAGCCACGATGATACGACCCGCGATCACGTTGCAACTTCGCAAGAGAATGGCGTCGGGTTCGCTGAGTTTCCAACCACCTTAGAGGCCGCGTCAGCCTGCCGCGACCATGGTATCGCCGTCATGATGGGCGCGCCCAACGTCATCCGTGGCGGATCCCATTCCGGCAACGTCGCCGCAATCGAACTGGCAAAGGCCGATCTGCTGGATATTCTGTCGTCTGACTATGTGCCCGGAGGGTTGTTGATGGCGGCCTTCCGCGTCGCCGAATTCTGGAACGATCTGCCACGCGCGATTGCGACAGTGACACGCACACCCGCAATGGCGGCGCGATTGCTGGATCGTGGTAGCCTGCAAACAGGTCTGCGTGGTGATGTCCTGAGGGTGAATAACACCCAAGGCACCCCTGTGCTGCGTGGTGTGTGGGCCAAGGGCACGCGCATCGCCTGATGCGCACAAAGAAACCGATAGCGCAGGCGACTTTCCGGTCTGCGCCTTCGCCTACCTGTTACAATGTCATGTTTCGGTCCTTGAGGGGGGTACGTCGCATCAAGCGCGCTTTGACCCCCGAGTTAATAGGAAAGATACATGTCCGTTCGTACGCTACTTCTTACGTCTTCACTCACTTGTTTTGTGCTGCCAGCCTTTGCGCAAGACATGAACTTCAACCGGATTGCGTCGTTTCAAGTCGCTGATAACCTGCCAGAGGCCGAAGAAACCTCGGCCGAGATCATCGCAGCCACCGCCGATGGAATGACGCTGGTCTACACGGACAGCCCTGGCGCCTCGATTGGCTTCATCGACATCACTGACCCGGCAAACCCGGCCCCACTCGGTGTATTCATGCCAGAGGGAGAACCGACATCCGTCGCAGTGATCGGGAACCATGCGCTTGCTGGTGTGAACACGTCCCAAAGCTACACAGAGCCATCGGGCTTTCTGGTTGAGATCGACGTGACCACACAGCAAGAAGTCGGGCGTTGCGATTTGCCCGGTCAGCCTGACAGCGTGGGCATTGCACCTGACGGGTCTTTCCTTGCTGTTGCGATCGAAAACGAACGCGACGAGGACCTTGGTGATGGCCGCGTGGGCCAGATGCCTGCGGGCTCGGTCTTCATGGTTGATCTTACCGAAGACGGTTTGATCGCATGTGATACCGCACGGGTTGCCGATATCACGGGCCTCGCCGACATTGCGCCGGAAGATCCAGAGCCAGAGTTCGTGTCCATCAACAGCGAAAACGAAGTCGTGGTGACCCTGCAGGAAAACAATCACATCGTGGTTTTGTCTTCTGCTGGCGAGGTCCTCAGCCACTTTTCCGCCGGTGAAGTCACGCTGAACGGCGTCGACACCAATGAAGAAGGCGCGCTGGTGTTCAACCAGACAATCACCGTCCCGCGCGAACCCGACAGCATCACATGGATCGACAACACCCATTTCGCCATGGCCAACGAAGGCGACATGGACGGCGGATCGCGCGGCTGGACGATCTTCAGCCAAGACGGCGATGTGGTCTTTGAAAGCGGCGTTTCGTTCGAACATGCCATTATCTCGGTGGGCCACTACCCCGAAGAACGCTCAGGCAACAAAGGCGTGGAACCCGAAAGCGTGACGTTTGATGTTTTTGGCGGCACACCTTTCGTCTTTGTTGGCGCGGAGCGGTCCTCCATCGTGGGTGTCTATGACATTACCGATCCCGCCGCTCCTGAATTGACGCAGCTCTTGCCATCGGGCATCGGGCCAGAGGGCTATGTGACAATCCCAGAGCGTAACCTGCTGGTCTCTGCCAATGAAGTTGACGACGCAGGTGCGCGCGCGCACGTCATGCTTTTTGAATACCAAGAGGCCGCAGCAACCTACCCGCATCTGACCTCTGCAGGTATGGATGAATTGACAGGATGGGGCGCGATCTCTGGTCAGGTCATGGCCGAGGACGGCACGATCTACGCCGTGTCTGACAGTTTCTACGGTATGCAGCCCACGATTTTTCATATCGACGTGTCAGAGACTCCTGCTCAAATCGTGGACGCCATTCGGGTCACGCGCGAAGGCCAGCCCGCGCAACTGTTGGACATGGAAGGCATTGCGCTGGACGGTGACGGCGGCTTCTGGATTGCGTCCGAGGGTCGGTCTGACCGTCTTGTGCCCCACGCGATTTATCACGTCGGTGCAGATGGCGCGATTGAGGATTATATCGCCTTGCCAGATGAACTGCTCGCGGTTGAACGCCGTTTCGGGTTCGAAGGGATCACGCGCGTGGATGACATGCTTTATGTCGCCGTGCAGCGCGAATGGCGCGACGATCCAGCAAACCACGCCAAAGTCCTCGGCTACAATCTGGAAACCGAAGAATGGTCGGTGATCCACTACGCCAAGACTAAGCCGTCAACGGGCTGGGTCGGCCTGTCAGAAATCGTCGCACATGGCGGTTTCATGTACTTCATTGAACGCGACAACCAGCACGACACCCGTGCAGTGACCAAGATCATCACCCGAGTGCCAATGTCGGCGATGAAGGGCATCGTCGCACTAGGAGAGACACCAGCGGTGCTAGAGCCTGAATTGGTCGTTGATCTGTTGCCCTATCTGACATCCACGGGTGGCTATGTCCTCGACAAGGTCGAAGGTCTGGCCATCGCAGAAGATGGCACAATGTGGGTTTCCACGGATAACGACGGTGTCGACGACCATTCGGGTGAGACGATGTTCTTCTCGATCAGCATGGAATGAAGCTTGGCTTCACAACCTCGATGAGCCCCGCCGCACGTTGCGCGCGGGGCTCATTGTTTTTCCATTTGAAGGCGAGCACCCTCTTGGCTAAAGGGACCCCATCTGCTGAACACAGCACATCGGGTTTGTGGCATTCCCTTACGGGAACCTTCTGCCGACTGAGATCGGCATCTTTGGGGCTGCGGCCAATATTCTCTAGCCGCCGGATACTGCGCGCCGCTGCTCAAACAACAAAATGAAAGCAACCTTAGATTTGCGAAATTTTGACATCCGCAAAGCTGAGACCCAGTAAGAATAGTCAGTAAATTTCAATGGCCGCTTTGGTGAAACCGGCCGCACTTAGAAACGCACATCCTGCAAATTCGAGAGAATGCCGCGTCAGGAACATGCCCAGTCACCAAGGCCGGTTTTGTCTGCAAATCTGCCCTGATCCCTCGGGCCTATCCTCGCCCACGCGCGGCCAGATCATTGATCCCTTCGATCAGTTCCGCCTCGGCGATGGGTTTGGTCATGCGGATCACCTCGCTAAAGCGCGGATGCAATTGCCCGGCACTGCCGTAGCCGCTCAGAAACATGAACGGCACGTTGCGTTCCAGCAGGTGCTGGGCAAAGCCTTCACTGGTGGTGCCATCGCCCAGGTTGATGTCCAGAACGGCCACGTCAAACGGCGTTTCCTCGGCCCCGTTTTCCGCGCTTTTCAGGTCGGCATAGGGGCCCACAACCTCGAACCCGTGTTTTTCGAGGGCAGCCTTGATTCCGAAGGCAATCATCATCTGGTCCTCAAGCAGCAGGACGCGGGGCGTGGCAGTCATGGGGTCGTCTCCAGTGGAAAGTTCAACGTATAGGTCAGGCCGGTTGCCGGGACATCGCGCGACACGTCGGCTTGCAATTCGGCAGGCAGGATATCAAGCAGCAAGATGTTACCAAATCCGCGCGGCCCCTCGGCATCAATGGCTGCCTTTGTGGTCCGGGTTTCAACCCAGCGCAGCGTGGCGCGATTGTCGGCCACCCTTGCGGACAGGCTGACATGGCCGTCGGCATCCGACAGCGCCCCGTATTTGGCGGCATTGGTCAAAAGCTCGTGGAACGCCATCGAAACCGTCATCACCTGCCGCGCCGGGATCCGCACCGGGTCACCTTCCAACGTGACCCGGTTCAGGTTCTGCCCCAGAAAAGCAGCGGCCTCACGCTTGAACAGGGCGAACAACTCCACATCAGACCAGTCTCCGCGTCGCAGGGAATCGTGGGACAGGGCCACAGCGCGCAGCCGGTCATAGGTGGCTCGGTAATAGCTGTCGACATCGGTATGCCCGGTGCGCGACAGGTCCATCACGGCAATCGCGGTGGACAGGGTGTTCTTCACGCGGTGCTCTAATTCGTACAGCAACATGTCCATCTGCTGCTCTTGCCGTTTTTCGGCGGTAATGTCGCGCACAGTGCCCACCAGCCGAACGGGTCTGCCATCCTCAAAAATGCAATCCGCCACCGCGCGCACCCAGCGCATGGGCGCGCCATCCAGCGGGTACAGGCGATAGGAGATGTCCAGATGCCCGTCATTTGCAGGGTCCAGCGCTCTGGCGGTTTCCGCATCATGAAGTGCGTGATCCTCAGGATGCACGCCCCGAAGGACCAGATCATAGTTTGTCGGCTGGTCCGCCGAGACGCCCCAGATTTCGCGCACGCGGTCGTCCCAGAATGTCTCCTGTGTGGCGGGGTCGAATTCGAACACCCCGATGTCCGACGCGCGCAAGGCAACCTCGCGCCGGCGCTGGGCTGCATCTTCGATGCGTAGGATGCGCAACGCATCCGAGGGCGCTTGATGGGTCATCTGAACCTTTTGATGCGGGCGCAGCCCGTCGTTTCAGCCACGCGCACTACACCCTAACGTATATCCGGCGGCCCGGCTACGGCCTTACGGTTGTGCACAATCCGGCCTCACTGCGGCCCCAAAATGCCCGCAAGCAATGGTTAACGTGATCCCGTCGCTGGAAAAAGAGGCTCGTTATGCCGCTCAAATCGCTCTATTTTGTTGCCGTGTTGGGCATCTTTGCCATTGCTGCCACGCTCTTTGCCTGGGGCCAGCCGCTGATCTGCACCTGTGGGCAGGTCAAGCTCTGGGTCGGCTCGGTCTTTGACAGCGGCAATTCGCAGCACATCGCCGATTGGTACACGCTCAGCCACATCCTGCACGGTGTGCTGATCGCGCTTGTCGGGCGCGTGTTCTTTCCCCAGCTTGGGTTCAAACCGCTCTTTGCGACCGCGATTGCGACCGGCATCGGGTGGGAGATTATTGAGCATACGGATTTCGTGCTCAACGCCTTCCGCGCCACCACGATCAACGCGGGCTACCACGGTGACAGCGTGCTCAATGCCGTGGCGGACTATATCTGGATGATGGGCGGCTTCTTTACCGCCTGGCACTTGCGCAAACGCGTGGTGATTGCGCTGGTCGCAGCGTTAGAGCTTTCGGCCGCCTTCATCGCCCGCGACAGCCTCGCCCTGTCCACGCTGATGCTGATCTATCCGCTGGATGCCGTCGAGGACTGGCAGCAGGAAATCAATCCACGCCGTCTCGCGTCAGCTTGAAGAAAAACGGATCGGCCCCGCGCTGATCCATGCAACCCAGCACAGTGGCGTCATCTATACGCCGGAAAACATCGCAAATCGGCTTGGCGTCATAGATCATCGTGGCCGAGGTCACGCCGCGATAGTCCATCATCCGCAACCGCGCGCGGGGATTGCGCGTTGCGATCAGCGGACGGGTCAGCGGAAACGCCAACCGCACAAGGGCAGGGGGCAGATGCACGCCCCAGGTCAATGGCAGCAACGCCGGGTTCACCGCATAAGTGCCCTCGGCCCCATGCAGCAATGGATGCACGTCTTCTGGCCCCTCAAACGCCTTGCCCCACCACTGTGCCGCACCCAACAGCGCATCCAGCTTGTGCCCCGTTGGCACGGCTTCACCACGCCAGCGGCCCGTCATGTCCGCGACGGTGACCGGGGCCAAACCGTCAAACCACGCCAGCGCCTCTGCCGGGGTCATTCCCACTTGTAATTGAACGACACGCTGATCCGCTCGTCCTCTGCCATGTTCATCGGCACCTCATGGCGCAGCCAGCTTTCCCACAGCAGAACATCACCGACCTTCGGTTTGACATAGACGAACTGCCGCAAATGCTCTGGCGCATCCTTGGTCCGCGGCGGGGCGGCCATCATCATCTGCAACCTTGGGTCCTCGAACTTGATGGCAGAGGCCCCCTCGGGCATCGCCACATATGTCGTCCCGCTGATGACAGAGTGCGGATGAATGTGCGCGGTATGAATGCCACCCTCAGGCAGAATGTTGATCCACAAATCCTCCAGCACGATCTTTTTGTCGCCCAGATCAAAATGCAGGTCTTTCACAAAACCCGCGACATGCTTGTCCAACTCCTCCACAAGGTCCTTAAAAATCGGAAACCGCCACGGCAGATCGGTCAGCGAGGCATAGGACGTATACCCCGGAAACTCATGCGCCTCACACCATTCCTGCCCCGCCTCATCGTCATCAGCGATCACAAGGCAGGATTGCTCCAACTCAGCCGCGTCGATGCCTTTGAGTTGGGAATGGTAGAGCGGGGTGGAGAAGAGGTTCATTTTTGACCTGTATCCTCAACATTGCGTGGCGACACGACCTTTTGCGCTACGGGAACTAGTTTCGGATAAGGTAAGAATTCGACACCTACAAGTAAGTGCAACTAAACCAATTATCAGTTCCCACTAGCGTGTCATCACTGGAGTAGCCGGGCGCGCCCACTTCGCCTTTAAAGTCAAAGGTCTCCTTCGGCTCTAAATCAAAGCGAGTCGATACGGTCTCTCCAACGGACCAAGTTTCGCGAGAGTCCCTATATTTATTTACTCCGCGTACAGTCGCGGAGCATCTGACGCTCGCGGTGCTGGTATTGGTGTAAATGTAGTGGAACCGTCCTATCCAGTTGATATCTGCCAACGAGTCACTTCTCCGAAACATCCCCGCTCTGTCCCAATTAACCTGAATTAGGTCGCGTTGCAGCACATCTGATGCATCTGCTGGTAGGCGGTTCTCACGACGTATGCGACCTACGCAAAACAAATAGCGTTCATAGAGCTCAACTTTTGCTTCATCCCCAACCGACCGATCACTTAGAATGATTCCTTCGACCTCGGCCTTCGTTTCTTGTGTCAGCCTAGCGCCGTTTGACGAAATAACAGCGCTAAGTTGCCTATTCACGCTTTCTGAGAGACCCGCTCCACAAAGGGCGATGGTGTTGCCTGTTTCTGCAGTGAGCCGCGCTACGTTGGGAGGCGTGGCGGCTGTGGGGCTCGTTCCAGCACAGCCAAGCAGCAACCAGATCACACTGACTGAAATTATAGTCCAGTTTGTTGTGAGACACATGCCAAGAATGCTGGATAGATGGTGGGCAGACTTTCTGCGGTCACGCCAGGGTTGTTCAGAATTGCCGCTTTAAAATCTTCCTCGGTGCCAGCGCTTATCTGGCCCTCACGTTCAGCCTTATTTATCGCGACTTCTAGACCCGCTTTGCTTTGCGAAGTAAAGCCTCCACCACAAAGAGTAACTGTCCGCTGAACGGTATCAAACGACTGAGATCGCTCAGGTGCACTACCGGTGCAGCTTGCTGTCAGGCTAATCGCCGACATTAATAGGATACGTAACAAATCTTTCCCCTCTAATTTCCTGGAGGGTACACCTATTTCGCTTAAAATCAACAATGTACATTTATTGGTCTAATCCCCCCCTTGCCACATCCCGCCAACCCCCCTATACGGCCCACTTCTACCCACTCCACCGGGAATCAGGTGACCTTTCGGGGCCTGCCGGTGATGTTGAAAAAGGAGCCGTCCAATGGACGCCAATGAACTGCGGGGCAAGACCCCCGATCAGCTGCGTGATGAGCTGACAAACCTGAAGAAAGAAGCCTTCAACCTGCGTTTCCAGCAGGCCACCGGCCAGCTTGAGAACACAGCCGCCATGCGCAAAGCGCGCCGCGCGGCCGCTCAAGTCAAAACCATTCTGAACGAAAAAGCAGCCGACGCTGCCAAGGAGGCTTAATCCATGCCTAAGCGTATCCTGTCCGGTGTTGTCACAAGCAACCAGAACGCGCAGACCGTCACCGTGTCTGTCGAGCGTCGCTTCAAGCACCCGCTGCTGCAGAAAACTGTGCGGAAATCCAAGAAGTACCGCGCACACGACGAAAACAACGCTTTCAACGTCGGCGACCAGGTCCGTATCCAGGAATGTGCGCCGAAATCGAAAACCAAACGCTGGGAAGTGATCGCCTCCTAAGGGCGGGCACTGAGCAGCATAATCGAAACCCTGGGGGCCCGGTCAGAAATCGGGGATAGCCTCATAGGTCGGAAGGAAACCAAATGATCCAGATGCAGACCAATCTGGATGTTGCTGACAACAGCGGCGCACGCCGTGTTCAGTGCATCAAGGTTCTGGGTGGTTCTCACCGTCGTTACGCCAGTGTTGGAGACATCATTGTCGTATCGGTGAAAGAGGCCATTCCACGCGGTCGCGTAAAGAAAGGTGACGTGCGTAAAGCCGTCGTCGTACGCACTGCCAAAGAAGTACGCCGTGAAGATGGCACCGCGATCCGTTTTGATCGCAACGCCGCCGTGATCCTCAACAACAACGGAGAGCCGATCGGCACCCGTATTTTTGGACCGGTTGTGCGCGAGCTGCGCGCCAAGAACTTCATGAAAATCATCTCGCTTGCTCCGGAGGTGCTGTAATCATGGCTGCGAAACTCCGCAAAGGTGACAAGGTCATCGTGCTGGCTGGCAAGGACAAGGGCAAGACGGGCGAAATCGCTTCCGTTGATCCAAAGTCCGGCAAGGCAATTGTTGACGGCGTCAACATGGCCGTCCGCCACCAGAAGCAATCCCAGAACGACCAAGGTGGCCGCACGCCCAAGGCGATGCCGATCCAGCTGTCGAACCTGGCTATCGTTGATGCAAAAGGCAAACCCACCCGCGTCGGCTTCCGTATGGATGGCGACAACAAGGTGCGCTTTGCCAAGACAACAGGGGATGCGATCTGATGCTTGATGCCGCAAACTACACCCCGCGCCTGAAGACCCAGTATGTCGACACGATCCGTGCCGCCATGAAAGAGGAATTCGGCTACAAGAACGACATGCAGATCCCGCGTCTGGACAAGATCGTCCTGAACATCGGCTGTGGTGCAGAAGCTGTCCGCGACAGCAAAAAGGCGAAGTCGGCTCAGGAAGACCTGACCACCATCGCCGGTCAGAAGGCCATGACAACACGCGCCAAGAAGTCCATCGCTGGCTTCCGCGTCCGTGAAGACATGCCGCTGGGCGCCAAGGTCACGCTGCGTGGCGACCGGATGTACGAATTCCTGGAGCGTCTGATTTATGTCGCCATGCCCCGTATCCGCGACTTCCGCGGCGTGTCGGGCAAGTCCTTTGACGGTCGTGGCAACTATGCCACCGGCCTGAAAGAGCACCTGGTGTTCCCCGAGATCAACTTCGACAAGATCGATGAGAACTGGGGCATGGACATCGTCATCTGCACCACCGCTGAAACCGACGCCGAAGCAAAGAGCCTGTTGAAAGCCTTCAACATGCCCTTCAACAGCTAAAGCGTCAGGGAGACATTAGATATGGCTAAGAAATCCATGATCGAGCGCGAGAAAAAGCGCGAAAAGCTGGTGGCGCAGTATGCTGAAAAGCGTGCCGCACTGAAGGCGATCATCAATGACCAAGAGAAGCCCGTGGAAGAGCGTTTCAAGGCAAGCCTTGAACTGGCAAAACTGCCGCGCAACTCTTCCAAGGTGCGTCTGCACAACCGTTGCCAGCTCACCGGGCGTCCACACGCCTATTACCGCAAACTCAAGATCAGCCGGATCGCGCTGCGGGACCTTGGTTCCAATGGCGAAATCCCCGGTATGGTCAAGTCAAGCTGGTAAGGAGAAACACTTATGAATGATCCTATCGGTGATATGCTGACACGTATCCGCAACAACCAGATGCGCGGCAAAGGTTCGGTGGAAACACCTGCCTCCAAGCTGCGTGCATGGGTTCTGGATGTCCTGGCCGACGAAGGCTACATCCGCGGCTACAGCAAAGTTGATGGCAAGGACGGTCACCCCGCCCTGCGTATTGAGCTGAAGTACCACGAAGGTACCCCTGTTATTCGCGAATTGAAGCGGGTCTCTAAGCCCGGTCGCCGCGTCTACATGGGCGCCAATGACCTCCCAAGCGTCCGTCAGGGCCTGGGTGTGTCGATTGTCTCCACCCCCAAGGGTGTGATGTCGGATGCAAACGCACGTGCGGCCAACGTTGGCGGCGAAGTGCTCTGCACAATCTTCTAAGGGGACCACAATGTCTCGTATTGGTAAAAAACCGGTCGAACTCCCCGCAGGAGTAGAGGCGAAAGTCTCCGGCCAGACCATCGAAGTGAAAGGCCCCAAGGGCGTCCGCAGCTTCACAGCCACTGATGATGTCACGCTGACCGTGGACGGCAACGCCGTATCCATCGATCCCCGTGGCAAATCCAAGCGCGCGCGCCAGCAGTGGGGCATGTCCCGCACGCAGGTCGCAAACTGCGTTGAAGGCGTGACCAACGGCTTCAAGAAAGAGCTTGAGATCAGCGGCGTGGGTTACCGGGCACAGATGCAGGGCAACACCCTGAAACTGTCGCTGGGCTACAGCCACGACGTCAACTTTGAGGTGCCAGCAGGCGTGACGGTCAAGGCCGACAAGCCAACTGAAATCTCTGTGGAAGGTATCGACCAGCAGCTTGTGGGTCAGGTCGCGGCAAACATCCGCGAATGGCGCAAGCCCGAGCCATATAAAGGCAAGGGTATCAAGTACAAGGACGAGTATGTCTTCCGCAAAGAAGGCAAGAAGAAGTAAGGACGCACACAATGGCAAATTCAAAGAGACAACTGTTTCTGAAGCGCCGCTTGCGCGTTCGGAACAAGCTGCGGAAGGTTACGGCAAACGTGGGTCGCCCCCGTCTGTCCGTGCACCGCTCCAACAAGAACATCAGCGTCCAGCTGATCGACGATGTGAACGGCGTCACACTGGCGTCCGCTTCCTCGCTCGAAAAGGATCTGGGCGTGGTCGGCAAGAACAACGTCGAAGCCGCTGCCAAGGTGGGTGCTGCAATCGCAGAACGCGCCAAGAAGGCAGGCGTCGAAGTTGCTTATTTCGACCGTGGTGGTTTCCTTTTTCACGGCAAGATCAAGGCTTTGGCCGATGCGGCCCGTGAAGGTGGCTTGAAAATCTAAAGGTGTGGCGGGGGTTGCTCCCGCCCTCCCAATCACCCGTAGGTCGGGGTTTACCCCGACTCTCGATGACCGGGGGCGCTGATGCGTCACTGCGGTTGGACAACCGGGCGGCAACGCCCACGATACAAAGGACGCCAGACACATGGCAGAACGTGAAAACCGCGGCCGCGGCCGCAACCGCGAAGAACAAGCACCCGAGTTTGCCGACCGTCTGGTCGCGATCAACCGGGTCTCCAAGACGACTAAAGGTGGTAAGAACTTCGGTTTTGCAGCCCTCGTCGTTGTGGGTGACCAAAAAGGCCGCGTCGGCTTTGGCAAGGGTAAAGCCAAAGAGGTGCCAGAGGCGATCCGCAAGGCCACTGAACAAGCCAAGCGTCAGATGATCCGCGTCGCCCTGAAAGATGGCCGCACCCTGCACCACGACATCGAAGGCCGCCACGGCGCTGGTAAAGTCGTCATGCGCCAAGCGCCTGTTGGTACCGGGATCATCGCCGGTGGTCCGATGCGTGCCGTGTTCGAAATGTTGGGTGTGCAGGACGTCGTGTCCAAGTCCGTCGGCTCTGCCAACCCCTACAACATGATCCGCGCCACCATCAACGGCCTGCAGAAAGAGCAGTCGCCGCGCAACGTCGCCCAGCGTCGTGGCAAGAAAGTGGCTGACATCCTGCCCAAGCGTGACGAGGCGCCTGCCGCCGAAGCCGCTGAAGCAGCAGACGCATAAGGAGACCGCGATATGGCTAAAACAATCGTCGTCAAACAGATCGGCTCTCCGATCCGTCGCCCCGAAAAGCAGCGCCAGACCCTCATTGGTCTGGGCCTGAACAAGATGAACCGCACCCGCGAGCTGGAAGATACCCCTTCCGTGCGCGGTATGGTCAACAAGATTCCCCACCTCGTCGAGATCATCGAAGAGAAAGGCTAACTGCCGGGCGGTTATGACTTTTAGGAACCCCGGGCCATCGGTCCGGGGTTTTTCGTTTCCAAAGGGGTGCGCCCATGTCGCTGACACTTGCCGATATCCAAACCACCCATGACGCGATCCGCGACGCCACGATCCTGACCCCCACCGTGCGCGCCAACCGCCTGTCGCTGCATCTTGGCATCGACCTCTATCTGAAACTGGAAAACCTCCAGCACACCAACGCCTTCAAGGCCCGTGGCGCGCTGGCAAAACTGCTGACCCTGACGGACGTGCAAAAGGCCGCAGGTGTCATTGCCTGTTCGGCTGGCAACCACGCCCAGGGCCTCGCCTATCACGCGCAGCGCCTTGGCATCGCCGCGACCATCGTCATGCCCGAAGGCACCCCCTTCAACAAAGTCCAGCGCACCGAAGAATTGGGCGCGCGGGTCATCCTGCATGGGGCGGGTTTTGACGACAGCGTCTCCTTCACCTATGACCTCGCCGCGCAGGACGGGCTGACCTTCGTGCATCCCTTTGATGATCCCGTTGTGGCCGCAGGGCAGGGGACCGTCGCGCTTGAAATGCTGACACAGGTCCCCGACCTCGACGTGATCGTTGTTCCCATCGGCGGCGGCGGGTTGATCGCGGGCATGGCCGTCGCGACCAAGGGGCTGAAACCCGATGTCACCGTGATCGGCGCGCAAGCACATCTGTTTGACGCCGTGAAATCACAGGTCGACGGCAGCCCCACGAACTTTGGCGGCGCGACACTGGCCGAAGGCATCGCCGTGCGCACCCCCTCGGATGCCAACGTCGCCTTGATCCGCGATCACGTCGACCACGTCTATTCCGTCGATGAACCCGCCATCGAAGACGCGGTCTTTGATTTGCTCTCAAACGAGAAGCTCGTCGTCGAAGGTGCCCCCGGCGCGGGCCTTGCTGTGATCAAACAGCACCTGGACGACTTCAAAGGCAAAAAGGTCGGGCTGGTGATCTGCGGCGGCAATATCGACAGCAGGTTGTTGTCGACGCTGATCCTGCGCGGGCTGATGCGCGACGGCCGCATCACTCGCCTGACGTTTGAAATCGACGACACGCCCGGCCAGCTCTCGAACATCAGCCGCATCATCGGCGAGGCGGGCGCCAACGTGATCGAGGTCATCCACCAGCGCATGATGCAATCCGTCAGCCTCAAACAAGCCGAACTCGATGTCGTCATTGAGGCGCGCGACGCCCACCACGTCCGCAAAATCGTAGACACCCTGCGCGCCGCCGGATTCCGGCTGCGCTGCGATTTGGATGACCTCTCGGGCGCAAAATAGCCTGTGCAAACTGCACATCTTTCATTGCCGTTAACAAACGACCGCGTTAACGCCCCGCCCGCCGCATTCACTACGTCTGATGGCCCTTGGGTCAGCCGCGATGTGTATGGTTTGTGCATAGGGTGTGCATCGCCCATGTGCGATTTTCTTAACGGCGGTAACTGATTTTCAGGGTCATGACTGCGCCGGATTCAGAAACTTCGACCGGTCCTTGTTTGGTACGAACCAGAAATTCTCATCTGCAGATCGTCCCAGATCATCAAGCTCGGTCGCAGCCATATTTGCGGGCGTGAAACCCTCTGCGGTATTGGCCAACACGATGTAGTCCAGCGCTTTGAAAAAGCCGATCAGATCAGGCAGGCTGGCGCCGAAGCGATTGAAAACATGGTTGATTTCGCAGATGATGACCGGCTGCGCCTCTGCCAGTGTCTTTGCGAAACCCTTAAACGCCGGCAGCTCCATCCCTTCGATATCAATTTTGATCCAGGTCGGCGGTGGCAAGTCTTTGGCCGCGCGAAAGTCATCGAGGCGGACACATTCGACCTCCAGATCGCCGCTTTCGCTCAGATGGTTTGAGGATCGTTTGTCCGACGTCATCCGCACGGTTCCGGCTTGATCACCAACGGCAACCTGAAAAACACGGTCTTGCGCCAAGTTATTCAGCGCAAGATTCAGCAAAAGCTCTTTCGGCTGCGGCTCAAACGAATAGACCTTCAACCCCGCGACACGCCGTTGCGCGGTGATCGTGAAGACACCCCCATGCGCGCCGATGTCATAAAAGACGTCACCCGATTTCATCCTTTGAAACAAGGCGTTACGCGTTGCGTTCTCGTTTTCTTCGGTCACGTCTAAATTGCCGGTCGCGCCGAACTTGCGGGCGTTATAGTGGAACAGCGCGCCTTCAAAAGCGGCGGCACTGCCGGATTTGCTGTTGCTGTAATGGGTGTTCGATCCATAGGCCCGCAGTACCGCGCGGTGAAGGGCCATGACGACGCCGTTCAGCAGACGAAAACTCAATTCCTTTAGTCTCAAACCAAAACCTCACACCAACAAAACCCAAGCTCACGAACTGTAGAGATCGCAAATTTAACGAGTCAACAAATTCTCGCACCGAGCCAGCGCCAATTTCCGTGAAAAGGCCCGCTGCGACGGGTATCACACGCATTCGGCTGACCTCAGGAAGACTCACGTTCTATACGCCTCAAACAATTCCATCGCGGCTCTTGATCCGGTCCCCTGCCACCGCTATACGCGCGCAGTCGGGCTTTGATTTCCGACTCATTTGTAACGCCGTGTGCCCTATTTCCGTCGCTGGACGGGGTCCTCCGGCAAAAGGAGAAGCGACATGAAACTGAATGAACTGCGCGATAACGACGGCGCAACCAAAGCCAAGAAACGCATTGGCCGTGGCCCGGGGTCGGGCAAGGGTAAAATGGGTGGCCGTGGTATCAAAGGTCAGAAATCCCGTTCGGGCGTGGCGATCAAGGGCTACGAAGGCGGCCAGATGCCGCTCTACCAGCGCCTGCCGAAGCGCGGGTTTAACAACATCAATTCAAAGACTTACGCCGTTGTGAACTTGGGCCTGATCCAGAAGTTCATCGACGCCAAAAAGATCGACGCCAAGAAAGACATCACCGAAGATGTCCTTGTGGAAAGCGGTCTGGTGCGGCGCAAGAAGGACGGTATCCGCGTTCTGGCCAAGGGCGAATTCACTGCCAAGGCCCAGATTAGCGTGACCGGTGCCTCCAAGGGGGCCGTGGCCGCCGTGGAAAAGGCTGGCGGCTCACTGACCGTCACAACCCCGGCAGCGGCTGAGTAACGTCTTGTGAGCGGCCATGCGGTCGCTTACATAAGCATCTGATTTCCCAAACGCCGCGCCCGGGAAACCGTGGCGCGGTGTTTTCCTGACAAGGGGCACACATGGCATCCGCAGCAGAACAAATGGCCGCCAACATGAGCTGGGGCGCTTTCGGTAAAGCCACCGAACTACGTCAGCGCATCTGGTTCACACTCGGCCTTCTGATCGTCTATCGCTTGGGCACCTATATTCCCGTTCCGGGCATTGACGGTGTTGAGTTGCGGGCGTTTATGGAGGACGCCGCCGCGGGGATCGGCGGCATCCTGTCGATGTTCACCGGGGGCGCGCTTAGCCGTATGGGCATCTTTGCCCTTGGCATCATGCCCTATATCTCGGCCTCGATCATCGTGCAGTTGCTTGGCTCCATGTGGGAACCACTCAAGCAGCTGAAAAAAGAGGGGGAACAGGGCCGCCGCAAGCTGAACCAATATACCCGCTACGGCACCGTGGTGCTGGCGACAGCACAGGCTTACGGCCTTGCCAAGTCATTGGAAGCGGGCGGTTTGGCCTCTGATCCGGGCCTCTTCTTTACGGCCTCCTGCGTCATTACCATCGTCGGCGGCACCATGTTCCTGATGTGGCTCGGTGAACAGATCACTGCACGCGGCATCGGCAACGGGATTTCGCTGATTATCTTTGTGGGCATTATCGCGGAAATCCCTGCGGCGCTTGCACAATTCCTGTCTCAGGGTCAGTCCGGCGCGATCAGCCCGGCGGTGATTGTGGGTGTGATCCTGATGGTCATTGCGACCCTGACCTTTGTGGTCTTCATGGAACGGTCACTGCGCAAGATTCACATCCAGTATCCGCGCCAGCAGCGCGGGATGAAAGTTTACGACGGATCAACTAGCCACCTGCCGATCAAGGTGAACCCTGCAGGCGTGATCCCGGCGATCTTTGCCTCTGCCCTGTTGCTGCTGCCAACCACGATCAGCACGTTCAGCGGCGGTTCCAATAGCCCGGTGATGTCGACCATTCTGGCCTACTTTGGCCCCGGTCAGCCTGCTTATCTGATCTTCTTCTCGGCGATGATCATCTTTTTCACCTATTTCTATACCAAGGAAGTAGCGTTCAAGGTTGATGACGTGGCCGACAACCTCAAGAACCAGAACGGCTTTATCCCCGGCATCCGTCCGGGCAAGAAGACGGCAGAATATCTTGACTACGTTGTGACCCGCGTCCTTGTTCTGGGCTCTGGCTATCTGGCGCTTGTTGCGCTGCTGCCGGAAATCCTCCGGGCGCAATTATCTATTCCTTTCTATTTTGGCGGTACCTCGGTTCTGATTATTGTGAGTGTGGGGATGGACACGATCCAACAAATCCAGTCACATCTGCTCGCCCATCAATACGAAGGGCTGATTGAGAAATCTCAGCTGCGCGGCAAGCGCGGTTCGGGTGCCAAAAAGAAAGGGCCTGCACGCCGATGAACATTATACTTTTGGGGCCTCCGGGCGCCGGCAAAGGCACGCAAGCACAGCGTCTGGTCGAAGAACGTGGCATGGTGCAACTGTCCACTGGTGATATGCTGCGCGCGGCACGCACCTCTGGCACTGAGATGGGCAGACGTGTGGCCGAGGTGATGGACCGCGGTGATCTTGTCACCGATGAGATCGTGATCGGCCTGATCCGCGAACAGCTTGAGGGCGATGCCGTGGATGGCGGCGGCTCTGGCGGCTTTATCTTTGACGGCTTCCCCCGGACTCTCGCCCAGGCCGACGCACTGGGTGCCTTGCTCAAAGAGCTGGATCAGCCGCTGGATCGCGTAGTCGAACTGCAAGTCAACGATGATGTGCTTGTTGACCGTATCGTTGGCCGCGCAAAAGAAGCCGCTGCTGCGGGTCAGCCCGTCCGTGCTGACGACAATGAAGAAAGCCTGAAAGTCCGGCTTTTGGCCTATTACAAACAGACCTCGCCGCTGATCGGCTACTACCACGCTAAAGGCGATTTGGTATCTGTGGACGGTCTGGCTAGCATGGATGACGTGGCCGCATCTATCCGTGATGTCTTGAAATAGCGGGCTGATTTGGTTGGGGGTTGACCCTGTGCTCACCCCGCCATAAATAGCGCCATCCCGCAAGGGAATCGCATGGGGTCGCGCCCCATTTGAACACCTAAATATGACGCAGCCCGGCGCCTTTCATAGCCCGGGCTTCCGTTGTGAAAAAAGGGTCTGGAATGACGGACCCGCAACGAAAAGGAATTGCACACGTGGCACGTATTGCCGGCGTAAACATCCCGACTGCAAAGCGGGTTCCAATCGCCCTCACCTACATCACCGGTATTGGCCAGACCACGGCCGAGAAAATCTGCAACGACACGGGCATCGACTTTGCCCGCCGCGTCAACGATCTGTCTGACGCGGAAGTTCTGAAGATCCGTGAATACATTGATGAAAACCTGACCGTCGAAGGCGACCTGCGCCGCGACACCCAGATGAACATCAAGCGTCTGATGGATCTGGGTTGCTACCGTGGCCTGCGCCACCGTCGTAACCTGCCCGTCCGCGGTCAGCGCACACATACAAACGCACGCACCCGCAAAGGCCCTGCAAAGGCCATTGCCGGTAAGAAGAAATAAGGAGACGCACCAATGGCACGTGATACTCGCCGTGGGGGCAAGCGTAAGGTCTCCAAGAACATTGCAGCCGGAGTTGCACACGTAAACTCCAGCTTCAACAACACCAAAATCCTGATCTCTGACGTTCAGGGCAACGCCATTTCATGGTCGTCTGCTGGCACCATGGGCTTCAAGGGCTCTCGGAAATCCACACCTTATGCCGCCCAGATGGCTGCAGAGGATGCGGGCAAGAAAGCACAAGAGCACGGCGTCAAAACGCTGGAAGTCGAAGTGCAGGGCCCCGGTTCCGGTCGTGAAAGTGCGCTGCGCGCGCTTGCGGCGGTTGGTTTCAACATCACCTCGATCCGTGATGTGACCCCAATGGCCCACAACGGTTGCCGCCCGCCAAAGCGTCGCCGCGTCTAATCACCCCAACGCCTTGGGGCCTGTGGTTTTGCCACGGCCCCAATCCGTCATTTTAACCTCGGGCGTTTGCCTTTTTGGACATGAAGGCAGACAGGAATGGAGGGACATATGATCCACAAGAACTGGGCTGAACTGATCAAGCCAACACAGCTTGAAATCAAACCGGGTAACGATCCTGCACGTCAGGCCACCGTCATTGCCGAACCGCTGGAGCGCGGCTTTGGTCTGACGATGGGCAACGCGCTGCGCCGTATCCTGATGTCGTCGCTGCAAGGTGCCGCGATCACCGCGGTGCAGATCGACAACGTGCTGCATGAGTTTTCATCCGTGGCCGGTGTGCGTGAAGACGTCACCGACATCGTGCTGAACCTCAAAGGTGTGGCGATCCGGATGGAAGTCGAAGGCCCCAAGCGGCTGAGCGTTCAGGCCAAAGGCCCGGGCGTTGTGACCGCTGGTGACATCTCCGAGACGGCTGGCATCGAGATCCTGAACAAGGATCACGTGATCTGCCACCTCGACGATGGCGCTGACCTTTACATGGAACTGACCGTCAACACCGGGAAGGGCTATGTGTCGGCCGACAAGAACAAGCCGGAAGACGCACCCATCGGCATGATGTCGATCGATGCGATCTACTCGCCCATCAAGAAAGTCAGCTATGACGTGCAGCCGACCCGTGAAGGTCAGGTGCTCGACTATGACAAGCTGACCATGAAAGTCGAAACCGATGGCTCGATCACGCCGGACGATGCGGTGGCCTATGCTGCGCGGATCCTGCAGGACCAGTTGTCGATCTTCGTCAACTTTGATGAGCCCGAAAGCGCCAGCCAGGGGTCCGACGACGATGGCCTGGAATTCAACCCGCTTCTGCTGAAGAAGGTTGATGAGCTGGAGCTATCCGTGCGGTCCGCAAACTGCCTGAAGAACGACAATATCGTATATATTGGCGATCTGATCCAGAAGACCGAAGCCGAAATGCTGCGCACGCCGAACTTTGGCCGCAAATCCTTGAACGAAATCAAGGAAGTGCTGTCCGGCATGGGTCTGCACCTTGGCATGGACGTCGAAGATTGGCCGCCAGACAACATCGAAGATCTGGCCAAGAAATTCGAAGACCAGTTCTAAGACAGCGGGCCAGACTTTTTCAAAAAGTCTGGTCCAAATCCTTCGAAGGATTTGGCTCCTTCACCCGGGCAATCCCGCCCCAATAACGGAGTTGGCGTCACCGCAGCGTCATCCCACATATAAAACGTAATGGAGACTTTGATATGCGTCACGCACGTGGTTACCGCCGCCTCAACCGCACACATGAGCACCGTAAGGCGCTGTTTGCGAACATGGCAGGCTCGCTCATTGAACATGAGCAGATCAAGACAACTTTGCCCAAGGCAAAAGAACTCAAGCGCGTCATCGAAAAGCTGGTGACACTTGGCAAGCGCGGCGATCTGCACGCCCGCCGTCAGGCCGCGTCCCGCCTCAAGCAGGACCAGTATGTCGCGAAATTGTTCGACGTCCTTGGTCCGCGCTACAAGGATCGTCAGGGCGGTTATGTCCGCGTTCTGAAGGCGGGCTTCCGCTATGGTGACATGGCCCCGATGGCGATCATCGAATTCGTGGATCGCGACATTGATGCCAAAGGCGCCGCTGATAAGGCCCGTCTGGCCGAAGTTGACGCAGCGGAAGAGTAATCTCACCGCGGCTTTTGAAGAATGACAAAAGGCCCTGTCACTGACAGGGCCTTTTTGTTTGCAGATGCGATTTCTGCTAATCGGGGTCTTTTTGGTCCAGCGGGTCCTGATCTTTTGGTTTTATTGACTTTTTTGGTGTCTTCTGCGGTGGAAACAGGAACGACCGCAACGCTCTCAACTGACCTTTTGTCAGTTGCTGCAATCGTTGCCAAATGTCCTGTTCCGCCATGTCGCGGCTCCTTGCTGATTGGCGCAATTTACGGTTGACGGCTTCACAGGCAACTTGTCTAAAAAGATATGTCCATTCAGTCTGTTATAGAATTTCACACGCGCAAACTGTCCTACTGCGCCCCGGATGGGTTTTTCTTTGCATTGCACATTCGCTTTGCGTTGCCGCTTTTGCACCACCAGACCTACCCCGAAGGATGGACCAATCTTTACACCGAACAGGCCTTCGCCCTTCGTGACCCGATTATCGCCTGGGGCTTCAGCCAGGAAGGCATGACGCGCTGGTCTGAAATTGGCATCCCGGATCCGTTTGATATCCTTGGGCAGGCGAAACAGTTTGATATGAACTACGGCTTTGCCGTCTCGACCGGCCCGATCAACTCGCGGTCGATCGCGTCAGCGTCGCGCCCGGACCGGGAATTTAATGACGATGAGATGATCGAGTTCAACAAGATCATCCAGCAACTGCATGTTGCAACGGAACCGCCCAAGTCGCTGACTGATGCGCAGGTGGCGGCACTGCGTCTGATTGCCGATGGCGACCGACATGCCGCTGCGGCAGCTAAACTGGGGATCTCGGAAAGTGCCCTAAAGGCAAGGCTTTCTGCGGCGCGCAACAGCCTGCTGGCACGCACCACGGCAGAGGCGATTCAGCGGGCGCGCGACTACCGCCTGCTTTGAAACCATTCCTTATTTAAACCGGTTAGTTTAACCCTAGAAGGACGTTAACTACTCAACCGGAGAAGCCCTATGCAGGCCACCACACTCTCTTTTGCGAACATCCACAACCATGGCGAGTTGTTTGCAAATGTACTTCGCGCACGCCGCGAGTCCTTTATCGTCAAGAACAAATGGGATTTGCCCCAAACTATGGGGATGGAATACGACCAGTACGACACGCCACAATCCCGCTGGCTAGCCGTGCATGATGACACGGGCCGTGTTCTTGCCGGGGTCCGCCTGACGCCGACGACGGCGCAATGCGGAATCTACAGCTACATGATCAAGGACGCACAGAACGGGTTACTCGACTCGATCCCCACCGACCTTCTGTATGATGACGCGCCTGTCGACGAAGCCACCTGGGAAGTCACCCGGGGGTTCGTTGCCAACGATATCCCGACCAGCATCAGACGCAAGGTGCATCTGCGCCTCGTGCATCAGATGCTGCGGACCAGCCGGGAAGAGGGGATCGGGCGTCTGCTCGCGCTGCTGCCCTCGAACTGGAGCCGTTGGAGCGCGCGTTGCCAGCTTGAAATGAAGGCTGCCGGGCGCAACATGAACATGGGTGGCATTGATTATCAGGCTGTCTGGATCGACTTTTCGACCCAGTTGCACTGATGCTTTGCCAAGCTCCTGCTGGCAGCATAGAACCCGGCTATGGCCGATCTGTTCGATGCTGCACCGTCCACGACACCACCCAGCGGTCCGCGACCGCTGGCCGACCGCTTACGGCCTGCAAGGTTGGCGGATGTCATCGGGCAAGAACAGGTGCTTGGCCCAGAGGCGCCGCTTGGCGCAATGCTGGCCGCCGGGTCGTTGTCCTCACTTATCCTGTGGGGGCCGCCCGGCGTCGGCAAGACGACGATTGCGCGACTTCTCGCTTCTGAGACGGATCTGCATTTCGTCCAGATCAGCGCGATCTTCACAGGCGTCCCCGATCTGCGCAAAGTCTTTGAAGCGGCCCGCATGCGGCGCGGCAATGGCAAGGGCACCTTGCTGTTTGTCGATGAAATTCACCGCTTTAACAAAGCCCAGCAAGACGGGTTCCTGCCCCATATGGAAGACGGAACGATTCTCTTGGTTGGGGCCACAACAGAGAACCCAAGCTTTGAATTGAACGCCGCCGTCCTGTCACGGGCGCAGGTTCTGGTGCTTAATCGGCTGAATTCCGCCGATCTGGAACGGCTTGCGCAACGGGCTGAGGCAGAGCTGGATCGCGCCCTGCCGTTGGATGATGCCGCGCGCACGGCCCTGATCGAGATGGCCGATGGCGACGGGCGGGCGCTCTTGAATCTGATCGAACAGGTCACCGCCTGGACCGACGACAAGGTGCTGACCACCGAGACGCTGACCACCCGGTTGATGAAACGGGCGACGAAATACGACAAATCCGGTGACGAGCACTACAACCTGATTTCGGCCCTGCACAAATCGGTCCGCGGCTCTGACCCGGATGCCGCGCTTTACTGGTATGCCCGGATGCTCAAAGGCGGCGAAGACCCGCGCTATCTGGCACGCCGGATCACGCGCATGGCGGTCGAGGATATCGGCCTCGCTGATCCACAGGCGCACCGCGTCTGTCTGGACGCCTGGGAAACCTACGAACGGCTTGGCAGCCCCGAAGGCGAATTGGCGCTGGCACAGGCCGTGACCTATCTGGCACTCGCGCCGAAATCCAACGCAGGCTACGTGGCCTACAAGGCTGCGATGATTGCCGCCACCAGCACCGGGTCCGAACCGCCGCCCAAACATATCCTGAACGCCGCCACATCATTGATGAAGGATCAGGGCTATGGTGCGGGCTATGCCTATGATCACGACGCCGAAGACGGATTTTCCGGCCAGAACTATTTTCCCGACGGGATGGACCGCGACACATATTATCAGCCGGTGGATCGTGGGTTTGAACGGGATCTGAAGAAGCGCGTCGATTATTTCAACGGGTTACGTGACAAGCGCAACGCCGCCAAGAATTGACATCCCCGCCACAGCGGGCCAAGGGATGCGCCATGTTGATGACATTGGGACAAGTGGCCATTGGTGGCGCGATCGGGGCCAGCCTGCGCTTTTTGTGCGGGATGTGGATATTGCGCGCCTTGCCGGTGGGTTTCGGGTTTCCGGTCGCAATCATTTCGGTCAATGTTGTGGGGTCGTTCCTGATGGGACTGTTTGTGGTCTGGTCATTCCAACGCGGCATGGGGCACCTGAATCCGTTCGTGATGACCGGCGTGCTGGGCGGGTTCACCACCTTCTCGGCCTTCTCGCTCGAGGCGTTTACGCTGTTTGAAAAAGGGCAAATCGGGGCAGCCGGGGTCTATGTCGCCTCCTCGGTCCTGCTGTCCCTCCTCGGCCTAATGGCAGGCGTATTGATCGCAAGGGGGCTCTGGGCATGAGCGGCGTGCAGACACGGGTCATTGGCCCTGACGATGGCGACCAGCGGGTGGACCGTTACCTGCGGCGGCTGTTTCCGCATCTCACGCAGGGGCGTATCGAAAAGATGTGCCGCAAGGGCGAGCTGCGCGTTGACGGCGGCCGGGTCAAGACCAACACCCGGCTTGAAACGGGCCAGACGATCCGCATCCCACCCCTGCCGTCCGAAGCAGAGGTAGAGGCCGCGCGCGCCTTGCAAAAGCACGGCGTGACCAAGGCCGACGCCAAGCTGATCCAGTCCTGCGTGATTTACCGCGATGAGCATATCATCGCGATCAACAAGCCCCCCGGTCTTGCGACGCAAGGCGGCTCCAAGACCACACGCCACGTGGATGGTATGGCCGAGGCGCTGACATTTGGCATGGAAGAAAAGCCCCGTTTGGTGCACCGGCTAGATAAAGATACCTCTGGCGTGCTGCTGCTGGCGCGCACGCGCCTGATGGCCAAGCAGTTGACCGAGAACCTCAAGCATCACGCCACCCGCAAAATCTATTGGGCGGCCATCGCCGGTGTGCCGCATCCGCGCGCGGGCACGATCAAATACGGGCTGGTCAAGGCACCGGGCCACGGGCGCGGCGGCGAGAATGAGAAGATGCGCTGCGTGCATCCGCGCGACGTCGACAGCACCGAAGGGGCCAAGCGCGCCACCACAGATTACGCGGTGATGGACAAGCTGGCCAACCGCGCCGCCTGGGTGGCGCTTGTGCCGATCACCGGCCGCACCCATCAGCTGCGCGCCCATATGGCCGAGATCGGGCACCCGATCATCGGGGATGGCAAATACGGCGGGTCGAGCCAGGAAAACCTTGGCGA
Organism: uncultured Paracoccaceae bacterium; assembly: GCA_947492825.1. Classification (GTDB taxonomy): domain Bacteria; phylum Pseudomonadota; class Alphaproteobacteria; order Rhodobacterales; family Rhodobacteraceae; genus CANMYO01. The sequence continues at coordinate 50,309 of CANLNT010000001.1, forward strand.
CGGCTGGGGCGCTGGCATGGGCGAAGAGATCGGGCGCAAGATGCACCTGCACGCACGCTCGCTGACAATCGAACACCCTGCCACCGGGGCCACGTTGCATCTGACAGCCCCCTTGCCGGACCATATGACCCACACTTGGGACTATGTCGGCTGGCACGTCAGCCACGCGCCGGTTGACCCCTTTAACATGCCCGAATGACCGATCTGCGGCTGGTCATCTTCGATGTGGACGGCACGCTGGTCGACAGCCAGGATATGATCTTTGCCGCCTTTGCCTTTGCCTACGAAGGGCAGGGCCTGCCGGTGCCCGACCGCGCCCATGCGCTGTCTTTCGTGGGCATGTCGCTTGACCTGATCTTCCCCCGCCTGTCGCCGGAACTGACGCCCGATCAGCACAAGGGCCTGATCCGGGGCTACCGCGACGCCTATTTCCACATCCGCGAAACCCGCGGCAACAATATGACGTCTCCGTTCTTTCCCGGCGCGCGGGCGGCACTGGATGATTTGCGCGCGCAAGACTGGACGCTGCTGGCCGTAGCCACCGGAAAATCCAAGCGCGGGCTGGACAAGCTGATCGAAGGCCATGCCCTGCAGGGCTATTTCATTAGCGAGCAAACGGCAGATTCTCACCCCTCCAAACCGCATCCGTCGATGATTCTGACGGCGATGGCGGACGCGGGCGTTGCGGCCGCCCAGACCGTCATGGTGGGCGACACCAGCTATGACATGGACATGGGCCGGGCCGCCGGGGTCAAGACCATCGGCGTGACCTGGGGCTACCATGACGCGGGCACCCTTGACGCCGATCGCCTGATTAGCGATTTCGCCGACCTGACAAAAACCGTGGATGAGTTGATATGAGCGATTGGGCCGCCAAACGATTCTGGGACGCCGCCAGCGTTGCGCCCGCTGATGGCGGGTTCACCGTGCATCTGGATGCGCGGCCTTTGCGCACACCGGGCAAGTCCGCGCTGATCGTGCCGACACACGACATGGCCGCCGCAATTGCCGCGGAATGGGACGCGCAAACCGGCAAAATTGATCCCAACACCATGCCGGTGACCCGTGCCGCCAATTCGGCGATCGAAAAGGTGATGCCGCAGAAAGACGCGGTGATTGATGAGCTGTCGGGCTACGGCAAAAGTGATCTGATTTGCTATCGCGCCACCGGACCAGAGGCGCTGATCGACCAGCAAAAGGCTGCTTGGGACCCTTGGCTGGCCTGGGCGGCCAACGCGCTTGACGCGACGCTGGTCACAACGCAGGGCGTGATGCCGGTGGACCAACCTGCCGCTGCCATTGCCCGCCTGCGCGACGCTGTGGCGCAGATGGATGCCTTCCAGCTTGCTGGATTCCACGAATTGGTCACGATTTCGGGCTCGCTGGTGCTGTCGCTTGCGGTCACGGCGGACAAGCTTTCACCGCAAGAGGCATGGGACCTCAGCCGCGTGGACGAGCTTTGGCAGATATCACAATGGGGCGAGGACGAAGAGGCATCAGCCCACGCGGCACGCAAATGTCAGGCTTTTCTGGCTGGTGCGCGATTCTTTCAATTGTGCTTGACGTAAGGGCGGCTCGCCCTGTCGTTGAACAATCGTGAAAAATCCTGCGTTTTCTGCACGATTAGGTCCGGTTTGATCCAGTCGTGCCCTTGACCTTGGGTCGAACTTTCCTTCACTCTGTATCCACTGGGGATCACTCTCCCCTTTCGCAACGTTTGCCCGCAAAGGGCGACATACCACTGTCCCCGCCCGGGGCAGAAACTCAGGAAGAGGTAAAAATGAAAAAAACCGTATTCTTCGGCGCGCTGGCTGTTGCTGGTCTGTCCGCAGGTGCTGCCGCTGCCGGCACGCTCGATGACGTGAAGGCACGTGGCACGTTGAACTGTGGCGTGACCACCGGTCTGGTGGGCTTTGCCGCCCCTGACGCGAATGGCGTCTGGGAAGGCTTTGACGTCGGCGTTTGCCGTGCTGTTGCCGCTGCTGTTCTGGGTGACCAGAATGCTGTTGAATTCATCCCGACCACCGGCAAGACCCGCTTTACAGCGCTTGCTTCGGGTGAAATCGACATGCTGGCCCGTAACACCACATGGACATTCAGCCGTGACGTCGACCTGAAGTTCGAATTTGTCGGCATCAACTACTACGACGGTCAGGGCTTCATTGCACCCAAAGCACTGGGTGTGTCATCGGCCAAAGATCTCGATGGCGCGACCGTCTGTGTGCAGACCGGCACCACAACAGAGCTGAACCTGGCCGACTTCTTCCGGTCCAACAACATCTCTTATGAGCCTGTGCCGATTGAAACCAACGCAGAAGGTCAGCAGCAGTACCTTGCCGGTGCTTGCGACGTTTACACCACTGACGCATCCGGTCTGGCTGCGACACGTGCTACGTTCGAAAACCCCGGCGATCACATTCTGCTGCCTGAAATCATCTCCAAAGAGCCGCTGGGCCCGCTGGTCCGCCACGGCGACAACGACTGGGGTGATGTGGTGCGCTGGACACTGAACGCGCTGATCACAGCAGAAGAGCTGGGCGTGACATCTGCCAACATCGAAGAACTGGCAGCTGCACCAACCAACAACCCGGAAATCAACCGCTTGCTGGGCACCGATGGTGAACTGGGCGCGATGCTGGGTCTGGACGCTAACTGGGCCATGATGGCCATCAAGGCTGGCGGCAACTACGGTGAGCTTTTTGAAAAGAACATCGGTGAGAACACACCGATTGGTCTGGCACGTGGCCTGAACGCCATGTGGACCGAAGGCGGCCTGATCTACTCGCCTCCTTTCCGCTAAGACCGGAAACACACGAAAGGGCGCGGCAATGGCCGCGCCCTTTTACCACAAGCCAACAGAATTCCCGATCAGCCTACAGACGGCCATCCAACGAGCCGCTGATGTGATCGGACCAGTGGGGAAAACATTATGAGTGCGATCACAGACCCACCACAGGGGTCATTCCGCCTTTCGATGCTCATCAACGATACGCGGTATCGTTCATACACATTCCAAGCCGTCGCAGCCATCGTTCTTGCCTGCTGCCTTGGCTTCTTTTATCTCAATGTCAGTACCAATCTGGCCGCGGCCGGGTTGAACATTTCTTATGATTTTCTCGGCTCTCCTGCCGGTTATGACATCAACCAGCGCCTGATCGAGTATGATAGCCAATCCTCCAACGCACGTGCGGCGATGGTTGGCATCCTCAATACATTGCTGGTGGCGTTTCTGGCCTGTGTGACAGCAACCGTGTTCGGCGTTCTCGCCGGTGTGTTGCGGCTGTCCAACAACTGGCTCGTGCGCAAGCTGATGTCCTTTTATGTTGAGATCTTCCGCAACATCCCGGTGCTGATCTGGATCCTGATTATCTTCACGATCATGATCGCCGTGCTGCCTGGGCCGCGGTCATTCCGCGGTGACGAACCCGAAGCGCGCATGCTGTTCGACCTTTTTGCCTTTACCAATCGTGGTGTCTATACGCCCGGGCCCTACTTTACTCGTGGGCTTGGTGCCGAAGGCAACGGCGGCATCAATTGGTTGATTGTGATCGGTGTTCTGGTCGCATCCTTCTTTGCCACACGCGCCGTCACCGCCCGCGCCAATGCCACGCAAGAGGCGACCGGCATTCGCCCCAACACGCTGTGGACAAACCTTGCGATCTGGTTCCTGCCTGTGATCGTTGTGCTCTTTGCACTGGGCCTCAAGTGGGAAATCCCCGAACTCAAGGGCTTTAACTTTGCTGGCGGCATCAAGGTCGGCGGTCCGTTGATCGCCCTTTGGTTCGCGCTGTCCATCTACACCGGCGCTTTCATCGCTGAAAACGTGCGTGCGGGTATTCAGGCCGTGTCCAAAGGCCAGACCGAAGCGGCTGGCGCGCTGGGCTTGCGTCCGGGCCGGATCATGTCGCTCGTGGTGCTGCCACAGGCGCTGCGGGTGATCATCCCGCCGCTGATCTCGCAGTACCTCAATATCACCAAAAACTCGTCCCTCGCGATTGCCGTAGGGTACGCTGACATCACTGCGACACTGGGCGGCATCACGCTGAACCAGACCGGTCGCGCGATCGAATGCGTGCTGTTGCTGATGCTCTTCTACCTCACGATCAGCCTGCTGATCTCGACGTTCATGAACATCTACAACAACGCCGTAAAGTTGAAGGAGCGCTAGGATGTCTGATACGCAAACCAATGCCGTTTCTTACGTGCGCACCGAAACCCTGCCGGAACTTGATCCGCCAGCGGCAGAGCGTGGCATCGTCAAGTGGATGCGCGAGAATCTGTTTTCGACCGTCCCCAATGCGATCCTGACACTGCTCGCAATCGCGGTCATCTACGCGATCCTCAGCAAGGCCTTGCCGTGGATTCTGGGAGGCGTCTGGACAACCAGCAGCCTTTCGGAATGCCGTGAAGTTCTGGATGGCGCGACGGGGGCCTGTTTCTCTGTCCTGACAGAACGCTGGAACCAACTGATGTTTGGCTTTGTTTACCCGTCGGATCAATACTGGCGGCCAACACTGGCGTTCGTTCTGCTGTTTGTTGCAGCAGCACCGGTTATGTTCTTTGACCTGCCACGCAAGATGCTGATCTTCACAGCACTCTTTCCGTTTGTCGCCTACTACCTGATCTGGGGCGGAACGATCCTTGTGCCGATCCTGGCCCTTCTGGGCGTGGTTGGGGGCGTGATGGTCTACCGCAAACTGGTGCAGGGCAGCTTTGCCATGGGCTTTTTCGGGGGGCTGCTCGCCGCAGTAGTGATCTGGGTCATCGGCGGCATGCTGATCCCCGATGGCGCCAACGACACCGCCGCCCTGCAAGCAGTGCCTAGCCGTGATCTAGGTGGCTTTATGCTCAATATGATGCTGGGCGTGGTCTGTGTGTCGCTGTCGATCCCGCTGGGGATTGCCTTGGCGCTGGGCCGTCAGTCGTCGATGCCGTTGATCAAATGGATGTGCGTGATCTTCATCGAGTTCATCCGTGGTGTACCGCTGATCACCTTGCTTTTCGTGGCGTCGGTGATGCTGGCCTATCTGTTCCCTCCGGGGACCACGACTGACCTGTTCCTGCGGGTGGTGATCATGATCACCATGTTCTCTTCGGCCTATATCGCCGAGGTGATCCGGGGTGGCCTCGCCGCTTTGCCAAAGGGCCAGTACGAAGCCGCTGACAGCCTTGGCCTCGACTATGCCCAGGCCATGCGTCTGATCATCCTGCCGCAAGCGCTCAAGATTTCCATTCCGGGGATCGTGAACATTGCCGTAGGCCTGTTCAAAGACACCACGCTAGTCTCGGTCATTTCGATGTTCGACGTCGTGGGCATGATCCGCGGCCCGCTGTCTGCGGCCACCGAATGGAACGGTATCTATTGGGAACTCTACGGCTTTGCCGCCCTGCTGTTCTTTGTCGTCTGCTACGGCATCTCGCAATACTCACAATGGTTGGAGCGTCGTCTCGCAACCGACCACCGTTAATCAAGGAGACACTCCTATGGCTGAAGCCGCTCAAATGCAGGTCTCTGACGAGATCGCCATCACCATCGACAACATGAACAAGTGGTACGGTACGTTCCACGTGCTGCGTGACATCAACCTGACCGTGAACCGGGGCGAACGCATCGTGATTTGTGGCCCTTCGGGGTCGGGTAAATCCACGCTGATCCGCTGCATCAACGCGCTGGAAGAACACCAGCAGGGCAAGATCACCGTGGACGGCACCTTGCTGTCCTCGGACCTCAAGAACATCGACAAGATCCGGTCAGAGGTCGGCATGTGCTTTCAGCACTTCAACCTTTTCCCGCATCTGACGATCCTTGAAAACTGCACGCTGGCACCGATCTGGGTCCGCAAGACACCCAAGAAGGAAGCCGAAGAAACGGCGATGCACTTCCTTGAAAAGGTGAAAATCCCGGATCAGGCGAACAAGTACCCCGGACAGTTGTCCGGTGGTCAGCAGCAGCGTGTGGCAATCGCCCGCAGCTTGTGTATGCGTCCGCGCATCATGCTTTTTGACGAACCCACCTCGGCGCTTGACCCCGAGATGATCAAGGAAGTGCTGGATACGATGATCGAGCTGGCCGAAGAGGGCATGACCATGCTCTGCGTGACGCACGAGATGGGCTTTGCCCGTCAGGTCGCCAACCGCGTGATCTTTATGGATCAGGGCCAGATCGTTGAACAGAACGAACCAGAAGAGTTCTTCAACAACCCCAAATCCGAGCGGACCCAGCTGTTCCTCAGCCAGATCCTCGGCCACTAGCGCCGGGCGAATTTTCGTCGAAAATTCGGGGCCGTCGCATAAAGCGGCGGCCCTTTCAGGTATGACAGTTTGAATGTCCGTGGGCTTTCACTGCGCCATCGCGCAACATGATATGCTGATCCGCGAACATCGACGCAACGTTAAGCTCGTGCAGCACCACGACGACGGTCCGGCCCCTGTCGTATGCGATTGATCGCAGCAGGGATATGACGTCGATTTGGACCTTCAGATCAACGAACGTGGTTGGTTCATCCAGCAACAGGATATCGGTGTCCTGGGCGAGAATCATAGCAATCCAACAACGCTGCCGCTGCCCGCCTGACAAAGTCATTACAGGCTGTTCCGCAAAGGCCGTTACATCGGCGGGCTTCATTGCCTCCTCGACTGTCTTTGCATCAACGGCGGACCATTGCCGCTATAGCGTCTGATATGGAAACCGCCCTTGGGTGACCAATCCGCGGACGGTCAACCCTTCTGGCGCAACAGGCCCGTGCGGCAAAAGCGAAAGTGTCAATGCCAGCGGCTTCGTTGGGATGCTTTGAAGTGGGGCACCATCAATAGTTATGGCGCCCGACATGGTCGGCAGTACGCGGGACAACGCCTTAAGCAAGGTGGATTTACCGCACCGATGGATATGTCTGTCACGATGGCAGACGTGCCGTAGCCGACGCCGACGGATGTCGCCTCTACCTGACAGGATGCGAGAACCATAGATTGGCCCACTTTAAAACTGGCGTTCTTCATCGACCTGATCCAACCGTTGTTAACGGGTTCGATTGGGTCGCAAATTTTAGCCTTACCTCCTCAACCTCCGCGTATTTTCGGTTCGAAGAGTTTTCTTGCGCAGCAAAAGCGTGCCAAACACGACCTCGAAGGGATGCTGCGCCTGCAATGTAGGCAATCCGAAAGTCGGACTTGTCCGTAACGCCACCCTTCGGCCTCTGTGACGAAGCGCTAACCTAGCGCTTGTTTTCGATCTCAAACCGTTTCTTGGCGTAGACCTCATTCTTGTCGGCTTTTTGCTGACCGAAAAGCGCGGATTCGACAAAGGTCAGGTGGCTTTCCACGGCGGCCCGCGCGGCGGCTGGATCGCGGGATTGCAGGGCGTCGTTGATGGCACGGTGCTGGTCCAGCAGTTGGTCGCGGGTTAGACGCTGCTTGAACATGACAGAGCGGTTGTAGAACACGCCTTCGCGCAGCAGTTGGTACATCGACCGCATCATGTGCAGCATCACGATGTTGTGGCTCGCCTCGATGATCGCAAGGTGGAAGTCGGCGTCCAGCTGCGCCTCATCCTCTGGGTTTCGCTTTTGGTGGGCGGTTTCCATCTTGCCAAAGATCGCATCGATCACTTGCAGATCTGTGTCGCTGGCAAAGCGCGCGGCGCGCTCTGCGGCGAGACCCTCCATATCGCGGCGAAAGCTGATGTAGTCGAAAACAGCCGAGTCGTGCGTGGCAAACATGGTCACAAGGGCAGGGGCAAAGGCGCTGCCTAAGACATCGGCCACAAAGACGCCTGCCCCCGCTTTCGAGGTCAGCAGCCCCCGCTCTTGCAGGTCGGCAAAGGCCTCTCTCAAGGAGGGACGAGACACGCCCATCCGGTCGGACAGTTCGCGTTCTGATGGCAGGCGTTCACCAGGGCGCAAGATGCCACGCAGGATCAATTCCTCGATCTGGCGGATTACACCATGGGACAGTTTTTGCTGTGCGACGGGTTCAAAGGGCATTGCGCGCTCCGGTTGATTGGTCATTTTGTATGACCAATTTTGGCGCACCGCAACATAAAGGGGGCCGCGTTGCGACCCCCTTTGTTGCATGAGACCAGATCAGTTGGGTGTGATCACCACTTCAACCCGGCGGTTCGCCGCGCGGCCCGCGTCGGTGAGGTTGGTGGCGATCGGTGCATCTTCGCCGCGCCCGATCGAGCGGATGCGCGATGGTGAGACGCCTGCGTTGATCAGCACCGATGACACGGCCTGCGCGCGGCGTTGGGACAGATCAAAGTTGAACGCCGCCTCGCCCACGTTATCGGTATGGCCGATCACATTGACGGTCGAATTCGGGTAGCGCTGCAGCGAATTGGCCAGCGTAAAGAGGTTGTTCTGCGCAACCGGCGACACGGCCGTCGAATTGGTGGCGAAGGTGATCGCCTCTGGCAGGGTTACGGTCAGGTTGTTGCCATTGTTGACGATGCCAACGTTGCTGCCCAACTGCTGGCGCAGCTCTTCTTCCTGCTGGTCAAGTGCGTTGCCGATCCCTGCGCCGATGCCTGCGCCTACAATCGCGCCCAAAGCGGCCTGGCGCCGACGTTCGCCCTTGTTGTCGCCGGTCGCGGCCCCCACCAGCGCACCAAGCGCGGCGCCCGCAGCCGCACCCGACCGGGCGTTTTGATTGTCATTTGGGCCACCTGTGCCGGCGCAGGCCGTGACAAAGGCCAAAGAGCCAGCAGCGAGAACGAGGTTCATTCGTGAAAAAGTCATGGGGAGGTTTCCGTCCGTAAAGCGCAAATCAGCGCGGTTGTTGTGCCCAACCTATGCCGGAATAGTCCCTGATATCCAATAACGCAGGTGCAATGGGCAAATTTTTGCCCGTTGCTATGGGATTACGCCACCGCGTCGGCGCGCGCGGATTCCCATGCCAATAGGGCGCGTTTGACGGGCAATCCCCAGTGATAGCCGCCCAAAGCACCCGATTTCCGCAAGGCGCGGTGGCAAGGGATCAGATATCCCACCGGGTTGCGGCCCACGGCTGTTCCAACCGCGCGCACGGCCTTGGGGTTGCCGATGGATTTGGCGATTTCGCCATAGGTCGTGACCTGTCCTGGTGGGATGTGCAGCAACGCCTCCCACACCTTGAGTTGGAAGGGCGCGCCGATCATATGCAACTTGGCCTCGCCCCGCATGCTGAAGGCGGCGTCGACCCAAGAGGCCAAAGGTGCGCTGTCTTCGACAAAGGTGGCATTGGGCCAGCGCCGTTGCAGGTCCTTCAGGGCGGCGTCCTCGCCCGCTTCTGCCGCGAAGCCCAAGCCACAAATGCCCTTGTGAGTGCCCATCACCAAAGCCGGGCCAAAGGGGCTGTCAAACCGGCCCCAGGTGATGGTCAGGCCAGCACCGCCCTGTGCGTAGTCGCCGGGTGTCATCGCTTCCCACCGCAGGAAAAGGTCGTGCAACCTGCCGCTGCCGGACAAGCCAACCTCTGCTGCGGTGTCCAGCGTCGTGAAATGGTCCCGCAGCAGGCTGCGCGCGTGGTCGAGTTTGAGGTATTGCTGATAGCGCTTGGGTGACACGCCAACCCATGTGGTGAACACCCGTTGAAAGTGCGCGGGACTCATCTGCATGTCAGCGGCAAGGTCGGTCAGGCTGATCGTGCCTTCGGCGGCATCAATCGCGTCAATCGCGCGCCGCATGACCTGATAATGATATGACTGTTCTTGTTCCATGGCCCTAACCTAGGGGCGCGCTGCATTGCAGGCGACCCGGAAATTGCGCATACCGTGCGACATGGCAAAGCAGCTAGATTACCACGCGATCCGCGCGATCTTTGAACGCTTCCGCGAAAGCGACCCAGAACCCAAGGGCGAGCTTGAGCATGTGAACGTCTACACACTGGTGGTGGCCGTGGCCCTATCGGCGCAGGCCACAGATGCGGGGGTGAACAAGGCGACACGCGCTTTGTTCAAGGTGGCCGATACACCGCAAAAGATGCTGGACCTTGGGCTTGATGGGCTGACCGAGCACATCAAGACAATTGGGCTGTTCCGTCAGAAGGCCAAAAACGTCATGAAGATGAGCCAGATCCTTGTCGATGACTACGGTGGCGTCGTGCCCAATTCACGCGCGGCGCTGCAATCACTGCCCGGTGTCGGGCGCAAGACGGCCAATGTGGTACTGAACATGTGGTGGGGCCAGCCTGCACAGGCGGTGGACACGCATATCTTTCGCGTCGGCAACCGCACGGGCATAGCGCCAGGCAAGAACGTCGATGTTGTGGAACGCGCGATTGAGGACCATATCCCGGCCGATTTTCAGCTACACGCCCATCACTGGCTAATCCTGCATGGGCGCTATACATGCGTCGCCAGAAAACCGAAATGCGCGGTCTGTATCATCCGCGATCTCTGCCCTTTTGAGGAAAAAAACCTATGAGTGCTTACGATGTGATTGGGATCGGCAACGCGATTGTCGACGTGATTTCCTCTGCCGAGGATACGTTTCTGGACCATATGGGCATCGAAAAAGGGATCATGCAGCTGATCGAACGCGACCGGGCAGAGGTGCTTTATGCCGCGATGACTGACCGGACCGAAACACCGGGCGGTTCGGTTGCCAATACAATTGCGGGGCTTGGCGGATTGGGCCTGTCGACGGCGTTTATCGGCAAGGTGAAGGACGATGCACTTGGCCGGTTTTATGCCAAAGGTATGGAAGACGCAGGGACAGCTTTCCCGAACGCACCGACGCCCACGGCAGAAGCGCCCACCTCACGTTCGATGATTTTTGTGTCGCCCGATGGTGAGCGGTCGATGAATACCTATTTGGGCGCCGGTGCCGACATCAGCAGTTCAGATGTGGCACCCGATGTTTTTGCGGCCAGCAAGGTGCTGTTCCTGGAGGGATATCTGTTCGACAAGGACGAAGGGAAGACAGCCTTTGCCGCCGCCGCCCAGCAGATGCGCGCCGCTGGTGGCAAGTCTGGGATTACACTGTCTGACCCGTTCTGCGCAGACCGACATCGCGCGGACTTCAAACGCCTGATCACGGAAGAGATGGATTTTGTGCTGGGCAATGCCGCGGAATGGACCACGCTTTACGAGACCGACGATCTTGCCTCCGCGTTGGAACAAGCCGCAGCGGTTTGCGAAACGGTTGTTTGCACCTGTTCCGGCGATCCGGTGATCCTGATCTCGGGTGATGAACGCGCCGAGGTGCCGGTCACAAAAGTTGTGCCGGTGGATGCCACAGGCGCGGGGGACCAATTTGCCGCCGGGTTCCTTTACGGCTTCGTCACGGGCCGGTCGCTTGCGGATTGCGGGCGCATGGGTGTTGTGTCAGCGGCAGAGGTGATTGGCCACGTTGGCCCGCGCCCTGCGACCGATATGGCGCAATTGTTCAGGGATGCCGGGCTGCTTTGAGCCAAAGCGCATCAAGCGCGTCGATCTCTTCCACATCAAAGCGGTCTTCTTCTTTCCAATACTTGCCTGACGGCACGACATAGCCAAGCCGCTCTTCCGCGGCCTTGGCGGCCCGCGTCTCTGCGTTGTTGTAGGGCGCGGCTTCGACGCTTGTCAGCTCATTTGGCTGGTGGCGCGGAAAGATCAGGGTGCTGTCATCGGTGGACAAGTTGACCATGGCGCAGCCATTCTGTGCGGCGATGTGCATCAGCCGCGCAGACTTTGCGGATAAGTCGCGCAGGGTCACATCCTTGCGCAAGGGATCAGGTGTGCCTTTGCCGTAGAAATGGGTCTTGTCCGCTTCGGGATAGACCATGTCACACCCCAGCATCGCGATCACCGACGGCTTTAGCGCCCCCAGCGCCCAGTAAGCCGCGGTAAAGGCCATCGTGCCACCGGCATAGACAAAGCCGCCAAAACGGTTCTGGATCGGCACGTAAGTATCTGCCGTGATGATCTGTTGACTCGCCGCCAAGGCAATTGGTTGCCGCTCTGCAGGGAAGTCGCTGGGGTGGATCAGATAGTCCCAATCAGGGCGCACGGCCCAGGCGTTGTTGATCGCTACGATCTTGTCAAATGGCGCGCGCGGCCAGTCACGGCAAGCCGTCACAGCAGGGCCAGAGCCCAGAATGAGCACGATCGACATTCCCAATTGCCCCTGATTGGTGCGTTTGAACACAAGCGCGCTTGGACATTTCCAACCGGGCGGTGTTGTCATCACTTTAATCCTAGGGGCGGGCCATGGAAAATCAAACTTCCGCTAGCGCAATTCCTTGCGGATCATCAGTTTGAGCCCGGACCAAACCTCGGTCACGGCGCAGACCTTCACATCCACGAGGCCTATCGGCAGCGCGACCTCTCTGATCGTGTCTTCGATGACTTCTGTTGGCACTTTGGACGTCTTCTTGGGCCAACTGACCCAGATCATGCCATCGCGCGCCATGGTCGATAGGCGGGCGGTCAGCACTTCCTCAAGCTCTGCTCGGAGCGTCGTGAAAAGATGGACAAAGTCCTGATCTGAAACGGCCCCCCAATTTACAACCGGCGATCCTGACAAGAGATGATGGGAATAACCATCAGGCGGGTTTATCACTTCTGCAGCCATTCCGTCTTTCAGGCCCAGCTTTTTCCAAAGCGGGGTGCCTGAATATCCGGCTGTCATTCGCCCAGCTTGGCGTGAACTTCGTGCAGGTCAATTTCGCCCACGGGCATCTTGTTGCCGGGGTTTTCAAAGTCGTATTTGAACAGCTGGAAATCTTTCTTGTAGATTTCATAGACCAGATGCATCGACAGATCGTCGAAATAGTCCTCGACCGGGTGCTGGCGTTTCGGTCCGTGGCCCTCGCTTTCGTTGAAGCGGGGGATCGCCGACAGATCGACCGGGTGCGGCGTGTCGATCTTGTCGAGCACCTGCTGCATCCCGTCATTGAAGCTTTCGGTCCAGAAAATCTTATCATAGCGGCCGCCGTTCACGATGAACGTGCTGATATGGCCAGACATGGCGGACCAATGAATGTCAGGTTCCATCGGGCGGCGCCAGCGGATGGTATCGCGCGCAAACAGCAAAAAGCGGCGGAAGGATTTGATCTGATCGAATTCAAAGCCGGTTTCGGGGTCACCCACCTCGATCCCGTATTTCTGGATCAGAAGTGGCACAAGGTTGCCGCGATACCTGCGACCATTGCGCTGAATGCCACAAATCTTGTCAAAGAAGGATGACAGGATGCGGGTGTAGGGGTTCCGCACGCAGGTAAAGGCATAGGAATTATGCGCCTTGACGTTCGCGCTGATCACCGGCTGGCTTTCATCCATCGCCCACTTGTGCATGCCATGTTTGGCGTCGTGGATGTCGCCGTCAAAGAACGCGCCGTGGTCAGAATAGAACATGATCTGACCGATGGTCGAGCAGGCGCATTTCGGGACGACCCGATACACCACACTTTCACTTTCTGTCATCCACGTGCCGGGGAAACCCATGAACCGAACCCTCCGCGTCAGGGAACACAGGTGCCTGACATCTACGTCATTCTATTAGTTGACCCTGAAAAGCAAAGAAACCCTGTATATTCAATGTCTGTTCACGCTATGACGTGTAAACAATAGTGCGCTTCGGGCAGGACCGTTTCCATCATGGCAAAAATTGCCTTCATTCTGCTGTGTCACAAGGATCCCGATGCCATCGTGCAACAGGCCGAACAGCTGACGGCAGCGGGCGACTATATTGCGATTCATTTCGATGCCCGCGCCCCAAAAGCAGCGTTTGCCCAAATCCAAGACGCATTGGGCGACAACCCGAATGTCACTTTTGCAACCAAACGCATCAAATGTGGCTGGGGCGAATGGTCGTTGGTGCAGGCCACGCTTTATGCGGTTGAAGCGGCCGAAGCCGCCTTTCCGCGGGCCACGCATTTCTACATGGTTTCTGGCGATTGCATGGCGATCAAGTCGGCGGCTTTTGCGCATCAGTTTCTGGACGCAGAAGACGTCGACTATGTGGAAAGTTTTGATTTTCACAACAGCGATTGGATCAAAACCGGCTGGCGCGAAGAACGGCTGATTTATCGTCACTTCTTCAACGAGCGCACGCAGAAGGCGTTGTTCTACAGTAGTTTTCGGCTGCAACGTTGGCTTGGACTGACACGTGACATCCCCAGCGACATTCAGGTGATGATCGGCAGCCAATGGTGGTGTTTGCGCCGCCGCACGGTCGAGGCGATTTTGGAGTTTGTCGCGCGGCGCAAGGACGTGATGCGCTTTTTCAAGACGACGTGGATTCCGGATGAGACGTTTTTTCAAACCCTCGTGCGCCACCTTGTACCGGGGTCGGAGATCAAGGCGCGGACGCTGACGTTTTTGATGTTCACCGACTACGGGATGCCTGTCACGTTCTACAACGATCACTATGATCTTTTGCTGTCACAGGATGCGTTGTTTGCCCGCAAGATCAGCCCCGAAGCGAAAGAGCTGAAATCGCGGCTGGGTGCGCTTTATGCCTCTGACCGGGATGATTTCAAGATTTCTGACGAAGGGCGCAGCCTGTTCAAGTTTCTGACAGGCCGGGGGCGGGTCGGACGGCGTTTTGCAACACGATTTTGGGAGACTGAGACATCTCTGGGGCATGATCGTGAGCTGCTGATTGTCGCCTGCAAGAAATGGCACGTGGCCAAGCGATTACTGGGTGGGATCAAGCATTGCACCAACATTCCGGCTGTCGAATATCTGTTCAACGAAGAAGATACTGCGATGCCGGATCTGGGCGGCATCCAATCCACGCTGGCCAAGCGGACCCGCCATCGCCGCGCGTTGATGCGGATGCTGTTTGACTACCACGAATCCGATAGAATGATCATCTGCCTGGACACGTCTAATTTTGACCTGATGCAAGACTTTTTCGCCGACCGCGCGACCACGCGGTTACTGGAGGTTGAATGCGAAATGACGGACGAATACCTTGCAGGTCATGCGCGCCGCGTTGGGCTGGCGGGCGAGCAGACGTCAAACGACGCAATTGCACAGATTTTGCCAACGATCCGCTATGATGTGATCTTTGAAAGCGATCGCATTCGCGATGCGGAATTCACCCACCACCACCGCATTCGCGAAGCCTGGAGCGCAGAGCGGAATGCGGGTGAGATTGCGAAGTTTCTAAGTGTGAATGATGATACCGCCAAGGCAATTGCCGAGACGCCACACCTTTTTGTCGATTAGGGAGCCGACATGTTCGACTACGATGACCAGAACATTTTTGCCAAGATCCTGCGCGGGGAGATCCCCAACCAGACCGTGTTCGAAAGCGACCATGCACTGGCATTTAATGACATAAACCCGCAGGCGCCGGTGCATGTGCTGGTGATCCCAAAGGGACCATATGTCTCTTTGGATCACTTCGCAGGGGAGGCGAGCGCTGCTGAGCAGGCGGGATTTTTTGCAGCCGTGGCAGAGGTGTGCAGGATCACGGGTGTCGATGCAGGATTCCGCGCGATTGCCAATACTCGCACCCATGGGGTGCAGGATGTGCCGCATTTTCACATGCATATCATTGGCGGCGCTCAGCTGGGCCGGATGTTGCCAGCCGGCTGACGCTGTTTGCCGCAAGCGGCAAAGGCGCCCCACCCGCCCGGCAACCTATTTGCCAGAGGTCAACGACAAGAAGACGTCTTCGAGGTCCGGCTGTTCGGTTGTGACATCACGGATGCTGATCCCGGCGCTTTGGATGGCGGATAGGATCGCCTCTGCCGGGGTGGCACTTGCGGCATAGGTGATTGCAAGCGTGCCATCGGGGCGGATTTGTCCCGACGCGCCATCCGGCAGGACGGGCAGATCGGCGGCTTGAGTCGGTGTGATGACAAGTGTCTTTTGATCCAGCGTGCTGAGCAGATTGGATGTTGTGTCACGCACGATCATCTCGCCATGATTGATGATCGCTATCTCGTCGCACATCGCCTCTGCCTCTCCGAGGTAGTGGGTGGTCAGGATGATCGTTTTGCCTGCGCGGTTCAGGTCGCGCACGTTGTCCCACAGCATATTGCGCAATTCGATATCGACACCCGCTGTTGGTTCATCCAGCACTAGAATGTTGGGGTCATGCACTAACGCCTTACCCAGCAGCAATCGCCGCCGCATGCCGCCGGAAAGTGAGCGGGCGTAAGCCTCTGCCTTGTCGGAAAGGCCAATCAATTCAAGGATTTCATCGGTACGCCGTTGCGCTTTGGGCACGCCGTAAAGCCCCGCCTGCACATCAAGTGATCCGCGGGGTGTGAAGAAAGGATCAAGGTTGGGTTCCTGCGGCATGATCCCGATGGCAGCGCGGCTTTGGCGCGGGTTCACATCCTGGTCAAAGCCCCAGATTTCCACGCTGCCAGCGGTTTTGTTGACCAGCCCGGCCAGAATATTGATCAGCGTGGACTTGCCCGCACCATTTGGCCCCAGTAGCCCAAAGATCGACCCACGCGGGATATCCAGATCAACGCCTTTCAGCGCATCCTTGGCGGGGGCGCGTCCGGTGGCGGCGTAGGTCTTGGTTAAGCCGGATATTTGCAGCGCTTGATCGGTCATTGGCGTCTTTCCACCGGGGCAGGGTCGTATTAGTGTCGCGCCTGAGATATGGCGGATCAGACCCGCGACAACAGACAGGCCGACCCATGACACGTCCCGCACCGGAAACCAAGATCGTCAAAGACTGGCGTATTGCCTGCGATGGTGGGGAGGGCGGATTGGGCCACCCGCGTGTCTGGTTGCAACTGCCAAAGGAACACGGCTGGGTCGAATGCCCTTACTGTGATGCGAAATATATCCATGAGGATTTTGAAGGCAAAGTCTGATCTGGCCCCCCAGCCGCGTTCATGGCAAAAACCATGGGCGACGATCAGGGGGACACGCGATGACAACTTTCGGCAAAGGCTGCCATCTGCATCTGATTGACGGCTCTGCCTTCATCTTTCGCGCTTATCACGCCCTTCCACCTTTGACGCGCAAGTCTGATGGTTTACCGGTCGGTGCCGTCAGCGGTTTTGTGAACATGTTGCAGCGCTATATCGAGGGCAACACCGGCCCTGATGCTGCAACCCATGTTGCGGTGATCTTTGACAAGGGCAGCCATACGTTCCGCAATGACATGTATGACCAATACAAGGCGAACCGCGAAGCGATGCCAGAGGATTTGCGCCCGCAAATTCCGCTGACCCGTGATGCGACACGGGCGTTCAACATTGCCTGCGAAGAGATTGAGGGGTTTGAGGCGGATGATATTATCGCCACGCTCGCCCATCAGGCCCGCGATGCCGGTGGGCGGGTCACGATCCTGAGTTCTGACAAGGACCTGATGCAGCTTGTTGGCGGTGGGGTCGAGATGTTGGACCCAATGAAGAACAAGCGGATCGACAGTGACGGTGTCGTCGAAAAATTTGGTGTTGGGCCTGAACGCGTCGTGGATGTGCAGGCGCTGGCAGGGGATTCGGTTGACAACGTGCCAGGTGCGCCAGGCATCGGGATCAAGACGGCGGCACTCTTGATTAATGAATATGGGGACTTGGAGAGCTTGCTGGACCGGGCGACCGAGATCAAGCAACCCAAGCGCCGACAGACCCTGATCGACAATCGCGCGCAGATTGAGCTGTCCAAGAAGTTGGTGCAGTTGGATTGCGGGATGGACCTGCCGTTCGACCTTGATAGCCTAGAAATCCGCGACCCGGAGATTGATCCGTTGATGGCTTTTTTGGCCGAGATGGAGTTTCGGACCGTCACCAAGCGGATCGCCGACAAGTTAGGTGTTGAGCCCCCGGTGATCGAAGCGGCCCCGCAAGCAGAAGAAGCGGCCCAACCGGAAGAAAAACCTTTTGATCCAGAGCTTTATGAATGCGTTCGCGATGCGGCGGCACTGCAGGTCTGGATCGACCGTATCCGGGAACGCGGCTATGTGGCGATTGATACCGAGACGACCGCGCTGAACGAAATGCGCGCCGATTTGGTTGGCATCTCGCTTTGCGTTGAGGCCGGAGAGGCCTGCTACATCCCGCTGACCCACAAGGCGGGTGGTGCTGATGATTTGTTCGGCTCTGACGAACTGGCCGAGGGGCAAATGCCCTTTGAGGATTGTCTCGCGATGCTGAAGCCCGTGCTGGAGGATGAGAGCGTCCTGAAGATCGGGCAGAACATGAAATACGACGCCAAGATTTTCGCGCGCCAGGGGGTCAACGTGGCCCCTGTCGATGACACGATGCTGCTGTCTTATGCGATGCACGCGGGCGAGCATAACCACGGGATGGACCTGCTGTCAGAGCGCTATCTGGGGCACACGCCAATTCCGATTAAGCCCTTATTGGGAAGCGGAAAATCCGCGATCACCTTTGACCGGGTAGCGATTGATGAAGCGGTGAAATATGCCGCCGAGGACGCTGATATCACCTTGCGCCTATGGCAGGCGCTGAAGCCAAAGCTGCATACCCGCAAGGTCACAACAGTCTATGAAACGTTGGAACGCCCGCTGATCCCGGTTCTGGCCGAGATGGAGATGGCGGGGATCAAGGTGGACCGCGATACGCTGTCGCGGATGTCCAACGCCTTTAGCCAGAAGATGGCGGGTCTGGAGGATGAAATTCAGGACAAGGCGGGCCGGAAATTCAACGTCGGTTCACCTAAGCAATTGGGCGAAATCCTGTTTGATGAGTTGGCGCTGCCCGGCGGAAAGAAGGGCAAGACCGGCGCGTATTCCACCGGGGCTGATATTCTGGAGGATTTGGCGACAGAGCATGAAATCCCGGGGCTGATCCTGGATTGGCGGCAACTGTCGAAGCTGAAATCAACTTACACCGATGCGCTGCAAGAACATATTAACGCAGAGACCGGTCGTGTTCACACCTCTTACTCTATCGCCGGTGCTAACACGGGGCGGCTGGCCTCGACCGATCCGAATTTGCAGAACATCCCGGTACGCAGCGAAGAGGGCCGGCGGATCAGAGAGGCCTTTGTCGCGGAAGATGGCAAGGTTCTGGTATCCTTGGATTATAGTCAGATTGAGCTACGGATCTTGGCGCATGTGGCGGGCATTGAAGAGTTGAAACAGGCGTTCCGCGATGGTGTGGATATCCATGCTTTGACGGCGTCCGAGATGTTTAACGTTCCCTTGGAAGAAATGACCCCGGATGTGCGCAGACAGGCCAAGGCGATCAATTTCGGCGTGATCTACGGCATTTCCGGTTTCGGTCTAGCGCGCAATCTGCGCATTCCGCGGGCCGAAGCACAGGGGTTTATCGACCGCTACTTCGAACGTTTTCCCGGCATTCGCGCCTACATGGATAACACGGTAGCCTTTGCCAAAGAGCATGGATACGTGCAGACGCTGTTTGGGCGGCGGATCAACACGCCAGAGATCAACGCCAAGGGGCCGCATGCAGGCTTTGCCAAGCGCGCGGCGATCAATGCGCCGATCCAAGGAACTGCCGCCGACGTGATCCGCCGGGCGATGATCCGGATGCCGGATGCGATTGCGGGGATGCCCGCGAAGATGCTGCTGCAGGTGCATGATGAACTGCTCTTTGAGGTGGAAAAGGGCGCTGTTGACGATCTGATTGGCACCGCACGGGATGTGATGGAGAACGCGTCCGACCCTGCCGTGAAACTGGATGTGAAGCTGTCTGTGGATGCAGGACAGGGGGCGAATTGGGCGCAAGCTCACTGATCTGTGACGGTGGTGCTGCCATGTGAGCTATCGGAATTGGCAGAAATCAGACTAGATGTACGGTAACACCGACAAATCCCGCGCTTCCTTGCGTTTAACTTCAAAAGGAGCATTGCAGATGACAAAATTCAGAGCCTCCCGCCGCCGCTTTATCGCGACCGCTGCCGCGAGCGCCAGCTTTGCCACCGGTCTTTTGTCGCCCGCGCAGGCGCAGTCACTTGCCCCGACCCCGTCAATGCGCGGTGGGGCCAATAACTATCGCCCCGGCGCCCCGATTGTAGAGCGGATTGGCGGCGGTGGTTTTATGATGACGGGCACTGTTCGCCGTGCGGGTGATGGTGCACCGCTGCAGGGCGTGCGCATTCAGATCTGGGCGCATACGACCGAAGGGCATGAGCGCGACGCGCATAGCCATGGGGCCACCCTGACCGATGCGCAGGGTGTGTTCCGCATGGATATGCCGCAGATCGTGCCCGCTTTTGGCCAGGCTCATGGGCATTTGGCATCTGAGGCGGTCGGGTTCGAGACGGTGTTTTTGCGGCCCCTGCTGGCAAGCTCAAGCGATACCTCACTGAACGCCGATTTCGTGCTTGCCACGCTGTGATCAAGGCGGACGGCAGAGGGTATAACCTTCAGATTTGGTTCGTTTTTCTGTGCTTTTTGATTGTCCCGCTTGCCTTGGCGGCGACCAGCCCGCTGTTGGCGTGGCGGCAACCGATTTATATCGCGGCAGGCTTTGCCGGGATCATCGGGATGACGCTGCTTTTGGTGCAGCCGGTTCTGATCGCCGGGCATCTACCGGGGTTTCAAGGAATCACGGGGCGGCGGGTGCATCGGGTCACAGGTGTGCTGCTGTTGCTGGCGGTTCTGGCGCATATCGCGGGGCTTTGGATCACCAGCCCGCCTGATGTCATCGACGTGTTGTTGTTTGCATCGCCCACGCCCTTTGGGGTTTGGGGGGCAATTGCAATGTGGGCCGTGCTCGCCAGTGCGCTGTTGGCGTTGCTGCGTCGGAAATTTCGGCCAATGACGTGGCGGCGGCTGCATGCGGGCTTGGCGGCGGTCATTGTAGGGGGAACCGTGGCCCATGCGGTGCTGATCGAAGGCACGATGGAGAGCATGTCCAAGATCGCGCTGAGCGCATTCATCATCATGGCAAATCTGCCCGTGATTTACCGCGCCTTTGTGCCGCGCCGGGCATGAAAAAGGGCGGGGAAAGCCCCGCCCAATCGCAATTTGAAGCTGTAAGAGGTCTAGTTGACCTTATCGGCCTCAATCACATCGGCCTGTTTTGGTGTCGATTTTGCAATCGCAATGCGGCGCGGTTTCAGCGCTTCGGGCACTTCGCGCACCAGATCGATGTGGAGCATGCCGTTTTCATGGGCCGCCCCAGTGACCTGTACGTGATCGGCAAGGGTGAAGCGGCGTTCGAACGCGCGGTTGGCGATGCCGCGGTGCAGGTAGGTACGCTCTTCTGTGTCTTCCGCCTTGCGGGCGGTGACGATCAGGGCGCGATCTTTGACTTCGATGGACAGGTCTTCGTCGCTGAAACCAGCAACGGCAATCGAAATGCGCCAGCCATCTTCGCTGGTCTTTTCGATGTTGTAAGGGGGGTAGCTGGAGTTGCCCACGTCAGAGGCCAGCGCCCGGTCCATCAGGTCGGCAATTTGGTCAAAGCCAACGGTGGCACGGTAAAGTGGTGTCAGATCAAAACTACGCATATCAGGTCATCCTTTATCAAGCGATACCAGTTGTTTAGCCTTCCCATTGGGGACAGGCCGGTTTTGTCGAAACCCGGTTCCCGGCGTTCCGATAGTCATTATTTGGGGAGCGATTTTGCGGTTTCAAGACCCTTAGGGCCGGACGAATTTCGCACCGGTGTCGTTGCGTTCACCCATCTGGATCAGCCGTTGCGACCCGCCCGGTTTGGCCGGGCCGACGCTGGCAAAGTGGCGCAAAAGCTCTTGCAACGGTTCGTTGAGGGAGGTGCCAAGCGAGACCTCTCTTTCGCCCAGACTGGACATGGAAGACACGACCGAGACGATGCGCGGTTTGCCGTTTTCAAGCGTAAATACCGGCGCGCCGCTCGACCCCGGTTCGATGTCGCAGGTCATGATCAACACACCTGATTGACGCCCCATGACGCTGCACACCTCTTGCAGACTTGCGGCGTTCGCGCGGCCCCGACCATAGGACACAACGCCGATCTGGTCGCCGCGGCGCGGGTCAGCGGCCACGTCAAAGGGTTGCACCCGGGTCAGGCGGATGGAGCGGTCAAGTTCGAGGACGGCGATGTCCATTGCGACACCGCCGGCGCGTCCGGTTTTGCCTGTGAAAATATACTCGGGGTGCGCGACCAAACGGTTAACGCCCCGTGTCGCCTCTGCCCGGCCGCCGCGCAGCCCTGCGTTGAATTGAAACGCCTCTGCGGGCAGCAAACGGCCGTTTTGGCCATATACACAATGGGCGGCAGTGAGAATCAGCCGTTCCTCGATCAGGGCGGCGGTGCAAAAGCCAGTGCCGTCGATGTCCAACCGCCCGACACCTTCCCAACCGCGCGATGCCTCGCCAGTTTCAAGCGTGACAAGCGGTGTTTCATCCGCAATCTGCGCAAGGGCCTGGGTTGCCAGACCCAGAAAAAGAGACGCAAAGACAATAAGATACCGCATGGATGCTCCGATAGATCGGGGGCGAGCCTAGTGCGCTGTTAGGGCAATATTAAGGCGTTAACGCAGGATTGGTACGGCAGGTGTGGCATTTGCGTTGGCCGACAATGCGGGCGGCTTTGGCCCGCCCGTCGCCCAATCCAAAAGCTCGACCGTGTGGACGATAGGCACGTCCGTCGCACCGCCAATCTGCATCATGCACCCGATGTTGCCAGCCGCGATAATGTCAGGGCTAAGCGCTTCTAGCGTTTGCACTTTTCTAGTCTTGAGCTGTTTGGAAATCTCGGGCTGCATCAGGTTGTAAGTCCCCGCAGACCCGCAGCACAAATGACTGTCTGCCGGTTCCAAGACAGTAAAGCCCGCAGCGCGCAAAAGGTCCTTTGGTGCAGATTTTACTTGCTGACCGTGCTGGAGCGAGCAGGCCGCGTGGTATGCCACGTTCACGTCAGAAAAATCATGCACAACTGATGCAGAACCAATGCACAGTCCATGCACGTCAGAGTCTTGCGATCCGTTAACCGTCGTGACGGTGGTGAGTTCGAGCAACACTTCCGAGATATCCTTTGCTATGGCCGAAACCCTTGCCGCATCTGCAGAAAGTTCCGGATCATTGCGAAACATATGGCCATAATCCTTAACAGTTGTGCCACAACCCGAGGTGTTGATCACGATCGCGCTTAACCCTTTGTCAATCTCGCGCGCCCAGGCCCGAATGTTCCTGGCCGCAGTGGCGTGGCTTTCGTTTTCCTTGCCCATGTGGTGGGTCAGCGCACCGCAGCAGCCCTGACCTTCAGGGATCACAACCTCGGCCCCCAGTCGGGTCAGCAGCCGGATTGTAGCGTCGTTGATATCGGTGTTGAGCGCGCGCTGGGCGCAGCCGGTCATCAGGACCACACGCATCTTTGCGTCTGGCACCTCAAAGGTCTGTGGGTCGTCATTTCGGCTGACGGGGGGGATGTGTTTGGGCGCCATTTCCAGCATCGCGCGCAGGCGGGCATCGGGCATGAACCGGGCAAAGGGTCGCCCGATCTTGGCCCCCAGCAGTGCGATCCGGAACCGCATCGGATAGGGCAGGATCCGGGCCAGCACCCAGCGCAGGGCCCGGTCTGACCACGGGCGATCATAGTGTTTTTCGATATAGGCCCGCGCGTGATCGACCAGATGCATGTAATGCACGCCCGAGGGACAGGTCGTCATGCAGGCCAGACAGGACAAACAGCGGTCAATGTGCTTAACGGTTTTTTCATCTGGCTTGCGCTCGTTTTCGAGCATGTCCTTGATCAGGTAGATGCGGCCACGCGGGCTGTCGAGTTCGTCGCCTAGCACCTGATAGGTGGGGCAGGTGGCAGTGCAAAACCCGCAGTGAACGCAGGCGCGCAGGATTTCATTGGCGCGGGCGGTGCCGGGGTCTTTGAGTTGGTCTGAGGTGAAATGGGTCTGCATCAGGTCATCAATCCGGGGTTCAGGATGCCGCGCGGATCGAACCGGTCGCGCAGGCCTTGGGTGATGGCCGCGACGGGGGCCGGTTCGGGGTGGAAGGCAGGGCCGTGGGTCGTGCCACGGATCAGCGTGGCGTGGCCCTGTGCGATGGCGCTGCGCACGTCGGTGCCGGGGGGAATCGCCAGCCAGATCAGCCCGCCGCCCCAGTCCAGAAGCGCAGCGGATGGCTTGATGGCCTCCAGAATGCCAGGGGCGTCGGTCGGTTTGACCGATAGCCGCCAGATATCGCCTGAGGCACCGGCCAGGACGTCCACGTCCCGGATGGCGCGCCAGCGCGCGGCGCTGTCGTCAATCGGTGTGGCCGTACCAAAGGGGGCAAGGTGTCTGGTCAATTCCGATGTGCGATACGCGACGGAGTCGGTAAACCCTTCCAACCGGAAGAGCGTATCTTGCCCGTCATGGGCCACGCCGTTGACATCAAAGGGTGAACCAAGGGCTGCAGACATCGCCCCGACGGCTTGGGCAGGATCAAGGTCGGTGATTGTCAAAGTCGTCTCGGCCGATGCAATCGGAAGCACCTTTAATGCCACCTCGGTCATCACGCCCAGCGTGCCATGAGACCCGCACATCAGCTTGACCAGATCATAACCGGTGACGTTCTTCATCACCCGCCCGCCGTTTTTGACCAGTGTGCCGCTGCCATCGACGAAGGTGACCCCAAGCATGAAATCACGGCAGGCCCCAACCGCAATCCGACGCGGGCCAGAGATATTGCCCGCCACGACGCCACCGATGGTCGGTGTTCCGTCGGTGCCGAGCAACCTGCGGTGGTCCATTGGTTCAAAGGCGAGGCGTTGACCTTCTTTGGCCAGTGCCGCTTCGACCTCCTCCACCGGCGTTCCGGTCTTGACCACGATGGTCAGCGCGCCGGGGTCGTAAAGCGTGATCCCGGTCAGCCCGCGGGTTGACAGGACCTCGCCCACCACAGGGCGGCCAAGGGGCCGGGTGCCGCCGCCCTGAATACGCAGGGGGCCTGTGGCATCGCGGATCGCTGCGGCCAGTTCGGTTTCGGATGTGACTGTCATGATCTTTCTTTTGAATAAAAATATGCTGGGGGGCGCGGGCTTGCCCGCGTGGGGGCTAGCCCCCTTTATGCGGCGTCACGGCGCGCGGCGGATGCATCAAGCGGAAAAACTTTGGCGGGGTTTAGCAACCAGCGCGGGTCAAAGACGTCCTTGACCGCCATCTGCGCCTCAAGGTCGGCATCGGTGTATTGCTCGCGCATCAGGTCACGCTTTTCGATACCGACACCATGTTCGCCGGTCAGACAGCCGCCTTCTTCGACGCAAAGCTTCAGAATCGCGGCCCCCAGCGCCTCGCAGCGTTCCAGATCGCCGGGGGTGTTGGCATTATACAGGATCAACGGGTGCATGTTGCCGTCGCCTGCGTGAAACACATTGCCAACATCAAGGCCGTATTCGCGCGACAGCTCTCCTATGCGGCGCAGCACGTCGGGCAGGCGGCTGACTGGCACTGTGCCGTCAAGACACATGTAGTCATTGACCTGACCCATGGCACCAAACGCCGATTTCCGGCCAAGCCAGATGCGGCCTGCTTCGTCGGCGTCTTGCGCCTCGCGCATCTCAACCGGGTTCAGGCGTCGGGCGATGTCCTTGATCAGCGCAAGCTGTTCGTCAATCTCGGCGGGCGCGCCTTCAACCTCGACGATCAGCAGCGCCTCGCACAGCGGATAGCCGGCCTGCGCGTGGGCTTCGCAAACCTCTATACAGAGCTTGTCCATGTATTCGATGGCGACTGGCAAGACGCCCGCCTTAATGATGTCGGAGACGCATTGCCCGGCCACTTCGGCGGAATCAAAGCCCATCAGGATGGGCCGCGCGCCTTCGGGCTTGTGCAGTATGCGCAATGTGGCCTCGGTCACTACGCCCAACTGCCCTTCGGACCCGCAGATCACGCCCAAAAGGTCGAGCCCGCCCGCATCCAAATGGCCGCCGCCAATCTCAACCACTGTGCCGTCCATCATGACCATCGTGACACCCATCAGATTGTTGGTGGTCACGCCATATTTCAGGCAATGCGCCCCGCCAGAGTTCATTGCAATATTACCTGCGATGGCACAGGCCAGCTGGCTGGACGGATCAGGGGCATAGAAAAAGCCATTCTGTTCCACCGCGCCAGTGACGGAGAGGTTTGTGCGACCCGATTGCACCCGGATCAGGCGGTTGTCGTAATCGGTTTCCAGCACGTCATTCAGCCGCGCCACCCCAAGGATGACACTGTCGGCAGTCGGCATCGCACCACCGGCCAGCGAGGTGCCAGAGCCGCGCGGCACCACCGGCACGCCCATCTCGTGGCAGATCTTCAGCACCTCTGCGACCTCGTGGGTGGTGCCGGGCAGGACCGCCAGCAAGGGCGGGCATTTGTAGGCGGCCAATCCGTCGCATTCATAGGCGCGGGTTTCGGCGGGGTCCGAAATGACCGCATCCGCAGGCAAGACCGCAGACAACCGTTCAACCAGCTGCGATTTCAGGCCGATAATACGGGCGCTGGGGTCTGGCATGTGCATGGGATGAGTCTCCGGTTGCAGTGATTGGTAAAATTATATTACCAATTTTGACCTATGGCAAGCGGCAGGTTCCAAAGGTAGGGTCGCGGCATGGATATGACCTCTCGTTTGTCGGCCCTGTCGGCCCTTGATTTGGCCGCTGCAGGCGGGTTGGTGGCGGTTTGGTTGCTGCTGGGATGGATGATTGAACATCCCAGCGCCAAGCGCCCTTCGGTCACGGTGTTGATGGCAGATCGGCGGCGCGCATGGATGCGCGAAATGGTGCAGCGCGAAGTACGGATTTTTGACAGCCAGATCTTGGCGAGCTTGCGACAAGGCACGTCGTTCTTCGCCTCGACCAACATTCTGGCGATTGGTGGTGTGCTGGCACTGATGGGCAATACCGAACCTTTGTCTGGTATCGCCAGCGAGGTCACATCAGAGGCGACACCAACGGTAATCTGGCAGTTGAAACTTGGGCTGGTGGCGCTGTTTCTGACCAATGCTTTTCTGAAGTTCGTCTGGGCCAACCGAGTCTTTGGCTATTGCGCGGTAATTATGGCCTCGGTGCCCAATGACCCCAGCGATCCGAAGGCCATGCCGCAGGGGATGCAGGCGGCAGAGCTGAACATCCGTGCTGCGATCAATTTCAACCGCGGTTTGCGGGCGATGTATTTCGCACTGGGCGCGTTGGTCTGGCTGGTCGGGGCATGGGCGCTGTTTGCGGCCACGCTGATCGTGGGTTGGGTGGTCTGGTCACGGGAATTTGCATCGCAGCCGCGCACGATCCTGTTAGGGTCCACCGAATGAGATTTCTTGTTCCTCTGATCCTGTGTGCCGGCACAGCGCTGGCAGATCCCGCCGAGGTAACCCAAGTGCGCATGACGCAGTCCGGCGACAGCTGGCGGTTCGATGTGACCCTGCTGCACGCTGACACGGGTTGGGACCACTATGCCGATGGTTGGCGGATCGAGGATGCCGACGGCAATGTGTTGGGCGAGCGCCCGCTGGCGCATCCGCATGTGAATGAACAGCCCTTTACCCGGTCCACCAGCGGTGTGGTCATTCCAGATGGCATCACCGAGGTCTATGTGCGCACGCGGGACAACGTGGACGGCTGGCATCCGGATGTCTTTGCCGTCAAGGTCGAGTGATCCGACATTGATGCAGCGCAAGGTTAGGGCGTGTCCTCTGCGGTAAGGTGACTTACCAAAAGCAGGAGGACACCATGTACAAGAACATTCTGGTTCCCGTTCTTTTTGACCAAGATCATCCACTTTCGACATCCTTTGAAGTGGCCCGAGCCGTTGCCGACAAAGACGCGCGGTTCACTGTGCTGAACGTGTTAGAGGCGATACCGGCCTTTGCGGCGGCAGAGCTGCCCGCAGGGACATTGGAGGCGCAAAAGGAGGCCGCAAAGGGCGCAGTGGAAGAGGCCGCCGCAGGCTTGCCAAATGCGCAAGGGGTGGTGAAGGCAGGCCATGCGGGCCGCGCGATCGTCGATTATGCTACTGCGCAGGCAAGCGACTGCATCATCATCGCGTCGCACAAACCCGGCTTGGAAGACTATTTTCTGGGATCAACGGCAGCACGGGTCGTGCGTCACGCACCTTGCGCGGTGCATGTAATCCGTTAGTCGGCCACGCGGCGCACAAAGACCTCGTAATCTGTTTTGACGCTGCCAGAGCCGTTGTTGAACAGGATTTGCAGAAAGATTTTGCTGTTGTCTTTGGAAAACACCTTATGGACAGCCGAGCCGCCATTGTTGCCGCAGTAAAACATGTCGATCTCGACTTCGTTCTGGTCGTAGATGTAGACCCGGCAGCTGCCGGATGACCGGGCCTGTACGGCAAAGTCCGTGCTCCCGGTGCCGGATGTGTCGATCACGTACCAGTCGCTGAAGTCGTCGCGGTTGCGGTCCAGGCTTCCTTTGACGCCGTAACCGAGTGCGAATTGGTTCGCGGCGGTGATGGCATCGTTGTTTTCAACCTCTTCAGCGTCGGCAGAGGCGGGCAGGACAATGGCGGTGGCCCCGCCGGGCGGCGGATCAGCGGGGGCTGCGGCGGCGGGCGGATTTGCGGGCGTACCGGGCGCGGGCGGCGCAATGGCATCAGCGCGGGGGGCAAAAAGCGGGGTGGACAGGAAGGCCGCCCCGATTAGCAGGACAAGGGTGCCAGCAGAGGAGGATTGGAACTTGAGACCGAACAGCTCTATCCGGGCTGCGTTTTCGTCTTCCTTGTTCTTGAAGATCAGGCGCAGGCCCGCCAGTGCAAAGATCAGCCCCACGGCCATCAGCATATAAAGGACCGGCCCGTCGAGTGTCTGAAAGGTCATAATGGAACCCCGGTATTCTGAAATATGCGGGCAGCATAGCGCAGAAAAGTGGATCTGGGGAGTTCTGGAAATCCTGTCCCTTAGCGGCGGCCTTCGCGCAGCCAGGCGCCGATCACCAGAAGCGAGGCCAGCAGCAGGAACGCCCATGCGGGCAAGAGCGGTGTGATCGAGATGTCGGCGGTCTGGTAGGCCCCGCGCGGGGTGATCCCCAGCCAGCCGCGCCCCGCAGCGGGGCGGCCGGGGCGGACTGAGCGCAGGTCAATGTCGCCGTCAGAGACGAGCCGGATGCCACCACGGGTGCTGTCCACGAGGTCTTGCAGAGCGGCACCGCTGGCGATGGTCTGTTCCAACTCGCGCGGGGCGGCGGGGCCTAGGGCCATGACCGCTTCTCGCTCGCCCTCGGACAGGCGGTAAAGGCCAATCTCTGGCGCGTTCCAGAGAGTTTCAAAGCGGCCCGGTGAGACCTCTTCCAGTTCCAGCACGGTTTCGGTGCCGTCTGGGTGGGTGACAGTGACGGAACCGATGTCCTCGGACAGGCTGCGGCGGATGATGCGCAGGGTTTGGCCTGCGGCCTCGGCAGTCAGGGCTTCTTCCTCCAACTCCGGTTCTTTCATCATCCAGTGGGCCAGACGGCGCAGCAGTTCAAGCTGTGGGCCGCCGCCTTCGAAGCCGCGATCCCAGAGCCAGCTTTGATCAGAGGCGAGCAGCGCCACGCGCCCCTCGCCGATGCGTTCCAGTGCAAGAAGCGGGCGGTCATCAAGGCCGGACATCAGCACGTTGGCGGTGTCAGGCACCAGCACATCCACAAGGCGGAACCAGCGGCCCCAGCCGGGCAGATCGCTTTCGGGGTCAGGGTTGGGGGCAAACGCCGCCAGACCGGTCGTCACCGGGTGGCGTTCGCCAAGGTCGGTGACTTCTGGCACAAAGCCTTCTTCGAACACACGCGCGCTGGGCTGGCCGGGCAGGATTGCGCCAAGGGGCGAACGGAAGATCGATTCAGCACCGCCGTATTCCGGGCCGGAGGACACCAGCACCGCACCGCCGTCGGCCACATAGTTGACGATATTTTCAAGGTACGGGTTCGGCAGGATCCCGCGGCGGCGGTAGCGGTCAAAGATGATCAGGTCGAAGTCATTGATCTTTTCCAAAAACAGCTCGCGCGTGGGAAAGGCGATCAGCGACAGTTCGTTCACCGGCACGCCATCGTTCTTTTCGGGCGGGCGCAGGATGGTGAAGTGTACGAGGTCAACAGAGCTGTCAGCTTTCAAAAGGTTGCGCCAGGTACGTTCGCCAGCATGGGGTTCGCCCGAGACGAGCAGCACCCGCAGCCGGTCGCGCACGCCGTTGATCTGGACCACCGCGGCGTTGTTGCGGTCCGTCAATTCGCCATCCACGGCGGGTGTTTCGAATTGGATGACGTTCATGCCGCCGTGGGGCAGTTCCAGCGGCAGGTCGATTTTCTCGCCCACCGGCACCTCGAACTGCATGGGTTCGCCGCCGTCGATGGCGATGGTCAGCGGCGCGAACTGCGCGTCGGGGGCAGCCCCTTGGTCGTTGATTTCAAGCGACAGGGTGATCTGTTCGCCCAGGATCGCAAAGGCAGGGGCATTGGTGACCACAAGGCGGCGGTCCCAGTCGTCCGGCTGCCCGGTCAACAGCGTATGCAGTGGAGCGGGCAGGGCGGGCGCGCGTTCAATGTCGTGCAGGCGGCCGTCGGTCAAAAGGATGATACCGGCGATGCGGCCTTGCGGTTCCTCGGCCAGTGCTGTCGAAAGGGCGGTCATCAGTTCGGTGCCTGCATCGCCTTCGCCGTCCCCCAGCGTGACGGTGCGCAGTTCGGTGTTGTCGAGACGTGCGATTTCCGCCTCGACGTTGGCGATCGCTGTGGCGTTCTGGTCCACGCGGTTGCCGACCTTTTGGCTGGCGGTTTCGTCGACCACGAGGATGACGATGTCAGACAGCGCCTCGCGGTCTTCTTGCTGAAGCGACGGGTTGGCAAGGGCGGCCAAAAGCGCAATGCCCGCCAGCGCGCGCAGCCACCAGCCCGACAGGCGCCGATAGACGGCGAGCCCCGCACCAAGTGCTGCGAGCGCGGCCAGCACGTAAAGGCCGATCAGCGGGATCAGCGGATCAAGAACCACGGTGCCGGTCATTGGCCGAGCCTTTCCAGCAGGTCCGGGACGTGGACCTGATCGGATTTATAGTTGCCGGTCAGCACGTGCATGATCAGGTTGACGCCAAAGCGGTAGGCAATCTCGCGCTGGCGTTCACCGGCCATGCCGCGGCCAACGGGGAACATGCGGTCGCCGTATTGGTCCACAGCCCAAGCCTTGGCCCAGTCGTTTCCGCCGATCACCACAGGTGTCACTCCGTCGTTGAGGTTACGAAAAGGCATGCCTTCGGCCAGTTCGGCGTCGGGGGGTGCGGCCTCGACCCAGACATCGCGGGAGGCGTAACGGCCGGGGAAGTCTTGCAGCAGGTAGAAGGTGCGGGTCAGAACGTGGTCTTGGGGAATGGGTTCAATGGCGGGGATGTCGAGGCTGCGGGCGATGGCCTGAAGTTTGCGGCCCTCAGGCGAAGACGACCCAAAGCGCGCGGTGTCGGCGTCGCGGGTATCAAACAGGATCATGCCGCCGGTGCGCAGGTAGCGGTTGAGTTTGGCATAAGCCTCGCGCGTGGGCAGCGGTTGATCGGCGGTGATGGGCCAGTAGAGGAAGGGGAAAAAGGCGAGTTCGTCGGCTTCGATATCAACGCCAATTGGGGCCGCCGGTTCGATGGAAGTGCGTCGGAAGAGCGTGTTGGACAGGCCAAGCAGCCCGGCGGCGGCGGTCTGGTCGACATCGGCGTTGCCGGTGATCACATGGCCGAGCACCACGTCAGAGGTGGCTTGGATTGCGAAGTCGTCCTGCGCCTCGGCCGGTTGCGCGGTGAGGGCCAGTGCCAGCAAGAGCGCCACGGCCACATCGGCACGCGGGCCGCGTAACCGGCCACCCACCGCAAGCGAGGCGATGATGTCAATGAGCAAGAGGGCGAGTGCTGCGGTCAGTAGCCAACCTTTCAATGGGGTCTCTGCCACCACGGCGAGGCCTTCGACGGGGATGCGCGGCGGCCATTGGGCGGTGTCGATGGTGGTTTGCGGGCCGATCACGTTGATCGCAAGGCGCTGGTCGTCGGATGCGTAGATGCCGGGGCGCAGGTCGGGGCCGGGGGTGGCAGAGGCAACGACCTCGCCTGCCGCGCCGGGCAGGGTGGAGCCATCTGAGAGGCGGCCATAGGCATCAAGCACCGATTGCGGCAGCCATGTTGTGCCTTCGAGGTCGTCCGCATCGGGGGACGCGGGACGGGTCGAGACAGCAAGGCGTTCGAGCATCTGCACAAAGAGGCCAGACAGCGGGAGCGATGACCATTCGGCGTTTGCGGTGACATGAACAAGGACGATCTGGCCTTCGCCGACAATCTTGCGCGTGACCAGTGGTGTGCCGTCGGCCAGTTGCGCGATCACGCGATCCGCCAGGGTTGGGTCTGGTTGCGCCATGACTTGTGCATTGACGGTGACGTCAGCGGGCACGGGCAGGCCAAAGAACGGCGAGCCGTCGGTAAAGGGGGCCAGCGATTTTGGTTCGCCCCATGACATCGCACCGCCCACGGCGCGGCCACCGGAGCGCAGGCGCACGGGCAGCAGGGGGTCTTCGGTTGCGCGGCCCACGTCAGAGGCCGCAAGGCGGGGACCTGCAAAGCGCAAGAGCATCCCGCCACCTTCGATCCATTGCAGGACGTTTTCAGCCTCTGACCCTGCCAGCGTGGCGACGTCGGCCAACACGATGACATCGGGGTTGGCAAGCAGGATGTCCTCCATCGTGCCGTCGATCAGATCGGCGGTGGGGGCGAGGGCCTCGCGCAGGTAATAGAGCGGCGAGAGCAGTTCGAGGCCTTCGGCATCGCCTGCGCCTGCGATCAGCGCAACCTCGCGCCGTCTGAGCGCGTCATCGACAAGGCTGACAGCGGCAGCAGAGCGGGTGCCGGTTAGTTCAAATCGGGTAACGCGGTTGCGCAGCTCTGGCGGCAGGACGAGGGCGTTTTCGGCAAGCGGTTCGCCTGCCGTGAAGTCGAGGTCAACGGTGGCGAGCGGGCGTTCAACGCCAGAGGGGTCAAGGCCGATGGCCGTGACCGTGGTAGTCAGCGCGTTGCCGATGGGGGTGCGAACGGCAGAGACTTTGACCTCGCCCTCTTCAAAGCGTGCAGGGCGCAGGCCGATGGTCTGGCGCGGGGATTGGAAAACCGTGACGGTGCCTGCGTCTTCGAAGACTGCCAGCAGGTCGGCGCGGCTGTCGCGGGCGATCCCGTCGGACAGCCAGAAGGTGTCAAAGCTTGCGGGCAGGATGTCGGTGAATGTGGCAAGTGCCTGCGGGTCGGGTTCCCACGGTTGCGGGGCGAGGTTGGGCAATCGCTGGGCGACGGCGTCGGCGGATTGGAATGTGATGGCGGCGGGCAGATCGGTGAGGGTGACCACGGCGGCGGTGCGGCCCTGCCGGGTCGCTTCGTCCAGAAGCGCGGCAATGCGCGCGCTGCGAGCCTGCCAGTCGCGGGCATCGGCCCATGTGCCGTCGGCCACGATCAAAAGCGGGCCGGTGCCGGTGCGTTCCGATTGCGGGTTCAGGACGGGGCCTGCGAAGCCGATAATGAGGGCTGCGACGGCGAGAAGGCGGAGGAGCAGGAGCCACCATGGGGTGCGGTCGGATTGGCTGTCGTCGTCGGTCAGGCCCAAAAGCAGGGCGACACCGGGGAAGCGGCGCTTGATCGGTGCGGGGGGCACGGCACGCAGCAGAATCCACAGGATCGGCAGTGTGATGAGGCCCAGAAGGAGCCAAGGGGCGGCAAAGCCGATGGGGCCGATGGACCACATTATGCGTCACCTGCCGTGCGGGACGGTCCTGTTTGCGCTGGTGCGCAAAAGCGCCCCGCCCGCCCGAAGCCAATGCGCATCATGTGCGACGTTCCAATGCCTGATAAAGCCAGAGGAGGGCGGCGGTGGCGGAGGTGTCTGTATGGTGGGTGGTGAATTGCCAGCCGGTCATACGGGCGAGGTCGCTGAGCCGCTCCTTTCGGTTGGCGAGCCGGTCGAGGTAGCGGGTGCGCAGGTCGCCTGCTTTGAGCGTTTCGTGGGTCAGGGCACCGGTCATGGATTCGAAGATTGTGCGCCCGTCGAAGGGGAATGATTCTTCCTGTGGGTCGAGGACTTGCAGCATGGCCCCGCGCACGCCACGGTCGGCGGCTTTGGTCAGTGCCGCCTCGAACGGGGCGAGATCGCCAAGGAAATCCGAAACAAAGAGCGCGCGGGAATGGGGCAGCATGCCTTGCGCATCGGGGCTGCCGTAGTCTGTTGAGTCGTCTTCTGAGAGGATCGCGGCGAGTTTTTCCAGCTGTGCGGTGCCACGGCGGGGGGGCAGGCGCAGCCCGGTGAGGCCGACGCGTTCGCCGCCACGGTTCAAAAGGATCGCGGCTGCCAGTGCCAGTGTGCGGGCGCGGGTGGATTTGGTGGGCAGGTTGTCATCGCTTGTGAACCGCATTGCGGCGGCCTGATCGACCCAGAGGATCACCGATTGCGCGATTTGCCATTCCTTGTCCTGGACAAATGTTGCGTCGGAACGGGCCGAGCGGCGCCAGTCGATATGGCGCACCTCATCATGGTCTTGTGCGGGGCGATATTGCCAGAATGTATCGCCAATGCCTGCGCGTCTGCGCCCGTGATCGCCCAGCAGAACCGCGCTTGCCAGATGCTCTGCCTCTGCCAGAAGGGCAGGCAGCGGGCTGGCGAGCGCCTCGGCTGATGCGCGAAGGGCGAGCGGTTGGGTCATGCGGCGTCGGCGACTTTGGTGATCTCGGCGGCGGTGGTGTTGATGAGTGACACCAGGTCCTCGCCACGGGCGCGGGCCGCGAAGGACAGTGCCATGCGGTGTTCCAGCACCGGCACAGCCATCGCACGCACGTCTTCGGCGGAGGGCGCAAGGCGGCCTTCGAGCAGAGCTTGCGCGCGGACGGTGAGCATCAGCGCTTGGGCGGCACGGGGGCCGGGGCCCCAGCTGACCGATTGGTTCACGGCATCGGATGCGTCCGGGCCGGGGCGGCAGGCGCGCACCAGATCGAGGATCATTTCCACGATATTTTCGCCCACAGGCATGCGGCGCAGCAGCGCTTGTGCGTCGAGGAGTTCCTCTGCGGTAAAGATTTCCGACGCTTCAGCCTCTGTCGCGCCGGTGGTGGCGATCAGGATGTCGCGTTCGGTGTCGCGGTCGGGGTAGGGGACGTCGATTTGTACAAGGAAACGATCAAGCTGCGCCTCTGGCAAGGGGTAGGTGCCTTCCTGTTCGATGGGGTTTTGGGTAGCCAGCACGTGGAAGGGTGCGCCCAGGGGGCGGTGTTCGCCGGCGATTGTCACCTCTTTTTCCTGCATGGCTTGCAGAAGTGCCGATTGGGTCCGGGGGGAGGCACGGTTGATCTCATCCGCCATCAGAAGTTGGCAGAACACCGGCCCTTCGATAAAGCGGAAGGCGCGGGTGCCGTCGGCGGCTGTTTCCAGCACTTCGGAGCCCAGGATGTCGGCGGGCATCAGGTCAGGGGTAAACTGGATGCGGTTACCGCGCAGGCCCATGACGGTTGAGAGCGTGTCGACCAGACGGGTCTTACCGAGGCCCGGAAGACCGATCAGAACCGCGTGGCCGCCGCAGATCAGGGCGGTCAGCGTCAGGTCAACGACCCGGTCCTGCCCCAGAAAGCGATTGGCGATGGATGTGCGGGCCGCAGCAAGCTTGGTCCCCAAGCTTTCGATGTCTGCAACAAGATCGGCGGTGTCGGACATGACTATGGCCCCTTTCAACTTTATACCGGTATAACAGCAGATATCCCGAATGACCCCAATGGCAAAAACAATGAGCGGACAAAAGATTGTGACCCCATCGGCTGAAAGCCTTGCTGCCAGTGCGATTGAGGTACAGGGCAAGGGTTTACCGCCCGTTGAAAAATGGAACCCGCCGTTTTGCGGCGACATTGATATGCGGATCGCGCGGGATGGTACGTGGTTTTACATGGGCACGCCGATTGGGCGCGCGCCGCTGGTGCGGCTGTTTTCGACGATCATCCGGCGGGATGGCGACGATTATTTCCTTGTAACGCCGGTGGAAAAGGTCGGCATCACGGTTGATGATGCGCCTTTTGTTGCGATTGATTTTGACCCGCGCGGCGATGATCTGGTGTTTGAGACCAGCGTGGGTGACAAGGTCACGGCAGGGACGGACAACCCGATCCGGGTGGTGCGTGATCCTGAAACAGGGGAACCCTCGCCCTATGTGCTGGTGCGGCGCAATCTTGAGGCGCTGATTGATCGCAAGTCCTTTTATCGGCTGGTCGATATTGGCGCGGTGACTGATGTGGACGGGGTCGAATGGTTTGGTGTGCATTCGGGCGGCGCGTTCTTCCCGATCATTCCCGCGGCCGAGCTTGATGCCTAGGTTCTGTGCAAATCTGACCTTTTTGTTCACCGAAGTGCCCCTGATGGAGCGGTTCGTTTACGCCAAAGAGGCCGGTTTCGAGGCGGTCGAGATATTGGACCCTTATAATGCCCCTGTTCAGGACATGCGGGATCAGCTGGTCTGGCAGGGGTTGAAGATGGCGCTGATCAGCTGCCCGCCGCCCAATTACACCGGCGGCGCGCCCGGCTATGCCGCTGTTCCCGAATCGCGGTTTCGTCAGGATTTCAAGCGGACCCTGCGATATGCGGAGGCACTGGGAGCGGAATATGTTCAAATCCTAGCGGGCGAGGCTGAGGGGCCAGAGGCGCGCGCGACTTTCGTCGACAACCTGCGTTGGGCGTCAGGTTATGCGCGCAGGCAAAAGCTGACGATTGAGCCGCTGAACCCGGTGGATCATCCCGGTCATTTCCTGAACGACTTTTATCAGGCGCGCGATGTGCTGGAAGTGGTTTCGGCACCCAACCTGCATTTGCAGTTCGACACCTATCAGGTGGCGCGCATCCATGGTGATGTGATGTCCGTTTGGGGTGATCTGCGGGATTTTGTGGCGCATGTGCAGATTGCGCAAGCGCTTGACCAATCCGAACCCATGGGCCCAGGCGTTGATTTCCCGGCGTTCTTTGATCGGCTTGATGCGGATGGCTATGACGGCTGGGTGTCGGCTGAATATCACCCTGCCGGAACCACGGTGCAGGGTTTGGGCTGGTTTGCGGCGGCCTACCGACGATGAAGCCTTTTCTTTCTGTGCGCGAGTACGGCCAGCAACGTGGGGGCCCATACGGCCGGGGCCTGCGACATAAGGCCCGCAAGACGCAATCACGATTCCTTGTGCGGAGTGCTTGCGACCATGAAACCCCTCTGCTACATCGGCGCAAAATTCGACGCCCCGTCATTTCGGTGAAGGGGCATTTTGATTGCCTGAAGGTTTGCGGTTGCCACTGATCGCAAGACTGACGGGCCCAAGACATCGGAAGGGTGGACGTGTCCGAACCAGCTTCGATTTCCACAGGTATTGCAGCACGCTATGCATCTGCCGTCTTTGACCTTGTGCGTGAAGGCAAGGGTCTGAAAGCACTTGAAACCGACATTGAAAGCCTCGAATCCGCGTTGAAAGACAGCGCCGATTTCAAGACCCTGATCGATTCCCCACTTTACACGCGGGACGAACAGGCAGCGGCAATGGCCGGTATCGCCAAGAAAATGAAACTGTCGCCCACCATGGCCAACACCACGCAACTGCTGGCGCAGAAGCGGCGGTTGTTCGTGCTGCCCGCGCTGGTCAAGACCCTGCGCGAGATGATGGCAGAAGAGCGCGGCGAAGTGACAGCCGAAGTGACCAGCGCCAAGGCGCTGACCAAGGCCCAGTCCGACAAGCTGGCAAAAACCCTTAAGGCACAGGTCGGCAAGGCCGTGACCATCCAAGCGACCGTTGATGAAAGCCTCATTGGCGGTCTTATCGTTAAAGTGGGCTCGAAAATGATCGACACGTCGATCAAATCCAAGCTCAACGCACTCCAGAACACTATGAAAGAGGTCGGATAAATGGCGATCCAAGCGTCTGAAATCTCTGCGATCCTGAAGGACCAGATCAAGAACTTTGGCCAAGAGGCCGAAGTCGCTGAAGTTGGCCGCGTGCTGAGCGTCGGTGACGGGATTGCCCGTATCTATGGCCTCGACAACGTGCAGGCCGGTGAGATGGTGGAATTCCCCGGTGGTATCCGCGGGATGGCCCTGAACCTGGAAAGCGACAACGTTGGTGCCGTGATCTTTGGTTCCGACCGGGACATTAAAGAAGGTGACACCGTCAAGCGCACCAAGGCCATCGTGGACGTACCCGTGGGCGACGAGCTGCTGGGCCGCGTAGTTGATGGTCTGGGTAACCCGCTGGACGGCAAAGGCCCGATCAAGACCAAGACCCGCGCCATTGCAGATAGCAAGGCGCCAGGCATCATCCCACGTAAATCCGTGCACGAACCAATGGCCACTGGCCTGAAGTCCGTTGACGCGATGATCCCGATTGGCCGTGGCCAGCGCGAGTTGATCATTGGTGACCGTCAGACCGGTAAAACCGCCGTGGCGCTTGACACGATCCTGAACCAGAAGTCGTACAACGACGCGGCTGAAAACGAGTATGACAAACTGTACTGCGTTTATGTGGCTGTTGGTCAGAAACGTTCGACTGTGGCCCAGTTGGTGAAGCGTCTCGAAGAATCCGGTGCGATTGAGTATTCGATCGTTGTGGCTGCAACCGCATCCGACCCCGCGCCGATGCAGTTCCTTGCACCCTATGCCGCGACCGCAATGGCCGAGCATTTCCGCGACAATGGCCGCCACGCGTTGATCATCTATGATGACTTGTCCAAGCAGGCCGTGTCCTATCGTCAGATGTCGCTGCTGCTGCGTCGCCCGCCGGGCCGTGAAGCCTATCCTGGTGACGTTTTCTACCTCCACTCCCGTCTGTTGGAGCGTTCGGCCAAGCTGAACGAGGACAATGGTGCAGGCTCGCTGACCGCGCTGCCGATCATTGAAACCCAGGGTGGTGACGTGTCGGCGTTTATTCCGACCAACGTGATCTCGATCACCGATGGTCAGATCTTCCTTGAAACCGAGTTGTTCTTCCAGGGTATCCGCCCTGCTGTGAACACTGGTCTGTCGGTGTCGCGCGTTGGGTCGTCTGCTCAGACAAACGCGATGAAGTCGGTTGCTGGTCCGGTGAAGCTGGAACTGGCGCAATACCGCGAAATGGCGGCCTTTGCGCAGTTCGGGTCTGACCTTGATGCCGCGACCCAGCAATTGCTGAACCGTGGTGCGCGTCTGACAGAGCTGATGAAGCAGCCGCAGTATTCGCCGCTGACCAACGCGGAAATCGTCTGCGTTATCTACGCCGGCGTGAACGGCTACCTTGATAAGGTCGACGTCAAGGACGTGGGTCGGTTTGAGGCAGGTCTGCTGAAGCATCTGCGCACCAACGGCAAGGACGTGCTGGACTTCCTCACCAAAGAGGATCCGAAGATCAAAGGCGAGGCCGAGGATAAAGTGAAAGCCGCGATTGACGCTTTCGCCAAAGACTTCGCCTGATCCCTTTGAACAGATATAAGGAGGGTTCCTTGTGCCGAGTTTGAAGGACCTCAAAAACCGGATCGAAACGGTCAAATCGACCCGTAAGATCACCAAGGCCATGCAGATGGTGGCCGCCGCGAAATTGCGGCGGGCGCAGGATGCAGCCGAGGCCGCGCGCCCCTATGCCGAGCGTTTCAACGCTGTCATGGGTGGTTTGGCAGCCTCTGCTGCGGGTTCGCCATCTGCGCCCAAGCTGCTAAGCGGCACCGGTTCTGACCAGACCCACCTTTTGGTGGTGATGACGGCAGAACGGGGGCTGTGCGGTGGCTTTAACGGCAACATCGCCAAGCTGGCACGTGCCAAAGCCAACGAACTGCTGGCCGCAGGCAAGACCGTGAAGATCCTGACCGTGGGCAAAAAAGGCCGCGACGCGATCAAACGGGATCTGGGCGAGCATTTTGTAGGCCACGTTGACCTGACCGATGTCAAGCGCGTGGGTTACGTGGATGCCCAGGGCATCGCCAAGGACGTGTTGGCCCGGTTTGACGCGGGCGAATTTGATGTCGCCACGCTGTTCTTTTCGCGCTTTGAAAACGTCGTAACCCAGCATCCGACAGCGTTGCAGGTGATCCCGGCGTCGTTCGAAGAGACCGAAGCCGATACAACGCTTTATGACTACGAGCCCAGCGAAGACGCCATTCTGGCCGATTTGCTGCCCCGTGGTGTCGCGACACAGGTGTTTACCGCTTTGTTGGAAAACGCCGCCTCTGAGCAGGGTGCCCGGATGTCCGCCATGGACAACGCCACCCGCAACGCAGGCGAAATGATCGACAAGCTGACGATCGAGTTTAACCGCTCGCGTCAGGCCGTGATCACCAACGAACTGATTGAAATTATCTCGGGCGCTGAGGCGCTCTAAAAGACAACCGGAGAAACGATATGGCAAATGCAAAAGGCAAGATCACGCAGGTGATTGGCGCCGTCGTTGACGTGCAGTTCGGGGACACGCTGCCCGAGATTCTGAACGCCTTGACGACTGACAACAACGGCAAGCTGCTGACCCTTGAGGTCGCGCAGCACCTGGGCGAGAACACCGTGCGTGCCATCGCCATGGACTCCACCGAAGGTCTGGTGCGCGGGCAAGAGGTCACCGACCTTGGTGCGACCATTCAGGTACCCGTGGGCGATGCCACACTGGGCCGCATCATGAACGTGGTGGGTGAGCCTGTTGACGAAAAAGGCCCCATCGGTGCCAAGGAAACACGGTCCATCCACAATGAAGCACCTGCGTTCGAAGCGCAGTCCACCGCATCCGAAGTGCTGGTGACCGGCATCAAGGTGATCGACCTGCTGGCCCCTTACGCCAAGGGTGGTAAGATTGGTCTGTTCGGCGGTGCCGGTGTGGGCAAGACGGTTCTTATTCAGGAACTGATCAACAACATCGCCAAGGTGCACTCTGGCTATTCGGTGTTTGCTGGTGTGGGTGAACGGACCCGCGAAGGCAACGACCTGTACTACGAATTCATCGAATCTGGTGTTATCAACGCCGACGACCTGACCAAGTCCAAGGTGGCGCTGGTTTACGGCCAGATGAACGAGCCTCCTGGTGCGCGTATGCGTGTGGCCCTGTCAGGTCTGACAATGGCCGAGCAGTTCCGCGACCAGTCGGGTACGGACGTGTTGTTCTTTGTGGATAACATCTTCCGCTTTACGCAGGCCGGTTCCGAGGTGTCCGCGCTTTTGGGTCGTATCCCATCCGCTGTGGGCTATCAGCCGACGCTGGCCACCGACATGGGGTCGATGCAGGAACGGATTACATCCACCAAGAACGGCTCGATCACCTCTGTGCAGGCGATCTACGTGCCTGCGGATGACTTGACCGACCCTGCACCTGCGACATCGTTTGCGCACTTGGATGCGACGACCGTTTTGAACCGTGCTATTTCGGAAAAGGGGATTTACCCAGCCGTTGACCCGCTCGATTCAACTTCGCGTCTGCTGGACCCTGCGATCGTGGGTGAAGAGCACTATTCGGTTGCGGCCGACGTGCAGCAGATTCTGCAGCGTTACAAGTCTTTGCAGGACATCATCGCGATTCTGGGCATGGACGAACTGTCAGAAGACGACAAACTGACGGTGGCGCGCGCGCGTAAGATCGAGCGTTTCCTGAGCCAGCCGTTTGACGTGGCGCAGGTGTTTACCGGGTCGCCCGGTGTGCAGGTGCCGCTGGATGACACCATTGCATCGTTCAAGGCCGTGGTCGCAGGTGAATACGATCACCTGCCCGAAGGTGCCTTTTACATGGTGGGCGGCATCGACGAGGTGAAAGCCAAAGCCGAAAAGATGGCTGCGGACGCCGCATAATCGAACTTAAAGGAGCCAAATGATGGCAAACCTACAATTCGATCTGGTCTCGCCTGAGCGGCGGTTGGCATCGCTGGAGGCGACCGAGGTGCAAATCCCAGGTGCCGACGGTGATATGACCGCCATGGCCAACCATGCGCCCACGATTACCACGCTGCGCCCCGGTGTGCTGCGTGTGATCCACGGTGGTGGCACGGATGAATATGTGGTGGTCGGCGGTTTTGCCGAAATCACCGCTGAATCCGTTTCTGTGCTGGCTGAAAGCGCGCTACCGCGGGATGAGGTCACGCAAGAGGTCTATGACGGCATGATGGCCGAGGCGAAAGCCGCGCATGACAACGCGAAAGAGGTGTTCAAGAACGAGCCGGGCCCCGTTGATGACGCGGCCAAGCTGATCGCGGATATGGTTGCCGTGGGTGGCCACATCGGCCTGACAGCGAACAACTGATCACGTGCAATAGATAGCTGTTAACTATTCGTTAACAGCTGTGACAAAGGCTCCGCACTGCGGGGCCTTTGTTGGTTTTGGGGGATCGCCAAGGGCTTTGGCGCATGGCAGGTTCAGCGCATTGGGATCAAGAGCGACAAGTCATGCGTAAATTTGCCAGTCACACTATTGGCGTCGATCAGGGCGACGCAGTGTTATTTTCCGACTTTGAAGACGAAGGTGAAATGTGGACCGGTCACGGTGCGCGGTTGAAGCGCCTGAAGGTCGCGTTCTCGGAAAGTTTTGATGCGGCCCCAGCGGTCACGGTGGCGCTGAGCATGTGGGATTTTGGTCATGATACCAACGTCCGCGCGGATGTTCAGGCCGAGAAGATCACGCCGAAAGGATTCGAGGTTGTCTTTCGGACCTGGGGCGACACGCGGGTGGCGCGCGTGCGGGTCGCTTGGCAAGCCATTGGCGCAATCAGCGATGAAGAGGCCTGGGATTTATGATCCACCCCGCCATGGATGGATCAGGTGCGGGAAAGCGGTTGGCACAGCCAATTGCGGCAGCACACACAGCTGAGAATGGTGTGCAGCATTTCAGCCCGAAGCCGAATTTTTTTTGAAAAATTCGGGCGGGGGCCAGCCCCCGTCCGCCGAAGGCGGACTCCCCCGAGATATTTTTGGCCAGAAGAAGGGTGGACCTAGCCGCGGTAGGTGCCTTCGTAGATCGGCTTCAACGTCTTGTGGTTGAAGAGAGAGCTGACGGAGGTGCCGTTCCAGGTGTTCAGGATGGCTTGGGCAAAGACCGGCGCGGTCCCGACGATGCGGATGTTCTTGCAATCCTTGACCGCGTCTGTGGCCGCGATCGTGTCGGTGATCACCAGGTTTTTCATCACCGATTTGCTGATCCGGTCGACCGCAGGGCCAGACAACACGCCGTGGGTGATATAGGAGTGTACCTCTTTCGCGCCGTTTTCCATCAGCACTTCGGCGGCTTTGCACAGCGTACCTGCGGTATCGACGATGTCATCGACGATCAGACAGGTGCGGTCTTTGACGTCACCGATCACGGTCATTTCGGCCACTTCGCCGGGTTTGCCGCGGCGTTTGTCCACGATTGACAAGGGCGCGCCAATCCGCTGCGCCAGATCGCGCGCGCGGGCCACGCCGCCGACATCAGGTGAGACGACCATCACGTCGTCCATCCGGTCCTTGAAATGGTGCATCACGTCCAGCGCAAAGACCGGGGAGGCGTAGAGGTTATCCACGGGAATATCGAAAAAACCCTGGATCTGCGTTGCGTGCAAATCCAGGGTCAGAATGCGCTCGACGCCTGCTTCAACCAGCATATTTGCGACCAGTTTGGCGGTGATTGGCGTGCGGGCCTTTGACCTGCGATCCTGCCGCGCGTAGCCGAAATAGGGGATCACCGCTGTGATCCGGGCGGCAGAGGAGCGGCGTAGCGCGTCTGCGATGATCAACAGCTCCATCAGGTTGTCGTTGGCGGGGTTCGAGGTCGGCTGGATAATGAACATATCCTCGCCGCGCACGTTTTCGAAGACTTCGACGAAAATCTCGCCGTCGTTGAACCGCTCAACCCGCGCGTCGCACAGGCCCACATCCATGCCACGATGGACCGAAATCCGGCTTGCGACAGCCTCTGCCAGGG
The DNA here is from genome assembly GCA_947492825.1 of uncultured Paracoccaceae bacterium. Lineage (GTDB taxonomy): Bacteria > Pseudomonadota > Alphaproteobacteria > Rhodobacterales > Rhodobacteraceae > CANMYO01. Next base: position 93,964 of record CANLNT010000001.1, read on the forward strand.
GTCGGTTTGCATTGCCGGAAATCAGCTTGGGTTCTTGGACGGAGGGCATCAGGGGGTCCTTTGGCAGAAGGGGTCGGCGGATTCGCGCAGTCGTTGACACGCCCTAGCACAGCGTTACGGTCGCGCAAAGAATTCAGACCCTTGGGAGGCCAAATGGCGCACGTCGATTACTACTTTGCAACGATCAGTCCGTTCACATACCTGTCGGGCACCCGCCCGGCTGAGGTCGCGGCCGCACAAGGGGCCACGATCACTTACAAGCCGCTGGATATCATGGGGCTGTTTTCACGGACCGGAGGCACACCGCCCAAGGATCGGCATCCTAACCGACAGGAATACAGGTTGCAGGACATGCGCCGCCGGGCGGCACTGATCGGGATGCCACTGAACCTGAAACCTGCGTTCTGGCCGACCAACCCGGCCCCGTCGTCCTATGCGATCATTGCGGCGCAAAACGCAGGCGGTGGCGATCTGGCGGCATTGGTTGCGGGGCTGACACGCGCCTGCTGGGCCGAGGAAAAGGACATCAGTCAGGACGAGGTGATTGTCGCCTGTCTGGAAGCCGCCGGGTTTGATGGAGGCCTTGCGACCTCTGGCATGTTGCAGGGGGCGGAAACCTATGCGGCCAATCTGGAAGAAGCGATAAACGCGGGCGCATTTGGCGCGCCGTTCTTTATCTGCGACAGTGGCGAGCGGTTCTGGGGCGAAGACCGGATCGCCGATCTGGAGGCGCATCTGGCCGGAAAAGTCTAAGTGCTGACCCGCGTCGCGGGAGCCAATGTCTGGGTCGCGCGCGCAGGGGCGGGCGTGGCACCTGACCTGATGATCCATTGTTCATTGGCGCGGCACACGGCTTTGCTTCCGCTAGTGCGTGCGCGCAGACAGCCCGCTGTTTTGTTTGATCTGCCGGGGCATGGGCAAAGTGCGGATTGGACGAAAGGCGCAGATTTCCATGCGGCAACAACAGACATTGCGACGAAACTGTTGCCGGATGCGCCTGTGCATCTTGTCGGGCATTCCTTTGGCGGCACCGTGGCCTTGCGCGTGGCGCTGGAAAACCCTGGACGGGTGCGGGCGCTGACGTTGATCGAGCCGGTGCTGTTTGCAGCGGCACGCGGGACCCGGGAACATGCCGCCCACGAAGCCGAATTCGCGCCGTTCATTGCAGCCGTGCAGGCCGGTGAGAGGATGCGGGCGGCTGAAATGTTTCGCGGCATCTGGGGCGAGGGTGACTGGCCTGACCTGCCGGAACGGATCAAGGCGCAATTGGCAAAGCGCATTCATCTGATCACGTTGGCGGACCCTGCGATTGCAGAGGACAATGCAGGCCTGTTGGATGCCGGGCGCTTAGAGGCGCTGGATATTCCCGTCACCTTGGTACGGGGACGCGAGACACGGCCAGTGGTCGGGGCAATTCATGCCGCACTGGCGGCACGGCTGCCACAGGCTCGCGATCATGTCATTGCAGGCGCGGGCCATATGGTGCCACTGACCCACGCAAGTGCCGTTGCTGCCGTGATGCCGGATTAGTCGCGCAGCAGCGCCAGAAAGGCATCAACGCTGTCATCAGTCATGGACCAATCGGTTACCAGCCGTCCGGTCAGGATGCCTTTGGCGTCGCCGGTCGCTACGTCACCGTCTTCGACATAGTAGACAGCACCAGACCCCAGCAGATGTTGGTGCAGGCTGCGCGGGGCCTCAAAGAAAGTCATGTTCGCTTTGGGTGCATAAAGCACGCGGACCGCGTTGTGACCCGCAAGACCTGCGCGCAGGCGGTTGCTGCTGGCGTTGGCGCGGGCCGCGAGATCAAGCCACAAGTCATCTGCCAGATAGGCCTGCATCTGCGCGGCCAGATAGCGATGCTTTGAAAATAGATGCGCGCCGCGTTTGCGCCGCAGCTCGAACTCTCTTTCTTTCGCGGGATCGAAGAAAATGCAGGCTTCGGCCCCGATCAGACCGTTTTTTGTGCCGCCGAAGCTGACAGCGTCGATGCCTGCCTTCCATGTCATTTCTGCCGGGGTACAGCCAAGTTTGACCAGCGCGTTAGCGAAACGGGCACCGTCCATGTGGGTTTGCAGGCCGAATTCTCGGGCGACATCGGTCAGGGCGCGGATTTCATCAAGCTTGTAGAGTGTCCCGCGTTCCGTCACTTGGGTCAGAGACACCGGCCCGCGCTGTGGGCCATGAACGCCGCGATTGCCCTCTGCCTCGATCGCGGCGCGCAGGGTAGCGGGGGTCATCTTGGCGTCTTGCGCGCCCACTAAGGTCAGCTTGGCCCCTGTGTAGAATTCCGGCGCGTTGCATTCGTCACAGTTGATATGGCTTTCGGGGGTGCAAAAGATCGTGTCCCACGGGTTGGCCATGGTGCCAAGGATCAGCACGTTGGCGGCAGTGCCGGTGGCGGCAAGGTGAACCATGGCCTGTGGAGCTTCGAAGATTCTGCGCAGGCTGTCGCGGACATCATCGGTGATCGCATCCCCGCCATAGCCCATCGCATAGCCTTGGTTGGCGTTTGTCAGGGCGGTCACCACGGATGGATGGGCTGGACCTGCGTTGTCTGAGGCAAAGAACATCTATGTCGGCTCCTGAAAAATGTAGTCGTCCCAGTCGTCTTCATCGACCTCGTGTTCGGGCACGGTCATGCCTTTGACAGAGACACCGGCGCGGTGCACGCTGTCGGGATCGCCAGAGACAAGCGGGTGCCAGTCGTAAAGCGGCCGGCCCAGTGCGACCAGGCGATAGGCGCAGGTTTTGGGCAACCAATACATATTGTCGTCGATGGTTTTGGGTGTCAGCACGATGCATTCGGGCACAAATTGGTGCCGGATCGGGTATTGGCTGCACAGGCAGGTGGAATCGTCGAGCAAACGGCAGGCGATGCGGGTCAGATCGACCGTGCCGTCTTCGTCTTCAAGCTTGTTGAGGCAGCATTTGCCGCAGCCATCGCAGAGCGCTTCCCATTCGGGCTGGGACAGCTTGTCCATCGGGGTGTTTTCCCAGAACCTGTCGCGCAGGCCGTTGCGGGGGACACCGTCAGACATCAGCGAGGATCTTGCGGGCCAAGGCGCAGTCCTTGTCCATCTGGTCGATCAGGGCCGGGACGGTGGTGAACTTGAGCTCTGGCCGGAGGTATTCGACGAGTGCGACAGAAAGGTGCGTGCCGTAGAGATCGCCTTTGAAATCAAAAAGAAACGTTTCGCAGTTGGCTTCGTTGTCGCCAAATGTCGGGCGGGTTCCGATTGAGGCGGCACCGTCATAACGGCCCGCATGAGGGCCGGTGAGCACGTCCACGGTGACGGCATAAACGCCAAAGTGGGGCAGATGCAGGTCGGTCATGGTCATGTTGGCAGTGGGAAAGCCAAGGTCGCGGCCGCGTTGATCACCGCGCACCACCTCGCCCTCGATCCGGTGCCAATGGCCAAGCATTTTGGCGGCGTCCCGTGGGCGTCCCTCTGACAGGGCGGTGCGGATCGCGGTGGAGCTGATCGGTGTATCGCCGAGATCAACCATGTCGGCGATGGTGACGCCAAAGCCCATATCAGCGCCGAATTGTTTTAGCGCGGCGATGTCGCCTGCGCGGTCCTTGCCAAAGCAGAAGTCTGCGCCAACCACCACATGGGTCAGGCCCAGGCGGTCAACGATGATCTGTTGCGCAAATTCGACCGGGCTCAGCGCGGAGAGGGCGGCGTTAAACGGAACCTCGTACAGCTTTTCGACGCCAAGCTTGTCCAGACGGTTGGCGCGCGCTTCGGCGTTCATCAGCCGGAAGGGCGCATCGGAGCGGCCAAAAAAGCTGCGCGGGTGCGGCTCGAACGTCATGACACCCAGCGGGGCCTTTGCGCGGCGGGCAGCGTCGCGGGTGATGTCGATCACCGTCTGATGGCCCAGATGCACCCCGTCAAAGTTACCGATGGCCGCAGCAGCGCCGCGGTCGGCGGGGTCAAGATAGAGGGTGTCACGAATGATGCGCATGGCGTTTGCTAGCGTGGCGCTGGGTGGTGTGCAAGCGATGGGCGTAAGCTGCTGCCGGTTCAGTCGAATTTCGCAGACGGGGCCAGTACGTTCGCCTCGCCCGCCAGAACCTTTTTGCCATCGACCAGACACCGGGTTTCCATCGTCACGCGCCGCTTGGCATAGTCGATTGCGGTCACCTCAACCTCTGCCGTGACCAGATCCCCAGGGCGGACAGGGGCGAGAAATTTCAACGATTGCCCAAGGTAGACGGTGCCGTGGCCGGGCAGCTGTTCACCGATGACGGCAGAGACCAGACCGGCGGTGAGCATGCCGTGCGCGATGCGGCCACCAAAGATCGTGTCGCGGGCATAATCGTCATCGAGATGGACAGGGTTCCGATCAGTCGACACCTCGGCAAACAGTTCGATATCCCGGTCGGTGACAACCTTGGTCAGGGACCGCATCATGCCGATTTCGATATCTTCGATCACGATGGTGCCGCGTGGGGCGTTGTCCAACATCATGTCCTCCGTCCGGTAATTAAAGTGCAAATAGCAAGGCAAAGTTGAAACTTAATTACTTTGCGATCGCAGAAAGTCAAGCAAAAAGGGCCGCGCGATGTGCACGGCCCTTGCAGATGAATTAGACAGGGAAATTTAGCGCAGAAGGCCGATTGTATAGGTGGTCGCGGTCATTTGCGCCGTCAGATAGGCGGTCAGGGCGGCGGGATCGGGCTGTTCTATTGTCTGGGTCTCTGCTGCGGCGAGACCGCCGGAGATAAAGAGCGAATCGAGGTCTTCCTGTTGGGCGCCAAGGATATCGGTGCCAATGCCATCGCCGATGCAGATGATCCTGGGGTCATGTGGTGCGCCATCGAGGGCTGCGAGCCGCCGCCGCGCCAGATCGTAGATCGGGGGATGCGGCTTGCCGAAGTAGAGGCTTTGCCCGCCCATTTCGGTGTAAAGCGCTGCAAGCGCGCCGGCGCACCATTCGCGCACCTCGCCTCGGTCGACGACGATGTCAGGGTTGGCGCACAGAAGCGGCAACCCCATTTCGCGGGCGCGCAGGAAGTCGGCGCGGTTCACATCGGGGTCGGCCATTGGGTCGAATGGGCCGCAGCAGACGATACCCTGGGCCTGATCCAGCGGGACCTTTGTGATGGTCACGGGGTTGGTGATGATCTTGAGCGGTTTGAAAAAGTCGTCGTCGCGGGGGCTTTCGCCCATGAACCAGATCTTTTCGCCCACGGCCCCCTGAAACATCGCCGCGCGCGCGCTGTCGCCCGAGGTGGCGATGGCGTCCCAGGCATCATCCGGCACACCAAGCCCCTTGATCTGGGTGGCGACACTGTCCCATGGGCGGGGTGAGTTCGTGACCAGCACCACCTTGCCACCCGCCGCACGATAGGCCTGCATGGCGGCCACCGCATCGGGCATGGCGGCAACGCCATTGTGCATACAGCCCCAGAGGTCGACAAAGGCCGCGTCGTATTGGTCCGAAATCTGAGCAAAGTTCTGGATGATCTGGGTCATGGCCACTCCGTTCTTGCTGCCGGTATGCGGGCGGGCGTGGCAAAAGGGAAGGGTGTGTTGGGGAGATATCGCAAAGTGGCAGCGTTCAACAGGCGATGGCACAACTGACGAGGATGCGCGATCAGTTGTTTGGCGCTTAATGGCGCGCTTTCCCCATTAGATGCCCGCTTTCGAATGCAAAGCAAGAGGACCGTTCTTGGCTGCGCCTTAAGTGTATGAATCCGTCATCGGAGCTGAACTCTTCACTTCAGATAGATCACAAGCGCCTTGCCTTCACGCAAATTGAGACTCAAGGTTTGTTCATGTTCAAGTTTTTTCGAAAACACAAACCAAATCCTCTTGATGCCAAAGCGATCCTTGCTGTGTTGGACCGGTCTGCCGAAGCATTCATGTTCCCGATGCTGGACAATGGGTATGTCTATCTCGCAGCCTCTCGAATGTCTCTTTTCCGGTCTGACGAACACTGGGCGATTGTCTTCGAGATTTTCGGCTTTTCGCCGCGCGCAGGTCACCCAGATCTGGCGATTGTTACCATCTCCAGCAAACTTAGCGATAGGGACAAACCGTCAGACTACGCATCCGATGAAGCCTACAATCACTATTTGGAGTACAACCCATACTGGGACATGAGGAACTTCTGGCCGATCTCAAATGATGATTGGATAGACAAGGACAACCCCGAAATCGTATCGGAGCAAGGCGAGATTGTCTTGCGGGGCACGTCTTTGAAAATTCCGCAATCGAGCGCCTACGCTACGACGGGCGTTGTTTTGAAAGATGAACAGCCCACAGTATTTGAGCTTTGCCGCTACCTCGCATATCATCATCGTGAAGCAATACTGGCAGTCAATACCGAGCGTCGGGTGAGCGTTCTTCCTGAAATGAATCAAATCATGCTCTTAAATGAGTGGCATCACCCAGACCTAATCAACGGGCAATTTCCGAGCCAGACTACAACTTTTCAACAGCTCGCGCGTGTTCTCGAGAGCAATGCACCTGAGCTGTATTCGACGGAAGAGTCCGCAAATAATCACTGGATAAATTGGCCCGAGGGCGGAACCCTGTAGCCAAGCGACAATTCACGCACCACACGGTATCTGAAAAAAGATCTATTGATGCCACCGCGACGCGCCCCAAAATCCTTTGAAAGGATTTTGCCAAGACCTTTGAAAGGTCTTGCCCCCCCCCCAAATGCAAACGGCGCACTCGGGTGGATGCGCCGCTATCGGAAACGTTGGGGTAGGTTCACACTTTGAGGTTCGGAATGATCTGTTTTTTGCGGCTCATCACGCCAGGCAGGACTACGGTGTCACCGCTGACGGACGCACCAAAAGAGGCTTCGGCCACGGTTTTGGTCAGGTCGTTGGGGATCAGCATTGTGGCTTCTTCGTTCAGGATATCGACCACGAACAGCAGCACCTGGTCCACGCCGTCTTCGGCGGCGACGCCGGGCATGCTGTCCATGATCGAGGCTTTGCGGTCGAGTATGATTTTGGGTGCAGTGGTTTCCAGCACCGAGACGCGGAATTTGGTTTCGCCGACGGCGTATTCCTTACTGTCCATCCGCAAAAGCTCTGCGTCAGAGAATGCGCTTACGTCGGATTTTGCCTCGAACATCTCAGAGGCATAAGCGTCCAGGTCAAGACCCAGATCAGAGGCGAGCGCCTGCGCCAGCGACTTGTCGGTGTCGGTTGTGGTGGGCGAGCGGAATGCCAACGTGTCGGACAGAATGCACGACAACATCAGGCCCTTGATGCCTTCGGGCATGTGGGCCGCGTGGTCGCCCATCAGTTGGTGCATAATCGTAGCCGTACAAGCCAGTGGGCGCACGGTGATGTCAATCGGGCCTTTGGTTTCCAGCCCGCCGACCAGCTTGTGGTGGTCGATGATCGCCTGCACATCTGCGCCGTTGATGTTGGCGGGCAGCTCGGCGGGGTTGTTGGTGTCCACGATGATGCAGGGCTGATCATCGGCCACGTCGTCAATCACGGCGGGCAGATCGAAGCCCCAGTGCTGTGCCACAAAGGCCGCTTCTGTGTTTGGCGTGCCCAGCAGTGCGGCTTTGGCGTCGACGCCTTGATGGGTCAGGAACCATTCCCAGATCAGCGGCGATCCGGTGCTGTCGGTGTCGGGGGCCTTGTGGCCGAAAATGAGCGTTGTCATGGGGTCGTGCCTTTCATCAGCGGCGTCAAATCGCGGGCGTTATAGGGTGGCGCTTGTGCACTGTCACCCCCCACTAGCGCCATGGCAGGTTTGACCGGGGCGGGTGGCTTGTGCTAACTGTCAGGCCTCAAGACAGGAGGGCTCTGACAGTGGACATGACGGTTTGAATTGATCCGTTCCTGAAGGCGCAAGATGCGCAATCACTTTCCACATCAGAGGAGTATTCCATCATGGACCAGCATCGCTGACGCCCCGGTAGAGGGCGCGCCATCGCCTGCCTGCGCGCAGGCCCTGATCACGATCAGATGGAGGTTTCAGATGCCCCGTAAGACACCAAAGCCGCGCAAGGCGGCAACCCCACCCGCAACCCGCGACGCAGACCGCCGCACACGGCCAAGCGCCCGTCCGGCAATGGACCGGACGCAAAACCTGCGCCAGCAAAGGGTGACAAAGCGTCAACCGCGTTTTCCCGGTCGATTGGGCGGGAGATAGTCGGAATGCCCCGTCTCGTTTTTGCGAGGCGGGGCTATTGTTCGCCGATAAATCCGCCCTGTAACAGGATGGGGCGGTCCGGGTCGCCTGTCACAACGGTCCCGGTCAGCGTCCCGCCGACCGCGCCGACGTCGGCCCCAAAGAACCGGCCATCGTAGGTGCCGGACGACAAGGTATTGCCGTCCCCAAAGGATCCGGCGGCGACCGAGACGCTGCCGGAAAACGTATTGTCGCGGATCGCGGTGCCTTCAAGTTGCAAGGTCACATCTGCAACTTCGATCGGTCGATCGGCGGGGTCGTCAAAGCGAATTGAACCATTGACCGCGCCACCGTCAAAATCGGCTGTGATCCGGGCAGTCCCGTTGGAGAACCCGGACGCCAGCCGCCCGTCGATAACTTGCCGCAACGACAAGGAGGCAGGGCCAGTATAGACGGCTGACCCGGTTTCAGCCGCAACGGTGGTCGGGTTTGTGTCAAAACCAAACGGCACATAGCCTGCGTTAAAGCTGTCTTCGGTTGCGAAGGACAGATAGATCAGCTCGACCGCGTTGGGGTCGGTTTGAGAGATACGCAGCCACAACACGTTGGTGTCATTTTCGGTGGTGGAATAGATGCCGTTGCCTTCGGAATTCAGCACGAATCGTTGGCCGTCGATCACCACCATCGGGCGGCCTTGGGCGTTGATGCGCAAACTGACGTCCTGGTTGATCAGCGCGCCCTTTTCGTCCTGCAACACAAATGCGCTGGTTTGCGGGACGTTGAACGTGATCCGGGCCGCCACCTCATCACCTGATTGCGCAAAGCCGGATGCTGCAATGGGTGTGGGCGGTGTGCTGGAACTGCACCCGGCGAGCATTGCGGCGCACATCAGGGCCTTGGCAAGTTCGCGCATGGTTGTCACTGTCCTTCGAGAGCAAAAGTGAACAGACTATCGTCGCAAAAGTCGTGCGGGGCAACCATCTGGATGAGCAAGACCACCGTGAAAGAGGCGGATCTATATCCACCGATCAAGGCCTATCTGACCCAAGCGGGATGGAGCGTGAAGGGAGAGGTTGGTGCGGCGGATGTGGTGGGTTGCCGGGGCGATGCGTTGTTGGTGGTGGAACTGAAGCTGGGGTTTTCGCTGGCGCTGTTCCATCAGGGGATAGAGCGGCTGGGGGTGACCGATCTGGTCTATCTGGCGGTGCCGGCAGGTGGCCAGGCCAAGGCGTTGAAAGCTAACGTTAAGCTGGCGCGGCGCGCAGGACTTGGGGTGATGACCGTGCGAACGCGGGACGGATTTGTCGAGGTGTTGGCCGAACCGGGGCCCTATGCGGCGCGAAAGTCAAAGAAAAAGGCCACGCGGTTACGCAATGCCTTTGACCGACTAGAGGGTGATCCCAATGCAGGCGGGGCCACGCGCCACGGGTTGGTGACGGGGTATCGGCAGGACGCGCTGAAATGCGCGCGGTTTCTGGCGATGCATGGCCCCTCAAAAGGGTCGGTCGTCAAAGACTGGACCGAAGTGCCGCAAGCCACGCGGATCATGGCAGACGATCACTATGGCTGGTTCAAGCGCGTCAAAACTGGCGTCTACGGCCTGACCAAAGCAGGCGAGAAAGGGTTGGCTGACTGGTCGGACGTCTAGCGAGCGCGCAAGCGAGTCAGCGTCCAGCCGTCAGATTGCAGCAGGTTCAGCACGCCCAGTTCCCCCGGCAGATGGGCCGCGCCCACGGCGACAACGACCCGGTCATGTGCAGCGGTTGCAGTCATGATCCGGGGTATCCATGCCAGATTGCGGTCCAGCAGAATCTTTTGTTCAGCATCTGCAAAAAGCGCGTCAGCGCGGGCGGGATCCATCGCGGGAATATCCTTGGTCGAGAGCCGCGAAGCTTCCCAGATGGTGACGACGTCTTCGGCAAAGTAGCTGTTGAGCATGGAGACAAAGAGAGAGGTTTGAACCTCTGGCGGGACGAGGCCCATTTGTAGCATTTCCAGCTGCTCTTCGGTGCTGCCTTCGCGCATGATGGTGAAGAGCGTGTCCCATTCCTCGACCGCGGCAATGGGGACGTTCGCATCCAGTGCCACGTCGATCAGCATATGATCCAAGCCGCGTGCGCCAGAGGCGAGATCGGGCATAGTGCAGGCTGGAATTGCGAGCGCCAGCGCGAGATACCAGGGCTGCATCTTTGCGGCCATGAATGCCGGGATTTGACGGGCGTTGGCGGCATCGGCCAGTGATTGCCAGGCTTCTTCGGGCAACTGTTCGGGCAGGGTGGGGCCATCAGTGATGAAAATCAGCCCCGGATCGCGTTGCATGGCAGAGGTCATCTGCGTCTCTTCCTCGGGGCCAGCTTCGACGAGCAAAAGATCAGCGGCTTCGACCAGAGGTGCGGTCCGCAAGACAATTGGGCCAAGGCGCGGGTCGAAAATATGCATCGTGCCAATGACATGCAGGGTCTTGTCATCCCGCGTGGCCTGCCAGACAAGGCCGGTTGCAAATGGTGTGTCGGCGACAACCGCGTCAATCCCGGCACGTTCCGCAGCTGAGAGTGCTTCCACATAGTCGGTGCCTTCGCACAAAGCGGCGACCTGCAGCGGCCAGAGTGCGACCATCATGGTTGCCAGAAAGCGGTACATCACATTCTCCTGTTGTGCCGTCCGGGCAGGGATCAGCCCGGACGGTTTTGGAGGATCATACGTTGCCCGACCCGGATGAGGAACCGGCCAAACCAGTCGCGCCATGTGGCGCGTGGTGGCGGGACAACTTGAAGGCGGAAACCGGGAGCAAATGGCACACCTGTCGGGGACGAAGGCAGCGCTGTTGGCACCACAAGCGGCACTGGTGGCCAGCCTGGCGCGGGCGATAGATCAAGCCGCGCAGGCCGCGTGCGTTTGACGCGCTGCTTTGGCGCATGAAAGTCAGGGCCGACCTTGTGGTCGGTAAACATAAACGGCGGATGCATGGGACAAGGTCCTCGAATGTCGTGCAGATTTGGAAAGGGTGGTGTGCGGCTTGGTCAGCGCGCACAGCAATGCAGGGGCGCTACCAGCAGGTGGTATTTGGCTCCATTGGGTGCATTGCATTCTCCTTAGCGACGATTCGCGGTGTCAGTGGGTTCAAATAACCCGGTGACTGCGTGTGGACCAAGCAGTTTTTCCGGCAAGATTGATTTTGTGCGACATCTTTGCCGCTGGCCTAGTACCTGACGGCACCACCGGGCGTGATGCGGTAGGTCTGCAGGGCCAATCCATGCTGTGCCATAAAGCGGGCAACCGACCCGAAGGTTGCGGTGGCAACCTGTTCGCCGTGATCGGCAGTGGTCAGTGCCTGACTGAGGGTAGGGGCCAGCGCGCGCTGCAACCCGTCGATCTCAATAGGTTGCGCGGTGAAGTGCGCGGCGATATTGGCCTTGATCCGCGCCTTGTTCGACGTGTCATAAAGGGCGGCCATCAGGACATTCAGCGTGTGTTCGGTGCAGTTCTGGAATTGGTCGTTGGCCGGGTTGGCAAGCACGGAATAACGCGGATTGTGGAGTGCGGCGTATGTCGGGCTTTGGATGACGGACAAAAGTCGGCGCTGCAATCTGGGGTCGGGGATAATGATGCCTGCGTCAAGACGCTTGGCCCCGGCGAAGAAATCGGTGGGACTGTCCTGCACCAGATCGCTGGCGGTTCTGTCGCCGTGCCGCTGATAAAGATTATAGACACGGTACCCCGTACCGGTACGGCCATCTGCGTTTCGGATCGTGGAATAGACCCAAAACCCAAGGTGGGTATAGGTGATGCCATCAGGAAGCGTGTCCGGATCGCGCCCCATGCGCGCGACAATTGCCACCTGCACACCACGCGCGGCCAGATCCCGCTGCACTTGATCTGAAAAGGCCGCGACATCTGCGGCGGGCAGGACCGATTGGTTGGCGTTACTGCTGCCCGCGTGGGTGGCCATGGGGAGGATTGCGACGCAAGCGGCGCAAACCAGTGACAGGATACGTGACATCTATTGGCCCTTTCAGTTCAGGGTAGGCGGGCCGTCGTGGGCGACAGCGGGCGTGTGCGTTGCAATTGCTTGGCCGGTTTGAACCGCAGCGCTGCCGCTTTCGGCAAGGGCAGCCCCGGACACGACCATTCCCGAACCGCTGGCGATCAGCGGCACAGCTGCAACAGTGGAGACACCGGTAACACCCACCGCAGCACTATGGGCGCTGGCAGCAGAGCCATGGTTCACGGCAGCGCCCGAATGGTGGGTGCTGGGGGCCACACATGCGGCGGCCAGCCCCAAGACGGTCAGCGAAACGAAAGTGCGATACAAAATTGAACCTCATTCATGAACAATGTTCAAAACATGTAAGAGTCACCGCCGTGCAAGTCAACATGAAATTGAACAATGTTCATGTAGGGGCGAATGAGCTGATCCACAGATTCGTGCAAATTGCAGCGCGGCGCGTGTTGACAGCCAAGGCGACGATCCCTAATTACCTCCCGTTATCACTCGACTGGGTTGAGTGCTAACGGGAGTTGAAACTGAACCAAGGGAAGTTCAAAAGATGGCATTCACACCACTTCACGACCGTGTTCTGGTCCGCCGCATCGAAAGCGACGAAAAGACCTCTGGCGGTCTGATCATTCCTGACAGCGCCAAGGAAAAGCCTGCAGAGGGCGAAATCGTGTCTTGTGGCGCCGGTGCCCGCAAGGACAGCGGAGAGCTGATCCCAATGGATGTCAAAGCAGGCGACAAGGTCCTGTTTGGCAAGTGGTCCGGCACCGAAGTCAAGATCGACGGCGAAGACCTGTTGATCATGAAGGAAAGCGACATTCTGGGCATCATGTAAGCCCGGTTCGTCCAATCCCAACGAAATTCAAATTCAAGGAGCTAATCAATGGCTGCTAAAGACGTCAAATTTGACACCGATGCCCGCAACCGCATGCTGAACGGCGTCAACACGCTGGCAAACGCGGTGAAGGTTACCCTCGGCCCCAAGGGTCGTAACGTTGTTCTGGACAAGTCGTTCGGCGCACCGCGTATCACCAAGGACGGTGTGTCTGTCGCCAAAGAGATCGAGCTTGAGGACAAGTTCGAGAACATGGGCGCGCAGATGGTCAAGGAAGTTGCATCGCGCACAAACGACGAAGCTGGTGACGGCACAACCACAGCGACTGTGCTGGCCCAGGCCATCGTGCGCGAAGGCATGAAGTCGGTTGCAGCGGGCATGAACCCGATGGACCTTAAGCGCGGCATCGACCTGGCAACCGCCAAGGTTGTTGAAGCAATCAAATCCGCATCGCGCCCGGTTTCAGACAGCGCAGAAGTCGCGCAAGTCGGCACCATCTCTGCCAATGGCGAAGAGGAAATCGGCCGCCAGATCGCTGACGCGATGCAAAAGGTCGGCAACGAAGGCGTCATCACCGTCGAAGAGAACAAAGGTCTGGAAACAGAGACCGATGTTGTCGAAGGCATGCAGTTCGACCGCGGCTACCTGAGCCCCTACTTCGTGACCAACACTGAAAAGATGACAACAGAGCTGGAAGACGCGATCATCCTGCTGCACGAGAAGAAGCTGTCTTCGCTGCAGCCAATGGTGCCGCTGCTTGAGTCTGTCATTCAGTCCGGCAAGCCCCTGCTGATCATCGCAGAAGACGTCGAAGGCGAAGCGCTGGCGACCCTCGTGGTCAACAAGCTGCGCGGTGGTCTGAAAATCGCGGCCGTCAAGGCGCCGGGCTTTGGTGACCGTCGTAAAGCCATGCTGCAGGACATTGCGATCCTGACCGGTGGTCAGGTGATCTCCGAAGATCTGGGCATGAAGCTTGAGTCCGTGACCATCGACATGCTGGGTTCTGCCAAGCGCGTTGCGATCACCAAGGACGAAACCACCATCGTTGACGGCGCTGGCGACAAGGCCGAGATCGAAGCACGTGTCAGCCAGATCCGTGGTCAGATCGAAGAGACAACAAGCGACTACGACCGTGAGAAGCTGCAGGAACGTGTGGCCAAGCTGGCTGGCGGTGTTGCTGTCATCCGCGTCGGTGGCATGTCCGAAGTGGAAGTCAAAGAGCGCAAAGACCGCGTTGATGACGCCCTGAACGCAACCCGTGCTGCTGTGCAGGAAGGTGTTGTAGTGGGCGGCGGCGTTGCACTTGTTCAAGGCGCCAAGGCGCTGGACGGCCTGAAGGGTGCAAACTCTGACCAGGACGTTGGTATCTCGATCATCCGCAAGGCGATCGAAGCCCCACTGCGTCAGATCGCAGAAAACTCTGGCGTCGACGGCTCTGTCGTGGCTGGTAAAATTCGCGAAAGCAACGACAAGGCATTTGGTTTCAACGCGCAGACCGAAGAATATGGCGACATGTTCAAGTTCGGCGTGATTGACCCGGCCAAAGTTGTGCGTACTGCACTGCAGGACGCCGCATCTGTGGCTGGTCTGCTGATCACTACCGAAGCCATGGTTGCTGACAAGCCCGCCAAAGAGGGTGCTGCACCCGCTGGTGGCATGCCCGACATGGGCGGCATGGGCGGCATGATGTAATCAGGTCGCAGGCTAATCACTTAGCCGATCAAAATTGGGGGCGGTTCCAAAGGGAGCCGCCCCTTTTTCGTGCGTTTTGACCAGTTAACCCTGCGAAACCATTCCCTTTTTGCATAGCGGGCTTGCTGGACTGTTCATTGTGCAGGTGCAGCATTGCCCCATATGTTTGTGGCAGATTTAAAGGCGATCCTCCCATCGCCACCACAGAAAGGACGTATGACATGGCATATCTTGCGACGCATACACTCGAAGAAATGAACCGCGGCTGGAGCTTTGCAGGCCTGCGCGCAACCCTGTCGCGCGCTTTGCTGGCGATGCAGGTTGCACGGATGGAATCCGTGTTGAGCCAAATGTCGGCGGTAGAATTGGAACGTATCGGCATCACCTATGCCGACATTCCGGCCTACGCCCGTAAGATGGTTTCTGCCGACTAAGGCGCGTTTACTATCGGTGATAAGTGGGGCGGTCCTGAAAGGGGCCGCCCTGCGCGTTTCTGGCCTCTCGATTCAGGCTTGTGTCACTGCATGGCTGGCCGTACCAATCGCCCGTTGGGTTTTTGGGAGGAAGCCGCATGGCAAAGACTGTCGTCAATTCGTGGAACGAGTGGGACCCGCTGCGCCATGTGATCGTGGGGCGGGCCGATGATTGTCATATCCCGCCCGAAGAACCGGCGCTTGACGCCAAGGTGCCCGAGGACAGCGATATGCGCGGCCAGTGGGGCCGTCGCCCGCAGGAAACCATCGACCGCGCGAATGAACTGTTGGACAACTTTGCCGACCTGCTACGCAAGCGTGGGATCAGGGTGGATCGTCCAGACAGTATCGACCATTCCAAGCCGGTCACCACGCCCGATTTCCACACTGACAGCCAGTTTGGCTGTATGCCGCCGCGCGACGTGCTGTTGACGGTTGGTTCAGAAATCCTTGAGGCAACGATGTCTTATCGCTGCCGCTGGTTTGAATACCTCAACTACCGGCCCCTGATGCAGCGGTATTGGGAAGAAGACCCCAACTTTCGCCACGAAGCAGCCCCCAAGCCACGCCTGACGGATGCCGATTATCATCCCGACTATCTGTCGGACAAAATCGGCGTGCAAAAGCGGCTGGAGTGGGCGGCAGAGAAGTTCTTTGTCACAACCGAGGAAGAGCCGCTTTTTGATGCCGCCGACGTGCTGCGGTTTGGTCGCGATCTGGTGGTGCAGCACGGGTTCACGACCAATTTGCGCGGGATCGAATGGTTGCGGCGGCATTACCCCGGCCACCGTGTGCATACGGTGAACTTCCCCGGTGACCCCTATCCGATCCACATCGACGCGACCTTTACCCCACTGCGGCCCGGTTTGATCCTGAACAACCCCCAGCGCCGGTTGCCTGATGATCAGCGCGCAATGTTCAGTGACAACGATTGGGAGATCGTGGACGCAGCACAGCCTGCGCATAACACGCCCCCGCCGCTGTGCTATTCCTCGACCTGGTTGTCGATGAATGTGCTGGTGCTGGACCCCAAGACGGTTTGCGTTGAGGCTTCCGAGGTCTATCAGATGGAACAGATGGACAAGCTGGGAATGGAAGTTGTTCCGGTCGAGCTGCGGGATGCCTATGCCTTTGGCGGGGGGCTGCATTGCTGCACGGCGGACGTCTATCGCGAAGGTGGTTGCGAGGACTATTTCCCGTCGCTTTCTGCCTGATATCGCATCGGAAACGACACCGCCAAAAGTGATGCGTGATTTGTCATCCTGATTGCAGGAGGACGAACCAATGACATTCGCAAAAATCAACGACACCCAATTTGACGCAGCCCTGGACATCATTGCGCCACGGGCCTCAGAACGCGACGTGGCCGAAGACAGTGCGATCGCCGCCGCTTATGCCGCAGGGATCACACTGCCCTTGGTGGACTGACCGGTGACCCAGTCATCGTTGTTTGCTGGTCAGAATCCGTTGCGCTGCAACTGAAAGCCAATCTGCGGGTTCGAGACAAGCGGTGACGCTGTTCGGCGGCATTTGGCCGGTTGGCCGACGACATTACGCCCTGCGGGGTAACGAGCCCCCCAATCAATCCCTCGCATCATAACGCGGCCGTTCAAGGTAATGTTCAGCGCCTCAAAGGCACGGCGGTCGTCGCTACGATTGACGCCTTGCAGGGCCACGCAGATCGCGAAGAACCCTTCGTCCTGTGTCACTTTGATGTGGAATGGCATCTTGCGTCCGCCGCGCCACGCCATTTCATCGGAAAAATAGCTTTCGTCGATCACCTGATCAGCGATGTTGGTGCCTGCTTGCGCATTGGCAAAGGTCGCTGTCAGGCACATGGCTAGGGTAAGGGCTAATGTACGAAACATGGATATTCCTAATTTCAATCGCTTCAGGACAGAGTTTTTCAGGATGATTGGCTGAGTACAACCACAAAGTGTTCTGCAAGCGCTTGATTTTGCAAGATCACTGTCTCACTGAGAGTGTATGAAAACGACCATTCTTGTGACCCTGACAATGTGCGCTTTTGCGGGCAATTCCGTTTTGAACCGTTTGGGGGTCGGGCAGTTGGGGATGGATCCGATGGGCTTTGCGGTGGTGCGGGTGCTGGCCGGGGCGGTGACGCTTTTTGTGCTGGTCAGCTTGCGCCGGGGGGGATTGCAACTTAGCGGATGGCCACGCTGGGGCGGGGCGGCATCGCTGGCAATCTATATGCTGGGTTTTTCCTGGGCCTATCTGACTTTGGGTGCGGGTTTGGGCGCGTTGATCCTGTTTGCGGTTGTGCAATTGGTCATGTTTGGCTTCGCGCTCTGGCGCGGGCAGGGTGTGCCGGCGATGCGCTGGATCGGGGCGGGGGTTGCCTTTGGCGGGTTGGTCTTGCTGCTGTGGCCCGCGGGGACCGTGCAGGTGCCGATTGCGGGTGCGTTCAGCATGGCGGTGGCAGGGGCGGCATGGGCCGCTTACACGCTGTTGGGTCAGAGCGAGAGGGATGCCTTGTCGGGGACGGCTGCCAACTTTGTCTTGTGTGTGCCGCTGGTTTTACCCGTGTTGATCTGGGCCGGGGCGGGCTGGTCACTGATGGGGGTTGTGACGGCGATAGTGGCCGGTGCTGTGACCTCTGGCTTGGGATATGCGCTGTGGTATCGGGTTTTGCCCGCGCTACCGACAACGCTGGCGGCAATCATTCAGCTTTCGGTGCCGGTGATTGCGGTGCTGGGCGGGATCGTCTTTCTGGCGGAGCCGCTGACCCTGAAAATCACTGCTTCTGGCGGATTGGTACTGGGTGGAATCGCGCTGTCGCTGATCAAAGGTCAGCCAGCCGCACGATAGGTTCCAGCGGATCGTAGAGTGGTGCCGAAGGATCGCCCCATGCAACCGCAGCAAGGCTGTCGGGCTTCACGCGCAGCGCGGACAGTTCAGACCGGGTGACCCAGCGGTGTTGGTTCACCACCCCTTCGGGATCGACGTGGCTGGCGCTGATGTCTCCGTCAGTGACCGTGCAGTGAAAATAGATGTCGACCTGATGAAAGCTGCCGTCGGGGTCGTGAAATTCATTGACCAAAGCGACGGAGCCGACGGTGATGGTCAGCCCGGTTTCTTCCATGACTTCGCGGATCAGGTTGTCTGGCAGGCTATGATGCGGGTCAGCACCACCGCCGGGCGCGCACCACAACTCTCCGCTGCCCCGATATGCGTTGACCAGAAGCAATCGGTTGTGGCGCATGATGAGCGCGCGTGTGGCAAGGCGGATAGGGCGGGTCATGGGGAAAACCATGGGAATGGTTGTGTCGCGA
This sequence comes from uncultured Paracoccaceae bacterium, assembly GCA_947492825.1. Taxonomy (GTDB): domain Bacteria; phylum Pseudomonadota; class Alphaproteobacteria; order Rhodobacterales; family Rhodobacteraceae; genus CANMYO01. Next base: position 112,374 of record CANLNT010000001.1, read on the forward strand.
CGCAAGGTCAGAATGTCATGACTACTTCTTTTTCACGGATCGGTGTTAACTAAGAGGCATGAAGCGTTTTTTGACCGTACTCATGCTGGGCCTTGCAGGCTGCACACCGGGGGCCAATGCCCTGGAGCAGGCGGATGACTGTGTGGTGATGCTGCACGGGCTAGCCCGGACCGAGATTTCATTCACGCCGATGCAGCTTTTTCTGGAGGCCGAGGGGTACACCGTTGTCAATCAGGGGTATCCGTCAACGGAATCCACGATCCAGCAGTTGGTCGAGGAAAATTTGGCACAGGATGTGGCGGCTTGCGGTGACAAGCGGGTGCACTTTGTGACCCATTCAATGGGTGGTATTCTGGCGCGGGCCTGGTTGACCAACAACCGCCCCGACCGCATGGGCCGTGTGGTGATGTTGGGTCCACCCAACAACGGATCAGAGTTGGTAGATATTTTTGGCGATTGGGAGCCGTTCCAATGGGTCAATGGCCCGGCGGGGTTGCAGTTGGGGACTGAGAGTTCCAGCGTGCCCAATCAGCTGGACATGCCGGGGTATGAGGTCGGAATCATTGCGGGCAATCGCAGCCTGAACCCGGTGTATTCATCCTTGATCGAGGGGCCGGATGACGGAAAGGTCTCGGTTGAGAGTACGCGGCTGGAAGGGATGACTGACTTTCTGGAATTGCCAGTCACGCATACCTTTATGATGAATAACCCGCTGGTCATGGCTGAAGTTGCCGCGTTTTTGAAGACTGGGCGATTTGACCGCGATCTGTCGGTGACGGATGTGCTGTTCGGTCTGGAGTAGCCGTCGGGCGCCGCTGTTGTCCGCTGTGCGGCCAAGGCGCCCCGCCCGCCGTCCCGGTCTGCCGCGAAAGGATCGGGCGTGGTGCTGGCAGGTCGGCCAAGCGCCTGCATATTTATATTCAAAAGAAAGACTTAAGCCGGTCCTGTGACCCGGTTGACGTGGCCCATCTTGCGGCCCGGCTTCGCTTCGGCCTTGCCATAGAGGTGGATAGCGGCATCGGTCTTGGCGATGTTTGGGATGTCTGCGATGTCGTCGCCGATCAGGTTCTCCATCACCACATTGCTGTGCCGTGTGCCATCGCCCAGCGGCCAGCCTGCGACGGCGCGCATGTGCTGTTCAAACTGGTCCACGGCGCAGCCGTTCTGCGTCCAATGGCCGGAATTATGCACACGCGGCGCAATTTCGTTCACGATGAGCGCCGTTGAGGTCACAAAAAGCTCGACCCCCATGACGCCGACATAGTCGAGTGCGTTGAGGATTTTCGCGGCGATCAACACCGCATCGGTGCGTTGCGCGGCAGTGAGGTTGGCGGGCACCGTAGTGGTGTCGAGGATACCGTGTTTGTGCACATTTTCGCCCGGGTCAAAGCAGGAGATTGCGCCGGTTGCGTCGCGTGCGCCGATGACCGAAACCTCGTGGCTGAAATCGACGAAGCCCTCGAGTATAGCTGGGGCACCGGACATGGCGTCAAGCGCCGCGGTGGCATCTGCGGCGGACATGATCCGCGCCTGGCCCTTGCCGTCATAGCCCATGCGACGGGTCTTGAGGATGCCAGGGGTGCCAATGGTGGCAAGGGCTGCTTCAAGGCTGGCCACGTCATGAACGTCGGCAAAAGGAGCGGTTGCAAGGCCGAGGTCCTGCAGGAAACGTTTTTCGGTCAGGCGGTCCTGAGATGTGGCAAGGGCCGCACGTCCAGGATGAATCGGGCGCAGTGTTTCCAAGAGGTCCAGGGCGCTTGTGGGGATGTTCTCGAACTCATAGGTGATGACGTCGACGGATTGCGCAAAGGCACGCAGGGCGTCGATGTCGTCATAAGCGGCCTTGACGTGGAAATTTGCCACATGGCTGGCGGGGCAGTCGCCGCCGGGTTCGAAGATGCAGGTCTTGAAGCCAAGTCTGCTGGCTGCGACCGAGAGCATGCGCCCCAACTGGCCACCGCCAAGGATACCGATTGTGGCGCCGGTGATCAGGGGGGGAGTCATTGCGGTGCCTCGGGGATGGACGCGGACAGATCGCTGCGCCAGGTGTCGAGCCGCGACGCCAGTTCGGCATCCTGAAGGGCGAGGATACCTGCGGCCATCAGGCCCGCGTTGGCCGCACCTGCCGCACCAATGGCCATGGTAGCTACGGGAAAGCCGCGCGGCATTTGCAGGATGGAATAGAGGCTGTCGACACCCGAGAGCGCCTTCGTCTGCACAGGCACACCGATGACTGGCACGCGGGTCTTGGAGGCCATCATGCCGGGTAGATGCGCAGCCCCACCGGCGCCCGCGATAATCACTTGCAACCCACGGTCCACCGCCGTTTTTCCGTAGTCCCACAACCGATCCGGGGTGCGGTGGGCCGAGACTATGCGCGCTTCATAGGCGACATCCAAGGCGTCCAGCAGATCTGCGGCCTCTTTCATGGTGGGCCAGTCGGACTGACTGCCCATGATGATGCCGACGGTGGGTTGGGTCATGATTGCCCCCTGCGTTGCGGAAGCGGCACTATAGCCAGCGTTTGGTCAGGCGCAATTGGCTACGCCAGCAGAATGTCCCGTTGCGTGAGTTTTCCGCAACGCGGCATCAGAGCCTTTGGTGTGGCGCGTCACGCGATGATGTCCGGGGTTAGCCTGTCTTCGATCCCGGCGATGCGGTCTTTGAGCGCGAGTTTCTGCTTTTTGAGCCGTTTGAGCGTCAGCATATCGCCCGTGCCGCGGTCCTGCAGGGCCGCGATGGCGTCATCAAGGTCGCGGTGTTCACGGCGCAAAACCTCTAGCTTGATGCGCAGGACCTCTGTTTCGTTCATCCGGGGTGAAGAGTTCATCGATATGTCCGTGGTTCGGGATTGCCCACAAGATAGGGGGTTTGGGGCGTTCCGCATAGTCTGGGGTTGCACCAAAGGCCCCGAATTCCCATATTTCTATCACGGTTGCCGCAACGGGACCGGATTAGAGATGTCGCTTGGATCAAAGGACGTGTCACATGACAAAATTGGCTTTGGGGACGCATCCGTTCCTGTTGGGCTTTGAGCAGCTGGAACGTCTGGTGGAACGCACTGCGAAAACCGGCAACGAAGGCTACCCCCCCTACAACATCGAACAGACGTCCGACCGGTCTTATCGGATCACGCTGGCTGTCGCTGGCTTCGCCGAGGACGATCTAGCGATCACGGTCGAAGATTCGTCGCTGGTGGTGCGCGGCAAGCAGCAAGAGGACACCGAAGGGCGCGTGTTCCTGCATCGCGGCATTGCGGCGCGTCAGTTTCAGCGCAGTTTCGTTTTGGCCGATGGTGTCGATGTGGGTGAGGCGGCGATGGAGAACGGGTTGTTGCATATCGACCTGAATCGCAGCGAACCGGACCGTGTTATTCAAACGATCCAGATCAAGAAAGGGTAAGTCATGCACGCGAAAATTGATCTTGATGGGCTGAGCCAGAAGATTGTCTATCTCAAGCCTGTGGCCACAGCAGACCTGCCCGATGAGGTCCGCGCGCAGGCGGGTGATACGCAGATCGTGTTTGCCGTGCATAACGGCGACGGCGAACAGGTGGCGTTGGTCGCCAATCCGGCGATTGCCAGCCATCTTGCAGCCGAACACCAGATGCAATTGGTGACGCTCCACTAAGGCCTCCGGGGCCTTTCCATCTTGCACGCCCTGTCTGCCCTCGCCTAAACAGGTGAGAACTAAGGGAAGGGCATTTCATGCGTCGTGTCGTCGTTACCGGGTTGGGCATCGTCTCACCCATCGGGAATAATGCGGAAGAAGTGACTGCCGCGCTTAAGGCTGGCAAATCAGGGATCGAGGCGTCAGCTGATATGGCTGAACACGGGTTCCGTAGCCAGATTGCGGGCACCTTGAAGATCGACATCAGCGAACATGTTGACAAACGCACCCTGCGGTTCATGGGGCCGGGGGCGGCCTATGCCTATATCGCGATGGGGCAGGCAATTGCAGATGCTGGGCTGGGCGACGATCAGGTAAGCCATCCAATGACCGGCGTGATCGCAGGATCAGGCGGGCCGTCCACCTCTGCCATGTTGGCCGCGCATCAGACGGTGCTGAAAAGTGGGGCGACCAAGCGGGTGGGCCCGTTTGCGGTGCCTAAGACGATGTCATCGACGGTGAGCGCCAATCTGGCGACCGCCTATCAGATCAAGGGCATGAATTTCTCGATCACCTCGGCCTGTTCGACGTCGCTGCATTGTATCGGCATGGCTGCCCAGCAGGTGGCGTTGGGGGCGCAGGACATCATGTTTGCCGGTGGCGGCGAAGAGCTGGACTGGACCCTGTCGTGCCTGTTTGACGCGATGGGCGCGATGAGCAGTAAGTATAACGACACGCCGACGCGCGCGAGCCGCGCATTCGATGCCGACCGCGACGGGTTCGTGATTGCCGGTGGCGGCGCGATGGTGGTTTTGGAGAGCCTGGAAAGCGCGCAGGCGCGTGGGGCAAAGATTTACGCTGAAGTTACCGGCTTTGCGGCTACCTCTGACGGGGCCGATATGGTGGCACCATCAGGTGAAGGCGGTGAGCGGGCGATGCGCGGTGCGCTGAACACGCTGCCAGAAGGACGCAAGGTCAGCTATATCAATGCGCACGGCACTTCGACCCCCGTCGGCGATGTGGGTGAGATCGAAGCAGTGCGCCGTGTCTTTGGCGAAGGCTCAACGCCGCCGGTCAGTTCCACCAAATCGATGACCGGCCACAGCCAAGGTGCGACGGGCGCACAAGAAGCGGTCTATTGCCTGCTGATGCTAGAGCACGACTTTATCACGCCATCGATCAACGTGGAAACGCTCGACCCAGCACTGAAACCCGCTGAGATCGCGACAGAATTGGTGGAAAACGCCGGTCTGGACACGGTGATGACCAACAGTTTCGGCTTTGGCGGGACCAATGGGTCGATGTTGCTAAGCAAGTTCAGCAGCTAACCACGCCAAAAAAGCGCGATAGTACTGAAACCTGCTGACACAATGCTGTCAGCAGGGCTATGTCAGAAGGGTCATGTCAACAAACCAAGAAGGAGATATGACATGGCTGACCGCGTGATTATGGCTTGGGGCGAGATCCCAGTTTCGGACATGGAAAAGTCGGTGGCGTTCTACAACGACGTCTTTGGCTACCAGATGGAAATCGACAATTCCGGCCCCAACCCGATGGCGGTGCTGGGTGGATTGATGAACAGCGCGGGCGCGCATTTGTACCCCGGCGCACCGGCTGCCGATGGCGGTAACACCATCCATCTTGCGTTGCCCGGTGATCTGGAAAGCGGCATGAAACGCTGTAAGGCCGCCGGTGGTGAGGTTGTGAGCCCGCCCATCGGTATCCCTGCAGGCCGGTTCGTTTATGCCAAGGATATTGATGGCAATTCCATCGGATTGTTCGAGGCGGCCTGATGCGCCGCGCCGACCGCCTGTTCCAGATCCTGCAATTTCTGCGTGGCGGTCGGCTGACTACGGCGGCGCGGCTGGCCGAACAGTTGGAGGTCACGCCGCGCACCATCTATCGCGATATCGCGCATCTGATCGGCTCTGGCGTCCCCATCGAGGGAGAGGCCGGGGTCGGCTACCTGATGCGCGACGGCTACGACCTGCCGCCGCTGATGTTTACACAAGAGGAGATCATCGCACTGGTGGCGGGGGCGCGCATCCTGCAGACGTGGGGCGGCACCAAGATGGCCGTTGCCGCAGAGGAAGCTTTGGTCAAGATCGACACGGTGTTGCCGGAAGAGCTGCGCTTGCGGTCCGGCCAGGTGAACGTCCATGCGGTAGGCATGCCGTGGCAGGGCGGCGAATGGCGTGATTTTCTGGATCAAATCGAGATGGCCTCGGAGAAGCTGCGCAGGTTGAAGATTTCCTATGCTGATGAGGCGGGCAACGAGACAGAGCGCACGGTGCGCCCATTGGGGGTCTGGTTCTGGGGCAAGGTCTGGACGGCGATTTGCTGGTGCGAATTGCGCGACGGGTTCCGGATGTTTCGGCTGGACCGGATCACGGCACTGGAAGACGCCGGGCCGTTTCGGCCTGAAAAGGGTCAGACCATGCGCGATTTCTATGAAACCGAAGCCTATCAGCGCCACTGAAAAGGCCCCGGCACAGGGCCGGGACCTGAGAAATCTGACAGCCAGTTGCTACTGGTCGAGACTGTTTGCAAGGCGCATGAGTTGCACCGCTTCGGTGCGATAACCGAATGGGTCCATGCCACGGGCGCTGTTGGCGAGCGCGATAGCATCCAAATAAGACCACTCGCCCAGATAGGTTTCACCCCGCAGAAGCTGTCCGAAGCCTGCGATAGCGGCGGCAAATTGTGCCTCTGCGCCCGCATCTGACGCGGTGATCGGGGTGGACAGAAGTTGGCTTACTTCTTCGCCCGGTGCTTTGTAACGCAGTTTCAGAAACCCCAATTCTTCACTGGTCTCAGCCACGGCCTCGGGCTGATAGCGCAGCGGATCGGACAGTTGCGCGGGGCTGCCGACAGGGGTGACTTCGTAAATCGCGGTGACGGAATGGCCTGCGCCTAGCTCTCCTGCATCGACCTTGTCATTGTTGAAATCTTCGCGGTTGAGCGCGCGGGTTTCATAGCCGATCAACCGATATTCGGCGATCTGTGCGGGGTTCCACTCGACCTGGATCTTCACGTCGCCCGCAATAGTGAATAGTGCGCCGGTCAATTGATCGACGAGGACTTTCTGCGCCTCTGAAAGGGTATCGATATAGGCCGCCGTGCCGTTGCCGTTCTGGGCAAGCGCCTGCATCGTTGCGTCGTCAAGGTTGCCGCGCCCAAAGCCAAGGACTGACAGATATGTACCCGTGTCGCGCTTGTCAGCGATGAAATCCGTGAGCGCATCAGGGTCATGGATGCCGACGTTGAAGTCACCGTCAGTTGCCAAGATCACGCGGTTGACCTCGCCCTCTGCGGCCATACCTTCGGCCACTTGATATGCCTGTTCCAGCCCGCCGACGCCATTGGTTGAACCGCCCGCGCCAAGGCTGTTGAGGGCGCGTGTGATCGCGGCCCGATCAGAGGCGGCGGTGGGTGCAAGGATCTGCCCGGCGGAGCCTGCGTAGGTGACAATGGCGACCTCATCCTCTGGCCGGAGCTGGTCGAGCATCAAGAGGAACGACTGGCGCAAGAGCGGCAGTTTGGTTGGGTCGTTCATGCTGCCTGAGGTGTCGATCAGGAAGACGAGGTTCAGCGGCGGGCGGGTTTCCACGGCGGGCAACTGGCCTTGCAGTGCGATGTGCACAAGCTGGGTGTCGGGATTCCACGGGGTTGTCATGGTGCTGACGGTGGGGCGGAACGGTGCCTCGCCCGCATCAGGCGCGGGGTAGTCGTAGGGGAAATAGTTGATCAGTTCCTCGACCCGCACGGCGTCCTTGGGCGGAAGCTGGCCGCGCATCAGCGAGGAGCGGACGACAGAATAGGCGGCAGTGTCCACGTCAATGGAGAAGGTTGAGACCGGAGTTTCAGCCGTGATCTTGAGTGGGTTGGGTGTGGCTTCGGGGAAGGCCTCGGTATTTGGCTCTGTCGGCTGGATTGCGTCGACAGGCGGCGCCGGGGCAACAAGTGACAGCGTTTGGCCCTGCGCTCGGGTGCGCGTTTGTGCGAGGGGTGCCTCAGCTGCGACCATCCCACCAACGGCAAGATCCTGCGTCGGGGAGGGGGTTGCTGCGGCAAGGGAGTCGATGACAACAACGGGGGCTTCCATCACTTCGGGGGCAAGACCCGGTGCGGCTTCTGTCGATTGCAGCGTGGCGAAGTCATCGGCCTCTGCCCTGTTGTCCTGCGGCTGAGGCGTTGCAGTGATTGTTGCGGTTTCATTGGGCGATTGAGGGGCGACATCCGCGTCGAAAAAGAAACCGCCGGCATCGCCTTCGCCATCAAGTGAAGCTTGGCCGCCGAAACGAATGGTCTCTTTTGAGGTCGCTGGAGGCGCGCCCTGCCAAAGGTCCTGACCCATTGGGGTCACAAACAGAAAGCCGACGGCGACGAGGGCGGTGGTGGCGGTCAATCCGCCTTTGGTGGTCAATGTGTCCAACATGGTTTTCACTCCTGAAAAGAAATTTCTAGAAGTGGGACGCGGGACAGGGCGCGATCCTTGGAGCGCGTCGAAATTTTCTGCAGCCAGCCGCAGATTTTCAGCCCGGCGCTGGGCATCGGGACGCGGGGTGGTGCTGTTCATGAGGGATTTGATGTCGTCAAGATCGTCGGTCATCCGGCATCCTCCATTTCCTTGATCGCGCGCAGGCGTTTCTTGGCTTCGGATATGCGCCAGCTGATCGTACCTTCGGAGACGCCGAGCACTTCAGCGGCCTGGGCGTGGGTTGCATCGTCAAGCACCAGCGCGAGGGTGTCGCGCAGGTCTTCGGGCAGTTCGTTCATCGCCATCGTGAGCCAATCCACCGCGCGTGAGGTGTCGGCATTGGCAGCAGTGCGGTTGATTTCCCAATCGCCCCAGCCGGTGGTGGCTTTGGCATAGGTCGCCCGCCTGCGGCGCCGGTCGTGGGCCGCGTTTACGGCAACTTTATAGAGCCAGGTGGTGACTTTGGCGCGCCGTTGATAGCTGGAAAGTTTCGCAGGCAAGGCGGCACAGATGTCTTGTGTCAGATCCTCTGCCTCTGCCCGGGCGCCGGTCAAGCGAAAGCAGAATGCAAAGAGCCGGTCATAGTGACGATCTAAAAGCGCGGCAAAGGCGGCACGATCGCCACCTGCCGCCGCGAGGGCCAGGTCTTCGTCACTGGTTGTCATACGCATCACGGTGGTTTGACGCGGGCGCTGCGTCAATCCTTGGCGGCCATGTGAAAAAAAATCAGTTTGCTGCGATGTGGCTGCGAAAAGCCGTTGTCAGTGTGTCGCGATCTGACGGACCGCGCAGCGATCGGGTAAGCTGTCCTGAGCCATCGAAGAACAGCAGGGTGGCGTAGCCGGCCCCATGGCGCGAGGCAAATGCCTGACCCGATGTCGTGGCAAGTGAGGCGACAAGGTAAGTCAGGTCCTCGTCGTCAAAGGATTTGAGGGCTGCGCGGGTTTCCCGTTCGAGCGCGAGGCAAGGCGCGCAATTTGGGTCATGGACCTGCACGATTGCGGGGATGCCTTGGCCCATGCGGCTGAGGTCTTGTTCAAACCGGTCAGCCTGGGCAGAGGACATCGTCCACCAGATGCCGCCAGTCACCAAAAGGCCAAGGGCCGCAATAGCCCCGAGCCGGCCAAGGCTTTCGCGGCGGGTCATCGGACGGGCGATCGATTGGTGTGGTGTCTTGCCCTTGCGGGCCCGTTGGCGTGCTTTGCCGGATTTTTTCTGAGCCATGAAAGTTCCTAACAATTCAGGATGAGCCGCGGGGTCACGATTGATTTATCTGCGATAGTGGGGTGCCGTGCTGTCCGTTCAGGTCGTTCGCATTGCCGATTGAAGCGTGTCGAGATAGGTCGCGCTGACGGGCATCTGGCGCCCGTCTGATAGGGTGACGCGGGTGGTATTGCCGGATTTCGCAAGGGTTTTCATGTGCGGAATCGCCACCCAATGGGATCTATGGGTGCGCAAGCCGTCGAGCTCTGCTACCTCGCGCAGGGCATCGGTGAAGCGCATCAGGATCATGGTCTTGCCCTGGGTCGTCGTGACTTCGACATAGTGATCCTGCATCGACATGGAAACGATGTCGCGCCCCAGCTCGGCAGGCAGTCGCTTGTGCAGTGGTGAAAGCTTGGGCTGCGCGGCGCTACGCTCTGGCCGCCAGTCGATGTATTCGACCGTTCCGACAATCGCGCCGATCACGGTGACTTGCGCCCAGATCCGGACGAGTGAGGCCATGTTGATACCTGAGGGGCGGAAAACCTCATTGGCGAATTCCACAATTGCGGCCCCCGGCACCGCGGCCAATGCAGCACCAAGGGACACCTTGAGGATACTGTTCCATCTGCGCAGGCGCGCTGAATTGAGCGCCATGGTCATGAAGACATGCATGAAAAAGCCGATGCCGATCATGATAACGGTCCAGTAGGTGAACCGTTCCGCAAGGGGCATCGTGTTGTAAGAACCAAAGGGTCCCACGACAGAAAAAATCAGGATCATGGTCATGAAGATCGCTGTCTTCACTTCCCAGCGGATTTCTCCAAAAATTTGGCGCATCGCGAGTTATCGAATCCCTGAAATTCACGAACAAATCTGATATTTCGCGAAATCCGCTTTGAAAACAAGGGATGTGGGGCGCTATTGTTTTCAAGTGGTCGTGAGTGGCTGCAGTATTGGTAACGGTGTTTATTTCAGTTTTGCCCCGGCATCGGCATAGCGATGCCGGGGTTATTCTTGTCGGATAAGCGTCAAACGCGCGTCATGCGCAGGCGGTTTAGACCGACATGCAGATATATTTCATCTCCATATAGTCTTCGATCCCGTGGCGGCTGCCTTCACGGCCAAGGCCGGACTGTTTGACACCGCCGAAGGGAGCGACCTCGGTCGAGATGATGCCGGTGTTCACGCCGACGATCCCGTATTCCAGCGCCTCGGCCACTTTGTGCACGCGGCTGATGTCCTTGGCGTAGAAATAGGACGCAAGACCAAAGATCGTGTCATTGGCAAGTGCGATGACGTCGTCTTCGTCTTTGAATTTGAAGAGTGGCGCGAAGGGACCAAAGGTTTCATCGGTGCTGACCAGCATGTCCTTGGTCGCACCGGTCACGATGGTCGGTTCAAAGAACTGCCCGTCAAGCGCATGACCGCCGGTCAGGACCGTGGCCCCTTTGGCGGTGGCGTCGTCCAGGTGTTCCTGCACCTTTTCAAGGGCGGCGGGTTCGATCAGCGGGCCAAGGTCGGTACCGTCAGTCAGGCCGTCGCCGACCTTCAGCGCCTCAACCGCGGTCTTCAGCTTTTCGGCAAAGGCGTCATAAACCCCGGCTTGCACATAGATGCGGTTGGCACAAACACAGGTTTGGCCGTTGTTGCGGAATTTGCAGGCAATGGCACCTATCACGGCTTCGTCCAGATCGGCGTCGTCGAACACGATGAAGGGCGCATTGCCGCCCAACTCCATCGAGCATTTCATGACCTGATCGGCAGCCTGCCGCAGTAGAATACGGCCCACTTCAGTGGATCCTGTGAACGACAGTTTGCGCACGGTTGGATTTTCGCAGAATTCCTTGCCCACATCGGATGAGGCAGTTGAAGTCACAACAGACATCAGCCCGGCGGGGATGCCCGCCTCTTCCGCCAGTTTCGCCATCGCCAGCGCCGAGAGCGGCGTCAAGGATGCAGGGCGCACCACAAAACCGCAGCCTGCAGCTAGCGCAGGGGCCACTTTGCGGGCGATCATGGCGTTGGGGAAATTCCAAGGCGTGATGGCAGCGGCCACGCCAATGGGTTGCTTGATTACAGTGATCCGCTTGTCAGGCTGATGGCCGGGGATGGTTTCGCCATAGATACGCTTTGCCTCTTCTGCGAACCATTCGACGAAAGACGCGCCATAAGCGACCTCGCCCCGCGCTTCTGCCAATGGTTTGCCTTGTTCGGCGGTCATGATGATTGCCAGATCTTCGGTATTGGCGATCATCAGGTCGTGCCATTTACGCAGAGCCGAAGCGCGGTCTTTGCCGGTTCGCGCGGCCCAGGCATGGCGCGCCTTGTCGGCAGCGATGATGGCATCAGAAATTTCTGCGCGCGACAGGTCGGCCACATTGGCGATCACATCGCCACGTGCGGGGTTTGTCACTGGGAATGTCTTGCCAGAGGCGGCATTCACCCACGCGCCGCCGACATAGGCTTTTTCACACAAAAGCTCTGGCCGGCTCAGGTGTGATTTCAAATCCGTTACTGTGTTGCGCATGATGTCCCCCTTGCTGTCAAACGCCTTTTTGACTTGATTGGCAGTTAGGCACAGCCGAAAGGGAATGGAAATGGATATTGATGACGCCTTTGCCAATCTGGCACATGTCCCCGACGGCGCGCTTTTGCCCGCCCGATGGGCGCAGGAAGGGCAGCGCTATCGCGAGAGCGCGCGCTACCTGGCAGATGTGCCTTATGGTGAGGGTGCGCGCGAGGTCTTTGATCTGTTCCTGCCTGAGCGCTTGGCCAAAGGGACTATGGTCTTCATTCATGGCGGGTATTGGCGCAGTTCGGACAAGTCGGACTGGTCTTATCTGGCCGCCGGGGCGGTCGTGGCCGGTTGGGCCGTGGCGATGCCATCTTATGACCTGTGCCCGGAGGTAACGATTGCTCAGATCACGCAGCAGATCGGCAAAGCCATTGGTACGATTGCGGATCGTGTGCCGGGGCCATTGCGGATCACCGGGCATTCGGCGGGCGGGCAACTGGCGGCGCGGATGTTGGCCCCGGATTTGGCGGCAGACTGGACCGAACGCGTTGAAAAGGTGGTGCCAATCTCGGCGGTGTCGGACCTTGCACCGCTGTTGCAGACGCAAATGAACAATGATCTGCGGCTGGATTCAGACATCGCCCGCGCAGAAAGCCCGATCCATCAGCCACCGCCAGTGGTGCCTGTGACCGTTTGGGTTGGCGGCGACGAACGCCCGGTCTTTGTGGAACAGGCCCGGGCCTTGGCGGATGCATGGTCGTGCGAGATGGTGAACGACGCAGGGCGGCACCATTTTGATGTGCTTGACGGGCTGCGGGATGCGCACAGCCCCTTGATGCGGGCGATTTTGGGCGATTGAACGTGGCCTGCTAAGGCGCGAAGGTGCGGGCGTAGCATGCGGGTGCCTCGTGCGGGGCAGACCGCGCAAGATAGACACCGCGCGCAATGGCACGGGCCATGCAGGTGGCCGCGGCATGGCCAAGGTGAACAGGGTCAGAAGCAGGGACATCGCCAGTGCTGACCGCAAAGATCAGATCGCCATCCATCGGGGTATGTGCAGGCACCAGCGCGCGGGCGACGCCATCATGTGCCGCGGTTGCAAGGCGCGTACATTCGGCCTGTGTCAGTCGCGCGGATGTCGCAACGATCCCGATGGTAGTGTTTTGCGCGGAAAGTTTGGTGACAGGTGCATCACGCGGATAAGTCGCAGAGGGGCCGAGGTTGCCAAATTCGCCGTCTTCTTCAAAGGGGGCGGCCCAAAAGTGCGGACCATCGCCGACAGTGGCTGATCCGAGCGCGTTCACTGCCACAAGTGCGCCCACAATGGTGCCATCGGGCAAAGCGGTCGAGGCAGAGCCGAGCCCGCCTTTCAGCGTGGCCGTTGTTGCCCCAAACCCCGCGCCCGCCGTGCCAAGCGCAAAGCTCTGTTCAGCCGCCTGAAAAGCATCCGCACCAAGGCCGCGATAGGGGTTGCTGGTCCAGTTTTTGTCGCCGCCATTGAGCAGATCAAACAGAATTGCACCGGGCACGATTGGCACGCGCATGTCGCCTACCGCAAAGCCGCGACCGACGGTGCGCAGGGCGTCGGTGACACCCGAAGCAGCATCAAGACCAAAGCTGCTGCCGCCCGACAACACTAGCGCGTCCACCTGTTGCACCAGCTTGTCAGGCGCCAGCAAATCAGTCTCTCGCGTGCCGGGTGCGCCGCCCATGACGTTGACGCCACAAGTGAACGGGCGGTCCCCTGTCAGGACCGTGCAGCCCGATCTTAAGGCCGCGTCTTGTGCGTTGCCCACCAACAGGCCGGGCACATCGGTGATCAGATTCCGCATCAAACCGCGACCAATTGCGGGCCGAGGTATGTCAGCCGGTCGGTGTCGTCCAATTCGTAAGGAAGTCCGCCAAAGGCGTGTTCTGTGATTAATATCAACGTGTTGTCCCCGGCCATGCGTAGGACGATGTCGTCAGCTTCTTGTTCGGACAGGAATTCGATTAGCCGTGTTGGAATGTCGCCGTGAATCATCTCGACCTCATCCGTGTCGATGAACGCTCCTGTCAATTCGCGCGTCAGATCGACCGGCAGATCAGCACCGGGCGCGATGTAGCAAAACCTGTGCGCCTCTTCCGGGCCGTCAAAATCGGCGCTGAACAGATGCAGGCGCAACTGCCCATCGGGCGTTGGACGTGCACGTTTGGGCGCGGGGGTCCGCAACGGTTCTGAGGGGATCAGGCGCAAGGCGTGGCGGCCAAGCCTGCGCAGGAGTGGGATCCAGTTCAAATTGTGCGACCTCCGTCGATTTCCAGCGCCACCCCGGTAATCAACCCTGCACTGTCAGAGCAAAGGAATGTGGCGGCGGCACCAATGTCGTCTGGGGTTGAAAACCGGCCCAAAGGGATGCCCGACAGAAATTTTTCCCGCATCTCTGGCGACTCTCCTCCCATGAAATCTGCCAGAAGCGGGGTATCGCCCGCGACGGGGTTCAGCGCATTCACACGGATGTTATAGGGGGCAAGTTCAATTGCCATTGCTTTGGTGGTTGTGATCATCCAGCCCTTTGACGCGCTGTACCAGATCAGGTTCGGGCGAGGTGAGACGCTTGCCGCCGAGGCGATATTGAGGATCACGCCCGATTTGCGCGCCTTCATCGCAGGCACCAGATGTCGGGCGGTGAGGTAGACGGATTTGGCGTTGACGGCGAACACGCGGTCGAACTCCTCCTCGTTCACATCTTCCATCGCACCAGGGGCATGGGTCGTGCCGGCATTGTTCACCAGAATGTCCAGATCACCCAGTTGATCGGCCACGGCATAGGCAAGCCCCGCGACCGAAGCATTGTCGGCGACATTGGTGGTGACGGCATATCCGCCCACCTCTGCCGCGACCGATTTTGCGGCGTCAGCATTCAAATCGGCGATCATCACCTTGGCCCCTTCGGCCGCGAACGCGCGCGAGATCCCAGCGCCAAAGCCTGATCCGCCGCCGGTGACCACCGCCGTCTTACCGTCTAACCGCATACCTGATTGTCCTGTCGTTCCGTCGCGATGATCTGCGCGATCTGATGCTCTGGCAAGGCACCTAGGATCACTGTGCGCCCGATTACGGTGCCGGGTGTGCCATAGATGCCCAGACGTGCGGCGACGCCATACTCTTGTGCCAAGTGGTTCGCGACCGTTGCGCTGTCGATGTCCGCGACCCAGCGCTGATGGTCGAGGCCGGTGCGGTCTGCAATATCCGCAAGTCGTGCCGGGGTGATAGGTCCGGGGGTGCCCAGCAAGATGCTTGCGATATCCTGATCCGCGCTTTGCAGCTTTGCCGCAAGAAGGACCTTTGCGACAGCAACAGAACGGGGCCCCAGCAAGGGCAGTTCGTGGCGGATCAGCGGAATAGGCTGATCGCCGATGGCGGCACGGGTTGCGGCCTCCATTCTGGGGCAGTTCGGGCATTGCACGTCCGAGAAATAGGCAATGGCCAAGCCGTCGTTGCCGCCAAAAAGGGCGGGGCAAAGCGCGCCGGTGAATTGCGGTGCGGGTGCATCAAGACCTGCGAAGATGCCTGCACTGGCAGAAAAGGCACCTGCGCGATCCAACTGCCGAAACGGCTCTGCGCCCGGAATTGCGGTGAATGTCGCAGGGTCCTGGCCCAAACGGGCCAAACGCGGCGCGCCCCAAACCCAGCCTGCGATTGCGGCTAGTCCGACCCCTTGCAAGACGCGGCGGCGTTTCATGATTTATGGCCCTTCATGGGCGCAGCATGCATGGGCGGGTTCAAAAGCAAAAGGGTGTGCCGCAAGTCCGCACCCGCTGTGTAGCGCGTAAATGGGTGAACCGGCTTCTGATGGAGCAGCTCTGCGCGCGGAAAGGTGCAGGTTTTGCCGTCAGGACAGGAAAATTCCCCCTCGCTTTTCCGTGAGGGGGAGCCTGGGTTGAATTGCACTTTTGTGACAGGGTGCTATGAAACCAAAGAGTCTTTATAGGTATGCATATGCTGTCTGTCCCGAATATTTCGCGCCGCGCCTTTGGTGCGATGTTGCTGTCCACCGTGGCTGCTTGCGGCCCACGTGTGCCTGCATCCAACATCGACGTGCCAGAGGCGATGAATTTTGCACCCGGGTACGAGCCTATTTTCGACGCGGGCTACAACCTGCCGGGCATTCCGCCGGAATATACCCAAGGAGATAATCGCCGGATGTCTGGCCTTTATCTGGGCGAGCAAAGCGCCGGCACTTTGGATGTCGATCCCTATGCGAAGTTTTTGTACTTTATCGAAGAAGACGGTCGTGCGATCCGCTATCCGGTTGGTGTCGGGCGCGCCGGGCTTAGCTTTGCGGGCAACGGCGTCATCTCGCTGAAGCGGAAATGGCCGGGCTGGACGCCGACGCAGAACATGCTGCGCCGGGAGCCAGAGGTCTATGGGCCGTTTGCGCGCGGCATTCCCGGTGGGTTGCGTAGCCCGTTGGGTGCGCGTGCGCTGTACCTCTACCGCAACGGTCGCGATACGTTCTTTCGCATACACGGCACTAACGATTTGGAATCAATAGGAAATTCCGGTTCCGCTGGCTGTATTCGCCTGTTCAATCAGGACATCATCGACCTGTATGATCGTTGTCCGCGCGGGATCAGGGTGCATGTGCGGTCGCGCGAGGAATCCCTACGCGTCGATCCAGAAAACTATGAGCGCGGCGTTGAACTGCCGCCCCGCCAGATTGACCCGGATGAGATTTATGGTGAAGAGGCGTTGGCCAACGATCGCCCGCCTGATTTTGATGCGGTAAATCCGGACGATCTGGTGTTTGAAACAGCCGTTGGCGGCGAAACCTAAACCGCCACGCAAGCCCCCTGAATTGGTCAAGAATTCGTCACGTTCACCGGTGAAAACCGCATGACGTGGATTTGTAAAATGGTGTAACATTTCCTAGATTGAATGTAACACCAAGACCAACAGGGGAATTTCATATGGCCGATTTCGACGCGCAGATTCAGGAAAGTCAGACTCAGGTCGCAGAAGCGCAAAGCAAGATTTCTGAACTGACCAGCCGGATCGAGGCAGCGCGGCAGAAGATGGCACAAGGTGCTGATATCTCTGTCGATATCGAGAATGCGAGCCTTGAGGATGTGCATGCGCATACCGAATTAATGAACGCGAATATCGCGGAACTCATTATGGGTCTGGATGATGTGACCGCCGCCTTTTCCAAGGATTTTGACGAGATGCGGTCAAAAACCACGATGGAAAGCATCGTGGGTTGGTTTTCTGCGGGCAAGTCCGATTCCATGCGCGAAGAGCGGATGCGCACAGCGTCGGTTGATGACAAGTTGCAGGACCTGATCAGCAAGTCGGACGTGATCACCAAGTTGCTGGAAAGCCAATTGGCGACGCTGAACGAACAGAAAACCTCTGTGGAAACCAACTTGCAAGGCACCCTGACAGAGCGAGAGACGACCGTGGCCGAGTTGGAAACTGTGCGCGCCGATGTGCTGGGCATGGATCCCAAGATCATTGAGCTTGAGAACAAGATTTCCGTGGAACAGGATGCCGCTAAGCGCACCGCCTTGGAAACTGAACTGGCCGCTTTGAACACCCGCTACAACGAGCTGGTGCAGGAAGAGCAGGTCAAACTGGCCAAGAGTCAGACGCTTGAGCGCTATATCGAAAAGGGCAAGACCTGGATCGACAGCCTGCAGAATCAGGCGGCGACGCAGATGGTGCTGATCAACAAACTGCAGACAGACACCAAGCAGCGCGTGGTGCTCTATGATGCCCTGTCAAAGTCGTTGAAGACCGCACAGCAGCAGGACGTGGCGCATAAGATCAACGAGATCGGCGTGCAAACCGACCAAGAGGCGCAGACCGCGATGGCGGCGATTGGCTCTGCCACGAACGCCCGCATGGCCGATATGATGGAAGCCCACGAAGACCACATGGTCTTTGCCCGCGAGGTGCTGGAGCAGAAGGCAAAAGCCGACGAACGCTTTATCCGCCGGTTCCAGAAGATTGTCGAGAAGCACGATAGCAATCAGTATGGGGATCAGTAGGGCTTGAAGACGCTCCTGCGGCCGTTTGGATTTTTCTTTGAGATCGTCTTTGCGCTTCATTTCGGACGCGGAGACAAATGGTGGGCGTGGTGCGTAATCTACCTCGTCCCGCTGTCAGCGGTTGTCGCATACATCTTGCTAAGAACGCATGAATTGGGGTTAAGCCCGACCCAATCGACAAAAGTCGTCGCCTGGATATTTGTATACCTTGCAATTTCAGCTGGCGGCGTCTTTTTGCGTACCCATCGTGGCAAAGAAAAAGAGGGTAAGCTCACTTCATGATTGACGCCCCGACCCTCGACCACTTCAAGCTGGAGGATACCCGCGTCACGCGGCGGTATTTTGGCAAGTTTGAAAAGATCACCAACCACCTGACCAAAGTGGCTGCAACGATGGAGGCCGAAGCGCGGCTGTCCCGCGCGGATATCGAGGCGATGACGCGCTATCTGGCCGGGCTAAACTACACCTTCCGGGCACTGGCGCATAAATACCATTTCAGCGGGCGCTGGGATCACGCGGGGCAGTTGACGTTTGATCGGGTGGACAGCGGTTTTCCGGTGTATCAAGAGCTGCTTGAGATGGCGAATGATGCGCTTCAGGCCGAACGGCATCTGAACACAATGCCCGACAGCGACACGCTGAAAGACCAGATGGTACGCGTGATTGTGGGCGAACAGGCGATCCCGACCAAGCTGCAATATGCGCTCAGCCAGCGGCTTTACTACGAAGAACTGCTGAAGGGGCAGTTGTTCTGGGCACGGAATGATCCGCAGGCGGTGTGGCTGGGCAATGATGGCGAACGGCGACACTTTCAGATCCATTGGGCGGTCTACGACAGTCAGGTCAACCTGCCGACGATCTACTTGTTGGACGTCCATGACACCGGACGCACAGGCCTGCCCAAAGACGAACGGCGCTGGCCCGAGGCGCAGCAGCATTTGATGGCGCAAAGCCTTGCGCATCTGAAGCTGTTGACGATTGCCAAAGGCTTTGACGAGGATTTCGACGATCTGCACCCGGTGCGGCTGCGCCGGTTTCACATGGGGCCGATGTATTCCAGCGCCTTTACCCGACAGACGGGACCGTTGCGCGAAGTGCTGGAACAGGCCCGCGCGCCGGTGGGCGAGGATTGGGCGTTGGTCTGGACCGAGGAAGAGTTGGTGTCAGAGCGGGTCGAACAAGTGAAATCCGGCTGGTTCGGGTCTGTGGAACGGCAGATTTTCGCGCTTGATCCCTTTGCCGGGCAGGGTGGGGAAACAGGTGCCACGCGGATGGAACGGTCATTGATCATGCCGGAGCGGCCCTATCAGGCGCTGGCAGAGCGCGACCCGCCGGGGTTTCGCGACGTGCGTAAGTTTGTCGTCGGCGATGGCGGGCGGGTGTTGAGTTACAGATGACGAATTTTCGACGAAAATTCGGTGCCTCCGGCGGGGATTATTTTGGCCAAAAGAAGGTGGACCAATGAGTCAGACAAGTGATCAGATGGAACTGCGCGAAGAAGATGTGCAGGCGCACTATGCAGCCGCGCTCGATCTGCTGGATGGGTTCGATCACAGTCCGAGAGTGGCCAAGGCAACGGCAGGCGCCGTTGAGGGCAAATCGGCCGGTGTGCCAACGCGCCGCGCGTTTCGGTCGACCACGCCAGGGCTGTCGACACGGCGCGTGCAGCGTAAGGAAGGCGTGCAGCTGATCAACCGGATTGAGGCGGTCGGCGATGCAGGACTGGTCACCCCGTTGCAGGCGCATGTGCAGCAGGGGCTGCGCCGCGCGATCGCACTGGCGCTTGCGGTGGCCGAGCAATACGCGGAACGGACGGAACTGAAAGACCTCAAGCGGGCCAATCTGGAAGGGGCCTTGGCCGATGCGCGCAAGACGGCCTTTTCAGAGCTGCTGACTGCCGAGGCGCTGATTGCGCTTTACACATTTGCCAATGCAACGGCGTTTCTGCTGGCCGATCACGCGACCGAAGAAACCGTTGAGGTTGGCGATGTTGAGGAATTGCTGACCGAGAACGCGCAATTGGCGTTGCATGGCGCGCTGTGGGAGTTGGATCAGGACATTGCGAACCTTGGCGCGGATGAGCCCAAGATGGTGGCAACCGTGTTGGGCTTTGCTGAGGCGTTGATGGACAAGGTCGCAGGCCGGGCCAGCACGGCGGCGCGGTTGGAACCGTTCGTGGCCGCCGCCTGGCGGGTCGAGGCGGATGATTTTGTCATCGACGGTTTCACCCCGGCGCGCGCCAAGAAGGGCAGCACGCTGACCATGACCTTTAAAAAGCCCAATGAGGTCGTGGGCAACCATATCGCCAAGTATCAGGCGATGAAGCTGGCCAAGATGGTGATGGCCTATGATTTTAACCGCAAGCTGAACCCCTTTGCCGAACTGGGCGGGTTCATCTTTACCTTTATGGGTGATGGCAAACCGGGGACGGGCAAGACCACGCTGATCCAGATGATGGCGGGGTTGATCAACGACTATTGTCAGGTGGCCGGCTATCCGTTCCGCTATCAAAACCTGAGCACGGACAATATCGACAGCTACCAGGGCAAGTCGGGGCAGAACGCAAAAGCCTTTATCAACAACGTGTTGGACCCCGGTGTGATCGGCTTTGGCACGATTGACGATATCGACCAATTGGCGGGCAAGCGTGGCGATAGGCAGTCCAGCGCGGGTCAGTTGGAAATCACCGCCGTGCTGATGGAAAGCTTTGCAGGCGCCAATACGGTTGTGCGCGGGAATTGCACCTTTGGCATGTTCTCGAACTATCCAGAGAACGTCGATGACGCGCTGCGCCAGCGGGCCGGGGCGCGGTTTTTGGTGGATGGGCCGCAGACGCGGGACGACTATATCGACATTCTCTATCTGCTGATGGGAAAAAACCATGACATCCCCGTGGGCAACCATGAGGTCTTTAGCGCGCAAGAGATTAAGAAGGCCGTCGCGGCCAGCTTCGAAAGCCACAGCCGCCCGCATGAGCCGGGGCTCATGAAAGTGTTCGACCGGGTGCATGACCAAATCGGTGATCTGGATACGATTGCCAAGATGGGCACCTATCTGAAGGGCATCCAAGAGGCGGACGAGAGGTTTACAGGCCGCGCGATCAAGAACATCACCGATGCGGTGAAGGTGCGGGCGATGGACTTTGAATTGCCTGATGAATGGATGGAAGATCCAGAGCTGTTCCTGCGCAAAGACTATGACGCCAAGAAAGCGATGATCGCCGATTTGCGGGTGCCGATCACGACCGAAATGGTCATTCAAGAAATCAACCGCTACGCGGACAGTGAATTCCGCTATGCCGACAAGTCTGACGAGGTCGCGATTGACGCGATGGTCCGCGACTTTGGCCGGCAGGAAGAGGCCAAGAAGCGCTATCTGGAGGGCAAGGGTTGAGCGCCTTTTCCGATAGCCTGCTATTCCCGGCGATGGTGCTGGGGTTTCTGGCGTGGCTGGTGCCAAAGCTGTTGGCCATGGCGCTGGACGAGGGGGTCAAGCCTTTGATGTTCAATGCCTTCCTTTCGACCATCTTTCTTTTTGCACTATCGTCGGGGTTTTTCTTTATCCTTTACGTTTTGCGCGGCGCACCTTTGGGAGAGTTGTCAGGCTATAGCGTGACGGACAATATCGTCTTTTTCGGGCGGCTTGGGCTAAGCGCGGCGCTGATATGGGCACCGATCATGATCTTGTCGGTTGCCGGGCTGCCAAGGCGATGGACGCGCGAGACATGGTAATTGGGTTGCAAGGGAACGGTGAGCGTATTGCTAACCCGATGGAGGTGACATGAAGGTGATCGCGAATGGCGCCGGTTTGGGGCTTTTGACGGTGATTGGCTTTGCGTCTGTCCTCACTTCTCATCTGTGCCACCCCCGGTTCGTGCTAGCTTGGTCTGAAAGTGGACAATGCTCTGCATCGGACCAACCGTCAGAGGTGTTCGCTGCAATGGCGCTGCTTGGTTTGGTACCGGGAGTGCTTGTCAGTCTCATATTTTTCTACGTACTTGGAGATTAGTCATGCACAGGCTGATCGAAAAAGGACTGATGTTTGGCAATCTTATCCGCGTGGATAGCCCGGTGTTGGTGGACCGGTACAATCGTGCGCTGCAAAGTCTGACAGGCAAGTCCACCGCTTTAGAGGCGTTTCACATCGACATTTCGGGCTATTCGCCCGAGGTGGGGGATGAATTGGGGGATGATCTTTATCTGAACCACGCGGGTGTAAACCGGCAGTTCATTTTGCTAACGACAGATCAAAAGACCGCGCCGCTGCTCAATGCGAAATTCTCAACCTCTCGCGGAATACTGCGGCAGTTCATCACTGAAAACGAAAGGGCGCTTTTTGCGCTGACCGCACGCGATGCGGTGGCGGGGGAATTGGTGAACACGGTCTACAACGTTGAGGATCCGGTGCGGTTGTTCGATATCAGGCGGGTGCGGATCGAGGCGGATACGACCTATGGCACGGTTGCCACTGCGAAGCGGCTGGGTCAAATGATCGACCGGTTCAAGCAAGACAAGGATGCATGGTTTGACGATGTGCTGATCGGCAAGATGATCGGGTTGTCGAAGGAAACCGGCGATGTGACGCGCAACTCTGTCAAACTGCGCGAGATGGCCTTTGATCAGGACAACTTTTGGACCGCGCATTTTGGCGGGCTGTACATCTTTCGCGATGTGGAACACCCGGCAGCGATTGCGGCTGCCGACAAGGGGCGGTTGGGCAAACTGCCGATCCCTTATCTGATGGACTTTGGTGACCGGGCAGCAATTGCGAAATTCCTGGAGCTTAATGAACTTGTGGAACCTGTCGCACGGGCGCGCGGCATTGATGCAGGTGCGATCCTGCACCAGAAGATGGATTTTGTGGTGGCCGAAGTGGCTGCAACCATGGGAGAGAACCTGACGGGGGCCACGCGCCGCGATCTGCGCAATCTGGGCCGACGCTACGCCAAGTTGCTGCCGCCAGAATGGCAAGGATTGGCTGCCTTGGCGCGCTGGGCCGAGGAAGACGGACCCTGGCCGCGCATCACGTCGGATCATCCAGCCTATTTCTATACGTTGCGGGCACGGGACCATGCGGATGCGGATCTGGTAAACATGTTGTTGTCGGAACTGGCGCCCTTGGACATTCGGCAGCTGTTTATTTGCCACAAGGAGGCGTTTTATCGCGCCTATGCCACATGGCCAGACGAGAAAAAGGCCTATGTGGCGGAATTTTTGGCAAACGAGTATCAGGTGGACAAGGCCGGCACGCGGGCGGCGTTGTTCGGGCATGAGGCACCGATGGTTGAACCACAGGTGGCAAAGCCGCCGCCGGTGCCGGATATGATTGACAGGGTCGGCCCTTGGGGTGCGATCAAGCGGAGGTCTTCGCCATGGGATTAGTACGGCTGGTTGTTTTCGGCTTCATCGCGCTAAGTGTGATCTATCTAAGCGTTTCGATCTATTCACGCTCAGTCCGGCGCGAAAAGCTGGAGAAGCGATATGATGCGGAACCGGTTGAAGGCATGACCCGCAAGCAATACGTGGAGAAAGGGATCGCAGAGTATAACAGCGGGCTGAGGCCGAAACTGTTGCTGCTGATCTATGTGGTGCCGGCTGTTCTAGTGTCGGCGATTGTCTATATCACGAATGCGAATTGAGGTCTGATATGCGTGCTTTGGGAATTACATTGCGGTTCATTCCGATCCTCTTTCTGGGGTTGTTGCTGCACTATGTGTTGCCGCAGCATGATGTTGTCCGCATCACCTCGACCGAGGTGATCCGCACGGATTTCTCTGGCTGGAACCGGTTATTCTATGCGCAGGCTGACAGCGGGAATGTAGAGCAGCCGACACGTGATTTGCGGCTGATCAACACCGAAAAGAAGAAGACGTTTTTTCTGGGGTTCATGCCGCGGGACGCGACCGGCGTGATGGTCTATCGCAACGAGGATACCGGTTGGATCTGGCCGCCCTATTTCAAATTCGACAGCTCTGATTTGCAGGCCGAGGCGGCGAGTGCGGCGCGCACCGATGGTTGGGCAGTGATTACGCATTATGGATGGCGCATTCGCTGGGCCTCGATCTATCCCAATGCGATCGCTGTGCGGCCTGTTGATGGGCCGGATGTGCAAGTGATCCCGTGGTTCAACATTTTCTTCTTTGGCTTCCTGATTGTCGCGATTGTGATGATCCGGCGGATGTGGTTCCAATTCCGCGAACGCGCGCTGGACCCGGCGCTGGATTCCGCCGGGGACCGGCTGGACGAAGTGCAGGCAGGTGTGGCCGAAAAGCGGTCAGGTGTGCGTAAGTGGCTGAACACGTGGCGGTCCAAACAGAACCGCAAGTGACCGGATTGTGCGCGGCAGAGCCGCGCGCGTGATGTTTTGCACCGCCATCCGGCGGCGCGTCTTGGGGGCTGTCTGCCCCCAAACCCCCGAGGATATTTCTGGCCAGAAGAAGGGGCTTAGGCCCCGTAGGGAATCCAGATATTCTTGATCTCTGTCGCAGCGGCGAGCATGTCTTTGGCCGACGGTTGCGCGGGGTTGATCCAAGTGCGTTTGAGGTTGCCCGCGGCCCCTTTTTCAATAGTGGTTGAGAGGTCGGTTCCAGAGAAGGACCAGACCACGTCGATATCCATGTGCTTGCCCGCGTGTGGGGCAAGTTCGGCGTGGTCGCCGGTCAGGATGTTGACCACGCCACCGGGAACATCCGAGGTTTCCAGGATCTGGTAGAGATCGGTCGCCGCCAGCGGGAAAGGTTGGCTGGGCATCAGCGTGATACGGTTGCCCATTGCAATGGCAGCGGCCATCGGGCTGATGGTGCCAAGAAGCGGCCAGTCGTCTGCGCAGAAAGCGGCGATCTTGCCGACCGGTTCTTTCATCGCCAGCGCAACACCTCGGATCGGCACCCCGTGTACCTGACCGTCGTATTTGTCGGCCCAGGCGGCGAAGGTGAAGAGGGTGCTGATGCAGTGCTGCACCTCTGGCGCGCCAGATTTGCCGGTTAGGTCCTTGATCCGTTTGGCGAGTTCATCGCCACGGGCCGAAAGGTTTTCCGCGATATAAAAGAGGATTTGTGCGCGCAGGTGGCCGGAGGTTTTGGCCCAACCTTTTGCGGCGTTCATTGCCTCGACCGCGTTGCGCAGGTCCTTTCGGTTGGACAGCGACACCTCGCCCAAAAGCGCGCCTTTGGGGCCAAAGACCGGGCGGGAATAGCCACCATCGGGGCGGGATTGCTTGCCACCGATATAGAGCTTTGCTGTGCGGTCGAGCGCATCAGTTGGTCCGCCTGAGCCGGTGAACGGGGCGATCGAGGCGGGTTTGGTGGGCTTGGTCTTGGGCTTGGTGTAGCCTGCCAGCCCTTCCCAGCCGCCTTCGCGGCCAAAACCACTTTCGCGCACGCCGCCAAAGCCAGCGGCGGCATCCATCATGTTGGTGCCGTTGACCCAGACGATGCCCGCGGCCAGCTGTGGCGCAATGTCCAAGGCGAGGTTGATGTTTTCTGACCAGACAGAGGCCGCCAGCCCGTAACGGGTGTTGTTGGCGATCTCAACCGCCTCGGCGGGTGTGCGGAATGTGCAGGCGGCAAGGACTGGGCCAAAAATTTCTTCCTGCATCAGGTGGGACGCGGGTGCGAGGCCGGTGATCAATGTGGGCGGGTAAAAACAGCCGTCGGGGGCTGTCGTCTGATAGGTCTCGCCCTCGGTATTGTCGGAGACCATTTTGCTGATCTGCGCGTGTTGGACCGGGTCGACGATGGCGCCGATGTCGATGGCCTTGTCGAGCGGATCGCCAATGCGCAGCCCATCCATGCGGGCCTTGAGTTTGGCGTAGAACCTGTCGGCGATGCCTTCTTGCACCAAAAGGCGCGAGCCTGCGCAGCAGACTTGCCCCTGATTGAACCAGATCGCGTCAACAAGGCCTTCGACGGCGCTGTCCACATCGGCGTCTTCAAAGACGATGTAGGGTGATTTGCCACCCAGTTCGAGCGAGAGCGCCTTGCCGGTGCCAGCGGTTTGTTCGCGGATGATGCGGCCGACGGAGGTTGAGCCAGTGAAGGCGATCTTGTCCACCTCAGAAGCTACAATGGCCGCCCCGGTGTCGCCGTCGCCAGTGACGATGTTGATCACGCCGGGCGGCACGCCTGCGGCTTCGGCGATCTCGCAAAAGATCATCGCGGAAAGCGGCGTGTATTCGGCGGGCTTCAGGACGACCGTGTTGCCCATCGCCAGGGCCGGTGCGATTTTCCAGGCCAGCATCAACAGCGGGAAGTTCCAGGGGATAATCTGGCCGCAGACACCCAGAGGCTGGCGGTCGGGCAGTTCAGCTTCCATCAGCTGGGCCATGCCCGCGTGGTAGTAGAAGTGGCGGATCGCAAGGGGCACGTCGATGTCACGGGATTCGCGGATCGGTTTGCCGTTATCAAGGCTTTCCATCACGGCCAGCAGGCGGCTGTTTTTTTGCATGCCGCGCGCGATGGCGTAAAGCACGCGGGCGCGGATATGAGCATCTTTGGCCCATTTGGGTTGGGCCTTGCGGGCCGCCGCAACGGCGGTCGCGACCTCTTCAGCGGTGCCTTTAGTGACACCGGACAGCTTTTCGCCGGTGGCAGGGTTGTTGGTCGCGAAATCATCACGGATCGGACCCCATTTGCCGCCGATGTAGTGCCCTGCGACCGCACCACGATCAGCCAGCCATTGCAGGGCCTCTGCAGCACTTTCGAGGGCCGGGCCATAGTCCATGTTGTCGAAGATTTCTTTGATGTTCATGGCTTATCCAATCGCGTGCCGCCAGCCAGCCGAATAGGCGCCAGTGACGTGGTGTTCGAGTTGCCGTTCGATGTCGCCCAAAAGGGACGATGCGCCGAAGCGGAAGAGGTCGGGTTGCAGCCAGCGGTCGCCCAACTCGTCCTTGATCAAGGCGAGGTAGAGCAGCGCGTCTTTGGCCTTGGAGATGCCGCCCGCGGGTTTGTAGCCGACCTTGAAACCGGTGCGGGTTTCATAGTCGCGGATCGCGCGGATCATCGTCAGGCTGACGGGCAGGGTGGCGTTGACACTTTCTTTGCCGGTCGAGGTCTTGATGAAATCGGCCCCGGCCATCATGCAGATCAGCGAGGCCTTGGCCACGTTGCGCAGCGTGCCAAGCTCACCCGTAGCTAAGATCGCTTTGACGTGGGCATCGCCGCAGGCGGCGCGCATTTCGCGCATTTCGTCATAAAGCGCTTGCCAATTGCCTGTCAGGACGTGTCGGCGGCTGATGACGATATCAATTTCCTCAGCCCCGGCAGCCACGCTTTCGCCAATCTCTGCAATGCGGAGATGAAAGGGGGAAAGACCTGCGGGAAAACCGGTCGAGACGGCAGCAACAGGGATGCCGGTGCCTCGCAGGGCGTCAACGGCGGTGGGGACCATGTCGTGGTAGACGCAGACTGCACCGGTGGTCAGACCGGTCATGCCAAGCTGGTCCAAAAGGTCGGCGCGCACAGGCCGGCGCGCTTTGGCACACAGGCGGCGGACACGGTTCACGGTGTCATCGCCTGAGAGGGTGGTCAGGTCCATCAGACTGATGGCCTTGCAAAGCCAGGCTGCCTGAAAGTCTTTCTTGATGCTGCGCCGCCCGCCGAGGGTCGCGGCGCGGCGTTCAATGGCCGAGGTGTTCGCCTGGGCAGAGGCGACCCAATCAAGGTCAAGCGGCATCCCGTCATTGCGCGGCTCGTGCACCTGCGGCAGTTGCGTCGCGGTCAGCGTTTGGGTGGTTGCGGTGGTCAAGGAATCCCTCCCCCTGATGCATCGGCCAAGCGTGGCATGGTCACGGTCTCATGGCAAGGTTTGACCGTTTGGTCAAATATTTTCAGGTAGGGAAGGGCAGATTACCCGCCCTAAGGCTGAATGACGTCGCGTTGGTACCTTTGCCGATACTTCAAAGGGGTCAGACCAAAGCGGGCTCGGAACAGTTTGTGAAAGTGTGACAGGTTGGGGATGCCGCAGCTTTCCGCGATGTCGGCCAGTGGTTCAGTATCCGTCACCAGCGCGCGGGCGGCGTGATCCATCCGCAGGGTATTGATGTAGTCAGACGGGGTCATGCCAAGGTGCCGCCGCATTGTGCGGCTGACATGCGGGTGTGCCTTGCCGGTCAATGCTACCAAACCGGCAGAGCCATCGCGGAACACAGCCGGGTCGCGCGCCACGCGGCAGGCGTGCGCCAGCCAAACAGGGGCGTCAGGCGGCAGGGTGGTGGTGTCTGCCACCAGTGACGACAGAAGCGGCAGCAGAAACGCTGTGGTGGACATGGCATCAAGGGCGCTGTGTTCCAGCGCGATGGCGGCCTGGTTCAGGCTGGTCAGTGCGCGCATGTCGCGGTGAAACCGGGTCGGTGCGTCAGCGCGGAATGCGGCATCGGTCAGGGCGGGAAACTGGGTGATCAATCCGCCGACCACATCCGGGTGCAGGCAGATGAGGGCGACCATCGCCGCCTCACCCTTGCCCTGCAGACCGTGCGACTGACCCGGTGACAAGCAGATCATGTCGCCTTCTTGCAAGGTCTCTACGCGGCCCGGCAGATGGTGCCGCACGGTGCCGTTCTGGACCCAGAACACCTCAAAGAAATCATGATTATGCAAAGGGCGCGGGCGTTGAGAGGTCAGCGTTGCGCGGGTGACATGGGCCATCGTGCTGTCTTGCAGAATATCGCGGAAGGAAAGGGTCAGATGCGTCATGAGATCAAATTAGCATGGGGGTGTAACAGTTACCGCAACCAATTGCGGATGGCGGGGTGACGCAGGCTGTAAATCGCTTTATCTGAGGCGGCAACAGGGGGATTTGCTATGACTTTCGACCGTTCGCTGAAAATTGCGCCATCTATCTTGGCGGCCGACTTTGCCAATTTCGGCGCGGAATGCGCGGCGGTCGAGGCCCAGGGGGCGGATTGGATCCATGTGGACGTCATGGATGGGCATTTTGTGCCCGCGATCACCTTTGGCGCGCAGACCTGTGCGGCGATCAGGCCCCATATCAAGACAGTGATGGATGTGCATCTGATGATCTCGCCGGTGGATGCCTATTTGCAAGGCTTTGCCGATGCGGGTGCGGATGTGATCACCGCCCATGTCGAGGCGGGGCCGCATATCCACCGGACTTTGCAGACAATCCGGGGGCTGGGCTGCAAGGCGGGGGTGGCGCTGAATCCGGGCACCCCGGCAAGTGCTGTGACTGATCTGATGGACGATGTTGATCTGGTCTGTGTGATGACGGTGAACCCCGGTTTTGGCGGGCAGAAGTTCATTGATATGTCCGCCAAAGTGCGGGCCCTGCGCGAGATGATCGGCGACCGACCCGTGCACATCGAAATCGACGGGGGCGTGGATCCCACGACTGCGCCACTGGTGCGGGCCGCAGGTGCGGACGTGCTGGTGGCAGGTTCCGCTGTGTTCCGGGGTGGCTCTGTCGGGAATCCCGCGCCTTATGGCGACAACATCCGCGCGATCCGGGCGGCGGCAGAGTAATCTGCGCAAAAACTGCTGAACACAGGCGCGTGATCTAAGGGCGCGTGGCGCTATTCCCTTGTCAAAACAATGACAAGGGGACCGATATGACCACCATCCTGACTGCCACGCGCGCACCAACTGAACGCGTCATAGCCCTTTTTGGGCTTGTGATTATCGCTGACCTTCTGATCTGGGGCGTGGCGCCGGGGTTGGGGTTTGTCGCACTGATCCTGTGCATCGCTCTGGGCGCGCAGCTTTTCTGGGGACGTTTCAATTGGCAGGCATGGCTGGGGTTGGGGATCTGCCTGATCCCAGCGATCGAGACTTTCCAATTCCTGTCCTTCATCTTTGCCATGCTAGGCCTCGCGGGATTCTGCGCTGTGCAAATCTGCGGCGGGACCGCGCCGCGCGGGGCGGTGATTGCAGCCGCTCTGCGTTTGCCATTTTGGGGCAATGTGCAAACTGGCCGCGACGTGGCATCGGCGCTGCGCGGCGGCGTTGACCTGCGCCATTCCGCGGCGACCGGGCTTGCCGGGTTGCGCGACTGGATTGTGCCGGGCGTCCTGGGGGCCGTGTTCATTCTGCTCTTTGGACTTGCCAACCCGGTGATCGACGGTTGGCTGCTGGCTATGTGGCCAGAGCGATGGCCAGCGATGCCCGATCCGACGCGCGTCATCTTTTGGGTGCTGATTGCCCTGTTTGTCTGGCCGATGCTGCGATTGCGGGCTGTATCTGCGCGGCTCTTGGCGCCGCTACGTTTGCCACAAAACTTGCCGCGCGGGATTTTGAGTGCGGGGTCCGTGCTGCGATCGCTGGTGACGTTTAACGCGATTTTTGCGGTGCAGACGGTGCTGGATGTCGCCTATCTGAGCGGGGGAATCAGCCTGCCAGACGGCATCGGTTATGCGGAATATGCACATCGCGGGGCCTATCCGTTGTTGGTGACGGCGCTGCTGGCTGGGGGCTTTGCGCTGTTGGCGCAGCCGTGGCTTGCAGGTCGCCCGGTGTTGCGCTGGTTGCTGCTGATTTGGGTGGCGCAGAACGTGGTGCTGGTGATTTCCTCGATCTTGCGGTTGGACCTTTACGTGGATGTTTACGGGCTGACCCGGCTTCGCTTTGCAGCCTTTGTCTGGATGGTGCTGGTGGCGCTGGGGCTGGCGTTGATGATCTGGCAGGTGCTGGCCGAACGCCCGGTCCTGTGGCTATTCGCGCAATCAGCAGCACTTGCGTGGATCGCCTTGTTCGCTGTGTCACTGACCAATGTGGACGGGCGCATCGCGCAGCACAATCTGACCCATTCAAGCGGCAGTTTTGACCCTTGGTATGTCTGCAACCTCAGCGCCGGCGCATTGCCCGCGATCCGCGCATGGGAGGCCGAGAATGGCCGCAGGTTGTGCCATAGCCGGGAACCTTATCTGCGGCAGTCCGACGACTGGCGCGAATGGGGCTATCGCAATGCGCGGCTGCGCCATAAATTGAATGAAATGAAAGGGGTGACCGGATGAGCCGCCATATCTTGATTGCCGATGACGATGCCGCGATCCGCGATGTGTTGCGGATTGCGCTGGAACAGGCAGGCTTTGAGACCTCTGAAGTGGGTGATGGCGTTGCTGCACTGGACGCGGCCCCGGTGGCGGATCTGGTGCTGCTGGACATCGGCATGCCCGAAATGGATGGGTTGGAGGTCTGCCGCGAACTGCGCAAGACCAGTGCCGTGCCGATCCTGTTTCTAACAGCGCAAGGGGATGAGATCGACCGCATCGTCGGGCTGGAAATGGGAGCAGATGATTACGTGCCCAAACCATTCAGCCCGCGCGAGGTGGTGGCACGGGTCAAGGCGATCCTGAAGCGCGGCGGCGTGGAAGAGGCGCAAAGCGGATTGCAACGCGGCATGGTCCGCGTCGATGTAGATCGGCATCAGTGCCATGTGGGACAGGCTAAGGTGGCCCTGACCGCACGCGAGATGGAGCTGTTGGCGCAGCTCATGAAGCGGCCCGACCATGTGATGTCGCGGCCGCAGCTGGTGGATACGGTCTATGGCACCAACATCCATGTGAGCGACAGGACAATGGACAGCCATCTGCGTAACCTGCGCACCAAGCTGGCCGAGGCTGGCGTGCCGGATGCGATTGAGACGGTTCACGGGGTCGGTGTGCGGATGGGGCCATGTCGCGGGTAGCGCGCAAATGGCGGCCGCCGCTATCGCTGGTGCTGGGTGGAACCCTGGCGGCCGTGTTTGCGTTGCCACTTTTGGGGATCGGGTACTTTCGGTTGGCGGGAGGGGTTCTTGGTTGGGCCGAAACAAGCTGGTTGATTGGCTGGATCGCCTTTGTGACGACGGCGACATTGGGGTACTTGCTGTGGCGTTTGGTGCTGCGTCCTGTCAGGGCATTGACCACTTATGCCCGGGCCGAAGGGGCGGCAGACGCCCCGCAACACTTTGGCACGCCAGAATTTTCCGAACTTGGTGAAGCGGTGATCAATATGACGACGGCGCTGCGCGGACGCGAGGCAGTGGTTCGATCCTACGCGGATCATGTGACGCATGAGATGAAGTCACCGCTGACGGCGGTGCGCGGTGCGGTGGAACTGCTGGAAGGCGATTTGCCAACAGCCGAGCGCGAAAAGCTGATCGCGCGGATCGGTGACGCGGCGGCGCGGATGGACGAATTGCTGGCGGCACAACGGGCCTTGGCGAAGGCCGCTGATCCCTTGCCAAAAGGTGAGACCCGCGTTGAAGGCGGGTTTTCGGATGTCAGCGGCTTGGCGGTTGAGGTCACAGTGGCCGAAGCTGTGCCAATCGGGCCAGAGGCCTTTCGGTTGGTGATGGATCATCTGTTGGGCAACGCCAAGGCGCATGGCGCGGGCCGCGTAACGATCCGAGGCGGGGATCGTCAGCTGGTGATTGCCGATGATGGGCCGGGCATTTCCGAAGGGAACCGGGGCCGGGTGTTTGACCCGTTCTTCACCACGCGGCGGGATCAAGGCGGCACGGGCATGGGGCTTGCGATTGTGCGGCGCATCCTGCAGGCGCAGGGTGCAGAGATCACGCTAGGTCACGGAAAAGGCGGAGTTTTTGTGATTTCGTGGTAACATTGAGTGGGTCGTAACACCCACTTTATCCTTTGACTGCGCCATCACTTAGCCCCGAGACTAAGTATCTCTGGGCGATCAGGAATACCACAGTAATCGGCAGGCCGGACAGCACGGCTGCAGCCGCAAAGTCACCCCACAAGTAGCGGAATTCATTGAGGTAAAGACGGCTACCGACGGCGAGAGTCATTTGGCTTTCGGACCGGATCAGAACGCTGGCAATCGGGTAGTCGTTGATGAAGCCGATGAAACTGAGCACAAAGACCACGGACATGATCGGCACGGCCAATGGCAGGAAGATATGCCGGAATGTTTGCCAAGGTGTTGCACCGTCGATCGCAGCCGCCTTGTCGAGGGCAGTGTCGATGCTGTCGAAGTAGCCCTTGATCGTCCAGATGTGCAGTGTCACGCCCGAGAGATAGATCAGGATCAGAGCCACGTGAGAGTTGAGGCCGAGGATCGGATTGACCTCGCCCAGGGCATCAAAGATTGCGTAGATGGCGACCAGGGCGAGGGTTGTGGGGAACATCTGTATCAGGAAAAGGCCGTCGAGCATCGCACCCTTGCCTTTGATCCGTATCCTGCTGAAAGCATAGGCAGAAATCGTGGAGAGGGCGAGAACGCCGAGGCCCGCGATCAGGCCGATCTTGATCGAATTCCACATCCACAACAGCACTGGATAGGGCGGCACGACAACGGTGCCATCTGCACGGGTGTAGTCAAAGCCAAAGGCCAGCACCCAGTGTTCGAGCGTAGGGTTTTGCGGGATGATCGCGCCCACGGAAAAGTTGCCTTCGCGGAAGGAAATCGAGAGCACCATGAAGAACGGAAAGAGGATGAGTGCCAGGAAGATCAGCATGAAACCATGGGCGAGGATCTTCTTGATCCGCAGGTCACGGGGGCGTTCGACGATCATGCGTTCACCTTGTTTTCCGGCATGCACAAGCCATGCACATTCCATACAGATTGCAGGGGTATGAGAGGCTTAACCGGCATTAACTGAAGGGGCCGGTCGGGCGCCGCTCTTGCCCGCGATACGCGGGCAAAACGCCCCGCCCGCCGTCCCGGTGTACCGGTGGCAGCAAGATGCACCATCGGGGGGCTAGCCCCCCGGACCCCCCAGGATATTTTTGGCCAGAAGAAGATACGGGTCATCAGGCACGCCCCGATCTGCGCTGGGCGGCGCGGCGCATGGCCACAAAATTGGCGTATGAGATGGCTGCGACCACAACGAAGATCAACAGGGTGATGGCCCCTGCAAGGCCAAACTGCTGGCCGGCGTTGTCGAAGGCGAGGCGGTAGGTGAAGCTGGCAAGGATGTCGGTTTCGCCTGCCGGGATCACGGTGCCGGGGATGTCGGGCAACCCGCGGGTCAGCAGGAAGACCAGCACGAGGTTGTTGAAGTTGAACGCAAAGCTCGCGATCAGCAGCGGCAGAAACGGCGGGATGATTTGCGGCAATGTGATCGTGAAGAAGACCCGCAAGGCTGAGGCACCTTCGAGCGCGGCGGCTTTTTTGTGATCCTCGGGCACGGCCTGCAGGAAGCCCATCGCCAGCAGCATCATATAGGGGTAGCCCAGCCAGGTGTTCACGATGACCAGCATGGTGCGGGCCAGTGTGCCGTTGGTGAACCAGTCAGGCTCAATCCCGAAGAGGGCATTCAGGATCAGGTTAATCTCGCCGAAATTCTGGTTGAAGAGCCCCCGGAACACCAGAATCGAGATAAAGGCAGGCACTGCGTAGGGCAGGATCAGCAGGATGCGGTAGAGTGCTTTGAACCGCAGATGTGGCCATTGCAGGATCACGGCAAGGGTCAGGCCAAGAGCGAAGGTTGTGAAGACCGAGAGGGTGGCAAAGGCGAAGGTCCAGATGAAGATGGAGACCATCGGTTCGCGGATGCCATCGGATTGAAATACGCGGGTGAAGTTGTCGGTGCCGATGTTGACCCGCCAGCCAGGCGGGACCTGATCGCCATTGGGGTCTTCGAAGAACCCGGTGTCGTGATTGGCTGTGAGGATCGTGCCGTCAGCGCGGGTGAGTTCGTTCGGCCCGGTTTGCACATAGTCGGGCGTGACGGTGGCAAAGCTGCGCAGACCCGCGTTCTGGATCTGGGTGCCATCGGGGGTTGTCAGGGTGACAAGGCCCAAACCCTCGCGCAGTTTGATCGCGTCGCGGCGTTCCAGCAGGGATTCGGGCGGGGTTGCAGGGGCGAGGTCCACGGTCTCTTCAGCCAGAAGTGACACGGGCGCGGACAAGAGCCCGCTGTCCGGCAGCCAAATGCGAAAAGCGTCACCATCGGGGGCCACGGCGAAGGGCTCATCGGTGGATTTGTCGACGGAGCCGCGCGAGGTCAGGACCTCGACGGTGCGGTCATAAGTCAGGAGGTTGAAGGAAGAGTAGTTCGTGAAGCCGATGTAGATCGTGTAGATCACCGGGAAGGCGATGAAAATCAGGACAGCGGCGACACCGGGGAAGATGAAGCGCGCGCCGTAGTAGCGGCTGGCCCCGAAGATGATTGCAAAGCCAGTAGCAAGCGCCAGGATGATCGCGCCAAAGAGCGGTTGGTTCAGCTGATAGAGGTAGAATGACCCATAAAGCAGTGCACAGGTGACAGCAGCAACACCAGCAAGGCGGGGCAAGGCGGACCCTGTGGGGATGTGTTCAGCGGTTGTCATGCGGCACCTGTGGTCGGGTGGCAGGGTGGACCCCGCCCTGCGGGATGAGGGCAGGGTTCAGTTGTCTTATTCGCCCAGGATGCGTGTCGCCGCGTCGTTGAGCGCATCAGCCGGGCTGGCCGCACCGGTGGTGATGTTGGTCAGCGCAGGGCCCATGGCGGCCCAGAAGGCCCCCATTTCGGGGTTGGACGGCATCGGTACACCGTTGGCAGCCACGGCCAGCATGTCGGTGACCAGCGGGTTGTTCTGGGCCGTTGCGGCAGAGGCATCGGCCAAAGCGCCAAGGCCGTTGCCTGCGTTCCAGATCGCCAGACCTTCGTCAGTGGCAAGGTAGTTTTCGATCAGTTCCACTGCGAGGTCAGCGTTAGGCGACGCGGCATTGATGCCAAGCGCCTGCACACCAAGGAATGGCGGCGACACTTCGCCATTCACGGTGGGGATCGGAGCCACGCCAAAATTGATACCCGAGCCTTCGAACCCGGCCCAGGACCATGGGCCGTTGAGGACCATCGCGACCTCGCCATTGTTCATGGCACCGTCCATGACGCCGTAGTCCACGCCTTGTGGCATGACACCATCGTCAAAGAGCGATTTCAGCACTTCGGCCCCGGCAACAGCGCCGTCCGTGGCAACACCGGTTGAGGTGCCATCATAGGTGCCGTCGACCTTTTGGAAGGCATAACCGCCACCGGCCATCAGCATCGGCATGGTGAAATACGTGTTGTTGTAGTCCCAAAGTATCTTTTGACCGTCGACGGCGAGGTCCTTGATCTCTTCAAAAGAGGCAGGCGGCGTTTCGATCAGGTCTTTGTTGTAGATCAGCGTCACCGCCTCAACCGCGAGCGGGTAGCCCCATGTGGCACCGTCAAACTGCACGGCATCCATGGCAGAGGGCAGGATGTCCGCGGACCAGTCATCAGAGGGCTGGACTGGAGCGATCAAGCCGCCAGAGGCCCATTCACCAAAGCGGTCATGCGCCCAGAGGACGATGTCGGGGCCATCCCCGGTGGCGGCCGCCTGCTGGAATTTCTGCGGCAGGTCAGGGTCAACCACTTCGACCACGACCTCGATGCCGAGGTCTTCGGTGAAGGGGGCGACAGCTTGCATCAGCGCGTCTTGATCCCGGTTGGCACCGGTCCAGATGACCAGTTTGCCATCCTCAAAGGCAGCGGCAGGTACGGCAGTGGCCAGCAGCAGGGCTGTGATGGATAATGTGCGTTTCATTGTTTCCTCCCAAAGGGTTAGTTGATGCCGGTTGTGCCCCACATGTAGGCAAAGCCATTGCCGGGCAGGGTGAGCGTGGTGCCGTCAAGTGTGGCGTGATGCGGGCCTGTCAGCTTGGTGTCGCCAACGGTGAGCGTTTGCGGTGTGGCCGACAGGTTGAAGACGCAGGTAAGTGTCTGGTCCGCACTTGTGCGGGTGAAGGCCAGAATGGGGTCGGGCGCATCGATGAAGGTGGTTTTGCCCAGTGTGAGAGCGGCGTTGGCTTTGCGAAATGCGATGACCTCGCGGTAGTGGTGCAGGACGCTGTCGTTTGCGGCCTCTTGCCGGTCCACGGCCTTGGCGGCTTGCGGCGCTTTGACGGGCAGCCATGGTGTGCCTGTGGAAAAGCCAGCGTTTGGCGCGTCTTCTTCCCAGACCATGGGGGTGCGGCAGCCGTCTCGGCCCTTGACTGCGGGCCAGTAGCGCAGGGCAGGCGGGTCTGTCAGTTCGTCGTAGGTGAGTTCGGTTTCGGTCTGGCCGAGTTCTTCGCCCTGGTAAATGCCAATGGTGCCTTCAAAGCTGCACAGCATCGCGATGGATTGCCGCGCGACCGCATCTTCGCTGACGGAACGGTCGGCCCAGCGGGTTGCGTGGCGCGGGACATCATGGTTGGAAAAAGACCATTTCGGGTGACCATCAGGTGCGCCCTTTTGAAACCCTTCGATGCAGCGACGAAAGTGGTCGGGCGACCAATCGGGGCCAAGCATCGCAAAGCTGTAGGCCATATGCAGGCGGTCAGATCCGGCGGTGTATTCGCCCATGATTTCGATACTGCGATCGCCCATTTCGCCGACTTCGCCGACCATCATGATGTCGTCATACTGGTCCGTTATGCGGCGGAGTTTTTCAAGGAAAGCAAGGTTTTCGGGGCGGGTCTTGTTGTAGATGTTCTGCTGCATACCATAGAGATCTGTCGCCATAACCTGCGGCTTGGCGTCAGCGGGCGGGTTGGAGCGCAATTCCTTGTCATGGTAGTAGTAGTTGACGGTATCCAGACGGAACCCATCAAGGCCACGGTCGAGCCAGAACTTGCAGGTGGCAAGGATCGCCTCGACCACCTCGGGGTTGTGAAAGTTCAAGTCTGGCTGGCTCGCCAAAAAGTTGTGCAAGTAGTATTGGCCGCGACCGGGGTCAAATTCCCACGCGGGGCCACCAAAGTGGCTGTGCCAATTGGTAGGCGGGCTGCCATCGGGCAGCGGATCGGCCCAGACGTACCAGTCGGCCTTTGCGTTGCTGCGGTCCTTGCGCGAGGCCTTGAACCATGGATGCTGGTCAGAGGTGTGGCTGAGCACCTGATCGGTGATCACCTTGAGTCCAAGCGCGTGGGCGGTGGCAATCAGCGTGTCAAAGTCGGCGAGCGTGCCAAAAAGCGGGTCGATGTCAGTGTAGTCGCTGACGTCATAGCCCATGTCCTTTTGCGGAGACATGAAGATGGGGGAAAGCCAGATACAATCGACCCCAAGTGAGGCCACATGCGGCAAGCGACGTGTAATGCCTGGCAGGTCCCCGACGCCATTGCCGGTCGAGTCCTGAAAAGAGCGCGGATAGATCTGATAGATCACCGCATCCCGCCACCATTCGCGCATTCTGTATCCTCCCTGATTCGAGGGGAACTTACCAAAGGCGTCAAAAAATTCAAAACGTTTTGAATTTTCGGTTTTTGTTGATTTATTGAGGTGAATAGGTCACGTTGCGCCCGAATGCGTCGTTCGGCGCGCTTTGGTTTTGAAACGGTTTGAAAGGCCAACAACGTGGCAACGCTCAAGGACATCAGCGCGGAGCTTGGCCTGTCGGTTGCCACGGTGTCACGGGCGTTGAACGGGTTTCCAGAGGTCAACACAAAGACCCGCGACAAGGTGCAAGAGGCTGCAGATCGGCTGGGGTATCGCCCCAACCGGACTGCGCAGCGGCTGGTGACCGGGCGGTCGGGTATGGTGGGGATGATCGTCAAGATCCGGCCCGATCTGAGTGCGGACCAAACCTTTGTCGAGATCCTGACCGGGCTGACAGCCGCACTGGCGGCGCGTGATACCGATCTTGTTCTGGCGGTTGATCAAGATCCTGATCCGGTGGCGGCATACAAGAAGATGCTGGAACGGGACATGTTGGATGGGTTTATCCTGAACGCGCCCGTGCCGCAGGACCCGCGCGTTGATTTCCTGACGCACGCCGGTGTGCCGTTTGTGATGCATGGGCAATGCCGCAACGATGCGGCCTATCCGTTCTATAGCATCGACAACCAGGGGGTGAGTGTTGAGGCCGTAGATTTGCTGACAGCACTTGGGCACCAACGGATCGCGTTGCTGAACGGCGACCTGACCCACTCTTATGCGGCGGACCGGTTGGCAGGCTTTGCGCTGGCGATGCGCAATGCCGGACTGCGGGTGCCAGAGGCTTTCATGACGTCGGCGCCACCCTCCGAGGATTATGGCTATGCGCAGGCGCTGGCGATGTTGGCGGGACAGCATGGGGCTGCGCCAACGGCGTTTGTCTGCGCTTCGACCCTGATTGCGGCAGGGGTAATGCGCGCCGTTGCCGACCGGGGGCTGCGGGTGCCGGAGGACGTGTCGATTGTGGCCCATGACGATGCATTGCCGCAGACCCGCGCGATCAACTTTTCACCGGCCTTGACGGTCACGCGCGCGCCGTTGCGCGATTCCTGCGTGCCGCTGGCGAACCATTTGATTGACCACATTAACGGCGCAGAGGCCCGTACTTTGCAAACCCTGTTCAGGGCAGAGCTGATCCTGCGCGGATCAACCGGCCCCGTCCCAAC
Organism: uncultured Paracoccaceae bacterium; assembly: GCA_947492825.1. Lineage (GTDB taxonomy): Bacteria > Pseudomonadota > Alphaproteobacteria > Rhodobacterales > Rhodobacteraceae > CANMYO01. The sequence continues at coordinate 151,485 of CANLNT010000001.1, forward strand.
CGGAGGAGAACAACCATGGCCCTCGACGTGATGCAGCAAACCGCTCTTGAAGCGCGGAACCTGAAGAAATCCTATGGCTCCGTGCAGGTGCTGCATGACATCGACCTGGAGATGCAGGCCGGCGAATTTCTGGTGCTGGTGGGGCCGTCGGGGTGCGGCAAGTCCACGTTGTTGAACTGTATCGCGGGCCTTGAAGAAGTTACCGGCGGCGCATTGATGATTGGCGGGCGCGATGTAACGCAAGAGCCGCCTAAGGACCGCGATATCGCGATGGTGTTCCAGTCCTACGCGCTTTATCCGACGATGACAGTGGGCGAAAATATTGGTTTTGGCATGAAGATCCGCCGCGTTCCCAAGCCGAAGATGGACGCCAAGATCAAAGAGGTGGCGACGCTTTTGCAGATTGATCATCTGCTTGATCGCCAGCCCAGCCAATTGTCCGGCGGGCAGCGGCAGAGGGTAGCGATGGGCCGTGCGCTGGTGCGCGACCCCAAGCTGTTCCTGTTTGATGAACCGTTGTCGAACCTTGACGCCAAGCTGCGGGTCGAGATGCGGGCCGAAATCAAGCGGTTGCACAAGACGACGGGTGCAAGCATCGTCTATGTGACCCACGACCAGATCGAAGCGATGACGCTGGCCAGCCGGATTGTTGTGCTGAAAGACGGTTATGTTCAGCAGATCGGCACGCCGGAAGAGATCTATGACCAGCCAGCCAACACCTTTGTCGCAGATTTCATGGGTTCGCCGCCAATGAACCTGATGCCCGCAGAGGTGACGGGCGAGGGGGTGGTTGTTGATGGGAACCTCTTTGCGATGGACACCTCTGGTTTGCCGGGGAACGTGACGCTGGGCATTCGGCCAGAGCAGTTTTCGCTGGGTGGGTCTGACTTGAAAGTGACACCAGAGATGATCGAAAACACCGGCGCGGAAAGCTATGTGCAATTCACTCTGAGCGGTGCGCAAGTGACCGCGCGTCTGCCCGGACGCATGGATGAAGACCACAACGGCGCGATCAGCCTTGGGGTGGATATGGCCAAGCTGAGCCTCTTTGACATCACAACCGGGGCGCTGATCAGCCGCTAGAGCTTGCCGCATTGATCCACCCCGCCCGAGGTCCTAGAACGGACCAAAGAGGGAAAGTTCATGCGCGTTTTAGTGACAGGCGGGGCCGGGTATATCGGGTCGCATACATTGGTCGAGATGTTGGGGCAGGGGCACGAAGCGCTGGTGCTGGACGATTTCTCGAACGCGTCGCCCTTGGTTGTTGACCGGGTGCGCAAGCTGACCAACGGGAATCTGGATTTTGTCACCGGTGACGTGCGCGATGATCAGGCACTGGATCAGGTGATGGACGATTTTCGGCCCGAGGCGGTGATCCACTTTGCGGGTCTCAAGGCCGTGGGCGAAAGCATGGAAAAGCCGCTGGCCTACTATGATGTGAATGTGAACGGCACGATCAGGCTGGCGCGCGCGATGGACAAGGTGGGCTGTCGGCGCGTCATCTTTTCCAGTAGCGCCACGGTCTACGGAGAGCCGCAGTACCTGCCGTATGACGAGGCGCACCCGCTGAACCCAACGAGTGTTTATGGCCGCACCAAGATGATCGCGGAACACATCCTCAGCGATTGGGCCAATGCGGGCGGCAAGACGGCGGTTTTGCTGCGGTATTTCAACCCTGTGGGCGCCCATGCAAGCGCCCGGATTGGCGAGCATCCCGATGGTGTGCCCAACAACCTGATGCCTTTCATTGCGCAGGTTGCCGTTGGCAAGCGGGATCATCTGTCGATCTTTGGGGATGACTACGACACGCCCGATGGCACCGGGCTGCGCGATTATATCCACGTGGTTGATCTGGCGCGGGCGCATGTGGCGGCCCTGGATTATGCCGTTGGGGCGACAGGCGCGCGACCTTTCAACATCGGCACCGGTCAGCCCTATTCAGTGCGCGAAATGGTCAAGGCCTTTGAGGCGGCCAGTGGACGTGCCATTCCCTGCAAGGTCACACCGCGCCGGGACGGGGACATTGCCGCGATGCAGGCGGATCCATCGCGGGCCGCGGCAGAGATGGGTTGGCGCGCAACGCATTCGCTGGATGACATGGCGCGCAGCACGTGGGACTGGCAATCCGGCAATCCAGACGGCTACGTCTAGGCGGGGATGCATAGAGCCTGAGCCTATGAGGCGTTGGCGATCCAGCTTGTATCAAGATTGGCATAGCGGTCCTTGTAGCCGACCCGCTTGGCCCAGCCTGCGCGGTCGGTAATACGAATATAGGGCCGGGCCACGTCGATCTGGCCGGTGCTGGACAGCTTGCGCATCAGGCGGTTCACATAGATGTCCGTCAGGCCCAGCGTGTCGCCGATATCTTTTTGGGACATATGCAGGGGGAACCGGTCAGAGGGTTGATCGGTCAGTTGCGCAGTACGGCTTTTCATCGACAGGATGAAATGGATCAGCCGATCCTCTGCTGATAGGCGGGTGATGGCATGCAGGCGGTCGCGCAAGGCCACCTCTTCCAGGCTGGACATGGACAGCAAGAGCGCAAGAAGGCGCGGATGGTCGTGACCCATACGGGACAACGTGCGTCGGTCGATCAGGCAGACCGCCCCGTCAGTCTGCATCTGCACGTCGTGCGGGGGCATAGGGAAGCCAAGATCGGCAAGGCCCACGATGTCGCCGGGCATGTAGATCTGCGTGATTGTAGATTGCCCCGCAGCAGAGGTCGCGCGGGACACGGCCCACCCCGATTTGATGATTGCAATGCGAGCATCGGCGCGTGCCGGGTCAAAGACCGCGCTGCGTTTCTTGCGCGAGATTGCGTCACGTTCCAACTGTTCAAAAACATAGCGCTCGGCACAGCTTAGCTCTGCGTGACGCTCCAAACGAAGCAAGAACGCGCTTGACGTAGCCTTCATTCTAGAAATTCCTTCCCACCCCTTAATCGAACTTCGTCCCGCATTGGTTGCAGCGGTTCGGTCCTGAATTTTCGATCTCTCCTCCTGTACTATGTCACGTAATATTTACACGTTCTCGCTTTTCGTCATTAACTTGGTTTAACTTCAAACGCTTTTACGTGGTGATGTGGAGGATGTGCCGCGGACTTGATCCGTGGACAGCCTACGTCGCTTTGACACGGCAAAGTTGTGCCTCGATGAGTTAAAGGTTGATGTCTGCGACTGACCGCTCAATCCGGTGGGTGAACCGTTCGATCGCGGCGGGCAATTTCTGGTAGGGCGGATAAAAGGCGGTAAGCCAGATTTCGGGGGTCCGCCAGTTGGGCAGGACCGGCACCAATGACCCCGCAGCGAGGGCGGGTGCCACCAGAAAGTCAGGCAAAAGGGCAATGCCCTGACCGGCCACTGCCATCTGCGCTAGAAGGTCGCCATTGTTGCAAGCAAAGCGGAATGACTGGCGCACGGGGTGGGTGTCGCCGGTTGCAGGGTCGGTCAACTGCCAAGTCTCACCCTCTGCCAGATTTGTGTAGCTAAGACAGGCGTGCGTAGGGAGTTCAGCGGGATGCGTCGGTTTGCCGTGGGCCGCCAGATAGGATGGTGCAGCCACAAGCGTGCGGCGTACCTGTTTGATTTTGCGCCATATTGTGGACCGATCTGTGGGCGCGCCGGAAATACGCAGCGCCATGTCATAGTCCGCTTGCATGATGTCGACAAAGCTGTCGGTCAGGTTGATTGACAGATCAATGCCGGGGTGTTCGTCGCGAAACGCCGCAATGGGGCCTGCCAGAAACTGAGTGCCAAAGGAAAGCGGTGCAGAGATTCGCAGACTGCCTTGCAGATCGGTCTGAAAGGCACGGGCACTATCGTCAATCCGCGCAATCTCGGCAATAATGGGCAGCATACGTTGATAGTAGGATTGCCCGGCCTGGGTCAGCGCCACCTTACGGGTCGTGCGCTTGAAAAGCTGGACCCCCAGTGCTGCCTCAAGCTCTGCCACGGCGCGGGTCACCGAAGAGGCGGAGGTGCCGAGTGTTTGGGCCGCACGGGCAAAGCCATTGGCCTCTGCCACGGCGATGAATGTTCTGATCTGTTCAAGTTGGCCGGACATTATTTCGCTTTCTGCAATAGATAATCGCAAATTGATGGGATTATCGCAATAGTTTGGGCGCGCTATATCTAGGCCAGAAAATACAGGAGGGCGACATGCTCGATCAGATCAAAGGCCTGCACCACATGACGTCAATCGCGTCGGATGCCGCCGAGAATAACGCATTTTTCACGCAGGCGCTGGGCCTGCGCCGGGTCAAGAAGACCGTCAATTTTGACGCGCCAGAGGTTTATCACCTGTACTACGGTGACGAAGTTGGCTCTCCCGGGTCGGTGATGACCTATTTCCCGTTCCAGAACGCCAAGCGCGGTAGCAAGGGAACGGGCGAAGTTGGCGAGACCGTCTTTTCGGTGCCAACCGGATCGCTGGATTTCTGGGCTGATCGGCTGGCGACTTTCGACGCGCAGGGCATGGCCAAGGTTGACCACTTTGGCGAGCAGCGGCTGCGGTTTGAAAACCCAGATGGCGAAGGGTTTTCGCTGGCAGAGGTGCGCGACGATCCGCGCCCCGGCTGGACCGGCAACGGCGTGTCAGAGGATCATGCGATCCACGGGTTTCATGCTGCCACCATGCGGTTGCAGGACACCGGCGCAATGGCCGAATTGCTGGGTTTCATGGGGTACGACAAGGTGGATACCCGCGAAGGTGTGACCCGCTTTGCCGTGGCGGATGGCACAGGGGCCAATACGATCGACCTTCAGGCGCTGCCAGATGCCGGGGCTGCCCAGCAAGGAGCCGGGTCGGTGCATCACATTGCTTTTGCAGTTGAAAACCGTGCCGCCCAGCTTGAGGTGCGCAAGGCGCTGCTGGACACCGGTTATCAGGTGACACCAGTCATAGACCGCGATTATTTCTGGGCGATCTACTTTCGCACGCCCGGCGGGGTACTGTTTGAGGTTGCGACCAACGAGCCGGGATTTGACCGGGACGAAGACCGCGCGACCCTTGGCGAGGCGCTGCGCCTGCCAACCCAGCACGAACATTTGCGCCCCTTTCTGGAAGAGCATCTGCAGCCTTTGGAGGCCTGAGGTGTACCATTTCGCAGAGACAAAGGGTGATGGACCGCTGGTGTTTACGTTTCACGGCACCGGCGGGTCCGAGGGCCAGTTCCACGGCTTTGCACGCGAGGTTTTGCCCGGTGCGCATGTGGTGTCGCCCCGGGGTGATGTGTCGGAACATGGCGCGCTGCGCTTTTTTCGCCGCACAGGCGAGGGGGTCTACGACATGGATGATCTTGCCCAGCGGCGCGCCGCCATGGGGGATTTCATGGCGGGATTTGGCGACGGGGCGTTGGCGCTTGGCTATTCCAACGGCGCGAATATTCTAGCGGCTGTGGTGCTGGAACGGCCCGCGCTGGTGGATCGGGCGGTGCTGATGCATCCGCTGATCCCTTGGACGCCCGCGCCGCAGCCGGGTTTGGCAGGGCGCGCGATCCTGATCACAGCGGGGCGGCGCGACCCGATTTGCCCTGCGGCGCAAACCCAGGCGCTAGCTGACTATCTGGCCGGACAGGGGGCCGATGTGACGCTGCATTGGCATGATGGCGGGCACGAAATCGACCGCAGCGAAGTGGCCGCCGTGACCACGTTTTTGCAGGGCTAGTCATTGCGCCCTTGCTGGCCTGTGCCTAGGGTCGGGCCAGCAAACGGGAGACACGACATGCGCAACCTTCTGGCCGGACTGGCGATGACACTGGCAAGTGCTGCAAGCGCGCAAGAGGCGGAAGTGGCCAACAACGCCAGCTTTGGCGATTGGGTCGTGAATTGCGAGGCGGTCAGCACCCAGCGCACCAGCTGCCGGGTGGTGCAGACACAGTCACGGGCCGACACCAACACGCTGGTCATCCAGCTGATCGGCTATGCCATGGCCGAAGGTGGTGCTGTGATCGTCGCACAGGTGCCGATGGGGGTTTATTTGCCTGCAGGGCTGTCTTATCGCGCCGAAGCGGCCCCCGACACGGCACAACAGGCGATGATCTGGCAGCGCTGTGCGGGGCAGATTTGCGAAGCGGCACTGCAGCTTGATGCGGATGGATTGGCAGCGTTGAATGACGCAGAGCAGGTTTTGTTTGGATATTTGCCGCAGCCGGGGGCCGAGCCGGTGATCGCGCGGGTCAACACCAGCACGTTGATTGCAGCGCTGGATGCCACGCGGCCCGAGTAGCTACAGCAATTGCAGGTGGTGCTTTTCCAGAAGACCCACGATCATGTCGCGGGCCTGTTCACGGTGGGCGCGGTGGATGCGGCGCGCCTCTTGCGGTTGGTTGTCGCGGATCGCGTTAAAGACACCCCGGTGATCTTCGTTTGATTGGACAGGCATTGGCCGGATGAACAGGGTCACCGCGCGGGCGCGGCGGACCTGATCGGACATCATGCCAACGATGTTCTGGATGCGGCTGTTGCCGCCCAGACGCACCAATTCACGGTGAAAGGCGTCATCGGCGCGGGCCCAGGCCTCTCTGTCGTCTTCGGTCACGGCGTTTTCCATGTCAGTGATCGCCAGCGCCAGACGATTGAGTTCTGCGGCGGCGTATCCGGCGGCAGCCGCGCGTTCGGCGGCGAGGCTCTCAAGCTCTGTCAGGACGTCATAGATATCGGCCATATCCGCCGCAGACACCGGCAGGATGCGCACGCCCTTTCGGGGGCGCAGTTCCAGCAGACCTTGGCTTTCGAGGATCAGCGCCGCCTCGCGCACCGGGGTGCGTGACATGCCCAGCCGTTCCGCCAATTCGCTTTCAAGGTGGTCAGAGCCGGGAGAAAGCTGGCCCGAAAAAATCAATTCTCGCAGCTCGCTGATGGCGCGCTGCATGTTCGAGATTGGTTTATGGTCGAGGTCGTTCAAGGGCTCTCCAGGTCGATGCGCTGCCCGGTGGCAGCAGAGGTATAGATCGCCTCTTCGATGGCAATGACGTGCAGATAGTCATGGGCCTCGTTTTCCAATGGCGTTCCATCCAGATGGCCCGAAACGACGTGGTTTTGCAAGGCATGCACGCAGTCACCGCCAAAGCCGTCCCATGTGTCGGGGGGCAAAAGGCAGGTTTCTGCAGCGTCGCCGAAAAGGCGGTGACGCACCGACCCATCACCCAAAAGCCGGATGGATCCGGTTGTGCCTTCGATCAGCGCCTCGCCCATGGTGCGGCGCAGGTTGTCGGCGTTGTGGTCAAGATGTCGGTTGCCGTCAAACATCGCACGCACACCTGCGGGGTGGCTAAAGATGATGTGCCCCGCATCTTCGCCTGCGATCACAGCGTTCAGCTTGCGCAGATCGGCATAGACAGCAGTGGGGTTGCCCAGAAGAAAACGGAAGGTATCGACCCAATGCACGGCGGTTTCGTGGATCAGGAACTTTTCCATCTCTTGAAAGTAGGGTTGCCGGTCAAGATAAGCGCGCGGGCCTTGTCCGTCGCCGGGCCGCAGTCGGAACGTGACCTGCTGCACGTCGCCCAAGAGCTGGGTATCAAGTGCTGTCTTGATGGTGCGATACCAAGGCTGAAAGCGAAAGTTTTCATGGATGACTATGCGGGCACCGGCGGCTTCGGCCTCTGCCGTGATCGCGCGTGCTTCTGCCAGGTCGTTGCAGAACGGCTTTTGACAGATCATCAGTTTGATACCCGCCGCCAGCGCGGTGCGGATCGTGGCGGCGTGGGCCACGGGGGGCAGGATGATATCCAGCAAATCCGGTTGCGTTTCCGCCAGCATCTGATCGAGGTTGTCATAGGCGGGCAGACCGGTGGCCTGTGCCTTTGCGATATCGCGATTACAAGAGGCGACAAGTGCGACGCGCGGGATACGCGCCCAACTGCCGTAATGAAACTGGCTGAAATAGCCCGCGCCGACACAGGCAACCCGCATGGTCATGCCACGAAAAGCGTATCGGTGACGGCCTGTGCAGCTTCTGCCGTGCCAGCGGTGCCGCCAAGATCACGGGTCAGAACCCGGCCCTCGGCCACAACCTGTTCGACGCTTTCACGCAGGCGGGTGCCGTCGCGGGTCATGGCAGGGATGTCATGCTTGAGGCCCAGCCAATCGAGCATCATCGCAGCTGACAGGATCATGGCATGGGGGTTCGCCAGCCCTTGGCCAGCTATATCCGGGGCAGAGCCGTGGCAGGGCTGGAACACCGCGTTTTCAAGGCCGATGTCGGCAGAGGGGGCAAGACCCAGCCCGCCCATCAGACCGGCACCCAGATCAGACAGGATGTCACCGAACATGTTTTCCGTCACCAGCACGTCAAAGTCCCAAGGTTTCATCACCATCCACAGGGCGGTGGCGTCCACATAGGCGTGGTCGGCTGTCAGGTCGGGGTGTTTTGCGGCTTCGGCATCAAAGATGTCCCGGAAAAACGCAAAGGAACGGAACACATTGGCCTTGTCCACACAGGTGACCCGACCCGGACCGCGGCCTTGTTTCTTGCGGTCGTTGGCAAGGTTAAACGTGAACTTGAACAGCTTTTCAGAGATGTCGCGGGTGATCAGCAGCGTCTCGCGGGCTTCGTTCTCGGTCACTTCGCCTTTGCCTTGGGTATGGAACAGACCCTCAGTGCTTTCGCGGATTAGAACGAAATCGACCGACTTGTCCGCAGGCATGTCCAGCGGCGTGCGCTGGCCGGGGCGGATGGTAACGGGGCGAACGCCTGCGAACAGCACAAGTTCTTTGCGCAGGTCAATCTGGGGCGAGATTTCGGTGCCGTCATCATAACGCACAGAGGGCAGGCCCATGGCGGAAAGCAGGATTGCGTCAGCGTTGCGGGCGGTGTCCATCGAGGCAGCTGGCAGCGATTCGCCGGTTTTGGCGTAATGTTCGGCCCCGGCGGGCGCGTTCACAAAAGACAGGTCATATGCGTCTGACGCATCCGCCATCTTTTTCAGGATTTCGACTGTTGGCCCCATGATTTCAGGGCCGATCCCGTCCCCGTTAAAGACCGCAATCTCAAAGTTCTTTTTCATCCTGCCCTGCATCCTTTTCATCCTGCATGGCACAATTTGCGTGCCCCGGCATCAATAAGTTGACAGCGCATTAATTAATGCATACGTAAAAAAGTGCAACAATAAACGCATTGAGTCTGGGAGGACCGCAAACAATGAAATTTAATCTGAAAACGCTGGCGGGTATCGCTGCGATGATGACGGGCCTGGCGTCCGGAGCTGCGGCACAGGACTACCCATTCCGCGACATCACCACCGCAGTGGTTTGGGGTGCTGGTGGCGGCACAGACACGATCAATCGCATGATTATGGCCGAGATGGAAAAGCATCTGCCGGTGTCGATCAATGTGATCAACCAGACCGGCGGTGTCGCTGGATCGAATGGTATGGTCTATGTCATGAACCAGCCCGATGATGGCTACACGCTGGTCGGTCTGTCCGAGTCCAACGTGACTGCCGCCGTTCAGGGCGGCTGGGACAAGAAGTTCGACTTTTGGTATCCCTTCATCGTTGGCGGCTCGCCTGACCTGATCTCTGTCCCGGCGGACAGCCCCTACAACACGATTGAAGAGCTGGTTGAAGCTGCAAAAGCCGCACCGGGCACGATCCCTGCGGCAGCGTCTGGTGCAGGTTCGATCCACCACCTGAACCTGCTGGCAATCCAGAATGGGTCGGGCGCTGAGTTCAAGTTTGTCCCTTACAAAGGCTCTGCCCCCGGTCAGGAAGCCGCTATTGCTGGAGAAGTGGCACTGGTCGTGACCTCGCTGGCAGAACAGGCGCCGCTGATTGAAGGTGGTCAGTTGAAGCCGTTGGCAATGCTGGTGCCGGAAACCGCCGACATTGCAGGCATGACAGTGCCAAGCGCGTTCGACAGCTTTGACGGGTTGGACAAGTATCTGCCGCTTAAGCAGGCGATTGGCTTTGCTGTGCACAACTCTGCAAGCGACGACGTCAAGGCCGCATTGACGGACGCCTTTGACGCGGCGATGGTGGGCGACACCGTGGCGGAATGGGCTGCGGCCAACAACTATGACATCGGTGGCCAGTCCGGCGAAGAAGCGCAGGCGCTGTTCAGCACGCTGGAAGCCAACTTTGCCTATACGCTGCAAGAGCTTGGCGCGATCGATGTTGATCCGATGAGCCTGGGTATCGAAAAGCCGTAAGCGCGACAGGACTTCATGCAAATGGCGGGGCGCTTTTGCGCCCCGTCGACACGATATGACCGCCGGGGAGGGCGCGACGTGGAGCAGGACAAGGCCATCCTGAGGGCGAGGGACTTTTGGGGCGCATGTGTCCTGATTGTGGTCTCACTCTTCTTTTTGTGGCGGACTTTTGACATCCCGCTATGGGGTCAGAACAACGCCGGTGTGGCAGGTATCAACTGGTATGAATCCGCTGCCATCGTGCCATTGGGCATCTTCACCGCATTGCTGGTTCTTGGATTTGTGCTGTTGGGTATCGCGATCCGCGATGGCGGTGCGGCCCATGCGTTAAGTGCGGCAGGCATCGGCTGGGACCGAGAAGAGGCGATCCGGTTCAGTACCATCGCCGTAATCCTGGCCTTCTACATTTTCGGCCTCGTGCCGCGCGTCGATTTCGTGCTGGGCAGTGGGCTGTTGATCACCGCGCTGATCTGGGGCTTTCACGGGGGCGTTGTCAGGCGCATGGTGATTGCGGCCGCCTTTGTTATTTCGCCCGCAGCCTATGCGTTGATCGCCCACTTTCCGCAGGCTGAATGGGGTCAACCGCATGACGACGATTGGATCACGCTGGCCGCATGGGTTGGATTGATCGCGTTGAGCCTCTGGCGCGGGCCGCGCGACAAGATTGCCAAGGCCACCCTGTGGATCGCGGTGATTTCTCCCTTGGTGCTGGTTTGCGCGATGGCCTTCGGATTCCGCCAAAACGTACCGAACCGGGGCGGCCTGATCTTTAGCCAGATCGAATACCACTATTACGTAACACTACGTCCGCTTTGGAGGGATTGATGGATTTTGTCCTTTCTCAACTTGGCGGGTTTGGTGGTGCGTTTTATGCGCTGGTCAGTGACCCGATCACCTACATCTATCTGATCGTTTCGGTCTTTCTGGGCATCGTCTTTGGTGCTTTGCCGGGGCTGACCGCGACGCTGGCTGTGACGATCCTGACCGGCTTTTTCGGCAACAAGATCCCGCTGGATTATTCGTTGATTGCCTTGCTGGGGGCCTATGTCGGCGCGATCTATGGCGGGTCTTATCCGTCAATCCTGCTGAACATTCCGGGCACGGCGGCAAGTGCCGCAACAGCCATGGACGGGCATCCACTGGCCAAGGCAGGACGGGGCGGTGAGGCATTGGGCCTGACTACAACTGCCAGCTTTATCGGGACGCTGATCGGGACATTTGCCCTACTGATCTTTGTCTGGGTGCTGCTGCTGATTTCAAAGAACATCGCAAGCCCGGAGAAGGCCATGCTGGCGCTTTTCGGAATTCTCCTGTCTGGAACGCTGATGTCCGAGGATCTGGTGATCAAAGGGTGGATTGCCGGTCTGATTGGGCTTGCGATGGCCATGGTCGGGCTTGATCCGCTGCTGTCAGAGCCGCGCTATACGTTTGACTGGCCCTATCTTTTGAGCGGTTTTCAGGTTGTGCCGGTACTGATGGGGGCATTTGCGGTGCCCCAGATCATCGACGGGTTGCGCCATGTCAAAGTCGGCCAACTGGTGCAACTTCAGGGCCGCATCGTGCCGAACCTGCGCACGGTCAAAAAGTACATGCCGACAATCAGCCGCTCTGGCGTGATTGGCACAGGTGTTGGCGCACTCCCCGGTGTGGGCGAGGATGTCGCTGGCTGGGTCAGCTATGGCGTCGGCAAATCGGTCAGTAAAGAGGGCCATAAATTTGGCAAAGGCAGTCTGGAAGGGTTGCTGTCTTCGGAAACCGCCAACAATGCTTGCATCGGCGGCGCGCTGATCCCCTTATTGGTGCTGGGCATTCCCGGATCGCCGCCTGCCGCCGCGCTGATGGGGGCATTCAAGATCAACAATATCATTCCGGGTCCGACCATCGACCCCGAGATCATCCTGCGGGTGGTGGCGATCATGGTCATGGCGTCATTCACCATGTTCCTGATGGGGCTTTTCACGGCGCGGATCTTTATCAAGATCCTGCGGATCCCGCAGACCGTGTTTCTGCCAATCGTGATGGTGCTGACGACCATCGGATCGTTCAGTGTGGGCGGCGGGATCAATGACCTTTATCTGATGTTGGGCGTGGGGCTGGTGGCCTATTTCCTGAACATGATGAAATACCCCATTGCACCGTTGGTGATTGGCGTGATTCTAGGTGGGTTGTTCGATGAAACCTTCCGCCGAACGCTGTTCATTGCTGATGGGGACCTTTCCGCCTTTATCAGCCGCCCAGGCGCTGCCATCCTGTTGGCACTGAACGTGGCGTTGATCCTCAGCCAGATTGGCGCCGTGAAACGCGGATTTGCCCGGCTGATCAGGAGGCCAGCATGAGCTTTGCAGTTGTCGTTACATTTCAGATCGCACCCGGAAAGATGGCGACCTTCATGCCATTGATGGAGCAGAATGCAGCGACGTCGCTGGCGTTGGAGCCGGGGTGTCATCAGTTTGATATTGCCACCGACGATGCGCGCCCAGACGAGGTGTTTTTGTACGAAATCTACACCGATGCCGGCGCGTTTGAGGCGCATCTGGCCTCGGCCCATTTCAAGGCGTTTGATACTGCCGTGGCCCCGATGATTGCGGACAAAGTGGTCAAGACTTACGCAAAGGTCATTGCATGATCTGGGAAGTTCACGCCGTCAAATACGCAGACCGCAATGCGCGGGTGCGCGGGGATAGTTTTATCTTTGACGACAACCACGATGCGCCGCATGCGATGGATTATTTCATGTGGGTGTTGCGGTCAGGGGATCGGGTGATCCTTGTTGATACTGGCTATGACGGGCCAGAGGCAGCAGCGCGCGACCGGCCGATCCGCATGGAACCGGGCGAGGCTTTGGCCCCATTGGGCATCAAGCCTGAGGAGGTGGATACGCTGATTGTGACACATCTGCATTACGATCACGCAGGTGGATTGCACCTTTTCCCAAACGCACATTTGCACATGCAAGCGGCCGAAATGGCTTTTGCCACTGGTCCGTGCATGTGCCACGACGTGCTGCGGATGCCGTTCACGGCGGGCCATATTTGCGAGGCGGTCACCCGGCTTTATCAAGGCAAGCTGACGTTCTACGATGGCGACGGGCAGGTGGCGGATGGGGTCACGGTGCATTGCATTGGCGGGCATTCGCGCGGGTTGCAGGCGGTGCGGGTGCGCACCGATGCGGGGTGGCTCGTGCTCGCGTCAGATGCGGCGCATTACTATGAGAATTTTCAACTGCGCAAACCCTTTCCCATCGTGGTGGATTTGCAAAACATGCTGGACGGGTTCGACACGCTGGAACGGCTTGCCAGCGCGCCAGAGCTGATTGTGCCGGGGCATGACCCGCTGGTGCGACAATTGTTCCCGCAAGGCGTGGCGGATCACATTACAAGGCTAGACCAAGGACAGACATGAGGATCGGCGTTGTTGCGGATGATTTTACGGGCGCATCCGATATTGCCCTGACTTTGGCCGAAGGGGGGATGCGCACAGCGCAGTTCATCGGCGTACCGGATGGCCCCGCCAGCGCGTGCGTCGAAGCCGGGGTTGTCGCGCTCAAATCGCGCACGGCACCAGTGGCAGAGGCTGTAACCGAAAGCGTTGCAGCCTGCCGCTGGCTGATCGCGCAAGGGGCCGGGCAGGTGGTCTTTAAGGTCTGTTCGACCTTTGACAGCACAGACGAGGGCAACATTGGGCCGGTGCTGGATGCGCTCGCGGCGGAGCTGGACGAGGATCAGGTGATTGTCTGCCCGGCATTCCCGGAAAACGGGCGCAGTGTCTATCAGGGGTATTTGTTCGTGGCCGATCGTTTGCTGAACGAAAGTGGGATGCAGGATCATCCGTTGACCCCGATGAAAGACGCTGATCTGCGCCGTGTGCTGGCGCCGCAAACCGTGCGCGCGGTGGGCCACGTGCCTGCGCGCACGGTCGCACAAGGGCCGCTGGCGTTGCGGGCCGCGATGCCGAAAGTGCAGGCCCATGTGATCGTTGATGCCATCCACGATGAAGACTTGAGGGTCATCGGGGCAGCCGCCCAGGACCGCAAACTGCTATGTGGCGGGTCGGGCATTGCAATTGGCCTGCCTGCCAACTTTGCAGCCAAAGCGGCCACGCCAAAGTGGCAACCGATCACGGGCAAGGGCGTTGTGCTGTCGGGGTCGTGCAGCCGTGCGACGCGCGAGCAGGTCACCGACTATCGCAAGACATATCCATCGCGCGAGATCACTGCAGAAGAGGCTGTCGACGGCACGGTTGATCTGGCGGCCTTGGTGGACTGGATTCTGTCGCAGGACGCGCCACCGCTGGTCTATTCTTCGGCTGACCCTGAAGAGGTCCGCGCAGCGCAGGACAGGTTCGGACGCGCGGCATCGGCCACAGCGATTGAAGGGCTTTTTTCCGATCTGGCCGCCATGTTGAAGGCGCGGGGTACCGCGCGCATCGTGGTCGCAGGTGGCGAGACCAGCGGTGCGGTGGTCAAAGGGCTTGCCGCACGCGTGTTGGACATTGGTCCAAGGATCGCTGCAGGTGTGCCGATGGTGCGAACGGACGGGATGGCCCTTGCGCTCAAATCAGGCAATTTTGGCGGCCCGTCCTTTTTCAAAGAGGCACTGGCACTGATGGAACGCGAAGTTTGACCGAAGAAACCCGCGCCCGTGAGGACATTTGCCGGATCGCAAAGTCCATGTTTGACCGTGGGCTGACCTGCGGTTCATCGGGCAACATCAGCGTGCGCTTGTCAGACGGCAATGTGCTGGTCACGCCCACAGGCAGCGCGATGGGGTTTCTTGATCCTGCGCAGATCAGCTTGTTGAGCGCCGAAATGCGCCATTTGTCTGGCGATGCACCCACAAAAGAGGTTCCGCTGCACAGTGCATTCTACGAGACGCGCGCGCAGACCGGGGCGGTTGTGCATCTGCATTCCAGCCATTCCGTTGCCCTGTCGATGATGCCCGACGTGGACCCCGACAATGTGATCCCGCCTTTGACACCATATGCGGTTATGCGCCTGGGCAAAGTGAAGTTGCTGCCGTTTTTCCTGCCCGGTGATCCGGGGATGGGGGATGCGGTACGTGGGCTTGCGGGCAAGCGGTCTGCTGTGCTGTTGGCCAATCACGGGCCAGTTGTTGCGGGCAAGGACCTGTGGGCCGCTGCCTTTGCTACCGAAGAGCTGGAAGAGACCGCCAAGCTGGCGCTGCTGACGCGCGGCATTCCGATTAACGCTCTGACGCCGACACAGGTCGAAATGGTCGTGGACAAGTTCAACGTCGACTGGGACTAGGCCAGACCTGCGCATTCCGGCACGGGTGTCTTGACGTTGCCAGTCTCTTGATGTTGCAGCAGGTTGTCGATTGCCAATCCCCCCATTGCGGCGCGGGTTTCATGGGTGCCGCTGCCCACATGCGGCAATAACAGGGTGTTGGGCAAATCGCGCAGGGCTTGCGGAACGCGGGGTTCGTCCTCAAAAACGTCAAGGCCAGCCCAACCCAGCCGCCCCGACTGAAGGGCGGCGATCAAAGCGGTTTCATCGACGACAGACCCGCGCCCGACATTGATCAGCGTGCCCTGCGGGCCGAGGGCGTCAATGACTTGCGCATTCACCAGTTTTTCGGTCGCAGCACCGCCCGGTGTGATGCAGATCAGCGCGTCGCATTCAGCGGCCATCGCTGTCAGATCGTCGTAATAGCGGTAGGGGACATCTTTGGCGGACCGGGCGTGGTAAAGGATTGTCGGCGACCAAGGGGCGAGCTTTGCCGCGATGGTCTGACCGATGCGACCCAGCCCCAGGATGCCGATGGTTTGATTGTCTACAGAGCGGGTCAACGGGGCGTTGCCCTGTTTTTCCCATGTGCCGCTGCGCAGATAGGCATCATCGCGCAGCACTTCGCGGTAGCAGCCAAGCAGCAAAAGGATCGCCGTTGTCGCGACCTCTTGGTTCAGCACGTCTGGCGTATGGGTCACCATGATCCCACGCGCTGCGGCCGCGTCTGCATCAATGGCGTCATAACCAACCCCGTAGCACGAAACCATCTTCAGGTTCGGCAGCGCATCCATCACCGCGGGTTTCAGGCCCAGATGCCCATCGGTCATCACATGGGTGATATGGTCACCGTTCGCGGCCAGCCAATCCGCATCAAGATCCGCCCAGTGGTGGACGGTAAAGGCGGCCTCCATCCGTGACATCATGATGGATGTGACCGGGCAGATCAGGAGCAGGTCAGACATCTTGCCGGACCGTCTGGCGTTGGGTGCCAAGACCCGCAATGTGCAATTCCATCACGTCACCAACGCGCAGGAACACCGGGTCGGGTTTGATCCCCATGCCCACTCCCGGCGGCGTGCCGGTGGTGATGACATCGCCGGGGTGCAAGGTCATCAGGCTACTGAGGTGCGCGATGATCTGGGCCACTGTGAAAATCATGGTGCTGGTATTCCCGGTTTGCATCCGCTGGCCGTTCACATCCAACGTCATGTCCAGATTTTGGGGGTCAGGCACTTCGTCGCGGGTCACCAGCCAGGGGCCGGTTGGCCCGAAGGTGTCGCAAGACTTTCCTTTGGTCCACTGGCCGGTCAGCTGGGTCTGAAAGTGCCGTTCGCTGACGTCGTTGACGATGCAATAGCCTGCGACATGGTTCAGCGCATCCGCCTCTGAGACGTATTTGGCTGCCTTGCCGATGACGACGCCCAACTCGACCTCCCAATCGGTTTTCTGCGAACCGCGCGGCATGACCACGTCATCATGGGCGCCGACAATGGCAGAGTTGGCCTTGAAGAACAGGATCGGGTGTTCGGGGATCGCGGCCCCGGTTTCAGCAGCGTGGTCGGAATAGTTGAGCCCGATGCAAAGGAATTTGCCGATCCCACCAACACATGGGCCCAGCCGCGGCGCGCCAGCGACAGCGGGCAAATCAGTAGGGTCAAGGGCTGCCAAGCGGGCCAAGGTGGCATCGTCCAGTATGGCGCCAGTGATGTCATCAACATGGGCCGAAAGATCGCGTAACGTTTCGCCATCCATCAGGCCGGGTTTTTCGGCACCTGGTTCACCGTAGCGGACAAGTTTCATTTTGTGGTCTTTCTTTAGAGGGCGGTCAGGGACGCGCCGTTACTGTCTTTGAAGCTGGGCGGCAGGCCCGGTGTTTGGGGCCGTTATTGGCCTGACCAGCCGCCATCGATCACATGGGCATGTCCGGTGGTAAATGCGCTTTCGTCGCTGGCAAGATAGACCACAAGTGCTGCAATCTCTTCTGGTTTGGCCACACGACCCATGGGCTGGCGTTCGATAAATTGCTCTAGCGCTTTTTCGGCACTGCCCAGCTTTTCGCCAAGGGCCGCAACACGGTCATGCCAACTGGGCGATTCGACGGTGCCGGGACAGATGCAGTTACAGCGGATGCCTTTGGTGATGTAGTCGACGGCGACCGATTTGGTCAGCCCGACCACAGCCGCCTTTGTGGTGCCATAGGTAAACCGGTTGGGCACACCGATGACGCTCGACACTGCAGAGGACATGTTGATGATTGACCCTGTACCACGGTCGAGCATCCCCGGCAGTGCTGCACGGATCGTGCGCAGCATCGAGCGGACGTTCAGGTCAAAGGCAAAATCCCATTCGTCGTCAGTCGTGTCCAAGATGGTGCCGTGGTGAACAAACCCCGCACAGTTGAACAGCACATCAGGTTTCGCCCGCGCCATGCCAGCGGCGACGCTGTCATCGTCCCGCACGTCCATCACAAAGGCCTCCATGCCATCCAGGTCACACAGCCCATCGGCGTTGATATCTGTGGCAAAGACCTGCGCACCTTCCGCCGCCATCGCTAAGGCGCTTGCCCGGCCAATGCCTTGCGCTGCTGCAGTCACCAAGACTCGTTTCCCAACCAACCGGCCTGTTGTCATCGCGCGTCCCCCAATATTTGATCTTGGGCGCACTATTGGATGGCAGGCGGCGGATGTCGATACGGCGCGGACATTTCTGGCGGCGTTTGATCAACAGGCTTTGTGGAACCGCGGGTGGTGCGCAAGGCCGATCTAATTGCGAATGCTTCGCA
Organism: uncultured Paracoccaceae bacterium; assembly: GCA_947492825.1. Taxonomy (GTDB): domain Bacteria; phylum Pseudomonadota; class Alphaproteobacteria; order Rhodobacterales; family Rhodobacteraceae; genus CANMYO01. The sequence continues at coordinate 169,664 of CANLNT010000001.1, forward strand.
AGTACATTGACTTTGCGAATGCTTCGCAATAACAGGAGGGTAAGAGGGCGTGCTCGATTAGCGAGCCGATTCGTGCGGAGAGCAAAGCCATGACGATCACAAGAAGACTATTTTTGGCCGTGGTGACAGTTGTGACCATGGCGCTGCCCGCGAGCTGGGCCGCAGCACAGGAACGTCTGACCGTTGTCGCCACGACCGGCATGATTGCAGATGCCGTGACCAATATCGGTGGCGATCTGGTTGACGTGCAGGCACTGATGGGTCCCGGTGTCGATCCGCACGCCTATCGCCAGACCCGCACGGATATCGTGGCCTTGGCCAAAGCTGATCTTGTGCTTTGGAACGGACTTTATCTGGAAGCGCAGATGGAAGATTTCCTGAATGAACTGGGCGAAGGCGGGAACGTGGTCGCGGTGGCAGAGGCGGTGCCGGAGAACCTGCTGCTTGGGTCAGAAGACTATGAAGGTCGGTACGATCCACATCTTTGGATGAACCCAAACCTGTGGTCGCGTGTCGTCGTCAATGTACGCGATGCCATGATCGACGTTGATCCAGAAAACGCAGATGCGTTCAGTGCGAATGCGGATGCCTATCTTGCGCAATTGGGTGATCTTGCCCGCTATACAAACGAGGTTTTGTCTACGGTTCCGGTTGAAAGCCGCGTTGTTTTGTCGGCCCATGATGCGTTCAACTATTTTGGCAACGCCTATGGCTTTGAAGTGGTCGGCATTCAGGGGATTTCGACGGAGTCAGAAGCTGGACTTCAGCGGATTGGTGAGTTGGTCACGATGCTGGTCGAGAATGATATCCGCGCCGTATTCGTGGAATCCTCAGTCTCGGACAGGAATATCCAGGCACTGATCGAAGGGGCCGCGGCAGAGGGTCATGAGGTCGTCATCGGAGGCGAATTATTCTCGGACGCGATGGGCGAACCCGGCACTTACGAGGGCACCTATATCGGCATGATTGACCATAATGCGACGACGATATCGGCCGCATTGGGTGGCACATCGCCCGACGATGGCATGCAAGGTCTGCTGAACTGATGGAGCCGTCAGTGAAACGTAACCAACCGCCCAAAATAATTGCCGAGGAAGGCCGGGTGACAGACCCGGCCTTGCATGCGTCTGCGATCCCTCTTTCAGTCAGAGGCGTCACAGTGTCCTACGGCGAAAAACCGGCTGTGTTCTCTGTGGATGCCACGTTTCCTGCGAATGCGATGTCGGCAATCATTGGACCCAATGGCGCCGGCAAATCTACGCTTTTGAAGGCCGCACTTGGCGTGATCCCCCGGTTATCCGGGGAGGTGCATGTCTTCGGTCAACCCATCGAAGACGCGCGGGAACGCATTGCTTATGTCCCGCAACGCGCCAGCGTGGACTGGGATTTCCCGACCACCGTGATTGATGTCGTGCAGATGGGTCTTTACCGCAAGGTCGGCCTGCTGGGGCGGTTGTCCGGCCAGATGAAGTCGCGCGCGCTTGATTGTCTGGAACGGGTCGGCATGGCTGATTTTGCGCAGCGCCAGATCGGGCAGCTTTCGGGCGGCCAGCAACAGCGGGTGTTTCTGGCCCGTGCGCTGGCACAGGATGCTGATCTTTACCTGCTGGATGAACCCTTTGCTGGTGTGGATGCCGCGACCGAGCGCGCGATCATCGACGTGCTGAAGTTGCTGAAAGCCGACGGCAAGGCCGTGGTCGCGGTCCACCATGACCTTTCCACGGTGCGCGATTACTTTGATCATGTGTTCCTGATCAACGTGCGGCGCATAGCGGAAGGCCCGGTTTCAACCGCATTCACGACGGAGAACTTACAGGCGACTTACGGTGGTCGTCTTGCGGCCACACATCTGGACGAGCTGTCCACCGCGGCGGGGACGCCTGAGTGAACCTGTTCTTCGAAGCCCTGCTTTTGCAAGCGGGATATAACGCCGCGCTGGTTGCCATTGGTGCGGCACTTCTGGGTTTTGCGGCCGGATCGTCGGGGACGTTCCTGTTCCTGCGCAAACGCGCGCTTGTCTCTGATGCGGTTGCCCACGCAACACTGCCCGGTGTTGGTATCGCGTTTATCGTCATGATCGGCCTGGGTGGCGACGGCCGCAGTCTGATTGGTCTTTTGCTGGGCTCAGCCATCACGGCATGGATCGGGCTATTGTTGATCGAATGGATTGTCCGGCACACCCGTCTGGCGGAAGATGCGGCCATTGGTGCGGTCCTTGGGGTCTTTTTCGGCGTCGGTATCGTTCTTCTCACGATTATCCAGAGTATGAGCGCCGGACGACAGGCCGGGCTGGAAGGTTTCTTGCTTGGCTCAACCGCTGGCATGCTATTCCAAGACGCTGTTGTCATTGCTATTGGAGGTTCGATTGCGGTGCTGGCGACATGGCTGATGCGCCGCCCGATGACGCTGGTGGCGTTTGACAGCGATTATGCTGCCGCCATGGGCTATGATGTGCGCCGCATCGACCTTTTGATGATGGGTCTAGTGATGGGTGTAACCGTAATCGGTCTTAAGCTCGTTGGGCTGATCCTGATTGTCGCGATGTTGATCATCCCTGCCGTCACAGCGCGCTTTTGGACTGAACGGTCGGGCAATGTGATCTGGATCGCGGGTGTCGTAGGCGGGGCGTCGGGATATCTGGGGGCTGTCATCTCTGCCTCTGCGCCCGCATTGCCAACTGGGCCAATTATCGTGCTTGTGGCGGCCGCGGTTTTTGTCTTTTCGCTGCTCTTTGCGCCCGTACGCGGTGTGTTGGCGGCGGTCATCCGGCATCGGCAGTTTCAGGCGCGCGTCCACCGCCGTCAGGGGTTACTGGCGCTGGCCGCGCAGCATCCGATCCGAGAGGCCTACACGTTGCGCCTGTTGCGCCGCGAGGGGTTGGTGCGTGCCGATGGTGTTCCGACCGAAACGGGGCGCGCGCAGGCCGCCAAGATCGCGCGGGACGAACGACGCTGGGACGTCGCGCGCGAAGTGCATCAGGATGCTGGGCTGACAGGCCGGTATGATGGCCTGACCCCGATCGAGGATGTATTCACGGCTGATGAAATCGCCGATTTTGATCGCAGGCTTGGCGGGCCTGTTGCCTTAGGTGGTACATGATGGGCGCTGATTTCGTTCAATTCTCGCTGACACCGATCCTGATCGGCGTGTTTTCCGCCATCGCCTGTGCATTGCCCGGCAACTTTCTGATCCTGCGGCGTCAAGCCCTGATCGGAGATGCGATCAGCCATGTTGTGCTGCCTGGCATCGTCGTGGCGTTTCTTGTCACTGGCGTGATCTCTGCCATTCCCATGCTGCTTGGTGCTGCCGGGGCGGCTGTTGTCGCTGTCATCCTGATCGAAGCGGTCAAACGTCTGGGCAAGATTGAACCGGGGGCGGCTATGGGTGTGGTTTTCACCTCGATGTTTGCAGCAGGCGTTCTGATCCTAGAGCAAACCGACACCAGCCAAGTCCATATTGACGTAGAACACGCGCTGATGGGAAATCTGGAATCCCTCATCTGGTTTCGCGCCGAAGGTTGGCGGTCACTGCTTGATCCGGTGGCACTGGCCACCCTACCCGTAGAGCTGCCGCGGATCGCATTCGTCTGCGCTATTGTCATCGCCCTGACGGTGGTTTTCTGGCGCTGGCTTAAGATTGCAACGTTTGACGAAGGCTTTGCAGAAGCTCTTGGCATTCCGGCCTCGGCACTCGGGTTTGGGCTTGTCGTGACGGCGGCCGTCGCAGCCGTAGCCGCTTTTGATGCGGTGGGTTCCATCATCGTGATTGCAATGTTCATCTGCCCGCCTGCGGCGGCACGTCTGATGACGAATTCGCTGGGGCATCAGGTCTGGTGGTCTGTGGCCTTTGCAACGCTTTCGGCCATCTTGGGATACGTCTTTGCGGGATACGGCCCGCTCTGGTTTGGTGCGACGAACGCCGTCAGTGCTGCGGGCATGATCGCTGCGGTCTCGGGGGTCATCCTTGGTCTTGCTTGCCTCTTTGGGCCCCATCGAAGCCGCGTTGGTATGGGCAAGGAAGAAGCAGCCTAGATTGCCATGCCTTAGCGCGGCGTTTCGAATTGCGCGGGTATGGTTCGGCTTCGTACTCGTCGTGTCAGGTGTTCTCGGCCTGCAACGTAGCAAGGATCTTGATCAATATGTTATCCAACATGTCCAACTCGTGCTGTGACAATGCTGAAAAGATGTCTTTTTCTGCTTCCAGCGCACTTGGCAATGTTGCAGCGATGATTTCGGCGCCGTGATCTGTCAAGTTGACCAAGACCCGTCGTTTATCATCCGGATCCTGCCTGACACTGACCAGACCCAAATCTGACAACCGAGTTTGGGCCCGGCTGACACGAGCCGGGTCCATCGCCGTGTGAGACACGAGAAACTGTGACGACACCGGCGCATGATAAGACAAGGTCGCGAGGATGCGCCATTCTGGAATGTGAAGGCTGAAATCCTTCTCGATGATCTTTGCAATCTTCTGGCTGACCTGATTGGCCACCACGGCCAACTGAAACGGCAGGAATTCATCCAACCGGATTTGCGTGTCATCTTTTGGTTTTGATTGCTGTTGCACCGGTGATTCTTGCCTGTTGTCCATCAACTTGCTTTTGATCGGATCGTTTCATTTGGTCTTTCCGCGAGATGCAAATACCTACCGTATTGCGCCTCGATATCCAAGAGGCGGGCCGCTTGACCAAAGGACGCCTTAGGCCTGCTCACATCGAATTGCACCGCTTTAAGGCCTGCATCCTGCGCACCAGTCACATTGCGTGGCTGATCATCGACAAAGACGATATCATCAGCGGTTGTCTTGAACGCCTGCACCGCGCCTTGATAGGCCAATGGGTCAGGCTTGAGCGGGCCACCAAAGGATGCATCAATCACGTCATCCATCTCTTCAAAAATTGGCAATTCCGCGCGCCAGTTGTCGCCAAAAAACAGCGCCAGTTCATTGGACAGGATGCCAACGCGATTGCCGTTCTGTTTTGCAGCGCGCACCAAGGCCAGAGCCTCGGGCCGGGTAATTGCATCTGCGGTCATGCCTTCACGGGCGCGGCGCAAAAGGTCGGAAGGTTGCCAGTCAGGCTCTCCGATCAGTGCGCCCACTTCAGCGGCCCGCTGTTCCCAATAGTTTCGTTCAGTGATCTTGTCTGCGATCATGTCGCGCCAAAGCGGGTCTGTTGACGGATCGATTGGTCCGAGCCACGTGAGCGTGCCAGGTGCGAGGCCCAGCACATTTTCCGTGTGGTCATGGGTTTCAAAGATCGTTTTTGAAATGACCGCGCCAAAATCAAGAAGCAATAGGGTGGGGGAGGGGCTCATGCTGCGTCCTTCTTTTGAATGCGGACGATGCCGTTTGTTCCATCGACGGTGACGATATCCCCGGTTTGAATTGCGTTCGTTGCGACACCGGTGCCAACCACGCAAGGCAGGCCATATTCGCGGCTGACGATAGAGGCATGGGTCAGCGTCCCGCCATTATCGCAGACACAGCCGCCGATTTTGGTAAACGCGGGCGTCCACGACGGTGCGGTGCCTTCGCACACCAAAATATCGCCGGGGTTCAACAGATGCAGGTCGTCTGCGTTGTGCATGACCTTTGCGGGTCCAGTGACGGACCCTTTGGAGGCGGGGATGCCTGCCAATTCTGCGCCGATTTCGCCCCGCTGGGCGGCGAGGAATTTCTCGTGCAGGCCGACGATTTCGATCAGGATTGGATCACCCACATTGTCCGGCACAGTGCCCACGACCTTTGGCATTTCCTTCCGGCGGCTGTTCCAGTGATCGTAATAATCGCGTCGGTCCTTTACGACGGGTTTCAGGGCTTTCCAGTTCGTTGACCCTTCGGCCAGTTCGACCAGTTCCGTGTGAAACAGAAAGCACCCGTCATCGGGGCTGTCCGCACCTACCTTTTCGGCAATCGCGGTGGCGGCGCGGCGCATCGGGATGGTGGCCTGCATATCGATGACGACGTTGTGGTCTTCGTTCCACCAGCTGAAGTTGGCCATGCGGCATCCGGCCAGCGCCTGATCGAAGGCGGCTTGCTCGCTTTGGGTCAATTTGCTGCGGGCGGCTTCGACTGCTTCATCGCGCTCTTTCGCTGCCATGGCCAAACCGCCATCAAAATCATGCGCACCGGCTTTCTGCAGGAAGGTTTCAAGCAGGCCGACGACCGGTTGCTGATCCTCGATCCACGGCTTTTCAAGAGGGTCAGCAATGCCCGTGCACCGCCAGCCCCATTCCGCGAGGAACGCATCATATTCGGCCAGCCATGCAACGCCGTTGGGACCCGCGCTGTCCATTGCTGCGCGCATTTGCGCAGGCGTGCCGGTGACATGACCTGCCACGCCCAGCTCTTTCGCGCGTTTTGTCAGGTTCCAAAGCGCGACATCGGTGTCGATGATCTTGGTCCTCTCGCCTTGCAAGAATTTGGCGATCTCACCCGGCTCCACGCCGAGCTCTGCGCACAGGCCATAGAAGCCGGCGTAGTTCGCCAACAGCGGATACATCAGGCCAAAATGCGTGACCCAGGCGAACTTTTGGAACGACCGCGCGTCATTGGCGAATTGCGCCAAATCAGTCAGGCTGGCGCCTGCTGTGTCAAAATCGCGGAAATGAGAGAACCCGGCTTTCAACTCTGCTTCGCGCTTGGCCCACGTATCGTTGAACCTTTCGAGAATGCCGCCCAGATCATTGCCGATGCGCATGCCGCGAAAGCCCGGTTCCCAAGCGCTTTTCAGGGGGCTTTCACCGCCGAACACATGCACGCCGCCGAACCGCACGGCCAGCCCGTTGGACGGGGGCAAAGGCAGGGTCGTTGCGGCCTGTTGCGTGGCGAAGGCGTAGCCGTCTTCAAAGAAGCTCATCCCAAGGGGCGTGGTGCCCTTGGGCCAGTGGAAGTCGAGAAACCAGAACCGTTCGACGTCTTCTTCGCGGAATTTCGACACAGGCTCTGCGATCCAGGGGCTGTTGAAAAATCGCTCTTCCATGCCGGGGTAACCGGGGTCTTTCACGAATTCGTCGATCGAAATGATTGTGGACATGGGTGTCTCCTGTTGCGCCGGTTCAGGCCGCTTCGGTGTCGATGTAAAGGTTTCGGATCGCGTCGGGGTCGTCGCGAAAGCGGGCGACGCCGTCCTCGGCTATGACGCGCCCCCGGCTTAGAACGGCCACGCGGTCGGCGATTTCGAGGGCCATGGCGGTGTATTGTTCGATCAAAAGGATGCCGACGCCCTGATCTGCCACGCGTTTCAATAGCGGAATCAGGCGGCGCACGATGACAGGCGCCAGACCAAAGGACATCTCATCTGCCAGCACGAATTTCGGTTTGGTCATAAGGGCTTGCGCCAAAGACAACATTTGCTGCTGCCCCCCGGATAAGTGACCCGCAGGCAAGGAGAGTTTTTCTCGCAGTTCCGGGAAGATATCCAACGCATGGTCGTAAGCTTCTGACGCGGCTTTGCGCGGCAAGAAGGCGGCGGCAGCATGCAGGTTATCGTCAACGGACAGGGTCGTCAGTACGCGGTGACCTTCGGGGACCGCGGCAACGCCTACGCGGCGAATGTGTTGCGGTTTGCGCCCGATCAAGGAGTCGTCAGAAAGTGCAATCGTGCCCGCAGCCGGGGCGATTTCACCGGCAATTGTGGACACAAGCGTACTTTTCCCCGCGCCGTTTGGCCCCAGCAGAGCAAGGATTTCGCCCGGCGCCACAGACAGCGACACGTCATCAAGTACCCGTTGCGCGCCGCGCTCAACACAAAGGCCCGCGATGGTCAGATTGGGTTGGCTCATGCGGCGTCCTCCTTTTCGAACTCACCGAGATAGGCGGCGCGGACCTTTGGATTGGCCAAAGTCTCGCGCGTTGGGCCAGCGGCCACGAGCGTCCCGAAATCCAGCACCGCCACGCGGTCGCAAAGATCGCCAATCAGGTCGAAGTCGTGGTCAATGATCAGGACTTGTGCGCCCATGTCCGGCAACTTGCGCAACAGCGTCATCAACTGGGCGCGTTCGTCCGTGGCCAGTCCGGCGGCTGGTTCATCCAGCATGATCAGGCGGGGTTTGGCCGCAAGGCAGCGGGCAATTTCGACCATGCGCAGGGTAAAGCCATCCAGCGCGCTGCCCATCTTGTCAGCCTGCGCGCTCAGCCCCAGAAGGGTGAGCGTCTCTTCCAACCGTGCCTGCGCCTCTGCCCGCGGCAGGTGCAGGCTGTCGAGCGTGACAAGCACATTTTCCGCAACGCTCAAATCCGTTGCGACCTGCGGCGTCTGGAAGGAACGCGTGATGCCATGCTTAAGTCGATCTTCTGCGCGGACCGGGCCAAAGTCTTGATCAAACATCCGAATGGCGCCCGTGAAGGGTACGACAAACCCCGACAGCACGTTCAAGAGCGTGGTTTTGCCTGCGCCATTGGGACCAATGAGTCCTTGGATCTTGCCGTCCAACGTCAGGTTCAGATCTACGATGGGTTTGACACCGCCAAATGATACGGTGATGTCAGATAACTCAATCATCTTTGGACCCTTTCAGCTTGGTGCCAACTGCGCTGAACAGGTCTTGCAACTGCCCCGCGATGCCGCGCGGCGCGCTGACAATCGCGTGGATCAGGGCGACCCCGAAAATGATCATCGCGACATCCCCGTCGATGCCCCAGCTGTCCAAGAGAGCTGGAAAAACGCGATAAAGAAATGCGGCGATCAAAGCGGCAGCCAGGGACCACGGCCCGGCCACGATCACCAGACCGTACAACAACAGCGATTGCAGCGCGTCGAAGCTGCGCCCGTCCAGCTGACCGATGGACCCGGCCATGAGCGTGCCGCCGATGCCCGACAGGGCGCCCGCCAGGCCAAAGGCCTTGAACCGGGCAGCGCCAATCTTGACGCCTGCCGATTTCGCCACAGTATCGCCTGCCCGGATCATCGCCCAGGCGCGCCCCGCGCTGGACCGCAGGACTGCATAGGTGGCGGCAAAGGCAAAGGCCACGATGATCGTCGCATAGATGAAATAGGCGCGGTCTGACTGTGCGAGGGCAGGGCGTTGCATCATCTGACGTTCCCGGCTGCCATCCACGCGGCCCCAGAAGCCGGACCCGCCATCGGGGAAGCCAATCGAGCTGACGACGACATGCAAACCTGCCGCAAACATCAATGTGACCAGCGCAAAGATCAGGCCCTTGTGCCGGATCCCCGGCAGGCCAAGCACGGCACCCACGACACCTGTGCCGACGGCAGCGACGATCAGGTTCACCTCGAACGGCAGACCAAAGGCATGGGCGAACCGCAGTGACACCCAGCCACCAACGGCCATAAGCGCAATGCCCGCCAGTGACACATGCCCCAGCCGTTCGTGCAGCACAGCGACGCCTTGGGCGGCGGCAGCTACGGCCATCATCGAGGTAAAGACGCGCACCCAATAGGACGGCAGGAACGGAACGATGATTACAAACAGGGCAAGGGCGATGATCACGCCGGGATTGTCGCGCCACAACCGGTGCAAAAACGTGCCGCGCGTGTGAGACGATTGCGTGGTGGCAGAGGTTGTCATGTCAAGCAAACTCATCAGCTGGCCCTTTCTGATCTGAAGGCCGCGGCTGGCAGGATCATCAGGATCGCAATGGCCACAACGAAGGGGGCCAACGAACGGTAGGGGGCAATGGATTGAAATGGTGTCGCGACAGCCTCGAGCATGCCGATGACAAGACCACCCAGCAGCGTCAGCCACAGCGAGCGCAGGCCACCGAGAATGGCGGCCGCAAGCGAAGGGACCACCATGAAGGTCAGCACGCCGGGGTCCAGTCGGACCAAGCTGCCCAGCAGAATACCCGCAACACCGGCCAAGACGCCGGAACCGATCCAGGCAAAAAGGGTGACCCGTTCGACATCAATGCCGATCAGGGCCGAGAGATCGCGGGTGTCCGCCAGCGCACGCATCTGCAGTCCCAGCCGTGTGCGGGTGAGCAGAAGTGTCACACCGACGGCGGCGGCCAGACAGAAGCCCATCGCAACGATGCGGACACCGGTGATGCGGACACCAAGGACTTCGGTGTTCAATTCGCGCAGCGGCAGGCGCAAACGGCGAGGCGTATCGCCCCAGATAAAGTAGGCAAGCCCCAACAGGATCAGGGCCAGCCCGAGTGTCGCGACGGCTTTGACGACGTCGGTTCTTTTGGCGACATGGGCCGAGACCATAACACCATAGGCGGCAGACACCGCCGTTGCGGCTGCGATGCCCACCAGGCAGGCGTGCCAGATGTGCAGACCGAATTCGTGCATCTGCCAGGTCACCATGGCAGACACTGCCGCGACCGCACCGAAGGCGAAATTCAACTCTCCGGTTGCGCGGTAAAGGACGACAAGCCCCAGACCTGCCAGCGCATAAACTGCGCCAAGGGCAAATCCAGTCACAAGGAATGGTGTCAGTTCGGGCATGTCGTCCTCCGCTTTACGCGATCAGGCTTATTGGCTTAGGTCAGCCAGTTCCGGGTCGTCAGAGCGGAAGCAGTCACGGGACACGTCCCAGCCGTCCGCCGTCATCGTCGCCATGCGGCCATCTGTGTTGGCGTTGTGACGTGCGCCGGGACCAAAGGCCCATGGCGCGCACAGCAGGTCACTTTCGATGGGTTCCATCGTTTTCAGACCATCGAGAACCGCTTCACGGGTGATGTCGCCCTCGATGTTGCGCAGCACGGTGACCATTGTCTTGGCCGCGAGGAAACCGGCCTGGCTGAAGCTGTCACGACGGGCGTCACCATCGGCAAATCCATCCATCACGGCGATCCATGCCTGGTTGTCTTCACCTGTGCTGTCGAGCGCGTTGAACTCAATATGTGCCCGAATGCTGCCGGCCCAGTAGTCGCCCACAGCGGCAGGGAACGCACTGTCATAGATTGACGTTGGACCCAGCCAGATCGCATCTTCCAGAAGATCCTGATCTTCGGCTGCGTTGAAAATCGGAATGGCCGCGGGGGCGGGTTCCGCGACGATGATCGCATCGGCGCCCGTGGACATCGCCTGCAAGACCAGAGATGTCGGGTCAAGCGTGGCAGGATCGTGCAGGACGTTGAAAACCTCGACACCCTTGTCAGCACCCCATGCCGCCAGACCATCGCAGAACCAGCCACCCACATTGGGGATATTCGGCGCCATGCACACAAAGCTGCGCGCGCCGTCGTTTTCAAACGCATCGATCGCGGCACCCAGCGTGGACAGGCGTGGCCCCATGTTCATCGGTGCGATGTTTTCCGAAAAGAAGCACTCGCGCGGGACGCCGACACCGGCAATCACGCCGACACCGTTTTCAGCGTAGAAATTCGCGTTGGTGCCACATTCCACAAAGGACGTGGATCCTGCCATCGCCACGACACCCTCGTCCGTCACCAGCTTAGCAGCCGCGTTAGCAGCATTCTCAGGGTTCCAGGCGTCGTCTTCGACGATGTATTCAATTGGCTGTCCATCAATGCCGCCATTTGCATTGACGCAGTCAAAAAGGGCTGCGGCAGCAGTGGATGCTGTCGAAAAGTCGGCGGGCCCGGTTTGACCGACAATGGCACCAATCTTGATTGGTTCACCTGTTGCAGGCTCTCCCGAGCCGCACATCGCATGGGCCTCTGCCTGTGCGGCATTTGGTATGAACTGCAGCGCCGAGACCAGCGCAAGCGGGGCAATGTACAAGGTTTTCATAGATCAAGTTCCTCCTAAACTTTGATGATCTTCACGCTGCTTTCGTCCTTTCGCGACGGTCGGTCGCGATGAGGTCTGCAGCCTTTTCGGCAATCATGATGGCGGGGGCGTTGGTGTTGCCGCTGACAATTGTTGGCATGATGGATGCGTCCACGACCCGCAGGTTCTGAACCCCATGGACCCGCAGGTTTGGGTCCGTCACAGCATCGGGGCCGGTGCCCATCGCGCAGGTGCCAACGGGATGATAAACAGTGCGCGCATTGGCACGCACAAAGCTTTCAAGGTCGTCGTCGTCTACTGCCTTCCCTGGCAAAATCTCTGTCAGGCCGTGGGGTTTGAACGGGTCCTGGCGCAGAATTTCACGTGCAATACCAACGCCTTTGGTCAGCAGTCGCAGGTCGTCTTCGTGGCGCAATAGCCCCAGATCAATCAGTGGATCGCCATCAACGCGGGATGGATCAAGCGTTAGGGACCCCCGGCTTTTCGGGCGCAAGACGCAGGTATGCAGCGACACACCATGACCCCATTCCAGCATCTTGCCACGGTGACTTTTGCGGCCGGGGATAAAGTGGAACTGCAGATCAGGCTGATCCTGATCCGGCGCAGAGCGGATGAACCCGCCGCCTTCGACCATATTGGAGCTCAACATGCCGCGGCGGCCAAAGACATAGCGCAGCCCTTCCCAGGACAGACGCGGCAGGCCGGCCATCGAAATCCCATATGGCGTGCGCGATGTGCTTTCGCAGATGACCATACAGTCGACGTGGTCTTGCAGGTTGGCGCCGACGCCGGGAAGCGCAGTATGAACCGCAATTCCGCAGGCGCGAAGGTGCGGGCCGGGTCCGATTCCGGACCGTAACAGAAGTTCTGGCGATCCGATGGCACCCGCGCTGAGGATAATTTCGATCCGCGCTTCAATGTCTTCGGTCTGGCCGTCGTTCCGTTTCAAACGAACCGCCTGAGCCGTCGCTTCGGACATGACGACCTTACTGACCACAGCATCCGTTTCAATATGAAGGTTCGGGCGCGTTTGAGTGTTTTTGAGAAACGCATGGGCGGTGCTCATGCGCGACCCACCGGACTGCGTGACCTGATAGACACCAACGCCTTCCTGATCCGCGCCGTTGAAGTCACGCGTCTGGCGATACTGCAACTGACCGGCAGCTTCGATAAAGACATCGTTCATCGGACTGGGGTCTGTCAGGCGTTGCACGGACAGCGGTCCATCCGACCCATGAAACGTGGGGTCAACGCCGGGGGCCGAATTGCCTTCCGATCGCATGAAATACGGCAGCACGTCGTCAAAAGACCAGCCAGCGCATCCTTGCGCCGCCCACCCATCATAGTCCGCAGCCTGACCACGGATGTAGATCATCCCATTGATCGCAGACGACCCGCCCAAAACCTTGCCACGTGGAACAGAGACCTGTCGCCCGCCAAGACCCTCTTGCGCGGTCGATGTATAAAGCCAGTTCAGTTTTGGGTGCTTTGATAACCAGATCAGCCCTAGTGGGATCGAAATGGCGGGATGCGTGTCACGCGGCCCCGCTTCGATCAAGCAAACGCTGACAGATGGGTCTTCGCTTAGTCGCGCGGCGAGCGTTGCCCCAGAGGATCCGGCCCCCACAATCACATAGTCAAAGCAGCGCGTCATCCCTTGACGCCAAACGCATATTTGCCGGCGTATGCGGCAGGGTTCCAGGCGGGGGCAGGTTCGGGCGCAGGCTCTTGGCCCAATGTGGTGATCGGGCGCACCTGAACCAGAACCGGAGGGTCACCGGCCGCGCGGTGCGCCGGGATCACCCATTCGACATCAATCGGCCCCGAGACGTTTTCTTCGACGCTGCGCACCGCCGCAGCGATGGCTTTGATTTCCTCATCATTCAACACGCGACCATGCCGGAACAGATCCGGTGTGGGCACTTCAACAACCAGCCCTTTGGCCGCGTCAAAGACAGATACGATGACCTTTTCGGTGACGGCGACATCCAGCACTCGCAGGTCCGTTTTATCGACGATGGCACGGTCCGGGGTCACGACACCCTGCACAACGGATTCGCCAAACCCCCAGTTGCCTTCGATGATGATCCGGTCCCGCTTGCCCGTCAGCGGGTCTGCCGAAAAGGCAACGCCAGCGGCGCGCGCATTGACCAGTTCCAGAACAACAACAGCCATGCGCCCGTGGCGGCCCAAATCATTGCGGGCACGGTATCCAATGGCGCGGGCGTTGTACAAACTGGCCCATACCTTTTTGATATGCGTGATCAGGGCATCATGGCCTGCAACCCCAAGGAATGTTTCAAATTGTCCGGCAAAGCTTGCGTCTTTGGCGTCTTCACCAACTGCGGATGACCGTACGGCCACCTGCAGGCTAAGCGTGCGCGTGTCATAACAAAGCTGATCGTAGGCCCGTGTGAAGGCAGCGCGCATCGCAGCAGGAAGGGTCGCACCGCAGATCGCTGCGGAGATTTGGGCAGCAGCGGCATTGCAGGCGGCATCATCGGCGGCGTCTAGACCATCCAGAACAGTGTTGATTTGATCGCCAAGGGTCGTGCCTTCGATCAACTGGTCGAGCGCAACAGCCTTTACGGTAAAGCCCTTGGGGACGTTGCAGCCCATGCCGATCAACTCACCAAGGCGCAGACCTTTTCCGCCGAGAAATGCTTCGTCGCCACCGGGTTGAAGTGGGTGAATGAGGCCTGTGTCCATCGCTGCGCGTCCTCCCGTCCGCTCAAACGTAATTTAGTTGCATTTGAAATAAAAATATTCCATTTGCAACAAAACAATTCAAAAACAACCTCACGATCCTGTGCGAAGGTGGGCTAACATGCTGGATTTGAACGAAATAAAAATTCTGAGGTCTGTTGAGGTTTCCGATCAGTCAAACCTGATTGATGGGAGGCATCAGACAACAGACGACAGAATCACCGTCACATCACCTATCGACGGTGCGCCATTCACGACGATTCCCGCAACGCAAGTGCGAGACGTTGACGCAGCTGTGATTGCAGCGCGCACTGCTTACGCCGATGGTCGGTGGCGGAAGATGCCCCTTGCACAACGCAAAGCGGTTTTGCTGCGCTGGGCGGATCTGATTGATGCTGAGGCGCTGCCTTTGGCCGTGCTTGGGGTACGTGACAACGGCACCGAACTCGCAATGGCGTTGAAAGCAGAGCCCGCGTCATGCGCCCAAACCATCCGTTATTACGCGGAAGCAATCGACAAGGTCGGCGGTGAAATCGCGCCCTCAGCTGACGATCGGCTGGGTCTGATCCACCGGCAGCCAATCGGAGTGATCGGCGTCCTGACGCCTTGGAACTTTCCTTTGATGATCGGGGCGTGGAAAATCGGGCCTGCGCTGGCAATGGGGAATTCAGTTGTGCTGAAACCGTCCGAAAGCGCGTCCCTAAGCCTGTTGCGGATCGCGACACTGGCGCTGGAGGCCGGTCTTCCCTCCGGTGTCTTCAACGTGGTCACTGGTCATGGACACGAAGCGGGGGCTGCGCTGGCTGGCCACGATGACGTTGATGCATTGCTCTTCACTGGGTCCGGGGGCACCGGGCGGCAGCTTTTGATGGCGTCCGCGCAGTCGAACCTGAAGCCCGTGTATCTTGAGTTAGGTGGCAAATCTCCAAACGTCATTTTCGATGATACATCTGACATCGAAGCGACCTGCAAAGCTGCCATCAGTGCGATCTTTCGCAATTCGGGGCAAACCTGTGTCGCCGGGTCCAGATTGTTGGTGCAGTCGGGCATCAAGACCGAGGTTCTGGACAGGTTAGTTGTTATGGCCGAAAGCCTGCGCATCGGTGATCCGCTGGATCCTGCCAACGATATTGGGGCGGTTCATTCGCACGACCAACTCAAGCGCAACCTTGATCATGTCGCCGCTGCACAAGCCGCTGGGGTCAGACTGGTGACAGGCGGCCACAGCCTGCACGACGCGGGATCTTATATGGCGCCTACGATTTTCGATGACGTTCGCCCAAGTGACGCGATTTTTCGCGATGAGGTTTTTGGCCCTGTCTTAACAGTCACAACGTTTGACACCGAAGCCGAGGCCATTGCGTTGGCAAATGATTCAGACCTTGGATTGGCTGCGGGGGTCTGGACGTCCAATTTTGATCGTGCCAACCGGATGGTGAGAGATTTGCAGGCCGGGGTTGTCCACGTCAACACCTATGGCGGCACGGATGTGACCGTCCCGATGGGCGGCGTAAAACAATCGGGATACGGGTATGACCGGTCCTTGCGGGCGCTTGATCAGGTGTCCCACATGAAGACGGCGTGGATGGCCGTTGCGCCCCGATGACGTTCTACAGGTCAGCAATCCGCGCGAGGCATTGCTTAAGGGTCGCGCGCTCTTCCGGGGTGAATTGCGCAACAAGGTTCTCATCGAATTTCTGCGCGGCCTGGCGAAGTTCAGCAAACACACTGCGGCCCATGGGCGTCAATTCCAGCAGCTCTTGCCTGCGGTCCTTGGAATCTTCGCTTCGGCGCAGATATCGTTTTAGTTCAAGCGCACGAACAGCGCGGCTAACCTTTGTTTTGTGCAGCCGGGCCCGGTTGCAGATATCCCGCGCGAGCTGTGGGCCATATTGACCGAGGTGAAACAGAACCCGCCATTCCGTGCGCAACATCCCGTAAGTGTCCCGGTAGTGCTGTTGAAACGCGAGGCTCGTTGTCTCGGATGCAAGGTTCAGCAGGTATGGCGTGAAGTCCCGCAGATCATAATCAGAAATATTAGTCATAAATGTAACTTTATGCCTTGTTAGTTACAAAGCCAACTATAAATTGGTTTCAATTGAAAGGACCGGGTAATGCAACAAACGACTGAGATTTCTGGCCTCAAGCGCGCCCCTTCGATTGTGGGCACGCATGAAGGTTACATGCCGGGTTGGGGTAATGACTTTGAAACGGAGGCCCTGCCGGGGGCTTTACCACAGGGCATGAACAGCCCGCAGAAATGTAACTACGGGCTTTATGGCGAACAGCTTTCCGGCACGGCCTTTACGCAGCCAATGCCAGAGCGCACGTGGTGTTACCGCGTCCGGCCGTCGGTTAAACATAGCCATCGCTTTGAGAAGATCGACCTTCCATATTGGAAAACTGCGCCGCATGTGAAGGACGACGTGATCTCTTTGGGGCAGTATCGCTGGGATCCGGTGCCACAAACCGACGCGCCGCTGACGTGGCTGACGGGCATGCACACCATGACCACGGCGGGCGATGTGAACACGCAAACCGGCATGGCAAGCCACATCTACCTTGTGAACGAAAGCATGGTAGACGCCTATTTCTATTCCGCCGATTCCGAATTGCTGATCGTACCACAAGAAGGCACGCTGCGGTTCGCGACCGAACTGGGCGTTCTGGATGTGGCCCCTCAGGAAATTGCGATCATTCCGCGTGGACTTGTTTATAGGGTCGAGGTCCTTGATGGCCCGTGTCGTGGTTTCGTCTGCGAAAACTATGGCCAGAAATTCGACCTGCCGGATCGTGGACCCATCGGCGCAAACGCGCTGGCCAACCCGCGCGACTTCAAAACCCCCGTTGCGGCGTTTGAAGATCGCGAGGTGCCATCGACCGTCACAGTCAAATGGTGCGGCCAGTTCCATAAGACCAAGATCGGTCATTCGCCGCTTGATATCGTGGCCTGGCACGGCAATTACGCGCCTTGCAAATACGATCTGAAGACATTTTGCCCGGTAGGCGCGATCCTGTTCGACCACCCTGATCCATCCATCTTCACGGTCCTGACCGCGCCTTCGGGTCAGCCAGGAACGGCGAACATCGACTTTGTTCTATTCCGTGAGCGTTGGATGGTGGCCGAGGACACATTCCGCCCGCCCTGGTACCATAAGAACGTCATGTCGGAACTGATGGGCAACATCTATGGCGAATATGACGCCAAGCCACAGGGGTTCGTGCCCGGCGGGATGAGTCTGCACAACATGATGCTGCCACATGGCCCCGACCGCGAGGCATTTGAAAAGGCGTCGAACGCCAACCTTGGGCCGCATAAGTTGGAACGCACAATGTCGTTCATGTTCGAAACCCGGTTCCCGCAGCATTTGACTCACTTCGCTGCAACCGAAGCTCCGCTTCAGGACGACTACATCGACTGTTGGGGTGACATCGAAAAGAAATTCGACGGTACTCCGGGCAAGAAGTGACATGTTGACCCTTCACACATATTGGCGGTCCACGACGTCCTATCGGGTGCGCATCGCATTGGCGATGAAGGGGATTGAATATCAATCCCGCCCGGTCGATCTGGTTGCAGGTGCGCAGCGCGCGCCCGACTACGTCGCGCTGAACCCGATCCAGGGCGTGCCGACCTTGGTGTTGGAAGACGGCGCGGTGCTGACACAATCCATGGCGATCCTCGACTATCTGGATCATCTGGAGCCAGAACCGCCCTTGCTGCCAAAGAATGACCCGCTGCTGCGCGCGCGGATCATGGCGGCGGCAATGGTCATTGCGACCGATGTGCACCCGGTCAACAACCTCAAGGTAGTGACCCAGATTAAAGACATTGCCGGACCGGAAGAGGGGCTGCCTTGGATGCAGCATTGGATGGTCCATGGGTTTGCCGCGTTTGCTGCGCTGATTGAACCTGCCACGCCCTTTGCCTTTGGCGATCAACCAACGCTGGCCGACATCTGCCTTGTTGCGCAGCTTTACAATGCGCACCGCTGGGACGTGGACCTGTCGGCAACACCCCGTCTTCTTGATATCGAACAAAGGTGCCTTGCCTTGCCTGCCTTCGACGCAGCCCGACCCGAATACCAAATGGATGCAACATGACACTTCAAAAATCTTGGGTGGCCTCGGCCAATTCAGCCGAGACACCATTTCCCCTCAATAACCTGCCTTACGGTGTCTTTTCTGATGGCGATGGTCCGCGAAGACTGGGGGTGGCCATCGGCGACCGCATTCTTGAGGTCGCCCGTGTGGCAAATGATTTGCCCATTTCAAAGTCGCTGCTGGAAGATCCACGCGGTTGGAACGGGGTCATGGAACAAAGCCCCGAGGTTTGGGCGGCGCTGAGGGCGGCGCTGACGCAAATGCTCTCGATTGGTGCGCCAGAGCGGAACGAGGCGCTGGTGCCACAGGCCGACGTGACACTGCACATGCCCTTTAGCGTAACGGAGTTCACCGACTTTTACGCAGGCAAGCACCACGCCACAAACGTGGGCACCATGTTCAGGGGCGCAGAAAATGCGCTGCCCCCAAATTGGCTGCACATACCCATTGGTTACAACGGGCGTGCGTCCTCTGTCGTGGTTTCCGGCACCGATATCCGCCGCCCTTGGGGGCAACTCAAGGGACCGCAGGACGACGCCCCGCGATGGGCCCCGTCCGCGCGGTTCGATATTGAGCTGGAGATGGGGGCCATTGTCGGGGCTGCATCCAATGGTCCGATCAGTGTGGATCAGGCGGATGCCAATATCTTTGGCTATGTGCTTCTGAACGATTGGTCGGCGCGGGATATCCAAGCGTGGGAATATCAACCTCTTGGACCGTTTCAGGCCAAAGCGACGGCAACGACCATAAGCCCGTGGATCGTCACCAAGGCAGCACTTGAGCCGTTCCGCTGCGCCACCCCGGTGCGAGAGAAAGAGCTTTTGCCACATCTGCGCGACACCGGTCCGATGCTTTATGACATCCCGCTTACCGTAACGCTGAACGGCGAGACGATCATCCGCACCAACTACAAAGAGATGTATTATTCTGCTGCCCAACAACTTGCCCACCACACGACGTCAGGCTGTCCGATGCGGACGGGGGACCTGTTGGGTTCCGGCACGATCTCGGGCCCGGAGCGTGAAAACCGCGGATCGCTGCTGGAACTGAGCTGGGGCGGGAAGGAGCCGTTTGAGACCGCTTCCGGCACGCGCAGCTTCATCGAAGATGGCGACTCCCTTGGCCTGCATGGCGCGGCCAAAGGCGACGGTTACACAATAGGGTTTGGTGCCTGCACCGGCACCGTTCTGCCCGCCCACGACGACCCAATCAAAGGATAACCATCATGGCAAAGGCTTTTGCGTCCCAAGGGGACATGTCTGAGAAAAAGATCACCTTTGATGAGATCGGAGAGGGACTTTGGGCCTTTACCGCCGAGGGGGATCCAAATTCAGGCGTCATCATCGGTGACGACAGCGTCATGATCGTAGAAGCGCAGGCCACGCCGCGCTTGGCCCAAAAGGTGATTGAAAAGGTGCGGGGGGTCACGGACAAACCCATCACCCATGTGGTGCTTACCCACTACCACGCCGTCCGAGTGCTGGGCGCATCGGCCTTTGGTGCAAGCCAGATCATCATGTCCGATGCGGCGCGCTCTATGGTGATGGAGCGGGGCCAAGAGGATTGGGATAGCGAGTTCCAACGCTTCCCGCGCCTGTTTGAGGGTCATGAGAGCATCCCCGGCCTGACCTATCCGACGACCACGTTTAACGACAGCATGACAGTCTATCTGGGCAATCGCCGCGTAGATATAAAACAGATCGGGCGTGCGCATACCGCCGGAGACGCAGTGATCCATGTTCCGGATCAGAACGTGCTTTTCACCGGCGACATCGTCGAAGACCATTCGGCTTGCTATTGCGGCGACGGCCATTTTGCGGATTGGGGCAACACGCTCGACAAAATCAAAGCCTATGATGCAGATGCCATCGCGCCGGGGCGCGGCGGCGCACTGATTGGCAAAGATGCCTGCGAGCGGGCCATTGAATCCACCCGCGACTTTGTCGACAGCACCTATCGGCCTGCCGCCAAGGTCGCAGTGTCGGGCGGCTCTCTTAAGGAGGCGTGGGAAGCGGTGCGGGCCGAATGTGACCCGAAGTTCAAAGATTACGCGATCTATGAACATTGCCTGCCATTCAACGTGTCCCGCGCCTACGACGAGGCGCGCGGGATCGCCCACCCGCGCATCTGGACGGACAAACGCGACATTGAAATGTGGGAAGCCCTGCAAGGGTAACCGCAGCAGACGGAGGATCGGATATGGTCGCCCAACGCTACGAGACCGTCTTCAAGCTTTACCCCTACGCCAAAGTGCCAGATCAGGATGCAGCGCCGCGCCGCCATCCCGTTGTCATTGTCGGCGGTGGTCCCGTGGGCCTTGGCATTGCGCTGGACCTTGGGCAACGCGGCACCCCGGTTCTGGTGCTGGATGACCACGACGGGGTTGGCAACGGGTCCAAGGCCATCTGTTTTGCCAAGCGAACACTCGAAATCGCCCATCGCCTTGGCGTGGGCGCGCAAATGCTGGACAAAGGCGTTGTCTGGAACGTCGGCAAGGTATTTCACAACGACACCCAGTTGTTCGCGTTCGACCTGCTGCCAGAAGATGGCCACCGTAACCCGGCCTTCATCAACCTTCAGCAACCCTATTTCGAAAAGTTCTTGTTCGACGGAATAAAAGCCGCGCAGCGGAATGGTGCCCCGATTGAGGTGCGCGGGCGCAATGCCGTCACGTCGGTGCGGTCGCAGAGTGATCATGCCCGCGTAGAGGTGGATACCCCCGACGGACCTTACACCCTTGAAGCGGATTGGTTGATCGCATGTGATGGGGCACGGTCTCCGACACGCAGCATGTTGGGGCTCGATTTCGACGGCCGCGTGTTCGAAGATAATTTCTTGATCGCGGACGTTCGCATGACCGCAGATTTCCCGACAGAGCGCTGGTTTTGGTTTGAACCGCCGTTCAAAGACAGCGGTCAGTCGGCTTTGCTGCACAAACAGCCGGATGATGTCTGGCGCATTGATTTCCAGCTTGGCTGGGATATCGACCGCGATAGGGAACTGGACGAAGACCGAATCCGCGCCCGTGTGGATGCGATGCTGTCGAGCCAAACAGGACAGGTGCCAGACTACGAACTGGTCTGGACGTCGATCTACACCTTCCAGTGTCGGCGCATGAAGGATTTTCGCCATGGTCGCGTTTTCTTTGCCGGTGATAGTGCGCATCAAGTGTCGCCATTTGGTGCACGTGGCGCGAACTCAGGCATGCAAGATGCTGAAAATATTGCGTGGAAACTGGATCTGGTGATTAAGGGGCTGGCCCCGGATACCCTCCTCGACAGTTACGGCGAAGAGCGGGGATATGCCGCTGACGAAAACATCCTGAACTCGTCGCGCGCGACAGATTTCATGACACCCAAATCCGACATGTCAAAAACCTTCCGCAACGCCGTATTGGACTTGGCCGGGAATCACAGTTTCGCACGCCCGCTGGTCAATTCCGGCAGGCTGTCTGTGCCGTGTGTCTATGACGATCTGTCCTGCATCGGGCCCGATCTGCTGAATGGCCCGACCGTCACGCGACCGGGTGCGGCCTGCACGGACGGACCCGACAAAGATCGTTTTCTACTGGATAGGCTGACCGGTAAGTTCCAGATCTTGGCAATTGGCGGGGATGCACCGGATGGATTGCTGGTAGATGGGGTGCCCATTGATGTACTTCATTTAGCAGATCCATCAGACGCATTGCGAGCCCGGTTTTTGGGAGACGCTTTGCAGGCCATTTATCTGATCCGCCCAGATCAGCATATCGTCGCGCGTTGGCCTTCTTTTGACGCGCAGGCGGTCCAAAGGGCGCTGACCCGCGCGCTTGGAAAGGAGTAACGCATGTCCCTGATATTGAAACCTAATTTGCCGGACCCTGACGGGTTCTATGACGAGTTGTTGGCGGCCCATGCAAAGTTGTCTGAGGCCGAAAGCATTGCATTCAACGCGCGTTTGATCCTGGTGCTCGCGAACCACATCGGTTCGCGGGAAATGCTGAGAGAGGCCCTTGAAGCAGCAAAATAAGTGAGGGTCTCGCAAAGCCACCGGCCGCTTCACTGAAGCCAAAAGCACACTTGTTGCTTGGACCAAGCCGGATCACCGTGAGAACGAAATCAAAGAAAAGAAGCAGAGAGAAGGATCATCAGAATAGCCAATTTGCTCAAATTGGCAGACCTTGATGTAAGCTGCTGCGAACGTCGGCATTCCGCGCATCATGCTGTTTGACGCCACATTTGATGGGATCTCGCATTGGGCGCGCGCGGTCCTGTTCGAGAGGTTCTTGTATTTGGTTAGACGCTCAAAGATGCCGAGCTGTATCCAGTGGCGTTGGGATGCACCGCTGATCACCTGAGGAAAACCAACGAACTCATTACCCAACCAACGATCCACCAAAATTGCTCATCCGATCCGCCGGATTGGTACTAAGTCCCTAGGCGGCGCGACTTGAGCAAAAAATGCCGCGAGAGCGGCCACACTCGGTCCATGCTGCCGCCAGTGTCCTGTGGTGGTCCGACATGGATGTCGGCTCTGATATGCGTCCGTTTAGATTCGACGCCATCGTCGGCGCGCGATTGCAGAGAAGGTCAGCTTTGCGCCCTGCGTGCCGAAACCAGGACAGCAAGCGCACTTGTCGGGGGCTGTCTTTGGAAACGAAAAAAGCCTGTTCTGTAAACAGAAGTCCTCAAAACGCGCGAGAAAACGAAAATTGCGGCCTCCCCCGGAAAAGTACCGAGTCTCGCCGGATGTCACATGAATAGAACGCTGGCTGTGCGCACAGTCTCGAGCTATCCAGTCTGCGCCAAATTTCCCTGCTAACAGGGAAATTACAGGGAAAAATTGCCATTTTGAGGGGTTTTCTGTCACTTCGTCTCCAATTTTCTTTAGAGAACAGGCCGCTACATGCGATTTCCCTAAGCGCATAAACAGGGAAAACTTCAAACAACATCAGTGAATTTCCGTAATCGAACAGGGAAGAGGTTGTCCGCATTGGACTAACGGCAGTCTGACTGACCGGCTAAAAGCGCTGAAGCCGTCGTTCGTGAACAACGCAGCGATCGTCAGAATTGAGCCCAACCTGTGAGTTGTGATTTCTTGCTGCGCGCGCTCGCAGCAAGAGGATTACTGCATTTGAAAGAATCTGAGCAGAGTTCGATTGCGAGGGAAGCGGCCGTTCACTCTATGCTATTTTTCGCTGCCAGCGCAGTGCTGGTGAATGGGCTTGGAGGGCGGAACGGAGGGCAAAATATGCCAAGAGTCCAACTTCCCGCACCCCCCCGAAAAGCAGAACATGGAACAAAGGGAGGATCATCGGTCAAAAACGGCCTTTGCTGCCAAAACAAGTCTGGGCGATCCGGGCAAGGCTTGAGCTAGCGGGGTAGCTACGTGATCTCACTTTGTTCAACGTCGCCATCGATAGCAAACTACGCGGATGTGATCTCGTGAAACTGGCCGTGACAGACCTTGTAAAGGACAACCGCGTTCGGGAACGCGTTTCCGTGATTCAAAGCAAGACCAAACGCCCAGTCCAGTTCGAACTGACAGAAAACACGCGCGAAACTGTCTTGTCCTGGATCAAATCGACTGAGATGTTTGCATGCCTGTTCATGTTCCCGAGCCGGTTCCATGACCGGCCACACATCTCAACCCGTCAGTATGGCAGGTTGGTGCGTGATTGGGTCACTTCTATTGGGCTTGAGCCAAGTGGATATGGCACCCATTCGCTTCGGCGGACAAAGGCGGCGGAGATCTATCGAAAAACAGGCAATCTGCGCGCGGTGCAACTGCTGCTTGGTCACACGAAGGTCGATAGCACCATGCGTTACCTTGGCGTTGAGCTGGAAGATGCCCTGAGTATCGCAGAGCGCATTGATATCTGAGCTGCGTTGGCGAACGGCCCTGCCGTTCGCCATCTAAATGCATAAATCCGTTTCTTTGCAGCGTTCGATGGATCGAGTCTATCCTAATCAGATTCTAAGCTTCGCCCGAATAGCTGCGTCGTGCGCACAGTTGAAGGTAGCCCGCTAGTGGCGACCATTTGCTCAGCATATCAGGACCCAGTCCGTTCTCTACGGCTATGACGAAGAAGGTGTGCGTCACGCGGAACTGATCTTGCAAAGGGCGGACAAAGGCCAGAGTGAACGGGAAATCGTGGAAAATATGATCGCCGCTAAATCAGAAGTTCGTCTGGCGACCGCGAAGTTTCGCGCGTCCTCTGCCGTGTTGTGAAACTTGTAGAATCCGACAAGCACGATGTCGGAAAACTGTACCCATCTGAAAACAAAACATTTTTGCTTGGCAGAAATCGTGGGGTCTTTGTCCTAACGGACGATTGAAGAAATCAGGTAGTGTCTGCCTATGACACAGAAACACGACATTCAGACAGATGCGCGGAACCGCAAGGTCCTGATGGTGGCCTACCCCGGCGTGCATCACCTCGACGTTGTAGGCCCGCTGGAGATCCTTGCGACGACCCAGTTCTTCATTGGCGACGGCGATCTGCCATACGACTTGAAGATCGTTGCCGCAAAGGCGGGGACTGTGAAAGCCAGTTCCGGTCTGACGATCACGGCAGAGACCTCCTACGCCGATGTCATGAAGCATGATGACGAGATCGATACGCTGATGGTAGCCGGTGGGCATGGCTCTTCTTCGCAATTGAAGAACCAGGAGTTGTTGGAGTTCATGCAGACTATGGCCCCTCGCGCCCGACGCATCGTATCGATCTGTACAGGTGCGCTGATCTTGGCCGAGGCTGGCCTTTTGAAAGATAAGCGGGCCAGCACCCATTGGTTTTGGTGCCCAATTATGGAGAATGAATATCCGGATGTGACGGTGGACCGAGAAGCGATCTATGTGCGCGACGGAAACGTCTGGACCTCTGCCGGCGTCACCTCTGGTATGGACCTTGCTTTGGCGTTGGTTGAAATGGACTGGGGCCACAAAGTCGCGCTGGAGGTCGCAAGATTCAGCGTCATGTACATGATGCGGCCCGGAGGGCAGTCACAGTTCAGCGCACATCTTGTCGCCCAAAGGGCCGAAGACCCAGCAATCAACGACGCGCTAAGCTTCATTCTCGAAAATCCAGCGGATCCGTTGACGGTGACCAGCCTTGCTGCGCGTGCGATGATGTCTGAACGGACCTTTGCACGGCGTTTCAAAGAAGAAACCGGTGTCACGCCTGCGGCGTATGTTGAGACTGCCCGGGTGCAGGCCGCGCGCGTCGTGTTGGAAACGACTGATCACACCATTGATCAGGTCGCACTCCAGACCGGGTTTCAAAGTGCCGAACGGATGCGCCGCGCGTTTCACCGTCATGTAGGTATATCCGCAGGCGAGTACCGAGACCGCTTCCGTATGACTGCCGACCCGGGCGCGCGTCCACGAGCTGGACCCGGCTAGGCCCATCGTCTGAGTCAAAAACCAAAACAGAAACTCTCGCGTCCGCGCGCAGCCCTGCGTGTGGCCTAACCCTCCCTTGTTCAAACGAAAGGACATTCCATGAAAAAGACATTGATGATTGCAGCACTGCTTCCTGCCTTGGCTGCATGCGCTGATAGCGGCGCAAATTATACACCCATCCTGGATGGTCAGCCGACGGCTGCGTTCCAATCTGACCTTGCGGCCTGCCAGGCTCTTGCTCGCAACCAGAACCAATTCGATCAGGAACGCGTCGCTGCCACGGTACTTGGTGCTGGCGCTGGTGCGATCCTGGGAGAAGCTGACAGCGGCGACGCGCTTGGAGGTGCCGTCGCTGGTGCCTTGGCTGGTGGCGTCGCCAGCAGCGTTGATGTGAATGGGCGGCGCGAAGCCATCGTCATCGAGTGCCTGCGTGGCCGTGGCCATCGCGTTGTCGGATAGGGGATGCAAGATGTCAGATTTTGTCACCCTTCGCGCACGCCGGTTCCACGCGCTTCATGATCTGCTGACGGGAGGAGCGCGGGATGGTCTACGCACGCCTCTGCCTCAACTCCTGGATGATGTGGGGCTTCCCAGACAGGACAGCGATAATATTGTTGTCGGCCCATTTGGCACATTGATCTGGGGAGCCGGTCGATGAAACATGTGATGATCGCCGGTGCGACCGGCTACCTTGGCAGGTTTCTTTGTGCCGAATACCAGCGGCGGGGGTGGCAGGTGTCTGCCCTCGTCCGATCCGCAAATGCCGACGCATCTTTGCCCGCTGATGTCGTTGTGGAGGCGAAGGCAACTCAACCTGAGACGCTCAAGGGCGTCATGCAGGGCATTGATCTTGTAGTCTCAGCACTTGGAATCACCCGGCAAACAGATGGTTTGAGCTATTGGGACGTTGACTACCAAGCCAATCTCAATTTGCTGCAAGAGGCCCTGACCGCTGGTGTAGAACACCTCGCTTACGTCCACGTGTTGAATGCAGATCGGATGGCCGACGTACCCCTAGTCGCGGCGAAATCAGCTTTCGTCCGCGCCCTGCAGGCTGCCGATCTCGACAGCACTGTTATCGCGCCCTCCGGGTATTTCTCGGATATGGAGGACTTTCTGAGTATGGCGCGCAAAGGGCGGGTCTGGTTGTTCGGCGATGGGAAGCTACGGATCAACCCCATCCATGGCGCCGACCTTGCAACGGCCATCTTTGACGCCGTGGAGCGCAAAGAGTGCTGGTTGGACGTCGGCGGGCCTGATGTGCTGACCCACCATGACCTGGCGAAGCTTAGCTTCGACACATTGAGCGCCCCCAACCGGGTCACGTTCCTTCCCGACGTCTTTCGTCGGATTGCGCTGCGGCTGCTTCCCAAGTTCGCACCGCGCCATGTAGCAGGCCCCGCGCAGTTCTTTCTGACGGCTTTCGGCATGCACATGGCCGGACAGCCCGTGGGGACACGGCATCTGGCCGATTATTTCCAAGATATCAGATCCCATGACGTCGAATGAAAGGAGTCCAAGATGAAGCCCGTTCGCACACCTGACATAATGCTCCTTTCAATAATCGGCGCCGCTCTTCTTTTGCCAAATACGGCAACGGCCCACGTCCGTTGGTTTGTTGACGGCGGCGATGTAACGCCGCCAATTCGCTACACCCTGGCCGATCCTGCCGTCTGGATTTGGGCGATGATTGCTGTCGCTCTCGTGGTAGCTGCAATTGTGCTGGATACCAAACTGCCCGCTTTGGCGGTTCCAAACAGCAAAATCCGGCATGATGTGATGGAACTGATGCGGATCCTGACGGGCATGTCGCTGCTGCTGACAGCCTATGACGGCAGCTTGATCGCTCCACACTTGCAAGCAGTGGGCGGATTGGGTGTGGCGCTCGTCTTGCTGCAGGCTGGGATCGGCCTTCTGCTTCTTAGCAACCACGCCCTGCACCATGCAGCCACTCTGCTTTTGCTGCTGTTCCTTGGCATGTCGGTCCACTTCGGCTTTGGCTTGGCGGTCGAATACGTCAACATCGTCGGGATCGCTCTATTTATTTTGTTCAACTCATTACCAGACCTCGCATTGAGAGACCGGCTGAAGCCCTATTCCGTGGATGTATTGCGGATTTTCACCGGGCTATCGCTCATCATCCTTGGGGTCGCGGAAAAGCTGCATCCCGCGGCATTGGGGCAGGCCTTCATCGCAGATTACGCCTGGAATTTCATGCCGCTGCTGGGGTTTGACTGGTTCGACGACCGGCTGTTTGTCCTGTCCGCTGGCGTGATGGAGGTCGTGTTCGGCACAATTCTCGTGCTCGGTGTCGTGACACGGCTCAACATCCTTGCAGTCGCCGTTCTGATGCTGACGTCCAACATCGTGTTCTTGATCGAGGGTCGGAACGAAGAAGCAATGGTAGAGCTGATCGGCCACCTCCCCATCATCGCAACCGCTTTGATCCTGCTTGTCCTGGGCTCTGGCCAACGGTTGAACGTGACGCCACGACGGCAGCACATCTCACCCATCGGCGCTTTCCGCAATGTGGAGGGACGGGCATGAAACTGCGCAAGACCCTCCAGATGAGGCCGATTTTTCTCTTCTATTGGACCGTGGCAGCACTCTTAGTCGGAATGCTTTTGGCGCCCGCGGGTACCAAGGTACCGACAGGCGATCACCATGGACCGACGCATGTCCATGCAACGCAAGAGGTCGATCCAGACAGCCCGCCAGAGGTCACATTGGCTGTAACTGACGACGCCTTGTCAGGCTGGAACGTAATCGTTTCCACCCGCAACTTCACGTTCGCGCCAGAGATGGTCAATCAGCTCAACGTACCGCAGCACGGTCACGCGCATCTCTATGTGAACGGCCAAAAAATAGCACGGCTCTATGGCCCGGCGTTTCATATCGCCGATCTGCCTGAGGGGCGAAACATCATCTCGGTCAGTTTGAACGCGAATGACCATTCTGACCTTGTTCTTAACGGTCAGCCTATAGCCGCAGAAGTCGTTGTGATGAATCCGGCTGCTGCTGCGACAGCAAACCGTGCTGTTCCCGCCAATATGCTCACCAATCACTCAATTGAAACGAAAGGATAATACGATGACACTTCAAAAGACCGGTGGCTTTGCAGCCCTCATTTGTGCCGGGACCTACTTGTTCGGGTTTGCCTTTCTCGTCACCACGCTCGCGCCGCTCGGCTTCGGCACCAGCAACATTGACGGCTCTGCGGTTGTGGCCTTCATACAAAACCAACCGGGCTTCCTGATCCTGTGGAACACAGTGATCTACATCATGAACGCCATTGCCCTAGCACTCCTCGTCGCAGCGCTGCACGGGCGACTGAAGGCCAACACGCCCGATTTCGCCACGGTCACTTTGGTGCTGGGCATCATCTGGGCCGCCCTTGTGATCGGCGCGGGAATGATCGGCAATGTTGCGGTCGAACGCGCGGCCCATCTGGCCCAAACCGACGTCACCCAAGCCGTGCAAGTCTGGCAGACGCTGCACGCGGTCGAGCTGGGTCTCGGCGGCGGGAATGAGATCGCGGGTGGTGTCTGGATCGGCTGCGTCTCACTCGCGGGCTTGCTGGGGGGCGGTCTGGGCCGGATCTCCATTGGGCTTGGCCTTCTGACGGCTGTTGGCGGTCTGTTAACGCTGATCCCCGCCATTGGAGATGTGGCCGGTGCCGTCTTTGGGCTGGGTGCCATCGCATGGTTTATCGCGGTTGGGTGTTCATTGCTGTTCAACAGCTCGACCACGCCACTCCCTCAAGGCGGACAAGTCGCATGACCGGCGTGGCACCCTCCCTCCAGCGCCTGCTCGAAAAAGAGCGGGCGCGAACCAACGCACATGCGCTCTTGTTGCGGGTTGAGACCGGCGATGCCCGCGTGAACTTTGACGGCAGCTCAGGTGACCCGGCGCCCGGCGTCCGGTTCCCGATTGCGAGCATCAGCAAGACATTCACCGCGGCCCTGACCCTCAAGCTGGCTGACATGGGCCAGCTTGACCTTAACCAGACCATGCAAAACGCTTTGCCGCAACACGACTTGTCCGACTTGCATGTGATCAAGGGCGTGGCCCACGGGCCGGCCCTGACGATCCGCCATTTGCTGTTCCAGACCTCGGGGCTGGCTGATTACTTCAAGGGCGGTGTTGAGGCCGACATGATCCATAACAAGGATCGGACGATCGACTTGGCAATGGTCTTGGCGATGACGCGATCACTGCCTCCGATGGCAGCGCCAGACAGCGGCAAAGCCCATTACTCTGACACCAACTTCCAGATTCTCGGGGCGGTTTTGGAGGCGGTGTCCGGCAAACCCTACGCCACGCTGTTGCAGGATCACATTTGTGAACCGTTGGGCTTGCGTCAAACCACAACATTCGATGCACAGAACCCACCTCTGCCGCTCTTCCATAAATCACAGCAACTGACTTTGCCAAAGTCATTGGCGAGCATGGACCCGGACGGTGGCCTTGTATCGACGCCAGAGGAGTTGATCGACTTTTTACGCGGGTTTCTTGAAGGTCGCCTGTTTGATCCCGCACGGTTGGATGAGGTCCACACCTGGAAACCGGTCTTCTTCCCGCTCCAGTACGGCGGCGGGCTGATGCGGTTCCAACTGCCGCGTTGGATGACCTTGTGGCGGCCGACACCGAAACTGATCGGGCATCTCGGAAGTTCCGGGTCGTTCGTCTTCTACGCGCCAGAGCGGGACATCTATCTGGCAGGGACGTTCAACCAAACAGACCTTCCGCGCCGCCCGGTGGGGTTCATGCTGAAGGTCATTCGCTCTCTTGAAAATGCCGGCGTGGCATGATCAGGCGCGCCCTCAAAATGTTAAGCATACTGACAGCAGCCTGCATCGTTTTGTTCGTTATGTTGTTTTTTGGAACCCGCGGGACCTATGTGGTCGCACCGCTTGTGACAGAGGACGCTACGCTGCCGTCCGCCATTATCGGCGGTGTTCAACTGCACATGCGCCAAGTCGACGGGCCTGCCGGTGCGCCGACAATTATTGTCCTGCATGGCGGGCCGGGTGGCGATTTTCGGTCTCTTCTGGCGCTCAGCGCCCTCTCTGAAACGCATCATGTTGTGTTTTATGATCAGCGCGGTGCAGGGCTTTCGGAACGTGTTCCCGCGGAACAACTCACGCTCGGTAACTACATCAGCGAACTGAATGGTGTGAAGGAACTGGTCTCTCCAAACGCGCCCGTTACGCTGATCGGGCATTCCTGGGGGGCGATGCTGGCCACAGCCTATCTTAGTCAATACCCGGAGGATGTGACGGCAGCAGTTCTCATCGAACCGGGATATCTAGACAGCTCAGGCAAGTCAGCTTGGGACGAGGTTGCAAGCCGCTACATGTCTGGCGCCGGGTACTGGGCCGAGGCCGTTGTTACGGGATTTCGCGCTCAGCACTTAGACGGACCAGACCCGGCGGCGACAGACGACTTTCTGATAGGTCACATGGTGGATGTGTTCACCAATCACCCCGAAAATCCCTACCACTGCGGAGATGGATACACGGCCCCGAGCTGGCGGTTCGGGGCGATGGCGAGCCAAGTTTGGACGGATGCCCCGGATGTCGTTGTTGACGGCATGGTTGCCGATGTACGCAGCTTTGGCAGGCCCGTTCTACTGCTCGCCGGGGAATGCAACAATTGGCTTGGCCCACTGCAAAACACCCATATGCAACTCTTCGCGAATGCCAGTTTTCAGATCATCCCCAACGCCGGTCACGATGTGATCTGGGACAACCCGGAAGCCACGTTGGACGCGATCCGCCGCTTTCTGGATTTGGAAAAACCGGAGTGAGTCTGATGATGAAACGGATGAACTCAACAGGGTTTGACAGGGGCGCGGCCCTAGATGTGCTTGTGGTTGTGACTGTGCTGGTTGCCGTCAAACAGACCTTTCTGCCTCATAGCCAACTTTATGCCGGACCCATTTCAACACTGACCGCGATGTGTGTCGCGACTGCTCTGTTGCACCTTCAGGGTTCGGCTTGGCGCGATCTGGGGTTCGTTTGGCCGCAAAGCTGGCTTTCAACAGGTGGACTGACGCTGCTGACCATGGGTGTTTTCATCGCAGCGACCCAGTTGATGGGGCTCATTGCAGATGCCTACTATGTGGACGTCAACTACGGGTCGAGGTTCGACCACGTCGAAGGCAATCTGTTCGCCTATCTGACGATCATGGTCATTGTCTGGACGCATGGGTCCTTTTTCGAAGAGCTGCTTTTTCGCGCCTTCCTCATCACGAAGCTGGGCCAGACGTTTGGCGCAACGCGGGCCGCCATGACGGTCGCCCTGATCGCCTCATCTGCCTTCTTCGGTTATCGGCATGCCTACTATCAAGGTGTGCACGGGGCCCTTATCACGGGTGCTGGTGGCTTTGCCTTCGGTCTGATGTACATCTGGTTTGCACGAACCAACATCATGCCGATCATCCTTGCCCATGGTGTCTTCAACACACTTGGTCAGACCTTTCGCTTTCTCGGGATCGAGGACTGATGACACACCAAATCTCCCGAGGCTCAAACCGCGATGTACCCGAAACGTCGTCGCACAAAACCTTGCGAAACATGATGAAACCATACGAAGGGCCAAACCACACAGTGGTCGGATTCAGCCTTCGGGATGGTGCTAGCGAGGTTCTGCACACTGCGACAACACCCGCGAACGCACCGGCGGGGGACTGGATCTTTGAAATCGGGTCCATCACGAAAGTCTTCACCGCAACCCTGCTCTGTGTCCTTGTCGAAGAAGGCGAAGTCGACCCACAGGCACCTTTGTCAGAGATTTCGCCAGACCTTAACACTGTGCCCGAGTGGATTACTCCGGAAAGACTGACGACGCATACAAGTGGCCTCCCGAATTTCTTTCTTCCACTTTGGAGGGTTCTGTTCAGCCCGCTGCAAATGGACCCATACGCCAGTTTCAGCCGCTCTGATTTGCTTTTATGGTTGCAAAACTGGTCAGGCAAAGACCCGGGCATCAAGCGCCGACATGCCTATTCCAATCTGGGGGTGGGGTTGCTTGGCGAGGCGATGGCTATGAAGACCGGCATGTCGTTTGCTGATCTTCTTGCGCGAAAGGTAACCGGTCCGCTGGGGCTCAGTGATACGACTGCGAGGTTGAGCGCAGAGCAGACCAGCCGTTTCATGCAGCCTCGAAGCACGAAAGGCGACGATGTTCCAGCCTGGACGTTTGACGCCCTGGCCGGTGCAGGCGCGCTTCGGTCAACTGCCAATGATATGATCCGTTTTTCAACTGCGGTCCTCCGCGCGTTAGATCGGCCACACACGGCGCTGGATCGCGCGATATGTCGGTCGGTCGAACCCGTCGTCGGCTTGGGGCGGCACCGGGCGCTGGAACCGAAGGCACAGTGTTCGGGATGGCTATCGCTGAAAATGGATCGTGTCGCACCTGGGATGCTTCATCACGACGGAGCAACGGCCGGCTCAACCTGCACGCTCTATATCTGCCCAGAGAAAGCGGCTGCCCTAGGCATCCTGTCGAACAACTGCGTCGCCGGCAATCTTTGGGCAAGTAGCAAGCTTAGCTGGTCAAACCCTGGACGACAGGCGCTTAACTACTTTGTTTTTTCGCCCATGCGATCAGGTTCAAGGCTGGAAAACGCCTGATGAAGCCATGTTTCCTTGCTTGATCGGAAGCTGGTTGAAAGAACGCAATGGGCTGGACAAACTCTTGTAGCCGCTTCGACGAGGAACAAGTTGCCCAGGACTGCCTCAGCGAAGCTATGATTTCGTTTCGAGTAGATTGTATCTGAATGACCGGATTGACGATAAGCACTGCCACGCGGAGCACCTCTTGCTGCAAGCGCGAATGATTGCTGCGTCAGCAGTCGCCGCAATTGCACAGGTCCGCTTCGTCCCGCATAGTTGACCTCCACAATCAACGGAGTGAACGACCGTCATCACGACTAAGGATCGACATGGAGCCTTCGCGTCGACTCATCGCCAATCTGCTGGTTGATATCGATTGGCTCGCTCCGCTTCCCAGATCGCAAAATCCAAAACACGAGGTGTCCAGCTTGGGCCCTGTGGCGACAAATGCGTGACGGCCTGTTGCACGGTGTCCCGAACTTGATCTGGAGTGATTTGAGTTGAGGACCCACCAATGGCCCGCGCAACGTAGCGCTGCACCATGCGATCTGGTTTGATCAGTTGATCGTCACCGGCAAGCATCCGAAAATAATCGAAAGATATCCCGCTTCTCTGACCCGGTATTTGCCGGACCGTGCGCTCAGCTGGGGCGAGCCTTTCCATGCTAAGGTCCCCGAAGTCATCGATGCCTTCTGCGAATAGCGCCGATGCAAATCTCCGCACTGCTTCTGCCTTCAAGATTCCCGACCGGCTCGACGTCCGTTGCCTATTCCCGAAGAGATCGTCCGCAAGTTGGTCAGCGGTGCCACCATCTATCAACTTCAGGAAGCCGGAGATTCGATGCTCGCCGTTCAGCCGCTCTGCGCCTGGCGGCAGTGACATCGTCCAATTTTGGCGGTCACAAAATCGCGCAACGGTGTTGCGCGTAGAACTGTAACTGACGCCGATCGAATAAACCGCGTCGATGACGCAGATCGGAAGAGAGGCGTAGTAGAACTCTTTTGGCAACGGCAGCGGCTTCAGTCCGGTCCGAAGTATGTAATCAGCAAGACGCTCTGCAGCGTTGTCAGGAACACTACCTATTGCTTGGTGAGGGCTTTGGTTTGCTTTCATTTTACCTCCAGTGTCGTCGATAAGTGACACCGAAAAGTGCTTCCATTCCAATCAAAGTCAACAACTATTGTCACTGATCGTCTGTAGACGGATCGGCGACACTGCGCCCCATTGTAGCCATGGAAATCCGGAACCGCCTCAGTACAAATATGCGCAAATTGCGCCGGTCTCGCGGTTGGTCCCAGGAAGAACTCGCGCATCACGCCGGGATTCATCGCACCTACATTAGTGATCTGGAACGTGCCGCGCGCAATCCGACGATCGAAGTGATCGACCGACTTGCACGGGCAATGGCGGTGTCTTGTGGTGATCTACTTGATTGAGACTGCGTCGAATCGGCCAAGCGCTGATCCGGAAGTTGCGGCGCTGATGTCCTGAATAATTGCTGTAAAATAGCGTCGTGGTGACGAGAGATGTCACTTTCTATATAAGCCATTTATATTATTGCCCGGATTAGTAAATTTCGTCCTTGCCATATCGAGATCCAGCGCAGTAGCCATGGCCTTGCAAGTCGGGCGTCCAACGCCACCTTGCACCTAGAAGAGCGGCGACGCGTTTGAACGCGAGAACGCAATTCTGAGATCAACAATTGCGAAGTGATCGGTGGGAGGGCCTGCCGACCTTGTGCCGGAGCGATCTGGCCCTTCCACAGAGCCCCGACAGGCTCGGCCTTCAAACTTTATGAAATCTGCTGCACTCGATCTTTTGAAGGGGAGTGTGGCTCGTGACGGTCGCATGATTTTGCACCGCACATAATGTGGAAGGATTTCCTCATGTCAAAATTAAAGAGTGGAACGCGTGTTCCAGACTTGCCGGCGTCTACGAAGCTCAAGATTGCACCTCGCGATCCCAAAAAGCTGCAAAGCTACGACCGGAATGCACGCACGCATTCCGACAAGCAAATCGCGCAGATTGCCGCTTCGATCACAAAGTTTGGTTTTGTGAACCCTGTACTGGTCGATGACAATGGCGTCATCATTGCGGGACACGGACGTGTTTTGGCTGCCCGACAACTTGGTCTCGATGCCGTTCCGACAATTGTGCTTGGACATCTCAATGAGGCTGAACGTCGCGCGTATGTGATCGCGGACAATCGGCTTGCAGAGTTGGCGGGGTGGGATCGCGATATTCTTGCCATTGAGTTTCAAGCGCTCGAAGAGCTTGATCTTGATTTCGATCTTGAAATCACTGGCTTTGAAACGGCGGAACTCGATCTTTTGCTGGATGGCAGTGCCAATGAACATGCCGACGACGATGACGATCTGCCTGAGGCTGTCGCAGGTGTTGCGGTCACACAGCCGGGTGATGTTTGGCTGCTAGGCGATCACAAGTTGATTTGTGGTGATGCACAAAACGCAGAGACGTATAACAAGCTTATGCAGGGTGAACGTGCCCGTACGGTGTTCACTGATCCGCCCTACAACGTCAAGATCTCTGGCCATGTTTGTGGCTCTGGCAAGGTGCAGCATCGTGAATTTGCGATGGCGTCAGGTGAAATGACTGAGACCGCATTTGCGGAGTTCCTGCAAAGGGCTCTTGGCGCGATGGCGGGTGCCAGTGTCGACGGCGCTATTCACTTTGTCTGTATGGACTGGCGCCACATACCAGAGCTGCAGCGCGCGGGCGATGAAGTCTACGCTGAGCTCAAAAATTTGATCGTTTGGAAGAAGAGCAACGGCGGTATGGGCACGTTTTATCGCTCTCAACACGAGTTGATTTTTACCTACAAGGTAGGTGACGCCGCGCATGTCAATAATTTTGGTTTGGGTGAACATGGTCGCTATCGTACAAATGTTTGGGAATACCCGGGCGTGAACAGCTTCGGTTCAAATCAAAAAGACCTCCAGCTTCATCCAACGGTGAAGCCCGTTGCCATGGTGGCTGACGCTATCAAAGACGTCAGCAAGCGCGGTGACATCGTGCTCGATGGTTTTGGCGGCTCTGGCACAACGCTTATGGCTGCCCATCGGGCAGGTCGGATTGCACGCTTAGTCGAGCTTGATGCGCACTATTGTGATGTCATTTGTCGCAGGTTTGCAGCTCTGACGGGTATGACGGCTCGCTTGGCGGAGACAGGCGAATCATATGACGAGGTCGCAGCCGCGCGCGCGGCACAGGCAGATCTCACAGATACGGAGCCGGCAGCATGAACGATCTCGAACCCTATACAAGTGGCTATATGAAACCGCCGATATCAGGTCAATTTAAGAAAGGCCAATCCGGCAACCCAAACGGTCGCCCAAAGCAGCCTCAGACGCCATACAAGGTCTTGCAGAGGGTGCTGAAGCGCAAGGTATCGATCGCCAGCGAAAATCGAAAGGTGCCAATGGGCGAGGCGCTTATGCAGCGCTTGCGGGCAGTTGCCTTAACGGGGGATCGCCGCGCCATCGCGTTGCAGCAACGCTTTTATGACATCGGTCGTCCAGCTAGCAGCGACGTGGATTATTTGGTGGACATTCTCGAGGTCAAAGAGCGGTTCGCAGAGATGCAGAAAGTTGCTGCCGCGAAACAAGAGGGGGAACACAAAGATGGCGGAAAGTGAGAAGGAGGTCGGGTACTGCAAGCCCCCAAATTCTGCGCGGTGGAAAAAGGGACAAAGCGGCAACCCACGCGGTCGTCCAAAATCGAAGCAAGAAAACTTCGAACGGTACTCCGAAATCTTGTCAGAGCCGGTGAACGCAAAAACCAGTAATGGTAGGACGGAGAGGCTTGGTTCACTTGAGGCGGCCTATCTTCAGCAATGCCGCAAGGCCCTTAAGGGTGACAAAGCGGCCTTGTTCAGCATCGTGAATGCTATGCTTGTCGTCGTGCCTGATGGCGACAAGGCCGAGAAAGAACACGCTGATGAATACTCAGGGGCGAAACGTCGTTTTTTGGAAATGGCAGGTTTCGATCCAGATACGTATTCGGATAGCTAACTACATAGGGCGTAGCCTAGAGCTCTTGCTTTGGCTGCGCCCGCAGATGAGCCGGCCTATGCGGTGATTAGCAGGTGGGACCAATCTGGAGCCAAATGACGGCCCGAACCGGACTTTGCCGTTGTTACCCAATGCGGCGGCGCATTCACCATAGCGGCCATTCGTAAGTCACCTGGCAGCCCAGGGTGTCAAAGGCCGCGATAGACCAGCCGCGTGAATGTCGCAAATTGATGGTTGATGCACTCACCAACTCGCTAGCCTCAACGATATGACTTTATTGATCGGCCGAACATGACATCCTTAGCGCCAACATCTCCCAACGCGGGTGCCCACAAGTACGGTGTGCTCTTCGTATTTGCTGCGGGTATGCTGTGGTCAACTGTCGGCCTTGGCATTCGCCTGATCGAAGATGCTGTCGTATGGCAGATACTGCTCTATCGTTCGATCAGCATGTCGCTCTTCTTGTATGTGCTTATCCGTGTGCGGTCTGGCGAAAGCCCCTTTGTTCAGATCCGCCGCAATGGTGCCCCTGCGATCATCGCAGGGCTTTCGTTGGTTGCGGCCTACTCCGGGGGCATCTACGCGATTCAAAACACCTCGGTCGCGAATGCGATGCTTCTGTTTGCGACAGCACCGTTTATGGCTGCAGTTCTCGGATGGATAGTGTTGCAGGAACCTGTCCATGCTGCAACGTGGATAGCGATCGCCGTTGCAATCGGCGGAATCGGGATCATGGTTGCCGATAAATCCGGAGGCGTCGCTCTGAAAGGCAGCCTCGCCGCGCTTGGATCAGCATTCGGGTTTGCGGTCTTCACCGTGGCGCTGCGATGGGGGCGAACAGGGGAAATGCTGCCAGCAGTGTTCCTGTCGGGCATCTTCGCCATCGTCATCACCTTGGCGATCTGCTTTGGCCTCGATCTCTCGCTAGTTCTGAGCCCCAATGACGGCGGGATCGCCATGGGCATGGGCGTGTTTCAGGTCGGCGCTGGACTGATCCTCTACACGCTGGGGTCGCGCAGCCTTCCTGCGGCGGAGCTCGCTCTGCTGTCATTAGCCGAGGTGCTACTCGGCCCACTCTGGGTCTGGCTGTTTCTAGGGGAAACCGCGACTGCAAATACCCTGATAGGAGGTGCTGTTCTGCTTGCGGCGATCGCGGGCAATGCGCTGTCGGGCAAGCGAAGAAAACCACCGCCCATCACCGCACCTTAGAACAGAAACCGGCCCAAAGCTGCCGTTGGTCGAATATACCGACGCTGCAGTGCTTCCTCAAAGCCGAAACTCCAGGCTCCGCAAAGAGGCTGTGAAATAGCTGCAAACGTGGGTGCATCTATTGTTCATAGGTCAAAGCCATATTTGAGGAAATCGTAGTAGGCGTGCAGCTTTCGAAAGAAACTCTTATACGGATCCTTGTCCAACTGGTCGACGTGATTGCATAGGAATTCACTGAGCACTTCCAAATCAACCTCGCCATGTGATTGATACGGGATCATGATAGTAACTTTTTCTGGGGTTGTCTTTTCAATGATTTCTGCAGTGGAAAGGCCGACAAAGTCTCGTTCATACTGCGTTCTGTAGCTTGGCAGGGAGAAGCCTTTCTCCACACAACGCTCTGCAATTAATTTTGCTTCGCAGAA
The DNA here is from genome assembly GCA_947492825.1 of uncultured Paracoccaceae bacterium. Lineage (GTDB taxonomy): Bacteria > Pseudomonadota > Alphaproteobacteria > Rhodobacterales > Rhodobacteraceae > CANMYO01. The sequence goes on from CANLNT010000001.1 coordinate 208,812, forward strand.
ACCAGATGCTTCTAGTTTTTCCTTCGAATCTATTCCAGCTGCGCGCAAATAGCGAAAAACGGGAATATATCTATTAGGAAGTTTTGTGAAAGCTGGGTAGACATTTTCGAGGAGTTCTTTTGCATCATATTTAGACTCTAGCTTGATAACATCTGCGAATATGTCGTCGATTGTAATACCTTTGTATCCTAGTTTTGAGAGGGTTTCAGCGTGTGCCTGTTCATCGTCAGCAAGCTTTGCTTTGTGCATTTCCGCAACGCCGACACCGACTACAAATTCCACGTCATCCTTATCTTGAATCTCGTCAATATCGACGACAGACATTTTTTCTTCTGGATTGGCAGACTTAACGAGCTCGTACATTTGCTCCTTCAGAAACCGTAGTATGCGAGCCGGAACTTGTCGCTTTACGGTGTCAATCGCCGCATAGACTTCCCGAAGATCATCAGTACTCACTAGGGTGAAGTTGATGTTTGTCTCACCCAGCGTCATTACACCTTGTCCAACTGAGCTGTCTTTTCCATTAGCCCGAACAACAAAGATAAGGTTTTCTTGGAGTTGCTCTAAGCGTTCGGGACCCAAGCATCGTGATATATCCGCGATGATCGCTTGAATATGAGGGTCAGTTATAGAGTATCCGATGAAAACAATAGGATGCTCGACGAAAATCGTGATTAGCTTCGCGGCAAGGTAAGGATTGCGTTCTCTAAATCTACTATAGTCTTGTTCGGTTAGGACAAGGCTTTCCGGATCGGAGGCGCAACCATGTATCTTATATATTTCAGCAATTGATTGTGGATTTGCGAAAAGCAATGGTTCCTGCCCGACGAATGATCGGTAGTCAGGAAACAACTCTTCCAACAACAGGTCCCAGTTCGTCGTAATAATGCCATCAACGTGAAGGCCTTTTAGTGCAGCTATTTCGGCTTCGAGACCCTCCGCACCGGCTTGCTTTAGATCAATTTGGTTGAGGTAGGTTGCAATTTCGAGTTTCAAAGCCGAAGCCTCTGTTTTCAGAGCTTCCTTGTGTTTCTCTCGGCTTTCCGCAAACCGTTCGTCGCTCCACCAAAACTCATTGAAGTCTTTTGACATCAATGAAGCAGCGTGCGGAAGGTCACCATTCGCCTTTGTAGAGTAGTAGCCAAAATCTCGGATGCCGTCGCAAAACCGCTGTAACAGTTCCGCCCAGCTTTCGAGACCCAGATAGCGTCGCGAGAATCCTGATCCTACAAAAAGGAAGGGGCCTGCTCCTCGGCCTGCTAATAATTTTGCGAGACTGTCTGCCGTCGGTGTAAGCGTCATCAAAACCATCTTTCCATTTTTGCCTCCGCTGCAGCATAGGTTTTGCCTCCCACAATGGAAACAGTCGCCTTTGGTCCCTCTGATCTTCGTTCCAACGTGGTCACGGCGAGGCATCTGGTGATCTTCTTTGTATGGAGTTTTCACCTTGCAAAGTCCGCTATCTACCCGTTTCAGCCGTCAGTGCCCCGCGCAGCGAATGTCCGGTATCCGCCCACTATTGCCAATCTCTTTTCACAAACCACTGGACTTCGCCGCCGCTGCAAGCACGTGTGGAGCCATGGAAGAGAGCGGCTTGTTTGACTTTGCGGCGGTATTTGCGCGACTGACCTGTGTGTTTGAAGACGGGGCAGGCGTTGCGACGGCAGGGCAGACCGCCGGGCTATCGGTCTCGCGCAATAAGGAGCTCGCAGCCGAACTTAATGTCTTGCACCAGCAGGCGAGTGACCTGCTAGTGGGGTTATCTGACGCGCTGAACAGATAGTCACAGTCACAAATTCAACCTCACCCGGCAAGCCCGGGTTTGTCTCAGTACAAGGACCTAGATTTTCTATGGTCCAAGCAGGAGACAATCATGACGCAATCCATCACCAAACGCGCACAGCTGGCCAAATTGATCAGCCGGAAGTCAGGCGCAACAGTCGCAACGCTGCAAGAGCAACTTGACTGGCAGCCACACACAATCCGCGCGGAGATCTCACGGCTGCGCAAAAGGGGGATGTTTGTCCGCTGCAGCACTTCAGCTAAAGGCGCGCTCTATCAAGCCGTATCAGCTGAGCAAACGACATGAGAGGTGACAATCCGCAAGAACTTTCGGACGTGGTCATGTGGGACAAAGCGCGTTGTGCTGCGGAGTGGTTGAAGCTGACAGGAGCGGCTCCAGGTCGGCACCTCTCGGCGACGTTTCTGCGCAAAGCGATCGCTTTCGAGTGGCAGTGTAGCGTGATGGGCGGCCAAAGCGCTGGTGTGAAGCGGCAGTTGCGCCGGCAGATAGCGGGTGGTGCTCGCAACTGTGCAGCTAGCGCGGCCAGACCGATCCTGACACCTGGAACGCAGCTTGTCCGCGAGTGGAATGGTCGGATCTATCGCGTCGATGTCACGGTTGATGGGTTTGAGATGGAAGGTCAGCCCTATCAGTCGCTCAGTGCGATCGCGAAGCGGATTACTGGGGCAGGATGGAGCGGCCCGCGTTTCTTTGGCCTGAACAAAGCCCAATGAACCGCGTTCGTTGCGCCATCTATACCCGCAAGAGCTCTGAAGACGGATTGGAGCAAGACTTTAACTCTCTGGATGCCCAACGCGAGGCCTGCGAAGCTTACATCGCCAGCCAGCGTCATGAGGGATGGGAGCTGTTGCCTGACCACTATGATGACGGTGGGATATCAGGCGGCCATCTTGAACGTCCGGCACTGCAACGTCTGATGAATGAGGTTGATACCAAGCAGGTTGACCAGATCGTTGTCTACAAGATCGACCGCCTGACCAGATCGCTTGCTGACTTTGCCAAGCTCGTGGATCGTCTGGATGAGGCAGGTGCGTCGTTTGTCTCTGTCACACAGAGCTTCAATACGTCCACCAGCATGGGACGGCTGACACTCAACGTCCTGCTCAGCTTTGCCCAGTTTGAACGAGAAGTCACCGCAGAACGCATCCGCGACAAGATTGCGGCTTCTAAACGCAAAGGGCTCTGGATGGGTGGCAACGTGCCACTGGGTTACGACCCAGCAGGCAGAACACTCACGATCAACCCGAAGGAGGCACGAACGGTCAATACGATCTACGATCTCTACGACGACTGCGGCGCCATAAACAAAGTGCGGGAGAAGACGGAGCAGCTCGGCTTGCGATCAAAGCAATGCCAGCTTGCTGATGGCAGACTGCGCGGTGGGCAATTGATTTCGCGCGGGCAGCTGCATCACATCCTGACCAACCCGATCTATGCCGGACGCATCCGGCACAAACGACAGGTCTTTGAGGGGCAGCACCCGGCGATCATTGATCCTGACAGGTGGGACCGCCTTCAACGGCAACTATCGGGCAAGAGCGCAAAGAGACGGCATACCAAACAGCACCGTGATCCATCTCCATTGGCAGGGAAGATCGTGGATGAAACCGGCCAGAAGCTGACGCCCAGCCATACCAAGAAGGGTGACCGACGGTACCGTTACTACATCTCGCAGAAGTTGGTGACGGGTGTGACCCGTGCGGATGACAAGCAGCGGACATGGCGGATCCCTGCGGCTCAATTGGAAGACCCCATTGCCGAGGCGGTGCAGAAACACATTCGCGATCTTTGCATCCGTAGTGCGGGACAAACGATTGTGGCCAGCAATGCCATGGTCATTGATCGCATTTGCGCATTCAAGACAGTCAAGACCGTACAGATCAAACCCGGCGGGCTGACAATCCAGCACGAACCGAAACAGATTCTAACTCTTCTCGAAACGTCGACAGCTCTAGAATTGAATGAGCTACAACTCTTCCTGCCGTTCACCGCGCGTCGCCGGGGCGCAGAGATGAAGCTTGTCGTTGAAGGCGATAACACGGTTGATGAACGGCTGATGCGCAACATTGCCAATGCCAATCACTGGTATAAACGGATCAAAGAAGGCGCGACGTTTGACGATATCTCATCTGAGACCGGAACATCAAAGCGCCGCATCCAGCAGATGATCGCTCTCGCATTCCTTGCACCGGACGTTGTCCGTCAGATTACGCAAGGCAAACAGCCGATTGGCTTGACCTCGGACTGGCTCCTCCGACACGATCTGCCCGCCGACTGGGATGCGCAGCGCAAGCGCATCGCAAACCTCTAAAACGCCCCCAAAGTGTATCGCGGAAATGGCAAACGCAGACTGATGCGGTTGATTGCCAGATATTACTGGCCGTAGACTGTCTGCCGCAAAAGCACACCCGCGCAAGCCACGGAAACAACGGCACTAATTGCCGGAGACACATGTATCAGCGGTTTAGGTGAAAACGCTGGCTGGGGTGGTAGGATTCGAACCTACGATACACGGTACCAAAAACCGATGCCTTACCGCTTGGCTACACCCCAACAGCGTGGCGCTAGATACGCCAGAGGTTTGGCCGGTTCAAGCCCCTCAGATGCGAAAAATGCTTATTCTGATTGGCCGTCTTGATCGAGGAGGTCATCGCGCTCTGTCTCGGCCCGTTCGGCGTCAATAATCCGTTCCAGCGCCTCGTCGTTTGAGGCGGCGACATCGCTGATTTCCGGGTGTCGGACAGGTGGGGACGCAGGGGCCGAAACGGTGCGTTCGTCCGAGTCCACCGCGCCGAGCATCTGAATGCGATAGGTGGTATCCGGCACTTCGACGCCTGAGACCTCGATCGCGTTTTTGACCTGTCGCAACGCTTCGCCTTTGGCCCGGACGAGCGAGGTTTCGGTCTGGTCGATCCAGCCAGTGACTACAAGAAAAACCGCGCCGTCCCCGATCCGGTCGATCCAGACCAACGGGGCCGGTTCGCCCAAGACAAAAGGCAATTGCGTGATGGTGTTTTCGGCCAGATCGCGCACGATGGTCAGGTCTGCATCAGATGCAACGCCGATTTCAAACTGAAACCGACGTTCGGCGTTGCGGGTAAAATTGACGATCCGGCTTTTGAAGACGGTGCTATTAGGGATGCGGATGTGGTTGCCATCGTAACTCAGCAGGATGGTGGCCCGGCTGGTCAGGCGGATGACCTTGCCCTCGTCGCCGTTGATCTCAATCGCGTCATTGGGGCGGAAGGGTTGCCGGATCGAAAGCATGATCGAGGCAATGAAGTTTTCAACCGTGTCCTTGACCGCAAAACCGATCGCAAGGCCTACGATACCTGCAGCACCAAGGATCGGGGTCAGAAGGGCGGTGGCGTTCAGGATGTCGAGCGCCACAATCAGGCCAAAGACCAGAAACGCCAACCGGATTAGCTGGCGATAGATGTCGGCGATGAAATCATTGGGGGCCAGCCGTTTGAACGGCCCTTTTTGGCGCGCGATCAGGAAGCCCAGAAAGACAATCGCGGCGAAAGCGGTAAGGGCGATCAGCAAGAGCGGCAAGAGCGTGACCGTCTGGTCAAAGCGGGCGCGGAAACGTTCGACCGCGGGGTTCAGACGCGCGGCCACATCGGTGGTTTCAACAACGGTGTTGCGCACTGCCACCACGCCTTCGATCCGGTTGACCAGTGGGTCCAGCGCCTCTGCCTCTGCCAAGGAGGTCGCGGTGCCGCGCAGGGTGACCACGCCTTCGTCGACCACGACCGTCACATCGTCATAGTTGCCTAGCGCGTCGAGGATTTCGCGAATGCGGACGGCCATGTCGGCGTCTTGCTGATCGGAACTGACAGCGGTGATCGTGCCGGTCGCTTCTTGTGCGGAAAGGGGTACGGCAAGGGCCAGCAACACGGCCAAAAGGGTGAGAATACGCATCAATCGTCCCGGTCAATTTTGATGCAGACTAGGGCGATTGCGCCATTGGGGAAAGCCCTGTCAGACGCGCAGCGGGTCCGCCTTGGCCAGCGCGTCAAAGCCCAACAGGCTGTGCACAAAGGCGCGCATCTGCGGCAGGGGGATCATGTTGGGCCCGTCAGAGGGGGCATTGTCAGGGTCTTCGTGAGTTTCGATGAAGACCGCCGCGATACCAAGTGACACCGCCGCGCGGGCCATGACGGGTGCAAATTCGCGCTGACCGCCGGAACTGCCGCCTTGGCCGCCGGGTTGTTGCACCGAATGGGTGGCGTCCATCACCACCGGATAACCGGAGGTTGCCATTGTTGGTAAACTGCGCATATCGGCCACCAGCGTGTTGTAACCAAAGGATACGCCGCGTTCGGTCAGCAAGATACGCTTATTGCCGGTGCTTTCGATTTTTGGGATCACGTTCAGGAATTCCCAAGGGGCGAGAAACTGACCCTTTTTGACATTGATCACAGCACCGGTTTCGCCTGCGGCCAGCAACAGATCGGTTTGGCGGCACAGGAATGCCGGGATTTGCATGACGTCCACAACCTCGGCCACGGTGGCGCAGTGGTCTGGGGCATGAACATCGGTCAGCGTTGGACAACCAATCTGATCTTTCACGGTCTGCATGACCTTCAGGCCCTCATCCATGCCAAGGCCGCGTTTGCCCGAAAGCGATGTGCGGTTGGCCTTGTCATAGCTGCCTTTAAAGACGAATTGCGCGCCCGCATCCGCGCAAACCTGTGCCATTTCAGAGGCAATCATCAGCGCGTGATCGGTGCTTTCAAGCTGGCAGGGACCCGCGATGACCAAAAGCGGGCGGTCGTTGCTGACCGTCAGGTCACCGATATTGACGTCGATCATGATGTGACCTGTTCGCGCAGGATGGAGGACGTGATAGAGAGCATCAGATAGGCACCTGCAAAGATCAGGAAGGCAAGGATCGTGTTTTCAAAGGCACGCGGGTATGTCGCCTCATCCGGGGCGACAGGTTCAACACCCAGCGACAGATAGCGCACCTGACGGTTCGCCTCAATCTGGGCGGCCTCCATCTGGGTCAGGGCAGCCTGCACCTGCAAAGTCTGAAACTGGTAGTTTTCTTCGGCCAGCCGCAACTCTGTGTTGCGAACGGCCAGCGACGTGCCTTCGCCAGAGGCGGTCATCTGATTGCGCAGATCGTCAATCAGCGACTCGATATTGGCGATCTGGCCGCGGAGCGCGTCGACCTGTGCCTGATTGGGCCGCGCGACGTTCAGCCGTTCGGACAATGTCAGTTGCAACTGCTGTCGCTGCTGTTCCAGCGCCGAAATCTGTGCCGTTAAAGCGCCAGTTTCCCCGGTGACGTCGATCACCGAAAACTCTTCCTGAATGCGCAACAGCTCTTCAAGTGCGGCTGTGCGGCGGTCTTCGGCGTTTTGATAATTCTCCCGCGCGCCAGCCATTGCGGCATCACGGGGCCGCTGGGTGAGTTGGTCGACCTGTTCTTCGGCGTAACTGATCAGCGCGTTGGAATAGGTCTGACTGGTTTCGGGGTCAGCGGCCACGACTTCCATCCGCACGATACCTTCGGTCGGGTCATAGCTGATGTTGACGCGGTCAGAATACACCTTGAACGCCGCCTCATTGGTGGCGTCCGCGTCAAGCCGTTGAATGGGATCGATGTCGGGGTTGCTGAAATGCGCTTTGAACCCGTGTTCTTCGTCCAACCGGACCATGGCAGCACGGCTTTCCAGATAGGATTGCACCGCGATGCTGTCCTGCTGGGTGGCCATTGATGTGCCTTGAAACAGACCGCCCAGCCCACCGGGTGCTTGCCCGGATTCAGCTTGCTGGATCACGAACTCCGAATTGGTGGCATACATCGGCGTCGCGATCAGCATGTAGTACCAGCCAACAAGGAACGTTGGAAGCAACACAAAGATCGATAACCGCATCCCCAAAAGCGCCAGCTTGCGACGGCGGCGTTTGGCGATGTCGCGCTGGATCGCAAGGATCTCTGCCGCGCGATTGTCTGCCGGTGCGGCGCGTTCGGTCGAGGGCAGATTGTCAGGTTTTTGCGGCACTGTTTGCGGCAATTGCACACGGGACTTGGACGGCACATTGCCCTTGGCTGCGCCGTGCGCATCAGTGCCGCCCTTTGGGGCCACAAGTTCAAGGATTGTGGATTGCTGGAATGGATCAACACCTGCCGCGCGCAACTGACGCACTGCGTCAAAGTCGGACGTAGCAGCGATACCGTTCTTTTGCGCCACCCGGCGGGCCATGCGCAGTTGCCGACCTGTCAGACCCTCTTGCCGGATCGCGTCAATCGACTGGGCCTTTTCAGCCGCAGGCGATGGCCCATCCGCCGCTGAAGCCTTCGGGGCGGCTGTGTTGCCACTGCCGGGACCTTCGCCGCGGCGAATGCGGAATTTCTTAGCCTTGGGTTTGGTAGTCATAGAGCTGCTTTGCCTCTTCCAAGGTGTCAAACATTGTCAGGCGCCCATCTTTCAGCACCGCCGCAGACCGTGCGAACCGTTCTAACGTCTCGGCCTGATGGGACACAATGATCACCGTTGTGGTTTCCAGTCTTTCGCGCAGAACTTCGCCTGCCTTGCGGTTGAATTCGACGTCTGTTGTGGCTGGCATGCCTTCGTCAATCAGGTAGATGTCGAAATCAAGCGCCAGCATCAGCGAAAAGGTAAATCGCGCGCGCATACCCTGGCTATAGGTGCCGATGGGCATGTCAAAGTATTCGGCGATCCCGCTCATCCAGCGGCTGAACGCCTCGACATAGTCGGCATCCAGACCATAAAGCTGCGCAATATAGCGCGCGTTTTCGCGACCCGTGTGGCGATTTACGACACCGCCCATGAAGCCCAGCGGGAAAGAGATGCGGCAGCCCCGGGTGATCGTCCCTTCGTCCGGTTTTTCAAGCCCGGCCATCATGTTGATCAGCGTCGTCTTGCCAGTGCCATTGGGGGCCAGAATGCCCAGCGAATTGCCCAGTTCCACGCGAAACGACACGCGGTCAAGGATCACCTTGCGCTGGGTGCCGGTCCAAAAGGACTTTGAGACGTTGAGGAATTCCAACATCGGGCCTGTTCATCCGCTCTGACTGTCGCCGGGTTGTTATCACGACAATTGGTTAAGGGCGCCTCTAACCGGGTGCCTTTGTGCGCAGTATGCCAAAGGAGTGTGTCCAAAAACAGGCAATTCTTGCGATTTCGGAACCTGTAGCGAAGTTGTGCTGTGGGTTTTGCTTTGGTTATGCGGCGCTTAAAGTGACGGGTATGACGTTGACCAAGGACATCGCTGCCTGCCGATTGTGTGCAGATCGCTTCGCAGCGACGCAAACCGCGCATGAACCGCGCCCGGTCGTCTGGTTCGAAGGTCCGGCCCGGATTCTGATCGCCGGGCAGGCCCCAGGTGCGCGGGTGCACGAGGCGGGTATCCCGTTTCACGACCCCTCGGGCGACCGTTTGCGGGACTGGTTGGGGTTGGACAGTGACACCTTCTATGACCGCAGCCGCATTGCAATTTTGCCGATGGCGTTTTGTTTTCCGGGTTACGACGCCAAAGGATCGGACCTCCCGCCGCCCAGGATTTGCGCCACAACATGGCGTGACAAGGCGATGGCGCAGATCGCGGACCCATCGCTGACCCTTTTGATCGGAGGCTATGCGCAGAACTGGCATTTCGGCGCACGGATGGGTGTGACAGATCGGGTGAAAGGGTGGCGTGATCACGCGCCGCGCGTCTTTCCCTTGCCTCATCCGTCGTGGCGCAATACCGGGTGGATCAAACGCAATCCGTGGTTCTCAGATGAGCTGTTGCCGGTGTTGCGCGCGCGGGTAAAAGAGGTGCTGACATGACATTGACCGATCTTGATCAGGCCCATGCCGCCATGCAATCCGCACCCGATGATGACGCCGCGCGTCTGCGGTTTCATGAACGATTGGCCGATACTGAGTTGTTTCTGTTGCTGGCCGGAGAGCCTGAAGGCGATCAGATCGAGCCGGAACTTTTTGAGATCGAGGGCAAATCCTATGCGCTGGTCTTTGACCGCGAGGAACGCCTGTCCGATTTCACAGGTCGCGTTGTGCCCTATGCCGGTCTGCCGGGCCGCGCGCTGGCAGGGATGTTGGCCGGGCAGGGGATTGGGCTGGCGCTGAATGTGCAAGTGGCACCCTCTGCGATGCTGATCTCTTCCGAAGCGGTGGATTGGCTGGTTGAGACGTTGGAACACGCCCCCGAGGAACAAGAGGCGCGTCTGGTCGCCATCGACGTCCCGCGTGGCCTGCCCGAAGAGGTTGTGACTGGGTTAGATCGGAAACTTGCCATTGCAGCAGGACTGGCAAGTCATGCCTTTCTGGCTGCGGCCACCTATGAGGACGGCGGCAAGGGCCACGTTCTGGCCTTTGTGGATGCCAAGGCGGGCGCAGAACAGGCTCTTGCTAACGCCGCCGGAGAGGCGCTGCGGTTTTCGGGCATCGAAGCGGGGGTGATGGATGTGATGTTCGTCGGCGCTGCCGACGAAATGGCCGCACGGTTGGGACGGGTCGGTTTGCGGTTCGATCTGCCGATGCCTGCCGAACGGCTGGCACCTGTGGCCCCCGGGACCGACCCCGCAAAGCCGCCAAAGCTGCGTTAGTAGCCCGCCGCGCGATCCACCAGATTAAGCAACGGTTCACCCGCTTCGCTGCGCCGGATGTTTTCGGCGATCACATTGGCAGCCGACGCAGGCCGCGTGACAGAGGCGATGTGCGGCGTCACTGTGACTTTGGGGTCATGCCAAAAGGGGTTTTCGGGGGGCAACGGCTCTGTCCGGAACACATCAAGCGTCGCGTGTCCGATCTGGCCGGTGTCCAGCGCTTCAAGCAGGGCATCGTCATCAATCAGTGCGCCGCGCCCAGGGTTCAGGATCACGGCACCTTTGGGCAGAACCGCGAGAGTTTCGGCGTTGATGATATTCTCGGTCGCGTCCGTGAGCGGCAGCAAAAGCACCACGATCTGTGCGGTACCAAGCGCGCCCAGCAGAACATCAGGGCCGGACAGGCAGCCAACGCCGTCAACTGTCTTGGGTGACCGTGACCACCCGGTGACCGGAAAGCCAAGCTGCGCCAATGCCTGACCACAAGCCGCACCAAGCGCGCCGAGGCCCAGAATGGTGACGGGACGATCTTTTGACAGGGGCGGGAACGCCGGGTCCCAGTCAGGCTCTGGCGCGGTGATGTGGCGATCCAGTCCCAGATGATGCCGCAGCGTGTGGCCCACAACCCATTCGACCATGCCTTGGGTCAGGCTGTCATCAACCATGCGGGCAAGAGGCTGGGTCAGTGTCTCGTTTGTGACGATGCTTTCCACACCGGCCCAAAGGCCCAGCACCGCCTTGCACCGCGTGAAGGGCGTGAAATCGGACATCGGGCCGGTGGGTGTGAAGATGATATAGTCGGTCTGGTCCGGCGCGTGATCGCGGCTGAGCGTCACGTCAAGCCCAGCCGCGTCAAAGGCCTTTTCCAGCGCGTCCTGATACATCACCCAATCATCATCGGGGGCAGAGAAAAGTACGTTGATCATCAGCGTGGTTTATGGACGTGAGCGGATTGCACAAGGCCAAATGCGACCATCAGCACCAACATCGCTGATCCGCCGTAGCTGACCAGTGGCAAGGGCACACCGACTACAGGTGCCAAGCCTGTGACCATCGCCATGTTGACCGAGAAGAACAGGAAAAAGGTCGTCGCAACGCCAAGCGTCAACAGAGCCGAAAACCGGTCGCGGTTTGTGATCGCACTGACCACGCAAAACAGGATGATCAGCAGATAAAGCGCCAGCAGGGCGGCGGCCCCGACAAAGCCGAATTCCTCGGCCAATGTCGTGAAGATGAAGTCGGTGTGTTTTTCAGGCAGAAAGTTCAACCGGCTTTGCGTGCCTTGCATGAACCCACGCCCCGTCAATCCGCCAGAGCCAAGGGCGATCTTGGCCTGCGTGATGTGATATCCCGCCCCAAGCGGGTCGTTTGCGGGGTCAATAAAGGTGTCGATGCGGCGGAATTGGTAGTCCTTCAGCAATTGCCACGTGGTGCCGCGTGACTGGAACACAGCCACAATCCCAGAGACGCCCGCCGTGATCACGGTGGCGAAATAGGCCCAATGAACACCGGCAAAAAACATCATCGCTCCGCCACCCATCAGCAAAAGCAAAGAGGTGCCAAGATCCGGCTGGCTCAGCACAAGATAGGTCGGGATCAGGATTAGGCAGACCGGCAGAAACACCCAGAAGGGCCGTGATGTGCGGTTCAATGGCAGCCAGTCGTAGTAGGCCGCCAGTAGCATGACCAATGTGATCTTGGCCAATTCCGACGGTTGCAAATCCATCGGTCCCAGATCGATCCAGCGTTGCGACCCGTTGCGTTCAACCCCGACAAATTCCACCGCGATCAACAACAGAAGTGAGACCAAATAGGCCAGCACGGCCATATTGCGCCAGAACCAGATCGGCACCATCGCCACAAAGAGCATCAGCGCCATGCCAAGGCCAAAGCGTTTGACCTGCGGTTCCATCCACGGGGTCACGGACCCGCCCGCCACGGAATACAGCATCAGAAAACCAAAGCAGGCGACAGCCGTCAAAAGCAGGATCACGGGCCAGTTGAGATAGGCCAGTTTGCGAAAGCCGGTGGGCACATATTTGGTGTTATACTCAAGATAGCTCATGCCCGGTCGCTACCTTCATTGGCAGCAGCAATCCGGGCGCGGATGCGTTCCTGTTGCTCGGCAATGCGGGCGCGGTCGGCGCTGGGGTAGGCATCCAGCGGCGGCTCTCCATCATAGAGCGCCTGCAACATGATATCGCGCGCAATGGGGGCCGCAGCCTTGGACCCGCCGCCACCATGTTCAACGACAACGGCAATGGCAAAGCGCGGGTTTTCGACCGGTGCAAATGACACATAAAGCGCATGATCCCGGCGTTCCCAAGGCAGGTCCTCGTTGCGGGTCACACCGCGCGCGCGTTCCTCCGCCGTGATGCGTCGCACCTGACTGGTGCCGGTTTTGCCCGCCATGCGCATCCCATCGGCAATGATCCGGGACCGGTAAGCGGTGCCGCGCCGGTGGTTGGACACATCATTCATCGACTGCCGCATCCGGCGCAGGTTGTTTTCATTCAGGCCGAGGCTTTCCCCGCGTCCGCTGGGGGCTTCGACGCCATCAACAGATTTGATCAAACGCGGCGTGACACTGCGCCCGGTCGCAAGTCGCGCGGTCATCACCGCCAATTGCAAAGGCGAGCTAAGCACGTAGCCCTGACCGATCGAGGCGTTGACCGTGTCGCCGATGCGCCAATCCTCATTGCGCACGTCGCGCTTCCACGCTTTGTCAGGGGCAAGACCTTGCGCCACGGCAGAGATCGGCAGATCGTGCTTGATCCCCAACCCCAGCTTGCGCGCCATTTCGGCCATCTTGTCGATGCCAACCCTTTGGGAAATATCGTAATAATAGCAGTCGCAGGACTGCTTGAGGCTTTCGTGAAAGTTGATGTTGCCGTGGCCTGCGCGCTTCCAGCAGTGGAATCGCAGGCCTGCGACATCGGTATGGCCGGGGCAATAGACCGTTTCCTCGGGGCTGATCACCCCATCTTCCAGCGCGGCCAGTGCAGTCACCATCTTGAAGGTCGAGCCGGGCGGATAAGTCCCTTGGGCGGCCTTGGCGGCCAGCGGACGATATTTGTTTTCGTTCAGGTCGGTCCAATCCTTGACCGAGATGCCGCGCACAAAAAGGTTTGGGTCAAACGCAGGGGCAGAGGCGATGGCGCGCAAATCACCATCTTCAAGGTCGATCACAACGGCGCCTGCGCTCTCGCCGTCCATGCGCGCCTGCGCGTAGGCCTGCAACCGCGCATCAAGGGTCAGCTGAATGTCCTTGCCGGGAATGCCCTCTTGCCGGTCAAGTTCGCGCATCACGCGGCCCAAGGCGTTCACTTCGATCCGCTTGGTGCCGGCAGAACCGCGCAGGGTGTGTTCCAGCTTATTCTCGACCCCGGTCTTACCAATCTGGAATTTCGGGATCTGCAGCAGCGGGTCCTGATCGTCGATCCGGCTGAGGTCATAGTCGCTGACCGGGCCGACGTAGCCCACGACATGGGCGATATCCGCGCCTAACGCATAGTGGCGCGACAGTCCGACCTCTGCGGTGATGCCGGGCAGGGCGGGGGCGTTGATATTGATCTTGGCAACGTCTTCCCATTTGAGCCGGTCCGCGATTGTCACGGGCACAAAGGGCGAGCGGCGGTACATTTCCTCCAGCGCGCGATCGAGCGTTTCTTGTGGGATATCAACCAGCTTGGTCAAACGGGCGAGCGTTTCTTCCACGTCGCCCGCGTCTTCACGGACCATCACGACGCGGTAGTTTTGTTCGTTGTCGGCAAGCGGCATGCCATTGCGGTCAAAGATCAGCCCGCGTGCTGGCGGGATCAGGCGGATGTTGATGCGGTTTTCCTCGGCCAACAGGCGAAACTGATCCGCTTGTTCGACTTGCATCGACTGCATCCGCCAGCCCAAAACGCCAACGATGCCCAATTGGACAGAGCCCAGAAGCAGGGCCCGGCGCGACATGCGACGGGCGCTTTCGCCGGTATCGCGTTGCTGTTTCTTCATAGCCTGTGCCCCAAGCTGTCCACCGCACCGGGTGCCGTGCGCGTAACGCCAAACAGGAAATGCGCCACCAGCACGACCACGGGATAAACCGCAATGGTCGTCAGCATCAGGATCAGGGTCAAGCCCAGAGGGGCCTGCGGCATCATCACAATCGCGAGCACGATGCGGTTGGCCAGCGTGATCGCCGCGATGCCGACCGCAACGCTGCCCCATTCCAGCAGGATCGGCATATCGCGAATGCGTTTGGTCCGGGCGCGCAGCATCTCTGTCATGATCAACACCAATGCCGCCCATAGGCCCGGGGGGCGCTGAAACAGCAGATCTGACAACAGATAGATCGCCGCAATCACATAAAACGGCGCATAATCCGGGCGGCGTGCGATCCAGGCCACAGTCACGGCCAGCAACAGATCAGGGGCCACCAATCCTCCGGGTTCCATGTTTAGCGGGACCAGTTGCAAGAACATTAGCACCAGTGCAAGGCCAAGAAACATTGCCCGGCCCAGCCACAATGTGGTTGTCGGGGTTTCAGCCATCTGTGTCCTCTGACGCAATCTCGGCGGTTTCGGCGGCGGTATCTGTGTCGGGCGACAACAGGCTGCCGGGGTCTGTGATGTCTTCGTGCGGGCGCGCGCGCAGCACCCGCAGGAACTCGAGCCGCCCATAGTCCGCCGAAAGCCGCACCCGCAAACGGCGGTCGGACCCCAATGCCACCTGACCCACCAGCAGATCGGCCGGGAAAACCCCGCCATCGCCAGAGGTTTCAACCCGGTCGCCGGGGCGGACCTGATCGGGGTCTTCGAGAAACTCAATCGGCGGGTTTAGCGTGTTGTCGCCTGCCAAAATGGCCTTTTGCCCTGACGGCTGGATCGTCACTGGAATGCGAGAGGACGTATCCGTCAGCAGGATGACCCGGCTGGTGTCCTGTCCCACGCCGCTGATCCGCCCCACAAGGCCAATACCATCCATCGTCGGCCAGCCATCAATGATGCCGTCACGCGCACCGACATTCAGCAGCACCGATTGCCGAAAAGGCGACCCGCTGTCGGTGATCACGACGCCCGTCACATAGGTCAGTTTTGGATCAAGTCGCACGTTGTTCAGGTCCAACAGGCGGGCGTTTTCCTGTTCCAGCTGCAGGGCGGCCTCTTTCCAGCCCTTCATCTGCTGCAACTCGCGGCGTAAGTCGGCGTTTTGGGCGGCCAGCGCCTGATAGCTGCGGAAATCGCTGAAGATATTGGCGATCCCGGTGACCGGCGCCATCGCCCAGTCAAACGATGGCACGACACGGTCAATCACAGCCAGACGAAAGCGTTCCACGCGGGGGCTGTCGATGCGCCAGACCAGAAATGTGCCCAACAGCAAAAACACGCAAAGCCCGACCAGCAATCTGCGGATCGGGCCGACGAAATCTTCGCTGTCGCGGTTCCTGGCCAAGGGTCACACACCCTTTCGATGGGGTTTAACTGTCGTAATCAATAACGTGGCGCAGCTGCTTTTCATACTCCAGCGCCTTGCCGGTGCCGAGTGCCACGCAGTTCAGGCTTTCGTCCGCCACCGAAATCGCAAGGCCGGTCTGTTCGCGCAAAGCCAGATCAAGCTGACCCAACAGCGCGCCACCGCCCGTCAGCATTACGCCACGGTCAACGATGTCTGCGGCCAGATCGGGCGGGGTCGCTTCGAGGGCCGTCATCACCGCCTCGCAGATCGCCTGCACCGGTTCGGCAAGCGCTTCGGCGACCTGGGCCTGAGAAATTTCGGTTTCCTTCGGCACACCATTCAGCAGATCACGCCCCCGGATGTGCAGGCTGCTGCCGCGTCCGTCATCGGGCATCCGTGCAGTACCGATCGAGGTTTTGATCCGCTCTGCGGTCGATTCACCAATCAGCAGGTTATGCTGGCGACGCAGGTAGTTAATAATCGCTTCATCCATCCGGTCGCCACCCACGCGGACAGAGCGTGCATAGACGATGTCGCCCAGCGACAGCACAGCCACCTCTGTGGTACCGCCGCCGATATCAACAACCATGTTACCGGTGGGATCGGTGATTGGCATGCCCGCGCCAATGGCAGCCGCAATTGGTTCTGCGATCAGACCGGCGCGGCGGGCACCGGCAGACAGCACAGACTGCCGGATTGCGCGTTTTTCAACAGGTGTGGCGCCGTGGGGGACACAGACGATGATCTTGGGTTTGGAAAACGTCGATCGTTTTGCGACCTTGCGGATGAAGTGTTTGATCATCTCTTCGGCGGTGTCAAAGTCGGCAATCACACCGTCTCGCATTGGGCGGATCGCCTCGATGCTGCCGGGGGTGCGGCCCAGCATCAGCTTGGCGTCTTCGCCCACGGCCAGCACCTTCTTCTGGCCCTCTTTGACGTGGTAGGCCACGACAGAGGGTTCGGACAGGATAATTCCCTTGCCTTTGACGTAGACAAGCGTGTTCGCCGTCCCTAGGTCGATCGCCATATCCGACGAAAACAAGCTGCCAAAAATTGCCATGTGCTGGACTTCCCGTACCCATATCCGATTTGCGCGCGACTCCCCCCGGTGTCGCGTCAGGCGGGTTATACGGGGCGGGCGAAGCGGTTGAAACCCCTTGTTTGCAGGGATTCAGCGCAATTCTGCCGCTTATACTTATCGAACATTTAAGGGCGACTTAGCGGGTGTTTGGTCGCCGATTTTGCTGTGATCGAACATCATGACGGCCCGACACTTGCCGGACCGCCACAAATGTCGCGTTACTCGCCCGCGTCCTTGTAGCTGACGCCTTTCACATCCGCGCCGGGTGCGGATTTCGTGCGGCGCACGATCAGACGGTTGAGCGCATTGATATATGCCTTGGCCGAGGCAACGACCGTGTCGGTATCAGCTGACTGACCGGTGGCGATGCGGCCTTCTTCCTCCATCCTGACGCTGACGGTGGCTTGCGCATCGGTGCCTTCGGTCACAGCGTGCACCTGATAAAGCTGCAGCCGCGCACCATGTGGGTAAAGTGCCTTGACCGCGCTAAAGGCGGCATCGACGGGGCCATCGCCGGTGGTTTCGATTGACATATCTTCACCACCAACAGTCAGGGTCATTTCCGCTGTTTGGGGGCCATCGGTGCCGCAGACCACCTTAAGCGACTTCAGCCGCAAGTGATCGTCTTCGGCGTCATTGGTGCGCATCAGGGCGATCAAGTCATCCTCGAACACTTCTTTCTTGCGGTCGGCCAATTCCTTGAACCTCACAAAGACGTCCATCAATTCATTGTCGCCAAGGGTGTACCCCAACTCTTCCAGCTTGGACCGCAATGCGGCGCGGCCTGAATGTTTGCCCATGACCAATGAGGTTTCGGACAAGCCCACGTCCGCCGGGCGCATGATCTCGAACGTCTCGGCGTTCTTGAGCATCCCGTCCTGGTGAATGCCGCTTTCGTGGGCAAAGGCGTTCTTGCCGACGATGGCCTTGTTAAACTGCACCGGAAAGCCCGAGACGGTCGCAACGCGGCGCGAGATGTTCATGATCTTGGTTGTGTCGATCTGGGTATCGAACGGCATGATGTCATTCCGTACTTTCAGGGCCATCACGACCTCTTCCAGCGCGGTGTTGCCAGCGCGTTCACCCAAGCCGTTGATCGTGCACTCGATCTGCCGCGCACCACCTTCGACGGCAGCAAGGCTATTGGCGGTCGCCATGCCAAGGTCGTTGTGGCAGTGGGTGGCAAAAATCACCTCATCCGCGCCCGGAACCCGTTCGATCAGCATCTTGATCAAGTCAGCGGATTCGCGCGGGGCGGTGTAGCCAACTGTGTCCGGGATGTTGATCGTTGTAGCACCGGCCTTGATCGCGATTTCAACGGTGCGGCAAAGATAATCCTCTTCCGTACGGGTGGCATCCATCGAGGACCATTGCACGTTGTCGCAGAGGTTGCGGGCGTGGGTGACGCAGTCGTGGATACGCTCTGCCATTTCATCCATTGTCAGGTTCGGAATCGCCCGGTGCAAGGGCGACGTGCCGATGAAGGTGTGAATGCGCGGGGACTTCGCATGTTTCACCGCTTCCCAACAGCGGTCGATATCCTTGAAGTTCGCCCGGCTCAGCCCGCAAATCGTTGATTTCTGGGCATTTTTCGCGATCTCCGAGACGGCGTTAAAGTCGCCCTCTGACGCGATTGGAAAGCCTGCTTCGATAATGTCGACGCCCATCTCGTCCAAAAGCTCTGCGATTTCGAGCTTTTCGGCATGGGTCATCGTCGCACCGGGCGACTGTTCACCATCGCGCAAGGTGGTGTCAAAAATCAATACGTGGTCGGTCATGTCTGCTATCCTGAAAGAAGTGTCCTGGCGCGCTATCCCCTCTGAGCGGTCGCGCCGGATGGCACGCTCAGAGGCGGCTTAGGAGCAGCAGAGCGCGCAGGTCAATCGACCCCGAAATGGTGATATGAGCGCGCTTCAACATGATGCGCACTATACTGCGGCGATTTCGTTTGAAAAGCCTGAATCAAGGTCTAGGTCCCTGACGATGAGCAGGGCATTGGTAATAGGCGCCACTGGCGGGATCGGATCCGCGGTGTGCAAGGCATTGGCTGCAAAGGAATTTGACGTCACTGGCCTATCGCGGCGCGATGGGTTGGATGTGACCAATTCGGATGCGGTGGACCGGGTCTTGGCCGACCTGGACGGGCCGTTTGACCTGATCTTTGTGGCAATCGGGATGCTGGGCACGCCTGAAAAAACCTTGGCGGCGATCACAGCCGAAGAGATGCAGCGCGTCTTTGCAGTCAACACATTCGGGGTCGCGCTGGTGCTGCGACATGTGCCGAAATTGCTTTCAAAAGCAGGGCGTTGCGCAATTTTGTCGGCGCGGGTTGGGTCGATAGGTGATAATCAAATCGGCGGATGGCACAGCTACCGCGCGAGCAAGGCGGCGCTGAACCAGATCGTCAAAGGGGCCGCGATCGAGATGGGGCGCAGCCATAAGGGCGCTGTGGTGGTGGCGCTGCATCCCGGCACGGTCGAGACCCCCTTTACGGCGCAATACGCAGGGCGTCACAAGACGGTCCCGGCGGATGAGGCCGCGGATAACCTGTTGTCAGTCATTGAAAATTTGGAACCTCGTCAAAGCGGCGGGTTCTTTGACTACGCAGGAAAAGAGGTCATCTGGTGAAGCTGGTTCTGGTGCTGGGTGACCAGTTGAGCATGGATGTGGCCGCGCTTAAGGCGGCCGACAAAGCGTCAGACGTGGTGGTCATGGCCGAGGTCGGGGACGAGGCCAGCTATGTGGCGCATCACCCAAAGAAGATCGCGTTTATCTTTGCCGCGATGCGCAAGTTTGCGGAGGCCCTAAAGGTTAACGGCTGGCAGGTTTACTACACGAATTTTGACGATTCAGAGCGGTCAGAGAGCATCTGCGGCGAAATCCTCAGATATGCAGAGGCAACCGGGGCGAAAGAAGTATGGGCGACCGAGCCGGGGGAGTGGCGCCTGATTGAAGCGCTGCAATCATGCCCCTTGAAGGTAAAGATTTTGCAGGACGACCGGTTCATCGCCTCCCACGCCGATTTCGAGCGCTGGGCCGAAGGCCGAAAGGCGCTGCGGATGGAGTATTTCTACCGTGAGATGCGACGCAAGACGGGCCTGATGATGGAAGGGGATCAGCCTGCGGGCGGGCAGTGGAATTTTGACCATGACAACCGCAAGCCAGCGCCCGATGCGATCAACTATGCAGGGCCGATGCGGTTTAGGCCCGATGAGACTGTGCAAGAGGTTCTGGACCTCGTGGCAAACAAATTTTCCCGCAATTTCGGACGGTTGGAGGACTTCTGGTTTGCCACGGACACGGGGCAGGCGCGCCAGCATCTGGCGCATTGGGTGAAATATGCCGCCCCGCATTTTGGTGACTATCAAGATGCGATGCTGCGGGATGAGCCGTTTTTGTATCACGGGCTGGTCGGGCTTTACCTGAATGCGGGGTTGCTGGACGCGTTGGAGGTTTGCCAAGCCGTTGAAAAAGCATGGAAAGACGGGGATGTGCCGATCAACGCGGCAGAGGGGTTCATCCGGCAGATCATTGGCTGGCGAGAGTATGTGCGGGGCATCTATTTTCTGGAAGGGCCAGGGTACACGGGGCGGAACGTCTTGGAACACAAGCGTAAATTGCCCGCCGTCTATTGGGGTGGCGAAACCCGGATGCGTTGCATGGAAAGTGCCGTGGCGCAGACCCGGGATGAGGCCTATGCCCACCACATCCAGCGGCTGATGGTGACTGGTAATTTTGCTTTGTTATCAGGTGTTTCGCCGCAAGAGGTGCATGAATGGTATTTGGCGGTCTATGCCGATGCCTATGAATGGGTCGAGGCACCCAACACCATCGGGATGAGCCAATTTGCCGATGGCGGGATCATCGCCAGCAAACCCTATGTGTCGAGCGGCAACTACATCAACAAGATGAGCGATTATTGCAAATCTTGCCACTATTCGGTAACCGCCAAAACAGGCGAAAAAGCGTGTCCTTTCAATCTGTTGTACTGGGATTTTCTGATCCGTCATCGCGACCGGTTTTCTGGCAATCCGCGTATGGGGAACATGTATCGCACATGGGATCGGATGGCCGATGATCGCAAGGATCAAGTTTTGAAAGAAGCGGGTGAGCTGCTTGACCGGATGGATGCGGGAGAGGGGATTTAATGCGCCGTTCGGGATGCACTGATGATGCACAACCCATACACATATCATGCAGGTCGAAGTCTTAACGGGCGTTAAGTTAAGTAAATGTCCCGCGCTGAAAATCAGAGAATGGGGGCCAGCAGCCCCTCAGGACAGATGGATCAGGTCGACCGCCACGGCGAGTGCTTGTGGGGTGAAAGGTTCGAACAGGGCGGTGATGGGTTCTGACAGCAATGTCGGATCAGGGGTCGCGCCAGAGCTGTTGGGCAAAACGGCGAACGTGCCATCAAGGTCGATCACGATCATTGGGCGCACGGGCGCACCGTGGAAGGCGTTGAGTTTCAATGCAAAGCGGCTGCTGTCGATCCAATGGACGAATTGCGCAAGCGGCAAACGCGGGATGCCACCAATGGCGGCCCACGGCGTTTGGGCCTTTGACCAGATCGCGTAGCCGTGAAAGTGGCCCATGCGGTGCTCATCGACGCCGTAAAGGATCACGGTGTGGTGCCCGTCTGGGGATATGGCGTGAAAGTCCTGCACCCAAGGGCCGCGTCGATGCGGCGGCAGGTCCTGCGGCGAAAGGCCGGGCGGCAGATCCGGGATCATGGCTGGTGTGCCGGGGTGAACCCCGGCCTACCCATGAATTGCGGGGTCATTCGGTCGCGGCGTTGTCGTCGGTGCCCGTGGCAGAGGTCGATAGAATCGCGCCGTCTGCCCATTCGCCTTCTTCAACCTCGCCAGTGGCATAGCGCATGGTGCCGGGGCCTTGGCGGCGGCCACGCACGAATGACCCTTCGTAGACGTCACCATTGGCGTAAGTGGCCACACCAACGCCTGACATCTCGCCCTCGGACCAGGCGCCTGCATAGACAAAGCCATCGGGCAGGGTGATCGTGCCAGTGCCGTGGCGCTGACCGTTCAGAAAACTGCCCTGATAGACGGTGCCATCGGCATAGGTCGCCGTGCCTTCGCCATTGCGCTGTCCATCGGCCCATTGACCCACATAGGTGTAGCCATCGGCATAGGTCATGGTGCCTTGGCCGTGGTTCTTGGCGTTGAGGAATTCGCCTTCGTAGACCAACCCGTTGGCATAGGTGGCGATGCCGCGTCCGTTGATGACGCCCGCCTCCCACGCGCCGTCATAGGACGACCCATCGGGGTAGGTGATCTTGCCTGTGCCATCGGCCAGATCGGCCTTGAAACTGCCGACATAGACCGAGCCATCGGGATAGGTCACTTCGCCCTGACCGTCGATCTGGCCGTTGGCCCAGCTGCCCACGTAACGATAGCCATCGGTGCCGACAAAGGTACCTTGGCCGTGGCGTTTGTCGTCCTTGAAACCGCCATTGTAGGTGTCGCCGTTGGCATAGGTGACCTGACCCGTGCCTTCGCGGCGACCGGCCACAAGATCACCCTGATAAACGTCGCCATTGGGCTGTTCCAGCCGCCCGCTGCCTTCGATCTGACCATCGACCCAGGTGCCGGTATAGATCAGCCCGTCTTTCATGGTCAGGGTGCCGGTGCCTGCGCGTTCGCCCGCCACAAGCTCGCCTTCATAAACCGAGCCGTCGGGGTAGGTGATGCGGCCGGTGCCTTCTTTGACGCCATTGATCCAGGGGCCGGCGTATTCGTAGCCGCCAGGACTGCGCATGGTGCCGGTGCCGTGGTGCATGGCGTTGCGAAACTCGCCCTCGTAAGTGACGCCATTGGCATAGTTGGCGATGCCGCGTCCGGTGATCTGGCCAGCGGCCCAGTCGCCTTCGTAGGTGCCGCCGTCGGCAAAGGTGATCTTGCCGGTGCCATCGGGTTTGCCCGCGTCAAAAGACCCTTCGTAGATCGAGCCGTTGGGGAAGGTGGCGGTGCCCATGCCCTTGATCTCTCCGGCGACCCATTCACCGGTGTATTCATAGCCATTGGGCAAGCGGTAGGTGCCTTGGCCGTGCTGTTTGCCGTTCAGGAACGCGCCCTCATAGACGCCGCCGTCGTCGTATTGCTTGGTTTCAATGGTTTGCCCGATGGCGGGTGTCGCCAATCCAAGGGCCAGTGCCAGTGCAAGCCGCATTTTGCGTGTCTCCCGTTCCGCTCGACCCGCAGACTAGGAGATGTGGGGCAGGGTGACAACGGGGCGGAGGGGGCAATTGGCTTTCCCTTGCCGGTCGATCTGCTAGATCATGGCAGGTGTAAGAGGAATGTGACGATGCGTGATCAATTTCGCCTGACGATGGCCCAGTTGAACCCCACGGTGGGCGATCTTGCCGGGAACTGCGCCAAGGCCCGCGCGGCCTGGGCCGAGGGCAAGGCGGCGGGCGCGGATATGGTGGCCCTGCCAGAGATGTTCGTGACCGGATATCAGACGCAGGATCTGGTGCGCCGGCCTGCGTTTCTGGCCGATGTCTGGACGCATTTGCAGGCGCTGGCGCAGGACTGCGCGGATGGGCCATTGCTGGCGATCGGCGCGCCTTTTCTGGACGGCGACCGGCTGCACAATTGCTATTTCGTGCTGGAGGGAGGTGCTGTGCGCACCCGGTTCGACAAGCATTTCCTGCCCAATTTCAATGTCTTCGATGAGGTGCGCCTGTTTAACCGCGGCGAGATCAAGAGCCCCTTTGCCCCCACAAACGAAGCCCCGCGCCTTGGTTGCCCGATCTGCGAGGACGCCTGGTACCCGGATGTCTGCGAGGCGATGGTGGAAAGCGGGGCTGAGGTGCTGATGGTGCCCAATGGATCGCCTTATTTTCGGGGTAAGTTCCCGATCCGGATGAACGAAATGGTGTCCCGCGTGGTCGAGAACGATGTGCCGCTGGTCTACCTGAACATGGTGGGCGGGCAGGACGACCAGATGTTTGACGGCCGGTCCTTTGTGCTGAACCGGGGCGGTAAGCTGGCGGTGATGTTGCCTTTCATGGAAGAGGCTGTGGTGCATGTGGACTTCCGGCGCGCCGATGACGGCTGGGAAGCCGTCGAGGGCGCGAAGGCCGATCTGCCGGACGAGATTGAGCGTGATTACCATGTGATGGTTGGCAGCCTGCGCGATTACATGGCGAAAACCGGGTTCAAGAAGGTGCTGCTGGGCCTGTCGGGCGGGATTGATTCTGCGATTGTTGCGGCCATTGCCGCCGATGCGTTGGGCCCCGAAAATGTGCGCTGTGTGATGCTGCCGTCTGAATACACTTCGCAAGGATCGCTGGACGATGCGGCGGCCTGCGCAGAGGCGCTGGGCTGTCACTATGACACGGTGCCGATCAAGGCGACGCGGGATGCGGTGACGGATACACTGGCGGGCCTGTTTGAAGGCCGCGATGAAGACCTGACCGAGGAAAACATCCAAAGCCGGATCAGGGGGCTGTTGTTGATGGCGCAGTCCAACAAGTTTGGCGAGATGCTGCTGACCACCGGCAACAAGTCAGAGGTCGCAGTGGGGTATGCCACGATCTATGGCGATATGGCGGGCGGCTATAACCCGATCAAGGATATGTACAAGACGCGGGTTTTTGCGGCCTGCCGCTGGCGCAACGCCAATCATCGGCCCTGGATGAAGGCTCCGGCAGGCGAGGTGATCCCGGTGGCGATCATCGAAAAGCCGCCCAGTGCGGAATTGCGACCTGATCAGAAGGACGAGGACAGCCTACCGCCTTATGACGTGCTGGATGGCATTCTGGAGATGCTGGTGGATGATGAGGCCAGCGTCGCGGATTGCGTCGCCAAAGGATATGACCGCGAGACGGTCAAACGGGTGGAGCATCTGATTTACATCAGCGAATACAAGCGGTTCCAGTCGGCCCCCGGCCCGCGTTTGAGTAAGCGGGCGTTCTGGCTGGATCGGCGCTATCCGATTGTGAACCGCTGGCGCGATGGCAGCTAGCCGGTCGGTCGGACCTGTTTGCGCTGACGCGCAAAAGTGCCCCGCCCGCCCGGAGCCTTGTGATAGGGTGGCGGTGAGGAGGATTCTGGGATGGCAGAAAACAAGACCAAGGCAACCCAAGCGTCGGTCGAGGAATTCATAGCGCAGGTCGATCACAAGACGCGCCGAGAGGATGCCATCGTTCTGGATGCACTTTTCCGACGGGTGACCGGCTGGACCCCCAAGATGTGGGGGCCGTCGCTTATTGGCTATGGCAGCTATGATTACACTTATGAAAGTGGTCGGTCAGGGTCGATGCTGGCCACGGGATTCAGCCCGCGCAAGGCCAATATGGTGATGTACATCATGCCCGGATATCAGGAGCTGGGCGATATGCTGGCGCGGGTCGGAAAACACCGGATCGGCAAATCGTGTTTGTATCTGGGGCCTTTGAAGAACAACGATATGAATGTGCTGGAAGAGATCATTCGCGCCGGATTGGATGACCTGGGGAAACGCTGGCCGGTCCACCCCTCCTAGACATTTGAGAGGCTGCGTGACACATGGGGGCAACTTTGGAGAGACCCCATGACCACCACCCGTTTTGCCCCTTCACCCACCGGCTGGCTGCACATTGGCAACCTGCGCGCGGCGTTGTTCAACTATGCGATTGCGCGGCAACAGGGCGGCACCTTCATTCTGCGGATTGATGACACCGATGCGGAACGGTCCAAGGAAGAATATATCGACGGTATTACCGATGTCCTGGGCTGGCTGGGGTTTGATTGGGACCGGGTTGAGCGGCAATCGGCGCGGCTGGATCGCTACATGGCTGCCAAGGACAAGCTGGTGGAAATGGGGCGGCTTTATGAGTGTTTCGAGACGCCGGTTGAACTGGATCTGAAGCGCAAAAAGCAGCTGAACATGGGCAAGCCGCCGGTTTATGACCGCGCGGCGTTGAACCTGACAGAGGACCAGAAGGCGGCCTATCGCGCCGAGGGGCGGACCGGGCATTGGCGGTTCAAGCTGGATCAAGAGCGGATCAATTGGACCGACGGTATTCTGGGCGAGATTTCGATTGATGCCGCAAGCGTGTCGGACCCGGTGCTGATCCGCGGCGATGGTCAGATTTTGTATACTTTGGCCAGCGTTGTAGATGACGTAGAAATGGGGATCACCGATGTGGTACGCGGGTCGGATCATGTGACAAACACCGCCACCCAGATCCAGATTATCGAGGCCATCGGTGGCGATGTGCCGCGCTTTGCGCATCACTCTTTGCTGACGGGGCCACAAGGCGAAGGGCTGTCGAAGCGTTTGGGCACGCTGGCATTGAAAGACCTGCGCGATCAGGGGATTACCCCGCAGGCGATCATGAGCCTGATGGCGCGGCTGGGATCGAGCGATCCGGTGGAGTTACGGTCTGACATCGCCGACGTGGTCGCCGGGTTTGATTTGTCCAAGTTCGGGTCAGCCCCAACCAAGTTTGACGTAGAAGATTTGCGCCCGATGACGGCGCGTTATCTGGGCACGCTGGATGCCAGTGCGGTGGCCGAGACGCTAGAGGCCGCAGGTGTGCCGGTGGCGTTGCGGGAGGCGTTCTGGGCAGCGGTGCGCGAGAATATCAGCACGTTGGATGACGTGGCGGGCTGGTGGGCGCAGTTCCGCGATGGGGCGACACCATTGGTGGCGGATGAGGACCGGGATTTTGTCGCACAAGCCTTCGATTTGCTGGGTGATCCGCCTTACGCGGGGGATACCTGGGGGACGTGGACCGCAGCCGTGAAAGAGGCGACAGGCCGCAAGGGCAAGGGGCTGTTCATGCCGCTGCGCCAGGCGGTCACGGGTCGTCAGCGCGGGCCGGAAATGGCCGAAGTGATGCCTCTTTTGCAAGTAAAACCAAAGCTTTAACCACGACCTTCTGCCCAGCGGGGCAAGTTCGGGATGCCGCGGGTAAAGGCCCAGGCCATGATCTTTGGCATCCCCTTGTCGTGCAGGGCTGTCAGGCAATTAGCCTGAAATTCGGCCGCTGTGACGCCCTGATGCACAAAGGCGCCATTAGCATAGCAGATCGAACAATAGGTGGTGGATTTGCTGCCATCCGCCTCTGACCCGCCGCCTTGCGGGTCGTTCTTGAGCGGCATGCCGCAGCTTTCGCATCGCTTGGCCATCTGGCCCTCCTTACTGGTCAGGTCGCGATAAGGGTGCTACAAACCGTTGAGTCGAGTCAACGGTTTTGGAGCGGCATATGCGAATTGGCGAATTGGCGAAGCGGTCCGGGCTCAGCCGGGACACGTTGCGGTTTTACGAGCGGCAAGGGCTGATTGGCTCTGCGCCCGAGCCGGGAAAGACCAACAATTACCGGCAGTACCCCGATGAAACCTTGATCACGCTGGAATGGATTGCAGAGGCGCAAGCGGCGGGGCTGACGCTTGCTGAATTGACGGTTCTGCTGGGGCAGTTGGAGGCGGATGCGGGAGAGGATTTTGACGGGTTTGCTTTTCTTGATGCGCGGATTGCAGAGGTGGAGGCGCGAATCGTACGGTCAAAGCGGTTTTTGGCGACGCTGATGCAGACGCGCGATGCTCTGGCGCGGGCGCCTTATTCAGATTAGGTCTGGGGCAGGCAACGCCCGGAGGCACCATGGCCGAAGACGCCAAATTTCTGACCGGCAGCACGCTGCGCCACGTGACTGTCATGGCGCTCAGCAGCACAGTGGGCCTGATGGCCGTGTTTCTGGTCGACTTCATTGACATGATTTTCATCGCCATGCTGGGCAAGGCAGAGCTCGCAGCAGCGATCGGATATGCTGGCGCAATCCTGTTTTTCACAGGTTCTTTCGGGATTGGTATCGCGATTGCCTGCGGTGCGTTGGTGGCCCGCGCGCTGGGTGCGGGCGAGGCAGAGTTGGCGCGACAACGCGCGACAAACGCGTTGATCATCGGTGCGATTGGCGGGGCCATTTTTGCGGCGATTGTCTGGGCGTTCACGCCGCAATTGGTCGGGTTGCTGGGGGCCACCGGGGACAAGCAGACGCTGGCGGTGCAATTCATGCGGGTGATCCTGCCAAGCCTGCCCATCCTGCTTTTGGGAATAGTGGGCGGCGCTGTGCTGCGCGCGCATGGCGATGCGAAGCGGTCGATGTGGGTGATGATCTATGGTGGCATCGTCAACGCGGTGCTGGATCCGATCCTGATCTTTGGCCTTGATCTGGAGCTGACCGGGGCCGCGCTGGCCAGCATTGCCGCGCGCTTCACCATCGCCGGTTCCGCGCTTTGGGCGATCCATAAGCATTATGGCGGCTTTGGTGCGCCGACATTTGGCAGCGTCTGGCACGATATGAAACCGATTATGGCAATCGCAGGCCCGGCGGTGCTCACGCAACTTGCCACACCTGTGGGTCAGGCCTATGTCACCCGCGCGATGTCGACCTATGGTGAAGAGGCCGTGGCGGGCATGGCGATTATCGGACGTCTGACCCCGGTGGCCTTTGGCGTAATCTTCGCCCTCTCTGGGGCGGTTGGGCCGATCATTGGGCAAAACGCAGGGGCTGGAAAGCAGGACCGGGTGCGAGAGGCTTATCGGGACGCGCTGATCTTTACCGGAGCGGTCGTGCTGTTGGTGTCGGCCATTTTGTTCGGATTGCGTGGGCCGCTGGCTTGGCTGTTCCAGTTGGACGGGGTCGCGCTGCAACTGGTATTCCTGTTCGCCGGGCCGCTGTCGCTTTTGTGGTTTTTCAATGGAATGGTCTTTGTCAGCAACGCGGCCTGCAATAATCTTGGGCATCCGTTCTATTCGACCTGGGTCAATTGGGGCCGACATACGTTGGGAACTATCCCCTTTGTGATGCTGTTTGCATGGTGGTTTGGTGCGGCGGGCGTGTTGATCGGACAAGCCGTGGGCGGCGTCGTCTTTGGCCTGATCGCGGGTTTCATTGCCAACCGCGTAATCGCGATGGGTGCCGACGATACGCGCGGGCCGTTCGAGAAACAGCTGACGCTATTTCGGCACCTCCATACGCGTCGCTAGGCAAGCATCGACCAGCGCAATTTCTTGCGCAGTCAGCGTTTGACGGCGCGGATAACGCGGTGCGGCGCGGTCATCCAGGATCGGGGCGTCCCAGCCGTGGGTCGACGCAAAGAAGCGCGCCACGCCTTGCGGGCCAAAGGTGTGCAGATACCCCTGCACGACCACATCAAGATAGCTGAGCAGGATCGGCGTGTTGGTCGCCGTTGCCGTGGCGAGGTTGGCATTGACCCGATAGATGACGGTCGGCTGATCCGCGCCAAGGGCTGCGGTGACGTCGACACGGGCATAGGCGGCCTCTCGCGCGTCGAGGTCCGTCCATTGGGCGGGGCTGACGTCTGCAACCAGCCCGTCAATTTCCTGATCGGCGGCCCGCTCGACCGACAAAAACGCGGTATCGCGCAGGGTGGTTGATTGCCAGACCCGTCGCCACCCTTTGAGCGTGGCTTGTCGCGGATTGGCGTAGTCATGGGTCGCGGTGTTGACCAGACTGCCGTAACCGAAGAATGCGGACCCGGTCATTCGCGCGCTCTGAGAACCTGCGCGGGTTTGGCGGACAGTGGCCGCGCGGCAAATCCCAGCCCGGCAAGGAGCGAGACAAGGATACCACCGCCGATGATCGACAAGGCATTTCCCCAGACAACGGTATAGTCATTTTCCATGATGAAAGTTTGTACTGCCCAGCCCCCTAGAATACCAGCCGCCAGCGCCACGACGCCCGCTGCAAGCCCCAGAAGTGCGGCGCGCAAGGCAAAACTGCTGATGATCCGCGACCGCGTGGCCCCGATGGTTTTTAGCACGGCGGCTTCAAATGTGCGGGCGTGTTCGCCCGCGGCGGCGGCCCCGATCAGAACCAGAAAGCCGGTCACAAGCGTCGCCAAAGCGCCATAGCGGGTTGCCGCAGAGATACCTTCGACCAAGGTTGCCACCTGCGCGATGGCGTCGCGGATACGGATTGCGGTAATGTTGGGATAGGCCGTGGCAAGGTCACGCAAGATCTGCGCTTCTGCCTCTTCCACGGCGTAGACGGTGCTGATCCAGCTGTGCGGGGCACCGGCAAGTGCGGCCTCGTTCATTGACAACACAAAGCCGATGCCCGCGTCTTCCCATGTGACTTCGCGGAACGAGGCGACAGTGCCGGTGATGTTGCGGCCAAGGATGTTGACGGTCATTTCATCACCGATTTGCAGGCCAATTTCGGCGGCTTCCTCGGCGGAAAAGCTGATAAGCGGCGGGCCGGTGTAGTCTTCGGGCCACCATTCGCCTGCGGTGATCGTCGTGTTGTCGGGCAGGGTGCTGTCGTATGTGACACCCCTGTCGCCCTGCACGACCCAGTGGCCGTCCGCAAATTCATCCGCGGCGATGCCGTTGATCGCAGTGATGATGCCGCGCAGCATGGGGGCGGCGTCAACGCGGCTGACGGCTGGGTCATTGTCCAGCCGGTCGCGGAAGCCTTCGATCTGGTTGGGCTGGATATCAACAAAAAAGTAACTGGGCGCAACGTCTGGCAGTTCGTCGTTAAAGGCATTGCGCAGGTTGCCGTCGATTTGGCCAACGGCCGCCAGCACCGACAGGCCAAGGCCAAGCGAAAGGACGACGCTTGTCGCTTCGCCGCCGCGCGCACCAATGGCGCCAAGGGCCAACCGCAGGGCCGGACGGCCACGGGCGGAGTTGCGACTGCGGCGCGCAAGCCAGCGGATGGCAAGGGCCGCAAGGATCAAGATCGCAAGCGCGCCGGTGATCCCGCCCGCAGTCCACAGCGTCAGCCAGACCGTGCCGGAAAACCATGCGGCCAGCCCCAATAGCGTGGCAACCAGCGCCAGCGTGGCGACCAGATATGGCCAGCGCGGCAGGGCCGCACCACTGGCAAAGGCGTCGCGGAAAAGCGTGGCGGCGCGGATGTCATCGGTGCGTGCCAGTGGCCACAAGGTGAAGATCAACGCCGCTAACAGACCGTAAATTGCGGCCTCGGCCAAGGGGGCCGGATTGAAGGTAAAGTTGGCAGGCACAGGCAGCGACGCCTCGATCAGCGGGGCCAAAAGCACGGGGATGCCGCCACCAAGAAGCAGGCCGATCGTGATCCCAAGAAGCGTGAGCGCGCCGATTTGCAAGAAGTACGTCAGGAAAATCGTGCGCCGGGTGGCCCCAAGCGTTTTCAGGGTCGCAATCGTACCTGTCTTACCGGCCAGATAGGCGCGTACGGCAGCACTCACGCCGACACCGCCAACGGCCAGACCAGAGAGGCCCACAAGGATCAGGAAAGCGCCGATGCGGTCGATGAACCTTTCTGTCCCGCCAGCCCCGCGTCTGCTGTCGCGCCAGCGCAGGCCTGCATCGGGCAGGGTTTCTTGTGCAAGCGCCTGCATCGCGTCAAGGTCGGCATCGGGTGGCAGATCAAGGCGGTATTGGGTCTCAAACAGGGTGCCTTCGGCGATCAGCCCGGACTCGTCCAGATCAGCGGTGCGCACGATCGTGCGCGGACCAAGGCCAAAACCGCCAGAGGCGTTGTCGGGGTAGCGTTGCAGGATCGCGCGCAACGTAAAATCGGTAGACCCAAGGCGGAAGGTATCACCCGGGGCAAGGCCAAGCCGGTCAGCCAGAACACGTTCCATCACGCCGCCCTTGTCGGCAAAGGCGTCGTGAAGGGGGATGTCAGGGTCAAGTTGAACCTGACCGATCAAGGGGTATTGTCTGTCGACGGCCATCACTTGTGTCAGGCCACGTTCGGCATCCGCGCCGTCACCGACAACGGCCATTGACCGAAAGTCGACCACTTCGGCAATGTTGTCGGAAATGTCCTCAAAGAACGCCCGTTCGAGCGGGCTGGCAAAGCGGTAGGTAAACCGGGCCTCGACATCGCCGCCAAGCAGTTCCGCCCCCTTTTCGGTCAACCCCGCAGAAATGCCCGCGCGGACTGTCCCAACGGCTGCAATCGCGGCGACGCCGAGGGCCAGACAGGCGAGAAACACGCGAAAGCCGCGCAGGCCGCCGCGCAATTCGCGTCGTGCAAAGGTGGCGGCGAGACGCAGACTCATGCCGCTTGCCGAGCGGTGTCGATGCGGCCATCGCGCAGCGGGATCACGCGGTCGCAACGGGCGGCAAGCTCTCGGCTGTGGGTGACCATCACCAGCGTCGCACCATGGCGGTCGCGCAGATCGAACAACAGCTGCATGATGGCTTGGCCGTTGGTTTCATCCAGATTGCCGGTAGGCTCATCCGCCAACAGAATCTTCGGGCGTGGGGCAGAGGCGCGGGCGAGGGCAACGCGCTGCTGCTCACCCCCCGACATTTGACTAGGGTAATGGTCGGCGCGGTCTGCCAGCCCCACGGCGTCCAGTTCTGCCGCCGCGCGATCAAAGGCATCGCGGTGCCCGGCCAATTCAAGCGGGGTTGCCACGTTTTCCAAAGCGGTCATGGTAGGGATCAGGTGGAAAGACTGAAACACCACCCCCATATTATCCCTGCGAAAGCGGGCAAGCTGGTCTTCGTTCATTGTGGTCAGGTCCTGACCAAGGGCGGCAACAGCCCCCGCGGTGGCAGTTTCCAGACCGCCCATCAGCATCAGGAGAGACGATTTGCCCGACCCACTTGGCCCCACCAACCCCAGCGTTTCGCCCTTGGACACATCCAGTGAGATGTCGTGCAGGATGTCGACCCGACCCGCGTTGCCCATCAGGGACAATGAGGCATCGGTCAGCGAGAGGACGGGTTCAGTCATTTACGGGGCCTTTGCGCGAGTTCTGTCCTTGGGATATGGGGCCAAATGCGCATTTCTCAACATCAGTATGATGACAATTGCCGCAACTTCGGCGCAGGCGGAACCTGTCGTCGTCGCCGCATTGGGCGATAGCCTGACAGCGGGCTATGGACTGGATACCGCAGACGGGTTGGTCCCGCAGTTGCAGCGTTGGCTGGACGCGCAGGGCGCAGAGGTCACGGTGATCAATGCAGGGCTGTCGGGCGACACCACGGCGGGCGGGCTCGCGCGGGTTGACTGGACGCTGACCGACGACGTTGATGGCATGATCGTCGCACTGGGGGCCAACGACTATCTGCGGGGTCTGCCGCCGACCCTCGTGCGGGACAATCTGGATGGCATTCTGGCCGCAGCAAAGGCTAAGGGTGTCGCAACACTGTTGGTCGGGCTGGACGTTGGTGCGAACTATGGCGCTGATTACAAAGCGGAATTTGACGCAATATACCCTGACCTGTCAAAGACTCATGACGTACCCTTGGTGCCGTCCTTTTTCGCCGCGCTGATTGAAGAGGCCGGGCAAGAGGGCTTGTTGGGCTATCTGCAAGGCGACGGCCTGCACCCTACGGCAGAGGGGATCGCGGTCATTGTCGCGGCACTGGGCCCGGCCGTGTTGGATTTCGCGGAAGGGATCGAGTGAATGCCGGGGCGGCTGTTCCTGTCGTCTGATCCCGGATTGGGGCTGGATGCGGATGGCCCGCGCTTCAACATGGCACCGGGGGAAGAGTTGCAGGTGCTGACAGCGCAAGGGGCTGCGCGGATGCGCTGGGGGATGATCCCGGTGGGGCGCGTGAACGCGCGGGGCCGTCCGGTGATGGAAACGATCATCAATGCGCGGTCGGAAACCGTGTTTGACAAATCCGCCTTTGACGGGGTGCGCCGCGCGGTTGTGCCGGTGGACGGTTGGTACGAATGGACGGGCGAGAAGCGGCGCAAGACAGCGTGGCGCATTGCGCGCACAGACGGCGCCTTGATCTGGTTTGCAGCGATCTATGACGTCTGGACAGCCCCTGGTGGCACACAGCTGCCGCAAGTGGCGACGGTCACTTGCGCACCGTCGGCGGATGTCCGCGACATTCATCACCGGATGGGTGTGATCCTGGAAAAAGACCAGATTTCAACGTGGTTGGGCGAGGATGAGGCGCCAGCACGAGCCCTGATGGTGCCGTTTCGCGATGGCGGGCTGGTGGTTTCCGAGGCGTCAGATGTGGACTGGACCGCACCTTAGGGTAGGGTGGTGGTGGGACAACGAAAAAAGGAAACAGCCATGTCTGTCGCAAAAGTCACGGAAATCATCAGCGAATCCAGCAAGTCGTTTGACGACGCGGTCGAAAACGGCATCAAGCGCGCATCAAAGACATTGAAGGGGATCAAGGGGGCCTGGGTCGCGGACCAGAAAGTGACCGTCGACGACGGCAAGATCACCAGCTACCGAGTGGTGCTGAAAGTGACCTTTGTCCTTGCGGATTGAATTGAAAAGGGCGCCCGTTGGGGCGCCCTTTTGCGTTAGTCGGCGAGGGTCAGATTGATCGCGCTTTCGCGGCCATCGCGCCCGGCTTCGATGTCGAAGTTGACCTTCTGGTCGTCCTTCAAACCGGTCAGACCGGACCGCTCAACAGCCGAAATATGAACAAATACGTCCTTGCTGCCACCGTCGGGTGCAATAAATCCGTAACCTTTTGTGGTGTTAAACCACTTGACAGTGCCTGAGGCCATGTCGTTTCTCCTGATTTTCCGCTCGCGGGAGTGCAGCGGGACGGCTCGTCATTGCTGGATCGAAGGACTGGGCCGTTCTCAGGTGCAGTGGTCGATAGAAGTAACGTAGCCCGCTAAGTATGATCTCCTGCGGGGTAAAAGCAAGGCGATCGCAAATAATCTGCGTTTTCAGCAGTTTGTCGCCAGACTATGTGTCAAGTTTGCTGCAAAAATGGATGCGAATCTACTGTAAATCCGTGGATTTTGCACGAAGTAAGGTGTGGCGGGCCGCTCAGACGCTCAAGATCGGGGCGGTTCTGCTACGGCCGGGGCCATGACGCCGAATGTTGCATGCAAAAGCGGTGCCGCAGTGCCGGTGATCCAATAAACCAAGGCCGCCTCACCCCAAGTGATGTCACCAAAAAGAGCGCAGCACAAAGCGCTGAACAATCCGATTGTGCCGCCGAAAAGAACCAATCCCATGTTATGCCTACGTGGTTGCGGGAATGCGGTGCATTCTGCACTGCGGTCCCTGACCTGTTGGCGAGGAATTTGGCAGGAAATGGTGAGGAAAAGGTGAAGCGTATAAGGAAAAACTGTGGTAATCAGCGTGCGCTCATCATCCGGGCGATGCTTGCCACAAGGGCGGTCAGGGCTGCGCATGTGGCGATCCAGCCAAAGAACCACGCCTGACCCGCCAGCGCGTTTTCAGCAAAGGACGCAGCAAAGATTGCCTTACCCTGTACAGCAGCGACAAGGGCCAGCGCGGCAAGGACCACGCTGATCAGGATCTGCTGTATCGGCGAAAGGAATTTGCTGATCACAAAGGCCAAAAGGCCAATGGGCGCGCCGATCCAGATCACCTTGGCAGCCCAGAACGGATGCGCGCCCGCTGCAAGTGGCAAGTCAAACAGCCACAGCATGGCCGCAAATACGGCCCCGGCGATAACCCCTTGGATCACCGCACAAACTTTTTATGTTTCATGCGCTTTGGTTCCATCGCGTCGGCGCCAAGGCGGCTTTTCTTGTCTTCTTCGTAGTCCTCAAAATTGCCCTGGAACCATTCGACATGCGCGTCGCCTTCGAAGGCAAGAATGTGCGTGCAGATCCGGTCGAGGAAAAAGCGGTCGTGGCTGATGACCACGGCACAACCCGCAAAGCTGGACAACGCGTCTTCGAGTGCGCGCAGTGTTTCAACGTCAAGATCGTTTGTCGGTTCGTCAAGCAGCAGAACGTTGCCGCCGGATTTCAATAACTTTGCCATATGGACGCGGTTGCGTTCGCCACCTGACAAAAGCCCGACCTTTTTCTGCTGGTCGCCACCTTTGAAGTTAAAGGCAGAGCAATAGGCGCGGCTGTTCATGCTGGCGTCGCCCAATTCGATAATCTCAGCGCCGCCGGTGATCTCTTCCCAGACGGTCGCATCTGGGTTCAGGGCATCGCGGGACTGGTCGACATAGGCCAGCTTGACCGTGTCACCATAGCCAACGGTGCCCTCATCAGGTTCGGTTTGGCCGGTTAACATGCTGAAAAGCGTAGATTTACCTGCGCCGTTAGGCCCAATCACACCGACAATACCGCCCGGCGGCAGGTCAAATGTCAAATCCTCGATCAACAACTTATCGCCCATCGCCTTTTTCAGGTTCGCGACTTCGATCACCTTTGAGCCAAGACGCGGACCGTTGGGAATGATGATCTGAGCGCGACCGACTTTGTCGCGTTCGGATTGGCTGGCCAGTTCGTTGTAGGCCTGTATCCGTGCTTTCGATTTCGCCTGCCGGGCCTTGGCACCTTGGCGCATCCACTCCAACTCGCGCTCCAGCGTGCGCTGCTTGGACTTGTCCTCTTTGGCTTCTTTTTCCAGCCGCTTTGCCTTCGCCTCCAACCAGCTGGAATAGTTCCCTTCGTGCGGGATGCCCGACCCGCGGTCGAGTTCCAGGATCCAACCGGTGATCGCGTCCAGGAAATAACGATCGTGGGTCACGATCAGGATTGTGCCTTTGTAATCAATCAGGTGCTGTTGCAGCCAAGCGATGGTTTCGGCGTCCAGATGGTTGGTCGGTTCGTCAAGCAAAAGCATGTCCGGCGCTTCAAGCAACAATTTGCACAAGGCAACCCGCCGCTTTTCACCACCCGAAAGCGTGTCCACAGACGCGTCGTCGGGGGGGCAGCGCAATGCCTCCATGCTGACGTCGATTTGTGCGTCGAGGTCCCAAAGGTTCTGGGCGTCAATCTCATCCTGAAGCTTCGCCATCTCGTCGGCGGTTTCTTCGGAGTAATTCATCGCCAGTTCATTGTAGCGGTCCAAGATGCCCTTCTTTTCGGCCACGCCCAACATGACGTTTTCGCGCACGCTTAGCGCAGGGTCGAGTTCGGGTTCCTGTGGCAAATAGCCGACACGGGCCCCTTCGGCGGCCCATGCCTCACCGGCGAAATCCTTATCCTGGCCGGCCATAATCCGCATCAGTGTGGATTTACCGGTGCCGTTCACGCCCACAACGCCAATCTTGACGCCGGGCAGAAAGTTCAGGCGAATGTTTTCAAAGACTTTCTTGCCACCAGGATAGGTCTTGGAAACGCCATCCATGAAATAGACGAATTGATAGCTGGCCATGTGCGACGCTCACTTTGCAAAAGATGTTAGCGTCTAGATAGCGATGCGTTGGTCCGGGGGCAATTGCCGATGCAGGATGGTGGCCGCGCCATCAGCGGCTTGGTGCGCGCGCAGCCAATCCACGATCTCGGCGGCCGGAATTGGTGGCGCGATCCAGTTGCCTTGTGCAAATTTGGCGCCGGTCCGGCCAAGTGCGTCAAAGCCCTCTTGCGTTTCAATGCCCATGACGATGCCGGACAGAGACATGTCGGCAGCGAGTTCATTGATCATTCGCAGCGCCTTTTGGGCATTCGTGTCACGCGACAAATCATCGGTCAGTTGCCGCGCCGTTTTGAACCCTGACATGTTGAGCGCGCCAATTTGCAAAAGACCCGCAAAGCCAGCGCCGAAGCTGTCGAGGATAGTGGCAAAGTTGTTGTCATGCAGGGATTCAATGACCGACAGTTTGGCGGTATCCCCAGCAAGGGCGTCAAATACCAGCGTCTGCGGCAGTTCGATGCGCAATTGCTGCTGATCGGCCCCGGTGCGACGCAAGGCGGTGCCAAGATCCGCCATAAAGTCGGTGTGGGCAAAGAAATCCTCTGATGCGTTAAAGCCGGTGATGATGTGCTCAAATCCTTCGGTCGTCAGACGCGCTTGCATCGTCGCCGCGGCGGTCAGGGCAGCAGCGTCAATCTGGGCAAGGTTGCCCATGTCCTTGGCCATCCCCAGGAAATCGTCGGGAAGGTGGGTCACTCCGTCCTCATCTGTCCAGCGCGCCAACGCTTCGAGCGAGCAGATGCGGCCAGTTGCGATATCGATAGTGGGCTGAAAATCAAAGGAAATTTGGTCATTCAAGATTGCGCGCTGCAATTCATCAGACCGACGTGATTTGCGCTGCACGGATTTGTGCAGGGTGGCGTCATAAACGGCAACATGTCCGCGTCCGGCGCGCTTAACCTCATAAAGGGCAAGGTCGGCTTTTTTCAGCAGATCATCAACGGAAGACGCGTCAGGTTCTGACATGGCCGCGCCAATGCTGATCGAAGGCACGATAGTGTTCCCTTCAAACGTCAATGGCGTGCGCACGCTGTCAACCAAGGCAACGCCCAGCTTCCTGAGCTCTTCAATTGAGCTGAGTTGCGTGCAGACTGCGACAAATTCATCGCCGCCCATCCGCGCCAGCAGATCGGTTTTGCGCAAAGTACGCGAGATCTGATCCGTGATGTGACGCAACACGGCGTCACCGGCAGAGTGCCCATAGGTGTCGTTGACGTCTTTGAACTTATCAAGGTCGATCTGCAAAAGCCCGATGCGCGCCCCGTTGCCCTTGGCTTGCGTCAGGGCATCGTTGGTAAATTGCATCATGTGGGGTCGGTTTGCGGCACCGGTCAGATCATC
Source organism: uncultured Paracoccaceae bacterium (assembly GCA_947492825.1). GTDB lineage: Bacteria > Pseudomonadota > Alphaproteobacteria > Rhodobacterales > Rhodobacteraceae > CANMYO01. The sequence continues at coordinate 247,163 of CANLNT010000001.1, forward strand.
ATGGGCGGCCACATGGGCCAGCTTGGCTGATTGCTTGCGCAAGGCTTCTTCGCGGTCAACCTCTGCGCTGACATCGCGGCACACCAAAATAACGTATTCGCCATCGTCGTCGTCTTGATGAAACGACACCCTGATCTGGTTCCAAAACTCCTGCCCATCCTTGCGGACATTGCGATAAAGCGACAGCCGACCCCAGTTGGGATCATCCCGGCGATAGCGAAAATTGCGGATCGTTTCATCGGATGGCTTGTCGCCCGGACGCATGGCGTATTCCATCGGATTGCGCCCCACAACCTCGTGCGCGTTGTAGCCCATGATCTTGCAATAGGCCGGATTGACCCAAAGGATCCGCCCATCAAGCCCCTGCACGACCAAGCCATCATCTGTGTTGGAACAGGCGATCCGAAAAAATGAAGCCTCGCGCCGATCTTTTGCCGCGGTGGATTCCACCTTGGTCAGCGTCGTTTCAAGGGCTGTAACCTTTTGCCGTGACCGCCAAGCAAACACCAGCAGACCCGCGCAGGCGGTCAGCAATGCAGCGATGATCAGGGGTGATGCGGTCATGGCAATTCCTGGCTATCTCAAGTCCCGACATAGCGCCGGGACCCTTACCTGCGGGTTAACTCGTGGTGGTTTCCTCGCACATTCGGCTTTACAGATTGACGGGCAGGTTGTTTGAGACGCGGCATGAGACAGGATTTTCCAGTGGCCCGGCGGGGGCAGGTGATTGGACTGCTTGGCGGGTCATTTGATCCTGCGCATCAGGGCCATGTGCAGATCACGCAGGCCGCTTTGAAGCGGTTTGGGCTAAACCGCGTCTGGTGGCTTGTCACGCCGGGTAATCCGTTGAAAACCAATGGACCTGCGCCACTGCCTGTCCGCCTGCAAGCCGCGCGCGCGGTGATGCAGCACCCGGATGTCGTGGTGACGGATATCGAGGCGCGGATCGGGACGCGTTTTACAGCTGAGACATTGGGCGCTTTGCAACAGATGTATCCCGGTGTGCGCTTTGTCTGGCTGATGGGTGCGGACAATCTGGTGCAGTTTCATCGCTGGCAAAGCTGGCGTCAGATCATGGAAAATGTCCCGGTTGGTGTGCTGGCGCGTCCTGGCGAACGGGTCGCGGCGCGCTTGTCCAAGGCCGCGCGCGTCTATCGCAGCGCCAAGATACCCGCACGCGGATCACGGTTGCTGGCGCGGGCGGACGCGCCGGCGTGGTGCTTTGTCAATTTGCCGATGAATGCCCAATCCTCGACCGCGATCCGGCGGCGTGGCGAATGGGTCGCGTCAGCGTGATGGTTGTGTGGTTGAACATCAGGTCACGGCATGGCTAGGGTCCAGGCATGACAACCAAGCTGACACGCCGCGCGATGATTGCCGGGCTAAGCCTTTTTGGCAGCACCGCACTTGCCAATGCGCCGCTGACATCTTTGCGCCCACAGGCACGGCAAAGCAATTTGCCCCGTGTCAGGCCGCGCGCGCGGTTTAGCACAGCGGATATGATCGCAGCCGCAGGATTGGACGGTCAAGTTGGGTTTGTGATCGCTGATGCTGAGACGGGCGAAATTTTGGAAGCCATTGATGGCGCAACCGCCCGGCCACCGGCGAGCGTGACCAAAGCTGTCACCGCGCTTTATGCGATTGAAGCCTTGGGCGGCGATTATCGTTTCAAGACAACGGTCTATGGTACTGCCCCGATTGTGAACGGCGCGCTGGACGGCGATCTGATCCTTGCGGGCGGTGGCAACCCCAATCTACTGACAGATGACCTTTATGCGCTATCCGAAACGCTGAAAGCGACAGGGCTGAAAGAGGTCACCGGGAAGTTTCTGGTCTGGGGCGGTGCGCTACCCGGGGTCGAAGAGATTGACGACACCCAGTTGGACCATCTGGGCTACAACCCTGCGGTGTCGGGGCTGAACCTGAACTTCAATCGGGTCCATTTTGAGTGGAAACGCGAAGGGTCAAGCTATGCCGTTGCGATGGACGCTCGAAGCGAGACATTGCGGCCCCCAGTCAGTATCGCGCGGATGCGGCTCGCTGATCGGTCCAGCCCGGTTTACGCCTATCAGGACGGCGGTGGTGTTGACCAATGGACCGTCGCGCGTGGCGCGCTGGGTAAGGCCGGGTCGCGTTGGTTGCCGGTGCGTTACCCTGCGCTTTATGCAGGCGATGTCTTTCGCACCTTTATGAAGGATCACGGGCTGGATCTGCCTGTCGCCACGCGGATTCCCACACTGCCAGACGCGCAGGTGCTGGCCGATCATGAAAGCGAATCGCTGACCGGCGTCATGCGCGCGATGTTGCGGTTCTCGACCAACCTGACGGCAGAGGCGGCGGGTATGACGGCGAGTGCTGCGTTGACCGGGCAGCGGCGTGGTTTGCGAACTTCTGCGCTGGGTATGACGCGCTGGGCCACGGCGCGTGCAGGGATTACGCCCGCGTTTGTGGATCATTCCGGCCTTGGTGATCAGTCGCGGATCGCGGCAAGCGACATGGTGACGCTGCTGAACGCGCAGGATGTGCGCGGGCGGCTGTCGCCGATCCTGAAGTCGATCACGATGCGCGACAGCGAAGGGCGGCCGATCAAGGATGCGCCGGGCGACGTGCGCGCCAAGACGGGTACGCTGAACTTTGTATCAACGCTGGCGGGCTATTTAACGACGTCAGGCGGTCGCACGCTAAGTTTTGCAATCTTTGCGGCAGACCTTGATGCCCGCGCGCGCGGCAAGGCCGCAGGCGACGAACAGCCCGCCGGGTCAATCACATTCAACACCAAGGCCAAGCGATTGCAGCAGGATATCTTGCAGCGCTGGGCGCTGATGGGTGATCTGGGCGGAACCTAAAGGGTCATATGACGCGCGCGCGCGCCTCGCTCGATCGCGGCGGCATGCAGGCGGTCGATATTCAGCTCGTACCGGATTTCTTCCAGCAACCGCGCCTCTGCCTCGCCAATGGCGCCATCAGCTGCGGCCACGTCACACGACAGCGCATAGGCCGTTTCATAGAGCTTTTCGGGCAGGCACTCGCGCACAAGGCCAAACAGCGCCTCCAGCCCGTCTTCCTGTTCAAAAAGGTCAAACACCAATTGGGTCAATCGCGACAGGTGGTCGGTGTCGTAATCGGCAAATACCGGCAGGTTATTGATGGCGTTGTTGATCTTCACCAACTCAGCGGTGCGAATGTCGGCATCAGACGCAGACATGGCGAACATCAGTGCTGCAAGGGCATCCTGTGCTGACATGGGGTGTTCTATGGTCATTGGGTGTCCTTTCGTCGCCAATGCATCCCATTTATTGACGCGCGCGGGCGCTCGCAATAGGGAGTGCGCGAATGTGGCCATCGGGGCCGCAGGTGAAGTGAGATATTCCAATGACCAGTTTGCGCGAAGCAGCGATGAATTCCAAGGCGTGGCCCTTCGAAGAAGCACGCCGCTTGCTCAAACGTGTGGAAGCCTCGGGCAAGGATCACGTGCTGTTCGAAACCGGCTATGGCCCGTCAGGCCTGCCGCACATCGGCACCTTTGGTGAGGTGCTGCGCACCACCATGATCCGGCGCGCGTTCGAGGTAATCTCGGACATTCCGACCAAGCTGATCTGCTTTTCGGACGATCTGGATGGCATGCGCAAGGTGCCGGGCAATGTGCCGCAACAGGACATGCTGGCCGAACATATGCACAAGCCGCTGACCTCTGTGCCCGATCCTTTTGGCGAGTATGAAAGTTTTGGTCACCACAACAATGCGATGCTGCGGCGATTTCTGGACACCTTCGGGTTTGAATACGAATTTTATTCGGCGCGCGAGTTCTACCGCTCTGGTCAGTTTGACGAGGTGCTCAAGCGTGCCGCAGAGCGTTATGACGATGTGATGAAGGTCATGCTAAAGTCGCTGCGCGAAGAACGTGCCGCGACCTATTCAATCTTTCTGCCGATCCATCCAGAGACCGGTCGGGTGCTTTATGTGCCGATGAAGAACGTTGACCCGGTCAACCACACGGTGACCTTTGACGACGAAAACGGCAAGGAATGGACCCTGCCGGTCACGGGCGGCAATGTGAAGTTGCAGTGGAAGCCCGATTTTGGCGCACGCTGGGCCGCGCTTGACGTCGATTTTGAGATGTACGGCAAGGAACACGCCACCAATACCGCGATCTATGACCGGATTTGCGAGATCTTGGGCGGCAAGAAGCCGGAACATTTCAGCTATGAGCTGTTCCTCGATGAGAACGGCCAGAAGATTTCCAAGTCTTCGGGCAACGGGATTTCGATTGATGAATGGCTGACCTATGCCAGCACCGAAAGCCTGAGCTATTTCATGTACCTCAAGCCCAAGACAGCCAAGCGGATGCATTTTGATGTGATCCCCAAGGCGGTGGATGAATATCATCAGCAGCTGCGCGCCTATGCCGATCAGGACACCGCAGCACGGGCAAATAACCCGGTGTTCCACATCCACGGCCACAATGTGCCAGCCTCCGACATGGTGGTGCCGTTCGCGATGCTACTGAACCTCGCGTCGGTGTCTGGGGCAGAGGACAAGGATACGCTCTGGGGCTTCATTCAGCGTTATGCGCCCGACGCGTCGGCGGAAAAGAACCCGCAGATGGATCAGGCCGCCGGTTTTGCGGTGCGCTACTATAATGACTTTGTGAAGCCTACAAAGGTCTATCGCGCGCCCGACGAAAAGGAACGCGCCGCGATGGAAGATTTGGTGGCCCGGCTGAAGACATGGGACGGCGGATTGGATGCCGAAGCGTTGCAGTCAGAGGTCTTTGCCGTCGGCAAAGCGCATGACTTTGACCCGCTGCGCAGCTGGTTCACGGCTCTTTATGAGGTGCTGCTGGGCGCATCCCAAGGGCCGCGGTTCGGCGGTTTCATCGCACTTTACGGCGTCGACGAGACCATTGCGCTGATCGAGGGGCGGTTGGCCGAAGCGTAAGCAATGCTTGCGCGTGGTCAAAGCGGCTACTGCAACTTGGCACGTTCAATCGCAATGAACTCTGGCAGGTAGTTGGGTGTGCAGCCGCGCGCGACGGGATCGCCCTTATAAAGGCCAGTGCGTTCGCCAAGCTTGATGCAGGCATCGCGAAACGCATCATCATAGATACCAATCTGCCCGGCGGTAAAGTTCATCGCCCATTGGACCTGCGGGTCCTCTGACCCAAGGTCGGATGTCAGCTTTGCCATCAGCGCGGCGGTGTTGTCGGGCGGGATCTTGCCCGTCCAGCGTAGGCGGGCCTGATGGTACCAATACAGGCGGCGCAACACGGGCGAGGGATGGTCCTGCCACGTCTCGATCAGTGCAGCGGTCTTCTTCGCTTTGGTCAATTGATGCGCAAGCAGCCATTCTGACAATTTGTCACGCTCGTCGTTGGAGTGGCGCGCCATGTCATCGGCCAAAGCCTCGATCGTGGGCTGGTCAAGCTGCATCTTGTCCATGATGAGCAGGGCCAAAAGGCGCGGGCCGAAGCCACCGCCCGCCCAAAGTTCTGTTGCCAGTGCGTGGTCTTTCTTGATCGCCGTGGCGAGTGACTTGATCGCGCCCATTTTGGGGGCGACCGGGTCAATCTGCGCAAGAATGTTCCTGGCTTTATCCGTTTGTGTCATGCGGCGTGCCCCCATGTGCCCCCATGTACAAGGTAAGAAGCACCATAGCACATAAGGGCAGTCACGTTCCAATCGCGCGAGGGGTGCGCCTTAGCCGAACCAGCCCTTGACCTTGCCCCAAACCGATTTTTCTTCCGAGGTCTCAGCCACTTCGACGGCCTCGCCTTTGACGGGTTCAACACCTTTGACCTCTGGCAAAGGCTCGCTTTCAAAGTGTTCCTCTTCGGGCTTCACCTCTGCCAGTTTCACGGTTTGTGGGGTCATCATGCCGGCGAACATCAGCATCTGAGACAAGGTGTTTGGCCCCGCAATCCCGTCAGCAGGCAGACCCTTGGCGGTCTGGAAGGCCTGTACGGCCTTTTTGGTGCCGGGGCCGAATTTGCCGTCTGCCTCGATCCCAAGGTCCATTTGCAAAAGCTTGACCGCCTCACCCCGAGAACCGACACGCAGCAGGATCAATTCAGGCAAGCCGATTACGGTAAAGGTGTCAGGACCCGCGATGCCATCCACGACAAGATCGTTGGCCTTTTGATAGTCCTTCAGCGCCCGTTCGGTGCCGGGCCCAAATGCGCCATCCGCGTCGATCCCCAGTTTTTCCTGCAGCCGTTTGACCGGCGCGCCCTTCATCCCGCGTTTGAGAATTGACATAAGTTGTCCCTTTCCTTGTTGTTGCGCTGACCCCACCACAACGCTGCGTGATGTGAAAGGGGAACTGTGCTAAGCTTGCAGCATGGCCATGGACCGGGACACTGTCATCGCAATCTATGATCGCCTGATCGCGGCGCATCCCGACCTCGTGCGCAAGGGCAAGACCAGCGCCTATACGGCGATGAACGGCAACATGTTCAGCTTTGTCGGCCCGGACTGTGAGATGTGCCTGCGCATGTCCAAAGACGACATCGCTGACTATGGCGCGGACTGGGATGCCTCCCCGGTGATCCGCCACAATGCGGTGATGAATGGTTATGTGGCTGTTTCTGATGCGCTTTTGGCCGACGAAGTCGCCCTTGCCGCGTGGTTTTCCCGGTCAGTGGCCTTTGCAGGAACGTTGAAACCAAAGCCCACAAAGAAGAAGAAATGAAACCTCTGGTCGTTGTCTTGCGTATCTAGAAAGACAGCAGGAGGAAGTCTGATGCGTTTTTTTGCGATGATCCTGGCCTTTTGGGCCTTCGCCGTGCCAGTGCAGGCGCAGGATAACAAGGCGATTGAGGATGTGATCGGCCAGCAATTGCAGGCCTTTACCGACCGTGACGTTGCCGCCGCCTGGGAACATGCCAGCCCGATGATCCAGGGCATGTTCGGCAATTCCGCACGGTTCGGGCAGATGGTTGAACAGGGCTATCCGATGGTCTGGGACAATCGCGACGCCGCCTTCATGGAACTTGAAGGTTCGGGCCAGTTGGTGCTGCAAAAGGTGTTTATTCGTGATGCAGAAGGGGCAGGGTGGGTGCTGTCCTATGCGATGCTGGAAACAGACGCCGGTTGGAAGATCAATGGTGTCAGCGTGGTGCCAGCGCCTGAATTGTCGGCCTGATCAACTTCGGCCACCGTCACGGTGGTCTTAGCGGTTCTTTACGCGCAAGCCTTATCCCTGATCCCGGTGACTGCCCGACATCCGGTGCGGTCTTTTTCAAACATACGCGGATGTGCACCGGGCCCGCGCCCGGCACTGACCTGCGTCCGGGCGAGGGATTTTTCATGAACAAGGCAATTACTGACGGGATCGTGCTGATGCCGCTGCCCTTTGCGGCAGGCTTGAGTGTCTGGTCAAGCGGCAATGGCACACCGGGGTCAGACACCTATGCGGGAAGCGGCACCGGTGTTTTCGTCAGCGCCGATCAGGATTTTGGCGGTTGCCTTGAGGTGCAAAAGACCAACAACACCCAAAAAGTCCGCTACATGGCGGAAACGCCAATCTTGCCGGGCTGTTATTTGCAGATCACCGCGCGGGTCAAGGCGGTGGCAGGCCCGTTGCCTAATGTGCGGATCGCAGGGTGGGCCGGGGCAGCAGGTGGCGGCTCTGCCAGTGTTGCAACGTCTGTGGGTCCTGCCACGCCACTGACCACCTATGGCGAGGTGGTCGAAATTTCGGCAATCGTGGGCACCGGTGACCGCAATGGTGTTGATCTGATCTGGCCCGAGGCCGCTTATGGCCACTTTGGCATTGATCTGACAGGCAATAGCGGCGGGCTTGTCCGGGTCGATGACATTCAGATTGTTGACATCACAAGTGCTTTCCAGCGCGATATGATGGCGATGGTCGATGTGCGGGACTATGGCGCGTTAGGCGATGGCAGCACAGACGATTCCGATGCGTTTGAAGCAGCGGATGCTGCTGCAGATGGGCGCGAAATTCTGGTGCCCGCCGGTGTTTTCAAGTTGACCAAGAACGTCACCATTGAAAACCGGATCCGGTTTGAAGGCACGGTCGACCAGACCCGTGGTAAGCATTTCATCCTGCGCAAAGACTTCAATTATCAGACCTACGTCGATGCTTTTGGCGATGAAGAGGAAGCGTTCAAAAAGGCCTATCAGGCGCTGATCAACTTTGCTGATCATGAATCGCTTGATCTGTGTGGGCGGCGGATTTCGCTGACAGAACCGCTTGATATGCAGGGTTGCGACCCGGATCGCACCAGCTTTGCCACGCGTCGCGTGATCCGCAATGGGCAGTTTCAGTCGGTCACAGGTAATGCGTGGAACACAAACACCATCAACAGTCAGGCACGCTATACCCCCGGCACCAATGAAAAGCGCCTGACCAACGTGGTCAACGTCGCCAACGTCAAGGTTGGGGCGCTGGTCGAAGGCTCTGGCGTGGGCCGGGAAGTCTATGTGACATCCGTCAACGTGGGGGCCGCGACGGTGAACATCAGCCAACCGCTATATGACGCAGCGGGTACGCAAAACTATACCTTCCGGCGCTTTGCCTACCTGCTCGACTTCTCCGGCTACGACAGCCTTAGCCAGTTCATTCTGGACGACATCGAGTTCCAATGTTCGGATGAATGCAGCGGGGTCATCATGGCGCCTGACGGGCTGACGTTCCATGTGCGGGATTGCTTCATCAACAACCCAAAGGATCGCGGCATCACTTCGCCGGGGCGCGGGTGTCAGGGTATGCTGATCGACCGCTGCCAGTTGATTTCAAGCGAAGAACCACTGCCGGTGCAAAGCCGCAAGTCCATTGCGCTGAACGCCAATGCCAATGACATCAAGCTGCGTGACAACCGCGTCTCCAAGTTCAAGCATTTCTGTGTGCTGGCCGGGACCGGGAACATCATCACGGGCAACCACTATTTCCACGGGGACAACGAACAAGACGGCATCCGGCGCGGCGGTGTCGTCCTAACCCGGCCAAATTGCGCGACGATCATCAATGGCAACTACATCGACAACAACTTTATCGAGTGGACGAACGAACACGAGGCCGATCCGGGCTTTGCCAATCAGTTCTCGTTTGGCGGGCTGACGGTCACGGGCAATATCTTTATCGCCACGAATGTCGGTGCCGGCTTTGGCTTCATTGTGATCAAGCCCTTTGGATCAGGCCACTTCGTGCATGGGTTCTCTGTTGTCAGCAATGCGTTCCGCGTCTTCAACGGCAATATCACCCGGGTCGACAAGGTGGACACCACATTTTCGGACCTTGATTATGACCGGATGCGGGTTGTCACGTTCGAGGCCAATTCGTTCCACGGGATCAACAACCCGGTCTTTAACCCCGCGCGGTTGGAGCATACGCAAAATACCGCGTCGCGGAATTGGGTGGCGGATACAGAACCAGCACTGCCGTTCAAAGGCCAGGCCCGGTTTGTCGATGCAGCCGTGCCGTCAGGGGCGATTACCACGAGCAGCGGCGGGCAGATCTATGAACAACCATGGGCGGACACCAACTATGGCGGGGACAAGCGGTCCGTTCGTTTTGTGTGGGACACACCGGTCAAGGGCAAGCTGCGCTATGTGGTGCGGATGGATAACCCAACCTGATCTGGCCTAGAACGTCAGCCAGGTTTCCAGCTTCAGGGCCGCGCCACGATCACCGGTGAGGCCCTGAACGGCACCTATGGCCACTTTCATATTGGGTTTCCAGTTCCAGATGACCGTTGGGCTGATCTTGGCATAGACATCATCGGTCCAGCCTTGCCCGGTCTGCAATTGCAATGTGGTGGTCCAGCGGTCATTCCAGTTGCGGCCCCATGTGGCGTCCATTTTTGGCCGCCAAGTTGTGTCTATGGTGCCGATGGTGGCGCTGGTATCAACCGCGAGCCAACCGTTTTCGATGCCACGCCCCCAGGAAAACCCAGCCCGCAAAAGCGTTTCGGTGGGTTGCCGATTGGTCGCACGCACCCCGTAAGCCACGTTGACCGCCCAACGATTTTGCGCCGTCAGATCGCCGATGGGGATATTGGCAAAGGCAAAGGCTGTGCCGATCTGTCCCTTGTCAGCGGTATGCACGTCAATACCAAGAGTGATGCGGTCGGTCAGACCCCATTCGGCATATAGCGTCGGGTCGTAGTGCACAGGCAGTTGCGCGCCTTCTGACAGCAGAAAATTTCCGCCAGCCGCAATGAATAATTCGCCCTTTTCGCGCGCCCATGCGCCTGCAAGGGCAGGGGATGCCGACACCATCAGCAAACAAGACAGCAGCACAGATTTCATGCGCCACAGGGTCGTTCATCTTGATTAATGTTGTGTTAATTCAACCTTTGCGCCGCCTTATGTGCAGTCGTGCGGCATAGATCGGCAAGGCCAACCCTTCGCGAATATATGCCTTGATCATCATGCGGTCCGGTTGCGGGCTCGAGGTGCGTGCGCGCAGGCCGAAGTGCCGGGCGACCATCGCCGCGCGGCGCGCGTGATAGCGGTCGGTCACAATCACCACCTCTCGCGCGTTTTTGGCCGACAGGATCGGCATGGCATTGCGGATGTTTTCCAGCGTCGTGGTCGATTGATCCTCTGGCGCAATGGCGTCAGCGGGTAGGCCTGCGTCCTGCAAGATTTGCGCCATGACCGCTGCCTCTGTCGGCGGGTGCTGGCCCAGCCCGCCGCAAGGGATAACCAGTGGCGCAACCCCGTCGTGCCACAACATGGCCGCATGCTGTGTTCGCCGCAAAAGCGTGGGCGAGGGGCCGGTTTGCCACACCGCAGCGCCAAGGATCAGGATTGCATCCGCCATAGGGTGAAACTTGGCCGTCAGTCTGAAAACCGCAAGGGGTTGTAAATTAGTTTTCAGCCCAGCGTGCCTTTGGTCCTGTTTTTTGACAGCACGCCCGTGCCCAGGATCGCCACACCTTGGCAAGACCCGACAAACCCGCATAGTGCAGCAACAGGAGGGCACGCCGCTTTGGCGGTGTGCAGCACAACTCGTGCGAGAAAGACCAGTTTGGGGGGATCCACCATGACCGATACGCTTTATCCGCCAAGCGCTGCGATGGCCGCAGGCGCACATGCCGACAAGGCCACCTATGACAAGATGTACGCCGAATCCATCGCGGACCCGGCGGCGTTCTGGGGCACCCACGGCAAGCGTGTTGACTGGATCAAACCCTATACCACGGTCAAGAATACCAGCTTTGCCCCCGGCAACGTCAGCATCAAATGGTTCGAGGACGGCACGTTGAACGTCAGCGCCAATTGCATCGACCGGCATCTGGCAACGCGCGGCGATCAAACCGCGATCATCTGGGAACCCGACAACCCAGCCGATGACGCTCAGCACATTACCTACAAGCAGTTGCACGCCAAGGTCTGTACATTCGCGAATGTCCTCAAGTCGATGGGCGTGGGCAAAGGCGATCGGGTGGTCATCTATATGCCGATGATCCCCGAAGCGGCCTATGCCATGCTGGCAAGTGCGCGCATCGGCGCGATCCATTCCATTGTTTTCGCAGGCTTCTCGCCCGATGCGCTGGCCGCCCGGGTCAACGGGTCAGAGGCCAAGGTCGTCATCACCGCAGACGAGGCCCCGCGCGGCGGACGCAATACGCCGCTGAAGGTCAATGCCGACAAAGCGTTCGAGAAGATCACAGGCAATGCCAAGATGCTGGTCGTGCAGCGCACTGGTGGTGGTGTCGACATGCAGGATGGGCGCGATGTCTGGCTGCACGAGGCCGAAGCAACCGTTGATGCCAATTGCCCGCCCGAAGAGATGAACGCCGAAGATCCGCTTTTCATCCTTTATACGTCGGGCTCGACCGGCATGCCCAAGGGCGTGGTGCACAGCACCGGCGGCTACATCGTCTATGCCTCGATGACGCATCAATACACGTTTGACTATCACGATGGCGATGTCTTCTGGTGCACCGCCGATGTGGGCTGGGTCACAGGCCACAGCTATATCGTCTATGGGCCGCTGGCGAATGGCGCCACGACGCTGATGTTCGAAGGCGTGCCGACATATCCTGATGCGGGCCGGTTCTGGGCGGTCTGCGAAAAACACAAAGTGAACCAGTTCTACACGGCCCCCACCGCGATCCGGGCGCTCATGGGCAAAGGGACCGAGTGGGTTGCGCCTTACGATCTGTCAGACCTCAAGGTGCTGGGCACCGTGGGCGAGCCGATCAATCCAGAGGCCTGGAATTGGTATAACGAGGTTGTGGGCAAGGGGAACGTGCCGATTGTCGACACCTGGTGGCAAACCGAGACAGGCGGGCACCTGTTAACGCCGCTGCCGGGGGCCACCACCACCAAGCCGGGGTCGGCGACGACGCCCTTCTTTGGTATCCAGCCGGTCATTCTGGAACCCACCAGCGGGGAAGAGATCACTGACACAGCGGCGGAAGGTGTGTTGTGCATCAAAGACAGCTGGCCTGCCCAGATGCGCACGGTCTGGGGCGATCACGAACGTTTCGAAAAGACCTATTTCGCCGATTACAAGAACTACTACTTCACCGGCGACGGCTGTCGCCGGGATGAAGACGGCTATTACTGGATCACCGGGCGCGTTGACGATGTGATCAACGTCTCGGGCCACCGTATGGGCACCGCAGAAGTCGAAAGCGCGCTGGTGGCGCATCCCGCAGTCAGCGAATCCGCCGTGGTTGGCTATCCGCATGACGTCAAAGGGCAGGGCATCTATGCCTATGTCACGCTGATGGGCGGGCAAGAGCCAACCGATGCGCTGCGCAAAGAATTGGAAACCTGGGTCCGGTCCGAAATTGGGCCAATCGCCAAACCTGATCTGATCCAATGGGCACCCGGTTTGCCCAAAACGCGGTCCGGCAAAATCATGCGCCGCATCCTGCGCAAAATCGCCGAAGATGACTTTGGTTCGCTGGGCGATACCTCGACCCTGGCAGAGCCTGAAGTGGTCGATGACTTGATCGCAAACCGGATGAACCGCAGTTAACGCAGGTTAACCAAACGTTTCGATATTCCTGAGGTTTGGACACCTCCTGTGGTAGGCTCTCATCTGTAAAGGTGGGGGCCTTTCGCTTGAAAGGAGGGGGCTGTGCTCAGTCCAATCTCTCCTGTTGGGGCACTGACGTCCGGGTCACGGACCGGGGCCGAAGGGCAGCAGGATCAGAACGCAAATCAGCGGGCAGGGGCCGCGAAAGGGGCCGATGCCGTCGCACAGGCCAGCGCCGCTGGGACGGTTGATCTGGCGCGCACCGCAAAAGTGCCAGCGGCAGAGGCTGCGACGCGCGCCGATCCACCGCCGCCGCCGCGCCCGGCGATGCAAAACCTCAGCCTGCCGGTACGTGCGGATGCGCGCTCTGTCATGATGGCGATTGCATCGGACCGGGATCCGCAAATCTATGGACCAGAGGCTGATATGGCCGCCAATGCCGCCGCGGCAGAGCGTGCGCGCATTTTGTCACGCGCGCAGGCCATCGTAGAGGCGGTGATGGCGCAAGACACAGAGATTGCAGCCCAAGACCCCTATAGTGCCGCTAAATCTGGGCGCCATATTTAAGGATCACCGGCACCACCAATTCTTCTTCATCGGTCAGGTGCCGGTCCAGCAGCCGGTGCAGCAACCCCAGATGATCGTGCAGATCACCAACGGCGCCCCTTAGCGGGTCGCGATTGTCCAGCTTTTGCAATGCGCCATTCGCAAGATCGACGAAATCGGACAGGTGCCTGTCGATGGCATGGTGATCGGCATCGAGGATCGCAAAGCCCTTAGTGATCCGTGCGTCCTTTTGGGACAGCACCGGAAAGTAGTGCGTATCTTCGATAGTGTGATGTTCGTGTAGCCCGTTCACGAAATGCCCGCCATAGCGCGACATGACTGCGCCGAAACGCGGTGCTTCCATCGTTTCGTCGATCAGCGCTTCGGCGGTTTTGGTCATATCGGCCAAAAGCCGCCGAAACATCAAATGCCGGTCCAGCCAGAACCGGATCAGCGCGTCAAAACCGGGGTCTGTGGTCCAGCCGTCGCGTGGGTATGCCGCCAGCAAGACCCGCAGCGGATCGGGCAATCCGGCGCGATTTTCCAGGTTTAAGGCCTCTGACATGTCACGAATCACCTTCTACGCGCCGTTTTCGGTCTGCCCCGGCCGTACGTGCAGGCAGGGCCAATTACGATTGTTTGCGGGAATGGGGCCGCGGTGTCTATATCTTGCGCACGAAGGGGCTTTGGATTGCGTGATCCAATTTGCCGCGGGGTCAGCCCAAGATCACCCTTGCCATTTTGTGAAACCTCTCAAAGGATACCCTATCGGCGCTTTACGCGCATGAGTTGATCACAAAGCCGGGCCGGACAACGGCCCGCCAATTGGGAGAAATCTATGACATTCAAAACAAAAATGATGGCCTCTGCCGCGGCACTGCTTATCGCGACCAGCGGTGCTGCATGGGCTGACGGCCATGCAACCCATCCCGAAACCGGCGATGCGCTCGCTTCTGAACAAGTCTTTACCTATCGCGATCTCGACGAAAGCCCGTCGATTGATCCCGGTGTTGCCGAAGACAGCGCCGGCGGTGATATCCTCCGCGACTTGTTCGAAGGCCTGATGAACCAGGACGCTGACGGTAACCTGATCCCCGGCGTCGCCACCGGTTTTGAGGTCAGCGATGACAACCTCGTCTACACCTTCACGCTGCGTGACAATGCCAAGTGGTCCAACGGTGATCCGGTTGTCGCCGGCGACTTTGAATACGCCTGGAAGCGGGCCGCGTCGCCTGAACTCGCCTCGCCTTACAGCTGGTTTATCGAGCTGATGAGCCTTGAAAACGCATCCGCCGTGATCGCGGGTGAGATGGATCCATCAGAGCTGGGCGTGACAGCCGTTGACGACAGTACGCTTGAGGTACGCCTGACCCAGCCGCTGCCCTATTTCGCGCAGATGACCACCCACTTCACCACCTTCCCCGTGCACAAGGCGACCGTTGACGCACATGGGTCCGAATGGACACAAGCGGGCAACATGGTGTCCAACGGGGCCTACAAGCTGACCGAGTTCGTGCCGCAGGAACGCATGGTGCGCGAGCGCAACGAAATGTATTGGGACAACGAAAATACCTATATCGACAAAGTTGTCCGTCTGGTGATCCCGGATGAGAACGTGGCCCTGACCCGTTATCTTGCGGGCGAGCTTGACCGCACCGCAGTCCCCACAGGCCAGTTCCCACGCCTGAGCGAGGAATTCCCGGATGAGGCACTGTCCGTGCCAACGGCATGTTCCTACTACTACACCATCAACCTGACCGACACGGGCAACCCTGCGCTGATGGACGCCGACGTCCGCAAAGCGCTGAGCCTTGCGATTGACCGTGACGTGATCGTCGAGAACGTGCTCGCCGGTGGTCAAAAGCCTGCATATACGTTCACCCACTGGGCGACGGCTGGCTTTGAAACCCCTGACATTCCAATGGCTTCGATGACCCAGGCCGACCGGAACGCCAAGGCGGCAGAGATGATGTCAGCTGCAGGTTATGACGCGGACAACCCGCTTGAGATCGACCTGATCTACAACACCTCCGAAGGCCACAAGTCGGTCGCCATCGCGGTCAGCCAGATGTGGAAGCAAACACTGGGCGTCGAGACAACGCTTGCCAACCAGGAATGGCAGACCTTCCTCGAAACCCGTGGCAATCAGGACTATCAAGTGGCTCGTGCCGGTTGGTGTGCTGACTACAACGAAGCCTCTACCTTCCTTGACCTGATGGACTCGGGCTCTGGCTATAACGACGCCAAGTACGAGAACGCCGAAGTGGACGAACTGCTGGCAGCCGCCAAAACGGCAGATAACCCACAGGCCAACTATGACCGCGTGGAAGAGATCGTCGCGCAGGATACGCCGATCATTCCGATCTACCACTATGCATCCGTGAACATGCTGAACGATGCGCTGGTGGGCTGGCCGGTCAATAACTTCCAACAGAACTGGTACTCGAAAGACTTCTACAAGAAGGCCGAGTAACTTTACCTGACCAAGACCGCGCCCCCTGAGATTTCAGGGGGCGCGATTGCATTTGCCGTCTTTCCTGATGCGGACCCTGACATCATGACCGCCTATATTATTCGCCGCCTCGCTGTGGCCGTCCCGACGTTGTTGATCCTTGTGATCCTGTCGTTCATCCTGATGTACGCAGCCCCCGGTGGCCCGTTCAATTCTGAACGCCCGCTGCCGCCGCAGGTGCTTGCCAACCTCGAAGCCAAGTACGGATTGGATCAGCCGTTCTGGAAACGCATCACGACCTACGTCTGGAGCGTGACAACTCAATTCGACTTTGGCCCATCGTTCAAATTCAAGGATCGGTCAGTCAACGACATCATCGCCCAAGGCTTTCCGGTGACGCTGACCTATGGCTTTTGGTCCTTTATCGTGGCCGTTGTCGTCGGCGTCTCACTCGGCGCTGCCGCTGCGATCCGTCAGAACAGCTGGCTGGATTATCTGGCCGTCGGCGTCTCTGTTGGCGCGCAGGTGCTGCCAAACTTTGTGCTGGGCCCGATCCTCATCATCATCTTCACCTTGTGGCTGGGTGTGCTGCCCGGCGGTGGCTGGAACGGGGGGCAATGGCAATATCTTGTCATGCCGGTCATTGCACTTTCAACATCCTACATGGCCTCGATCGCGCGGATCACCCGATCATCCATGCTTGAGGTGTTGAACACCAACTTCATTCGCACCGCGCGGGCCAAGGGCCTGTCATCCAGCCGCGTGATCTGGAAACACGCACTCAAACCCACCATGTTGCCCGTCATTTCCTATCTGGGGCCCGCGTTCGTGGGTATGATCACCGGCTCTGTGGTGGTTGATCTGATATTCTCCACCGGCGGCATCGGGCAGTTCTTTGTGAACTCTGCCTTTAGCCGTGACTATTCGGTGATCATGGGGATCACGATCCTCGTGGGGTCACTGACCATCCTGTTCAACCTTGTGGTCGACATCCTCTACGCGTGGATCGATCCCAAGATCCGGTATTAAGGAGGGCAGCGCATGTTTCCCAACCGAGCAACCGTAGAAAGCCTTGAAGACGCCGCACACATGGCCGAAGTGCAGGGGCGGTCCTTGTGGGGCGATGCCCGCGAGCGTTTCTTTCGCAACCGTGCAGCCGTGGTGTCGCTGATTGTGCTGATCTGCATCGCGGCCTTTGGATTTCTGGGTGAGCTTGTCGCCCAGTACGAACGCGATTTTGTCGACTTTTCCCTGATGGGGGCCAATGCGACTCAAGGTGTGCCGTCGTTCGAGACGGGCCACTACTTTGGCACTGATGCCTCTGGCCGTGACCTGTTTGCGCGCGTCGTACAAGGGACGCGGATATCGCTGATGGTGGGCATCGCCGGCGCGATGGTCGCTGTGATCGTCGGTACGCTTTATGGTGCCACGGCGGGCTATTTCGGGGGCCGGGTCGACGGCATCATGATGCGCACCGTTGATGTGCTTATGTCGATCCCCTTCATGTTCGTGCTGATCCTGATGCTGGTCATCTTTGGCCGCTCGCTCTTCATGCTGTTTCTGGGCATCGGTTTGATTTCATGGCTGGATATGGCCCGCATTGCGCGCGGCCAGACGTTGACGATCAAGAACAAGGAATTTGTCGAGGTCGCCTTTGCCACCGGTGTGCATCCGCTGAAAATCATCCTGCGCCACATCGTGCCGAACCTGCTGGGCATCGTGATCGTCTACGCCACGCTGCTGGTACCTTCGATGATCATCTTCGAGTCCTTCATCAGCTTCCTTGGGCTTGGGGTGCAGGAACCCAACACCTCGCTTGGGGCGCTGATTTCCGAGGGCAACAAGAACATTGGCAACGGCACGCCGTGGCAATTGGCCTTTCCTTTGGGCTTTTTCGTGATCACCATCTTTGCGTTCTTCTTTGTGGGCGATGGCCTGCGGGATGCACTCGATCCTAAGGACCGCTGACATGAGCTTGCTTGAAATTGACAACATGCGCGTGACCTTCAGCACGGCCGACGGTGATGTGAACGCCGTCAACGGCGTGAGCTTCGGCATTGACGCGGGCGAGACGTTGGCGATCGTCGGCGAAAGCGGATCAGGCAAAAGTCAGACCGCCTTTGCGACAATGGGCCTGCTGGCCAAGAACGGGCGTGCCACGGGCGAGGCCCGGTTTGACGGCACGGACCTGCTCCAAATGGGCCAGCGCGAGCTGAACAAGATCCGCAGCAAAGAGATCGCGATGATCTTTCAGGATCCGATGACCTCGCTCAATCCCTATATCCGCATCTCTGAACAGATGGCCGAGGTGCTGATGCTGCACAACGGTCTGTCCAAGACCGACGCGATTGCCGAAAGCGTCAAGATGCTGGACGCGGTGAAAATCCCCGATGCCCGCAACCGTATCCGCAGCTTCCCGCACGAGTTTTCGGGCGGTATGCGTCAGCGGATCATGATTGCCATGTCGCTTCTCTGCCAGCCCCGTCTGCTGATCGCGGACGAACCGACAACTGCGCTGGATGTGACCGTACAGGCGCAGATCATGCAGCTGCTTGGCGAAATTCGCGATGACTTTGGCACCGCAATCATCCTGATTACGCATGATCTGGGGGTTGTGGCCGGATTCTGTGATCGGACGCTGGTGCTGTATGGTGGCCAGATCATGGAAGACGGGCCAACGCAGGCACTGTTTGACAATCCATCTCATCCCTATACCCGCGGCCTGCTGAAAGCCGTGCCGCGGCTTGACCGTGCGGATGCGGAACTCTTGACCATCGCGGGCGAGCCTCCTGATATGTCGCGGCTGCCGCAGGGCTGTCCATTCTCGCCCCGCTGTGCGCAGGTTCAGAACACTTGCCCCAGCCTGCGCCCGCAGTTGGAGGCCTTTGGCACCAATCGCCGCCGCGCCTGTCTTTTGTCTGTTGAGGAGGTCGCCTGATGTCCACGATCCTGTCTGTTCGCGACCTGTCCGTCACCTTTGACGTGCGCCGCCCCGGGTCCTGGCCCTGGACCCCGCCCAACAAACTGCACGCCGTCAGTCAGATGACCTTTGACCTTGAGGCAGGGCAGTGTCTTGGCGTCGTTGGCGAATCCGGGTCCGGCAAATCAACGCTCGCCCGCGCGATTGTCGGCACGGTGCAGTCCTCGGGCGGGGTGATCGATTTTGAAGGCCACGATCTGGCCGCCATGTCGCCCGCGCAACGCCGTGTGCACCGCCGTGATGTGCAGATGATCTTTCAAGACCCGCTGGCGGCTTTGAACCCGCGCATGACCGTGGGTGAGATTATTGCAGAACCGCTTGTGACCCACGAACCCGGCACCAGCCGCGCCGAGCGCAAGAAACGCGTGCAAGAGTTGATGGAAAAGGTCGGCCTGCTGCCCAACCTGATCAACCGCTACCCGCATGAATTTTCCGGCGGCCAATGCCAGCGGATCGGCATCGCCCGCGCGCTGATCATGAAACCCAAGCTGTTGATCTGTGATGAACCGGTTTCGGCGCTGGATGTCTCGGTGCAGGCGCAGGTGGTGAACCTGCTGATGGACCTGCAGCGCGACATGGGGCTGTCGATGATCTTCATCGCCCATGACCTGAGCGTGGTGAAACACATCAGCGACCAGATCATCGTGATGTATCTGGGCCGCCAGATGGAAATGGCCGATGCCGAAGCGCTGACCACGCGGCCTGAACACCCCTATAGTCAGGCACTGATCTCGTCAGTCCCGATCCCTGATCCCGCACTGGAAAAGGCCCGTGTGCGGCCCATTCTGGAAGGTGAACTGCCGTCCCCCTTGGCCCCACCCTCTGGCTGCGTGTTCCGCACCCGTTGCCCCAAAGCACAGGCGTCCTGTGCTGCGGCCTTGCCGGTGTTCGAAGACGTCGGTGATAGCCATTTCGTCGCCTGCCCATTCCACGCAGCAGAGGACGTGCTGGCCGCAACCGCCTAGCGGCCCCAGACCTGCAGCGGGCCGGTCAAGGTAAACCCGGCCTGTTGAATATCTCGCAGTTGGTCGCCGTGGGCGTAGCCCACAATCGGTTTGCCGGATTGCGCGGCGATTTGTGCAAAACCCGGCAGGACTTCGGGGCCAAAGACGTTCGACAGGCCAATGCAATCCGCTGATTGGTTGAGCACCGCGCCTGCCGAAAACCCCGCGCCCTCCGTGCGTCCCCAAAAGGCGATGTCGTCGCGCTGCAACACGCTGTCTGGAAACTGCCGCTGATCACTGGGGGACCCGCCCGCTTTCCAGGCTTCCTCCCACACGCGCAGCGCGGCGGGCTGCGTGATGTGCTGCCATCCGGTGGGGGCGATAGCGGCAAGGTGATCGGCCCAGAACCACTGTGCGGCGAACATCTTTGACAGTCCCAAAGGGGCCAGATCAAGGCATGCAAAGCTGTCTTTGATTGCAAAGCCCGGTGTCGCGTGATGGGCCGCCACCCGCGCCCTCAACTCCTGACCCGCGGCAGGGTCCAACGCCACCATATGTCCGTGATAGGGCGGGGGATCGCCCCGCAGTTCAAGCGCGACTTTATCACGCTGAATCGGTACCCCGTGCGCGGCTGCCATTATCGCATACCAATCCGCGTTGTTGGCCGCCGCCAGAACGGCACGGGAGTCAGTAGTCGCGCTCAAAGAACACACCGATGCTGGTCTCACCATCGGCATCTACCGTGCCCTTGGCGGTGATTTCAGAGGTGATATCGAGGTTCAGATTGATCTCTGTCTCGCCCTCGGAATTGATCGTTACATCGGTATAGACGTTTTCGGTCAGATACTTACCGGCCCGCACCGCCGCATTGCCATCGGCATCGGTGGTGACGTCAAAGTCATCCAGGCCCACGCCCGCGCGAAAATTGTCGATGATTCCGCCACCACCGCGCCCGGCCAACGTGCCGACAGCAGCGGCCAGTTGCACGGCCTGCAACGGGCTGATTTCTGATATGTTGCGCCCAAAGATCAACTGCGACAGCACCTCGTCCTGCGGCAGGTCCGGCGTCGATTGGAAGGTGACATCAGGCGCATTTGCTGGCCCTTCGACGATGATGCGGATCTGGGTGCCTGTGCGGGCCTCTGTTGCGGCCACAAGGCGCAGGTAGGGCAGGAAGTCGCCCTGCAAGGTCGCTGACCCCTCGGTCAGATCAAAGCGCTGCTGCAGGATATCCAGCCGCCCGCGCACCAGTTCAAACTGCCCGATAGGCACGACCGCATTGCTGGTGCCGCCGATGTTCAGCGTGCCGCCAAGCTCGGCATCCAGTCCGCGCCCACGGATGAAAATTCGGTTGGGCGCATTGACGGTGATATCCAGCGGGAAACCGGGGCCTGCGGCTGCGGCGCTGTCCTGCGTGTTGCCGCTGGTGCTGGCGCCTGCGCGGTCCAGCGTGGCCCTGACCCGCCCGTCGGCCCCGATGTGGGTCACATCCGGCAGATCACCCAAGGCCCCGATCCCCGACGATGGCACTTGCACGTCGGTCTGGCCGATGTTCAGCGTGCCGGCAATGCGCGCGCCACCGGCCAACGGGCCATTCAGGCCAACGGTGCCATCCACGGTTGTCCGGTACAGATTGGGGTCCTCCAGCACGACGCCCTGCAGATCAATCGCCAGATCACCATTGAAAGGTGCCGCCAGCGTGACCGGCCCATTCACCGAAAGACTGCCGCCGTTGCCGACATTGCCGCGCAGGTCCACCTGCGCACGTTCGCCCGCCAATGTTACGCCGCCGGTCAGGTCTTCCAGCGCCAGCCCAAGGGTGGGGGCCGTGGCACGTGTACCAGCGGTGCTGATCCGGCCCGAAACGGATGACAGAGCAGGTGGGCCGTTGACCGCGATGTCAAACGTCACATCCCCGTCAATGCGGCGCGGCTCGATAAAGCTGTTAGCCAGACCAAGCGGGGCTGTGCCATCAATCGTCAAGTTCAAGGTGCCGCTGTCCGCGACCTGACCGCCGACAGTTGCACCAATGCCGCCGGGGCCAGTGGCATTGACGTCCACGCCCCATCCGCCGCTCAGGCGGCTGGCGCTGCCGCTTGCTGTCGCCGGGCCAGACAGGCTGCCGCCGGTCAGCGGGCCGATGTCATTCAGGCGCGCATCGAAATTTGCGCGGCCGGTGCCATCATCGCGCGCATCAACCGTACCGCTGGCCTGTAGCGCCGGTGTTTCGGCGGCAAAGTTGCGCACCGCATAGCCGCCATCTGTTCGCTGTACTTCGGCCCGCAGGGATCCAGCCCCACGCAAGAGTTGATCCACCACCGGATTGCCGATGGCGGGGCTGATCGTGTCGATAGCGATCTGCGCGTCAATCCCGCTCAGGTCCGTGACCGCGCGGCCCGACAAACTTGCGGTCAAAGCGCCGGAAAGCGGCAGCCCCGCGATCCCGCGATAGCGTGCCAGTGAACCGATGCGCGCATCCAGCGTGCCCGCGATATCAAAGGCATCCCCCACCGGTGTGGCCGTCGCATCCACCGTGGCAGAGGTATCGCCCAGCGTCGCCCGCAGGTCCGCCTCTGCAACGCCGCCCGCATCGCGGCTTGCGGTGCCGATAAGGGCACCGTCGCCTGCGAGGATCGGGTCAATCGCCGCATCGCCAATCGCCAGATCGCGGCTGCCGATAGTCAGATCGGCGTTAAACGTGCTCAGATCGGACAGCGCCGTACCACTGATATCGGCCGAAATCTGCCCACCAATCGCGCGCCCCGCAAGCTGCGCAAAAGGTGCAAGGTCAGCCACATCAGCGTCTACCGTGCCCGCCAGTTGGTAAAGATCACCCTGCGGGGTTGCAGTCGCATCCACACGCACGTCCGTACCGGTACCAATGGCCACAAGGTCAGCGGTGATCTTGCCTGCGTCATCGCGGTCAGCTGTCAGGTCCAGATCAAGCGGACCGCTCAGGCCTTGCGCCACGCGGCCCGCATCGTTGATCGTCAGATCCAGAACAGTCTCCGCAGCACCTGTCATGCCGCCATCGGCGTCGGCTTTCAGATCAACCGCCGGTGTCTGAAGGTTCAGATCGGTCAGCCGGTAACGATCCTCCCCGGTGCGGGCCACGCTGGCCGAAACTCTGCCGGGCCCATCCAGCAAAGGGTCAAGCTGCGCGATGCCGGTCTGCAAATCCTGCGTTGTGGCGCTGATGTCCGCATCAAAGCGCAATCCATCGCTGAGCAGCACACCGGTCGCCGTGATCTCTGCCGCGCCGCCGAATGGCTGCCCGCTCAACGCGCGATAGCGGGTCAGATCGGTGATGGCCGCGGTCACTGCTGCGTTGATCGTCCGGCCAGTTTCGGCAGGGTTCACGGTGCCGCTGGCGGTCAGCATGGCGGCGGGGCCGGTGCCTGCGATGTCAAAACGGATGACGCCTTCGGCATCGCGCGCCGCTTCTCCTGTCAGTTCTGCCGGACCGTCCAAACCCTCTTGCACCAACGCGACGTCGTTGACGCGCACACCAAAGGCTGCCGCACTCTCATCGCTCGTCAAGGTGGCGCTTGCGGTTACCACCGCCTCGTCCGTGGCGATGCGCAGCCCTTCCAGCCGGGTCCCGGTGGTGTCGCGCACAGCCTGCAGGGACAGGCTGCCGTCGCCTGCTAGCAATGGGTCAAGCTGGGCAATGCCAACAGCCAGATCAGTGGTCACCCCGGACATCAGTACATCATACTGCCCGTCCAGCGGGCTGATCATCGGGATGATCGTCAGATCAGCAGACCCTGCCAGTCCGGGCTGGCCCACCAAGGTTGCAAACCGGTCCAGCGCCTCTGCCGACAGGACCACGTTTGCGGTGGTCCGCAGGTTGTCCGCGGGCGTGGCAATGGCGGCATCGGCCATCAGTTCAATTCCCGGCCCGGTCAGCGTCAGGCGGCTGATTTCGGTGGGGATGCCTTCTTTGTAGGCCAGCGACAGATTGCCTGTGATCGCATCGCCAAAGGCCTCTGCCGCGCCCGCGTCATCCAGTTCTACACCCGTGGCGTCATAGGTCAGATCTGCGGTCACCTCGCCAACGGCAACGCCAGTGCCTGCGATGATCTTGCCGCCGCCCTCAAGCCCGATCCGGGCGACAAAAAGCCCGGGCCGGTCAAACCCGACGATGTCAAATGCCGCGGTCCAATCGTCGGATACCGCGCGGTCGTAACCGATGTTCAGGTTCACCCGGTCAACAAACGTCTTGGGGCCAGCAAGCGGCAGCAGCACGATGTCACCGTCGTCACTCGAGATCGCCCCTTGCAGCGCCAATTGATTGGGCCAGCCACCGGGCGCAATGGCGGCGCTGCCCGTCAAACGTAGCTTGTCGGCGCGCAAATCCAGCGTCGACAGATCAAAACCGCCCGTGGCACTTTGGGTGCCTTGGGCGACCAAGGCGACATCGGTGCCAAAGAATTCCTGATAATCCGGCGCCAGCAGCGGCGCGATATTGCCGCCAATATCCAGCCCAAAGCGGCTTTGACCGTTGTCTGTGGCTGTCAGGCTAAAGTCGCCCTGCACCCGTGGCTGACCTTCAGTCGCAAGGGCAAGGGTCGCAGCAAAGTCATTGAGCGGGCCCGCACCTTGCAGTTCCAGATCAAGATCAGGCGCGCCGGGCAGGTCGATCAGCTTGGCCACGATACCTGCGGGCCCTTCTTCCAGATCAAGGGTCAGGGTCAGATCGCGGGTTTCATTCACAAAAGCCCCGTCGATTACAAACGTGCCGGTCTTGCCGTCCAACCGCTGTGCCGTGACATTGGCGCTGCCTTCGCCACCGGCCAGCCCTGCAGCACCCCTGACCGCAAAGGCCAGCGGTTCACCCAGAAAACTCTCGCCCAGTTCGATCCGGTCAATGGCCAACTGGTCCAACTGAATGCTGACCGGCAGCTCTGGCAGGGCAAAGGGGGTGGCCTCCGCGGCGGGTGCTTCGATGCCTGATGGCAGCGGCGCACGGGCCACAACGATCCGCTCTGCGCTCAGTTCCTCGACGTCAATCGCGCCGCGCAGCAGTGCGCTTCGGTTCCAGTCCAGTGTCACGTTTTCAAGCATCAGCCAGACGCCTTCACTGTCCGCGACGGTCAACTGCGTGATCGTGGCCTCAGAGCTTAGCGCGCCCTGAAAACCCTGAATATTTACCACCCGTTCATCGCCGGACAGGTTGTCCTCGATCAGCGTGGTCAGATAACCCTTGTCTTCATCAGAGGCGTCTTGCGCAGCAGCGGACAAGGGCAGGGCAACGGTCAGGGTGGCAAGGATCAGTTGTCTCAAAACGCTTGTCCGATCCCGATGTAGACCTCAACCGATGAAAACGCATCATCGCCATTGGCCGGTGTGCCGACATCCAGACGGATTGGGCCGATCCCGGTGTTATAGCGCACGCCGACGCCCAGGCCTGCGTGCCAGTCGCCATCTTCGCCCGGCACTTGCGTCGCGCCGACATGGCCGATGTCATAGAACCCGACCAATCCGATGCTGTCGGTCACGCCATAGCGGGCCTCTACCTGCGCACCGATAAAGGACAAACCACCGGTGGTGGTCGTCTCACCTGCGGCTACAGTCTCTACGCCCAGCGACTTGTAGGTTTGCCCGCGCACCGTGCCGCTGCCGCCCGAATAGAACAGGAAATCGGCAGGGGTCTTTGCGATGTCCGGCCCGATCACCGAACCGACTTGTCCGCGCGCGGCGATGCCGAACCTCTCCGCCTCTCCAAAGGTCTTGTAGTACCGCGCATCCACATAAAGCCGACCGCCATTGGCACCCCCGTCAAGCGAGACAAAGGGCGTCGCATCCACGTCGATGTAATATCCGTTCTGCGCGTTGGTCGGATCGTCGCGTTTGTCGTAAGTAGCGGACAGCGGCAGGGTGAACAGCGTGTATTCCCGCACGCCCAAATCGGTCTCTTCCCGCGCGGTCAGCAGACCCAGGCCGACCGAAGCACTGAGGTCATCGGTCAGTTTGCGGGTGGCGATTACCTCGATCGCGGCCTTGTCCAGCAGGTAATCGGGCTCGTCCTCGCGGCTGAGGCTGGCGTTAAAAGTCAGGTCGGTGTCCGCGCCATAGATCGCTGGGATCGTCAAGCTGGTGGCAATGCGATAGTCGGTCCCGCCTGTGCCGCCGCCGATGCCTGCAACTTCACCTTCAACCCGCAGCCGTTCGGCCCCGCCCCAGAAATTGCGGTGCAGCCAATAGGACGACACCTTCAACCCTTCGACAGAGGATAGCTCGATCCCGAAACCGATCCGTCGGGGCAGGGCCTCGACCACCTGAATGTCAACAGGCAGCGTTTTTCCGGGGCCGATCGCCTCTGCCTCGCGCAGATTGATGCTGTCAAAGGCCCCGGTTTCGCGCAGGCGTCGCGCGGCCTTTTCCACCTCTTGCGGGGAATAGACGGCGCCCTCTGGCAGGCCCGCGATCCGGGTGATCGCCGTGGCGCGTACGTCCGCATTGCCGCTGACGGTCACGGCCCCAAATGTCAGTCGCGGGCCGGGGGCCAGCCTGACGCTCGCGTCCAACTTCTGCGCCGCATGTCGCGCCACGATCTGCTGATCCGCTACATCGGCCTTGGCATGACCGGCCTCACGCCAGGCGGTAACGCCCGCAAGCGCCGCTTGCCGGATCAGGTCGGCACCTGCGTCCTCACCGGGTGCAAATCCGTCGGGCAATTCAGTCGCTGGCGGCAAAGGGGCCACACGCGCCTGCCCAAAGGTGAACTTTGGACCCTTGTCGATCTCGATCCTGATAGTGTTGATCGCACCAGGGGCTGCAAGCGGTGAAATACCCGCCGCCTCGCGCCCGTTCAGTGTGATCGACACGGTGCCGCTGTAATACCCGGCACTGTAAAGTGCGGTCAGCAAAGCCCGATAATCGGCGCGCGCGGCTGCGACATAATCCTGTGGGGCGGGGTTCGTGTCTGGATCGAGCGCCAACACCAGCGACGCGCTTTCCAAAAGGCCGGTGATCTGCGGCCCGGTATCGGGGGCGTTCAAGGTAATATCCTGCGCGGCAACCGGGGCCGCCAACGCCATCACACTGGCAAAACCAAAACGCTTGATTGCAGACTGCACCCGACCACCCCTTGTTTTTCCAAATGATAGCCCGCGCCGGGCGAAAGGAAAATGCCGCAAGCGTTCACATTGCGGGGAAACGCGCAGTTCTTTTCCCGCGCAAGCGTGGTCGCATTCGGGCATTGGCGGATCGGGCGAATCCGCTAATCTGCGGGCATGGGATACCTCATCGACAACCTGCAATACGCCAATTGGTCCGAAAAAATCTTTCGCCAGATGCGCGCGGGCGGCGTGGACGCCGTGCATGTGACCATCGCCTACCACGAAAGCTTTCGCGAAATGGTGCTGGAGCTGGAAAAGTGGAACCGCTGGTTCGAGCGCTTCCCGGACCTGATTTTGCGCGGGCTGACCGGCGATGACGTGCGCCGGGCGCACGATACTAACCGCACCGCGATCTTCTTTGGCTTCCAGAACCCCAGCCCGATTGAGGATGACATCGGCCTGATCGAGATTTGCCACCAATTGGGTGCGCGGTTCATGCAGTTGACTTATAACAATCAGTCGCTTCTCGCGACGGGCTGTTATGAAGACGACGACACCGGTCTCACCCGCTTTGGCAAACAGGCGGTGACTGAGATGAACCGCGTGGGCCTTGTGGTCGATATGTCCCACTCGGCGGACCGTTCTACGCTAGAGGCGATCGACCATTCCAGCCGCCCTATCGCGATCACCCACGCCAACCCCGACTGGTGGCACCCGGCGCGCCGCAACAAACCCGATGAGGTGCTGCGCGCCCTGACCGCGCGCGGCGGAATGCTGGGCTTTTCGGTCTATCCGCACCATCTGGCGGGCGGCGGGGCCTGCACGTTGGACAGCTTTTGCCAGATGATCGCAGATGCCGCATCGCGCTATGGCGCGCAGAACCTCGGGATCGGCACCGATCTTTGTCAGGACCACCCCGACAGCGTGGTCGAATGGATGCGCGTCGGACGGTGGAGCAAGGACATCGACTATGGCGAAGGCTCTGCCGACAACGCAGGCTTTCCCCCGATGCCGGATTGGTTCAACGACAACCGCGACTTTGGCAACATCCGTGATGGGCTGAGTGCGGTCGGCATGTCCCCGGCAGAGGTTGACGGGATCATGGGCGACAACTGGCTGCGGTTCTATGATGCGAACTTTGGGCCCTGCGATGCTGGATGATTTCAAAGCCCCGCCGCAAATGCCGCTGCGCCCACCCAGCGAAATGATGCGCCTGCGCCGCATGGGCGCATCCTTTCCCACGCGCTTGTCGTTTCTGCGGAGCCTGACCCGCAAGCTCGGGGCAGAGCAGGTGCAGGTCACCCGTTTGGTGTGGGAAATGTCGCCGGACGGTTTTGGCCATGCAGTCTACTGCTTGGACTTCGGCGGCTTTACCTATTCCCTTGTGGCCGTCTCTAACGACTTGCCGCCCGACCAACGCACCGACCGGGTGATCGCCACCGCATGGGACACGGCTTACGTCCTCTACGACGGCGTCCCATCAACGGATGAGGTCGCGCGCATTGTCGCCGCCGCACCCAAGCAAGAGGCATCGCGTTATACAGAGCGCGATCTGGTGCTCAGCCGTGCCAATAAGTCCGTCCGCCTTTGGGCGCATGTGGTGGATGCCCTGCGCGCCGGGCGGCAACCCGACCGCCGGCTTGTCGCGCAAACCGGCTACCTGATGCGCACCACGGCCGTTTATGGCAACGGCAAGTTTGGCATCGCCGACCGCGCCCGCATCGCGGATCGTCCGGGACTCTCTGGTCCTTTTGCGGCCGAGATGCTGACCGTCTGGCTGATCCGGGGGTTTACCCATGATCTGGTCGAATATGTGGGCGGTGCCGCACTTGACCGCGATCTGAAACGCCACCTTGGGATCGGCAATTCCACCGGCCTTGGCATGGCACCATTTCTGGTCTCGCACCCGCTTTTGCTGGACGCTTGGATGCAGGTGCGTGAAACCGCATTGGCCCGGGTCCGCGCGATCCCAGCGCTGTCACCAATTCAGATTGAACGCTTCTATGCGCTGGTCGCGCGTGGAGCCCAGCACCTTGCCGAATGGCAAGTGCCTGACGATATCGCAGCTGGTCGTATTGCAACCCTGCGGCAAGAATTTCCAACCTTTGCAAATAGTTTGACGCCAGAGCTGATGTTAGGCGCGACCCCGATTGACTCAATCATCAAAGCCTCCACCGCCTATTCCGTCGATTGCCAAGAGCTGATCGTGGCCCTTTGTCTGGAACCCTTCGGTGACCTGATCGACGGGCTGACCGACTGCATGGCAACACCATTTCAGCCTCAGATTGACCCTGCCATGTCTTGTGCCGATCTGGCAGCCCTGATCGCCCGCGACTGGGGCTGGGCCTGCGACATCGACTATGCCACACCCGCCAACTGCGCGCGGTTCTGGTACGTGTCAGAGGCCAAGCTGGAACCCCGCCTCGGCGACCGCCACGCAGAGCCGGGCGGTGACCGCGAAAGCCCGCTCGATATCGCCCGACAGGTTCAGGCGCTGTCCCGCGACCTTGGGACAGACGGCAATGTCGCCGCGTTCCTGCGCGCTCATCCACGGCACCGCTGTGCCCTGCGCCGCGTGCAAACGCTGGCCCTGCATCCTTACGCCGAAATCCGCGACAACCTGATCGGTGAGGGCTGCCTGCCCATCGACATGCTGCGCTGCAAGTTGGCGTTCTTTGGGGCCGCCAAGTTCGATCCCAAATCCGACCGCTGGACCCGGATCACACTGGCCCAAGGCGCACCGCTGTGGGATGAATTGGACAATGCTGACGACTGGTGGCTGCCCACCTTTGCTGCATGAAACGCGCGCGGAACGAGATTGAGGGCATGGCGCTGAAAGCCGCGCGCGGGGCTGGCGTACCGCTGGGCCATGCCGAAGATTTTGCACGCGCTATTGGCACCTTGGCGATGACAGCGCCGGGCGAAATCTCCAAGCTTACCAACGTACTATCTGGGCTTTTTGACGTCGCAAGCTCAGACGATCCGCTCACGCTCGACGGTCCGATACTGATGTGCGCGCCGCTTGCGATTGATGCACTGCGCGCAGGCGAATGCACTGTGACCTTGCGCCGCACGGAACCTGAGGCGCTGCTTAACGCCTACCTGCGGAACGCAATGCAAGACTATGATCTTTATGTGAAACATAGTGGCGGCGTGCTAACCGCCTTACCCGCTGGCGACCCTGCACCGCTGCCCACTGCGCCGATAAATATCCCCGATCACATCTGGCAGGAATGGGAGGCGTTGGCGGCCAAAACCTATGTGCCAGAAACGGAAGAATCGCGCTTGGCCGGGGCCGGTGCAGGTTTGACCGACAACGACTAGGCGAACGGATCGGCAGGATAGCCGACACCCGCCAGATACAACCCCTCAGGTGGGCAGACCGGGCCACAGGCCGCGCGATCCCGCGCCGCCAAGGCGCGCCCCACGTCCTCTGGGGCCCATGCGCCCGCGCCGACACGTTCCAACGTGCCCACAAAACTGCGCACCTGATTGTGCAGAAACGACCGCGCGCGGACGTGAAAATGAAAGATTTGCCCGCCACTTACGGGCAATTCCTCAACCCGCAATTCGTCCAAGGTGCGAAAGGGGCTATCCGCCTGACAGATCGAGGATCGGAAGGTCGTAAAATCATGCCAGCCAAGCAACTGGTCCGCCCCGGCCTGCATCGCGGCCCCATCCAACGGATGACGCACCTGCCACATCAGACCTTTTTCAAGCGTCAAGGGCGCACGCCGCACCGCGAGTTTGAACAGATATCGCCGTTCCACCGCCGAAAACCGGGCATGCCAACCTTCGGACACATGCGCGCAATCGACAATCGCAACCGGCGCGGGCTTCAGGTGATAATTCAGCGCCTCCGACAGCCGAAACGGGTCCCAATCCTGCGTCAAATCGCAATGTGCTACCTGGCCGGTCGCATGCACCCCTGCATCCGTCCGGCCCGCCGCTGCAATGGTATGCGGTCCTTGTTCCAGCTTGGCCAATGCGGCCTCAATCGCGCCCTGCACCGATGGCTGGTCCTTCTGCCGCTGCCACCCGGCAAAGGGCGCACCATCATATTCAACTTTCAGGGCAAAACGGGGCATAGCGCGGCTTTAGGGGGAGGATGCGCCAAAATCAATCCCTACCCAAGCCGCGACCCCGCGCCTATCTTGGGCTGAACGTCGAGCACAAAGGGTACGAATTTGGTCATTGGGGCAATTGCAGACGGAATCGCGCGGTCAGTTGAAACCGTGGCCGATACGGTGACAGCACCCTTTTCCGACCCGGTCATCCGGCTGGGTGTGACCGGGCTAAGCCGTGCGGGAAAGACAGTGTTTATCACGGCCCTTGTCGCCAATCTGATGAACCGGGGCCGGATGCCGGGGCTGCGTGCGGCAGCCTCTGGTGCGATCCAGACCGCCTATCTGCAACCGCAGCCCGATGACACGCTGCCGCGCTTTGCCTACGAATCCCATCTGGCGCAATTGACCGCGTTTCAACCCAGCTGGCCCGACGGCACGCGCCATATCTCTGAACTGCGTTTGTCGCTCAAGGTGCAGCCATCGGGGCTTTTGGGCGGGCTGTCCGGCCCACGCACCGTGCATCTGGATATCGTGGACTACCCCGGCGAATGGCTGTTGGATCTGGCGCTCCTTGATTTGGATTATGCCGGCTGGTCAAAGGCGGCCCTGACCCGCGCCGCAGGGCGGCCCGGTGGTGACGCCTACCTCCAGCAGGTTGCGGGTGTTGATGCCCACGCGCCGCTTGATGAACCAACGGCGCATGCATTGGCCCAAGGATTTACCGCACATTTGCAAGCCTCTCGTGCCGAGGGGTTTTCCGATTGCTCGCCAGGTCGTTTCCTGTTGCCCGGTGACCTCGCAGGCTCGCCCGTGTTGACCTTTGCGCCACTGCCGCCGGGGTCTTATGCACGCAAATCACTCGGGCGCGAATTTGAACGCAGGTTCGAAAGCTACAAGCGCAACGTTGTGCGCCCGTTTTTTCGTAACCACTTTGCCCGTATTGACCGGCAAGTTGTGCTGGTCGACGTGTTGGGGGCGATCCACGCAGGCCCGCCAGCGGTGGATGATCTTCGTGCGGCGATGGCCGATATCCTTGGGGCCTTCCGGCCCGGTCGCAATGCGTTTCTGACCCGTATCTTTGCTGGCCGCCGGGTGGAAAAGATCCTGTTTGCGGCCACCAAGGCGGATCATCTGCACCACACCCAGCATCCGCAGCTTACGGCGATCACGCAGGCGCTTCTGCGCGAGGCCAAGGACCGTGCCGACTTTGCTGGCGCACGCACCGCGGCAATGTCAATTGCCGCCCTGCGCACCACGGTCGAGGAAACCGTTGACCACCGCGACGGCCCACTCAATGTGGTCCGGGGGCGATTGTTGGAAAATGACAAACAGGCGGCATTCTACCCCGGTGCCTTGCCCAGCGACCCGCAACACCTGCTGGGGCCTGCGCGCGCAGGCCAGGACAGGTGGCTGGATCAGGATTATCAGGTCATGCGCTTTGCGCCTGCGGCTCTGACCCTCAAACCGGGCGACGGCCCACCGCACATCCGGCTCGACAGGGCGGCGGAGTTCCTTTTGGGGGATAAGCTGTGACAGCGACCCTCCGCCATGCCCGGGTCGAGGATGCGATCCCCTGCGCCCGCATTCTGGGCGCATGGTTCACCGCAACCGAATGGGTGCCGCGCCTGCATTCCCCTCCGGAAGATTTGCAGTTTTTGCGCAAACTGATCGGCGGCGGTCTGGTCACCGTGGCTGATCTACGCGGCATCGCCGTTGGCTATTTGGCGCGGGATGGGGCTGACCTCATGCACCTCTACGTCGATGATGACCACCGCCGACAGGGCATCGGCACGCAACTCTTGCATGCCGCGCAACGCGCAAGCGGCCACCTGCACCTGTGGTGCTTTCAGGCCAACACCGGGGCGCGGCGGTTCTATGAACGCCACGGCTTTACCGCAACAGACGAAACCGATGGTGCCGACAACGAAGAAGGCCTGCCCGATCTGCGCTATGAATGGAGGGCGCCCACATGACCCGAGGCCCGGTTCTGATCGACCTTGACGATGACCCAACAGACGTCACGCCCGCCACAGCGCCTGCCGTCATTGACGATGACGCACCACAAGGCGCCGCAATGCAAACCGTCGCGGCCATTGCCACCCGTCGCCGGTCGGTGCTGGGGCGCTGGTTTTGGTCGCTGCTTCTGGCGCTGGCGGGCTTTGTGGTCAGCCTTGCGACGTGGGACTACGTGAGTGCCCTGATTGCGCGCAGCCCGTTGCTCGGGCTTTCGGTGACTGTCATTCTGGGTCTGCTCTGTCTTGTTCTTCTGGCCATAGCGGTGCGCGAACTGGCGGCCATTTCGCGCCTGCGCCGCATCGACCGGGTGCAGGCGGCAGCCGCAACCGCCATCGCCGAAGAAGACCTTGGGCAAGCCCGCAAGGTCACCGACCAGATCGTCGCGCTTTATGCGGGCCGCGATGACACCAAATGGGGCCGCGACCGGCTGGCGGCGGGGCGCAATGACATGCTGGACGCCGATACGCTTTTGGGGCTGACAGAACGCACTTTGCTCGAACCCCTTGATACCCAAGCCCGGAAAGAGGTCGAGGCCGCAGCCCGACAGGTGGCGACGGTCACCGCCATCGTGCCGCTGGCGCTGGCGGATGTCTTCACGGCCCTGACCGCCAATCTGCGCATGATCCGCCGGATCGCTGAAATCTACGGCGGTCGCGCTGGCACGCTTGGCAGTTGGCGGCTGACGCGCACCGTGCTGACCCATCTGGTTGCAACCGGGGCTGTCGCTGTGGGCGATGACCTGATCGGATCGGTCGCAGGCGGCGGGGTGCTGTCCAAGGTTTCGCGCCGCTTTGGCGAAGGCGTGGTCAACGGTGCGCTGACCGCACGGGTCGGCGTCGCCGCGATCGAGGTATGTCGCCCACTGCCCTTTACGGCGCTGAAACGTCCCTCTGTTTCGGGCCTTGTCAGCCGCGCGCTGACCGGCCTGTTTAGCCGGGGCTAACGCAACCGTGGGGCAAGCCCCAGCGGGATCGCGCCCAGTGTCATAAACCCGTTCTGAAAGGTCAGCGGCACGGTCAGGGTCTCGGACCCCTGCGCCAGCAGATCGCCCATGTTGCGATAGGTCTGGGCGATATCCGGTTCAATCGCTCCCACATTCGACAACCCCTCTAACAAGTCTTCCCACGCCACCGCCGTGATCGTGATCTTGCCGGAAACCACGCCGCTTTGATCCACATCCAACGCGCCGCGCGCTGTCACCGACAGATCACCCCAGTTCAACACCAACTCGGTCAGTTTCAGCGCGGTCAGCACCGGGCCGGGGTCGGATTGCAGCGTGTTGCGGTTCAATTCCTGATCCAGTGTCGCGGTGGCATCCAATCGCAGCCCGTCAATGGTCAGCGGCAGCGCGCCATGCGGAAACATCTGCTGCCACAAGTCATCAGGCAGCGTGATCCGCTCTAACCCCAGATAAGCGTCATAGGCATTGGGCATCGCCGATGCACGGGTCGCCAACAACGCAGGGCCAGTGCGCACGCCCGCCACATCTGTGGCCAACGACAACATCTTGGCTTCGACCGTCGCTTCGTCAAAGCTCAGCCCCGCGTTCGCCTTCACACCTGCACTTGCGCGCAATCCATCACTGCCCAGCATCAGGGTCAGCCCGCCCAGACGAACGGTCTGGGTGGTGGGAAAGGCCGCAATCACGCGGTTGGGTTGATAGCTTAGCGCAAAGGCCTGCAAAAACGGCGCCTGATAAGACAAAAGACCACTTGGTGCGGTCAACGACAGATCAGTCACCGTGGTGTCAAA
Organism: uncultured Paracoccaceae bacterium; assembly: GCA_947492825.1. Lineage (GTDB taxonomy): Bacteria > Pseudomonadota > Alphaproteobacteria > Rhodobacterales > Rhodobacteraceae > CANMYO01. The sequence continues at coordinate 281,941 of CANLNT010000001.1, forward strand.
CCGCGAGGGAAAGCCGCGTGTGTCCAGATCACTGAATGCCACGTCCCAGCCCTGATCGGCCATGTCGGCCAGCGCATCCCGCGCACCGCCCTCGACCGCCCGGGCGCCGACAAACCAATAGCCGCCATAAAGCGTGGACAGCACCATCACGATGATGAACAGACGGCGCATCTTTGGTCCTTTCCCTTTGCCTGTGGCCCGTGTTTATAAGGCCCATCTTGAAAGGACCAGAGACATGGCAATGTGGGTATTCGGCTACGGCTCACTTTTATGGAATCCGGGCTTTACCCCGGCAGAATCCCGCCGGGCAGTCCTGCGCGACTATCACCGCAGCTTTTGCATGCTGTCGATCCACCATCGCGGGTCTGAGGACGAACCGGGCCTTGTGCTGGCGCTGGATGAAACCCCTGATGCCACCTGTACCGGCGTGGCCTTTCGCGTAAAGCCCGAAGAAGAGGAGCCGGTCCTTGCCACGCTGCGCGAGCGAGAGCTGATTTCATCCGCCTACGAAGAACGGACACTCGATGTGACGCTGGATGATGGCAGTACCGTGCCGACGCTGGCCTATGTCATCAACCGCAACCATGTGCAGTACTGCCAGTTTGACCTTGAAACACAGGCACAGATGATTGCGCGCTCTGTGGGCGGGCGTGGGCCTAACACCGAATATCTTTACAACACCGCCGAGCATCTGACCCAAATGGGCATCAGCGACGCGGATATGGATTGGCTCGTGACACGGGTCCGGGCGCTGACGGAATAATCATTTCCGTTTGCAGCGACAGCACGTTAAGCTTTGCGCAACAACATCAAAGAGGACCCCGAAGCCTTTGACGGACAACAGGGAACCCGAGGCAAAGCCGCAGTTTTCACAGCCCGTGCGCCAGATCATTTCGATGATCTTCGTGCTCGTGGCGGTGGGGTCTGGTCTTTACATCGCGCGCGAGCAGATCATCGCGATCTTTCTGGCGAACGCCTATCTGAACGGCGCGATCCTTGCCGTGTTCGTCATTGGTGTCTTGTCCACCTTCGGTCAGGTCTTTCAGCTTATGCGCTCGGTCGAATGGATCGAAGGGTTTGCGGGCCATCGGGTCGGCCACAACCTGACGCAGGCACCGGGGTTGCTGGCCCCCTTGGCAACGCTGCTGCGGTCGCGCGGGGCGATGATGCAAATCTCGTCCACCTCCAGCCGGTCCATTCAGGACTCAGTAGCCCAGCGGATCGACGAAGACCGCGAGATCACACGCTACATCGGTAACACACTGATTTTCCTTGGCCTTCTGGGCACGTTCTACGGCCTTGCCACCACCGTACCCGCGCTTGTCGAAACCATCCGTAGCCTCAACCCCGGCGACGGTGAAAGCGGCGCGGACGTCTTTGGCCGCCTGCAAGCGGGCCTTGAAAGCCAGCTGGGCGGCATGGGCACGGCCTTTTCATCCTCGCTTTTGGGGTTGGCCGGATCTCTTGTTGTGGGCCTTCTGGAACTCTTTGCCAGCCACGGCCAGAACCGGTTTTACCGCGAGCTTGAAGAGTGGTTGTCCACCATCACCCGCCTCGGCTTTGCGACCGGCGAGGACAGTGGCGGGTCAGAGGAAACCGGCATGATGTCTGCCTTTGCCGAACACATGGCGGGTCAGTTGGAAACCATGCAGGCCATGGTCAATCAGGCAGATGTACGACAGGCCGAAATGGACGCGCGCCTGGATGCGCTGACCGATGCGATTGCCAGCATGGGGCAGGGCGCCGCTGACAGTGATACACTGGCCCGCGTCGCCGCTGGGCAGGAACGGCTGATCGAAAAGCTGGAAGAAGGCGGCGTTGACGGGCTCGATGCCGAAAGCCGGATGCGTCTGCGCTCGATCGACGTGCAACTGCTGCGCGTGCTGGAAGAAATGTCAGCAGGCCGACAGGAAACGCTCGCTGATCTGCGCGCCGATATTGCGGCCCTGACCCGCGCGCTCAAAGGGCGGGGGCGGCCCGGGTCGGGGGGCAGCTAAATGGCGCTTACCCGTCGCGGCCAGCGCATGAATCAGGCCATCTGGCCGGGGTTTGTGGACGCGATGACGGGCCTTTTGCTGGTGCTGATGTTCGTGTTGACCATTTTCATGGTCATTCAGTTTGTGCTGCGCGAAACCATCACCGGGCAGGCCAGCCAGTTGGACGAATTGGCCGAAGAAGTCTCGGCGCTCGCATCCGCATTGGGGTTGGAACAGGATCGCAGCGCCGATCTGTCCGCCAATCTGGCCGATGCAACCGGCACCGCCAACCAGCAGGCCGCACTGATCGCGACACTGACCCGCGAACGCGACGATACGCAAGCCGCGCTTGTCGCCGCCCAGAACCAGATCACCGGGTTCGAAGCGCAGGTCGCTGGCCTCTTGGCGGACCGAACCGAAGCGCAGGCGCAAATTGCTGATCTGGAAGGACGCGAAGCTTCGCTCTTATCCGAACAAGAGACACTGAACCTCGCCCTCGCAACGGCCCGCGATGAGATCGACGCCAGCGTTGAGGCCGCGCGCCTTGCCGCCGCCAGGCGCGAGGCGCTCGAGGCGATGATCTCCGATCTCGAAAACACGGGCGAGGTCAGCGCCGCCCGCATCGCGGCCTTGGAAGAGGCCGCAACCAACGACGCGGCACAGATCAGCGATCTGGAAGCCGCGCGTCTGGCCGATGCCGCCGCGGCAGAGGCCCTGCGCGAACGGCTGGCAAGTGCCGACACCGAATTGACTGCCATGACCCTCGCGCTGGAAGAAAAGCGACGCGAGGCCGAAGAAACCCTGACCCTGCTCGCCGCGACGCAAGCCGCGCGGGAGCAGTTGGATATGAACCTTGCCGCCGCGCTTTTGGCGCAGCAAAACGCCGAGAACGAGCTGGCACAGGCGCTGGTCGAAGGCTCTAACCTTGATGCGCGGCTGCTGGCGGCATTGGGGCTGGCCGAAAACACCGCCGCTGAATTGGCAGAGGCGCGCGCCGCCCTTGAAGCTGCCAATGCGCAAACCGATGACTTGACCGTGCGTCTTGCGGCAGCCGTGTCGGCCGGGGCTGCGACCGCAGATGAATTGTCCGCCGCTCAAACTGCGCTGGAAGAGGCGCTGGCTGGCAGTGCCGCGACAGAGGCCGAGATACAGGCGCAACTGGCCGCCGCGATCCTCGCGCAAGAGGCGGCAACGGCCACGGCCACCGATGCGGCCACGTTGAACGCCACGCTCGAAGCGCAACTGGCAGAGGCGCTTTTGGCGCAAGAGGCCTTGCAGGCCGAGGTTGCGTCTTTGTCAGATGGGCGCAGCCAGACCGAACAGGATCGCGCCGATTTGCAGGCCCGCCTCGCCGCCGCATTGGCGCAGGCGCAAGATCTTGAAGGCACCGCAGACGAACGGGCCGCACTGCTGGCCACCGCCAATCAGGCCCTGTCAGAGGAACAGGCGCTGTCCGCGGAAAGCCAGCGGCAGGTCGCCTTACTCAACGCGCAGGTGGCAGAATTGCGCAATCAGGTCGGCACCTTGCAATCGCTTCTGAATATCGCCGAAGAGGCGGACGCTGATGCCAATGTGCAAATCGAACAGCTCGGCGCGCAATTGAACACTGCTTTGGCGCGTGTTGCTGCTGAAGAGCGCCGCAGGCGCGCATTGGAAGAGGCAGAGCGCGCGCGACTTGAAGAAGAACGCGCCCGGCTGGAGGCTGAGGCGCAGAATCTTGAACGATTCCGGTCCGATTTCTTTGGCGAGTTGCGCAGCATCCTCGAAGGGCAGGACGGCGTGCAGGTCGTCGGCGATCGCTTCGTGTTCTCGTCCGAGGTGCTGTTCCGCCCCGGCGAGGCAGAGCTGTCCTTTCAGGGCCGGGGCGAAATTGCCAAAGTGGCCGACATCCTCAAGACTATTGCCGATGACATCCCCGCTGGCATCGATTGGGTGATCCGCGTTGACGGACACACCGACAACATCCCACTGTCCGGCACCGGCCAATATCGCGACAATTGGGAACTGAGCCAAGCGCGCGCACTGTCGGTCGTGCGCTACATGCAGGGCGCGCTTGGCATCCCGCCGCAGCGGCTCGCGGCAAACGGATTTGGGGAATATCAACCGCTGAACACCGCTGATACGGATGCCGCACGCGCCCAGAACCGCAGGATTGAGCTGAAATTGACCGAGCGTTAGGGCGCGACAATGCGCAACTGAACCTCTTGCTGGTCAAGCAATTCGCCGTCCCGCATGTGCCGGGCCAGCCCGGTGTAGTCGCCTGTGGGCCAGCCATCGGGCGGCGCGCGCAGGCCTGTGGCGCGATAAAGCTGCGCTTGCGACCGGTTCAGACTTTCTTCGTGGCCCAAGACCAGACCGTCCGGGCCCGTGATGTCCAGCGTGATCACATCGCCATCACGCCCGCCAAAGACAAGAGTCCACAGCACAAGGGCCGGGGCATCTGTTGGCAACGTATCCGGGCTGGGCATCCCTGCCTTGACCGCTTCATAGGCGGGCACGTCGGTGTGAAACCCGCTGCTGATCAGCCCGCCGGGCGGGGTTTCAAGCGGGGTCTGCCACAGGGTGCGTGATGGGGCTGCGCCGCAGGACAATGCACCATCAGGCGCAAAGGGGTCTACGGTTTGCCCGTCCCTGCGCACTGACAGATGGAGATGCGGGAATTGTGTTTGCCCGGACAGACCAACGCTGCCAAGCCTTTGCCCTGCGGTGACCGTGTCGCCTGTGCTGACGGTCACACTGCCCTGTGCCAGATGGCAATACTGCGTTTCCCAGCCGTTTCCGTGGTCGAGGACAACACCATTTCCACATTCCCGGTCACTGACATCCGGTGCGCCGGGGCTGCCTTGCAGCACATCTGGCATGGTGTCACGCACCCCGCGCACCGTGCCGGGTGCAGCAGCCAGAACGGCCACATCATTGGCAAGCGCTGCGCGGTCGTGCAGCGCAAAATCGGTGCCTTTGTGACCGTCATAGCTGAGGTTGCCGCAGGTGAAATCCCGGGCGTCCGCGCCGGGATCATGGTCGACGAATTGCTGCAAGTAACAATCCTGATCCAGCGTGCAGGCGATCGGCATTTGCAGTGTTATGTCTTGGGCCGCCGCACTTAGCGGCAGGCAAAAGATCAAGGCAGGCAGGTGGCGCATGGTGGCAGCCTATCACTGGCGCAGGCGGCTGAAAACGGCCCGGCGGGACGCCGCTTGTCGCCGTGGCCTGCGCCACGTCAACACCGCCCCGCCCGCCGTCCCGAATGGGCACCCGGATGCAAAAAAGGGCCCCGGATAGGGGCCCTTTACGTTTCGCTTTGTCTGTCGCCTAGTCTGCGGTCAGCAGTGGCGGTTTGTCGCCTTTGCCGATCCGCGCCTGCGCAGGTTCCTCGAATTTCAGGTCCAGCTTGCCGGCTTTGACGCCAACCTTGACCAACCCGCCTTTGACCAGCTTGCCAAACAGCAGCTCTTCGGCCAGCGGTTTTTTGATGTGCTCCTGAATCACGCGACCCAAGGGCCGCGCGCCCATCTTGCTGTCATAGCCCTTGTCGGCCAGCCATTCGGCGGCTTTCGGTGTCAGCTCGATATGCACATTCCGGTCGATCAACTGCGCCTCAAGCTGAAGCACGAATTTCTCGACCACCCGCAGGATCACCTCTTTCGGCAGCGCACCGAAGGAAATCACCGCATCCAGACGGTTGCGGAACTCGGGCGAGAAGGTGCGTTCAATCGCAGCGGTATCTTCGCCTTCGCGCGTCTCACGGCCAAAGCCCATGGCGTTCTTGGACATCTCAGCCGCACCGGCGTTTGAGGTCATGATGATGATCACGTTGCGGAAATCCGTGGTCCGGCCATTGTGGTCGGTCAGTTTCCCGTGATCCATCACCTGCAGCAGGATATTGTAGACATCCGGGTGCGCCTTTTCCATCTCGTCCAGCAGCAGAACACAATGTGGGTTCTGATCGACCCCATCGGTCAGCATGCCACCCTGATCAAACCCGACATAGCCCGGAGGCGCACCGATCAACCGGCTGACCGCGTGCTTTTCCATGTACTCCGACATGTCAAAGCGCAACAGTTCAACACCCAGCGTGTCCGCCAATTGTTTGGCGACCTCTGTCTTGCCGACACCGGTTGGGCCCGCAAACAGATAGTTGCCAATCGGCTTTTCGGGCTCGCGCAGGCCAGCCCGCGCCAATTTGATCGCCGAGGATAGCGCCACGATGGCGTCATCCTGACCAAAGACCACCCGCTTGAGCGATTTTTCGAGGTCTTTGAGGACCTCTGCATCGTCCTTGCTGACGTTCTTGGGTGGAATCCGCGCGATCTTTGCGACCACGGCCTCAATCTCTTTGGTGCCGATGGTCTTGCGACGCTTGGATTCTGCGACCAGATGCTGGGCCGCGCCTGCCTCGTCAATGACGTCAATTGCCTTGTCTGGCAGTTTTCTGTCGTTGATGTAGCGCGCGGACAGTTCCACCGCCGTCTTGACCGCATCAGCGGTATATTTGATGCTGTGATGCTCTTCGAAATAGGGCTTCAGACCCTGCAAAATCTTGATCGCATCCGGCACCGAAGGTTCAGTCACGTCAATCTTCTGGAACCGGCGCGACAGCGCGCGGTCCTTTTCAAAGTGCTGGCGGAATTCCTTGTAAGTGGTGGACCCCATGCAGCGCAGCTTGCCGCCCTGCAGCGCGGGTTTCAGCAGGTTGGACGCATCCATTGCCCCACCTGACGTGGCACCTGCGCCGATTACCGTGTGGATTTCGTCAATGAACAGCACCGCGTCGTCGTGCTCTTCCATCTCGGACATCACCGCTTTCAGGCGTTCCTCAAAATCGCCGCGATAGCGGGTGCCTGCCAGCAGCGCGCCCATATCGAGCGAATAGATCGTGGTGTTGGCCAGCACCTCTGGCGTTTCGCCGTTGACGATCTTATGCGCCAGACCTTCGGCAATCGCCGTTTTGCCCACGCCCGGATCACCCACCAGCAGCGGGTTGTTCTTGCGGCGACGGCACAGCACCTGAATGCAGCGTTCCACCTCGTGGGCGCGGCCGATCAGCGGGTCCACGTCGCCTTTCTGGCTTTTGGCGTTCAGGTCCACGCAGTATTTCGCCAGTGCGCTTTCTTTCGCCTCGCCATCGTCGACGGTGGTGTCTTCCTCGGACGGGGTGCCCGACACCGGGCGCGCCTCGCCAAAGGCGGGGTCTTTGGCGACACCGTGCGCGATGAAATTCACCGCGTCATAGCGGGTCATGTCCTGTTCTTGCAGGAAATAGGCGGCGTTGCTTTCGCGTTCGGCAAAGATCGCGACCAGCACATTGGCGCCTGTTACCTCTGTCCGGCCAGAGGATTGCACATGGATCGCCGCGCGCTGGATCACGCGCTGGAATGCCGCCGTGGGCACAGCTTCTGATCCTTCGACATCGGTCACAAGTGTGGACAGATCATCGGCAATGAATTCTTCAAGGTCCTTGCGCAACTCATCAAGATCGACCGAACAGGCCTGCATCACGCGGGCTGCGTCGGGTTCATCAATCAGCGCCAGCAGCAAATGCTCTAGCGTGGCAAGTTCGTGACGGCGGGCATTGGCCAGTGCCAGCGCACCGTGGATCGACTGCTCGAGGGTCGTTGAGAATGACGGCACTTCAGTGCTCCTTCCATCGGGGGTCAGATTGGCAAGTCACCATTCTGACCGTGGCCTATACCAATAGAGTTTGGCTTATTTTCCAAACCTTCAAGGCTTTTTTTCGGTCATGCGATCACAATACACGTCAGAAGTTGTGAAAGCGTGTAACGGGGGCAACTTTTGTGAAGTTGCCCGATGGATGATCAAAACCGGTCCTTGCGGGCGCGGATTTCGGTGAAAACGGCAGTGGGATCAGCACCTTGCATGCCAACATTGGCAGTCAAGCCGGGATCATCTGCACGCAAATAGGGGTTTGTGGTCAGTTCGTCCGACAGCGTCGATGGCACGGTGAACACCCCATTGCTGCGTGCCGCCTTGATCGCGTCTGCTCTAGAAATAAGCTGTGCGTTGTCGGGTTCAAGGGTCAAGGCAAAGGCGACGTTGCTGGCAGTGTATTCATGGCCCGAACAAATCAGTGTTTTAGGCGGAAGCGCGCGGAGCTTCTGCATGGATGCCCACATTTGCGCAGGCGTCCCTTCGAACAACCGCCCGCAGCCCATCGCCATCAGGCTATCGCCGGTAAAGGCCAGGCCCGCACCGGGCAGATAAAACGCGATATGCCCCACAGTATGGCCGCTGACATCGAACACCTGGACCTCTTCGCCGCAGACCGTGAACGTCTCGCCCTCGACCACAGCCAGATCAAGAGCAGGCAGGCGGTGCGCGTCGGCGCTGGCCCCAACGACGCGCGCGTCACCGCGCAGCGCGGGCAGGCCGTCGACATGGTCCCAATGGTGATGGGTCAATAGCACATCGGTCAGGGTCCAGCCGCGATCGGCCAATGCCGTCTGAACAGGGGCGGCGTCAGGCGCATCGATCAAGGCGGTGTCGCCCGTTTCAGCGTTGTGCACAAGAAAGGCATAATTGTCTTCAAGACAGGGAACAGTCACAAGCTCTAGGGGCATGGCATCCTGCGCGTTGGTGTTTATGTTGACCCCAGACTGACCCAAGGAATGGCGAACCGCAATGCACCTTGATGTGCTCGACCTGCGCAACTTTTACTATCGTTCGGCACTTGGCCGGGCGGCGCAGAAAGTCGTGCGCGATGAGCTGGTGCGCTTTTGGCCAGAGGCCAAGGGCCAGACCGTCGCGGGCTATGGCTTTGCCGTGCCGCTTTTGCGTCCCTACCTTGCGCAAGCGCGCCGCGTGATCGGTTTGATGCCGGGGCCGCAAGGGGTGATGCCCTGGCCCGCGGGGCAGCCCAATATCAGCGTGCTCTGCGAAGAAACGCTTTGGCCCTTGCAGGCAGGGCAGGTGGATAAGCTGGTGCTGCTGCACGGGCTGGAAACGTCCGAAACGCCTCCCGCGCTTCTGGATGAGGTCTGGCGCGTCCTTGGCCCAGGCGGCAAGGCGGTGTTTATCGTGCCCAACCGCGCGGGACTTTGGTCCCGGTCCGACCGGACGCCCTTTGGCTATGGCAGGCCCTATTCGCTGGGCCAGCTCGAGGCGCAATTGCGCACCCATGGGCTGTTGCCCGGTCGCCACGTCTCCGCACTCTATCAGCCGCCCAGCCAGCGCAAGGTCTGGCGTAAATCGGCCAACTTGTTGGAACGGGTCGGGCAGAAAATGCCGGTGTTCTACGCCGGTGGCGTGCTGATGGTCGAGGTCAGCAAACAGGTCCCGCAACCCAAGCGCCCCGGTCTGGGCGAAGCGGTCAAACGCCCTTTGCGTGTGCTCGAAGGTCTGGGTGCGCCGGTGCCCGAAGGGGCTGCCGGACGGGGGTAGCCGCCATGAAAAAAGGGCCGGTCAAAGACCAGCCCTTTTTCCGTTCTCGCCTGCGGTTCAGGCCTTGATCAAACCCATCGATTCCAGCTTCAGGATCACCTGATGCGCGCAGTTGTCCACCTCAACATTTTCGGTATCGAGCGACAGCTCAGGGTTTTCAGGCACGTCATAAGGGTCTGAAATGCCTGTAAACTCCTTGATCTTGCCTTCGCGCGCCAGCTTATAAAGCCCTTTGCGGTCGCGGCGTTCGCATTCTTCGATCGACGTTGCCACGTGGACTTCGATAAAGGCACCAAAGGCCTCAATATCCTCGCGCACAGCCCGGCGCGTGGTGGCATAAGGCGCGATGGGTGCGCAAATCGCGATCCCGCCATTCTTGGTAATCTCAGAGGCGACATAGCCAATCCGGCGGATGTTCAGATCGCGGTGTTCTTTGCTGAACCCAAGCTCGGACGACAGGTTCTTGCGGACAATATCACCATCCAGCAACGTCACCGGACGGCCACCCATTTCCATCAGCTTGACCATCAGCGCGTTGGCAATGGTGGATTTACCAGAGCCCGAAAAGCCGGTGAAGAACACGGTGAACCCTTGGCTGGCGCGCGGGGGACGTGTCTTGCGCAGCTCTTCCACCACAGTCGGAAAGCTGAACCACTCGGGAATTTCCAGACCTTCGGCCAGACGGCGGCGCAATTCGGTGCCGGAAATGTTCAGGATCGTCACGTCATCCTTGTCGGTGATCTCGTCTGCAGGTTCGTACTGGGCGCGGTCTTGCACATAAACCATGTGCTTAAAGTCGACCATTTCGATACCCATTTCCTCTTGATGCTCGCGGAACAGGTCCTGCGCATCATAAGGGCCATAAAAATCCTCGCCCTGGCTGTTGGCGCCGGGGCCAGCGTGGTCGCGGCCCACGATGAAATGGGTGCAGCCGTGGTTCTTGCGGATCAGCCCGTGCCAGACCGCTTCCCGCGGGCCAGCCATGCGCATGGCAAGGTTCAAAAGGGACATTGTGGTGGTCGAGGCGGGGTATTGATCCAGCACAGCCTCATAGCAGCGCACGCGGGTAAAGTGATCAATGTCGCCCGGCTTGGTCAGACCGACAACCGGGTGGATCAGCAGGTTGGCCTGCGCTTCCTTGGCGGCGCGGAACGTCAGTTCCTGATGCGCCCGGTGCAGCGGGTTGCGGGTCTGGAACGCAACCACACGACGCCAACCCAGCTTGCGGAAATAGGCGCGCAATTCGTTCGGCGTGTCGCGACGGGCACGGAAATCATAATGCACAGGCTGTTGAATGCCGGTCACCGGCCCGCCCAGATAAACCTCTCCGGCGGTGTTGTGCAGATAGTTTACGGCGGGGTGGGCGCTGTCGTCGGCACCAAACACCATCTCGGCCTCGCGCGCCTTGTTCGGCACCCACTTGTCGGTCACGGTCATCGTGCCAAGGATCACGCCTTCCTGGTCGCGCAGCGCGATGTCCTGCCCAATTTCAATGCTTTCGGCATAGTCCTTGGACACATCCAGCGTGATCGGCATCGGCCACAACTGCCCGTCGGCCAGGCGCATGTTTTCGACAACGCCGTTGTAGTCGTCTTCGCTCAGGAACCCTTTGAGCGGGTTAAACCCGCCGTTCATCAGAAGTTCCAGATCGCAAATCTGGCGTGGGGTCAGGTCGTGGCTGGTCAGCTCTGCAGCGTCCATCTTCATCTTTTGGGCGCTGTCAAAACTGACATAAAGCTCTGGAATGGGGGCAAGGTTATTTTGCATCAGTTGGGTCCTTTGGTTAGTCGGAACATAGCCACTGGCAGAGCCCTTCAGCTCTGCATGTAGGGCGTCGTATTCTTGAAATTTCCGGGCAAGGAAAAGGTCCGTCAGCCGGGCCTTTTCGGCGGCGCCCTTGGGGGTCAGCCCATATGCCATGCGCTGTCGTTTGTCGGTGCTGTTGCGGTTGCCGATCTTGATATAGCCTGCGGCCACAGCCGCCTTAAGCTGTGCGTTCAGCCGCCCCAAGGACACGCCGACCGCCTGCGCCGTTTGACGCTGGGCGGCGTCCGGCGCATGATCCAGTTGACGCAACAGGCGAAACAACGCCTCTTGTTCATCCGTCATGGGTGTCTGGGGTGTTGGCTGCACAGGCCCGACTCAATCTTTGTTCACGCCTGAACGTATTGCATGGCGAATGTGTTCACAAAAGAACAAACTTTTGGCGTTGCCCGAAAAACTGCGTTGAAGGTTAAGAAACGATGCGCTTTTGCGACAATGGGCGGGCAGGTGCCAATTTCACCCTGCGTCTCAACTTTTGGCTATGTCCCTGCGGGTTTGTTCTGGCGGGCCTGCTCGTGACGCGGCATTCCGACCAGTACGGATTCAAAGCAACCTCTGCCCCTCACAATCAAAATGGAAGTGCCGGCCCAGCCACGCCGACGGCATCGGGATCGCCGGAAAAAACCACAAGATGCGTCAAATCAGGTCGCGAGCGCGAGGAATATAGCAGCCCCTGCGCGCCACTCGCCCGCGCAGCATCGGAATAGGCCCAGGTGGGGGCGGGGGCACCAGTTGCGCGGATGTCCTGCCAAACCGTCGACAGCTCGGCCCGCCCACGCAGGTCAACGACTTTGGTCAGCCGCACGTCAAGCGGCACGATGATCCTCGGTGGCTCGTTGGACCCGACATAGCGCTTGATCGCCACCCGGCAGCCTTCGGCTGTCAGGGACGTGTAGATCGCCGTCTGCCCATCGTGATGAAATCGACCCTCGGTCGAAGCCACGGGGCGGGTTGCATCATCGGCCCCGGCAAAAATCGTGCGCCAGACCTGACCCGCAAAGGGGATCATTCTGCCGCGACAGCCTCGCCTTCGTCTTCCATCTCAGCAAGAAACTTTTCCGCATCAAGCGCCGCCATACAGCCCATGCCCGCCGATGTGACCGCCTGCCGGTAAACGTGGTCGGTCAGATCGCCAGCGGCAAAAACGCCGGGGATCGCGGTGCGCGTGCTGCCGGGCTCGACAACGACATAGCCGCCGGAATGGGTGTCCAGCTGATCCTTGACCAGCTCACTCGCAGGTGCATGGCCGATGGCCACAAAGACGCCCTTGCAGGGAATATCCGTGATCTCTCCGGTCTTGGTGTGCTTGACTTTGATACCTTCGACACCCTTGGGGTTGTCTTCGCCGTAAACTTCTACCAGCTCGTGGAACCAGAGTGGTTCGATCTTGGGGTTCTTCATCAGGCGATGCTGCAGAATCTTTTCAGCGCGCAACTCGTCGCGCCGATGGACCAGTGTCACCTTGCTGGCAAAATTGGTCAGGAACAGCGCCTCTTCCACGGCGGTGTTGCCGCCGCCGATCACAACAATTTCCTGCCCGCGGTAAAAGAACCCGTCGCAGGTGGCACAGGCGCTGACACCGAACCCCTTGAACGCCTCTTCGCTTTCCAGCCCCAGCCATTTGGCCCGCGCGCCGGTGGCCAGAATGACCGCGTCTGCAGTGACCACCGCGCCGCTGTCGCATTTTGCGGTAAATGGCCGCTTGCTCAGATCCAGATCGGTCACGATATCATGCACAATATTGCACCCCATTGCGCGGGCGTGCGCCTCCATCCGGACCATCAGGTCAGGGCCCTGCACTTCGGTGTCGCCGGGCCAGTTTTCAACCTCTGTTGTGGTGGTCAACTGCCCACCTGGCTCGATCCCCTGGATCAACATCGGCTCCAGCATGGCGCGGCTGGCATAGACCCCTGCGGCATAGCCCGCCGGACCAGACCCTACGATCAGAACCTTGGTGTGCTGTGTCTGGGTCATCTTGGTCAATCCTTCGTGTCTGGCGCGCGCTGGGCCATTTGTTCCTTTGGCGATTCCGCCTTCCCCCGATATAGTCGGGCCAGACCCGGGCGCAAAGGCCCCGCGCGTTATTGTGTTAATGGTTTTTGAAGGATGAGACATGCAACGACTGATCTTGACGGCTGCGGCCGCAACCCTGCTCAGCACTGTGCCGCTTTTGGCGCAGGACACCTATGAACCGGTCTGTGAACAAAAGGGCGCTAACGGCATGGTCGCGATGCTCTTGTGTCCGGCGGGGCTTGATCACGCGGCGCTGTCGCAAGAGGGCAAAGCCTATTGCGGCGAGACTAAGCCCTGCGGCGCCTGGATCTGGGATGACGCCGCCTCTGTTCCATCAGAGGCGCCCGATTCACACGACAAAATCCCCGGTGACAGCGTGCGCGCAGCACTTGGTATCTGGATGAACGAGGCGGACCAGCTTGTGATCCTGCAGGCCGAAGCGACAAACTGACCCTGCCACTTTGACCCACACAAGAAAAATGCCGGCGTCTCCGCCGGCATCTTTGTTTTCAAGCTTTCAAACGACTTACGCCGCTTTCTTACGCCGCTTCATGACGCCGAATGCTGCCAAACCGGCAATCATCAAAGGCATACCAGCAGGCAGTGGAACCTGCGGGGCAACAGTCCGCTGGATCTTGGTGTTGATCGCAGGCGAATACTGCGTGTAGTCGGTGACGGTCAGCACAAAGGAGTCCGTCAACGGGTTGGTGATCAAACCCGCATTGGCAATCACCGGCGCGCCGCCGATGCCATTTGTGTCAAACGCAAGTGCGCTCAGCGGTCCAGTGCTGACGCCCGGGCCGACGGCCTCAAAGCTCAGCGAGTCCCAGCCATTTGCACGCAAACCGGCTGTGCTTGGTGTGCCGGAGTTGTTGTTGCCATCCGTGGTCATGTTGATCAGGCTGGCCTGCGATCCGCTCACATCGCCAAACATTGCATTCAGTGCGTTGAAGGCTGAGTTGTAGTTGGTGCTGCCGGCGTTGGCAAAGTCGCTTGCCTCAGCACGCACCGCAGACACCAGCCCGTCAAGGTCGGCTTGACTGTTGATTGTGGTCAGCGGGATCGACGTATCCGCGGACGAACCAAAAGAGATCACGCCAATGCGATATGTCAGCGTTGGATCATTGACCGGGATATTTGCGTCCAGGGCGTCTGCCAGCGCATTCATCGCCGAGGCATAATTCGCTGAACGAACACTGCCTGATTCATCCATCAGGAACCCGAGGTCGATCACGGCAGCCATCGACGCAGTTGCGGACATAACCGCGATACTCGTCGCGGCCAAAAGATTCTTTATCTTCATTTACTCTACTCCAAAAAAAACATGGAGAACTGGCGAACACTTCAATCTAAACAACGTCAAAAATGCACGCCGTCTTCCCCAAAAAGACAACGAACCCCAAAAAGGGCTGAGTTAACTTTACGTTAAGAATGTGGCGAAATCCAGTGAAATAAGGCATTTCGGCCATATTTTCGCAGCGATTTGCGACATTTTGTTGCGCGTTCTTGAAACTTTATTGCGCCCTTGTGGGTTCCAGCGTATGAATCGTAAATCCACAGAAGGAATAGCAAATGCCAGGCACCAAGCTGGATGAGATTGACCGGACCATTCTCGCAGAGCTGCAAGCAGACGGGCGGATGACCAACGTCGAACTTGCCAAGCGCGTCGGCATTTCAGCGCCCCCTTGCCTGCGCCGCGTCCGCACGCTGGAAGAACAGGGGTTCATCCGCGGCTATCATGCCGATGTCGACGCCCGCGAACTGGGGTTCGAGGTGCAGGTCTTTGCCATGGTCGGCTTGCAATCCCAGGCCGAGGCGGACCTTTCAGCTTTCGAAGAACGCTGCCATGGCTGGCCGCTCGTGCGTGAATGCCACATGCTGAACGGCGAGGTTGATTTCATCCTCAAATGCGTGGCCCCGGACCTGCGCAGCTTCCAGCGTTTCCTGACCGAAGAACTGACTTCGGCCCCGAATGTGGCAAGCGTCAAGACATCGCTGGTGATCCGTGGCGCCAAGGACGAACCGGGCGTGCCCTTCGACGTTCTCGAAGAGCGCCTCGCGCGCGAGGCATAGACCGCCAATCCAACGCCGCATCATCCGACATCCCGCTGTTGGACCACGCCCCAAGCACGTTCGGAGACGCCCATCGTGACCACATCTCAACGTGCATTGATGCCCGACTATCTGCGTATCTTTGCGCTTTTTGGCATTGTTGTTGTCAACGTCGAAGGCCTGGCCTTCCCCCTTGCAACCGGCTATCCGCCCGCGGCTGACGGAACCTTTCTTGACGCGCTGGCGATGTGGTTGGTGCGCGGTTTGGCCTTGCTCAAAAGCTATGGCCTGTTTTCCTTTATGTTCGGCGTTGGACTTGGCTTTCTGATGCAGTCCGCCCACCGGCGCACGCTGCGATTTGGACGTCTTTACCGCAATCGCATTTTCGGGCTTTTGCTGCTGGGTGTGCTGCATGGGGTGTTCTTCTTTTTCGGTGACATTCTGGTGACCTATGCGGTGTTCGGCGCGGTCCTCTACCTCTTTCGAAACTGGGAGGCGCGGCGCTTGGTCAAGCTCGGCGGTGCGTTGCTTGCTGTTCAGATCATTCTGGCACTGCCACTGATCTACGCGCTGTCTGGTCTGGCGGATGACGATTGGACGACGGAAGTTGCGGTCCTTACGACCGGTGGCTTTTGGGATGTGGTCGGTTTTCGCAGCCTGACCTTTGCCGTGGTTGTGCCGGTTGTCCTCGTGCTGCAGGGGATCGGCGTTTTGGGCTGGTTCTGTCTGGGTTTGGCAGCAGTCAAATCAGGCCTGATCGACAACGCGGCCCACCCGCTTTGGCGACGCGCACGGGTCTGGTGTGTCGGTCCGGGCGTGGCGCTTAGCCTTTTGGGCGCAAGCATCTGGCACTTTGGTGTCCCCGCCTTGGGCGAGATGTTGATAGCCCTTGCCGCCCCCATCGCCACCTTCGGCTATCTTGGTCTGATCGCTGCCATCGCGCGCCCACCGGGGCCGGTCACGGCGCGACTGCTGAACGCCGGCGGCTCCAGCCTCAGCATCTACCTTGGCCAGTCGATCATCCTGTCGACCATCTTTGCCCCTTATGGGCTTGATATGTGGAACGCCGTCGGCCCGGCGGCCGCAATTGCCATCGCCATCCTTGTGACCATCGGGCTGATCCTGTTTTTGTCAATTTGGCGTATCTGGTTCCGGTTTGGACCCTTCGAATGGGTCCTGCGGCGGATCACCTACGCAGGCACAGCCGCGCCGCCCCTTCCGAAAGCATAGTTCACCCGCGATCAGGGTTTGATCGGCATACAATGTGCTTCTGATACGGGCACCGCACGCACCCTGCGCCGGGCTTAGGCCACGTCAAACAAATCCAGATCACGCAGCTTGACGCGCGGATGCAGCATCGACCCGAAGTCTTGCAAGGTTTCCATATGCGGGAACAGCGACAGGAACAGCGACAGCATCTCACCCTTCAGGCCAATCGTATGGGCCGCGCCGGGGTGCAGGCTTTCAATTTCGATCCCGTTGACGTTGATCCGGCAATGATGGGCAAAGCCCAACTGGTAGCAGTGGACCGGCGCAATCGGTTTAAGTTCGATGATCTGCGATTGGTCGATAAAGTCGCGGACCGGCACAAAGGCCGCGTCCGAACCGGTCAACGTCCGCACACCGGGCGCGCGATGAATCATCCGGGCTGCCGGGCCCAGCACAAGATCAGGGGCAGGGCGGCCAAGGCCCAGGGCATCTGCGGTGATCCGGGTCATCGTGCCCATTTCGGGGCGGGCATTCTGGGCGCCGGGCACAATGGTCATCGTGCCGCGCCATAGCAGGGTTTGGGTGCCGTGACTTTCGGTTAAGACCTTGTCACCGGGCAATAAATCCTCGACCGCGCAGGGGCCGAAACTGGTCTGGACAATCGCCCCGCGACCGATCGCGGCAAAGGCATCTTCGAACGGCGGCATGGCCGGGGCCAGACGGGTGACGTCAATGATGTCAGAGGAGGGTGTCAGATGGGCGACCTCATACTTGCGCATAAGAGGCTTGGAGCGCCGAGGGCGCCCATCTAGACGAGCAAACCGGTCTGAGGACACCGGGGACTGATTACGTACCGCGAGGCCTGCGGCATTAGGTGGGGTCGTCTTCATGTGCTTACCTTGCGGTTCGTCACAAATGCCGGCCCCCACCGACAACATCTGAGGAGCGTTGCTGTTGGATAGAATGTGGCGAATCCGGGCGGCGGCTGTCAAAAAGTTTTAATTTTCGGCCATGAACGGCGATCAATCGGGGGGTGCTGCACCGTATTGTCCCCGGTTCGTGGCTGATCGCGCCATATTTCGCAAAATTCGCCGGTGCGGTAACACTCGAATCGCAACCGGTGACGATTCATTAAGTCTGACGCCCTAGTGAATATGTCATGGCACGTCACGCATCACCCTCTTTGTCATTGTGGCTGATCCCGCCTGCAACGGCGCTGATCTTTGGTGTTGTGCTCTGGGCTGACCCCGCCCGCTTTGTGGTGCCTGGGCTGCAAAACCTCTCACCGCATGCGGTGAACTCTGTGTTCGGGGTGATGATGGTGGTGTTGATCCTGTTTCCCGCAATCACGCTGCAGCGGACGCGGGCGATGCAGGCCAAATTGGATGCGCTGTCACATCTTCGGTCGCATCAGGCAGCCCGTGATGATCCGCTGACCGGTCTTGGCAATCACATGGCCCTGCAGGATGCATTGGACAGCCCGCAACCGGTCGGTGCTGGCCTGTCGTTCATCCTGATTGATCTCGATCACTTCAAGGCGGTGAACGCCATGCGGGGCAGGGACGTGGGTGATCAGGTTCTGATCGCGGTTGCCAAACGGTTGCGCTCTGCTGTGCCGGCGGGCGCGCTTCTGACCCGCATTGAAGAAGACCGCTTTGCAATCCTCGCGCCCACAAACAGCCCTGACTTTGATGCCGCATCCATTGCTTCGCAGTGTCTTGCCGCGCTGTCGGATCCGTTTTCCATCGGCCCCTTCACCATCGCGGTATCGGCCAGTTGCGGTGTGGCGCAATGTGCGGCGGGCATGATGGTCGCCGACATTCTGACAGAGGCGGGGCAGGCCCTGAGTGCTGCAAAGGCCGACGGGCGCGCGCAATTTCGGTTCTTTGACGCGGCCCTTGGCCTGACCCTGGAGGAAGAGGCGTCACTGCAAAGCGACCTGATCGCCTCAATTGACAGTGGCGGGCTCTATTGCGTTTACCAACCCTATTTTGATCTGCCCAACCAACGACTTGCGGGGGCCGAAATGCTCGCGCGTTGGCACCATCCCACCTTGGGGCACGTCCCGCCGGACCGCTTCATTCGCCTTGCTGACAAGTTAGGGCTGATTGACAAACTGTCGGATCAGTTACTGCGACAGGCGTGTCGCGTGGCAGTAGACTGGCCCGATGACCTGGTGCTCAGCTTCAATGTGACACCATCACAATTTGCAGACCCGCACCTTGTGCCGCGTATCCTGCGGGTGCTGGATCAGTTTGGCCGCCCCCCCGCGTTGTTCGAGGTTGAAGTGACCGAACGCGCGCTCTTGTCCGATGAACCGCGGGCGCGCGTCTTGATGCAGGAACTGATGGACGCCGGTATCCGCATCGCACTTGACGATTTTGGGGCTGATCGGTCCAGCTTGTCCCTGCTGACGACCTATCCGTTTGACCGGATCAAGATCGACCGTCACCTGATCCGCGACGTCGACGATAGCCCGGTGAACCGCGCGGTGATCAAAGGGCTCGTCGACATCGCCCATACCTTGGGCATGGCGGTGACGGCGGTTGGTGTGGAACACCCGCCAGAACTGTCTTTCCTGCAGGACTTCGCCTCGATCCGGGCGCAAGGCTATCTGCTTAGCCGTCCGTTGTCTGCAACAGCACTACTGGCGCAGATCAACAGTGGCGGCCCGGGGCTGTCCGTGGTCCCGCTGCGCGCTTAGGCCGTTGCGGCCAGAAACACACCTTCGGGCATCGGCGGCAGGGTGATCTTTGCTTTGCGGTCACTGTCTTCCAGCCGCTGTGCGATCATCGCCTGACGACGTGCGCCGCGTTCCCACGGCATCTTGGTTGTGCAGGCTTTCGCCTCGGTGATGGTGGCCTTCATCCAGCGTGTCTTGCTTGCCATGTACTCTTCTCCTCAATCCGATTGCCCCAGCAGGCATTTTGTTGCGAATTCGAGAACAGTTTGTCCGCCAGTTTTGGCGGGAGTTTGGCAAAGACAACGATTTTCGCAAAATTCGCCGCGACCCAAACGGACAAATCGCGGCAAGCCCCTGCCGCTGCGTCAAAGCCCGTGATTGCAGGGGATTTATGCCTGTTTTGTTGTATAATCCCGCATCGCCAGCCGGATTGTTTCGGGATTTGTGGCAATCAAAGGGCGCGTCGTCGCCGCAATCGCGCCAAAATCACAGACGGATCGCCGCGATCAGGCGGCCATAGTCGGCCTCTTTGGCGTGAACCGATCTGCGGTAGCTGTAGAACCGGTCCGGATCTGCATAGGTGCAATGCCGCGTCCACTGCGCCTGTGCGACGCCCGCTTGTCGCAACCGCCAAAGCCCATATCCCGGCAGGTCAAAGTGAAGCCGATCACCCGAGCCACCTGCGAAAAAGCGCGCAGCCTCGGCATCGGCGTCCAGAAACCGCTCCAGAAACTCGGGCCCAACCTCATAATTGCGCTGGCTGATGCTTGGCCCGATCACCGTGTTGATGCGGCTGCGGTCCGCGCCCAATTGTTCCATCGCGGCAATGGTGTTTTCCAGCACGCCGTCCAACGCACCTTTCCACCCCGCGTGAGCGGCACCCACAACCTTGGCTTCCGGGTCGGCAAAAAGCACGGGCTGACAGTCCGCAGTCAGCACCGACAGGGCGACGCCCGGTGTGGCAGTGACCAAGGCATCGGCCTTTGCCCCGCCCTCTGCGGCACTTTTCACATGAACAACCTCGGCGGAATGCACCTGATGCACGCCGGCCAATTCATCGGCAGGGACGGACAACGCCTTGGCGACACGGGCGCGGTTGATCGTCACGATCTCGTGCTGATCCGCACTTCCATAGCCACAGTTCAACCCCGCAAACACACCCGATGACGCACCGCCCACACGGGTAAAAAAGCCGTGCGTTGTCCCGTGCAGGCTGTCGTCGGTGATGATGTCCAGCGTCATGCATTCAATCCCGGGATCGGGGCCGCGCCTTGTGGCCACAGGCCCATTACCTTGAATAGGTCACCCATTTCGCCGGGGTGGGTCAAGCGGCGATGCGCGGCAATATGCTCATCCAGCGCCGCACCTTGCATCTGTGCGGCCAAGGCCTGCGCCCGCGCGGTGATGCCCAGGCGCTCCAGGAACACCCCTTGGGGGGTCAGGCGGCTATGGTGGCTGCGCGAAACTGCTCCGGCGATCGCCGAAAAATCCACATGGGCCGTCAGATCGGCCTGACCGGGGTCTGCAAGAACATCCGTCAGCTTGTGCTGGCGCATCGCTTGAAATGTGTCGCCCTGGCTGACCCAATCGCCATAGTCGACGATCAGCGCGGCCCCCCCGTGATCAGCGATACGCGCGTCAATCTCTGCGATGATCGTGGGCAAGCCGGGGCAATGTTCGATCACATCACCCTCTGCAGTGTCGGCCAGCCGCGCCGTCAGAAACGCGCGCGGCGCTGCGGCAGAGCGGCCAAGGTGCAATGCCCCTTCAGCCACACCTACAAGTGTTTCGGCCCACCCGTCACCGGCACGGGTGAACTGACGGATCGGCAGCGCATCAAAGAACTCATTCGCCACCAGCAACAGCGGGGCATCCGGCAGATCCGCAATCGTGTCAGCAAAGCGTGCTTGCGGCACTGCATCGGCCTGAAGCGCGCGCAGGCGCGGCGATGCCTCGACCAGATGAACCTGAACAGCGTCGTGAAAACCGGGCACCCCCCGCGTCGCGCGCAGGATGTCGGCCATCAGCGTGCCGCGCCCCGGCCCCAGTTCTGCAAGGGTGACGGGGGCAGGTGCGCCCTGATCCAACCAGCTTTGGGCCAGCGCCAGCCCCAGCAACTCTCCGAACATCTGGCTGACCTCCGGGGCGGTGACAAAATCGCCGCCCGCGCCAAAAGGTTCGCGGGTGGTGTAATAGCCGTGGGTCGGGTCAAAAAGGCAGGCGGCCATGAAATCGGCCAGCGTGATCGGGCCATTTGCCGCAATTTGTGCCGCCAGTTTTTGCGCCAAAGCGTTCATCGCTTGCGCAGTGCCACAAAGACCAGCGCCAGTCCCACAAGGATCATCGGGGTCGACAGAATTTGCCCCATCGTCAGACCCCATTCGCCAAAATCAAGCCGCCAGCCCAGGGGATTGTCGGGGGTCTGGAAAAAGTCATCGGGTTGGCGGACGAATTCCACCACAAAGCGGGACACACCGTAGCCCAGAAAGAACACGCCCGTCATCAGCCAACCGCGTTTCAACGCACCAAACCGGAAGGCCAGCACAAGCAGGATCAGCCCGAGCAGCAGGCCCTCCAGCCCTGCCTCATACAGCTGGCTGGGATGGCGCGCGCAAGCACCGGTGATGCCGGGGCAATCCTGTGCTGCAACGCCGGGAAAGATCACCCCCCAAGGTGCATCCGTTGGACGGCCCCAAAGCTCTGCATTGATGAAATTTGCGATCCGCACCAGCAGCACGGCGGGCGTGGCGGCCAGTGCGATGATGTCGGACAGCGCAGGCAGTGGCACCGCGTGCCTGCGCGAAAACAGCCAGACGGCAAAGACGACACCCAGAAATCCACCATGAAACGACAGCCCGCCGGTCCAGATCATCGGGATTTCCAGCGGGTTTTGCAGGTAGTGGCCGGGCCGATAAAGCAAGACATAGCCCAGACGCCCGCCACCGATCACACCCAGCACAATATAGGTCGCCAGATCCTCTAGCTTAGCCGGGGCCATCGGCGGCGTGTCGTTCAGCCACAGGCGCGTGCGGCGCAGGGCGGCGGCAATCAACAGCCAGCCAAGTCCGATCCCCACCACATAGGCAAGCGCATACCAGCGCAACGCCAGCGGGCCGATCTGGACAATCACCGGGTCAATCTGAGGGAAAGGAATGGCGCCAAACATGGGGCCATTCCTGTGACGCGGCGGGGGTGAAGTCAACCGGGGCAGTTGCGCTTTGCGCGTGCCCGCCCCATATGAAGTGCAGATCAAAATTCGGAGGGTGCGATGCAGCCCAATAACAAATTCTTTGATGACCTCAGCCAGTTGATGACCAATGCGATGGGCGTCGCACAGGGCGCCAAGGATGAGGCGAACACAGCCATGAAATCCATGATGGATCGCTGGCTGGCGGACCGCGACTTTGTCACCCGCGAAGAATTCGACGCGGTACGGGCGATGGCCCAGAAAGCGCGCGAAGAGAACGCAGCGCTCGAGGCGCGGATCGCAGCCCTAGAAGGCAAAGAAGGCTAAGCGCCCTTAGAACTCTGACAGATAGGCCACAAGGATATCGAGCGCGGCTTGCAGATCATCCTTTTGGATCATCTCTGTCACCGTGTGGATATAGCGGGTACCCACAACGATCCCCACGGCGCGCGCGCCTGCCGCGGCTTGCTGCGCCGCCGCGCCATCCTGACCGCCTGCGGCCAGCATTGTGCGCTGGTAGGGGATGTCATGCTTTTCAGCCAGTGCAGCGATGTCGCGCACCAGATCACGATCCGCGATAAAGCTGCTATCGCGCACGTGCAGGCCAAAACCTTTGCCTTGGATCGTCGTCGCATCCTTGTCCGGGATGCCGGGCGTGTCACAGGCCAGCGTTGTGTCGATGCCGATGCCGATGTCGGGCTGCACCGCAAAGGATGAGGTGCGCGCACCGCGCAGGCCGACCTCTTCCTGGGTGGTAAAGACCACATGCACCTCTGCCCCGCGTCCCTTTTTGCCCAACGCGCGGATCGCCTCGATCCCCAGCCAGCAGGCGATACGGTTATCCAGCGCCTTGCTGACGATCTTGTCGCCGATTTCGATAAAGGGTTCTTCCATCACCACAAAATCGCCCACCTTGATGTGGTCATGCGTGGCCTCACCCAGCCCCAGATCGACAAAGAACTCGCCGACCTGCGGGATCTTCTTGCGGTCTTCGGGCGAGGAGATGTGGATCGGCTTGCCGCCGGGGTTCATCACCCCCAGAAAGTCACCGTCATCGGTACAAACCCGGACGCGGCGGGAAAACAAGTTGCGCGGATCAAATCCGCCGACCGGCTGCAGATAAAGGTAGCCCTTTTTGTCGATGTGGCTGACCAGAAAGCCGATCTCGTCCATGTGACAGAGCAGCATGACCTTGGGCGCATCAGCCTTGGTCGCGTCACGGCGGCACAGCAATGACCCCATCGCGTCGGTGTCCACATGGTCAAAAAGGTCCGTGATTTCACCCATGATCAGATCGCGCACCCGGTGTTCATTGCCCGGCACGCCGGGCATCTCGCACAGGGCTTTCAAAAGGGTAAGGTTCATGCTGCGTCTCCTGAGATTGGGTGTCCTGCGCCCAGCATGATCCAGTTTGCAGCAGGTGCAAGCAATTGGTGGCACAAGGGTGCAATGCGCAAAGAAACCGCGCCGCGCCAACAGTTATCCCCAAGAAAGTGCTTTACAGATGGGGTGTGGCTGGCCCACCATATGTCGTAGGGCGAGATACAAAAAATACCGCCCATTGAGCAGAGGCATAGCCGTTGGGGCTGCCAATTTCCCAAGGGCAAAGGACCAAGGGGCTGCAGGCATGGCACTATCAGAGCATTATTTGGACGCGGATGAAATTCACCCGATCGATATGGTAGAACATGTCGCAGAGCATTATGCGTGGGAATTTGACCGGATTCACGACGATCAGATCGCCATGGCGGTCGAAGGCCAGTGGCGCACCTATTCCATCACCTTGGCCTGGTCGGCCTATGACGAAACCCTGCGTCTGATCTGCACCTTCGAGATGGAGCCACCCGCCGAACGGATGGGCGCACTTTATGAGGCGCTGAACGCGATCAACGATCAATGCTGGGCCGGGGCGTTCACCTGGTGGGGTGAACAGCAGATGATGGTATATCGTTATGGACTTGTGCTTGCGGGGGAACAGACCGCCGGGCCAGAGCAGATTGACACGATGATCAATGCCGCGGTGATGAGTTGCGAGCGCTATTACCCAGCAATCCAGCTTGTGACCTGGGCCGAGCGGACCCCGGCAGAGGCCTTGCAGGTCGCGATGACAGAGGCCTATGGCCGCGCCTGATTGAAAACGGTTTTGCGCCGCGCGATGCGCGTCGCGAGGGGGCAGCCCGCTGACGCGGGCTGCCCCTTTTGACGTTTGCGCGGGATGGACAGGGCAGATGGGGGCCAGCCCCCGTCAGCAAAGCTGACTCCCCCGGGATTATTTTGGCCAGAAGAAGATCGGACCCGCCCGGGACAGGTTGTTGTCAGGCGGGCAAGGGCCTACACAACTGGCAAAGGGGAGATGGCGCATGGATATGAACGATGTTGCGCAGCGTGGCCTGGTGCTGCTGGGATGCGGCAAGATGGGCTCTGCGATGTTGGCCGGGTGGTTAAAAGGCGGGCTGCCGCCCACGTCGGTCTGGGTGTTGGATCCGTCGCAGTCGGACTGGGTGACGGACCAAGGCGTGCATGTGAATGCCACTTTGCCGGGCGATCCGGCGATTGTTCTGGTGGCTGTCAAACCGCAGATGATGGGGGATGCATTGCCCGCGATGACCGCGCTTGGCAATCGCACCACGTTGTTTGTCTCTGTCGCGGCGGGCACGTCAATTGCAGCATTTGAGGCCGCATTGGGTGATCAGACACCGGTGATCCGCGCCATGCCAAACACGCCCGCGGCGATCGGGCGGGGGATCACGGCGCTGATTGGCAATGACCATACCACGCCTGCGCATTTGGCGCTGGCGGACACCTTGTTGGCCGCCGTCGGTCAGACCGTGCATCTGGAGGCCGAGGCGCAGATGGATGCGGTCACGGCTGTGTCGGGGTCTGGCCCGGCCTATGTGTTTCACCTGATCGAAACCCTTGCCGCGGCTGGCGTGGCGCAAGGTCTGTCACCGCAAATGGCGATGCAATTGGCCAAGGCCACCGTGGGCGGGGCAGGGCAATTGGCAGAAGATGCGGAGGAGGATCCGTCGCAATTGCGGGTGAACGTCACCTCGCCCAATGGCACCACGCAGGCGGCACTTGACGTGTTGATGGACGAAAGCCATGGATTTCCAGCGTTGCTGAACCGCGCGGTGACGGCTGCGGCAGATAGATCACGGGAGCTGGGGCGTGACTGAGATTACGTTTGACGATTTTCTAAAGGTCGACGTGCGCGTCGGGCGCGTGACCCGGGCCGAGCCATACCCCGAGGCGCGCAAGCCCGCGATCAAGTTGTGGGTCGATTTCGGCGATGAGCTGGGCGAGAAAAAGACCAGCGCGCAGGTCACCGCGCATTACGACCCGGCGGCGCTGGTGGGCAGGCAGGTACTGGCCGTGGTGAACTTTCCCCCACGCCAGATCGGCAAATTCATGTCAGAGGTTCTGGTGCTTGGCATGCCCGATGCCGACGGAGAGGTCGTGCTGGTCGGTCCTGACCAAGACGTGCCAAACGGGGGGCGGTTGCATTGAAACGCCTTCTTTTGACGCGGACATTTCCGCAGGCCACGGTGCAGGCGGCGGCTGCGGATTATGCGGTCACAACCCGTGATGTCGACGCCCCGCTGACGGCGGTTGAGGCGGCGCAGGCGGCGAAGGACTTTGACGCGATCCTGTGTTCGATCGGTGACCAATTCACCGCCAGTGCTTTTGCCCAAAAAGACCTGCGCTGCGGCATGATTGCCAATTTCGGCGTGGGCTATAACCACATTGATGTGGCAGCGGCACGTGGTGCGGGCGTGCAAGTATCGAACACGCCGGATGTCGTGACCGATGCCACGGCTGACATCGCCATGACACTGATCCTGATGACCTGCCGTCGCGCGGGCGAAGGTGAACGGCTGGTGCGGCGTGGCACGTGGGACGGCTGGAAACCGACCCAGATGCTGGGCGCGCATGTCACCGGCAAACGGCTTGGCATTGTTGGCATGGGCCGGATCGGGCAGGCGGTGGCGCGGCGGGCGCACTATGGCTTTGACATGCCAGTGATCTACTTCAACCGCTCTGAAAAAGTCGTCGACGTGCCCGCACGGCAAGTGCCGGACCTGCACAGCTTAATGAGTCAGTCGGACATCATTGTTATCACTGTGCCGGGTGGTAACACCCATCTGATCGACGCGGATGCGCTGGCGCAAATGCAAGACGGCGCGGTGTTGGTCAACGTGGCGCGCGGTGACGTGCTGGATGAGGCGGCGTTGATCGCAGAATTGCAAACCGGGCGCATCCGGGCCGGACTGGACGTCTATGCGCAGGAACCGGTGGTGCCGCAGGCCTTGCAGCAATTGGAAAACGCGGTGCTCTTGCCGCATCTGGGAACTGCTGCCCTGGAAGTGCGCGAGGCGATGGGGCAGATGGCGCTGGATAACCTGGCCGCTTGGGCCGCCGGTCAACCGCTGCTCAACCCGGTCTAGTCGCCAACCGCTTTACGCCAGTGGCGGCGGCACAAGCTGACGTAGCTTTCGTTGCCGCCCACCTGCACCTGATCCCCGTCGCGCAGCACGTTGCCCTTTGCGTCTTGCCGGATCACCATCGTGGCCTTCTTGCCGCAATGGCAGATCGTGCGCACTTCGCGCATTTCATCGGCCAGCGCCAAAAGCGCGGCAGACCCAGGGAACAGGTTGCCCTGAAAATCGACCCGCAAACCAAAGCACATGATCGGCACCGACAGGTCATCCACCGCGCGCGCCAATTGCCACACCTGCCCGCGCTCAAGAAACTGCGCCTCGTCCAGAAAAACGCACGCGCAGGGGCCCGCATCCAGCCGCGCGGCAATCTTGGCAAACAGGTCTTCGCCCGCGGCAAAGGTATCCGCCTCTTGTCCGATCCCGATCCGGCTGGCGATGCGGCCTGACCCCGCCCGGTCATCAAAGCTGGCGGTCAACAGATAGGTCTGCATCCCACGTTCGATATAGTTGTGGCTGGCCTGCAAAAGCACCGTCGATTTACCGGCATTCATGGTCGAGTAGTTGAAATAAAGCTTGGCCATACCCGCCTGATACAAGCGCCGGGCACGCCTTTGCAAGCGTGCCCGGTTGACGTGAGTGGCGGCCAGGCGTTGGTCGATTGGGGCAACCAAGTCCGGCCTGACGTTTGCAGCGGTTTGATCGTGAACCACCCCCGAAACATTGGGGTTACTGGGCAACGCTTCTGCTGCATCGTGTGATTAGAACATGACAATTCCCCGCATCCGTTTTAATGGGAATACCGGAGAGAGTTTCCCCACGGGGTGGTGGGGAAGAATGGGGATAACAACATGGCGACGCCAGACACCTATCTGAAACGTCACACCGAGGCCCTCGTCAAGGACGTGGGCATCGCTGCGGCATGCGAGTTGACCGGTAAATCAAAGGCCACGTTGGGCCGCTATTATTCTGACAAGGTCGAGCATACCGACCGCTTCATGCCCATTGATACAGTGGCGCAGCTTGAAG
Organism: uncultured Paracoccaceae bacterium; assembly: GCA_947492825.1. Lineage (GTDB taxonomy): Bacteria > Pseudomonadota > Alphaproteobacteria > Rhodobacterales > Rhodobacteraceae > CANMYO01. The sequence continues at coordinate 309,748 of CANLNT010000001.1, forward strand.
CGGCAGCAAGCTATCCGCACGTGACGTCTGCTTTGGCAGATTTGCGTGGAATTACAATGTCTTTGGGCGATGTCGATAGCGCTGGTGAAGGTGGCGTAAACTCCGAAGTTGTGGCACTTAGCCAGCGATTTGCGGCCCTGATGGCAGAGTATCACGAGAGCATTCAGGACGGCACGATTTCGATCAATGAGGCCAAGCGCCTGCTGAACGAAACCACCGGTCTGCAAAAGGTGCTGTTGCGGATGAAGCTGCATCTGGAAGGCGACGTCATTGGTTGACACCTCGGACCTGCCCAACATCGCAAATGGGCAGCTGCGTGACATTGACGTGACGTCATTCGCCCCGCCAGATGATCCGGGGCATCCGCCGCGCATTTTGCTGCTCTACGGATCGCTGCGCGAAAGCAGTTATTCGCGGATGGCAGCGGAAGAAGCTGCGCGCATTTTGCGCGCATTGGGGTGCGAAACCCGGTTCTTTGATCCGCATGGTTTGCCGCTGCCGGACGACAACGCCGACGAAAAGCACCCCAAGGTGGCAGAGCTGCGTGAATTGGCGCTTTGGGCCGAAGGCATGGTTTGGTCCAGCCCGGAACGGCATGGCGCGATGACATCCGTGATGAAGGCGCAAATCGACTGGATCCCCCTGTCCGCCATTGGCGGCATCCGCCCGACCCAAGGCAAGACACTGGCCCTGATGCAGGTCTGCGGCGGGTCGCAATCGTTCAACACGGTCAACCAGATGCGCATCTTGGGGCGCTGGATGCGGATGCTGACGATCCCCAACCAATCGTCTGTGCCTGCCGCGTGGAACCGGTTCAAGGATGGCCGCATGATCGAAGGCTCACATTACAACCGGATCGTCGATGTGATGGAAGAACTCGTGCGCTTCACCTACATGACCCGCGCCCGTGTCGGTGCGCTCACCGACCGCTACTCTGAACGGGTCGAGGACGCCGCCAAAGTCCACGAGCGCGTCAGCCGGATTTAGATTTAGGCGGCTTTGCGGGACGAAGCCGACTTTCGCGCATAGCCGGACCCATCGCCGACACGCGGGTGGGCGATCCGACGGAGATGCTTCTGCGCTTTATGGTTGTAGGGTCATCTTCCGCATCAGCGGTGCGCGCGGATGGCAAATCGCCGACCCGTCGGGGCGGGTCGGCGATGGGCCCGGCGGGCTAAAGCCCTTGCTCCGGGCCTGCCAGCGCGCTGAATGAATGTCATTTTGGGCTCTTAGCCCCCCTTGCTCAGGCCCGCTCCACAATCACCGACCCCACCGAATACCCAGCACCAAACGAACAGATCAGCCCCACGTCACCGGGGTTCATATCGGCGGAGTGTTTGCTGAATGCGATGATCGACCCGGCGGATGATGTGTTGGCATAATCTTGCAAGATGTTCGGTTGCTCGCCCGGTTTGGGGTCGCGGCCCAGCACCTTTTTGCCAATGTAGTCGTTCATCGTTTTGTTGGCCTGATGCAGCCACAACCGTTTCAGGTCATCCGCCGCCACGCCCTCATCGGCCATATGACCGGCGATGTGTTTGCTGACCATCGGCAACACCTCTTTGAACACTTTGCGCCCGTTCTGCATGAACTGCATGTCGCGGCGGTCTTCCATCTGGTCATGGGCGCGGCGCAGGTAGCCGTTGTTGTTGCGGATGTTGTTAGAAAACTGCGTGGCACAGCGGGTGGACTTCACCTTGAAATGCGGTCCGGTCAGCCCCTCATCCCGCTGCAACAGCGTGGCCGTGGCCACATCGCCAAAGATGAAATGACAATCCCGGTCGCGCCATTCCAGATGCGCGCTGCAAATCTCTGGGTTCACCACCAGCGCGGTCTTCACACTGCCGGTACGGATCATGTCCGCTGCCGTCTGGATACCAAAGGTGGCCGACGAACAGGCCACGTTCATGTCAAAGGCAAAGCCGCCCGCGCCCAGCAACTGCTGCACTTCCACAGCCACCGCCGGATAGGCGCGCTCCATGTTGGAGGCGGCACAGATCACCAGATCAATGGATGCCGGGTCGACATCCCCCAGCGCTTTGCGGGCGGCATCCACGGCAATCTCTGCCATGACGGCGGGGGCATCATCGGGGCGCGGGTCAAGTTTCGGATACATCCGGTCGGGGTCCAGAACACCTGCCTTATCAAGAACATAGCGGCGCTCAATCCCGGATGCGGCGACAATGAAGTCGGATGACGAATGGGTCTTTGCCTCTGCCTCACCGGCAGCAATCGCATCCGCGTGTTCAGCGTTCCACCGGTCGGCATAAGCGTTGAAAGCGACGACCAATTCATCGTTTGTGATGACGTTGTCAGGGGTGAACACCCCGGTTCCGGTGATCGCGACGCCGTGCATGTCTGCCTCCCTCAAGCCTGCGAAAACCCTACGCAGCCGGCCCAGCGAAGTCGAGCCTGACGCTTAGTTCTGCAAGTTGATCCGCCAGTGGGTAATCGCCTCTGGTGTCGGCGGCTCTGGCGGGACGGGGGCCAGCATCGCGCGGCGGTTCACCGGGCTGCCGGTGTGCACCATTTCGTAGATGTCCGACAGGATCGAGGTGTTATCGCCAAAGTAGGTATGCCCAAAGAAATCCGACACCACACCGGTGGCATCAATCACATCTATCCCCGGCAATTGCGGCACACCGTCGGTGGTGTCGCCAATGCGGCGAAAGCCATTTGCTTCTTTTGATGCTTTCAGCGCGGAATCCTCGGCCGAGGCATACAGCGTGAAATGGGTCGATGTCGCCTCGCGAAAACGGGGGGCAATGCGGGTGCGGAACACGACCTCATCAATGTCGGGGGCGGCCAGCACGATGGTGGTGATCTCGTCAACCGCCGGGTCATCCTCGGCCACCATTTCGGCCATCGCTTCGCTGATGATCCGGGTGCCCATCGAATGGGCGATCACGATGATCCGGTCGGGGTCTTGCGCTGCCAGATCACGCAAAACCCGCTTCAGATCGGGGACAGAGCGTTGCGCCATGGTGCTGTCGGACAGATAGTTGATCGCGCGGCCCCGGCTGGGCCAGCTGAACAGGAACGACGGCCCATCCCAGGCCAGATCATAGGTCAATTGCCCGGCGCGCCGTGCGGCCTTGTCCAGCGAGGTGTTGAACCCATGGACATACATCAAAATGGCGTTCTCAGAGCTTTGCAATTCACCCGCCAACATCTGCATCACCTCTTCCGTTGTCCAGGGGGTCAGGTCTTGCAGGATCACGTGCTTTTCGATGTCGGGGTCAAACATCAGTGACGCGAACCAGCCCTGGCTTTCCAGCTCTCCCATCCGGTGTTCGCGCGGGATCGAGATAATGCCTGTGCCGTAGCGCAGCACGTCATAGTCATCGGTGAAGGTGCTGGCCGGGTCGTCAAAGTCGGGATCATCATTCAATGCGCGATTGGTTGCAAAGAAGATCGGCACATCGCGGTGCGTCTCATCCTCTTCAAACGGCGCGGGCATTTCCATCGCTTCTTCGATGATGATCGGCTCTGGCATGACCTCGACCGGCATCTCGACGGCGCGCTCTTCCAACGGCGCTGCGGCCCCGACGTTTTCGGTTTCTCCAACAATAACAACGGGTTCCTCGGGCGGTGCCATTTCGGCAATCGGCGGTTCGGACCCTTCCGATGCAGCCCCGCCATGGCGCTCAAGTGGCTCGACCTCTGGCGCTTGGGTCGTGGGGATCGGGTTTCCAAACAGGATCGCGACAACGGCCACCACGGCCATGAACCCGGCGATCAGAGGAATGCGGATATCGTTCATCGCGTGGGCACCGAATAAAGGACGTAACCCTGCAACCGTGCCACTTCCACACCGCCTGTGTCGATGGCAAATATGCCAAGGTTTTCCATGTCTTCCGGGCAACCAACAAGGTCTGCGGCATCATCTAAAAATGGATTAGTGGCGGCATTCTCGCCAACCCGGCGACATTGGTCGCCATCACCGCGGTAACCGTCGCCAAACAGCGGCAGCGGCTCGGGCGCAGGCATCGGGGCACAGGCGGCAAGCAGCAAGAGGGGGGCAATTCGTTTCATCACAGATCTCCCGAAATAGGGTGCGTTCAGACAAAAATTACCAAGAAAAGAAGGATGCACAAAGTATGCACATCCTGACCACATCCCATGCGTACGCAAGTGTTAATAGATGTTAACCGCCGTGCGGCACTTTCCCCCCAGAGGAAGGAGTCCGCCATGCCCGAGACCAAGACCCAGCGCCAGCATCTGAGCTATGCCGAAGAAGTACACAGCCGATTGGAGGCCGAATTTGACACACCGCGCATCCCCGACGGCTGGCACGACATCTGGCGCGAACGGGACCGGCGGGATGAAAAGCGTCAGCGTGTCACCCTGGCGCTGGACGCCGACGTGGTTCGGTTCTTTCGCAGCATGGGCAAAGGCTATCAACCTCGCATGAACCGTGTCCTGCGCGCCTTCATGCACGACCGCCTTGCGGGCCTCGTCGCCGGACCAGAGGACCGCGTCGACTTTCGGGACGCAGAGCAGTTGCAAGAGGTGGTAGACGGGCTGGGGGATGAGAAATCCGCGTAGCTGGGGCGTTCATGCGCTCAAGACCGGGCTGCATGCCCGGCCTATGATACAATCAGCGCCGTTGTTTTGGGTAAGCCACCAAAATGGTGCGATCCCCCGAACCCGCGGCCCGCAGACTACCCCTGCAACGCCCGCACATCGACATCGCCCATTTCCCGTTCCTTCATCGCCAATACGGCGGCTTGGGCAGCGGCGGCGGTGGTGAAGTAGGGGATTTTATCGTTCAGCGTCACGGCCCGCATCGAACGGCTGTCCTCGACAGCGGCCGCACCTTCGGTGGTGTTGAAGACAAGTGCCACGTGGCCGTCTTTCAGGCGGTCAAGGATCGTCAATCCGCCCTCGTAGCCCTTGTTCACCACTTCCACCTCCATGCCCGTCTCTGACAGAAAGGCGGCGGTGCCACGGGTCGCGATCAGGGAAAATCCCATATCGACAAGGGCTTGTGCGGCGTCCCGCATCTCGGGTGTTTTGTCGGCATCGCGGATCGACAGGAAGACAAGGCCTTCGGTCGGCAGGTCGGTGCTGGCGCCCAATTGCGCCTTCAGGAACGCGCGGGCAAAGTTGCGGTCCCAGCCCATGACCTCCCCGGTGGACCGCATTTCAGGCCCCAGGATCGTGTCAACACCGGGGAAGCGGGCAAAGGGCATCACCGCCTCTTTGACCGAGAACCAAGGCGTTTTGGGGTCGGCCAACGTGAAGGCATCCCCCAAGGGCAACACCTCCATCGGGTTGTCGGTGGGCGCATAGGGTTCGCGCATCGGGAAGTTGGTCAGCGGCTCGCCAGCCATCAGGCGCGCAGCGATAGAGGCAATGGCACTGTCTGTGGCCTTCGCGACAAAGGGCACTGTGCGACTGGCGCGGGGGTTCACCTCGATCAGGTAGACCTCTTCATCCTTGACGGCAAATTGTACGTTCATCAGGCCGACAACGTTCAGCGCCTTGGCCAATGCTTCGGTCTGGCGGCGGATTTCGGCGATCATGGCGTCAGACAGCGAATGCGGCGGCAGGGAACAGGCGCTGTCGCCGGAATGCACGCCCGCTTCTTCAATGTGTTGCATGATGCCCGCGACATGGGTGTTGGTCCCATCGGAAAGGCAGTCAACGTCCACCTCGACAGCACCGGCAAGGTAGCTGTCGAGCAGCACGGGGCTGTCGCCAGAGACGACCACGGCGTCCGAGATATAGCGTTCCAACTGGTCCTGATCGCGCACGATTTCCATCGCGCGGCCACCCAGAACATAGGACGGGCGGATCACCAGCGGAAAGCCGATATCGGACGCGATTTCAAGTGCTTGCGCATCGGTGGAGGCGATGCCGTTGACCGGCTGCTTCAGGCCCAGACGGTTCACGAGGTCCTGAAAACGTTCCCGGTCTTCTGCCAGATCGATGGCGTCAGGCGAGGTGCCGAGGATCGGGATGCCGGCTTCTTCCAGAGCATTGGCAAGCTTCAGCGGGGTCTGGCCGCCGAACTGGACGATGACGCCATGCAAGTCGCCGCTTTCCTGTTCCACACGCAGGATTTCCATGACGTGTTCAAAGGTGAGCGGTTCAAAATACAAGCGGTCCGAGGTGTCATAATCTGTGCTGACCGTCTCGGGGTTGCAGTTGATCATGATCGTCTCATACCCCTGATCGGTCAGGGCGAAACAGGCATGACAGCAGCAGTAATCGAACTCGATCCCTTGGCCGATGCGGTTTGGACCACCGCCGAGGATCACGACTTTCTTACGATCCGTGGGGCGCGCCTCGCATTCGGGTTCGCCCATCACGGGGGTTTCGTAGGTGGAGTACATGTAGGGGGTCTGCGCCTCAAATTCGGCGGCGCAGGTGTCGATCCGCTTGAACTGGGCCTTGACGCCAAGGTTCAGGCGGGCACGGCGGACGTTGTCTTCGTCCCGGCCGGTCAGCGTGGCAAGGCGGGCGTCAGAGAAGCCCAGCATCTTGATGGCGCGCAGGGCGGCCTCATCGGTTGGAAGGCCCTTGGCCTTCAGGCCCTCTTCGGCCTCAATGATCTCGCGGATGCGGGCCAGGAACCATGGGTCGAACTTGGTGACCGCGTGAATGTCATCATCCGACAACCCATGGCGCATGGCCTGCGCAATCACGCGGATGCGGTCAGGCGTTTGGGCGGCCAGCGCCTTGGTCACGGCGGCGGTGTCGGGCGCGCCGGGAATGTCGATATCGTCAAAGCCGGTCAGGCCGGTCTCCATCGAAGCCAGCGCCTTTTGCATGGATTCGTGGAACGTGCGGCCAATCGCCATCGCCTCGCCCACAGATTTCATCGCCGTGGTCAGGTGCGGTTCGGAACCTGCGAACTTTTCAAAGGCAAAGCGCGGGATCTTGGTGACCACATAGTCGATGGTGGGTTCAAAGCTGGCGGGCGTGACGCCGGTGATGTCGTTGTCGAGCTCGTCCAGCGTGTAGCCGACAGCCAGCTTTGCCGCGATCTTGGCAATCGGAAAACCCGTCGCCTTGGAGGCAAGCGCAGAAGAGCGCGAGACGCGTGGATTCATCTCGATCACCACCATGCGGCCATCAGCGGGGTTCACGGCCCATTGCACGTTGGACCCGCCGGTTTCCACACCAATCTCGCGCAGCACATTGATGCTGTGCGTGCGCATGATCTGGTATTCCTTGTCCGTCAGCGTGAGCGCCGGGGCCACGGTGATGCTGTCACCGGTGTGCACACCCATCGGATCGACGTTTTCGATGGCGCAGACGATGATCGCATTGTCGGCGCGGTCGCGCACGACTTCCATCTCGAATTCTTTCCAGCCCAGCAAGCTTTCGTCGACGAGGATTTGCGCAACTGGCGATGCCTCCATCCCGGTTTTGCAATAGTGCAGGTATTCGTCGCGGTTGTAGGCCACGCCGCCGCCGGTGCCGCCAAGGGTAAAGGCGGGCCGGATAATCGCGGGCAGGCCGATCTCTTCGATGGCTTCCACGGCGAGATCGAGGCCCGCTTTGATGTCAAATTTGCCATCGGCACCTTTGGGCGCTGTGACAATCGTGGCTTTTGGGTTTTCGATGCCAAGGCGGTCCATCGCTTCGCGGAACAGCTTGCGGTCTTCGGCCATTTCGATGGCGTCGCGCTTGGCGCCGATCATCTCAACGTTGAACTTGTCCAGCACGCCCATTTCTTCCAGCGCGAGGGAGGTGTTCAGCCCGGTCTGCCCACCCATCGTTGGCAAAAGCGCATCGGGGCGTTCCTTTTCGATGATCTTGGCCACCACTTCGGGAGTGATCGGTTCGATATAGGTGGCATCGGCCAGGCCGGGGTCCGTCATGATCGTGGCGGGGTTGGAGTTGACCAGCACAACCCGGTAGCCTTCCTCGCGCAGCGCCTTGCAGGCCTGTGCCCCAGAGTAGTCGAATTCGCAGGCCTGCCCGATCACAATAGGGCCCGCGCCGATAATCATGATCGACTTGATATCATCACGTTTTGGCATGGTAGACCCCCGATATGCAAATTGTCCTGCGTTATAGGGATGGGCGGTGTGGGCGCAACCGATTTTTCGTCGAAAAATCGCGACCTCTGGCAGAGATGTTTTTGGCCAGACCGTGACGGGGCGTGGGGATACTTGACTTATGCAGTGCAAAGGGGTGTATCGGGCCGGACATTCTGGACCCGAGGACCATATCATGCACGCCTATCGCTCTCATACTTGTGTTGACCTGACGGCGGCCAACGTCGGCGATAACGTGCGCCTGTCGGGCTGGGTGCATCGGGTGCGCGATCACGGCGGAATCCTGTTCATCGACCTGCGCGATCACTTTGGCATCACGCAGGTGCTGTGCGACCCCGATTCCGCGGCCTTTGCCGATGTGGAAAAGGTACGCAGCGAGTGGTGCATCCGCATTGATGGCGAGGTGAAGGCCCGCGACCCAGAGTTGGTGAACACCAAGCTGCCCACCGGTGAGATTGAGGTGTTCGTGCGCGACATCGAGGTGCTGGGCGCTGCGAAAGAGCTGCCGCTGATGGTGTTTGGCGATCAGGAATACCCTGAAGAGACTCGGCTGAAGTATCGCTATCTCGACCTGCGCCGCGAGGCGATGCAAGAGAACATGAAGCTGCGGTCTGATGTTGTCGCATCCATGCGGCGGCGCATGTGGGACAGCGGATTTCGCGAATATCAGACGCCGATCATCACCGCGTCCAGCCCCGAAGGCGCGCGGGATTTTCTGGTGCCAAGCCGTCTGCACCCCGGCAAGTTCTACGCCCTGCCACAAGCGCCGCAGCAGTTCAAACAGCTGATCATGGTGTCGGGCTTTGACAAGTATTTCCAGATCGCACCCTGTTTCCGCGATGAAGACCCGCGCGCCGACCGCTCGCCTACGGATTTCTACCAACTGGATCTCGAGATGTCGTTTGTCGAACAGCAGGATGTCTTCGACACCATCCAACCGGTGATCACCGGCATTTTTGAAGAGTTCGGCGGTGGTCGCAAAGTGGACCAGACGTGGGAGCAGATCAGCTATCGCGATGCAGCACTTTGGTATGGCAGCGACAAGCCCGACCTGCGCAACCCGATCAAGATGCAGGTGGTAAGTGAACATTTCGCAGGCTCTGGCTTTGCGATCTTTGCCAAGCTTCTGGAAAACGAAGGCACGGAAGTGCGCGCGATCCCGGCACCCACAGGCGGATCGCGCAAGTTCTGTGACCGCATGAACGCCTTTGCCCAGAAAGAAGGGCTGCCGGGGATGGGCTATATCTTCTGGCGCGACAAAACGGCGGATGCGGTGGCGCAAGAGCTGGGGATCACCGTGAAAGAAGCGCAGGCTAAGCTTAAATCGGGCGAGGTTGAGGGCGGCATGGAAGCCGCAGGACCGCTGGCCAAGAACATCGGACCAGAGCGGACCGAAGCCATCCGCCAGCAGTTGGGCCTTGGCAAAGGCGACGCCGCGTTCTTCCTTGGCGGCAAGCCCAAGGCGTTTGAAGGTGTGGCTGGCAAGGCGCGGAACGTCATCGGCGAAGAGTTGGGGCTGACCGATCAGAACCGCTTTGCCTTTGCATGGATCGTGGATTTCCCGATTTACGAGCGCGACGAAGAGACCGGCAAGATCGACTTTGAACACAACCCGTTCTCCATGCCGCAAGGTGGGATGGCCGCGTTGGAAGGTGATCCAATGGACGTGCTCGGGTTCCAGTATGATCTGGCCTGCAACGGCTACGAACTGGTGTCGGGGGCGATCCGGAACCACCGGCCTGAAATCATGTTCAAAGCGTTTGAGATTGCAGGCTACGGCAAGGATGAGGTCGAAAAGCGCTTTGGCGGCATGGTCAACGCATTCCAATACGGCGCGCCGCCTCACGGGGGCTGTGCCGCTGGCATCGACCGGATCGTGATGCTGCTGGCCGATCAGCAGAACATCCGCGAGGTCATCATGTTCCCGATGAACCAGCGTGCCGAAGACCTGATGATGGACGCCCCGTCAGAGCCGCAGAACGAACAATTGCGCGAATTGCGGCTGCGCGTTTTGCCTTCCGAAAGCTGAAGGTGAAGCCAGAAACAAAAAGGGCCGCGTCAGACATCTGACGCGGCCCTTTTCATTATCTGATGTAATCAGGCTGTTCCTTCGGCCGCGACCGGGGGCAGGATGTCTTTTTCGTACATGTAGACCACGGTGCCCTTGGGGACGCGGTTATAAAGATCCACGATCTGGCGGTTGATCAGGCGTGCGCAACCGTTTGAGACATCTTTGCCAATCGTGTTGGGCAGATGCGTGCCGTGGATGCGCAGGAACGTGTCGCGGTTCCCTTGGAACAGATACAGCGCGCGCGCGCCCAGCGGGTTGGTTGGGCCGCCTTCCATGCCGTCCTCCCATTCGCGGTAGGCAGGTGTGCGTTCCATCATGTCGTCGGTGGGCCGCCAGCTGGGCCATTCTTTCTTGGCCTTGATGGTGTAAATCCCCGGCTCGTAGAGCGAATCCCGGCCAACCCCCACGAAATAGCGGATCGCGCGGCCTCCGGGCAGCGTCCAGTAAAGCGAATACTCATCCGGCACCACGTGGATTTGACCTGCGGGCAGGGCATTGTTCATCACGACCACGCGCGGGGCAAGGGTATCGGGCAGCTCGGCCAGGGTCCAATGGCCATCGGCCACAACGGGGCTTGCCGAAAACGCAGCAGCACTGGCCAGAAAATGGCGACGGTTTAACATGGGTCTCTCCTTTGGGTCGGTCGCCCGGCAGCAGGCGGTCGGACATGATATTGCACGGAAATGGGGCGGTGGTCGCCCGGAATCACATCAATTTTGCGTGGATCAGCGGATTTTGGCAGAAGTGTTGAAAATGAGCGTCGGATTCCGCGCCGTCACACGTTAAACCAAGGGAAAGGTGAGTATGACGATGTTTGATCCGACCCTGGCGCTTGTGCGGTTTGGCACGGGCCTAAGCCCTCGATTTGCGCGCCCGGTGGGGGTTGATTCGCTCATTGCAGAGCTTGGGGGCGACGATGCAATGGCTACAGCCTTCCCAATCTCGGGCTTTGCGGACACCCGGCCCAGCCATGCCACCCTTGGCTGGATCAACCGCGCGGCGAAAACGGCCGTGGACACCCCCGATGAAGCGGCGGCCATGCAGGCCCGCAACATGGTGCGCGGCGAGGTGCGCGTGGTGCGACAGGCGCACCATCTGGCCACAGTGGCCCGCGCGGTGGACGACCCCAGCGGGTTGCGCGAACGTCTGGTGGCCTTTTGGGCAGATCACTTCACCGTCATCCGCCGCCCGTTCGAGACAGCGCACCTGGTCACACCCTATGTGGAGGACGCCATCCGCAGCCACGTCACCGGGTCCTTTGCGCAGATGCTGCGTGCAGTGGTCACGCATCCGATGATGCTGATCTATCTGGAACAATTCCGGTCCATTGGCCCGGCCTCGCCGACCGGGCAGCGCCGCAATGTGGGGCTGAACGAAAACCTGGCGCGGGAATTGCTTGAACTGCATCTGCTGGGGGTTGATGGCACCTACAGCCAACGCGACGTGCGCGAACTGGCAGAGCTTTTGACCGGGCTCAGCTATTCGGAACGGCGGGGTTTCTACTTTGATCGCAACCGGGTGGAACCGGGGGGCGAGACGGTGCTGGGGCTGTCGTTTGCCAGTGATGCGACGTTGGACAATGTGCTTGGCGCGATGGATGCGCTGGCGGCGTTGCCGGATACGGCGACGCATCTGGCCCGCAAGATGGCGGTGCATTTTGTGCATGATGATCCAGACCCCGATTTGGTGGCCGCTATGGCCGCAGGCTTTGGGCCGCAGGGTGATCTGATGGGCATGACCGCCGCGATGTTGCGGCATCCAGCGGCCTGGGCCGTAAGCCGGGTCAAGGTCCGCACGCCGCAGCAATTCATCACCGCCAGCCTGCGCGCCCTTGGCGTAACCGGTGAGACGGTGATGGCCGCGGACCGCCGGATCTACCAGCAGGTGCTGGCGCGGCCTTTGCAAGTGATGGGTCAGCCGTGGGAAAACCCAGGCGGCCCCGATGGCTGGCCCGAGGATGCAGCCAGTTGGATCATCCCACAAGCGATGGCCGGGCGGATCACCTGGGCGATGCAGGTGCCCCGGCGGATTGTCGCGGACCTGCCTGACCCCCGCGATTTTGTCCAAACCGCGCTGGGCGATCTGGCAACAGAAGACGTGATCTTTGTCGCCGGTGCGGCTGAAAACAAGGCCGAAGGCGTGGGGGTCATTCTGGCCTCTGCCGCTTTCCAGCGGAGGTGAGCATGGACCGGCGATCGTTCCTTTTGCAAAGCGCGGCACTGGGCTGTTCGGCCGCCGCCAGCCCGCTGTTGACGCCCGTGGCCTTTGCCGAGGCACCCGGCGACAACCGTTTGGTGGTGATCATTCTGCGTGGCGCGATGGATGGCATCGACGCGCTGCGCCCCTTGGGCGATCCGGCCTTTGCTGCCCTGCGTCCGGGCCTGAACGACGGCAAGCACGCAGATCTGGACGGGTTCTGGGGGCTGCATCCGGCGCTGAAACCGCTGCTGCCGCTCTGGCAAGCCGGGCAGGTTGGTGCGGTGCAGGCAACCTCGACCCCGTACCGCAACAAGCGCAGCCATTTTGATGGGCAGGACATTTTAGAGGCGGGCGTGCTGCAAATCGGTGGTGGCGCGACCGGCTGGCTCAACCGCTTGCTGACCACGCTGCCCAATGCGGCGGCAGAGACGGCCTATGCCATCGGACGTGAACAAATGGCGATCCTGTCGGGGCCTGCTGCCGCCTCTCGCTGGTCGCCGGATGCCAATTTGCGCTTGTCCGGGCAGGCGCAGCGGCTTTTGGAAATCGTCTATCACGATGACCCGCTGTTCCGGGATGCCGCCGCGCAAGCCATTGAAATTGCAGCCCTTGTGAAAGAGCAAGAGGCGACAGAGGTCGAAGACTCCGATGCGATGGCGATGATGCAGGCGGTGCAATCGGGCGGCGTGCATGTGAACTTGGCCGAATTTGCCGCCGCGCGGTTGCGTGGTGCGACGCGGATTGCCAGTTTTTCGCTTGGCGGCTGGGATACCCACCAAAATCAGGCCTTCGCGCTGGATCGGGCACTGGCCCGGTTGTCTGACACCATTCTGACCCTGCGGGCGCAGCTTGGCCCGGTCTGGGACAAGACGGCGGTGCTGTGCCTGACAGAGTTTGGCCGCACCGCCTTTGAAAACGGCACACGCGGTACCGATCATGGCACCGGTGGTGCGATGCTTTATGCCGGTGGTGCGTTGCGCGGCGGGGCGGTGCGCGGAACGTGGCCGGGTCTGGAAGAGGCCGCACTTTTTGACCGCCGCGATGTGATGCCGACCAGCGATGTGCGCACCCTTGCCGGTTGGGTCATGCGCGGCATGTTTGGCACCACCGCCAGCGACATCGAAAATGTCGTGTTTCCGGCGCTTGATCTGGGGGATGATCCCGGCCTGTTGCTTTGATCCGTCGCGCAGGGCAGGGTGCCGCCACATGACAAGGGGACCCCGCCATGACCAACCGCCCGCTTGGCCCGATTGTCCCTGATTGGACAGAAGCCGCTGATCCTTCCGGACTGAACCTGACAGGGCATTATGCGAACCTGCGCCCGCTTGATGCGGCAGATGCGATGGGGCTTTGGAAGGTATTTGAAGGGGCTGATTGGGTATGGGATTACCTATATGAACCCGCGCCGCCCGATTTTACGCGCTTCGAAAGGATTGTCGCCGGCGTCGCCGCCCGGACCCAAAGCCCCGCCTATGTCGTCAGCGCGGCGGTTTCCGGCTTTCCGCTGGGCTATCTGACATTCTACACCGTTGTCCGGGAAAGCGGGAACATCGAGATTGGCAACGTCAACTTCTCGCCTGCGTTGCAAGGGACAACTTTCGCGACAGAGGCGTTTTCCCTGATGCTGCGCTGGGCCTTCGGCCACGGCTACCGTCGGGTGGAATGGAAATGCAATGCGCTGAACGCGCCGTCGCGCCGGGCCGCCCAGCGGCTGGGGTTTAGCTTTGAAGGCATCTTTCGCCAGCATCTGGTGGTCAAGGGCCGCAACCGCGATACGGCCTGGCTGGCGATGACCGATGGCGACTGGGACCGGATCGGTCCGGCACATGATGCTTGGCTGTCACCGGACAATTTCGACGAAAACGGTATCCAACGGCAGTCACTCGCCGCCCTGACCTGGCCGCATCTGGCCACGCGCGATCCCAGCGTCTAAAGCGGGCCGCCTGCGGCCAAGCGGCTTTCCACCAGATCGGTCAGTTGCGACAGCCCCTGTTGCAGCGGCGCACCCTTTTGGCGCAGCGTTTTCAACCGGTGAACGGCATCATGCAAATCGCTGTCATCAGCACTGCGGGCCACGCCGCCCAGAAACTGCGTCACATAATCAATCGACCCGTCCGTGGCGGGGGTGCGCAGCACCTCTGCCACATGGCTCAGGTCGTCATGAAACGCGATGCGGTCAGGTTCCACCACCTCGTCCGAAATCAGGCGCGGCCCCGGTGGCTGCCGGTCTGCGGGCAGATGGGCCAGAATCGCGGATTGGAACGCCGCAAGGCTGGCGATCGGTTTCGACAGAAAGCCGTCAGCGCCTGCGGCAATCACTTCACCTTCGGCATCCAGATCACCACTGGTGCCAAGCACCACGTCAATGCGGGGCGATCCGCGGGCAAGGTCCGCAATCAGCGGCAAGCCAGAGCCATCGGGCAGCCCCACATCAACAATCACCACCGAGGGGCGATAAACATTCAGATGTTTGCGCGCCGATTGCAGGCTATCGGCCCGTCTGATCCGTGCACCCGATCGCAGGCACAACATGCGCACCGCCTCGCACGCAAATCGGCTGTCTTCGACCAATAGAACCGTCAACCCCAGCAATGGCCGCAGGGCCGTTGCCTGTCGCATTGCCTTGAAATCGTCCAAGCCTTCCATCGTCGCCTCCGTCCTCGGGATGGCTTGACCAAAACATGACAAAGTGAATCGTCTCTTAACGCGCGGCAGATTGCCCCGCCGACTTGCCCAGACGAGCCGCAGGCGACATAAGCAGGCCAAACCACGCAGGAGTGTTCACATGATCGGTCGCCTCAACCACGTCGCCATCGCTGTCCCCGACTTGGAAGCTGCCAGCGGGCAATATCGCACCGCCCTTGGTGCCGATGTGGGCGCGCCGCAGGATGAACCCGATCACGGCGTCACGGTGGTCTTCATCACCTTGCCCAACACCAAGATCGAACTGCTTTACCCGCTGGGCGAAAACTCCCCGATTCAGGGGTTTCTCGACAAGAACCCATCGGGCGGCATCCACCACATCTGCTATGAAGTTGACGACATCAATGCCGCCAGCGACCGCCTTGTCGCCGAAGGCGCGCGGGTGCTGGGCGCGCCCAAGATCGGCGCACATGGCAAGCCGGTGATTTTCCTGCACCCCAAGGACTTCAACGGCTGCCTGATCGAGTTGGAGCAGGTCTGATGGGCCCGGTATCCGGTCTTGTCCTTTTTGCAGTCGTCTGGGCGATGGTGTTTTTCATCGTCCTGCCACTGCGCATGGTTTCTCAGGGCGACGTGGGCGAAGTCGTGCCCGGCACCCATAAATCCGCCCCCGCCAACCCACAGATCAAACGCAAGGCCAAGATCACCACACTCTGGGCCTTTGGCATCTGGGCCATTCTGGCAGGGATCATCTGGTCAGGTGCAATTGGCGTGCGTGACATCGACTGGTTCAACCGGATGGCAACACCTGATCTGGGTCAGTCCTGACGCGCCAGCCGGTGGTAGATGTGGGTAAAGGTCGCGGCCCCCACAATCGGGATAAAAAGGTTCAGCAGCGGCACCGTCAGCGGCACAGCCATCAGACACCCGGCCAGCCAGACTTCGCCTTTATGGGCCTTGCGCATGGCGGCTGCACCTGTGCGCCCCTCGCGGCGCATGGCGGCGACCGTGAAATATTCACGCCCCAGCAAGTAGCCGTTGAGCGCGTAAAACAGGATCAGCGGCGCAAAGGGGATGAAAAACAGCGGGATATAAAGGATCAGCGCCAGGATATTGGCCCCGACAATCACCCCCAGAGAATTCACTGAATCGCGCAGCCCATCGAAAAACGGCACCCGGCCCACGGGGGCCAGGCGGGGGTAATGCACATCCTCGACCGCCGCCGCCACGTCATCCAGAAAAAGCGAGGTGATGGCACTGGCGACCGGGATCATCAGAAAGACCGACAGCACCAGCATCAGCACCAGTGACCCCAGCGACAGCAGGTCACCGACCCATGTCACCTCGTACCCGCCGGGCAGAGTTGTGGTCTCTCCGGTCAAAAGGTTAATCAGCCCCAGAACAATCGCATAAGCCCCCACGAGCAGCGCCACGGTCAACCCAAGGCCCAAAAACAGCACCCGGCGAAAGCGCGGGTCGGGCAATTGGCCCAAAGCCTTTAGAAAGTCCTGAAAGATCATGCGTCCAGCCAGGTCGTGATCGCATCCAGATCAGGACGCGGGCGTTCGGGTGGGGCGTTTGTCTCTGTTCCCAGATGGATGAACCCGGCGATGCGCTCATGCTCTGCCAGCCCCAGAGTGTCGCGCACGAATGTGCGGTCATGACTGGCCCAGCCGGACAGCCAATTTGCGCCCCATCCGCTGGCAAGGGCCGCATTCAGCAGCGCAAGACAGACCGCACCGGCAGAATAGGTCTGCTCAATCGCGGGGATCTTCTCGGACGGTTTGGGGCTTTCCACCACGGCGACGGCCAGATCGGCATTGGCAAACTGCGCCTCGGCCTTGGTGATCTTGTCGGGGTCGATGCCCAATGCGGCCCCGCGCGCCGGGATCGCCTGCGCCAGCCGCGCCAGCGCTTCCTTTTCCAGCACAATGAACCGCCAGGGTTCCAGCTTACCATGATCGGGCGTGCGCGCGGCGGCGGTCAGCAGCGTCTCAACCGTTGCCCGGTCAGGGACCGGTGTCGTCAACGTCTTGGCCGGGCGTGACCGCCGTGTCAGCAGGAAATCAAGGGCGGCGTGGTTAGGTGCTGGCATGGCTGGGTTCCAAAATGAGACAGGCGACAGGTAGTTGCTGACGCGCGATCACACAAGTCACCCCGCCGTCCAGCGGCTGCACCATCCCACCCACCGGCAACATGCCCGCATAATGGCCACCCGCATGCCAAAAACACCCCTCATCCCAGAAAAACCCTGTCCGCATCAGCGCTGTCCCCTGCTTCTTCTGGCCAAAATAATCCCCGCCGGAGGCTCCCTCAATCGCCGCTGGCGGGGCGGATCTGATAGATGCCTTCCGGCAAATCAAGGGCAGCCTGCAGGTCGCGCAACTGGGTCAGCGACAAGGTCAGCGTGCGCACCTCATTCAGGCGCGGATCCCATTGCTCGACCGTGATACAATCCTCAAAGGCGTTGATCACGATATCCTCTTTCAAGGGGGCATCGCCCTCGTCAACTAGGGTGACAACGGTGGCGTCAAAATCATGCTCGATGGTAAACATGCGCCCAGCCTAACGCGAACGCGAACAGGCACAAGGGCGCTGTCACCGGCATGGTTCTGCGCCTCTCGGATTTGTCACCGCCTCTGGGGTGGACCACACGGGCAGTCCCATTAGGTTAGGGCGAAATCACCACGGATACCCGATGCGCCTGTTCCCGCTTTGCCTGATCGTTTTGATGTCCGCCTGCGCGGTGGCCAAGCCTATCAATGACAAAGGCCCGATCAACAAATCACCGATCCCCGATGAGGTGTTCCAGTCGACAGACCCGCTTGCCCCGCCGCCGCGGGTGCCCTCGCGCACCGCGGTGCGCAATTTCCTTAGCGTGATCGACACCATCGAACCGGTCACTGAAGAGGTTTGCCGTCAACGCGCGCCGCAGCTGAACTGTGACTTCCTGATCGTTTACGATGCCAATCCGCGCGCGCCGATGAACGCCTTTCAAAAGGTCGATGAAACCGGCCGCCCGATCATCATCTTCACGCTGGCACTGATCGCAGAGGCCCGCAACGAAGACGAACTCGCCTTCGTGCTGGCCCATGAGGCTGCCCACCACATCGCAGGCCACCTGGCCCGCCAACAGCAGGCAGCACTCATCGGGGCCACAATCTTCGGCAATCTGGCCCGGCTCAGCAACGACCCAGAGGCGGTTGCAAATGCACAGAAATTTGGCGCAGCACTGGGCGCGCGCACCTACTCCAAGGAATTTGAACTTGAGGCCGACGCGCTGGGCGCGCGCATCGCACAACTGGCGGGCTATGACGCCCTGCGCGGGGCAGAGTTCTTTTTCCGCATTCCCGACCCGGGCAACCGGTTCCTGGGCACGCATCCACCAAACGCAGACCGGTTTGCGGTGGTGCAAAAGGCCGCGCGCGGCACCTAGCTGGGGGTGAAGCCGCGATTGCGCAGGCTGCTGAACTCTGGCGTCCGGCGACGGCGCAGGCGGATGATGATGCCAATGGTGGAAATCACGATCCAAAAAATCTGGATCATCGCGGACGCCAGATTGAAAGAGGCCATAAGCCCGATCAGCACAAGGCTGGCAGCAAACCAGTTGATCACGAAATAGCTGACATGCGCAGCCCAGTTGCGTTGCACGGTCAGCAGCCCGTAGTTCAGCACATAAAGCGCGAAACCGGCCACGCCGATCGCGTCATAAACCTCGTGTGAAATGCTGCCAAAACCGATGTCCATTGCCCGTCTCCCAATCCGGTCACTGCGTTGGGATCAAGATGCCGTGACGGCGCGGGATGGTCAGGTCAGGCAAACCCGACTTTGCCGGTTTTGCGGGTCAGGGTTTCCCTACCATGGCGCAACTTTTGGGCGCGGTGCCCCGTGTCTGGCCGCCGGTTCAGGGCGCCGCCGCGACACCCAGTGCAATCGCGGCGAACAAACAGGCAGAGGCCGCGACCACAAAACCATGCCAGATGGCCAGCGAATAGCGCAGGCTCTCCCAGCTGAAAAACACAACGCCAATGGTATAAAGCAGCCCGCCTGCCGTGATCAGTGCCGTGGCGGATACCGGCAAGATCGGCATGGCCGACCAAATCACCGCAACCCCCATCCAGCCCATCGCAAGATAAAGTGCGGGACCAAAGCGGCCGGGCGTTGACCAGAAGAACAGCTTTTTGATCATGCCAAAAACCGCCAGCCCCCAGACCAGCGCCAACAGGGCATAGGCAAAGCCGGACCCGATCAGCACCACCAGCGGCGTATAGGTGCCTGCGATCTTCAGATAGATCGCCGCATGATCAATGCGCCGCAACGTGGGGCGCAGACTTTCCCAAGGGGTCATGTGATAAAAGGCAGAGGCGCAAAAGGTCGCAATTAACGTCGCAGCATAGACCCCAAGCGCCACAACCTCGCCCGGGCTCAGATGCATCACGCTCCACACCGATAGGGCGGCAGCACCGGCGAGCGCACCAATCACACCCACCGTGTGCATGGCGCCATCTGCGATCCGTTCAGAGCGGTCGTAGGCGGGATACATAACAAGTCCCTCTCGCATTCCCAAAGGGTGAGGCGGATGTGTCCTCAAGGCAATCGTTACCCTGCGGAAGGTAAATTGCATGTGACAAGCCGCGGTGCTGCCGCCATCCTCTGCGCAAACAATGAAGGAGTGATGCATGTTGCGTGCGCTAATAGGTCAAATGCAACGGGTCAGGCAGCGGGCCATCTGGTCATGGGCCGGGTTTGCGCATGTCTACCGCACCGAAGGATCGCTGGCGCAATGGTTGGTCGCCAACGCGGTCTTTGGGGTACTGGCCTTTGCACTGCCGCTTTCGGCCGGGGAACGCGGGATGCTGTTGATGGGCGGGATCATGGTGCTGGCGGCTGAATGCCTGAACACCGCGATAGAACGGGTGGTCGATGACATCGGCACTGATCACCGGGAACTCGCCGGACAAGCCAAGGATTGTGGCTCTGCCGCCGTGGCTGTGACGGCCGTGGGCGTTGGGGTCGCTTGGGTCTGTGTGATTGTTGGTCTGATCTGGTGAAACTTATTGCCGCTTGCCCGCGTGGCTTTGCGCAATACCTATCCAATTGACCCAGACAGGAGACTTCCATGCGCCTCGCCATCATCGCCCTTACCCTCGCCCCCGGTCTTGCCCTTGCCGCAGGCTCTGGCAGCTCTTCGGCCCCCAAGGCCACTGAAACCGTGGAACAATGCAGCGAAGGGCTGGTCTTTGATCTGGCCACGCAAAGCTGCATGACACCAGAGGCGAGCACCAATGATGACAGCGCGATGATGGATGACATCCGGTCGCTGTCGCATGAGGGCCGCTATGCCGATGCACTTGCGGTGCTGGCGCTGATGCCCGACCAGAACGACCCGCTGGTGCTGACGTATTATGGCTTTGCCACGCGCAAGGCGGGCGATCTGGACACCGGGCTGGCCTTCTACGCGCAGGCCTTGGCGGTTGACCCCGGCAACCTGCTGGCCCGCTCCTATCGCGGTCAGGCTTATGTGGATCAAGGCCGGATGGACCTTGCACTCGCTGACCTGACCGAGATCCGCATGGCTGGCGGGCGCGGCACCTGGGCCGAGGCGTCGCTTGCTTCTGCCATCGCTACGGGCGAGACATATTCCCACTAGGGGCGCTTGTCGGTCCTTGCCGTCCCTCCGCGCGGGCGGCAAGGTCCACACCCATGAAAGTCATCGAAAACGCCCTGTCGGATCGCGGCTCTAAATACGCTGTCTCTGGCGGGGCAGTCGCCTCCGAGGCTGAGGCGAAAGCCTTCGTCAAAACGCTCTGCCGCCGCAAGAAGTTTGCCAAGGCCACGCACAACACCTGGGCCGTGATCCTGCCCGATGGGACGCCGCTGAAGAATGACGACGGTGAAAGCGGCGCTGGCATGGTGATCCTGCGGATGCTTGAACGCGAAGGCCGCCTTGGCGAAATCATCGTCGTCACCCGCTGGTTCGGCGGCACGAAGCTTGGCGGCGACCGCTTCCGCCGCGTGCAAGACGCCGTCCGCATTTGGTTCGACACCCCCTGACCGCTCCACCTTCCTGCAACACCCATGCCCCCGCACCATTCAACACCGTCGGGCGGGGTTCACCCCGCCTTGTGAGGTTTCGACCCGTGCCATCCTCGCAAATGACGTACGACATTGGGGTTGCGCCCGGACCTCGGGAGGACCGGGAGCTGTCCGGTGATGCCGGACAGTACCTAGTTTTTAGGGCTTCTGTTTTTGGCCTTTGACTTCGTCCTGACTCAATACCGATGCCGCTAGACTGCGGACGTCCGAGGCAGTTGGCTTTTTCGAGCCGTTCAAAACCTTGCTAGCAAGTGTCGATAGTTTCGAAGAAGACTGTTTGGCGGGGCGCTTAGCCATGATTCACATCTCCATCAAATTTTTCAGGCGGAATGTCCGCAAACCTGTGGCCATTGATAATCTCTGACACACGTCCTTGATTGATCGCACCAAGTTCGGCAGCAATCTGAGCCTGATTGAGAGGCGTGTTTTGCCATAGCCATTTGATGTTCGCTGCAGTTTCTTCGGTTAATTTCGGTGACTTGTTCTTGACCATCTGATGATCCTTTTCTTCATGTTGATCCACCCAACGACAAACGCCGCTGTTGAAAAACTGAGAAAAGGCGGGTAGCTCATTACTGTTTGGTAGGATGCGTCACCGTCTGCCTCAGTCCATCTGCGGTAGTGGTACGCAGACTATTTGTAGGGGTGAGGCTTTAGCGAGCCTCGCCCTTACTCTTTTTATCACTGCTGGAGATGAAGAAACAATCCCGGCGCGGCATTTTTGAGCGCGTCTTGCTGCCCCCGCAGCCGCGCTCGGATGAGCCTACCAATTTATTTTGCCGTGTCAAGTGCTTTCGCTCTCTTCGAGCGGAACATCTTACGACTTGAAAGCCGCCCCAGGGCTCCGCCCGTCAATCGCCCTAAAAGGTCCACCGGACCTTTTCTGACCGGCGACTTCTTGGGCTCCGCCCCTTCACTGGCGAAATGATCCCCCGGATCATTTCCGGGAAGCCAGTGAAGCCCACAAATCATACGCCCCAGCTTCCTCCACTTCGACCTTCACTACATCCCCCACGGCCAGCCCCTCGGCCCCTTCATCAATAAACAAGTTCCCGTCGATCTCGGGCGCATCGGCCCAGGTGCGGCAGGTCGCGATCCCGTCCTCATCGATATCATCCACGATCACTTCGACCACGGACCCCACTTTCGCGGCCAGCTTCGCCTCTGAAATCGCCTGCGATTTGGCCATGAAGCGGTCCCAGCGGTCCTGCTTGACCTCATCTGCCACATGATCCGGCAGATCAGCCGACCGCGCGCCGGCGACATTTTCATACTGAAAACACCCCACCCGATCCAACTGCGCCTCATCCAGCCAATCCAGCAGGTGCTGGAACTCGGCCTCCGTCTCTCCGGGGTAGCCCACAATGAACGTGGACCGCAGGGTCAGGTCAGGGCAGGTTGCGCGCCACGCGGCAATCTCATCCAGCGTTTTCGCCGCCGCCGCAGGCCGCGCCATACGGCGCAGCACGTCGGGATGCGCGTGTTGGAACGGGATATCCAAATAGGGCAGCACACCAGAGCCTTGGTCCGCCATCAGCGGGATCAGATCGCGCACATGGGGGTAGGGGTAGACATAATGCAGCCGCACCCATGCGCCCAGCGTCCCCAATTCGCGCGCCAGATCGGTGATGTGGCTACGCACCTCGCCATCTTTCCACGGGTTCAGGTCATACTTGCGATCCAGCCCATAGGCGCTGGTGTCCTGGCTAATCACCAACAGCTCTTTCACGCCCGCATCCACCAGCTTTTCCGCCTCGCGCAGCACCGCATGGGCGGGGCGGCTGGTCAGTCTCCCGCGCATGTCCGGGATGATGCAGAACTTGCACTTGTGATTGCAGCCTTCGGAAATTTTCAAATAAGAGTAATGCCTTGGCGTCAGGCTGATCCCGCGCGCGGGCAGCAGATCAACGAAAGGGTCCGGGCTGGGTGGCACCACATCATGCACCGCATCCAGTACCTGCTCGTACTGGTGCGGCCCTGTGACGGCGAGGATTTGCGGATGGTGCTCGCGGATATAATCCGGCTCTGCCCCGAGACACCCCGTGACAATGACCTTGCCGTTTTCGACCAAAGCCTCGCCAATCGCATCCAGACTTTCCGCCTTGGCACTGTCGAGGAAGCCACAGGTGTTCACGATCACCGCCTCAGCACCCGCATAGTCGGGGCTGATCGCATAGCCCTCTGCCCGCAGCCGGGTCAGGATGCGTTCACTGTCCACCAGCGCCTTGGGGCAGCCCAGACTGACCATGCCGATGGTCGGCTGGCCGGGGCGGGGGGCGTCGGTGATTTTGGCGGCAGGTGCCAGATCAGGGCGGAGCGATGGCGGGTTGCTTGTCATGCGGGCGGCTATACCGTGCAGGACGCGTGTTGGGAATGGGGTGCTGTGGTTTCGGACCCTGACGAATGATGGCCCGGCGCTGCGCTTGTTCCGAGCCGGGGTATGTAGGAATGTCAGCGTTGAGCCCAAAATGACATTCATTCGGCGCGCTGGCAGGCCCGGAACAAGGGCTTTAGCCCGCGGGCCCATCGCCGACCCGCCCCGACGGGTCGGCGATTTGCCATCCGCGCGCACCGCTGATGCGGAAGATGACCCTACAACCATAAAGCGCAGAAGCATCTCCGTTGGATCGCCCACCCGCGTGTCGGCGATGGGTCCGGCTATGCGCGAAAGTCGGCTTCGTCCGCTCACCGGCCATTATGTCCGCACGTGTCAAAGCCCGTCCTGCCGCGACCCGCGCATGATCATGCAAAAGGCCGCCCGGGATTGGCGGCCTTTTGAGTTCCGGGGCGCGTGCGATCCTAGCGTCGGCGGTCGCGCCGCGACGACATCGGCTGGAACGCCACGCCTACATGCGCCTCGCAATAGGGTTTGCCCTGTTGCACGGGCAGGCCGCAGAACCAGAAGTCGTCCGTCGCCGGGTCGCCCACGGGCCATTTGCAGGTCTTTTCGGTCAGCTCCATCAGGCTGATCCGCTTGGCGGACTTTTCGACCTCGTTGACCTTGGCCAAAGCCTCTGGCGAGATTTCATTGGCCGAGGGCTGCGGTGGCAGCGGCTGGCCTGCGGGGATGATCGCGCGGCGGGCGGCAGAGATCGGAATGCCGTTCTCGTCCAACTCCTGCTCGGGCTCTTCGTCCTTCTTGGCCTCTTTTGCGGGGGCCGCTTTCGCCTTGGGCGGTGCCTTGGGGGCTGCGGGCTTTGACGGGGCCTTTTCCTTGGCCGCCGCCGGTTTCGCAGGTGCCGACGCACCCGAACCCGCACGGTTCGACAGGCCAAGGCGATGCACCTTGCCGATCACCGCATTGCGGGTCACGCCGCCCAATTCCTTGGCGATCTGGCTGGCCGACTGGCCCTCGCCCCACATCTTCTTGAGCGTCTCGACGCGCTCGTCTGTCCAGGACATATAAGTTCCTTACGGTTCATCAGGCGGGATGCAACACATCGGGCCTTGTCAATTCACACGATCCCCTATTCTAAGCATGAGCACAGCGGTTACAAGGCCGCTTGGGCAAAACAACCGGGTTGAGGCAATGGCAGAACAGATTGACATGGGCGTGCGCCGGTTTGGCGCGATCAACTGGGTCGGGCTGCGCACCTTGGGCATGCGCGAAGTGCGTCGTTTCATGAACGTCTGGTCGCAGACGGTGATGGCCCCGCTGATCAACGCGGGCCTGCTTTTGATGATCTTCACCATCGCAATTGGTCCGGGCCGCGGCGATGTGATGGGCGTGAATTTCATGACCTTTCTGGCGCCGGGCATCCTGACCATGACGGTGATCCAGAATGCCTTCGCCAATACCTCGTCCTCGCTGGCCTCGGCCAAGGTGGGCGGGAATATCGTGGACACGCTGATGCCGCCCCTCTCCGCGACAGAGCTGTTGTGCGGCTACCTCTTTGGCGCATTGGTGCGCGGCTGGCTGGTGGCCAGCGTGATCGCACTGGGGGCATGGCTGTTTTTAGGGGTGGGGCTGACCCACTGGGGCTGGTTTCTGACCTTCGTCACACTCGGTTCGCTGATGATGGGCGGCTTGGGCATGATCGCGGGCATCTTTGCCAACAAGTTCGATCAGCTGTCCGCCATCCAGAACTTTCTGGTCACGCCCTTGGCGTTCCTGTCTGGCACCTTCTATTCAATCGAGGCTCTGCCGCCCCTGATGCAGCAATTGTCCCACGCCAATCCGTTTTTCTATGTGATCGACGGGGTCCGGTTCGGGATGATCGGGGTCAGCGACAGTAGCCCCTGGCTGGGCCTCTTAGTGGTGCTGGCCGCGATCGTGGTCGTGCTGGCCATTGTCTGGCGCTGGCTGGCGCAGGGCTTCCGGCTTAAGCCCTAGGGTCATGACCCACTGATTTTGCGTCCGCAGGATTTGACGGGTTTTCGCCCTCATTGCGTCACAGAGGCTTGAAATAAAACCACTATTTCTGCGCTTCCGTTCCTTGTGAGGAAGAAAATCTGCCAAACCGGCGATGCCAGATCAGTGGGTACTGACCCTCATGCCCGGATCCTTCAACTTGACCCCGCGGTTGGCCATCACCCGGGCCAGCGTGTTCAAGTCCGGCATATCGCGCGGATGGGTGCTTTCTTCTGTGCCGTCCTTGTAGACGATGGTGACGGCACTGTCCGCGGTCCAATGCACAGCGCGTAGAAACGCGATGTCGTCCAGCGCGATCTGGCGCGGGCGGCTCCAGGCATTCAGTGTCAGGTGCGCGTCATCCACGCGAATGCCGCGCGCAGGCGCCAGCATCAACACCCACCCCAACACCACTCCGGCCAACACGAAAACCATCACAATGATGTTCGGTGCCTCATTCACCAGCCCAAAGGTCAGCAGAAAAATGACAACCGCAGCCGACAGCCAGACAAGTTGGCTGCGCCCCGATTGCCGGTATTCGTAAACATCAAACATGACATTTGACGTATTGGTTAATTCCGGCGTGAATTTGGCGGCACGCGACCGTTTTCAAGACCGCACTGCGGCACACGTAAGGGTTGATTGCTGCGCAGAGCTACGTTTTAT
This sequence comes from uncultured Paracoccaceae bacterium, assembly GCA_947492825.1. Classification (GTDB taxonomy): domain Bacteria; phylum Pseudomonadota; class Alphaproteobacteria; order Rhodobacterales; family Rhodobacteraceae; genus CANMYO01. The sequence continues at coordinate 335,789 of CANLNT010000001.1, forward strand.
TGGCTGCATTGTGACCCGGTTGCCGGGATTGATTGCGTTTTTTCTTGCCGCCGGATTTGGCGGCCCATCTCGGCCCAGGCGCCGGAAAGGGTTACTTATGTATTTTCATCTTGGCGTCCTCGGCGACGAAAACAGATGGTTTATGATCCACGGCTATGACCTGCTTGCGCTGCTGGATCAGATCGTCGTCGAAGAATTTGGCCTTGGGGCCACGGCACCGGGTGGCGCAGGCACACTTGTTGATCCATTTGAGATGTCGACCAGCGGCCATTGGCGCACGGTGGGTGCGACCAGTGAAAGCCCGCGAGAACGCTTCTACCGGATCGGCGGGCGGATCATCCGCAAAGACGACAAGAACTACACCTCGGATGGGGGCCTTGTGACCGGGTTCGATGCCACCGGTGCCCCACAGCTTGAATACGGCTTTGGCCCCGAGGGCGGGCCGTCCTACCGGGAATACCGCAACTACATCAGGCAGTTGAATGACGAGGTACAACCGCACACCATGCTGGCGACGCTCTGCCGCGCCATGTTGCGCGATGACCCGCCGCCGCTGCCCCCGGTCGTCAACGATAACCCCGACCGCGCCCGCGCTTGGAACATCCTGCCGGTGCTGACCGCCACGATGTTCATCTCTGAAACCATCCGCAACAACCGATCCTTGCCGATCAACCTGATGCTGCTCGACCTGATCGAAAGCGGTGCCACCTACAATCTGGGGACCGAGGAATACACCCTCGAAAAAGCGGTCTGGAATCCCGAAGAGCCGCTGAACCACTATGGCAACAAGGAACGTCTCGACCGACCGCTGGTTGATAACTACGGCGAGGTCATTGCCACGACCAAGGGCGAGTTGAACAATTGGGGCGGCACCGGTGCCATGACCCAGACCAATGCAGTCAATCAGGCCAAGGTCAAACTGGCGACCACCGCCAAGGGCGCAGGCACGGGCTTGGGCGCGCTCAACCCACATCGCCCGATGCTGACGCTCGCCCAGCAGAAAGAGGTGTCGTTGATCCTGAACTGGCTCAAACTCAAGGGCGGCGATTGGGTGCCGCGTGATGCGCAGGTCCACATGCGGTTTCATGCGGGCGAAGGTTTCCTGCCCTACAACGTGGTCACGTCATCCTCTTCCGGTGCGGTCTCCAAGAAGATCAAAAGGCTCAAGGGCGGACCTGGCAATGATCGCAGCCTGCCGCGTATCATCATGCAAATCCGCGCGCTTCTGCGGCAACGGGTCATCACGCTTGATCTTTAGGCGTTGCGCGCCGCCCGTTCGCGGGCGGCCAGCAGGACCGCACCTGTCAGAATGATCACCGCCCCCAGCCAGCTGACCCGGTCAGGCACCACGTCAAAAAGTGCTAGATCGTATAGTGCTGCAAAGATCAGCGTGACGTAACTGAATGGCGTGACAAAGCTGGCGTCGGCCCGCGCCATCGCATTGACAAAACAGGCCTGCGCCCCGGCCATCAACACGCCCAAGGCCACCAAAGCGCCCCATTGTGCGCTTGTCGGGGCGCTGAAAACAGCGATCACCACGACAGATGCGATCGCGCAGCCGATGGTATTGTTAATCAGCAGGATCTGGATCGGCGGTTCGCGGTCCGCGAGCTTCTTGATAAAGATCAGCTCCATCCCCAGCAGGCACGCCGCTGCCAGCGCCAGCAGGGCCGGGGCCTGAAACGTCCCCGCACCGGGACGCAACAGGATCAGCGCACCAGTCAGCGCCATCGCCGCGGCCAGCCAGCGCCACTTGCCAACCCGCTCGCCCAGCAGAGGGATTGCCAGCAACATGCCAAAGACCGGGTTGAGAAAGGATATCGCCGTCGCATCGCTCAGTGGGATAAAGGCGACAGCGGCGAACATGCATGTCACACCCATCCAGCCAAAGACGGACCGGCCCAGATGAATGGGCAGGTTCGGGCGGCTGAAACGCGGGCGCAGCACCGCTGCGGCCCCGGCAATGGCAATCAGCGCAAAGACAAACCGCCCGTGGCTGATCTGCAGCGGATGCAGCGGCGGGCCAAGCCGGTCGGTGCCCAGCAGTTTCGCCATCATCATGGTGCCCGCGATGAACGCGGTGGCCAGCAGCATCAGCGCAATGGCGGCGGTCGGATTGGGGCGGCTTCGGGTCATGTGCCTGCTGTGTCGCAAGGGGCGCGGACATGCAATGCCCCGCGTGCAGACCAAATTCCACTTTCCCTGCCGCGCGCTTTGCGCTACCCCCGCGTCATGATGACACGTGCCACCATGAATGTCCGACGCCGACGCTAAGCCCGTCCGCCGTCCTGTCACGTCCATTACCCACCCTCAAAATCGTTGACCTGCCCGCGCCATCACGGCATCACTCGGGCTTCATCCTGCGAAAGGCCGATCCCATGATCCCTTCTGTCCTGCCCACCTACAACCGCGCGCCACTGACCTTTGTCGCTGGCGAAGGCTCTTGGCTGGTCGAGGCGGATGGCCGACGTTTTCTCGACCTTGGTGCTGGCATCGCGGTGAACTGTTTGGGCCATGCCCACCCCGCGTTGACCAAGGCGCTCACCGATCAGGCCGGTCAGGTCTGGCATCTCAGCAACCTCTATAACATTCCTGCGCAGCAGGCGCTGGCCGACAAGCTGGTGGATGCCACCTTTGCCGACACGGTTTTCTTTACCAACTCCGGCACAGAAGCCTGCGAACTGGCCGTCAAAATGGCCCGCAAATACTGGTATGAAAAAGGGCAGGATCGGTCCGAGATCATCACCTTCACCGGCTCCTTCCACGGCCGGTCCTCTGCCGGGATCGCCGCTGCGGGTTCCGAGAAAATGACCAAAGGCTTTGGCCCGCTCTTGCCCGGCTTCACCCATCTGGAGTTTGGCGACCACGACGCGCTGAAGGCCGCGATCACCGACAAAACCGCCGCCGTGCTGATCGAACCCGTGCAGGGCGAAGGCGGCATCCGCCCGGTGCCGGACCAATGCCTCAAGGGCCTACGCGACCTTTGCGATCAGACCGGCGCGCTCTTGATCCTGGACGAGGTGCAATGCGGCGTCGGCCGTACCGGTAAGCTGTTCGCCCATGAATGGTCCGGCATCACGCCCGACATCATGATGGTCGCCAAAGGCATCGGCGGCGGCTTCCCCCTTGGCGCGGTGCTCGCCACCGAAGGGGCTGCCTCTGGCATGACCGCCGGCACCCATGGCTCTACCTACGGCGGCAACCCGCTGGGGTGTGCGGTCGGCAACGCGGTGATGGACATCGTGGCCGATGATGCGTTTCTGGCAGAGGTGAACCGCAAGGCGGGCCTCCTGCGCCAAAAGCTCGAAGGCCTGGTGGCCGACAACCCCGATGTGTTCGAGGCCGTGCGCGGTGCGGGCCTGATGCTGGGGCTGAAATGCAAAGCTGCCAACATCGATGTGGTCGCCTCCGGCTACGCCCAGAACGTCCTGACCGTGCCTGCAGCCGACAACGTGATCCGCCTGCTGCCTGCGCTCAATATCGCCGACACCGACATCGCCGCTGCCATCGACAAACTCGATGCGGCTGCCAAGTCCCTCTCTTCTTCTGGCTAAAAATATCCCACGGGGGTCCGGGGGTGTGAAACCCCCGGTCCAACCCCGCCACAAGGACACCCGATGACCCATTTCCTCGACATTCACACCACAGATCAATCCGACCTGCGGCGCATCATCGACACTGCCCGCATCATGAAAGATGCCCGCGCAGGCCAGCCCAAAGGCACACCCGATCAGGATCAGCCGCTCGCCGGTCACATGGTGGCCCTGATCTTCGAAAAACCCTCGACCCGCACCCGGATCAGCTTTGACGTGGGCGTCCGGCAGATGGGCGGGCAAACCATGGTGCTCTCAGGGGCCGATATGCAGCTCGGCCATGGTGAAACCATCGCCGACACCGCCCGCGTGCTCTCGCGCTACGTCGACCTGATCATGATCCGCACCTTTGAAGAGGCGACGCTGCTGGAAATGGCGGAATACGCCGATGTGCCGGTGATCAACGGGCTGACCAACCGCACCCATCCCTGCCAGATCATGGCCGACATCATGACGTTCGAAGAACACCGGGGGCCCATCAAAGGCAAAAAGGTCGTCTGGTCCGGTGACGGCAACAACGTCTTTGCCAGCTTCGCCCATGCCGCCAAACAATTCGACTTTGATCTGGTGTTTACCGGTCCCGAACCGCTTGACCCAGAACCCAGTTTGAACGGCCTCTATACCACCGTGCGCAACCCTGATGAGGCGGTGCAGGGGGCCGATCTGGTCGTCACCGACACTTGGGTGTCCATGCATGATCCGCAATCTGCGCGGGAACGGCGGCACAACCAGCTGCGTGGCTATCAGGTCAATGATGCGCTGATGGCACGCGCCAAGGACGACGCGCTGTTCATGCACTGCCTGCCTGCCCATCGCGATGACGAAGCGACGTCATCGGTGATGGACGGCCCGCACTCGGTGATCTTTGACGAGGCCGAAAACCGGTTGCACGCGCAAAAGGCGATCATGCGCCACTGCCTTGGTCTCTGACCCAAAGGCCTCGCGCTTTAGGCCACAAACACCGTCCGCAAAATCAGGAAAATAAGCGCCGACAACAGCGCAGCGGCAGGCACCGTGATGATCCAGGCCGCAACAATGGTCATGAAATGCGACCGGCGTACCAGCTTGCGGCGGCGACGCTCCTCGCGCGCCATCTTCGGTGCATTGGCCTTTGCCGGGCGATTGCGCGCGCGGCGTTCGTGATGCCACTCGCGGAAAAAGCCGACGCCAAAAACACCGCCCACTGCGATATGTGTGGACGAAACCGGCAGGCCCAGCCAGCTTGCCACGATCACGGTGATCGCCGCCGACAGGGCCACGCAATAGGCGCGCATCGGGTTCAGCTTGGTGATCTGGCTGCCGACCATGCGGATCAGCTTTGGCCCGAACAGGATCAACCCGAACGATATCCCGAACGCCCCAATCACCATCACCCACAACGGGATGTTCACCTTGCCCGCGAATTCGCCGAACTCTTCGGCGTGCACAATCGCCGCCAGCGGCCCCACCGCATTGGCCACGTCATTGGCCCCATGTGCAAACGACAACAGCGCCGCCGACAGAACCAGCGGAAAGCCAAACAAGATCTTCAGCGACTTGTTGCGATTCTCCAACCCTTGCGCTTGCTTTTTGATCAGCGGCGCGGAAATCGCATAGATCACCGCCCCGGCAATCACCCCGATCAGCAGTGCGGTGGGCAGGTCGATCTTGACGATTTTCTTCAACCCCTTGACCGACAGATAAACGGCAAAGGCCGCGCCCATGATCCCGATCAGCACCGGCACCCAGCGGCGCGCGGCTGCGATCTTGTCGTCCTGATAGATGATGAAGGCCTTGATAAAGGCCAGAAAACTCGCTGCAATCACCCCGCCCAGAACCGGAGAGATCACCCAACTCGCCGCAATCGCACCCATGCTGGGCCAGTTGACCGCGGCAAAACCAGCTGCCGCAATGCCAGCACCCAGCACACCGCCCACAACCGAATGCGTGGTCGACACCGGCGCGCCGACCCAAGTGGCCAGGTTAACCCACAGCGCTGACGAAATCAGCGCCGCCATCATCGCCCAGATGAAAATCTGGCTGTCGGCCACCGTGTCGGGGTCAATGATGCCCTTGGAAATGGTTGAAACGACGTCGCCGCCCGCCAAAAGCGCCCCCGCACTTTCGCACAAGGCGGCAATGACAATGGCACCACCCATTGTCAGCGCATTGGCACCTACCGCCGGGCCCATGTTGTTCGCCACATCGTTGGCACCGATGTTGACGGCCATGTAAGCGCCGAAAATCGCTGCGGCGACCACGATGAAAGAGGTGGGCGTGCCGCCGAAAAAGATTGCCGCACCTAGGCCTGCCAACACCATAAAGGCCAGCGAAATGCCTAGCCCCACCATGGGCCGGGATACGTATTGCGCCGCGTTCTCAACCGTCACAATGCGGCCAAGGTCCTTGTCCAGTGTGCGCCACTGGTTTGGTGGTGGTGTTGATGACATGTTGCCCCCCGGCCTTTTGTTGAGACCGGGCTAGCGTAAAAAAGGGGCACTCGGCAATAGAATTGGCGTTTTGCCTGCGATCAGATGCGTAAGCCCAGTGTCAGAATGACGTAAGGATGTTGCGCAGCCCGTCGTCGTCAACGATGTCGGCGGCCTGATCAACAGGCACCCATTTGCGTTCACGCCGGTCGGCTTCGGGGTAATCGTTGGCGACATCCTTGACCTTGACCGCGTAGACGCTGGTCTCGCAAGGTACTTCCTGCCCACTGTCAAATCGCTTGATGCTCTGGAAAGAGCCGACAGGCGTTTTGCTCACCTTGCCCTTTTTGACGCCCGCTTCTTCCCAAGCTTCCTGCAAGGCGGTTTCCCCGCCATCAAGCCCATCAATCGGCCAGCCCTTGGGCAGAATCCAGCGGCCATGGCTGCTGGTCACCAGCAAAACCTCGCGCCCCTGCGGCGTGTCACGGTGGCACAATGCGGCCAATTGCAATGCGGGTGGGCGGCGCAACAACGGTCCAAGTGTGTCCGCCAATACGGACTTCATATTGTTCAACATAAAGAACCTGTCTCAGGTTATTGTTAATTATTACTTAATCCCTACCACATCCTGTGGATAACTTCAAATTCACACCTCGGTGACGTCATGTGCCGCGCGGTTTGGCGCGCAATGTGGGGTCGGCTTGGGTGGGGTCTTCGGGCCAGGGGTGGCGCGGATAGCGCCCGCGCATATCGCGCCGCACATCCGCATAGGACGTGGCCCAAAATCCGGGAATGTCCTGCGTGGTCTGCACCGGTTTCTGCCCCGGCGACAGCAGCGTGACCCGCAGCGGTGTGCGGCCGACCATCGGATGCGTGGTTTGGCCGAACATCTCTTGCAGACGCAACGTGATCTCGGGCGCGTCACCACTGTAATCAATGGGGGTCTTGCGCCCCAGCGGCGTGATGAAATGCGCAGGGGCCGACCGATCCAGCCGCTGCATCTGGTCCCAATCCAGCATCCCGCGCAGGGCGGGCAGCAGGTCAAACCGCTTCCAGTCCTCGGCTGATTTGACCCCGTCCAGATGTGGCAACAGCCAGTCCTCCAGCGTGGCCATCAAGGCCTCGTCATCCATGCTGGGCAGATCATCCACCAGCGCCACCCGCGCCCGGAACAGCGCCGCTTTGCCGCTGATCCGCAGCCCCAGCTGACGCACCCCGTCCAGCATCGCGCGGGCCACCGCGTCCGCAGGCGCGTCAGACCAAATCCGGTCATCCAGCACCAGCGCGCCCAGCCGTTCCTGTTTGCGTGCCAGCACCTTGCCGTCGCGCTTGGACCACAGGCAAACATCCTGCCAGACCGGTGGATAAAGCGCGCGCAGCTCGCTCTCGCTGATCGCCACCGCCTGCCGCACCTTCGCTTCGCGCGCGTCACCGTCCAGATCGGTTGCCACGATCAGCCGTTGCCCCGCCAGCGGATCAGCCTCGTTCAGCACCGCACCCTTGCCGCCCGACAGCAGGTAGCGCGGCGCATCGCCCTTGCGCCTCAGCCCGATCCGGTCGGGGTAGGCAAGGGCCGCCATCATCGGCAGGCTCACATCATCCTTGGGTTGCAACCCCTTGGATAACCTCGGAATCTCTGCCTTGATCTGTTGCAGTGCCGCATGGTTCACCTCACCCGGCCCGTCATACCGCCCCTTGATCGCGCGCATCCGCAACGCCAGATCCACCGGTGCCGCGCGCAAGGGATCGCGCGCGGACAAAAGTGCGGCCAAAGGGGCGGCACCCGCGCCAGCACTGACCAGCATATGCCCCAACCTGGGGTGCAGCGGCAGCGCCGCCAGCGCGCGACCATGCGCAGTGATCCGGTCTGCCTCATCCAGTGCGCCCAGCGACCGCAACAATGCGCGCGCCTCGGCCAAAGTCCCTTCCGGCGGCGGGGTCAGAAACGCCAGATCACCGCTGCCCCACAGGGCGAGGTCCAGCGCCAGCGGGGCCAGATCGGCGGCTTCAATCTCTGCGGGGGCAAAGCCGGGCAGGGCGCCGTCCTCGCCCTTGGTCCACAGCTTGTAGGCCACACCGGGGGCCACACGGCCCGCGCGTCCTGCGCGCTGAGTTGCCTCGGCCCGGCTGACCCTTTCGGTCACCAGCCGCGACATGCCTGACCCCGGATCATAGCGTGCCCGCCGCGCCCGGCCCGCATCCACCACCACGCGGATATCCTCGATCGTCAGTGACGTCTCTGCGATCGCCGTCGACAACACCACCTTGCGGCCCGTGGCCACCGGCGCAATCGCTGCCCTTTGCGCCTTGAACGGCAGCGCGCCATAAAGCGGCCTGATCGCGCAATCGCTGGGCAAGCGCCCCTTGAGCGCCGCTTCAACCGTGCGGATCTCACCTTCTCCGGGCAGGAACACCAGCACGCCGCCTTCGGTCTTTGGCACCACCTCTGCCACCAGATCGGCGGTGGCCTGCGCTAGCCGCACACCCTTTGGCACTGCGCGATCCAGAAACACGGTGTCGACCTCGAAGGCGCGGCCCTCTGACGTGACCATCGGCGCATCATCCAACAGTGCCGCCACCGGCCCTGCATCCAGCGTGGCCGACATTACCACCAGCATCAGATCAGGCCGCAACGCCTGCCGCACCTCCCAGGTCAGCGCCAGCCCAAGGTCCGCATTCAACGACCGTTCGTGAAATTCGTCAAAGATCACCGCACCCACACCGGGCAGCTCTGGATCGGTTTGCAGCATCCGGGTCAAAATGCCCTCGGTCACCACCTCGATCCGGCGGCCCGCTGTGCTGTCGCCGCGCATCCGGTAACCGACCGTTGCACCGGGCGCTTCGCCCAATTGCTCGGCCAACCGTTCGGCTGCGGCACGGGCCGCCAACCGCCGGGGTTCCAGCATGACGATCTTGCCTTGCACGATGTCCAACAGCGCCAGCGGCACCCGGCTGGTCTTGCCCGCCCCCGGTGGGGCCTGCAACACCGCGCGCCCCGCGCTGCGCAACGCCGCTACAAGGTCAGGGATCACCGCGTCAATCGGCAGGGTCATGTCCGGTCCCATGTTTCTTCTGGCCCCAAATATCCCCGCCGGAGGCACCCGCCGTCAAAGCAAAAGGCCCGGCTGCATCAGCAACCGGGCCTTGATCATTCACTGTCAAAAGGATCAGGCGGTTGCCTTAGTGATCTCTTTCTTGACCTTCAGCGCGCCTGCGGACAGTTCCGCGTCCTTGGCTTTCGCCATAAAGGCGTCCAGACCACCGCGGTGATCAACGGTGCGCAATGCCGCATTCGAGATGCGGAATTTGAACGTCCGACCCAGAACATCAGACCGCAGGGACACGTCCTGCAGGTTGGGCAGGAACCGGCGGCGGGTACGGTTTTTGGCGTGGCTGACATTGTTGCCAGACATCGGGCCTTTTCCAGTCAGTTCGCAACGGCGCGACATGAGCTTATCCTTCGGTTACGGCCAGCGTGCCTCGCGTGATCGGGGCGGCGACCTTCATAAGTGACAGACCCCTCCCAGAGGGGCCAGAATTCGGTTTGCGCGGGATAGGCGGATTCCTTGTGCGGGTCAAGGCCCAAGGCGCGGCATTATTCGGTTTCACGCAACGACGCGACAAGACGTGCCGCTGCCGCCTCTGGCGCTGTCTCGCCTGCGACCACATCCGCCTCTGCGCGGGCCAAAGCGGCGCGCAGATCGGGGTCGGTCTGCAAGCGCGCCAACATCAGATGCTGCACCTCGTCTTGAAACCAGCGGCCCCGCTGTGCCGCCCGTGTTTGATCCCAGATGCCCGCCTCGCGCCGCCAATTGACCAGCGCCTGCATCTCATCCCAGGCCGTTGAAATACCGTCACTTTCCAGCGCCGAGATGGTCAGCGCCTTGGGAAAACCATCGGGGTCCTGCGCGCGCTTGCGCAGCAGCCGCAGCGCGCCCGCGTAGTCGGCGCAGGTGCGGGTGGCCTGTGGTTTCAGCGCGCCATCGGCTTTGTTGACCAAAATCAGATCGGCCATTTCCATGATGCCGCGTTTGACGCCCTGCAATTCGTCGCCGCCAGCCGGGGCCAAAAGCAGCACAAACAGGTCCGACATCTGTGCCACCACGGTTTCGGACTGCCCCACGCCCACGGTTTCAATCAGCACCACGTCAAACCCCGCCGCTTCGCACAGGGCCACCGCCTCGCGCGTGCGCCGCGCCACCCCGCCAAGTGCTGTTTGGCTGGGCGAGGGGCGGATGAACGCCAGCGGATCACGCGCCAGCAGGTCCATCCGGGTCTTGTCGCCCAAGATAGACCCGCCCGATCTGGCAGAGGATGGGTCCACAGCCAGCACCGCCACCCGCTTGCCCAGCCCCGTCAGCATCAGGCCAAAGGCCTCGATAAACGTGGATTTGCCGACACCCGGCGTGCCGGACAGCCCAATCCGCAGGGCCTGTCTGTCGCTGCCAAGGCTGTCCAGCAGGTCCAGCGCCTGCGCCCGGTGATCGCTGCGCGCGCTTTCGATCAGCGTGATCGCGCGCGCCAGCGCCCGCCTGTCGCCCGCGGCAACCTTTTCGGCCAGATCGATGGTATCGTGTCGGTTGGTCATGGCGTTGTTGTGGCCTTGGTCCTTGCGCCTGTCCAGCCCCTAGGGTCTTGACCCTAGACCAGCGTGGCGACCCAATCCGGCACCGCCTCAGTCGCGGCCCCGGCGATCACCCGGTCAAAGCCACCGCCGGTTGGTTCGGGATTGATCTCCAGCGTTTCGGCCCCGGCTTGAAGGGCCAGATCAACAAAACCGGCGGCGGGATAGACCGTGCCGCTGGTGCCGATGGCCACGAATTGATCCGCAGCCGCAATCGCCGCCATGATCTTGTCCATATGATAGGGGATTTCCCCAAACCAGACGATATCGGGTCGGGTTTGCGGGGCTTTGCAGCTGGGGCAGGGGTCGCTGGCCTGCATCTCGGCCGGGGCGGCCCACCGCGCGCCGCAGGCTGCACACAGCGCGCCGGTCAGGCTGCCGTGCATATGGATCACCTCGCGTGATCCGGCCCGCTCGTGCAGGTCATCGACGTTCTGCGTCACCAGCGTGACGTCGTGTGTCTTGGACTTTTGCAACGCGGCCAGTGCTTCATGGGCGGCATTTGGTGCCGCACTGACACAATTGCGACGTCGCGCGTTGTAAAAGTCATGCACCAGCACCGGGTCGCGGGCAAAGCCTTCGGGCGTGGCCACATCCTCCAGATCGTATTGCGTCCACAGCCCGTCGGTGTCACGAAACGTGCCCAGACCGCTCTCGGCAGAGACACCCGCACCGGTCAGCACCACAATCTTCATTTTTGCCCCCTGCCTGCCCAAGTCCTGCCCCATCGTCGCGTTAACAACTGCGCAAGACAAGGCACGAGGCGCAGGCATGTTCAACCAAGGCAACACGCTGATATCATTCCGTGGCCCCTGGGGCGTGCGGATCGAGGTTGATCAGTCGATCCTCTTTCTGGGCGGATTTCTGGTCTATATGTCGTTGGACAGCGGCCCGTTTGACGGGCTGATCTTTGCGCTGATCATTGGTGTGTCGATCTATTTGCACGAATTGGGCCATGCCTGGGGCTGTCTGGTGCAGGGCGTGCCGGTGCGCCGCGTTGTGCTGCACGGCGGTGGCGGCTTTTGCGAACACGCCCGCAGCCCCGACCGGCGGCAACAAGAGCTGATCATTGCAATGGGCCCGCTGGTGAACCTCGCACTTTGGGCGCTGGCTGGCGTGGCCCTGTTTCTGTCCGACCTGATGTTCCTGAACCGGCTGGCGACAAACAGCGCAGCCACAACCGCCTATTATGAGATCACGTACTGGCTGTGGCTCTTTGGCTGGGTCAATCTGGCGCTGTTCATCTTCAACCTGATCCCGGTCCAGCCGCTGGATGGGGGCAAGCTGCTGCATCTGGCGCTGTTGCGCGTCCTGCCCGGCACGCTGGCGCAACGTACAACCGGGGCAATTGGCCTGATCCTGTCCCTGCTTTGGATCCCCGCGGCAATCTACGTCTACCTCACACAGGGCTGGATCCTGTTCTTCATCCCCTCGCCGCGGGCGCATTACAATATGATGCGCGGCAATCTGGCCTTCTGAAAAGCCCGCGTCTGGGTTAGGCTTTCCCAAACAAGTAAGGAGGCCCCGGGCATGAAGACCCCCATTCACCTTTGGATTATCGGTATTCTGGCACTGATCTGGAACATGGGCGGAGCCTACAATTACGTTGCGGTCAAATTTCGTATCGACAGCCTCATGAGCCAGATGCCGCAAAAGATGCTCGACTTCTTTGCCAGCGTACCCCCTTGGTATTCGGCGGCTTGGGCAATTGGTGTTTGGTTTTCCCTTGCCGGGTCGTTGTTGCTCTTGCTACGCAGCCGGATCGCTGGATCGGCATTCGCAATGGGCTTTCTTGGACTGGTGATCGCGTCGATTTACACCTTTGCGCTTTCGCCGATCAACATGCTGGAAGGTGCCTCTGTCCGCGAAATCATCTTTACCGTTGCCATCTACATCGTCCTCATCATCCTGTTCATCTACGCCCGTGCCATGACCCGCCGTGGCGTGCTGCGGTGAAAGTGCTCTGCGTCTGTCTGGGCAATATCTGTCGCTCTCCGGCGGCAGAGGGGGTGCTGCGTGACCTTGCCCCCGATTGGACCGTTGACAGCGCAGGCACCGGGGGCTGGCACGTGGGCGATGCCCCTTACGGTCCGATGCAGGACGCCGCACGCCGCCGTGGGCTGGACCTGTCGCGCCTGCGCGCCCGGCAGTTTCACCCCGATGACTTCACCCGGTTTGACCTGATCCTTGCGATGGACGCCCGCAACCTGGCCGATATCGAGGCACAACGGCCCGCAGGGGCCGGAACACCGGTGCGCCTGATGGCTGACCGGGATGTGCCCGATCCCTACTATACCGGTGATTTTGACGGCGCGCTGGATCTGATCGAAGCAGCAGCCAGACAGCTGGTCAGCGACATGACCGCTGCGCCGTCCGGGTGAAATCGCGGTAGCGAGCCCAGAACGCATCCGCACTGCGGCTGTCATTGATCTTGATGTCATTGGCCAGTTCTTCATCGGCAAAGAACGTCGCCGCCAATTCCTGATCGCGCTGGTTGAGATGCCGGTTTGCGGCCTGCTGAATGCAAGCACACAGCCTTGGATTTGCCGCCGACCGGTCTGACGCGGCACAGGCCTTGCCAATCTCACCGCTCACGCGGGACCCGCATGACCCCAAAACCGCCAAAACCAAAATCGCACCGATGATCCGCATGTATCTGCCCTGTGATGGCCCGCCCGGATCGGTCCGGTGTTGTGGGCTGCTGCCTGACTTGGGCCGATAATGCCCAACCCGTCCGGGCGATGCAATTCACGAAACACTACGGACCGTAAGTCACCGTCACACTTTCGATGTGATAGGCCCGGTCAGCCCCTAAAGCCCACAACAGATCCCCGCCTAGCGATGTGCCGGTGGTGATGGTGATCGCGGCCGTGTCGATCTGTGCGGGCAGGGCGGTCTGCTCTGGCCCGACCGCCAGGGCCGTGGCGCCCACAGGCACCGGCACAACCACCGCACCTTCGCCGGGCACCAGCGCGCCGCCACCCCCCAGAAAGGTGCCATTGGCATCGACAAAGCGATAATCCACCTGCGCGCCCTTGGGGCTTGGCCCTTCCCATGTGGCAGAAAGCGTCAGCAGATCGCCGCCCCGAAAGCTGGGCAAGACTTCGACCACCGGTGCGTCATCGGCATGGGCGGCACTGATGAAAAAGCTTGGCGCAATCACGGCCGCAGGCGCGCGCGCCGTGGCCCCGGCCCCTGCGCCATTGACGATATTGGTCACCAGCCCCGGTGCAGCAATGCCCGCCACAATCGCGGCCTTCAATTCGCGCGCGCCAAAGCCCACAGCAATAAAGGCCCCCAGAATCGCAAACAGCGCGATCCCGATGAACACACCGGCCTGCGGCATCCCGCCGCCGGGGTTGGTTGAATAGAAACTCGCCAAACGGGCCAAGGTCGGACAACAGCCGCCAAAGGCCCCAAACATCAATATGGTAGAGGTCTTCATGATCGTCCCTCCGGTTTAAAAATCAGGTTGGTAATGCCCGGATTCTGCGCGCCAATTGCCCTTACGGCAAGTCAGGGTTTCCCGACCGGTTGCGCACAATCATGGTCGATCGCCGCCCCGCTCTTGCCGCATTCCCCAGGCACCCTTTCCACATATTCAGGAGGTCGCGATGCTGCGTTCCATTTTCATTTGCCTTGCACTGACTCTCTCTCAGCCCGCGCACGCCGCCATTTCGCCAGAGGATTTGCGCGATATGGCCTATGCGGGTGATGTCCACGGGGCAGAGACCGCACTGGCAGAGGCGCATGCCCAAAGCCTGTCAGGCGAGATCAGCTATGACGCATTGCGCGACATCGTAACGGCTCTTCTAACAAGCCACCCGGACGTCAATGCTTTCTCAGCCGATTGGATCGCAGCCTATCCTGCGTCCCCCTATGCCAAATCTGTGCGGGCGTTCCAGATGAACAATGCCGCATGGGATATGCGCGGCGACAAATTCGTGCATCAGACCCACCCCGACGCACTTTATGCCTTTGGTCACATCCGCGCGCAGGCACAAGACCTGGCGAAAGAGGCTTATGAAGCCGCGCCCGATTTCGTGCCCGCCTCAGACGCTGTTCTGATGCTGGAACTTGGCCAGCGCAGCTTGTCAGATGACCGACACCGCAAACTGACCCGCGACATTCTTGCCCTTACTCCCAACAGCGGAACCCTTGGCCGGGCGCTCTATATTTCGCGGCGCAACTGGGGCGGCCGCGGCTTCGGTCTGGTGTCGCAATACTGCTACTTGTTTGCCGGTCAGATCGTCGAATTTGACGACTTCACGCCCGAGGTCTGCACCGCCTACATGGTGGGCTGGCTCAACATGTACGATGACAACGCCCGCGCCCATGCAATTGACGTTCTGGAAAACACCGACCACCCCGCACTGGGCCGCATCCGACTTTGGCGAGCGTTTGAGCGGCGTAGCGACGCCGACCGGCGCGAACTACTGGACTGGTTTCAGGAACCGGATAACCATGACTATTACTACGCGCATCTGTTTCAGCGGTCATTTCGCAACGACAGCGAAAGCGCCGCAATCTTCAAGGACATGGATGCCCGCATTCAGGCCTACGCGCAGGCTGCGCTCCCCGACAATCCTTTCAGTCCCAGCCTGATCCACATCCTTGCCCGCGACTACGATCCGATCCGGGGGTCGGGAACCTTTGCCTATGACGGCAAGCTGCAAGCGAACCTTGCCCAACGGCTCAGCGTGTCAAAACCCTACGATTCTGCGGTCTGGCTTGATGTGGCCCTGTTCGTCGGGCGCCCTTTCTATCTGGGCGAAGGCGCGGCCCATGCGCAGGCGGCACACAACGCGATCTACTACGATCCGCATAATCACTTGCCCTACGACAGATACCTGACCGATCTCTCGCTGACCTATCGCGACTACCGCGAGGCGCAGGATATGGGCTGGGAACTCTCCGCCCCGATGATGACCCCTCATCAGATCGACCGTGTCGTCCTGTGCGAGGCCATGCGCGTGCTGCGCTTCATCGCTGTGCTGGATGAAAACCTTCCCGCCAGCCATGATCCGGCAGAACGCCCTGCCAACAACCCCGAGGTTCACGACATGATCGCAGAGGTGGAAAGGCGCGATATCTGCCACAAGCAGCGCTTTGATGCGCTCGAAACGCTCTGGTACACACCAACCTTTGCAATCCCCGACGACGTGGCCCCCGATATGGCCAACCGCTAGGTCCCGCGACACCGCTGCCCCTTGCAAATTCTCCCGTCCCACGCCATTGACGCTCAACCCTGACACACCAGATTGCGCGCCATGACTGACCTCTCTCATATCCGCAACTTTTCCATCGTTGCCCATATCGACCACGGCAAATCGACGCTGGCCGACCGGCTGATCCAGTCGACCAACACCGTGGCCGACCGGGACATGAAAGCGCAGCTGCTGGACAGCATGGATATCGAGCGCGAGCGCGGCATCACCATCAAGGCCAACACCGTCCGCATCGACTATCTCGCGCAGGATGGGCGCAAATATGTCCTCAACCTGATCGACACCCCCGGCCACGTCGATTTCGCCTATGAAGTCTCCCGTTCCATGCGCGCAGTCGAAGGCTCGCTTCTGGTCGTCGACAGCACCCAGGGGGTCGAGGCGCAGACGCTCGCCAATGTCTACCAAGCCATTGATGCCGATCATGAAATCGTGCCCGTTCTCAACAAGATCGACCTGCCTGCCTCTGAATGTGACCGCGTGGCCGAACAAATCGAGGACGTCATCGGCATTGACGCGTCCGAGGCCATTCAGGTCTCTGCCAAAACCGGCGTGGGCATCACCGAGACGCTCGAAGCCATCGTCCAGAAACTGCCCGCCCCCACCGGCGACGCCGATGCGCCCTTGAAGGCGATGCTGGTTGATTCATGGTATGACAGCTACCTCGGCGTGGTCGTCCTTGTCCGTGTGATCGACGGCCGGATGAAGCTCAAGGACCGCGTGACCTTCATGTCGAACGGCACCGTCCACCAGATCGACCGCATCGGCGTCTTCCGCCCCCAGATGCAGAACGTCGACGTGCTTGGCCCCGGTGAGATCGGCTTTATCACCGCCTCCATCAAGCAGGTCCGCGACACCCGCGTGGGCGACACCATCACGTCCGAGAAGAAGGGCGCTGTCACCCCACTTGACGGCTTCAAACCCAGCCAGCCCGTTGTCTTCTGTGGCCTCTTCCCCGTCGACAGCAGCCAGTTCGAAGACCTGCGCGACGCGATTGAAAAACTCGCACTGAACGACGCAAGCTTCAGCCACGAGATGGAAACCTCTGCAGCCCTTGGCTTTGGCTTCCGCTGCGGTTTCCTTGGCCTGCTGCACCTCGAAGTCATCCGCGACCGGATCGAACGCGAATATGACATCGAACTCATCACCACCGCACCCTCGGTCGTCTACCACGTCTACATGCGCGACGGTGAGATGATCGAACTGCACAACCCCGCCGACATGCCCGACCTGACCCACGTCGACCATCTGGAGGAGCCCCGGATCAAGGCCACCATTCTTGTGCCCGACGACTACCTTGGCGACGTGCTCAAGCTTTGCCAGGAACGCCGCGGCGTGCAGCTTGACCTGACCTATGCCGGGTCGCGCGCGATGACGGTTTATGACCTGCCGCTCAATGAGGTTGTCTTTGACTTCTACGACCGCCTGAAATCGGTGACCAAGGGCTATGCGTCCTTTGACTACCAAATGACCGGTTACCAAACTGATAACCTTGTGAAGATGTCGGTGCTGGTGAACGACGAACCCGTCGATGCGCTGTCGATGATGGTCCACCGCGACCGGGCCGAGATGCGCGGCCGCGCGATGGTCGAAAAGCTCAAAGACTTGATCCCCCGCCACATGTTCAAAATCCCGATCCAAGCGGCCATTGGCGGCAAAGTCATCGCCCGCGAGACGTTGTCAGCCCTCCGCAAAGACGTGACCGCCAAGTGTTATGGCGGCGACGCCACCCGCAAACGCAAACTGCTGGACAAGCAGAAGGCGGGGAAAAAGAAGATGCGGCAGTTCGGGAAAGTGGATATCCCGCAAGAAGCGTTTATTTCGGCCCTAAAAATGGACAGCTAAAAGCTGTCCGTTTTTCGGACCAGTGCAGGTAAGCGGTTTTTGCTTGCAAAAATTGCGGCTGGCACCCGGTTCAGTTGTACTCGTTGGGCAACGCTAATCTGGAAACTCCAACAGTCCAAATCTGTTATCAAAGACGAGAGATAGCCCGAAAGTACAGGTTGCTGTACTCCCTCGCCATGTTAACCTTTTATTAACTTTTTTGTTGGTTTGGGGGTTCAAAGTGCGTTTCTGGGTTATTCTTATTGCTTTGTTGAGTAGTTTTTCGACTGCTGCTAGCGCCGCAACGATGGGTACAATTTCGGTTAGCGGCGGCGTCTCAAACGTTGACCTAAGCGGCGGTTTTTCTTCTGATCAGGCGACGCTTGCCGATCTCGGCGCATGGTCACGTTCGATTTCCGATCTTAACGATCCGTTTCTGACAGCAGCAGGCCTGCCATCTTGGATTTATGACACGACCGGGGCGCTGGACTATGTAAGAGAAGCTGATGGAACAGCGTCATTCAGCAATTGCGTTGGCTTGCTGTCGTCTTTGTGTGGGTTCAGCTCTCAAATTTTGCCGTTTGTCGACGATAGTGGATTTTTTGCGCAAAGTTCCTCGCCAAGCGGCGGAGCAAGCGCAAACGGCGGAGGGCTTTTGTATCAGACAGAGTTGGACGGGCTTATCACTTTTGGTGGATCGTTTTTTGGTGGTACACCTATCGCGCTCAACCTGACTGCAAGTTTTTCTGGATATGACAACAGTGTTGTTGCAGACGTCCCCATTCCTCCAGCGGGTTTGCTTACTGCGGCGGTGATGTTTGGATTTGGCTCGCTTTGCAAAGCGCAGCGAAAGACGAAATCGCAAGCATAGCTTGCTCTAGCCTCCCCCAAACGCTCCGCGTTTGACAGCGCCCGGACCTCCCCCACGGGGAGGGCGCTTCCTCCACCCTTTCAATCCAGAACACCCATCCACCCGCTGCACCGTTCCGCACCACACGACGCCTCCCCGAGGTCCGGGCGCTAGGCAAATCCGCAACCGTGATCCCCAAAAAACCCACACCCTTACCCCCAACTTACCCCCAAAACCCTCCACAAGAACATTCCGCTAACCCCGCAAAATCCTCTTGCCCGACTCACCCCTTCCACCCCAACCTCAATCCATCGCAGACGACTTCTCGAAGTAACGGAGCGAGACGCAAAGACCCTCTGAGGTGTTAACGCGGCGGGACGGGCAACCGGATCAGCAAAGCGGGGCACAGCGGGGAGAAAAGCCAGATCAGACTTCTTCTTGTTAAGCGGGAAGGTCAGGGCGGTCTCAACAGGGGCGATGCGGGTCATGGGGGGATCTTCGGAAAACCTGATGATCGTTGCGGCGGACCACGGGCAACCATGGGACAAGGCAGCAGCAGATGGGGGGAACTCCGGATGCATTGATCGGGGACCCTTCGGGGAAACCATCAGGAAGGTGTCAGGGTGGGCTTCGGCCCGTGCATAGACCGCGTCTAAGCACCTGGCGCCTTTTCTGATTCTCGCACACCCTCACGCGAAAAAAAACGGGGCTGATCCGCGTTAAGCGCATCAGCCCCGTCGTCAGGATATTTACCGCGTCTATAAGCACCTGTGCCACCGTCCTAGCGCCCAAGGGTGAAGCAATCAACAAGATATTGGCGGGTTTTGTCGGATCGCCACCTTTCGTTGCCGGTCAACACCACATGGGGTGGTTTGGTCCGCGCAGCCCCATGCAGTGAAAAACTTAAAGGTCGGTGAAACTTTGCCCGAAAGGTGAACGTGTATTAAGCATTCAAACCCGGAGACAGATCATGACCAGCCGCCACATCCTTTGCACCCTTGTCCGCACAAAGCTGGACGACGACAAGAATTAAGCGACGGAAACGCGGGGCTGCCGCGTTGAACCTTCATCAAGCATATGGGGGTTCCGATGCGATTTTTGCCACATATCTTTCTGCTCGTGATCGGGGCGTTTTCGCTGGCGACGTTTCTGTCTTCACCCGTGATTTGACGCAAGGTTCACCATGCGCGGTTAACGCAGGTTAAGACCTGCGTGTGCATGGTGTGTGCATGCAATGTGCATGGGTTCTGCCTAGGTCAGAAAAGCGTTAACCGCAGCCTCAAACGCGCGCGGTTTTTCGGCATGCAGCCAGTGCCCCGCGCCGGGGATTTTCGCGAATTTTGCGTTTGGGAACAGGGTCTTGATCCGGTCGCGGTGTTCGCGCTTGACGTAGTCGCTGTTGGCGCCGGACAAGAACAGGGTGGGGCCGGTGAACTGGCCTGTCACCTCTGGGAAGCCGATGATCTTGTCCATCTCGGCGGCCAGCACATTCAGGTTCAGGCGCCACTTTTTTTCTTTCAGATCAAGGCTTTGCAGCAGAAACGTGTCGACGCCCGGCTCCAGCCCGGTCAGGTGGGCGGCAGCCTCCGCCCGGTTGGAAATTGTGGTTAACGGCACCCGGCGCATCGCCTCAATCGGGCCGATCTGGCTGTGGGTATAGGTCACCGGCGCTATATCCGCGACGATCAAGCGGTTGATTTTGCTGGGGTATTTCAGGGCTGCGACCATCGCCGCCTTGCCGCCCATCGAATGGCCGATCACATCCATCGGTTGGTCGATGACCCCGGCCAGATCATCCGCCATGTCAGCATAACTTTGCGTTTCATACCAAGGGCTTAGCCCGTGATTGCGCATGTCCACGGCGACCACGCGGCGGTCGTCGGACAGCCGTTTTGACAGCACGCCCCAGTTGCGGGCCGAACCGAACAGCCCATGTGCAATCAAAAGGTCAGGCTTTTCAGTGGTTTGCCCGTTTTCGACCGTGTTCAACATGCACCATCCTCCTGCAATGAAATCCATACCCCTTGAGCCCCCGAATGACCACCGCTAGGCAATCATCATGTCGGGGGACAAAGTCACAGAATACGTCGAAACAATCAGCACGCTGATGGCAGAGCGGTTGCGGATCAAAGGCGCATCGCTTGCGGTGCAAATCCGCAAGTCAGGCCGCCGGTTGCCGCGTCGGATCAAGCGGGATGCAACGCAGGTCGCCAAGGCTAACAGTCTGATCCAAAACCCGAAATTGGCACGGATGGTAGATGACAAGGCGATCGCGCGGGCGGCTGAGAATGTCATCGCCCATCTGAGCGAAATTGATCCCAACGAGGTGCTGAAGGACAAGGTGCTTTGGGCCTTGGGTAAGGTGTCGGCAGTGCTGATCGCGCTGTTCATTGCGGCCGTCTGGTATGCCCGCAGCCGTGGCATGGTCTGACCGCTCGGGCCGCGCTGCAAAACGCAGGGTTCCATCGCAGTTTACGACATGGGACTGCAGCGCATGATCGCTCAAATCACCTTTCGCGCCACCTTAGCGCCTGGCGGCACAGACAATGGCGCACCGGGGCTTCGCCCGCACTATCATGCGGATGACTACGGGGCTTTTTCTGATCTGAGATGTCGCAATATTGAGGCCGTGTGCCGCGTCCCCAAGTTGGGCTAAGCCATTGGAATCGTTGGCGAAACGGGCGGGGGGATCCCGCCCGCACTTGATCAGAGGTTGGGGTAGATCGGGAAGCTGTCGCACATGGCTTCAACCTCGGTACGGACTTTCGCCTCGACCGCGGCATTGCCTTCTTCACCATTGGCGGCCAGCCCATCAACAACTTCGACGATCCAGTCCGCGATCTGGCGGAACTCTGCCTCGCCAAAGCCGCGTGTGGTGCCTGCAGGGCTGCCCAGACGGATGCCGGATGTGACCATCGGCTTTTCGGGATCAAACGGGATGCCGTTTTTGTTGCAGGTGATGTGGGCGCGGCCCAGGGCGACCTCTGTCGCGTTGCCTTTGACGCCTTTGGGGCGAAGATCGACAAGCATCACATGGCTGTCGGTGCCGCCTGTAACGATGTCCAAGCCGCCTTTCATCAACTGATCCGCCAGTGCCTGTGCGTTCTTCACCACTTGTTCCTGATAGGTCTTGAATTCGGGGCGTAGCGCTTCGCCAAAAGCGACGGCTTTGCCTGCGATCACATGCATCAAGGGGCCACCCTGAATGCCGGGGAAAATGGCGGAGTTCACCTTTTTCGCGATCGCCTCGTCATTGGTGACAATCATCCCACCGCGCGGGCCGCGCAGGGTCTTGTGTGTTGTCGTTGTCGCCACATGGGCGTGGGGGAAGGGCGAAGGGTAGAGGCCAGCGGCGACCAGGCCAGCGAAATGGGCCATGTCGACCATCAGATAGGCACCAACGCTGTCGGCAATCTCGCGCATGCGGGCAAAATCAATGATCCGTGGGATCGCGGAGCCGCCCGCAATGATCATTTTGGGCTGATGTTCTGTCGCCAGTTCCTGCACTTGATCGTAGTCCAGCAGGCTGTCCTGTTGGCGCACACCGTATTGCACAGCATTGAACCATTTGCCCGATTGGTTGGGCTTGGCGCCGTGGGTCAGATGGCCGCCCGCATCCAGCGACATCCCCAAAATGGTATCGCCGGGCTGCAACAGCGCCTGAAAGACGCCTTGGTTCGCCTGAGAGCCGGAGTTCGGCTGCACGTTGGCAAAGTCGCAACCAAAAAGCTGCTTTGCGCGGTCAATCGCAAGGTTTTCAGCCACATCAACGTGCTGGCACCCGCCATAGTAGCGGCGACCCGGATATCCTTCGGCGTATTTGTTCGTCATCACGCCGCCTTGGGCTTCCATGACGGCGGCGCTGACGATGTTTTCCGACGCGATCAGCTCAATCTCTTTGCGTTGGCGGGTCAGCTCGTCCTGCATCGCGGCGTAAAGATCGGGGTCACGGGTGGCGAGGGCCTCTGTAAAGAAACCTTGGTCGCGGAAGGTGGCATTCATGGCAAAGCCCTTTCGGAACGGGTGGATTTGCGCCCTCATACGGCAAGCGGGGCTATGTCAAAAGGGTCAAAACGACCAACAAGATCATGAGGGCGGCATCATGCGTTGCCGATGGTTGCCTTGCGTTTCGGATGGGAACGGTCAACAAAAGGCTGTTGTAGAGGATTGCGCACATGCCGAGCCCGAAAATTGCCTTTGTCGCCAGTGACGTACCGATCGCGCAAGAGGCGCGGACGGTGTTGTCGCAGCGCTATGGCGATACGCCCGTTGATCAGGCAGAGGTGATCGTCGCCTTGGGTGGTGATGGCTTTATGTTGCAAACCTTGCACGCCACGCAGGATGTGGCAGCGCCGGTTTATGGGATGAACCGTGGCACGGTTGGATTTCTGATGAACGAATATCAGGAAGACGAATTGCCGGCGCGTTTGGCAGAGGCCGAAGAAGAGATCATCAATCCGCTGCGCATGACCGCCCTTGATTCCTCTGGCGCGACCCACGACGGGCTGGCGATCAACGAGGTGTCGCTTTTGCGCGCCGGGCCGCAGGCTGCAAAGCTGCGCATCACGGTGGATGGTCGCGAAAGGATGGCAGAGCTGGTCTGCGACGGCGCATTGGTGGCGACGCCTGCGGGGTCCACGGCCTATAACTATTCCGCCCACGGGCCGATCTTGCCCATTGGGTCGGATGTGCTGGCGCTGACCGCGATGTCGGCCTTCAGGCCGCGACGCTGGCGTGGCGCGTTGCTGCCCAAAAAGGCGGTTGTGCGGTTTGACGTGCTGGATGCCAAGAAACGCCCTGTCATGGCCGAGGCAGACAGCAAATCAGTGCGAAATGTGGTCAGCGTCGAAATCGCATCTGACCCCGATATCCGACATCGCATTTTGTTTGACCCCGGCCACGGGTTAGAGGAACGGCTGATCCGCGAACAATTCGTCTGACCGACAGATCGGACTAGCCTGCGGCGTAGCCCAGTGGCTGCAGGGCTATCTTGATCTCATCCAGAATGGCAGGGTCGTCGATGGTGGCAGGCATCTTGAAATCGGCGCTGTCTGCAATCTTGACCATTGTGCCGCGCAAGATTTTGCCGGATCGGGTCTTGGGCAACCGGTCTACCACCGCAATCAATTTGAAAGCGGCAACCGGGCCGATTGTGTCGCGCATCATCTTGATACATTCGGCCATGATGTCCGCGTCAGATTTTGCCGTGCCTTTGTTGGTGCACACAAAGCCCAGTGGCAATTGCCCTTTGAGCTCATCTGTGACGCCGATCACCGCGCATTCAGCGACGTCAGGGTGGTTGGCAAGCACTTCTTCCATTGCGCCGGTGGACAGGCGGTGGCCAGCAACGTTGATCACGTCATCGGTGCGCGCCATGATGTAGAGATAGCCGTCTTCGTCGATCATGCCCGCGTCCCCGGTTTCGTAGTATCCGGGGAAGGTGTTCAGATAGCTTTTCTTGAACCGCTCTTCGGCATTCCAAAGTGTCGGCAAAGTGCCGGGCGGCAGGGGGAGTTTGATGGCGATGGCGCCCAATTCTCCGGGCTGAACCTGATGGCCTGCTTCGTCGAGGATTTGCACGTCATAGCCGGGCATCGCCACAGTGGGAGAGCCGATTTTGACCGGCAGTGCCTCGATCCCTGCAGGGTTGCCTGCGATGGTGTAGCCGGTTTCGGTTTGCCACCAGTGGTCAAAGACTGGGACGCCCATGATGTCCTGCGCCCATTTGATGGTGTCGGGGTCGGCGCGTTCGCCCGCAAGATAAAGCGCGCGCAGGCCAGTGATGTCGTACTTCTTGATCTCTGCACCGGCCGGGTCTTCGCGTTTGATCGCGCGGAATGCGGTGGGGGCCGTAAAGAAGCTGCGCACGTTGTGTTCTGCAATCACCCGCCAGAATGTGCCCGCGTCAGGGGTGCCGATGGGCTTGCCTTCGAACACGACGGTGGTGTTGCCGTGGATCAACGGCGCGTAGCAGATGTAAGAGTGACCCACGACCCAGCCCACGTCAGAGGCGGCCCAGAACACATCGCCGGGGTCGCATTGGTAAATGTTCTTCATGGTCCAGTTGAGCGCGACCAGATGACCTGCTGTCGGGCGCACGACACCCTTGGGCGCGCCGGTGGTGCCGGATGTATAGAGAATATAGGCCGGGTGATCGCCCGGCACGGGCACACAATCGGCGGGTGTGACACCGTCCTGGAATGCGTGCCAGTCCACATCGCGGCCGGGGGTTAGGTTTGCAAGTGCTTGTTCACGTTGAAAAATAACGCAGAAGTCGGGCTTGTGCGTCGCCAGCTCTATCGCGCCATCAAGCAGCGGTTTATATGCGACCACGCGGCCCGGTTCGATCCCGCAAGAGCCAGCAATGATTGCCTTGGGGGTAGCATCGTCAATCCGCACGGCCAGTTCGTTGGCCGCAAAGCCGCCGAAGACAACCGAATGAATCGCCCCCAGACGGGCACAGGCCAACATCGCTTCGAGCGCTTCGGGGACCATCGGCATGTAGATGATGACGCGGTCGCCTTTGGCGACACCCTTTGCAGCTAGCGCGCCTGCAAGCGAGGCTACCCGTGTCTGCAACTCGGCATAAGTGATTGTGCGTTTAGTGTCGGTGACGGGGCTGTCGTAAATGATCGCCGCCTGATCGCCGCGTCCATTTTTGACGTGACGGTCGACCGCGTTGTAGCAGGTGTTGACCTGCGCGTCGGTGAACCAGCGATAAAGTGGGGCGTTGCTGTCATCCAGCGCCCGTGAAGGGGGGGTGACCCAGTCGATGGCCTGAGCTTGTTCCATCCAGTAGGTTTCTGGATCGTCTTTCCAGCTTTGATAGACCTCTGCGTATCCCATCGTATCCTCCCCCAAGACGTGATGTGTCAGGGATAGGCAGTTGTGCGGGCCGGCTCAAGGCGCTTGCGGGTCGCGGCGCACACCGGTGTAAATTTCTTTGCAGGTCGATCTAGCTATAATGCGAGACAGGCGTGCCAGCGATGGCCGACATGTTCAGCAACCCGCGGGCGGTGATCGACGGAGTGACAATATGTGCCCGGTTGCCCATGCCCATCAGGATGGGGCCAACCTCGAGCGCGCCACCTTTCATCTTCATGATGTTGCGCACGCCAGATGCCGCGTCAGTATTGGCAAAAACCAGACAGTTGGCCGCACCCTCCATATGTGCAGCTGGGAAAACACGCGCGCGCAAGTCGGGATCCAGCGCGCTGTCGATATGCATCTCGCCTTCATAGGCGAAGTCACGTGGTGCGCTGTCCAGAATTTCCATGGCAGCGCGCATCCGGCGGCCCGTGTCACAATCCAAATTTCCGAACTGGCTGTGCGAACACAGGGCGATATTGGGTGACAGACCGAAGCGGCGCACATGGCGCGCGGCGCCGATCACAGTCTCGGCGATTTGTTCAGGCGTGGGTTCCGCGTGCACTTGCGTGTCCGCGACAAACAATGGCCCGTCTTCGAGGATCATCATCGACAAGGCCGCCACAGGATGCAGCCCGCCCTGCCCAAGGATCTGGCAGACGTAGTTGAGGTGCCACAGATATTGCCCAAAGGTGCCGCAGATCAAACTGTCTGCCTCTCCGCGATGAACCATGACTGCACCAATCGCTGTGGTGTTGGTGCGCATGATCGCCTTGGCAAGGTCGGGCGTTACACCCTGACGCGCCATCAGGTCGTGGTAGCTGTTCCAATAGTCCCGGTAACGCGGATCGTTTTCGGGGTTCACGATCTTGAAGTCGATACCGGGCCGAATGGTCAGACCTGCGCGTTCGCAACGGGCCGCAATCACTTCGGGGCGGCCAATCAGGATAGGGTGATCGGTCGTTTCCTCCATAATGGCCTGGCTCGCGCGTAGCACGCGCTCGTCCTCACCCTCTGCAAAGACGATGTTGCGTTCGGCGGTGCGCGCCGCCTCGAACACCGGGCGCATCAGGAAGGCAGACCGGAACACGGAACTGTCGAGTTTGGCTTTGTAAGCCTCCATGTCGTCGATGGGACGGGTGGCGATGCCCGTTTTGCAGGCGGCCCCGGCAACCGCGCTGGCAACGACGCCCATCAAGCGCGGATCAAAGGGTTTGGGGATCAGATAATCGGCCCCAAAGGTCAGCTGTTCGCCTTGGTAGGCGGCCGCCGCCTCGGCACTGGTTGTGGCGCGGGCGAGGGCGGCGATACCTTCGACGCAAGCGACCTTCATCTCGTCATTGATGTCGGTGGCGCCCACATCAAGCGCGCCGCGAAAGATGAAAGGAAAACACAGGACGTTGTTGACCTGATTGGGGAAATCGCTGCGGCCGGTGGCGATGATAGCATTCGGGTTCACGGCACGGGCGTCTGCTGGATCAATCTCGGGGTTCGGGTTGGCAAGCGCAAAGATGATTGGCGTCTCTGCCATCTTGGCGACCATGTCGGGCTTAAGGACGCCGGGGCCGGAAAGGCCAAGGAACAGGTCCGCGCCACCAATGACATCATCCAGCGTCGCGGGCGTGGTGCCTTGGGCATAAGCGGCCTTTTGCGGGGTCATATCCGCCTCTCGCCCTTCGTAGACCAGCCCTTCGATATCGCAGAGCCAGACGTTTTCGCGCTTCACCCCAAGGGTCAGCAGCATGTTCAGGCAGGCGATGCCCGCAGCCCCGCCGCCGGTGCTGACGATCTTGATGTCTTCAAAGGACTTCCCAGCCACGCGCAGGGCGTTGGTGGCAGCAGCGCCAACCACAATCGCCGTGCCATGCTGGTCGTCGTGGAACACAGGGATATTCATCCGCGCGCGGCAGGCTTCTTCCACGATAAAGCAATCGGGGGCTTTGATGTCTTCAAGGTTGATGGCCCCGAACGTCGGTTCCAATGCGCAAACGATATCGGCGAGCTTGTGCGGGTCAGGTTCGTCCAGTTCGATGTCGAAACAGTCGATATTGGCGAATTTCTTGAACAGGACGGCCTTGCCTTCCATCACAGGTTTGGAGGCGAGCCCGCCGATATTGCCAAGGCCCAGTACTGCTGTGCCATTGGTGACGACGGCCACGAGGTTCCCGCGCGAGGTATAGTCGCGCGCGCTGTTGGGATCAGCTTTGATTTCCAGACAGGCCTCGGCCACGCCGGGTGAGTAGGCGCGGGCCAGATCACGCCCGTTTGCCAAGGGTTTGGTTGCGCGAATTTCCAGTTTTCCGGGCTTTGGAAAGCGGTGATAGTCCAGCGCCGCCTTGCGAAGTGCATCGTTGTCAGATTTCGTCATGGGCGCAGTCCACCGAATTGTTTAATATTAAACCACTTGCCTCGGTGGCGGTGGTCCTAGGGTCAGCTATAACCCCTGTGCGGGCCGACTTGCAAATCCTCAAACCGCGCCGCACGATGTCGCCATGACGCAATCTGATGAAATTCGTGCCCGTGTTGTGTTGCCCACAACGGACCTGACGGGTGACATCGGGTTCTTTGGGCGCGAATTGGGCCTGCGGATGGATATGATCTATCCCGCAGATGATCCCACGACAGCGGTATTCAGCGGCCATGGCCTGCGTGTGCAGTTGGAGCGGGGGGCAGGTCCGGCTGGGAAATTGGTGCTGGCGACGGATGGGCGTTCGCCAGAAGTGCTGACAGCACCCGGCGGCACCGAGGTGACGATCACAGCGCTGAACCCGCCCTTGGACTTGCCTGAAACGCAACATGCCTTTGTTGTGCGACGTCTGACGGATCAGGCTCCGTGGGTTATTGGCCGGGCGGGGATGCAATACCGCGACCTGATCCCCGACCGCCTTGGCGGGTCGATCATTGCCAGCCATATCCGCATTCCGGATGGCGGACCTGTGCCGGATATGGTGCATTTCCATCGGGTCGGTTTTCAGCTGATATTTTGCATCGCGGGATGGGTCGACGTGGTTTACGAGGATCAGGGAGATCCGATCCGACTGCATGCGGGGGATTGCTTTATCCAGCCGCCCGAAATCCGCCACCGGGTGCTTGAGGCCTCTGACGGTATCGAGGTGATCGAAATTGGCGTCCCGGCAGAGCATATCACCGAAATTGATCACGACATGACCTTGCCAACCCCGCACCATCGGCCCGATCGAGAATGGGCCGGGCAGCGTTTTGTGCATAACCGCGCGCAGGATGCGATCTGGAAGCCGCATGTCTTTGCCGGGTTCGCGGCGCGGGATACCACGATTTCTGACAATACTGGCGATGTTGCCGGGGTGCAGGTTCTGCGCAAGGGCGCAGATACGCCCACTTGGGTTACGCATGACGCTGATATCTATTTCTGCTTTGTGATGCAGGGCACCTTGACGCTGGAAGGTGAAGGCAAGGACCCCTTTGCGCTGCAAACAGGCGATGCCTTTGTCGTCCCGCCGGGAATGGCGGTGCGCTATGCGTCGCCGTCCGACGACATCACCCTGCTTGAGGTGACTTTGCCCGGCAAATTTGCAGCAAGTTCGCCGCGCGTGCGCAGCTGAAAATCAAGCTTGTCGCGCAGGATATTGATCTGCGCATGGGCCTGTCGCTGCGTCAGGTTGGGATCAAAGGATTTGCCGGCTGCCTGACACAATGCAGACAGCATGCCGGCCACATCTTCTGACATCGGGGTGTTATCGGGTGCGGAATCAAAATAGGGTCGGGCTATTGTGTTTTGGCTGCTCATAAGAACCTCTGAGTTATAAAGTACAACGCACCAGAACGGGTTTGGTTCCACTGCTTGCCCTTGCATCCGCAACATTCTGGCCGCACTCTGTTTGTTCAGAAAAGCGGAGCTGCCAAATGTCCCTGATCGACGATGCGCGTGCGGTGCGCGACAATGCCCATGCGCCCTATTCCAAGTTCAAGGTGGGTGCGGCGATCCGGACCGCCTCTGGTGCCGTATATCGTGGGTGCAACGTGGAAAATGTCGCCTATCCAGAAGGCACCTGCGCCGAGGCGGGGGCGATCGCGGCCATGGTCGCGGCAGGTGAGACCAAGATCGCAGAGGTTGCGGTGATCGCCGACAGCCCGCAACCTGTGAGCCCTTGTGGCGGGTGTCGCCAGAAACTGGCGGAATTTGCGGAAGGTAGTGTTGTGGTTACCCTTGCCACCACCGATGGCGTCACCCTTGCCACCACCGTTGGCGCATTGCTGCCTGGTGCCTTTGACCAAGACTATCTGTCGCGGACAAGCTAATGGATGCGCGCGCGATTATTGCAAAAGTGCGCCGCAAGGAAACGCCATTGCCAGACGAATTGGATTGGTTTGCCAAGGGTTTGGCCAGTGGCGCCGTCAGCGACGCGCAGGCGG
Organism: uncultured Paracoccaceae bacterium; assembly: GCA_947492825.1. Taxonomy (GTDB): domain Bacteria; phylum Pseudomonadota; class Alphaproteobacteria; order Rhodobacterales; family Rhodobacteraceae; genus CANMYO01. The sequence continues at coordinate 365,572 of CANLNT010000001.1, forward strand.
GGGCCTTTGCCATGGCGGTCTGCTTGAACGGGCTGGATGCGGCGGGGCGCACCGCATTGACCACTGCAATGCGCGACAGCGGGGACGTTTTGGCGTGGTCCGGCGACCGTCCGGTCATCGACAAACACTCCACCGGCGGTGTGGGGGATTGTGTCTCGCTGATCCTCGCGCCGATGTTGGCGGCTTGTGATGTGGCGGTGCCGATGATCTCTGGCCGGGGGCTGGGCCATACGGGCGGAACGCTTGACAAGCTTGAAGCGATCCCGGGTTTGTCGACCCTGGTGACAGAGGCCAAGCTGCGCCGGATTGTGGGTGATGTGGGCTGCGCGATTGTCAGTGCCACCGGCAATATCGCCCCGGCGGACAAACGGCTTTATGCAGTGCGGGATGTGACTGCAACGGTCGAAAGCATCGCATTGATCACCGCCTCTATCCTGTCCAAGAAACTGGCGGCGGGTCTTGATGGCCTGATCATGGATGTGAAGGTCGGCAGCGGGGCCTTTATGAAAACAACGCAAGAGGCCCGGGAATTGGCGCGCGCACTGGTGGACGCCGCGAATGGGGCTGGTTGCAAGACGACCGCATTGATCACCGACATGGACCAGCCCCTTGCGCCGTCGCTTGGCAATGCAGTGGAAGTGGCAACCTGCATGGAGGTTCTGTCTGGTCAATCCGAAGCGGCCCCGCGTTTGGCAGAGCTATCAATTGCACTTGGCACGGATCTGCTGGCGCAAACAGGTATGACCACCGAAGTGGCGCGTCGAAAATTGGAAAAGACATTGTCATCGGGGGCGGCGATGGAACGCTTCGCGGCAATGGTCACCACACTTGGCGGGCCGCCGGATATGGCCGAGGATTGGCAAACGCACCTGCCCAAAGCCCCGGTCGTGGGCGAGGTGCCCGCGCGGCAGGCAGGGCACGTGGCCACCATTGATGGCGAGGCGCTGGGCCTGGCCGTGGTCCGGCTGGGCGGCGGGCGCCGGGTTGAAACCGATCAGGTCAATCCCGCAGTGGGCCTGACAGAGGTTGCGACACTGGGCCAACAGGTTGAACGGGGCCAGCCCTTGGCCGTCATTCATGCCGCTGATGAAGACAGCGCAGAGGCGGCCGCGCATGCGGTTCTGGCTGCGATCACAATCGGTGCCGCACCCGACCCCCATGATCTGATCCGCGAAAGGATAACCTGATGGCCCGTGTTTTTCTTGTGGTGATGGACAGTGTCGGCATTGGTGGTGCACCGGATGCAGATCGCTTCTTTAACGGCCTGAAACCCGACACCGGGGCCAATACCGTGGCCCATATTGCACAGATTTGCGCTGATGGTCATGCGGACAGCGGGCGGAGCGGCCCACTCGCGGTTCCAACACTTGACGCGTTGGGACTGGGCAAAGCGGTGACGCTTGCATCCAATGACAGCGCGCCGGGGCTTTACGCCCGACCAAGTGGCGCGTGGGGCGCCGCGACAGAGGTTTCGATGGGCAAAGACACACCATCGGGCCATTGGGAATTGGCAGGTGTGCCGGTGCCGTGGGATTGGCACACCTTTCCGAACGAAGACCCAGCCTTCCCTGACGATCTGACGACCAAGATTTGTCAGGCGGCTGGCACAGGCGGGCTGCTGGGTAACCGCCATGCCTCGGGCACGGCAATCATCGATGCAGAGGGCGCGCGACACATGCAAACCGGCTGGCCGATTGTCTACACATCGGCCGATTCCGTGGTGCAAATCGCAGCCCATGAAGAAACCTTTGGGCTGGACCGTCTGCTCGCGCTCTGCGCCGAGATTGCGCCGACAATTCATGCCATGAAGGTGGGGCGGGTGATTGCGCGACCCTTTGTCGGAACGCCAGAGGCCGGATTTACACGCACATCGAACCGCAAGGATTTTGCAATCGCGCCGCCGTCGCCCACGATCTGTGACGATGTGCAGGGAGCGGGCCGCAAGGTCTATGCCATTGGCAAGATTGGCGACATCTTTTCCATGCGCGGCATTGATGAGGTTCGCAAGGGTCGGGATATCGATTTGATGGGGCATCTGCACGATTTGGTGGCAGAGGCTGCGCCGGGGTCACTGACCTTTGCCAATTTCGTAGAATTCGACAGCGAATACGGTCACCGCCGCGACGTTGCGGGCTATGCGCGACATCTGGAATGGTTCGATGCGGAACTGGCAAAACTTCTGCCGAAACTCGCCCCCGACGATCTGTTGATCATCACAGCTGATCATGGCAATGACCCCAGTTGGGGCGGCACCGACCATACCCGCGAACGGGTGCCTGTGCTTGTGCATGGCATCGGAGCCAAGCCCTTGGGGCATATTGGTTTTGTTGATGTCGGTGCCTCTGTCGCGGCGCACTTGGGGGTGGCGCATTCTGGAAAAGGACGCAGTTTTCTATGACATTCAAAACGCTTCCCAAGGTTGAATTGCACCTGCATTTGGAAGGGGCCGCGCCGCCCGCGTTCATTCGGGATTTGGCGCGCGAGAAAAACATTGACGTGTCGGGCATCTTTGATGCGCAAGGTGGCTATGTTTTTGAGAACTTCGAACATTTCCTGAAGGTCTATGAGGCCGCCTGCGAGCCGCTCACATCGCCCGAGGATTTCTATCGCCTGACGTCCGCAGTTCTGGAAGAGACTGCAAGCCACGGGGTAGTCTACGCCGAAACCTTCATCTCGCCCGATTTCTGTGGTGGCGGCGATGTGGCAGCCTGGCGTGACTATCTGGACGCGATGGCGCAGGCCGCAACAGATTGCGAGGCAAGCCACGGCATCACGCTCAAAGGTATCGTGACCTGCATTCGCCACGAAGGCCCGGAGCAGGCCAAGCGCGCGGCAAAGTGCGCGGTCGAGACGATGGGCAATTTTCTGACCGGTTTTGGCATGGCAGGGGCAGAGATGATGCACCGTCCGGCAGACTTCGCCTACAGCTTTGACATGGCCCGCGAGGCGGGGTTGTCATTGACCTGCCATGCCGGCGAATGGGGCGGGCCGGATATGGTGGCCGAAACGCTGGACGCGCTGAAGGTGGCGCGGATCGGTCACGGGATCAATGCGGTGCGCGATGCCGATTTGGTCAAGCGGTTGGCGGATGAAGGTATCGTCCTAGAGGTCTGCCCCGGCTCAAACGTTGTGCTGAAAGCCGTTGAAAACTGGGCGGCCCACCCGATTGCCAAACTGCGCGACGCGGGTGTGCCGGTGACCGTCTCGACCGATGATCCGCCATTTTTTCACACGACGATGACGGCGGAATACGACAACCTGCACCAGACTTTTGGTTGGGTTGAGGGTGATTTTCTGGATCTCAACAAGGTGGCGATGAATGCGGCCTTTTGTGATACCGCAACCCGTGACCGCATTTTGAAACGATTGGACGACGCATGACCGAACATCTGACCCATGTGACCCACCCGCTGGTGCAGCACAAGCTGACGCTGATGCGCAAGACGGATACCTCAACGGCTGTTTTCCGGCAGCTTCTGCGCGAGATCAGCCAGCTTTTGGCCTACGAGGTTACGCGCGAATTGCCGATGACCACGCGGACCATAGATACCCCGCTGGAACCGATGGATGCCCCCGTGCTGGACGGCAAAAAGTTGGCGCTGGTGTCGATTTTGCGCGCAGGTAACGGGCTGCTGGACGGTATTCTAGAACTGATCCCGTCGGCACGGGTCGGATTTGTCGGGCTTTACCGGGATGAAGAAACGCTCAAGCCGGTGCAATATTACTTCAAGGTGCCGACGGAGTTGGAAGACCGGCTGGTGATCGCTGTTGACCCAATGCTAGCCACCGGCAACAGCTCTGTTGCGGCGATTGATCTACTGAAGAAGGCGGGCGCTACGAACATCCGATTCCTGTGTTTGCTGGCCGCACCCGAAGGCATCGCACGGATGAAAGAGGCCCATCCTGACGTGCCGATTGTGACGGCCGCAGTGGATAGTCACTTGAATGACAATGGATATATTGTTCCGGGGCTAGGGGATGCGGGTGACCGCATGTTTGGCACCAAATAAGGGAACAATCGCTTTACAAAATAGGGATTGTCGGGCATCCTGCCACAACATTTTGTGGGGGATAGAATGTCGTCAATTGGACATATGCGGGTGGCCGTGCTGGCTTTGATGGTGTCAACCGGCGGTGCAGCTGCGCAGGGTGACCTCCCGGCAGAGTTTCCGCCAGCGGATTTCGCGGGCAATCAATTCGTCGATAGCAATGGATGTGCCTTTATCCGGGCGGGTATCGGCGGGGCCACCAATTGGGTGCCCCGCGTTTCGCGATCACGTCAGCCGCTTTGCAATTTTCAGCCGACGTTCCCCGCAGGTGTTGCTGGCCCAGCAACCGGTAGCGGGCGTGTTGCACCGCTGGATGCGCCAATCATCGAGATTACACCGCCTGCCGCCTCTGTCGCTGCCGCGCCTGCACCATCGCCCGCGCCGGTGCGGACCCGCGCCGCAACCGCACCAATTCAGACCATCGCTTCTATTCCGGCGACACCCGTTGTCGCACCTTCACCACAGATCATCACACCGCCACCTGCGGCAGAGCCGCCGCGCGTGACGCTGGCAGAAGCCTGCCAGGGCCGTTTCGGCATTCAGCCCGGTTTCGTCAGCGCCCGCACCGGTGATCCGATTGATTGTGGCCCGGCCCCGGCGGCTGTGCCGGTCAGCGCACCTGCGCCTGTCGTCCCTGCCGCGCCAGAGCCGCTGCGCATGACGCTGGCTGAAGTTTGCGCCGAAGTGGCCGCCACAGGCACACGCTTTGTGCGGCCCGATGGCTCACCCATCGTTTGTGACACGCCCGCGCCGGCCCCGGTCGTGATTGCGACGGCCACTGTTCCGACAACGGCGCCGGCCCCAATCGCTGCCAGCACCGGCCTTTGCCCAGGGAAGCCGCATTTGAATGGCGACCCGGCTTTGCCCATGCGCTGCGGTCCGCAAGTCGAGAAGCCATATACCGAAGTATCACCCGGCGGTGGCACAGCGACTGTCAGCACATCTGGCTTCCTTGGTCTGGGTGCGCCTACTGTCCCCGCCTCCAACCCCATCGCAAGCCGACAGGCAGCGCCTCAGGTGCCAGCGGGTTATGAACAGGTCTGGACCGATGGCCGGATCAACCCACAGCGCGGTCAGGTGGCGCAATCAGCCCCGCGGATCTCGACCCGGTCCGCAGCACCCGCTCAGGTGCGCGCGCCAGCGGCAGCCGCGACCATGACCCACCGCTATGTGCAGGTTGGCACCTTTGGTGACCCGGCCAACGCCACACGAATGATCCAGCGTTTGGGTGGCATGGGTTTCCCTGTCGCCTCGGCCAAATCCGGCAGCCTCAAGGTGATTGCAGCGGGTCCGTTCAACACACCGGCAGAGCTTGCTCGTGCGTTGAACGCGGTGCGTGGCATGGGCTTTGCTGACGCCTATACCCGGAACTAAGGTTTCTCCCCAGAAAGGCCCTGCAGAAGAGCGCAGGGTCTTTTTGGGTGCGCGACCCTAGTCGCAGATGCCTTGCAGGCTGACCCAGTCGCCGTCTGACAGGACTTCTTTGAAATCAGTGCCCTGAACAGGGTCATTCACGATCAGTTCCATCACGGGCTGGCCTTTTTCCTGTCGGTAGGTGCCAAAGGGGGTACTTGGGATGCGCGCGGTCTCAAACGCGCCAAGCAGGGTTGTTTCGGACAATGACGGGGCCTGATCGCCAATCAGATCGACGGCATAACGATCAAGCACGTCTGTTGGCAAATCACCCGTTGCCAGCAGGCGAACGGTGTTGGTGAAACCGGCGCGCTCCAGAATTGGCAAAAGTGGGTCCTGAGCTTTGCGCGCCTCTTCGGCGGCCAAGACAAATCCTGCGGCAATCGCGGGATCATCCAGCCGTTCGATCAGGGACCGGTCGAGCGCAGTGATCCCGCCCGGCAAGGGCAGTGCGATTTCCTGTCCCAGCGGCATGACAACCACACGCCGCGCGCGGGTTGTGCCCAGCACACGGGTTTCAAATCGCGCCAGCGCATCAGTGCCAACCGCGCCCCGGCACACAGGTCCGGTTAGGCCTTGCAAGTTGTTCAACAACACGACGCCAATTTCCACCCGCTTGGACATTGGCACAACGCCCAAGGCTTGCTGGCGCATCGCATCGGGGAGCCAGAACACACCAAGCGCCACAAGCCCGCCCAACAGTGCCACAGTCCCCAAACCCCGCAGCTTGCCTTTGCGGGGCCGGGCGCGGGCCACCGTTTTGCGCACTTTCTCGATGGCGTCGACCATCAACGTGTCTTCGACCTCAAGCGCTTCGTCGGTGTCGGTATCAGGGGCAAACACTGCAGGCCGTTTGCCCGGATTTTGCCGTGTGACTGCGGCCAGCGACCAATGGGTCAGCGGGCGACCTGCACCATCGGAGATCACCAGCGTGGCGTTGCCAAAGGACACAACGACATCACGGCGCTGCGCTGTGGCGTCCGCACGCCACAACCCGCCGCTTTCAAGGCGCTCGTATTCCTTGAGTGCTGTCATCCGCTCGATTTGCCCTTTTTTGCTACCATAGCGTGGGGCAGGGCCGGGCGACAACTGCTACAAATGGTCAGAGCGCCTTGGCGAGGCCCCGCAGTTCAAATTTCTGAATCTTGCCCGTCGAGGTTTTGGGCAACTCCTGAAACACGACCCGTTTGGGGCATTTGAACCCAGCCAGTCGCGTGCGGGTAAAGGCGATCACTTCAGCCTCTTCAGCAGTCTGGCCATCTTTGAGTTCAATAAAGGCGCAGGGCACTTCGCCCCATTTGTCATCCGGTTTGGCGACCACCGCACAAAGCGAGACAGCAGGGTGGTGCATCAACGCGCCTTCAACCTCAACGGAAGAGATGTTTTCCCCGCCTGAGATAATGATGTCCTTGGCCCGGTCGCTGATTTGGATGTAGCCATCAGGGTGCTGGATGGCGAGGTCTTCGGAATGGAAATAGCCACCAGCAAAGGCTTTGGCTGTAGCCTCCGGATTCTTCAGGTAGCCTTTCATCACAGCATTGCCGCGCATGACAATTTCGCCTTGTGTGCCGCCATCCGTCGTCACTTGATCCATCTGGTCATCAACGACAGTCACGTTTTCCATCATCGGAAAGGCCACGCCTTGCCGCGCCTTGATCGCAGCCTGATCTTCGCCCGGAAGATCATCCCACTCTGCGTTCCAAACGCATTCGGTGACGTGGCCATAGGTCTCGGTCAGCCCATAGACTTGCGTGACGTTGAACCCCAGCTTGCCAACCGCAGCCAGCAAGGCGGCCGCCGGGGGCGCGCCTGCTGTAAAGACCTCGACCGTGTGATCAAAGGGTCGACGATCCGCATCGTCAGCGTTGACGATCAGGTTCAGCACGATGGGCGCGCCACCGAAATGGGTGACACCGTGATCCGCGATCGCATCATAGATCGCGCGCGCCGTGACATCGCGACAGCAAACAGCCGTCCCGCCGAGTGCGGGCAGCATCCAGGTGTGGTTCCAACCGTTGCAGTGGAACAGCGGCACGATCTGCAGCAGTTTTGGGAAAAGGGTCATCCGCCAGGAAATCGGCGTACCCATCGTCATCAGGTAAGCACCACGATGGTGATAGACCACGCCTTTGGGCCGTCCTGTGGTGCCGGACGTGTAGTTCAGCGCAAGGCTTTCCCATTCGTCTTCGGGCATAATCCAAGGGAAATCGGCATCACCGGTGCCGACGAAATCCTCATAGGTTTGGTAGTTGCCGGTCGCTGCGATACCTGCCACCGGGTCGGGCACTTCAATGATCGTGGGCGGCGTCCCTTCCATCAGTGTCAGGGCCTCTGTCACGACGGGCAGAAACTGCGTATCAACCAGGACCACCTTGGCTTCGCCGTGATCGAAGATGTAGCCGATCGTGTCAGCATCAAGCCGCGTGTTGATCGTGTTGACGATCGCACCACAGGCGGGGACGGCAAAGGATGCCTCTGACTGCGCTGGAACATTCGGCAGGATTGTCGCCACCACGTCACCCGGTGCAACACCGGCCTTGGCCAAAGCGCTCGCCAGTTGGCTGACGCGTGCGTGGTATTCAGCGTAGTTCAGCGCTGTGTCGCCATAAACCAGCGCTGTGCGGGTTGGATAGACACGTACGGCCCTTGCCAGATGGCTTAATGGGGTCAAAGGCACATGGTTGGCGGCACATTTGTCCAGCCCTGTTTCATCGCGCATCCAGCCCATCGTAATCCTCCCAAACCGTGATGTCGTTTTCAGGGTTGAGTATTGCTGTGCTTATGTGACTTTGCCAATGGCGAAAGCACCAACTCAGGCAACTTGATGACAACCAATTTCGTTCAACCCGGTCGCGCTGCACTGATGATTGTCGCGGGCATGATGACGCTTGGGCTGACGGATAATTTCGTACCATTTGTGACCACTGACAGTTCGCTCTCGCAGTTCCATCTGGTCCGGGGCGGATTGGTCCTGTTTGCGCTTGGGATAGCGGCGCAATTCGGTGTCGGCACCTTGCGGCCAAAGCGGCCCGGTGCCGTGCTGGGGCGAAGCATGTTTACCGCAGGTGCCATGGTGATCTACTTTGGTTGCCTCGCCCTATTGCCAATCGGGGTTGTGGTGGCGGGGCTGTTTACCGCGCCGCTTTTTGTGGTGCTGATCACCGTTCTGTTCCAAGGCAAGCGCGTTGGCCCGGTGCGGTGGCTGGCGGTTGTGGCGGGCTTTGCCGGTGCGGTCATGGTGATCCGGCCTGATCCGGCGGCGCTGAACCTTGTGGCTTTTCTGCCGGTCCTTGCGGGGTTGCTATATGCCATAGGGGCGGTCGCGACCCGCGCTTGGTGCGAAGGCGAGGCGACATCAACCCTGACCGCGTGGTTCTTTGGCCTGCTGACGCTGTTTGGTGCCTTGGGTGTCATCGCCTTGCCTGCCGGCGGCGGTGGCGGGGCAGAGGGGTTCCCGTTACGCGGCTGGATGCCCCTGACCCCCACGCTAATCGCCTGGTACATCGCGCAGGCCATTGGCGCATTGGTTGGGATCGTGCTGATCTTTCGCGGCTATCAGTTGGGCGAGGCAAGCTTTGTCGCTGTTTTTGAATATTCGTTGCTGATCTTCGCCAGTGTCTGGGCCTACATCCTGTGGGGTCAGACCGTGCCGCCTTTGGGATTGTTCGGGATGGTACTGATTGCGGCAGCGGGGATCATCATTGCAATCCGAAGCCGGGGTGAGGGCGCATGATAATCTCGCGCGGACGGCGCTATGTCTTTGTGCATATTCCCAAGACCGGCGGCACCGCGATGGCGTTGGCACTGGAAGCGCGCGCCATGAAAGACGATGTCCTAATCGGCGACACCCCCAAAGCCGTGCGCAGACGCGGGCGATTGAAAGGCGTTCAAACATCTGGCCGGTTGTGGAAACACAGCACTCTCGCCGATGCCGAAGGGCTGATAACCCGCGACGAGATGACCGATTTCATGGTCGTCACCATGGTCCGTAATCCTTGGGATCGGATCGTCAGCTATTATCACTGGCTACAAGCGCAGCGCTTTGAGCACCCTGCGGTGAAACTGGCGCAAGCGCTTGATTTCAGTGAATTTCTCAACCACGCACATACGCAATCCGGGCTGCGCGCCAACCCTTACGCGCATTATGTGACCGATGGCGCTGGTCGGATTTGTGATACGCTTTTTGCACGGCTGGAACACTGGCAAGATGATCTGGAACCTTTCGCACAACATCTTGGGTTTCGCATCGATCTTCCGCGCGCAAATGTGTCTGATCGCAGGCGCGATTGGCGCGGGTACTATTCAGATGCCGATGCGGGTCTGGTCGCAAAACTTTGTCAGGCTGACATCGCGCGAAGCGGCTATGTGTTTGATACCGGAGTATAGAAAAGGCGCGGTCATTGCCGACCGCGCCCGCTTTGTTGGATTGGTGATGGATCAGGCGGCCTTTGCCGCCTTGCCAAACCGGCCATAGAAAGACTGATTTTTCTCGGCCATCTCGCGCAAGAGCGCTGGCGTTGTGAACCGCGCACCATAAGCAGCAGTCAGTTGATCGCACCGCTCTGCCGCATAGGGCGACCCAATGATATCGAGCCAGCTGAACGGGCCGCCGGACCAAGGTGCAAAGCCCCAGCCAAGGATCGCGCCCACATCGCCTTCGCGGATGTCTTCCAGTACGTCTTCTTCCAAGGCGCGAACCGCTTCCAACACCTGTGCGAATAGCAGGCGATGCTGCACTTCGGTCAGTTCGGGCTGCGTGTCCGCCACCGGGTATTTCGCAGACAGACCTTCCCAAAGGCCTTGCCGCCTGCCCTTATCGTCATAGGCATAAAAGCCGGAGTTGGACTTCCGGCCCAGACGGCCTTCGTCGAACATCCAGAACAGGACCTCGTCCTGCGCGTCGTCATAGGCGTCGCCCATCGCAGCCTTGGTCGCCTTTGCGATCTTCACGCCAAGGTCGATTGAAGTCTCATCCGTCAGTTGCAGCGGGCCAAGTGGCATGCCGACAAGTTTGGCTGCGTTTTCGATCAACGCAGGCTCAACCCCTTCTTTCACCATCCGAATGCCTTCGTTGATGTAAGGAATAATGCAGCGGTTGGCATAGAAGAACCGCGCATCATTGACGACGATCGGTGTTTTGCGGATCTGGCGCACAAAGTCGAGCGCCTTGGCCACGGCAACATCGCCGGTTTTCTGGCCTTTGATGATCTCGACCAGCATCATCTTGTCGACGGGGCTGAAAAAGTGGATGCCGATGAATTTCTCTGCGTCATTTGCAGCCTTGGCCAGTTCCGTGATCGGCAAGGTAGAGGTGTTGGTGGCAAAAATCGCATCAGGGCAGGCGGCCTGCACCTGCGCTGTCACCTCTGCCTTGACGCCCACGTCTTCGAACACGGCTTCGACGATCAGATCGCAACCGGCCAGGGCGGCATAGTCGGTGGTCGCGTTGATCAGGCCCAGCACGGCCTCTTTCTTTTCCGGTGTCGCCTTTTTGCGCGCGATCCCTTTGTCCATGTAGTCGGCAGTGTAGGATTTGCCCTTGTCTGCCGCCTCTTGCTTGGCGTCAATCAGTACGACCTGAATGCCTGCCAAGGCCGAGACAAGCGCGATACCCGCGCCCATCATGCCCGCACCAATCACACCAACCTTTTGCACCTTTTGGTCGTCAACAGCAGGGCGGTTGGCGCCTTTTTCCAGTGCTTCTTTGTTGATGAACAAGCTGCGGATCATCGCACTGGATGAGGGGTTCATCAGCACATTGGTGAACCAGCGCGCCTCGATTTGAAGGGCGGTGTCAAAGGGAACCAGCGCACCTTCGTAAACCGCCGACAGCAACGCCTTGGCCGCTGGGTAGACACCCATCGTCTTGCCGTTGACCATCGCGCTTGCACCCACAAAGTTCATGAAACCTGCAGGGTGATAGGGCGCACCGCCAGGCATCTTGTAACCCTTCTGGTCCCAGGGTTTGACGATGTCCGCATCGGTGGCGTTCAACACCCATTCTTTGGCTTTCGTCAGCAATTGATCGGCAGGAACAACTTCATCAACCACGCCGGCCGCTTTGGCCTTGGCGGGGGTGTTCAACTTGCCCTCAAGCAGCAGCGGGGAGGCGGCAATCGCGCCGAGTTTGCGCACAAGGCGGGTTGTTCCGCCTGCGCCGGGGAAGATGCCAACCATGATTTCCGGAAGGCCGATCTTGGCCTTGGGGTTGTCAGCTGCAAAGATGCGGTGACAGGCCAGCGGAACCTCAAGGCCGATGCCCAACGCCGTGCCGGGCAGGGCCGCTGCAATCGGCTTACCGCCTTTGAGCGTCTTGGGGTCCATGCCTGCGCGTTCGATTTTGCGCAGGGCGCGGTGGCCATTCATTGTGAATTCAAACAGGCCCTCTGCTGGGTTGTCCTTGTACTCTTCACGGATCGTGCCCAGCACGTTCAGGTCCATCCCCCCGGCAAAGCTGTCCTTGCCAGAGGTGATAACGATGCCTTTGACAGCATCGTCGCCCAGCGCCTCGTCGACCAATTCGTTCAACAACTTCATGCTGTCGCGCGTCATCACGTTCATTGACTTGGACTTCACGTCCCAGGTGATTACCGCGACGCCATCGGCGTCTTTTTCAAGGATAAAGTCAGTCATCAGAGGTCCTTTCGAGGATAGGAGCAAGGTCAGGCAGCCGCGGTCGTTCCGCGACACGGACCCAAAGCTTGAAATTTTCAGCGTTGTTCAGGATGGCATTGGCGCAATGCGTCTCGCGCCAGTGTCCATCAGCACCACGGACCAGCCGGATGCGATTTGGGTAGGGCGGCACGACGCGTTCTGAACCGCGCATCTGATGAGAGATATGCGTGCCGATGATCTCGTTTTCACTTTCGAACCGCGCCACTTTCACGGTGCGCACAAATTCGGAGATGCCTTCGGTCTGATAATTGCGCGCGAAACGTTCAAAATTGCGCTGCATCCCTTCGACCGTGGTGGTTTCAATCAGCGCGGTCTCGGTTGTCATGCGATGTGGCAGGTCCACACGTGCGCGCATCTTGTCAAAGTCCTGCTGCATCAGCGCCTCTGCCGTTGCATCCAGATGGGTCTGATAAATTGCCATTGCCTCCGGATCGCTTGTCTCGACCGCATGCATGGCTTGGGCCTGGCCGTCGTGATCGTCCAGATCATAGTCAGACGACGTGATGACCCACCGCCCATTGATCCGCTCCAGTACAGAAAAGACGGGGTAGGGCGGCACGACATCCTCGCCATCTTTCAAGACATAGCTGACATGGGTGGCTTCAACCCGGTCAGGCCCCTGAAACAGTGCCGCGACACATTCACGGTAAAGCCGCGTGACACCTTTCGATTCAAAGTGATCGCAAAGGCTGTGAAATGTCTGTTCCAGATCATCGCGATTGCGCACGATGATCCGGCTGTTCGCCGTGGTCATCTGTTGAGGAAGATTAAAACAATCCGCGAAAGCCTCAAAATCCCGCGCCATCAGGGCTTGTGCCGTGATGTGCAGCAGATGTTCCGAAACTTCCTTGGCCGTTTCAAACTTTTGGTCCTTCATTGCGGATCACACACGTTCAATGATCGTGGCGGCACCCATGCCGGATGCAATGCAAAGTGTTGCAAGGCCGGTACCCTTGCCGGTCCGCTCCAGCTCGTCCAGCAGGGTGCCAATGATGATCGCACCGGTGGCCCCCAGCGGGTGGCCCATGGCAATGGACCCGCCGTTCACATTGACCACGCTGTCATCCACGTCAAAGGCCTGCATGAAGCGCAACACGACAGAGGCAAAGGCCTCGTTCACCTCAAACAGGTCGATGTCGCTGATCGACATGCCTGAATCGGCCATGATCTTCTCGGTCACAGGAACCGGACCGGTCAGCATGATGGTTGGATCGGTTCCAATTTTGGCTGTTGCCTTGATCCGCGCGCGTGGCTTGAGGCCCATCGCATCGCCCCATTCCTTGGACGCGACCAATACACCGGCCGCCCCATCCACGATGCCAGAAGAATTGCCTGCGTGGTGGATATGGTTGATCCGCTCTAGGTGCGGGTACTTCATCAGCGCGACCTTATCAAAGCCGGGCATCACCTCGCCCATCGCCTGAAAGGCGGGATTTAGACCGCCAAGCGATTGCATGTCGGTGCCGGGGCGCATGTATTCGTCGTGGGCCAGAATGGGTAGACCGTTTATGTCGCGCACGGTCACGATGGATTTGTCGAAACGCTTGTCATCCCAGGCTGCCTTGGCGCGCTGCTGGCTTTTTACTGCCAGTTGGTCTGCATCGTCGCGGCTAAAGCCGTATTCGGTGGCGATGATGTCGGCAGAGATACCCTGCGGGACAAAATACGTCTCCATCGCGATAGAGGGATCCACCGCAATTGCCGCACCATCACTGCCCATCGCCACGCGGCCCATCATTTCCACACCACCAGCGATATAAGCACCACCAGCACCGCCCTTGACCTGATTGGCGGCCAAGTTCACAGCCTCCATCCCAGAGGCGCAGAAGCGGTTGATCGCCAAGCCGGGGATGCTTTCATCCAGATCAGAGGCAAGCACCGCCGTCCGGGCCAGACATCCGCCCTGCTCGCCCACCTGGGTTACGTTGCCCCAGATCACGTCTTCAACTGCATGGCCTTCCAGACCGTTTCGATCTTTCAGTGCATTCAGCACACCGGCTGACAGGCGCGCAGAAGTTACCTCATGCAGGCTGCCGTCTTTGCGGCCTTTGCCGCGTGGCGTGCGCACGGTGTCATAGATATAGGCGTCGGTCATTCTCGTCTCCTGTTAAGCGGTGCCGGGCAGCGCCCGGGGCATCAGATCGTATGGATGTTTCCAACCGGGCACGGCGGCGACGTTGTCGAGCCAGCGGTTGATATGTGGGTACGCGGTGCGTTCAAAGCCAAAGGGCTCTGGGTAATAGAGATACGAACAGCAGGACAGGTCGGCATTGGTGATACTGTCGCCCACGATCCAGTCGCGCCCATCAAGATGGTCATTCAGCACGCTGTATGCGGCCTTGAGCCGCCCTTGGGTAAAGGCAATCACCTCAGCGGGGCGCTTGTCCTCTGGCAAAAAGTTCATCAGGAAACGCAGCATCCCCGCCTGCGAGCTGAGCTTGTGATTGTCCCATAGCACCCAGCGCAGCACTTCGTACTTGGCGGATTTCGGGCCGCCGAACAGGCCGGTCTTGTCTGTGATGTATTGCTGAATGGCGCCTGACTGGCTGAGCCGGACATCACCGTCTTCCAGAACCGGGGCTTCACCCATACCGTTCACGGCGCGCCATTCCGGTGTGCGCGCGGCGCCATTGAAGAAATCAACATAGACCGGTTCCCAGTCAACACCTGCCAGTTCCAACGCAAGGGCAGCCTTGTAGCTGTTCCCACTTTCGCCAAAGCAATGCAGCTTCATGGTTGTGTCCCCCCAATGGCAGTGATGTTGAGCGTGGTTTCCAAGATAACCTCGCCCCGTGAAAAGTTGAAAATCGCCGAGATCGGACACCAGCGGTCGCCACAGGGGCGGTCCCATTCAGCGAAATTTGTGATGTTTGGCGTGAATGCCATGGCCGGGCGTTCAACCCGGACAAGCGCGTATTCATAAGGGAACCACTGTTCCATGTAGACCGCCATGCTTTCCTGCCGATCAGCGGCAGGTGGCGCAGCCATGCGCCACTCCAATCGGCAGGTCATACCCGTGTCGCGGGCAGAGATTTCCAGAACAGGGTGACCTTGGGCATCGACCGTGTCGATATTTCCGGTGGCCGAAAGCGCAAGACGATCGCGATCACCGGTCACTGCGGTTCCCATAAAGAATGCGTTGCTTTCATAGGCCGCAAAACCCGGAGGCATCGCATCCTCCAACGCAGCACCCTGTTCCAGCGTCAGGCAGGTGTTGCGGAACATGCGGCTGACCAGCACAAGGCCAAGTTCAGTCAATTCCGGCGATGCAGGTGTGCCAAACCGATCTACGGTCAGATCATCATAGCCCTGAACGGGCGCAAAGATGCCGACGGCCCGCGGTGTTTCACTGATCACCTGGCCCTGCACCGCAAGGGGTAGGCAAAGCAACAGTGCCGTCAGGCCAAATCGGTTCATGTCTTGCGCGCCTCCAATTCTGCGACGAACAACTTCAGCCGGTGGCCAAAGGTGTCATCATTGATCACGCTGTCGAAGTTTTCGAACAAAAACGACAGCGCCTCCCCCTCGTCCAACCCTGCATCTTTGCTGAACCTGCGGAGCCTGCGATAGCCGCCCTCTGTCATTGCAACTGGAAAACGGCGGGTTAGGCGCAGGCGCTTTGGCATCGGGGCAGGGTCCTTTGATGGTGGGTGGGCGAGTGTGCCCACCGCCACCTTAGAAATTCGCAGCCTTCAGCGCCATCACGGTTTCGGCACCTGTGTTGATGCGGGCCAGATGCATCGCCGTGGCGGGCAATTGCCGTTGCATGTAGTAACGCCCCGTTGCCAGCTTGGTTTCATAAAATTCGATGTCGGTCGCGCCGTTTTCCAGCGCTTCCATTGCGGCCTTCGCCATGCGGGCCCACATCAGGCCAAGGCAGACATGGCCCATCATGTGCATGAAGTCATAGGAGCCTGACAACGCGTTATTGGGATTCTTCATGCCGTTCTGCATAAAGTACATTCCCGCCGCTTGCAGGTCTTTGGACGCAGCTTTCAGTGGCTCCAGGAACTCCGTTTTGAGCGCCTCATTGGCTTCGTTTTCCTTGATGAACGTCTTCACCATTTCAAAGAACGCCATGACATGCTTGCCGCCGTCCTGCGCAAGCTTGCGGCCTACCAGATCAAGTGCTTGCACGCCGTTGGCACCCTCGTAGATCATGGCGATCCGGGCGTCGCGGGCGAACTGGGACATGCCCCACTCCTCGATATAGCCGTGGCCGCCATAAACCTGCTGGGCTGCAACCGCGTATTCAAAGCCCTTGTCGGTCTGGAACCCCTTGATGACCGGGGTTAACAAGGAAATCAGGCCCTCGGCATCGTCATCGTCGTTTTTGTGTGCCCGGTCGATCAGGGATGCACCCCAGAACGTGAAGGCGCGCGCACCTTCCACAAAGGATTTCTGGTCCATCAGGTTGCGGCGAATGTCAGGATGCACAATCAGAGGATCGGCAGGACCATCGGGGTTTTTTGCCCCCGTCACATCGCGCCCTTGCAGACGGTCGTTGGCATAGATCACCGCGTTCTGATAGGCGGCTTCCGCCTGGGCATAGCCCTGCAGGCCAACGCCCAGCCGCGCCTCGTTCATCATGACGAACATCGCGCGCATGCCTTTGTGCTCTTCGCCGATCAGATAGCCGGTCGCCTCGTCATAGTTCATCACGCATGTCGAATTGCCGTGGATACCCATCTTTTCTTCGATCTTGCCCACGGACACGCCGTTGCGCGCGCCAAGATTACCGGCGTCATCGTGCAGGATTTTCGGCACGATAAAAAGCGACACACCTTTGATGCCTTCCGGCCCGCCGGGTATCTTTGCCAGTACCAGATGGATCACATTGTCAGCCATGTCGTGGTCGCCAGCCGAGATAAAGATCTTCTGACCGCTGACCTTGAAGGTACCGTCGTCCTGTGGTTCTGCCTTGGTCCGCATCAGCCCCAGATCAGTGCCGCAATGCGGTTCTGTCAGGTTCATGGTGCCGGTCCACTCGCAATTGGCCAGCTTGGGGGCATAAAGCGCTTTTTGCGCATCCGACCCGTGGGCCAGAATGGCAGACAGCGCACCGTGGGTCAGGCCCTGATACATGTTGAATGCCATGTTGGCGCTGACCATCGGTTCCTGTGCAGCGGTATGCATGATGTAGGGAAGGCCCTGACCGCCAAATTCTTCAGGGATGTCCATGCCGGTCCAGCCGCCTTCGCGGATCTGGTCAAAGGCGTCTTTGAACCCTGTGGGCGTGCGCACCACACCGTTTTCCAACGTGCAGCCTTCGGTGTCGCCGATCGCGTTCAAGGGTGACAGGATTTCCGAAGACACTTTGCCGGCCTCTTCCAGCACAGCACCGGTAAAATCGGCGTCCAGATCGGCATAGCCGGGAATGTCCTGTTCGCTTACTTTCAGCAGTTCATGCAGGACGAACTGAAAGTCTTTGGTCGGTGCGGTGTAGCTTGGCATCGTGGGGGTCTCCGGTCAGTCAGGTCTGGGGCCGCAGGATTTATGCTGCGGCTGTGTTGTTTTTGGCGATTTCGGCCAGTTTTGCTTCGCCCCAAGCCATCTGGCTTTTGAGTTCGGCAATGGCTTCATCAAGCTCTGCCTTCTGGGCTTCCATGTCGGCAAGGTGTGTCTTGGCAAGTTCGTAGGATTTGCTGAGCTGTGTCAGTTGCCCGTCGTCCATGTGATACAGGTCCAGAAGTTGGCGAATTTCTTCAAGTGAAAAGCCAAACCGCTTGCCGCGCAAAATCAATTTCAATCGCGCGCGGTCACGTTTTGTGAACAGGCGCTTTTGTCCTTCGCGGATCGGGAACAGCAATTCCTTGGCTTCGTAAAAGCGCAATGTGCGTGGCGTGACCTCGAAAGCCTCGCACATCTCGCGAATATTCATTGTATCGGTCGTCATCATTTTCATCCATTCATGCCGGTGTCATGCCCGGCAGATGCGTGGTCCGAAGCAACCTTACAAGGAATGTTGACGTTGACGTAAACGGAACGTGGCGTCATTTCGGTCTTGACGAAAGGTCAGGCAAAGTGACGCTAGGTCACGCGCAACAAAATAAGAGGGAAAAACCCGCGTTTTTCCCCGTCCAATGCGCTTTGGGTGGTGATTCCGATACAGGACTGCGTGGCTACGAACTGCCCCGGCAGGCACTCGGCGACTTGCCAAAGTGCCCCCGAAAGGCGGCGTGGAATGCTGAAAGAGATTGATAACCGACCGCCAAGGCGATCTGCGTGACCGACTGGTCCGTCATCGTCAGCTCTTCGTGGGCGCGGATCATCCGCATCTGACGCAGCACCTGTCCCCAAGGTTGGCCCAGCTCTTCGGCGAAACGGCGGGCCAGCGATCGTTCCGACAAGCCTGCGACGGCGGCCGCATCCGCAAATGTGAGGTCGTCCGCCAAATTCTCTTCGGTCCACGCGATGGCACGGGTCAGATGCGCAGAGCGGCCCAATGGCACCATGCCCGGGAAAGGAGTGGCGGAGAGTGACCAGCAAACCGTTTGCAACGTGTCAAACAACTGGTCGGCCATTGCAGGTCGGTTCAGGGTGTCTTCGCCCCAATCGCCGCAGGCCAGCACCAATTCTCTGGCAAGGGGCGTCATTTCGAACACTGCCAAAGGTTGCGGCGGGGTAGGAACCTTGGCCGGATCAAAGAGCGCGGAACAGGCCGAAAGCGTGTGACGCATGCTGATCCAGATCGGCGTATCCGCAGCGATCAAGGCCGCGCGGGCAGGCGGCAATGACCAGCTATGCCCATTGTGTTCCAGCCGCATCGTGCCCGCACGCGCGTATAACAGATAATGCCGACCGATCTGAAACGCGGTGCGTGGGGTCGGTGGAAAGTCCTGATTCAGCGTAAAAGCAAAGGGCGGCATAGACCCAGCCTGACGTCAGCGCGCAGTTTCGACAAGTGTCGCCTCAAAGCGGCGGCTGACCGGCGGACCCTTCATCATGGGGCGCAGAACTGAACCGATCTTGGCGAAATGGTCAGAGCCAAGGTAGGCGGCAAGCGCATCCGGTCCGTCCCATTCATGCATCAGGCCGACGTGTGTGGCGTCGCCATGATTGGCAAAAACGCGGAAGGCAAGACAGCCGGGCACCGCGCCGGTGGCGGTTGCACCGTCTGCTGACAGTACCTCTAGCGCGCGGGGCTGATCGGCGGGGGCGACGTGAAAATCAACGATGGCAATCATCATGGCAGGGCTCTTTCTGGTTTCTCAAGGATATAGCCAAGGCTCGTCCGGCTAGGCGGTCCGGCATCAAAACTGTGCAGATGACGCAGGCGAAGACCGGCGGCTTCGGCCCAAGACATCACATCGGGGGCGGCGTACCAGCGGTGCCGCCAGCGCAGCCAGATGAACCATTGGCACCAATGTGGCCTGCTGACGATCAGCGCGAGCGTCCCACCAGGACGAATGAGCGTCGCGAGGGTTTGCATGGCGGTACTGGGGTCTGCGCAATGCTCGATCACATGGCTCGCAAGTATCAGATCAAACCCACTGGGGTCTGTGAAATCTTCAAGCAGCGCGGTCACTGGTCTTGCAAAGGGTAGTCTCTGTGTCGCCGCATCCAGCATCGTAGCAGAAGGATCAACCAAGGTGACATCACGTGGGCAGGTCGCCTGCGTGAGATAGGCTGCCGTCAACCCTCCTGTGCCCGCACCCATGTCGCACAGCCGCGTAACCGGGCGGCGGGTCAGGTGGGACAGAAAGCCCTGATAGGCCGCCAGATAGCCCAATTTGCGCATCTTGGCGTCCCACTTGGGCGCTGCATTGTCATAGGCATAAGTCAGGTCTGTGTGAGTCATGGCTGCTCCTTTCAGGTGAAAGGTGTCAGGTCATGCCACGGCGCGCATCCGTTTGGGGGTCAGATCATTGCTTGAAACGGCCAAACTGTCCTAGCCAAGCGATTTCGCCGTCTCATCCCGCAGCCGCTTGAGCTCTGCCATTGTCTCATCAAGCTGTTTGCGCTGCTCTTCGAGCTCTGCCATCTGACGGTCCGCCAACTCGATCCAGCGCTGCATCTGCGCGTTGGTGCCTTCGTTTTCATAGACCAGCAGCCATTGGCGGATATCTTCAAGCGCAAACCCAAACCGCCGTCCGCGCAGGATCAGGGTCATACGCGCCAATTCCTTGGGGCCATAGAATCGTGATCTGCCCTGCTTTTCGGGCTGCAGAAGTTCGATGTATTCATAGTACCGCAAGGTGCGCGGCGTGACATCGAACTTGGCGCACATTTCTTTGAACGTCAGTCGGATTTCGGACATTGGTACACTCCAATACTGGAAACTTAGCCCGACACCGTATTCAGGGCAACGCGGTCAGTTCAAAAATCCGTATGCAAGAAAACAAAGGCGATGTGTCACCTTCCGAAAGGGTAGCGCCACGATCAAACGGTTCACACGGTGCGGGCCAAGGTGGCGGGGCATTGTGACGAATTGGACCTGGGGCTTACGTCTTCGAATTTTGCGTAATTGCAAAAATTCAACTTGCCCCCATGCTGGCAAGGGACAATTTTGCGACCAAAGGAATCCGCCGTGACAGACACATCACCACCTGATCGCAACGCCATCGTGCGCCAATTCATCGGCGCTTTGCCACATTCCCGTGCGCTGGGGATGGAACTGTCGTTGGTCCGCGATGGCGAGGCAACGATCAGCATGGCCTATGATCCCCGCTTTGTTGGCGACCCGGAAACCGGGGTTATTCATGGTGGGGCCGTGTCCGCGCTGATGGATACCTGTGGTGGGGCTGCGGTGATGTCGCACCCCGCAGCACCGGCCAGCACAGCCACGCTTGATCTGCGGATCGACTACATGCGGCCTGCCACACCGGGACAGCGGATCACGGCCAAGGCGGTCTGTTACCACGTTACCCGCTCTGTCGCTTTTGTGCGCGCAACGGCGATGGACGAAGACACCGCGCGCCCGGTAGCAACCGCAACAGGCGCCTTCACGGTTGAAGGGGGTACTGCATGATCCGCAAACCTGAACCCGTGCAACTGGTCAAATCGCGGCGCGATGCGGCACTTGATCAGATCGTCGGTGGCGTGCCCTACATCCAGTTTTTGGGCATCAAATTTGACCGGCGCGGGGATGAGCTGACAGGCGTGCTGCCCTTTGCCGACACGCATATTGGCAATGCCATGATCCCCGCGATCCACGGCGGCGTGACAGCAGCCTTCCTAGAAGTCACCGCGATTATCGAGCTGAGCTGGGTCGCCATGTGGGATGACATGGAACAGGGTGCGACGGATCTTGCGGACCGCAGCCTGCCTAAGACTATTGATTTCACAGTTGACTACCTCCGCGCTGGGCTGCCGCGGGATGCTTACGCCCGCGCACGGGTGAACCGTTTCGGGCGACGCTATGCCAGTGTCCATGTAGAGGCGTGGCAGGACAACCGAAGCCGACTTTTTGCGCAGGCCACAGGGCATTTTTTGATGCCGCCACGTGATGGCTGACAGAGATGTCACCCATCGCCGGGTCTTGCATCTGGCGATCCCGATTGTGCTTTCGAACGCAACAGTGCCGATCCTTGGGGTCGTGGACACGGGCGTCGTCGGGCAAATGGGCGATCCGGCAGCGATTGGTGCCGTGGGGATCGGTGCGATCATCCTGACTGCGTTTTACTGGATTTTTGGCTTTCTGCGGATGGGCACCGCCGGTTTGACGGCACAGGCCGCGGGGGCAGAAAACGGGGCCGAAGTCGCCGCCCTCTTGTCGCGGTCTTTGTTGATTGGCTTTGCCGCAGGGCTGGTCATGATCCTGGGGCAGGTGCCGTTGTTCTGGCTGGCCTTTCAGGTTTCTCCCGCCAGTGGTGAGGTCGAAACGCTGGCGCGCGACTACATGGCAATCCGGATCTGGTCGGCGCCTGCGACCATCGGGCTTTACGGCATTATCGGCTGGCTTATCGCGCAGGAACGCACGCGCGGCGTCTTTGCCATTCAGGTGCTGATGAACGGCACCAATATCGTGCTTGATCTGTGGTTTGTCCTTGGGCTTGGCTGGGGTGTTGCAGGCGTCGGTTGGGCCACTTTTCTGGCGGAATGGAGCGGCCTTTTGCTGGGCCTCTGGCTGTGCCGTGACGCCTTTGCAAGCCCTGCTTGGCGCGACATGCCACGGGTGTTTGATGCGGCGCGATTGCGCAACATGGCTGTGGTCAATTCCGATATTCTGGTCCGTTCTGTTCTGCTGCAGGCGATCTTTGTCAGCTTTCTGTTCTTTGGTGCCGACTTTGGTGACGTCAGTCTGGCCGCCAATCAGATCTTGCTGCAGTTCCTGCACGTCACGGCCTATGCACTGGACGGGTTCGCGGCCGCTGCGGAATCCTTGGTCGGACAAGCCTTGGGCGCGCGCAACGCGGCCCGGTTGCGACGCGGGGCGCTGCTGACCAGCCTTTGGGGCGCTGGCATTTGCGCGACGCTAGCCCTTTGCTTTGCACTCGCAGGCGGTACGATCATCGACATCATGACGATCTCACCCGAGGTCCAGCAGGCCGCGCGCAGCTATCTGCCCTATATGGTTGCGGCCCCGATTGTCGGTGTTGCTGCCTGGATGTTTGACGGCATTTTCATCGGTGCCACGCGCACCGCAGACATGCGCAACATGATGATCCTGTCCGCCATTGCATATTTTGCCGCTGTCATTCCGCTGATGGCGGCCTATGGCAATCAAGGGCTCTGGCTGGGGCTATTGTTCAGTTTTGTGGTGCGCGGCGTGACCTTGGGGTGGAAGTACCCGGGGCTCGAAGGGTCTGCAGCATGAATTGGGTGTGGAACCCTGATGAAGGCAAGATCGTCAGCTTGGGTGACGGGCCCGCGGCGACACTGGTGCGCCCGGCGATGGACCGCGATCAGAACTACAAACCCGCCTTTATTGTCCTGCACGAGGCTGACTTTGCAGTTGCATTCAGCCTGTCGCGGGTCAGGTCCATGCCGGTCGATCCAAACGGCACGGGATATTCTGTCTTGCCGGACGGCCGCTTGGTCGTGGCACCCGGCAGTATAACGGCGGCCCATATCCTGTTCCCATTCCGCAACGCGCCACCTGTGAAGAGGTTTGAAACCCTCGCGCAGCAACGCCGCTATCTGTTGGCGCTTTCGCAGGTCATCGCCATCCTCCCGCAAGAGGCAATCCTTCCACCGAACGTCCCGCCACGCGGGAAGGGGATTGTGGTGCGCATGCCGGTGTTTGAGAACGACTTTTGGTCGCCCTATTCGCAATTCTTGCTGGACGACCCCGACGCCTAGGTCCAGTCGCCGCGTCCGGTGCCAACTGCATCCGCAACCGTGGCGTATCCATCGCGGTCCAGCAAGTCATCCAACCCGCGTGCAATCTTCCCGGCCAGTGAAATCCCGCCGTAAACCAGCGCAGTATAAAGCTGCACCGCCGAGGCTCCGGCGCGGATTTTGGCGTAAGCCTGTTCTGCCGATCCAACACCGCCAACACCGATGATCGGCAAATCCGTCATGCCTGATAAGGCTGCCAGCACGCGGGTCGATTTCTCAAACAAGGGCTGGCCTGACAATCCGCCCGCTTCACCCTTGTGAGGGTCTTGCAGACCGTCGCGGTCCAGCGTCGTATTGGTGGCAATCAGTCCTGATATTCCCGATGCATTCGCCACCTCGGCCACGTCTGCCAATTCGTCAGGCGACAAATCTGGTGCGATCTTCAAAAAGACCGGCACACCGGTTGTATTGGCGTCGATCACGCCCGCCAGCAAGGCCGCCAAGGCCGCCTTGCCCTGCAAATCGCGGAGTTTTTCGGTGTTGGGCGATGACACATTAACTGTCGCGAAATCCACATGCGGTCCGCAATGGGCGATCACCTTTGCAAAATCGCCGGCACGGTCGGCGCTTGTCTTGTTGGCCCCAAGGTTCAGCCCGACAAGGCCGCGATGCCCTTTCAGCCGTTCGCCGATGACATCCATGCCGTCATTGTTGAATCCAAAACGGTTGATCGCAGCCTGATCCTGCGTCAACCTAAACAACCTTGGCTTTGGGTTGCCGGGCTGGGGCAACGGGGTCGCGGCACCCACCTCAATGAACCCAAACGCGGTTTGCGACAAAGCAGCCAATGCGGTCGCGTTCTTGTCGAACCCGGCGGCCAACCCGACAGGGTTCGGCAAGTCCAACCCTGCGAGCGACACACGCAGTCGGTCAGAGGTCACAGGCCCGCCCTTTGGCCCCAAACCCGCGTTCAGCGCGGTCAATGCCAGCCCATGCGCGCGTTCTGGGTCAATCGACCGCAGGGCGCGCAGGCCGATCTTTTCAATCACGCTCATAGTGCCGGGAACTGATGCTTGCCTGCCACCAGCGGCAGCGGCTTCATCCAGATCACATCATCCATCCGCATTTTGCGATATAGATGCGGAAACAGCGCGCCGCCACGCGACGGTTCCCATTTCAGATCATCGCCAAGTGCATCAGCGTCCAATGCCGCCAGCACCAATCCATCAACGCCGTCAAAGTGCTTTGCTGCCGTCTCTTCGGCCTGGGCGGCGGTGGAAAAGTGGATATAGCCATCGGCCAGATCAATCGGCGCGCCCAGCGTTTCACCCGCGTCCGACAGGGCCTGCCATTCGGGCCCGCGAAATATCTTGTAAATCAGCATGGCCGCTGTCTGCCGTGTGCCTTTGGATTAATCAAGCCCGCCCGTCACAGAACTGACGTAGGGGCGCATTATGCCGATGCGGCATCTGGGTGTTTGACTCTGTCTGGGGCCACGGCCAAGCTATCGTTATTCCAATTTGGGGGAACCAAAAAACATGACATTCCGTATCCTATCAACAACCGCAGCTCTGGCCGTCATGGCGGGCACCGCGCATGCGGACTTTTCGCTGAACATTCTGCACATCAACGATCTGCACAGCCGGATTGAACCGATCAATCGGTTCGATTCGACCTGTAACGCCGAAGATAACGCCGCTGGCGAATGCTTTGGCGGCGTAGCGCGTGTCAAAACCATGATCGACCAGATGCGTGCTGAACTGGCCGATGAGAACGTCATCGTGCTGGATGCAGGCGACCAGTATCAGGGCAGCCTGATGTACACGACCTACAAGGGCGACGTGGAAATCGAGATGATGAACGCCATCGGCTTTGATGCCATGGCCGTGGGCAACCACGAGTTTGACGACGGTGACGAAGGTCTGGCCAAGCTGCCCGACGGTGTGGATTTCCCGATCATTTCTGGCAACATCGACGTCAGCCAGTCCAACATTCTGGCCGGGAAAGTCGACAACCACACTGTACTGGAAGTGGGCGGCAAGAAAATCGGTATCGTTTCGGCCTTGGCCGCTGATACGGTTGAAACCTCTTCTCCCTCGGACGCGGTGATTTTCACTGACGAGATCGAAAGCCTGCAGGCGGACGTTGATGCGCTGACCGCCGAAGGTGTCGACATCATCATCGCCCTGACCCACGTTGGCGTCACCAAGGACATGGAAATTGCCGAAGCCGTCACTGGCATCGACGCAGTGATTGGCGGACACAGCCACACGCTGTTTTCCAACACCGAAGAAGGTGCGATGGCCTATCCAACAATGGTCGGTGACACGCCGGTCGTGTCGGCCTATGCCTATTCCAAGTACGTGGGTCATCTAAAGCTCGACTTTGATGATGAAGGCAACGTGACCTCTGCAAGCGGCGATACGATCCTGTTGGACGCTTCCGTGGCCGAGGACGAGGCAATCGTGGCGCGTGTGGCCGAACTGGCTGGTCCGATCGAAGAGATGAAGACCCGCGTTGTTGCCGATGCGGCTGAAATGATCGAAGGCTCACGCGACGTGTGCCGTGCGATGGAATGCCCAATGGGTAACCTTGTGGCTGATGCCATGCTGGCACGGGTTGCCGATCAGGGTGTCATGATCGCGATCCAGAACGGTGGCGGTCTGCGTGCCTCTATCGATGCGGGCGAAGTCACAATGGGCGAGGTCCTGACCGTTCTGCCGTTCCAGAACACCCTGTCCACGTTTGAAGTGACCGGCGAAGCGATTGTCGCGGCGCTTGAAAACGGCGTTGGCCAGATTGAAGAGGGCGCAGGCCGCTTCCCGCAGGTCGCCGGCATGACCTTTACAGTTGATGCAGCGGCAGAGCCGGGTTCCCGCGTGTCCGACGTCATGGTCGGCGGTGCGCCCATCGACCTCGCCAAGGTTTACGGTGTTGTGTCCAACAACTATGTCCGCAACGGCGGCGACGGCTACAGCATGTTCGAAGACGCGATGAACGCCTATGACTTCGGCCCCGATCTGGCCGATGTTACGGCAGAATTTATCGCCGAAAATGCGCCCTACACGCCATATATCGATGGTCGCATCATGATGAAGTAAGCCGATCGACGGCTTTATACTAGGCGCTCGGGTCACAAGACCGGGGCGCCTTTTTTGTGCGCGCTGTGTGGACGCGTTGACCTGAGATGAGGACAGCCAGTGGTCACGAAGCAAGCCAAGTTGCCGGTCACCAGCCCGGGGCCTGTGATCACCAAGTACCGGTCCATGAAAACGTTGGACGCTTGACCATTCTGCCCCGTTCTGGCCTGTACCAAGGCAGAACGGGAGACAGGACATGTGGCAATTCTGGGTTGATCGTGGCGGGACATTCACGGACATCGTGGCACGCACCCCGGATGGCGCGTTGGTCACGCACAAATTGCTATCGGAAAACCCCGAAAGCTATGCCGATGCTGCGGTGCATGGCATTCGCACACTTCTGGATCTCGGGCCGGACGACCCAATTCCGCCGGGCCAAATCGGTGCCGTCAAAATGGGCACCACTGTTGCCACAAATGCCCTGCTGGAACGCAAGGGCGAACGCACGCTTCTGATGATCACGCAGGGTCAGCGGGATCTACTGCGCATCGGCTACCAAAACCGCCCGCGGCTTTTCGATCTGAACATCGTGCTGCCTGAATTGCTTTATGCAGAAGCGGTCGAGGTCACAGAACGCCTTGCGGCTGACGGTGACATCGTCACCCCGCTGGACGAGGATGGCGCGCGTGCTGCGCTACAGGCCGCCTATGACGCGGGCACCCGGTCAGTCGCAATCGCGCTGATGCATGGCTACCGCTTTCCCGCCCATGAACAACGGCTGGGGAAAATCGCAGCCGAGATTGGCTTTCCGCAAATCTCGCTGTCTCATGCGGTCAGTCCACTGATCAAGCTCGTCTCGCGCGGGGACACCACCGTTGTCGACGCTTACCTGTCACCGATCCTGCGCCGCTATGTCGAACAGGTGGCGGGCGCGCTGAATGATAGCGCAGGCCGCGCGCCAAACCTGATGTTCATGCAATCCAATGGCGGCTTAACCGATGCGCGGCTCTTTCAGGGCAAGGATGCGATCCTGTCCGGCCCGGCTGGCGGCGTCGTCGGCATGGTGCGCACCGCGGATGAACATGGCTTTGACAGGATCATCGGCTTTGACATGGGCGGCACCAGCACCGACGTCTGTCATTTTGCCGGTGAATACGAGCGCAGCTTTGAAACCGATGTGGCAGGTGTGCGAATGCGCGCCCCGATGATGTCGATCCATACCGTCGCTGCCGGTGGCGGCTCGATCCTGACGTTCCGCGATGGCCGGATGCAGGTGGGCCCTGAAAGTGCCGGTGCCAATCCCGGTCCTGCGGCCTATGGCCGGGGCGGTCCGTTAACAGTGACTGACTGCAACGTGCTTTTGGGTAAGCTTCAGCCTGATGTTTTTCCTGCGGTTTTTGGCCCGCATGGTGATCAGCCACTTTCTGCATCAATTGTGCATGATGCGTTTCAGTCACTTAACGCCGAAATTGGTGGTGATAAAAAAATTGAGGAAACCGCCGAAGGCTTTTTGCGGATCGCGGTCGAGAACATGGCCAATGCCATCAAAAAGATCAGCGTCCAGCGCGGCTATGACGTCACCAAATACGCGCTCAATTGTTTTGGCGGGGCGGGGGGGCAACATGCCTGCCTTGTCGCTGATGCCCTTGGAATGTCTACCATTTTCATCCATCCTTTTGCCGGGGTTCTGTCTGCCTTTGGCATGGGGCTGGCCGATATCCGGGCAATCCGTGAACACCAGTTCGGACAACGGATCGACGCGGTTGCAGCCGCGCAAAAGGTGTTGAAAGACCTGTCCAATCAAGCCGTTTCCGAGGTTCAAGGCCAAGGCATTCCGTCCGCCGCAGTCGCGGTTAACCAAATCGCGCATATCCGCACCAACGGCGCGCATCAAACGCTTGAAGTTCCCTTTGATACACCCGTTGCGATGGCCGCCGCCTTCAAAGATGCTCACTTGCAACGCTTTGGTTTTGCGCCGGTTTTTGATCACCTGATCATTGATCTCTTGACCGCAGAGGCCGTGGGCTCAACCGGTGGAACCGTCACGCTGGACGCCGCTGCTACAGCGCCGCGCGACGATCAAACCGTGCAGATGTTCACCAACGGCGCATGGCGCGATGTCCCACTTGTTGATCGCAACGCTTTGAAAACGGGCGACAACGTTGCAGGCCCTGCGATCATCACGGAACCCACAGGCACCAACGTGATCGAACCCGGCTGGGCTGCTGAATGTGCCGCAGGCGGCAATCTGATCCTGCGCCGTGCCGTAGCCCTGAAACGGCAAGAGGCGATTGGGACCTCCGTTGATCCGGTCATGCTCGAGGTGTTCAACAACCTCTTTATGTCCATCGCCGATCAGATGGGGGCCACGCTGGCCAACACCGCCTATTCGGTCAACATCAAGGAAAGATACGACTTTTCTTGTGCGATTTTTGATCAAAACGGTGATCTAGTTGCCAATGCCCCGCATGTGCCTGTGCACCTTGGGTCGATGTCCGAAAGCGTCCGCACCGTGTTGCGCGAAAACGCAGGCACCTTGCGCCCCGGTGACGTTTTCATGATGAACAACCCCTACAATGGCGGCACACATCTGCCTGACGTCACCGTCATCACTCCTGTCTTTGACGCAAGTGGCCAGAGCATCATTTATACCGTCGCCAGCCGCGGCCATCACGCCGATATCGGTGGCAAAACACCCGGCTCTGCGCCGCCCGACAGCACCCATATCGAAGAAGAGGGTGTGCTGATTGATAACTTCCTTCTGGTTGATAAAGGCACATTGCGTGATGCCGAAACCCGCGCCCTTCTGTCGGGTGCAAAATACCCCTGTCGTAACATCCCCGAAAACATGGCTGACCTCGCAGCTCAGGTTGCGGCCAATGCGACCGGTGTCCGTGAACTCCTTAAAATCACAGAACAATTCGGGCTGGATACTGTCCACGCCTACATGGGTCACGTGCAGGACAATGCCGAGGAATCCGTGCGCCGCGTGCTGGATGTTCTGCATGACAGCACTTTCACCTATCCTCTTGATAGCGGGGCGAAAGTTCAGGTCGCTGTGACCGTGGACAAGGTGGCGCGCAAGGCAACCATCGACTTTACGGGCACCTCGCCCCAAGACCGTTTGAACTACAACGCACCCCGCGCGATCTGTCGCGCTGTGGTACTTTATGTCTTCCGAACCCTCGTTGGCAGCGACATTCCAATGAACGAAGGCTGCCTGAAACCGCTTGATCTGGTGATCCCAGAAGGTTCAATGATCAACCCGTCGTTTCCTGCCGCGGTCATCTCGGGCAACACAGAGGTCAGCCAGGCGATTGCCGATACGCTTTTCGGCGCACTCGGGGTGATCGCGGGCAGCCAAGGGACGATGAACAACTTTGTCTACGGCAACGATCGCTATCAGAACTATGAAACGATTTGCGGCGGAACAGGCGCTGGACCAGATTTTGACGGAACCAGCGCCGTGCACAGCCACATGACCAATACCCGTATGACGGACCCGGAAGTGCTGGAAACCCGGTTTCCTGTGCGGGTAGAAGAATTTTCGATCCGCCATGGATCTGGCGGGGCAGGTCGGTACGCTGGCGGTGATGGAATTGTCCGCAAACTGCGCTTTTTGGAGCCGATGACAGTGACGACATTGTCCTCTCATCGCAAAACTGCCCCGCATGGCATGGTTGGCGGCCAGCCGGGAAAAACCGGTGAAAACAGTGTACAGCGCGCAGATGGTTCGGTCGAAGCATTGCGTGGAAACGATGAAACCGAAGTGCAACCCGGCGATATCTTTATCCTGAAGTCCCCAGGCGGGGGCGGCTTTGGCGAAAAGACTTAGAGGTGGGGGCAGGACCGGTCTTCTCGGATTGAGAGTTGGACGTAAATACAATCAAAACAGATGCTTGTGGTTTCAAGGTGTAAACTGGCTGCGCGGGCGCAATGTGCGAGTACTACCAACGCCATTTCGCGGTTTCATATAGAATAGACCCAGTTTAGGCCGCGTGGCCTAGTCAGTCAGGTTCTGAAGAACAATTTGCGCGGTTCGTTCAATGTGACGTTTAATCAACAGATCAGTTTGTGGCGCGTCACGATTGATCGCCGCATCGCAGATTTGACGATGTTCAAGGGCAACATCGCGCTCGCTAAGGTCCAAGGGCACGGAAATTTGCCTGTAGCGCTCTGATTGTTCGTAAAGCATGCGCCGCATCCGCAGCATCCAAGAATTATCGCACCCCTTCGCAAGGGCATCGTGAAAATCGTAGTGTTTGCGTGTCCAGTCCGCGCTAATCTTATCTTCGCCGTCGATCAGCATCGGCAAACGAGAAAGCGCATGATGCGCGGCAAGGACCTGCCCCTCCCATTCCACACCGGCGGATTCAATCGCCATCCGGACACAGAGTGCTTCGATATAGGTGCGGCTGGCGGTGAGTTCTTTGAGGTCCTTTGCCGAGATCGGGGCCGCGCGAAACCCCTTTTGAGGTTCTGCAACCACAAGGCCGTCAGCGGTGAGGCGGGACAAGGCTTCGCGAACTGATCCGGCGGAAAACCCGTAGATGTCGCACATTTCGGCGATCCGGATCTTCGCCTCGGGGGCGATTTCGCAAGATATGATGGCATCGCGCAGCGTTTCATATGCACGTTCGAGTTGGCTTATACGATGGGCCTTTGAAGTCATGTTTTTGTCTTTTTAGCGCTAACGCCTCAGCACTACAGAATTCCATCTTGGGCAGCAATAAAAAAACTTATTGACAAAAAAAGTTTTTTTGCAAAAAAAAGATGTAATTCAGAATGCGGGAGGGAATGACGTGAGATTCGTTAGGTATGAAATTGGCAATGCGGTTGGGCTCGGGCTTGAGCAAGATGGCGTGCTTCGGGGGTTGCCAGTTGGTGAGCTGCCGTTTTCGACGCTTGAAGCTGCGTTGCAGGCCGATCAGATCGAGGCACTGGCAAAGGCCCTTTCGCCTGCGCCAGAGGTGGACGTTGAGTTAATCACTTATCTTCCGCCCCTGCAGCGGCCGGGCAAGATCATTTGCGTTGGTTTGAACTACGCCGACCACACCATCGAAAGTAAGTATGAACAGCCGGACTATCCAACGTTGTTCAATCGCTTTTCGACGTCGTTGATTGGCCATGGGCAATCCTTGGTAAAGCCATCCTTTTCAAACTCTTTCGACTTTGAAGGAGAGATGGTGGCCGTCATCGGGAAACCGGGGCGCAGCATTTCCAAGGCTGATGCCCTTAGCCACGTCGCGGGTTATTCGGTATTCAACGACGGGTCGGTGCGCGAATATCAGTTCAAGGCGCCGCAGTGGACGGTCGGCAAAAACTTTGACGACACGGGGGCATTCGGTCCGGCATTTGTCACGGCCGATGAACTGCCATCGGGTGGCACGGGCCTTAAGATCGAAACCCGCCTTAACGGTGAGGTGATGCAAAGTGCGACGACCTCGGACATGATCTTTTCGGTCGCGGACTGCATCCACATCATTTCTGAGGCCATCACCCTAGAGGCGGGAGACATTATTGTTTCGGGAACGCCCGCTGGGATCGGTTGGGCACGTGATCCGAAAGTTCTGATGCAACAGGGCGACGTTTGCGAAGTAGAGGTCGAGGGGATCGGCCTGCTACGCAATCCCGTGGTGGAGGTCTAGCCCATGGCGCGATTTGAAACCGAGGTGCTGATTATCGGTTCCGGCCCAGCCGGATTGTCATCGGCGGCTTTGCTTTCGACCTACGGTGTTTCGAATATCGTGGTCGAAAAATACGGCTGGCTGGCGGACACACCGCGCGCCCATATCACCAACCAAGCCACGATGGAGGTGTTTCGCGACCTTGGCATTGAAGGTGCCGCGCTGAAACATGCCACGGGTCAGGGCGAGATGGCCAACAATACCTTTTGTTATTCATTGGCAGGGGAAGAGTTTGGTCGGGTTCTTTCTTGGGGCAATCATCCTGCACGAAAGGCGGATTATGACCTCGCCAGCCCATGCAGTATGTGTGACCTTCCACAAACCTATCTTGAACCAATGCTTTTGGAATGCGCCGGCCAGCGCGGCAGTAAGATCATGTTCAATAGTGAATATGTGTCACTGGTGCAGGATGAGGACGGTGTCACCGCCACGATCAAGGATCGCCTGAATGGCGAGACTTTTGAAATCCGTGCGAAGTATATGATCGGCGCGGACGGTGCGCGCTCAAAGGTTGTTGACGACCTTGGCTTGCCGCTAGATGGCGAAATGGGGCTGTCGGGCTCTATGAACATTCTGTTCGATGCCGATCTGTCCAAATATGCCGCGCATCGCCCATCGGTTCTGTATTGGATCCTGCAACCTGGCGCCCAGATCGGTGGCATTGGCGCAGGGGTGATCCGCATGGTGCGCCCATGGAACGAATGGCTGGCGATCTGGGGTTACGACATTTCCGAAGGGGAAATGAAGCTGTCCGAGGAGGAGGCCATCAAAATCGTCCATCAATTGGTTGGTGACGATACGATTGATGTAAAGGTGCGGTCTACATCGACCTGGACCGTCAATGAAATGTGGGCGACGCAAATTTCGAAAGGTCGCGTGTTCTGCATGGGTGATGCGATCCACCGCCACCCGCCTTTGAATGGGCTGGGCTCTAACACCTCTATCCAGGATGCGCAGAATTTGGCTTGGAAACTGGCTGCGGTGCTCAAGGGGCAGGCAGGTAAGGCTTTGTTGAACAGTTACCAGGATGAGCGTGCGCCTGTTGCCGAAAAGATCGTCAAGCGGGCCAACAAGTCTATCGGTGACTATCCACCGATCTTTGAAGCACTTGGCCTGATCGGCTCTGATGATCCGACTGCCGCCATCGAAAGCCGCAAGGATGCGACCGCGCAAGGCGCTTCACGACGCGAGAGCCTTTATAAGGCGATCCGTCAGAAGAACTATGAATTCAACTGCCACGGTGTCGAGCTGAACAATCGCTATCGCTCGCATGCCGTGGTTAGCGATGGATCACCCGAGCCTGAGTACACACGCGACCCGGAACTTTATTACCACGCGACGACATGGCCGGGCGCACGCTTGCCGCATGTTTGGCTGAACAGGAATGGCGAGAAGGTCTCTTCCAAGGATCTTGCGGGTAAAGGCCAGTTCACCCTTTTGACCGGCATCGGCGGTGAGGCCTGGA
This sequence comes from uncultured Paracoccaceae bacterium, assembly GCA_947492825.1. GTDB lineage: Bacteria > Pseudomonadota > Alphaproteobacteria > Rhodobacterales > Rhodobacteraceae > CANMYO01. The sequence goes on from CANLNT010000001.1 coordinate 399,164, forward strand.
TCGAGGCTGCAAAGGCCGTGGGTATTGAGGCTCTCACGATCGGGCCGGAAGGCTGCGACGCCTATGACATTTTCGCAGATTGGTATCACGCCAGCGAGATCTCAGAGGAGGGCTGCGTTCTTGTGCGGCCAGACGGTTACGTCGGATGGCGATCAGCCGGAATGCCAGAAAATGCCAAGGAAATACTTGGGGAGATCATCGGCCACATACTGGCCAGATAGCCCCGGCGTTCCGGGGAAACAGGGAGGAAAATTAATGATTACACGGCGCAATCTGCTTAAAACCACGGCTGCGGCTACCACGGTATTGGCAGCTCCTGCAATCGCGAGGGGCACCAAGATCAAGTTGGGCTATGTCAGCCCGCGAACGGGGCCGCTGGCCGCGTTCTCGGAAAGTGATGATTTCAATATCAATCTGTTCTTGGGCAGCAATGCGGGACAAGATTTTGAAGTAGTTGTCAAAGACAGCCAATCCAATCCCAACCGCGCGGCTGAGGTGGCGCAGGAATTGATCGTGGAAGACGAAGTTGACCTGATGTTGGTCGGCTCAACGCCTGAAACGACCAATCCGGTTACCACAACCTGTGAGTTGGAAGGCGTCGCCTGTATCTCGACTTTGGCGCCATGGCAGCCCTGGTTTATTGGCCAACAAGGCAACCCCGGCGATCCGGGCTCTTGGACGCCGTTCGACTTTTCGTTTCACTATTTCTGGGGGCTGGAAGATATCATTTCGGTCTTCACATCCATGTGGAACCAGCTTGAAACGAACAAACGTGTCGGTGGTTTGTTTCCAAATGATGCGGATGGCAACGCTTGGGGGGATCCCAACATTGGCCTGCGGCCGGGGTTAGACGCCGCGGGTTTCAGCCTGCTGGATCCGGGACGTTTCCAGAACCTGACGGATGATTTTTCGGCACAGATCAACGCCTTTAAGGCGGACGGATCGGACATTGTAACTGGGGTCATTATTCCACCGGATTTCACGACGTTCTGGAACCAATCCAAACAGCAGGGCTTTGCCCCCAAGATTGTCACGGTCGCCAAGGCGATCCTGTTCCCGCCAACCGTCGAAGCCTTGGGCGATGCGGGGCACAACCTATCGTCTGAGGTGTGGTGGACACCCACACATCCGTTCTCTTCTTCCGTTTCGGGGCAATCTGCTGCGGATCTGGCGGCGGCATATACGGCCCAGACGGGTCGATCGTGGACCCAGCCGATTGGCTTTGTGCATTCGCTGTTTGAAATGGCGGCTGATGTCATGGGGCGCACAGCATCTGTTGGTGATGGCGAAGCAACCGCGCAGGCGATTGCCGCGACGAAACTGTCATCCGTGATCGGAGATATCGAATGGAACGGGGTCGGTGTGCCGCCATTTGCGCAAGCCAACGTCACGAAATCCAAACTGACGGGCGGTCAATGGCGCCGATCTGAAGATGGGTCGTTCGATCTTGTCGTTGTCGAAAACAGCCAAGCGCCTGAAATCCCAAAAGGTGGGGTTCTGGAAGCGCTGGGCTAAAGACAAAAAAGAGGGCGCGCCATGCCAATTCTACAGCTTTGCGATGTGAAGAAGTCATTTGGCGCGCTCACCGTAGCCAATGGCATCAGCTTTGATGTGCCCAAGGGCCAGGCGCTTGGTGTCATTGGCCCGAACGGGGCAGGCAAGTCGACCCTGTTCAACCTGATCAACGGCAACATCCGCGCCGACAGCGGAACTGTCGTTTTCAAGGACCGGGACGTCACGACTTGGCCGCCCAGTCAAAGAGTGCGGGCAGGCATTGGGCGCAGCTTTCAAATTCCGCAGCCCTTTGGGTCGTTAACCGTCTTTGAAAACCTCCTCGCGGCGGCCTCTTTTGGGCGCAACCTGCCAGAGCAGGACGTGGCCGAAAGGTGCTTTCAAATTCTTGAAGCGACAGAGCTTTTGCCCGTCGCCAACGATGCGGCGGGGGGGCTGTCGTTGCTACATCGCAAGCGCCTTGAGATGGCCCGGGCGATGGCAACGGATCCTGATTTGCTGTTGCTGGATGAAATTGCGGGCGGGCTGACGGAAGGCGAATGTGCGGCATTGATCGACACCATTCGCACCGTGCACGCAACCGGAACTACCATCATCTGGATTGAACACGTTTTGCACGCCCTGACCGCTGTCGTCGAAGAGCTGCTGGTGCTGGATTTTGGGAAGGTGATTGGCCATGGCGACCCTGAAAAGATCATGGCCAGCGCCGCGGTGCGCGAAATCTATCTGGGGATTGATGCGTGATGCTGAAAACAGCGGGACTTGAGGCCAGTTACGGTGATTTTCGCGCGCTTTTTGGCGTTGATATCACGGTCAAGCCGGGCCAGATCGTGGCGATCATCGGCGCCAATGGTGCTGGCAAAACGACATTGATGCGCTCGATTGCGGGTGTTTTGAAAAACGCACCAGCGCAGGTCCAGTTCCGCGGGCAGTCGATCGGTGATCTGCCCGCCGATGTGATTATGCGGCGCGGAATTGCCATGGTGCCTGAGGGGCGCAGGTTGTTTCCGTCGCTTTCCGTCGAAGAAAACCTTTTGATCGGGGCCGACAAACAGCAAGGGAATGGGCCATGGAACCTGGCGAGCATCTACCAGTTGTTTCCCATCCTGAAGGAGTTCCGCAGTCGTCCGGCAACCGCTTTGTCGGGTGGGCAGCAACAGATGGTCGCCATTGGCCGCGCTTTGATGTCCAACCCCGATCTGATCCTGTTTGACGAGATCAGCCTTGGCCTTGCACCCATTGTCGTCAAAGAAATCTATGCCGCGATGCCAAAGATACTCTCGAACGGAACTTGCGCCATCGTGGTGGAACAGGACGTCACCCTGGCGATGTCAATCGCATCCTATGTCTATTGCATGATCGAGGGGCGCATTTCGCTAGAGGGGCCGCCTGACAAGCTCAGCCGAGAGGACATCAACAACGCATATTTTGGAGCCGTCACATGATGTGGGTCGATACCATTGTCCAAGGCGTTCTTTTGGGCGGGCTTTATGCGCTATTTGCCGCGAGGCTGTCCCTGATCTTCGGGATAATGCGCCTTGTAAACCTTGCCCATGGTGATCTGATCATTTGTGCGGGCTACATTATTCTGATGGGCGTGACGGTTCTGGGGTTGAACCCATTTCTTGCCGCATTGATCGCGGCGCCCGTGATGTTTTTGGCAGGGTGGGTGTTGCAACGTGGTGTTTTGAACCGCGTGCTGGGCACCGATATTCTGCCGCCGTTGCTGGTGACATTCGGCCTGTCCGTTGTTTTGCAAAACCTCATGCAGGAAACCTTTTCTGCGGATAGCAAACGCATTCCCGGTGGGGCGCTTGAAACGCAATCCTTGGATATCGGCGTGTCGACAGTTGGAGTGTTGCCTTTGATGACATTCGGATCCGCGATTGTCGTCATCGTTGTGCTAAACTGGGTGTTCTACCACACGGTCATTGGACGCGCTTTCCGGGCTGTTGCTGATGACCCCACAACGGCCCAACTGATGGGCGTGAAACCCAACGACATCTTTGCTATCGCGACGGGGCTGGCGTTGGTCGTTGTCACAATTGCGGCGCTCTACCTTGGCATGCGCGCCAACTTTGACCCCACAATCGGCCCAGCACGCCTGCTTTATGCTTTTGAGGCTGTGATTATCGGCGGCCTTGGTAGCCTTTGGGGCACCTTGTTAGGCGGGGTCATAATCGGCGTGGCGCAAACACTGGGCGCAGCCATTAATCCTGAATGGCAGATTTTGTCCGGCCACCTGGCGTTCTTGCTGGTGCTTCTCATTCGACCAAAAGGACTCTTGCCGAAATAATGGTGACTTCGATGCGCATTCAAACTTCAACCCGTGCTAGCCGCACTTTTGTGGCGCTTGCGGTATGTGTCGTAATCCTGGCGATCTTGCTGCCTGCATTTGCGTCGCGTGGCATGATTAAGGATATGTTTCTGATCCTCACTTTGCTGTCGCTCGCGCAGTGCTGGAACCTGCTCGCGGGGTACGGAGGGCTTGTCTCTGTTGGGCAGCAGGCCTTTGTGGGTCTTGGGGCCTATACGCTTTTTGCAAGCGTCAGTTTGGCGGGCATTGACCCTTTATTCGCGATCCTGATTGGGGGACTGGCCGCATTGGTGATTGCCATTCCAAGCGGGTTCTTCCTGTTTCGGCTGGATGGTGCATATTTTGCCATCGGTTCATGGGTCATCGCCGAAGTGATCCGTTTGCTGGTGTCCCAATGGAAGGCATTGGGCGGGGGCACGGGAACATCGCTGCCACGCGACGTCGTACGCAAAATGGCCGGGACGGAATGGATCCAAACCGTCTTTGGCGTAAGTGCCTCGGCCGCGCGCGATATCCTGCTTTATTGGATTGCCTTGGCGATGGCGGTGATCTTTATCGCGGTTGTCTATGTGATGCTGCGTAAACGCATAGGGTTGGGCCTGAGCGCGGTGCGCGACAATGTAGATGCCGCCAAATCTGTGGGCATCAACGCCGTTGCGATGAAGTGGATGACCTATCTGATCGCGGCCTTCGGAACGGGAATTGTTGGCGCCTTGATCTTTCTGCAAAAGGCTCGGATTTCCCCAGACTCAGCCTTTAGCGTCACCGACTGGACGGCGTTTGTGATCTTTGTCGTGGTTATTGGTGGCATCGGCACAATCGAGGGCCCCATTATCGGTGTTATGGTCTTCTTTGTTTTGCGCGCTCTGCTTGCGGACTTTGGCACATGGTATCTGGTCGCCCTTGGGCTTGCCGGGATCGCGGTGATGGTCTTTGCAAGGCAGGGCATTTGGGGGCTCTTGCAACAGCGATCGGGTCTCGTGTTGTTCCCGATCCAGCGACGTTTGATCCTCAATCATGAAAGGACAGAAACTTGACTGCAATTGGTGGAAAGATCGGCGTGAACAAACGCCCCGGTGAACTGGGTGTGCATTCCATGGACACATTCAACATGGCGGTGCCTGACCTTAAGGTGGCTGAGGAGTTTTATACGTCTTTTGGTCTGGACGTGCGCGAAGAGGGGAATGGGCTTGGCCTTTACACGTTCGGATCAGAACAACGCTGGGCTTCTCTGAACGAAGGGGCCCGTAAGAAGCTGAATTTTCTGAGTTTCGGCGTCTTTGAAGAGGATTTTGAACCGATCAAACTCCGTGCAGAAGCCGAGGGTGTGAAGCTGATGGACCCGCCGCAGGGCTTTGATAGCAACGGGATATGGTTTCGGGATCACAATGGGGTCACGATCGAGGTCAAGGTCGCCGAGAAATCGTCCCCCGACGCGAAGTCAGAGTTCTCTATGCTGAGTGCAACGCCCGGCACGATGGGATCGATGCAGCGTTCCAAGGTTGCGCAGGTGCGACCCCACCGCCTTGCGCATGTCCTGATCTTTACCGCCGATGTCCCCAAAGCAATCCAGTTTTATGCCCGCGTTTTGGGTTTGCGGCTTTCGGATCGGTCGGGCGACGGCATTTGTTTCATGCATGGTATCCACGGGTCAGATCACCACTTGGTTGCCTTTGCAAAGTCATCGGCACCGGGGTTGCATCACTGTTCCTGGGATGTCCCCTCGATCAACGATATCGGCAAAGGGGCCATGCAGATGGCAGACAAAGGATACAGTGACGGGTGGGGGCTTGGCCGGCATGTTCTTGGGTCGAATTACTTCCACTACGTCAGGGATCCATGGGGCAGCTATTCCGAGTACTCGTCAGATATCGACTATATTCCACTGGATTGTGACTGGGACAGCGGGGATTACCCGCCAGAGGATTCGATTTACCTTTGGGGGCCAGAGCTGCCGAGTGATTTCATTGTGAACCATGAAGCGGAATAACCGTTGGATTGATTGACGACCTTTGGGCGTGGGCCGTGCGACTATTCCAGCCCCTTTGCGACAAGCCGCTAGGTCTGCGAAAGCGGTCTCAGCCGTCTCCACCATTGGCTGTGTGACGTGATAGGCAGCGGCCGACTATGATGATCCAAGCCCCCTGAACAATCCGCATTTGCCACATTGACGGAACGATCGTGTCGACAATTGTCGCGACAAATACAATAGTGCTGCAGGTATGGAGGTGCCAACACAAGTGTTGGTCACAAGCAGAAAACTGGGCAGGAAAATGACCACCACTTCGCAGACGGTCCTCTCGCAGCTTTATGAGGACATTGTCGTTGGAACCTTCTCTTTTGGCGCCAAGCTGGGAGAAGAACAGTTGGTGGAGCGCTATGGGACAAAACGGCATGTGTTGCGGCAAGCCTTTAGTCATCTTGAAGAACTGAGCTTTATTGAGCGCATTCCCAATCGGGGCGTGTTTGTGCGCGAACCGCATCCAAAGGAAGTCGCGGACCTCTTTGAAATTCGGCAATTGCTGGAAACCCATGCGATCAAGCTGATGGTCTTGCCAGCACCAGTCGCGATCATTGAAAATATGCGAGAGATACAATCACGCCATAGTGCCGCGACCCGTGCGGCCCAATATCGTGAGGTTCTTCACCTCAATACAGAGTTTCACCGGGCTCAGTATGCGCATTGCGGGAATGCGGCGCTTGCCGCCGCGATTGAAGATTATGCGATGCGGACACATCCGATCACAGCAATGAAGTTCGGTAATCCGGACCTCATGGAGAATGTGATCACGCAGCACGAAGGCATCATTGATGCGATGTCGGGGTCGGATCAAGGCGCCTTGGTGGATCAAATCCGCGCCCATTTCGATTTGGCGCGGATTGATCGGTATCGGGAGCAATTTGACCTGCGCCACGGCGCCGATAGCAATGGTGCGAAAATTCGTCCGCGGCACCGCTTCGTGCTCTAGTGGATTAGGGAAGGCGGCCTACGATGTCGCCCCAATCTTCGGGCGTGTAGGCGCGGGTCATCTTGGCTGTTACATTGCCGGTTCGACGCACGGCCATACAAAACGCAGCGACAGCTTCTTCGCTTTCGGCGGTCACTTTCATAATGAAGTCAAAGTGGGCTGTGCAAAAGAAAAACTCTTCAACTGTGACCCCCATAGACTTTGCAAAGGCGACAACGCCTTTGGCGCGTTCCGGGGCTTCATCGATGGTCATCATTGCTTCGCGTGTGACTTCTTCGGTGATGTAATATGTCAGCATCGTTTGGTGTTCCTCTTGAGTTGGTATGTCGGTGTAAGTGCGTTCGGGAAAGGCTTTGGTCGGGCGACGCTGTGATAGGCATACGTCTCATTGGGTTGTTCATGACGCCCTTTGGGATGTTTGAGCCAGGATGGCCCGAGGGTCGGGGAATTTTCTCATGATTCCAAGGGCTTCTTTGCTGTTCATGTCAGAGCATTCATCGCAGCGGCAAAGATCAAAAACACCCAATCCTTTTCCGTCCGGCTTTTCGGCTGCAAGGCGTATCATATCGTAGGCCCAAGCTTTTTGGGTGGTGCCTTGAATGGAATGTTTGATTGGTTGGATGCCGAGCCTGACATCGCCACCGGGACAGGTCGGTTCCTTCGCAATTGTCGCCGGACATAAAGCGACGAGATCGTTTGCTGCAGCGGCGATATGAAAGGAACTAGCCCCGGCTACACGCGCGGTCATGGCATTGCGCGGCCGACTTGCGAACAAGCTGCCAGCAACCATTCGCTGTGAGGTTCCGTTGAGCATTTTCCCTCCCTGGGTGAGCCCTTGAGGGGTCTTTCAGAAAGGAGCTTTACAATTGTCGATAAAATTGTCAACAATAATGACGCAAAGAGCTTTTGGCCAGAAAGGTGACGTCATGCCGCTGCAGTTTAAACGGGTTGTAACGGCCAATTCAGAAGACGGGCGGTCCTATATTCTGCATGATGGGCCACCCAGCCAAATTGCCGAACAGCCCGGTCGGGCGCTCACGTTCTATGAGCTTTGGGAAACGGACGGACCCTTGGCATCGAATGCCGGAACAGAAGACGCCGGCGCGCGCCCAATCACGCACCATCCGCCAGAAGGGGGGACGCGGTTTCGGATCGTTGAGCTTCTTCCAGATGATGTGCAGCGCGCCGAAGCGGTTGATGACGATTTCGCCGCAATCTCGGCCCCAGATATTCAAGTTGAAGGGGCGCAAGACCCGACAATGCACCGCAATGAAACGGTTGACTACAACATCATCCTGTCCGGGGAGGTCATTGCCGTAACAGACGATGCCGAGACCTTGTTGAAGGCTGGCGACGTGCTCATCCAGCGGGGGACAGCCCACACGTGGCACAACCGCTCGAACGCGCCCTGTGTCTTTGCGTCCGTCATGGTGAGCGCGAAGTCGCTGCCGATGTTTTCCAAGTAGAAGGACGCAAGAGATGTCAGAGAATATCAAAATCCCAGCCGCTGAGCTTACAGATTTTCTGACTGGATTCCTTTCCCACTTGGGGCTGTCGTCATCGGACGCGGAAACCTGTTCCCAAGATTTGGTACAGACCAACCTTTGGGGTGTCGACAGTCATGGTTTGCTGCGACTACCGATTTATGCGCAACGGATCTCCGACGGGTCAGTCAACACTCATCCTGACGTCAAGTGCCTTGGCGGGCGCGGCAGCTTCGAGGTTTGGGATGGGGATGCGGGTCTTGGATATGTGGTAGGGCATCGTGCGACGGATCGCGCAATTGAGCTGGCCCAAAACAATGGGATCGGCGCTGTCGCTGTGCGCAACTCAAACCATTTTGGCGCTGCGGGTTTGTATATCAAGCAAGCCACGGAAGCGGGCATGATCGCGCTGGCGATGACAAATGTCATTCCGAACCTCGTTGTTCCGGGTGGGGCCAAACCGATAACCGGAAACAACCCGCTGGCTTTTGGCGCGCCCACCGGTGGAGAATTCCCTATGATCCTTGACATTTCGATGTCCGCGGTCGCCGGTGGGAAACTCCTTCTGGCCCAAGAAAAGGGCGAAAAAATTCCGTTTGGCTGGGCGACTGACCGTGATGGCGAGCCGACGGATGATCCATTTGTGGGGTTTGAAGGGTTCTTGTTGCCGCTGGGTGGTCACAAGGGGTTCGGCCTGTCGTTGATGGTCGATATTCTGTGCGGAGTATTAACAGGTGGCGCCTATCAATTTGGCATCAAGAGTATGTACGCCAATCCCGACGAGCCAAGTGAAACATGCCACATGTTCATCGTCATTGATCCTGACGCCTTTCTGGGTCGGGACCAATTGGAGGCGCGCATGGCCGACATGCACAAAACCATCAAAGCCTCACCGATGTCTGCAAAAGGAGGGCGTATGTTGCTTCCGGGAGAGCTCGAACACGAAACGATGATTGCGCGTCTGGAGGACGGCTTGCCTGTTCCAGCGTCCCTGAGGGCCGAGATCAGCGCCCTTGCTCAAAAGCATGGGTATGACGTTTCATCAGCGCTTACCGCGGCCTGACGTCGGATTTCCTTGGCGTGTCAATCGGCACCTAAAACGCATCAGAATGGAAGTTGGGATATTGGTCCATGCGCAAAAATAAGCTGAAAGACATGATTGCGGCGCAAGACCCAATCGTATGTGGATGGCTTTCGATCCCATCCGCCTACCTTGCCGAAGGGGCTGGGCACCAAGGTTATGATTGTGTCGCAGTTGACCTTCAGCATGGGATGCTTGGGTTCGAGTTCGCGGTGCATATGCTACAAGCCATTTCGTCGACACCGGCGGTGCCGATTGTTCGATCTCCGTCCAATGAACCGGAGGGCATCATGCACCTTTTGGACGCGGGTGCCTATGGTGTCGTTTGTCCCATGGTGTCCAACAAAGAGGATGCTGCGGCGCTCGTATCGGCCTGCCGCTATGCGCCTGTCGGCACCCGGTCCTTTGGTCCGGCACGCGGCAAGCTTTATGGCGGCGCAGATTATTTCCAACATGCCAACGAAGAAATCCTTGTTATTCCAATGATTGAAACGGCCGAGGGGCTATCAAACATTGATGACATCCTCTCCGTTACGGGGGTTGATATGATATATATTGGCCCAAATGACCTTGCCCTCGCGCTTGGAGAGGCACCGGGCGCAGAGAATGGCCCCAGCAAAACGAGCGGGGCCATTTCCCAAATTCTGCATCGCGCGACGGTTGCGGGCGTGCCTGTTGGCATCTTTTGCAGCAGCGCGCAGATGGCCCGCCAGCGGATCGCAGAGGGGTTTGCAATGGTGACCCCTGGCAATGATTTCGCTTTGGCGACGCAGGGTATATCGGATGCAGTACGTTACAGCCGTGCGGCGGATGCTGGATGACATTACCGGGTCACGACGCGCCGACATGGCTGTTCGTGCCGGGGACGTTGTGTGACGCGCGGGTTTTCGATCCCGTCATCATGGCGTTGGACACCACGCTGTCGGGGGGAGTGCGGGTTGTACAGCGATTGGACAGCGCGTCATTGGCTGCGCTGGCAGATGAAGCTGTGGTGGGCATGGCCCCCAATTTCCATGTCGTCGGGTTTTCGCTTGGCTGCCAGGTCGTGATGGAGATCATGCGCCGGTATCCTGAGCGGTGCATCGGTTTGGTTTTGATCAGTACGACAGCGCATGCAGATGCGCCGGAAATGGCGCCCGTGCGACGGGAGATGGTCAGCCGGTTCGCGCAACTAGGGCCGCATGAATTTGTAGAGACACACCTTTGGCCCCTCTACGTTGCGGCCCCGAAGACCGCGGGTCCTGAGATCAAGAAATTGGTCATGGATATGGCCTGCGAGACACCCTGCTCAACGTTCGCTGATCAGATTGAGCTTGCCATTGGAAGGCCATCGTCCTTGGCCGATCTGGCGCGCTTCGCTGCACCTTTGTTGATGATAAATGGCGCGCAAGATGCGCTTACGTCCACGCAAATGGGGGCAGAGATCGTGGCGGCAGCACCTGACGGAACGCAGGCGATTATCCCGAATGCAGGGCATTTTGTTCTCCTCGAAGAGGCGCAGCGCACGTCAGACGCCATTCGGGAATGGTGCGCAGGGCATGTTATGCGTTGAAAAGACTGAGAAAATGAAACGATCTAAAGTCGTCGCTAAAATTGTTGACAATTTAATCAACAATTAGACATACTCAAAATCAATTCGCGCAGAGCGGAAGAAAGGCTGGAGAACCTCATGACGACATCTTCGACAGATAATCCATCGTCCCAAGGGGACGCGCTCGTCCAGATGCGGGGGATCACCAAACGCTTCGGAGGTGCGGTGGCGTTGAACAATGTAGACCTGGATGCCCGCGCGGGCGAGGTGCTGGCGATCGTGGGGGATAACGGCGCGGGTAAGTCGACGTTGATCAAGATCCTCACCGGAGTTTTGCGCCCGTCAGCCGGTCGGATTAATATTGATGGCAAAGAGGTATCTCTGAACGGGCGTGACGATGCGATCCAGTTGGGGATTGATGCAGTGTATCAAACTCTGGCGATTGCAGGCGACCTGACACCAGCGGCCAATATCTTTTTTGGCAATGAGCTGACGAAGTCTGTTCTAGGCATTCCTTTTCTTGATAACGCGCGGATGAAATCTGAGGCCAGTCGTGTGCTGTTTGAGCGGTTCGGCACCAAACTCCCAGACATGGACGCCCCGACCGAGAGCTTGTCGGGGGGGCAGAAACAGGCTGTGGCGATCGCACGCGCTATCTACCACGGTGATTTGCGTGTGCTCGTCATGGATGAACCGACAGCGGCACTTGGTCCGCAAGAGACCGCCCGAACGCTGAAACTGATCTGCAACCTGCGTGATCAAGGTCTCGCAATCTTGCTGATTTCCCATTCGCTTGACGACGTTTTCGAGGTCGCGGACCGCATTCAGGTCATGCGCCGTGGACGGAAGGTCGGAACCTTAAATGTGTCGGAAACGACCAACGAAGAAGTGCTCGGAATGATTGTCGGGGCACAGGAAAAGAAGGAAGTGGCATGATGGACTCGACCGCAGACGTTCAGGTGCCAGGGCAACAATCGTTTATGGAGCGTATTGGCCCATACGTGTCCATCCTTGGCCCTATCTTGATGATCGCAATGCTGATGACGTTCATGTTGATCGTCGAGCCAGCGCGCTTCTTCCGTCTTTCGAACTTTGAGATCGTTTTGATGGAAGCCGCCATGTTCATGCCAATGGCAGTCGGGATGACTTTTGTCATCGCGCAGCGCGGTATTGATCTGTCGATCGGCTCAATCGCGGCCTTGAGCGCGTTGATCATGGCCTTCATGATCAAACAATACGGGTTTTCGCCCTACGTCGGCATTTTGATTGCCATCACGATTGGCGCGACGCTTGGTGCAATCAATGGCATAGTTGTCACCAAATTGAATGTTCCCGACTTGATCGGGACCATGGCGATGGACCTTATCTACCGCGGGATTGCACTTGTGCTCGCCAAGGGCCTCGTGTTGGCAAAGTTCCCCGAGATCATCAAAATCATCGGGCGTGGTCGTATCGAGGGTTTCTTGCCCGTCCCAGTTCTGATCGGGATCGTCACCATAGTTGCCGGATACTTCGTTTTGACGCGCACCTTTTTTGGCCGATACGCTCTTGGGATCGGTTCCGACCCTGAAGCTGCAGAGATGGCGGGTATCGCCGTCGATCGGCAACGTGTTTATGCCTATTCCCTGATGGGGGCTTTGGCTGGATTGGGCGGCGTGATGCTGGCGGGCAAGCTGAACTCCATTCAGGCCACGTCGGCCAGTTTCCTGAACCTACATGTAATTGCCGCGGTTGTGGTTGGGGGGACCTCCCTGTTCGGCGGGCGTGCCTCCATGCTGGGTGCGTTCTGCGGTGTGATTTTGCTCGCCATGATTACCAATGCCACCATCATCTTGCGCATTGAGTTCTTCTGGCAATCCGTCGCTGCTGGCATCGTGATTGTCGTCTCTGTGGCCGCCTATTCGTGGCTTCAGTCGAAAGACAAAGACGTCGCGGGCAACATCTGGGCGAAAATCGGATCACGCCAGAACCTATCCATTCTCAAATTCCTGGGTGGGCTGATCGCTGCACTTGCCACGTTGTTCCTTCTGGGCGCAGCCCTGCCAGGGGGCGTGACGACCTAACGAAACCGTCCAAGAGAAACGACCACCAAGAAACGAACCAACGACTTTTTAGGGAGGAAAAAATGAAAACTTTTCACGCAATGACGGTGACATCGGTGCTGTGTTTGGGACTATCCGCGCCGCTCATGGCTCAAGACTTGCCACTTTTCACGCTACCAGACGATGATGAGCGTGAGGTCTGGCGACCAGAGCAGGTGACGCGACCAGAGGCGCTGGCAGCCTTGCAGGAGGCCATTGCGGCACCGCCGGTCAAACTGGCAACAGAGATGACGGATCCAGTTCAGATTGCACTGATCTACCCGTCAGCCGACACCTCTGATTTCTTTAACCGCAATTACATCGCGTTTACGACGCGGCTCGACGAGCTTGGCATCCTTTATGAAACGACAGAGTTCGCCACGCGGATGAACGAAGGGGAACTCCAGAACCAGTTCGTGGCACAGGTCGTGAATGACGAAGACATCTGGGATTTCGTCATGTACGCGCCGTCAGAGTTGATGGCGCAAGGTGACAATATCCAGCGTCTCGTTGATACCGAAGGGTTCACGACCATGATCTGGGGCAACCACACGCCGTTGAAAGATCTTACAACCCAGCCGGTCACGTGGTTCAATTTCGATTCCCCGTCAGGCGCCAAAGCCATTTGCGACTTCATGGTCGCAGATCTTGGCTCCGATCTTTCTTACGCTTTGATCCGGGGTATTCCGGGGTCGATTGACAACCTACGCTCGGAAACTTTTGCCGAATGCGTTGAACAGACGGGAAACTGGGAACGCGTCGCAGAGCAATACGCTGATTTCAACCGCGAGAAAGGCTACACTGCGATGGAGCAGATCATGACAGCCTTCCCCGAAGTTGAGGTGGTCCACACGGCGAACACTGCTATGGGGATCGGCGCGGTCGAGGCTCAAATCGCATCAGGCAAGACCGAGGAATTCTATACGACGGCCTGGGGCGGAACATCGCTAGAGCTTGACGCAATCCGCGATGGGACGCTGGATGCGACACCGATGCGTATGTCTGATGACATTGGTGCAGCTGCCGCTGAATCTGTCAAAGCTGTTTTGGAAGGGCGGACAGATGAGTTGCCTCTGGTTTTCCTTGGCCGCATGGTGATTGCGCACAAGGGGATGTCTGGTGACGAAATCGACGCCCTGGAAGCAGAAGCTTTCCGCTACTCAGGCCTTGCGCCCGTCAAGTAACCCTTGATTGCGATGAGATTTGGTTGGGCGATCACACGAAATGTGTGGTCGCCCAACTCTTTGCCATTCTTAGGTTTCGCCTGCGGTCAAATTCTTTATTCAGATCGTTATCTTCAATTGATTGAGCAAGGACCATTCCACTACCCGTGATAGTGCGCAGGGCCAGCGCCATTGTGCGGTTCTCTTCTTCAGGAGCGCCCAGTGTTTTCGTGGACAAGCGCCTTGTAAAGGTCACGAATACGTTGCGTCATGTTGCGCTCGCCCGTGCCAATCGTTTTGCCGTCAATCTCGGCCACGGGTGTCTGCGCCCCGAAGGTGCCAGTCAGAAAGGCTTCATCAGCGCCATAGGCTTCGTAAAGCGAAAAGTTCTTTTCAAAAACCGGAATGTTATTGGCACGGCACAGATCAATCACCTTTTGTCGTGTCACACCGTTCATGCAGTAATCGCCTGTCGAGGTCCAAACCTCGCCCCGGCGCACGATGAAAAAGTTACAGGCATTGGTGGTGTTCACAAAACCATGTGGATCCAACATCAGCGCCTCGTCGGCACCGGCCTGTTCGGCCTGAAGGCATCCAATCACACAGTTGAGTTTGGAATGTGAGTTGTATTTCGCATCCTGGCTCATTGGCAGGCCCCGCACCTGCGGCACGGTGGCCAGGCGGATACCTTTGGCCTGCAAACTGCTTGCGGGCTTGGAATGTTCTACGATGGCCACAATCGTTGGGCCAAACCGCGATAGGTTTGGGTGCTGGAACGGCTTGGCCTTGCGGCCGCGGGTGATCATCAGTCGGCAATGGGCGTCGCTTGTCATCCCGTTGGCTTCGGCTGTGTCATTCAGGATTTTCAGAATGTCATCGGGGCCCATGCCGATGTCGATCGACACGGACTTCAACGAATTGAACAGCCGATCCATATGTTCATCAAAGAACGCCCATTTGCCGTTATACAAACGCAGGCCTTCCCACATTCCATCGCCCAGCATGAAGCCGCTGTCGTAAACGGACACCACCGCTTCGGCCTTGGGCACGAGCTCTCCGTTTACATGGATCAGGATGTTTTCGTTCCGCGCGTCCTGTTCAGCGTCATGGGTGGAATGACTGTCCATCTTACTCATCGATTAGTGTCCTAGAATTTGGCTTAGGAAGGCTTTTGTACGCTCTTGTTTTGGTGCGTCAAAGAATGTGTTTGGTTCAGCCTCTTCGACGATCTCGCCATCGGCCATAAAGATCACCCGGTCAGCGACCTGCCGGGCAAAGCCCATTTCGTGTGTGACGCAGACCATCGTCATGCCATCTCCGGCAAGACTTGTCATCACGTCCAGCACCTCCGAGATCATCTCGGGGTCCAGCGCCGAGGTGGGTTCATCAAACAGCATGATTTCGGGCTTCATGCAAAGCGCGCGGGCGATGGCCACACGCTGTTGCTGCCCGCCGGACAGCTGGCCGGGATATTTGTCAGCCTGTTCGGGGATTTTCACTTTGGTGAGGTATTCCATCGCCACGGCCTCTGCCTCGGCGCGCGGCTGTTTGCGCACCAATGTCGGGGCGAGGATGCAATTTTCAAGGATCGTCATATGCGGGAACAGGTTGAAGTGTTGAAACACCATGCCTGTCTCGCGTCGGACTTCGTCAATATTATCAAGGTTGTCATCAAGTTCCGTGCCCAGCACGTTGATAGAACCCGCTTGATAATCTTCGAGCTTGTTGATGCAGCGGATCAAGGTGGATTTGCCGGACCCTGACGGGCCGCAGACAACGATTTTCTCACCTTTGGCGACGTTCAGATTGATCCCTTTGAGGGCGTGAAACGTCCCATAGTATTTGTCCATGTCCTGAATGCGGACAGCATTGTGATCGGTCATGATATGCTCCTAGCGCTCTGCCACGGCCATGCGGCGTTCCAGATAGGCCCCATAGCGCGACAGGGCAAAAACGAAGATGAAGTAAAGAAAGCCCACAAAGCAGTAGACTTCGACATGGGCAAAGTTCCAGTCGGCATTCCCGTAAGCGGCGTTGCCCGACGCGAGAATCTCAAAGAATCCGATGATGACGACCAGCGAAGTTTCTTTAAATGTAATCACCAACTGGTTGATTGTCGGCGGCAAGGCGTTTCGAAAAGCCTGCGGCAAGACGATATAGCCAATGCGATGCCAATACCCCATGCCAAGCGCCTTGGCGGCCTCTTCCTGACCAGCGGGCAGTGCCTGCATCCCACCACGGATTATCTCGGCCTGGTAACACGCAAAAAAGAGCGAATAGCCGACGATGACCCGGTAAAGCTTGTCCCCGATCAACCAGCCAGGCAGCACAAAGGGCAGCACGATGGCAAAGGTGAACATGATCGACAAAAGCGGCAGAGAGCGGATCGTATCAATAATCAATCCCATGGTGCGGGCGATCCAAGGCAACTCTGAACGGCGCAGGAGGGCAAAGACGATTGCCAACGGCATGCCCAAAAGCGTCGTGCTTGCAAAAATAAAGATCGTCAGCGACAGCCCACCCCAGTTCTGCTCGAACACGGGTGTTAGTCCGAACACACCGCCACGCATCAGGAAGTAGAAGATTGCGAAGCCAACGATCCAGAGTGTCGCGATGCGTCGCCCGCTCCAGAACCACGGAAAACAGGACAGCGCACCGGTGATCACAATGGCAATGCAGGCAATGGCAGACCGCCACTGTTCTTCAAAGGGATAAAGCCCGAACAAGACCAACCGCCAGCGTGCATCGATTACCGCCCAGCAGGCGCCTCCTGCGCCGTGGCCGCAGTTTTCTTTGTTGGTCTGGCTGAATGTTGCGTGCAGAATCCCCCAGTTTATCAGGTTCCACAGCGCCCACGCGACGAGCGCCGCGAAGGTCAGCGTCACAACTGTGTTTACCGGGGAAGAGAAATAGTCAGCACGCAGCCGGCTGCCTAGCGTCGGCTTGGCATATGTCTTGGCCATCGCTTAGGTCCTTAGTTGATTGCCTTTGAGCTTGATCGCGTCGTTCACGCGATTAAGCACCCAGGCCATGGAATAATTGATGATTAGGAAGCCGCCCATCAGGATGGCGATGAGTTCGAGGGTCTGACCTGATTGGTTGATTGAGGTCGAGATGACCATGAAGAAGTCCACAAAACCGACCGCAATCCCAATGGTGGTGGATTTGAAGAGCCAGACATATTGGTTGATGAGTGTTGGCATTACCGCGCGGACCGCCAGCGGCAGGCGGATGTAGGCGAATGTCTGAAAGGTGCTCAGGCCAAGGGCATGGCCCGCTTCGCTTTGTCCTTTGCCAACTGCGTTGAAACCGGCTCGGACGATTTCTCCGATGTAAGCGCCCCCGTAGACCGATATCCCGATGATACAGGCCATCAATTCAGGTGAGACGCGAATGCCTTCGCGAAAATTCAGGCCTTTCAGATATGGCTGGCTGACAAGGGGAGTTTCGGGGATACGGCCAATCCACAAGAACACAACGGCCAACACTAACCAAGTAAGCCAGATCGCGCGTGAAATCTTCGTTTTACGTCCAACATCCATTCGAGCAAAACGGCGGGCCGACTTCAGCCATAGCCATAGCCCAAAGGCAAAGGTCAAAGCCACAAACATCAGAAAAACAGAGAAACCGGTCACGTTCAGGCCCGGCATATAGATTCCGCGTCCGGTAAGAAACACAGGACCAGACGCGTCAGCCAGATCCTTTGGTCGCGGCAGGTTCGTCAGGATCGCGTACCAGAAGAAAGCTTGCAGCAGAAGCGGCAGGTTGCGGAAGATTTCGACGTAAACCGTGCCAATCAGTTCGGCCATCTTGTTGCCCGACACCCGCATAATGCCGATGGCGATGCCTATTGCCGTTGCGAGCGCCAGCGATATGACCCCAAGGAAAAGGGAGTTCAGAATGCCCACCCAAATCACCTTCAAATAGGTGTCAGATGTGCTGAATTCGATCAGGGAAAAGCTGACACCCCAGCCGGTGGCCCGTTCCAGAAAGTCGAAGCCCGCAGTCATTCCTTGCGCTTGCAGATTGCTGCGCGCAGTGAACGCAAAGACCACGATCAGCAGCAATAAGACAAAAATAAAGCTGAACTGCGCCGCCTTATCTCGGACGGTCTTGTTCTTCAAAGTAGCGAGCATGGGAAAGCCCTATCTGGGAAAGATCCGGGGCTGGTTCGGCCCCGGAATTGGGTCGTATCAATCGACGGTCAGCGGATAGAAGACGCCACCGTTGGTGTAGAGTTCATTCATGCCGCGCGGCAGGGCGTAGGGTGCGGCAATGTTGCGCTCAAAGATTTCACCGTAGTTGCCGACCTCTTTGATCAGGTTGTACGCCCAATCGTCTGACAGGCCGAGGCGTTCGCCATAACCAGGGGTCACACCAAGGAATTTCTCAATCTGAGCCGAACCCGGGTTCGCCTTGATCTCGTCCACGTTGGCTTGGGAGATGCCGTTGATTTCTGCGAACCACAGCGAGGACAGCATCCAGTTTTGCACGTCCAGCCACTTTGGGTCACCCTCGGGCACGATGATCGCTTCTGGTTCAAGTCCCAGAACATCGGGCAGGATCACATGCGCTTCGGGGTTTTCGGCCGTAGCGCGGGTCGCGGCCAGCGGCGGAGCGAACAGGATCAAACCATCACAACGCTGGTTGAAATAGGCGGTCTTCACCTCGTCGCCGCTTTCGAAAACGACGACCTCGGCATCAATGCCGTTGCCTTCCAGATAGGACGCCAGAACACGTTCTGTCGATGTGCCCGCAGACACGCAGATCGAGCCGCCATCCAGGTCAGCGACGCTTTCAGCGCCCAGATCGGCATGGGCCATCACGTGGAAGGCCCCTACAAAATAGGGCAGCGAGTAGGACAAATTCAGTTCAGTATCGCGGCTTTGGGTCCAGCCCGACAGCTTGATCACAACATCAATGTCGCCGGATTGTAAGGACGGCCAGCGCTGGGCCCAAGAAATTGGCACAATCTCCAAATTGCCTTCGGATTGACCAAATAGTGACGCGGCAAGACCCTTGCAAAGGTCAATGTCCATGCCCTTCCAGTTGCCTTCATCGTCAACTTCAGCAAAGCCCAGAAAGCTACCGTTGTGCCCACTGCAGAGCAGTTTTCCACGCTCAAGTGCTGCGTCGAGGCGACTTTCCGCCTGGGCTGCTCCAGCAGCAAGACCCAATGCGATGGCAGCATAAGATAGGTATTTCATGTTTCTCTCCATGTCGGTTTCGTTCATTTTTCTTTTTGCCGACATTATGTCGACAAGTTTCTCATTGAGACTAGTCGACAAAAAGTCGACAGGTCAAACCAATTGTGCAAAATGGGAAAGCATGCTGGGATATTTCCCAGATCTATGCCTGTTTTTTCGACAATCGCAGAGAGCTTGATGAGCCAAAATACAACCGTAACCTCCCGAAAAGAGGGGCCAAAACGCGGCGACGGCGCGCGACGCGTCTATCGAGAGCTACGTGACGAGATCTTGGAGCTGAAACTCGCACCGGGGTCAGCCTTGGATGAAACCAGCATTGCAAAGCGATTCGAAATGTCACGTTCTCCTGTGCGCGAGGCCATCGTCCGACTCTCGGCAGAGGGGCTTGTGCACATGCTTTCTAACCGCTCCACGATCGTTGCCCCGCTCGACATAGCAACGCTCCCGCGATTCATTGAGGCCATCGATTATTTGCAACGCGCGACCACGCGGCTTGCGGCGGTGCATCGCAAAGACGAAGATATTGCGCCCCTGCGCAATGCGGCAGAGGCCTACGATCTACTTTGTAAACAGGGGGAGCCGCTGGCGATGTCGGAAGCCAACAAAACCTTCCACATGTTGATCGCACATGCCGGTGGGAACAGTTATCTCGCGCGGGCCTATGAACGCCTGCTGGACGAGGGCCGGCGCATTCTGCATTTCCATTATGCTTCGGTTCGGCAAGACGGCACTGAATTCCACCTCAGCCCTGCGCATCATCACATGGTTGACGCGATCGAGGCACAAGATGAAGAGACGGCGGACAAACTGGCCCATGAACATACCCAAGTGCTGCACGCTCGCATGCAGGAATTTATGAGGGTTCGCTACCTGGATCAGCCCGCGCCTGAGGCATAAGATCAGCCTGATGCGAGCGAGCAGTTTCCTTCCGGACGATATCCACACCAGCGAATGATCGGATTGGTGACCCATGCCGCTGCATTTCAACACTGGCGCTTCAATTGAAAACTGACGCCGCTGTGGCGAAGCGGAAAAATCCATTGTCGGAATAGTCCGATCTCCATACCTTCATTGGAGTTCGATAAGCGGCAGCAATGTGGGGATAGTCCCGACGAAAAATGTTTCTTGATTTTTTGATGGCCCGCAATGTTCGGGTCGCCACCTCATTGTCGCGCACATCCGCTCTGGTTATGAGTTGGTACAGCGTGGAAGGCTCAGTACAAGATTTCAAGTGTCCGTATCCAAATTTCGCGCATTTCGGCGAAATCCTGGCTAAGGCTTGAAAAGAATGGAGGCGAGTACCAACTCCACGGTTGTGTCTGATTCTGTTCCATCTAGACCGATAAGTATCTGAATAAATTTGAGATAATTGAAGGCCTTTCCATTTTGGTGTCTTATCCAGTTGCAGCATGACGCATGTGTGTATAGTTTCTATGGTGGGTACAATGGTGGGTTGTTGAATATGCCAAGGCGAGCGAAGGAGCTGAGTGCGATTGAGGTGAAGAGACTTTCGTCGGGGGTTCACCCGGTAGGAGGGGTTCCTGGACTCTACCTTCAGGTAACCGAAGGCGGGGGCCGTTCTTGGCTTCTCCGTACACCAGTGGGGGGGAAGCGCAGAGAGATTGGGTTGGGTTCATATCCAGAAGTGTCTTTGAAAGATGCCAGGCTGTCCGCTTCTGAAAACAAAGCAAAGATTAGGCAGGGCATTAATCCGATTGAAGAACGCAAGCAGTTGCGAAAATCCCTCTCGGATCAAGCAAAACAAAGCATCTCATTTCGCGACGCTTTTGAACAGTATGTTCCTATCAAGCAAAGTGAGCTGTCAAAAGGGAGTCATCGGAAGAACTGGAGGAATAGCGTTGATGAGTATGCAATGGCGGTGCTTGGGGCGAAATCAACGTCTGAAATCGACACAAACCACATCGTTGAAGTACTGAGACCTATCTGGTCTGAAAAGCGCGCTACTGCGGACAAACTGCGAAGAAAGCTCCGTGCGACGTTGGTTTTTTGTGCAGCGAAAGGATATCGGGAAAGCGATAATCCTGCGGAATGGACAGGAAAGCTATCAAATCTACTGCCAAAATCTGCGGATGGATCAGATGAGCAGCACTTCCCCGCGGTGCAATTGCGGGATGTCCAACGCTGTTGGCAAGCAATTCAAAGCCGAACTGGAATCTCAAAGTTGGCACTCAGCTTTCAGTTTTTGACCGCAACTCGAACCGGTGCCGTTCGGTTCATGACGTGGGATGAGGTGGATTTCGATAACATGGTTTGGACCGTACAGCCCCTACGACGATCATCTAAGGTAACTAGAAAGATGGGGCCTCGGCGGGTACCATTGACAGAGGCTATGAAAGACATCCTCGATAGAGTTCCGAGGCACGCCGGGTCAAAATATGTATTTGTCGCGCCTCGTGGCGGTGCTCTGTCTGATGCGTCTATCGCGGCGGTCTTGAAGAAAACTCACGATGCTGATGTGCGAAATGGCAATCGCGGCTTCTTGGATGCTCAATCTGGAGAAGTTGCAGTTCCGCACGGTTTTCGTTCTACAATGAAAGACTGGGTCTCAGAGCGCACATCTTATGAGTGGAACTTATCTGAGGCAGCCCTTTGGCACTATCTTGGATCTAAAGTCGAACAGGCTTATGCGAGATCGGACGTCATTGAGAAGCGCAGAAAAATGATGGCGGATTGGAATGATTTCGTTCGTGGAGTTAAGGTTTAAATGCAGTTTCCAGATGCGATAGAACAAGCAAAGATAATGCTGGAAGGCATTTCAGAAATCCCCACTCAAGCAGAAATAATGGCAAAGTTAACTCTCGAGACTCTTAGAAGAGGACAGCAAGAAGAGATAACTACATTGGTGGAGCTTTCGGCAACGCAAGGCTTGTCTTGGGAGGCTACTCGGCTCGTCGCACTAGAACTCGTTTCCAAGAGAGAAGAACTTCCAACCCCTCTTCGCTTATGGTTGATAGACTTTCTGTCCGAAAAACCTGGCGAAGAAAAAAGGCCTAAGAGACCCAGTCGCTGGTCGCGTGGGTGGCCAGGCGACAACACAGAGCGGGATCATCTAATACATAGTGTAGTCCAATCACTGGTTGACGAAGGCATGACCCCGGCGACTCGCAACGACACATCAGCAGAAATTAGCGCGTGCGACGCGGTGGCTCAGGCACTAATAGAGATTGGCTATCGCAAGCTAACTTCTTATAAAGAAATCAAAAGGATATATCTGTACCGAAAGGCCGAAATTCGCGACGGTAGAAACCTTCTGTCGCCCGTGGCGGTTATGTCTCAAGTAATAACCGGCATTCAATAGTCTTCGAAATATAAGAGCACTCTGGCATCTGAAATTAGCAAAGGATGCCCAGATGTTCATTAGCGATAAAGAGCTTGCAGCTCGCCTCTCAGTGTCACGATCAACCGTCTGGCGATGGATTCATGAGCACGAAGACTTCCCCAGACCATATGCGCTTTCGCCAGGCTGTAAACGGTGGAAAGTAGCCGAAATCGACGTTTGGATTGATGGCCGCTCCTCTACGCGAAAGTGTGAAAAATGAGCGGTACGCACTCGGTTTCCCGAGCCAGTGATCTATGCGTCTTCACCGGTTTCTTGACCGATGTTGACGGAGACTTCGTCATTGCATCGGGAGCGATGCATTGCGAATTTGATCTTAAATCCGCTACGGCAGCCAACAAGAACCACGCTTTGGAAGCGCGGTCCGACGACGAAGTTCCGCCACTCTTCACGCGCAGTCCACTCTGGCCAGAATGCGACCCTAGTCGCGTTTCGCTCCCAGAAGGAGTCGAAATTTCTCATTTGAAACAGTACCTTCAGAGTGGTGTCAGTTGTCCGCTTATGGGGGCATGGTTCAAGTTTGACACCTTCGGTCACGAATTGGTTCTATCGCTAGATACTGAGTATCAGAACGACGGCCCGCAAAATGACATCGTCAGTTACCAGGCTTTGGCAATCTCTGCGGAGGGGCGTGCCATCGAGGTAATCTGGGTCTGCGAGCCCGGCGTAAGAATGTCGCTTGCAGAGATCTGCGAAGTTGTCAGGAAGCTTTTAGGTATCAAGCCTAAAAGGCTTAAAATGCCTAATGCTAGACAGCCTTCACCAATCCTATTGCTCTGGCATTTCGGGGCTGCGGAGTGGGCCGCCCTTCGCGACCGGGAAAAGTTAGGTAACGTGCTTCAAATCATCCGTAAGGTGCCTGTTTCACTAGGCACCGTTCCACTGAAACTGAAGCTCAATAACCGGACGGTGAAGTGCGGGGTAAAAGTAGCCGACACGACGCTCCTTGCACCAGCCGGAAAGGGCAGTTTGGCGGCCCTCGGCGAGGTCGTGGGAGTGCCGAAGGTCGGCTTGCCAGATGGCGCTATCACTCGGATGCGAGACTATCTGGCTGACGACGAATCCAATTTTTCTGCGTATGGTATCAACGACTGTCGCATCACATACGCATATTACGCCCGCATGCATGAGCTCGCCAACGATGTTTTGGGACTCCCCAATATGCCGCTGACCCTGGGCGGTTTTGGTGTGTCGGGCTACCGGGTTCATACAGGAAATGCAGCTCTTCAGGAGTTCTTGGGGCTGACTAAGGTTAAGGGTTATCGCAGGACAACCATTGAAAAATCTCCTGAACGAGAAATTGTCGATGGCTTTTTTGCTCCTGCGTTCTGCGGTGGCTTGAACGTTGCTAATGAGGGAGAGTTCTCAAACACATTGGTTTTGGACCTCGATTTCCGGAGTTGTTACCCTAGTGCAGCAGCGACCCTTCCAATTCTCGATTGGGATGTCAGCGAACACAGTAATGAGATTGGTCCGCTTCTAGACGCCTCATCGGACATGCAATCCTTACACTCAGCGTCCTCCGTCGCACTGGCTTATGTCACGTTCAGATTCCCAAAAGACTGTCGTTGGCCCACCATTCCCATTCGCGCGGGAAACCGAGGTCTGATCTACCCGTCTTACGGTACGTCTTTTGCGACAACGTTTGAGTTGACAGAAGCCTTTAGGAAGGGCGCCGAACTCGACATTCATCGCCTTTTTCATTTGCAACCTGTTTGGAACGAAGATGGTTCTCCACAGCTGATGTTTGCATCCTATCTCTCGCAGTTGATTGCAAAGCGCGGTGAATACCCCAAGAAGTCTTTGGAAAATCTTATGTTCAAGGAGATGGCAAATTCTTTTTATGGAAAGCTGGCACAAGGCGTGAGGCAACGAAATGTCCGCAGTTTCGATGACGTTTCTGCTCTGCCTGAGTCTCCGATTACGTCACCAGCTCACGCAGGTGCAGTAACCGGAATTGTCCGCGCAGCCTTGATCGGTTTGATTGACGCGATTGAAGAGTGTGGTGGTCGTGTCCTTGCTGCGACAACCGATGGTGCAATGGCTTCGTTCCCCCATTTATCGCATTTGCCGCGGCCTGTGAAATTGGGTGATGTTCCCGGGTTAATGAATCGGGTGCTGGAGAAACCAGGTGTTCGAGCGTTGCAAGCTGGACTGACCAATATGGGGATTTCAGAAGCTCCGATTGAAGTTAAGCACTGCGGCGACAGGGCAATGGTATGGAAAACTCGTGGCTACATTATCTTTGATGGTGATGACGTCCAACTCGTCGCTCGAGCTGGTCATCGGGCGACCGCAGACGAACTCATTGGTTTTGACAAAGACGATGAAGGCACCGCCACTTGGAACCTGAAACGGCTTTCTTCCGTCCAGTCCGTTTGGGATGAAAAGCACGAGGACCTTGTCAGCGTTTTTGAAGATCGGAGGGTGAACCTTGACTTTGATTATAAACGTATTCCAACGCCTTGTGGTGAGTTTCGACCGCCAGCAGATATGGCAGAGTTCGAGGAATGGCGTGACAAAATGGAGAACATCCGCAAAAGGGGTGAAAGAGCTACGATCCCCAAAGTTCGTGCCGCCGTCGCTGGAGTTAAGCTCCAGGGTGGAGAAATGGCGTCGATGAGAAGGCACCTATTGAGAGCGGTGGTAAGAAATTTGGGTAACCTTTACCCTATTGATGAGGCAGGATACCCTTTGACTCAGGGGGCACTCGCAAGACTTTTGAACATCTCCGTATCAGATATCAAGAATGCCAAACGGCGCCCGTTTATCAAGCTTCCACGCACGGAAATGTCGGAGGCCGTCTTGCGCGAACTTGCGGAGATACTGCACCCCGACGACGCTAAACTAGACTGGAACATGGTCAATAGGGAAGTTTTTGGCGTCTGTTAACAAAATCCTTTGGCAACCAAAAGGAGTGCATGCAGTCTGTTTGCAGCCTGTGCGCAATTTCGTCCCCAGAGGGACCTTGCTTTCTCAATCTGCGAACCGTTGATACCAAAGGAACATCCAGTTGGCGAAACCTTCTTACCGCTCCTTGAATCCGGGATGGTCAAGGCTGATCAGGCAATCATTGCCCTAGCTTTCTGTCGCACGTCTGGGTGGATGTGTATCTGATTGAGCGGGGCCGCAAAGTGACTACTGAGGATCACCGCGAGATCATCGGCGCCGCCGATCGCGGAAAGGTCCTCGTAGGTACGGTAGGTGATCCGAACCTCGACGCCGTCTATCTCCACAGCTGTGGTCATCCCCGGTTCGGCGGCATGCGAATGGAACTCGAGCTGCACGCACCAATCGCTCAGAGGTGCTCGGTCCTCGAGTTCCTCCGCGCGTAGAGGGAGTACGTTCGCCATCGTAAAGAGGTGGTCCTGTACATATTTTTCGGTCAAACGCCCGCCATGCGCCTCGACTGCAACGATGATGGGGTCATTGATGTGCTTCAGTTCCGCGTCACCGAGTTTGCGAGATGCTGTGTTCGTCGTGAATACACTGTCGCCGAAGCCGCGCTGGCGCCACTGGGTAAGATCGCCAGCTTCATGCAGTGCGATACAGTCGCTGAGCCGCTGCTCGATAACGCCCTTGGTGCCGGTGTTGCCTCGTGAAACGCCCTCCAGCAGCTTCTGAGCGCCTTCTGGGGTGAAGGGGTCCATGGAAGCCGTCAAGGCGCCTCCAGCGCCCTCTGAGACTCGTATGATGCGATGAAGGGCCGCACGCAGATAGAGGCCCACTGCAGCGCGCGACGGGTCGCTGAGCCGGTCCAACTCGGCAAGGATATCGACCAGAGCGCGGGCGGCGTGCCGCTCTTTTTGTTTTTTCGAGGAGGCCCAGCCTGCGCTAAGGGTATCGACCGATTTCGCGTTGTTGAGGAATGGCGACAAGCCGACGTTCAGCCCTGCCTCGTTGTAGCGCGCGGTCAGCCAGAGAACGCCTTCACCTCTCGGTGAGAATTCATAGCCGTTGGTGAGGCGATGATTGTAGATCTGCAAGAGGCTGGTTTGGAAATGCAGCATCACAAGGTATGGCGTATGCCGCTCGTCGATCAGGAGCGTCTGGAGTTGTACGGCCAGATCATCGGCGTAGCCGAAGGACCGGCACGTCTTGGAGAGGAAACCGACGATCCCTTGTAGATCGAGATCACCAAGAAGGTCCGGTTCAGAGGACTTGTCCTCAATATAGATTGCCTCGACATCCGCAGCTGACACTTCCTGCTTGATGCCGCACAGATCGAGGATGAATCTTGGCGTGGACCAGCTTTTGCTTATCATGATACCGTCGGCCAAGAGGATCGAGTAGATCCGCGAGGCCGTCATACCGCCAGCCGTGGCCATTAGCATCATTGTGTGAGCATAAGAAAGGACACGCATGGCGGCTTCGTGGTCCACCTTCTCTTCTTGCATTATTCTGCTGTGAATTTCGAAATACTTCGTCGAAAACTGGTCGAGAATGTGCGTGTAGGTCGCCTCGTCGCCCAGGGCTTCAGGTTCGATCATGTACGTCGGCGGCTGCGATCCAGGCGAATAAATCAAATCCCGGACAAAGCCAGCGAACTCTGCTGAAGGTGCGCCGGTTTTTCGCCAAGCCGACGCTTCCAAGCGCACCCAGTCCGCCTTTGCCTCTCCGACCCTGATTGCGTCTAGGATTTCAGAGGCACGCGCGCCATATGCATCTCCGATCCCTGGTTTTACCGGGAGGAGGAGCGTTCGTATCGCCGCGTCGAGATCGGTTGCCATAAACTATTCCGTAAATATCTTATGCCTTTAATGCCCAGCAAAGTGCTGATGGGCAACAATATCTTGCATATTGGGTGTTTTCTGACACAAGGTGGCGGAAAATCGAAGCATTTGGATGAGGAGGTCTGGCATGTCGAACACAATAAAACACCGGACTGCAGTATCCCTTTTCAGCGGTGCCGGTGGCATGGATGTGGGCTTCGCCCGAGCGGGCTTCCGGTCCGTGGTGGCATGTGAAATCGATCATGACGCCTGTCAGACCTTCAACTCGAACTTGCATCTTGTGGGTCATCTGGGCAACGCCATCGAACCTACTTCAGTACTGGATCTTGACCTTTCGCGCGTGCCCTCAGGTCTCGATATCGTATTTGGCGGCCCACCTTGTCAGGGGTTCTCTGTGGCAGGAAAGATGGACCCGGACGATGAACGGAGCAAGTTGGTACACGCTTTCTTCGATGTAGTTGAACAGACCAAGCCTAAGGCGTTTGTTTGTGAGAACGTAAAGGCCCTAGCTGTCTCGGGACGCTGGGAAGGTATTCGCGAGATGCTTTTCGAAAGATCGGAGCGCGACTACAGCGTAGCCTTGGTCGTTCTAGGGGCGGCCGACTATGGCGTGTGCCAGAACAGGCAGCGGATGTTCCTCATCGGCCTGCGGCGGGACCTTTACCCTCATGGAAGCGCCGAGCTTGAAGCGGATATCCGGCTACGCCTGAAAGCATATGAAGCCGTGCCGCCGACGGTGGCGGATATCGTGCGTGAATTTGGGCGCGCTGGAACCAAGGCCAATCCAATGACCTGCACGGCGAAGGTTTCGTTTGCGAAATCCCCGATCCTTCGAAGGTCGCCCTACGCGGGAATGATGTTCAACGGTGCGGGTCGTCCTGTACCTGCAAGTGGCGTCTCTTCTACGCTCCCCGCATCGATGGGTGGCAACAAGACCCCGATTGTCGACGAAGGAGAGATTTTCGATGGTTTGCCTAGCTTCATCGAGGGTTATCATGAAAAGCTAATGATCGGAGGCAGCGCCAAGCTCGGAGAGGCTCCGAAAAGGCTCCGACGGCTTACTCTACGTGAGTGTATGCGTATCCAGACCTTCCCGGACGAGCATGTATTCTATGGTCGAAAGTCCTCGATCTACCGACAGATTGGCAATGCGGTACCGTGCCGTTTGGCTGAGGTCGTGGCGCGTTCCGTTGATAGTGTTCTAAAGGCAGCCGAGCTACGAACTGTCGCCGCTGCCTAAACGTAGCTCAGTATCCTTTATTGCGGTCACTGAAATCAGTCATCTTTTGGAAACGTAAATCGAAAATTCCGTCAACACGAGCTGTATTTGTGTCGGTTCACCTAAGTCAGCCCCATCTCCGAAATGAAGCGAGAGGGTTGTTGAGAACGTGCAGAACCCCAGGGCATCATCCTTGACTGAGGGTAGGAGACAAACAACCACCGTCGCGCTCGCGTAACTGCGACAAACGCTGTGTTACGTTCTTCGTTTATCTTAGCTTCGGTGTTTGCTCGATAATCGGGAAATGTTCCTTCGCAAAACCCCATCACAAACACTATGTCTTTCTCAAGCCCCTTCATCGTGTGGACGGTACTCAGCGTCAGTCCGGTGTTGGTTGCATCAGGATTCAACTTGCCCAATGCTGTCGCATTCCTGAAAGCGCTGAGAGTGTTGCCAAGACCGAGCCTGCGGAATCTTGTCCACCGATCGGAAAACTCCTGCAGCTCAACTAAGCTGCGATCAATCTCGAGCTTCTCTTCCTCATTAGGTTCAGCAAGCGCTAGTTCGCTGAGCTTCCTTTCAAATACCTTTTCAAACTTCAAGATATTTGGGTTCTCAAAGTCCAGCCCTTCTACTTCCGATAAAAGATCTCCGATCAGATTATTATTGGCTCCACCTCCACGCAAATAGCTATTCCGTAGCTGACTAAGTAAGTCATCGTTGCCCCAGCCCGAGGGGGCAGAAATACCGAGACGTTTGCAGAGCTTTTTCCCGTCCACCCAATCGTTTGGATTCAGTTTTACTCTGACAGCGGAATCTAGGATCTGCCCGAATACCGACATCGGCAGTTTCTCTCTCTCGCCGACCTTCAAGTTGTACTCGATATCGTGTTCCCCAAGAGCGCTTTCAAGCTTGGTAAACACGAACCGATTCCGAGCAATGACGACCATATTCTGAACAGAGATTGTTCCTTCGATTTCCGGATGGTTCTTTAGCTCTGATAGGTTTAAAATACTGGATACTATCCAACTTGCCTCTTCTTCCTCAGAGGGAAATGCTGCAAGTTGAGTAGTGCCTTCCAGGGCAAACTCAGTTTCTCTTTGCGCACCAGGCCGAAGTCCATTCGCTGCACGAACCACAGCTTTTGAGCTACGATAGTTCTCCGTCAATCGAAAGACCCTCGGCGCGAAATCCGAAACAAACCTCTCGCACAAATACTTGGACGATGACCCGTTGAACCCATAGATCATTTGATCAGGGTCCCCAACCATCATAACATTTGCATCTTTACTTCCCGCTAATACCTTAACGAACTCATACTGAATCCGATTGAGGTCTTGAGCCTCATCTACGCAGATGTGGCTATATTTGGCACGATAAACATCGCCGATCCATGCCTGTTCGAGAAGAATTCGATGCGCATATCGAAGAATATCATCGTAGTCTATTCCCCGACTATTCAGAAGAGCGTTCTGATAATCATTGTAGACGCGCCAGATATCGGCGCTCTCGGAGAAGCGCTCAGAAACGTCCTCCTCGGATAGCATTTCTCTCTTAATGGTGGAAAACCCATCCATATAATTTTGAAGGTTGCGTTCTCTGGACTTTTTTTCCGTCGGATCGTCCACAGCAAGATAGTCGTCGATGTCTACACCGTCATCCCTCAATGCTTCGAGGAACACTTCCATGCGATCCTTGTCCCTTTCAAAAATCTGGACAGCCGAAGGCAAACCAATAGTGTGCCCGTATTGTTCAAGAATACGTTGAGCAACCGAGTGAATTGTTCCGACCCAAATTCGGTTTTCGTCATACCCACCTCTAGTTAAACGCTCTGTCATCTCAGCGGCGGCCTTGTTGGTGAACGTCAGTGCGATCACTCCGTCTTTCTTCAAGTTTGAAAGAATGAATCGAATTCGTTCCGTCAACACACGTGTCTTTCCTGAACCTGCCGAAGCAAGTATCTGAATAGAACCTTGGATTGGTTGCTCAACAATCTCTTTCTGATCTGCAGACAGCCCTGGGTTCATTTTAACCACCTTTCGATAGTCTCAAACGCGTTCTGGAGTGCCTGAGGTACTACAGCCTTTCGGTCCTTACCCAGATTGTTCTCGGAGATTACGTCCGCGAGGAAACCTGAATATTGAGTTTTTGCCGTGCGCATTTCGTCAATTAGCTGCGCGTCAGATTTGCTCTCAAGTTCTGTGCGTTGCGCAGCAAGGAATTGAGGGTTTGGATTGAACCCTTCTTTCATTCGCATAAACGAGTCGACTATCTCAGCCTGTAGGCCGCACGACAGGACTAGCTCAGCCTCAAAATCAAATGTGTCTGTAAGGTACTCCAAATGGAAGCAGTTAGCAGTTAAGTCTAAATTGGAATCTGCGGCCAGTTTAGCGACCTGCCCATCGACATCAACCTTGGAAGAAACGCCGTTCTTTGTATCGTTGTCGCTTACAACAACGGTTGGTATGCCAAGACTCAGTGCTAACTTCAGGTATGGTGTGTAATTGCGACCATTCACTGCGGCTAAGTTTATTCCCTTCGAGAATGCGGTAGCGCCGAACCATCTTTCGAACATTGCAGGTACAACTTGGTCCTCGGTTTGTCCTTCGAACAGAATGAGCGCCCTTGCGAACAAGATTTCTCCTTTATCACGTATGACCTGCCGGTGAAGGGACTTAAGTTCTTCTTCTGCTAACCCACCGATCAAACTGTAGCACCTTGTGTGCCCTCCACGTGCTGACAAGGACCTCAGGTTGGGGAGAGAACACATCGCAGCAAGATATGGCGAATGAGTGCTGACGATCGCCTGCCCACTGGAGTCGAATAGCTGAGAGAAGAGCGACCGCTGCGCATTGGGGTGCAAGTGCGCTTCGGGTTCTTCCGCAGCAATAATTGGATGATACGGTTCAGCCTCCTCTTCGTGCAACTCCTCCATTAATCCGGTAAAGGCCTTCACTGCCAACATCGATGCCCAGCTGCGCGTGCCCATGCCATGATATTCCATAGAAAACGAACTGGCGGCAGAATCTCCAAAATGCACGCTGAAATTTTTTGAGAGATCCCGCAATTTTTTGGGGAATGGCGTCACTTCGGCGCTGCCTCCTCCACCGAATGACTCGTTAAGAGCATTTAAATGTTCTTTTAGTTTCGCTAGCGGAGCGCTTTTCGAAACTGCTTCTTCATTAATATCCGTGATCATTTTTTCAAGCACATCAACGTCGGCTTTGTTGTATTTGACCTGTGAAAGTACTCTTCCGACAAAAGATGCCCGTTCATTCAGTTCGTGGTGTATGTCTCGCTGTGCATCAATCGACACAAATGACACGAACTCTGAACGACTCGAAAACTTAAGGCTAGAAGTAGTCACAACGGAAAGCCACTTCGCGTGCTCAACCCATTCTTGCAGTGTGTGCCGTTCAATCAGAAAACCGGTTCTTGCGACGTGCGGTTCCGCAGTAGTTCTGAAGGCAAAGAATTGGTTGCCAGCAGCATCTGCCCTGATTTTGTCACCAAATTCGTTGGCCCATTCTTTTGAAAACGCAGTTTCACGGGCACCTTCGTCAGACGTTGGCACGATCCGAACGTCCACGACGATCTTCTCGGTCCGTTCATCATCGCCATTGATGTGGAAGTCTTCGTCCGAGATATGCCGTCCATAGTCCCCCAAAGCAAGTTGAAGGGCTTTCAAGACAGATGTCTTTCCGCAGTTGTTTGGTCCTATGAGAACAGCAACTCTTGGCAGCGACATCTCAAAGTCTCGGATACCTCGGAAACCAGAAATGCGGACTTCATCCACGATGATAGGCAACTGGATACTCCTTGGGCTGCACACTGAACCGAATACTGTTCTAGTTATTGATACGAAACCACATGTCGGTTTGCTATCGCTTAGTTTGAGGGCGTTAGCGTTTCTCTTTCAACCGTGTGCAACTTGGCTCTACGACGACGGTTGGCTGCCGTGTTGACCTTGGGCACATTTCTCAACTGGCTCGAGTGTCGACTTCGCTTTCCAGAACCAGATATTTTGGCTTGGAAGACGATTTTGACGGTCTTTAGACTCGCTATCTTTAACCAGAAACTTTCCAAGTAACCGGTCGATCTGTCGATTGGAAAGATCGTTTAATAATGCACTTTCAAGAAGAGACATTGTTAAACGATCAAGAGGCTAACGGATTTGTCGTGAATGGGTCAATCGGAGTGAAACCAAAACCAGACAAACCCGAAAAATAGGATGCCCTTCCAGAGAACAGGAAGAACATCAGGGCCGCCAACCGCGATGGTAACGAGCGCCATTGCGGCAAAACCAAGTGTAACGGGAATGGTCAGACAGAAGCAGACCACAAGAAAGATAATGCCTGCAGAAGCGAAAGGTCCGGGCTCCGGCATGTTCTTCGCAGCCAATGTGAAGAAACCGCTCACGATCAATGCAGCCCACAGAGCCGAGGACGTCATCAAGCCCATGTCGAGACCTGCTAGCTCATATCGAGATTCGGGAATCAATGTGATGATTGAGAGAGGGATGAAAGCAAGCTGACAGACCAGCAGGCCAAAGTCTTGAATGAAAGAAAGATTGCGCATGGTGGTAGCCTTCAGTGCATGACGGGACGAGTTTCGAGAGCTTGAGCGCGACTGATGACACGGCGGACATCGCGCAGATCAACAGGCCGCCGGAGGGTGCCAGAGAGCCGCTGAATGGCCTCAAGAGACGCATCACGAGCTGCGACGGACAAGCCAGCACCATCACAAAGACGGCCGCCAACAGTGAGCATGTGATCAATGGATAGACTGCTGCATTTTACGACGGTGCAGCGGGTGCGAAGTGGTTCCGGAACCAACGCAAAACGATTGCTCGTCAACACCCACGTGATGGGACTTAAATCGAAGGGAACCCGGTAAAATGGGCATTCCCAACGCGTGGCGGAGACAGGCTCGAGGAGTCCCAAAAGAGCTTGAGAAATCGACATCCTCACGCCGCGTGTTGTTTCAACAATGCCCGCTTTGTCGATTTCATCGACAACGATCACCGAATTGGCGTGACGGTGCTGAATAAGAAGCTCAACGGGTCGTCCAGGCTGTGCTGATCCAAAACCCTTTTCGGTGCCGGTGACAGCAAAGCCGGCATTGTTGGCAGACGCGTCGATCAATGCAAATGGAGACCGAAGGTGGGTTGCCAAAGAGCGTGCCCAAGCCGACTTGCCGATACCGGGAGGGCCATCGAGAAGTACAGGAGATACGCAGGCAGGCGCACCAGCACGCGCTGACTGTCGAAGCTCAAGCCAGACATGCTCTGTTGCATATGACATCCAAGGATAAAGATCATGGAGGGCGGAAGCCAAGGAGTCAGCACCCGCTTCATCGATATAGCTTGCGTTAACCAACGGCAGAACGGATTTCAGAGTTTCGCGATCTTCCGTCCGAAGATGAGATACACCTGTAAGCCTTTTACGGCGAAGCTGATATCGTTTTGCACGGCGCTTAATTTTTTGCGTGACGGCAAAGGGGATATCATTCTCGCTGAGGTCGTCGATCCAGAGCTTTTCTGGATCAAGAAAGTCGGAACCTTCGCGATTTCGAACAAGTTTGCGGTAAAAGTCTTCTAGACGAGACTGTACCGAAGCGAGATCGTAGTCGTCTGGATCATAATCGATCAGAAGAGATCTAAACCCCGCCAGGATCTGGGAATAGGTGGGCATGACATATCCTAAATAATACTGAATTACGCGGAGGGGCGATCAGTCTTAAGAGGATATAAGTGTCCGGACTACCATGTCGTCAATGTGATGCCTAGGAGGGCAAAGTTCAAGACGATATTAAAGAAAAAAATCGACTATTGAGCGGTCTTTTCAATGATTAACCGTGACGAGCTGTCGAAGAGCCCATGGGTCCCCCTTAGCTATTAAATTCCGCCGATGCTTCAGAGCCTTCTGCTCAACCATGGTATCAAGGATCATGTCATACCTCTTCAAAAAGCGAGGAAAACCGAGAGAAGTGACAAAGTCATCGAAGAGAACATTAAGGGGTACCTGGGGGAATGAGGATGGCAGTGGGTCCTTCCTGTGCATCTTAGCGCGTATGGCATCCTTGGCGGCCTCAAGACGCTTCAAATTTCGGGTCCTCAGGTAATGGTGAAGAAGAAAGACGTAATCATGATCGGGTGTGAAGTTCATGATGCAAACTCCAACAGTTCGTCAATTTTGTTGAGAGAACTTAACAAAGAGCGTGTTGTGATCGAGGAACGTCGGTCAATGATCGACGGAGCACCGAATGTTCTAATAAACTCACATACACCTTGATCCATTTCTGGACGGGTGTCCTGCCTAGAAATGAAGAGGTGACCCAGGTTAAGCTTGAGTTCGATTACACGAAAGGAAGCTTCGAGAACTTGTATGTCAGGGGTGTTGGAATACGCACACATCAAGAAGAAATAGCACCTTTCTTGGGTGATATGTTCGATTCTGTAACTACGGGTCATATCAGTTTCCTTTGTTGACTGCTGATATGAGCAGGATCCCATAACTTGATGTAAAAGCGTCAACTATTCAAAATAAACACGCATAGATTCTTGGAGCAGGTATTCAAATACCCCAAAAGGGAGAGCGTTTAAGAATTCAAGAAATTCTTTTTCGACCGAACAAGAGTTGCGACGATATCAACTTATTCCACGATTTCTACTGGCCGCCAAGATGCTCAGGAAGGAACGTTTCACCTAATCTATCTTTACGACAACAGTTGATGAACGTACTTCTGGTTGTGGGTATAGCTCCCACAGCCCGTTGGAGTTGTTCCGGCGTGTGATCACGATGGACCCTGAGACTATATGGATCGTGATCGGTCTCCCGAGGCTAGATATTGATTGAGGTATTTTGAATGAGACAACACAACGCCACCTTCGCCAATTTCATCTGCCGGTTCGGTGACAACAAGGTTCTGTTGGATTACGCCAAGCGTATCGTTATCCCTGCGTTCACCAAGGACACGTATGTCCGCAGTTACGGCAAGAAGACGCACTACCACTTCTATGAAACCGAGCTGATGAACCTTGCCGAATACGATGATGATCCGATCATGGTTCTCGCCGGACGGTTTGTAAAACAGACAGAGCTGACACGTACCCAAATCTACGATGATGAAAAAGGCTTGGTTCAAGATGAGGCTTCCCTGCTGTCAGCCCCTTCAGCGTTTTTCGTGCTGATCCTGAACAACCACCGGCTCATCTACTTTCCCGAAACACCGCATGCCCCTGACATCAACGCATTTCGCGTCACCGCCGAGCAGTTTCTCCGTCAGCGGCACAAAGAATACATCGACCGACGATACGAAAAAACCCGTGGTGATGACAAGCCGCCGACAAAGAAATCTCTGTATGAAGCCCACCCACGACCTTCTTTGGAAGTTGTGCCACTTACTGGCAAAGCAGACATCGCCGGGTTTTTGCGCCGTTTCGAGAAGTTGAAGAAGATCAACTTCCGAGTTGTCAAACCAAACGACGACCTCCACGCGGGCGATATACTTGGGCAAGTCAGGGAGCTGTCAGACGCGTTGGGTTCGACCAGCACGAAGGTTACAGCGTCGAGTGCCGATGGCCTCGATATTCCGGCTGCAATCGAGGCGGTGACAGAGGCCACAGGTTCAGGTAATCAGGACGTTAGTGTGTCCGGTGTGGATACTAATGGGAACGCCCTGTCGGGAAACAACGAGCATTTCAAGCTCAGCGCCGAGATCGAAAGCGTCCCTCTTGTTAAGGCGTCGCTGGTCAAACGACTTGTCGAGAAGTTCAGCCAGTTGAGGTCGGAAGGCTCGATCAGTGCGCCGAAGGCTGATGCAAATTCGGCGAAGGTTAAGAAACTGAAAAAGCTAATATAAATGGATTGGCAAGAGCGAGTCACCAAGGAAAAGAACCTCGGCGAGGTTTACTGGAAGGCCCGAAAGGTTGGCTCGACGCGGCGTAACTTCGGCGTGGCAGCTTTCGTATGTCTGCTCTTCGGTATCTTGGCAGTTGTAGACTGGTACTTCGCCTCTGGAGTTTTAACGCTTTCCGCCCTGAACGATCTCATTACCGTAGTAGCCGAGGTTGGCTTTACGTTCACAACCGCGATTTTAGGTTTCCTGATCGCAGGTTTCTCGATTTTTGCGAGCATCACTCGACCCGAAATATTTGCTGGTCTGGCGAAGCTAGACCACAAGGACACGGGTCTCTCCAGACTACAGTTCATCTTTTTCAATTTCCTGCTTGTATTCATTCACTACCTCGCATTCTTGGCGATGAGTATAGTTCTGAAATTAGTCATGCCTCTTGCTCCGGCATTTGTGAATGCCGTGTCGCCAAATGTTCCATCTGCAAGCATAATCGTGTGGTGGTCAGCAGCCAGCATGTTAGCGGTGTTGCTCGGTTGGCTGACATTCTTGGTCATGCTACTTAAATCGTTCATTTGGAACATCTATCAGGCGGTGCTTGTCGTCATTGTTACCGGAGACGCGATTATCGCTCTGGAGAAGAAGTTGGCCAACTCACTAGAGACCAAGGATCAGTGAATTTGAGCGCCGCAAAAACATAGCTCTGGCAATCATGGTGTACTAGTCACTAGTCGCGGTGTGGCGGTAGCACTTTCAGTAATATTAGAGCAAATATTGAAGTCATATGTCTGAAATCGTCGCAGACATACGCAATCAAGCCTATTATCTTTGGCGGGTTTTATGGTGGGTATGTTTATGTAAGGATATTTCGTTTATTAAAATCAATGATTTAGCGGGGTATTTGGAGGCGAGTACCGGAATCGAACCGGTGTACACGGATTTGCAAGACTAGGCATGCCTTTGTAATTACAATAAAGAATGTTTAGAACCGGGCTGGTATCGGAGTGAACATAGCGGGAATGTCTAGAAGTGGTTTTTGATCCCTGCGGCCCTTAGCTGCCATCTGATTGACCGTCCGGATGCTGCGCCTTTGACCCACATTCCCACCTTTCGCTACGACCGCATAAGTTGGATCAGGTCGAACTCACACGACGCTGACAGGGTCGACGCCCAATTAGCCAGCTCGCGGCCCTTTTCAGAACTTCGCGCTACCGTCGCGATGTGGTGTTTGCAGTCCGCATCGCAGACCTTCGCTTGGGTCACAATGTAGCCAAACCCGCGCACTTCTTACGAAGCAGGTCTTCGTTGAGTTTGCGTATCCAATCGGTTATCTGGAAAAGGAAAAATCTAGTGTGAGAAAGACCATTTGATGTGGAACTGGGATCAAGGTCGAATGGGTTACTTTCAGTACGATGTGCTGAGAAAGGTGTCCCGATTTGTGTCTAAAAATCAATGGACTAGAGGCGACTCGACTCTGATCCGTGATGAAACGGGTCTCCCTTTCGCAGCACCTGCAACCCATACGCCGTGGCGCAACTACTCTCGTATTTTCAAGCTGTGCCTGCTGGTAAGTGAGAAGAATGGCGTAGCTGTTCCCACGCCTGTTGCGCAAATCCTGACACAGGCCGGTGCTGTTACTTGCGACGAATATCTCCACTTTTTAGTTGAAGCTACCACAGACCCTTCGCCAGCTCTGACTGGCTGGAAAGCAGTCGCAGAAGGTCAAGTCGTAAGGCACCCACTGTGCTTCGCCCTCAAATATTTACTCGCGAAGGTCGCGGGACTGAACGAGCCGATTACACCGATTTACGAGGTGATCGGAGCGTACATCGACAGTGGGTTGTCCGGCGACGAGGATGATACCGCCTTTCTCGGACTTTTGGCGAAACGCAGCTCTTACGAGCAGATCGGTAAAAATGCAGATCCGCGACAAGCGCGTGAGAGCATAAAATTTATCTCGCAGATCTCGTATCTGCACAGTGATGGAAGCAACATCATTACGTCACTCAGCCAAGAGGATGCGATGAGCATCTTTCAGGATATTCACCCTATCTCTGGCCCTCGTGAAGAAGATGGCGATCTTGAAATCCAAAGACTTGCAGCACTGTTCAAGGACGGCAGTGAGCATGATTTCTTTGACTACAAAAGCACCATCGTGTCCGATGTTTTGGACAGTGGCTTCTCTGAGGGCAGTAAAGTCAAAAAGACTCATATCGTGATCGAACGAAACTCGAAGTTGCGGGACCTCTTTTTTGAACGCAAGCCGACCTCTGTTTGTGACGCATGCAGTATGGATACCAAGAAGAATTACCCTTGGGTGGAACGCGTCCTCGATCTTCACCACATCCTACCGCTTTCGTCTGGCACTAGGGTGGATTCAAGAACAGGCACAAT
Organism: uncultured Paracoccaceae bacterium; assembly: GCA_947492825.1. GTDB lineage: Bacteria > Pseudomonadota > Alphaproteobacteria > Rhodobacterales > Rhodobacteraceae > CANMYO01. The sequence continues at coordinate 438,067 of CANLNT010000001.1, forward strand.
GCTTGATGATTTGGTGCCTGTTTGCCCAACCTGCCACAGAGCTATACATCGCTTCTACGATGGCCATCTCAAAGCTGAGGCGAGGAAGGACTTTCTTAACGAAAAGGAAGCCCGCGACATTTATGCCCAAGCCAAGGGAGAGATAATTAAGGGAGATTGCCATGCTTGATACCGCCGTTAGAAAAACCGCTGCATCTGTATCGCTCAAGAAGCAGCGCGAGATTTTTGCATTTGCAGAGAATGAACGGATAGAACTGGCTGATGCTCTCTCGCACTTTGGGAAATCACTCGATGATCTAATTTACGAACAGTCACGCAAACAGGTTTGGACGGGTGGCACTCCACGGTCTTTAGAAGATTTCAAAGGCTCTCAACAGCATGTGCCGATGGTTAGCTTTTTCACTGGATGCGGCGGTATTGACCTTGGCTTTGAAGCTGCGGGCTTCGCGCATGTCGCTGCGTTTGAGTTCAATGAACTGTTCTGCAAAACACTTCGAAAGAACCGTCCGGAGTGGAAAGTGTTTGGCCCGCCCACCGACGCTGGTGACGTGTCAAAAGTCTCCGAAGTTATTGCCTCCTTAGAGGCCATAATACCTATCAACTTTGAAGGTATTTTCGCAGGTGGGCCACCCTGTCAGCCGTTCTCCATCGCTTCCAATCAACGGTTCTCCAAGTCTGGCGCCAACTTCAAACGTGTTGGTTTCCAACATGAGGAAAACGGAAACCTACTGTTTGATTATGTGTCTGTAATTAAGCACTTTCGACCAGCTTGCTTCCTGATTGAAAATGTCCCTGGCCTGCGTGATCTGGATGGTGGGGAACAGCTCTCTGCGGCTATCAAGGACCTCAGAAAAGCGGGCTATGAAGTAGAAACGCCGACCGTTCTTAATGCCGCTGATTATAGCGTCCCACAGTTTAGAGACCGCCTATTTGTAGTTGGGACACGGACTAATCGGTCTATAGTTTTCCCGACACCAGATGAGATGCAATACGGCGCAGGCTCCGTGCTTCCCCAGAAGCAGGGAAAAGCCCCAAATACGGAAACACGAGCTCACAAACTAGGGTCGGTGCAGCGGTATGCACGTTTGGACTACGGCCAACGTGATCAGCTTGGTAGAGTAGATCGTCTGTCACCTTGCCGCCCGTCAAAGACGGTCATAGCAGGTGGAACAAATGGCGGTGGGCGCTCACATTTACATCCAGAAATTCCGCGCACCCTTAGCGTCAGAGAATGTGCGAGATTACAGACCTTTCCCGACGATTATACGTTCGTTGGACCAACTGCTCGGCAGTTTACACAAGTGGGGAACGCAGTGCCTCCGGTACTTGCTGCACAACTTGGATTGTCGATTGCTCGATCTATTTTTGGCGTGAATTAGCCATCAGAAATTGAAACTTGCTTGCGCTTGATAAGGATTCTGAGAGGTTTGACTTGGATAGTTATGTAAGACTTTCCCTCCGCGCACTTTGCGATAGGCTCAAGTTCCAAGCACTTTATTGCTTTGGGCGCTGAACCGCCTTTTTGGGGGCGCAACATTCATGATTTTGGTCTTTTTTTGAATGACGGCTTTCGTGAGACACACGTAGGGACCTAGCAACCGCAATGGCCTACCGCTTTCTGCCCCTTGTCAGTTGGGCCAGTCAAGAGAAGTTTATCGCTCCATTAATCACCGTTAGCGGCGCTGAGACCGGTTTAGATCGTCTGGAATGGAATAAGTTGCACCCCACCCCCTGAGCCAAACGTTGTGGTGCCGTGTGGCTCTCTATGGGTTACTTCGCACTTTACGGTACACCTGACCGGAGCGGACCTTGCCTATAGCTTCTCATCCCCGTAGACTTTGTCTATCGGAGGGGATGAGGAGCGGCTCGTTTACACCCCACTTGGCATTGTATACATTTACTGACAAAGCCGCACAGCATCTTGCCCCACCCAACGGGGCGGCCAATATGTCAAGTCCCCACTCCATGTTCGGGGCGAAGTCAATGAGAATTTATTCTGATGTTGCGCGAAGGTCGCGAAATCCCTGTATACATCTACTGACAAAGAATCCGGTTTTCGAGATTAACTTTTTCCGACTTGTTGCCGTGGAATCAGCGGCCCTCTAAATTGTTCTCAGGGTCAGTTTGCATGGGCGTCTCAGCACATTCAGCCACTTAGGATGCGCGAACTGACTTGAGGATCAGAGGGACCACTTGGTTTGTAAGCGATGGCACGAATGAAGATCGATCAGAAGGCGCTTGAATTGCTCAACACGTTTGAGCGGGCCGGGAAGGCTGTCGGGAGTGTCACAATTGAAGGTCGAAAGATCGAACTCGTTCTCTCGGCCCCGAAACAACCAGATGAATTTGAGAAGGTTGATATGCGATATGACAAAACGTGAACTTCCAAAACACATCTACAAGCAACGTAATGGTTTGTACTTTCAACGGCGCGGTTGGCCATCGCTGAAAATTCAGAATGAATTCGGTTCTCCTGAATTCTGGCAGGAATACGCATCAATCTTAAGCGGAAAAGAGAAACCTGTGCGGATCGTATCGCGAAACTTCGAGGCACTCATCAAGAGCTACAGAAGTTCACCGCGCTATAAGAAACTAAAGCCGCGCACGGCTTTGGACTATGATAAATATCTGGAGTTCTTTCGTGCCATCATGGCAGACGCAAATCCTTCGATCATGAAGCGAAAAGACGTCATCCGCATGCGTGATGCGAATGCGGAAAAGCCCTATTTTGCAAACTACTCGCTTCGCGTTCTAAGAATATTAATGGAACACGCTGTCGATTTGGGTTGGCGTGAGACAAACCCAGCCAAAGGTGTTCCAGAAATCAAAACCGATAAGGTCGCCCGTGAACCATGGCCGCGCGAGCTGCTCGATACCTACCGAGCCACTTGCCCGATCGGATCCCGTGAACGCCTTGTGATGGAGCTATGCGTTGGCACAGGTCAACGCATTGGTGACGTGCTTGAAATGCGGTGGTCTGACATTCACGACGGCGGCTTTGTCATCAAGCAAAACAAGACCAGCAAGGAGCTATGGGTTCCCGTTCTTGCAGAACTCCAAGCGGCTCTAGATGCCGCAAGCCGTCATTCGGTCTTCATCTTGACGAACGAGCGTGGCACTAACCGCTGGTCTTATCGCGGTGCGTCTCAGGCGGTTCGGAAGGTCAGGGAGGCGATAGGGGCCGTCAAATACGATATCCACAGTTGGCGCTACAACGCGGCGTGTGAGCTGTTGGAGGCTGGTTGCAATGATGACCTTATCGCAGCTGTGACCGGACAAAGCCCCGCTATGGTTTTGCACTATACCAAGAAGCTTCGGCAGAGGATGAGGGCAGCTCAGGCTCAGCAGATGCGCTCCGAGCGACGCCACTAGTGGAACTCATCTTTCCCTTATTGCTTGCTATTTTGGGGCTTTGGCTGGGCATCTGGCTTTTCATCCTCGTTCCTGCCCGCATGGCTGAATGCAGGAATAGAAGCGTCGTGGGGTGGGTGGTAGTGTCTCTCTTGTTCAGTCCAGTTCTCGCGATCATATTGCTGTGGTTGATCGGCGACCGTGCAGCCCAATGATCCCGCTCTTGAGAACGGAACAAATACAGAATGTTTAGACAAATGTTTAGATCGCACGCGGCCCAGTCGGGCAGATGTCGCTAAGTCATTGAAAACACTTGGAGGCGAGTACCGGAATCGAACCGGTGTACACGGATTTGCAATCCGCTGCGTCACCACTCCGCCAACTCGCCGTCCTGGTGTGAGCGTCGGATATACCAAGGCTTTCTGACGCGCAAGCGCGAGAAGCGGCTGCAAACGGCAACTTGGCCGGATTCCAACATTGCTGCCTGCAATCCTTTGTGGCATCACACTTTCAACAGATGTGAACGAAAGAGTTTAGATCGTGGCAGACTACACAACCCGACGGACAATGATGGTCGACACGCAGGTGCGACCCTCTGATGTAACAAAATTTCCGATCATCGATGCGATGCTCGATATCCCGCGCGAGGCCTATGTGCCCGACGCAATGCGCGAGGCGGCTTATGTCGGTGAAAACCTGACTTTGCCCGGTGGCCGCACCATGTTGGATCCGCGCACCTTGGCAAAGATGTTGGACGCACTGAATATTCAGCCCGATCATGTGGTGATGGATCTGGGCTGTGGGTTGGGATATTCGACAGCACTTGTGGCGCGTCTGGCCGAATTCGTTGTGGGGGTCGAAGATGATGAGCCCCGTGCTGACGAAGCTCAGGCGATTTTGTCAGCACATGATGTTGACAATGCGGCCGTCATTTCTGGCCCTCTTGAGGAAGGTGCCGCGAAATCAGGCCCCTATGACACGATCCTGATCAATGGTGGTGTCGAAGAAGTGCCGGAAACGATCACCGATCAACTCCGCGAAGGCGGGCACATCGGTGCAATCTTTGCCGAAGGCGCATTGGGCGTTGTCCGTATTGGCCACAAAGCCGACGGCCGCGTGAACTGGCGGTTTTCGTTCAATGCCGGCGCACCTGTTCTGGATGGTTTCAAAAAGAAGGCGGCTTTTGCCCTTTGATCCGGGAATAGACACCCCACGTAGAGGGTAGGGCGAGACAAGTTGAGGGCTGGAATGACATTACGCACGACGCTGACTTCAATGGCTGCCCTGATCGGGCTTGCAATCGCGACACCTGCAAAGGCGGAAACGCTGAATGACGCGCTTGTGCATGCTTACGAACATTCGGGCCTGTTGCAGCAGAATCGTGCCTTGTTGCGCGCAGCAGACGAAGATGTAGCCATTGCCGTCTCTGCCACCATGCCGGTGATCAACTGGTCGATCTCGGCGACCCAGCAGGAACCGCGCGCGCCGGGCAGCGACTTGATTGCACTGAACGCGGCGATCTCCGGTTCGCTGACGCTTTATGATGGCGGTGCCAACCAGCTTGCGATTGAAGCCCAAAAAGAGCTGGTGCTTGGTACCCGGCAGTCGTTGCGCAACGTCGAACAGCAGGTGCTGCTACGCGCAATCGAAGCCTACATGAACGTGCGCCGCGATTCAGAGTTTCTGGCGTTGCGGCAAAACAATGTGCGGGTGATCACCCAGGAATTGCGCGCGGCACAGGACCGGTTTGACGTGGGCGAGGTGACCCGCACGGATGTGTCGCTGGCGGAAGCGCGGCTTGCCTCTGCCAAAAGCCTTCTGGCCTCGTCGCAAGGCAACCTGGCCCGTTCGATCGAGGAATTTCGCGTGGCCGTGGGTCGTGCGCCGAACAACCTTCGCCCGGTTGGCCCCGCTCCGGTATCGCGGTCATTGGCAGATGCAAAGGCTTTTGCGATCCGCAACCACCCCAATGTCTTGCGCGCCCGTCACGCTGTGACTGCGGCAGAGCTGAATATCCGCCGGGCCGAAACAGCATTTGGCCCTAATCTTTCGGCCACAGCGCGCGCTGGCGTGAACCAGGATCTCGACTATGGACGGGAATTCGGGCTCAATCTGTCTGGTCCAATTTATCAAGGTGGACGTCTATCGGCGCAGGTGCGTCAGTTCATGGCCCGGCGTGATGCCGAACGGGCCAACCTGCACATCACCAACCACAACACCGAACAAGGGGTGGGCAATGCCTATTCCTTCCTCGAGGTGGCGCGCGCGTCGCGTCAAGCCTCGGACCAGCAGACGCGTGCGGCGACGGTTGCATTTCGCGGTGTCCGGGAAGAGGCGACATTGGGCGCCCGCACCACGCTAGATGTGCTGAATGCGGAACAAGAACTTCTGGACGCACAAGCCAACGCCATCTCTGCGCAAGCGGATGAGGTCATCGCGTCATACTCCGTCCTGTCGTCGATGGGTTTGCTGACAGCCCAGCATCTGCGCCTGCCGGTGCAGCAGTACGACCCGGCAGCTTACTACAATCTGGTCAAGGACGCGCCGACGGTCACGTCAGAGCAGGGTCAGGCGCTGGACCGTGTGTTGCGGGCCATTGGCAAGTGAATCAAATCTGAAAAGTTCAAATGCGCGCGCATCTGTTGTTTGGATCGTGTTCTCGGGTTAGGTTTGCCGCGAGGCCAAAGCAGGAACCCAGAATGTCCGACCCGGTAACAAATGTAGAAATTGAGGACGTGCTGTCGTCTATCCGTCGGCTCGTGTCCGAAGGTGAAAAGCCCCGACGCGAAGCGGCTGCCGCCGTAGACGCGCGGAGCGAAACCCCTGAAAAATTGGTGCTGACACCGGCGTTTCGCGTTGATGAGCCGGAAAAGCCTGAGGCTGCTGCAGAACCGGAAAGCCCCGCGGCCGATGACTTTCTTGTCCTGACCGAATCGACTGAGGTCGAAGAAGAGAATGTCGCCGACGATCCGTCGCCCACCGATCGCGCCGACCTTGAGGCGACGATTGCAGAGCTTGAGGCCGCCGTGACCGAGCAACCCGATGAGTGGGAGCCCGATGGCAGCGAGACCGATGACTACAAACCCAATTGGGACCGCACGCTGTTCGAGGCTGTGGAAGAGGCTGCTGCAGAGGCTGCAACACAAGAAGTGGGTGCAGGATTGGCCGCTGCAATGGATCGCCCGACCCATGATGTGAACACTGCTGGCTGGTTCTCGCGCCGTGCTGCTGCTGCCAAACCTGACGTTCAGGAACAAGATGCCATAGCCCACGACGAAACACCTGAAGAGGCCGAAGAGGACACCGCGGATCACTGGGCTGAGGCTGCACCGACCGCGTCAGACTTGGTGGAAGAGGCCGAAACCCCGGTCGAGGTCGTCGCGGACGAGGCGATCGCCGTGTCCGAACCCGACGTTGCTGAAACGGAAGAGATGGGGCGCGTTGCGTTCCAGCATCTTGATCGCGCGTTGGTGACCCCAAGTGACGATCTGATCGGTAGCACACCCGCTGACCCCGACACACAGGCCGACCAGCCTGAGGATGAAGCTCTGCGCCAAATGGTGCTCGAAATCGTGCGCCAAGAGCTGAACGGCAAGTTGGGCGAACGGATCACCCGCAATGTGCGCAAGCTGGTGCGACGGGAAATCATGCGCGTGCTGAACGCGCAGGACTTCGACTAAGTACGAACCTTTGCCGCATGGGCCAATAGGCCTGCAACGTCAAAATGTGCCTCAAGATGATCGGCAAGCGCATCCAGTGTCGCCTCGACGCCTGCATGGTAGTCCATATCGCTGACGGCCTGACCGAACCGCGCAAGATAGGTGGCCCGGAACGCATCAGCGACAAACAACCCGTGCAAATAGCAACCCATGATCCGCCCATTGGCGCTTGATGCTCCCGATAGGCGGCCATCAAGGTCAAGCCAGGCGCGGGCCGTGTCAGGGCCATCGGTTTCACCTATGTGGATCTCGTATCCTGCGACGGCATCACCCGTCGCACGAAAGGTCGCGTTTGACAGTGCAAGCCGCTTTTGCGGCTTCATCACCGTATCCACATCCAGATGACCAAGCCCTGCGACCTCGCCGGGGGGGCCTTCTATCCCATCTGCGTCAATGATCCGATGACCTAGCATTTGATAGCCACCACAAATGCCCAGCACATGCCCGCCGCGCCGAATGTGCGCCGTCAGGTCCACATCCCAACCCTGGGTGCGGAAGTGGGCAAGGTCAGCGATGGTCGACTTTGACCCAGGGATCAGCACCAGATCAGCGTCGCCGGGCAGGGGGCTTCCCGCGCGAACGATCTCGACACTGACCTCTGGAGCGGCCACCAGCGGGTCCAGATCGTCAAAATTCGCGATGCGGTTCAGGTGTGGCACGGCGACTTTTATCGGCCCACCTTTGCTGCCAGTGATATCCATGACATCCTCTGCCGGTAACTTCCAGGCATCCGCAAACCACGGCACAATGCCCAGACCCTGCCAGCCCGTACGGTCGGAGATCACGTGCATGCCGTCGTCGAACAACGATGGATCACCGCGGAACTTGTTGATTGCAAAGGCTTTGATCAGCGCGTTGTCGTCAGCCGCCAGCACCGCATGGGTGCCGACCAACTGCGCAATGACACCACCCCGATCAATGTCGCCGACCAGAACCACAGGCACACCTGCGGCAGCAGCAAAGCCCATGTTGGCAATGTCACCGGCCCGCAAGTTCACCTCTGCCGGGCTGCCGGCGCCTTCGATGATCACCAGATCAACCTTCCTGCTAAGTCGGTTGAAACTTTCCAGGACACGCGGCAGCAGCGAGGGCTTCAGCGCGCTGTACTCTCGCGCCTTGACCGTCGTCAGACGCTGCCCTTGCACGACCACCTGCGCCCCGATCTCGCTTTCGGGCTTCAGCAGCACGGGGTTCATGTCCACCACCGGGGGCATCCCACAAGCCAATGCTTGCAGGGCTTGGGCGCGCCCGATCTCTCCTCCATCTACGGTGACGGCAGCGTTGTTGGACATGTTCTGTGGCTTGAACGGCGCCACGCGCAGACCACGTCGCACGGCCGCCCGTGCGAGCCCGGCCACCAACATCGATTTCCCGACATTGGATCCCGCACCTTGGATCATGATCGCCTTGGTCATCTCCACCTCCTGCGCTAGGTCATAAGTGGCAGTGCGCGCGGGGAAAAGCCAATGATGTCACAAACCCATCTGATTTTCGGGATGGCCGCATTCGGCAAGCCCGAAAACAGCCGCATCACGTTGGCCGCACTTGCTGGTTCTTTCATTCCCGATGCTTCGCTTTACCTGCTGGCGGGGGCAAATTTGTTCATCTTAAACACGCCACCGCAGGTGGTGTTTGGACAGCTCTATTATTCCGAAAGCTGGCAGGCAGTTTTTCGGATCGACAATTCGATAGTGCTCTGGGTGATCGCGCTGATGCTGGGGATCATGTTTCGCGCTAAAGTGGTGATCGCGCTTTGCGGGGCGGCGCTGTTGCACCTGTTTCTGGATTTTCCGCTGCACAACGACGATGCCCGAGCGCATTTCTGGCCGATCAGCGATTGGAAGTTCATCAGTCCGGTCAGCTATTGGGACAGCCGCTACTACGGCCATATCGTTGGCCCGGTAGAGGTCGCGGCCTCTCTTGTCGCCTGTGTTTGGCTTTTTGTGCGATTTCGCAAACGGTGGGAGCGGGGGGTGTTAGCCGTGCTGACCGCCCTGCAATTGGCAGCAGCCGGGGCCTATGTCATGGGCGCCTTCACCTGAGCGGCAGGCAAAGAAAAACGCGGCCCGAGCAGAGGACCGCGTTTTTCACCATGTCGGTCCGCAGACCTTACGGTGTTGGTTAAGCAGCGCGTGCTTCTTGTTCGGCAGCGTTGCGGCGTTCGCTTTCTTCGCGTGACAGCGCGACAGATGTGCGCACACCTTTGCCCACGAATTCCATCAGGCCCAGCACAACCCGCTCATTGGGGTCGATACCAGCGCAAGACAACACCTCACGGCCGTCGCGCGAACGCGCCCAGCGGGCGATCTGTTCGGGGCCGTTGCCGTACTTCTTGTCATCAGCAATTGCGTCGTCCAAAGCAGCCAAAACCACGGCAGCAAAAAGCTTGCGTGCGCGGTTGCCTTGCTCGTTGTTGAACGCTGTGCCGTCGACGAAATCTTTCATCAGTTGTCCTTTACTTTTGCTCTTGTAGTCCCGGCGTGAAGGGCAATATGCCCTAAACAGATCGATTCGGGGGGACAGTTTTCGAATGCCTGCTATGCGTTCTGTGCATAGCTCATCGGCTGAACACCGCCTATTTAGTCGTCTTGCCAGGTTCCTCCCCGCCAGATATAGGCTGCGTCATCCTTAGATCAACCTTTTGCCATAATTCTGCCACGAAGTGACCAATGCCCAAAATCAACGGAAATGAGATTCGCCCCGGCAACGTGCTGGAGCATGATGGTGGCCTTTGGGCCGCAGTCAAAGTGGACCACGTCAAACCCGGCAAGGGTGGCGCTTTTGCGCAGGTCGAACTGAAGAATTTGCGCGATGGCCGCAAGCTGAACGAACGCTTTCGGTCGGCAGACAAAGTGGAGCGCGTGCGCTTAGATCAAAAGGACCAGCAGTTCCTTTATGAAGCCGACGAGATGTTGACCTTTATGGACAGCGTGACCTTTGATCAGATCGCCTTGCCGTCAGACATCCTGGGCGACCGTCGCCCGTTCCTGCAGGACGGTATGGTGGTTCATATCGAATATTACGGTGAAGAGGCGCTGAACGTCACTTTGCCCGCCCGTGTGACCTGCAAAGTCGTCGAGACAGAGCCGGTGGTAAAGGGCCAGACAGCCGCCAACAGCTTCAAGCCCGCGATCCTCGACAATGGTCTGCGCGTGATGATCCCGCCGTTCGTCGGCCAGGACGAAGACATCGTGGTCAATACAGAGCTATTCGAATACGTCGAGCGCGCCTGATCCAATTGCAGAAATAACTATGACCCGGGCTGTGTGTGCGGCCCGGGTCATGCTGTGTTTACGCGAGTGGTCTGCATAGGGGGTATCGTCGGCGTCCTACGGTGAAACGTGACAGGCGGCATGTCCCCGCCTGAAATACGTCGCGCCCAATTTGCGCCCAATACCTTAACAATTCGTAACCAATGCAATTTAAGCGTGTCTGGCAGGTCTTGGCTGCTTCAATCGTCGATCCGCAATTGCGCGTCACCGGCTTGCATGTCGTCCGTCGCACGGTCAAAGCGCAGATAGGCCAGACCTTTGTCGCCCGATACGGTATGCAATGTGCCAACTGTCTTGCCGCCTGCGGTGATCGGATCACCCGGTTTTGCCGTACCATCAATCGTGACACGCGCCAGTCCTTTGCGCAGCGCAGTCTTGTGTTTCATGCGCGCCACGATCTCTTGGCCGACGTAGCAGCCTTTGCGGAAATCGACGCCATTCAACGCTTCGAACCCCATTTCGAGGATATAGCTGTCTTGCGTCAGTTCGATCCCGGTTTTTGGGATTGCATGTGCCACGCGAAGTGCATCCCAATCAGCGTCCTGACTGTGATCCTTTGCCCCATAAGCGCGCCAGCCCAAGGCAGGGTGTCGTGGGTCTTGCAATGCGCCTTCTGGTGCAGCACCGGTGCCACGCGAGACGATCAGCGGTGTCTCTGCGATCTGCACATCGGCCCGCAGGCGATACATATTCAACCGCTGAAAAAGAGGGGCCGCAAAACCGCTGGCGACGTCGATCAACAACTGATCGCCCGCGCCCACCACAAAGAAATCCGCGATAAACTTGCCCTGCGGCGTCAACAGCGCGGCATAGACGATCCCATCCCTGGCCTGCGCTACGTCATTGGTGATCAGCCCTTGCAAAAACGTCTCTCGATCATCTCCGGTCAGCGCCAGAACGGTGCGATCAGTCATCAGCCTCTCCTTGGGCGAATTGCAGGCGGTGCAGGTCGGCATAAAGTCCGTCTCGGGCGATCAGCGCGTCATGGGTTCCTGCATCCACCACGCGCCCCTTGTCCATCACAACAATCTTGTCTGCATTGCGCACCGTCGACAAGCGGTGCGCGATCACGAGCGTTGTGCGCCCCTCAGACAGCCGCTCAAGGGCTTTCTGCACCACCGCTTCTGACTTGGTATCTAGCGCGCTTGTCGCCTCGTCCAGCAACAGGATCGGCGTGTTGCGCAACAGCGCGCGGGCAATCGCCACGCGCTGGCGCTGCCCGCCGGACAGGTTCGATCCGCGCGGCCCCGCTGGGCTGTCCAATCCGTCATCAAGTTTGTCTAGAAAATCGCTGACATGAGCGGCGTCAAGCACATCGCGTAACGCTGCATCTGCCACATCTGTGCGCCCTAACAGGATGTTATCGCGCAGGCTGTCATCAAAAAGCGCGGCATCCTGTGCCACGACTGAAAAGAGCCCGCGCAACGCCGCCAGATCCATCGCGTCAACAGCCGTGCCCCCAATTGTCACCGCGCCAGAGGCGGGATCAACGAGACGGGTCAACACGTTGAACACGGTTGATTTCCCCGCACCTGACGCGCCGACCAAGGCGGTGGTTTTTCCAGCCTCGGCGACAAAGCTCGTGCCGTTCAGAACCGGCAATTCGCCGTAGGCCAGTTTCACATCGTCAAACACAATTTGGGGCGCGTCTTGAGGTGCACTCGTCGGTGTGGCTGGCGAGGTCAGGGTTGGCTCTTCTGCCAGTACGCTGCGCACCCGCAAGATGCTGGCCGCCGCGATTTGCCACTGACCGCTCATCAGGCCAAGGCGGCGTAGGGGTTCGAAGGCAAGGCTCATCGCGGTGAAAAACGACATGAACTCACCAACCGTCTTGGTGCCGTCGATGATCTCTCCGCCGCCATAGATCATCACGCCGAGGAACCCGACGCCGGTCATGATGTCCACCAGCGCTGGCACAGTGGCCTGACCGGTGGCGGCGCTCACCTCTGATCTGACCCGCTCGTTTGACAAGGCGTCATAGCGGTCGGCCTGATAGACCTCCAACCCATTGAGTTTGATGGGATTGATGCCGTGAAAGACTTCGTCCAGCCGGGTGGACATGCGGCCCGCCAATTCGCGTGCCGCAGAGGACCGGCGGCGCACATAGGCCTGCGCCAGAAGTGATGGCAGCACCAGAAAGGGAATGCCGATCAGGGCCACAGCGGTCCAGCGCCAATCCACTGATAAGGCCACCGAAAACAGCACAATCACTGCAATCAGGTCGCGGCCTACGGCGGTCAAGAGTCCCGCCCATGTGGTGTTGATGAGCGTCACATCGCCTTGCACCCGCTCGATGAGCGCGCCGGGCGGATTGACCTGGTGGTAGCCTGAATCAAGCCGCATCAGATGGCGCAACAGGGTGCTGCGCATTTCGGCCGCGGCGCGTTGACTGACGCGGGTTAGCAAGATGCGCTGGCCTGCGGAACTGATAGCGCGGACGCAAAAAATCACAAGGATTCCCAGCCCGACCCACCAAAGCGCGCTCTGATCGCCGGCCAGAAAGACGGTGTCGAACATCGGCTGAATCATCCGGCTCAGGACGCCCAGCATCGACCCTTCGATCATCATGAGCAGTACCGCCAGCGCCAACGTCTTGCGGAACGGGCGCAGATAGTCACGCCACAGCCAACGCAGCAAAGGGCCACTGCGCGCGGTCATACTGGCAGGACCTTTTTGTTGGCGAAACTGGCTGCCAATTGCGCGGGGTCATATTCAGTGCGCACCCAGTCGCGGATGCTGATCGAGCCGCGCGATAGGCGCTCGGCATAAAGGTCCAGCATGTGGTCCTGCACGCCGGTTTTGGTAAAGCGCAGATGCAGGAAGCGCACTGACAATTGCCGCTGCGCCTCGGCCACCGTGCCGCCCTGATCCAGCACATAAAGGGCAGAGGCCAGACCGGCCCGATCCGCACCTGATTTGCAATGCATCACAAAAGGGCGGGGGATGGTGTCAAACGCCTCAAGCAGGGCCAACAGGCTGTCGACCGGCGCCGGTTTCCGGGCCTGCAGATCAACGCTGACAAGGGTCAGGCCAAGGGCTTCGCAGCTTTCAACTTCAAACAGATAAGGCGCGCGCATGCCTTGGCCGCGCAGGTTCAACACCGCCTTGATCCCCTGATCACGGTAGGCTTGAAGCCGTTTGTGCGTGGGGTGGTTCGACCGGAACACATCGGGGGCGACTTGTCCAAAGTTGGTCCAGAAGGTGCGCAGGATACCGTGGTCTTTCCAAAGTAGGTACCGGTGGGATCGCGCACGTTGCACCGGGTCGTCGATGTCGCGGCCATACCTGTCGTCGCGCGTCGTCAGGGTCTGAACAAGTCTGCGCAACATAAGGGGGCTTTCGGATCGCGATGCGTGATGAAACGGGTCTATGCGCAAATGGGGTCTGTGGGCAAGTTTGGCAAGCGATTGAGGGTGTTGACGCGGCCGGGCAGGCGGCTAGGGTCCGGGGAAATCACCCCTGATGGATAGCCGCCCATGACCCTTGCCAACGGACGCCCGTACCTTGCCATTCCCGGCCCATCGGTCGTGCCTGATGCGGTGTTGCGGGCGATGCATCGTGCGTCGCCCAACATCTACGAAGGCGAGCTTTATGATGTGACCGACAGCTTGATGCCGGACCTCTGCGCCGTTGCGCGTACCCAACACCATGTGGCGATCTATATTGGCAACGGTCACGCCGCGTGGGAGGCGGCATTGGCCAATACGCTGTCGCGCGGTGATACGGTGCTGGTGCTGGCCACTGGGCTGTTCTGCAAAAGCTGGGGCGACATGGCGAAGGCCCTTGGCTTGAACGTGCAGATCATTGATTACGGCCATGCATCTGATGTCGATCTGGATCAGGTGGCCGCGGCACTTGCTGCTGACAAGACCCATGCGATCAAGGCGGTTTTGGCGGTGCATGTGGATACTTCAACCTCTGTCCGCAATGACATTGCGGGGCTGCGCACCGTGCTGGATGCGGCCGGACATCCGGCCCTTCTGATGGCCGATTGCATCGCGTCTTTGGGGTGTGACCGGTATGAGATGGATGCTTGGGGTGTCGATGTCACTGTCGCGGCCTGCCAGAAAGGGTTGATGACCCCGCCGGGTATCAGCCTTGTGTTTTTCAACCACCGCGCCCACGCGGCGCGCGGCGATCTGGTGACCCATTACTGGGACTGGCGCCCAAGGGTAAACCCTGAAGGGTATTGGCAAAAATTCGATGGCACGGCGCCTACACATCACCTTTTTGGGCTGCGCGCAGCGCTTGATATCATCCATGCCGAAGGAATGGACGCGATCTGGAACCGCCACGAAAAGCTGGCCAATGCGATCTGGGCCGCGTTCGAGAAATGGTCAGACGAAGGTGAGATGCGGCTGAATATCAGTGACCCTGGCAAACGTTCCCGCGCGATGACATCAATTGGCACCGGACCCGGGGACGCGGACCGGTTGCGGCAGTGGTGCGAGCACAAGGCGGGCCTAACCCTTGGGATCGGTCTGGGCCGCACGCCGGCGGACAGTTGGTTTCGGCTGGGGCATATGGGCCATGTGAACGGGCATATGATCCTGGGTGTGCTGGGCACGATTGAGGCGGGGTTGACCGCACTGGAGATCCCGCACGGAGGCGGCGCACTGGATGCAGCGGCTGCCGTTATCGCGACCGCGTGATGTGCCGCAGGCCAAGATCAATCAGGGCTGAGGTGATGACGGCCCAGAGAAATCCGAAAATTGCGGCGATGACCCAAAGCCCCATGAAGAGAATCACCCACAGGGTGCCAAGGAAGGCATTTGTGTAATCCTCGACCCGGCCGGGGTGTTTGTTGTCGCGCATGAAGCCTCCCTCACCTTCAAAATAGCGCAAAAGATTGAAAAATCATTGATCTGATCGCGCGGCGGCCAGCGCTTTGGGCAATGCGGCGGCAAAAGCGGCGATTTCGGCAGCAGGACCACAGCTGATCCGGATGCAGCGATCTTGCGGAGCGACGAAGGGCATGCGGACAAAGATGCCCTGTTCCACAAGGGATTTCAGCACCTTGCGGGCAAAATCCCCGTCCTGGCCGCAGTCAATGGCGACGAAATTTGTGGCCGAGGGCAGTGGTGTCAGCCCGTTTTCCAGTGCAATCGCGCCGATCCTGTCGCGGCAGGTGGCGACGCGCGTTTTGACCTCTGCCAGCCAGTCTTCGTCTTGCAGGGCGGCCAATGCAGCGGCTTGGCTGATGCGCGACATGCCGAAGTGATTGCGGACTTTGTTGAAGGCCATGATGAGGGGTTTTGACCCAAGCGCATAGCCGATGCGGGCGCCAGCGAGGCCGTAAGCCTTTGAAAAGGTGCGTAATCGGATGACGCGGGGGTCATCGGGTGCAACGGCGGGGGAGGTGCCGTCGGGGGCCAGTTCGACGTAGGCCTCATCAAGAATCAGCAGGCAGCCTTGCGGGACGGCAGCGATCATCCGCGCCATGGTTTCGGCACTGTGATGGCTGCCCATCGGGTTGTCGGGATTGGCGATGTAGATCAGTTTTGCCTGTGTTTCCCGGGCCTTGGCGATCAGGCGGTCGGTGTCCTCGAAGTCACCGGCATAGGGCACACTGTGCAGTTTTCCACCAAACCCAGCGACGTGATAATTGAAGGTCGGATAGGCACCGGCAGAGGTGACAACGGCGTCGCCGGGCGCAATTGTGAGGCGCACCAAAAGGCCCAGCAGGGTGTCGATGCCTGCGTCGATGGCGATGTGAGCGGGGGCGATTCCATGAGTATTTGCAAGGGCTTGGCGCAGGTCATGGTTTTCGGGATCGGCATACATCCAGGCATCCTGCGCGGCGTCTTGCATGGCGCGGAGCGCGTGGGGAGACGGGCCAAAGCCGTTTTCATTGGCGCCCAACCGGGCGGTAAAGGTCTGATTTCGTTGCCTTTCCTGCGCTTCTGGTCCGACGAAAGGGACGGTGGCGGGCAGGGCGGCGGCAAGCGGGGTAAGGCGAGAGTCCTGGGTCATGGGGAAAGATCACCATGTTCGCCCCGTGGCTGCAATGGGGCAATGGGATAGGGTGTCATCTGGCCCGAACAAAGGAGAGGCAAGATGTTGAACAGACGTGGTTTTTTGGCAATCACCGGCGCTGCTGGCGTGGCGCGGTTTGTGCCGGTCGTGGGACGCGAGCGGCGGATTTTGACGCTGGTTTATGACAAGGCATTGGGCGGGATGCGCGCGGTGGAGAAAGTGGTGTTTCGTTAAGTGACCGTCACGGCGGCGGCGTTTACCATGATTGAAACAGCGGGGCGGGCCGTTGGTCCGCACGATATTCTGGCGCAACGATGCGGCGTTCTGCCCTTTTGACGCGCGCTTGCGTTGCGTCACCCGCCGGAGCTTCCGGCGGGCATATTTTTATTCAAAAGAAAGCCTTAGTCGATTTCAGCCAGTTTTTCGAGCGCGGTGGATAATTGCGCGATTTCTTCGTCTCGCAGCGAAAGATTGTGTTTGGCTTCGGCCACCACTTCATCCGGGGCGGAGGCCACGAATTTGGGGTTGTTCAGCCGTCCCCGCAGGCCTGTTGCCTCTTTGTTAACTTTTTCCAAGGCTTTGGACAGGCGTGCCTTTTCCGCGTCCACGTCGATGATATCGGCCAGCGGCAGGGCAAAGGTGGCCCCCGTTGTCGCAACTGTGATCGACCCTTTGGGGGTGTCGCCCTTGGCGACGCCGGTGATGCGGGCGAGTTTTTCGATCATTGCCATGTTGTTGGCAAGGGCCGTGTCCGATGCTGCATCGCTATCTGTTTGAACAACCGGGATTTTCAGGCCTGCTGGCACGTTCATCTGGGCGCGGGCGGAGCGGATGCCTTCGATCAGGGAGATCGTCCAGTTCATTTCGCGGTCGGCATCTTGGTTAACAAGGTCGGCGGCGGTGTAGGTGGGCCAGTCGGTATGGACCAGCGGCTTGTCCCGTTTGCCCATGATGCCCCAGAGGTCTTCGGTCACAAACGGCATGATCGGGTGGAGCAGGATCACGCATTGGTCGAGGACCCATGCCATAACCTCTTGCGTTTCCTTCTTTTCTTCCGGTGTGCCGTCGAGCAGCAGCGGTTTGGACAGTTCCACGTACCAGTCACAGACCTTGCCCCAGACAAAGGCATAAAGCGCGTTGGCGGCGTCGTTGAAGCGGTATTCGGTGAGGGCGGCGTCCACGACTTCACGTGTGCGGGCGGTTTCGCCCACGATCCAAGCGTTAACAGTTCGGAGGTCATGCACATCTGATGCAGAACCTATGCACATCGTGTCCGCATCAAAAACGCCGTTCATTTCGGCAAAGCGACAGGCGTTCCAGAGCTTCGTGCCGAAGTTGCGGTAGCCCTTGATCCGGTCTTCTGAAATTTTCAATACACCACCGATCGCGGCCATGGCGGCGTTGGACATGCGCAGGGCGTCGGCGCCGTATTGGTCGATCATATCGAGCGGGTCGATGACGTTGCCGGTGGTCTTTGACATCTTCTGACCCTTCGCGTCGCGGACCAGTTGGTGCAGGTAGACGGTGTGGAAGGGGTTCTTCTGTTCCACCGCCTGGGACATCATCATCATCCGGGCGACCCAGAAGAACAGGATGTCCTGCCCGGTGATCAGCACATCGCCAGGGAAGTATTTTTGCAGCTCGGGGGTGTCCTCGGGCCAGCCAAGGGTGCCGAAGGGCCAAAGGCCGGAGGAGAACCATGTGTCGAGGACGTCAGGGTCGCGGTAGAGAACGAAGTGCGAGGGATTTGGCAAACGATCAACCCGCGAGTCATGCATTTCCCATGCAAGTTCGGAGTCGGGAAGATCGTCCGGGAATGGATTTTCTGGCCATCCTTTTTCTTTATGTTCTTTCGTCCATTCCGCGCGAAAACGGTCACGATCATACTCGTGAATATGGACCTTTTCAGACTCCCGTCCCAATTTCGCCGAGAAGTACTCATTCGCCATTTGTTTGGCTTCAGAAAAGGACGCTGCACAAAACGGCACTGGTTTCGGTCGATCTGATCCATAGGAGTCAAATGTGCCGCCAACCGCATACCAAACCGGAATTTGGTGGCCCCACCAGAGTTGGCGCGAGATGCACCATGGCTCGATGTTTTCCAGCCAGTGGTAGAAGACCTTTTCGCCCGACTCAGGCATGATCTTCACTTCGCCGTTCTTCACTGCGTCCAAAGCGGGGCCGACGATTTTGGCGGTGTCGACGAACCATTGGTCGGTGAGCATCGGCTCGATGACCACTTTGGAGCGGTCGCCGAAGGGTTGCATGATTTTCTTGGCTTCGACGTAGGGGATTTTGGTGCGTGAATCACGCACCCTACCTTCGTCGTCCTCGGTCAGGTCATAGTCCGGGTTATCGATCATCACGGCGTTGCCTTCGGCGGTGATGTCGGCAACGACGGCCTTGCGGGCTTCGAAACGGTCGAGACCGCGGTAGGCCTCTGGCACGAGGTTCATCGCGGCGATCATCGCCTCGTCGAAACCCTGTTCGCCGCTGGCGATGGCTTGGGCGGTGGCGGCCTCTTCGGCGTAGGGTTTGCCGTCGGCGCGCATAGCACCCTTCGTGTCCATCAGGTTGTACATCGGGATGCCGCCGCGCTTGGCGACTTCGTAGTCGTTGAAGTCATGCGCACCAGTGATTTTCACCGCACCGGAGCCGAAATTCATGTCGGGGTAGGGGTCGGTGATGATCGGGATCAGGCGGCGCTGTGCTTTGGGACCCACGGGGATTTCGCAGAGCTTGCCGACGATGGGGGCGTAACGTTCGTCATCCTTGTGGACGGCCACGGCACCGTCGCCCAGCATGGTTTCGGGCCGGGTGGTGGCGATGGAGACATAGTCGCGGGTCTCGCGCAGGGTGACGTTGCCGTCTTCGTCTTTCTCGACGTATTCATAGGTCTCCCCACCGGCGAGCGGGTATTTGAAGTGCCACATGTGGCCGTCGACCTCGGTGTTTTCCACCTCGAGGTCGGAGATCGCGGTTTCAAAGTGCGGGTCCCAGTTCACGAGGCGTTTGCCGCGGTAGATCAGGCCCTTGTCATACATGTCGACAAAGACCTTGAGCACGGCCTCGTGGAAGTTGCCGGGCTTTTCGCCTGCGGGGGCGCTGTCGGCGCCGGACATGGTGAAGGCAGAGCGTTCCCAGTCCATCGAGTGGCCCATGCGGCGGGCCTGTTGTTCGATAACGCCGCCGGAGGCTTGTTTCCATTCCCAGACCTTGCCGAGGAATTTCTCGCGGCCCATGTCGGTGCGCTTGGGTTCGCCTTTGGCGGCGAGGTCCTTTTCCACCATCAGCTGGGTGGCGATGCCTGCGTGGTCGAGGCCGGGCTGCCAGAGGGTGTCAAAGCCCTGCATGCGTTTCCAGCGGATCAGGATGTCCATCAGGGTTTGGCTGAATGCGTGGCCGACGTGCAGGTGGCCGGTGACATTGGGGGGCGGCAGCATGATGCAATATGTCGCGGCATCGGTGCGGGCGTTGGCCCCGGCCTTGAATGCGCCGGAGGTTTCCCAATCGGCGTAAATCTGCGGCTCGCGCGTGGCGGCGTCGAATGTCTTTTCCATCGGCATGGGTCTGGTCCTGTCTGGTTGACCGTCAGATAGCGAATGGGGCGGGGAAGGAAAAGGGTGTCTGATCCGGTCGAGCGGCGAATGATGCGCGGACAGTTGGGCGGAGCAGAGGGTGTCAATTGCAGCGAGGGCTCAAGTGAAATTTTGCGCGGCTTAATGTCGTACGGTGTCCTTATGCCCATGAACGACCGGGAACAGTGATCGCTTCAATCAATATCCCTTTTGAAACCCTGATGCCCGAGGGCTTGCCATTTGTCGAAGCGTGCGGCGGTTTGCTTAGCTGCTTGAAAGCGGGACGCGCACGCCGGGTTGGATTATTGCAGGGTCGTAGGCTGTGCGGGCAAAGACGGAGCGGACGCGGTCAGCGAAGTGCGACAGCGGCAGGTGGTCATAGGCGGGGTCGAAAGAACTCTGATCCCAGCGTTCGCAGAATTGCGCGCAGTCGTCGAAATAGGGGTGGCCGGCATATTGCTGGCGTTTTTCGGGGTCTGCGCCGACGTGTTCGCCGTAGTAGACCAATTGGAAATCACCGTGCTTTTCGACCACCCAAGTGACCTGTTCACGCACGAAGGGCCGCAGGATCGTGGCGGCGTATTCGTCGTGATTATAGGGGGCGAAGATGTCGCCGATGTCGTGCAGCAGGGCGGCCACGATCCAGTCGATATCCGCGCCGTCACGCTCTGCCCGGGTGGCGGCTTGCAGCGAATGA
The DNA here is from genome assembly GCA_947492825.1 of uncultured Paracoccaceae bacterium. Classification (GTDB taxonomy): domain Bacteria; phylum Pseudomonadota; class Alphaproteobacteria; order Rhodobacterales; family Rhodobacteraceae; genus CANMYO01. The sequence goes on from CANLNT010000001.1 coordinate 458,660, forward strand.
CCGAGGCGGGTGATCTGGTAGCCGGAGAGGCTTTCGTCAAGGCTGACCAATGCGGTCAATAGCCGGTCGGCGGTGCCTTTGGTGTAGGCGACCTCATGCGCGGTCAGGAAGTCATAGTCTTCCTTGTCGCCGTCTTTCATCGCGGTAAATTTGACGTGGTCCATCATGTCCCTGCCTTATTACAAAAGCTGCTTCTACCGGTTGCACCCATCTGTTTCCAAGCAGTCTGCGGGGCGCAAAATGGTCCGTCTTGTCCCGCAGCGACATCTGGACACGCAGCACAGGGCGGTTAGGGTCGCCTGTGCACATCACGGAGATCGCAATGGAAAAGTTTGGGCGCAGCCAACCTGTCAAACGCATCGAGGATCTGCGGTTTTTGACCGGTCAGGGGCGTTATGTGGACGACATTGCACCCGAGAGCGCGCTGGTGGCTTATTTCCTGCGGAGCAGTCAGGGGCATGGCGATCTGACACCGCCTGATCTGGAGGAGGTGCGCGCCATGCCCGGCGTGGTGATGGCCGCAGCCGCCGCGGATTTGGCGGCGGCAGGTGTGCGGATGGACATTGGCGGAGGTGTGGTCACCAACCGCGATGGCAGCAAGGGGGCCAAGCCGGTGCGGCCGATTTTGGCGCAAGGTCGCGTGCGCCATGTGGGCGAAGCGGTGGTGATGATCGTGGCCGAAAGCATGGCGCAGGCCAAGGATGCCGCAGAGGCGATCTGGCTGGAGATCGACGACCGCCCGGCCAAGGTGGATGTGGGCCCCGGCGGTGAGGTGTTGCACGATGAGGCGCCCGACAATGTGGCCTTTGACTGGGGCATGGGCGATGCGGAGGGCACGGCGGCTGCGATCAACGACGCGGCCCACGTGGTGCGCCTGCGCGCGCCTGACAACCGGATCATCCCCAACAGTATGGAGCCACGCGGCTGCTATGCCGAACCAGAGGGCGACCGCCTGCATGTTTCGGTCAACGGGCAGGGGGTCTGGGGCACAAAGGGGCCGGTCGCCAAGGCGCTGGGGATGGATGCTGCTGATCTGCGGGTCACTAACCCCGATGTGGGCGGCGGATTTGGCACCAAGGCTTTCAACTACCCCGAGACCTTCGCCGTGGCTTTTGCCGCACGCACCCTTGGCCGTCCGGTGCGCTGGATGTCGGAACGAACCGAAGCCATGCTGACCGACAATGCAGGGCGCGATCTGACCACGGAAGTGGTGATCGGCTTTGATACGGATTTGCGGATCATCGGCTATCAGTTGGACACGGTTGCCAATATGGGGGCCTATAATTCGGGCTTTGCGCAGAACATCCAGACCGAGCTGTTCAGCAAGGTTTTGACCGGAACCTATGATATTCCAAAGGCTTACATGGCGGTGCGGGGGGTCTATACCAACACCACGCCGGTGGATGCCTACCGCGGTGCGGGCCGGCCAGAGGCGATTTTTGTGCTGGAACGGGCGATGGATCAGGCCGCGCGGCAGTTGGGTGTTGATCCGCTGGAGCTGCGGAAGCGCAACTTTATCCGGCCCGATCAGTTCCCCTACACCACGCCCACGGGTGTGACCTATGACGTGGGCGAGTTCAGCGCGCTGCTGGAACGTGCCGCAGAGGTGGCGGATATGCCGGGCTTTGCCGCAAGGAAAGCGGACAGTGCCGAAGCGGGTCGGCTGCGGGGGATTGGTCTGTGTTACTATATCGAGAGCATCCTGGGCGATCCCAGCGAGACCACAACGGTGGAGTTCACGCCGGAGGGGGCCAAGATGTTCGTGGGCACCCAATCAAACGGGCAGGGGCATGAGACGGTTTATGCCCACTTCATGTCCGATCAGACCGGCATTCCGGCGGATCAGATTGAGATTGTGCAAGGCGACAGCGATCTGATTGCCACCGGCGGCGGCACCGGTGGGTCACGGTCCGTTACGGTGCAGAACACCGCCACGCTGGCCACGGTCGAGGTGATCGTGGCGGCCTTTGGTGCCTTTCTGGCCGAGGCTGAGGGGGTGGACGCGAGCGATGTCAGCTTTGATGATGAGCGGTTCCGCATTGCCGGATCGAACCTGACGCCCAGCATGCTGGAGGTGGCCGAGATGGCACGCGCGGCGGGGCGCGATGATCTGATGCGGCATTCCGCGCGGATCACGCTGGATGGGCGCAGTTTTCCAAACGGTTGCCATATCGCCGAGGTGGAGGTTGATCCTGAAACCGGGGTCACGCGGGTGGTGCGCTATGCGGTCGTGGATGACTTTGGCAATCTGATCAATCCGATGCTGGTTGAGGGGCAAATTCACGGCGGGGTCGCACAGGGCCTGGGGCAGGCGCTGACTGAACATGTGGTTTTTGATGAAGATGCGCAGTTGTTGACCGCGACCTTCATGGACTACGGCATGCCGCGCGCTGATGACATGCCGATGATCACCTTTCAGACGCGCGGTACGCCAAGTGTTTACAACCCGATGGGCATGAAAGGCTGTGGCGAGGCGGGCACGGTGGGCGCGCTGGCCGCTGTGACCAATGCGGCGCTGGATGCGCTGTCAGAGGTGGGTGTGACGGACGTGGCGATGCCGTTTACGCCGCACCGGGTGTGGCGTTGGGTGCAAGAGGCCAAGGAAGACCGTGTCGCTTCGTGACTGGGTTTTCGGGCTTGTCGGGCGCAGGCCGCGACAAGAGACCGGTCAGCCGCGTGATGCGCGCGGCCCTGCGATCCATGTGATCATTCTGGATGGGACGATGTCGTCCCTCAAGCCGGGGTATGAGACACACGCAGGCCAGACCTACAAGCTGCTGAATGAGGCCGGGCGCGGGGCCAATCTGACAGTTTATTACGAGGCGGGCATTCAATGGCGCGACTGGCGGCAGACAGCGGATGTCGCGGCAGGGCGTGGAATCAACCGGCAGATCAGGCGCGCCTATGGGGTTCTGGCCAGCCGCTATCGGCCCGGCGACAAGATCATCCTGATGGGCTATTCCCGCGGGGCCTATGCGGTGCGGTCGCTGGCCGGGGTGGTGGATATGGTAGGGCTGGTGCGCGCGGAATGTGCCACCGAACGGGCGGTGCAGACTGCCTATCGTCACTACGAGGCGGGCGCGACATCAGAGGCGGCGGCAGCGTTCTGGAAAGAGCATTGCCACCCGGAGATCGAGATCGAGGCGGTCGCGGTCTGGGACACGGTCAAATCGCTGGGGCTGGTGGCCCCCGTGGTCTGGCGTGTCAGCGCCGCGCGCCATGCGTTTCACAACCACGCGCTGGGCCATGTGGTGCGCCACGGGTTTCATGCGCTGGGGCTGGACGAAACCCGCGTGGCCTACCGACCGGTACTGTGGGAGAGCGACCCCAACTGGGATGGGCACGTGGAACAGGTTTGGTTTCGCGGCACCCATGGGGATGTGGGCGGGCAGTTGAACGGGTTTGAGGCGGCGCGTCCGCTGGCGAATATCCCGCTGGTCTGGATGCTGGAGCGGCTGGACGCGTGTGGGCTGCCTTTGCCCGAGGGCTGGCGCGGCCGTTTCCCTTGTGATGTGAGGGCCCCTTCGGTCAGCACCTGGCGCGGCTGGGGCAAGATCTTTGTCACCCGGCGCAAGCGGGTTGTGGGGGGCGACCCTTCTGAGCGGCTTCATGAAAGTGTCGCGGACCGGGTGATCTGAGGGCGGGGCAGAATTTTGAAAAATTCTGGGTGCCCTGCTGCCAGCGTGGCAAGGGTTGGCGCATGTTGGATTTGCATATTTTCATTCGGAAGAAAGATAGGCGGTGCCGCAGGGGCTGTCAGCCGATCTGCATAATGATGCAGGTGGTTGAGCCGGTGGCATAGAGTTTGCCGGTTTGTGCATCCACAATCTGGCCCGATGCCACCCCGGTTGAGCGGCCTGCGTGGTCAATGGTGCCAATCGCAAGCACCTCGGTCCCGAGCGGGATCGTGCGGGTCAGGTTCACCTTGTATTCCAGCGTTGTGTAGACCGACCCTTGCGGCACTGTTGTCATCACCGCGCAGGCCATGCAGCTGTCAAGCAGTGTGCCGTACCAGCCGCCATGCACGGTGCCGGTGGGGTTCACATGGTCGAATTGCGGCGTGCCGCGAAATATGACCTTGCCCTCAGAAACCGTATCAACACGATAGTTCAGCAGGCGTGCAATCGGCGGGTGGGGCAGGGTGCCGTCACGTATCCCGCACATGAAATCGAGGCCCGACATCGACAGGATCTTGTCGTTGTCCGGAAGCTCTGACGGGGATTTGGCGAAGATCATGATGGCTCTGGTTTTTGGCCGGAGGCTGCCGCGTCAGGCGACGTTTTGCAAGCGGTACTTGGGGGCAATTCCCAGGGCACGGGCCACGTCAAAGGTGAGGCCGGGTTTGTTGAGCGTGTAGAAGTGCAGATGGTCAACCCCGCCGGTCAGGAGATCATCGCAGAGCTCTGTCGCCAGCGCTGTGGCCAACAGGTCGGTGGTGCCGTCGCGGGTCGCATTCTCGAACGCCTGGGCCACAACGGCAGGGATGTTCGTGCCGCATTGGGCAGCAAATTTGCGCACGCCGGACCAGTTTTCAACGGGCAGGATGCCGGGGATGATCGGCGCGGTGATGCCGGCCTTGACGCAGGCATCGCGGAACCGAAAGAAAGTGTCCGCTTCAAAGAAGAACTGTGTGATGGCGGATGTGGCCCCTGCGTCGATCTTGCGTTTCAAAAACGCGATGTCTGCGGCTTGATCGGCAGCCTCGGGGTGTTTTTCGGGGTAGGCGCCCACGCGGATGTTGAATTTGCCGGTTTCAGCCAAGGCCGCGATCAGATCAACGGAAGAAGCAAAGCCCTCGGGGTGGGCGGCAAAGCCATCGCTGCCCTTTGGCGCATCGCCACGCAGGGCCACGATGTCGGTGATGCCCGCATCGGCGTAGCGTTCGGCGATGGCCAGGGTCTCTTCCCGGGTTGCGTCAACGCAGGTCAGGTGGGCCGCAACCGCAAGGTCAGTGGTCTTGTGCAGGGTGCTGACCGCCTCGTGCGTCAGCTTTCGCGTGGTGCCGCCCGCGCCGTAGGTGACCGAGACGAAGTCAGGGGCCAATGGCGCCAGCGTGTTGACGCAGTCCCACAGGCGGAACGAGGCTTCGAGGGATTTGGGCGGGAAGAATTCAAAGCTGAGGCGGGGCATGTGACAATCCTTTTGGAACTTGCTCAAAATCTCACAGGCTGGCATATGAGGCAAATTCATAAAACTCAGAAACGTTATGAGGATCGTATGCATATTGAGTTTCGCCACCTGCGCACGATCAAGGCGATCCATGACACTGGCGGGCTGGGCCGCGCTGCGGATTTGCTGAACATTACGCAGTCCGCGCTGAGCCATCAGATCAAGGGGATCGAGGATCAGGCGGGGGTGGAGCTGTTTGTGCGGCGCACCAAGCCGCTGCGGCTGTCGGCGGCGGGGATGAAGTTGCTGGCGGCGGCAGAAGAGATCTTGCCACGGGTCAGCGCGCTGGAGGCGGAATTCGAAGGGTTGATCGCAGGCAAATCAGGGCGGCTGCATATCGCGATTGAGTGTCACGCCTGTTTTGAGTGGCTGTTCCCGGTGCTGGAGGCGTTTCGCAAGGCCTGGCCCGATGTGGACGTGGATATCCGCCCCGGCCTGGCCTTTGATGCGCTGCCTGCGTTGCGGCGGGAGGAGGTTGATCTTGTGGTCTCGTCCGATCCTGAGGATGTCGCGGGCACGCATTTCACGCCGATCTTTGACTATGACGCGGTGTTTGTCGCCGCGGCCCAGCATCCGCTGGCGCAAAAACCATTCATTGAGGCTGCGGATTTTGCCGATCAGACGCTGATTACCTATCCGGTGGAACAAAGCCGGTTGGATGTGTTCAGCCAGCTTTTGACGCCGGCAGGCGTGCAACCGGCCAATCTGCGGCAGGTGGAACTGACGGCGGTGATCCTATTGCTGGTCGCCTCGAACCGGGGCGTTGCGGTGCTGCCCGATTGGGTGGTGCGGCAAGTGCGGTATAACTCGGATTATGTGACGCGACCCCTGACCAAAGACGGGGTGACCCGACGGCTTTATGCGGCGACGCGGGCCGAGGATACAGCGTTGCCTTATATGGCGCATCTGATCCGGCTGGCAAAGCAAGAAGCGGTGAAGTTGCAGAGCGAGGCACCAAGGTGATCGCAAAGCTGGGCATGGCGCTTGGGCTGGGTCTGCTGACTGTCGCCTGTTCGGAGATGTGGTTCTATCACGTGGACCTGACACTCGGGATTTGGGAGGTCTGGCTGTTTTATGGCATCGCCGCCTATCTGATGATCGCGATGATGCGGCTTTACCGCGTGGGCCGGCCCGGCGCGGTTGTCGCAGTGGGCTTGTTTGGCATCGTGATCGAAGGGGTGGTTGTTCCGGTTCTGTATGAGGCGGTGCCGTTTTCGATCCTGTGGACGTCGTTGGCCTGGCACGGGTTGTTGACCATTGGCTGCGGGCTGTTCGGGTTTCGTGCTGTGGCGCGCCGCCCTGGCTTGGCAGTGCCGGTATTTGGTGTGGCGGGGCTGCTGCTGGGGGTCTGGTTGGGGTTCATGTGGGTCGCAGAGCAGGGCCAGATGGATGTGGCACGGCTGAGCCTGCAGGTCGTGCTGGCCTATGGGATGTTCATCGTCGGCCATATGATTGTGGATCGCGTCGCGGATCGGCCTTGGGTGCCAACGCGCGGCGATCTGGTCGTGCTCTGGGGGCTTGTGCTGGCGGTTTGGGGGCTGATGTGGGCGCTGCCGCTCTTTCCGGTCTCGCTGGTGTTGCCGCTGTTGATCGCGCTGAGTTGGTGGGCCATGGCGCGCGGGGAGAGTGACGCGCCGTGGGACATCAGCGGCGCCGTGCCGTGGGCGGGCTATGGCGCTTCGCTGGTCTTGCCCGTCGCGATCATTGGCGGCGCCGTGACCACTGGCGGCGTGATCCCAGAGGTCAACGCCTGGTGGATTTTGGCAACCGGGCCGGTGGCTGCGATCCTGTGGCTGTGGGCACTGGGCCGATTGGCCTTGCGGCGCGGTTGAGCGGCGCTTGCGGTGTCGCGGCATTGGGCCTATACGCCCGGCCTGACCCTTACCCCGGAGAGACCAGATGGCTGGCAGCGCAAACCTCAACGTCATGATGAAGACGGCCCGCAAGGCGGGGCGGCAGCTGGTCAAGGACTTTGGCGAGGTTGAACAATTGCAGGTCAGCCGCAAGGGGCCGGGCGACTTTGTCAGCCGTGCCGACAGACAGGCCGAAGAGACGATCCGCGAAGACCTGATGGCCGCGCGCCCGACTTATGGGTTTCTGGGCGAGGAAGGCACCGAGATCGAAGGCGAGGACCCGACCCGCCGCTGGATCGTGGACCCGCTGGATGGCACCACCAATTTCCTGCACGGGCTGGGCCATTGGGCGGTGTCTATCGCGCTGGAACATAAAGGCCAGATCGTTGCGGGTGTGATCTATGACCCTGTCAAGGACGAGATGTTTTATGCCGAAAAGGGCTTTGGCGCGTTTGTGAACGAGGCGCGGATCAGAGTCTCGGCCCGGCATCGCATGGCGGAGGCCCTTTTTGCGACCGGCCTGCCGTTTTCGGGCCGCGCAGACCTGCCAGACACGCTGCAGGACCTTGCGCGCATTCTGCCGACTTGTTCAGGCGTGCGGCGCTTTGGGGCGGCGGCGCTGGATTTGGCCTATGTGGCCGCGGGCCGCTATGACGGGTTCTGGGAACGGCGTCTGCACGCATGGGACATCGCTGCAGGCATTGTGATCGCCAAAGAGGCGGGCGCCATTGTTGAGCCGCTGAACCCCGCGGGCGACATTTTGGCCGATGGCGAGATCATTGTGGCCAACAGTGACATCTTTGACGCCTTCGCCAAAGTGGTCCGCAACACCTAAGCGTCAGAGGGGTGGTTCACACCATCGTTCCAGCCGGGGCCCCGCAGTTCGTCGGGCGTGACGCCGTCAATCGCGCCAAGGTTCACGCCAAACTCGGACGTGTTGATACGCCGCCGGTGGTGGGTGTAGATGCCGCATGTCTTGCAAAAATAGTGCTCGGCCGTGTTGGTGTTCCATTGGTAAAGCGTCAGGTTTTCCGCGCCTTTAGTGATGGTCAAATCGGCCTCTGGCACTGACACCGTGGCGGCAGCGCGGCGGCGGCAAAAGGAACAATCGCAACGCGCGGCCTCTGACAGGGGTTCGCTGGGTGTGAATGCCAGCACAACAGCGCCGCAGTGGCAGGTCAGGGTGCGTGTCATCGGCGCGGGACCTTTGGGATGCGTGTGGTACGGATTGGGTATTTTGCTTCGGGGTGGGGCGGGTGCCCTTCTGTGCGGTCCCAATACGTCATCGCCCCCAGTCGCAGCCACAACGGGATGGTCAGTACAAACCCGATAACGAACCCGCCCGCATGGGCCCAATAGGCCACGCCGCCACCTGATCCATCGTTGCCGATGCCGTTGAAAAGCTGCAAGGCGAACCAGACCGCCAGCATGACCCAGGCGGGGATTGGGATGATGCGGAAGATGATGACAAAGAAGATGAAGATATCAACCTTGGCCTTGGGGAAGAGCAGCAGATAGCCACCCATGATACCTGCGATTGCGCCTGATGCGCCCACGGTCGGCACTGGGCTGCCCGGGGCCACGGCCCATTGCGCCAGCGCCGCACCGGCACCGCATGCCAGATAGAAGATCAGGAACGGGACATGTCCCATCTCATCTTCGAGGTTGTCGCCGAAGATAAACAAAAACAGCATGTTACCGGCAAGATGCATAAAGCCTGCATGCAGAAAGACCGAGGTGACGAGGGTGTGATAACCCTCTCCGCCCGAAATGCGCAGAGGGATCATCGCGTAGTTGAAATAAAGCGCGTTGATCTGCGCGTTGGTGGTGATGAAGGCCAGCCCAAAGAGCCAGATGCCGATGTTGAGCGCCATCAATGTGTAGGTGACATAGGGCGTGCGGTTGGACGGGTTGTGGTCGCGGATCGGGAACATGGGGGGACGGTGCGGGATTGGCGCAGGCGCGTCAAGCAGGTGGCTGACGCGCCTGGTGCAAGGGCCGATCTGAAGCCCGGCCTACGCCATCGCCGCCAAAAGCTGCGCGTTGCCGCCAGCGGCTGTGGTGTCGATGCAGACGTGGCGTTCGTGCAGGACGTGGGCGGCATCGGGCTGAGCTGTGATCAAGGCGGTGATCGGGCCGGTGCGCTGCGTCAGGGCCTTGGCGTAGGCGGGCGCGGTATCGGCATCGCCCCACCAAAGGGCCGCCGCCAGCGGCAGGGTGGTCAGCGCGGATGCGGGCAGATTGCCTTGGGCCATCACAGCTGTGCCGCCCAGGGCGGTCACGCTGTCGGCCTGCGCCTGCGCGGCTGCGGGACCGGGGCCAAGGCAGAGCACCGGGCCACGTGGCATCGCGTGCAGGCGGTTGGATTCGCCCGTAGGTCCGGGCAGATCGCGCACCGGCTGCGGCGCAGGCGGGGTGGCCGTGTTGAGTTGCCTGGTCAGCGCGGCGATGTCGGCATCTTGGTCGAATTGGCCCGCGGGGGCGGCCGTTGCAGGGGCGGTGAAGCGGGGCAGGTAGTGCGGGCCGCCCGCCTTGGGGCCGGTGCCGGAAAGGCCCTCCCCGCCAAAAGGTTGGCTGCCGACAATCGCGCCGATCTGGTCGCGGTTGACGTAGATGTTGCCTGCATTGATCCGCGTGGTCACGGTTTCCACCCGGTCGTCGATGCGGGTGTGCAGGCCAAAAGTCAGCCCGTAGCCGGTGGCGTTGATCGTGTCGATCACGTGGTCAAGCGCGTGGGATTTGAAGGTCGCTACATGCAGTACGGGTCCAAAGATTTCGCGGGTCATCTGGGCGATGCTGTCCACCCGGATCACGGTGGGCGGCACAAAGTGGCCGGTGGCAGGGGCCGGGATTTGGTGCATGATGCGCCCCTCTGACCGGGCGGTCGCGATGTGATCCAGAATGATCTGGCGCGCGGCATCGTCGATCACCGGGCCTACATCGGTGGACAATGCCCAGGGGTCGCCCAGCGTCAGCGCATCCATTGCGCCATAGAGCATCTTGAGCAGGTTTTGGGCCACGTCCTCTTGCACGTAAAGGCAGCGCAGGGCTGAACACCGCTGACCGGCAGAGCGGAAAGAGGCCAGCAGGATGTCGCGCACGGCATGTTCGGGCAAGGCAGTGCTGTCGACGATCATGGCGTTGAGCCCGCCGGTTTCAGCGATCAGCGGTGTGCCGGGGGCACAATGAGTGGCCATGTTGGCCGCGATCTTTTGCGCCGTGGCGGTGGAGCCGGTGAAAGCCACACCATTGATCCGCGCGTCCCCAGTCAGGGCCGCGCCCACCGCGCCATCGCCGGGGAGCAGCTGCAGGCTGGCGGCTGGGATACCGGCCCGATGCAGCAGAGACACCGCGAAATGGGCGATCAGCGGGGTTTGCTCTGCCGGTTTGGCGAGCACGGCGTTGCCGGCGGCCAGCGCCGCCGCGATTTGGCCGGTGAAAATCGCAAGCGGGAAATTCCACGGGCTGATGCAGGTCCAGATGCCGCGCGGGGCGGCCCCGGCGTCGATCTGGGCGGCGTAGTAGCGCAGGAAATCCACTGCCTCGCGCAGTTCAGCCACGGCATCGGGCATGGCTTTGCCAGCCTCGCGCGCCAGAATGGCGAAAATCTCGCCTGCGTTGGCCTCATAGGCGTCCGCGGCGGCGTTGAGGATGGCGGCACGGTCGGTGGCTGGCGCGTCCCAGATCGCGGCGTGATCCAGCGCTTGGGCGATGTCGGAGGGGCTGCTGGGTATGACATGACCGACCGTGTCGCCCGGATGGGCGGGGTTCAGCACGGGCTGTTGGTGTGGGACGCTCCGCGGGGGATTATTTTGGCCAGAAGAAACGAGGGGTGCTGCTGCCCAGACCGTTGTGCGGAATTGCGCGCGAGTTTGTTCGATATTCGCAAGCGTCGGCGCATGGGTGAAGTCAAAGCCGATGGAATTCGGGCGCTCTGGTTGGAAAAGGTCAAGCGGTTGGGTGAGATTTGGCAGATCACCGGCGGCGTCAAAGGGGTCAGACGCGACCTCTGACGCCGGCACGTCTTCGTCGACGATCTGGTTGACGAAAGAAGAGTTTGCGCCGTTTTCCAGCAGCCGCCGCACAAGGTAGGCGAGCAGGTCTTCATGCGCGCCGACGGGCGCATAGATGCGGCAGCGGGTGCCTTGCGCTTGCAGAACCTTGGTATGGAGCACCTCGCCCATGCCGTGCAGGCGCTGGAATTCGTAATCTGTCGAATTGCGCCCCATCGAGCGTGCCAGATCAAGCACGGCGGCCACGGTATGGGCGTTATGGGTGGCGAATTGCGGGTATATCCGGTCAGTCAGACCCAGCAGTTTGCGGGCGTTGGCGATATAACTGATGTCGGTGTGCGCTTTGGCGGTGAAGACGGGGAATCCGTCCAGTCCTTGCACCTGAGCGCGCTTGATCTCGGCGTCCCAATAGGCGCCCTTGACCAGCCGGACCATGATCTTGCGGTCCAGCCGTTCGGCCATGTCGTGCAGCGCGTCGATCACCAGCCCGCAACGTTTGCCATAGGCCTGCACCACGACGCCAAACCCGTCCCACCCGGCAAGAGCGGGTTCGGACAACGCAGCCTCGATCACATCGAGCGACAGCGACAGGCGGTCGGCCTCTTCCGCGTCGATGTTGAACCCCATGCCCGCCGATTTCGCCAGCACCGCCAGCGACCGCAGGCGCGGCACCAGTTCGGTCATCACGCGGTCGGTCTGGGCGACCTCATAGCGGGGGTGCAGGGCCGATAGCTTGACCGAAATGCCGGGATTTTCCGCGACAGAGCCGTGACGGCAGTGTTCGGCAATAGCGGCAATCGCGCGGGAATAGGCCAGATGGTATTGCTGCGCATCCGCGTCGGTGCGGGCCGCTTCGCCCAACATGTCATAGCTGTAGGTAAAGCCTTTGGCCTGCATCCCATCGGCGCGTTTCATTGCACTTGTGATCGTCTCGCCCAGGACAAACTGGCGGCCCATCTCGCGCATGGCCCGCGCCACAGCGGTGCGGATCACGGGTTCGCCCAGCCGTTTGACGGCACCGCGCAAGGCACCGGTCAGCCCCGGCTTTTCGTCATCCAGCACCCGGCCTGTGAGCATCAGCGCCCAGGTCGAGGCATTCACGAGACTGGAGGCGGAATGCCCCAGGTGTTTGCCCCAATCAGAGGGCGCGATCTTGTCCTCGATTAGCTCATCCATGGTGTCGGCGTCGGGAACACGCAACAGCGCCTCTGCCAGACACATCAGCGCGATGCCTTCGTCGGTCGAAAGGCCGTATTCGGCCAGAAACACCTCCATCAGGCCCGGATCAGAGGTCTCGCGGATCTGACGGACCAGATCCGTGGCGGCGGCGTGAATACGCGCGCGGTCGACGTCTGACAGGGCGGCTTGCGTCACAAGGTCTGTCACCACCGCGCTTTCGGCGGCATACATGGCCGCGTCGATCTGCTTGCGCAGGGTGGTTTGGGTGTCACGGGGCATGGCGAATCCTCCATCAATGGTGCTAAATCATACCCTATTGATCGAAGGCGATTTGATCTGTATTTAGTTCCTGAATAGTCAAATCTACTGATTTTTTGGAGAAATGATGGCCGAACGCACTGACGAATTGGATAATTTCGACCAAAAGATACTGGACGTTCTGGCCGTCGAAGGGCGGATCAGTGTAACAGCATTGGCCCACAGGATCGGCCTGTCGAAATCGCCCACGCAGGCGCGGCTGCGGCGACTGGAGGAAAGCGGTGTGATCCGGGGGTATCGGGCGCTGTTTGACGCGATCCGGCTGGGGCACGACCACGTCGCCTTTGTCGAGGTCAAGCTGAGTGATACGCGCGAAGCGGCGCTGGCGCAGTTCAATGCCGCGGTGATGCAGGTGGCCGAGATTGAGCAATGCCATCTGATCGCGGGGTCGTTTGACTATCTGTTAAAGGTGCGCACAACCGGGATGACCGGCTATCGCGCTGTTTTGGCAGACAAATTATCGACGCTGCCGCATGTCTCCCACACCTCGACCTATATGGCGATGCAGGCCGTCAAGGAAGAGGGGCTCTCGCCACGGGCGCCATTGGCGGACAGCTGACTTGACGGCGATGCCGCGCGCGCCAGATCATGCGGCATGAAGTGGATCATCGCATTGTGTCTGACGGCCAGCACCGCAGCGGCAGAGGTCTGCCCGGATGCGCCGGATCATGATGCGGCGCTGGCTGGGATCATTGCGGATCTCAAAGTGTCACGCGGCACGGGCGAGGCGCGCCAGTTAAGCGATCAGCTATGGGCGCTGTGGACGGATGCACCCGACGCGCGGGCGCAGCGGTTGCTGGACCTTGGGATGCAGCAGATGGCCGGTGGTTTGCTGGCAAGATCGCAAGAGACACTTGGGCAATTGGTCGACTATTGCCCCGACTATGCCGAAGGCTACAACCAGCGCGCCTTTGCCGCCTATTTGCAGCAGGATTTCGCGGCGGCGCTTGTTGATCTCGACCGGACGCTTGCGATCACGCCGAACCATGTCGCGGCGATGGCGGGTCGGGGGCTGACGCTGATGGGCTTGGGCCGTGCGGAAGAGGCGCAGGTGCAGCTGAAGGCGGCTGTGGCCTTGAACCCCTGGCTGAGCGAGCGGGCCCTGATCACCGACGATCCGGGCACCGATATCTGATCACATCTTGCGGTTGCCCATCGCGCGGGCGGCGCATAGGAATAGCGCGTGCCCCCGTGGTGGAATGGTAGACACTGGAGACTTAAAATCTCTTGGGCGTATGCCCGTGCCGGTTCGAGTCCGGCCGGGGGCACCACCGATAACCTAGGATGCTGTGCGGTTGTCCATGCGGCGGCGACGCAGGGTGGCGAGGCCGAAGAGGCCGCCCAGCAGCAGCGCGCCGCCCGCAGGCGCAGGGACGGCCAATGGCGGGGCGGTGTTGTAGCTGAGTGTGGCGGTCAGGTTGTCCGAGGGCGCGCCAAGGACGGTGACGCCAAAGCTCATCGCGGCGAGGATATTAACCGTGCCATCCAGCAGAAATCCGTCAAGCTGAGCGGCAGAGATGCCGATGTTGAGCGTAAATGCGCAGCGCGAGCCGTTGCCTGATCCGCTGTCGGTCCAACCGGGGATCGAGGAGGAGCCGATGCCGTTGCCGCCACAAGACCAGCGGCCAAAGCCCGTGCCTTCGATTGAGACGTCCATGAATTCGAAGATCGAAGAGCCAAGATCAAGCGTATTGCCCACCAGTGTCAGCGTGCCACCCGTGCCGTCAGAGGCATCTAGGCCCGCGAAGGAGAACGCCAGGTCCTGACCGTTGCTGGTCATGCTTTGGGTCTGGCTAAAGCTGACCGGCGCTGCGGCGGCGGGCATGGCAAGCGCCAGCGTTGTCGCGGCCAGTGCCAGGGCAGATTTGAATGACATCGTGCGAATCCTCGTAAAACTTGACGTATTTCGCGTTTGTCATATCGGTCGATTGGGGCAGAGCTGCGACGGGAATGCGGCGGAATTGGCCCAAATCGGTACCGTTTTCCCGCAGTCTAGCGTGGGGTTGCACAGACCATGCGCTGATCGGCCTGATGGCCCCAGTCGCCGATATAGTTCAGCGTCCAGCCATCGCCTGCCATCTCTTTCATAGCGTCAAAGCTGTATTCCCACCGTAGGTTTGCGTGGCTTTCGGCGTGGGCATTCTGGGCCTCGTCACCTTCGAAGAAGGTGAATTAGAACCGGCTGTCGGGCTGCGCGATCGGGCGCAGGTTGGCAAAGCAAAGTGCGATGTCAGCGCGGGTCAGATGGGTAAAGAGCGACTGCGCGATGGCGTAGTCAAAGCCCTCGACAAAACCGAAATCAAAGCCGTAGCCATAACCGAAGCGGGGTGCTTTGAGGGTTGCGAGGTCAAACAAGAGTTCGTTCTTCAGGCCTGCCGCAACCAAAGGTTCGGAGCCTTCCACGCCGTGGTAGTGGCCGGTGTCCAGATACGGGATCAGGTATTGCCCCAGCCGGAGGCTGCCACAGGCGATATCAAGGAAACGGTGATTGGGGCGCAGGCCCCGCGACACCAGATAGTGAAATTGGCGCTTGCCGATGCCGTACCACTTTTCGGGCGTGTGCCCGCCGACATAGACCCGGTGGCCCCGGATCGCGACGATATCATCGGGTGGCAGGTGCAGGTCGCCCTGCCGCAAGGCCCTGATTTCGGCCCCGATGGCGCGCTTGCGCGTGCGCAAAGCTTCGAGTTGCGCGTCGATGTCGTCTTTTTCGGTGCCGAGGTCTTGCAGGCGGGTCATTGCGTCGAGGCCTTTGAGGAGGGACGGATGCCCCAACCTCTAGTCCTTCCCCCGCGCTGCCAAGCAGATCAGCCGTCAATCTGCTGGGCAGAATAGGCGATGGCGCGCTGGTAGTTGCCGCTGTCGTTCCAGGCCGACAGGACGCCGAAATTCCGCGTGCCCTGACCAAAGGGCTGACCGGCCTGCCAGCCGTTTGCGCGCAGCATGTTGGCGGCAGAGGCAAGTGCATCAACCGGGTTGTAGGGATCCGCACGGCCATCCCCGGTGGCATCCACGCCAAAGCGTGCCCAATTGCCTGCCAGAAACTGCATATGGCCCAATTCGCCCGAGGGGCCGCCGCGTGTATTTGCGGTGATCACACCACGATCCACCAGTTGCATCGCGGCAATGGCATGGGGTTCAAACCGGGGATGACGGCGGCAATAAGAGGCCAGCGTCACAGCGGACCCAACCACCGGGGAATTGCCCAGATAGCCGCCCCACGACGTCTCGAGCCCCCAGATCGTCACAAGGATTGAGCCGGGCACACCGTATTGCCGTTCAAGTGCGTCAAAGACGTTCTGATTCTGGGTCATCTTGCGTTTGGCGGCGCTGACAAATGCACCGGCGGTAGATTGGGTACGCTTTGCAAGGAACTCTGCCGGGTCACCGTAGCTGACACCGGTCTGGGACGAGGGGCGCGATTCGAACCGCCACGTGATATCCGAAAGTCCTGCCGATGACAGCGCCTGCATTCCTGCGCCGCCAACGCCCGCATTCGCGGCGTCCTGTGCCAGCGCGTTTTTGTAGGCACCAAAGCTGGCCTTGTCGGTAATGCAGCCTGCGGCATGGGCGGCGGGTGCTGCAAAGGCGGTAAGTACGGCGAGGAGGGGAAGGGTGCGGAACATCTGGAACTCTTCTTTGAATAATGTTTCCGGGACATTAACACGGAACGGCTGCTATCCAATATCAGTTGAACGTGGAGCGCGGAATGGTGCCGGAAGTGGTATCGCAGGGCCGGTCTTGATAATGACCGGTTAAGGCAAAAGGCCCGCGCGCGCGATCAGGTCTAGTGCCGCGTCCTTGGGCGAAAGGTCGGTGACGTCAAGGTGGATCGCGGTGGGGTCATCATGCCCCAGAAGGACATGGTTGGCGCGGTGATCTCGCAGGATGCCGGGGTCGGTCAGTTTGCGCGCCTCGACCCGGCCGGGGCCGGTCAGGCGGCGCATGTTTTCGGCCTCTGTCATGTTGAGGATCACGCGGATCAATGGCGCTTGGCGGGCCTTGGCGAGCGCGATGACATCGGCAAAGAGGCGCTCTTCATAAGGATCGTCAGAGACGGCGTCGGTCAGGACGAGTGCGGAGGTCGCGGGCAGATCAGCGGCGGCGGCAAAGGCAACATCGCGCGACTGCTGGCGCAGTGCGCGGTTTTCTGGCGTGCCCCGATCGTAGAGGGCGAGGGCGGTGTTCATCAGGGTGTGGTTGTCCAGCAGCCGCGCACCGATCTTCGGGGCCAGTGTGCGCGCGATGGTCAGCTTGCCCGAACCCGACCAGCCGTTGATGTGGATGATCGGGGCAACATCAGTCACGGGTGCCCGCGAATGTTTCGGCCCATTCGGCGCGTTGATCGTCAGTGATCTTGGCAAACAGGTTCTCTGGCACGGTAAACGCATGGCCCGGTTTAAGTACGTCCAAGGCCGTCGCCACATCCGTGGGCCAGGCGTCGTCGGTGTTCATTGCGTCCAGCATCGTGCGGGACATCGTGGGGATGAAGGGGGCCGAGAGGATGCCGTAGAGGCGGATCAGGTTCAGGCCCAGACGGACCTGACCGGCGGCTTTTGCCTCATCTTCCTTGATGGTGGACCACGGTGCCTCTGCCTGCAGGTATTCGTTGCCTGCCACCCAAATGGCGCGCAATGCAGCGGCGGCTTTGCGCACTTCGATGGCATCCATATGTGCCTGATATTGCGCGACTTTCTCGGACAAATCCGCGATCAACGCCTGTTCGGCGGGGCCGTAAGCACCGTCTGGCACGGCCTCGGAAAACTTCGAGCGGCAGAACTTGGTGATGCGGCTGACAAAGTTGCCCAGCACGTCAGCGAGGTCTTTGTTGACGTCAGTCTGGAACGCCTCCCAGGTGAATTCGGCGTCAGAGCTTTCGGGCGCATGGCTGAGCAGCCACCAACGCCAGACGTCAGCGGGCAGGATGTCCAGCGCCTGATCCATGAACACGCCGCGCCCGCGCGAGGTGCTGAACTGGCCGCCGTCGTAGTTGAGGTAGTTGAACGATTTGATGTAATCGACCAGCTTCCACGGTTCCTGACTGCCCAGAATGGTCGCCGGGAACGACAGGGTGTGGAACGGCACGTTGTCCTTGCCCATGAACTGGGTGTAGGTCACGTCGTCCGCGCCCTTGTCGGTGCGCCACCAGCGTTCCCAGTCGGCGCCTTTGCCCGCGTCCTGCCATTCCTGCGCACAGGCGATGTATTCGATGGGTGCATCAAACCAGACGTAAAAGACTTTGCCTTCCATGCCGGGCCAGTCCTGATCGCCCTGCTTGACCGGGATGCCCCAGTCAAGGTCACGGGTGATGCCGCGATCTTGCAAGCCGTCGCCATCGTTCAGCCATTTCTTGGCAATCGAGGTGGTCAGCACGGGCCAGTCGGTTTTGCTGTCGATCCATTTCTGCAGGTCGTCACGCATGGTGGATTGGCGCAGGTACAAATGCTTGGTCTCGCGCACTTCCAGATCGGTGGCGCCCGAGATGGTCGAATGAGGTTCAATCAGGTCGGTTGGGTCAAGCTGCTTGGTGCAATTGTCACATTGATCGCCACGGGCGGACGTGAAGCCGCAGTTGGGGCAGGTGCCTTCGATATAGCGGTCGGGGAGGAAGCGCCCGTCGGTGTGGGAATAGACCTGTTCCTCGGTCACTTCGCGGATCAGGCCGACGTCGTGCAGGCGCCCGGCAAAGGCCTGCGTCAGTGCATGGTTCTGCGGGCTGGAAGACCGGCCAAAGTGGTCGAACGACAGCCCAAAATCATCTGCAATGCGGGCCTGAACGCTGTGCATTTCGGCGCAGTAGTCCGCGACTGGCTTGCCCGCTTTGGCGGCGGCCAGCTCTGCCGGGGTGCCGTGTTCATCTGTGGCGCACAAAAACAGCACCTCATGCCCGCGCATCCGCAGATAGCGCGCATAAAGGTCAGCAGGCAGTTGGCTGCCCACAAGGTTTCCAAGGTGCTTGATCCCGTTAATATATGGGATCGCCGATGTGATGAGGTGCCGGGCCATGTCGTGTCCTTTAAACTTGGCGCTAGATACCCCCGCAATCCGGTCTTTGCCAGTGTTGCCTTTGCGCGTGCGAAACACTCTGTTTCCGCCTTGTGGATTGCAACCTGAAGCTGTCCAGCGTTAGCCATGCCACTGGGGGCGCAATGATTTGCGCAAAGGTTTGATTTACATGGCAGTTATTGTCCCCACCTCCGGCACAGAGACCATCACCCATGCGGCGGGCGATACTGTTGTGATCAAGGACGGAGTGTCCATCACCACCAATCTGGCCTTGGGTATCGGAAGCTTTGCTGCCGATCTGACACTGCGCCATCGCGGGACGATTGCGGCCACGGACGCTGAAGGTATCTATCTGGGGGCGACAGGCTTTGACGCCTGGATCAATGCCACAGGATCGGTCAGCGGGTTTCATGGCGTCACGATCCGGGGCGGGCAGGGCCGGTTTATCAATGATGGCGATATCTATGGCGAGAACGTTGGTGCCTATCTGCATGGCGCGACGGATGTCGACTTTGTCAACCGCGGTGAGATTCGCGGCGTCTCGTCGGCGATGGCTGTCTGGCAAGGCGCAAGCGATAGCGTGATACGTAATTTTGGCCTGATTGAGGGCACAGAGACCTTTAGCGCCGGGGTCAGTTTTGATTCCACGGTTTCCAATGTCCAACTTATCAATGCCGGGACAATCCGGGGTGAAGGGTTTGGCGTTTCATTTCAGGGCGATGGTGCCAGCCTGTCCAATACCGGGCTGATCGAGGGGGCTGTCGTGATGGGCGGGCATTTCGGTCTAACGATCACAAACCGGGGTGACATCCTGACCGCAGGCACTGGAACGGCGGTGATCTATACGTTTTCAGATACCCAAGACGACACGATCAAGAATTTCGGCACGCTGGGCGGCGACATCAGCCTGCTTGGCGGGGACGACTATCTGTTCAACGCCGGGGGTGCGGTGATCACCGGTGAGGTTGATATGGGCGCGGGCGATGACATCGTGTTCCAGCGCGGCGGCGCTGCTGACACGGTCTTTCTGGGCGCGGGGCGCGACGTCTATAACGGGGCGCTGGGCGGACGCGCCTTGGTGGCAGGCGAGAGTGGAGATGATCGGATCATCGGCGGTGCGGGGGACGACGGATTGGACGGCGGCGACGGTGCGGATGCGATCAAAGGCAATGCGGGTGCCGATAACATCGCAGGCCGCGAAGGCCGGGACGTGATGTGGGGCGGGGCGGATGCTGACCAGTTCTTTTACTACGACGTCACCGACAGCCTGATGGGCCGCGACCCGGATGTGATCCGCGATTTTGAGACAGGGGTGGATCAGATCAACCTGCAGTTCCTGCCAGTTGGACCACTTGCGTTCAACGGCACCGGGGCCTTCACCGGCGGCGGGCAGGGGTCGATCCGCTATATTGAGCGCGGCGCGGGTGGGGTCGATCTGCGCATTGATGCGGACGGGAATGGGACGGCGGACATGCGCATCCTGATCCTGGGCAGTGACAGCCTGACGGTCGATGATTTTGTGCTGGCGCTATAACGGAACCGGATATGACAAATTATACATTCGCTGATGTCGAGGACTACGTCGAAATCGGGTCTGGCGACTATGTCAAAGTCCTGGATGTCTACGGGAAAGATCCGGACCAACCGCTCTTGTTCCAAATGACAGGACAAGATTCGCTGCTCCACAATTACGGAACCCTTTATGGGGGCGCACTTGGCGCTGGACTTGAGATTGACGGTGCGGGGCATCGGGTCGTCAATTTTGCTGGCGCATGGATCGGGGGAACCGTTGGGATCGACTACTCTGGGTCACACGGCCAAATCGTCAACTACGGCACGATCTTTTTCGGCAGCGAAGGAGTGTTGTTCCACGATGCAATATCGAGCGTTTTTGACAACCGCGGCAGCATATATCGAAGTGGCGATGGCGTGGCACTAAGCGGAGAAAATGTCGATGTGACCATCCGCAACAGCGGGATCATTGAAAGCTACATAGGAATGTCGATTGAGGGTCAGACCGAAGGGGTCCGGCTGTCTAACAGCGGGACAATTGACAGCGATCAAACCGGGATCGCGGTTGCTGCAGGCTCAAACGACGTCGAAATCTACAACAGCGGACTGGTGACAGGCTTGGTTGGCATCAGATCGCATGCGTCCGGCAGGGTCATCAATGAAGGCTCGATTAGCGCACGCAACGCCATTGTGAACCTCAATGAAGATACTGAATTTGTTGTGATCAATCACGGGGCAATTTACGGGGACATTTCGATACGGTCTCAAGACTTTGCGGCGACAAATACAGGGACTATTGGAGGCACCATGTTTCTCTCGCTCGGCAACGATCTTGTACGTAACAGCGGCGACCTTGGGGTTGTTCATCTTTACAGCGGAAATGATCGCTACATTGCAACGGGTATGGGTACTGCAAAAGAGGTCAATGGTGGCAAGGGCAACGACATCCTGAAAAGTGCGGATGCCGCGACGGTCCTAAACGGCGGCAGCGGGCAGGACAAGATTTACACCGGCGCGGGCGGTGGCACGCTTCACGGCGGTGCCGGGCGCGACTTGTTGTTTGGCGGCGATGGCGCGGATGTGTTCTTGTTTGACGACGTGGCTGACAGTGCTGCGGCACAGCCTGACGTCATCATCGGGTTTGAACGCGGTGTTGATGTCATCAACCTTGCTGGCGTCGCGGCGATGCCGCTGGCGTTTGATGGTACGGATGCGTTGCGCGGGGGCGGGCAAGCGTCAGTCAACTATGTCCAGCGCGCGGATGGGCATCTGAATGTCTGGGTCGACGCCAACGGCGATGGCAGCCGCGACATGCGGATTGTGGTCAAGGACACGGACGCGCTGGATTGGGACGACTTTGGGTTGGATCCGCTGATCGTCTAGTCCTTCGTCCGACTTTTCCCCAAGAGTCGACCAATGCCAAAAGATGTGCGCGGCGCATAGACATAGCGGGTGCGGTCCGAAGGGGCGGCGCGGACGCGCATCCGCAGCAGGCTCCATGCGACCAGCATCAGGTGTGAGACAGCCAGCAGTACAAACAGCGACGCTGGCCCAAAGGCCGCGATTAGCACCGATGCGCCGTAGGGGGCCGCAATCGCACCCACGGCGTAAAAGAACATCAGCGCGGCGGAAAGTTCGACCCGCTGATCGTCAGTGGCGTGGTCGTGGGCATGGGCCGCACTGACCGAATAGATCGGGAAGGACGTCAGCCCAAAGACCGCCGCTGACAGCATCACACCTGCTGTCCCGGTTGCGGCCAACGCGATTGTCATGACGCTCGACAGGGCAGAGGCGACGGACAGGGCAATCAGCACATAGCGCCGGTCATACCGGTCCGCCAACCAGCCGGCGGGCCATTGCGCAAGCGCGCCTCCTGCCACAAAAGCGGCAAGGAAGTAGCCGATCTGGCTGGCGGCCAACCCGACCTCCTGCCCATAAATCGGCCCAACCATGCGAAAGGATGCGCTGGACAGGGCTGCCACCAGAACGCCACCCACCGCGAGCGGCGAGATTGACCATCCCAAACCGGGCCGCAGGCGTGTCGCATCTGGCGTGGCGGGCTGTGCAGCACGGGTCAACGCCAGTGGCAAAAGCGAGGCGCAGCAGATCACGGTCAGCAGGTTATAGGCGACTGGGGTGTCCAAAACGGCCAGCACACCGATCATGAACTGCGCGATCAGGCTGGCGGTGATGTCGACCACGCGGTAGCTGCCCATGGCGCGGCCCCGCGTTTCATTGGTGACCTTGGCCTGCAACCATGCCTCAATCACGGTGTAACAGCCCGCGATGCAGATGCCCGAAAACACCCGGAAGAGCGCCCACCAATAGGGGCCAGCGACCACAACGTGGGCGGCCAGCCCAATTGCCCCCATTGCGGTACAGATCGCATAGGCGCGGCTGTGGCCCACAGTGCCCATCAGGCGCGGCACCCACCAGCAGCCGATAAAGAACCCAAAGAAATGTGCAGAGCCCAGAAAGCCAACCTGTGCTGTGGAAAAACCAAGCGCCAGCCCGGTCAGCGCATCCAGCGGGCCAACCCCGCCGGATGAAAACTGCAACAACCCGGCAGAGAGAAACAGGGCGGCGAATGAGATGAGCATGCGCATAAGTGCTTGATGCGCCTCTGCGGTGGGGGATGCTAGGACTTATTCGACGTCTGTGCGTCGGTTTTGACCCCTCGACCCTTGTCACCACCTCGCGGGGCATTAGGGTTTGCCCGACGCAGGAAAGGACCCCGCCCGATGAAAATGATCCCCCTTGGCCGTACCGACATCATGGTCAGTGACTGGTGCCTTGGCACGATGACCTTTGGCAACCAGACCCCACAGGCGGATGCACACACCCAGATCGACATGGCGCTGGAGGCTGGGATCAATTTTCTGGACACCGCAGAGATGTATCCAGTGAACCCGGTCAGCGCTGAGACAGCAGGTAATTCCGAGCGGGTGATTGGCGAATGGCTGGCCAAGACCGGCCGGCGGGATGAGGTGGTGATTGCCACCAAGGTCAGCGGCGACAACCCCGGCTGGGTGCGTGACGGCAAGGGATATGACAGCAAGGTCATCCCAGAAGCGATTGATTTTTCGCTCAAAAAGCTGAAAACCGATTATATCGACCTTTACCAGATGCACTGGCCGATGCGTGGGTCTTATATGTTCCGGCAGAACTGGACCTATGACCCCAGCGGCCAGAACCGGCAGCAGACGATGGACCACATGGCCGATGTGTTGGGCGCGCTGGGCGATGCCGTGAAGGCTGGCAAGATCCGGGCCATTGGCATGTCAAACGAAAGCGCCTGGGGCATGACGCAGTGGTGCCGGATTGCTGAGGAAATGGGCCTGCCGCGGATGGCAAGCGTGCAAAACGAATATTCGCTGCTGTGCCGTCTGTACGATACCGACATGGCGGAAATGGCCGTGAACGAGGATATCACGCTGTTGTCCTTTTCGCCGCTGGCCGCCGGTATCCTGACGGGCAAGTATCAGGGCGATGTGACCCCGCCTGCCAGCCGCCGCGATGTCGGCGACGGGCGCTTGGGCGGGCGGATGACGCCGCGCACACTGCCCACCACGCAGGTCTATCTGGATGTGGCCGCCAAGCATGGGCTGGACCCGGTGCATATGGCGATGGCTTGGCAGCGGACGCGGCCATTTCCGATCTCTGCGATCTTCGGGGCCACGACAACCGCGCAGCTTCAGCATCTGCTGGCGGGCGACGCGGTGGCGCTGTCGGACGACGTGCTGGCCGAAATTGATCTGGCCCATCGCGCAAGCCCGATGCCCTATTAGGGCGGTGGTGCCGCAACGGGTTCGGCCTCTGACAACAGCCATTTGAACCTTGGGTGGTGCTGGGTAATCTCTTCCCAGCCCATCGCGCGATAGGCCGCCTGCGCGGCACTGTTGTCGGGGTCGGTGCCGATGGTCATGCGAAAGCACCCCTGCCGGGTCGCCACGGCGCGCGCAGCTTCAACCAGCGCGCGGCCCACACCGCGATTGCGGTGGGTTTCCACCACATAGAGGTGCTGGATATCCAGCGTGCGTTCTGCTGAATGCAACCGGATATGCGGCAAAAGGCCCGCGTATCCGACAACCTGATGGGCGTCATGGGCCAGAAGCGCCGTGGCAGGCGCGCCGGGGTCAAAGAAGAAGCTTTGCAGCTCTTCCAGTGTGACGGTCGCGGTGTCGCCGTGAAATGCTGACAGTGCGCGTACGAGGCGCAAAATCTCGGGCAGATCAGCCAGTCGGGCAGGGGTAATGTTGGTCATCTCTTGGTCCTTGTATCGGGTCACAGGACCGCCCAACAAAAAGCCGCCCTGCGGCGGCTTGGGTCAATCACATATCAAAGCAAACCCGCCGCCTAATGTGGCGCGGTAAAATAAGGGGCTGCGATGCGGATGCGATCTGTCATGGCGACCTTGTGACCGATTGGGTGGCGCTGTGTCAACATGGCTTGTCAGATGGGCGGGAATCGCGGACGGTCGCCTAAACAGGGGAGGGTCCAGATGCCACTCAACATGAACAGAGAGGTCTTTGTGACCTGCGCGGTCACCGGGTCAGGCAGCACGCAAGACCGCAGCCCGCATGTGCCGCGCAGCCCGCAACAGATTGCCGAAAGTGCGATTGATGCCGCCAAGGCTGGTGCGGCGGTGGTGCATTGCCACGTACGCGACCCCGAGAGCGGTGCGCCATCGCGTCGGTTAGAGCTTTACCGTGAAGTCACCGACCGCATTCGCGCCGCCGAAGTGGATGTGGTGCTGAACCTCACCGCGGGCATGGGCGGTGATATCGTGTTTGGTGGCACCGAAGCGCCGCTGCCCACGGTTGCAGGCACCGATATGGTGGGGGCCACAGAACGGGTGGCCCATGTGGCCGAATGTCGGCCAGAGATTTGCACGCTGGATTGCGGGACCATGAACTTTGCCGAGGCCGATTACGTGATGACCAACACGCCCGGCATGCTGACCGCGATGGGGCGAATGATGACCGAATTGGGTGTGAAGCCCGAGATCGAGGCGTTTGACACCGGGCATCTGTGGTATGCCAAGCAGTTGGTCAAGGACGGTGTGCTGGAACCCGGCGCGCTGGTGCAACTGTGCATGGGGGTGCCCTGGGGCGCGCCGGATGATCTGAACACGTTTATGGCGATGGTCAATAATGTGCCCGACGACTGGACGTTCAGCGCCTTTGGGCTGGGCCGCAGCCAGATGCCCTATGTCGCGGCAAGCGTCTTGGCAGGGGGCAATGTGCGCGTGGGGCTAGAGGATAACCTGATGCTGGATCGCGGCGTGCTGGCCACGAATGCGCAACTGGTCGAACGCGCGGTGGGGATCATTGAAAACCTTGGTGCGCGGGTCATCGGCCCCCAAGAGGTGCGCGAAAAGCTGGGTCTGACCAAGCAGGCCCCGGTGTGAAGCGGCTTTTTGCACTGATGATGCTGGCCGCCTGCGGGGCCGCGCCCGATGAAGACGTGGGCGGATTGTTCGAGGTTTATCGCGACACCGATGTGCCGATTGCCAGCAAGGCGTTGTTTGAGCCCGCAAAATACCTTGGCACCTGGTACGAAGTCGCGCGCTATCCGGTGCCGTTCGAGGCGGGGTGCCGTGGCGTGACCGCGGAATATGGCGCCTTGCCGGATGGGCGGATTTCGGTGCGCAACACCTGTCGCGGCGCGGATGGCGCGGTGCGGTCGGTCATCGAAGGCACGGCGACCATTGTCGGGCCGGGGCGGTTAGAGGTGTCGTTCCCCTCTGTCCCGTTTGGTGCTGCGGATTACTGGGTGCTGTGGACGGATGAAACCTATCGCACCGCCGTTGTGGGCGCGCCCAACGGGCGGTCTGGCTGGATCCTGAACCGCGATCCGGTGATCCCTGCGGACAGGTTGAAGGCCGCCCGCGAAGTGCTTGATTTCAATGGCTATGATCTGTCGCGACTGATGGAGGTGCAGGGATGATTGCAGCAATCATTGGCGGTGGCGTGATTGGCGGCGGCTGGGCCGCGCGGTTCCTGTTGATGGGGTGGGATGTACGGGTCTTTGACCCCGACCCAGAAGCGCAGCGCAAGATCCGCGAAGTGCTGGACAATGCGCGCCGGTCGCTGCCGGGCCTGTCGGATGTGGACCTGCCTGCCGAAGGGGCACTGACCTTTCATGACACGATGTCGGATGCGGTTGCAGGCGCTGCGTGGATACAGGAAAGCGTTCCGGAACGGATCGAGCTGAAACACAAGGTGTATCAGGCACTTCAGACCGCGTGTGATCCGGGTGCTGTGATCGGGTCGTCAACCTCTGGCTTTAAACCCAGCGAGCTGCAGGACTGCGCCACGCGGCCCGAACAGATCGTCGTGACCCATCCGTTTAACCCCGTCTATCTGTTGCCGTTGGTGGAACTCGTGGCGACGGATCGCAATTCGCCCGCCCTCGTGGACAAGGCCGCCGAAATCCTGACCGGGATCGGGATGCATCCGCTGCGGGTGCGCAAGGAGATTGACGCCCATATCGCGGACAGGTTCCTGGAGGCCGTCTGGCGCGAGGCGCTGTGGCTGATCAAGGACGGCATCGCCACCACCGAAGAGATCGACGATGCGATCCGCTATGGCTTTGGCCTGCGCTGGGCACAGATGGGCCTGTTCGAGACGTACCGCGTGGCGGGGGGCGAAGCAGGGATGCGGCATTTCATGGCGCAGTTTGGCCCGGCGTTGCAGTGGCCGTGGACCAAGCTGATGGATGTGCCAGAGCTGACAGATGATCTGATCGACAAGATTGCGGATCAGTCGGATGCGCAATCGGGGATGCATTCGATCCGCGAACTTGAACGGGTGCGCGACAACAATCTGGTGACCATCCTGCGCGGGCTGAAAGCGCAGGACTGGGGGGCGGGCAAGTTGCTGAATGCGCAGGATGCGCAAGTGAACAACCTGCCAGAGGTGCTTGATAATATTGCAGATTTGAGGGCCTCTGTTGTGACGGTAGCGCGTGCCGTCCCGCTGGATTGGACGGACTACAACGGGCATATGAACGAGGCGCGGTATTTGCAGGCCTTTGGCGATGCCACCGATAAGCTGATGGCGCTGGTGGGGTGTGATGCGGATTATATCGCCAGCGGTGGCAGCTATTTCACCGCCGAGACACATATCCGCCATCTGGACGAGGTGCATGCCGGCACCCGGATCAGGATTGAGACGCAGGTGATTGCCGGTGCGGGCAAAAAGCTGCACCTGTTTCATAAGATGTATGATGGCGCGCGGTTGCTCGCGACGGGTGAACATATGCTGATCCACGTCAGCCTAGAGACGCGGCGCGCCAGCGAGCCTGATGCGCGTGTGGCAGTGCCATTGGCGCGGATTGCGGCGGCACATGCTGATTTGCCGCTGCCGGATGGGGCGGGTGCGGCGATTGGCACACGATGAGCCGTGTGCTGATCACCGCCGGGGCTGCGGGCATCGGATTTGCCATGGCAGAGGGGTTTGCCGCCGCAGGGCATGACGTCTGGGTGACGGATGTTGATCTGGGGGCGCTGGATACTTGCCCCGGTGCCTGGAACCGCACTCATGCGGACGCCTGCGATGAAGGCAAGATGCGGGATTTATTCCGCCAAATCAAAACGCAATGGGGTGGTCTTGATGTGCTTTGCGCCAATGCTGGCATCGCGGGGCCGACAGCGGCGATTGAGGATGTGGCCCTGTCGGATTGGCAGCGCTGCGTGTCGGTGAACCTGGAAGGTGCGTTTCTGGCGACGAAGCACGCAGCCCCGGTGATGAAGGCACATGGCGCGGGCGCGATCATCTATACTGCGTCGACTGCAGGCATTTATGGCTACCCCAACCGCGCGCCCTATGCGGCGGCAAAGTGGGGGATCATCGGGCTGATGAAAACCGCAGCGATGGAACTGGGCCCGCATGGGATTCGCGCCAATGCGATCTGCCCCGGTGCGGTGGAAGGGCCGCGGATGGAAGGTGTGCTAACGCGCGAGGCGGCAGCCAAGGGCATGACTCGTGATCAGGTCTATGAAGGCTATGCAGCGGGCACCTCGATGCGGACATTTGTCAGTGCTGCAGATATCGCGGATATGGCGGTCTTTTTGGCCTCTGACGCGGCGCGACGGGTCAGCGGGCAGGTGATTGCGGTTGACGGCAACACGGAAAACCCTGATCCCAAGCCCTGATGGAACCCTGGATATTTGTCACGCTTGGCGCGGCCACGGCACAGATGCTGCGGTTTATGCTGCAAAAGATGCTCCGCACGGCGACGCTGTCGACGGCGGGGTCGACGTTTGCGCGGTTCATCTATTCCTCACCCCTGGTGCTGGTGATTGCGGTGACCTATGCGCAGATGACCGGGCAGGCCCGCCCCAGCTTTGACGCCGGGTTCTGGGGCTTTGCAATTGTGGGCGGCATCAGCCAGATCGTGGCGACCATGTGTGTGGTGGCAATTTTCACGCAACGCAATTTTGCAGTGGGCATCACGTTCAAAAAGACCGAAGTGCTGTTGGCCGCAGCTATGGGGCTGATCGTGTTGGGTGAAGGTGTCACGATGTGGGCGCTGGTGGCGATCCTGATTGGGCTGGGGGGTGTCCTGCTGCTGAGCGATCCGCCCGATGCAACAGGCGCATGGCACACACGTATTTTCAACAAGGCGGCAGGGCTGGGGCTGTTGTCTGGTGCGCTTTTTGCGGTTTCGGGCGTGGCCTATCGCGGGGCATCAACGGGGTTAGAGACGGGCGATACGTTTTTGCGCGCGATTGTGACGCTGGCCTGCGTCACCGCATTTCAGACCGCGATCATGGCGGTCTGGCTGGTCTGGCGCGAAAAGGGCGAGATTGGGCGCGTGCTGGCGGCGTGGCGGGTCGCCGGATTGGTGGGAATCACGTCGATGCTGGGGTCAATTGGCTGGTTCGTGGCCTTCACGATGCAGACCGTGGCATTGGTCAAGGCGGTTGGACAGGTGGAATTGTTGTTGTCTCTGCTGGCGGGGTGGCTGGTGTTCGGCGAGGTGATCAGCCGCCGGGAATGGCAGGGGTTGGCGCTGATCTTGTGTTCGATCCTGCTGTTGGTGCTGGTGGTCTGAGGTTTCAACAAAAGGAGCGGCTGCGCCGCACATCATTGATTTGTGCGCGGCCGCACGCGCCTTGCAGGGGCCAGCCCCCGCAAACACCCCCGGGATATTTTTAGCCAGAAGAAGTGGACAGCGGGTGTCGACCGTTGAGCCTTGAGACAAGATGCGCCTCGTCATTGTTGCGAAAAAACGGGATATCAGTCAGCGGGCCGGGGTTTGCCAGATGACTGGCAAGCTCGCCCAAGACGACCTGCGTGATAAACGGCAGATCGAAGTTGCGCGCGTCGCGGACGGGGATCCATTGCAGGTGGCGCAATTCGTCTTCGGCACGTGAAAAGTCATCGGGGTCGGTGGTCAGGTCATCGGCTGCGGCCAGAAAAAAGCGTGCATCAAAGCGGCGCGGGCGCCCCTGCGGCGTGACAGCGCGAAAGAAGAAACTGAGGGCGGCGGCATGGGGGATATGGCCGCTGGCCGCAAAACCGCGCCAGCCTTGCGGCGGATCAGGCCAGGGCGCGGGGTGGCCCAGGCATTGCCCGGTTTCTTCCCAAAGCTCTCGGATGGCGGCGGCGGCAAGGGTGGTAGGTGCAAGTGCCGACTCTGCTGCCAGTTGGCCTGCGATGTGGCCCTGCAACGGTGAGGTGGGGACGGTGGCATCAACCGTGTCAACAGCCCCGCCGGGAAAAACGAATTTGTTTGGCATGAAGGCCGCAGTCGCGCCACGTTGCCCCATGAGCACCGCGTTGTCGCGCAGCACGATGATGGTGGCCGCGTCGCGGATCGCGGTCATGGGGCCGTGCCGAAGCCATGCATGCGTTTGGCCCATTGGATGGCAACCACCATGCCCTTCATCCGGGGCAACAGGAAAAGTGACATCACGACCGCAAGTGTGGTCAGGACGGTTGCCATCACCCACGGCTCTGGCCGCAGCTGGCTCCACATCAGGTGCATGACGAACCCCATGATGTGACCCACAAGCAGGATGGTCAGGTAGGCAGGGCCATCATCGGCGCGGTGGTGGTGCAGCTCTTGTCCGCACTGGGTGCAGGTTGGGGTTACCTTGAGGTAGCCCGCAAACAGCGCACCTTCGCCGCAGCGCGGGCAGCGGCAGCGCAGCCCGTTCCAGATTGCGGGTTTCACTGGGCGGTCGGTGTCTGGTGATGCAGTATCGGTCATATCTCACCCTATCAATATTGATCCCCAGATGCGCCTGATTTGTCGCAATTGAAAGGGGATTGCGTGGCCTGTGCGCAGTTGACGCGGAGTTAGTTGCATTTTTTGCGACGGAAGTGGCGGCGCCCCTCGTTTGACATGCATCGACAGGCAAGATGCCACAACAAAAAGGAATGAATGATGAAGACGCAAATCTTGATGATCGCGATTGCTGCGGGTCTGACGTTGAATGCCGTACCGGCGGCGGCGCAGGATCGGGCAGACCGCCCTGACTTTGCCACGTTGGATGCCGATGGCGACGGGATGCTGACGCTGGAAGAGATGCAAGCCGCAGGTGCCGCACGTTTTGCGGAAGCTGATGCCGATGGCGACGGGGCCTTGTCCGCTGAAGAGCTGACCGCGCAAATGTCCGAGCGGGCCGCGCGCGGTGCAGACCGGATGATCGAACGGTTGGACGAGAACGGCGACGGCCTGTTGCAGCAGGCCGAGATGCAGGACAGCCGCATGACGGATCGTGCAGAGCGCATGTTCGCCCGTGCCGATGCCGACGAAGACGGTAGCATCAGTGCCGAAGAGTTCGAGGCCGTCAAAGAGCGGATGGGCAAGCGCGGCGGTGGCAAGCGAGGTGGCAAGGGCCACGGGCATGGTGGCCGCGGCTAAGACCGGGGCATTGGCGGGCGCGGGGGGCTGGCCGCGCGCCCGTTGCCGTGCGGCAACGAAGCCGATACGTCTGGTGATGATGACCATGCCCCTGACAGAGATGACAGATGCCGACCTGCTGCGCGCCTACGCGGGCGGGACGGCGGCGGCGGCAGAAGAGCTTGCGCGGCGATTGCTGCCCGGTGCATTGGCGCAGGCCACGCGGATGCTGGCAGACCGTGCGGCGGCAGAGGATGTGGCGCAGGATGCGATGATGCGGCTGTGGCGACAGGCCAGCGATTGGCGCAGTGGCGAGGCGCAGGTCAGCACCTGGCTTTACCGTGTGGTGTCAAACCTGTGCATTGACCAGTTGCGCAAACGCAAACGCAATATGCCGCTGGATGCGGTGGCTGATCCTGCTGATCCAGCCGAAAGTGCGGCGGATCAGTTGCAAACCCGGACCCGGATGCAGGCGTTGTCCGCTGCATTGGCGACGTTGCCGGACCGGCAGGCGCAGGCCGTGGCTTTGCGGCATCTGGAGGGGCTGTCCAACCCCGAAATCGCCGAAATCATGGACATTAGCGTGCGGTCAGTAGAAAGTCTGACCGCGCGGGGGAAACGTGCGCTGGCCGCCCAATTGGCTGGGCGCCGCGCAGAGTTGGGATATGACGATGTCTGAGACGGACAACAAAGATGAGGCCTTGGCGGATGCCGTGTTGCGCGATGTTGCGTGCATAGCACCGGCACCTGATGACGCGCTGATGGCCCGCGTGATGGCGGATGCAGCACGCGCGCCCGAGTTGAAGGATCACGCAGCGCGCGGCAGCATCTGGGCGCAACTTGTCGCATCCATTGGCGGCTGGCCTGCTGCAGGTGGGTTGGCGCTTGCCGGCATCGCGGGACTTTGGGTCGGCGTTGCACCGCCCGCCAGTATCGAGGACGCAGCGGCGGGCCTGTTTGGTACAACGGATACCGTCACCCTGTGGGACGACGGTGGAATATTTGCGGAAGAGGGGCTGACAGATGGCTGATCCGGCACGCCCGCGTCGGCGCCCGATCTGGCGCATTGTGTTGGTCTTGTCGCTGGCGCTGAACCTCGCCGTGGTGGGCATGGTCGCAGGTTTCGCGTGGCGCGGCGGCAAACAGGGACCACCGCGTGGTGTCGAGCTGTCGCTTGGCCCGGTGGGGCAGGCGCTGTCGCAACAGGACCGGCGCGCTATTCTGCAAAGCTTGCGTCAGAACCGCGATTTGCGGCCCGGCCGCGATGGTGCGGGCATGGCGGGGATAGACGAGATGATTGCGGCCTTGCGCGCGGACCCCTTTGATCCCGTGGCCTTTTCTGAGACGTTGAATATCCCTCAAGCGCGCCAGCAAAAGCTGAAAGACGCCGCCCGCGCTGCATTGACAGAACGGGTGACGGAGATGTCGGCGCAAGAACGTGCCGCCTTTGCAGAGCGGATTACAGACGCAACACGGCGGCGGCGTTGATCTAGGCGGCGGATGACCAGACGCTGACCGCGTCGCGCCCGGCAGATTTGGCGGAGTATAGTGCGGCATCGGCCCGTTCGAAAACTTGCCCCAAGGCTGTGTCATCAGCGGCCTGATCCATCGCATCGCTGTGCACAGCAATCCCGACCGAGGCAGTCACCGTCAGCGGGTCATAACCGCGGCCCATGCTGAAAGGCGTGCCACCGATCAGTTTGCGCAGGCGCTGTCCGATCTTTTCGGCGTTCAGGATGTCAGTGTCCGGCAGCGCCACAAGGAATTCTTCTCCTCCGATGCGGGCGACCAGTTCGCCGTTTTGCATGGCCGATTGAAGACGTTTCGACAACTCGCGCAGGACGCGGTCGCCACCGGCATGACCAAAGCGGTCGTTGATGGTTTTGAAGTGATCAAGGTCAATCATAATCAGCGCATAGGGCTGCCCGCTGTCGCGCGAATGACGCGCAAGGCGCTGCAAATGCGCCTCTGCGTGGCGGCGATTTGACAGGCCGGTCAGCGGATCCGTTACAGCAGCCTGCAACCCTTCGCGGACGCGGGCGCGCAGGCGATCCTCAAACGTTTTGCTGCGGATCAGGCGTTGCGTGCGCAATACCAGTTCTTCGCGCGGGGCCCCTTCAAAGATGATGTCAGCCGCTCCCAGATCTAGCAGCATGGCGGCCAGTTCTGTGTCACCTTCGCGGACGATAACCAATTGAGCGGCATGGCGCGTCTGGTCGCGGGCGCGGAAGTCGCAGACCATCTGCAACAGTCCCGCCTGTTCGATCATGCCATCGGCCCCGTTGACCACCAACACATCCGGTGTGCCACGGCTAAGCATTGTTGCAAACTGTCGCGCGCCGGAAATCAGCTGCACAGGCTGTTTCAGGCCGTCCTGCAGTTCATTGAGGAAGGTAAAGCCTGACACGGCATTGTAGCTGACCACCGACACCCGCGCCGGTGCAAGGCGCGGTGCGGCGTCTTCTTCAAAGCCAAAGGCGCTGCCATGCCCAGTGCTGTCGCGGTGCAACAAATCAAAATTGGCATTCCGGCGGCGGAGCAGGCTGCGCACCCGGCTGAGCAGCAGCGCATCGCTGATCGGGCGGGGCAGGACATCATCCGCACCGGCGTCCAGCGCGCGAAACCGTGCGCGGGCGGTTTGGGTGGATCCGGTCGAGACGATTGCAACATCGCGGGTCGTGCTGCTGTCACGCAGCGCACGACAATAGGCGTAACCTTCTTCCATTTGATCCTGCAGGTTCATCAGGATCAGATCAGGTTTGGCGCGGGCGATCAGGTCTGTGGCCTCAGTGAAAGTTTCGCAAGTGTCGACCATATATTGCGCCGCCATCATCTTTACCTTCAGAACGATGCGGTTGGTCGCCACATGGTCGATGATCAATATGCGTCCGGACATGATGGACCTTTAGAATCTGTTTACCGTCACTCGCCACATTGGTGTGCATTGGTTAATAATGTGTTTCCGTAGAGGTAAGGAAACAAGATGAGCCCCGAATCCGCCCAAACGATCGCCCTGCAGGCCCTTGGCTGGCTGGTCAGCAATGAAGAGCTTTGCCCCACGTTTATGGGGGCAACGGGCACATCAGTGGATGATTTGCGGGCCCGCGCGGGAGAGCCTGATTTTCAGGCCTCTGTCCTGGAATTTCTGACCATGGACGACGCCTGGGTCATGGCATTTTGTGACACGGTAGGGTTGAAATACGAAGACCCCTTAACAGCGCGTTATGCCTTGCCCGGTGCCGAACAGGTTCACTGGACCTGAAGCGCCTCTTCGATCCGCGACAAAATCCGCGCGGCTTCTTCAGGCACAGATTTGTTCCAGCGGCGGGTCTTGAGCCATCCCGGCTTGGTGCTGGTACGCGCGGTGATGGACAGATCAACCAGGGTGCCACCTTTGAGCGGACTGAAGTCAAAGGTGATTTCTGTGATGATCGGCGGGTTGCCGTAGGTTTTGTCAAAAAGTCGGTCCAATCGCGCTGGCACGTCGCTGTCCACGGGCGGCAGGCGTTCGGCGGGGTTGTAGGGCAAGAACCGGTCGGGGCGATGGGCCACGGTCAATTTCAATGGGCGGTCTGCGGTCAACGTGGTTTCGGTCATTTCAAGGTCAACGGTGCCCCAGCTAAAGCGCGCGACCACCTGATATCCCGCCTCGCCGGGGGAACCCCAGACCGGGGTTGTTGACAACAGCCCGCCCGGCAGATGCGGGTCCACCGCCTGTTCGGGGGGCTGGATGGCTGCATCAAAGACCGCAGCACATGGGGCTTCAAAGCGGTATTGGCAGTGATATGTCAGGTGATGCAGGCTCATCTGTCGAGCTTGAGGATGCCGCCAGGATGTGCGGCGCGGCTTTGGCACAGGATCATCGCGGATTTGCGTTGATCCTTGGACAGCACAAAGTCGCGGTGTTCGACTTCGCCCGAGAGAACGCCGCACTTGCAGACACCACACAGCCCGTCGCTGCACTTCAGATCGACATGCTCGCCCATGCGGATCAGCGCGTCACTTGCGGTTTCATCGGCGCTGACAGCAATCTGTCGGCCATCGCGCAACTCCAGCGTGAAGGGGTGGTTTTCATAGTCGGGTGTTTCGGGGACGGCGAAGTATTCCAGATGGCGCGCGTCTTCGGGAAAGCCGTTGGCGGCGGCGGTCGCGATGACCGCATCCATGTAGGCGTCCGGCCCGCAGGTATAGACATGCGCGCCGTCGCGGTAACGCAGCAACGTATCAAGATTTGCGCGGGAGCCGTTGGCGGAGCAGTGGATATGCACCTTGTCGGCCCAGGGCACCGCTGTCAGCGCTTGTAGAAAACCGGCCTGATCGCGGGATTTAATGCTGTAATGCAGCTCAAAACCAACACTTTTCCGATGTAGCGCATGAGCCATCGCAATCATGGGGGTGATGCCGATGCCGCCGCCCATTAGCAGGCTGTGAGAGGCCGTTTCATCCAAGGGAAAGTGGTTGATCGGATGGCTGACAAAGACACGTCGACCCTTGGTGAAGATCCGGTGCATCAGCTTTGAGCCGCCGCGCCCCCGATCTTCGCGCAGCACAGCGATTTGATAGCAGGACCGGTCGGCGGGATCAGAGCAGAGCGAGTATTGGCGGAAGAATTCGGGCGCCACCAAAACGTCGATATGCGCGCCCGCGGTTGCTGGCGGCAGGTCCGCGCCATCGCTGCGGCGGAAGGTATAAAGCGTCACATCGGCCGACATCTGATCGACCGCGTCGATCACCACCGGGATCACCGGGCTGGGCGTGGTGTCGGCGGTGTAGACGTGTTCAGGCGGCGTGCCATTGGCGCGGCGACGCTGGTGTTCGGCAGCCGGGATCATCGCCTTGTAGGCCGCGATGCCGGCCTCGCGATCCATCGGCGCGGGCCAGGGGTGCGGCGGCGGTGCCAGCGGGGCAGGGTAGACGGCCAACGTCTGGTCTTCGAACCGCAAATCTAGGTCAGTCTGCAACTCGCGCTGGTTCACCGGATGGGGCGAAGGGCGGTAGGCCCCGTCATCGACCATTTCCAAATCCCACCACCACTTTTTCACCGGGTTGATGCGCCCCTTGCCGACCAAATCATCCAGCTTTGCCAGGGCCTTGGCCGATGCAGGTGCGGTCATGGCCAGTTTGCGAAACGGCTCTTCGGCAAACAGCCCTTCCAGGTTCCACGGGCAGGTTTTCATGCAGCGCCCGCACATCGCGCCGTTCTTTTGGCTGACCCGGTAAGTGGTGCATTTCTGGCTGTCGGATTTCCAAATCTCATAGCCATTGAACATCAGCTTTGGCCCCGCCGTGATCGCGCCAGAGGGGCATTCGCGGGCGCATTTGTTGCAAGCCTCGCAGAACTTTTGCAGGCCGAAATCAATCGGCTTGTCGTGGGTCATGGGCATGTCGGTCGTGACCACGCCGGATTTCAGCCGGGGCCCAAGGAACGGATTGAGGATCACCTCTCCGATCCGGCTGACTTCGCCCAGACCGGAAAGCAGCAACAAGGGCGGGTGCAGTACTTCATCATCCATCACCGAATGCACGCGGGCGGTGTAGCCAAGGTTGCGCAGATGCTGCGCCAGCACCCCACCCAAAAGCGAGAACCGCAAGTAGGCCCGCATGGATTGCGCACAGGCGATCCAGTCATCGCCCGATGCGCCCTCCATCGTTTCGTGGCCCTGATCCACGATCATCGAGATCGCATTTTTGTGATAGGGAACAATGGGTTCGCCAGCTGCATCGTGGCTGTAATAGGCCCAGTCGGGACAGGCCGAGAGGCCCACTGCATCCACACCCAGAAAGTAGAGTGCGGCCTTGATGTTGTCGGCATTGCGCGCTGCGTCAGTGGTAGAGGGGTGGCGCGGTCCGGCCTCTCCATCCTGGAGCAGGACAAAGGCCCCCAGCGACGGGCGAAAGGCAAAGGCGGCAGCAGATTTGCGCACGTAATTGCCGTTCTTGGTGGCCTCTTGCACCTGTTTGCCCATGTCGCCGAACAATCCGCGTGCAAATAGGTTTGCCCGTTTGGGCACCCGCGCGACATTGGCCGTGTCGATATAGGTTGTGGGGTCACCCACCCGTTTGAGCGTTTCAAACGGGTGTGGACCATCGGCAAACTGGCGTTGTGCAAAGGGGTCGCGGGTGCGGGCGGTCTTAGCGTGGTTGCCAAGACTAGCGGTATAGCTGACAGGTGGCTTTGCGTGTGGCGACAGGGGTTTATCGGCGGCAAAGGCCAGGTTGGTGGTGATGGCAGCCAGCCCATAGCGGTCGCCGGTAAAGGGATTGGTCAGCCATTTGCCGCGCTGCAACAGCCCCGCGGACAGCCCAAGCGCGTCCAGATGCACGTCGCTGGCCGCCATCGAATGCGCGCGCGCCTCGAACCCCAAGGTGCGGATGTAGCTGGCCAGCGTAACGGCGGTTTCCATGCCGCGCAGGCAGGCGCGCTGCGCCTGTGCGCCCACGATCCAGCCTGCGCCGGGTTCGTCATGTTCGGGATCGCGCGGCATGTCATAAAGAAACACCAAGGCGTGGCTGTGGTGGCGGCACTCAACCGGGGGCCGCGCCATGTTTTCGCGCAGCCCCGCCATGATCACGTCGATGCCTGCGGCCAGCGACTTGGGCTGCATGGTACGCAGCTTGTCCGCCAACCGGTCCACGTCGGGGTTGATCAGGGGCGTATCCAGCCAAGCCTCTGCCGGGATTTCGCAGGTGCCGACCATGCTCGCGTCACAATAATAGCCGAATGATTTCAGATGATTGGCGCGTTCCGTCAGGTCCTTTGGGATCTCGGCCATCTCGGCCTTGATCAGCCCGTCACGGGTTGCGTCCAGCATCGCCTGATAGTCCTGCATCGCGTTCACGATGCTGGTTGGGTCATCGGGACGGCGAAAGGACAGGCCGGTCATGGGTGCCAGTCCACGCAGATCAACGCTGTCCGCACGGGCCAGTTTTTCCAGTGGGAATGGCCCCAGATGGAACGGACGGTTGCGGTATGAACGAAGCTTTGGCATGTCGCGGGCACCGTCCCTTTGAGGGACAGAAGTGTCAAGCGAGGGCCGGCATGATTTCAGGTGTGATTTTCGACAAGGACGGCACGCTGTTTGATTTCAACGCGACTTGGGGCGCTTGGTCGGCGGGCATGATTGCGGCAGAGGCGGGCGGCGACCCGGATCTGACTGCGCAGCTGGCCGATGTGCTGGGCTATGATCTGAACGGCCGCGTTTTCCGCCCCGGATCAATCGTGATTGCCAGCACCGTGCAAGAGGTGGCCGATGCCATCCTGTCAGTCGTGCCGGGGGACCGTGCGGCCCTGTTGCAGCGGATGGATGCCCACGCCGGACAGGTCGGGCAGGTGGCGGCCGCGGACCTGCCGGAACTGATCGGCGCATTGGATGCGATGGGTCTGAAGCTTGGCATTGCGACCAACGACAGCGAGGCCCCCGCGCGGATGCATCTGGATCGGGCCGGAATCGTGCAGGCTTTTGATTTTATTGCCGGTTACGACAGCGGATTTGGCGGCAAACCAGCACCGGGGCAATTGCTTGGGTTCTGTGCGGCGACCGGGCTGGACCCCGCAGCCTGTGTCATGGTCGGCGACAGCACCCATGATCTGCGCGCAGGGCGGACGGCAGGGATGCGTACCGTTGGTGTTCTGACCGGCCCGGCACCGGATGCGGAACTGGCCCCTCTTGCCGACGCGGTATTGGCATCCGTTGCGGAATTGCCGGGTTGGATCACGAGTGTGAACAAAAACGACTGAATTTGTCGCAAAAACAGCATCCATGCGCTGTGC
Organism: uncultured Paracoccaceae bacterium; assembly: GCA_947492825.1. Taxonomy (GTDB): domain Bacteria; phylum Pseudomonadota; class Alphaproteobacteria; order Rhodobacterales; family Rhodobacteraceae; genus CANMYO01. Next base: position 497,338 of record CANLNT010000001.1, read on the forward strand.
CATTTGCCAAATTGCCCGCAACGGAGGGCTTGAAAATGGCAGACACACCCAGACGACGCGGCGGCGGGCGCGCAGGTAATGCAGCGCGGCGCGGACAGGCCAGCATCAGCCAGATGCCCTGGCGCATTCCGGTCAACACCGACCGCCCGACAGAGCCTTTGGCCCCCGAGGGTGTGCAGGCGATCCACGATGGCGCGATGCGTATCCTCGAAGAGATCGGGATTGAGTTTCTGAACGAAGAAGCCATCGAGATTTTCAAAGAGGCGGGCTGCAAGGTTGACGGCACCAACGTCAAGATGGGCCGCGACTGGGTGATGGAAATGCTGGGCCACGCCCCCAGTCAGTTCACAATCACCCCGCGCAATCCTGACAAACAGATCACCATTGGTGGCAAGCATATCCTGTTTGGCAATGTCTCTTCGCCGCCCAATTATTTTGATCTTGAGATCGGAAAAAAGGTCTCTGGCAGCCGCAAACAATGCGCGGATTTGCTGCGGCTGACGCAGTATTTCAACTGTATCCATTTTGCGGGCGGCTATCCGGTGGAACCGGTCGACGTGCACGCCTCTGTCCGACATCTGGATGTGGTGCACGACAAGATGGTGCTGACCGACAAAGTGGCCCATGCCTATAGCCTTGGCAAAGAGCGGGTCGAAGACGTGATGGAGATGGTAAAAATCGCGGGCAGTTTGTCCGAAGATGAATTCCAGGCGACCCCACGGATGTATACCAACATCAACTCGACCAGCCCGCTGAAGCATGACGTGCCGATGATCGACGGCTGCCTGCGTTGCGTGCGGCGTGGACAGGCGGTGGTGGTGACACCCTTTACCCTTGCCGGGGCGATGGCCCCTGTGACGATGTCGGGCGCTGTGACCCTGTCGATTGCCGAGGCGATCAGCGCAATTGCCCTGTTCCAATATGTGCGGCCCGGTGCGCCCTGTGTGATTGGCACCTTCACAAGCAATGTGGACATGAAGTCCGGCGCACCGGCCTTTGGCACGCCGGAATACATGCGCGCCACGCAGATGACTGGGCAGATGGCGCGGTTCTATGGCTTGCCGATGCGCGCATCAGGCGTATGTGCGGCCAATGTGCCAGATGGACAGGCGATGTGGGAAACCTCAAACTCGCTTTGGTCGGCAGTGCAGTCGGGCACCAATGTGGTTTACCACGCGGCGGGCTGGCTCGAAGGCGGGCTGATCGCCAGCCCCGAAAAGTTCGTGATGGACTGCGAGGTCTTGCAGATGATCCAGCGTTATATGGAGCCTCAGATCACCGCGACCACGCCAGAGGATATCGCGTTGGACGCGATCAAAGAGGTCGGTCCAAACGGCCACTTCTTTGGCATCCAGCACACGCAAGACCGTTATGAAGAGGCGTTTTATCAGCCTTTCGTCTCGGACTGGCGCAATTTCGAGGCGTGGGAGGTCGCGGGCGGCATCTGGACGGCAGAGCGCGCGCACCGCACGTTCAAGGACATTATTGCGACCTTCGAAGAACCGCCGATGGACATCGCGGTGAAAGAAGAACTTGCCGCCTTTGTGGATCGTCGCAAGGCCGAGGGTGGCGCGCCCACCGACTTCTGATCTAGATTGGTGGCCATGTGTGGACGCATGGCCATTACCCTACCGCATGAGGCGATGACGCAGGTCTTTGATGCTGTGGCATCCAATGACCTGCCGGACGTGCCGAACTATAACGTGTGTCCCACGGTTCAGGTGCATACGGTCACGTCGGACGGGGGTACGCGCCGGCTGCGCCCGATGCGCTGGGGGTTTATCCCGCATTGGTACAAGAAACCGGGCGGTGGGCCGTTGCTGATCAACGCGCGGGCCGAAACGATTGCTGAAAAGCCTGCATTCCGCGCAGCCTGCCGCGACCGGCGGTGTCTGGTCGTGGCAGATGGATTCTATGAATGGAAACGCGAAGAGGGGCAAACGCCGCTGCCCTGGTGGGTGACCCGTGCGGATGGTGCACCAATGGCGATGGCAGGCATTTGGCAGGACTGGGAACGTGACGGTGAGGCATTGACGACCTGTGCTGTGGTCACCACGGATGCAAATGCGGCGATGGCCCCGATCCACCACCGTTTGCCGGTAATCCTTGACCCCGCTGACTGGCCGTTATGGCTGGGCGAGGCAGGCAAGGGGGCTGCCACATTGATGAAAAGCGCACCCGAAGATGCGCTTGTGCTGCAGCGCGTCAGCACTGCCGTCAATTCGAACAAAGCGACGGGGCCAGACCTGCGGGCCCCGCTGACTGACGAAGCCTAGAGGTCGTCCATATCGTAGGGCGCGATGCCAAGGGAGATGTAGCCCCTATATGCCGATGGGTAGTAAGGGTGTGACTTCAGAGAGTAGAATTCGACGTCTGTCATGGTCGCATCAACCGTGAATTCCATGGAGGGGTGGGATGCATAGGGGGCCACCCAGCCGCTGAAATACTCGGTAGAGCCAAAATCAATGCGAAATTGCGCCCACCAATGGGAATTTTCGAATGTCACGATGTCGCCGGGGCAGACATATGTGGTCGTCGGAAAGAATCCGGCCTCCACCAGAGTGATGGAATGCTCCATCGCACCTCCGAGGCGCCCCAGACAATCGGACAGCGCATCGGCTGTGACCGGCGTTGCCATGAATGCGGTGGCGGTCGTCGCGGCAGCAAGACCAAGGCTCAACACAGAGCTTTTCATCGTCATCATCCTTTTACCCGCCCCATCCCCAGTGCGGTTACGCGAGCGTTTATGGCGGCCAAATGGGGCAAAGTTGTGGCAGAAACTGCGCGGGCGCGTGGCAAATCGGCCCGTTTGCGGGGCAATTTCCGTGGTGGGTCAGGGCGTTCCGTGGTGGCGGCGCTAGCAGATCTTGAAGGCGGCGATTACGTCCCTGTCGGGTTCAACCCCAAGACCCGGCCCCGTTGGAATGCTGACCCGGCCGCCATTGCGGGCCACCTGGCCCTGGATATCAAGGCTGACGGTCAGCAGGTCGTCGCGGAAACTGTTGTGGGTGGTGTCAAACTCCAGCATCGGCTCCCACGGGTGCAGGCCTCCGGGCATGGGCGGCATCGCGGCCAGCAAATGCAGGTTGGTCGCCACCGCAATGGCAGAGCCCCAGACGTGGTTGATGACCGGTGTGAAATGCGCATGGCAAAGCGCCAGAACCCGCTGGTATTCGGTGATGCCGCCCAAGGCACAAACCTCGGGCTGGGCGATGTCGAGACCGCGATTTTCAAGGATGTTGCGCCAGCCCCAGCGGCCAAATTCGGCCTCTCCGCCCGAGATGTTGGTTTTCAGTCCGGCGCGCAATTCGCGATAGCCGTCAAGGTCTTCGGGGGCGACGGGTTCTTCGAACCAATAGGCGTCCATCTCGTCCAGCGCGCGGCCCACGTAAAAGGCATCTGATGTGGTGTAGCAGTGGTTGGCATCGACCATAAAGCGGCCCTTGCCCGCGACCCCCTTGGCGACGGCGGCACACAGCTGCACATCCGCCCGCGGGCCAAGACCGGTTTTCATCTTGGTGGCCTGAAAGCCCATATCAAGAATCGCGGCAGCCTCGTCGGTAAAGCGGGCCACATGGTCGGCCACACTTTCGCGTTTGAGCATCATGCCATAGCCGTAAACCGGGACAGAGCTGCGATGCGCGCCGCCCAGCAGGTTGTAAATGGGTTGGCCCATGACCTTGCCCGCGATGTCCCACAGTGCAATGTCGACGCCCGACAACGATTGCATCGGCATGCCCTTTTGCCCGTGGTCGCGCATCAGGTTGTAGACTTTGTGCCAAATCACGTCGCGGTCCATTGGGTCCATGCCAAGGATCATTGGTGCGATGACGCCCTCCACGATGCCTTTGTTGGCGACAGCAATGGGGCCGGGGCCAAAGCATTCGCCCCAGCCGGTGATGCCTTCGTCTGTCGAGATTTCGACCAAATGGGCGGTGCGGCGGGCGTAGTATTGTTGCGAATATCCCAGCTCTTCGGGCAAGTCGTATTGCAGGACATGGCTTTGGACGGCAGTGATTTTCATGGGGTTTCCTGTGCAGGCAAGGTGGCCTGAAGCACGTCCAGAACGGCAGCGAGGCTTGCGCGGCCCTCCTCGGCGCTGACCAGAGGCGGTGCACCATTAATGACGTCGATGAAGTGGCTGAACTGGCGCACAAAGGCGTCGGCGTGGTCCACCTGAAGGGTTTGTGCGTTGATCGGGTTCCACCAGCTGCGCGGGCCATCGTGCGACCAAAGCCGCAAGTCCGGAACGGACAGGGCGGCCTGCGTGCCGCCAATCGTATAGCAAGTGCCGGGATGATGCGGGTAGATCGGGTTTTCACCCGATGTCATTTCCCAGCTCCAAGGTGCGGCGATGGTGTCTGACAGCGAAAATGTGCCCAAGGCACCGTTTTCAAAGCGTAAAAGCACAGCGGCAGTGTCTTCGACAGATTGGCCGCGCCGGACGTTGGAGCGCATCGCCTGCACCTCGGCAATCTCGCCGCAGAAGTGGCGTAGCAGGTCCACATCGTGGATGAAGTTGATCATCGCAGGGCCGGCGCCGGGGCCTTTGCGCCAGGTCGCCTCAAAATAGTCGGCGGGCTTGTAGAGCCAGAATTGCCCTTGGACGGCGACGATCTGACCCAGTGTGCCTGCGGCAATTTCGGCCTTGGCGCGGGCGACAATCGGGTTGTGTCGGCGGTGATGACCGACCAGCACCGGCACGCCTGCCGCCCGCGACGCTTGCACGATCCGGTCGGCGTTGTCGCGCGTGTCTGCCAGTGGCTTTTCGATCAGCACCGGCACGCCAGCGGCAATCGCGGCCAGCGCATGTGCTGCGTGCAAATGGTTCGGCGTGGCGATGACAATGCCGTCCGGGCGCTCTGCCGCGAGGTAGCTTTCGGGGTCGGCAAAATGCGGCACGCCTGCCTCGGCGGCCAGCGTTCGGGCCGCATCGGTGGGGTCAACGATGGCGGCCAGCCGTGCCTGCGCGGTGGCTTGTTCCACGTGGCGGCGACCGATCAGACCCGCGCCGAAAACGGTGATTTTGAGAGCGGCCATCGTTATCCAAAGTGTCCCTTGAACGTGTCGATGCATTGGCGGAACCCCGCCTCAAAATCGCCGTTGCCGGGGTGATAGACAGATTCCAGACTGATGACCCCGTCATAGCCGTCACGCCGCATGGCCGCAGCCATCGGCGCAAATTGGTCTGCCAATTGCCCGGTGCCCAGTTTCTTGACAGTCAGCGTGGCGCGCGGCGTGTCAACAAGCACGTCCTTGATATGCACATGGCCCAAATAGCCGTCTTTGACCGCGTCATAGCCATCGGGAAAGGCCGTTTCGTGGCACCAGCAGTTGTTGGCGGGGTCCCAAAGCACCTTCAATGTGTCCTTGGCATCCAGATCGTCGATCAGTTTGCGCGCGGTGTAGTTGGAATTGACCATGGTGCCATTGCCCGTTTCCACCACCAGTGTGACGCCTTCGGCGCGGGCAAGCGCGACAGCGGGCGCAATCAGGGGCAGGGTCTTGTCCCATGCGCCGTGTGCGACGTTCCACGTTTCCGCGCCGCCATGCCCCCACAGGATTTGTTCCTTTTTGCTGGTCATGATGCGGACCAGCGGGCTGCCGACGATATGGGCCATCTCGATCACCCGCTTCAGCGCGTCCATATGGCGAGTATGGTCGGCATCACCTGCCACATTGGCGGTTGTCAGGCCGGCAAAGACATGGCGTGACAGGCAAGACACGGGCTTGCCCCGGTCGCGCAAAAGCTGGTTGATGGCCCGGACTTCCTGCGCGCTGTGGTCCCCCACTTCGGTGTCGCCGACAAACTGAAGTTCGGCATATTCCAGCCCGAATTCGTCCATCACATCAACGGCATGGGCCAGATCGCGGCTGATGCCGTCGCAGATCACACCGAGTTTCACTTGCTGCCGTCCCGATGCAGTTCTGCGCCCACAATCTCTTCGATGACGCGGGTGCAGACCCAGTTGTCGCCATCGGGGTATTTGGTCCGGCCCGCGTGGAAAATCTGCATCGCGGCGGCCGCGGTGTGCAGCGGCACGCCCAGTTCTTCGCCCAGCCCCATCGAGATTGTCAGGTCTTTGTGCATCGTGTGGATGCTGCTGCCGGTGCCGGAAAACTGGCGATCAATGATCTTTTCAAGCGCGTTGTTGACCACCCCGCACCCCGCAGAAGAGGTCGAGAAAACGTCGAGCAGGACCTGCCCTGAAACGCCCGCTTTTGCCGCCAATGCGGCGGCCTCGAAGGTGGCCGAGAATTGCGCACCGATCAGCGATTGCAGGCAGGCCTTGACCGTTTGCCCATCGCCGGGGCGGGTGCCGACGCGATGGATATTGGCCGAAACCGCCTGCATCACCGGCGCGAATTGGTCCAGCACAGCATCCGGTGCCGCGGCCATCATCGTTAGCGTGCCACCCTGTGCGCCGGGAAACCCACCGGAGACCGGCGTGTCGATCAAATGCACACCGCTGTCGGCCATGTCAGCACCAAGCGCGCGCGCCTCGTGCGGTTTGATCGTGGCCGACAGGATCACGGCACTGCCTTCGGACATCTGTGGCACCAAACCATCCGCGCCCAGTATGACGGCGCGGGCCTGATCCCCGTTCATGACCATGACAAAAACCGCATCACACTGTGTGCCAACCTCTGCGGGACTCTGCGCGACCCGTCCGCCCATGGCGCGAAACGTTTCTGTCCGGGCAGGGTCCAAATCAAGGCCCCATGTCTCAAAACCCGCAGCCAGCAGGTTTTTGGCAAGGCCAGAGCCCATGTCACCCAATCCTATGACGCCGCATTTCATGTGCCTGTCCCCTTATCCAAGTACGATTGCGCCCCGTTGTGCCCCGATAAGCCGCAGCGCGGCCTGCAAGCGTATGGCTTGCGGCCATACCCGGACCGGTGGCGTGGTCATCCTAAAGTTCCTCGAACGTGCTGCTGACCTGATCCCAAGCGAAATCAAGGTGGCGCCGGATGGCCGCCTCTGCCCGGTCGGAATCGCGGCGCAGGATCGCTTCGAATATCGCCTTGTGCGATTCATAGTTGGTCTGGTTCCGCCCCGGCATACGGGGCATTTTGGTCCAATGCTGAGACAGCCAATCGGTATACGCGCGGTGGATTGCTGGCAGCACCGGATTGCCGGGCATGTCATAAAGCACCCCGTGAAAGGCAGTATCTGTGGCATAGAACTGCGCGGAATCCGGGATCGCGGCGTGATTGGCCTCTAGCGCTGCTTCCAGCCGCTCAATGTCGGCGGATGTTGCGTCGCGTGCGGCATCGCGCGCCAGTGATGCCTCCATCCGAATGCGAAGGTCGAAAAGGTTGCGTACACCGCCCGGCTGCCCCAGCAATTGGGTGACGATGCTACCGACCACGGTGACAGCGGCGTCATACCCCGGTTTCGCGACCACGGGGCGAAAGCCGGGGCGCGCGGTGATCAACCCCTTGCTGGCAAGGATGCGCACCGCTTCGCGGACCACGGTGCGGCTGACCCCATGATCCTGCACAATTTCGCGTTCGGGGGGCAGCGGTTGGCCAGCCTCCATGGCCCCGTCAAGGATCTGTTGCTCGATCGTCCGCACCAGTTGATCGGCAGCGCGCGGTCTTGGGTCACTGGCAGACGTCGTCACATCATGTCCCCCGGATTGCGAGCAGCGGCGACTCGGCGAGAATGGAATTTCGTATAACCAAAACTGTCAGAAACGGGCCAAAGTGACAATTCCAATAAAGTAACTGGACGCCTGAAATCATTCTTGTCATACCAAACGGCAATCCGCCATCATCGCGATCAGAGGCTGCATGTCGAAAATTGACAAGATCGATGTCCGTCTGTTTGACGTGCCATTGGCCGAGGTTTTGACGGATGCCAAGCATGGGGATCATACGCACTTTGAACTGGTGACGGTCACCATTTTCACCGCCGACGGCGGGGTTGGCACCGGGTATACCTATACCGGCGGCAAGGGCGGGCGGGCGATTGCAGCAATGGTCAAACACGACCTTGCCCCGTTTTTGATGGGCCGTGATGCGGCGGATATTGCGGGGCTTTATGATGGGATGCAGTGGCATGTGCATTATGTGGCCCGTGGCGGGATTGCATCCTTTGCCATCTCGGCGGTCGATATTGCGCTGTGGGACATCGCAGGCAAGGCGGCGGGGCAGCCGCTTTGGAAGATGGCGGGCGGGGCCGCGGACCGGTGCCGGGCCTATTGCGGCGGGATCGACCTGAACTTCTCGCTCGACCGGTTGGTGCAGCAGACCGAAGGCTATCTGGACGCCGGGTACAATGGCGTAAAGATCAAGGTGGGCCAGCCAGAGCTTGCCACCGACATCGCCCGCGCCGCAAAAATTCGCGAAGTGCTGGGGCCAGATCGCGCCTTTATGGTGGATGCCAATTATTCCATGTCCGTCCCGCAGGCGATAGAAGCGGCACGGGCCTTTGCGGATCAGGATGTGCTTTGGTTCGAGGAGCCGACGATTCCGGACGATTATCACGGCTACAGACAGATCGCAGAGGCCACTGGCGTACCGCTTGCGATGGGTGAAAATCTGCACACGATCCATGAATTTCAGTATGCGTTCCGCGATGCGAAACTCAGTTTCATTCAGCCTGACGCCTCAAACTGCGGCGGGATCACCGGATGGCTGCAGGTGGCGGAACTGGCGCAGCGACATGGTATCCCGGTCTGCAGTCACGGGATGCAGGAATTGCATGTCAGCCTGATGTCTGCGCAGCCTCATGCCGGATGGCTCGAGGTGCACAGCTTTCCGATAGATCAATACACGACCCGGCCCTTGCAGGTCCAAGACCATCTGACCATCGCCCCGGATACCCCCGGCATCGGTGTAACTTTCGATTGGGGCAAGCTGTCCGCTGCCCATGCTACAATGAACGGAACCTGAGGAACCAACATGTCTGACACCATCCAAGCCGCATTCTACCGAGGCGATCGGTCCTTCGTTGTCGAATCCACCACGGCGCAGACTGCCGGACCGGGCGAAGTCTCGATCCGGACCGCATATTGCGGCATCTGCGGGACGGACCTGCATGTCTACCACGGCAATATGGACGCGCGTGTGGGGCTGAACCGGATTGTCGGGCACGAGATGTCGGGCGTTGTTGCCGCTGTCGGTGCCGGGGTCGCGGACGTGTCCGTGGGTCAAAAGGTTGTTGTGCGGCCACTGGACCACTGCGGTGCGTGTCCTGCTTGTGAGGCGGGGCATCAGCATATCTGTCACAAGCTGAAGTTTCTGGGGCTTGATACCGATGGGGCCATGCAAGAGATCTGGACGGTGCCTGCGCACACGGTCCACGCGCTGCCCGATGACATGCGCCTTGACCACGCGGCCCTGATCGAACCGGTGGCGGTCGCATGTCATGACGTGCGGATGGCAGATTTGCTGCCGGGCGAGGATGTTCTGGTGATCGGCGGCGGCCCGATTGGGATCCTTTGCGCGATGGTCGCGCGTGACGCAGGCGGCAAGGTCGTCGTGTCCGAGGTGAACCCCGCAAGGCTCGCGATTGCGGAAAAGCTGGGCTTTGCCACGTTGAACCCCAAAGAGGTCGATCTGGCGGCGGCGGTTCATGACCGTACTGCAGGCAAGGGGGCCGATGTCGTGTTCGAAGTGTCAGGCACCCAGCCCGGTGTTGATGCAATGACGGCCTGCGCCGCGACGCGCGGGCGGATCGTGATGGTTGCAATCCATGCCCAAAAGCCCGCGATTGATCTGTTTCAGTTCTTCTGGCGCGAATTGAAGTTGCTGGGCGTGCGGGTTTATGAGCCCGTCGACTATGACAAGGCCATCGCACTTGTCGCATCAGGTGCGGTGGATGCGGACACGGTCATCACCGATGTCAGCCCGCTGAGCCAGATTCAGGCCGCCTTTGAGTCGCTCGATAGCAGCCCCACGGCACTGAAAAGCCTGATTAAAGTGGGGGATGTGGCATGAACCTTTTTGACCTGACCGGCAAGACCGCGCTTGTGACCGGCTGCAAACGCGGCATCGGGCGCGGGATGGCAGAGGCGTTGGCCGAAGCAGGCGCCGACATCATCGGGGTCAGCGCCAGTTTGGAGCCAGTCGGCAGTGCGGTTGAACAGGCCGTGATCGCGAAAGGCCGCAGCTTTGCCGCCTATGCTTGCGACTTTTCGGACAGGGCGGCGGTCCGTGCCTTTGCGGCGCAACTCGAAACGGACGGCCATGCGCCGGATATCCTTGTGAACAACGCAGGCACCATCAAACGCAAACCCGCGGCAGAGCACGAAGATGCGCTGTGGGATGAGGTCATTGACGTGAACCTGTCGTCGCAATTCGTGCTCTCGCGCGAGGTCGGGCGCGGCATGGTGGCGCGCGGATCGGGCAAGATCATCTTTACCGCCTCTTTGCTGACGTTTCAGGGCGGCATCACTGTGCCCGGCTATGCGGCATCAAAGGGCGGCATCGGGCAGTTGACCAAGGCGCTGGCAAACGAATGGGCCCCGCATGGGGTTAACGTGAACGCCATCGCGCCGGGCTATATTGCAACAGACAACACTCAGGCCCTGCAGGATGATCCGGCGCGATCACAGTCGATCCTGGACCGTATCCCACAGGGCCGATGGGGTACGCCGCAGGACTTTGCTGGACCGGCGGTCTTTCTGGCGTCAGCCGCATCTGACTATGTCAACGGCGAGATCCTCGTGGTTGATGGTGGATGGATGGGGCGCTGACCACTGCGTGGCTTGCCCCGGGGGTGAGTCGGTATTGTCCTACAATGCGAGATACCTCTGACAGGCCGACTGCGGGGCTTCATCGGTGCGTCTTGCACCGTAACCACTTTAATACATTGAAAATATGGCGATTCTGCGTCTGAGCGGGCTGGATTTTGCAGCCAATTTTCTGATTGCCTAAAAATGATGCCCAACCTAGTTTGGTCATACCAAAATAAGAAGCCGAAAAGGCGTGCCAACACGGACCAAGGGAGGAACCAATGTCCATTTTGAAGAAACTGACACTTGCCGGATCTGCCGCAGCGCTGTCGATGACGGCTGCAGCTGCAACCGCACAGACCACGAACCTGCGTATCCAGACGCACTTTAGCCAGGAAACCTTGTCCGGTCAGATGGCAGCGGAATTCATCGAAGACGTCACTGCGATGTCCAACGGCGAAATCCAGATCGAGATGTTCTATGCATCCTCTGTCGTGAAGTCGGCCGAGACATTTGACGCTGCTGCCACGGGTATTCTTGACTGCGACATGACCGGTGGCGCCTATCAGACTGGTAAGAACCCGGCATTCCAGTTCACCGGTGACCTGACCGGCGGCTATGCCAACCCCTATCAACAGTATGCATGGCTGCTGCATGGTGGCGGCTATGACGCGCTGAACGAGCTTTACAACACCTACGACATGGAATTCGTCGGCTGGTGGATTCCGGGCCCTGAATCGCTGTCCTCGACCAAGCCGCTGGCAGGTGTGGCCGATCTGGAAGGCTGGAAATTCCGGTCGCCCCCCGGTGTGATCACCATGATCTTTGAAAACCTTGGTGCGTCGCCCATCGTGATGGACTTCAATGAGATTTTCACGGCACTTGAAACCGGCATCATTGACGGGGCCGACGCGGCGAACCTGACCAACAATATCGGTCTGGGACTTTATGACATCGCAGAGCACACCAACTATCCCGGTTTCCACTCTATGCCGGCTGACCACCTGGCGTGCCGCAAGGATGCCTGGGACGCGATGCCTGCTCATCATCAGGCGATCCTGAAGATCGGCATGCAGGCGCTGGGCCTCAAGAACACCACGATCAACGAGGTCAAGAACGCCCAGAACTCCGTCGCTTTGGCAGAGCAGGGCCTGAACATGTATCAGTGGTCCGAAGAGGACATGGCCGTTTACCGTGCCGCTGTGCAGGACGCATGGACAGCTTTCGCGACAACACCGGAAAGCCAGAACTTGTTGAACTCGCACCTCGACTTCCTGCGCGATATCGGCGCGATGAAGTAAGCAGATGCTATGACATCTGAAGCGGCGGGGTGAACCTGCCGCTTTGCGCGACAGGGCAGGGACCCGGCCACGCAAGGTCGGGTCCCACTCGCCACAACAGGCGGTGTTGAGGGACAGACATGACAGAAAAGCAAACAGGCGGTTTGGCAGAATGGCTTTGGCCCTCGGCGTTCCTGCTTTGCGCGGGGTGGGTGATCTGGCACATCCCGGCGTTCATTCTGGACTGGTTCACGCCTGAGAACGAAAGCCTGTTCATGCAAATCTCTGAGTTGCACACCCGCAAGGAAGTGAATTCCCTGCCAGGTCTGTTCGGCGGCTTTGCAGATATCGTCGACTGGGCCGCACTTTTGCTGATGCCGGTCTTTGCCATTCTGGGCATCCGTTCAATTGTCGTGGCCCCGATGGAATTTGAGCGCTGGCACAGTTGGGACCGTTTCGCGCTGTTTATCGGGCGGGCCACGATGATCATGATCATCGCCATGACCTGCGTGATGCTGTGGGAGGTGTTCTTGCGCTATGTCGTCGAACGCCCGACGAAATGGGCCAATGAATTGACCCTTTGGATCGCCGGTTTCGTTTTTCTGTGCTCGGGCCTTTATGCGATGCAGCAACGCTGCCACATCCGTATTTCGCTGCTTTATGACGCGGTGCCACGTCCGGTGCGCAAACTGTTTGATGTGCTGTCCACGGCAATGATCGTGCTGTTTGCTGCGGGCGTCGTTTTTGGCAGCTACCAGCAGGTTTTCATCAACAAGCTTTACCGGTGGGAAATGTTCGGCACCGCGTTTGATCCGCCGATCCCTGCGACGATCCAGCCAATGATCCTGATTATGCTGGTACTGATTGCCTGTCAGTCCGTGGCGAACCTGATCGCCGACTGGGATCTTGATCCTGAAGTATACAGCCACGACGACATCGACGAGGATGAGATCGCGGCCATCAAGAAAAGCGTCGGGGTCGAGTAATGGATATCGGGACGATTTCACTCATTCTGGTCATGGGCATGATCGTGCTTTTGGCCATCGGGATGCCGCTTGGCTTTGCCTCTGCGGTGCTTGCGCTGCTGGTCATGGTTCTGAAGTTCGAACCGACGATCCTGACCGCGCCCTGGACCTTTGGCGAAGGCATGTTGACCGGCAGGCCGGGGACGGGGCCGTTATACATTCTGACCCAGAAGATATTCGATCTGATGACCGAATATGTGCTGATCTCGGTCCCGCTGTTCATCTTCATGGCCGCCTTGCTGGAACGGTCCGGCATCGCCAAAGAGATGTATAACTCGCTGAATTTCTGGCTGTCTCGCACGCGCGGGGGCATTGCGATTGTGACCTCACTTATGGCGGTCATCATGGCCGCGATGTCGGGCATTATCGGCGGCGAGGTGGTGCTGCTGGGCCTGATTGCGTTGCCGCAAATGCTGCGGTTGGGCTACAACCAGAACCTTGCCATCGGGACGATCTGTGCCAGCGGTTCGCTTGGCACGATGATCCCACCGTCGATTGTGCTGATCATCTACGGGCTGATCACCGAAACCTCGATCAAGGCGCTGTTTACCGGGGCCTTTGTGCCGGGCTTCATGCTGGCGCTGATGATCATCGCCTACATCGTGATCCGCACGCAGTTGCGCCCCGAAGATGCGCCTTTGCCCGAACCACAACCAGGTGATCCAACGGGGCCACAAAAGCTGGGCATGTTTGGCGGCTTTCTGTCGCTCTTGCTGGCGGGCGGGGCCGCTGTTCTGTTCCTGCGCGCCTTGTTCTTCACCGTCACCGGTCAGAACATCATGGACGAGGGCGAAGATGCGATTGCGCTTGGCACGCCAGAGCATCTGATGCCTCTGGGCATCGCCTTTGGCATTGGCTTGATCCTTGCCTTTGTGGTCTTTGGCCGCACCCGCACGATGCAGGGCTGGTCACATGGTAAGGGCCTTGTGCCGCCGATCCTTGTGATCGGCGTGGTGCTGGGGTCAATCTATGGCGGCATCACCGGCATCACCGAGGCGGCTGGCATGGGTGCCTTTGCCGTCTTCGTCATTGCGCTGTTCCGGGGCGAGGCGAGCGTTGGCCTGCTGTGGGACGCGATGATGCGCACGTTGAAATCAACCGGCACGATCATCTGGGTGACCATCGGGGCCGCGGCCCTCGCGGGGGCCTACACGTTGGCGGGTGGGCCGAACTACATCGCCAACCTGATCGTGGGCTCTGAGATGCCGACGATGTTGGTGATCCTGACCATGATGCTGATCCTGCTTTTCATGGGGGCTTTCATGGATTGGGTCGGGATCGTGCTGCTGATTATCCCGGTCTTTTTGCCCATCGTGAAGCGTTTGCCGATCGAAGAAATCGGCTTTCTGGGCCAACTCGAACCACAGCACGTCTCGATCTGGTTCGGTGTGGTGTTCTGCATGAATATGCAGGTCAGTTTCCTGTCGCCGCCTTTTGGTCCAGCGGCTTTCTACCTGAAATCAGTTGCACCGCCGCACATTTCGCTGACCGACATATTCAAGGGCTTTCTGCCGTTCATCGGCGTGCAGCTTCTGGCGTTGTCTGTGCTGCTGATTTGGCCCAACATCGTGACACTGCTGCTTTGACAAAAAGGAGGATGTGATGCTGACCGACACCCAACGTGCCCAGTTCGCGCGCGATGGCTATCTGGTCATCGAAGACGTCATTGATCCCGCAACCCTGACCGCAATTGAGGCTGAATATGCCGCCCTGATGGACCGGCTTTATGATGCCTGGCACGCCGAGGGCAAAGTGCCCGCTGCGACGCCCGATATGGGGTTCTGGGACAAGATGGACGTGGCCTATCGCGGTGGTTTCGACTGGTATCAGCCGTTGGATATTTCGCTGCCTCACACCGACATTTCTGACGCCACACCGATGCACATCGGCCCGGCGGTTTTCCAGATGGCGACGCATCCCCACATCCTCGACATCGTGGAAAGCCTGATCGGGCCCGAGATCACCTCAAACCCGATCCAGCACGTGCGGATCAAACCGCCAGAGCGCAATGTCCCAAGCGACGAAGTCCGCGCGCATATCGTGTCGACCGGTTGGCACCAGGATCGCGGTGTGACGCTGGAAAGTGCCGACCAGACCGAGATGGTGACCGTCTGGCTGGCGATTACTGATGCCACGGTTGAAAATGGCTGCTTGCAGGTCAAGCCGGGCATGCGCGACGAGATGTTGCCGCATTGCCTCCTGACCCAGACAGCCATTACCGATACCTACCTGCCCAAAGACACGCCTGTACCAACGCCGGTGCGCGCAGGCGGGGCAGTGATCTTTCATCCGCTGACGCCACACGCGAGCCTGTCCAACACATCCGACGGCTACCGCTGGTCGTTTGATCTGCGCTACAACGTCACCGGTCAATCCACCGGGCGCGACCAATTTCCCAGCTTTGTGGCCCGATCCCGCGCGGCACCGAATACCCAACTGACCGACTGGCGCATCTGGGATCAGATGTGGAAAGAGGCGCGGCACAAGCTGGCCCACAGCGCGCATATCCCACAGCATCGTTGGCCCTCTGACGGCCCGTATTGCGCCTGAATGGAACTTTTGACGCTTGATCCGGCTGACAATGTCGCCGTGGCGCGACAGGGGCTGCGCGCGGGGCAGGTCGTTGATGGGCTGACGCTGATTGATGCGGTACCCTCAGGCCACAAGGTGGCGACGCGGGCCATTGCCGCCGGTGACCGGGTGATCAAGTTTGCCCAAGGCATCGGTGTCGCCAACGCCTACATTGCGGCGGGCGCCCATGTGCATACGCACAACCTCGACTTTACCTCTGTTTGCGCAGACTACGCTTTTGGCACCAATCTGCGGCCGGCCCCGGTGCCTGTGGTGCCCGATACCTTTGCGGGGTTTGATCGGGGCAACGGGCGTTACGGCACGCGCAACTACATCGGCATTATCACTTCGGTGAACTGCTCTGCCACAGCGGCGCGGATGATTGCGGATCATTTCACGCCCGAAAGGCTTGCGGCCTATCCCAACGTTGATGGTGTCGCGGCCTTTGTGCACGGCACGGGCTGCGGCATGGCCGGTGATGGCGATGGGTTCGAAGCGCTGCAGCGCGTGATGTGGGGCTATGCCCGCCACCCCAATCTGGCCGGTGTGCTGATGGTCGGGCTGGGGTGCGAGATGAACCAGATCGACTGGCTGCTCGAAGCCTACGGGCTGCAACACGGCCCACTTTTCCACACAATGAACATCCAGAACGTTGCGGGCCTGCGCCGTACGGTCGACATGGGGATCGCCAAGATCGAAGCCATGCTGCCAGAGGCCAACAAAGCCACACGCACGCCCTGTCCGGTCAGCGGGCTCAAGGTGGCGCTGCAATGCGGCGGCTCTGACGCGTGGTCGGGGGTCACGGCAAACCCCGCCTTGGGTCATGCCTGTGATCTGCTGGTGGGGCAGGGCGGCACAGGTGTGCTGGCCGAGACGCCAGAAATTTACGGGGCAGAGCACCTGTTGGTCGCCCGCGCCGCAGAGGTGGCCACAGGCCAGCGCCTGATCGACCTGATTCACTGGTGGGAAGATTACACCGCTCGCAATCTTGGTTCGATGGATAACAATCCGAGCCCCGGCAACAAAGCCGGTGGGCTGACGACGATCTTGGAAAAGTCGCTGGGGGCAGCGGCCAAGGGTGGTACCACGCCGCTGACAGGGGTCTACAAATACGCCGATATCGTGGACCGCACCGGTTTCACGTTCATGGACAGCCCCGGTTATGACCCGGCAAGCGTCACAGGTCAGATTGCGGGCGGCTGCCAGATCGTCTGCTTTACCACCGGGCGCGGGTCAGCCTTTGGGTCAAAACCTGCACCCACTATCAAGATCGCCACCAACACCCCAATGGCCGAGCGTATGGCAGAAGACATGGACATCGACGCGGGCCAAATCCTGTCGACTGGTGTCGATGTCGCCGCAATGGGGCTCGCGATTTATGATCAGATCCTGGCTGTGGCCTCTGGCCAGCCCAGTAAGTCCGAGGCGCAGGGTCTTGGCGATTATGAATTTGTTCCGTGGCAAATTGGCGCGGTGATGTAACAGACGGAGAGAAACAGCATGAAAATCGGATTTATCGGATTGGGCCTGATGGGGGGCGCGATGGTGTCGCGGCTGCAGGACAAGGGCTATGCGCTGACCGTTCTGGGCAACCGCGATCGGACCGAGATCGACAAGGCCATCGCGCGCGGTGCGGTCGAGGCGGCAAATGCGCGAGACATAGCCGCACAAAGCGATGTGGTGATGCTGTGTATGGGCACCTCTGACCATGTCGAGGGACGAATGCGCGGCGATGATGGTGTCATCGCGGGGATGACACCGGGGACAATCGTGATCGACTTTGGCACATCGCTGCCCGCGTCGACCCGGACGCTGGGGGAAGAGGTTGCGGTCGCAGGCGGCACCTACCTTGATGCTCCGATTGGGCGCACACCAGCGCAAGCCCGCATTGGCATGTTGAACCTGATGTGTGCCGGCGATGAAACCGCATTTGCCCGCGTGAAACCTGTGCTGGATGATCTGGGCGAGAATGTCTTTCATCTTGGTGCTTTGGGCAGCGGTCACACGACCAAGTTGATCAACAACTTTCTTGCCCAATCCACCGCCAACTTGTTGGCCGAGGCTTTTGCTATGGCCGACATCGTGGGGATCGACCGCAAAAAGGTGGTGGATGTGGTCGGCGCTGGACCTGTCGGTTCGCCTTTCATGCAATTCATGTCGGCCTATGCGCTTGATGGTGACGCCTCAAAACTGGCGTTCTCCATCGCCAATGCGAGCAAGGATGTCGGATATTACGCAAAGATGGCCGAAGATGCGGGCGCCCCATCGGTCATGGCGCAGGCGCCGCTTGCCATGATGCGCCAGGCGGTTGCTGATGGGATGGGTAACAAGCTGGTGCCGGAATTGCTGGAGCATTACTTGAAACATTACGGACGTGGCTAAGGCCGCCGCCGCTCCTGCGCCGGTCCTCAACTATGGCCGGGGGATCATGCTGGTCCTCTTGGCGAACCTGCTGTTTTCATTTGTCGACACCTCAACCAAATGGCTGATCGGGGCCGGGCTGGTTGTGTTCCAGCTGGCGTTCATGCGGTACGCTGTACACTTTGTGATCACCGGGGCAGAGCGGATGATCCGTGGCAAACCGGCCACCCGCCTGCCTGCGTCGACCGTAGGTCTGGTTTTGTTGCGATCATTCTGTCTGGTTTCCGCAACTTTGGCGAATTTCGTGGCGCTGGGGCAGCTGTCGTTGTCGGTCACCTCGGCGCTGCTCTATCTGTCGCCCATCTTCATCTGCATTTTCGCGCGGCTGGTGCTGGGCGAAGAGATCAGGCGCGCACATCTGGTGTCAATTGCGCTGGGCATGGCGGGCGCATTGCTGATCCTTTGGCCCTTTGGCGTGCCAATCAACTGGTACGCGGTGCTGATGCTTTATCCCGCAATGGGCATCGCGCTTTATCAGGTGTTGTCGCGCAAGCTAACCGGTGTTGTGACGCCGGGCGTGCTGCAATTCTACACCGGCGCTTTGGGCACGCTGGCGCTGGCACCCTTTGCCGCATTTGCATGGGTTGCTCCGCCAACACCAATGGCTTGGGGGCTTTTGGTCGCTATCGGAGCCTTTGCCTGGGCCGGGCACGAGGCATTGACCCGCGCCCATGCCTTTGCGACTGCAAGCGCGCTTGCCCCCTTTGGCTATAGCTTTGTGATCTATCTGACGCTCGCGGGCATGGTGGTCTTTGCAGACGTTCCCTCGCCATCGGTCCTGATTGGTGCGGCGTTGATCGTGCTGGGCGGCCTTTTCACTTGGCGCTACGGCTAACATTGCGTCTTACCGACCATCCGGACGTTTCGCCTTTGGACCGCGGGGCAGACAGAGTTGCGAAGTGCGAGCAAGCGAAAGGGTTTCTGACGTGGCAGCGCCCAATCGCGCAGAATGATTGCAACAGGCGTGGTTTGACACCTGATGCAATCGCTGATCGGATGATCCCGCGCGGGGCCACGTTTGTTCTGTTAGAGGCCCTTTTCTATGCGTTGCGCGATAAGGGCCAAGAGCGGCTTTGCTAGCGCCAAGACTGCGAGGCCCTAAACGTCGGCCGGTTTGCCGGTGGATGACTTGTCCGCAGCCAACGTTGATTTGGTCGATGTCGGATCATCCATGCGCTCTTTGGTCTTGCGCATGTTGATAAAGGCCAAAGCAGCCACCGCCAACAAGGTAAAGATTGCCAACAAAATTACGATAGTTCCGCCGTCCATTTTGATTCTCCTTTTCTGATCAACTGTGAAGGGCCGCGTTTTCGGGCTGCGACCGGTTGGCCGACAGCAGTTCTTCGCCGCGTGCCTTGGCCTTCAAGAGTTCTTCTTCAAGGACATCGCGCGCATCCGCCATCAACGCATCGCGTTGTGCGCCCAAGGCTGCGTCTTCGCGGCGCGTTCGAGGCAACAGCGTGCCGGCCAAAACCCCAAAGCCAAGGGCGATTGCACCAGCAGTCAATGGCTGCTCGTGGATGAACCCGCTTGTCTGGCGCGCAACCCGCTTGGCCCGCTTTTCGAGCGCTTCCTGAGCGGCAAGGGCGGATTTGCGGGCGGCAACGACGCGACGCTTGGCCGGTTTTGGCAATTGGTCAAGGCCAGCATCCAAGGTTTTGCGCAACCGCGAGGCGGACGGCATATCCTGATAACGACCGGTCATGTCTGCCTTCAGTTCGGCATCCGCGGCTGCAACGCGGTCGTCGAAACCTTGCATCGCCTCCTCTGCCGGTTGCAAAACCGGTTCCGGGGAAATTGCCGGACGTGGGCGTGGACCGGATGCCATCAAGGCGACGCCGATTGCAGCCAGCAGACCGCCCGCCGGATTTTCACGCAGCAAGTTCCACCCTTTTTCGGCTAGGTCGGTGCTGACCGTGTTTGCCGTTTTCATCATGCCCTGAGACACAGCCTGTGGGTCGACGGTGTCGGACAGATCGCCGAGTGTTTGGGTCAGTCGGTCGCGTGACGCTTCGACCTCTTCGGAAATTGTTTTCAGATTAGACATGGGAAGCCTCCCGAATTTTTTGGATGTCCTTGCGCACGCTCTCAGTCGTCACATCAGGCGTCAGCGCGCTTGCGCTCAGACGTGACCGGCCAGCAAGCGCAAAACCGACAGCTGCGAACAGCAGCAATGCTCCGACGGACAGGGCGGCCAGTCCAACCGACAAACCAAGTGCCGCGACCTGTGCGACCGCAGCTGTTGCCAGAACATTCAGCGCGACCAGTGCCAGCAGCATCGCCAAGGCAATCAAAAATAAGCCGACGCCAGCACGGCTGATGATATGCGACATCTCAGCGCGCGCCAGTTTCAATTCACCCTGAACGAGCGACGAAAGCTGACGTAAGCTTTCAACCAAAAGCGACGGTGTATCTTGCAACGGATGTTTAGCCATCGGTACGGCCTCCGTTCATATGTGCCGCGACAACGTCGTGACCGTGGCCTTGTACCCAAGGATCGCGGACAAGTGTGCCCGGCGTACGGTTGGGGTCACGCGCCTTTAAAAAACGCGCCGCGGCAAAGCCGGCCAATGTTGCACCTCCAATGAACATCAGTGGGTAGCGGCGGGCAAAAACTGTGGCCTGCATGGCAAGCTGCTGCAGATCCGCGGTGCGGATGCGATCGGCAATGTCTTGTACGTGATCTGCTACCTGACCGATGGCTTGTGCTTGCGGCGCATTGGGGTCGAATTCCTGCGCTGCGGCATGTGCGGCATCAGCGGCAGTCTGCACATTTTTTGCGGCTGCATCCTTAACACCAGCAGCGCGGGCAGTGGCTTCGGCCTTGGCCGTGGCCTGCGCTTGTTTGGCCAAATCGGACGCATGGTCCGAAACAGATTTATTGAGATCGGATGTCTTGGACATGAGCATCTCCTGTTTTTCAAGTTCGGTGATCTAACGCCGGTTTCGCCAGTTCGTTCCCAACGGCGAAAAAATTGCTGCGGTCTTATTTTTGGGAACGATCACAGCCATCGGGGGTTGGTGCGGCAACCTGGAACAAAGAGGATCCCCAAATGGACCTGCTGCGCATCATCATCGCCGTTATTCTTCCGCCGCTTGGCGTTTTTCTAGAGGTGGGGCTGACAAAACACTTTTGGATCAACATCTTGCTGACTTTGCTCGGTTATGTTCCGGGCATTGTTCACGCCGTCTATGTCATCGCCCGCAAGTAGAATGCCCGCAGATCTTGCGACATATGAAAAGTGGACGAACGCGCTGGCCCGCATGGCGTTGAATACGGCTTGTGATCTGGCGGTTGGCACCATTCCCATTGTCGGCGATGTCTTTGATGTGGCGTTCAAAAGCCATCGCAGGAACGCTGACATTCTGAGCCGCGAGGTTTCGCGCCTCGACACATTACCGATGGGCGCACCATCGGTCTGAAGACACCGCGCCGTGGGCTGACGGGGATTGAAACGGTGTCATCCCCAATTACGGCGCTTTTCCAACGACACCGCAACCAGAACAGGAGAACATGATGAATTGGGAGCAAATCAAAGGCAATTGGACACAGGCCAAAGGCCAACTGCGCGAACGCTATGGCGAGTTGACCGATGACGAAATGGAAGAAGCAAAAGGGGAGCGTGATCAGCTCGTCGGACTGATTACCAGCAAGTATGGCAAGGCCAAGCTGGAAGTCGAAAAGGAACTTGATGCCATGTTCAACGGGAGCTGAGCGATGGCCCGTCAGACCGAAACAAAAAACGACGCAATTGATCAGCTTTGGCGGCAACTTGAACAGTCAAGGATCGTGATGTTGTCAGTGCCTGACAGCGGGCAACATCCCCAACCGATGAGCCATTTTGCCCACCGCAACGATGGTGCGATCTGGTTCATCACCTCTGCGGACACTGACCTTGCGATGGCCGTAGGTGCAGGTGCAGATGGCATGTTGACGCTCGCGACGAGCAACGAGGACTATCAGGCCAGTCTGAAAGGAAGGCTCAGCTTTGAAACCGATCCGGACAAGCTGGATGAGATATGGACCCCGTTGGCCGGTGCCTGGTTTGAAAACGGCCGTCAGGATCCGAAAATTCGGCTATTGAAGTTCGTTCCAAGTGAAGCCGCTGTTTGGGCGTCCGAAACGAATGCGATCCTGCTTGGATTGAAACTGTTGCGGGCCAACATGACAGAAGGGGGTGCTGCGCCCGATGTCGGCGTGCATCATGTTTTCCGCTTCCAAGACGCCGCTTAAACGAAATCAAAAGGGGCCAGCCGCGCGCTGGCCCTTTTTCGTTGAACTGGAGAACACCCATGAAAGTTTCCGAATTGATTGATCAACCGGTCGGTCATGCCCATGATCCCGCACTGAAAGGTGAGATCAAGGATGTCATGTTCGACCTTCCGGTCACGCAGGTGCAAATGTTCTTGATTGAAATGATGGGCAAAGAGGGCTCTGCACCGCTTTTGGTCACCGCCGATGCTGTCGATCTTGCCGAAGGTGCGATTAAACTTCGCGGTGACCCAGATGAGATGCGTCAAAAGCTGCAGGATATAGTGGCGCGCACCGCACCGCTCATTGATCTGACGACTTTGCCGAACGTCGTTGTCGGGCCATTTGGCAACGCGATCTCACCGAGCATGATGGCCGCACTTTTCAATCGGCGGCAGGGCCGCGATTTGACGGCGCTGCCCAACGGCGACCCGGCTGCTGTTTGGTTTTCAGAGTTGTCCGATCTGCCGGTTGATTGTCACGTCAGCCGGGTCGCGCGGATCACCGACGTCTTGCTGGAAGGGCATGGATCAGGCGTACGCCAAATCGTCTGCGGCGGTGCAGACGACACAGCCCCGGCGGTATCAAATGCCGAGCTGACAATCACGCGCAACGCCCAATACGATCTGACCGCAACGGCGTCCGCCTCACCCTAGTTTCGCCGGGCGGAAACAAGAAAAAGGCCGCGCGATTTGCATCGCAGCGGCCATTTCCGTGGTCGATTGGAATTGTTCAGTCGCGGCCACGCAACGCGAGGCCCAGCAAAACACCAATACCCACAGCCCCGGCGATAGCTGTTCCGGGATTCTCGCGAACAAATTTCGTGCTGGCATCCGTGACCTTGCGCAACTCATCGCTGGCGTGTTCGGCAACCTGCGTTGCGGTGTCGTGTGCGGCAGCCACACCTTTTTCCACCGCTTCATTTGCTTGGGCTGCAAATGCGGCGGCACTATCAGATTTTCCGTTTTGTTTTGCGGTTTCTGCGGTCTTTGTCATTGCGTTTCCTTTCGTGGTTTTGACCCACCACAAAATGTGGCGGGTCATTGCATTACGGATTAGCTGTCTTCAGACGCCTGTTCTTCGGGGCTTTGCAGGTCGATTGTTGGCACGTCCAAGGTGATTTCTTCGGTGCCGACATCAATGTCGCCGACCTCTGCATCGAATGTCGGCAGGTTGCCTCCTTCGACCGATACATCAACGTCCGGCAAAGCCGCTTCTTCGGTCTGTTCGATATCAACGAGATAGATACCCAAACCAACTGCGACGACGGCCAAAACGGCTGTGATTACGGAAATGGTTTTCATCGTTTTCTCCCATCTTGTGGTTCTGCTCAAACAACACGATAGGGCCGGGATCGTTCCGCTTTTTTTCAGGTTTTAGAAAAGCGGACGGGCCGGGATATCATAGTCGGGGAGGCGCGCGACCTGCGCGAGTTGGGCGATATCACTGACCCGAAGCGTGCCATCGGACCAATGCGCAAGTTGACGGGATTTCAGCTTTGCCAGCATCTTGTTGGTATGAACCAGAGACAGACCTAGCGCATCTGCAATATCCTGCTGCCGGTATGGCAAAGGCATGGCACCATTGTTCACAAGACCCAATTTTTGACCACGCACAAACACTTTGCAAAGTGCCCAGGACACTGCTTGCAAGGCCGTGCGCTGACCAATTGTGGCCAAAGCATCGCCCAGAAAATGTTCTTCTACGGCGGCCAACCACGTAAGCGAAAAGGCTCTTTCGGGGTTTTCACGGAAGAACTGCCAAAAGGCCCTGCGATCAAATACGCAGAGGACCATTTTTGTTGTGGCTTCAACGGAATGCCCCATCTCGCCCATCACACCGGCTTGCAGGCCGACGAAATCGCCGGGCATCACCAAATTCACAACCTGCCGTTGCCCATCAACCAGGAACTTGTAGCGCAGGCCCATGCCTTGCAGCACTGTGTAAAGTTGGGGACTGTTAGAACCTTCCAGCAGGATCGGCGTCTTCGCGTCAACGACCAGTTCGCCGACTTTGAATGACTGCATGGTCGTCACATCATCAGCAGACATTTGGATAAACAGGTCTCGTCCACGGAGCGGGCAGTTTTCACATTTTGTGGCCAAAAATTCTCTCCTTGCTATGTCATAGATTAATGCGGGCGATGTTTACAGCGTGCTACCGCATGTCGGCACAACGTGGGGTTCTCATGCCATATCAGTTCATCTTGATCGAACCGGATCCGGTTGTGGCGCTGGACCTCAACGGGTTGCTTTCGTCGCGATATCCCGATGCCGTAAAGGTATCCGGTGGCACATTTGCCGACGTCGCCAAAGCATTCCAGATGTGTGGCCCGCGCACGACCGTGTTTGCGCGTGCCACACTTGTGGCCAGCGATAACGACTTGCACGATGCGATTATCGCTGCAGCGACGCGGGGCAGTCATATCGTCCTGATCGGCGCGGAGCAGAAGACGTCTTTTCCGGCGGTCTTTGTCGATCTGCCATTCACCAATGACATGCTTGTCGCGGCAATCGACCCGTCGTTTGAGGCCGTACATAAAGGCGATCCATAGAGGTCGACACCGGTCTTCGGCTGAATTGCGCGTCACTTGTGACAGCCCGTTGGTGGTCGCTGTGTGTATTAACTCGTCCATGCGCGTCGAACGCATGAGCCGAAAGATCGTTGCATAGAAATATCTGGAACGAATTGCGGCGCTCCTTGTTGTTTTGCAGAGCGCGCGGCCAAAAGGTCGCGCAAAACAAGTCAAAGGAGCAACCCATGCTACACTATGCACTCGTCTTTTTCCTGGTTGCACTTGTCGCCGCCGTTTTTGGCTTTGGTGGCATTGCATCCGCCTCTGCCGGCATCGCGCAGGTGCTCTTCGTTATCTTCCTGCTGCTGTTTGTCGTGTCGCTGATCATCAACTTCGTGCGTGGCTGACAAGCCGCACAATCCAACATTGATGAAAGGAGATAACATGTCACATGCACTGAATGTCGTCGCCGAACCGCAAGATATTGCGACTGGTGTCCATGAACCCGAAACCATCGCGAGCGGTCTCGCCGATGTTCTGGCTGATACCTACATGCTGACCTACAAGACGCATGCCTATCACTGGAACGTCGAGGGCCCTTTGTTCTACTCGATCCACAACCTGACCGAAGGTCAGTATGAGGATATGTTCGCTGCTGCTGATAAGATCGCCGAGCGTATCCGTGCGGTCGGTCAGATGGCCCCTATGTCCATGTCGGATATCCGCAATCGCGCTGTTGTCGAAGACAGCAAGGCCGCGCCCTCAGCGGGCGAAATGTGCCAGACGTTGGCCGACGATCATGAACGTATCGCGCACCGTCTGCATGCCTTGGTCAAACTGGCCGGGGACCAAAACGATCCGGTCACAGAGGATCTTGCGACTGCAAGGTCAGCGTTTCATGAGCAGGCCGCATGGATGTTGCGCGCGCTGATCGCCAAATAACGACGAATCCCCGCAACGTCTGGTGCGGGGATTTTCTTTTCGATCAACCAAAACCCGCGAAAATCATCCAGCCTACTGCGGCATAGGGAAAGAGCCCAAGCAGCAGGAAAAGGCCGTCCCGGCTTGTCAGGCCAAAAGCAAGAAGTGCGACTCCCGCACCTATGATGGACGAAGAGAACGGCACAAACTCCAACAGCGGCATCACAGCCCCGGACATCAGGCACAAAAGCTGCGGGATTAAGATCAGTGGGCGATGAAACAGAAGATTGAACCGCGATTGGGTTCTGCGATCAATCCAATCTGCCAGCGATCGCAGCTTTGAAAATGCAGATCTGACGACGGAAGCCTTGGCCGCACGATCCAGCAGCCAGCGAGGCAACCAAAGGCTTTCCCTGCGCAGTATCATCTGTAGCGAGATCAAAAAGATCGTCGCGCCCATCAGCGCAGAGAAAAGCGGCACCCCGCTGAGCGGCGTCGCCACCGCCAAGGCTGGAAGCAGCAGCACAGGCGCAAAACTGTCGTCACCAACAGATTGCAGAATTGTGCGAAGGTTCACCGTTTCGCCTTCAGCGCTGTCCACAACCCGGTCGACAAGGGGCCGCAACGCCCGCTTTTGTGGCCGCTGCTTTGTGGCTGCTTTGCCGCAGGCGACGATTGTAGTCGTATTCAATGCTGCCTTAGCCCCTTAGCGTTGCCGTAGAAGCAAAGAACATGGCCTGACTGACTGCAGACAGAACCTGCGCCTCTTTGAAGGGTTTGGAGATCAAAAATGCAGGTTCAGGGCGGTCGCCGGTTAACAGCCGCTCTGGAAATGCAGTGATGAAGATGACTGGCACATCCATCGTTTCCAGCAAGTCATTCACGGCATCAATCCCGGACGAATTGTCGGCAAGCTGAATATCGGCAAGGATCAGGTCGGGCCGTTGCTCGTGCCCCAATTCCAGTGCCTCGGTATGGGTACGCGCGACACCTGTGACGTCGTGGCCCAATGATGATACAATTCCTGTCAGATCAGTCGCGATGACTGGTTCATCTTCAATAATCATCACCCGGCCCTTGATGTTTTGGGCCAGTTCCTTGTTCGCAGCCTTGATAAGATCGACGACATCGTCACGCTCGATTTGCATAATCTTTGCGATATTGGCTGTGCTGAATTCCTCAATCGTGCGCAACAAAAGCGCTTCCCGCGAGTTTGCAGTCAGTTGGGCAAGAAGCCCATGGGCCCTGGCCAATAAACTGTCATCCGGCTCTACCAAAATCTGACCAGATGATGCCCAAATTGCGTGAAAGCATTTGAAAAGATTTACTTTAATCGGGTCTTCATTCTCAAAACCGCTCCGGTCTTTGAGGATCGCCTCTAACGTGGCGACTGTGTACTTGTCACCGCGAGTTTGTGATCCTGTCAGCGCGCGTGCGTACCGTCTTAGGTAAGGTAGTTCCGCAGTCAACAAGTCGGTGAACGTCACCTCCGCTTGCGTGTCAGTCATTTTTTGACCCTCATTTGATTTTTTCATGGAACGAAACACGTTCAACCTAAGTTGGTTCCGTTCAAGATGGTGTTTTTTTGGAAAATACAAGGTTCGCCCCATGACCAAGTCGAATAGCCCTAAGCAAGAAAAGATCGACAAGTACTTCGAGCTTAACTTGAAGAAAGTCTTTTCGGACTACCAAGAAAACGAGATGCCGAACGAAGTTCTGGACCTTTTGGCTGTCCTGCGCGCGCAGGACGAAGAGATGAAGGACGAGAAATGAGTGACGTTGATCCCAAGGATGAATTGCTGACGCATCTTCCGGCGTTGCGCGCGTTCGCACTGAGTTTGACGCGCAACAACGCGACCGCTGACGACATGCTGCAGGATACGGTTCTCAAGGCCTGGACCAACATGGACAAATTTGAGCGTGGGACAAACATGCGCGCTTGGTTGTTCACCATTTTGCGCAACAACTTCTATTCGTCACGGCGGAAGCTGAAGCGAGAGGTTGCTGACGTCGACAATGTCTTTTCGGACGCGATGTCGGTCAAACCTGACCATGACGGCCGTCTTCAAATGAGGGATTTCAAAAGCGCCTTCGAAGAATTGGCAGACGAACACCGAGAGGCGCTTATCCTAGTAGGCGCTAACGGCTTCACTTACGACGACGCGGCCGTGATGTGTGGGGTCGCACCGGGCACGATGAAAAGCCGCGTAAATAGAGCGCGGGCCAAATTGACTGAAATGCTGCAACTTGAAGACGATGATGCTTTGGAAATGACCGATACGGCCACAATGGCAGTAGTTGGAAGTCCGAACCTTCCATCGTGACAAAAGAAAAGTGGCATCAACGGCTTAGCGTCCAGCTTTTGGTGCTATTGACGCTTGCCATCCTTCCTTTGGGGCTGATTGCAATTGCGCAGACCAACAGGGTTGCACAAGAAGCGGATCGTAGCGCTGGTCTTGCGCTTCTGGGTCTGACGGAACGCGCAGCGACGGCGGAACGTGTGCTGATCGAACGCGCGGTCGGGGCGGCGCGGCTGATGGGCACCATCGCGCCCGAATTGCAAAACGACAGCGCGCGCTGCTTTAGCGTGCTGTCGAATTTTGTGAACGGCAATTCAGAGTTCAGTTTTGTCGGCGTCTTGCCGTTGTCGGGTCTTGTTACGTGTTCGTCGGCGGATGCACCGCTTGATCTGTCCCAAACTGAAAGATTTGAAGAAACGATGTCGGCGCAGCAGCCTACGATCATCGTAAATGAAAGTGCACCGGCAAGCAGAGAGTCAGTTTTCGTCGTATCTGAACCCTTTTTTGATGCGGGCCAGTTTGGCGGCTTTGTTTCTGTCTCGATCCCGCACAGAACGCTTCCCGATCCAGAGGACCATCTGGAGGAGTTGGGGCTTATCGACCTGATAACCTTCAACGAAAATGGCGCGGTCCTGACATCACGGCAAGGCATTGATTTGGTTGCTATGGAATTGCCTGAAAGCCGCGCCCTGGAGGATCTTTCGACAAGGCGTGCTCAGGTCTTTCGCGATCAGAACGGCGCGGGCCAGACACGCAAGTACAGCATTGTCACGATTGAGGGTAGCCCCGCTGCCGTCATGGCGATCTGGGATGTTGACGGGCGTTCGGTTGCCGATACGCGATCACTTGTCGCCCCTTCGCTTTTCCCGGTGTTGATGTGGATCGCTAGTCTGGGTGTCGCAATGCTGGCAATCCGCACCCTTGTCCTGCGGCACCTTTCAAGTCTGCGGCGCAGGATGGAAAGATTTGCTGAAGATCGAACGGTTTTTGATTTCAGCCATGATGCGGTGACGATGCCAATTGAGATCGAGCGACTTGAAAATGGTTTTCAAGAAATGAGCGAGCAGCTCTTGCGCGATGAGGCTGAATTGGAGGACGCGTTGCGACAGCAAGGCGTACTGGTCAAGGAGATCCATCATCGGGTTAAGAACAACTTGCAATTGATCTCTTCGATCATGAACATTCAAATCCGCAACGCAGATCACGAAGAAACGCGCACCGTGCTGTCACGTCTGCAAGACCGGGTGATCAGCCTCGCCACCATCCACCGTGATCTTTACCAATCACCGGTCGGGGGCAGGGTCGACAGTGGCGCCCTCGTCCGAGAGATCATCGATAACTCCTCTGAGATGGTCGAAGTGGAAGAACTTGACCTTGAAATTGGCGCCGATGTTGATCGCGTGTTGTTGTTCCCGGATCAGGCTGTCCCGCTTTCACTTTTGGTGGCCGAGGCAATGACCAACGCCATGAAGTATGTAGGTGCCTTGCAGGGTGGTGAACCGGAAGTTTCCGTCAGCCTGAAGCAAGATGGCCAACACTGTCAGTTCAAAATGACAAACAGCGTTGGGCCAGCTCCCAACGCCACTAGCTCAGGCATGGGGCAGGAACTGATGAAGTCTTTCGCCCTGCGATTGGGCGGGCAGATCACGACCGAAAAATCCGACAGCCAATATACCTTGCAAGTGGATTTCCAGATCATGCAGTTCGAGCCGGAGGCGCGGGACTATTGACCGAAAAGTCCAAGGCGCGGCGGTTCGACGTCCTGGTGACTGCGGCTGAGGCATTTCCACGGCTTGAAGAAGAATTTCTAGATGCCAAATGCGACATCGTCGCAGGTTTTCGGATATTTGATCCTTGGACGTCGTTGTATTCGACCCGCGCAAAGACACATGGTGACACGTGGTTTGACCTTATTGTGGCGACGTTGAATCGCGGCGTCCGGCTAAGGCTGATCCTGTCAGACTTTGATCCTGTCGTCCGCACTGGGCTTCATCTGGGGACGTGGCGAAGCATCAAGGCGCTTTTGGCGGCTGGTGAAGCATCTGACCACCCTGAAAACCTGAATGTGACTGCACTGATGCATCCCGCCCGGGTTGGGTGGTTGCCGCGTGTCGGTTTATGGCCGCGAACCATCAAGGAGATCGGGAAGCAGATCACCCAACTGCACGATGAAGGCATTGACGACGCGAGCCTGCTTGAATGTGCCCCGCGTCTTCGTCCTTTGGTCAGAAAAACGCGCAGCAAGCTTGTAGCGCGCAAATTTCCACCGCCACCGCTTTTCACCGTGTCGCACCATCAGAAGATGGCCGTTTTTGATGGTGCGCGGCTTTATATCGGCGGACTTGACCTGAATGCTCGGCGCTTTGACACCCCAGAGCACGACCGGGGCGCTGATCGCACTTGGCATGATGTGCAAGTGATCGTTGATGGGAGCATCGCGAAAGAAGCGCGCGATCATCTGCTGACGCTAACGGATGCGCTGCTGGGGCGTGATGTGCCGCACCCCAGAAAGCTTTTGCGTACCATTTCGGCGCGGCGCGGCTTTTCACTTTTTCGGATGTCGCCGAAAACGATCTTTCGTGAAATCGCGACCGCACACCACGATGCAATCCGCCAGTCCGAAGAGCTGATCTACTTTGAAAGCCAATTTTTCAGGGACGAAGAGCTCGCCCAGCAACTTGCGGTGAGGGCAAAAGAACAATCATCTCTTGATATGATTATGCTTTTGCCAGCGGCCCCGGAGGAGATCGCATTCAATGACACATGGGGATCCGACACCGGTTTCGGCGAGCATTTGCAGGCAAAATGCATCGACATCGTTCAGCAGGCCTTTGGAGAGCGGCTGTTCGTGGGGTCGCCTGTTCGGCCTGTCCGTGCAAAGGAAACGGATGATCGGGGGACGCTCTTCGGCTCTCCGATCATTTACCTGCATGCGAAGGTATCAATTTTTGATGCCAAGTTAGGCATTGTTTCGTCGGCCAATATCAACGGTCGCAGTCTGAACTGGGACACAGAAACCGGTGTGCAGACCCAAACCCCGGCCGAAGTGGCAAAGCTGAAGGCCCGCTGCTTTGACCATTGGCTTAATCACGCAGAAGATCAGGCGCTTTATGCTATGCGGACCGCGCGCGCTGGATGGGCAGGCTTGGCGGCAAATAATTCTGCCTGCGATCCTGAACAGCGCCAGGGTTTTGTTGTTCCATTTGATGCCGAAGCTGGCCAGAAAGACGCGCGCTATTTGCCGGGCGCCCCGGCCGAAATGGTCTGACCAGCAGCACCGCGCAGGACGGTCATTGTCCAGATCAGGATCGGGATTGCTATGATGCCACCAACCGGCCCCCAGATCCAAAGCCAGAAAACAAGCGACAGGAACACCAACAACGGGTTCACGGACAGGTTACGCCCGACAAGAGCGGGCGTAACAAATTGCGCCTCAATGGCATTCAATGTGACATAGATGGCCACCGGCAAGAAGCTTGCAGCGCCATCGAATGCGACGATCCCGGCGATCGTCAACGCGACAGCGAGTGTTGCTGGTCCCAGATAAAGCATGAAGTTCAACAGACATGCCAAAATCCCCCAGATCACAGGCGTCGGCATCCCGATTATCTGCATGGCCAAAGCAATTACGACGCCAAAGCTTGCGTTAATCGCCGCAATCGTCAGAACATATCGCGATACTTGTTTTGCGGCCAACCTAAGGTCGGATTTGGCGAGCGGTTTGATGTTCCGGCTCAGGCCATCGTAGATGTCCGTCCGGACCAGCAGAAAGAAGTAGAGCGTGCCAACAAAGATCAAAAGGCGCGCCATGAATTGGGGTGCGTAGAATAGCGCGTCGGTCAAGGATGGAACAGTCACTGTGTCTTCGTCACCTGCGGCACCCGCGCCAGGTTCGATCGCGGTTGCCATGTCTTCCGATATCGCTTCCAGCCCGCGCAAAAGACGTCGCGCTTCAAATACGGTATCGCGCAGTTCCGCGCGTATGATCGGTGCCTGTTCTATCGCCAATGTCACGTAGGGCTCGATCAACAGGATGACCGCAAAGATGATTGCAACAGCAAAGAGCATCGTCAGGAAAGCAGCGGGGGCATTTGGAATGCGTAACCTGTCCCACAGGTCCGATACGGGCGTCATCACGATACCAAGTGTCAAAGCGGCGACAACAGGGACCAGAATATAGCTGGTCTGCTGCAGAAGCAGAATGCCCGCCGCAATCGCCACGATGACTAGACAGCCTTGGTTTACCGATGTGCGCATTCCGAACTCCCTCCGCATCTAACGCGCTGGCTGGTTGAACGTTCCCGGATGAAGGAACGAAATCTGCGCGAGCGCGTTGGGCGAACAAATGGAATGAAAGGAGACTGAAATGTCCGCATCTAATACAAATGTCGACGCCCAGAAGCGTCGCCACAAAGGTCCACTTTTTGGAATAACCATCGCCCTTGTCTGGGTCGCCGTGCTTTTCAGTGGGTTTTTGATCTGGACTGCATATCAGCCTGCGAACCCAGCGGCTGAAAGTCCGGCGGAAGTCCTGAGTGACTGAACAAAAGAAAGGCGCCCTTGTGGCGCCTTTCTTGTCATAAAATCCAAAGTAGGACACCAGCCGATGCCGTGCCGATTACCAGCATGACCGACGTCGCAATCATTGCGCCGTGGGATTGGGCGGTTGCATCATGCTCTTCGATGCGGCGTTGCGCTTTCTGGGACCGCGCAGCAGCCGTGCAGAAAATAACGATTGCAATGACAATGAAAAATTCCGCCACAAGTTTGGCCATCCAAGTTGGTTCAGTCGCACCAAAAATGGCCTTCAAACCAATCGCTATTGCGACGCAAGCCATTCCTGTCCGCATCCATGCGGCGAACGTGCGTTCATTCGCCAGCAATGTCCGGTCCTCTGCCCAGTTGGTTCGGTGATCCTTGTCAGCGTCGACATTCTTCATCTTGATATCTCCATAAAAAAAGGGCGCAGCTTTTCAGGTGCGCCCTTTCATCGTTTCGATCCCTAGGCAGAGACGGTGGCAGACCGCGGGCCGGCCACAAGCCAGGCAATGAAGCCAAGGATCGGCAGTACGAGGACCAGAAGGGTCCACAACACTTTGCTGCCTGTCGACGCACCAGACCCGATAATGGACACTATGGCCCAAACATTCAGGGCGAGGATAATCAGACCGCCAAAACCAGCATATTCCATAACTGAAACCTCCATTTCATCGTTTCGTTACGGGCCCAACACGGATCAATGTGAATTCGTTCCCATAAATCCCGGCTTTTGTCAGTTCAGCTCTTTTCGGACCTGCCCGAAGGCCAACAAGGCAAAGATCGCTGTGCCACCAAGAACGTTCCCTGCGAGCACGGGCAAGAAGAAATCTGTCAGCGCAGGCACAATGCTCAGTTCGCCGGTGAGCAACATGAATGCCATTTCAACGCTGCCCGCGACGATATGTGTGAAATCACCCGCGGCTATAAGCCAAGTGAAGGTCAAAATGACGAAAAAGCCAAACCCATCTGACCCCGGCAACATCCAGACAATCGCTGCGACAAGAATACCGGCGGGAATCGCACGCTGGAACGCGACTTCGGGACCAAAACCTGTTGCATGGGCCGACAGTTGGGCAATGGCGGCGATCAACGCGTCGGGGATGAAATTGCCGAATGCGAAAGCGGCCGCCGCCAGAAAGGCACCGATCACATTTGCGCCCAATACGATCATCCAAAGTGAAAGCATTCGGCGGAACATGGGCCAAGCCGGATCATGCATCACCGGCAAAACGGTGGTGATGGTATTTTCGGTAAAAAGCTGCATCCGGCCCAGAATGACCACAAGAAAACCAAGGCTGTATCCAAGGTTCTCGACCAAATAGCGCCAAGGCGCATCCGGCAGATAGGTTCTGAAAATCGCCTCACCCAACACGGACAGCGAAATCATGAGACCAGCTGCGATACCAGACCAAAAGAGCGATGCATAAGGCCGCGCAAGTTCTTCATGACCGTCACGGCGGATCACCTCGAATATTTCCTTCGACGATAGCTTTTCTGCTTCATCTACAGGATCGTGGTTGGCGTTCTGCGTGTTGAAATTTGTCATGTTTGCTCCGTTATGTGCAATCATCCCTTAATGCTCCGGAACGCATTCCGTTCCCGCGCATTGTGCTTGCAACGAACGTGAAGGCTTTTGATACGTGCAGATGAACAGACCGACGCAACTGCCTGCAGGTAAGCGTGCCTACCTGCTCAAACTGGTTCAGGACGTTCGCGCAAGCTATTGGTTTCTACCTTCAATCCTTGTCTTCGTCGGGCTTACGCTTGCATTTTTCATGGGCTGGATTGATGCGCGTGGCACGCGACTGCCATTCCCGCTTCCTGAAACGCTCTTGGATACGCAGGCCGATGGCGCGCGATCCACCCTTGCTGTGATTGCCCAATCGATCATTGGTGTCACTGGCGTAATGTTTTCAATGACGCTGGTTGCGGTCTCGTTTGCGTCAGGCAACTTTGGTCCAAGACTGATCGGCAATTTCATGCGCGACCGCGGCAATCAATGGAGCCTCGGTATCCTCATCTCCACCTTTGTCTACGCCCTTGTTGTGTTGCGTTCGGTGCAAGATGGAATAGATGGCGGCGTGGCAGAATACGTGCCGCAATACTCTTTGATCATGGCCTTGATCCTGACATTGCTATGCGTGTTCACGCTGATCTATTTCATCCATCACGTGCCAGAGACGATCAATGTTTCGCGCATTTCTGCGGGGATTGGCGCCGCGTTGGAAAAGCAAATTCTTGACCTGATCGAACGGGACAACGATTCCGATAACGGGACCCGGCATCCTAACCGTGACCCTGATACGGTCATCACGTCTGCCGTCTCGGGTTACGTCCAGACAGTGAATTTCGACCAGTTGAGCGAATTGGCAATGGCATCTGACTGGCATGTCGCGTTGAACGTGCCAATTGGGGGGTTTGTCACATCAAAGACGCCGGTAATTTCCGTTTGGGGCAAAGACCTAAGTGATGACGACTACCGCCACATCTTGGGGTGTTTTGCCGTCGGATCCAGCCGCACTGAAAACCAAAACCCAAGTTTTCTTGCGGAACAACTGGTAGAGATGGTTGCCCGCGCGTTGTCGCCCGGTTTGAACGATCCCTACACTGCGATTGACTGCCTTAACCGGATGGCAGCCGCACTGACGATTGCAGGGACATACCGGGACGGTTTGCGCCCGCCCTTTGTCGCACGCGTAGCGTTCCATCACCTGACGTTCGCGCGCTTGCTTGAGGTGACATTCGGCAAGTGCAGGCCTTACGTCCTTGACGATCCGCTGACGCTTCAGCACGCTCAGGCGCTCTTGGATGAATTGCATGAAACGGTGCGCGACACTGACAAAGGTGCCGTTGCGGATATGCGCGAGGCGCTGAAGGGCTAGCCGGGCCTCTGTCAAATCACCCGTCACGGGCGCGCTTTTCACACATTCGGAAAATCCCAGTTGCTCCAAATATTGGTTTGCCGCTTACGGGGAACCATTTGCGCCAAGCGCCGTTCTTCTTGTCAAATTGGTCGCGCGCCACGCGCTGCGGCCCGAGCTTTGAAGGAGAGAAACATGAGCGTTCAGATCAGAAACCTGCGCTACAACCCTGCCGCCGAGGCATTTGAAGGCCGCATCGACATCCAGCGCGGGAATACATCATTCCGCTATCCATGCACGGTGGAAGGACCGGTCAGTATGTCGCCCGCAGAGGTGCGTCAGAAAATGAAGGCGCAAGCGCGGTCGATGTCTGACACGCCGCCCGACGTCTTCTCACGCTTCTGACTGACTGAAATAGCAATACGGATTTTCGCATGGAAAACCTCATGAACTGGGGCGAAAGCCTTTTTACGACCGAAATCTATGGCGGGCAGTCGCTGGCCGACTATCTGACACTCGATACGTTGATCGCGTTGTTCGGCAACACCGTCGCCGCCATTCTTATTCTGATCGTGGGCTTTGCTGTCGCTGGTTTCTTGCGGCGGCAAATCCACAAGATCGGTGATAATCACGCATCGCTGGACAACACATTGTTCAGCTTTCTGGGCAACATTGCACGTTATGTCGTGCTGGCATTTACCTGTCTGTTTATCCTCAACACTTTCGGGGTCGAAACGACGTCGATCGTGGCCGTCATTGGTGCGGCAGGTCTGGCCGTTGGCCTTGCCTTGCAAGGGACACTGTCAAATGTCGCGGCCGGGATCATGATCATCCTGTTCAGGCCCCTCAAGATCGGTGATTTCGTCGAGGTCGACGGCACGATGGGTACGGTAAAGGAAATCACGCTGAACTATACCGAGATCGCGAATATCGGGAATGTCAAAGTGATCGTGCCAAACTCTGAAGTCTGGGGAAACAAGATCAAAAACTACTCTGAATACCCGACCCGTCGGGCAGAGTGGACGTTTGGTGTGGGTTACGGTGTCAATCTCGCTAAGGCAGAGCAAGTGATCCAAGATACAATTATGGCTGACGAACGCTCTCATGCCGATCCCGCACCGTTCATTCAGGTGAACAATCTGGGCAACAGTAGCGTCGATTTTCTTGTGCGCGTGTGGTGCGATACCGAGGAATATTTCGCGTATCAGGCCGATATGAAGCGCCGTGTAAAAGAGGCGCTTGATGAGGCGGATATCAATATTCCGTTCCCGACGCGAACACTCGTTCACCAAAACCCGGAACTGCGAGTGGTCGAAAGCGACGAAAGCAATATGCAATACGCGGCAGAGTAAGTGCTCAACATTGACTAAAGAAGCCCGGACCAGTTTGCCTGGATCGGGCTTCTTTATGTGTCAATGACGCTCAACGTCCCACTTCAGGTTTGCGTGGCTGTCAAGTTGTCTGCCCTTTCCGCGTCACGCGTCCGTGCTTCCAATTCGGCGTACAGCTCTGCCACTCCATAAGTCTTGCCATAGATCAAAGTAGACGTCTTTGAGGCTGCTCATGGGGTTCTCTTGTTTGAGTTGAAATCGCCGGACCGACCCGCGCGCGGCGCTGTTCGTTCCCGCCTGCTTTGATCTTGGAAAATGCACTGACTGCGGCGCGGCGCGTGGGAACACTTCTGCGCCCCAAACGTTGCGCCTGCCAAACGGTCCGAGTGGAGAGAGAAACGATGAGCATTCAGTCTGGCGACAAAGTTGAATGGGCGTGGGGCAGCGGCACCGCCGAGGGTGAGGTCGAAAAGATCAACACAACGTCGGTCACGCGCACGATCAAAGGATCAGAGGTGACGCGCAATGGCTCTGATGATGATCCCGCCCTTGAGATCAAACAAGAAGACGGCACATTGGTCCTCAAACTCGCGTCAGAAGTGAGCAAGGCGTGAATGCGCCTGGGCTGACATATTACCCCGACAGCGAACCCGGCATCTTGCGAAAACCGAGGGGCAGGGGCTTTTCCTATTTCGATCCAGATGGGCAATTGATCACGGACCAGTTAGAACGGAACCGCCTTGCGCAACTGGCCGTGCCGCCGGCTTATGTCGACGTATGGATGTCACCGATCGATCGTGGTCATCTGCGTGCAACAGGGCGCGATGCCAAGGGCCGAAAACAATACCTGTATCACCCCGACTGGACGCGCGCACAGGCAGAGGTGAA
Organism: uncultured Paracoccaceae bacterium; assembly: GCA_947492825.1. Classification (GTDB taxonomy): domain Bacteria; phylum Pseudomonadota; class Alphaproteobacteria; order Rhodobacterales; family Rhodobacteraceae; genus CANMYO01. Next base: position 534,927 of record CANLNT010000001.1, read on the forward strand.
ATTTGAACAACTGGCTGGGTTCGGGGCCGCTTTGCCACGGATCAGACGCCGTGTTCAAAAGGACCTTGATGCAACCGTTGGCGAAAAGGTGTTCGCGCTGGCTGCCGCAGTCACGTTGATTGACCGGACCGGTCTGCGTGTCGGTAGCCCGCAATATGCCGCGGAAAACGGGACATATGGCGCGTTGACGCTGCGCAACAAGCACGTCTCGTTGGCGAGGAATGCGATTGACTTGCGCTATCGCGCGAAAGGCGGGCAGCAGGTGCGACGCAAGCTGAGCGATGCAAAGCTTGCGCGCGTCTTGGGCAAAATCAATGACCTGCCGGGGGCGACCCTTTTGTCGTGGGTCGATGACGATGGTATCGCTCAAACTCTAAGCTCTGAGGCACTCAACAGCTATATCAGCGAAGCAGGCGGGCTGGACGCGGGGATCACTGCCAAGACCTTTCGCACCTGGGCTGGGTCTTGCGCCGCGCTAGAGGTAGCGCTTACTGGCGAGGCGACGATCAAGGATATGGCCGATGCGGCCGCAAAGGTTTTGCGCAATACACCTGCAATCGCACGCAACAGCTACGTCCATCCGGACGTCATCGCGCTTGCAGGGGCACCCGCGCCTGATATCGCGCCTCGGGAACGGTCTGGCCTGCGATTGACCGAACAACGTCTTCTGGGACTTCTCGAAAACTGAATGATCCTGGCGCCTACCAAGCGTTTGCTAGAGTTCGCAAAAAGGGATGGACGTGGCCGACAAGAGTAATCTGACATCAGGGCCAATCTAGCAGGAATTACATCAGCTAGCGGGTCCGATGATCTTTGGGATAATCGCTGTGATCTCTGTCTCGTAGATCAACACGGACAATGTGTGCCAAATGGGCACGCCGCAACTGACCGCGTCGTCATTCGCGTTTCCGGTCGCGCTGACGGTGTCGCGCCTTGCAATCGGCCTTGGGGCAGGGGGGCCTTACGTGGTTTCGTGTGCGATTGGCGCGAAGGTTTCTAGCCTCATCCAATCTTGTTGCCAGCGCTGGCCACCAAGCAGATCTCAATCGCTGCATTGCCAGGGAGAGACGCAACGCCAACAGCGGCGCGAGTGCCGATTGCGTCGGGTCCGAGCCGGTCTTCGATAAAGCGTGAAGCATGATCTGCAACGGCCGCGTGGGCTTTGAAGCCAGGTTCCGTAGCCATGAAGACGGTCATCGAAAGAATGCAGGTCAGCAGTTCTTCCGGCGCAAGCTGACCCTCGGCTGCAGCGATCGCGTTGCGGGCAGCAAGCTCGACTGCCGCGCGGTGCATCCCGGGATCGTCTGCCGCGCCGATCGCTCCGTGGAATATCAACGCGTCACCTTCACGCGGCGTCATGCCCGCGGTCCAGATCAGGTTTTGATGCCGTTTGGCCGCACGGTAGAGCCCCTGTGGGCGGGGATCGCGCCTCATTCGGCGTACCTCCGCGCAAGTGCAACGATCCGATCGGCCGCTGCTACGGCCGCCGCGTGATCTTGCGAGAAGTTCAAGCGGATGCGGTCGGTGTCGCCGGGTGCAAACTCGGTCCCTGGGGTGACAGTGACGTTGGCTTGAAGTCGCAAGAGCCGGACGAATGTGCTCAGACCGACTGACAGCTTCGGGAGACGGGGATAGAGATAACTGCCCGCCTGCGGTGTCGTTACTTCCCACTGGGCCTCGCGAAAGGTCCGCAACAGATCGTCGCGAATAGCTCGGTGCGCCTCGATCCTTTTGGCCATCCAGCCTTTCGGCTCCTCGAACCACGTCGAGAGTGCGGCTTGACTGTAGCCCGCCGCACGCAGCGATACGATGGCTTGCAATTTCTCCATGCGGTCGATCAGTTCGGCAGATCCGAAGGCCGCCCCAAGGCGAAACCCGCTGAGGGACTCTGTCTTGGAGGGCCCCATCACCGTCATCATCTGCTTGGGCCTTGTGCTCATCGCCCGCAGATGAGGGATTGTCTCGCCAGGATACAGCATCCGGGAATAGAGTTGGTCGACGATCACTGTGACCCCATGGCGCGCCGCAAGAACACCAATTTGCTCGGTCACGTCCCTACCAGTGATGGCACCGGTTGGATTGTTGGGCGTCGAATAGATCAACACCTTGGTTCCAGCTGCAAAGGCGGATTCCAGGGCCACAAGGTCGGGGCCGTTCCCTTGCCCCGCACTTTTGGCACTAGAACCGTATAAGAACGGGACCGACACAACCTCGCCGCCGAGAAAGACGGCTATCTTCCGGTTGGCGAAGTAGTCGGGCTCAAGCACAGCGATCTTCGTGCCGCGCGTGACGCAGGCACCCATCGCAAGAAACAGCGCCCCTTGGGTGCCGGGGGTCAAAATAAGGCCGTTCACCCCATCAACGGGCGCTCCGGTGAAAGCGGCCAGATGCAAAGCTAGCTTCTGCCGCAAGTCCACATCACCGCGATATTCGGTATAGGCTTGCCGCCCCCCTGCCGCGAAGCCTTCAAGCCACGCCTCTCGCGCGCCAGGGATCGGTTGGTGGGCGTCCACATCTCCGTGGGAGAAGTCGACAGGTGAGCCGGTTAGCGCCTCGCCGATTGCCTCGATAGGCATCTCCGTTCCTGCACGGATCTCCTGACCCGGTGCGGCGCCACTCTGCATGGCGGCGAAAGTGTCGTGAATAGTCATGCTGTAATCCTTTGAGGTGTCAGTAGCCACGCGCGCGGTCAATCAGGTCAGGCGTTGACCCTGTTCGGTAGAAATCGTGGATAGCGGTGGCTGCGATGGCGGCGGCGCTCCCGCGTCCGGTGGGCGCGGAGATATGGGGCAGGATCGTGATATCGGAACGGGTCCAAAGCGGATCGTCCGAAGGCAGCGGTTCCCGCTCGAAGACGTCCAGAACGGCATGGGAAATGTGACCTTCGTCCAAGGTTTCGATCAGGTCATCGACCGGGATCACGGACCCACGCCCAAAGTTGATGACCGCAGCCTGCGGCCGCATCCGGCTCAGCCGTGTTTTGTTCAATAGACCGCGCGTCTGGTCGGTCAGCGGCAGGAGGACCACCGCGATATCGGTCTGGGCAAGCATTGCATTTAGCCCGACATCGCCATGGAACGTCTCCACCCCGGGTATGTCGCGCGCGCTCCGAGCCCAGCCCATCGTCCGATAGCCGTGCCGGGAAAGGATAGCGGTGGCCTCGCGGCCGAGTGCGCCAAGACCCAGAACACCCACGCCAATGTCTCGAGCAGGCCGATAGTCGCGCTGGTTCCAAAGGCCTTTGGTTTGTTGCCTGCGATACGCGGGCATATCGCGATGGAGGTAAAGCGTCCAAGCCAACACCGCCTCTGCCATGGTCCGTGCGAGATCCGGATCGACCAGACGGGCGATGCCTATTTCGGTGGGAAGGCTGACGACGAGCCGCTCGACCCCGGCCCAAAGACTCTGGATCCATTCAAGGTTCGTAAGCTCCGCCACCTCGGCTGGATCAGGATTGGCGACGATCGCCACTCGGGCAGCCCGCCGCTCTTGCGGCGTCAGGTCTGCCAACGGCTTGACCACATGCGGTTGCATCAAGGGCGTCAAAGCGGCGATCCAAAGATCGCGTTCCACCGCGCCTGCTCTGGTCAGGAAGGGTATGACGAGTGCTTGTTTGGAAGCGTGGTTCGTCGACAGCGACATGCGATACTCCTTTTCGATGCCACACAGCTACCATTGCAAGGACAATTGGAATAACAAGTTCTGACAGCTTCAAACCAAAGGAAAGCTTTTGTCATGGATACCCGTTTTGCGCAAAGCCTCCTTACCGTGATCGAAGAGGGGTCGCTTGCCGCTGCGGCGCGCCGACAGGGCCTCACCGCGGCGGCCCTTGCGCAGAGGATGCAAGCGCTGGAACGCATGTTTGGAACCCGCCTTATCGAGCGGGTGGGACAGACGGTCAGGCCGACTGCCGCGGCACAGAGGATGGTGCCGCGTCTACAGCGGATTGTTGAGGACACGCGGCGGCTTACCTCGGACTTGGATGCCTCGGGTCTGAGCGGACCCTACCGGCTAAGTTCGATCGCGACGGCGCTGGCCGACCACGCAACCAACATCGTAAGCCACTTGGCGGATCGGGCGCCTGAATGTGCGCTCACCATCACGCCGGGCGACTCGCGGTCGCTACTTCGCAGTCTGGAAGCCGATGAGATCGACGCGGCCATCGTCGTTCGTCCGCCTAGTGGCGGCCCCAAGTCAATCCAGTTGACACCCATCGCTGCTCAACCCTTCGTCATGGTCGCGTCAGATCAGGCTGATAGTCCGGAAGGCCTGATCCTCTATGACCGGTCGACATGTTGTGGACGGTTGGCTTGGAAGTGGATCGCCAACGCGATACCTAATGTGAAGATCGTCTGCGAAATGGATGACCCACAAAGCATCGCCGTGCTTGCCGCATCCGGCCTCGGCCGCGCGGTACTGCCGAAATGGCGGGCACTGGAAGATATTTCTGGCCTGCAGGCGACGCAGATTGATGACGCGCCGTGTCGTGAGGTCGTACTCGCAACAAAGGGCGGACCGAGCGCAATAGATCATTTGGTCGTAGAGGCGACGAAGCGATAGCAAGAGGGGTAATCGCGTGTTCGATGAACGACGTTGAAGCGTGCCCTTCTATCGGTGGACAAACACCGAAGTCTGAAAGCAATAGGCAACAGCGTGTGCTGTCAGCGATTTTGTGCCTTTCAGCTTCGACGCACACCACCAAAATCAACCAGCGGCCAAAGTGGACTGATCACAAGCTCAAACTGGACTGACCGATTCGGGGGGCTAAAGGTGTATGACAGCAGGAGTTCACGCACATCGCATGAGCGGAGCGCGCTTGAACGTATCGTCCGGATGTATGAGGCTTACTGCGAAGAAAACAATTGACGAACAAGCCGACTTATCCACTCTTGTTACGTGATAAAAAAAGAGTTTCGCCATGTGGAGTTTCAACTCCATGCAGGCGTGACTTAACTACTAGGGAGAACACAATGAAATCTACTATCCTGGGAACGGTCCTCGGCGTTGCCGCAGCACTGTCCACAACTTCCGCCATGGCAGACGGCCACGGCGAAATCACTGTTGCCTACTTCTTGGAGTGGCCGATGCCGTTCCAGTTTGCCAAAGAAACCGGCATGTACGAAGAAGCAATGGGCACAAAAATCAACTGGGTCAGCTTCGACACAGGAACAGCGATGTCCGCAGCGATGGCCTCTGGTGACGTTCAGCTGTCGGTCTCTCAGGGTATTCCGCCCTTCGTTGTTGCAACCTCCGCAGGTCAGGACCTTCAGGTTGTTGACGTTGCTGTGTCCTATGCTGACAACGACAACTGCGTTGTGCGTGCAGACCTCGAGATTGACAAAGACAGCGCAGCTGAGTTGGCAGGCAAGAAAGTTGCTGTTCCACTCGGAACTGCTGCGCACTACGGCTTCCTCAAGCAGATGGACCACTTCGGTGTTGACGTCGGCAGCCTGGAAGTCGTCGACATGGCACCTGCCGAGGGCGAAGCTGCTCTGAGCCAAGGCGCTGTGGACATGGCTTGCGGTTGGGGTGGTGCTCTGCGCCGTATGCTCGATTCCGGTAACGTGCTCCTGACGGGTGCAGAAAAGACCGAGCTGGGCATCCTGGTGTTCGACGCAACAACTGCGCCGACAGCCTTCGTGGCCGAGAACGGCGACATGGTTGCAAAGTTCCTCGAAGTGACAGCGAACGCAAACGCAATGTGGGCGGATGAATCCAACCACGCGAAAATGCTGCCAGTGATCGCGCAGGACGCGGGTATGTCTGAAGAAGACGCAGCCTCCACACTGTCCACATTCGTGTTCCCGACAGTGGAAGAGCAGCTGTCCGAAGCATGGATGGGCGGCAACGCGGCAGAATTCATGAAAGGCGTTGCAGACGTCTTCGTGGCAGCCGGTTCCATCGACGCAGCCAAAGCCTCTTATGAGGACAACGTGAACACCGGACCACTGTCCAACTAAGTCACGTAAAAGGACGGGCCGCCTGCAGGTGGCCCGTTCTCTTTTTCGCCTGCCAGCCAGCAGGCGCGCACCCAGACAAGAGGGGGAACCAAGTGTCCGGGCTTCTTATAGATGACATTTCGATGCGGTTTGACCTGCCCAATGGCGGGCATGTTCAGGCTTTGCAGAACGTGACGCTGGATATCAAATCCGGTGAACTCATGAGCGTTCTTGGTCCCTCGGGCTGCGGTAAGACAACGCTCCTCAATATTGTCGCTGGTTTTCTGGCCCCCACCGAAGGCCGGATCATTCTGAATGATCAGGTCGTCGACGGCCCCAGCCCCGAACGCGGGATGGTGTTTCAGCAAGGCGCGCTTTTTGAGTGGATGAACGTCCGCGACAACGTCTCTTTTGGCCCTGACATGAAAGGCGTGAGCCGGGCCGAAAGCAAAGAGAAAGTCGAACATCTTCTCGAGGTCGTCGGCCTTCAGGACTTCAAGGAGAAAGCGATCTATGAGCTGTCCGGCGGCATGCAGCAGCGTGTGGCCTTGGCCCGCTGCCTTGCCAATGACCCGGACGTGATCTTGATGGACGAGCCGCTGGGTGCCTTGGACGCGCTGACACGGGAAAAGATGCAAAGCCTTGTGCTGGATCTGTGGAAAGAAACCGGCAAAACGATCATCCTGATTACCCACTCGGTGGAAGAGGCTTTGTTGTTGGGCGAACGCTTGCTTGTCATGGCGCCCCGCCCAGGTCGCGTCCACAAAGAGTATCGTTTGCCGTTCGCGGACCTCGGGGTTGGCGCTGATCTGCGCGAAGTCAAAAAGCACAAAGACTACTCATCGACCCGCGAAGAAATTCTCGAAATGATCTGGAACATGGAAGAAGAAATCATGGGCCGGACGGAGGAAAGCGCATGACCGGTATTCTCGTACTTGCCCTCTATTTGGGCGCCTTTTTCGGCTCATTTGTGATTGCGAAACGCCTGTTCAAAAGCGCCTTCGAGAAGAAGGGCTTCAACAAGCTGAAGACCGTGACGTTCGGCGATGAGAGCGCGATCACAGCGAACCGTGTCGCGTCTGTTGTCTCGGTGATCACCGTGTTTTGGCTTTGGGTGGCCTTCACCAACTCGGCCATTCCGCTCCCTAAGTTTCCCGGTCCGTTTTCAGGTGACATGACGTTCACCTACACGGCGCAGTTGGAAGACGGCACCACGGATGACGCGACGGTCACAATGCGGGTCTACCGCGAAGACATTCAGCAAACCTTGGATGCAGAGGGCAATCCCGGCCGCGAACCTCCAGCTGTCGAAATTGAGCCCGGTGAAGGATTTGCCAAGAACGATAGCCTCACGGTTGCGCGCTATGGCTTCAAGGTTATCAACGTCTGGCAAAACGATGAGGTGTCCAAGAGCGATGGCTCCACCATTGTTGCGATCAACGGGCAGCCCGTTGAGCCGGGGCAAAAGTTCTCTGTGCCCGAAGGCGAGGTTGGTCTGACAGACAAGGGCACCCCCACATTTGCGCCGGCAACAGGATTGCGGATGGCACGTCTTTATCTGCCCGCACCTGAGGTTGTGTTCAATCGCTTCATCCGGCTGAACGTCGAGGGCTATCAGGGCTATACCCTGTGGGAGCACACACGCTACTCTTTGCAGCGGGTGTTGCTGGGCTTCTTCATCGGTGCGCTGATCGGTGTGCCAATCGGTTACGCCATGGGCCTGACCGGATGGGCGCGCGGCTGGTTCGATCCCATCGTTGAGTTCATGCGCCCAATCCCACCTCTTGCGTTGATCCCGTTGATCATCATCTGGTTTGGCATCGGCGAGCTTGGAAAGGTGGTTCTGCTCTTCTTGGCTGCCCTATGGATCATGATCATCGCGGCGCGCTCTGGTGTGTCGGGCGTGGCGATTTCCAAGGTTCACGCTGCCTACTCGCTGGGCGCGTCAAAGTGGCAAATCTTGAGCAAGGTGATTGTTCCGAACTCCTTACCAGACATATTTACAGGGGCGCGGGTTGCAATGGGGGTCTGTTGGGGAACCGTTGTTGCGGCGGAACTTGTTGCCGCGAATGTCGGGCTTGGCAAGATGATCGTGACCGCATCGAAATTCCAGCTCACTGATATCATTATCGTCGGTATCATCGTGATCGGCATCATCGGTTTTGCGATCGAAGTAGGCATGCGCAAACTGGAAAGCTGGCTCATCCCATGGAAAGGCAAAGTCTAGTCGCGTGAAATTCCCAATCATGAAATCAAGGCCCTTTCGAGGGCCTTTTTTTCTGGTCAAACAGCGATCCAATTTTCCTCAGGCTGTCTTGTTCGCGCTAAGGCGCGTTTCGCAAAAACAGCCAATTTTTGCCTGTCTTCCCCCAGGTCCAACCTTGCGTACGCGTTCCGTCACTACCATTTGCATGGAAATGGTGACGTGCTGCTCAAACGTAAGGCGGAGTGTGGATTGGTATCGTAGTGGCAGTACTTGTCGCCAAGGATTACTTCTTTGGGTGAACCAAAACAGGGTTTGTGCAACGGTTATTCGCCCGTTGCACATCCTTGGGTGCTTACGTGGTTTTCCTCAATGGTCCTTGTCTCCAGCGTAGATTTACTCGCGATTAGAGGTGCAGAATGAGCTTATCGGTCCTTTATTGCTTGATCATTTTTGGGGTTATCGGCTTTCAGGTTGCGCTGATTTTCGGCGCACCTTGGGGCAGGCTGACGCAGGGCGGACAGACGCAAGGTCCACTACCAACATCCGGTCGATTGATCGCGGCAGCCTCTATTCTCCTGTTGCTTGGCATGGCGTTTGCGGTTCTTTCCGCAGACGGCAGTTGGCCGCGCTGGCCTTCTTGGACGATGTGGGGTGCTCTTGGCGTGAATGGATTGAGTATGATGCTCAATTGGATCACGCCATCGAAAGATGAACGCAAGCTGTGGGCACCGATCACCACAGTCATGTTCCTGCTGGCTCTTGCCGTCTTTTGGCTTTGATTGCTTGCCGACCACATGGGTCGAGCTTGGTTTTGAAATCAAAGCCTGTGACGACCGCAGACGTTTGCGCAGGGCGCTGCATTTTACACTTTTCGGTTCGATGCGGACGTTGGCGCAAACTGAAGAAAGTTGAGGGCAGCTTGCGCATTTGAAACGGATTCTGAACCTGACCGCGTTGCGATAGCGAAAATCCAACGGGGCCAAGGACAAGTACCTGCTAGCCGCCATCGCTCAGAACCTCAGAAAACGCGCCAAGCTCAGGCCCAAGATTGTCCAAACGGAGGTCATGGCATGATCTTTTCGATCATATCGACCAATTGGGCATGGCCGGGAACAGAATTCAGAGCAAGGAGTACGCGCAGTCGCTTCCAGAACGATTTCGCCGCCATTTGCCTCGAGTTCCTCAACAGAATACGCCGATCTTCTCATCCAGTGCAGCTGAGGCTTCTGTTGTGCCATCTGACAAGCAGATCTAGTCTTCACTTCTTGACCATTTTTATTGCTTGGCCTAAGCACCAGATCGAGCGCGGGCGTTGTGTAATGGTAAGACCTCAGCCTTCCAAGCTGATGATACGGGTTCGATTCCCGTCGCCCGCTCCAAGCTTTTCCAGAAACGCTGATGCAACAACGCAGGCCCGCACCCTTGTTCCTTGGGATGACCGGATTTATGTGACCCGGTAACACCGAAAAGGGACCCAACATGGCCGACACCCCAAAAGCACAAGAGGCAGAGCGCGCCGGGTCCAAGGATATCGGGGCGCTGCAGGCGCTTTGGCCGTTTGTGGCACCCTACAAGCTGATGCTGGCGCTGGCCGGTTTTGCGCTGATCCTCACCGCCTTGGTCAGCCTTGTGCTGCCGCTGGCGGTGCGTCGGGTCATCGACAACTTCAACTCCGATCAGCTGGACCTGTTGCAAAGCTATTTTGCCGCAGCCATCGGCATAGCGGCGCTTTTGGCCGCTGGCACGGCCATGCGCTATTATCTTGTGACGCGGCTGGGCGAACGTGTGGTGGCCGACATCCGTGTGGCTGTCTTTGACCGGATGATCGGGATGAGCCCCGCGTTCTACGAGAAAATCATGACCGGCGAGGTGCTGAGCCGGATCACCACCGACACCACGTTGATCCTGTCGGTCATCGGCTCGTCCGTCTCTGTGGCGCTGCGCAACTGTCTGATACTGGTGGGTGGAATCGGGCTGATGCTTTGGACCTCCGTCAAGATGTCACTGCTGGTGCTCTGGCCGATCCCGGTGATCCTGTTGCCGATTATCGTTCTGGGCCGCCGGGTGCGGCAATTGTCCAAGGAAAATCAGGACTGGATCGCGGCATCCTCTGGCGATGCATCGGAACAATTGTTGTCAGCGCAAACCGTGCAGGCCTTTACCCACGAAGGGCTGAGCCGCCAAAAATTCGCTGATGTGACCGAACACTCCTTTATCGCCGCGCGCCGCCGGATCGCGACCCGCGCGGTGTTGACCGCAATTGTCATCTTCATCGCCTTCTCCGGCGTGGTCGGGTTCTTGTGGATGGGGGCCAATGACGTGCGCTCTGGTGCGATCACCGTGGGCGAATTGGTGCAATTCCTGATCTACACGGTGATGGTCGCAGGCGCTGTGGCTGCGCTGACCGAAATCTGGGGCGAGTTGCAGCGCGCCGCGGGCGCCACCGAACGTCTGGTCGAGCTGTTGAACGCCAAAGACAGCGTCCAAGACCCCGTCAAGGCAGATCACCTGCCGGCCAAGGTCGCGGGCGAGATTGCGTTCGAGAACGTCAAGTTTTCCTATCCCGCACGACCATCGATTGCGGCCCTTGATGGGGTCTCACTGTCGGTGAAACCAGGTGAGACGGTCGCCCTTGTCGGCCCGTCAGGTGCGGGCAAGACCACGATCATCCAGCTTCTGCTGCGGTTCTATGATCCGCAGTCCGGGGTCATCCGCCTTGACGGGCTGGACCTGACAAAGCTTGACCGCGCCGCGTTCCGCCACCACATCGCCTTGGTGCCGCAGGACCCGGTCATCTTTGCGGACACCGCGCGTGAAAATATCCGCTTTGGTCGCCCCGATGCCTCCGACGCAGAGGTCGAGGCGGCGGCCCGTGCAGCCGCCGCGCATGATTTTCTGACCGCACTGCCAGATGGCTATGACAGCGATGTGGGCGAACGCGGCGTGATGCTGTCAGGCGGGCAAAAGCAACGCATCGCCATTGCACGTGCGATCCTGCGTGACGCGCCAGTGTTGTTGCTGGATGAAGCGACCAGCGCGCTGGACGCAGAATCCGAAGCCGCCGTGCAACAAGCGGTCGAGGCTTTGGCAGAGGACCGCACCACCCTGATCGTCGCCCACCGCCTTGCGACGGTGAAAAAGGCCGACCGCATCATCGTCTTTGAGGCGGGCAAGATCGTTGCCACCGGCACCCATGACGAACTGGTGGCCCAAGGCGGGCTTTATGCACGGCTGGCGCGATTGCAGTTCACTGCCGGACTGGCGGCAGAGTGATCCTTGGCCCATAGTAGGCTATGACCACCTTCTTTGTGCATGGGGTGCCTGACACCCACCGACTTTGGGACCCGCTGATCGCGGAACTTGGTACGGGTGACTGGCGTGTCTTGTCGCTGCCGGGGTTTGGCACTGCGCCGCCGCCGGGCTTTGACAGCCATATGGACAGCTATGCTGAATGGCTGATTGATCAGGTCACGCAAGCGGACCGGCCCGCGCACATCGTGGGGCACGACTGGGGCGGTCTGCTGACCTTGCGCGTGGCCCATCTGCGGCCAGACCTTTTTGCATCGTGGAGCGTGCTGAACGCATCGCTTTATCCGGGGCTGAAATGGCACCGGCTGGCGCGGCTTTGGCAGACCCCCTGGAAGGGTGAACTTGCCATGATGCTGATGCGGGGCAGGCGGGCGGAAAAGCTGTTGGGGCGTGCGGGCATGCCGCCTGCGCTGCTGCGGACAGAGCTGCCGCTGATCAACAGCCACATGAAGCGCAGCATCCTGCGGCTCTACCGGTCGGCCACGGACATCGGCGCGGACTGGGGCGACGATCTGGGTGGGCTACCCGCGCAGGGCATGGTGATCGCCGCAGAAAGTGACCCTTTTGTACCGGTGCGGGTTTGCGAGCGGCTGGCGAAAAGTGCCGATGTCCCGCTGAAGGTGCTGCCCGGCGGTCATTGGGCGGTCTACAGCCATCCGGCCCCAATTTCCGCTGCGTTACAGGCGCATTGGGCCTTATGACGTTTGGTCGTTTGAAACGCATCGCCCTTGCGCGATAGACCCTTTTTTCCCATCGTGGGCACCAAGGGAGAGACGGATCACCTTGCGTGATCCGAAAAAAGAAGAGTTTATGGGAGGAACCGCATGACCTATGCCAATATGGCTGACCGGAATGCAATCGAGGCTGAAACCGCGTGGGACGCGCGTGATCTGCCCACAACCACATTTGAATTGCTCAGCCGGACCGCAGATGCACACGGGTCGCGCAAGGCGTTGTCGTTTCAGCTGCAGTCGGGGCCAACCGACCCTTGCGAGACGCTGACCTGGAACGAGCTGCGCGATCAGGCGACGCAGGTCGCCAATATGTTCCGCCAGCTTGGCATCGGCGAAAACGACGTTGTGGCCTATATGATGCCCAACGCCAATGAAAGTGTGCTGACCTATCTGGGTGGCCAGATTGCAGGCATCGTCAACCCGATCAACCCGCTGCTGGAACCCGAACAGATCGGCGCCATTCTGCGCGAAACCAATGCCAAGGTGCTGGTCACCTTGCGTAGCTTTCCCAAGACCGATCTGGCGCAAAAGGCCGGCGAGGCGGTCAAACTCGCGCCGAATGTGGAAACCGTGCTAGAGGTGGACCTGCACCGCTATCTGACCGGCATCAAGAAGCTGATCGTCCCGCTGATCCGGCCCAAGAATCCGGTCACGCATTCCGCCAAGGTGCTGAATTTCCGCACCGAGATGGAAAAGCAGCCCAAGACGCTGGCTTTTGCCGACAGCGGCGTGGACCGGGTGGCGGCCTATTTCCACACCGGCGGGACCACGGGCATGCCCAAGGTGGCACAGCACCGCTATTCCGGCATCGTCTACAACGCCTGGCTGGGCGCGCGGCTTTTGTTCACCGAAGAGGACGTGCAAATCTGCCCGCTGCCGATGTTCCATGTCTTTGCGGCCATCGTGTCGCTGGGCGCATCGCTCGGCTCTGGTGCGCAGATCGTCTTTCCCACGCCGCAGGGCTATCGCGGGGATGGCGTCTTTGACAATTTCTGGAAGCTGATCGAGCGTCACAAGGTGACGTTCATGATCACCGTGCCCACGGCCATGTCGGCCCTGATGCAGCGCAAGGTCGATGCCGATATCTCGTCCCTCAAGCTGGCGTTCTGTGGCTCTGCCCCGTTGCCGCTGGAACTTTACCGCCGCTTTGAAGAGGCCGCAGGCGTGAACATCTGCGAAGGCTACGGCCTGACAGAGGCGACATGTCTGGTGTCGATCAACCCGCCTGACGGTGAAAAGAAGGTTGGCTCGATCGGTATTCCGTTCCCCTATACGCAGGTGCGGATTGTGGATGTGGCCACGCAAGTTGATGTCGAACCAAATGCAATTGGCGAGATTTGCGTCAGCTCTCCGGGGGTTTATGACGGGCAAACCTATACAGAGGCTGCCAAGAACAAGGACCTGTTCTATCCCGGTGAGGACAGCCCGCTGCAAGCCAATCGCCAGTTCCTGCGCACTGGCGATCTGGGGCGCATCGACGAAGACGGCTATCTTTGGATCACCGGACGCGCCAAGGATCTGATCATCCGGGGTGGTCACAACATCGACCCCGCCGAGATCGAAGAGGCGCTGGCGGGACACCCTGCCGTCGCTTTTGCCGGGGCCATTGGTCAGCCCGATGCCCACGCAGGCGAAATCCCATGCGCTTTTGTCGAATTGGTCGATGGCGTGGATATTTCCGTGGACGAACTGATGACATACGCCAAAGACAAGATCCACGAACGCGCAGCACACCCCAAGCATCTGGAAATTCTGGATGAATTGCCCAAAACCGCTGTCGGCAAGGTGTTCAAACCCGACCTGCGCAAATCCGCAATCACGCGGGTCTTCAATGAAGCCTTGGACAAGGCTGGCGTGGCAGCCCACGTGACAAGCGTGACAGAGGACAAAAAGCGCGGTCTTGTTGCCCATATCGCCGGTGACGCAGGCGAAGAGGACGTCAAGAAGGTCCTGTCGAACTACGCCAACGCTTGGGACATGGCCGACTAAGGCGCATACGTGATCAGCCGCACTCCTGCGGCGCGGCTGATCGACAGTATAAAGCGGCGGCGGGGCCGCATCGGGATCAATCTGCCGTCTTCAGCGTCATGCGGATGTATTTTCCTGCGGATCGGTAATGGCTGGGGCCGGCCGCCTCGGCCCAACGGCCCGGTGTCCATGCATTGCGCGCTCCTTTCATCGGTCCGCCATAAAGGGCGGCATTGTCGTGCGTTTGCAGGAACGACATCAACCGGTCGTGGTTCTTTTGCAGCAGCGCCAGGGCCGCCGCCCAGTCAAGATCGGCCTGCCGCGCCCGCAGGTCAGCATTGTATCGCTTCAGGTCATTCCATTTGTATCCCGGGGCCGGGAAATGGACGGTCTTGCCCGCCTGACCGTCGGCATACCAGCCAAGAAACAAGGTGATCCAATGGGCACGATGGGCGACCACATCCTTGATCGAGGTGTCGTCGTCGCGCTTCATCTCAGAGGTGGCGGCGTCGATCCCGCCGATCAGGGCGCTGAGTTTCGCAAACTCCTTTTCGGTGATTTTCATCAGTCCTGACTTGTCTGTCGCAGGCATGTGATTGGGTCCTCAAATCGCTGGTGCCTCTGACCTTAGACATTCTTGCAGCGCGGACATTGCGCTGGATCAAGCCTCTTGCGGATACCTTGCGGCCTGCGACGCTTGACCCCAGATCACGGGCGGGCCCAAAGGCGGTCTTGTTTCATCACCCTCTCCGGGGCATTCTGACAGGCGCAACGGCGGTTTCTGGATGCAGGGTGAACGCCATCCTGTGGGGCGGGGTATCCCCGTCTGACGAACTGACTTGTGACTACACGGCCTCACCGTCGTTGGGTTGCACCCAAGGCCGGTGCGGCAGGACACGATTGGCAGGAACCGTGCGTTGCACCACCTGATGACAGATGAACCATAAGGCGTTAGCAGGCATTCTGGCTGTCTCTCTGACCCGTGGTGCGTGGGATCGGGTGACTTTGCGGGACCGGCTGCAACAGCGGCTTCCCGCCGCGATACGCAACCTCGCCAAGCCCATCGCGGATGACCTGATCGCGGCCTTGCCCGGCCCCTATGCCCCGCAGCCCCGGCATGTTGTTGCCGCACTTGTGGCGACGCCGGGCTTTCGCAAGGTGGCGACCCATTGTGCGAAACACGATGTCTGGCCCGCGCCCGATCTGTCGCCGCCGCACATGGCCCCAATCCCGGCCTTTACCGCCTGCGCGCTGCCTGCGCTGACCACACCGCAGGCGCTGGCCGATTGGCTGCTGGTTGATCCCGCGCAGCTTGATTATCTGGCCGACCCCGAAGGTCGCCACGAACGGCACGGCGATATGGCCGTGAACCACTACCACGCGCGTGTCGTCCCCAAACGGCGGGGCGGCGCGCGGCTGATCGAGGCACCAAAGGCCCGGCTCAAGGCGATGCAACGCATGCTTTTGGACGGGCTTCTCAGCAGGGTTCCTGTCCATGATGCCAGTTTTGGCTTTGTCGCCGGTCGCTCCTGTCGGGATGCGGCACAGCGCCATGCAGGCGAAGACATGGTGATCTCTTTTGACCTGGCGGATTACTTTGCGCGGCTCGGCTGGGGCCGCGTCTTTGGGCTCTATCGTCGTCTGGGATATCCCGCGCCAGTTGCCCGTCTGCTGTCGGGCCTTTGCACCACACGCACTCCGCCGCGTGTGCGCGACCGGATGCCGCTTGCGGCGCGCGATGACCTGCGCGTCGCCCATCTGCCGCAGGGTGCGCCAACCTCACCGATGCTGGCCAACGTGCTGACCTTCGGGTTGGACATCCGGTTGGCAGGGCTCGCCCGGACGCTGGGTGCACGTTACACGCGGTATGCCGATGATCTGACCTTCTCAGGTGACACCACGATCCGCGCCCCAGTTCTGAATGCGGTGCCGGACATCGTGCGCGATGCGGGCTTTGCGCTGAACCCTGCCAAGACCCGCGCCATGCCAGCCCAGACCCGGCAAAGCGTGACTGGAATCGTCGTCAATCAACATTGCAACGTCGCACGCCGGGACTTTGACCAGCTCAAGGCGGTAATCCACGCCTGCGGCAACCCTGCTGATCCCCGGCTACGCGATCCCGCCTTTTGTGCAACGCTTGCGGGGCAGATCGGCTGGGTGCGATCGGTCAATCCGCAACGCGGCGCGAAACTCGACCAGCTCTTGAACCTTGCGCTGGAACGCCGCATTGAAGCGTCGGCCACAGTGAATATCTAGGGCTTGAAGGGAAACGACATGCACCCCCAGTCCCCCGTTGCCGTGATGGACAGCACCTGCGCGCTTTGCAGTTTCGGCGCGCGGATGATCCATCGTCTGGACCGTAGCCAAAGCATCCGTATTTGCCCGATCCAGACCGAGATGGGCCAGCAGCTACTGGCTGCCAACGGACTTGACCCAATTGACCCCGACAGTTGGCTTTTCATCGAGAACAGGACCGTCTGGCGCGACTTTGATGCGCTGATCCGCGTGGGCGAGCGTTCAGGCGGCTGGGGGCGCGCCTTGTCGCTGCTGCGGTTGATCCCGGCCCGGCCGCGCGGCTGGCTCTATGCCCGGATCGCGCGCAATCGCTATGCACTGTTCGGGCGCGGCGACATGTGCGCGATCCCTGATCCGGCCCTGCGCGCAAGGTTGATCGGATGAAGGTGGTGGTGATCGGCGGCGCCGGGGTCTTTGGCGCGCGACTGGCGGAACTATTACTGCGCGACGGTCACGTGGTGGTCGTCGCAGGACGGCGCGCAGCCCCTTTGCAGGCCTTGACCGCGCGGATCGGCGGCACCCACCTCAGTCTTGATCGCACCGGCGATCTGTCGCCCCTCTGGGCGCTGAAACCAGATGTGGTGGTCGATGCCGCTGGCCCGTTTCACGCCTATGGCAAGGACCCCTACGCGCTGGCCCGTGCGGCCATTGGCAAGGGTGTGAACTACCTCGACCTAGCTGATGATGCCGATTTCTGCGCAGGCATTTCAGCACTGAATGACGCGGCCACCGCGGCGGGCGTCTTTGCGCTGTCGGGTGTCTCATCGGTGCCTGCGCTGTCTTCAGCCATCGTGGCTGATCTGGCTGGCGATGCGCCAATTGATGCGATCCACACCGCCATTCTACCTGGCAACCGCGCGCCGCGTGGACGCGCGGTGGTCGAAAGCATCTTGCATCAGGCAGGCACACCCATGCAGCACCAGATTGATGGCGCGCAGGTGACGCTGCGGTCGTGGACCCAGCGCCGCATGTTCAATCTGGGGCAGGGGGTGCGGCGCGCAGGCTATGCGATCCGTGTGCCGGATCAGGCGCTGTTCCCGGCGTTCTTTGGTGCCCGCACTGTGACGTTTCATGCCGGTCTGGAACTCGGGCTAATGAACCGGGGGCTGGCGGTGCTGTCGTGGATGCGCCATCACCTGACCTTTCCGATGCCTGTGGCCGCGATCTATCACGCGGCCAAGCTGCTGGGGCCCTTTGGCACTGATGTTGGCGGCATGGCGGTGCGCGTGGTGACGGATGACGGCACCCGCCACGACTGGCGGCTGCTGGTGCGCAAGGGCGAGGGGCCATTTGTCCCCGGCATCGCCGCACGCGCCGTGCTGCGCGCACCTGACAGCATCCGTTCCGGCGCGCGGCCCGCTTTGGCAGAGGTATCGCGTGATGCGATCACCGATGCGCTGTCCGATCTGGCCGCAGTGACAGAAGTTGCCTCATCACCGCCCGCACCGCTGTTCCAACGCGTGCTGGGCGAAGCATTCGCAACACTTCCGCAAGTGGTGCAAGACAGCCACCAGACCCATGCGCCACGCCGCCTGATCGGACAGGCGCGCGTGGATCGCGGCAAAGGGCTCTGGCCCCGGCTGATCGCCGCCGTGGTGGGGTTTCCGCCCGCCAGCGACGCGATCCCTGTGACAGTGACCAAATCACCCGTTGCTGGCAAAGAGGTCTGGCAGCGCGACTTCGGTGGGCGCGTCTTTCGCTCTGTTATGGCGGCGCGGCAAGGGCACATGACCGAAAAGTTCGGGCCGCTGACCTTCGATCTCGCCTTGCGGGTTGCTGCCGACGGGCTGCATTTCCCCGTGTCGGCAGGGCGCTTTCTTGGTATGCCGATGCCCAGTTGGGTGCTGCCGAAAAGCGTGGCGGTCGAGACCGCGCAGGACGGCCAGTTCCGGTTTGACGTGGCACTTTATGCGCCGCTGACGGGGCAGTTGATTGTGCGGTATCGGGGGCATCTGGCCAGGGCCGCAACGGAAAGGGTATGATGCGTATGTTTGCCTGGTTTGCACTGGCGTGCACCTTGGGGGCCTGTACGGACCGCAGGCCGCCTCCCACCACGGAACCTTACGTAATCCGCCGCGATGGCGGTGGTCAGTTGATAAGCGCCGAAGCGGACCGCGCCATGCTGCTGGCCTGGGGTGGGCGTGTCGAAATCCGCAACTACTGCCACTCCGCCTGCGTGATCTTCATCTCTTTACCCAATGCCTGTCTGGGGCCTTACACGCAGATCGGGTTCCACGGCTCGAACGTGAATGTCGGTCCCATCGGCAACCAGCAGATGGCGCGCTACATGCGCGGCGGGATCAAGCGTAAGTATCTGCAGGAATGGCAGTTCATTCCGCCGACAGAAATCCACCGGATTTCCGCGCAGGAATTCATCCGCCTCGATCCGCGCGCCAAGCTGTGTGAACCGCCCCGGAACTGACTGCGTGGGCTTAGGCGTTGTCCTGCGGCGCGTCGGGCGAGGTAAGCGTCGACCACGTAGCATCCCGGGGTGGGGCAGGTGGCGTGTCGCAGGTTCGCTTGTGAATGTTCACTTTGGCAATGAAATTTGCCGAAATCGGTGCGGTCACAAACAGGAACGCCATGATCAGCAGCTCGTGAAACGACCCGTCACTCATGATGAATGCGTGCAACATTGCGGCCAGCAACAGCATGCCAATCCCCATCGTGCCAACCTTGGTGGGCGCGTGCAGGCGGGTCATCGGGTCGTTGAACTTCAGCAGGCCAATCACGCCCACCAGCACAAAGCCGGAGCCCACAAACAGGAACAGTGCCGCGACAATCAGACCAATGGTTTCAAGTATCATTCGATGATGTCCCCCCGCAGAATAAACCGCGCCAGCGCCACGGTCGACACAAAGCCCAGCATGGCGATCAGCATCGCGACCTCAAAGTAGATCTCGACCCCCTGATGGATGCCCAGCAAGATCACCAGCCCCAGCGCGTTGATCACCATGGTGTCCAGCGCCAGAATGCGGTCGCCGACCGTTGGCCCCAGCACCAGCCGCACCATCGACAGGATTTGCCCAAGGGCCAGTACGCAAAAGGCCACGATCAGGGCGAGGTCAAACAATCCTGCGGCGCTCATACAAAGATCTCCTTCAGGCGGCTTTCATAGCGGGTCTTGATGTCATCGCGCACCGCGTCGGGGTCATCGGTGTGCAGCACATGCACCAGCAGGCTGTGGCCTCCGTCCGACAAATCAGCCGAGACGGTGCCAGGCGTCAGGGTAATGGTGCCAGCGAGCACAGTGATCGCCTCGGGTTGAACCAGATCAAGCGGGATCGCGATCCACGCAGGCTTTAGCTTGTCGTTCGGCACGGTCAGCACGATCCATGCGACCTGCACGTTGGCGACAATGATGTCCCAGATCACCACCAGCGCATAGCTGAACATCCGGCCCAGCCGGAACCCGGTAGGCCGGTCTGGCCACCAGTTGGCTGTGCCGCGCGGGATGATCACACCCAGGATCAGGCCAAAAACCACCATCCCGGCGGACACCTGATTCTGTAAAAGCACCCAGACCACCGCCAGAAGCAGCGTCAGAAATGGATGCGGCAACAGCCAGTTGAGCGCGCGGGTCATGTCAGTGATCCTCTTTCGGGGTGCTCAGCTTGCCGGGTGTATCCAGCACGGTTGAAACATAGGGCTCTGGTGCGAACAATTGCGCGGCAATGGTCGTGGTATAGCCATGGACCTGACCGGCAAAGACGGTATGTCCGACCAACATGGTCACCATGCCACCCACGGCCACATAGGACAGGATGGCGGGGGCTGCGGGCGGGGCAAGCTCTGGGTCGGTCTCGGGCGGGTCGATGCTGTGAGCCTTCCAGAACAGGATGCTACCCGCGCGGGCAAAGCCCAGAATGCTGATCAGGCTGGACCCCAGCACAATCGCCCAGATCCAGGGCATCAGGCCGTCGTTGAACGCGGCATCCAGCACCAGAAGTTTTCCCAAAAACCCCGATAGCGGCGGTAAACCTGCCATCGCGATCGCGCCCATAAAGAACATCCCCGCCGTCAGCGCCGTGCCTGCCATCGCATGTTGCGGCGTCAGCACCAGACTGCCCCGGCCTGCGCGCACCAGATCTACGATCAGGAACAGCGTGGCCCCGGCCAGCGTCGAATGCACGATATAGTAAAGCGCCGCCGCGATCCCGGTTGGGGTAAACAGCGCCGTTGCCACCATCACCATGCCCATCGACCCAATCACCGAAAAGGCCACCAGCCGGTCCAGCCGCTTGGCCGCCAGCACCCCGATCATGCCAATCGCAAGCGAGATCAGCGCCGCAGGCAGCAGCCAAACGTCGTGCAACCCTGCGGTTGCGTCCACATCGGGTGGAAAGACCAACGTATAGACCCGGATGATCGCATAGGCTCCGACCTTGGTCATGATCGCAAACAGGGCTGCGACCGGGGCAGGGGCCTCTGCATAGCTGGCAGGCAACCAAAAGTGCAGCGGCACAACGGCGGCCTTGATTGCAAAGACCAGCAGCAGCAACACTGCCGCCACGCGAATGCCTACCGTCGCCTCTGGCCCGATAAGGTCAACGCGATTGGCCAGATCAGCCATGTTCAGCGTGCCGGTCTCGGCATAGATCGACCCAAGCGCGAACAGAAACAAAGTAGAGCCGATCAGGTTGAACAGCACGTATTGCACGCCCGCGCGCAGCCGCGCATTGCCACCTGCGTGGATCATCAAGCCATAGCTTGCAATCAGCAGAACCTCGAAGAACACAAAGAGGTTGAAGAGGTCACCGGTCAGGAACGCGCCCATAATACCCATCAGCTGGAACTGGAACAGTGCATGGAAATGCCGCGCGCGTTGGTCCCAATCGGACCCGATGGCAAAAAGCAGCACGAAGAACGCCAGCACCGCCGTCAGCAACACCATCATCGTCGACAGACGGTCGCCTACGACCACAATACCAAAGGGTGCGGCCCAATCGCCCAGTTGGTACAGCAGCACCGTGCCGTCAGCGGTCTGCCAGGCAAGGCACGCTGCAATGGCGATCAGTGCGGTCACACCGGCCACGGAAAACGCCCGCTGAATGCCAATGTGATAGCGCGCGGCCAGCACAATGAATGGCGCCAGCAAAGCGGGCAGGATGACGGGGGTGATGATCCAATGGGTCATACCGCATCCTCCGCATCTGTCTTGGGCGCGTCAGGCTGATCATCCACGTGATCATCGTCAGACCCCAGAAAGGCACCGAGCGCGATCATCACAACCACCGCCGTCATCCCGAATGAGATCACGATGGCCGTCAGCACCAGCGCCTGCGGCAGCGGGTCGGCATAGGCGGTCACGTCATCGCGCAGCACAGGGGCCGCACCAATGGTCAGGCGGCCAGAAGCGAACAGGAATACGTTGACCGCATAGGTCAGCAGCGACATTCCCAAGATCACCGGGAAAGTCCTCAGGCGAAGCACCAGGTAAAGACCACCTGCGGTCATCACACCAATGGCAGAGGCAACAAGCAGTTCCATTGCTACACCTCCTGTCCGGCGTCAGAGCCGCCAACAGGGGCCGCCGTTTGTCTGGAGGGGTTAATATCCATCGGGTAATCAGGGTCCTGCACATTGGCGCGCCGCGCCAGTCGAGAGAAGCTTTCCAGCGACAACATCACCGCACCCACCACAGCAAGGAAGACGCCGACGTCGAACAATGCAGCCGTGGCAAGCTCGAACTTTTCAAAGGGCGGGATGCGCACATAGGTAAAGTCAGAGGTCAGGAAGGGCTTGGCGACAAACCATGACCCGATCCCGGTAAAGCCTGCGATCAATACGCCGGCACCGATGATCCCGTGATAGGGATAGCGTTGTCGGGCAGAGGCCCAGGCAAAGCCGCTGGCCATATATTGCATCACCACCGCAATCGACACGATCAGACCGGCGATGAACCCGCCGCCCGGTTCATTGTGGCCGCGCAGGAAGATGTAAAAGCCCACCATCAGCACCACAGGCATGATCACGCGGGTCAGGACGACCATCATCATCGGATGCATATCGCCCGCGCGCTCTTGGTCAGGCTCTCGGTTTAGCAACCGCCGCCGCACGGGGCCATCCAGCAGTGTCTCGGTCAGCGCATAGATCAGCAGCGCCGCGATCCCCAGCACGATGATCTCGCCGTAGGTGTCAAAGCCCCTAAAATCGACAAGGATCACGTTGACGACATTGGTGCCGCCGCCGCCTTTGTAGGAATTCGCCAGATGGAACTCTGAAATTGGGGCGGTAACCGCGTCGCGCAGCAGATAGTGATAGGCCAGCGCAAAGGTCGCAAGCCCGCCCGCAACGGCCACGCCCGCATCGCGGACCCGTCGCAGGACAGAGCTTTCGACAGGCGTTGTTTTGGGCAGAAAGTTCAGCGCCAACAGAAGCAGGATGATGGTGACCACCTCAACGGTGAATTGGGTCATCGCCAGATCCGGCGCGCTCAGGAAGACAAACCCGATCGAGACCATCAGCCCCACGATGCCGATAAAGATCAGCGACAGCAGGCGGTTGCGGTGCAGGAACACCAGCCCCACGGTGGCCGCGACCAGCATCAGCCACCCGGCAATCGGCACGGGGCCTGCTACCTGCGGCGTCCGCGTCGGTGCGCTGATTGTGCCGGTGCTCCAGGCGTGGAACCCGGCTGCCAGAATCGTCACCGCACCAATCGCCGCATAGCGCGAAAAGGCGCCGTTGTGCAGCGGCAGGATCAGGCGCTGGGCCGATGACACGGCAGCGGCCACGATGGCCTCAAAAATGGTCTTGGCTTCGGGGCGGGGGGCGGCATCCCATGCGCGCAACAACGGCTTGTAAACCGCCATCAGCAGCAGGCCTCCAACGACCGCTGCGATCGACATGAAAAGGGCGGGCACCAGCCCGTGCCATATCTTGATGTACTTCACTTCAAGCGTATCAACGCCGCCGATCACGGCCTTGGCGACAAAAATCACGAAGTCCTGCGCAAGGAACGGTGCCACACCGATCACGACAACCAGCACCACCAGAATTGCAGGCGGCAGCCACAAGCCGGGGCCGGGGTCATGCGGTGTTGCGGGGTAGTCGTCGCGCACCGGCCCAAGGAACACATGCCCGATCAGGCGGAAGCAATAGGCAGCCGAAAAGAGTGACCCAACCGTCGCCAGCGCGGGCACCAGCCACCAGACGCCAAAGAGCGTGGTGTGCGTCGTCTCTTCCAGCATCATTTCCTTGGACAAAAAGCCGTTCAGGAAGGGGATACCCGCCATCGACAGGGCCGCCAGCGTCACGATCACAAAGGTGACTGGCATCAGGTGCCGCAGCCCACCAAGGCGGCGAATGTCGCGTGTATGCGCCTCGTGATCGACAATGCCTGCGGACATGAAAAGCGCGGCCTTGAACGTCGCGTGGTTGAGGATGTGGAACACCGCAGCAAAGGCCCCAAAGGTCGTGCCGGTGCCAAGCAGCATGGTGATCAGCCCCAAATGACTGACGGTCGAAAAAGCCAACAACGCCTTGAGGTCATGCTTGAAGATCGCAATCAGCGCACCCAGCACCATCGTTATCAGTCCGGCGGTGGTCACGATCACAAACCACTCCGGCGTGCCCGACAGCACCGGCCACATCCGCGCCATCAGGAAGATGCCCGCTTTGACCATCGTGGCCGAATGCAGATAGGCGCTGACCGGGGTCGGGGCCGCCATCGCGTGCGGCAGCCAGAAATGGAACGGGAACTGCGCCGATTTGGTAAAGCAACCCAGCAAGATCAGGATCAGCGCAGGCAGATACAGCGGATCGGCCTGAATAAGCTCGCGGTTTTGCAAAATGACGCTCAGATCATAGCTGCCGACGATCTGGCCGAGGATCAGCATCCCGCCAATCATCGCCAACCCGCCCATGCCGGTGACAGTCAGCGCCATGCGCGCGCCCTGACGACCCTCGGGCAGGTGCTTCCAATAGCCGATCAGCAGGAACGACGATAGCGAGGTAAGCTCCCAGAAGACCAGCAAAAGCAGGATGTTATCGGACAGAACGATCCCCACCATCGCGCCCTGAAACAGCAGCAGATAGGTGAAGAATTCGCCCATGTTGTCGTCGCGGCTGAGGTAATGGCGTGCATAAGCAATGATCAGCAGGCCAATGCCTAGGATCAGCAACGCAAAGAAAAAGCCCAAGCCGTCCAGCATCAGCGTAAAGTTCAGCCCCAGCACTGGCATCCAGTCGATCCGGGCCGTCAGCACCTCGCCGGTCAGAACCGTAGGCAGGTTTGATAGCAGGCCGACAAAGGCCAGCAGGCTAACGGTAAAGGTGACACCGGCACAGGCCGCACGGCCAGCCGACATCATCAACCCCGGCAGCAATGCACCGACAAAGGGGATGGCAAGAATCAGGAAAAGAGACACGCGAACTCCTCGGTCATGCGGGACAGGCAGTGAATTTCATGCAAGCAGGTGCCAATTTCCTCTCCTTGCGTCAATCGGTTTCGCTCTGCATTGCCCCAAAACAGTTTCGTCCACAGATGTGCCAAAAGGTCCACTTTTCCAGCCCGTTGGTCGCAAAACGATACTTTTTCGATTCCAGGAACGCCAGCCCCCGCGTTTTGATCTGCCGAAAAGTACGCGCGGCCGGACATCGAACCTGCCCAAACGGACTGAATACGAGGCTTCGAGGTCGGGGCGGATGGTGCTGTGAGAGAGGATTGAACTCTCGCACGCAGGGTGCGCGTCGCGTGCCCGTACGTCGAGACCGCTGGGTCGGTCTGGGTACCGTCGGAGTTTCGGGGATTGGGGCGGATGGTGCTGTGAGAGAGGATTGAACTCTCGCACGCAGGGTGCGCGTCGCGTGCCCGTAGGTCGAGACCGCTGGGTCGGTCTAGGTACCGTCGGAGTTTCGGGGATTGGGGCGGATGGTGCTGTGAGAGAGGATTGAACTCTCGACCTCACCCTTACCAAGGGTGTGCTCTGCCACTGAGCTACCACAGCATCCGTGGGCGGGGAATTAGACGTTTCCGGTGATGTGTGCAAGCCCTCTCTGGACGGTTTTTGGTGGTGCTGGTAACAGGGTCGGGATGACGCAGAACCCAAAGCCAAAGGGCGGCGATAAGGCCCCGCAAAGCCGCGAAGATCGCCTTAAGGCGGCGCTCAAGGCGAATATGGCAAAGCGCAAGGCACAGGCCCGCGCCCGGGCCAGTGCGGCAACAGACAATGACACCCAAAAGGGTGCCGGAACAGAGCAGAAAGAGTAGGCAGGATGGATTCGATACGGGTGACGGGCGGCAAGCCGCTGAACGGCAAGATCAGCATCGCGGGGGCCAAGAATGCAGCGCTGACGCTGATGCCAGCGACGCTTTTGTCAGAGGAACCGCTGACGCTGACCAATGCGCCACGGCTTTCCGACATCAAGACGATGACCGCACTTTTGCAATCGCTGGGGGTCGAGGTGACCTCGATGCAGGACGGCAAGGTGCAGGTGTTGTCGAGCCATGCAATGACCTCGACCACCGCGGATTATGAGATTGTGCGCAAAATGCGGGCGTCCAACCTTGTGCTGGGCCCGCTTCTGGCGCGGCACCATGCGGCAACCGTGTCGCTGCCGGGCGGCTGCGCGATTGGCGCGCGTCCGATGGATATTCACGTCACCGCGCTCGAGGCGATGGGTGCCGAGATTGAACTGAAGGACGGCTACCTGCATGCCGTCGCCAAAGGCGGGCTGAAAGGTGCAAAAGTGCCGCTGCGTTTTGCATCTGTCGGGGCCACGGAAAACGTGCTGATGGCTGCGACCCTGGCCAAAGGGACGACCGTGATTGAAAACGCGGCACGCGAGCCCGAGATTGTCGATCTGGCGACCTGCTTGCGCAGCATGGGCGCGCAGATTTCCGGCGACGGGACATCGACCATCGAGGTGCAGGGTGTGGACAGGCTGGGGGCGGCGACCCACCCGGTGGTGACCGACCGGATCGAGTTGGGGACTTATATGCTGGCCCCGGTGATTGCGGGTGGCGAAGTCACGTGCCTGGGTGGTCGGCTGTCACTGGTGCAAAGTTTTGTCGACAAGCTGGAACTGGCGGGTGTCTCGGTCACGGAAACGGCGGAGGGCCTGACCGTGAAACGGACAGGCGACCGGCCGCGCGCGGTTGATGTCACCACAGAGCCTTTCCCCGGCTTTCCCACCGATTTGCAGGCGCAGATGATGGCGATGCTGTGTCTGGCGGAGGGAACATCAGTGCTGGAAGAGAAAATCTTTGAGAACCGTTTCATGCACGCGCCAGAGCTGATCCGTATGGGCGCCGAAATTGAGGTGCAGGGTGGGACAGCGACTGTTACCGGGGTGGAACGCATGAAAGGCGCGCCGGTGATGGCGACCGATCTGCGTGCCTCGGTGTCGTTGATCCTCGCGGGGTTGGCTGCGGAAGGCGAGACGCAAGTGAACCGGGTCTATCACCTTGATCGTGGTTATGAGCATGTGGAAGAGAAACTGGGCGCTGTTGGCGCGCAGATTGAACGGGTGCCGGGATCATGAGTGACGCGCGGTTTGAAGACGGGGGCGAGGCCCCGCTGCGTCTGATTGCGCGGGATGCCGGTGACCTGCAAGTGGTCTCTGCCCTTGTGCAGGACGCTGTGTTTCCAGGGTCCGAGATGCAGTTTGTCGCGCGCGAGCGGCGCTTTGCGATCCTGCTGAACCGGTTCCGCTGGGAAGATGCTGCTGGGGCGACCCGTCGCAGGCGCGATTACGAGCGGGTGCAGGCGGTGCTGATGATTAGCGATGTGCTGGGCGTGCGCAGCCAGGGTGTGCCGCGTGGTGACGCGGATACGGTACTGAGCCTTTTGTCGGTTGATTTCGAGGCGGGTGAAGACGGTGCGGATGAGGTGGTGCTGACCTTGGCCGGTGACGGTGTGATTTCGGTCCGGGTTGAGGCGCTGGAGGTGATGCTGAAAGACGTCACCCGCCCCTATATCGCCCCCTCCCGTCGCGCCCCTGACCACGATTGACCTGATTGCGCGGCGTGCGCCGCACGACATGTTTTTGCGCGCGCCCGGTGGTGGTGTCGCGCGCAAGGGGCGGTTGGTGGTGTGGGTGTCACGGGCAGCGCCTCCGGCGGGGATATTTTTGGCCAGAAGAAGAATGGACCGGGCCCGCATTGCGGCAGCCCGGCGGGCCTTGTATGAGGCGGTCAAAGGAGAGGGTTCATGCCGCAGTTTCTGTCCACCGGGGATGCCAATTTTGAGGCGCAGTTTGGCGCATTGCTTGCCGCCAAGCGCGAGGACAGCCCGGATGTGGATGCGGTTGTGGCAGAAATCATTGCCGATGTGCGCGCCCGTGGGGATGCCGCCGTGCTGGAACTGACGGCGCGGTTCGACCGGGTTGAGATGAATGCCGCTGGCATGCGGTTTTCGGGGGCAGAGGTTGATGCGGCCTGTGCGGCAGTTGACCCCGCCGATCGGGAGGCGCTGGAAATGGCAGCCGCCCGAATCCGCGCCTATCACGCCCGTCAGATGCCCGAAGATGCCATGTGGGACGATGAAGCCGGTGCGCGGCTTGGCTGGCGTTGGACGCCAGTATCGGCGGCGGGGCTCTATGTGCCGGGGGGGCTTGCCACCTATCCATCCTCAGTGCTGATGAATGCGATCCCGGCCAAGGTGGCGGGCGTTGGACGGTTGGCGATGGTTGTGCCAACGCCGGATGGGGTCGTGAACCCGCTGGTGCTGCTGGCGGCACGGATTTCCGGGGTGGACGAGATCTACCGCATTGGCGGCGCGCAGGCGGTGGCCGCGCTGGCCTATGGTACGCAGACCATTCCACCAGTCGACAAGATCACGGGCCCCGGCAATGCCTATGTGGCGGCTGCCAAGCGGCGGGTCTTTGGCAAGGTCGGCATTGATATGATCGCCGGCCCGTCAGAGATTCTGGTGATTGCCGACAGATACAATGATCCCGACTGGATCGCACTTGATCTACTGAGCCAGGCCGAGCACGACGAAAGCGCGCAGTCCATCCTGATCACCGATGACGCAGGCTTTGGCCGGGCGGTGGCCGCAGCGGTCGATGTGCGGCTGGAAACGCTTGAGAGGCGCGCCATTGCGGGCGCCAGTTGGCGCGACTTTGGCGCGGTGATCACGGTGGCGGATATGGACGAGGCGGTGGCCCTGTCAGACCGGATCGCGCCTGAGCATCTGGAGCTTTGCACCGGTGACGCCGAAGCGCTGGCCAGTCGGATCACCCATGCAGGCGCCATCTTTATTGGCGGCTTTACGCCCGAGGCAATCGGTGACTACATTGGCGGTCCCAACCACGTGCTGCCCACGGCCCGGTCGGCGCGGTTTTCCAGCGGTTTGTCAGTGATGGATTTTGTCAAACGCACCACCCTGTCGCAAATGACGCCCGAGGCGCTGGCCGCCATCGGCCCTGCTGCGGTGCGCTTGGCCAATTCTGAAAGCCTGCAGGCGCATGGGTTGTCGGTGCAGGCGCGGCTGGACCGCTTGAACAAGGGTCAGTCGACATGAGCCGGATTGCCGAGATCAAACTTGATGACGCGGGCCTGCCGGTGCCCACGCCAGAGATCGAGCAGGAACGCCGCGTGGCGATGTTTGATCTGCTGGAAGACAACACATTTGCCATGATCGCGCGTGACGGGCGCGAAGTCCCACCGGGGCCCTACACCCTTGATCTGTCAATTCGTGACCGGCGGCTGGTCTTCGATCTGCGCGATGTGGACAGTGGCGTCGATGGCGCCTTTCATCTGTCGCTTGGTCCGTTTCGGCAGGTCGTCAAAGACTACTTTCAGATCTGCGAAAGCTACTTTGACGCGGTCAAATCCCTGCCGCCCAGCCAGATTGAGACGATCGACATGGCCCGCCGTGGCATCCACAACGAAGGCGCGCGCGTGCTTCAGGAACGGCTAGAGGGCAAGGCAGAAGTCGATATCGACACCGCCCGCCGCCTGTTTACGTTGATCTGCGTGCTGCACTTCGGGGGCTAAGCATGAAAGAGACGCCCGCAACCATTCAGCCCCTGCCGCAGTCGGTGCTGTTTTGTTGCGACCACAATGCTGTCCGCTCGCCAATGGCCGAAGGCATCATGAAGCAGCTTTATGGGATGCGGTCCTATATTCAGTCGGTGGGCGTCAAGAACGATCTGGAAATCGACGGCTTTGCCATCGCTGTCTGTCAGGAAATCGGCGTCGAACTGGCCCGCCACCGCAGCCGCAGCTTTGACGAGATGGAAGATTGGGGCGATGACCTGTCATCCTTTGATCTGGTGTTGGCACTCTCGCCCGCCAGTCAGCGCCGTGCGCTTGATCTGACGCAGTTTTATCACCTCGAGGTGGAATACTGGCCGATCCTTGACCCCACCGGCATGGGGGATAGCCGCGACGCGCGGCTGGCGCTTTATCGGCAGGCCCGCGACCAGATCCGCAACCGGCTCATCGCCCGTTTCGGCCCGGCAATGGAGTGACAGATGGACGCCAGATCAACCTTGGAACGCTACTTTGCGGCCTTTAACGCAGGCGATGTGGATGGGATGCTGACCTGTCTGACGGACGATGTGGCGCATCACGTGAACGAAGGCGCTGTGCGTGTGGGGCGGGACCAATTTGCCGCGTTCTGCATCCATATGAATCGCTGCTACCGCGAAGAACTGACCGAGATGGTGCTGTTTTCGACGGATGATGGCACGCGCGGTGCGGCAGAATTCATGGTCAACGGCACCTATCTGGAAACCGATGACGGCCTGCCGCCCGCGCACGGCCAGATCTACCGGTTGCCCGGTGCCTCGCTGATGACGCTGCGCGACGGGCTGATTTGCCGGGTCACCACCTATTACAACCTAGCGGACTGGCTGAAACAGGTGTCATGACCCTGACCTATCAGACGGTGACTGGCGAGGGGATCGCCGCATTGGTGCCAGATCTGGCAGCACTTCGGATCGCTGTATTTCGGGACTGGCCCTATCTTTATGCCGGATCACAGCAGAACGAGGCGCGGTATCTGGCAAGTTATGCCACCGCGCGCGCTGGCGTGATCGTCGTGGCGCGCGACGAAGGCAAGATTGTCGGTGCAGCAACGGGCATGGCGCTGGAAGACCACGCAGATGACTTTGGCGCGGCGCTGCCGGATGTGGACCCGGCGGACGTCTTCTATTGCGCGGAAAGCGTGCTGTTGTTGCCTTATCGCGGGCAGGGGGCCGGGCTGCGTTTCTTTGCAGAACGCGAGGCACAGGCGCGCGCCGCAGGTCGGCGTTATGCGATGTTCTGCGCGGTGATGCGGCCCGCTGACCATCCCGCGCGCCCCGATGATTATGTGCCACTTGATGCATTCTGGCGCAGACGTGGCTATGCCCCTGTAGAAGGGGCCGTGGCGCAATTCGCGTGGCATGATGTGGGCGCAGATGAAGAGACGACAAAGCCCTTGCAGGTCTGGCTCAAGGATTTGACGGCGTGAGGCGGCCAGTGTTGCTGGCGGTTCTTTTGGGGTTGGCTGTGATCATGTTGGGCTGGCCCCTACTGGGCTGGATGGGAGCACTTTAGATGAAACTTGCCGTAGCAGCCTACACCCCCGAATGGCACCCGACGTGGGACGCGCTTGCGGCCAAGCTGGACGCATGGGTTGCCGACGCATCGGCGCAAGGCGCTGATCTGGCAATCTTTCCTGAATATGCCGGGGCAGAGGTTGCGCTGATTGGCGCGCCGGGGGCGGACCCCGGCCCGGTGGCGTGGCGCGATGCGATGGCGGCCAAGGCGGACGATTGGGTCGCACTCAACAGTGCGCTGGCCCAACGCCACCAGATCACGCTGCTGGCAGGCTCGATTGCGCAGGGTAGTGGCGGCGGTGTCGTCAATGCTGCACACCTTTGCTTGCCCAGCGGGGCCATTGGCACCCAGCCCAAGATCATCCCAACGCCATACGAGCGCATTGAAATGCAAGTCACCGGGGGCAGGGGATTGTCCCTCTTCGACACGCCCCTTGGCCGGATCGGAATCTTGATCTGCTATGACAGCGAATTCCCAATGCTGGCGCGCGCGCTGATCGCCGCAGGCGCGGATATGATCCTTGTCCCGTCCTGCACCGAATTCCCCGCTGGTCAGACCCGCGTGCGGCAATCCGCCCGCGCCCGCGCGATCGAGGGGCAATGCCTGATCGTGCAAGCACCGCTTGTGGGTGATGTGCCGGGGTGTGATGTGGTCAGCGCCAACACTGGGCGCGCGGGCGTGTTTTGCCCGCCGGATTACGGCCTGCCCTCTGACGGGATCATCGCCCAAGGTGAAACCGATGCCCCCGGATGGACCTTTGCCGATGTTAACCCCGCCCAGATCGCGGCTGCACGCAAGACGGGGCAGGTGGGCAATTTCGCCGATTGGCCGCTGCAAGACGGCATCGCGGCCACGCTCACGCCATTGTAATCACGCGGCCCACCGCATCCAGATGGGCGCGCGTTTGACCGTGAACCACGGCCAGACCTTGGGTGTCAGCAGAATGATCAGCATGGCAATCGACAGCAGGCACCAGATCGCGGGCTGCTCGTCGAGGTTATCGGTCAGGAATTGCACCAGAAATGGCCCGGTGACGTAGAAATAGAGCGCCAGCCGCCACGCCCCATAGATCATCGGCATAAAGAAGAACGCAGCCTGATAGGCTATGAACCCGTCCTCTGCGATCCACAGGAACCAATGATCCCGGAATCCGTTGCCCCAGCCGTTGAACGGCAACTCCCACGCCAGATGCCATTCGCCCATATAGGTGCACATCCGGCGCGCGCACATCATGCGCTCATCGTCACATAAGCCTGCCGATTCAAGGGGATAAAGCATCGCAAGCGATCCCACCGCCGACACCAGACACAGCGCAAAAACCGGCCAGCGGATGCGCTGGGCGTAGGCCACTGGCAACGCAAACAGGCATAGGATGTTGAAGAACAGTGGCTGAAACGCGATGTGGACATAGCCCAGCAGGGTGACCAGCTGATTTGAGCGCAAGCTACACTGATCGACCACCGGATAGGACAGGGCCTGCAAGATCTCCATGCCGGTGAAATAGGCCACCGGCAGCCACATCGGCGCAGGTTTGCCCTTGGCGATCAGGTAGCCTGTCGCGGCGATCCCTACCGCCGACATCCCAACTGATGCCCCCATCGACCAACACATGCGCCGCCCCTCGTCGTCCTTTGCGTTACCCTGCGGCGTTTGGCCGGGCAAAAAAACCCCAAAGCTGCCTTTGCCCTTGATATTTTCGCGCGTCAGGCGCATTTAGTCCGCGCGCAGCAAGCGCAGGAACATGAACAGGAGACCACATGGCCAAGGAAGATATTCTCGAATTCCCCGGTGTCGTGAAGGAACTTCTGCCGAACGCGACATTTCGGGTCGAACTTGAGAACGGCCATGAGATCATCGCGCATACGGCAGGCAAGATGCGCAAGAACCGCATCCGGGTTCTGGCTGGCGACAAGGTGCAGGTCGAAATGACCCCCTATGATTTGACCAAAGGTCGGATCAACTATCGGTTTAAGTAGGGTCAAGCCGTGCTTGACCCAGTGCGGGTAAGCGGTTTGCCAATGGCAAACTGCGGCCGTCACCCGGTGGCAATCCTGTTGCCCGCGCGAAGAGGGACGACAGGACCGATGAGCGGCGCGCCCCGATGACAACCCTCACACCCAATCCCGACCTCAAACTGATCCTCGGCTCTGGCTCGCCCCGGCGGCTGGAATTGCTGGCGCAGATCGGCGTCACCCCACACGCTATCCGCCCCCCCGACATTGACGAGGATCCGGCCAAAGGCGAAGTGCCGCGCGACTACGTCAACCGGATCGCCGCTGAAAAGGCCGCTGCCGTTGCCATCACAGATGATGAACTGGTGCTCTGCGCCGATACCACCGTGGCCCTTGGCCGCCGCATCTTGGGCAAACCCTGCGATGCGGGTGAAGCGCGTGCCTTTCTGACCCTGCTCTCGGGCCGTCGCCACAAGGTGATCACCGCCATGGCTGTCAAACGTGGCGACCGCATCTGGCAAAAGGACGTGCAGTCCACTGTCGCCGTCAAACGCCTGTCTGCGGCAGAAATCGACTGGTACCTCGCAACCGGCGACTGGCAGGGCAAGGCAGGCGGCTATGCCATCCAAGGGCCGGCCTCGGCCTTTATACCGTGGATCAACGGGTCTTTTCACGCGGTCATGGGCCTGCCGCTGCCCGAAACCGCCGGGCTCTTGACCGCCGCAGGCTTCCCGCTTTTCAAAGGTGACACATGAAGGGCCGCACAATTGTTCTGGACCATCTGAACGGGGTCGAGGCTGCGGCCCGCCTTCTTGACGGCAAGCTTGATGACCTGTTGGTCGATGCGCCCGACGCCCCGCGCCCCGGCGCGATCTTTCGCGGCATCTGTGACCGGCCCTTGAAGGGGCAGGGCGGCATGATGCTCCGCCTGCCCGATGGTGAGACGGCGTTCCTGCGGCAGGGCAAGGGGCTGCGCCCCGGCCAACCACTGCTGGTGCAGGTCACTGGCTACGCCGAAGGCGGCAAAGCCGTGCCGGTGACCGATCGCGTGTTGTTCAAGAGCCGCTATGCCATCGTCACGCCGGGCAAACCCGGCGCCAATATCAGCCGCCAGATCGCTGATGATGATGAAATTGACCGCCTGCGCCTGTTGATCAATGAAACCTATGATGCCGAACACGGTCTGATCCTGCGGTCGTCCTGCGCTGGCGCCGACGAAGAAGCAATCGTCGACGATATCAACGCCATGCTGGCCCTCGCAGATGCGGTCTTGGCCGATGCCACTGGCACCGACCCCGAAGCACTGACCGAAGGCGATGGCCCGCATCTTGTGGCTTGGCGCGAATGGGTGGCACCCGCCAATGTGGTGACCGAGCCAGGCAGTTTTGACCACCTTGGCGTGCTCGACCAGATCGAGGTGCTCAGCAATCCGATGGTGCCTTTGGACGATGGCACCATGTATGTCGAACCGACCCGCGCGCTGGTTGCGGTCGATGTGAATACCGGCGGCGATACCTCGCCAGCCGCGGCGCTCAAGGCGAACCTTGCCGCCGCCCGCGCCTTGCCACGCGCCTTGCGCCTGCGCGGGCTTGGCGGCCAGATCACCGTTGATTTCGCGCCGATGTCCAAGGCCCACCGCAAGCAGTTGGAACAATCGCTGCGTGCCGTGTTCAAGGCTGATGGCATCGAAACCTCGCTTGTGGGCTGGACGCCGATGGGCTGCTTTGAATTGCAGCGCAAGCGCGAACGCCGCCCGTTCAAAGGGATCGCGTGATGGCCGATTGCCCGATTTGTGCCCGCCCCACAGATGCCAAGTACCGCCCGTTCTGTTCCAAACGCTGCGCAGATGTGGACCTCGCCAAATGGCTGACTGGTGGCTATGCAATCCCGGCGGCTGACAGCGATGACCCTGACGATGCACCGCCGCTGCCGCCGACCGACGACACTGCGCACTAACGCTTGAAAACGCCGCTGACCCCGTGCAAAATATGGGCGCGGGCAGGCGATGGCGTCGCCGCTACCCTCTGGTGGTCCCCCCGCATTACCCATCCTGAACGCCGGGATCTTGCTTTGCCGTTTGCGCGGTGGGCGAAGGTGTCGACATGCGCGCCGTCTTTGCCCCGCGCGCGGCCTGAACAGGAGTCATCCGATGGACGGAACATCCAACCGCACAACACGCCCCGAGTTCTACCGCTTTCATCAGGGCGAAAAGACACTGCCATTTGCCGACACCGAGTATGAGGCACGCCTGACCGGCCTGCGCGCGATCATGGCCGACAAGGGGGTAGAGGCTTGCGTGCTGACCTCCATGCATAACGTCGCCTATTACTCCGGCTTTCTCTATTGCGCCTTCGGGCGGCCCTATGCGCAGGTGGTCACGGCCACCGATACGGTCACTTTCAGCGCAGGCATTGATGCAGCCCAGCCGTGGCGGCGGTGTTACGGCGACAACATTACCTATACCGACTGGCAACGGAACAACTACTGGCGCGCAATCCTGTCCGTGGCAGGTCCGGGCAAAGTCATCGGTTTCGAGGGCGATCATCTCTCTGTCGCGCAAATGGCCCTCTTGGAGGATTTCCTGTCACCCGCAGCCACGGTTGATATCGCGCCCGCCACCATGACCCAACGGATGCACAAATCCACAGCAGAGCTTGACCTGATCCGGGCAGGGGCCGCCACCGCAGACGTCGGCGGCTATGCCATCCGTGACGCGATCAAGGTCGGCGCACGCGAGATTGACATCGCCATGGCGGGCCGCGACGCGATGGAGCTTGATATCGCCCGCCGGTTTCCAGATGCCGAATACCGCGACACATGGGTCTGGTTCCAATCGGGTCTCAACACCGATGGCGCGCATAACCCGGTGACCAGTCGCCGGTTGGAACGTGGCGACATCCTCAGCCTCAATACCTTTCCGATGATCTCTGGCTACTACACGGCGCTGGAACGCACACTGTTTGTCGGGGACGTGGATCCGGCGTCGCTGCGGGTTTGGGAAGCGAACGTTGCCGCCCACGAACTGGGCATGCGCCTGCTCAAACCCGGCGCGTCCTGCGCCGAGGTCACCAACCAGATCAATGCGTTTTTTGCTGAACGCGATCTGCTGCAATATCGCACCTTTGGCTACGGCCATTCGTTCGGTGTGCTCAGCCACTACTACGGGCGTGAAGCGGGGTTGGAACTGCGAGAGGATATCGACACCGTGTTGGAATCGGGCATGGTCATCTCAATGGAACCGATGCTGACCATCCCAGTGGACGAGCCGGGGGCTGGCGGCTACCGCGAGCATGACGTCCTGATCATCACCGAAGATGGTAACCAGAACATTACCGGCTTCCCCTTTGGACCGCAGTCCAACGTGATCGGTTCTTAGGCCGGGCAGGGCGCGTAGCCCTTTGACAGTGGCGTCAAACGAACAGGTGTTGCACCGCACGGTTAACACCTGTTTAGACCTTTTGCGGCCCGCGATGTGTATGGTTTGTGCATCGGTTCTGCATCCACCGTTCGGTGCTATTCCGTTTCCTGACGCACGGGTGGAAATTTCATCCATTTGGCGCTGGACACCCCTGATATGTCCCACTAAAACCCCGCTACCCGATGGCCTTAGCCATCCCCGTGCCCGGGTAGCTCAGGGGTAGAGCAGTGGATTGAAAATCCTCGTGTCGGTGGTTCGATTCCGCCCCCGGGCACCACTTAACAAGATGATATGATTGTGTTTTCTTCTAATGACCGATCCTCGTGTCGATCAGGATTGACGATTTGCGCCCGCTGTTGGCTGGCTTTTCCAGCGCGGCCACTGTCTGACCGCGAGATTTCAGATCGTAGTTGGCGGCCTGTAGGTGCGCTGTCTGACCGGTACTCATCCATTGGCGGGGCCGCCCAAAACCGGTTCAAAACAAGTCGCTTAAGCTGTTTTGCACTGTGCCGCGCGATGATAAACACGGGCGCAGCATGATCAAAGATACATCGCCTCTGATATCAACGGTTTCAGGTCAATTTGTTGCCGATTGGCTAGATGCGCTGCGTCCTCTTTGTGCCGATGATCACTTTCATTCACTTTTGGAACGCGCAGATCTGCAGCCGGACCATCATAATCCCCATGGCCGGGTGACGCTTGACCAAATCGTCCGACTTTACCAGATAGCTGCCGTTGAAACGGGTGATGAGATGATGGGGCTTTGGTCACGTCCTATTCGTCCGCGGGCCCTGCAACACCTTCTGACCTCGGTTCGCGAAGCGACATCGCTGGCCTCTGCGCTGTACCGGTTTTCAACGTTTTGGAACCTGTTGTTGGATGACTATCAATGCGCACTGATCGAAACAGAGGATGCGTTGACGCTGAAGCTCATCCCGCAAGCGGACCATGCAGTCCAACGGTTTGGGCATATGCTGATCCTAAAGCTTGCCCACGGTCTGCTGTCCTGGCTTGCGCGGCATGAAGTGGCTGTCAAAGGAGTGGGCTTTGCCTTTGCGCGCCCGGACTTCGAAGAAGACTATGCTGTGATCTTTCCGTCGCAAGTCCAATTTGGCCAACCGGTCACATCGCTTTCGTTTTCGTTGGATGCCCTGGGGCCTGTTCAGGTGCGAAGCACGGCTGATTTGGACCGGTTTCTGGGAAAAGCACCGCGCGACTGGATCTTTACGCGATCCCAAGAACACACGCAGTCATTGCGCGTCCGCACCTACCTGAGCCAGGCAGGATGGGACAGTGCAAACCTGACCGAGGCAGCGAACGCCATGCACATGACGCCGCGCACGCTGATCCGAAAGTTAGAGGCCGACGGCACAACGTTTCAGGCGATCAAGGACGCCTTGCGCCGCGATATCGCGATCCGCCATTTGCAAACAGGGCTCTACTCGATCGAGGCCATCGCACATGAGGTCGGGTTCTCATCGGCGGCCAATTTGCACAAGGCATTTCAGAGATGGACCGGCAACACACCCAGTTCGTATCGGCGCAAATCATCCGTCGATGCATAGAGTTGTCACTTTTCGACAATAGGCTGTCATTTCGCGAGATGGCGAAAGAAGTCTCAAACTGTTAATTCATTGCCAGAAACGTCAATTCAACTTCATTGACCTGCAACTGTACCGCATTGCGGAAACGGCAAAATGCGACAGTGCGCGTCTCTCACAAGGAACAGCTCGATGTCAGATAAACTGGACACCATTCTCGCGGCCGCGCACGCGCACGCGATGGATGTCATCGCCCCAAACGTGGACGCGTGGAACGCTGCAAAGTCGTGGCCACGCGACGCATCGGATCAGGCAGGTGCGGCAGGTCTGACCGGGCTTTATGCG
Organism: uncultured Paracoccaceae bacterium; assembly: GCA_947492825.1. Classification (GTDB taxonomy): domain Bacteria; phylum Pseudomonadota; class Alphaproteobacteria; order Rhodobacterales; family Rhodobacteraceae; genus CANMYO01. Next base: position 573,131 of record CANLNT010000001.1, read on the forward strand.
CCTGAAGAATGGGGCGGTCAGGGCTTGCCATTGTCTGAAGGCATTCAGGTTTACGAACAATTGGGTCTGGGCGACGGGGCTTATGCCTTTGCCCTGTCGATGCACAATATCTGCACCTTCGCAGGCTGCGGATACGGGACCGACGCGTTCAAGGAAAAATGGGCGCGCGATCTGACCTCGGGCCGCAAGCTGGCGAACTTCGCGTTGACAGAGCCGCAATCCGGCTCCGACCCAATGAAGATGTACACGCGCGCGCACATCAATGACGATGGCACGTGGACGATCAGCGGATCAAAGGCCTGGGTCAGTCTGGCGACCGAGGCGGATATCTACTTCACCGTCGTCAAAACCAGCGACTCACCGGGCCACAAAGACATGGCGATGATCGCCATTCCGGCAGATGCACCGGGGGTCAGCTTTGGCCCGCGCTATGACACCGCGTCCTACAACTTTCTGCCGTTGTCCGAGATGTACCTCGACAATGTGGTGGTCAGCGAAGACAACATCATTCTTCCCGTTGGTCAGGGCCTGCAAGGATCGCTGATGGCAATTGATATTGCGCGGGTTTCCATCGCGTCAGGGTGCTGTGGTCTTATGCAAGCGGCCCTTGATACCGCACTTTCCTATTCAAAGAATCGGAAGATGTTTGGTGGGAAAAACCTCGATCTCGATGGGATTCAGTGGATGCTTGGTGAAGTGGCCACTGACCTGGAAGCGTCAAAGTTGCTCTACCGCAAAGCCGCCGAGGCGCTTGGCACCCCAGAAGGTCCCTTGATGGCTGCCCATGCAAAGCGGTTTGTGCCGGACGCGGCGGTGAAAGCTGCCAATACCTGCACGCAAGTTCTGGGTGGGATGGGGCTTTTGCAGCCCTATGGTTTGGATCGCCTGTCGCGTCTTGCGCAGATGCTTCGGATCGTCGACGGCACGACAGAGATCAGCCGCGTCGTCATCGGGCGCGCCCTTCAAAAGCGTGCAGCAACCTTGCCAGACCTGCCAGTACCCAAAGGGTTTGGCGAGACGGCGGAAGGCGCAGCCTCGGTTGCCGCCGAGTAATCGGCAGTCATTTGCGAAACGACTTTGCGGCCGCTCATCCTTTGTGATGGGCGGCCGTTTTGCGTCCGGCGGGGCCCACAACCTTCATGCAAATTGGTCAATGCCCAAAGCGCGGGCGGGGTGTCCGCCGATGCCCAGACTTAACAGATTGTCTAAGAAGAAGGGTGCTTTGACGATGTCTGACGGGGTGTGTGTGGAGAGTGTCAGACACCGCCAAAGCTGTATTCACGTGATGTCCAGAGTGTGGACCTGTGAGTAGTGATGTGATTACGTCAGACTGTGACGCAATGCAATCACGATATCTCTGCCCGCCAGTCTAAATTGGTCGTACTAGTCATGCAAAAACCTGCATTGGTTGCGGCATTTCATCCTGTTTCCAGCGGAACCCGCTGACAATATGATTAAATCGTGATGCTTTTGTCTCAAATTTCCCCGCGACCCCCTATGCGTTCCATGTTTGAAGGGGACGTATCAGTTGCGCTGGGTTCGGTCTGACTGATGGCAAAAGGGGGGAGAATGACGAACAACCGGGCACGCATGGGTGATGTCGCCGCATTAAGCGGCCTCTCGCGGTCCACGGTCGACCGGGTTTTGAATGGTCGGGCCGGTGTCCGCGCGGAAACCGTGGCGCGGGTTGAGGCAGCAATGCGGTCTCTGGGTTATGCGCCTTCATCCCTGTCGGCCCGCAAGGTCGTTGCCCACAAGAACGTCGCACTTGTCCTGCCGGAAGGCACCAACCCGTTTTTTGATGTGGTCATTCGCAGCGCGGGCCAAATCTCGGGCCTTGACGCTTTTGTCGGGCATACATTCCACAGCCACCGCTATGATACCTATGCACCGGACAGCGTGATCCCGGTGCTGCAATCGCTGCCACCCGAGACGGATGCGCTGGTAATTGTGGGTGTCGACAATGATGATGTGACCGATGCGCTCAGTGGGCTGAGCGCGCGCGGCGTGCGGGTGATCACCATCATCTCGGATGCCCCGCGCGCGCAGCGATTTGCTTATGTCGGACAAGATAATTTTGCCACCGGGTGCACCGCTGCACGCCTGCTGGCGACAATGATACCCCAAGGCGCGGGCGAAGTGGCACTTTTGCTGGGGCACCTGCAGTTTCGGCACCTTCTGGACCGCATGTCGGGTTTTCGTCAGACGCTGGGGTTGTCGCGCCCAGATCTGACTGTCATCCAGCCCGCAGCCTATGGCAGTGACCCGGCCATGACCGGCCAGGTCGTGGCAGAGCTTGCCGCGCGAGGTGATGCACTGCGCGGGGTCTATCTGGCCGGTGGGGGACAGCCGTCACTGATTGATGCCTTTGCCGATGGCTGCCCGGCACCGCTAAAGATTATCGGGCACGAGATTACACCCTATACCCGCAAGGCCTTGAATGAAGGACGTTTTCAGGCCGTTTTGGCCCATGACATGGACCGTGTGATGCAGCAGGCGCTTGAAGTGGCTCTTGATCTCCGCAGCCCCGAAGACGTGCATTGCGCGATCAATATCTTCGTCCGTGACAACTTGCCGGACTAGGCACAGGACAACGTTTCCCTGCGCCGCTGGTGAAATACCTGCGACACATCGGTGGTTTCGCGGGCACCAGTCGATGCCGGATGAACGTGTATTCAGCCTAGCAGCCGCGCGCGACCACCAGCACCCAGTTTGGCCCTTTTGGCCCTTGGGTGATCGCCACACCGAACTCGGCGGCGCGGGGGTGCAGCATGTTGCTGCGGTGCCCGGCAGAATTCATCCAGCCAGAGATGATCTGCTGTGAAGTGGGATAGCCCCAGGCAAGGTTTTCAGCCACCAGACAGTCACGGTACCCGGCCTGACGCACACGCGCTTGGCTATTGGAACCATCGGTGCCGCGGTGCCCGAAGAATCCGTTTACGGCCATGTCGCAGGCATGTTTCATCGCGGCCTGAGACAGGCGGCGGTTGTAGGATAGGCTTGACTGGCCATAAGCGCGGCGGTTGGCGTTAACGCCTGCTGCGATCTCATTGGCCATGGCATTGACGTTGGGCGGGGTGACGCAGGCGTTTGATGCAGCCGCCGCACCGGCGGTCAGGGACAGGGCACAGGCGATCATCAGGGTGCGCAGAAACATGGGGCGGCCTTTCATCTGGTGCAGAACAGGCCTTAGAAGTGGCGCACAATTCCGGCAATCAGATGGCGCGCAGGGGTCACTGACGCGGCAATTCCCTGCCGTTTAAGGTGATGTTTCGGCTGATTGTCGCCAGTCGTGATGGGCGGCTGGTTGGCCTATTCGGCGGTGTCCAGCCAGACCGTGACCGGGCCGTCATTGGTCAGGCTCACGGCCATATCGGCCCCAAATGTGCCGGTTGCGGTGGGCACATCTAGGGCGGCCATATCCGCAACAAAGCATTCATAAAGCGCGCGGCCCACGTCCTGTGGGGCCGCGCGTGAAAAGCCGGGGCGATTGCCGCGAGACGTGTCGGCGGCCAGCGTGAACTGGCTGACGATCAGGGCGGACCCGCCCGTCTGGATCAGGCTTTGGTTCATCTTGCCAGCGTCGTCGGCAAAGATGCGCAGTTTGCTGATCTTGGCCGCCAGCGGTGCGGTCACTGCATCGGTATCGTCCTGCATCGCGCAGACAAGGATCAAAAGGCCCGGCCCAATTTCTCCGATCACATTTCCATCGACGCGCACCGCAGCTGCGGTGACCCGTTGCAGCAATGCTCTCACAGTTCGGACTGCCAGGGCGGGTTGGCACCTGCGCGGCTGACAGTGATCGCAGCAGCCGCAGCGCCAAGCTCTGCCGCCTTCACAAGTTCATCCATCGCCGCCGTTTTAAGCGCGGGCTTGGTTAGCAGACCTGCGCGGCGCAATCCGGCCAGAAAGCCCGCATTGAAAGTATCGCCTGCGCCGACTGTATCAACGACCTGCGCCTTTTGCGCGGCCACATGGGCCTGACCGTCGCGGGTGTGGATCGTGACACCTTCGGCCCCACGTGTCAGCAGGATCACCCGCGCGGCGGTGGCCGCAAACAAGGCCGGGATGTCGTGCTGACCGGTCAGCCAATCCAGATCTTCGTCACTGGTCTTGATGACATCTGCGGCAGCCATCATCGCAGACAGCCGAGCGCGATACGCGGCTTCGTCCTTGATGAATCCGGGCCGGATGTTGGGGTCAATCATCGTCAGCTTGCCGGGGGCTTCGCGCAGCATCAGCGCCTGATAGGCCGAGGCGCAGGGTTCTACCACCAAAGAGATGCCGCCAAAAAACAGCGCCTCTGCCGTGACATCGGGCAGGTCGGACACGGTCAGCATCCGTCCGGCGGTGTTTTCGTCGTAAAATGCGTACTCTGCATGTCCGTCGGTCAGTTTGACAAAGGCTAGCGTGGTGGGTCGGTCGCTCACGTGGCTGGGGCTGGCATCCACACCGCTGGCAGACAGCCCCGCGCGCAGCACATCGCCAAACAAATCAGACGACAGCCCGGTGAACAACTGCGCATCCTCGCCCAGCCGTCCCAGCGCAATTGCCGTGTTGAACACAGCACCACCCGCATGGGGCGCAAAGGCCGGTTCATCCGCCGTGCTTTGACGCGGCAGCATATCAATTAGGGCTTCACCACAGCACAGGATCATGTCGGCACCTCTCAGATGTTTATTGGCTGTTAGCGATAACAAAGCCCGCAATCAAGGCGATGATCAGTCCGAGTATGACGGCAAAGGTGATTTTCCAAGCCGAATAGGGCCGTTCGCCCTGCACCCGGCCCGTGCGTCCATTCACAACAAAGCGGAATGTGCGGCCCCGGTATTTGTAGGCGGCGAGCCATACGGGCAGCAGCACGTGCTTGAACGTCACATCGCTGATCTGCGTGTTGACATTGCTGACCCGCTGCCGGTCACCGCCGATGTCATATTTGACGTCGCGCAAGATCATCCGGTCCATATAGGCGCGGGCCTGCGTGAATCCGTCGGCCAGTTCGATCTGATACCCCTCAGCCCGGAACCCGGCGAGGTATTCGGGGTTGTAGGGTTCAAGCTCTGACAAATCCCATGGTTCCAACCCGTCGGTGTATTTCTTGGGTAAGGACTGCGAGGCCAGCACGAGCACATCATCAAAGAACCGCGCAAGCCGACCGCGCGCCGCGCGCCAGCGGGTCTTGCGCACGCGCACCTGTTTACGCTTGCCGTTGCGGGTGACGGTCTTGGTTTCAAAGTAATCGTCGCCGCGCTGTCCGGTGTAGCTTGATTTGGTGTCTGCATCGAAGGTCCAGTAGGGCACATAGATGCCGTTCATCGCACGGCCCTTGCGCGCGTAATCCTGCACCCCGCCCGGGGCAAACCAAAGGCTGCCCAGCCAACCGGTCAGAGCCGCGCGCGCCTGACCTTCGTCCAGCGCAAAGGGAAGCAAACCGCGCGGTTTGATATGGCGGTGGGTGCCGGTATCGGTGACCACGGGAGTTGCACAAAACGGGCATTCGGCGGCATGGGTGTCGGGGTCAAATTCTGTCGTGGCACTGCAATTGGGGCAGGTGACGACACGGGTCTCTTCAATCTCGGCCTCGGACAGGGTGTTGTTGACGGCAGCACGAAAATCCAGCTCGCGCAGGCCGCCCGCCGCTACGCGGTCGGTTTCAATCGCCTGGCTGTTGCCGCAATGGTCGCAAGTCAGTTGATCGGCACCAGGATCATACCGCAGATCGGACCCGCAGGTGTCGCAAGGAAAATGGTGGTCGGCCAGTGCTGTCATGCCGCATGGATAGCAAGCCCTGCGGGGTTGTCACAGGTATTTATGCAGTCTTTTTGGGGCCATGATCCGCAGGGCATTGTCGCGCACTGCCAGATGTCGCCAGATATGAAACCCCGCATGGATCGCAACGATCCCACCGAGAAGATAGAATTCGTAGATGTGAAATGTGCCAATGATCTCATTGGCTTGCGGCAGGCCCAGCGGCGGCGCAATAGGTAGAAAGCCGCCCGCTTTCAACATCCGCTCTGACGTGAGCCCCAGTAGGAAACCGGTGATCGCCACACCAAAGAGGCCCCAGATGATCGCGGTGTTCAGGACCTTGTGCAGCACCCGGGCCTTTGGCCCCAACTTTGGCCCCGGACGCCCGGCCAACCCTCTGCGGGCATAGTCGGCCATCCAGATCAGCGACAAGGTGACAAAGACCAGCGCAAGGATGGAATGAAACTGAAACGCCATCGGGCCTATCGGCACCACATCTTCTGGCGTCACAACAATAAACCAGATCAACAGCGGGATCATCGCGGCATGCATCGCCTTGAGCCAGCTGCGCCGATGGGGCAGGCGCTGCATCACTCGCGCAAAAATGGATCCGGGCGCTTTCATGTCAGAACACACGTCGCCCCCTTGCAAATAGTTTCAACCTCAGTCCGGTTGGGTCAATCCGGCCTAGACAGGGCTTTTGCCAAGACAACCTCGCCTTCGTCGATTTGTCCGGTTTTGGCATAGCCCGCGCGTTCGTAAAACGGGATCGCCGAACCCGACCCGGGCACAGCACTGGTTACGACTTTGACCCGGCCTCGGTCACGGGCAATCTGGTCAAAAAGACCAAGGGCGGCCGCCCCATGTCCGTGCTTTTGGTGCGCCTGATCAACCATGAAGCGCCACAGATACAGGCTGTCGGGCGTATCGCCCTCTTCCAGCTCTGCGTCGGGGTGCGACATGTCTATGAACGCCATCAAACCGACCGGCGCGTCACCGTCGTAGATGCCATAAATCTCGGCGGCCTTGTCGAACATGGCTTGGGCCATCGTCACCGCATTGGGTGCGACAAAACCGGTTTGGTCGGGCTGCACCGCCAGATCAAGCAGCGGTACGACCGTGTCAGCATCAATCTTGCGCACCGTTGTCATGACGGCCCCTGACCCTTAGGCGCCCGGTGGCGGCGGTGGCATCACGGTGAAAAGCTGGGCAAGTTCGGCCACATCCTCGGCGGGCTGCCAGCCGTCCTGGCCCTGGGTCCAGACCATGCTGTCGCGTGTGAACTTGCCGTCCGTGACCATCCGGCCCAAAGCGGCCTTGGAAAACGGGCCTGTGACCTCTCCTGCGGCGGCGATATGCCAGACGTGTTCAACCGGCGGCGGTGGCGGTGGCGGCGGGGCCATAGACGGGGCGGCACCCCATGGCCCTTGCGCCATCTGCATCCCCATGCCCGCGCCCAGACCCATGCCCATCGCCTGACCCGTGCTTGACCCTTGCATGGTCATGGATTCCGCGGCCTTCCACTTGAGATGCTCATCCAAATTGCCAGCCAACCCGCGCGAGGTGCGGGCATCGAGCGCTTTTTCCACCGTTTCGGGCAGGCTGATGTTCTCGATATAAAGCTCTGGGATCGCCAGCCCGTATTCAGCGATTGTGCTGTCAATGGCGCTGGCGACATGCTTGCCCAGATCAGCCGTATTCGCCGCCATATCCAGCACTGGAATGCCCGACGCGGCGATGACGCGTGAGAATTCCTGCACGATGATGTTGCGGATCTGATAGCTGATTTCATCCATCGTGAATTCGCCATCGGTGCCGACGATTTCGCGCAGGAACACGGCCGGGTCGCGGACCTTGATGGTATAGGTGCCAAAGGCGCGCAGCCGGGTTGGTCCAAATTCCGGGTCGCGGATCATGATCGGGTTCTTGGTCCCCCACTTGAGGTCCGAAAACCGCGTCGTGTTCACATAGTAGATTTCCGATTTGAACGGGCTTTTGAACCCGTGATCCCAATGCTGAAGCGTGGTCATGATCGGCATGTTATTGGTCTCAAGCATATAGAGCCCGGGGCTGAACACATCCGCCAGCTGCCCTTCATGCACAAAGACCGCCGCTTGCCCCTCGCGCACGGTTAGCTTGGCGCCATACTTAATCTCATGGCCTTCGCGTTCAAACCGCCAGACCATCGTGTCGCGGGTGTCGTCGGTCCAGTGAATGACGTCAATGAACTGGCCGGAAAGAAAATCCAAGATACCCATCGGGTCTCTCCTTTTTGTCGTTAGCTGGGGCCAGAGGCCATGATCTCGCGCGCGATCTGACGGGCGATAGGGGCGGCCTCTGCGGGGGCCATGCCGGTGCGCAGGCGCGGATCGTAAAGCATCTGCAGCAGCAATTCGTCATGATTGGTCAACAGGCCAAATTCTTCGTCATCGTTAAAGATCGACGGACGCGCCTGTGGGCTGTCGTTGGCAAGGCCGAGACCCTGCGCCAGTTCTTCGTGGATGCAAGAGGTCCGCAAAAGCGGGGGATGTTCGCCCCGGATCACCGCAACGGCCTTGGAATAGCTGGCCGTGCCACCTTCAGAAAACGCCACCACAATGCACAGCTGGTCGCGCGGCAGGTTCAGGATGGCATTCAGCGAACCCGTTGAAATACCTGGCACAATCTCACGCAGGCGGTTGCCATATGCGCGGCGGTCATCTTCGTTCAGGATCAGCACGTGGAAGTTGGGCGCGCTATCGCTCAGCCGGATGGACTGGCCCGTCACCCGCGCCAGACGCGCGGCATAAGATGACACACTGGCACGGTCGCGGATTCGCTGATCGGACGGCACAGAGGGGCCAAATTCGACCATCATGCGCACCGGCTGATCCCAGCGGCGCAGACGCGACAGCGTGGCTTGCGGACGCAGAAAATCACCGTCGGTGACATATTCATCAAATAGCGCAATGCGCACGAAATTCCGCGCCAGCATCGTATCGGTAAAGGCCGTGTCCTGCCCGCCGCCATCGCCGCGCAACAGCCCTTGGGCCAGCAGGTCGTTCTGCAGCCGGCGGTAATAAAGCGCCAGCGCTTCGCTTTCCGCACTTGGGGCAGGGGGCGCCGTTGTGGGCAGCACCCCGCGCGATTGCGGTCGCGGCTCTGGCGGGGCGGTGTTGGGCAGCTCTTCGGTGCAGGCGGCAAGGGTCGTCAGGGCCGCAAGACCCAGCGCCATCCAACCCTTGCGCAATCCCACCATTCAGCCAGCAGCCGTGCCGAGGTTGTCGCCGGTGCCGGTTTTTAGCGCCTTGGCGCTGGCCAGCGTGTCTTTCAACTCTTGCTCCATCTTTTGCAGATCAGCCTCGGCTTCGGCCCGTTTGCGCTTGCCTTCGTCTGCAATTTCAAGGCTTTCGTTGATCGTAGCGATCAGGTCGGCGTTGGCCTGTTTCACCGCGTTGATATCAAACACGCCACGTTCCATTTCGGTGCGGATTACCTTGTTGGCGTCGCGCAGGTTCTTGGCGTTGGCGGTCAAAAGCTCGTTCGTCAAATCATTAGCGTCGCGCACGGCCTCTGCTGCTTCTGCGCTGCGCTGGATGGTGACGGCTTGCGCCAGTTGCGTTTCCCACAGCGGCACGGTGTTCACGAGGGTGGAGTTGATCTTGGTCACCAGTGACTTGTCATTTTCCTGCACCAGCCGGATTGAAGGCAGGGATTGCATCGTCACCTGGCGGGTCAGTTTCAGGTCATGCACGCGGCGTTCCAGATCATCGCGGGCGGCACGGATGTCGCGCAATTCTTGCGCTTTCATCACGCCCTGTTCTTCGGGGGCGGCCTGCACCTCTGCTTCTTTTGCGGGGATTGTGGTGCTGTCCAACTCGGCCAGTTTGGCCTCACCCGCTGCGATATAAAGCGCCAGTTCATCGTAGAATTCCAGCGTCTTGTCATACAGCACGTCAAGGCTTTCGATGTCTTTCAGCAGCACATGTTCGTGGCGTAGCAGATCATCAGTGATATTGTCGATCTGGCCCTGAACGTCTTCAAAACGCGCAACAAATTTCGCCATCGGTGCCGCACGCCCCAATAGCCGTTCCCACCAGGACCGCTTGCGCCGCACGTCCAGCTCGCTGACAGAAAACCCGCGAATGGTGCTGACGATGTTGCGCAGGCTGTCACCGGCTGGGCCCACGTCCTTGTTGCGGACACCGGCCAGCATGGATTGGCTGATCTCTTGCAACTCGGCCTGTGCGCCGGACCCGAAACGGACGATGGAATTGGTGTCTTCCATGTCAATTTCGGCCATGCGCGTGGTGATCTCGGCGCTTGTGGGCGCGTCTGCGGCCTCTAACGTGATCAGGTCGCCCTTGGGCTCTGCCAGCACAACGGCTGTCACTTTTTCAACTTCGGCAAGTGCGGCCTGCGCCTTGGCTTGGATGGTCTCGGACATATGGGTCCCCCTTTATTTCAGGCTTACGCCTTCACGCTGCAGCCGGTCGCGCAGCACTTTGATTTCAATATCCATATCACTGCGGTCATCGCGCAGCAGCTTTTCGGTTTTGGCGGCGAAATTCTGCTCAAGATCGTCCAGCAGCGCCGCATAGGATGCGCGCGCCTCTGGATCGGTTTTGCGCTGGGCAAGGTCCACGAACTTCACCGTCGCATCGCGGGCGCCCATCAGATAGACGCCCAGAAACTTGCGCGCTCCGGTCAGATCACGCGGGTCTTCTTCGACCGTGCGGATCATCCGCCGTGCAGCAGCTTGAAAGCCCGCCACACGCGTGTCCAGCTTGCGGTCACGCAGCAGCGCGATCTGGCCTTTCATGACCTCCAAATGCGCCTCGGCCTCTTCCACCACGCGGGCAACACGGTCTTGCTGGAAGGTGTCCACACCTTCCATACGCTTGTTTTTCAACGGATCAACACCAAAGGCCGCAACATGCAGGGCAAGCGCGACCACGCCATAAAGCAATGATCCGAAAATTCCGCTATCGCCAACATAGGCGGCCAATGCCACGCCTGAACCCGTCAACGCGCTGGCCAGCATCTTGCGCGGAATGGCCGGGCGGCGCGCGACCTTGCGCGCATCATAGGCCGCTTCGGCACGCAACCCTTCGCGCAGCAACCACGCGGCCAGTGTCAGATCGGCGGCGGCCACCAGCCCCAGCGCCAGCGACACTGGACCATTTCCAAAGGCGGTAAAGGCCACGATCAGGCCCGGAATGAACAGTATGTTGGCGCGCGCACCCGCTGCATCGACGCGGCGGTCGTCCACGCTTTCGCGGCCGTCGCCCTGACCGGGGCTATATTTGCCACCAAACTTCTGCGCCATCAGGCCGCACCCAGCCAGCCGGTCGCCACACCGAACATCAGCATGATCAGCAACACATAGGCGATGGTCGAAAAGGTCTTTGGCATCGTGTCCCCCACAGCCCCTTTATCTTGCGGCGAAATGGCGCGCAGCGCCAGCGCGATCGCAGAAAACGCCACGGCAAAGGCTGCAACCAGCAACACCAATAAGATCAGTCGCCCCATCGTGGCCCCCATTCGGTGTCACAGATATGTGCGGCATTTGCATATTACGAGTGCTTCTGCCGGGCCGCACGTTCCGCATTCAGCTTGCGGGAATAGCCCGATTGAATGATCTCGACCGCCACGAGCACCACAACCGAGAAGTAGAAGGTCGATTTCGACATTGGCACGATTTCCTGCCCAAATATCTTGAGTGCCAGTTCCTTGGCTTCTTCGTGAGGTACGCCCATCGCCTCGACTCCGTGAACAGCAGCTTGCCCGGCTTCACCCAGCAGAACGACACCGACGATCAGCAAGATGAATAGGCCAAGAACTTCGTACATGCGGTTGTTTTCAAGAAATTTTGTCACCCCGTCCGCCAGCAGTAGCATTGCCAGACCCGACAGCAGGATCGCCGTGGCAAGCACCGGGAAGACATCCGTGATCGCAAGGGCAGAGAGCACTGAATCAAACGAAAAGATCAGGTTCATGAAGACGATCAGCATGACCACCTGCACCGCTGATTTGCCGCCTTTCCCTTCGATATCGTGGCCCAGATGGTCCATCGACAGCATATGCGCGATCTCCTTGACGGCCGTGTACATGATGAATGCGCCGCCAAAGACAAAAACCACCGTTGCAAAGTTCACCGCCCCGGTAATCACCCCGTCCCAAGTGAAAGTGTAGAAAGGCTCTGACAGAGCGTCGATCAGGCTGATCATCACAAACAGCAGCACAACCCGCAGCGCCACGGCAATCAGGATCCCCCACATTCGCACCGCCTTTTGCTGTGCAACGGGCGCGCGTTTGCTTTCGATCGAGATGTAAAGAAGGTTGTCGAACCCCAGCACGGCTTGCAAAAAGCAAAGCACAAGCAGGTTCATCGCGTTTTCCAGCGTCAGTAAGTCGGCCATAAATCCAGTCCCAATTGGCGTTTGGGCTAACATGCCGAACCCTGCGGGACGGGGCAAGGTTCAACAACCGGGGAATTTCCCCCTGCGCGAATTCGCCGGTGTCACGGTATTCGTAGATCGGTCCCAGTACAGCTTGAAACAGTTTTGGTGGGGCTAGTCGTTACGCCGCGGCGGTTTGCGCTTGCGCTCGGGCTTGGGCCGCGGGTCGATACCCAACTGATCGCGGACCACCCGGCGCTTGACTTCTTCAACCTCACCGGCCTTCAACTCGCCCAACTGAAAAGGCCCGTAAGAGACGCGGATCAGCCGGTTCACCACCGCGCCAATCGCCTCCATCGCGCGGCGAATCTCGCGGTTCTTGCCTTCGCGCAGGCTGATCGTCAGCCAGGCATTGGCCCCCACCTGCCGATCAAAGGTCACGACCATGGGCTGGTATTGCAACCCGTCCACGGTGATCCCTTGGCGCAAGAGGTCAAGTTTGGCCTCTGACGCGGTGCCCTTGATCCGCACGCGGTAGCGGCGCAGCCAGCCGGTGCTGGGCAGTTCCAACCGTCGCTTGACCTCGCCATCGTTGGTCAGCAGCAGCAACCCTTCGGAATTCAGGTCCAAGCGCCCGACGGACATCACGCGCGGCATGTCTTCAGGCAGGGACGCAAAGACGGTCGGGCGGTCCTTTTCGTCCCGCTCGGTCGTCACAAGGCCTGCAGGCTTGTGATAAAGCCAGATGCGCGGCGGCTCTGGCTCACCCACAGGCTTGCCATCAGCGGTGATCTTGTCCGCAGGCGTGACGTTCAGCGCGGGGCTGTCGATCACCTTGCCGTTCACCGTGATCCGTCCGTCGGCGATCATACGTTCGGCTTCGCGCCGGGACGCAATGCCCGCGCGCGACAGGACTTTGGCGATGCGGTCGCCCTTGGGGGTGTTGTCAGTCATGACAGGGCTTTAGGCTGCAGGATCATGCGGCGCAACGGGCTTTGTGCCCGCAACAGAGGTGGCACATCCGAAAAAGTGCCGTTTGAGCGTGACGTTCAGGCCCGCATCCCGCAGCGCGCCCTGCATATGGCTGCAATCCCCAAAATTGCGCGTATAGGTTCCGATCATCGAAAAGTCCTGCGCGCCCCGAAGGAACAGCCGTTCAAGCAGGGGCAGGGCGCGGTCCAGGTAAATCCGATAAAGCGGCCGCAGCAGCCAGCCCTTTGGGTCCGACGCCTCGATCATCGCAAAGCTGCCGCCGGGGCGCAGGATACGGGCCACCTGTTGCGCCAGAACCGCCTGCTGTGCGGCGTCAAAGGTTTTGAGCCCAAAGGTCGCCACTAGCTTATCCGCACTGTTCTCCGGCAGATCAGTGCCCAGCGCATTCGCTTGCAGATGGGTGATCTTGTCGGCACGGGTGCCGTGCAGGCGTTCCACCGCTTCGGTGTGCATCCGGGCCGAGATATCAATCGCCGTGATCCTCGCGCGGGGGAAGGCAGACAAAAGATGCGGCCAGACTTCACCCGTGCCAGCCATCAGATCAACAACTTGCGGGGCAGGTGTGGCGGGCTGCCCAACCTTGCCCGCGCTGATCCGGCTGATTTGTTGTTGTCCGATCAACCGCGCAACGCATTGTTTGCGCCAAAGCCAGACGAAACCAAAGGAACTGACCGCGCTCCAGTTGCGATACCGGGCAGAGCAGCGATCAAACAGGGATGCAACGTAGTCCGGATCGTAGATATCTTCAGTCATGGCGCAACATGCCCGCTTGATGTCGGGGGTTGCAAGTCGGCGTGTTGCGCGACACCAAAAGATATGACGTTTCGCAGTTACATGGATGTGGCCTTGTCAGAGGCGCGCGCCGCCGCCGCACGGGGCGAGGTTCCGGTGGGCGCCTGCGTGGTTCAGGACGGTCAGGTGATTGCCCAGGACGGCAACCGCACGCGCGCCCTGAATGACCCCACCGCCCATGCCGAGGTGTTGGTGATCCGTGCAGCCTGTACTGCATTGGGGCAGGAACGGCTGACCGGCTGCGATCTTTACGTGACGCTGGAACCTTGCCCGATGTGCGCCGCGGCCATCAGCAATGCCCGTATCGCGCGGCTGTATTATGGTGCCGCAGACCCCAAATCCGGTGGCGTGGCGCAGGGGCCGCGGGTGTTCAGCCACCCGCAATGCCACCACGCGCCAGAGGTCTACGATGGTCTGGCCGCCGAAGACTGCGCGGCATTGCTCTTGTCCTTTTTCTCAGCTCGCCGAACTTGACTGAACTACGTTCATGAACTATGTTCAATTTTGTTGTCGCGAAATAGGACCATGACATGTCATCAAAACAAGATCTCAAGGAATTTGTCGGCTCCGCGCTCAGCGCCGGTCAGTCCCGACCTGATATCAAAGCCGCGCTGACGCAGGCCGGTTGGTCCGCCGATGAGGTGAATGATGCCCTGTCTGCATGGTCGGACGTGGCGTTTTCGCAACCGGTGCCAAGCCCGCAGTCTGTGGTCTCCGCGCGGGATTTCTTTGTGCATGGGCTGACATTTGCGCTGCTCTTCGGTGCAGCCATCTATTTGAATTGGCTTTGCTTTTCGATCATCGACCTTGTTCTGGCAGATGACCACCTTCCAAGGTGGACCGTGCGCTCTATCCGCAATGCCATCGCCGGGTTGATCGCCACAGCGCCGCTTTTCGCCTATCTGACCTACCGCGAGGGGCAGCTACAGGCCGCAAACCCCGGTCGCAGCCGGTCGGTCATCCGCAATTGGCTGACTTATTTGACCCTTTTGGCGACAGCTTTGACCTTCCTTGGCAATTTCGGCTGGACGCTCGCGCAGTTCCTGAACGGTGAACTGACCGATGTCACGATCTTGCGGACCTTGGTGGTCGCAGTGATTTCAGGGTCCATTTTTCTGTTTTACCGGCGGCAGGTCGGGAAGGGCATGTCATGAAAAAGGTCTTAGGTATCACCATGGCCGGCGTGGCCATCGCGGCGATCGCCGTGGGGCTGTTCTTGGCCGGCGGGCCCAGTGCAGCCCGCGCCGAGAAACGCGACGAACAGCGCCATGCCGATCTACGGAACATCACCCGCGCCCTCTATTGTTCGGGCGGCACAGCACCTGACGCCGTGCCCACCAATGGCGAAAGCTACTGCGACTCAGTTTTTGCGATCAAAAAGGATATTTCAGACGCTTTGGAAGACGGCACATATCGCTACACCAGCTTGGATGAACAGCGCTACACCCTTTGCGCGGACTTCGAAAGCGGCTTACCTGCAAGTCATTTCCGCTATAGCCATTCAGCCTTCGACGAAGACACCGGCTGTCTGACCGCCACCATCAAAAGTCGATAGGGGCCATCACCTCGGGAGTTTGCACATCAACACCCGGAAGCCCGTCAATCAGCGCTTGCGCCGATTGCTCGAGCAGCGGGAAGGTCTTGTAATGGCAGGGAATAACCGTCTTGAAGTTGAAATAGCGTTTGGCCGCATAGGCAGCGCCTTTCATTCCCATCGTGTAGTGGCCGCCTGCACACAGGATGCCGATGTCGGGCTGATAAAAATCGCCCATCCAGTCCATATCCGCCATGATGTCGGTGTCGCCCGACACATAGATCATGTGGCCTTCGCCCCCGATCATGAATCCACTTTCGGTGCCGCTGTAGATGACCCCGTCAGCAGTTGGCATGGATGACGAATGCACCGCATTGACCATCGACACTTTGGCGCCCGCACAGTCAATCGTCCCACCCTTGTTCCAATCGACCACAGGATGACCCATCGCCTCGATCATTGCGGCCATTTCCGGGATGCAGCAGACCGTTGCCTGCGTTTCAGCCGCAATGTCGCTGATTTCAGCGGTATGATCAAAATGCCCATGGGTCAGCAGGATATGCGTTGCGCCCGCCAAGGCCTCAGCCCGGCGATCATCAGGAAAAGAGGGGTTTCCTGCCAGCCAGGGGTCGATCAGCAACACCGCCCCTTCAATTTCGATGCGAAAACTTGCATGTCCCAACCATGTGATCTTCATGACGCGCCCTTTCGGTTCATGGGGGGCAGTGTAATGACCTGAGGGTAAGGGGCAAGATGAACTGGACCGATCAAGTTGACGGATACTGCGAACGGGTCGATCTGACGCTCTGGTCAGAGCCGATCAACGCGGTGACCAATCTTGCGTTCTTGATTGCCGCCGTGGTGATGTGGCGGCGCACTGCGGGGGTGATCCCAGCGCGGGTGCTCTGCGTGATCCTGTTTGCAATTGGCATCGGCAGCGGGCTTTTCCATACCCATGCGACTGTTTGGGCTGCCTTGACCGACGTAGCCCCCATCGGGCTTTTCATCCTGACCTACCTCTTTTTGGTGCACCGCGATGTGCTGGGCCTGCCGCTGTGGATCGCACTGATCGCCACGGCGCTTTTTGTGCCCTACGCGGCCATCGTCGTCCCTATCCTAGATCAGATCCCCTTCGTGCAAATCTCGAACTTCTACTGGACAGTGCCGATCCTGCTGGTGGCCTACGGGGTGGGCCTGCGCCGCACACAGCCTGAAACGGCGCGCGGTTTCATGATTGGTGCCGCGATCCTTGTGACCTCGATCATCATGCGGTCACTGGATGAAATCGTCTGCCCCAGCCTGTCGATTGGCACACATTTTCTGTGGCATATCCTGAATGCGATCATGCTGGGCTATATGATCCATGTTTACACCGCACATGTCCTTGCAGGTCGCTGGGCGCGGCGGTAAACGCGACAGCAGCAAAAACCGACGAGAGAACGCCCATGTCGATTGACACCGAAACCGCCCGCCGCGTGGCGAAACTCGCCCGGATCAAGGTCGAAGACGACGCGCTGCCTGCGCTGGCGCAGGAATTTGGCGCGATCCTTGGGTTCATCGAGCAATTGAACGAGGTGGACGTTGACGGCGTGGAGCCGATGACATCGGTGACGCCGCAGCGGCTGAAGCGGCGCGACGATGTGGTCACCGACGGTGATCAGCAGGACGCTGTGTTGAAAAACGCGCCCGATGCGCGTGAGGGGTTCTTTGCCGTACCAAAGGTGGTTGAATAATGTCCGAGCTGTCCAAACTCACTATCGCTGCCGCCCGTGACGCCATGCGCAAGGGTGATCTGACCTCTGCTGAACTGACGGGCGCCTGTCTGGCCGAGGCAGAGGCCGCAGGCGCGCTGAACGCTTTTGTCCACCACACGCCTGATTTGGCGATGGAACAGGCCAAGGCGGCAGATGCCCGCGCCGGTGCAGATGCGCCCGCGCTCAACGGGATTCCGGTGGGGATCAAGGACCTCTTTTGCACCAAAGGTGTGGCGTCGCAGGCGGCCTCCAAAATTCTGGAAGGGTTCAAACCGGAATATGAATCCACCGTTACCACGCAGCTTTTTGATGCCGGTGCTGTGATGCTGGGCAAGCTGAACATGGACGAATTTGCCATGGGCTCGTCCAATGAAACCAGCGTCTATGGCAATGCGGTGAACCCTTGGAAGATAGACGCCGCATTGACACCGGGTGGTTCCTCTGGTGGCTCTGCGGCGGCGGTGGCGGCTGATCTGTGCCTTGCGGCCACAGGCACCGACACCGGCGGATCAATCCGCCAGCCAGCCGCCTTTACCGGCATCACAGGCATCAAGCCGACCTATGGCCGCGTCAGCCGCTGGGGCATTGTTGCCTTTGCCTCTTCGCTGGATCAGGCCGGGCCGATGACCAAGGATGTGCGCGACAGCGCCATCATGCTACAGGCCATGTGCGGCCACGATCCCAAGGACAGCACCAGCGCCGACATCGCTGTGCCGGATTTTGAGGCGGCGCTGACCGGCGACATCAAGGGCAAGACCATCGGTATCCCAAAAGAATACCGCATGGACGGCATGCCCGCCGAAATCGAAAAGCTTTGGGCCGATGGCACCGCGATGCTGAAGGATGCGGGCGCAAAAATCGTCGACATCACACTGCCGCACACCCAATATGCGCTGCCCGCCTATTATGTGATTGCCCCGGCAGAAGCCTCGTCAAACCTTGCCCGCTATGACGGCGTCCGCTTTGGCCACCGCGCCAAGCTGGAACAGGGCGACGGCATCACCGAGATGTACGAGAAGACCCGCGCCGAAGGCTTCGGGGCAGAGGTGCAGCGCCGCGTTATGGTCGGCACCTATGTGCTGTCCGCAGGCTTCTACGACGCCTACTACAACCGCGCCCGCAAGGTCCGCGCCTTGATCAAGCGCGACTTTGAAACTGTGTTTGCCGATGGTGTTGACGCGATCCTGACGCCTGCGACACCTTCTGCCGCATTTGAACTGGGGGCCAATTTCGACCCGATTCAGATGTACCTCAACGACGTCTTTACGGTGACGGTGAACCTCGCTGGTCTGCCCGGCATCGCGATCCCTGCGGGTCTGGACGGGCAGGGTCTGCCCCTGGGCTTGCAGTTGATCGGAAAACCCTGGGAAGAGGCCGAATTGCTGAACGTCGCCTATTCACTGGAACGTGCAGCGGGATTTGTAGCCAAGCCCGCCAAGTGGTGGTAAATCCGTCAAAACGGCAAAATACGGGTGGCGGTCTTGTCCAAGGGTATCATTGTTCTGGCGCTTAGCGTTATGGTCGCGGGCTGCGCGTCAAGCGTGCCAGAAAGCAACCGCGGTGTGGGCTTTGGCGATCCGATTGAGTTCGAGCGCCAGCGCCTCGCGCGTGAGGCGGCGCTGACAGGGTCCGGGACCACGAACTTTGGCCCGCCGTCGGCTGTCCAAACCCAAGCGATCCCATCCTCCGATCTGGCTGCTGCGGGCATCGGACAAGGGGCAGGGCCGGGCGGACAAGTGGGCGCGCCGCTGTCCGCACTTGACCCCAGCCGCACGCAGGGTGTGCAGGCCAGCCCCACCAATGCTGCACCCGAACTGCAGAACAACCCCGGTATTTCGGACGAGCAGGATTTCAGCGCTGTCAGCAGCCGGGAATCAATTGAATCGGACGCGCAGCGCCGTGCGGCTCAAGCGGCACAGCGTGAGGTGATCGCACCGACCGCCCTACCGACCCGTCCCGCAGATACCGGCCCCAATATCGTGGAATTTGCGCTGAACGCGCCAAACCGCAAAGGGCAGGAATGGTATTCCCGCTCGATCCTGTCGGGGCAGGGTCGGTTCCAGCGCAATTGCGCCACCTATAATTCGCCCGATGCGGCGCAGCGCGATTTTCTGGCCCGCGGCGGGCCAGAGCGTGACCCGCGCGGTATTGACCCCGATGGCGATGGCTTTGCCTGCGGTTGGGATCCCGCACCATTCCTTCTGGCGGCAGGCAACTGAGGCTGACGCGCCGCGATAGCCCCAATTGCGGGCCGCGCCGGGATGGTGCCACGCCTGACCTTGTTGTGATCCATTACACTGCAATGCAATCGGCAGCGGCGGCGTGTGACACGCTGTGCAATCCCAAGACCGAAGTATCGGCGCACTACCTCATCGCGGAAAATGGCGAAGTTGTCGCGCTTGTGCCGGAAGAACTCCGCGCCTGGCATGCCGGTGCGGGCCGTTGGGGTGCGGTGACCGACGTCAACAGCCGGTCCATCGGGATCGAGCTTGCCAACCCCGGCGATTGCCCCTTTGCAGCCCCTCAGATGGATGCGCTCGAGGAACTGCTGGCCGGAATAACACAGCGCTGGGCGATCCGGCCCGAACGGGTCATTGGCCATTCCGACATGGCGCCGGGACGCAAGATCGATCCCGGCCCCCGGTTTGACTGGCGGCGTCTCGCGCGTGCGGGGCTGTCTGTTTGGCCCTCATCGGTTGCTGGCGCGCCCTCTTCGGATTTTGACGCCGCGGCGCGCCGGTTTGGCTATACGGCAGATGTCTCGGACGACCTGCGCCTTGCGGCGTTCCGCTTGCGCTTTCGTCCGCAGGTCACTGGCGCCCTTGATGACATCGACCGCACGTTGATGGCGGACTTGGCAGGGCGCTTCCCCGTTGACGCAAGCGGCGTGACCGCCTAAGCCATCCGTCGCGCGGATGGCTGGATGATCGCGGGCGGGCAACCGTTCGAGGAAAGTCCGGACTCCATCAAAGCATGGTGCCGGGTAACGCCCGGCGGGGGTAACCCCAGGGAGAGCGCCACAGAGAACAGACAGGCCGGGTCCGCCCGGTTAATGGTGAAACGGTGGGGTAAGGCCCACCGCGCGGCTGGCAACAGACGCGGCACGGCAAGCCCCACCAGGAGCAATGCCAAATAGGGACCGCGTGCCGGACAACCGGCGGGGAGGCTTGATCCCCAGCAGGTCCGGGTTGGCAGCTAGAGGGCCGTTGGCAACAGCGACCCCAGATGAATGGTCATCCATCCGTGGCAACACGGGGGACAGAATCCGGCTTATAGGCCATCCGCGCATTCATTGATCTTTTACCACGTTGGTGTTGGGTAGAGGCATGACATCACTTGCCCGTCCCCAATCTCCTGAATGCTGGATCGCGCAGATATTCTCGGCCAAGTCCGCGATGTCTGGCGGCGTGGTCCGCCATGCCGGACCGATCCGCGTCCTGTTCTGGCGCGAATTTTCGTCGAAAATTCGAATCCCCGATTATTCAGCGAAGAATCGCAACTCCGCGCGGTCATAACTGGGAATCACGGTGTTTGCGGTTGACAGGCAAAACGCGCCCGGTAAAAGGCAGCATCAATGAGATTCACGCCCGCGCCAGACGCGGCGCAGCCGGAGAAGACACATGGCGAAGCCAACCACGATCAAGATCCGCCTGAACTCCACCGCGGGGACCGGGCATTTCTACGTTACCAAGAAAAACGCGCGCACGATGACCGAAAAGATGGTTGTCAAAAAGTATGACCCGGTCGTGCGCAAGCATGTGGAATACAAGGAAGGCAAGATCAAGTAAGCGATCTGCCAAACGAACCTTTCAAAGGGCCGCGCTGATCAGCGCGGCCCTTTTTTGCATTACGAAGGCGTTTCGCCCAGTACAGATGGGTTTGACGCCGGATTGCCTGCGTGATCCGTCCAGCGCCGCGTCTGCTTCGAGCGATCCCAATGCAGAATCCGGTCGTTGTCGGGATAAGAAACGACATCACCGCTGCTGCGCGTGCCTATGACCAAATAGCTCGCGTCTTGGGCGCTGGTGTTCTCGACGAAATACCCGGCCGGATCACCAGCTTTGAACGTGGCCGCAGTGCCGGGACCGATCACGCTCTGGCAGTCGCCTTCAAGTAGCGTATCTCCGCCGGTCAGGACGCAAAGCATCTCATTCTCGCCCGCATGCCAGTGTTTATTGGAGGACTTCGACCCCGGCGTTAGATGTTCAACAAATGCACCGAATTGGGCCGGCTCGCCGTTGTCACAGTAATGCTCTGCACAGTTGGGGCAGCAGGGATTGCCTGCGCCGTCGCTGGCATCGGTCTTGCCGGTCTTGGGGGTGAAGATGGGCATCATGTCCTCCAGAGATAGAGTCCGAAGTTCCACGAAAAAGGGCCGGTGTTTCCACCGGCCCTTTCATATTCGATCTCAGTACGAAGTTATTCGCGGCTGCCCAGCAGGTTCAGCAACATGATGAACAGGTTGATGAAGTCCAGGTAGAGTGACAACGCGCCGTGGATCGCAGCCTTGCCCAGCCATTCCTGATCGCCGTGTGCGGCATGCGCGATATAGGTCGTCTTGATCTTCTGGGTGTCATAGGCGGTCAGGCCTGCAAAGATCAGCACACCAATTGCCGAAATCGCAAATTCCATCGCAGACGACTGCAGGAAGATGTTCACGATCATCGCCACGATCAGGCCGATCAGACCCATGATCAGGAATGATCCCCAGCCAGAGATGTCCTTCTTCGTGGTGTAACCCCAGATCGAAAGACCCGCAAAAGCGATGGACGTGATCAGGAAGACCTGCACGATCGAAAACCCGGTGTAGACCAGGAAGATCGCGCTGAGCGACAGACCAACCGCGGCGGCATAGGCGTAGAAGTAGGTTTGCAACCCGGCGGCCGACGCACGGTTTGACACCGCGCCAAAGCCAAACACCATGCCCAGCGGCAACAGCATCACCACCCACTTCAGCGGGGTCGCGAACAAGGCATAACCAAGCCCGGTCAAATACTCATTCGCACCGATCTGGTATTCTGTCGGGGTGGATGTGACAGACAGGCCGGCAATGGCCCAAGCCGCCACAAATGTGATGATCATGCCCACGGACATCGTGCCGTAGACCTTGTTCATGTGGGCGCGTAGCCCCTGATCGATCTCGGCAGAGCGTGCGCCGCTCGCGGTCCGGATCGTTTGATATTCAGCCATATTGACCTCCAATTTAGACAACAAACGGATTTGTGCCCGCTTTACGGTCAATATCGGCACAGACCCCCTTGTTTTCAAGAGGAACCTGAGGGGTCCGTGCCGGTTTTCGAATGGTCTGTGCCGGAATGTCGCAGTTGGCCGCCGGTCACTGCACCCAAGTGGCCGGAACATCCCAAAGCGGGCGCGATGCTTCGGCCTGGGCTTCGGCAAAGGTCAGCCCCAGATCATGCAGTTGCGCGTCGTCCATCCGGGCCAGTGCCTTGCGCTGCTTGTGCAGGGCAATGAGCTTGCCAATCAGGCCAGAAACCGGTGCAGGCTTGGCAGCGATTACAGGGGTGTTGATCGCGGTGAAGGAAGATGCAGTGTACATGATGAGGTGTCCCAATATTTTGATTTCATTTACTGTTTTCGTGTCTTGCCACTTTGCTAGACGCGGCTCTTGCAACCCGACAGTCTGGCAAACCATACCTTTGGCTGCGGGCGGGTCAGGTATTCCTTACGTTTGGTCAACAAAGGTCTGGAATACCGGACTGCGCCGCCGCTGGGTGGCCTAGCGCCAGTGTTCGGGGGCGTCCCAAATGCTGCGATTGGCTTCTGTGCGGGCCTGGGCTTCTGTTACGCCGATATCGTTCAGCAAGTGCGGCTCAAGGCTCGCCAGGTCGATCCGCTGCCGTCGCACTTGGGTCAACCGCTGGATCAGTTGCATCAGGCCCGCGTGGCGGGGCCAGGGGGCGGAGCGGGTGATCTTGAAGGTCTTGGACATTGCATTCTCCTTCGTGATGAATTCGCGCTGTCGTATATGTATGGTTGATATGTGGGTCAAAACGTGAGATAAGGGAAATGAATGTTTGGAAACTGAAGTATCAGGAATTGTGATATGCCCAGAAATCTAGATCTGACCGCCCTGCGTTCCTTTGTGGCTGTAGCTGATACCGGTGGCGTGACGCGGGCCGCCGGTTTCCTGAATCTCACGCAATCGGCAGTGTCGATGCAGCTCAAGCGGCTTGAGGAATCGATTGGTGTCGAACTGCTCGACCGCTCTGCGCGTACAATTGGGCTGACGGCATCGGGCGAACAACTGGTCAGCTATGCGCGGCGCATGCTGGACCTTAATGACGAAGTTTACGGCAAGCTCACCTCGCAGGAATTCGAGGGCGAGATCAAGTTGGGCGTGCCGCATGACATCGTCTACCCTGCCATTCCGCAGGTGCTGCACCGCTTCAATGCGGCCTACCCACGCCTGCGGGTGCGATTGCTGTCATCCAATACGCAGGCGCTCAAGACCCAGTTCAACCGAGGCGAGGTTGAGTTGATCCTGACAACAGAATCCGAAGGCAGCGAGGGACGCCGGACCTTGTGTACCCGCAACCTGGTCTGGGTCGGGGCCCCCGGCAGCACCGTCTGGCGGGCGCGTCCGTTGCCGCTGGCGTTTTGCCAAAGCTGCCTGTTCCGACCGCGTGTGCAACGGTCACTTGATGACGCGGGCATCGCTTGGGAAATGGCCGTAGAAGGCGACGGCGACCGCGCGATCGAGGCGACGGTCAGCGCTGATCTGGCGATCCACGCGGTGCTGGACGGGACCGAACCGCCCTATTTTGACCGACTGCCGGCCAGCACCGGGTTGCCCAAGCTCGACCAGATGCAGATCAACCTTTACCGCGCTGAATTGGCGACAGGGGCTGCAATGGATGATCTGACGCGCATGTTGGAAGACGCCTTTCGCCCCGCACCGATTGCGCTGCCACAGGTGGTTACGGCGTAACCACAACCTTGCCAGTGGCCTTGCGGCTGGACAGCAGGTCCAGCGCGTCCTGCGCCTGTTCAAGGGGCAGGGCGTGGCTGACATGGGGCTTTAGCCGGCCATCCACGTACATCTCCATCAGCGCGCCCAGACTGTCGGTCAGCGCGGTTGGATTGAATTTCAGATAGCCACCCCAGTAGAACCCGATCACCGTGATGTTCTTGACCAGAATAATATTGGCAGGCACCTGCGGCACGTCTCCGCTGGCAAATCCGATGGTCAACACACGCGCTTCGCGGTTGGCCGCGCCAAGCGCTGCCTTGAACGCATCCCCGCCCACCGGGTCATAGATCACGTCTGCGCCGCCCAAGGCCTTGACGGCTGTCTTGATGTCAGCGGTCGTGCTGTCAATCAGGTGGTCTGCCCCTGCGGCCTTGGCCACGGCCAACTTGTCGGCCCCGCGGGCAACCGCAATCACCGTGGCCCCAAGCGCCTTGCCGATTTCCACCGCAGTCAGCCCGACGCCGCCTGCCGCCCCCAGCACTAGCAGTGTTTCACCAGCCTGCAGATGCGCGCGGCGGGTCAGTGCAAGGTGCGACGTGCCGTAAGCCACCTGAAACCCCGCCGCAACCGTGGCGGGCATTGCATCTGGCACCGCGCGACACAATGCGGCCGGGAAAACCCCTTGCTCAGCCAATCCACCTTGCCCGCCGAAAACCGCCACCCGTTTACCAATCTTTGGCGTCGTGACATCGGGGCCTTGCGCAATCACCGTTCCGCAAACCTCCATCCCAAGGGTAAAGGGTGGCTTTGGTGTATCCTGATAGGTGCCCTTCGCCATCAGCAGATCAGCGAAATTCAGCCCGCATGCCTTTATTTCCAAAAGAACTTCGCCGCTTTGGGGTTTTGGTGCTACAACCTCTGACAATGCTGCGGGAACAGCGAAATCTGAAACTTGAAAGGCGCGCATAAGAGGTTTTCCTTTGTTGGCTTGTCCGGGCCGATGGTGACCTGATGCGCTCCAAAGGTAAACGGGCGCAAGTCTTCCTCTGACGCAGCGTCGAAAAAGTGATCAAATATGTTCTGTTTCAGTAAAAAGGTGGTGAGACCTGTCCTTTAGTTACCTTGACCACCTGCAACCGTTGCGTGTCTTGTTGGCAGCGGGTTAAGACAAGCTCAGGCCAAATGGCAAGGTCGCGCCAATCGGTGTTTTGGTGGGGAAACGCGGCCACAACAAGTAACGTAGTAAAGGATGTGTCATGAAACATGCAGTAGATGTCCACGTCGGGAAGCGTATTCGCCACCGCCGTTGGATGAACGGAACCACCCAGCAACAGCTGGCAGAGGCTGTCGGCATTAAATTCCAGCAGATCCAGAAATACGAAACCGGCATGAACCGCGTCAGCGCTTCGCGCTTGTGGGATATCAGCCGGGTTCTGAATGTGCCCGTGTCCTTCTTCTTTGAAGGTCTTGCGGCCCAGCAGGACGACAAAGCCAAAAACGATCTGCCCGGTGATATCCTGACGGACAAAGAGGCGCTTGAACTGCTTCGGTCCTACTATGCGATCCCGGAAAACCAGCGCCGTCGCCTGTTCGATCTCGCAAGGGTCCTGAGCGAGGCCGCTTGACCCCACTGTGCTGCCCACGTTACCGCTAGGGGGCAGCAAAACAGCGGGGAACGGCATGACAGCATCACCAGATCAGCCGACGCGGGACACATTGATCCGCGTCGCGCATCGTCTGGCCGACGCCGCGCGCCCCGAAACCCTGCGCCTGTTCCGTCAGGCAGGGCTCGTCGCTGACGACAAGACCGGCGGCGAAGGGTTTGACCCCGTCACCGAAGCGGACCGCGCCGCAGAGCGTGTGATGCGCGATATTCTTGAGGCCGAACGCCCGCACGACGGCATTCTGGGCGAGGAATACGGCACCAAATCCGGCACCAGCGGTCTGTCATGGACGCTTGATCCGATCGACGGCACGCGCGGATATATCAGCGGCACGCCCACATGGGGTGTGCTGATCTCGGTCGCGGATGCCACCGGCCCGCTCTTTGGGATCATTGATCAGCCGTTTATCGGTGAACGCTTTGCCGGTGGTTTCGGCGTGGCCGAGGTTTCAGGTCCGCTGGGCTCCCAAACCCTTGAAACCCGCAAACGCCGCGCCTTTCCCGATGCGACCTTGTTGACGACCTTCCCAGAGGTCGGCACGCCAAAAGAAGGCCGCGCCTTTCAGAAGGTGGCCGAAAAGGTCAAACTGGTCCGCTATGGGATGGATTGCTATGGCTACGCGCTTTTGGCCGCGGGACAAGTTGATCTGGTGATCGAGGCGGGGCTGCAACCCTATGATATTCATGCACCAATTGCCGTGGTGCAGGCGGCAGGCGGCGTTGTATCCAACTGGCAGGGCGGGGCGGCCCATCATGGCGGCCGGGTGATTGCCGCGGCCAACCGCGATGTCCATGCGGTGGCGCTTGAGATGTTGCAGGACGCCATGGATGACTGAAACGCTGCTGGTCGGTGCCGATGTCATCCTGACCATGGATGACGCTGATGCGCGCTTGACCGGGCAAGACATCCTCATCCGCGACGGGGTGATCGCCGCCATCGGTCCTGACCTGCCGCGTCCTGACACCACTATAAATGCAGCAGACTGCGTCGTGACGCCGGGGTTGGTGAATGCCCATCACCATCTCTATCAGACGCTGACCCGCGCAGTGCCCGGCGGGCAGGACGCGCTGCTGTTTGGCTGGTTGCAAACGCTCTATCCGATCTGGCAAGGCTTTGATCCCGAAGCGTTCTTTGTCTCTGCTCAGATAGGTCTGGCGGAACTGGCCTTGTCCGGTTGCACGCTCACCTCTGACCACCTTTACCTGTATCCCAACGGTGCGCGGCTGGATGATACCATTGCCGCCGCAGGCGAAATTGGCCTGCGCTTTCATCCCACGCGCGGATCAATGAGCATTGGAGAAAGCGACGGCGGCTTGCCGCCCGATGCGCTGGTCGAGGATGAAGACGCGATTCTGAACGATTGCATCCGCGTCGTTGACGCCTTCCACGACCCGTCGCCCGGCGCGATGGTCCGTGTGGGGCTTGCGCCTTGTTCGCCGTTTTCCGTCAGCCGCGATCTGATGGCAGAGACCGCCAAGCTGGCCCGTGACAAAGAGGTGATGCTACACACCCATCTGGCCGAAAACGACGAAGATATTGCCTATAGCCTTGAAAAGTTCGGCTGCCGTCCCGGTCAATACGCCGAAGATCTGGGCTGGACGGGGGACGATGTCTGGCACGCACATTGCGTGAAACTCGACAGGCAAGAGATTGATCTTTTTGCCAAATCCCGCACCGGTGTGGCCCATTGTCCCTGTTCCAACTGTCGCCTTGGGTCCGGCATCGCCCCGGTGCGCGCAATGTTGGATGCCGGCGTTAACGTTGGATTAGGGGTTGATGGCGCTGCCAGCAACGATGTGGGCAATTTGGTTAACGAAGCGCGGCAGGCGATGCTGCTGCAACGGGTTGCCAATGGTGCTGACCAGATGTCCGCGCATGAGGCGCTGCGGATTGCCACACGCGGTGGTGCGGCGGTTCTGGGGCGTGAAGATTGCGGTCAGATCGCCTTGGGTAAACGTGCTGATATCGCGATTTGGGACACGCAAACCATTGAAAACGCTGGATCCTGGGATCCCGCGGCGCTGCTTTTAGCCGGGCCAAGCAAGGTGCGGCATCTGTTTGTGGAAGGCCGGCAGATCGTGGCAGAGGGGCATGTGACCACAGTGGATTTGCCCCGCGTGATCGCCCGGCAAAACGGCATCGCACGGCGGTTGATGGAGCGATAGCCGGTTGGGCCCAAAATCGCGATGCAGAAACCATGCACATCCCATGCACAGCCCATGCAGACGCAAATCTTAACAGCGGGACGGTGCCCCATAGCGGTGCGGCCTTAACCTGACACCTTGTCGCGGCGCACCCCCGCCACCCAGACGTCACGCACGGCCCGGTCATCACCCATCATGATGGTGGGAAAAAGCGCGTCCCAAAACCCTGTGGCCGGCGCGGACCGCTGCGCAATGGCAGGGGTCGAGGCGAGGTCCAGTACACACAGATCAGCCGCCGCACCGGGCCCCAGATGACCGATCCGCCCACCCATATGCAGGGCTTGCGCTGACCCTTCTGTCGCCAGCCACATCAGTTGCGCCGGATGCAGTGCTGTGCCACGCAATTGCGCGATCTCATAAGCTGCGGCCATCGTGCGCAACATCGAAAAGGATGATCCGCCGCCGGTGTCTGTCGCCAGGCCGATGCGTATCTGTTGGGCCGCAAGGCCCATAAGATCAAAGAGGCCCGACCCAATGAAGGTATTCGACGTCGGGCAATGCACCACGGCCGCACCCACCTCTGCCAGCCGGTCCACCTCGCGCGGGGTCAGGTGGATCGCGTGGCCATAAAGCCCTTTGGCACCCAAAAGCCCAAAGGCCTCGTAGGTGTCCAGATAGTCGCGGGCGTCAGGGTAGAGATCGCGCACCCAGTCGATTTCGGGCAATTGCTCGGACAGGTGTGTCTGCATCAGGCAATCGGGGTGTTCCGCCCAAAGCGCCCCCAGAGCCGCCAATTGGTCGGGTGTTGAGGTCGGCGAAAACCGCGGCGTGATGGCATAAGACGCGCGGCCCACCTCGTGCCATTTTTCCAGAAGCGCCTTGCTATCGTCATAGGCGGATTTTGCGTCGTCGCGCAGGTCCTCGGGCGCGTTGCGGTCCATGCAGGTCTTGCCAGCCACCACCGCCATATTGCGCGCGGCCGCCGCGCTGAAAAACGCATTCACACTTTCGGGGTGGATCGTGCAAAAGCTGGTCAGCGTCGTGGTTCCGTGATCCAGCGCCAGATCAAGCGTGCGCGCCGCCACATCATCGGCAAAGGCCCGGTCGCCAAAGCGTGATTCCTCGGGGAAGGTGTAGGTGTTCAGCCAATCAATCAGCTGTTTGCCCCAGCTGGCAATCATCCCGGTCTGGGGGTAGTGCATATGCGCATCGACAAAGCCCGCACTGATCAGCGCATCGCCATAGTCGGTGACCTGCGCATCAGGATGTTCCGCACGCAGACTGGCCCCGTCGCCAACCGCTGTGATCACACCATCCGCGATCAAGACACCCCCGGTACTGTTGTGCCGGGTCGCGTCCTCCCACCCCAGCAGGGGATTGCCGGTAAAGCCAAGGGTTTGCCCCAAAAGAAGATGCGTGGTCATGGCCCGACATTACGGCGCACAAGCGGGGGCCACAATCGGGCAAAGCAGTGCTTGTGCGCGCGCGGCACCGGCTTATGTTGCCAATCAGCACGACCTCGGGGGCGCCATGTCACAATCCGATCCACATCCCATCCCGCATGACGAGGACGGCGAAGAGGCATTCGGCATCTCGCAATCCCTGTTTGACGATGCGCTAGATGCGGTCGAGGCGCAGGATGCCGCGGCCCTGCACGCGCTGCTGGACCCCGAACACCCCGCCGACGTTGCCCATCTGATCGAACAGCTTGATGGCAAGGACCGCCGCGCCCTGATGGCCCTGTGGAAGGGCGGGATGGACGGGGAAACCCTGTCCGAGCTTGACGAGCATCTGCGCGAAGAGATCATCGAAGGGCTGGCCCCTGAAGAGCTGGCCGATGCGGTGCGCGAGCTTGATTCCGATGATGTCGTGGATCTGGTCGAATACCTCGACGAAGATCAGCAAGAGGCGGTGCTGGACGCGCTTGAACCCTCTGACCGGGTGGTTGTCGAACAATCGCTGACCTACCCAGAGGAATCGGCCGGGCGTCATATGCAGGTTGAACTGGTGCGCGCGCCCGAACACTGGACGGTGGGCGAGGCAATTGACTACATGCGCTCTGACGTGGTGCTGCCGGACCAGTTCTATCACATGATCCTTGTCGATCCCCGGCTCAAGGCGCTCGGCTATGTCACCCTAGGGCGAATCCTGTCTCACCCGCGCGACATGCCGCTGAAAGATTTGATGGAGGACAGTTTTCGCACTTTTCACGTGGCTCAGGACGTTGAAGAAGTGGCGCAGGCCATCAACCACTATCACATGATCACAGCACCCGTTGTCGATGACGATGACCGCATTGTCGGGGTGATCACCATTGATGACGCGATGATGTTCCTTGAAGAAGAAGCCGAAGAAGACCTGTTGCGGCTGGCCGGTGTGGGCGAAGGGTCATTGTCGGACCGGGTGATTGAGACGACCAAGCAGCGTTTTCCTTGGCTGGCGGTCAATCTGGTCACAGCAATCCTCGCCTCGATGGTCATTGCGCTGTTTGAAGAGGTCATCGCTGGGTTGGTCGCCTTGGCGGTGCTGATGCCGATCGTCGCCAGCATGGGCGGCAATGCCGGCACGCAAAGCCTGACCGTGGCGGTGCGCGCGCTGGCGACCCGCGATCTGACCGGGTCCAATGTCTGGCGGGTGATCCGGCGCGAGGTGCTGGTGGGCCTTGTGAACGGTGTAATTTTCGCCGTTGTGATGGGTGTCGTCGGGGTGATCTGGTTCGGCTCTCCCATGCTGGGCGCTGTGATCGGGGTGGCGATGGTGGTCAACCTTGTGGTCGCCGGACTTGCGGGCACGGGCATCCCGATCCTGCTGGAGAAGCTTGGGATTGACCCCGCACTTGCATCGGGCGCTTTTGTGACGACCGTGACGGACGTGGTTGGTTTCTTTGCCTTTTTGGGTTTGGCGGCAGCATGGCTACTTTAAGCGAACGCAAAGATGCAGCGCGCCGCGCGGCATTTGCCCGGCGCAAGGCGGCGCATCGCGGGCAGGCGGCGGCGGGCCATCTGTCAGAGGTGCTGGCAGGCTATCGCGGTGTGCCTTTGGCAGGATACGCACAAATGCGCACAGAGATTGACCCGACCCCCGCCATGGAAGAGGCCGCTGCCCACGGGTCTGTCGGTCTGCCAGTGATCATGGGCGCAGGCCAGCCGCTACAATTCCGGGAGTGGTCGCCGGGCTGTGCGATGGTGCCGGGCGCATTTGGGGCCGCAATCCCTGAATCCGGTGATTGGATGACGCCCGAGATCGTGATCGTTCCGCTGGTCGCGTTTGACCGTGGCGGTGGGCGTTTGGGCTATGGCGGCGGCTTTTATGACCGCACGCTGGAATTGTTGCGCGCGCAAAGGGCGACGTTGGCCATCGGCTTTGCCTATGCCGCACAAGAGGCAGAGGACCTGCCGCTTGAACCCACCGATCAGCCGCTTGATCTGATCGTCACCGAAAGCGGCGTGCTGACGCCATAGGGGCGCGTTCAGGCGCTGGCGCGGGCCAGGTGCAGCGGGGCCAGTTGAACCGCAGCCAGTGCCTTGGGCCATGTGACAAGCAGCACGGCAGAGCCGGTGATCTGATGGGCGGCCAGCGCATCCACCAGTGTGGCCAGCGTGGCGGTCAGGTGCCGCGCGCCGGGTTTTGAGACATCCACGCAGATATCGACGGTGACATCGGGCGGAATGCCCTGTGTGATCCACTGATCCGCCAAGCGCCCCGCCTGCCGCGTTGCCATGTAAAGCGCCGTTGTGGTGCCGGGGCCGGACAGGCGCGTGGCCGCGGGCAGGGGATCATCAGCGCTGCCGGTGCCGGTGGTCAGGATCAATGTATCGGCCACGCCGCGTTCCGTCAGGCTGCGGGTCAGGCTGGCCCCGGCGGCGGATGCTGCCGTAACACCGGGCACGACCTCGATGGGGATGCCAGCGGCGCGGGCGGCGTCAATCTCTTCGGTCGCGCGGCCAAAGATGCCCGGATCCCCCGATTTCAGGCGCACAACGCGCGCGCCCTTGCGGGCGGCGGCCACGATCATCTGGTTGATCCGGTCCTGCGGCCATTGATGCGCGCCCACATGTTTGCCCACAAACACCCGCTCTGCGTCGCGCCGCGCCAGTTCCAGCACCTCGGCGTCCACAAGCCGGTCGTAAAAGATCACGTCCGCCTCTTGCAGGCGTTCCACAGCGCGCAGGGTCAACAGATCGCGCGCGCCGGGGCCCGCACCCACCAGCGCGATGTGACCCATGTCGCTGGCCGTATCAGGCGCGCGCCTGGCCTTGATGGCGTCTTTGATCGCGCCCGCTGCGGCCCGTTCGGCCCCACGCGTCCAATCTGTGCGCGGCGCCCCTTTGAACACCCAGGCCCAAAACGCGCGGCGCTGGCCTTGCGGCACCCGGCGCGCCACGGCAGGGCGCAGCCGCCCGGCAAGCGCCGCTAGCCCACCCAGATTTTGCGGCAAGCTGCGTTCCAGCTGCGTCTTGATCTGCCGGGTCAGCACCGGCGCAGTCCCTTCGCTGCCAATCGCCACCACAATCGGGTCCCGGTCTACGATTGCGGGAGTTGTGATGTCACAAAGCGCGGGCTGATCGACCACATTGACCGGACAGCCTGCCGCCTTGGCAAGCGCATGGGCGGCTGCGTCAAATCCGGGGCAGCCGGTCCCGACAAAGACCATTGCGGCATCCGTAAACACCGATGCGTCGAGCGTCTTGACCTGCAGCGCGCGGCCCGCCGCGACCAGATCGGCCAATTCATCCTCGAGCGTTGCGGCCACAAGCACCAATTGCGCATCGGTCTTGAGCAGCAGCCGGGATTTCTGCGCGGCCTGTTCACCACCGCCGACGATCACGACGCGGCGACCTGTCGTGCGGAAAAACATCGGAAATGACTTCATCGCGGGGGTCCTTTCAGGCGGCCAAATGCGCGCAATGGGCATCCCAAAGCGCGCGGGCTGTTGCGTCGGGCCGAGCACATCCCACTGTGTTCAGTGCCATGGCGGCCGTGCCAGTGATTATCTCGGTCTGGAACGGGGTCAGGCGGGTCGGATTCCAGTTTTCCAGCCGCGCGGGGGCGGCATCCTGCAGCCGCGTCGTCAGCGGGGCCAAGGCGGGAAAACGCGCCTCCCACATTTGCCCGCCGCGCAGGCCAAACCCGGTGATCTCTTTGCCGGGGTGCCGCTCGAATTCGCCACCGCCACCTTTGATGATGGTGAGCGATTGCCAACCGCGCAATGCAGCAGCTTCGGCCTGTAACAGTCTGTAAGATGGGTGAAAAACGCCTTGCACACTGGTGGGCGCGGCACCGGGGTTCAGCATCCGGCAGACCGTGTTGATGCAAGACCGCAGCCCCAGCACATCGCGCAATTGCAACAGCCTGAACAGCGCAGGGTGAAACACCTCAAGCGGCAGATAGGCGATCCGGTCGCGGTCCAACAGGCGCGACAGGTCCTTCAGATTGTGTGCTGTGGCAATCCCTGCCGGGGCCAGTCCGGCGCGCACGGCCTTGTCCTGTCCGTTCCAGCCGTGCAACAGAACGCGGTGCCCCGCTGCCGCCACCAGTTTCGCCGACAGCAAAAACCACGGCGCACCGCGCGTGCGCCCGGCGGCATAGGACGGCCAGTCAAGGTCCACGGCGGGCAAGGCAGGCAAGGCGGCCTGTGCCGCACCAGACAGGCCCGCAATTTCAGCCGCTGTTTCCCCCTTCATCCGCAGCAGCATCAGCACGGCACCCACCGCCTCTGGTGCCGTTCCATCTGCCAGCATCAGGCGCATGGCATCCGCTGCCTCGTCTTGGGTTAGGGACCGCGACCGGCCCGGGCCACGCCCCAGCATGCGGACATGATCTGCCAGCGTCATTCTGCGGCCTCGCGCACCATGACCCGCTGCAACAGCTCGGCCAGTTCGGGCTTGCAGGACCCGCAGTTGGTTCCCGCGCTCAGGGCTGCGCCGATCTGCGCAACGCTCAGCAACCCTTCGGTCTCGATTGCGGTGACGATCGTGTTCACACCGACGCCGAAACAGGCACACAGCACCGGGCCGGGCTGCGGGACATCGGCTGCGGGACGGCCCAACAGCGCATCATCGCCCGCCGTCCCCGGCATTGCGGCCAGATAGTCGCGCATCACCGCCACTGGGGCGCTAGCGGCGTACAGCGCCCCGATTAGCAGGCCGTCCTTGTGCGCCA
Organism: uncultured Paracoccaceae bacterium; assembly: GCA_947492825.1. Classification (GTDB taxonomy): domain Bacteria; phylum Pseudomonadota; class Alphaproteobacteria; order Rhodobacterales; family Rhodobacteraceae; genus CANMYO01. Next base: position 607,236 of record CANLNT010000001.1, read on the forward strand.
CAATCCGTGCGCTGCCGCGCCGACCGTCAATGATCGAACTGATATCGGCGTCTTTGGCGTCAAACAGGCGGCGGGCCTCTGCCTCCCAATCGGTGACGTCGTTTTCGCCTGCAAGCTCTGCCCGGTAGCCCTGACCGGTCCGCGCCAGCGCCCAATAGCTGCTGTTCAGCCGCATCGGGTCGCGGGCCACGGCAAACCCGTACCACGCCGCATCAAAGCGGTGCAGTGCCACCACGCTGGCCTTGCTTTCCGGCTGGCCAGAGATCGGGTCGACCGCGCCAGCAACCAGCGCGCAAACGCGCGCGGCGGCAGAGGTTTCACCGGTCCAGTGCATCGGCGCAAAGACCTGTCCGGGCTGGACCGCATCGGTGATCCGGGCGCGTAGGATCGCGCGGCCATGGGTGCTATCGACCTGCACCAGATCGGCGGCTGCGATGCCAAGATGGCGGGCGTCCTCGGGGTGCAGATCCACAAAGGGCTCGGACAGATGCGCCGACAGCCGGGGGCTTAGCCCGGTGCGCGTCATGGTGTGCCACTGGTCGCGCACGCGGCCTGTGTTGAGCCGGAAAGGATAGCGCGGACCAGTGCGTGCCGCCGGGGGCTGCCAGGTGACCGGCAAGAGCCGCGCCTTGCCGTCGGCGTGATAAAACTGTCCATCCGCAAAGAACCGCCCGCCCATGCGCGCTGCGGTCACCGGCCAGCGTTGCGGGGGCAGGGCGGCATAGCCCGCGTCGGTAATGTGCGCCAATCCAGAGATGTCAAAGTCGCGCCCCAGCCCGCCTGCAATGCCCGATAGGGCGGCGTGCTCTCGGAAAATCTCGGCCGGGTTTGCGTAATCAAATGCCGCACCAAACCCCATGCGCTGGCCGACCTCGGCCAGAATGGCCCAATCGGGGCGCGCGCTGCCGGGTGCGGGCAACACGCGGCGCTGGCGGCTGATGGTGCGGTCGGAATTGGTAACGGTGCCGTCCTTTTCGGCCCAAGCGGTGGCGGGCAGCAGCACGTCGGCAAGCCGCGCGGTATCGGTGGCCGCCGTGATGTCGCTGACCACGGTAAAGGGGCAGGCGGCGATGGCGTCGCGCACCGCGTCTGCGTCTGGCATCGATACGGCGGGGTTGGTGTGAATAACCCACAGCGCTTTGATCCGGCCGTCGCCGACTGCGCGGAACATATCCACGGCGCGCAGGCCCGGCGCTGAGGGCATCGCCGGGGAGTTCCAGAACGCTTGCACCGCGTGGCGGTGGTCGGCGTTTTCCAGATCGAGGTGACACGCCAGCATATTGGCCAACCCGCCGACCTCTCGCCCGCCCATCGCGTTGGGCTGGCCGGTGACAGAGAAAGGGCCCATGCCGGGCTTGCCAATGCGGCCTGTCGCCAGATGGCAATTCAGGATCGCGTTGACCTTGTCACTGCCCGATGTCGATTGGTTCACGCCCTGGCTGTAGATCGTCACGACCTTGTCAGTGCTGGCCCAAAGGGCGCAGAAGGCGTCAATCTGGGCCTCGGTCAGGCCGGTAGGGGCTGTGGCATCGGCGCGCGCGGATGCCACGGCGGCATCCAGTCCGGTGGTGTGGGCCTGAAATTCCGGGTCGATCTTTCCGCCCGCGTCCAAAGCCACCAGCAGCCGGTTGAACAGGGCTACATCCGCGCCGGGCGCAATGGCGAGATGCATATCCGCGCTGTCGCAACTGGCCGTGCGGCGCGGGTCGATGACGACGATCTTGGTGCCCCGCTTGGCGCGCGCAGCCAACAGCCGCTGGTGCAGCACCGGGTGGCACCACGCAAGGTTTGATCCGACCAGCACGACCAGATCAGCGGCATCAATGTCTTCATAGGTGCCGGGCACCGTGTCGCTGCCAAAGGCGCGTTTATGACCCGCCACCGATGAGGCCATGCACAACCGCGAGTTCGTGTCGATGTTGGCCGACCCGATGAAACCCTTCATCAGCTTGTTGGCGACATAGTAATCTTCGGTCAGCAACTGGCCCGAGACGTAGAAGGCCACGCTGTCGGGTCCATGCGCTGCAATGGTCTGGCTGAAGCGGTCAGCGACAGTTTGCAGCGCGTGGTCCCACGCGGTTGGTGTGCCGCCCACCTGTGGGGACAACAGGCGCTGATCCAGCCCGACCGTTTCACCCAAGGCGGTGCCTTTGGAACACAGCCGCCCCTTATTGGCGGGATGATCTGGGTCACCCTGCACGTCCAGCCCGCCTTGCCCGTCCGGGCGCAGCAACACACCGCAGCCAACGCCGCAATAGGGGCAGGTCGACCGCACCTGCGGCAGGGCTGTGCCGTCCATCAGGCGGCGCTCCGGTTGGAAAGCTTGTCGGCATCAATCAGAATGCGGCCTGCGTTGACTTCGACCGGGTAGGTTTCAATCGCGCCATCCTCGCCCTGCGCCTGCCCGGTATTGAGGTCAAAGACCCAATTGTGCAGCGGGCAGGTCACCGACTGGCCGTGCACGATGCCCTCGGCCAAGGGGCCGCCCTTGTGCGGGCAGGTGTTGGAGACGGCAAAAACCTCTGCCGGACCGGTGCGAAAAATGGCGACACAGCCCAGTGCGGTCTTGATCTTGCGCGCCCCACGCAGGGGGATGTCGTCAACGGCACCAATATCAATCCAGCTCATTCCGCGGCCTCCAATGTCAAATCGGCAAGGGGTTGATAGGTTGCGGCCCGGGTTTGAACGTGGTCGTCCCACGGATCGCGCCGGTAGATGGACTGCGACAGTTCAAACGCCGCGATCAGGCGGGCGCGTTCATCCGGGTCGGCGATCTTGTCCTGCACCCAATCCAGCCCCACCTTGGCGACCCATTTGTAGGGCCGGTCGAGGTATTTGGCGTTCTCGCGGTAAAGCTGAACAAAGGCGACGGTCACATCAATTGCCTCTTGTTCAGTTGGCACATCACACAGACGCTCGGTTTCTTTCAGATCCATGCCCGCGGCCCCGGCGACACCCACCTGATAGCCACTGTCGACGCAAATAATCCCCACGTCCTTGCAGGTGGCCTCGGCGCAATTGCGCGGGCAGCCCGACACGGCCAGCTTGACCTTGTGCGGCGTCCATGACCCCCACAGCGCCTGTTCCAGCTTGATGCCCAGCCCGGTGCTGTCTTGCGTGCCAAAGCGGCAGTGATCGGTGCCAACGCAGGTTTTGACCGTGCGCAGACCCTTGGCATAGGCGTGGCCCGACACCAGCCCGGCGCGGTTCAGATCGGACCAGATGGCGGGCAAATCCTCACCCTTCACGCCCAGCAGATCTATCCGCTGGCCGCCGGTAACCTTGACGGTGGGCACGTTGTATTTGTCCGCCGCATCGGCAATCGCGCGCAATTCGGACGGGTTGGTGATCCCGCCCCACATGCGCGGCACGACGCTGAACGTCCCATCCTTCTGAATGTTGGCGTGCTTGCGTTCATTCACGAACCGGCTTTGCGGATCGTCCTGATATTCAAGCGGCCAATCGGCCAGCAGATAGAAATTCACCGCCGGACGGCAGGTGGGACAGCCGTTGCGGGTCTTCCAGCCCAGCTCTTGCCAGACAGCATCCTGGCTTTTGAGTTCCTGGCTCTTGATCAGCCGCCGCACGTCTTCGTGGGTTAGATCGCAACAGCCACAGATCGGCTGCGCCGTCGGCATCTGAAAGGCGTCGCCCAGCGTGACCTGCAAGACCTGTTCGACCAGCCCGGTGCAGGTGCCGCATGACGCGCTGGCCTTGGTGGTCGCGCGCACGGCGGCCAGATCGGTGGCACCATTTGCGATGGCGTCGGTGATGGTGGATTTGCAAATGCCGTTGCAGCCGCAAATTTCCGCCTCAGGCGGCAATGCTGCAACGGCTGAGAGCGGGTCCGCAGTATCGCCCCCCTGAAAGGCCGGACCGAAGATCAGCGTCTCGCGCATGTCATCGACCTCGGTGCCGTCCTTAATCAGCTGAAAGAACCAGTTGCCGTCGGCGGTATCGCCGTACATTACCGCGCCGATCAGCCGGTCATCCGCGATCACAAGACGTTTGTAGATGCCCTTGGCCGGGTCGCGCAGCACGATGTCCTCCCGGCCTTCGTCATCGGCGAAATCGCCCGCGCTGAACAGATCACAGCCGGTCACCTTCAGCTTGGTCGCGGTGTCCTTGACTACAAAGGCATCCGCATCACCCATCAGCGTGCGCGCCAGCACCTTGGCCTGATCGTAAAGCGGTGCAACAAGCCCAAAAAGGTTGCCATCAAACTCGATACATTCGCCCACCGCAAAGACATCCGGGTCCGAAGTCTGCATCTGCGCCGTCACTTCAATGCCGCGCGCCACATCAAGGCCCGCGTCTGTTGCTAGCCGGGTTTCGGGGCGGATGCCCACGGCCATGACCACCAGATCAGCGGGCAGGGTCTCGTCGTTCTCCAGCAGGACCGCCTCGGCGCGGCCGTCGCCGATGATCGCCTTGGTCGAGGCCTGGGTGCGGATCGTGATCCCGCGCTTTTCCAGATCGCGGCGCAAAAGGTAGCCCGCAGCCTCATCCAATTGCCGTTCCATCAGGTGACCCATCAGGTGCACCACGGTCACGTCCATGCCGCGCTCTGCCAGTCCGGCGGCGGCTTCCAACCCCAGCAACCCGCCGCCGATCACCACAGCCGTGCCGCCTTTGGCAGAAGCGTCGATCATCGCGTTGGTGTCGTCGAGGTCGCGGTATGTAATGACGCCGGGCAAGTCCTTGCCGGGCACCGGAATGATAAACGGGGCAGAGCCTGTGGCGATGATCAGCTTGTCATAGGGCACATGGCCATTCTGGCCCTCGACCACCTTCATCTCGCGGTCGATCCGCACCACGTGTTCGCCGAACCTACAGGTCACGCCGTGGGTGGCGTACCAGTCATCATCATGGGTGACGATGTCGGCATAGGTCTTTTCGCCCGACAACACCGGCGACAGCATGATGCGGTTGTAGTTGCCGCGTGCCTCGGCGTTGAAAAGCGTGATGTCGTAGGCGTCGGGGGCCTGTTCGACCAGATGCTCGATGACCCGGCCAGAGGCCATGCCCGCACCGATAATGACCAATCTTTGCTTCATGTTGTTCACTCCGCTGCGATGCTTGTGGGTTTCGGTTTCGGTTGCGCGCCGTGCTCGTATTCCTCAAGGAAATCAAGCACCTCTTGCCGGTAGTTGTAGTAGTCTGGATGCGCCAGAAGCGCCTTGCGGGTGCGTGGGCGCGGTAGATCGACCTTTGTGATCTTGCCGATGGTGGCCTGCGGGCCGTTGGTCATCATCACCACGCGGTCGGCCAGCAAGATCGCCTCATCCACATCATGAGTCACACAGATTGCGGTCACCTTGGTGCGGGACCAGACCTCCATCAGGACCTCTTGCAGCTCCCACCGGGTCAGGCTGTCGAGCATTCCGAAGGGTTCGTCCAGCAACAGCAGTTTCGGCGACAGCGCAAAAGCGCGCGCGATGCCGACGCGCTGCTGCATCCCGTTGGACAGATCCAGCGCGGGCTTGTGCATGGCGTCAGCAAGGCCGACCCGTTCAAGGTAGTATTCCACCACATCCTGCCGCTCTGCCTGACTGGCGCGGGGGTAGACCTTGTCGACCCCGATGGCCACGTTTTCGCGCGCGGTCAGCCAGGGGAAGAGGTTGGGCGACTGGAACACAACCGCCCGTTCGGGGTCTGCCCCTTCAACGTGGCGGCCATCGAGCTTGATCGCCCCCTTGCTGATCGGGTTCAGTCCTGCGGCCATGGTCAGCACGGTGGATTTGCCGCAGCCCGAGTGTCCGATCAGGCTGATGAATTCGCCGCGATCCACCTTGAGGTCAAAATCCTCGACCACGGTCAGCGGGCCCTTGGGGGTGGGGTAGACCTTGTGCAACTGGCTGAAATCCAGAAACCTGTTGTCGATCAGCCCGTCTTGCGCGTCTTTGACCGCTGCCGGGATGCCGTGGATCGGTGTGACGTCGGGCAGCAGGCGGGTGCCTTCGACCTTGGCCTCGATACCCACATCCATCAGGTATTTTGTCACCTCCGCGCGCAACTGCTTGAAGGTTTCGTTTGTGTTCATTTCCATCCGGTCGCGCGGGCGTGGGATGGTCACGTTGAATTCTTCGCCCAAGGTCCCATCAGGGTTCAGCGCAATGATCCGGTCGGCCAGAATGATCGCTTCGTCGACGTCATTGGTGATCAGCACGCAGGTTTTCTTGTCAGCCTCCCAGATTCCCTCGATCTCGTCGGCCAGATTGGCGCGGGTCAGCGCATCAAGCGCCGACAGCGGCTCATCCAGCAGCAGCATCTCGGGGTTCATCGCCAGCGCGCGGGCCACGTTGACCCGCTGGCGCATCCCGCCCGACAGTTCCGCCGGGCGACGGCTGGCGGCGTGCGACAGGCCCACCATATCGACGAAATGCGCGACTTTTTCGGCCTTTTCCGCCTTGGGCAGACCGGGATAGACCGTGTCCACAGCCAAGGCCACATTGCCGGTCACCGTCAGCCAAGGCATCAGTGAATAGCTTTGAAAGATCACACCGCGTTCGGGGCTTGGTTCCTTGATCGGCTTGCCTTTGAAGATGACGTTGCCCTTTGTCGGGGCCTCAAGCCCCGCCATCAGGTTGATCAGTGTGGTCTTGCCGGTCCCGGAAAAGCCCAGCAGCACCAGAAACTCGCCTTCTTGCACATCCAGGTTGATGTCGCGCAGAACCGGCGTGTCGCCATAGCTCTTGCAGACATTTTCAAACGTCAGAATACCCATGTCGATTACCGGTTATTCGTGAAGGTGAAAAGCGACTGCAGCGCATACATCACGCGGTCCAGCATGAAGCCGATCACGCCGATGGTCAGCACCGCCACCATGATCTTGGCCAACGAGCTTGAGGACCCGTTCTGGAATTCGTCCCAGACGAATTTACCAAGGCCGGGGTTCTGCGCCAGCATCTCGGCGGCGATCAACACCATCCAGCCCACACCCAGCGACAGGCGCAACCCGGTAAAGATCAGCGGCAGGGCAGAGGGCAGGACCAGCTTGGTGATTTTGGTCCATGTGTTCATCTTCAAGACCTTGGAGACATTGACCAGATCCTTGTCGATGCTGCTGACACCCAGAGCGGTGTTAATCAGCGTTGGCCAGAGAGAGCAGAGCGTCACCGTGATGGCCGAGGTCAGAAAGCTTTTGGCGAACCAGCCGTCAGAGTTTGTGTAGACCGCCGAGACCACCATTGTGACAATTGGCAGCCAAGCCAGCGGTGAGACGGGCTTGAAGATCTGGATGATCGGGTTCAGCGCGGCGTTTGCAGTGGGCGACAGGCCCGCGGCAATGCCCAAAGGGATCGCAACCGCGCTGGCGATCAGAAAGCCAAAGAAGACTGTCTGGATCGAGGTCCAAATCTGGCTGTAGTAACTTGGCGCGCCGGTATAGGCGCGTTCGACGGGCTCTTTGCCCTGCTCAGCCCGCTTTTCATTCAGCGTGGCCAGTTGTGTTTCAAACTTTGTCCGGCTTTCCGCCTTGGCCTGCGCGTCTTCGTGCAGGGTGACCGCTTCGGCCCAGACCTGTCCCGGTCCGGGGATCGCCCCAAGTGAGGTTTGCACCGTGGGGGCCAGCGTGGCCCAAAGGGTCAGGAACGCGGCAATCGCCAACAAAGGCACCCCTAGCAAGCGCCAGATATCGCCCATCTGCGCGCGCGGGTTGTCGCCCGCTGCGGCTTTTAGGATCGGTGTCAGCCAGGCCAGGCCCAACACCTGAAACCATTTGTCGGCGGTGTTGATCCGGGTGAAAAGCCGGGCGCGGCGCGCCTCTTTGGCGGCCTCTGCGGCGAAATTGGGGTCTGCGGTGCTCATGTGCCTGTCTCCTGGGGGATGGGTCGTGCGAGGCGGCATCTGCCGCCCCGCACCTCGGGGCCTTAGCCCTGAACTTCGTCGCCAACGACGATCTGCGCGCCCTTCAAGCCAATCGGCAGGCTTTCAAGATAGGCGTTGGGGGACCGGCCATCGTAGGGGATGCCATCAATAATGTCGGCGGCAGGTGTCGGCGCTTTGAAGCCGTCACTGTCCCATGGAAAGTCTTCGGCATTCGCCAGACCTTCATCAACCAGCGACTTGGCCGCATCCAGATAGATGTCCGGGCGGTAAACGCGGGCCGCGACGTCCTTGTACCACTCGTCTGTCTGCGGCTCTGCGATCTGACCCCAGCGGCGCATCTGGGTCAGGTACCAGATCGCGTCAGAGTAATAGGGATAGGTCGCATTGTAGCGGAAGAAGACGTTGAAATCGGGGATGTCGCGCTTGTCGCCCTTCTCGAACTCGAAAAAGCCGGTCATCGAGTTTGCGATCACGTCGTAATCGGCGCCGACATATTCCGCCCGGCTCAGGATCTCGACCGCCTCGGGGCGGTTGGCGTTGTCGTTTTCATCCAGCCACATCGCGGCCCGGATCAGGGCGCGGACCACCGCCTTGGTGGTGTTGGGGTTGGCCTCTGCGAATTCCTCTGTGATGCCGAACACCTTTTCGGGGTTGTTCTTCCACAGCTGGTAGTCGGTGATCACCGGCACACCGATACCCTTGAACACCGCCTGCTGGTTCCACGGTTCACCCACGCAGTAGCCGTGGATCGTGCCTGCATCCAAGGTGGCGGGCATTTGCGGCGGCGGCGTCACCGACAGGAAAACGTCCGCACCGATCTGGCCAGAGATATTTTCGGGGCTGTAGTAGCCGGGGCTGATCCCGCCGGCTGCCAGCCAATAGCGCAGTTCGTAGTTATGGGTCGACACCGGGAAGACCATGCCCATGTTGAATGGCTCGCCACGGGCGTTGAAGTCTTCGATCACGGGCACCAGTGCCTCGGCGCTAATCGGATGCTGCGGGCGGCCATCGTCCATGCTGGGGATATGCGGGCGCATCATGTCCCAGACTTCGTTGGATACGGTGATCCCGTTTCCATTCAGGTCCATCGAGAACGGCGTGACAATCGCCGCTTCGGTGCCATAGCCGATGGTCGCGGCCAGCGGTTGGCCGGCCAGCATATGCGCGCCGTCCAGCTGCCCGTCGATTACACCGTCCAGCAGTACCTTCCAGTTGGCCTGCGCTTCGAGCGTTACAAACAGACCTTCGTCCAGAAAGTAACCCTGCTCATAAGCGACCGCCAGCGGTGCCATATCCGTCAGCTTGATAAAGCCAAACGTCAGCTCGTCCTTTTCAAGATCCAACAGCTCGGCCATCGCCGGACTGGCAAGGGCGGTGCTGGCCGCAAGAGCAAAGATAAGTTTCTTCATTGTTATTCCTTTCCAAAACGCCCGGCGGGGGAGGAGAACCGCCAAAGGCCAAAACAAAAAAGGCCGACCACTGACCGCCGAAGACTTCGGCAGAAAGTGAGCGACCTTGCTCAGACATTCCCATGCGAGGGAGGTGCAGGGCGATCCACCCCGTTGTGGACCCTTGAACCGATCATGCGGCGGTGCAGCATTGGCGAAAACCGCAAACCCGGCGATCAGCGGTGCCGGGTTGGGTGATCGGGGCGAGCTGCCTAGAAATTCATCACTTCGTCCGCAGTTGGATCAAAAATCCGGCCATCAAAGAACTGATCTGGCAGCAGCGTCAGCGCGCCACCTGCCGATGCAACCGGTGTGGCGCGTCGAATCGCGCCTTCGACCTTTTGGGATGCGCCCGGCAGATCAATGCCGTCAGCCCCCAGATGCATCCGGTGCAAATCCGCGCGAAAGACCTGTGCTGCGGCGCCGAGGTCGGTATCCCGCGGCACCCCATGCCGTGCGGCCAGTTGCCCGGCGATCCATTGCGCCTGACTGCGCCATGGAAATGTCGCGGCCCCGTGGTGAAAGGCGACAAAACGGTCCACCTGGCGAAGGTCGCCGCGCGCGGTGACCGTCAGATGGCCCGACAGCGCCCGGTCAATCAATTCCGCAGGGACATCGAGATAGGCTTTGCGCGACAGGATTTCGCCCGCCATCGCCCGCGCCTCTGGCTGGCCCAGCCAGCGCCCGGCCCGCCAAGTGGCGCGCATCAGTCGGCCCAGCAGGTCTGGCTCTGTTTCGGCCCAGCCGGTGCGCACGGCCAGCACCTTTTCAGGGGCAAACTGCCAGATCGCACTGCCCGGCAGCACCAACGCGCCCGCACCCTGTTCAACCGCGACCGATCCCCATGGTTCACCCACGCAAAAGGCGTCCACGTCGCCTGCGGCCAATGCGCTGGCCATCAGGGGCGGCGGCACAGTGCGGATTTCGATACCGCGTGCGCCAAGGGCGGTGGCATTGGCCCAATAGCCCAGCAGGGCCACATGCATCGAAAACGGAAACGGGACACCAAAGACGATGGGCCGGTCACAGACCCGCGCCAAAGCCTCTGCCGCGGCAACGGGATCGGTGAAGTCAAAGGTATAGCCATCGGCGCGCAGCCGGTTTTCCAGCGGTTTGCCCACGCCAACCACATTGCCATTGACCGACAGGACCGACACCGCCGACAGCGCGGTGGCAACGCCGCCAAGCCCCATCGCCATCGCCACCGGCACGGGCGACAACATATGTGCGGCATCCACCCGGCCAAAGGCCAGCATGTCGCGGACCGATGACCATGACGGTGCGGCGATCAAATCAAGGGCGATGCCCTCGGCGGCGGCAAATCCCATTTCCTGAGCGATGATCAGCGGGGCCGCATCAACCAGCGGTACATAGGCGGTGGGCACGGTGACAAGCTTCATCCCAGCAGCCCCGATGCGGTCACCAAGGCCTCGGCCACATCTGCCACGCGGCGGCCCTGATCCATCGCAGTTTTGCGCAGCAGGGCATAGGCCGCGTCTTCATCAATGCCGCGCGCCTTCATCAGTACGCCCTTGGCGCGGTCAATGACTTTGCGTTCCTGCAAGGCACGGCGCGTCTCGGCCAACTCATCGCGCATCTGGCGCACCATCGCAAAACGCGCAATTGCCGTGTCGATCACCGGTTTCAGCCGTTCCGGCGACAGCCCGTTGACCACATAAGCCGACACGCCCGCCTCAATCGCGGCCTGCGCCAGCCCGCCTGCCGCCTCAGAGACGAACATCGCCACCGGCCGGTCCAGCGGGCCAGAGGCGAGGGTCAGTTCCTCCATCATGTCGCGGGTCGGGTTGTCGATGTCGATCAGCACGATATCGGGCGCATGTTGAGCGATCTTGCGCGCCAGCCCGCTTGAGCCGCCGATCACATGCACCTCGCAGGGGCTGGCGTCTTTCAGCGCATCCACAATGGCAATCGCGCGGTTGCGGTCTTCCTCGACAACAACAATGGTCAGTATCTTTGACATGAAAAGGGGGATGCAACAGCGCCACACGGGGCGCAACGCGCAGGCGTGCCGCGGCGCAGCAAAGGACAAAGCGTTGAATGATTGCCTCAAAATTCAGCGTGCCCGCCTAACGAACCGGCGCCGCGCGCACCGCCAAGGGGTTCAGTTCCATGCCGGGCTTGGCATTTTTCGTCTATATGGCCGCTGCCAAAGTCATGGATTCACGCCTTGCTTTGCAGCCGATTCCACTCAACACTTCAACGATATTTGGGTTTTTGGCCTCTTCAGAGGCATTTGCTGTGATTTTGGAGGGTTATTGAATGAGCTGGAATAACATCTGGATTGGTTTCATGGGCGGCGGCTTTGGGGCCTCTGCCATTGTCGGCGGCAGCTATTATTGCCTGCCTCTCTATAACATGGGCCTCAATCAGGATCCGCTGCACGTGGCCGTCTTTGGGCGCAGGCTGGGGCTGACACTGCAGGCCGAAGCCGCTGCCGCCTGCTGCATCATGACTGGCGTGCCATCGGGCGACCGGTTCGAGCGGATGGAATCCTCTGGCGTTGATTGGGCGCTGGGTGCGGGGTTCAACATCAGTGCGACGGTGCAGAACGGGTCCGAGGCGCTGAACGCGCTCGTCAACCTTGCGGTCACTACCGTGGGGTGGTCGCTCGAGGAAACTGCCAAGAACCTCGTTCGGTCGGTGATGGGCGATGTCGAGGCGAACGCGAGCACGCAAAACTTTGTCCTTCTGCCCACGCCTGCCTCGCTCTCGATCGGTGCGGGGATCTGGTACGAATGGTCCGATGTGCTGCGGATCGGGCATAACCTGATCTGGCAACGCGAACCGCCGCAATGGGGGATCGAAACGATGGGCGGTGGGGTCAAACTTCGGATGCAGAACATTCCCATGCGCGACGGTGAGACAATCAGCCTGGCGATCACCCATGACGTGCTAGGCCCTGACGACTATCTAGAATGGGAAACCAACGGCATGCGCACAGGGCGGCTGCATGGCGTGGTCTGGGGCCAAAAGCTTTATCCTTTGGGCACCCGTGCCGCGCAATCCGGCGGGCCCGATGGTATCAGCCTGAGCGATCTTGCAATTTGCGGTCGGAACGTGGGGCATGTCTTTTCCATGGGCACGCGCAGCGATGAGGTTGTGCGCAACGACACCCTCGACATCGGCGTCAACGTGATGAGCGGCGCGCTGGAACTGTTTACGTCCGATGACTACTGCGAAGTGCGCGCCGATGCGCGTGGCCGCATCGTCAGCAGCGTCGGTGGGCGTCAGTGGCGCGATTAGGGGCAGCGCCCCCGCGGCGCGCGTGCACTTTATGCTAGCCCCCACAGGGCAGACACCCTAACAGAGGCGGCATGAAGATCATGTTTCTGGGCGATGTGATGGGCCGGGCAGGCCGCACCGCCATTGCCGACTTGCTGCCCAAGCTGCGCGCCGATTGGCGGCTGGATTTCGTCGTGGTCAACGGCGAAAACGCGACCTCGGGCCACGGGCTGTCAGCGGATCATGCCAAGCTGATCCTGGACGCTGGTGCCGACGTAATCACGTTGGGCGATCACGCTTTTGACCAGAAAGAGATGCTGAGTTTCATCGACAAGGAACCCCGCATCATCCGCCCGCTGAATTATTCCAAAGCCGCCCCCGGTGCCGGTGCGCGCGTCTTCAGCGATGCGCGCGGGCGCAAGGTGCTGGTGGCGCAGGCGCTGGGGCAGGTGTTCATGAAACGCCCCTTTGATGACCCGTTTTCGGCCATTGATGCGGTGCTGCGGCAATATCCGATGGGCGGGGCCGTGCAGGCCAGCCTGATCGACATCCACTGCGAAGCAACGTCCGAGAAGATGGCAATGGGCCACTTCTGCGATGGCCGTGCCAGCATCGTGGTCGGTACCCACACTCATGTGCCCACAGCTGATGCGATGATCCTGCCGGGTGGGACGGCGTTCCAAAGCGATGCGGGCATGTGCGGCGACTACAACTCTGTCATTGGTATGGACAAGGCCGAGCCGCTGCGCCGATTTATCACCGGCATGCCCAAAGCGCGGTTCTCGCCCGCCAATGAGCCCGCGACCCTGTCCGGGCTGTATGTTGAAACCGACGACAAAACCGGCCGCGCCACAAATGTAGCGATGGTCCGGCAGGGCGGGCGGCTGGCGCAGGCAGGGCCTGATGCGGGTTGAGGGGCGGCTGGCGCTGACCCTCATCCTGATTTGCCTTGGCGCGGGCTGGGGCATGACGATCCCGCTGATAAAAATCATCGTCGAAGCAGGGTATCCGCCGCTGGCCATCGTGTTTTGGCAGTTTGTCATCATCTCATTTCTGCTGGCCGCCCTGATCGCGCGGCGCGGGACATGGCCGCCAGTGGGGCGGGTGCCGCTGTTGGTCTGGCTCTTTATCGCGCTGGTGGGCACGCTTATTCCGAATGCGGCCAGCTACCGGGCCACGCTGTTTCTGCCTGCGGGCGTGATGGCGATCATCATCGCCTCTGTTCCGATGTTTGCGCTGCCGATTGCGTTGTTGCTTGGCACTGACCGGCTGAGTTTTGTGCGGCTTTTGGGGCTTTGCGCGGGGCTTGCAGGCGTTGCCCTGATCGCCTTGCCAGAGGCGAGCCTGCCGGATCGCAGTATGGCCGCCTTCCTGCCGCTCGCGCTGATCGCCCCGTTTTGCTACGCAGTCGAAGCGAATGTCGTGGGCAAATGGGGCACCGGTCCGCTGGACCCGGTGCAGGTGCTGTTCGGGGCCTCGGTGCTGGGGGCGGTGCTGACGCTGCCGCTGGCGTTGGCAACCGGTCAATGGGCCGCGCCGCAGACACCCTATGACGTGGCAGATGTCACATTGGTGGTCACCGGGCTGATCCATGGCGCGGTCTATACCGCTTACGTCTGGCTGGTGGGCCGGGCAGGGGCCGTCTTTGCCGGGCAGGTCGCCTATCTGGTCACTGGCTTTGGTGTGATCTGGTCGATACTGCTTTTGGGTGAACGCTATTCGGGCTGGGTTTGGGCCGCACTTTTGCTAATGCTGGCCGGGCTTGCGCTGGTGCAACCGCGCGAAAGGCTTGAAAGCGATGCAACACCGGGCGACACTGCACCTACATCGGCCAAGGGGCGGTAAATGAACGCCATTTTTGAACTGACACAAGCGCAGGGCGCCTATCTGACCATGGCTGTGGTGGCAGGCATGTTCGTGATGTTCCTGCGCGAGGTCTACCCGACAGAGGTGGTGGCGATGATCGGCGTCAGCGTGCTGCTGATCACCGGGGTGCTGGCCTATGACGATGCGGTGGCAGTCTTTGCCAACCCCGCACCCTGGACGATTGCGGCCATGTTCGTGATCGTGGCGGCGCTGGTGCGCACCGGCGCGCTGGACGCGCTGACCCACGTGGTGGAACGACAGGCCAAGCGGAACCCGGCATTGGCCATCGGTGGCGCGCTGTTCTGCGTGGCCTTCGCCTCTGCGATCATGAACAACACGCCACTGGTGGTGGTGATGATCCCGATTTTCATCCAACTGGCCAAAACGCTGGGCACGTCGGCGTCCAAGCTGTTGATCCCGCTTAGCTATGCGGCCATCGTGGGCGGCACCATGACCCTGATCGGCACCTCGACCAACCTGCTGGTGGATGGTGTGGCGCGCTCCAGCGGCATGGAACCCTTTGGCTTGTTTGAAATTTTTCCCATTGGCCTTGTCGTGGTCGCATGGACCTTTGCCTATCTTTACTTTGTGGCACCCCGGCTGCTGCCCGACCGCTCCAGCCTTGGGGCGATGTTGTCGGACCGGTCCAAGATGCGATTCTTTTCCGAGGCGGTGATCCCGCCCGAAAGCAACCTCATCGGGCGCGAGGTGCTGGATGTAAAGCTGTTCAAACGCGACGGCGTGCGGCTGATCGACGTGATCCGTGGGGATGAATCCCTGCGCCGCAACCTCAAAGACGTGGTGCTGCAAAAGGGCGACCGGATCGTTTTGCGCACCGCGATGACCGAACTTTTGTCGCTGCAGGCCACGCCAGAGCTCAAGCGGGTCGATCAGGTCTCGGCGGTGGAAACCACCACGGTCGAGGTGCTTATCACCCCCGATTGCCGCATGGTTGGCCGCAAGCTGGGCGCGATGCGGCTGCGGCGGCGTTATGCGGTCTATACGCTGGCGGTTCACCGCCGCGACACCAACATCGGCACGGCCATTGATGATGTCACGGTGAAGGTGGGTGATACCCTGCTGCTGGAGGGCACGCCCGAAGATATCGGGCGGCTGAGTGCCGATATGAACCTTGGCGACGTCTCCAAACCCTCGGCCCGCGCCTATCGGCGCAGCCGCGCACCGGTGGCGATTGCGGTGCTTTTGGGCGTGGTCGGGCTGGCGGCGCTGAACGTGGCCCCGATTTTGCTGCTGGCGATGGTCGGCGTGACCATCGTGCTGATGACCGGCTGCATCGACGCAGAAGAGGCTTTTGCCAATATCGACGGCCAGCTTTTGGCGCTGATCTTCGCGATGCTGGGGGTGGGGGCCGCGCTGCAATCCTCGGGCGCTGTGCAGATCGTGGCAGAGGCCGTGTCGCCGGTGATGACCGTGCTGCCGCCGTTTCTGGTGGTGCTGGCGGTCTATGCGATGGCCTCGATCCTGACTGAACTGGTCAGCAACAACGCCGTGGCCGTGGTGATGACGCCGGTGGCGATTGGTTTGGCGCAAGTCTTGGGCGTAGACCCAAGGCCCTTGGTGGTGGCGGTCATGATCGCGGCAAGCGCCAGTTTCGCCACGCCCATCGGCTATCAGACTAACACGCTGGTCTATGGACCGGGGGGCTACAAGTTCGGGGATTTCCTGCGCGTCGGCATCCCGCTGAATGTCACACTCGCCCCGCTGGTCAGCTTTGTGATCCCGTTTATTTGGCCGCTCTGAGCGGGGTGCCGCAAAGAACGTAGTCGGGCTTATCGCCAACCCGTCGGGGCGGCATCGTCCATTGTCACTCGGACCAATGGCGAGACAAAGGACGATCGATGGGCCCGGCGGGCTAAAGCCCTTGTTCCGGGCCCATCAGCGCGTTGATCCAGCGGTAGCAAGGTCCCCAAAACAGATAGACCAATCAAATTCGATCCAATTCTGCTGACCTGTCTCCAAACCAATACATGCCTAGCCCCGCTTGAACGTCGCCCCTGATCTGGCGTAAGAGATCGCAAACCCGTAGATGAGGATCACGACATGGCCGGCCACTCCAAATGGGCAAATATTCAGCACCGCAAGGGGCGTCAGGATAAACTGCGCGCCAAGGTGTTTTCCAAGATGTCGAAAGAGATCACCGTGGCCGCCAAGATGGGCGACCCCGACCCCGACAAGAACCCGCGCCTGCGCCTGGCCGTGAAAGAGGCAAAGTCCGTCTCTGTGCCCAAGGACGTGATCGAACGGGCGATTAACAAGGCCGTGGGCGGGGACGCGGAAAACTATGATGAGATCCGCTATGAGGGGTACGGCCCCAATGGTGTGGCGGTGATCGTCGAGGCGATGACCGACAACCGCAACCGGACAGCGTCGACCGTGCGGTCGACGTTTTCAAAGAACGGCGGCAATCTGGGTGAAACCGGCAGCGTGGGCTTCATGTTCGACCGCAAGGGCCAGATCATCTATCCGGCCGATGTGGGCGACGAAGACACCGTGATGATGGCCGCGATTGAAGCAGGTGCCGAGGACGTGCAATCCGACGAAGGCGCCCATGTGATCATCTGTGCCGATACCGATCTCAATGACGTGTCAAACGCGCTTGAGGCGGAACTGGGCGAAAGCGAAAGCACCAAGCTGATCTGGAAGCCGAACCTGTCGACAGAGCTTGATTTGGACGGGCTGACCAAGCTGATGAAGCTGGTGGATACGCTGGAAGAAGACGATGACGTGCAGACCGTAACCACCAACTTTGAAGCCTCTGACGAGGTGATGGAAGCCTTTGCCAACAGCTGATCCGAGGCGGCGATTATTCGTCGCATAATCGGGGCAGGGGCTTGGCCCCTCTGCCGCCTTTTAGGCGTCATTCACCCCAGGATATTTTTGGCCAGAAGAAGGGGCTTGCGCTCGGCCAAGGCTGGGCAGAGGGTGCGCGGATGACCAGCCCGTCGCGTCCCCTTGCCGGAATTCTCTGGATGGCCCTGACCGGGGTGATGTTTGTCTGCGTGACAGCCATTGTGAAACACCTGGGCGACGCGGTGCCTGCGGCGCAGGCGGCGTTTTTGCGCTATGTGCTGGGGCTGGTGTTTCTGATCCCGATGATCCGACCGATCCTCGCGGCACATCTGACCGCCCGGCAGGTCAAGCTTTTTGCGCTGCGCGGGCTGGCACATTCCGCCGCTGTCATCCTGTGGTTCTTTGCCATGGCCCGTATCCCGCTGGCAGAGGTCACGGCGATGAATTATCTCTCGCCGGTCTATGTCACCCTTGGGGCCGCACTTGTCTTGGGCGAGGCGTTGCCGCCGCGTCGCTTGGCGGCCGTGCTGGTCGCACTGCTCGGCGCGGTGATCATCCTGCGCCCGGGCCTGCGCGCGGTGGAGCCGGGGCATATCGCAATGCTGGGCACGGCGGTGCTGTTCGCGGTGGGCTATCTTTTGGCCAAGCAATTGGCCGGAGAGGTGAACGCCGCCGTGGTGGTGGGCATGCTTTCGATCACCGTGACCATCGGCTTGGCCCCCTTTGCCTGGGCGGTTTGGGTGCCGGTAACACTGACTGATCTGGGCTGGCTCTTCCTTGTGGCCTGTTTTGCCACCGTTGGGCATTACACCATGACACTGGCTTTTGCCGCCGCCCCGTTGACCGTGACGCAACCGGTTACGTTTTTGCAACTGATCTGGGCGGTGCTGCTAGGATGGTTCGTCTTTGGCGAGGCAGTGGACGGCTGGGTGATCTTTGGCGGGGCGCTGATCATGGCCGCCGTCAGCTTCATCACCTGGCGCGAGGCGCGCGCCAAATCCGCCCTGACCCCGGCGGTGCCGCAAACCAAGGGCTAACCAGCGCCGCGCTGCGCCAGCCGTTTCAAAAGAGAGGCCTGATTGATCTGTCCAATCGGCGCGCCGCCTTCGGTCACAAACAGCGGTTGATCGGTAATCTGGGCGATAATGTCCTGCACCGGGGTTTCGGCGTCAATCTCTTGCCCCGTCGCATTCAGGCCCAGCGGCACCATCACATCCCGCGCCGTCAGCACACCCAGAGGGTTCATGTGGGTGACAAAGTCGGCCACATAATCGTTGGCAGGGTTGGTGAAAATCTCGCGCGGGGTGCCGCATTGCACGATGCGCCCGCCTTCCATGATCGCGATGCGGTTGCCGATCTTGAAGGCCTCGTCCAGATCATGGCTGACGAAGATAATCGTGCGCCCGCGCTGGGCCTGCATCTCTAGCAACTCATCCTGCAGCCGCGTGCGGATCAGCGGATCAAGCGCCGAAAAGGGTTCATCCATCAGCAGGATCGGCGCATCCGTGGCAAAGGCGCGGGCAAGGCCCACCCGTTGCTGCATCCCGCCCGACAGCTCCCCCACCAGCGCGTCCGCTCGGTCAGCCAGACCAACCAACGCCAGTTCCTCGTCCACGCGCTTGCGGCGCGCGGCTTTGGCCGTGCCGCCCAGTTCTAGCCCAAGGCCCACGTTGTCGCGCACCGTGCGCCAGGGCAGCAGGCCGAATTGCTGGAACACCATCGACACGCATTGCTGGCGCACGCGGCGCAGGTCGCGGCTATTGGCGGTGCCAACAGCGCATGACCAATCGCCGTCATGGATGCGCACCTCTCCCCGGACGACGGGGTTCAGCCCGTTGACCGCGCGCAGCAGCGTTGACTTGCCGGAGCCAGACAGGCCCATAAGCACAAGGATTTCGCCCTCTTCCACGGTCAGGGAACAATCGTGCACGCCCAGGATCTGGCCACACGCCTTTTGGATGTCGGGGCGTTCGCGGCCTTCGTCCATCAAGGGCAGGGCGGCTTCCGGCTTGTCACCAAAGACAATTGAAACGTTGTCAAACTCAACCGCGCTCATTTCGACACCCGCAACATCCGGTCCAGCATGATCGCCACGACCACGATGACAAAGCCACTTTCAAACCCAAGCGAGGTGTTCACCGTATTCAACGCCCGGATCACCGGCACACCCAATCCGCTGGCACCCACAAGTGCGGCGATCACCACCATCGACAAGGATAGCATGATGGTCTGGTTCAGCCCCGCCATGATCTGCGGCAGGGCTGAGGGCAATTCGACCTTCCACAACAACTGCCGTTTGGTCGCGCCAAAAGCCTCAGCCGCTTCGATCAGCGCCGTGGGGGTTGAAGACACGCCCAGATAGGTCAGCCGGATCGGCGCGGGCAGCACAAAGATCACCGTGGCAATCAGTCCCGGCACCATACCGATGCCAAAGAACACGATGGCCGGGATCAGATAAACAAAGGTCGGCAGCGTCTGCATCAGGTCCAGCACCGGCACCATCGCGCGATAAAGACGCGGGCGGTGTGCCGCGGCAATGCCAATTGGCACGCCCACACTCATGCAGACCACGCAGGCTGACAGCACCAGCGTCAGCGACTGCATCGTCTCTTCCCAATAGTCCTGATTGAGGATGAACAGGAACCCCGCGACGATCAGCAACGGCGTCTTCCAAGAGCGTTGCAGCACAAAGGTCAGTGCCGCAAACACCGCGATGATGATAAAGGGATGTGGCGTTTCCAACACCCAAAGGATGCCGTCAATCAGCGCCTCCATCGCGTCGGATAGTGCATCAAAGAAGAAGGCGAAGTTATTGTTGAGCCAATCAAAAATCGACTTGGCCCATTTGCCGATGGGGATCTTGTTTTCGGTTAGCCAGTCCATCGCGCCCTCTTGTCGAAATAGGCGGCCCCGTAGGGGACCGCCCGGTTGGTCTTACATGCCCAGCTTGGCTTTGACCGCCGCGACGGCGTCACCGCCGTCCTTGGTGGTCACACCGTCAAGCCAGCCCATGAAGGCATCGGGGTTGGCCGAGAGCCACGCCATCGCTGCATCTGCGGGGTCTTCTCCGTCGTTCAGGATCGCGCCCATGATCTCATTCTCCATCGCCAGCGAGAATTCGAGGTTCATCAGCATATTGCCAACATTCGGGCAGCTGTCGGCAAAGCCTGCGGTGGTGTTGGTGAACACGGTGGCCCCGCCCAGATTTGGGCCAAACCAGTCATCGCCGCCTTCCAGATAGGACATCTCGAAATTGGCGTTCATCGGATGCGGTTCCCAGCCCAGAAAGACGATAGGCTCGTCCCGGCCACTGGCGCGGTCAACCTGTGCCAGCATACCCTGCTCAGAGCTTTCGACCACTTCAAAACCTGCGTCACCCAGACCAAAGGCGTTGTCGGCGATCATGTCCATGATCAGACGGTTGCCATCGTTGCCCGGCTCGATGCCGTAGATTTTGGCGTCCAGCGCGTCAGCCTTGGCAGCGATATCTGCAAAATTGGCAAGCCCCATGTCCGCGGCAGCCTTGTTCACGGCCAGCGTGTACTTGGCGCCTTCAAGATTGGCGCGCACGGTGTCCACAGTGCCTGCCTCGCGGTAGGGGGCAATGTCAGCCTCCATCGTCGGCATCCAGTTGCCCAGAAAGACGTCTACGTCGCCCTCTGCCAATGAGATATAGGTCACAGGCACGGACAGTACCTTGATCTCTGTCTCATACCCCAGCGCATCCAACACCACCGTTGTGGCAGCGGTGGTGGCGGTGATGTCGGTCCAGCCCACATCCGAAAAGGTGACGCTGTCGCAATCTGCAAAGGCAGGTGCAGCGGCGCAAATGGCCAGCACAGACAAGGTGTTTTTAAGGTTCATGACGTTTCTCCCAGATTGGCGGTTTTTTGTTGATTGACGAGTCAATCAAAAACCAAATATCCTGCTGGGGCAACAAGAAAGATCAGATAATGCCCAAGCTCGGGATGGAACCTATACGCCGCGCGGCCCTAGTGAAAGCCACGATTGCCGAGGTCGGCGATGCCGGGTCGCTGGATGTGAGCGTCAGTAAAATCGCCAAGCGTGCAGGCATGTCGTCCGCGCTGGCGCACCATTATTTCGGCGGCAAGGACCAGATTTTTGTGGCCGCGATGCGCCAGATTCTGCGCGACTTCGGCGCGCAGGTTGTGACAGCGCTCAAGGCGCAGCCGGGGAACCGGGCAGGGGCCATCGTTGACGCCTGCTTTGCGGATGAATGCTTTGCCCCCGCCACGATCAGCGCCTGGATGACATTCTACGTGCAGGCTCAGACCAACCCGGATGCGCTGCGGCTCTTGCAGCTGTACCAGCGGCGGTTGCGGTCCAATCTGACACATGCCCTGCGCGGCAACGCGGCCGACCCGCAAGAGGCGGCAGATATGCTCGCCGCCCTGATCGACGGGTTCTACATCCGCGCCGCGTTGGCCAAGCCAGAGGCGAATGCCCGCGCCAAAGTGCTGAAGATGCTCGATATTCTGACCCATGGTGCGGCATGACCCAGCGCAATATCCTGATCATCATGGTCGACCAGTTGAACGGCACGCTTTTTCCTGACGGCCCGGCAGACTGGCTCCATGCCCCTCACCTCAAGGCGCTTGCGGCGCGCTCTACCCGGTTTCAGAATGCCTATACCGCCTCGCCGCTTTGCGCACCGGGACGGGCGTCGTTCATGTCGGGCCAATTGCCCAGCCGCACCGGAGTCTACGACAATGCCGCCGAATTTGCCTCGTCCATCCCGACCTTCGCGCATCACCTGCGCCGCGCGGGCTATCAAACCTGCCTGTCGGGCAAGATGCACTTTGTCGGCCCCGACCAGCTGCACGGCTTCGAAGAACGCCTGACCACCGACATCTATCCGCCCGATTTCGGCTGGACGCCGGACTACCGTAAACCGGGCGAGCGGATCGACTGGTGGTATCACAACATGGGGTCGGTGACGGGGGCGGGCGTGGCCGAGATCACCAACCAGATGGAATATGATGATGAGGTCGCCCACCACGCGCGCGCCAAGCTCTATGACCTCTCGCGCGGCCATGACGCGCGACCCTGGTGCCTGACCGTCAGCTTCACCCACCCGCATGATCCTTACGTTGCGCGGAAAAAATACTGGGACCTCTACGCTGATTGCGACCACTTGCTGCCCGCTGTGGGCCCGATCCCCTATGCCGATCAGGATGCGCACTCCAAACGCATTCTGGATGCCAACGACCACGAAAACTTTGACATCACCGAAGATCAGGTCAAACGCGCCCGCCGCGCCTATTTCGCAAATATCTCTTACCTCGACGACAAGGTGGGCGAGATCCTGCAAACCCTGTCAGATACGCGGCAAGAGGCGACGATCCTCTTTGTCTCTGACCACGGCGACATGCTGGGCGACCGTGGGCTTTGGTTCAAGATGTCCTTCTATGACGGCTCTGCACGTGTGCCGCTGATGATCTCTGACCCCGACATGACGCCGGGCCTTGTCACCACACCGGTCAGCAATATCGACGTCTGCCCGACGCTCTGTGATCTGGCAGGTGTCGACATGTCCGAAGTTGCCCCCTGGACCGATGGGGAAAGCATCAAGCCCCTTGGGCAGGGCGGCACCCGGGATGCGCCGGTGGCGATGGAATACGCCGCCGAAGGGTCTTATGCGCCGCTGGTCTCGCTCCGCTATGGTAAGTGGAAATTCAACATGTGCAGCCTCGACCCCGATCAGCTGTTTGACATGGAAAACGATCCGCAAGAGCTGACAAACCTGGCCGAAGTTGATGCCCATCAGGGCACACGCACGCAACTGCGTGCCAAGGCCGAAAAACGCTGGGACCTCGCGCGCTTTGATGCAGATGTGCGCCACTCCCAAGCAGGGCGCTGGGTCGTCTACGGGGCGCTGCGCAACGGCAATTATTTCCCATGGGACTATCAGCCGCTGCAAAAAGCATCCGAACGCTACATGCGCAACCACATGGACCTGAACGTGCTGGAAGAAAACCAGCGGTTCCCGCGGGGCGAATGACCCCTTTCTTTTGAATAAAAATATGCCCGCCGGAGGCGTCTGTCAGATGCAAATACAACCCACCGCCAGCCATTTCATTGATGGCACATATGTCGAGGATACCGCAGGCGAGGTGATTGATGTCATCTACCCCTTCACCGGTGAGGTGGTCGCACGTGTTCACGCCGCCACGCCCGCGATCATCGACCGGGCACTTGCGGCCGCGGGCCGTGCGCAAAAGGAATGGGCCTCATGGACGGGCACCGAACGCGGCCGTGTGCTGCGCCGCGCCGCTGACATCATGCGCGACCGCAACCATGACCTGTCGGTGCTGGAAACTTATGACACCGGCAAACCTTATCAGGAAACCTCTGTGGCAGATGCCACCTCTGGGGCGGATGCACTGGAATATTTCGGCGGCCTCGCAGGCAGCCTGACCGGCGAACACATTCCGCTGGCAGGGGGGGATTTTGTCTATACCCGGCGCGAGCCCTTGGGCGTCTGCGTGGGCATCGGCGCGTGGAACTACCCCACGCAGATCGCCAGTTGGAAAGGCGCACCGGCACTGGCCTGTGGCAATGCGATGGTCTTCAAGCCGTCTGAAACCACGCCGCTGTGCGCGCTGAAAGTGGCGGAAATCCTGGCAGAGGCGGGGGCCCCTGCCGGCACATATAATGTGGTGCAGGGCATGGGGGCCGTCGGGGCGGCGCTGATAAATGATTCGCGCGTGGCCAAGGTCTCGCTCACCGGGTCGGTGCCCACGGGGCAAAAGGTCTATAGCGCGGCCGCTTCCGGCGTACGCCACGTCACGATGGAACTGGGTGGCAAATCCCCCATCGTGATCTTTGACGATGCCGATCTGGAAAACGCAGTCTCTGGCGCGATCCTGGGCAATTTTTATTCCACCGGGCAGGTCTGTTCCAACGGCACGCGGGTCTTTGTGCAGAAAGGCATCAAAGACGCCTTTCTGAGGCGGCTGACCGAACGTCTTGCGGGGGTCATCATGGGCGACCCACAGGACCCGGCCACAAACTTTGGCCCGATGGTCAGCGCGCAACAGCGCCAGATCGTCATGGGCTTTGTCGAAAAAGGCGTCGCCGAAGGCGCCCGTCTGGTCACCGGCGGCAAATTGGTGGACGGTCCGGGCTTTTTCATTGAACCCACCGTCTTTGCCGATGTCACCGATGATATGATCATCGCCAAAGATGAGATTTTTGGCCCGGTCCTGTCGGTCCTCGACTTCGAAACCGAGGAAGAGGCGCTGGCCCGCGCCAATGACACGCCCTTTGGTCTCGCGGCTTCTGTCTTTACCCGCGATCTGACGCGCGCGCACCGCATGGCCGCCGGGTTCGAGGCGGGGACCTGTTACATCAATACGCACAACCTCGCCCCGGTCGAGGCACCCTTTGGCGGATCAAAGCTGTCGGGGGTGGGTCGCGAAAACTCCAAACTTGCGATCGACCACTACAGCGAAATGAAGGGCGTCTATGTCGCCATGAACGATGTCGAGGCACCGTTTTGACGGGGACCAAAATTTTTCAAAAATTTTGGGGCCAAATTCTTGCAAGAATTTGGGGGCCCAACGGCAATCATGTGCAGTGGGGCGGTGGTTTTGACTGTGCTGAGAGGTGCTTGAGGGATCAAAATGATCCTCAGGTCACCTCTTCAAGTATGGGGGGCGATTCCCCAAAGCCTCAAGGCAGACCCGCAAAGCGGGGGCCTGCGGCCGCCTTGACCCTTCGTGGAATCACCTGACATGCGTGCGGATTACGTGATCATCGGGGCAGGCTCTGCGGGCTGTGCGATGGCGTATCGGCTGGCCGAGGCGGGCAAGGATGTTCTGATCATTGAACACGGCGGCTGGGACGGTGGACCGTTCATCCAGATGCCTGCGGCGCTGTCCTATCCGATGAACATGAAGGCCTACGACTGGGGCCTGCAATCGGAACCTGAACCGCACCTTGGCGGACGCCGCCTTGTGGTGCCGCGCGGCAAGGTCATTGGCGGGTCCTCGTCGATCAACGGGATGATCTATGTGCGCGGCCACGCGCTTGACTATGACCACTGGGCTGACGTGGGGGCGGATGGCTGGGGTTATGCAGACGTCTTGCCCTACTTCAAACGCATGGAACACTGGCACGATGGTGGCCACGGCGGTGATCCGGTCTGGCGCGGCACCGATGGTCCGTTGCACATCAGCCGTGGCCCCCGGACCAACCCGCTGACCCGCGCCTTTGTGAAAGCGGGCGAGCAGGCGGGCTATCCGGTTACGCCAGACTACAACGGCCACCAGCAAGAAGGCTTTGGCCCCTACGACGCCACCATCTGGAAAGGCCGGCGCTGGTCGGCGGCCAATGCCTATCTGCGGCCTGCGTTGAAGCGTGCAAATTGCAACCTTGTGCGCGCGCTGGCGCAACGCGTGGTAATCGAAGATGGCCGCGCAACAGGCGTCGCGGTCCAACGCGGCGGCAAGACAGAGGTGATCCGCGCCAACACCGAGGTCATCATTGCCGCCTCGGCCATCAACTCGCCCAAGATCCTGATGCAGTCTGGCATCGGCCCCGCCGCCCATCTGGCCGCGCACAGCATCGACGTGGTCGCAGACCGCGCGGGCGTGGGCCAAAACCTGCAAGACCATCTGGAACTTTATATTCAGCAGGCCGCAGTCAAACCTGTCTCGCTTTTCAAGCACTGGAACCTGTTCGGCAAAGCGATGATCGGGGCACAGTGGCTGTTCACCAAAACCGGGCTTGGGGCCTCGAACCAGTTTGAAAGTGCGGGCTTCATTCGCTCGAACAAGGGCGTGCAATACCCTGATATTCAATACCATTTCCTGCCCATCGCCGTCCGCTATGATGGGCAGGTTGCCGCCGAAGGCCACGGCTATCAGGCCCATGTGGGCCCAATGCGATCAGTCTCGCGCGGGCAGGTGACCTTGCAATCAAACGATCCCAATGTCGCCCCGAAAATACAGTTCAATTACATGTCCGACCCCTCGGATTGGGAAGATTTCCGCCGCGCCATTCGCCTGACGCGCGAGATTTTCGCGCAACAGGCCTTTGCCCCCTTTCGCGGTCACGAAATTCAGCCCGGCGCGGCGGTGCAAAGCGATGCGGCGCTGGATGATTTCATCCGCGACCACGTGGAAAGCGCCTATCACCCCTGCGGCACCTGCAAGATGGGCCGTGCTGACGACCCAATGGCGGTCGTTGACCCGCAGGCCCGCGTGATCGGTGTTGACGGGCTGCGCGTGGCCGACAGTTCGATCTTTCCGCGGATCACCAACGGCAACCTCAACGCGCCCTCGATCATGGTGGGCGAAAAAGCCGCCGATCACGTGTTGGGCCGCACCCCGCTGCCCCGCGCCAATGATCAGCCGTGGATTCATCCCAACTGGCAAACCAGCCAGCGTTAACCACTCTTGGTGTTTCCTTCTGCGCGCCTTGTGACGGCCACAGGGCGCCCACACCTTAACGCCATGTTGCGTGCGTTCATGGTTTCTTTACTTTTGACGACCGGCCCTGCAGGGGCTGAGGTGATCTCGGGCGTGGCGACCGTAGTCGACGGTGACACGCTACGCGTGGCCGGACAATCGGTGCGTATCCACGGGATCGACACGCCCGAACGGGATCAGACCTGCCGCACCGAACATGGCGTGATATATGGCTGTGGGGTGGTTGCGACGGCCGCCATGATACAGCTGATCGGCCAGCATCCGGTAACCTGCAATGGTCAGGATCGTGATAAATATCAACGAGTTGTGGCGAAATGTGTGGCCGGGGACCGCGATCTGGGGGCGGCCCTTGTGGCACGCGGCTATGCCACGGCCTACCAGCGCTACAGCCTTGACTATGTGCCTCAGGAACAGGCCGCGCGTGCAGCGCGTCTTGGGTTCTGGTCCGGGGCCATGCAGCGTCCCGCCGTTTTTCGTGCCCGCGATGCCGATCCGGCACCGGGGGATTGCACGCTGAAGGGCAACATCAGCGCCAATGGCCGCATCGTGCACAGCCCCGGTGATGACAGCTATGCCCGTACCAAGATCAACGCCGCCCGTGGCGAACGCTGGTTCTGTTCCCTGGCCGAGGCGCGCGCCGCAGGCTGGCGTGCCGCGCGGCGTTAATCCACCTGATAGGGCAACACATCCCGCACATTGGGATCGACCCGCAACTGCCGTTCCAGCGGCGGGACAGAGCGTTGATGGCAATTCCGCCGCTCGCAGATGCGACAGGAAATCCCAATCGGTTCAAAGGCGTCTGCGTTATCGGTCAGCATGTGATCTGCATAGATCAGGGCAGGGGCGTGCTTGACTTCGCAGCCCAGCCCGATGGCATAGCGCCGGGTCGGCGCACCAAATCCACCGCCCGGTTTGCTGACGTCGCGCGCGAGACAAAAGTACCTGACCCCGTCGGGTGTTTCCGCCAACTGCCGCAGGAATTGGCGCGGCGTCTCAAACGCGGCATGGACGTTCCACAAAGGGCATGCGCCACCATAACGCGCAAACTGCAGGGTCGTGGCCGAATGGCGCTTGGTGATCGTGCCCGCCTGATCGACCCGCACGAAAAAGAACGGGATGCCCTTGGCCCCCGGTCGTTGCAAAGTCGACAGCCGGTGCGCGATTTGCTCGACCGAGGCCCCGAACAGGGTCGCCAAACGCTCCAGATCGTGGCGCGTGTCTTGTGCGGCGGCCAGAAACGCGCCGTAAGGCAGCAAAGAGGCCCCTGCAAAGTAGTTCGCTAACCCCACCTTGGCGATGCCCCGCGCCTCGGACGATGCAAATCGGGCGAAATCCAGCGTCGCATCCAGCAGCGGTTCATGCTGGGTCAACGCAAGCTGCATCAGGATCTGAAAGCTTTGCGTGGCGGGCTCTGCATGACGGCTGAGCGTCAGGGTCCGGGTTTTGGGATCAAACCGCCGGATCGCCGCGTCATCGGTGAACCGCGTGGCGATGCCCGCGCGTTCAAGGGCTGCAATTGCTGTCTGCGCCACGGACTGATCGGCGCTGACGCTGGCAGCAAACCGTTCGGCGGCGCGGTCAACGCTGTCGATGTAGTTGTCGCAATAGTGAAAGAAGTCGCGCACCTCTTCCCACGGGCTGGGCTGCAGGCGGGCATCTTCGCGCCCCAGCGCTTCGTCCAGTGACGCAAGGCGTTCATGCGTTTGCCGATAGGCCGTATGCAGGTCCAGAAAGGCGCGGGTCAGGCCGGGGGCATTTGTCGCCGCAAGTCGCAAATCTGCAAGGGCAGGGGCAGGGCCGGTGAACACCGGATCGGCCAGTGCCTCGCGCATATCGCCCACCAGCCGCGCCTCGTCGCCAGCTTGCAACTCTGTCACGTCGATCCCGAATTCCTGCGCCAGCCCCAGCAGCACTACGGTGCTGACGGGCCGGTTGTTGTTTTCCATTTGGTTGAGGTAGGGCAGCGAGACACCAAGCCGCGCGGCAAAATCTTTTTGCGTCAGCCCTTGCCGCCCACGCAGTTCGCGCAGTTTGGCCCCGGCATAAAGTTTCTGTGTCGCCATGATCGCCCCTGACCGTCTGCCTTTGCAAACTGCCTTTGCGGCTTTGCGAAATCAAGCGGTGGCGACCTGACGCCCCCGGAAGATGACAAAGATCACAGCCAGCAGCGACAGGACTGCACAGGCAAACATCAGAACCTGCAAGGGAATAGCAGAGCTTTGCCCTTCCAGCACCACGCCTGCCAGTTGCGACAGCGCGGCCCCCCCGCCGATCATCAGCGCGCCCGACAGGCCAGAGGCGGTGCCAGCAAGTCGGGGACGCACAGACATTGACCCGGCCATCGCACCCGGCAGCAGCATGCCGTTGCCCATCCCGAAGATTGTGCAGAAGCCGAAGAACAGCCAGGCGCTCTCGCTTCCGGCCAGTGCAAGCAGCAGTGACACGCCAAGGCCCGCCAGTGTGATCAGGGTCCCGATCATCGCCATGGTGTTGACTCCGACGCGCACCGTAAAGCGCCCTGACAGGTAATTCCCAAAGGCATAGCCCGCCGCTGGCGCCCCCAGCGCGATCCCGGTCCACAAAGGTGAAAGACCATATAACCCGTTGGCTACAAACGGCGCGCCGCCCAGATAGGCGAAAAACGCCCCAGACCCAAAGGCCGCGGCCAGCGAATAGCCCCAGAACCGGGGCGAGGTCAGCAGCACCGGATAGGCTGCCACTTGCTCGCGAAAGCCCATGCCGCCCTCGCTGAGTGTTTCGCCCTGGTCAAAGTAGCACAGCGCCAGCACGCCCGTGCCTGCAACGGCAAGGAACACAAGGGTCGACCGCCAGCCAAACGCCTCGTCCAGCGCGCCGCCGACCATTGGGCCCAGCATCGGCACCAGCGCCATGCCCATCGTCACGTATCCGATCATCGACGCGGCCTGATCCTGCGGCACGATATCGCGCACAATCGCGCGGCTGAGCACAATGCCCGTCGCAACTGCGGCTTGCAGAATGCGGAACACCAGAAAGGTCCCGATTGTCGGGGCCAGCGCCGCCCCGGCCGAGGCCAGCACAAAGATCACAAGCGCGGCCAGCACGACCGCGCGCCGCCCAAACCGATCTGACAGTGGGCCAATGGCGATCTGCAAGACCGCTGTGGCCGCCAGATACCCCGAGACCGCAAACTGGATCGTCGCGTAATCCGTGCCAAAATCCTGCGCCATGATGTTCAGCGATGGCAAAAAGATCGACATGTTCAGCGCGGAAATGCCTGCCAGCAGGATCAGTGTCGCGATATGTGGGGGCGTCGTGCGATCAAGGAATCGCACTGTGGGCAAACTGGACATGAAGCAGAGGTAGTCCCGGAACCCGTCAGCGTCCACCCGCCGTTTGTGACGGGTGTCCTGTGCGAAATTGCATATATTTGCAGGTTTGCAATTTCTGGCGCGACATGTGCCATAACTTTGCAAATTTGCGCTTCATCTTGGCGGCAGCCCGCCTATGATGCCCGCACAAGTGGGGAAGGATCAAAAGATGCAAGATATCCTGCAAGAACTGCAAGATCGCCGCGATGTGGCACATGCCGGTGGCGGCCAGCGCCGGATTGACGCGCAGCATGGCAAGGGCAAGCTGACAGCGCGGGAACGGATCTCGCTCTTGCTGGACGAAGGCAGCTTTGAAGAGTTTGACACCTTTGTCGCCCACCGTTGCACCGACTTCGGGATGCAGGACCAGCGCCCGCCGGGTGACGGGGTCGTGACCGGCTGGGGCACGATCAATGGTCGCATGGTCTATGTCTTTTCGCAGGACTTCACCGTCTTTGGTGGCTCTTTGTCGGAAACTCACGCCCAAAAAATCTGCAAGATCATGGATATGGCGATGCAGAACGGCGCGCCGGTCATCGGGTTGAACGACAGCGGCGGCGCGCGCATTCAGGAAGGTGTCGCCAGCCTTGCAGGCTATGCCGAGGTGTTCCAGCGCAACATCATGGCCTCTGGCGTGGTGCCGCAGATTTCCGTGATCATGGGGCCTTGTGCCGGTGGTGCTGTCTATAGCCCCGCCATGACGGACTTTATCTTCATGGTCAAAGACAGCTCTTACATGTTTGTGACCGGCCCCGATGTGGTGAAAACCGTCACCAACGAAGTGGTGACAGCCGAAGAACTGGGCGGGGCCAGCACCCACACCAAGAAATCCTCGGTCGCGGATGGCGCGTTTGAAAACGATGTGGAGGCTTTGGCCGAGGTGCGCCGTCTTGTTGATCTTCTGCCGCTTAATAACCGCAGCAAGCCACCTGTGCGCCCGTTCTTTGATGATCCGGGCCGGATCGAGGACAGCCTTGATACGCTGATCCCTGACAACGCCAACACCCCCTATGACATGAAGGAATTGATCCTCAAGCTGGGGGATGAGGGCGATTTTTACGAAATTCAGGAAGACTACGCCAAGAACATCATCACTGGGTTTATCCGGCTGGAAGGGTCCACCGTTGGTGTGGTCGCCAATCAGCCGATGGTGTTGGCGGGCTGTCTTGATATC
Organism: uncultured Paracoccaceae bacterium; assembly: GCA_947492825.1. GTDB lineage: Bacteria > Pseudomonadota > Alphaproteobacteria > Rhodobacterales > Rhodobacteraceae > CANMYO01. The sequence continues at coordinate 638,413 of CANLNT010000001.1, forward strand.
GACAGCAGCCGCAAGGCCGCGCGTTTTGTGCGGTTCTGCGATGCCTTTGAAATCCCGATCCTGACGCTGGTCGATGTGCCCGGTTTCCTGCCGGGGACGTCGCAGGAATATGGCGGCGTGATCAAGCACGGTGCCAAGCTGCTGTTCGCCTATGGCGAGGCGACAGTGCCGAAGGTCACGGTCATCACCCGCAAGGCCTATGGCGGGGCTTATGACGTCATGGCCTCCAAGCATTTGCGGGGCGATTTCAACTATGCCTGGCCCACCGCAGAGATTGCGGTGATGGGGGCCAAGGGGGCAACAGAGATCATCCACCGCGGCAAGTCACCCGATGAGATTGCGGCGCTGACGCAAGAATACGAAGACCGCTTTGCCAATCCCTTTGTGGCTGCCGAAAAAGGGTTCATCGACGAAGTGATCATGCCCCATTCCACCCGCAAGCGGGTCTGCCGGGCGTTTGCGTCATTGCGCGGCAAGTCGCTGCAGAACCCGTGGAAAAAGCATGACAATATTCCACTCTAGGGAGGCATTTTTTTCAAAAAAATGCGGGGGGCCAGCCCCCCGTCCGCAAGCGGACTCCCCCCGGGATTATTTTGGCCAGAAGAAGGTATGGGCGCTTGTGCTCAGCCTCTTCGCGTCACCCGTGGTGGCGGACGAGGGGGGGCTGGGCACATGGCTGCGGGACCGTTTGGCGCCGGATGTGCACGCAGACCCTGCGGCTTTGGCAGATTGGGACATGGTCAGGTCTGCCCATGATTTGGTGGCAGGTACCGCTGAGATTGAGTTCAACCAAAAGCGCGGAACTGCGGGTGACACAAAGACGTTTCCGTTTCTGGCAGCTTGCCAGATGGCCATGGATCAGCGCCTTGTACATGGGGCAGGCACGCCCGCGCGCGGTGTTGTCACGGTGATTGCCGCGCGGGTGCGGGGCACGGCGCGGTTTTCCCGTGCGGTGGAATTCGCAATCATTGGCGAAAGCTGCCATTCCAACTTTGTGGGGTCAGACACATGATGCGCTGGATGGTTCTGCTGGCGCTTGCAAGCCCCGCCGCCGCCCAAGAGGTGGCCGTGCCCTCGGGTGTGCCCATGACGCTTTATGATGTCCGGTTGGAACGCGAACCCGAAGAGGTGGCGCGCTTTCGCTTTGTCAGCGCGGCGATTGATCCAGCTGGGGCAGGGCGCACCTTTGGCGATCTGGTCGATGACCTGCAATTCATCTGCGAACAGGTGGTTGTGCCGTCGCTCGCGGCCAACGCCTGGACAGGCCGTTCGGTTGTGATCTCGGTCTCCAGCCGCGAAACCGAATTTGGGATCTATGACGACAGCGTCACCCAGTTCTTTCAACCTTATCAGATCACAGGCGACACATGCGCGTGGGAGGAGTTCTGATGATCCAGCCCGCCACCGCCACTGATGCAGCCAGACCACAGGCCGGCGCTTTGCACCTGACCCCATATGCAGGCGCTCCCATTGCCGCTATGCACGGGGCCAGAGGCAATTTCGCGCCGCAAAGATCGGAAAATCCGACGGGCCGCGCGACACAATCGGGCGGGTTACCATGTCAAACGGCATCAAGGCGTTTGCGTTCGCAGGGCTTATGGCCCTTGTTGCGATCAGCGGATCACAAGGGCAGGCACGCGGCATCGCTGTGCAAGCGGATATCATCCTTACCGAATAACCCCGCACGGGGGATCGGCTGATGGAAAAGCATCGCGGATTCCCGGGGCGACTGCCCGGCACCGATTTTCAATTCACCATTCGGCGCGCGCACAAGGATGGGGCCACCCGTCTTGTGGCGCGCCAGCGATTCCCGGATCGCCGCCCGGCTGATAAACGCGCCGATGCGGGTTTCATGGCGGCTTTGTGGGAACATTTCGGCCCTGATCCTTTCCCACGCGGCAATTTGGACGCGGGCCGCCTGTCTTGGCTCTTTGAGCGTGAGGTGATTGCGGCAGAAGATCCTTTTGATCCAGAGAGTTACGATGCCCTGCTGCAGATCGATGAAAAGGTGGCACGGGTCACCTTTCCAGAGGTGTTTGCATGATTTTTGGGCTGAATATGCGCGGGAAAGTGCCGCAGGGCATGCAATCTCGGCGGGAAATCGCGCAAATGCGACCCTGTGGAGGTGCGGACTATCTGAACGCGGCACCATCATGCAAACGTTGTCTTGCAGATGGGTGTTCCAGCAAGCGCGCGTCTGCACATTGTCAACACCGTTACCCTTCCCCTTGCCGGTTTGCTCTGTCCCAGAGCAGACCGGCATACCTCTTTTGGGGCTTGGCCGATTGCTCGGCGGCAAAACGCAAGGGGGGCATCTTTGGGGTTGAGTTGACCGCGCAATCCAGCGAATCTGCATATGTTAACAAAACCAACAAAGGCAGTATTCCATGTTTAACCTTAAGTTCATCATCGCAGCCGCTGCGGCCCTTACGCTGTCAGCCTGTGCAGGCATCAACACCGATGGCGAGCGCGCCGTCGTCGGCGCAGGCGTCGGCTGTTTGGCCGGTGAGGCGATCAACGGTGATTGCACCACAGGCGCACTTGTCGGCGCAGTTGGTGGCGCATTGGCCAACGACCTCTAGGGTCGGCACACGACAGTTCCCGGATCAGGCGGCATGCCGTCGCCTGATCCACCCCCGCCGCACCAAGGGGGCTTGCGCAAGGCCCCACCTGCGGCGAGTATCAGCCCCATTGAAACACCATCAGGGGGCCATATCATGCGCAACTTATTCAAAACACTTCCCGTTCTCGCCGTCCTTGGCCTTGCCGCCTGTGCAGGCCCGGTCGAGGCACCCGCACCAATGGCCGAACCTGCCATGGTTGACCCCATGGAAGCGGCAGCACCGGCTGTTCCCGTTGTCTGCGACGCCAACGGCAATTGCACCACGCCGGGTAGCTAAACTCTCACGCCTTCGGGCCACCGACATCACCAAAAGCCGCCGCCGGGGTCTGCCCCCGGTGGCGGTTTTGCGTTCAAAGGAGCCGTCCCATGTTTAAGAAAATCCTGATCGCCAACCGGGGCGAGATTGCCTGCCGCGTGATCAAAACCGCGCGCCGCATGGGCATCCAGACGGTGGCCATCTATTCGGATGCTGACCGCAATGCGCTGCACGTCAAAATGGCGGACGAGGCGGTACATATCGGTCCGGCACCGGCCAACCAGTCCTATATCGTCATCGACAAGGTGATGGACGCAATCCGCCAGACCGGCGCAGAGGCGGTGCATCCGGGCTATGGTTTCTTAAGCGAAAACAGCAAGTTCGCCGAAGCACTTGAGGCCGAAGGCGTTGCCTTTATCGGGCCGCCCAAAGGCGCGATCGAGGCGATGGGTGACAAGATTACCTCTAAGAAGATCGCGCAAGAGGCGAATGTTTCCACGGTGCCCGGCTATATGGGCCTGATCGAAGACGCCGATGAGGCGGTGAAAATCTCTAACGACATTGGTTACCCGGTGATGATCAAGGCCAGCGCGGGCGGCGGCGGCAAGGGGATGCGGATCGCCTGGACCGACCAGGAAGCGCGCGAAGGGTTCCAAAGCTCAAAGAACGAAGCGGCCAACAGCTTTGGTGATGACCGGATTTTCATCGAGAAATTCGTGACCCAACCCCGCCACATCGAAATTCAGGTGCTGTGTGACGGCCACGGAAACGCGGTTTACCTGCATGAACGGGAATGCAGCATCCAACGCCGCAACCAGAAAGTCATCGAAGAAGCCCCCAGCCCATTTCTGGACGAAACCACACGCAAGGCCATGGGCGAACAATCCGTCGCACTGGCACAGGCGGTGGGCTATACCAGTGCAGGCACCGTGGAATTTATCGTCGACGGGGACCGCAACTTCTATTTTCTGGAAATGAACACCCGCTTGCAGGTGGAACACCCGGTGACCGAACTGATCACCGGCATCGACCTTGTGGAACAGATGATCCGCGTCGCCGCCGGTGAGCCTCTGCCGATGCAGCAGTCCGACCTCAAGATCAACGGTTGGGCGATGGAAAGCCGGCTTTACGCCGAAGATCCGTATCGCGGCTTTCTGCCTTCCATCGGGCGGCTGACCCGCTATCGCCCGCCTGCGGAAGAGGCGACCAAGACCCGTGCCGTGCGCAATGACACCGGCGTCTATGAGGGCGGTGAAATCAGCATGTACTATGACCCGATGATCGCCAAACTCTGCACGTGGGGGCCAGACCGCGCCACCGCGATTGAAGAAATGCGGCTGGCGCTTGACGGGTTCGAGGTTGAAGGCATCGGGCATAACCTGCCGTTTCTGGCCGCAGTCTACGACCATGAAAAATTCACCTCTGGCAATATGACCACTGCGTTTATCGAGGAAGAATACCCCGACGGGTTTGAAGGTGTGACATTGGAACGCGGCGTGCTGCAACGGATCGCGGCGGCCACGGCGGCGATGCACCGCGTCGCTGAAATCCGGCGCACCCGCGTGTCGGGCCGGATGGACAATCACGAACGCAAAGTGGGCGCGGACTGGAATGTGGCTGTGCAGGGCGAAAGTTTTGATCTGACCATCGCTGCAGACCGCGACGGGGCCACGATTGCACTTGGCGATGACACCTACCGGGTCGAAAGCGATTGGACACCGGGCCAACCGCTCGCGCGTCTAATGGTCGATGGTACTCCGCTGGTGATGAAGGTCGGCAAAATCTCGGGCGGGTTCCGCGTGCGCTATCGCGGGGCCGACCTAAAGGTCCACGTGCGCACCCCGCATCAGGCAGAACTGGCGCGGATCATGCCCGAAAAACTGCCGCCCGATACCTCGAAGATGCTGCTGTGCCCGATGCCCGGCCTGATCGTCAAGATCGACGTGGCCGAGGGTGATGAGGTGCAGGAAGGGCAGGCGCTTTGCACGGTCGAGGCGATGAAGATGGAAAACATCCTGCGCGCCGAACGCAAAGGCGTGGTGGCCAAGATCAACGCCGCTGCCGGTGACAGCCTTGCCGTGGATGACGTGATCATGGAGTTCGATGCATCCGCATGACCCTAACCCGGCAAATCATCGTGACTGTTGTGGCGCTTCTGGCGGCTGTGGTCGTGGCAGGGGCCGCGATGGTGGTCATGCTTGATGGTGCGCCAATCTCTGTCGAAGGCGGCGTGCCCTATGCCGCCGTCACCGTGCCGATGATCGGAGTTGTGGTGTTCTGGTTGGTGGCGCGTGCGCTGGGCGCGCTGCTGGAACCCATCCGCACCTTCATTTTTGGGGCCTTGGTGGTCTACGGCACACTGTATTTCGTGGGGCGTATCATCACTTTCACCGCCATGACAGACGGCCTCGTGCTTGCGCTGGCGCTTTTGGTAATCATCGGGTGTGCATTCGGCTCTGTGCGCGGTGCGGCACGGGCGACGGGGTTACGCGAATGATCTCGCGTTATCCGCCCGCCCGCCGATCTTCGATCTCTTGCTGGCGCAGAGGCATCTTGTCGATCGACCGCGACAATTCCCGCACGTCCCAGGGGCGGGGCTTGCGCAGCTTGACCTGCCCATCCTTGCCGACCAGCGCCAACATGAATGCACGTGGGCGCAAGGCGGTACGGATCGCTGAGCGGGCATCTGGGTCGGTGTCGGTGATCACAATCACGTCGCGCAGCGCCAGATCCTCCAGCCGCGCGTTGATCAATTCCATTTGCTGGCGGAACTGCGGGTCAAGCGGGCTGTCGCCAAAGACAACCAAAGGCCGCGCAATCCACTTGAATTGTTCCAGCGTGATGTCGCCAGCTTCGAATATGACAGCATGGTCCCCTTGCCAGGTGGCAAGGACATCGGGTGCCTCGTCTGCGCTGGCAGACAGCGGCAAGAGCATCAGCAATGCGGCAAGTTTTGACTTCATAGACAAAGATATAGGCCCGTTTGCACGAAAAGCTAAGGGGTGTCGCAACGGCGGCGCACAGATTTTCGTGATGCGTGCCAACACAACCGAGGTGACACCATGACCGACGATTGGAAAAAGCTGGCAGAGGCCGAATTGCGGGGCAAGCCGCTGGACGCGCTGGACTGGGACACGCTGGAAGGCATCACCGTCAAGCCGCTTTATACGGCGGACGACACCGCCGATCTGCCACACATGGGCGGCATCCCGGGTGCAGCACCTTACACCCGCGGGGTCAAGGCCACGATGTACGCAGGCCGCCCCTGGACGATCCGTCAATACGCGGGCTTTTCCACGGCAGAGGAATCCAACGCCTTTTACCGCCGCAACCTTGCTGCCGGTCAGCAAGGTGTCTCTGTCGCCTTCGATCTGGCGACGCACCGGGGCTATGACAGTGACCATCCAAGGGTCGAGGGCGACGTAGGCAAGGCCGGTGTCGCCATCGACAGCGTCGAAGACATGAAAATCCTCTTTGACGGCATCCCGCTTGATAAGGTCTCGGTCTCGATGACAATGAACGGTGCTGTCATACCAATCCTCGCCTCTTTCATTGTGGCAGGCGAAGAGCAGGGCCATGATGCCGCTCTGCTGGCAGGCACCATCCAGAATGACATTCTTAAGGAATTCATGGTCCGGAACACGTATGTCTATCCGCCCGAACCTTCGATGCGGATCGTCTCGGACATCATCGGCTATACCTCTGAAAACATGCCGAAATTCAACTCCATCTCGATCTCGGGCTACCACATGCAAGAGGCGGGCGCGAACCTCGTGCAGGAATTGGCCTATACGCTGGCCGATGGCCGCGAATACGTCCGCGCGGCCCTTGCCGCCGGGCTCGACGTCGACAAATTCGCCCCACGCCTGTCATTCTTCTTCGCCATCGGCATGAACTTCTTTATGGAGGCTGCCAAACTGCGCGCCGCCCGCCTGCTGTGGTCGCGGATCATGGCAGAGTTTAATCCCCAGAACCCCAAATCCTCGATGCTGCGCACCCATTGCCAGACCTCTGGCGTCAGCTTGCAGGAACAGGATCCTTACAACAACGTCATCCGCACCGCGTACGAGGCGATGTCGGCGGTGCTCGGCGGCACGCAGTCCCTGCACACCAACGCGCTCGATGAGGCTATCGCGCTGCCCACCGACTTTTCCGCCCGCATCGCGCGGAATACGCAGCTGGTCCTGCAAGAGGAAACCGGCGTCACCAACGTCGTCGACCCGCTCGCTGGCAGCTACTACGTCGAAAAACTGACCCATGATCTGGCCGAAGAGGCGTGGAAACTGATCACAGAGGTTGAAGAGATGGGCGGCATGACCAAGGCCGTGGCCTCTGGCATGCCGAAACTGAAGATCGAGGAATCCGCCGCCCGCCGTCAGGCGATGATTGACCGCGGGGACGAGGTGATCGTTGGCGTCAACAAGTACCGCAAGGACAAGGAAGACCCCATCGACATCCTGGATGTGGACAACATGGCCGTGCGCGACAGCCAAATCGCACGGCTCAACCAGATCAAAGCCGACCGCGACACAGCGGCCTGTGACGCGGCCCTCACCGCACTCGAAGAGGCTGCAAAAGGCGACGGTAACTTGCTTGCCGCCGCCGTCTACGCCGCCCGCGCCCGCGCAACCGTAGGAGAGATCAGCATGGCAATGGAAAAGGTGTTCGGCCGTCACCGGGCCGAGGTCAAGACACTCGCCGGTGTCTACGGTGCGGCCTACGAAGGCGACGCAGGTTTTGCCGCGATCCAGAAATCGGTCGAGGATTTCGCAACAGAAGAAGGCCGCCGCCCGCGCATGCTGGTGGTCAAGATGGGTCAGGACGGTCACGACCGTGGTGCCAAAGTCATCGCCACGGCCTTTGCCGACATTGGCTTTGACGTGGATGTGGGTCCGCTCTTTCAAACACCCGAAGAGGCGGCACAGGACGCTATCGACAACGATGTGCATGTGATCGGCATCAGCTCTCAGGCGGCAGGGCACAAAACGCTCGCCCCGCAACTGGTCGCCGCACTTGAGGCTGCAGGCGCGGGCGACATTCTGGTGATCTGTGGCGGCGTGATCCCGCAGCAGGACTATCAGTTCCTTTATGATGCGGGCGTCAAAGCCATCTTTGGCCCCGGCACAAACATTCCCCGCGCGGCAGAGGATATCCTGACCCTGATCCGCGCCGCGCGCGCCACCTGACCAAACCACTTGGCCCATGGCCCCCAGCCGTGCGAGCATGCCTCGCATCGCAATGGGGGCCCGGCATGGCAGGACAGATCAACGGCATCGGCGGGTTCTTCTTTCGCGCCAAAGACGCGGCCCGTTTGGCAGACTGGTACAAGACCCACTTTGGCATCCCGCTAGGGATGGACGGGGGCAGCGACCCCGAATGGCACACGGCCGCCGGTCCTTGCGTCTTTGCACCCTATGACAAACCCACGCGCGATATGCCGTCAGATCGCCCCTTCCTGCTGAACTTTCGCGTCGACGATCTCGACGCCATTCTGGCCCGCCTCGCCAAGGCCGGAATCGTTGCCAGCAACCACCATGAGATCGACGATGTCGGGCGCTTTGCATGGGTTTACGACCCCGAAGGCAACCCGATCGAGCTGTGGGAGAAGGTTGCGGACTAAGGACGTGCCGCCCAGTGGCTTATGGCTGTGAAGCCCGCATAATCAACCAAAATCAAAGCGTTAGGTCGGTTTTGGATGGTTAACGTATTGAATCCGACACCCCGGCAACGCCCGTTTTCTTCCTTAGATTGGTTGCAGATCAATTTGGAAGGAACGGAACAATGGCAAAGTTTACAGTAGATACAGTCAACGACATCGTCGACGCGAATGACGGCGTGACATCCCTGCGCGAAGCCATCGCACTGGCCGAACGCAACGTCGGCACCGACACGATTACCTTCGAGGAAGGTATCAACGCGGTATATATCGACGCGAACAACCCTGATGTCTTCACCATCGCCAACCAAAAGGTCATCATCAACGGTGACACCAATGGCGACGGCATTGCTGACGTCACCATCAGCGGCAGCGACGCCAGCGCGCATTTCGTGGTCAAGGATACGGCCAAACTGACGCTTCAGGCGCTCAACCTCGAAGACGGTTACAACGATCAACGCACGACAAACTCGACCGCCGGCGTTGGGCTGGACGGCGCCGACGGCGCGAGTGCATTCGGCTCGATCTACAATGCCGGTGAGCTGGTGCTGGACCGCGTCAGCTTTGACGACAACACAGCCTACGGCGAAGACGGCCAGATTGGCGGCTACGGCGGCATCGGGAGCAAAGGCAGAGATGGCAGCGACGGGCGCGATGCCGCAGGCACCATCTTCAACCCAATCAAGGCGTTGGATGGCGGCAACGGCGGCACCGGCGGCACCGGCAAAACCGGTCGCGATGGCGGCGAAGGTGGCGATGCGGCTGTGATCCTCAACTACGGCGACCTGACCTGGAAGGACAGCGGATTTGGGGCCGACAACCTGTCGATGGCGGGTGAGGGCGGTCAAGGTGGCTTGGGCGGCTATGGCGGCTATGGCGGTGACGGCGGCGACGGTGGTGATGGCCTGTTTGCCATCTCGGGCGCCAAAGATGGCGGTGACGGCGGCGATGGCGGCACCGGCGGTCTGGGCGGCACAGGTGGCAATGGCGGCATCACCTCTAGCGGCATCCTGAACTTTGGCGACGTCGAATTTGCGACACGCTATGTGGATGGCAACTATGGCCAGGACGACCACAGCGCCGCGTCAGGTGGCGGCAAAGGCATCGCAGGCTTCGGCGGCTTTTCTGGCAACGTTGGCAGCGCCGGTGGCGGCTCTGGCTCTGGTAGCGCTGAAGGCGGCGACTTCGGTGATCGCGGTGGGCGCGGTGCCTACGGCGAAGCAGGCGAAGACGGCATCCTGGCCTTTGGCAGCCACGGTGCTGCAGATGCCCGCCGCCCGATGGACACGATGATCTTTGGACACGGTGAAAAGGACGCCTCCGAAGGCCAGGTCATGACCTACACCATCGCCCGCACTGGCGAAGATGCGAACGTCAATGTCAAATGGTCGCTCGATATGACCAACGGTCTGAAAGCGGCTGACTTCGCCCCCGGCACTGATTTCAGTGGTGTGGCCAAGTTCCGTGACGGCGGCCCTGACACGATCACCGTCAGCTTCCGTCTGCGCAACGACGGCGTGGCAGAGCGGATCGAGAACGCGGAATTCAACCTTGATAAGATGACGATCCTGTCGGACCACAAGGTGGCATTCGGCACCCGTGACGTGGACACCATCGTGCATGCCAACAACGCCGCAGGCCGCAGCCGTGGCGCGGACGAAGAACTGAACGGTACCAACCGCGCCGACAAAATCTCCGGCCACGGCGGCGATGACCGCATGTGGGGCAAGGGCGGCAACGACCAGATGTTCGGCAACAAGGGCGAGGATGTGGTTTTTGGCAACGGCGGTTCGGACTTCCTGCGCGGCGGTGACCACCGGGACGTGCTGCTGGGCGGCAACGGTAATGACCGTCTGTTCGGTGACAAGGCCGCTGACCGCCTTGTCGGCGGAAATGGCAACGACGTTGTCACTGGTGGCGCTGGCTGGGACACATTTGTCTTTGGTGACAACTCTGGCAACGACCGGATCACCGACTTCCAGCAGGAAAAGGACGTGATCGAGATTGTGCGCGGCGCTGACAGCTTTGACGATCTGGACATCCGTCAGGCCGGTGATGACGTGATGATCAGCTACGCCAACACTACGATCCGCGTCGAAGATCAAACTGCCAGCGACTTTTCCGCTGACGACTTCTGGTTCTGATCCTTCCAAAAAGGACCAGCAGTGGCCGGGCAGGGTAACCTGTCCGGCCTTTGCCGTTCGCGCCGAAATTGGGGGGTTGTCAGCACCCGCCAAGAGGCGTCATTTGGCGGCATTTGAAACGGATGCGCATTGGCATGTTTGAACTGGATCATATCGCGGTCGCCTGCACCGACCTTGCTGCTGGAACTGCCGCCGTGGAACAAGCGCTTGGCGTCACCCTGCAACCCGGTGGCCAACACGACCGCTACGGCACGCACAACACGCTTTTGGGCTTGGGTGATTTGTATCTCGAGGTGATCGCCCTTGATCCGGCAGCGACGCGGGTGCGGCCCACATGGTTTGACCTCGATCGTTTTACCGGGCCGCCGCGGCTGGCCAACTGGATCTGCCGGGCAGACGACTTTGCGCCGCACCGCACCGTGACCGGCCCCGCCCATGCGCTGACGCGCGGGGACCTCAGTTGGCAGATCACCGTGCCAGATGACGGCGCGCTGCCCTTCGACGGCGCGTTCCCGACCTTGCTGCGATGGGCCCCCGGCACCCGCCATCCCGCCACGCGGCTGCCCGACTGCGGTCTGCGCCTGACCCGGTTCGAGGTGCATCACCCCGCCGCTGGCGTCATTCAAGAGATCGTGCCAATTGCCGACCCGCGCGTGGCTTTTGTGAATGGGATCAACGGCTTCCGTGCGACATTTGCGGGGCCGGACGGCGAAAAGGTGCTGACATGATCCGCCCCGCCACCGCCCAAGACGCAGAAGCGATCTGTGCGATCTGGAACCCCGAAATCCGGGATACGCTGGTCACCTTCAACAGTGTCGAAAAGACCCCCACCGACATCCATACGATGCGCGCTGACAAGGGCGACGGCTTTCTGGTCTGCGCCGATCAGGTGGGCGACATCCTTGGCTTTGCCTTCTACGGCCAGTTTCGCGGCGGCATCGGCTATCGGCACACTGCCGAACATACGATCGTTCTTCACGCGGATGCGCGCGGGCGCGGTGCAGGGCGCGCGCTGATGGATGCGATCTGCGAACACGCACGGGGTGCGGGCTTTCACAGCATCATGGCCGGGGTCAGCGCAGGCAATCCCGATGGCGTGGCCTTTCACGCGCGGTTGGGCTTTGTCCAAGTTGGTCACCTGCCGCAGGTTGGCCGCAAGTTTGATCGCTGGATCGACCTTATCCTGATGCAAAAGTTCCTTTAGGCTGCCCCCATGTCGATCTGGTCCCGCATTGCTGACGCTATCGCCGCCCTTGCCACGGGCGAGGGGCTGACAGCCGTCTTTGACAAACTCCGCACAAGCCCCGACCGCACCGTGGCCTTTACCATCGCAGTGATCGCGCTGGGGGCCAAAATGGCCAAGGCCGATGGCCACGTCACCCGGGACGAGGTCACCGCCTTTCGCGAGGTGTTCCACATCCCGCCGCAAGAAGAACCCAATGCCGCGCGGGTCTTCAACCTGGCCCGGACGGACGTTGCGGGCTTCGAGGATTATGCATCCCGCATTCGCAACATGTATCCACCCGGTGACCCGACCCTGTCTGACCTGATGGAGGGGCTGTTTCACATCGCTATGGCCGACGGCGAATACCATCCGGGCGAGGATGAGTTTCTGCACCGCGTGGCCGAAATCTTTGGCTTCGATGATGCCCGCTTTGCCCGCATCCGGGCGCAATTCGTGCCCGACGCCGAACGTGATCCTTATGATGTGCTGGGCGTGTCGCCTGACGCCGACATGGACACGATCCGCGCCGCCTGGCGCGCCGCCGTGCGCGACACCCATCCCGACCAGATGATCGCGCGCGGTGTGCCCGAAGAAGCGGTCAAGCTCGCTGAAAAGCGCATGGTCGCGGTCAATCGCGCTTGGGAACAGGTGCGCGAGCGACAGGAATGAGGATCGCCACCTATAATGTCGAATGGTTCAACAGCCTCTTTGATGACGATGGACAGTTGATCAATGATGGCGGCTGGTCTTCGCGCTGGGATGTGACCCGCGCCGACCAGACAGCCGCCCTTGGGGCTGTGTTTCAGGCGCTTGATGCCGATGCAGTCATGGTGATCGAAGCCCCCGACACCTCGCGCTATCGCGATGGCAAAAAGGCGCTGGAAACCTTTGCAGAGGCTTTTGGCTTGCGCGCCGACACGGCGCTGATTGGCTTCCCGAACAATACCCAGCAGGAAATCGCTCTGCTTTATGATCCGCGCAAGATCACAGCGGTCCACAAGCCACTTGAAGACGGCCCCGCAAACCCCCGTTTTGATGGGGAAATGCCCTTTGATCTTGATGTGGACGCCGCCCCCGAACCGGTGCGTTGGTCCAAGCCGCCGCTTGAGGCGGAACTGACCTATCAGGGCAAGACCCTCAACCTCATTGGGGTACACGCCAAGTCCAAAGCGCCGCATGGCGCGGGCAATGATGCCGAAGCGACCCGCATCGCCATCGCCAATCGTCGCAAGCAGTTGGCGCAATGCATCTGGTTGCGCAAACGGGTCGATCAATTGCTGGCCGCAGACGCGCGCCTGATGGTCATGGGTGACTTCAATGACGGGCCGGGGCTGGACGAATACGAAAAGCTCTTTGGGCGTTCGGGCGTGGAAATCGTGCTCGGCGAAGGGCAACAGACCAAGCTTTATGACCCCCATGCCCGCATGGCGCTGGGGCGGCGTATTGGGGCCATGCCCAGCACCGCGCGGTTCAAGAAAAAGGGACAGCCCTATTTGTCTGCACTGCTCGACTACATCATGGTCTCACCCAACCTGCGCGGGGCAGCACCGCGCTGGCAAATCTGGCACCCGTTCGATCACCCCGAATGCTATGCCGATGCCGACCTGCGGCAGGCGCTGCTGACCGCTTCTGACCACTTTCCAGTCGTCATTGATCTGGCGGATTAGGGCCACCTGACGCATTCCCCCTTTGGGATCGCCCGCGCACCTTCTATATTGACCTCATGAAACAGATCGCATGTGCACTTGCCCTCACGCTCTCTGCCGCTTCAGCCAGCGCGCAGGACACCGACGAAGGCCTTGATTTGATGGAAGAAGGGGCCAAGCTTTTGCTGCGTGGCCTGATGACCGAAATGGAACCGGCCCTGCGCGAACTTGAAGATTTCGCAGACGAAGTCGGCCCCGCCATGAAACTGCTTGCCGATGAAATGGGCCCCGCTCTGGCAGAGCTGATGGCCCAGATCGACGACATCCGCAATTACGACCCGCCCGAGATTTTGCCCAACGGTGACATCATCATCCGCCGCAGGCCCGACGCGCCGGTTTATGAACCCGGTGAAGAGATCGAGCTTTAGCCGCCTTGCCCCGTCGCACCACCGGTGCGGCGGCGAAAGCTGACCTTGACCTCTGCATCCAATGCGCCCGCCAGCCCATTCAGCCGTGACTGCGCCACCTCGCCAAACAAGGGCTTGGCATCGGGGTCCAGCATCAGCTTGAGTTGGCGTGATTTCGGCTTCCAGCGGATTTCGCCGGGCGGGGTGTCGCCCGCCATCCACAACATCGCACCAAAACGCATCGCGCGGCCCAGAATATCAGCCTCGCGGCGCTGATCCTCTGTCAGCAGGCTGAAGTATGGGTCCAGATGCGTGCCAATGCTCTTGTTGGTGTAGCGCGTCATCAGCGCCAGCCCCAGCATCACCCGTTCGGCATGTTTCAACCCGCCCAGATTGGCGCGGGTCACATTGTCGAACGCGACCTCGTGGCGGTAATCGGGGTGGCCGCGCCAGCTGACGTCATGCAGCAAACAGGCGGCCCGGATGATCCGTTTGCGTTGCCAACCCGCGCGCGGAAACAGCGGCATGACAAAGTGATAGAGCTTACGGCCAAAGCCCGGATTGCGCGCATCCTTGTTTTCCGCAAAGCGGCACGCTTCGATCAACGGGTCACGTTCGCGCAGGGCCTGCGGCATTTGTTCATACAGCATCCCTTCGCGGATGCCATAGGACGACACGGTGACATCCTTGGGCCTGAAGGTGCGCATTAACTCTTTCAGGACCAGCGATGCCAGCGGGACCAGCGACATCCGCTGTTCCGAGATGCTGCACCGGCTGCGCAGGTCGGCCAGATCGCTGTCAGCGATGAACGACACCGTGTTGCCGATCCGCCGGGCCGTCATGCGGTACTCGTGCAGCACCGTCAGCGGGTATTGGCGGCGCTCCATGTCCACGCGGGCAATCGCGCGCCATGACCCGCCCACCAGAAACAGCCGCTTGCCGGTCTCATTGCCCATGCGGTCATGCAGATCGCTGATGACCGTGCGAATATGCGCCTTGACCGCCTTTTTGCCGCCCTTGATGTCGCGCAGCTTCAGCGGCCCAAGGGGTGAGGTGACGCGCCGCCCCACGCGACCTTCGGCCAGATCGGCCAGTTCCATGCTGGACCCGCCGATGTCACAGACCAATCCGTAAGACCCCGGCCAGCCCAACAGCACACCTTGCGCTGACAGCCGCGCCTCTTCCTCGCCGTCAATGATCCACAGCTTGATGCCAGTCTCGCGCTCCACCTCGGCCCGAAACTCCAGCCCGTCGCTCGCCTCGCGCACTGCCGCCGTCGCCACAGCCGTCAGCGGCGTGATTCCCATGCCGTCGGCTAGGGCGGCAAACCGGCGGATCGCATTCAGCGCGCGCACTCGGCCCTCGGGGTTCAACCGTCCGGTTTCCGACAGGCCCGCACCAAGGCTTGCCATGATCTTCTCGTTGTAGAAGTAGGCTGGCGACCGTGCAGCACCATCAAACACCACCAACCGGACAGAGTTTGACCCCACATCAATCACGCCCACCCGGCTGAGTTTCTGGCTCGCGGGGTCGTCAAACAGCGGGCGGCCGAACGGGCCCCAGTCAATGGGCGCATCTGCGGTCATAATGGTGTGGCCCCTCGGGTTCGTGCGGGCCGACTTTGGCCGATGGGCGCGGGGGCGTCAATCAACTGACCCGGAAAATGGCGGTTTGCTAGTCCTCTGTATGGGTCAGTTTGGGCACATCGGATGCCCCTGCTGATCCGCGCCCCGACAGCGACGGATTTTCCATAAAGAAGCGGTGGCAGTTGAACGCAAATTCGCCTTCCGGCACTTCGGCCCGCGCAAAGGTGCCATCGGCCTTCATCACCCAGCTTTGCGCCACATCGGCCATATTTGCCGCCATGATCTGGCTGACGATCTGCGCCTTGACGGTTGCATTCTTGATCTCGACCAGCGTTTCGACGCGGCGGTTCAGATTGCGCCCCATCCAATCGGCAGAGCTGATGTAGACCTTGGCCTTTTTGCTAGGCAGGGTCTGGCCATTGCCAAAACAGACGATCCGGCTGTGTTCCAGAAACCGGCCCACAATGGATTTCACGCGGATATTCTCCGACAGCCCTTTCACGCCGGGGCGTAGTCCGCAGATCCCGCGGATCACAAGATCAATCTTCACACCAGCCTGAGACGCTGCATAAAGCGCGTCAATCACGTCTTCCTCGATCAGGCTGTTCATTTTGGCCCAGATCACCGCCGGTTTGCCATTCGCGGCATTGGCCGCCTCTTCAGCGATGCGTTCCAGCAGCGTGGATTTGAGGTTCAGTGGCGCAATCGCAAGGTTTTCCAGCGCATCAGGCTGGGCATAGCCTGACAGATAATTGAACACCTTGGTCGCATCCCGCCCCAACTTGGCGTCACAGGTGAAAAAGCTCAGGTCGGTATACACCCGCGCGGTGATCGGATGGTAATTGCCCGTACCGTAGTGGGTATAGGTCACCAGCCGGTCGCCCTCGCGGCGGACCACGGTGCTGATCTTGGCGTGGGTCTTGTAGTTCAGAAAGCCATAGACCACATGCGCGCCCGCCCGTTCCAGCCTGCGTGACTGGCGAATATTGGCGGCCTCATCAAACCGCGCTTTCAATTCCACCAGCGCTGTCACCGACTTTCCGTCCTCTGCCGCCTCGCACAGCGCCTCGACAATGGGTGATCGTTTCGAGGTCCGGTAAAGCGTCTGCTTGATCGCCACGACATCGGGATCGCGCGCGGCCTGCGCCAGAAACCGGATCACCATGTCAAAGGTCTCATAGGGGTGATGCAGCAGCATATCCTTCTGCCGGATCGCGGCGAACATATCGCCCTCAAAATCCTGCACCCGTTCCGGCACGCGCGGGGCGAACGGCGGCCACAGCAGATCAGGCCTGTCATCCAGCACCAGCTCGCTCAGGTCCGCAATCCCGATCAGCCCATCCACCTCGACCACTTCGTCGTCGGTGACGCGTAATTCCTGCATGATCATCCGGCGCAGCCCGGCGGGTGCATCGGCACTGATTTTCAGGCGCACAACTTCGCCTCGGCGGCGGCGCTTCAGCGCGGTCTCAAACTCCCGCACAAGGTCCTCGGCCTCGTCCTCGACCTCCAGATCACTGTCGCGCAGCACCTTGAATGCGCATTGTCCTTTGACCTTGTGACCGGGATAAAGACGGCTGACATAAAGCAGCAGCAGTTCTTCCAGCGGCAGGAACCGCGCAACGTCACCCGGCAAACGGACAAAACGGTCGATCTGTGCGGGCACCGGCAGCAGCGCGCGCAGCGGCAGCTTGTCCTTGGTGCGTTCCAACTGCAGCGCCAGCGCAAAGCCTGCGTTGGGCAAGAACGGAAACGGGTGCGCAGGGTCAATCGCCAGTGGCGACAAAACCGGGAACACCTGATCCAGAAAGACGTCATCCAGATAGGCCATGTCCGCTTCGGTCAGGCCGTCGCGGCCCATGATGTGGATGTCAGCGGCGGCCATTTCCTCTGCCAGCGCGCGATAGACATCCTGTTGCCGCGACAGCAATGCGCGCGCATTCACATCAATCAGCGCCAATTGTTCAACCGGGGTGCGCCCGTCGAGACCGGGCATCGTGTTGCCCTCATGGGCCAACTCGCGCAGGCCCGCGACGCGCACAGTATAGAATTCGTCCAGATTGGTGGCCGAGATCGACAGGAACCGCAGCCGTTCCAGCAGCGGAACGCGCGGATTCTCCGCCTCTTCCAGCACCCGCCAGTTGAAAAACAGCCAACTGAGTTCCCGGTTCACATAGCGTTCCGGGGTGGTCACATCGATATCAAGGTCAACAGGGGCGGCAGGCGCTCCTTGTAGAAAATCAGCTTGCATCATCGGGCTTTCATCACTGCAAACCATTGCAGTTTCATGACATTATCACGCAAGCGGCGTGTCTTTGTCCAGCAACTCGCCTGCCAGTTTGCGGCTGATCGGCTTTTTGCGGCGCAGGGCCTCGGCGTCCAGCCGTGCGACGATATCGGCCGCGGCAGCAAAGGAGCGTTCGATCCGCAGCGACAGGTAATCAACCACCGCAGGCGGCGGCATGATCTGGCGGTCGGCGAAAAGCTTCATCAGCAAAGCCTGCAGCAACGCATCATCAGGGTCACCGATCGCCACCGGCGTGGTGGCCAGCATGCGGCTGGCCAGATCGGGCAGGGCGATGTCCCAGCGGCTGGGCGGTGTCTGGGCGGTCAAAAGCAGCGGCAGCCGTGCGGCGCGCAGGTTGTTGTGCAAGTGAAACAGCGCCTCTTCGCAGGCACGGGGCAGGGTGTGGATATCCTCGACCACCACCGGGCCGTCGGGATGCATATCGTCCAGATCACGCGCGTTCATGATCCGCGCGCCGTGGCCAGCCTGAAACACCCGCGCCAAATGGCTCTTGCCCGCGCCCGCAGGCCCTACAAGGCACAGCTTGCCCTCGGGCCAGCTATTGGGGGCCTCCAACATGGCAAAGGCCTGCGCATTTGCGTTCGAGACAAAGAAGTCCTCTGGCCCAAGGGCCACGCCCGTGGGCCAGTCAAAAATCAGCTGTTCAGGCATCCGGGTCCTTGCCCGCTTGCCCCCGGTAAAGCGTGCTGCGCTGGTATTGCCCGATGGCAAAGCGCACCAGCACCCCGATCATTGCCGCCAGCGGAACGGCGACCAGTAACCCGACAAAGCCGAACAAGGCACCAAAGACCGACAGCGCCAGCAACAGCCAGACAGGGTGCAGCCCCACGGATGTCCCGACCAGCTTGGGCGTGAGGATATTGCCCTCGACGAACTGGCCCGCCTGAAAAATCAGATAGATGCCAATCACATAGAACCAGTTCACGCCCGCCACAGCGCCATCGACACCGTTGGCCACATCCGCGGCAGACCCGGTCCAGGTCTGAAAGATCGCGACACCCACCGCCAGCGCGCCACCAACAATGGCCCCAACATAGGGGATAAACGTCACCAGCCCTGCAATCGCGCCGATCACGATGCCAAAGTTCAGCCCCGCAATCATCAGTGCTGTGGCGTAAAAGACGCCCAAAATCAGGCACACCGTGCCTTGTCCGCGTATGAAACTCGCCAGCGTCGCATCCATCTGCCGCGCCAGATCGCGGATCACGGGTGCGTGGTCGCGCGGCAGCAACGCGTCAATCCGCGCAGTCATGTTGTCCCAATCCACCAGCAGATAGACCGCCACCACAGGCACGATCAGGAACAGGACCACCACGTTCAAAACACCGGAAAAGGATGACAGAACCGTGCTCAACAGCTCGCCACCTCGGCTTTGCAGGGATGCGGCGATGTTGTTCAGCTGCTGCCGGATCGCGCTGTCCTCGACCATCAGCTCGGGGAAGCGTTCGATCAGCCAATCGCGCAATTGTTTCAGGTATTCAGGTGCCGCCGCCACAAGGGCCGACCCTTGGGTGATCAGCGTCGGGATGATCAGCAGGACCAGCACAACAAAGATAAGCAAGGCCACCACGGTGATCACCGCCACCGACAGGGCCCGCGACAACCCCCAGGATTCCAGCTTGTCCGCAATCGGATCAAGGCAATAGGCAATCGCCCCGCCCAACACAAACGGCAGGATCACATCCCCCAGCGCCCAAAGCACCACCAGAAATGCCACCGTGGTGATGCCCCAGTACTTGGCTTGATCTTTCATCGGCAATGCCATCTGCGACCCCTTTGCTTGCGTCCTTCCTAGATGCGGCAGGTGCGGCGTTGGTGCAAGGGGGTAGGCCGGGGTTTACCCCGGCGCGCCCTTTGGATAGCGCACATAGGCAAAACGCCCACCCTTGGGATGCCAGCATGGCACGTTGATGCTGCCTTGCCCGCCGTTGAACGCCACCAGCCTGCGGATATTGCCGCCCGTCGCGTCCATCAGGCGCAGCTCCACCGGCAAATCGCCGGGGTGGCCTGTCGTGCCTTCGGGATAGGCCAGATACAACACGTCGCGGCCATCCGGGCTGGGGTGCGGAAACCAGTTGACCCGTTCGTCATCGGTCATTTGTTGCAGATCGCCACCATTGGGCCGCATTCGCCACAGGTCCGCACCGCGTCCGTGATGATCCGAGTTGAACCAGATCCAGCGCCCATCGGGCGTGTAGTCCGGCCCGTCCCGGTGGCCGGGTCCATCTGTCAGGATCACTTCATCTGTGCCATCTACCGCACTGGTACATATGTGAAAAATGCCTTTCCGCCGCCCGACATAGGCAATCCGCGCCCCATCGGGTGACCAGCCGTGCCAATAGCTGGGTGCCAACGGCGTAACCCGCTCTGGCGCGCCGCCGCCAATCGGCAAACGATAGATGATCGAGGTGCCGCGCCCCGGACTGTCCGAAATCATCAGCATCCGCCCATCGGGCGAAATCCCGTGGTCATTGTTGCAATGGGTGCATGCACCGGTGTCGATCCGGTGCAGCACCTCAGGTGCGGCCAGATCGACCCGCAAAATCTGCCCGCCGCTATTGATCACCAAAAAGCCGCCGCAGGGCGACCAGTTCGGGGCCTCAAAATGCACATCGGCGCGGTGGATCACATCCTCCGCGCCGGTGGCCGTATCGTGTATCACAAGTTCAGAGATCATCCGCCCTTCATGGCGCATCCCTGTCAGGCGGGCAATATCCCCGGCTTAGTGGCAGGCCGGGCGCGTACCGGGCAGCAGCACTTTGTCGATCACGTGGATCACGCCGTTGTCGGCCTCGATATTGGCGATCACCACATTGGCGACTTCGCCTGTGCCATCCGCAATGGTCACGCCGGAATGGCTGGTGATGCACAACCGCTCAGTGGCAAGGATCGGCTTATAGTAATTGGCCCCTGCGGCGAATTGCTCTGCCGTCAGCTTGCGGTCGTCCACATGATACAGCAGCACATTGGTCAGCTGCTCCTTGTTCTCTGGCTGCAACAGCGTTTCAACCGTGCCTTCGGGCAGGGCGGCAAAGGCGTCATTGACCGGGGCGTAAACCGTGAACGGGCCGGGGCCCGACAGGGTTTCGGCCAGACCGGCGGCGGTCACGGCAGCGACCAACGTGCTGAACCGTTCGTCGCCTGCAGCGATATCAACGATTGTGTTGGCCGATGCGACCGTGGCGGCAGCGCCAAAGGCGGCGGCAAGGATAGTTGTGCGGAACATGATGTGTCTCCCTCTTGGTTGAACAAGCTTTTTGCTTGCTGTCAGGGATTACGCCGCAACCGCCCATTTGGGTCACTGTTGTCACGCAGGTGTCAGAGCACTGTCATGAATGATCTGACCTGGCGTCTGCGCCGTAACGCGCGGGCGCAATCACTTGGCGTAGCAGGCTGATCTTGTGAAGGGCAGGGCGATGCCCTAGGACTTGGCAAACTCCAGCTACAGGTTCCCGCCCATGCGCCTTTCCCGCTACTTCCTGCCCGTCCTCAAAGAAACCCCGCGCGAGGCGCAGATCGTCAGCCACCGCTACATGCTGCAGGCGGGCCTGATCAAACAGGCCAGCGCCGGCATCTATTCCTGGCTGCCGCTGGGCTTCAAAATGCTGCGCAAGCTGGAAAACATCGTGCACGAAGAACAGGCCAAGGCAGGTCATATCGCCATGCTGATGCCGACGCTGCAATCGGCCGACCTGTGGCGCGAAAGCGGCCGCTATGACGGCTATGGCGAAGAAATGCTGCGCATGAAAGACCGCCACGACCGCGACATGCTGTTTTCCCCAACGGCTGAGGAAATGTTCACCGACACCTTCCGGTCTTACGTCAAATCCTACAAGGACCTGCCGCTGACGCTCTACCAGATCCAGTGGAAATTCCGGGATGAGGTGCGCCCGCGGTTCGGCGTCATGCGCGGGCGAGAGTTCCTGATGAAAGACGGCTACAACTTTGACCTCACCAAAGAAGACGCGCTGCACGCCTATAACCGCCATCTTGTGACCTACCTGCGGACCTATGAACGCATGGGGCTTCAGGCGATCCCGATGCGTGCTGATAGCGGGCCCATTGGCGGCGACTACACCCATGAATTCCTTGTGCTGGCTGACACCGGTGAATCAGAGGTCTTCTACGACAGCGCCGTCACCGACATCTCGCTCGGTCAGCGCGACGTGAATTTCGACGACGTGGATCAATGCCAATCGATCATGGACGAATTCACTTCGCTTTATGCGCGCACCGATGAAACCCACGATCAGGCCCTGTTCGATCAGGTGCCAGAAGACCGCCGCCGCGTCGCGCGCGGCATCGAAGTGGGGCAGATTTTCTACTTCGGCACGACATACTCCGAACCCTTGGGTGCTACCGTCGATGACGGCAAAGGCGGCCAAACTCCCGTCCACATGGGCTCTCACGGCATCGGCGTTTCCCGCCTGCTTGGAGCCATCATCGAGGCGAGCCATGATGACAAGGGCATCATCTGGCCCGAAGGTGTCACACCTTTCCACTGCGGCATCCTCAACATGCGCTCCGGCGATGACGCCTGTGATGCCGCCTGCGAAGACCTCTATGCACAGCTTACCAACGCAGGTCTGGAACCGCTCTATGACGACCGAGACGAACGGGCAGGGGCCAAATTCGGCACGATGGACATGATCGGCCTGCCGTGGCGGATCACCGTCGGCCCGCGCGGGTTGAAAGAGGGCAAGGTCGAACTGACCAGCCGCCGCACCGGCGAAAGCACTGAAATGTCCCCCGCCGATGCGGTGCAGCGTATCGTAGACATCTACGCCGCGCTCTAGGCCGGGCTTCAGACCGGCATCACCGGCTTTTGCCCGATCAGAAAGACTGACGCATCAGGCCGGGGCCGGAATTCATCGACAATCTCCAGCCCCGCAGCCCGATGGGCCGCGATCAGGTCATCGCGCTTGACCGGCAGCACCTTGGGGATCACCCCCAGCTTGCCGATCCATGGCACGACCTTTGGCATCAGCCCGGTCATATCCCCCATGCACACGGTCGAGGTGATCACGTAGCCCCCCGGTTTCACCTGACCCGCGAGGGCCGCAACACCGGCGTCCGCATCATCCAGCAAATGCAGCAGCGACAGGCCAAGCGCCATATCGTACTGCGGTGTGGCGGGCAGGTCCGCAAAGCTGCCAATGCGGAAATCCACATTGCTGATCCCCTGGCTTGCAGCCTTGTCGCGGGCAATGCCGATCATCGCCTTGGAAAAATCCAGCGCGTCGATCTTTGCGACCTTGGGCGCGTGATACAGCGCCGTGGTGCCGGTGCCGCAGCCCATTTCCAGCAGGTGCATTTCGGGGCGCAGCAGCGCCTGGGTCATCGCCAGCTTGCGTTCATAGCTGGGTTGATCCGCAACCGGGTCGCGGGCGTATTTTTTGGCAATGACGTTCCAGAATGTTTCGCGGGCCATAGTTGGGCCTCCTTATGTGTGGATCTGAATGGGGGCAGGGCGGTTGATCTGGCGGATCACCCATTCGCCTGCGGCAATCGACAGCGCCCATGAGGCGACGACCGTCAGATCGGACATTACGCCAACGGGCGGCTCGCCGGTGATCAGGTAGATCGGGAACAGGATGAACGCGATCAGCGACTGGCCCATGCCAATGGCATAGGCGCGGATCATCCAGGCGCGGTGGCGGGGGATATCGCGGTCCATGACCGCGCGGATCGACAGCGCCAGCGCCACCAGCAAGGCTATCCCGCCCAGCATCCGGGCCACATCTATGATCAGCGTCGATGACCCCGGAAAGGCCAACAGCAGCCGCAACCCCGACAGGCCCAGCACAACGCCTGCGGCCACAAAGACGCGCCCCAAAAACTTGTGCAAGCGCCCAAACCGCCGCGCCAGCGCGCGGCCAAACTGCAACGGCCCCAGCAGGCCAAAGATGGCCCCAGCGGCCGCATGCAGCCAATAGGGCAGCGGCTGCGTCATCAGATAGGCCACGTCCTGCGGCGTTGTCCCGGCGGGAATTTGCACCACCCGGACCCCGGCCATCACGGTGGGGATGGCCGTCAGGAAAAGCAGAAGTGCAGGCACAGAAATGGCGTTCACGGAACGGCGTCCCATGTTGGTCTCCTTTATAAAACAGTTGGTTAGACGCTAGTCTTCAGGTGCGTCGTATTGAAAAACCTCTTCAAGCGGCTTGTCGAAAGCCTTGGCAATCTTGAACGCCAGCTCCAACGTGGGCGAGTATTTGGCGTTCTCGATTGCCACAATCGTCTGGCGCGTGACACCCACGGCCTCTGCCAGACCCTTTTGCGTCATCTCACCGGTTTCAAAGCGAAGCCGGCGGATGGTATTGCTGATCGGCGGCGCGCCCATCAGTAGCCGCGCCGGTAGAAAAAGAGTTTGACCAGATTGCCCGCAACGTCTGAAAACCACGCCGCCAGCAACATCAGGTTCAGGGTCTGCAGCGCGGAATATCCCAGCGCCAGCAAGACCACCGCAATGATCCAGCCTGTTGAAAACACAGCCTGCGTCACCCGCATTCCGCGCAATCCAATATGGCGATCCCGCTCATCCTCTTTCATCGTCAAATCGTCACCCCCGGTGAAGATGCCGTAGACGATATTGGCCAGAATGACAGTGACAATCACCATCACGATCGCCATCGGGATATAGGTCAGCACCCGACGCGCCCATGTTTGCAGGCCCTCCGGCCCGTCAAAAGCGCCCATCACGGTGGCATCATAAATGCGCGTGCCAAAGATCAGCATGACGGCCAGGCTGACCAGCAGGTAGACCCATGTGTTGCGTTCCTCAAATGCCATCGCTCTTGTCCTTCCGCGAATCGTCGTGTCTGGTTTGTTGTACCTTATGTATGTTTCATTTTACCCCATGTCAAATAAACCAGACACGGTGAATTTGCCAGATAGACGGACTGCCCGCGGTGCGGCATAGTGCGGAAAAACAAAATAGACCTGAGGCACGACATGGTTCTGAACATGCGGACACACGCGCGATCTGCGCGTGAATGGCGCTGATGCGGCGCGCTTTGGCACTGGCGGGCGGCGTTGCGGGGGCTGCGGTCCTGTCGCAATACCCCGCGTTTTCGCAGCAATACCTGCAACGGCTGGCCGGGCAGGTCGATGCGCTGACCGTTGTGGTCAAGGACTTTGACGCCTCGGCACTGGCCTCCGGCCTTGGTCGGCAAGAGGCGCTGGACCAGATGACCGGCACCGCATTCCTGCAAGCGCGGGCCACGGACATGCGCCAGACTTTTGTGCGTCACGCGCGCCTGTCCGACAATCTGACCGCCCTGCGCGCGGCCACACCGATGGAACGGATCGCCATGCCGCAACGCATGTCCGACCCCGCGACGCTCGCGGCTGCCTGGGCCGACTTTGAACCGGCGATGCCGCTTTCCGCGCCCGGTGCGGTAACGGCAGGTGCGGGCTTTGTCACCGGCTGGGCGGGTATCGCGGCACTCTTGGCGTTGATCACCGTCCCCTTTCGCCGTCGCAAGGCCCCCGCACGGCAAGAACCGCGCGTGGCCCGCCCGGCACCGCAACCCAACCTTCCCAAACTGCAAGGAGTCCGCAGATGAAAGCTTTGATTACATGGGGCGGCTGGGACGGCCATCAGCCCGACAAGGTCGCCGCGATCTTCCGCGACATCCTGCACGCGGCAGGGGCAGACGTCACCATCACCGACACGCTTGATGCCTTTGATGACCCCGACTACCTGCAAACCCTCGACCTGATTGTGCCCGTCTGGACGATGAGCAAGACAACCCGCGAAGCCGCCACCAATGTGTCAGAGGCCGTGGCCGGCGGCACCGGCCTTGCGGGCTGTCACGGCGGCATGTGTGATGCGTTCCGCGACATGCCGCTTTGGCAATTTATGACCGGCGCCAATTGGGTGGCCCACCCCGGCGGCGATGGTGTGAAACACCGGGTACAGATCACTTCGGATGATCCTTTGGTCGCTGGCATCCCCGATTTCGACGTCGCGACAGAGCAGTATTACCTGCACACCGACGCCGCCAACACAGTGCTCGCCACCACCCGCACCGATGTGGTGACCTGGTATCACAGCCCCAATGGCCCGGTGGACATGCCCGTGGCATGGACCCGCCACTGGGGCCACGGCCGCGTCTACTACAACGCGCTGGGCCATCAGGCCGACGTCATCGCCGAGGGCCCCGCGCACGAAATGCTGCGCCGTGGATTGATCTGGGCTGGGTCCGGGCAAAAGGGTCAGGATGTCAGCGCCCTGCAATCCCCCGGCAATCACTGGTAGCCGCGAAAAAGCGAAAAAATTTTGGACTCCTGTCGATTTGGGCGGGCGTGCCGCGTCTGGTATGTAAGGGGCGCGCGGTTGCGCCCTGCAGACAAGGAGAAACAAAATGCAATTTATGTGCTTGATCTATTCCGCCGAAGGAACTGGCCCGCAGCCCGGAACACCAGAATTCGGCCCCTTCATGCAGGGCTATCAGGATTTCACCAAAGACATGCAGGACAGCGGCAAGATGGTCGCCGGTGACGCGCTGCAATCCGTTTCAACCGCTACCACAGTCACCGTGCGCGACGGCAAGACCGAAACGATGGACGGCCCCTTTGCCGAAACCAAAGAACATCTGGGCGGCTACTACCTGCTCGACTGCGCTGATCTGGACGAGGCACTGAAATACGCAGCACAGATCCCGACCGCGCAATATGGCCGGATCGAGGTGCGCCCGGTTGTCGTCTGGGACAACTGATCGCTGATGCCGCCCCCATCTCAACACGCCATCGAAGCTGTGGTGCGCAAGGATTGGGGGCGCATTCTGGCATCGCTCGTCAAGACGTTGGGCGACTTCCAACTGGCCGAGGATTGCCTGCAAGACGCGCTCGTCTCAGCCCTGACGCACTGGGCGCGCAACGGTTTGCCGCGCGCGCCCGATGCCTGGCTGATCACCACCGCCCGGCGCAAGGCCATTGACCGGCTGCGGCGTGCGGCCACGCATAACACCCACGCAGCAGAGCTGTCTTATCTGGCGGACCTCGCGAATGAACCGATAGAGGATGTTGTGATCCCCGATAAACGGCTTGAGATGATCTTTACGTGCTGCCATCCCGCAATCGAAGGGCAGGCGCAGGTCGCCCTGACCCTGCGCACCTTGGGCGGGCTGACCACGGATGAAATCGCCCATGCCTTTCTGGTCAAGCCCGACACAATGGCCCAGCGTCTGGTGCGCGCCAAACGCAAGATTGCCGCCGCTGGCATTCCTTACGCGGTGCCTGACGCGGACGTGCTGCCCGCGCGGATCGACGCCGTGTTGTCGGTTATCTATTTGATTTTCAACGAAGGCTACAGCGCAAGCGCCGGAACCGACCTGACCCGCCCCAGCCTCTCGGACGAGGCGATCCGCCTTGCGCGGGTGGTGGCGGGCCTGATGCCACGGGTCGCCGAAGTGCGCGGCTTGCTGGCGCTGATGCTGCTGCACGACAGCCGCCGGGCCGCGCGCACGGACAGCCACGGCCAGATGATCCCGCTAGAGGCGCAAGACCGCAGCCTCTGGGACCGCGCCAAAATTGACGAAGGCACGCAAATCATTCGCGCGGCCCTGCTGGAACAGCTCATCGGCCCCTATCAACTGCAGGCCGCGATCAGTGCAGCCCATGCCACGGCACCCGATTGGGACAGCACCGATTGGCAGGACATCGCCGGGCTCTATGGCCTGCTGTGGAAGGTGCAGCCGACGCCTGTTGTGCAGATCAACCGTGCAATTGCGGTGTCCTATGCCCAGAACCCCGCCGCCGGTCTGGCGCTGCTGGCGCAGGTGCAGGACGACCAGATCACCAGCTACCAACCCTATCACGCGGCCCTTGCTGATCTTTCTGCACGTGCGGGCGACATCGCGGCGGCGCATGACGCTTATGCCCGCGCCATCACCTTGTCGCAAAACGCGCAGGAACGCGGCTTTCTGACCGCGCGGCAATCGGCGCTGGGCCGCACCCTGCATTAGGGTCAGGACCCATTCATCTGGAACCGCTGACGCCAGATGAATGGGTCCTGACCCTCGGCAACCCTCGGCCAAATCACCCCGGTCTGCATTGACCCGCGCGCCCGCATCCCCCAATGTCCGCGCGAGCAGACAAAAGGCAGCAAATGGCCCGCACCGCCCCTTTCGCAAAATTCGAATGGATGATCGCCTGGCGCTACATCCGCGCCAAACGCGCCGAAGGCGGCGTCAGCGTCATGACGTGGATCAGCCTCATTGGCGTGACCCTCGCCGTCTTTGCCCTGATCGCCACACTGGCCGTGCGCTCTGGCTTTCGGGCCGAATTTGTGGACACGATCCTTGGCTCCAACGCCCATGTCACCGTCTATCAACAGACAGAGATTGCGGGCACCACGCAGGTCAGCCGACTTATCGCCGACTATGACCAGCTGACGACCGATCTTGCCGCAATCCCCGGTGTTACCCGCGCCGCCCCGCTTGTGCGCGGGCAGGTCCTTGCCAATCGCGGCAATCAGAACACCGCCGCTGATGTCTATGGCATAGCACCTGCGGACCTGCTGACCATTCCGCGCATCGCCAATCCCGAAGACAGCATCGGCGACATCGCCAATTTCGCGGACGGCATCGCGATGGGCTCTGGCGTCGCGCGCGAATTGGGCGTGACGGTCGGCGACCGCGTGCGCCTGATTTCACCCAATGGCGCGCGCACTGCGATGGGCACCGCGCCGCGCACCAACGCCTATGACGTGGTCTATATCTTCACCGCCGGGCGCTACGACATCGACCGCACCCGCGTCTACATGCCCCTGCCAGAGGCGCAGTTGTTCTTTAACCGTGACGGCGTCGCGGACGAGATTGAGGTGATGGTCGCCGACCCCGACGCCATCGACGACCTGATCCCCGCGATCTTTGGCGTGGGCGGGCAGGGCACGCTGGTCTGGACATGGCGCGACAGCGCGGGCGCGTTTCTGCGGGCACTTGCGGTTGAAGATAACGTAATGTTCGTGATCCTCTCGATCCTTGTGCTGATTGCCTCGATGAACATCATCTCGGGCTTGATCATGCTGGTCAAAAACAAGGGCCGCGACGTCGGCATCCTGCGCACGATGGGCCTGACCGAAGGCTCGATCCTGCGCATTTTCTTTATCTGTGGGGCGGGCATCGGCACCGTGGGCACGATCTTGGGTGTGATCATCGGCTGCCTCTTTGCGATCTACATCGACCAGATCTTCAGCTTCGTGAACTACATGGCCGGTGGCGGCGTCTGGGACCCGTCGATCCGGGGCATCTACGCGCTGCCTGCGGAATTGCACCTCTCGGATGTGCTGAAATCCGTGGCCCTGTCGCTGGGCCTGTCCTGGATCGTCACGATCTTCCCCGCCCGTCGCGCCGCGCGGATGAACCCGGTCGAGGCGCTGCGGTATGAGTGATGTGCTGACCCTCACCGGCCTGACCAAAGGCTATAACCACGGAAAACCCTCCGAGGTGACCGTGCTGCAAGGCGCAGACCTGACCGTGGCGCAAGGAGAGGTCGTGGCCCTTGTCGCACCCTCAGGCGCGGGCAAATCCACGCTTTTGCACATCGCGGGGCTGCTGGATACGCCGGATGCGGGCAGCGTGGCGATCGGTGGCACCGATATGACAAAACTGTCTGACCGCAAACGCACCGCCGTGCGCCGCGCTGATGTCGGGTTTATCTACCAGTTTCACCACCTGCTTCCGGAATTTACCGCGCTTGAAAATATCGTGCTGCCACAGCTTGCCAACGGCGTGGATGCCGCCGCGGCAGAGGCCCACGCGCTTGATTTGCTGGATCGCGTCGGCGTGCAGCCCCGCGCCAGCCACCGCCCCGCGGCGCTGTCGGGCGGTGAACAACAGCGCGTTGCCTTTTGCCGTGCGCTGGCCAACCAGCCCAGACTGCTGCTTGCGGATGAACCTACCGGCAACCTTGACCCGGCAACTTCGGACCGGGTGTTTGATGCGCTGATCGCACTGGTGCGCAGCACGGGGCTGTCAGCTGTGATTGCCACCCATAACCTCGATTTAGCTGCGCGGATGGACCGGACGGTGCGCCTTGTCGACGGACGTCTCAGCTAGCGGGCCTCGATTATTCGTCGAATAATCGCCACCGACAAAAGGAAACCACATGCCCAAAGTCACCCCCGCACAGATCCATACCGCCGCCCATGCAGCCCTCGTGGCCCATGGGGCCAGCGATCACGCAGCCACCCTTGTGGCCCGCGCCACCGCCGATAGCGAGGCGCATGGCAATACGATCTGCGGCCTGTCTTACGTGGAAAGCTACTGCGCCGCCCTTGAAACCGGTCGCGTGGATGGCACCGCCACGCCTGTGGTCAGCACCCCGCGTCCCGGTGCGGTGACCGTCGATGCAGCACAGGGCTTTGCGCAACCGGCGTTCGACGCGGGCCTGCAGTCCGCCATCGCCGCCGCCCGCACCAACGGCATCGCCAGCCTTGCCGTGGCGCATAGCCATACCTGCACCTCGCTTGGCTATTTCACTGCGCAGATCGCCGCCGCCGGTCTGGTGGGCCTTGGCTTTACCAATGCCTCCCCCGTGGTGGCCCCACCGGGTGGCGCGAAGCCCGCCCTTGGCACCAACCCCATCGCACTCTCCGTGCCCGGTGACGGCAAAATGGCGCTGCACTTCGACAGCTCAACCTCTGCCGCCGCTCTGGGTGCCATCAAAGAGGCGAAAGCCGCAGGCACGCCGATCCCCGCCGGCTGGTGCGTGGACGAAAACGGCGATCCCACGACTGACCCTGCCGCCGCCTTGCGCGGTGGTATCCTGCCATTGGGCGGGGCCAAGGGTTTCGGCTTTGGTGTCATGGCAGAGGTGATGGCCGCCGCCCTGACCGGTTCGGTCAATTCGGTCGATGTGGCAGGCCTCAAGCTGGGCGACGGCCCGCCCCATGATCTGGGTCAGTTCTACATCCTGATCGACCCCGGCACCCACACCGATCATTGGGCCGCGCGCATCGCTCGGCTGGCAGAGGCGGTCTCGGATCAACCCGGCGCGCGCCTGCCCGGGTCAACGCGGGTTCCGATGGAAACCGTCGCTGTGCCCGATGCCCTGTGGGACCGGATCACTGCACTGGCCTAGGCCTTCTGGGTCACGAACACCCCAGCCGCCATCAGCGCAATCCCTGCCGCACGGGTCAGCGTCAGCGGTGACACCTGTGCTGTGAACAGCCCGAAATGATCAATGGCAGCCGCTGCAATCAACTGCCCCAGCAGCACAAAGAACACCGCATTGCCCACGCCAATGATCGGCGCGATCCAGGTGATTGTCAGCACATAGAACGCAATCAGCACCCCACCCAGAAACAGATGCCTTGGCGCCATCCCCAGCTTGGCCACCGCCCCCGGTGCTGTCAGCGCCGCAGTCGCTGCCGCCACCACAAAGGCGACCGCAAACAGCACTGTCGCTGCCACCGCAGGTGATCCGATCGTGCGCCCCAAGGCCGCGTTCAAGGCCGCCAAAATCGGCACCCGGATCCCCGCCAGCAGCATGATGCCCGCATATTGCATATCGTCCCCTCCTTGGTTGACCCGCACACTGACGCAGCCCATGATCTGGATCAAGGCGGGGACCTCACCACCTGCTAGTCTTGCGGCAAAAGGAGCTTTCACAATGCGCCCCATCACCCTGATCCCCCTGATCGCGCTCGCCGCCTGTGTCCAGGACGCGCCGGTCGACGGCAAACTGGCCTTCATGGACAATTGTGCCGCCTGCCACGGGGCATCTGGACAAGGCGACGGCCCGCTTGCAGCCAACCTGACCCCCACACCCCCCGATTTGACCCGCATCGCTGCCCGCAACGGCGGGGTCTTTGACCGTGCCTATGTGGCCAGCTTCATCGACGGGCTGGACCGGGGCCAGCACAACGCGGATGTGATGCCCGAATTCGGGGCAGGGGACCTTGGCCCGCTGGTCACCACGGACGAAGACGGCGTGCCCGTGCCAATCCCGCTCAAGCTTCTGGTGCTGACCGACTACGTCGAAAGCATCCAGCAGTGATGCGGGTGTAGGCCGGGGTTCACCCCGGCGCACTTATTCAACCAAGGCCACATCCACCCCCGGCATCTGGCCCGAGATTTCCAGAAACATCTTGCGCTGCACGGCCGCGCCAAAGGTCTCGCGGCTTTCGGCCGTGACCATAAAGGCACCGGGGCCGCCGATGATCCGCGCCTCATATTCCGCCTCCAGATTGGCGCCCGCGCGGCGTCCGCTGTCGGGCCGCAGGATCGGCAGGGCATTGATGACCGTGCCGCGTGCCAAGACCTCTTGCCGTGCCTCTTCAATCGGTGGCCCGTTTGAATTGCCGATACTGTCGCCGGAAAAGTCGATCACATGGCGGAACCCGTCAAACTGGTTGATGTCGATCTGCCGCTGCCCTTCCAGCAATGCCGCCCCAATCGCATTGCGCCCGAATACCTGCCTTGGCCCCTCCAGCTTGGCGGCAAAAGCCGCCGCCGCCTCTGGCCCGTCAATCAGCGTCCAGTCCGCGACCACCGCCTGATTGATCGCCCATTCCACATAAGCCACCGCAATATGCCCGTAGGCTGTGTCGGCAATTGCCGCCAATACCTCGGGGCTTTGGATTGCATCCGCATAGCCCTGTCGCTGAAACGCAAGCTCGGCCTCATCAATCGACCCCGACCCATCCGCCAGAAACACCAGTTCCAACGAGGTTTCGACCATTTGCGCCTGCGCGGCACCGGCCCACAGGCAAAGGGCAACTGTCATCCGCATGAATTCAAACATAGCTTCATTTCACCCCGTGACAATCGCGTGACGCGGGCGTGAGGGGCGGCGAAACCGATCCGCAACCTGCTACGTGTCTTCCAACACCTCGGAATGGAGAGACCGAACATGATCAAATACGCCGCCCTCAGCCTTGCCCTTGTTGCCACACCGCTGGCCGCTGGCCCCGTCAGCTTTGCCAATGGCTGGCAGGAACAGAAGCTGTCGCTTTTCTCAAGCAATGACTACAACTTCGGCAATACGCTCTCGATGGTCTCAAACGGCTCTGTCAGCATCGCCTGGACCCGCCTGCCGCAGTCCGAATGGGGGGCAAATGCCGCGTCCTGGGCCTGGACGGTGGACCAATCGGTGCCCGCCACGGATCTGTCGCGCAAAGGCGGCGATGACCGGAACATCAGCGTCTATTTCGTCTTTGTTCCGGCTGAGGTGGCCCCGTCGCTGTCAGGTGCCGGCATCCGCAGCCTCTTGGGTCGCGACGATGTGCGGGTGATCCAATACGCCTGGGGCGGCAACCACAGCCGGGGACAAGTGATCAAATCGCCCTATGGCCGTGGCGGCGTGACGATCCCCCTGCGCCGAGCCAGCACCGGGTCACATAGCGAAAGCGTCGACCTCGCCGCGGACTACGCCCGCGCCTTTGGCGGCACCAAAGGGGCGCTGATCGGCATGGCCGTATCTGGCGACAGCGATGACACCGACAGCGTGATCCGTGCCGCGATTGGCAATATGACGCTCCGGTAATCCTTACTTTACGTAAGCCCATGTCATGCGCCAAGCTACTCTCGTATTATCGGGGGACATATTATGGCTTGGCGCGCGGCATCGTCACTGACGAAATTCATTCAGCAAATCAACGATCTGGCACCGGATCGATCCAAGAAATCGGACGGCACGGTGGGCGACGCCGCCCACCAATCCCGGCAAAGCGACCACAATCCCTGGATCAAGGACGGCCCCTCTCGCGTGGTTTCTGCCGCTGACATCACCCATGATCCCGACAAAGGCTGCGACTGTCACTTGATCGTGCAATCGCTGATCGAAAGCCGCGACAAGCGGATCAAATACATCATTTGGGATAAGAAGATCTGGCGGTCCTACGACAAACCCACGGTCAAGGCCTGGGACGCGCAGGAATACCGCGGCTCCAACCCCCACACCAAGCACCTGCATCTGTCTGTGAACAGCCAGAAGCGGCATTACGACAATATTGACCCCTGGGACGTGACACCACTGGCGCGGTCCGCCATCGACATCGTGATCGGCAATATCCTGGCCGAGGCGGGGCTGGATCCCCAGATCGCATGGGGCGCTGTTGTCTCGCCCGCGTTCAAAGCCAAGGTGATCTCAATCTGCAACGGCTTGCAAATCGACCCCAACGACCTGATGGCGGTGATGGCCTTTGAAAGCGCGCGATCCTTCGCGCCCGACGTGGAAAACCCCCTGTCGGGGGCCGTGGGGCTGATCCAGTTCACCAAGAAAACCGCCGAAGGCATGGGCACCTCAATCGACGCCCTCAAAGCCATGACCGCCGAAGAACAGCTTGATATCGTTGAACAATACTTCCGCCCTTACCACGGGCGTCTGAATGACATCTTTGACGTCTACATGGCCGTCCTCTGGCCCCGCGCCGTGGGCAAGATGAAGTCCTACGTGCTATTCGAATACCCCTCGCGGCAGTACAAATGGAACAAGGGGCTGGATGCCAACACCGACGGCGCCATCACCAAAGCCGAGGCGACGGCCCACGTCCTCGCCCTCCTGAACGAAGGCCTCCAAAACGACCGCGTCGGGTAGGGTGCGTGTTCACACGCACCGCCGTAGGCCGGGCTTCAGACCGGCCCCCTGTCCGAACCTATCCCCAAACCCGTAGGCCGGGGTTCACCCCGGCACACGCACCATTTCAAACCAAAACACCACCAAAACCAAAGCGCACCGTCACACCTCACCCCATCCGGCGGCACCGCCGGGCATCGCCCGACCTCCCCCCGGAGAGCGGTTTTGGTAGCTTCAATTCAAAGGTGTATAGACCGAGTTTCCGGCCAAATAGTTAGCAAAACTCTCCGAAATTTCAGTTTCCAGATTTTCTGCCTGTAAATGCAGAAGCTTTGCGTTGTTTTTTAGGTCATAGAGCATTCCAGCATCTCTTACCGATAAAGAGCGCAAATCGCTCATCGCAAGTGGGTATTCTTTCTTATAAATGCTTGCAATGTTCTGAAATTCTAGCTCGAGTGATCTGGCTTCGCCAATTTTCAATTCTCGAGCGCCGCTCAGGAAGTTCCCAGTGGCCGAGTAATAAGCGTCAATCTTCTTTGGTAGGTCTTTCAAACGCCTTCTACCGTCTTTCAAGAACACCTCGAGGTCCACCATTGATTTGTGGATTTCCAAAGCCAAATCCGCTTTGCGGGCCGCTAGTTGATTTGCAATCTCAGTTTTGGACGACTCCGCAAGCGAATTTTGAGCCTCAACGGAAGACTTTAGTTCATCGGTCTGCAGCTCCAATGCTCGTATACTATTCCTCAATTCATGACTTTGAAGAAAGAAGCCTAAAACGACCCATAACAGAGCTAACGGCCCAAAGGTGCCGGCCAAAAAATCGCCCCACTCATTCGGCCCGAGAGCGGCGAATTCGTCCCTGTAGAAATAGATCAATGCAAGCAAGAGCAGAAAGTATAGGGTCGTGGCCAGGATTCCTGCCCTAAACATCCAACTCCTCCACAAACCGCGCGTTCTCCTGAATATACTGGAACCGCAACTCCGGCTTCTTGCCCATCAACCGCTCCACCAGGTCCGCCGTCTCACCCGGCTCATCGTCGGACACGGACACCCGGATCAACTTCCGCGTCTTGGGGTCCATCGTTGTCTCTTTGAGGTCCTTCGCGTCCATCTCGCCCAGACCCTTAAAGCGCTGCACGTCGATTTTGCCCTTGCCGCCCAGACCCTTCTCCATCACCGCGTTCTTCTCGGCGTCATCGGCCACGTAAACCCGCTTCGCCCCTTGGGTCAGCCGGTACAAAGGCGGGCAGGCCAGATACAAATGCCCGGCATCAATCAGCGGCCGCATCTGGGTGAAGAAGAAGGTCATCAACAGCGACGCGATATGCGCGCCGTCCACGTCCGCGTCCGTCATGATGATGATCTTGTCATAGCGCAGATCATCCAGATTGAACTTTGCCCCCATGCCGACACCCAAGGCCTCGCAGAGGTCGGAAATCTCTGCATTCGACGTCAGCTTCGACGAGGCCGCCCCCAGCACGTTCAGGATTTTCCCGCGCAGCGGCAGCAGGGCCTGAAAATTCCGGTCCCGCGCGCCTTTGCCAGAGCCACCCGCGCTGTCGCCCTCAACGATGAACAGCTCCGTCCCTTCGCGGGACTTCGATGAACAATCGGTCAGCTTGCCGGGCAGGCGCAGCTTTTTCGTCGCACTCTTGCGGGCGGTTTCCTTTTCCTGACGGCGGCGCAGCCGTTCCTCGGCTCGCAGCACCAGAAAGTCCAAAATCGCACCGGCCGATTTGGTGTCCGCCGCGAGCCAGTTGTCGAAGTGGTCGCGCACGGCGGCGTCGACCATCCGGCCTGCCTCTGTCGTGGCAAGGCGGTCCTTGGTCTGGCCCACGAACTCCGGCTCGCGGATAAAGCACGACACCAAAGCACAGCCGCCCGTCATCAGATCATCGCGGGTGATGATGCTGGCCTTTTTGACATTGGTCAGCTCGCCATAGGCCTTGATGCCCTTCAGCACCGCCCCCCAGAACCCCATCTCGTGGGTGCCGCCTTCGGGCGTGGGCACGGTGTTACAATAGGACTGGATGAACCCGTCGCGGCTGGGCGTCCAGTTGATCGCCCATTCCACCTTGCCCGGCACGCCGAACTTTTCCTTGAATTCCACCGATCCGGCAAAGGGGCTGTCGGCGTAGGTGGTGGCCCCGCCCAGCGTCTCGGCCAGATAATCGGACAACCCGCCGGGGAACTTGAACACCGCCTCTTGCGGGGTCTCACCATCGTCAATGTCGGTTTTCCAGCGGATTTCGACGCCCGAGAACAGATAGGCCTTGGACCGCGCCATCTTGAACAGGCGTGCGGGTTTCAGTTTCAGCGACCCGAAAATCTCTCCGTCCGGATGGAACGTCACATTGGTGCCGCGCCGGTTCGGGGCCGCGCCCACCTTTTGCAGCTTGCCTTGCGGCACGCCGCGGCTGAACTCCATCGCCAACAGCTCTTTGTTGCGCGCAACCTCCACGCGCAGATGGTCCGACAGCGCATTCACCACCGAAGAGCCAACCCCGTGCAACCCGCCAGAGGTTTCATAGGCGTCACCATCAAACTTGCCGCCCGCGTGCAGGGTGCAGAAAATGATCTCAAGCGTGGATTTCTTGGGGTCGGACGGATGCGGATCGGTCGGGATGCCGCGCCCATTGTCGCGCACCGTGACAGAGCCGTCCGCGCTCAGCTCGATCTCGATCCAAGAGGCGTGGCCCGCCACAACCTCATCCATCGAGTTATCGACGATCTCGGCCACCAGATGGTGCAGCGCGCGTTCATCGGTGCCGCCGATATACATGCCGGGGCGCAGGCGCACGGCCTCCATCTGTTCGAGCACCTGAATGCTGGATGCGTCGTAGGAAGACCCCCCTTTGGGGGACAAAAGATCGGCCATGTCGCTGCTCTTTTTAGCTGTTGTTTCTTGGCGTGTCGCATCATCGCAGAGCAAGCGGGGCAGGGCAATCGCTATCCGGTTCCACACCGCCCCGATTGACCTGCGGCGCTCAGAGCATACACTCGGGTCCATTCAAGTCAGCGTATTGGGGACGGTGGTGCGACATTCATTCATCTACATGGCATTCGTCGCGCTGGTCTGGGCAAGTGGCCTGACCGCACAAGACAGCGCGCCAATCAGTTACCCGGTCGAGGGCAACTGGACCGTCCGCTGGCACGATGTGCAGGACGAGGACACCCCATCCGAATTGCGGGTCACCGTGTTCCATGACCGGGTTGAACGGTGTGATGGCGACCGGATGGCAAACTGTCAGTTCGGGACCGTCGTGCAGCGCGGACATCTCAACCTGAACTACCTGATCGCCGGGGGCGGGTCCTATTTTGTGCGCGGGGTGCAAGCCAACCCGGCAGGGGCACAGATGGACATCACCCATGCCCATGGGCTGCACGGCCATTGGGGCGGCACTGAAGCGGTCAGCATGTCGGGGCCGAACACGATGACCGGGCAATGGCAGTACAATGACACTGCCGGGCAATCCACATGGCAGCGCATCGTGCCGTTGGTGCAGCGTGTCACCGTTTTGAACCCATCCGGCCTGTCGCACATGCGGGCCAGCGAAAGGGTCTCGGACCGGCACGTCAAAATGGTTTTTGACGCCAGCTTGCCCGCCTGGTCACTGGATCAACCATTCCCCGATCAGCGCCCCTGGGTCACGGTGCGGATCACCGGGCGAGACTTGTGGGGGTTCCAGACCGCAACCTTGCTGGGAGACACGACCGGAATCGAGGTCAGCCCACCGCGTGTGGCGCGTGACCCGGCAGGACAGGATTATCTGGAGGTTGACCTGACCTTCTGGCCGGGCGCCCGCGCGGGACGGCATGTGCTGGACATCAGCGGCACCCCGGTGATCCTTGATCTGGAACTGAATGCCGGCGACCTCATCGGGCGGGCCAGCATTGACGTAGGGCCTGCGACTGCGGCGCGGCCCTATGCCGCTTCACCCGACACCAACCCAATGGTGGTGCAGCATGACTTGACCGCCACGCTGGAGGACGTCGGCAGCCGCCCCTTTACCGAAGTAGAGGCGACGTTCCGCACCACACATCCGCTTGTCTTGTTGGGCGCGCAGTCTTGCCAGAACACCGGGCCGCTGACGGTCGTTTGCCGCGCATCGGGGTCCGGCGGGCGGTTCAACTTTGGGTTTTCCTATGCCATTCAACCGGTTGCGGGGCATCAATCCATTGCCCCCCGGATCGACATGCGCGCCCGCGCGCTTGACCCTGTGACCGGCACTTGGGTCAATGCGGGTCGCAGCTTTGGCACGGTCCACGTGCGCAATTGTGACGCAGCACTCCGCAATGAGCTGGCGCAGATGCTGCCCGCGTCAGAGCTGCAGGCCATCGCCGCAGGCGCGCTGCAACCTGTCGCGGATCTACCGGGCAAGCGGCTGTTCCCCGGCCCGCGCGACGATGACGATGCAGATCCAGCCCTGACCAGCCGGGTTGAAATCCTCACCAACACGCTGGCGTCCAATAAGGGTCTTGATGCCTGGCTCTTTGCGCAGGCCCGCGCCGCCCCCAGCGTGTTTGCCCGCTTTGATACGCTCAGCACCCGCGCGCGTGGCCTGCAAAGCTGCACCGCGGATCAAGCCCTGACCGACGACATTGCGGCGGCCCGCGCGCTGCTGGACGACCTGCGACGCAACCGTGCCGAGATACAAAGCACATATCTGGGCGTGGCCGAAATGGTGACCTTCAACGAAAAGATAGTCGAGGACAGGCTCAGGGGCTTTTCGGGCTGGCTCCCGCCGACCCTGCGTACGGTGCTTGGCGTCGGTGGCTCTGCGGAAAAACCCCGCGTCGGGTCCAACATTTTTGAACGTGTGCTCCATGAATTTTCCCAGAACGGCTTCGGATGGGCGCTGACAGAACTGGGCCTTGTGTCCGCGACGGTTCTGGAACAAACCGCCGAAATCCTGAAAGTATCTTCCGGCGCAAAAAACCTTCTGCGGGCACCGTCCTTTCTTGGTGGCGTGATGGTCACCGCGCAGGCAGAGATATCAGTGGTCGACATGTGGATTCTGTTGGAGCTTCAAGGGCGCGCCGACAACATTAAAGCCTGGATGGAGGCAGAACCCTACGCCCGCGCACTGCTGGCCCGCTATGACGCGCTCGACGAAAGCTACGGCGCGGCCCTCCGCCAGATGGAAGCCGCGTCCAACGCCTGTACTTGCCGCTACTGATCAGGCGGACCTGCGGTGGGGCAGATTGATCTGGTATCGGCTCGAGTGACGTTTACGGCAATCCAGCCCCACGGCGAATCCGGCGTCCCGGACAATCGTCCCGATTCGGGCCTGATTGTGGCACTGTTGGCAGGGGCGAAACAAAGCGGGGTGCCACAGGGGCCTCTGTCGCCAAGACCGCGAAAATAAACATCAAAACCTGTCTAAAGAGACAAGGTGCCTTCAGGTAAGGCCTTCGATAAACCTATGGGTGTAGTGAGGGTGACGAGTGTTATGTTTGGTCGTTGACGACCGCGGCGACACCTCGGTGTCGTCGCAGCCCGTTACAAGTTGACTGTTAGTACTTGCTGGTATCCATGTTTGGTGATGGTGCGGCCCGTGTGTGAGGTGCCGCATCACGCCACCAGCCTATTCCGCCTGTTTTGTCTCAAACCGCAGCCCCGCCGCCGTGCGGTTGCCAAAGCCAGTCCAATAGGTGTGATCCTCGGTAAATGCGCCATCGTCATCGACGGCCCAGACACCATCAGCGGCATTAGGCTGCAGCATCAGGTAGTCGGCCTTTTCGGTGTCGCCTTTCAAATGCAGATCCAGATAGGCGGTGACAAAATGCGCGCTGACATTGTTCATCCGCACATTGTCCCACACCGCATCGGCGTAATGCTCAAACGGCGCCCAGCCCAGCGTCTCATTGACCGCATAGCTTTCGGCAGGGGCGGGCATCGGCGCGCCCGCGTTGTGGTTGGCCGCCTCAAACGTCAGCAGATGCCGCGTGATGCCGGTGGCTCCGTCAAAGATGCCCCGGATTGCCTCATACCCTGACACATCGTCCACCTCGCCTGCGATCAGCATCAGTGGCGTGTGGATGTCCGACAGACCAGAGGCGTCCCAGAACCCCGTATTGTTGCCCCACGGACCAAAGGCCACAAAGGCTTTGACCCGGTCATCGCGCAGGCTCTGATGTTCGGTGGTGCCCATCATGTTGCGCTCCAGCAGCCCTTGTGGCGCGCCCCATTCATAGGCCGTGGCCAGTTGCGTGACACCGGCACCCGCATAGATCAGCGCGCCATAGCCGCCCATGGAATAGCCCACCACTGCGGCGTTTTCGGCATCGGTGATCGCGCCGATCTCGTCCTCCAATGCCGCCATGCGGTCGATCACATAACGCTGGTCCCACGGCCGGTTCACCAACGTGGACCCAAACGCCGCCTGATCGGAATATGTGCTGTCTTTGTGGTCGATGCTGACCACAACGTATCCCTTGGACGCCAGATTCTCGCCCAGCCAGCCCATCAGCCAGCGGTTGCCGGGGTAGCCGTGGCTCAGGATCACCAGCGGATAGCTGCCTTCGGTCGCAGGCACCGCACCGCGCGTGGCGTAGCCTTCCAGCATCACCGTTGTGGTCCCGTCGCGGATCACCGCTTCGTGCTGGCCGCCGGGCACCGTGTTGTCCAATGCCGGATACCAGATTTCCACTGTCAGCGGTCTGTCAGCGCGTGCAATCTCGCCCTCTGGTCCGGTGTTCACCACATCGACCTGATCCGTCATCGTGAAAACCCGTGTGGTCACACCCACGGCCATCTCGCCATAGTCTGCAAGGGCAGGGGCATCGGGGCGGATCGTGTCGATCCGGTTCTGCGCCGCGGCCGTCCCGGCAGCCAACGCCGCAGTCAATGCCAATGATGTCAAGGTCTTCATGCGGTTCTCCTTTGGTGGGGATGGACGATCCCGGCTGCGGGCGCTTGCACATGCGCCTGACGCCACTAGGCTAGCCCAGAACAACAGCGGAGCGCCAGATGCGTGTATTTTTCACCGGCGGCAGCGGCAAAGCGGGCCGTCACGCCATTACTTACCTCATGGAACAGGGCCACCAGGTCCTGAATGTGGATCAGGTGCCATCGGGCCTTGATTGCGCCGAACTGCTGGTGGATCTGTGCGATGCCGGGCAAGTGATCGGCGCGATGTCGCAATTCACCGACTTTCCCGAACTCGACGCCGGAACCGGGGTGCCGCGCTACGATGCCGTTGTGCATTTCGCCGCCGTCCCGCGGGTGATGATCGGCACCGATGGGGAGTGCTTTCGGCAAAACACAACCTCCACCTACAACGTCATTGAGGCCGCGACCAAACTGGGCGTGCCCAAGATCATCTTTGCCAGCTCTGAGACGACATATGGCGTCTGTTTTGCCGATGGCGTGGTCAAGCCAAGCTATATCCCCGTCGACGAAGAACACCCGACCGTGCCCCACGACAGCTATGCGATGTCCAAGGTCTGTAACGAGGCGACGGGCCGTTCATTTCACGCCCGCACCGGGACGGATATCTATGGGCTGCGGATCAACAACGTAATCGAACCGCATGAATACGCTGAAAATTTTCCAGCCTTCATGTCCGATCCCGCCAGCCGCAGGCGGAATATCTTTGGCTATATCGACGCGCGCGATCTGGGTCATATTGTTGACCGCTGCCTTGCAACCGATGGGCTGGGCTATCAGGTCTTCAACGTCGCCAATCCCGATATGTCCGTGGGCGTGAGCACCGATCAGATCATCGCCGATCACTATGCCGATGTGCCCGTCAAGCGCGCCCTTGGCCCCGACGAGACGTTCTATGACATCACCAAGGCCCGCGCGCTTCTGGGCTTTGATCCCAAACACTCCTGGCGCGAGGTGCTGGGATGATCGCCGCCTGCGCCTGTGGTCAACTGACGGGACAGGCCAGCGGCGATCCCCTGCGCGCAGTTGTCTGCCACTGCCACGCATGTCGCACCCGCACCGGCAGTGCGTTTTCGCTCAATACCCGGTTTGCATCCGATGCGGTCACCATGCAGGGCACCTCCAAAGCGTTTACCCGCACCGGCGATGAAGGCGCGCAGATCACCTACCACTTCTGTCCCGACTGCGGCGTGACGGTCTGGTACCTCAATGACCAGATCGACGGTGTGATGATTCCCGGCGGGGCGCTTGCCCCCGCTGATCTGCCTGCACCCACGCTTTCGGTCTATGATGTCCGCCGCCCCGATTGGCTGCGGCTTGCAGGGATGGATGTGATGGACTGATGGCCTTTCCCAGCTACGATCTGTCCCGTTTTGCGGCTAACCCGTCCTCTGCGCGCGAGGTTGACGCGATTTGCCGCGACACCGGCTTTCTGGTGCTGACCGGCCACGGTGTGGCGCCGCAGGTGATTGATAACGTCTGGACCGCCGCCGCCGCCTTCTTTGCGCAAGACCCCCCGTCCAAGGCGCAGGTCCGCGCGCCATATCCGGGCTATCCCTACGGCTGGCTTGGCCCCGACAGCGAAGCTTTGGCGAAGTCCATAGGTGTGGACACGCCGCCGGACCTCAAGGAATCCTTTAACGGCGGGCCTTTACGGGTGCCTCTTGATGCGCCTGCCGATGCGCTGAAGTTCTGTTACCAACCCACGCTCTGGCCCGATCTGCCCGGGTTTCAGGACGCCTGGACGGCCTATTACGCCGCGATGGAATCGCTGGCCGCGCGCATCATGCAGGTCTTTGCCGTGGCGCTGGGCCGCGATGCGGATTTCTTTGCGCCATTTATCGGCAACCCGATCTCGGCCCTGCGCGCGCTGCATTATCCTGCCACCGGCGCTGCGGCGCAAAAGGACCAGCAGCGGGCCGGGGCGCATACCGACTACGGCAGCCTGACGATCCTGTTGCCGCAACCCGACCGGCGCGGGCTGCAGGTGCAGATCGCGGGTGACTGGGTCGATGTGCCGACACCGCCGGGGGCGTTTGTGATCAACATCGGCGATCTGATGGCGCTTTGGACCAACGACCGCTGGGTCAGCACGCTGCACCGCGTGGTGGCGATCCCAGATCAGCCCGCCCGGCAATCGCTCGCCTTCTTTCATCAGCCTGACTGGGATGCCGAAATCGCACCGCTTGACTCTACCATACGGAAGCGTATGGTACGTTCCGGACCCTACCTGATGAACAAATTCAAGGCGACCGGCACATGACCCTGACCACAGCCCCACTGCCCGATGACGCGTTTCTGCACCGCTACGCGGAACGCGATGACTGTTATACCGATTGTTACATGACTGATGCGCAGGCCCCGGATCTGGCGACCTGCATCCGCGCGTTTTATACCACGCCGCTGTTTCGCGCCGAACGGCTGATCCTTGGCGTGGTCGGGATGTCCAGCACCGATGCCGATGTGGATGACTTGGCCGACGGTACCGCCGATACCTTTGCCGCCTGGCGGGTCGAGGATCGCGCAGATCATCAGATCTTGCTGTCCGACAAACGCGGCTACACACGCTCATGGCTTTATCATCAGCCCGGTTGCCTGTTCTTTGGCTCGGCGGTGACACCACCGGAACCGGACGCGCCGCTGGGCGTCATGGTCAACGCGCTGATGCCGTTTCACAAGGTCTATAGCCGGGGTCTTTTGGGCAGCGCCGCCCGCCGCCTCGCCTGACGGCCATCCATCACGACACCAGCAACACATCCGTAGGCCGGGGTTTACCCCGGCGCCGCGCTCAGGCTTCAGCGATCCCGATCAACATCTCATTAAGCGGCCAAAGCGTCGTGAAGGCCTTGGTCAGTTGCGCCTCCAACGGTCCCGACTCTGGCAGGTCCAGATGGCCGACCACGCCCTTCATCCGCAACAGCCGCGCGCCCGCGTGGTCCTTGTCAAAGGGCGGGGGGATGCGCTTCAGTTCAGGATCGCGAAAATGCACGCCCTTGCGCTCCAGCCCTGTCACAACCCCCGCAATCCGATCCGTATCCAGATCGACAAACTTGCGCCAATCCGCCAGCACTGCCTTGTCGAACCCCATCATGCCAGCGCCCGCGGTGATGTAATCCAGCCCGACACCGAAAAAGAACACCGCATCCTGCCGCGCGCCTGTGTCCAGCCGCCACAGCATGTGCAGATGCGTGGTGTAGGGCGTCTTGTCCTTGGAAAACCGCACATCCCGGTGCGGGCGAAAAAGCTTGGGCACGGCCTCCAGCCCGCTCAGCGCTTTCAGCTCCGGTTGCATCTGGTCCAGTAGCGCCAAAGCGGGCGTTTTCAACTTTGCGTCATAGGTCGCCTTGTTGTCCTGCCACCAGTCGCGGCGGTTGTTCTGGGCCAATTGCCCCAGAAAGCCTCGTGCATCCCCAATCAGACTATTCAGTTCCGACATCACATTCCCTTTCGTTCCGCGGAATGTTGCCGCAGCACGCTGCGACTGTCCATTGCCAGTGCCGTCCGGCTGGCCTATCTGCTGACATATGCGCACACCGCTTTGCATCGCCGCCTTGGCCCTGACATTGACCCCGCCGCCGGCGCTGGCGCACCCGCATATCTTTG
Source organism: uncultured Paracoccaceae bacterium (assembly GCA_947492825.1). GTDB lineage: Bacteria > Pseudomonadota > Alphaproteobacteria > Rhodobacterales > Rhodobacteraceae > CANMYO01. Next base: position 683,286 of record CANLNT010000001.1, read on the forward strand.
TGGGGGCCGAAGTCACTGTGGATTTCTCCGGCAGCACGCCGGTGGTGCGTCTGGCCTGGGTCTATGACGACTATTTTTCGCTTTTGATCACCGCTGATCTGGGCCTTGATCTGGACGGTGACATGCGCCTGACCCCGGCAGAGGTGCAGACGCTCGCGGCCAGCGTCACCGCTTGGCCGCCCGATTTCCAAGGCGATCTTGAGGTCATGCAGGGCGATACCTTGCTGGGACTGGCGCCCAAGCAAGACCATACCATGACGTTCGAGGATGGCCTTGTGCGCGAAGTCCACAGCCGCGCCGTCACGATCGCTGACCCTGCCGCACCGCTGACCATCCGCGTCTATGACCCGTTCTACTACGTGGCCTATCAACTGGCGGCCCCGGTGCAGATCACCGGGCGCGATGATTGCACCGCTGCGATCACTCCGCCCAATCTCGACCGCGCCTATTCGCTGGTCGAAGAACTGCTTTATGGCCGCCCCGCTGGTGATGTCGGCCCGGACGAAGAGTTTCCCGAAGTCGGCGTTGAATTTGCTGAGACGATTACCGTGACATGCGCCGCGCCGCTCTGATCCTTCTGGTCGTGCTGGTCGCGTTTGCGATCTGGCTTTGGGGCATGGGCGGGGCCGATCAGGTCAGCCGCTGGGCGGCTGCGACCCAGCGCGAGGTGCAGAATGCCATGGCCGGTGCCCTGCGCGCCTTGCAAGCAGGCCAACCCGGTGCGGTGTTCACGCTTTGGGGCCTGTGTTTCACCTACGGCTTTGTGCATGCGGCGGGGCCGGGGCACGGCAAGCTGTTGATCGGCGGCTACGGCCTTGGCGCACGGGTGCCTGCCGCGCGTCTGGCCGGGCTGGCGGTGGTCTCTTCTCTGGCGCAGGCGGTCACGGCGGTGCTGCTGGTCTATGCCAGCGTCTGGGTGCTGGGCTGGGGGCGCGCGCAGATGACCGGTGTCGCCGATCAGGTGATGGCCCCGCTCAGCTATGCGCTGATCGCAGGCGTTGGGGTCTGGCTGATGCTGCGCGGGCTGCGCAAGGTGCGGCGGTACTGGGCCGCGCCGCAAGCCGCCGCGCACCACACCCACGCCCACGATCACGCTCACGCGCATGCCCACGATCACCACGCTCCGGCGCACGATCATCACGACCACGCGCGCGATCACCACCACCACCACACCGACGGCATCTGCGACACATGCGGCCACGCCCACGGCCCAACCCCAGACCAGGCCGCATCCGTGCGGTCGCTCCGCGATGCGGTTGTGCTGATCGGCAGCATTGCCGTGCGCCCCTGCACTGGGGCGCTCTTTCTGCTGATCCTCACTTGGCGGCTGGGCATCGACTGGGCGGGCATTATCGGCGCGCTGGTGATGGGCCTTGGCACGGCTTCGGTCACTGTCGTGGTGGCCCTTGCCGCCGTTGGTATGCGCGAAAGCGCACTGGCGCAGGCCGCATCGTCGCGCAGCACCGCGCGGCTTTTGGCGGGGGTCGAGGTGCTGGCAGGTCTGCTTGTTGCGATCCTCGCGCTGCAATTGCTGGCCCGCACAGTCTAGGCTTTACCCGCCTCAAAACCGGGCATAGGGGTAGGGGATGCAAACCACCGCCCAGACATATCCGCAGCACTTCTCTGCCGTCCTGAAACTGGGCCTGCCGCTGATTGCGTCCAATCTGGCGCAATTTGCGATCCACATGACCGACACGATCATGCTGGGCTGGTACGATGTGACAGCTCTTGCCGCTGTGACCATCGCAGCGACCATGTTCTTCGTGCTTTTTATCGTCGGCGCAGGCTTTGGTGTGGGCGTCACAGCGCTCGCCGCCGCCGCGGCCGAGGTGGATGACACTCAGGCCGCGCGGCGCGCCACCCGCATGGCGATCTGGCTGTCGGTCTTTTACGGCGTCGCGGTCTCTATTCCCTTCATCTTTTCCGAAGCCATCATGCTCGCCATCGGGCAAGACCCTGTGGTGGCCGCCGCGGCGCAAGACTATCTGCATATCGCCGTGCTGGGCATGATCCCGGCGCTGCTGGTCATGGTGCTGAAATCCTTTCTGGCGGGGGTCGAACACACCGCGATCATTCTGTGGTCCACAATCATGGCCGCGGTGCTGAACGCTTGCGTGAACTACGTGCTGATCTTCGGCAACTTCGGTGCGCCAGAGCTGGGCATCCGAGGGGCGGCCATCGCCTCTGTCTTGTTGCAGATCGTGACGGTTGTGGTGCTGGTGCTCTACGTCCAACGCCGCCTGCCGCAGTTTGAGCTTTTCCGCAACGCGCTCCGCCCCGACCCCGAGGTGATGGCCCGCGTCTTCCGTCTGGGCGTGCCGATTGGCCTGACCTCTCTGGCCGAAGGTGGGCTGTTTGCCGCCTCTGCGGTGATGATGGGCTGGATTGGCGCGCTGGAACTGGCCGCTCATGGCATCGCGATCCAATGGGCCAGCATCATGTTCATGGTCCATATCGGCCTGTCCCAAGCGGCGACCGTGCGCGCAGGCCGCGCACTGGGCCGCCGCGATGAACCTGGCCTGCGCCAGGGCGGGATTGCCGCGATTGTGCTGTCGGGCGGCTTTGTTGTGTTGACCATCACGCTCTTTCTGGCAGTCCCGGATGTTCTGGTCAGCGCCTTCATCGACCCTGATGAACCAGCGCGTGATGCGCTTTTGTCCGTGGGCGTGTCGCTGATCATCGTGGCCGCACTCTTTCAGGCGGTCGATGCACTGCAAGTTATGGCGCTGGGCCTGTTACGCGGCGTGCAGGACACAGCCGTGCCGATGGTGATTGCTGTCATCAGCTATTGGATCATCGGGCTGCCTGCCAGCTATGTCTTGGCCTTCACGCTTGGTTATGGGCCGGTCGGGCTTTGGCTGGGGCTTGTGATCGGGTTGAGCGTTGCCGGTGTGCTTTTGTCCTGGCGGTTCTGGCGCGGCACCAGCCGGATTGCGCAGGCGGCCTAGTCGGCGCCGTTCTCCTTGCCCAGCAGACGCTCTGATTTCTTGCGGACCAGCAAGGTGCGCAGATCATGCATCGCCAGCAACAGCCGGTCTGTCACCTCTTCCAGCTGCGCGTCTTCGGCCTTGGACTGGACCCATTGCGTTGTCAGGTTCAGATAATCGACCGCCCGGTGAATATCATCCATGTCCCGCTGTGCGAGAAGGGCGACACGCTGGTTCAGCCAGTCCTGAATGGCGGCAATGTCATCGTCTGACAGGGTGTGATCGCCATGCGGCTTGACCTCTCCATTCTTGACGTTGACGACCGCCACCTGGTTTAGCTCGATCCGCCGCTGCCGGTTCTCGGTATCCACGCGGAACACCGCCGCGCCGTTTTCGCGGATCCGGAAGTAGTAGTCTGGCAGGTCTTTTGTCATGCGCGCCTCAGGCTTTTGTGAGAGGTTAACAGTGCGGTGCCAACGGCGAAACAGACTTTTGCAAAAGTCTGTCAGCAAATCCTCAAAGAGGATTTGCCGCCAATTTCTTTGAAGAAATTGCCACGCCACTTCGGGCCATAATCTTTGCGGTCACAGACACGGCCCTTGCGTCATCACGCGCGGCATGGCTCAGGCGGAAGTGCGGTCATTCACATACAGCACGACCCGCCGTTCATTGCCGCAACGGGCCACCGAAAAGCCGTTGCGCAACAGCAGGTTGGTCACCTGCGGTAACGTGCTTTCCTGTTTGAGACCGCGTTCGAACCCTACATCAGCAGTGATGTAGTCAAAGCAATCCAGAACCCCCATCGCGCCGTCCAAGATTTCCGGCTCTGCGCCCTCGGCCTCGAGTTTGAGCAGCTTGTAGCGCTGACGCGGCAGCACCTCGTCTAGGCGTTTGGTCCTGACCTTAACAACCTCGCTCGATCCATCAATCGGATGGATAGACGAATCCGCTGTCCCGGATTTCACATAGAATTCAAGCTCCTGGTCGCTTTGATGCCAAAGTGCCACGTCGTGGGCCCGGGCCTGTTCATAGATCCCCAGACTGGCAATATTGGCCGACAGCGTTTGAAATTCGCGCGGCGAAGGTTCAAAGGTATCCAGCGAAAAACGTTTGCCAAACTGACGCAAAGCAAGCGAGAAATCCCCGTCGTTGCCGCCGGATTCAACGATATGATCACCGTCTTCAAAGGCAATGTCATCGAGCAGGTACTCATGCGCCAGTACTTTGCCGCGATGGGCCAATCCTTGGGTAAAATACCGAAGGCGCGCAGGCGCGGTAAAGCGATAGACCGGATCCTGCGATGCAATGTAGTCGTCGCGCACCTCGTCGTAGCCAATCGCGATTTCAGGGTCAAAGTAGGTCTGAACATAATTTGTCGCGGCCTGTGCAAAGTCGTCGCCGCTCAGCGCGATGGTTTGCGCAAATTCATATCCGCGGACCCCGTCCTTGCGGGCATCCGTGATGCGCTCAAAGCGGGCCTTCCAGATTGCAAGTGAAAAATGACGTGAAAATGGTAGTGCCGTCCTACGCATGAAAAAAACCCCACTGCCGAACCAAAGGATGCTTATTGATCTAAGGCAGCATGAGAGATTACGTTTCACCTGGCAATACGGCAGGGTGCCCTGCGGCACTGTCGCCAAAGCCTTTCAAAGGCTTTGGAGAAAACCCTTCAAAGGGTTTTGCGCTTCACACCAACCCTTCGCAGAATCCCTTGATCCGCGCGCAGGCCTCTGCCAGCGCATCGTCGCTGGTGGCGTAACTGACCCGGAAATGCGGGCTCAGGCCGAAGGCTGCGCCAAAGACCACGGCGACACCGGTTTCCTCCAGCAGGGCGGTGGCAAAGGCTTCGTCGTCGGTGATCGCGGCACCACCGGCAGAGGTTTTGCCGATGCAGCCTGCAATCGACGGATAGACATAGAACGCACCTTCCGGGCGCGGGCAGGTGATGCCGGGGCAGGCATTCAGCCCGTCCACCACCAGATCGCGTCGGCGCTGGAACAGGGTGGCATTGGGGGCCAGAAAGTCCTGCGGACCGTTCAGTGCCTCAAGCGCCGCGTGCTGACTGACCGATGAGGGGTTCGAGGTGGATTGCGACTGCACCTTGCGCATCGCGCGGATCAGCACCTCTGGCCCGCCCGCATAGCCGATCCGCCAGCCGGTCATCGCATAGGCCTTGCTGACCCCGTTGATCGTCAGCGTCCGGTCGTAAAGCTGCGGTTCCACCCGCGCAGGCGTGCAAAACGTGAAATTTCCAAACGCCAGATGTTCATACATGTCATCGGTCATCACCCAAACATGCGGATGCCGCAGCAACACATCTGTCAACGCCTTCAGTTCCGACCAGCTGTAGCCTGCACCGGTGGGGTTGCTGGGGCTGTTGAACAGGAACCACTTGGTCTTGGGCGTGATTGCCGCGTCAAGTTGTTCCGGTGTGATCTTGTAGCCCTGATCCAGCGCGCCTGCGATGAACACCGGTGTGCCGCCCCCGAGCAGCACCATATCGGGATAGCTGACCCAATAGGGGGCTGGGATAATGACCTCGTCACCGGGGTTCAGAGTGGCCATGAAGGCGTTATAGAGCACCTGCTTGCCGCCAGTGCCCACGGTAATCTGGGCGGGGGCGTAGTCCAGCGCATTGTCGCGTTTGAACTTGGCGCAGATCGCCTCTTTCAGGGCCGGGATGCCGTCCACGGCGGTGTAACGGGTGTGGCCTGCATCAATCGCGGCCTTGGCGGCATCGCGGATGTTTTCGGGCGTGTCGAAATCTGGCTCGCCCGCGCCCAGCCCGATCACGTCGCGCCCGGAGGCGCGCAGCTCCGCTGCTTTGGCCGTCACCGCAATGGTGGGCGAAGGTTTCACGCGGTCCAGTGTCGCAGACAGGAATGGCATCGTCGTCTCCCGGTGGTCAAAGGCTGTTGTGCGTGTCATAGGGTCACCCAGAACCCCATTGCAAGCGACAAGGAGCCCCAGATGCCCGAAGACGAAACGCAGGACGGTTGGTATTCAGACGACATGGCAACATTCGGTGACCGGCTGGCAGCGGCGCGCGAAAGCGTGGGCATGTCGGTCGAAGACGTGGCCAAGCGTCTGGGGGTGAAGCCTGCGACAATCGCGGCATGGGAAGAGGATCGCAAGGAACCGCGCGCCAACCGGCTGACCATTCTGGCGGGCATGATGGGGATCAGCCTGTCTTGGCTGATGACCGGCGTAGGTGAGGGGCCCGAGGGCGGTGATGAGGCTCCGGATGTCACACCCGAGGTCAGTGACCTCTTGGCGCAAATGCGCGCCACGCGCGCGCAGATCGCACGCGGCACAGACCAACTGGCACGGCTGGAAAAGCAGCTGCGCAAGGCGCTGACTGTCGCCGCATGACCGAACCGCGCGAGGTGATGGTCAAGCGGCTGGCGATGCGGTCCATGCGGCGCGGGATCAAGGAAATGGACCTGATCCTGATGGATTTTGCGGACCGGCATCTGGCGGGCATGTCAGCGGAGGAGCTGGCGCTATATGACCGACTGTTGGCTGAAAATGACCATGATATCCTTGCCTGGATCATGGGCAAGGCGCCGGTGCCGGATGATTATTCAGGGCTGATTGCGCGGATTGCCGCAGGTGCGGCGGGTGTTGCAAAGCCGGGGTCCGCTTAACGTTTCCTTGGGCTTTTTCGTTCATTCCGGTCTTGCGGTGGATTCGGAGAACAAGATGACCTTGCATACGAACCTGAAACAAGTCCCGGCCGAGGCAGAACTTTCGGCAGCCAATACAGCCTTTATGGCCAGCTATCTGGACAGTTTGACCTTGGTCGAGCGTCTGCACCGATTGTTGCTGGACGTCATCAAGGATGAATTTGAACGGGTCGGGGTGCTGGAAATCAACGCTGTACAGGCCCTGCTGCTATTCAACATCGGCGATAACGAGGTGACAGCGGGCGAGCTGAAAACCCGTGGCTATTATCAAGGCAGCAATGTCAGTTACAACCTCAAGAAGTTGGTGGACAACGGCTATATGCACCACCAGCGCAGTGAGGTGGACCGCCGCTCTGTCCGGGTCAGCCTGACCGCCAAGGGCCGCGAAATTCGCCTGATCGTGGGAAAGCTGTTTGCCACCCATGCCGATGGGCTGGTGACTCGTGGTGTGATGGACCAGCAGGGAATTGATGACATCATCACCTCCCTGCGGCGGATGGAACGCTATTGGACCGAACAAATCCGCTATATCTACTGATCCGCGCATCCTATTAGATTGCGCGGCTGCGCCGCACGACATTCTGCCGTTGGTGGCCCTGTTGCAAAGGGCCCCGGCGGTTTTGCGTTTGGATGGGTGGGAGCCTCCGGCGGGGATTATTTTGGCCAGAAGAAGTGAAAGACCTGCGCATCGTATCTGTCGGCGGTCTGGATGTGGGCGTGCAGCGCCTAGGGTGGTGTTAGGGGGCTTGTGATGTGGCGGGTGCGGATTGCGAGGTGGCGAGCGTTTCCAATTCCCGCAAGAGCTTGCGTTCCATTGCCGCGGCGTAGTCACCATAGCCCAGTGCCACTTCGACAAAGGCATCCGGGCCGCGCAGCACGTAAGCCTCAAAATAGGCGGTCAGTTCCTGGATGCCCGCACCCCAGTTTCCGCCCGGGCGTTCGGCAATGCCGACAACAAGCCCGTTGACCGTGACATCGCCCATCCCATCGGGAAGAATGATGCTTTGGGGCAGGGGACCGGTGTTGGCCTTGCCATCACCCGACAAGTCCAGCGTGCGTTTCCAGCAATCCGGCTGCGCTGCCAAAAGATCAAGCCCGGTCTGGAGTGCGGCACCAATTGCCGTCGTGGGGCTTTGTGCCGGGCGCGGTCGGCTTTGCAGCACACCCAGTACCGCGGCCAATGCGGCAGGATCGGTCAGGTCGGTCCAGGGCACGATTACAACCTGCTCTGCTGGGCCTGACCATTCAAAGACCGCTATCCGCACCGGTGCGCTGCCCGGTTGAAACAGGATGTCCTGCACCGCCGGGCTGCTCAGCGCTTGCGCCAGCCCGCCTCGCTGCAGCTGATATTCATGTGCATCGACCGAGCCTGAGATATCCAGCCCCAGGGCCAGTGCCTGCCGGCAAGCCGCCTGTGCCGGGGCCGCCACCAGCGCCAGTAAGAGCGCCAATGCCTTCATCCGCCGCTGCCAACCCTGGGCGCACCACCCAGCACCATCGCTGACAGCTCTCGGATCAGCTTGCGTTCCATCGCGCTGGCGTAGTTTTCAAACCCATTGGCGATTTCCAGAAAAGCGCCGGGGCCGCGCAGCACCTGCGCGCGGAAGTAGGCGATCAGGTTCACCTCGGCCTCGTATTCGCCGGCGTTGACCACCAGCCCGTTGACCGTGACGCCATCGAAATCAAAGGCGGCATAGGCCTCTGCCGGACCAAAGCCATCGTTGTTTTCGCCGTCCCCCGCCAGATCAACCGTGCGCGACTGGCAACCATCAGGGGCCGCATCCAACCGGACGGCGGCATGTCCCAGCGCATGGCCCATGGCCGTGGGAAAGTCGTTGTGACTGCGGCTTGACCCTGCGATCCGGGCCGCTGCGGCCGCCAGATCTTCGGGCGTTTCGATCAAAGTCCAGCCCAGCAGATCCTCTTGATTGTATCGCCCCGACCATTCAAACACTGCCAGCGCCACCGGATCAGCGCTGGCGAAAAACGCCGCCTGCACATCGGGGGCCACCAGTGCCGCCGCCAATCCGCCGCGCTGCAACGCATCCTCTTTGGCGTTCACCGAAGAGGACACATCCATCGCCAGGATCAGCGCCAGCCGACACGCCTCTGCCCCGCCGGGCCAAAGCGCCAGAAGGGCCGCAGCCCTTACCAATGGCCGGTGTTTTCCATGCTGGCCCAGGGTTCTTGCGCGGTCAGGCTTTCGCCCTTCTGCAGCAATTCGATTGAGACATTGTCGGGCGACCGCACAAAGGCCATATGCCCATCGCGCGGTGGCCGATTGATCACCACGCCATTGTCCATCAGATGCTGGCACAGCGCGTAGATATCATCGCAGGCATAAGCCAGATGCCCGAAATGGCGGCTGTCAGAGGGCAGGCCGTCGTCGCCATCCCAGTTATATGTCAGCTCAACCGGGCAATCCTCGTCGCCGGGGGCGGCCATGAAGATCAGCGAAAAACGCCCGCCTTCATTGTCGTGACGGCGGATTTCTTCCATGCCGAGAAGACGGAAAAAGGCTTGCGTGGCCTCCAGATCCTTCACCCGGATCATGGTGTGCAGATATTTTAATGACATGCTTGGTTCCTTTGCTGGTTGCGCCAGAAACTAGCACAGACGTGGCGAAGGCCAAGCGGTCAGAACGAGGAAACGAAATTCAACCCGATGTTATTGGTGTCGCGCGTAAACCGGCTGATATTGCTGGTCGACTTTTCGGCCGACAGGCTGACAACCGGGCTGAACCCGGCGTATTGGATGTCGGGGAAAGTGATATCAAGCCCCAGCGACCGCACCTTGTCTTCGCGCCCGCCCAGCACCGGGATCAGCCCGACGTTGTAGGCCGGAAACTCTTGCTTGCTCAGCCCGGCAGAGACGGAAAACTGTGCAGGCCCAAGGCGATAGCGCGGGCTATATCGCCCCTGAAACGACCATTGGGTCGAGGTTTGGTTGACCCGGTCACTGTCGCTTTGGGTCAGTCCCAGCGTCCCAGATAGCTGGCTGCCGTCCGAAAACTGATGCACCACCGTCGCCCGTGCGCCCTTGCGATCCACATCCGCCGTGGGCCCGTCTGCACTGTCCTGCCGCTCTGCGAAACCAGACAAGATCAGGCGTTGCCGGTCGTTGAGCGTGCGCACATAGCTTAACGAAACGCGGCCAAAATCATAGTAGGGGTCACCGGCATAGCGGACTTGCCCAAGGGTCAGCTCGACCGTGCCAAGCGAGGCCCCGAAAATGCGGTCATACCGCAGGCCGATTTGTGCGATATCTGACGAAAAATCGCGATTGCCATTCAGTGGTTCGGGCGGCAAACCCTCGCCCCTGTCTGCGGCCTCAACACTTGCCTGGAACTCCGCGGCGCGGGCGTCGCGCGCTTCTTTTGAAAGCCGCACGCGCGTCGCATCATAGGAAAACGACAATTGCACCCGGCTTGTTGCGGTCTCGTAGGCGCGGTACTGTGTCGTGATCCCGTACCGTAGAATGATGCCTGACAGCGCCTGCGCGTCTACGGAATTCGCCCCGCCAAATTCGGCGATTTCAGCCAAAACCGTGTTTTCGTCGAGCGGAGTCAGCCGCAAGTAGTCAAACGTCAGTTGCGCGTCCTGCGTCCCGCCATTCACATTCCCAGATGGTGTGACCGAAAAGTTTAACTGTGTTGACCACGGATTAACCCGCGCCACCTGCTGTGCATCCGCGATTGTCCGCTTGGTCTCGGCTTCGTTCGGCGCATGGATTAGCGCCCGGCGCAGCCAGAGCGACGACAGGGTAAAACGCCCCTCGTTTGCAGCGGCAAGTGCTGTCTGGCGCGCAGCACCATACCGTTGCACCTGCGAGGTCGACAGGGCAAAGGCGCGCTGACCTGCCTTGCGTCCGTCTTCCGCCCGTCCGACCTGAGGCAGCGCATTTGCCAATATCAGATAGGCGTCGCGGTCGTTCGGATTTGCCTGCAGCAGGGCCATCGCAATGTCGATCGCCAGCTGCGGATTGCCCTCGAGCGTCGCCCGCGCCGCAATTTGCCGGGCCTCATCAAAGGGGATATCAACTGTGGTTTGTGCGGTCGGCGCCGTCGCCCAAAAGACCGCGCAGATCAGTGCTGCGGCCTTACGGATTGACATTGTCGCAGATCGCCGCATCTCCGCTGTTGCCGCATTTGGTCAGCACAAACAGGCCTTGCTCGGCTTCATTCTCAACCGTCGGAATGAATTCCTCGATAAAGATGCCGCCCGCAATGCCAGAGGCCTGAACACCACCAAACGTACCCGCCCAGCTGCCAATCTCGGTCTGACCCGGATCTTCGACCGTGCCAAGGAATTGTCCGTTCTCGTCAAACTCCGTAACAATCAGCACCACGTTGTCCAGCGGTGCATTGCCGAAATCAACAACCTCGCGGTTGTAGATCAATCCGTTCACGGTGTTGTCCGAAAAGTCCGCGTTGATAAAGATGTCGCCCGTCACCCGTGACGCCTGTCCGGGGGCCAAGGCCGGATCAACACCAGCCGGGAAAGGCAGCGCCTCGTTTGGGCGAGGTGCATCAAGGTTCAGCATGCCCACATAGTCCCCGGCATAGGACACAAGCCCATTGTTGGGCTGCGATGGCGTATGCGCAGAATAGGCCCCGTTCTGTTCAAAGTAGGTGCCAGAGAAGAACTTGTTGAACTGCCCGCCATCCATCACCAGCACGCCGGTTACACCACTTTTGGTCTGGGCCATGCCGATGAAAATCCGGTCAAGCGGGTCTTCTTGCTGACTGAACGCGCGGTAGCCGGGCACATCCAATGCCGCATTGCGCTCATAAATCGCGTCCGTCGGCGTGGAATCAAGTGAGGTAATCTGCACCGACAGGAAATTCCCGCCCGCCCGATACGTCGCCGTTTCCAGATTGCGACCAACGGCCTCGGGAATACCCGCCGCTGAAACCGGCTCTGCATCCTCGTCCTCGACAGGGACCTCATCGCCAATCGGTGCAAACGTAAATGGCTGCGCATTGTCACAAGCGGCAAGCAACGCCAGCAGCGCGGCAGTGGTCAAAAGACGGTTCATCGGTCGGATACCTGTCGTGTGTTCAAAAAATCAACATCATCATCCGTGCCCCACCGGGGCAAGTCAATCGCCAACACAGAACCCCATCGGTTTTCTTTTCCGCATATGGAGGTTTTGCCGCGCCCTGCGTCTAGATATAGTGTCCGACGACTCAGCACCCCACAGGAGTAGCCCATGCCCGTCACCGACACGCAACAGGCCGAAATTGATCTTTTGCGCCAGCAGTCCAAACCGACCCTGCGCGCCGTGTCCGAGGGCATGGAAAAGCACCTCTATCTGGCCCACGATGTGCTCGACCACGGATTCGTCCGGGTCATCGACTACATGGGCGACGATGCCGCCATCTGTCAGGCCGCGCGCGTCAGCTACGGCAAAGGCACCAAGTCCGTCTCAAATGACACCGGCCTGATCCGCTACCTGATGCGGCACTGGCACTCGACCCCGTTCGAGATGTGCGAGGTCAAACTCCACGTCAAACTCCCCGTCTTTGTCGCGCGCCAATGGATCCGCCACCGCACCGCCAACGTCAACGAATACTCTGCCCGCTACTCGATCCTCGACCGCGAATTCTACATCCCTGCGCCCGAACACCTCGCCGCGCAATCGGTCGTCAACAATCAGGGCCGGGGCGAAGCCCTCTCAGGCGAAGAAGCCGCCCGCGTGCTGCGCTACCTCAAGGATGATTCAGCGACCGCCTATGACCACTACGAGGAAATGATCTCGGACGAAGGCCAACAAGGCCTCGCCCGGGAACTCGCCCGCATGAACCTGCCCGCCAATATCTACACCCAATGGTATTGGAAGGTGGACCTGCACAACCTCTTCCACTTCCTGCGCCTGCGCGCCGACGCCCACGCCCAATACGAAATCCGCGTCTACGCCGAAGCCATGTGCAAAATCGTCGCCGACTGGGTCCCCGCCGCCTATTCCGCCTTTGAGGACTACCGCCTCGGCGGCGCCGTCCTGTCTGAAAAGGGCTTGCAGTGCTTGCGGCGGATGCTCGCCGGAGAGACGGTCACGCAAGAGACGTCTGGGATGAGTAAGGGCGAATGGCGGGAGTTTGAGGCACTTCTTTAGCACCTCAATTCGTCAGAAATGAAATTGATGAGGACACTATGCAAAGGTTGTTGCCTGTTTTGACATTTCTGGCACTCGCGAGTGTCGCCTCTGCCCAGGACACCACCAAATCCTTTGGCGAGGTGATCGGCCATCCCGCTCGAATTATTGTTTATCAAACAATTCGTGATTTTGATCAGCAGCTTGCAGCGCTGGATACCAATCACACTTGGATCGAAGGAAGCGAAGACTGGAACCCACATTCTCAAAGTGACGTGGTCGTTTCCTTCCTCGAAAATGTCGGGGCAACTGACTCACTGCCAGATATCGTAAAGCGGGTCTTGGCGACGCAGGAGGTTTCAGATACCGCTGCAAATCTTCGCGTTGATGTCAGTATTGGCGGTCGGGATCAGATGTTTTTCTACGTCTTTATGGACCGATTTGGCGATCGATCTTTCAGAACCGTTTCTTGTCTGATGGCGGCGGAAGTCTTCGGTGACTTGTCCGGTGCGACACGCGACGCAACCAAGCTGCGAAGGCAGGCCTGTGATTCACCGAGCTAGCAAGCGCTAAGGCGGGCCTTCATCGTACAGTTCCCCCGCCAAGACGAACTCATCTGTTTCCTGGCCGGTCTGTTTCCCGGCCGCTGCAACACAGCTACCTATTGGCGCGCATTGTTCAACCAGTCACCAATCTGGCTCAGGTTGGTGGACACGCCGAAACCAACCGTCATGGTTTCTCCAAATGCATCTACCAGACTGTAGGCCGGGGTTCACCCCGCCAAACACCATCTCAACCCAACACAACCAGCAGGGTCAAACCCGCCCTTCGGACTCCGCCCGTTCGGCCCTGAATTGATCCCGCAGATCAATTCCGAGACGGGCCGAAATCCCGCCACCACGACGAAAACGGCCAATCGCGCACATCCTCCACCAACCCATGCTTCACCGGATTGTGCCAACAATACGCCACATGGTTCCGAAAGTCCGCCTCATCCCGGATGTGATGCTCCCAAAACCGTTTCTGCCACACCGACGTTTCATCCTTGGGTAGGTCGGGGTTTACCCCGACTCTCCGACGTCCGCCAACCGCACCAAACACCTGCTTTTGACGTGGCGGCGGGGTAAACCCCGCCCTACCCAAGGCTGTAGAAAACCGCGCCTTGATCGCACCGACCCGCTGCCCATAGGCTTTGTCACCGGCAGGCAAGGACCAAACGCAATGCATGTGATCGGGCAGAACCACCCACGCCGCCACCTCAAACGGACGCTCCGCCTTGGTCCGTGCGACCGCGTCGCGCAACAGATCAATATGGCGCACCAATATATCCGTCCCGCGCGCGGCCAAGTTGACGGTCAGAAAGACGCAGGCTCCGGTGACATCTGGGCGGCGATACCTCGACATCGCCGTACCCTGCCAAATCAGGGTTAATGATCTCTGAAACGCGATGCCGCCCCGCTTGCGCTTCGCGTCTTAACAAAGTCTGAAAATCGTGGGGATGCGGATTACTGGAGTGTTAACGCCGGACACCAGCCGAGCCGGCGTTTTCGCAACAAAATCAAGCGAGGCGCACCCGCGCGCCGCGCAGCTTAATCGTGCGTTCATACTTGCGCATGCCCGTGATGTGTATGCGATGTTTACGGGGTGTGCATCCCACCGCAGCGGCGTTGCGTTAACCCTAATCGACCGCTGAAAGGTTACCGGCCATTTTGCGGCCATCGCGCCCTTCGACCAGTTCATAGGCGATCTTCTGGTCGTCAGCGAGGCCGGTCATCCCCGCCTGTTCCACGGCCGAGATGTGCACGAACACATCCGATCCGCCTTCGTCTGGGGCGATAAAACCAAAGCCCTTGGTGGTGTTAAACCATTTGACTGTGCCCGTCGGCATCTTGAATTCTCCTTGTCACAACCGAATTGCGGTCCCATCAACATTAGGGCATTTTTACAAAAGGCAAATGACAACGGCGTGGGCCTGTGCAAATTTGCGCCAACTGCTGAAAAAGGGGGCGAAAGTGCGATTTTTTGGGCTGAAATCCTGCGACACCTGCCGCAAGGCGTTGAAATCGCTGCGCGCCGCCGGGATTGACCCCAAGGTGATCGACGTGCGGGCCGACGGGTTAACAGATGATGACATCACCGCAATCGTTAACGCCTTCGGTGCGGCAGTTATTAACAAAGCTTCGACCACGTGGCGAAATCTTAACGAAGACGAGAAATCTAATGATCCCAGTGACTTGCTGCGCGATCATCCGACCCTGATGAAACGCCCCGTGATCGAAAATGACGGCTGGACGATGGGCTGGAAAGCTGACGTTCAGGCAACGCACCTTGGAACCTAACCCTTTGGCACCTATGTATAAAATATGAGAAACGCAGCTTCTGTCCTGGGCCTGATTGCGGGCCTGATCGGGATCATCGTGGGCATGTTTGGCTATGGTGCAACCGAACTCGCCGCGCGCGCGCCCGAAGTGGCCGATGCGCTTGATCTCTTTGAGAATCCAGCATTTATTCGCTTTGCCAGCTTCGTCGCGCCGCTTCTTGCCATCGCCGGTGGCGCGATGGCCAAGGATCGCGCTTTGTGGGGCGGGATCGCGATGTTGTTGTCCTGTGCGGCCTTCTACAGCGCCTTCGGTTTCAACGTCGGAACGATGTTTCCCATTGGTTTCGCGGGCTTAGGCGGCGTTCTTGCAATCGTCTCTAGACAACCGGATCAGCCCCGCGCCCATTGATCAACCGGTCAAGCGACAGCCAGCCGGCACCTTTGAAGACCAGGATCAGCAACAGCAGCACCCAAAGGCTGCGTTGATCCATAATTAACGAATCTGAGCTACCATCGAACCACGCGCCAGCTTCGGCGCCGTGACCAATGATGTCGGTCAGGCTTTGCACGACCACAAATCCGATCATCCCCAGTGCCGCGGGCCGCGTCAGCAGGCCGACAATGATCAGAACCGGCAGAATGAACTCTGCCCATGTTCCCGCCAGCACGATGATGGTGCTGTAACCGGGCAATTGGCTGACGTCATAGCCAACAGCTTCCATCTGTTTGGGGAAGATCTGCGCGTAGGCCCCCAGTGATGGCGTCCACAGGCCCGCAATCCCGTCGCCCAGCTTGGTCAGGCCGGAGTTGATGTAATACATAAACAGCACACCGGCAAATGTCAGCCGCGCCAAAAGCGGCAAAAGACTGTCACCAAGCCGGTTCAGTGACCCATAGGTGCGGTCAATTAATGCAAACATATCAAGGCCTTTCAGGATATTTCGGTCAGCGCGCCCTGGCGCAGCAACAGACCCAGCATAGCGCCCAGGTCAAATTCCGGCCCCGCCTTGGACATGGCCACGCCAAGCGCGTGACCAGCCTGCAACGCGGCCAGAAATTCGGCGTCAGCATCGCTGATCAGATGTTGCGTGGGGTCAAATGCAGGGCGGGTAATCAGCACGTTTTCACCCTGTTTGACCGGTTTTGGCGCATCAGCGATCATGTTGGCCTGCCACAGACCGTAGATCGGATGGCTGGACCGGATCACCCGGATCGCGGGCGACAGGGTCAACTTGGTCCCCATCAGCGCATCGGGCGCAATGGCGGACAAAGCGTCGGCTGACACAGGTGCTGCGTCTGCTGCGTGATAGCTTTCGCGCATCGCGATTTCCAATCGCGCCACATCGGGCAGATAGGGCAGGGATTGTGCCGGGCCAAACCGTTTGAGAAACTGCGGCATCTTATCGCCATAGTACATCATCAATGCGGTGTCAGGCAGGTGGGTGCGTAGATAAACGCCTGACATTGCACGAAAAAACGCATCACCGACCAGTTTGTAGATCACCGGAAAGGCGCTGATCAGCGCATCGGTCAGGCTGACGGCAACATTGTTGCGGTAGACATCAAACCGCTTGGACGTGGGCGCACCAGTGCCATCTTGCAGGCCTTCGGGTGCGGGCAAGCTGGGGTCCAGTATCCCCGCCGTAAACTCCGTTTGCGTGACGATCATGCGGGCACCAGGTCCAATGCGGCAGCGGCGCGGTCAACCTCAGCGGCCAGCACCGGCCATTCAGGCACATCGGTGTCCCATTCGATCAGCAAGGGCCGGGGGCCGGTCTTGGCGAGCGTATAGTCCAGCAGCGCCCAAACCGGATCTGCCACTTCGCGTCCATGGCTGTCGATCAGCAGCGGCGCGCCGTGATCGTCGTGGTCTTCATCATGGCCGCCCAGATGGATTTCACCCACCTTATCAAGGGGAAAGCTGTCGATATAGCCCTGCGGGGTGAAGCCCAGATTGGTGGCGCTGACGAAGACATTGTTGACGTCGAGCAACAGGCCACAGCCGGTGCGGGCCACAACCTCGCGCAGGAAATCGGTCTCGGACATCTCGCTTTCCGCAAAGGCGAGGTAGCTGGACGGGTTTTCCAGCAGCATCTGACGGCCCAGCACATTCTGCACCTCATCAATGTGGTCCGCGACGCGGGCCACGGTGGCGGGCGTATAGGGCAGGGGCAGCAGGTCGTTCAGGAAATGGCTGTCGTGGGTGGACCACGCCAAATGTTCCGAAAAGCTGGCCGGGTTCAGCCAGCCCACCAGATGTTTCAGACGGGCAAGGTGGTCCGGATCAAGGCGGCCTTCGCCGCCGATCGACAGGCCAACACCATGCACAGAGATCGGGAATTGTTCGGAAAGGTGGCGCAGTTGCGCAATCGGGCGGCCACCGTCACCCATATAGTTTTCGGCGTGGACCTCAAGCCAGCCCAAGGGGCCGGGTGACGTGGTAATATCGCTGTAATGCTGGGGTTTGTAGCCGACACCGGGTTTGGCTGGCAGAGTGTTTTGCGGCGCATCAAACATCGGTTCGGACCTTTGGACGTCAGGGTAGGGTGGGCATTTTGCCCACCCTGTTAGCATACTTATGCAGGCAGGTCGCGGTCTTGTGCTTCCAGCGAACCCATGCGTGCAGAACCGTCAGCCTGTGCAGGCAGTTCCATGTCAGCACATGTGCCAGCAGGCACCAGGGTCCAGGCGTTGCCCTGATAGTCAACAGTGGATGTACCGGCGCAAGTTGTGCCGGGGCCAGCAGCACAGTCGTTTTCGCCAGCCAGCGAGACACCGTAGCACTTTTCGTTTTCTTGTGCGGTTGCGTTTGTGGCGACACCGGCAACAGCGGTAGCAACAGCAGAAGCAACGAGCAGAGTGTTGGTCATCTTAGACATGAGGAGTTTTCCTTTTGGACTTTGGTTCAGTTCAGGTCGTATCCCATCAGGGGATGACCAAACACTAAACGTGGCAGCCCTGCGCAATCCACTCACAGAGGCGTGGGTCACGCGTCGGTGAGGTCAAGTGAGCCGAATTTGGCCTGCGACAGGCGGTCACAGGCGAAAAAGGGCCGAAAATGACAAACCCGCCGTGCTGGACGGCGGGTTTGTTTCAATTTCGGGCTTTGGTTTGTAACACTCTGGCGGGTCGCGAAAATGGCGCTCACGGATTGTTACAGCCCGGCCCTAGCGCAGATCAGGTGGCGTTGCTTCCAGCTTCAGCGCCGCCGTGACGGCCTCAATCCCATCGACGCTGGATTGCTTTTCGCCCAGCCGGCGCATGGACACGGTCCGCTCTTCCACTTCGCGCGCACCAATGGCCAGGATCACCGGCACCTTGCCGACGGAATGTTCGCGGACCTTGTAATTGATCTTCTCGTTGCGCAGATCAGCCTCGGCCCTAACGCCAGCGGCTTTAAGCATCTCGACCACTTCCAAAGCATAATCGTCGGCGTCGGACACAATCGTCGACACAACCACCTGACGCGGGGCCAACCAGAACGGCAGTTTACCGGCGTGTTCTTCGATCAGGATGCCGATGAAACGCTCAAATGACCCCAGCGTCGCGCGGTGCAGCATGACGGGGCGGTGCTTGTTACCGTCCTCACCGATGTAATCCGCGTCCAGCCGTTCGGGCAGCACGAAATCCACCTGATGGGTGCCGCACTGCCAGTCCCGGCCAATGGCATCGGTCAGCACGAACTCCAGCTTCGGCCCGTAGAATGCCCCTTCGCCGGGGTTCAACTCAGGCTCAATGCCTGCCGCGCGGGTCGCGGACAGCAACGCCTGTTCGGCCTTGTCCCACGTCTCGTCCGTGCCAGCCCGTTTTTCAGGGCGGTCGCTGAATTTGACCTTGAATTCAGTAAACCCAAGGTCGCGGTACATGGACGACAGAAAGTCGATGTAGACGGCTGTCTCAGATTCTATCTGGTCTTCGCGGCAAAAGATGTGCCCATCGTCCTGGGTGAATCCCCGCACCCGCATGATGCCATGTAACGCGCCGGATGGTTCATAGCGTGCGCATGATCCGAACTCGGCCATGCGCAAGGGCAGGTCGCGATATGATTTCAGGCCTTGATTGAAAATCTGCACGTGACAGGGGCAGTTCATCGGTTTCAGCGCATTGACCCGCGTGTGTTTGGGGTCGTTGACGCGTTCGTCAAAGTTCTGGGCGTTTTCACCGTCTTCTGTCCGGCTCTCGTCCACCTCAACGATGAACATGCTTTCCTGAAACTTCTCCCAATGGCCGGATTGCTCCCACAGCTTGCGGTCCACGACCTGCGGTGTGTTCACCTCCACATAGCCGCCAGCGCGTTGCTTGCGGCGCACAAAGTCCTGCAACTCGGTATAGATCGTCCAGCCGTTGGGGTGCCAGAACACCTGACCGGGGGCTTCTTCCTGCATGTGGAACAGACCCATTTCGCGGCCCAGCTTGCGGTGGTCGCGTTTGGCGGCCTCTTCCAGCCGGTGCATATGCTGCTTGAGACCTTCCTTGTTGGTGAAGGCCGCGCCGTAGATGCGTTGCAGCATCGGGCGGTTGCTGTCGCCGCGCCAATAGGCACCGGCAATCGACATCAGCTTAAAGCAGTCACCGGGCACCTGACCGGTGTTCTGCAAGTGCGGACCACGGCAGAGGTCTTGCCAGTCGCCGTGCCAATACATGCGCAGCGGCTCGTCGCCGGGAATGGCGTCGATCAGTTCGACCTTATAAGGCTCGCCCGCGTCCTGATAATGCTTGATCGCACGGTCGCGGTCCCAAACCTCTGTCCGGACCTCATCGCGCTTGTTGATGATCTCTTTCATCTTCTTTTCGATCGCGGCAAGGTCTTCGGGCACAAACGGCTCTTTGCGGTCAAAGTCATAGTACCAGCCGTCCTTGATCACCGGGCCGATGGTGACCTGCACGTCGGGCCAGATTTCTTGCACAGCGCGGGCCATGATGTGCGCAAGGTCATGGCGCACCAGTTCCAGCGCTTGATCTTCGTCCTTCATCGTGTGCAGGGCGATGTCGGCATCCGCCTCAATCGGCCACTGCAAATCCCAGTGCTGACCGTTCACGGTCGCACTGATCGCTTTCTTGCGCAGGCTGGATGAAATATCGGCCGCCACATCCGCAGGGGTAATGCCTGCGTCATAGTCACGTTTATTGCCGTCAGGAAATGTCAAAGAGATTTGGGCCATATCGGCTCTCCTCGTCAGTTTGGCGCCCACGGAACGCCCGGTTGCGGGTTATGTCGTGCCGCGCTTTTTTCGCAACTGGGCAAGCGTGTCAACAGCAGAGGCTGCGTGGCCCGCGATGCAAATCGACGTCACGTCTTACTGGTGGCAAAGCGACCCCCGCCCTAGGGTGCTCAAAATCCTTGGGGGAGGGGACAATGGCGCTAACACTGGGGCAGAAGGCAGGCTGGGGCCTGGCCGACATGGGCATCAACGTCTTTGTGGTGGTCAAGCAACTGCTGGTCTTTACCTATCTGACCACATTTCTGGGCGTGCCTGCGGATGTGGCGGGTCTGGTGACCTTTGCGGTGCTGGCCTTTGACGTGGTGACGGACCCGTTGGTCGGGTTCTTTTCGGATCGCACCAACAGCCGCTGGGGCCGCCGGGTACCATGGATATTCATCGGCGCACTGGTGCTGGCAGGCGGAATTGTGGGCCTTTTTGCCGTGCCTGAAGGCATGTCGTGGCAATCAAACGCCCTTTGGGTCATTGCCTTTTTCGGGGTCGCGACCATTGGTTTTACGTTTGTCGCCATCCCCTATGGCGCAATGGCCGGAGAGATGACGCGGGACCCGCGCGAACGATCCACGATGATGGCCTTTCGCATGACCTTTGCCTCGCTTGGCTTGCTGACGGCGGGGGCGCTTGTGCCCGCGCTGGCGGGCGATACGCGCGCGGGCTATTTCAGCGCGGTGCTGATGGTCTCGCCGGTTGTGGTACTCACAATCTGGGGGATGCTGTGGTTTACCCGCCGCGCGCCAAAGATCGAGGCCGCTGCCCAAGGTCAGTTCACCACTGTGCTGCGTCTGGTGCTGGGCAACCGCGCCTTTGTTATTCTGGTGCTGCTCTACGGCCTTCTGACGCTGGCCGTGGCGATGATTGCGGCGGGGCTGCAACTGGCCGCCCTTTACCTGATGGCTGACGATGGCAGCAGCCCTTTGTCGGGGTTGGCATCGGCGCTTGGCATCTTTTCCACCCTCTTTGCGATGTTCATCGTGGGATCTGTGCTGTCGCAATATATCTGGGTCAAAACCTCTGCCGGGTTGGGCAAGACATGGGCGCTGATTGTGGGGGTTGTGCTTTATATCGGGGTGCTGGTCGTGATCTGGCTGTCGCTCCCAGCGACAGGGGTGACCGTCATGGCGCTCTTGTTCCTGTGCGCGGGGTTTACCAACGGGGCCTACCAGCAAATTCCCTGGGCGATGTATCCAGACTTGATGGATGTCACCCGGTCCGAGACGGGCGAGGCGATCGAAGGCGCGTTTTCCGCGGTCTGGCTTTTTGGTCAAAAGGTCGCCAATGCGGTGGCACCTCTGGTGCTGGGCCTGATCCTGTCAGCTTCTGGCTGGGTGTCGTCCACATCGGGCGTTGTGGATCAGACGCCCGAGGCGCTGGGCGCGCTGAAACTGGCACTGACGCTGGTGCCTGCGGGCATCTTTGTGCTGTCCATTCTGGGCCTTCTGGCGATCTACCGACCGGCATCGCGACACGTATCCTCGCACGGCTGACCCTTTGCCCTTGCCGCCCGCGCGCCCGCGCGGCACAGTGCGGCAAAAGAACGGGATACAGGGCAGTCATGACACGCGAACCACTGGTGCTGGTGCCACCGATGCTGTGCGATGCGCGGGTGTTTTCCCCGCAGATTGACGGGCTGTCCCGTGACTATCCCATCATGTTCGCACCAACCCACTTTGGCGAGCGAACAGAAGAAATCGCCAGCCAGATTCTCGATTGGGCCCCGCCAAAATTCGCACTGGCAGGCATGGGCATGGGGGGCGCTGTGGCGCTTGAGGTGCTGCGCCGCGCGCCCGAGCGGGTCAACCGCATCGCGCTGATCAGCACTACCGCCCAGGCCGACACGCCAGAGGCCGCCTCGGCGCGCGAGCCGCTGATCGTCGCAGCACGATCCGGGCGATTCGCAGATGTCATCGCCACCGAAATGAGCCCTGATTACCTGTCTCCTGGACCGTTGCGCATGGCGATCAACCAGATGGTCACTGATATGGCCCATTCCAACGGGGCAGAGGCCTACGTCAAACAGGCCCGCGCCATGCAACGCAGGCGCGATCAGCAGACCACGCTGCGCAAGATCAAACAGCCTGCCGTTGTGATCTGCGGGCAGGATGACACCTTGCTGCCGGTGCGGCGGCACGAATTCATGTCAGAACTGATCCCCTACGGTAAGCTTGAGGTGATCGCAGGCGCCGGGCACTTGCCCACGCTCGAAGAACCGGTGGCAACCAACATCATCCTGCGCGACTGGATGAGCGCCCCACTGATCCTGCGCTAGCGGCGGCCTTAACCACCCGCGAAATCTCGGTCAGCTGTTCGGTCAGCGGGCTGGTCTTGCGCCAGATCATCCCGATGGTGCGGGTTGGTTGCGGCGCGGGAAACCGCGCGACAGCCACATCTGCGGACCGGGTTTCGACACTGACCGCCATGTCGGGCAATAGCGTTACACCCAGGCCTGCGCCGACCATCTGAACCAATGTCGACAGCGAACTGCCGTCCAACCCTTCGTGCGGGCGCACGGTCGGCAGGCTGCAAAACGACAGGGCCTGATCGCGAAAGCAATGGCCCTCTTCCAGCAGCAACAGGCGCATTTCGCGCAGGGCATCTGCGTTGGGCACCGGGCGGTCGGTCTCGGCGGCCGGGCGGATCAGGACAAAGTTTTCCTCAAACAAGGCCACTTCTTCAAAGGCAGGTTCTGACACGGGCAAGGCCACAATGGCGGTATCAATCCGGCCATCGGTCAACTCTTCAATCAGGCGCGGGGTCAGGGTTTCGCGGATGTGAATGTCCAGCCCACTGTGCTGGTCCTGCAACTGTCCGATCAGACGCGGCAGCAGATAGGGGGCAATCGTGGGGATCACGCCAATCCGGATGCGGCCGACCATGCCATCCTGACTGGCGCGCGCCAGATCGCCCAGCTCGTCCACCGCGCGCAGGATGTCACGGGTGCGGCTGCGCAGTGATTCCCCGAACTGCGACAATTGCACCTGCCGGGGGCCACGCTCAAACAGCACCGCCCCCAGCGATGTCTCCAGCTCTTTGATCTGCATCGACAGGGCCGGCTGGCTGATGCCGCAGATATCCGCCGCCCGCCCAAAGTGGCCGGTCTGGGCCAAAGCCTCAAAATAACGGAACTGCTTGAGAGTGAGGTTTTTCATAAGGTGAACTTATCGTTTCAATCAGGAGATTCAACTTAAACCAATCGCGACGCTCTGTTAAAACGATTCTAAATCATCACATCAAGGGAGATTCCGATGGACGGCGCAGAACTCAAGGACGTGAACGAAGGCGGCGCGAAGTGCCCAGTTTTGGGCGGACCAAACCGCCAGACTGCCACGGGTTCGACTGCGAACCAGCACTGGTGGCCCAATGCGCTGAACCTGCGCCCGCTGAACCAAAACTCGCCCAAGGTTGACCCGATGGGCGCGGACTTCAGCTATGCCGAGGCGTTCAAGACCCTTGATCTGGATGCCGTCAAAGCTGACCTGACAGCGCTGATGACCGACAGTCAGGATTGGTGGCCTGCGGACTATGGTCACTATGGCCCGTTCTTCATCCGCATGGCCTGGCACAGCGCCGGCACCTACCGGATCGGCGATGGCCGTGGCGGGGCAGGGGCAGGCACGCTGCGGTTTGCGCCGCTCAATAGCTGGCCGGACAACGGCAACCTTGATAAAGCGCGCCGACTGCTTTGGCCGATCAAGCAGAAATACGGTGCGGCCTTGTCCTGGGCTGATCTGATGATCCTGACAGGGAACGTCGCACTGGAATCTATGGGCGCAAAGACCCACGGGTTTGCCGGTGGTCGCGTTGATGTGTGGGAGCCGGAAGAAGACATCTACTGGGGCCCAGAAACCGAATGGCTGGCAGATGAGCGTTACGAGGACCCGCGCGAATTGATCGGCGAATTGGGTGCCGTGCAGATGGGCCTGATCTACGTGAACCCCGAAGGTCCGAACGGCAATCCCGATCCGCTCGCCTCTGCCCGTGACATCCGCGAAACCTTTGCCCGGATGGCGATGAATGACGAAGAAACCGTCGCACTCGCCGCCGGTGGTCACACCTTTGGCAAGGGCCACGGCGCGGCCGTGCCTGACAACTACATGGGGCCAGAGCCCGAAGGCGCCCCGATCGAGGAAATGGCAACCGGCTGGAAGAACTCTTATGGCACCGGCAAGGGCAAGGACACGATCACATCCGGGCTGGAAGGGGCGTGGACCAACAACCCGATTAAGTGGGACATGGGCTATCTCAACAACCTGATGGGTTACGAGTGGGAGCTTGGCAAAGGCTCTGGCGGGGCGCATCAGTGGTACCCCAAGAACCCAGAGGCCGAAGGCACCGTCCCCGACGCCCATGACCCCGACCTGCGCCACAAGCCCACGATGTTCACATCCGACATCGCGCTGAAAGAAGACCCGATCTACCGCAAGATCGTCGAGCGTTTCCACGCCAACCCAGAGGAATTCGCAGAAGCCTTTTCCAAGGCGTGGTTCAAGCTGACCCACCGCGATATGGGCCCTTATGAGCGTGGCCTTGGCCCATTGGTCCCGTCCAAGCCAGAGATCTGGCAGGACCCTGTGCCAACAGGCGGTAAAACCCTGAGTGACGTGCAAGTCGCTGATCTGAAAGAAAAGATCATGGCAACAGGCCTGTCGGTCAGCGAATTGGTGCGCACCGCATGGGCCTCTGCTGCGACCTACCGCGGCACGGATATGCGTGGCGGGGCCAATGGCGCACGCATCGCGCTTGCGCCGCAAAAGGACTGGGAGGTCAACGAACCCCAGGCCTTGCAAGCTGTGCTGTCGCAGTTGCGCGGTGTGGCGCATACCTCTGGTGCTTCGCTGGCAGATGTGATCGTGCTGGGCGGTGTGGTTGCCGTGGAAAAAGCGGCGGCAGCGGCCGGCGTCAACGTGACGGTGCCCTTCACCTCTGGCCGCACCGATGCCACGGACGAGATGACAGATGTCGAAAGTTTCGCAGTGCTGGAACCAAAGGCCGATGGTTTCCGCAACTACCGCTCCAAGGGCCTGACCCGTGCGCCGGCGGAACTGCTGGTCGACAAGGCACAGATGCTGGGCCTGACCGCACCGGAAATGACGGTGCTTGTGGGTGGCCTGCGGGTGTTGGGTGCAAACGCCCATGGCAGCACCGAAGGTGTCTTCACCGACCGCGTCGGCGTGTTGTCCACCGATTTCTTCACCAATGTGCTGGACATGGGCACCGAATGGGAACCCACATCGCAGTGGTCCTATGCGGGCAAGGACCGGGCAACCGGTGACCCCAAATGGACAGCCACGGCGGTTGATCTGATCTTTGGGTCTAACAGCCAGTTGCGCGCCTTGGCAGAGGTCTATGCCTGCGATGATGCGAAAGAGAAATTCGTGCACGACTTTGTCGCCGCTTGGGCCAAGGTCATGAACAACGACCGTTTCGATCTGGTCTAATGAAATGGGCGCGGGGCCGGAAACGGCCTCGCGTCAGTCTTTCAGCGGCAATTGATGCTTTTCAATATCGCTGAGCACATGCACCTTCTTGATCGGCTTGCCTGACTTGCCGAAAAAGGGGCTCTTCTTCCATTTTCCGGTCAACCGCATTCGCGCCGCGCGCTTGGTTCCGCCTGCAATGACATGGCGCAAACCACTATGCGATTGCTTGCCCTTTTCATCACGCTGATACAGCATCGCGCGGATGCGCCCCAACGGGCTGGTGTCGGCCAACCGGTCCACGATCACCCCGACAAAGCCACTTTTGGGTTCGGCCATCGTGTTGAAAAGCGGGACTTTACAGCAACTTGCATACCAGCGGATCAGCTTGCCCTCTTCAAAGCTGAAGGCATACATCTTGTCGGCACCGGTATGAAAGGTGACGTGATCACAGGTGGTTTGAAAGATCGCAACGCCGTCGTCTTCGGGATCGGGTTGATCCAGATAAACCTCTGCCGCGCGGCATTGGGAACAATGGCAGACGATACCCGTGCCGGTCTTTTCGGACACATCCGTCAGGACACCGTGGATTGTGCCACAAGCGCAGGAAAACGTGGTGCTGTCGGTCATGGTCCCTCTGATCGTCGCACGCCTTTGCAGCATCTTATCACGGGATGCGGCGGCGCGGTCCACTTTTCGAAGGGGCCCGATTTACGCGCGGGTCAACTGTGCCCGCAGAGACTCACTTGAGGTTGACGACCTTGCCGCCCGTCTTGGCGCGTTTGCGCGTGGCGGGTGCCTTGGCATTCGCGTCAATAAAGTCCAGCACAAGGGGGCGAATGTTGCGCCGCCATTTGCCACCGGCAAAAATACCGTAGTGACCTGCGCCCGGTTCCAGATGTGCGGCTTTCTTGCTGTCAGGCAGGCCGGTCAGCAGATCAAGGGCTGCAAGGCACTGACCAGGGGCCGAAATGTCATCATCTTCCCCCTCGACAATCTTGACCGCCACGGTGGTGATCTTTCCAATGTCGACCGTGCGGCCCGCAACCTCAAAATCATTGCGCGCAATATCGCGGTTCTTGAAGATGCGCTGCACCGTGGACAGGTAGAATTCAGCCGTCATATCCATCACGGCCAGATATTCGTCATAAAACGCGTTGTGCTTGTCGTGTTCAGAGGCTTCGCCCGACGCCACCTTCATGATCTGGTCGCGAAAGGCGGTGCTGTGCATCTCACCATTCATCGAGATGAAAGAGGCGAGTTGCAAAAGCCCCGGATAGACCATGCGGCCCACGCCTGCATATTTGAACCCGACGCGTTGGATCATGGTTTCTTCCAACTGACCCATTGTGACTGACCGTCCGAAATCGGTGACTTCGGTATGGTTCGCCTCTGGATCAATCGGCCCGCCGATCAGGGTCAGACTGCGCGGCTGCGCCCTGGGGTCTTCCTCGGCCAGATAGGCGGTGGCGGCAAGCGCCAGCGGGGCAGGCTGACAAACCGCGATGATATGCAGATCGCTGCCCAGCTCTTTCATGAAGTCGACAAGGTAAAGCGTGTAATCCTCGACATCGAACTTTCCCGCGCTGACAGGAATGTCGCGGGCGTTGTGCCAGTCGGTGACATAAACCTCGCAATCGGGGAGCAGGCTGATCACCGTTTTGCGCAGCAGCGTTGCATAGTGGCCCGACATCGGGGCCACAAGCAGGACGCGGCGGGACAGCGGTTTGCGCCCGACAACGTTAAAGTGGATCAGATCACCAAAGGGACGGCTGACAACAGTTTGCACATCAACCACGTGATCCTGCCCGTCTTCCATCGAAATGGTGGGGATATTCCAGTCCGGCTTGACGACCATGCGGGCGAATGTGCGTTCTGTCACCTCGCCCCAAGCGCCCAGCCAATCCATGAACGGATTGGCCGTCATGGCCATGGCCGGATAGCTTGCAAATGCGCGCGCGGTCGCCCCTAACCACTGGTTCGTGTTGCGCGTGGCTTCCATCAGGTCATAGGTCATCATATACTTCATTACGGAACGCTCCTGATGTTGCACTGCACTTGCAATGCTGCACCTGCAAAGTAGTCACGGGAATACAATATGACAACTAAAGATGTCACAGACGACGCAACATCTGGTAAAAATCTTGAAAAACTAGAGGCAAATCTTGCGCGGGTCGAGGCGTTGACGCAGCGTCTTTTGGGTGCGATCGGTCAGTCGCGGGCGGTGCCACCGGCGCTGCAAGGGCCAAGTCAGGACCTCTATTTGAAGGCCGCCGGGGCCTATTGGACCGAAATGATGCAGAATCCGGCCAAGCTGATCGAGCATCAGATGGGCTATTGGTCGCAATCGGTAAAGCACTTTGTCGAGGCGCAGCATGTGCTGGCCCAAGGCAAGATCGCGGCGCCCGAAGATCCCGGCCCCAAAGACCGTCGTTTCAAGAATGAATTGTGGGACACCAACCCCTATTTCAACTTTATCAAGCAGCAATACCTGATCAACGCTGCGGCCGTGCAGCAGGCGGTGCAGGACGTGACCGACCTTGATGCGGGCGAAAAGAAGCGGCTTGAATACTTCAGCCAGCAGATCGTGGATCTGTTCAGCCCCACCAATTTCCTAGCCACCAACCCCGAGGCTTTGTCGCTGGCGGTCGAAACCGAAGGCGAAAGCCTTGTGAAAGGGCTGGAAAATCTTGTCCGCGATCTGGAAGCAAACGACGGTGATCTGGTTGTCACGCTGGCGGACAAGGATGCCTTTAATGTGGGCGAAAACCTCGCCACGACCGAAGGGTCAGTGGTCTATCGCAACCACATGTTCGAGCTGATCCAATATGCGCCGACCACCGAAAAAGTGCATGCCACGCCTTTGCTGATCTTCCCGCCGTGGATCAACAAATTCTACATCCTCGACCTCAAACCGCAGAACTCGCTGATCAAATGGATCGTCGATCAGGGCTACACGCTGTTTGTTGTGTCTTGGGTGAACCCCGATGCCAGCTATCGCGACACCTCGATGAGTGACTACATCGAAGAGGGCTATCTGAAGGCCATGGCAGAGGTCAAAGACATCTGCGGCGTCAAGAAGATCAACACAATCGGCTATTGCATCGCAGGCACCACGCTGTCGCTGACGCTGGCCCTTATGAAGCATCGCGGCGACAAGACTGTGAATTCTGCAACGTTCTTCACCACGCTCACAGATTTTTCTGATCAGGGCGAGGTCGGTGTCTTTCTGGATGAGGATTTCGTGCAGGGGATCGAGGCAGAAGTCGATCAGGCCGGGGTGCTTGACAGTTTCTACATGTCGCGCACTTTCAGCTATCTGCGGTCCAATGACCTGATTTATGGCCCCGCGATCAAAAGCTACATGATGGGGCAGGCGCCACCTGCGTTTGATCTGCTGTATTGGAACGGCGACGGTACCAATCTGCCCGCGACGATGGCCAAGGAATATCTGCGCGGCCTGTGTCAGGGCGATGAATTTGCCACCACCGGGTTCGAGGTGGCAGGCGACCGCGCCCATATCGCGGACGTGGATGTGCCGCTTTGCGCGATTGCCTGCGAAACGGACCATATCGCGGCGTGGAAAAGCAGCTATCGTGGCATTCAGAAGATGGGATCAAAGGACAAGACCTTTATCCTTGCAGGCTCTGGCCATATCGCGGGGATCGTCAATCCGCCCGCCAAGAACAAATATGGCCATTGGACCAACCCCGACCTGAACCTAACCCCGGAAGACTGGCAAGCAGATGCCGATCAGCACGAGGGGTCGTGGTGGCCGCTTTGGGACAAGTGGTTGTCGAAACGGTCCGGCAAAAAGGTCGCGGCACGGGTGCCCGGCGACGCG
This sequence comes from uncultured Paracoccaceae bacterium, assembly GCA_947492825.1. Lineage (GTDB taxonomy): Bacteria > Pseudomonadota > Alphaproteobacteria > Rhodobacterales > Rhodobacteraceae > CANMYO01. Next base: position 712,792 of record CANLNT010000001.1, read on the forward strand.
AAACATCCGGTGCTTGAGGCGGCTCCGGGGTCTTACGTCAAGGCGCAAAGTTCCAAATCCTGACAACCCTGGGATGAAACTCTGGGGCCTTTTTGCCACAATCCCTTGCCTTAGACTCCCTATTTTTATGGGTGTGCGCTGAAAAACGCTGTCTTTTCAGGCGATTGCGCGCGCGCAGAAAAAATTATGCTGCGGTGCAGAAAAATGCTTGAAATGCTGCGGTGCAGCACGTATCTCTGTGTCACGAGATTAACGCGGTTTCTCCCACCGCACCGAAAACCCGAAAGGTAAAGACAATGGCTAAGCAACAAGACTTCACCGCTGTGTTCAAAGACATGATGGGCGCATTCCCCGTCGACACCAAAGCAATGGAAGATGCCTTCAAGTCGCAGACAACCCTGGCTGAAAAACTGTCGGCTGTGAACATCGACGCGGCTTCCAAGTCGACTGAACTGTCCGCAAAGTGGGCTGCCGACACCCTGTCCAAGATGCAGGACCTGACCAAAGCCAAGAAAGAGCCAGCCGACTACGCCAAGTCGATGACTGACTTCGCATCTGCTTCTGCCGAAGCCGCTGCAGAGCACATGGCTGCTTTCGCTGAGATCGCTAAATCGGTTCAGACCAAGACAATGGAACTGATGATGGCCGCTGGCAAAGACGCCTCTGAGGACCTGACTGCTGCTGCAAAGAAGGCCACTGACGAGATGACTGCCGCTGCCAAGAAGGCGACTGCAAAGTAAGCTCCCTGTCGGGCCCGACCTCCCTGCGGCCATGACAAAACTTAGGCGCATCCGATCCCGGATGCGCCTATTTTCTTGGCTGACATACTGTTTGGCGGCTTAGTCCTTGCGGCGTTGCCGGATCAGCAGCAGGCCAAGCCCGGCCAGCAGCAGCGCGCCAGAGGCGGGCAGGGGCACCGCGGCGATGGTGTTGACGTTGATTGCAACGCTGCCTTGGGTCGAGAATAGCTCAAAACTGTATTCGCCCACGGCGTTGGGGTCGAACGGGTTTGACGGCGCGCGCACGCCGATCCCATCAACGCCCAGATATCCGAACAGCAGGTTTTGCGACCCTTCCAGCTTTTGGGGATCACCCTGCAACAGCGCGTTCAAGCCCGACACATTCAGCGTGCCAAGATCACCCTTGTCTGTCGCGGCACCAGCATCGGTGTCGTAAAACAGAACAATGCCAAGATCGGCGAGCGTCTGGGTGCCGGTGGTTTCGGCAAAGAAGCTAAAGTTCCAAAGCGCGCCATCAGTGGCATTTGGCCCGCGCAGTTCCGACCCGGTCGGCGCGGTGTAGGTGCCTGCGCCATCATTGCTCAGCGCAGGGTCCAGAACGTAGCGTGGCGTCGCAGCCAGCCCCAGTGTCAGGACGCCGCCCGCCACATCAAAGGTCGAAATCGCAACCTGATCGTTGGGGATCCCTGATCCGCCAAAGGTTGCGCCCGGCAATGCGCCAAAGTTTGTGAAGGTCGGCGTGACTGGTGCAGCCATCGCAGGTGCGGCCAAAACCGCCAGTGCAGCCGCAGCTGCATATTTACGCAAAAATGTCATGTCCCATCCCCAAGTTAACCCGTGGAAACATAGCCCCTTGGTCGAAAGGGGCAAGGGATCGCACGGGGTTGCATTGGCATTTTCAGGACTTTGGCGCACCCCATTCCCGGATGCACCTTTCTTTTCATGCGCCGCCGGTCAAATCCTGCGCCAGCATCATCGCGTTGCCGTCGGGGTCATAGAAGGTGGCGGTGCTGACCATGCCTTCGACAACATCATTCGGGCCGTCAAATTTCACGCCTTCCGCCTCAAGCCCCGCGCGTGCTTTGTCGATGTCGGCCACTCCAAAGACGGGCACCGAATTGCCAGGCGTCGGCTCTGCCTGTTCGCCAAGGCCAAGCGTGACACCGGCGGTTTTGGTGCTGACCTCGCTCCAACCGGCCTCGTCCGCGTGGTAGACAAGTGCAAACCCCAGCATCTTTTCGTACCAGGCCGCGCTCGCGTGGCGGTCCCGAACAGAGAGGGCGATTGTGATTGTTTCATCAAGTTCTGCGACGGCCATGGCACTTTCCTTTGGTCAAAAAATATAGTAACTATACTTTATGAACATTGACCAACTTGTCAAGCTTACTGCGCGCGCTTGGAGCCTGGATATTCTGGCGGCCATGTCGGACGGCACACCGGGGCGGCAGGCGCAGCTGCTCACGGCGACCGGTGCCAACCGGAATGCCTTTGCCCAAAGCATGGCGCATCTGGTCTCGCTGGGTCTGGTCGAACGCAATCCAGGCCACGGGCATCCGCTGCGGCCAGAGTTTCGGCTGACGCCCGCAGGGCAAGTGGCGGGGCAGGCGGCATCACGGGTCAAATCGCTATTGCCTGATCCGACGGACGCGCGGTTGATCCGCCGGGTCTGGTCACTGCCTATTCTGGCAGTCAGCAAGACGCCCCGGCATTTCGCGAGCTTGCGCCGGCATTTGCATCCGATCACCGATCGTGCCCTGTCACAGTCCCTGCATCATCTGCAGGCCCGCGATTGGATTGTCCGCGATATTGATCCCGATCAGACGCCGCTACGCCCGCTTTATTGTGCCTCCAGCACCGGGCGCGCGATGGCAGAGGCCTTGGAAATCGCTGTCTGACGGGCCTGCGGACGCAAGGTTGTGCGCGCAATTGGTCACGCGACACTTTCATTTTGCTGCAACGCCGCTTAGGCTTCTCTGCACTGCAACACGTCTTGGGAGGGACGCCCGTGGCTTCGACCGATAAACCCCTGCTGATTAAGCGCTATGCCAGTCGGCGGCTCTATAACACCGAAACCAGTGACTATGTCACACTGGAAGACATCGCCGCGTTTATCCGCGATGGCCGTGAGGTGCAGATTGTCGATCTCAAATCAGGCGATGACCTGACCCGCCAGTATTTGCTGCAAATCATCGCTGAACACGAAAGCCGCGGCGAAAGCGTACTGGGCACCGATATCCTGACCGATCTGGTCCGCAGCTACACTACGCAGGCCGCCTCTGTCGTGCCGTCGTTCCTGCAAGCCAGCTTCGAGATGCTGCGCGAGGGGCAGTCAAAGGCGATGGAAAACATGACCAAGGCCAGCCCGATGTCCGCGATGCCGGGTTTTGACGCCATGCGCGCGCAGCAAGAGGCGTTCTTCAAGGCCATGACCGGCGGCATGATCCCCGGCTCCTCTGGCCCCGCCAAGGAAGAGCCCGAGGATGACGGCGATCTGGATGACATCAAGGCGCAGTTGAAGGCGATGCAGGACAAGCTGAACAAGATGGGGTAGGGCGCCATCGCTCTCAATTGCCGCAGGCAGGCCCGATACCGCTTTAGCGTGCGCGCAGGCCGCGGCTGAACGCAAATGCCTGCCGCGCAAGAATGACGCAAATCACGACAAAGAGGAATCCGGCGATCGGGCGATTGATAAAGTCCAGCGGAGTCTCGACCCGCCCCATCGCGATGCGCAGCTTGGATTCCATGATGCCGCCCAGAACAATGCCAAGGATGATCGGCACAACGGGAAGGTTGAGACGCTTGAGCACCAACCCAAACACACCAAACCCGGCAGCGATGGCACAATCCGTGATGGAATTGCGCAGTGAATAAACACCGACAAACCCCAGGATCAGAATGACAATACCAAGCGGGCGCGTCGGTATCTGAATGATCTTGGTCAGCAGGTTTGTGGACACCAGCAAAAAGCCGATCACCAGAACATTCAGGATCAGCATCGCCAGATAAATGGCCATCACAAAGTCCATGTCGTTCTGGAACAATTGTGGGCCGGGCACGACGTTGTGGACGTAGAACACTGACAGCATCATCGCGGTCAGCGCCTCGCCCGGAATGCCCAAGGCCAAGAGCGGGATCATCGCCGCAGCAGGGACGGCGTTGTTTGCCGCTTCGGACGCGATCAATCCGTCCGGTGCCCCTTTGCCGAACAGCTCAGGCGCGGCCGATTTCTTTTGCGCATAAGTGTAGGACATGAACTGCGCCGTAAACTCACCGACGCCCGGAATCATGCCCATCAGGACACCAAATGACGATGACACGGACGCAAGGCGTTTGTGTCCCATCAGCTCTTTCAGACCCGCGGTCAGCTGGCCTTTCACAGGCTGCGGATGCGGCGTTACGTTGTCTTCGACCAACAACAAGAATGCCTGAGAGAAGGCAAAAAGCCCCAGAACAACCACGATCAGGTCAAGGCCAGAGGCCAGCCATGTTTGGTCAAAGGTATATCGGGTGGAATATTTGACCGGCTCCAGCCCGATTGTCTGTAAGAAGATCCCGAAACACGCCAACATCCCTGCGGCAAAGACCTGACCGCGGTGGGCGATAATAACAAGGATGATACCCAAAAGCGCCGCAAGGAATATCTCCCGCGCGCCGAAATGGGGCGCGATCAATGCCAGCAAGGGCGACAGGATCATCAGACACAACACAGAGAAAATGCCGCCAAAGAAAGAGGCGGAATAGGCCAGTGACAGCGCCCGCGGTGCCTCGCCCCGTTTGGTCATCGGATAGCCGTCATAAGTGGTCAGCGCGTTCACGGCTGTGCCGGGTGTGTTGATCAGGATCGCGGGAATGGCCCCGCCATACATGGATGACCCATAAATCCCGAGCAGCGCGGTCAGGCCCACAATTGGGTCAAAGGCAAACGTCGCGGGCAGCAAAATGGCAATCGCAACAGCGGCACCAACACCGGGGATCGCGCCGATGATGACGCCCCCAATCGACCCGACAAGCAGGGCGGCCACGACATCCCATCGCGCCAGAATTCCAAAACCTGAAAGCAGGATGTCCACGAATGAGGTTCCTTAGAAGTAGGTCAGCATAAAGCTGCGCCATGCGGTGGGAAGATATTCGTAGATGGCGCCACCGGGCAGATTGACCTTCAGGGTTGATTTGAAAGTCAGGACGATGATGAAATTCGTCAGGATCATGCCGCCAATGGCCGCAAAACTGCGGTAGCCAACTCTGATCATCAGGGCTGCACCAGCCAACAGCGTGGCGATCAGGTAGCCCAAAAAGGGAACCAAAAGGACATACCCCAGAAACCACGCCGCGTACTCGACCGAACGCGCCCATAGCCAGATTTCCTGCCACCGGCCAGGCAGGCGCGGCGATAATGCGGACCCGATCCAGTGGAGCGTCGCGAAGAAGGTCATGCCAGCCAGTGAAACTGCTGGCCAGAACCTTGGCTGCGCATAAAGGGCCGTTCCTTCAGCCCATATTGTCTGCGATCCCATGGATGCGAACATGAACGCAGAGAAGACAAGGAAGACGACGGCAAAAACCAAATCTCCTCGGCGGCGTTCGCGGTGAAACAGGCGGACAAACTGGGTGGTGCGTGACGATGCCATGACGTTAGGCTGCCTCTGACCGAGACATGGCTTGAAGCACCTTTTGCTGCAGTTGGTCAGGCGCACGCACCTTGGACCGCAGAAACGTATCGATCATCGCGACCAAAGCATCGCGTGCAACGGGTTCATGCGCTGTGGCGCGCGCAGCTTGGGAAAGATCTGCAGGTAAGATGTCGCCATAGGCGTCAAGAGCTATGCGCATGATTGCCGCGTCAAATTCCGGATGCGGTTGGATGCCAAGGACATGGCCACCCACCATCATCATCGCGTTTTCGCAGCTGTCAGAGCTGGCAAGCCGAACAGCACCGGGTGGAAGCGCCAGCACCTGATCCTGATGCCAGGCAATTGCGTGCAGTGTCGTGCCCTGACGCAGGCAGTACCGGGTCCGTCCAACCGTCCAGCCGCCGTCGAATTTTGCGACCCTTCCGCCCAGAACATCTGCAAGGATTTGATGGCCGAAACAGATACCCACAACCGGCCGGTCCGATTTCAGGATATCGGATAGGCAGGTTTTCAGGGCCTTGATCCAAGGCTCATCCTCATAAACCCCGTTTTTGGACCCTGTGATTAGCCAGGCATCGGCTTCATCCGCTGCTGCCGGAAAATCGCCGTTACGGACATCGTAATGGCGAAACGTGTAACCCAACCCACCCAACAACGCGGCATACATCTCGCCATAGCCCGCGAACCGCTGCGACAGTTTTTCAGGCAAGACGCCTGCGACAAGAACGCCAATCTTCATATAAGATCATCAAGTGGTTGGGCGTTGTTATAGCCGCGATTGGCGTAGATCAGGGCCTTTTCGCCAGATGACATCTTCACCTGCTGGACTTCGCCCACAAAAATATGGTGGCTGCCGCACATGATGTCATGCTGCACCACACAATCGAATGCGGTCAGCGCCCCATCCAGCATAGGGCTGCCTGTCTCACCTTTGGTCCACGTGGCACAGTCGAATTTTGCTTCATCCTTGGCCTCCGTGCGCCCGGCAAACGCGTTTGAGATGGTCGTCATATCATCGCGCAACAGGTTGACGCAGAACGTGCGGTTGGTGCGGATGGCTGCGGCGGCAGGCGACAGGTGGTGGACACAGGTCAACAACGTCGGCTTCGGCGTGTCAGCAGAGACAGAGGATACGGCGCTGACCGTCACACCGCGGCGGCCCGCAATCCCGTCCGTTGTTACGACATAGACAGAACAGGCTGCATTGGCCATTCCGTCGATAAATTGCGCGCGCAGCATGATCTATCCTAACTCGAAAAAGCGACGCAGCTCTGTGTCCGGGACCATACCCATAAAGGCATTGTCCTGACTTTCACGGGTCGCAGTGAAGGCATCAACAAAGACATCCCCCAGCCATTCGCGTGCAAATGCACTGGCGCGAAGGGCTGCAATGGCGTCGCGCATGTTGCGCGGGTAATCCCGCGGTTCGGTATCGGACGGCACATAGCCATTGCCCACGACGGCGGCGTCCGGCTCGATCTTTTCGGCGATCCCGGCCAACCCGGCGGCCAGCGTTGCCGCAACGGTCAGGTAAGGATTTGCATCCGATCCGGGCAAGCGGTTTTCAACCCGCAAGGACCCCGCGTCATGGCCAACAACCCGCAAGCATGTGGTGCGGTTCTCGATCCCCCAGGTCAGGGCAGGCGGCGCAAAGGTACCCGGCGCAAAACGACGGTACGAATTCACGGTTGGTGCAAACAGCAACATCATCTCGCCAAGGTAGGTCTGCATCCCCCCAAGAAAGTGGCGAAACGTGTCTGACATGTTGTCGGGCTTGCTTTCGTCCCAGAACAGCGGTGTGCCATCGGCCCCTATCAGCGACAGATGAACATGGGCCGATTGACTGTCAGCCTCTTCCGACCAGCGCGCCATATAAGTGATGGTCTTGCCCTGCCGCGTGGCCAGCGCCCGCATGAAATTCTTCAGCAAGACGGTCTGGTCGGCTGGCGCAAGCCCGGTGCCGGCACCGGTGCAGGCCTCCATGAAGCCCGCGCCGATTTCCTCATGCATCTTGGCCAGATCAATCTTGAGCGCCTCGCACATGTCGGCCACGTCCGAATACCATTGTGATTGGGTGGTTTGATAGATCAACAGGTCGTGGCTGGCGTGCGTGGTGGCGGGGGTGAGGTTGCGAAACCCCTTTTCCCGCAGGGTTTCGGCCGTTTCATTGAACAGCATGTACTCCAGCTCTAGCCCGTATTTCAGGTTCAGCCCCGCGTTCGCCCCTTTGTCCAGAACCGACGCCAGCAAGGACCGTGGGCACATGCCCGCCGTCTCACCGGTGTAGTTCGACAAGACCAACAGGTCATCGCCGTCCTTTTCCCACGGGATCGCGCGGACCGTGCTTGGATCAACCGTTAGCGGACTGTCATGGAAATCGGCGCTTTCATCGGTCACGCCCGGAATGTCCAGAAATTCGTCCGTCGGGTCGAGCGCAAACGTCACCGGCGCCATCCCCATACCGGCCTTCAAAATACCTTCAAACGACTTGCGTGACACTTTCTGCCCGCGCAACAGGCCATTGGTGTCCGTCATCGCAACCGTGATAAAGCGCGTTTTGTTGGCGTCCAGTATGTCTTTCATGTCGTTCTCCGTGGGGGGCTGTCTTGGCCAAGATCGGCCAAAGCAGCCAGGTCAGTCTCGGGATCGGTGGAATAGGCGCGCAGGAACACCTGCAATCCGCTGATGATTGTCTCTGAAATCGTCGCGTGATCCGGCAAATCATGCGGAAAATGAAGCGCGTGGTTACGTGGTCCCGACAGGATCAAGGACCAAAGGTGTTCTGCCGCGATGCCGGGGCGCTCAAACGACAGTTTCTTGTTTGTGCGTTGCGTTTCAAGATAGTCACAGATCCCCGCGTGCGCACGTGCGGGACCGGCGTCATGGAACTGACGTGCAATGTCCGGCACGCGCTCGGCCTCGCCAATGATCAGACGGGCAATCGACAGGTTGTCGGGGTGCAAAACATAGCGGGCATAACCCCAAGCAAAGTTCCAAAGGGTTGTGACCATCGGCGTATCACCGGACCCGGCCAAGGGTGCCAGGATCTTGGCGCGCCCCTGATCAAGAACCGCGCGAAAGATGTCTTCCTTACGGCCAATGTATTGATAAAGCGTCGGTTTTGAGACTTCGGCACGCTCCGCAATCGCCTGCATGGATGCACCGGAATAGCCGTTCTTTGAAAACTCGCGCAGGGCGGCGTCCAGAATGCGGGCGTGTTTGGTGCTCTTTCGCGCGGTCTTGGGCGACGCGCCGGCAGGGGGGCAAACAACCTTCAGGAATTTTGCCAATTGGGCGTTCACAGCATCGGGCTGCTCAAGGTTACAGACATGGCCCGCATCAGCAATGACCTCAAACATCACCAGTGGCGCGTTCGCATCCGCAAAGCGGTGACTGACAGTGCGGATTTCTGCGGGCGGTGCCAATCTGTCGTGCTCCCCCGTCATCAGAAGAACGGGAAAACTGGCATTGGCAAAGTCGAGCTTTTCCAACGGGTTGCAAAAGCAGTTCAACGCATCGCGATACGTCGCGGCAGGAATACTTGCCATTGATGCGTGCAGCTTCGCGCGTATCTCTGGCGATGCAGACGGACCGGCGATGATGTCGACCACTCCTGACGCAAAATCTGCGGGGGTCTGACCGGCATCCAGCGGCACTTCCCTTGAGACGCGGAACGACTCGCGTTCATCGGGGTCCGCCTCGGACATGCCCGTGCAGCCGCCGCACAACACCAAACCGGACATCTTGTCGGGGTTGGCCAATGCAAAGCTTGCCGCGATCCATGACCCGTAGCTTAACCCGCACAGCACGACCTTTTTTGCGCCGAACTTGGCCATAACGGTCTGAATATCATCGAAATAGCTGTCCAATTGGGACGGCGAAAACCCCAGCGTGCTTTCCCCATATCCACGCAGATCAAGGGCAACGGTCGGCATGATATGCGCCAAAGCGGCGACCTGATCGGCCCAGTTCCTGCGGTTGCCCCCGATCCCGTGCAGGAATAGGCAGATTGTCTCGGCGGCCTCCAGCCCCTCGGGTGCGACGCTCAGGCCAAGACAAGGCGTTTTCCCTAATGTCAGGTGCCGAGCCGAGCTTTGAGGCAATGTTTCATGTCCTTGGGCCTCTGATCTTTGGGGCGAGACAAGTGTTTCCAGGCCAGCTTCAAAAATGGCGCGCGTGCCGTCCGCAATATCCTTTGCGCGGGCCGCGCTTGCGTTGATCTCTGCGTTCCACGTCACGGTCGAACCCGTCCCGTTTTCCGAGATTTTCAACCGTGCCTTGTAAGATTTCGCATCCGCGATCCCCTCGACCATATCATAGGACATCGTATGATCGCTCGCGCTGTAATAGGTCAGCCGTTCGCGCATGATCGCATCGTTGTCACCGGTTGCAAAACGGCGGATGATCTGGGCGTTTGCGGGCGGTTCGATCTTCGACCAGGCCACCATCGGGTGCCAGTCGACATTGAAATCAGCGACCGTCGCCCAGACATCGTCTGGGGGGGCTGTCGACTGAGAAATGCAGTGAACCGTCTCGCGCATGCTTGATCCTAGGCCTTTGGTGCTTCGGGTGATGCTGGCCGCCACATGGACACACGCGCGCGCACAGCTTCCGGGTCTGCGCCAACGGTGTCGATTTCGTCCATGTCATAAAGCGTCATCATAGACAGGTAGTCTTCCATGATTTCAGTGGTGTAGGGAAGCATCAGCGCGCCGCAACGGCTATCGCGATACATGCGTTCCAGCGGCAGGGACTTCAGCATGGATTGACCACCACAGGTCCGGATCGCCAGCGCGGTCATCTCTTGAACGCCTTCCATCACCGCATATTGCGCCGCATAAAGCCGCATGACCTGTCCCTTGGTCGGGAAGCCGCGCGCTTCCATAAAGGCCGTGTGCCACAATGTGCGCATTTCGATCAGCTTTTGATACATCTTCGCGACGGTGGCACGTTTGGTCGGATAAACCCGGCGGTCAATCGGCGGCAACCCGTCAACTTTACCGCTCAGATACTTGACGGTGTAATCATATGCGCCCTGCGCCACGCCCATATAGGCTGGCGTCAGCGTGGCCATCATATGCGGCCAATGGGGCAATGTGCGCACGAACAGACCCTGCGGCATCATCATCTCTTCTTCCGTGACGAACACGTCCTTAAGGATCAGGTCTTTGGAATGTGTGCCGCGCATACCGATCGGATCCCACTCGCCAACAACCTGCAAGCCGGGTGAATCCTTGTGAACAGCAAAGTTCATCGCATCTTCGTGGCGCGGCTCGACCCCCTCAAAATGTTCGGTGCAGACGATAGAGTAATAGTCACAATACCCCGCAAGTGAGGCGAATTTCTTGAACCCGTTAATCAGGTATCCGCCATCAACTTTCTTGCAGTTGGTCTGGATCGGTTTCGATGTCCAATTGGTGCCACCTTCAGAAATGGGCTGCGAATAGATCGCGTTGTTTTCGACAACATTGCGGAACTGACGTTCGCGCAGCGGGGCAAAGGCCGCCCGGTCAGCATCGGTCAGGTTGGGAAGCTCGTACATGAAACGCGACCACATCATGGATGAGGTGTGCATGTTGAATGTCAGCGCGGTCGCACCGCAGTATTTGCCGATCTCAGCGCCGATCATTGCATATTGACCAAGTGAGAACCCGAAACCGCCAAACTCTTTCGGGATCACAAGGCGCAAAAAGCCGTGCTTGGCGAAGTCTTCGTAGTTTTCGGTGGGGAAGGACGCGTCCTTGTCGACCTGCACCGCGCGTTCCGCGATTGTCGGGCCAAGCTCATTGGCGAGCTCCATCATCCGCAAGAACTCTGGCGCGAACCCGTCGGTGTCGTAGTAGTCGTGGAACGTGGTCATGCCAGATCTCCTTGAAGTTTGCCTTTGATGACAACCGGCGTGCCATCAAGTGAAATGGTGCAGCCGCGCATCGGCAGGTCAAAATGCCCCAGCGTGAAACGGCCAGCGTATTGATTTGAACCCGTGGACCACAGGAAATTGCCCGCCCAAGCGCGGAATTCGGTCGCCTGAATGTCGCCTTTGTCATAAAGCGCAAGGCTCTCCCAACGGGCGGCGGGGTTCATGCCCCAGCCAACATGAGAAAAGCCGTAGGCCTTGGGGTCGTCCCATGCCGCAAGGTATTCGCGGAACAATTCAGCGTCGAGGTTGTCGCCCCGAATGTCCGTGACGTAGTCATTTTCGACCGTCATCGCGACTTGATTACGCAAATAGTCTTTGAACGTCAGGTTCATGTCGCCCACGTCCATGACAACCGTGCCATTCACAGCGTTTTCACCGGGAAAACACAGGCACAAGCCACCGGGCCAATGGTCAACCGCGCCGGGGCGTGTGGAAAAACCGGGCGTGCCGCCGCAAGGTGCGTCCTTGATGTTGATCGTCAGATCGGTGCCCGCATCCGAGGTCACGCGCATCTCCGAGGCGTCGTTCAGCATCTGAATACCAAGCGCGACCTTGGGGCCAAGCTCTGCGCGCGGCTCGGTGCGTTCAAGAATTTCGGGGTGTTCATTGCAGATCACAAGCAGCCGCGTGCCCGCCTGTTCGATCTCTGCCATTTCTTCGGCATGGATCAGGCCCTCGACGGTGACATCGACAATGATTTCAACGTGTTTCAGCGCCTCGATCACGTGGCGCTTGTGCTGGATCGCGTCACTGGTCCCGGTCGATTTCACAGGCACAGGTGCGGTTTGCGCCGCGGTTGGCAGAACAATCGTCGAATACTCTGCGCCCAGATCATGCAGGGCAAGGCCAGCCAATTGCCCCAGCACGGGGCGCGACTGTGTCTCCGCGACAATCGCGACCTGAGTGCCGGGCCCTATGCCGTTTAGCGTGAACACGCGCTTGAACGAAGAGACCCACTTTCCCTCTGGGATTTCTTGCATCATCTGCCGAGCTTTCTGATTGGGACAAGGTGCGCGCGCATCGGCGCGCGCACGCCGTTTTTCGATTATTGACCGAGGATTTCAGCCATCGTGCCCATAACGACCATGTCGGCCTCGATCTGAGCAGCAGCTTCTTCGGCGTTTTGCCAATAGACAACAGCACCTGTTTGCGCCGCGAACTCCTTGGCGCGATCTGACGCCATTGTCTTGGCTGCGACGGCTGCGATCTTTTCGCGCACGTCGGCTGGTGTGTCCGCATGGACGAACAGACCGTTCCACATTCCCAGATTAAGCTCGGGCCGGATTTCGCCAACCGTCGGGCTGTCTGGCGTCATCGGAAGACGATCAGTTGTCAAAGTTGCAAGGATCGTCATGTCGTCCAGACAGGGCAGCAACAATTGGATGGACGTGTTGCCGACATCCGCATCGCCAGATGCGAAGGTATTGCAATCAATGGCATCAAACGCAGCCTCGGCACCATATTCAAAGCCCATCTGCGACGCCATGGCAAAGGTCACCTGCGTTGGTGTCAGATCTGGTCCAAAATGTGCCAGAACGACAGAATTGTCGGTCGCATAAGCCGCCAGTTCTTCCATGGTCTGATAAGGTGCGTCATTCGTTGTCGCGATGACCATTGGGTAGGCTACGAAAATGCCAACAGGCTCGAACGGGTTCGGGTTCAAAGGTGGAATACCGATCAGCGGCCCGACAAGCGGCACGTCCATAACAAAAGACCCGACAGTGTAGCCATCTGCAGGTGCGCCCGCGACTTCGATTGCGCCGGGGAAGGGGCCGCCGCCGCCACCTGGCTTGTTCACAACAGCTGCGGGGATTCCATAGGCCGCCTCGAAGTCTTCGGCGATCATCCGTGTCAGCACGTCTTCAACATCGCCGGGCGGAAAGGGAACCACAAAGGACACGGGCTTTTCGGGATATTCGGCCAAGGCAGGGCTTGCAGACGCAAGCACCGTTGCCGCGATCAGATAGGCGGTGGATGTCATCGTTTTCATTCTTATCTCCCTGTTTATTTTACTATACGGTTTAGTAAGTTCGATGGTGTGACATCATGTCAATCTTTTTTGCTTTTGACATGGCTTTCGTGAACGGGGTGCCGAAGAATGCGGCGTAAAGTGTTGTTTTTGGGCGGTTTTAGCTGGCCACTTCTTGACCCATGAACAGCGGTCCACCCCGCCAGCGGGGGAAGCCGTAGCCGTTAACCATAACAACATCGATGTCGTCTGCGGATTTGGCAATTCCCTCTTCGAGAATCGCTTTGGCTTCGGCGCGCATGGTCGCCAGAATTTGCGCCATAATGTCGTCCTCCGTCATGCGCTTTCGCTGAATGCCTTTGGCCTTCGATGTCTCTAGAATAAGGGCCGTGACGGTCGGATCGATTGTCGCTTTGCCGTCGACGTATCGGTACCATCCTGCCCCGGTCTTGTGCCCGAAACGGCCCATTTCGCACAGCCGATCAGCGATTGCGACATAGCGTTCGTGCGGGTCGCGCGTCGCCGCGCGTCGCTTGCGCATGGCCCATGAAATGTCGAGGCCCGCGAGGTCCTGCATCTGGTAAATCCCCATCGGAAAACCAAACGCCCGCATCGCCGCATCAACCTCTTCGGGCATGGCTCCATCTTCGATCATGTGGTCACAGGCGCGCCGATAGGCAGACATGATCCGGTTGCCGATGAACCCGTCACACACGCCCGCAGGCACGGTGATCTTGCGAAGGCGCCTGCCAAAAGCGACGCCCGTTGCCACCGCAACAGGTGACGCGTCTTTCGGGATCACCAGTTCCAGCAGCTTCATGATATGCGCGGGCGAAAAGAAATGCAGCCCGATGACGCGGCTTGGATCAGCCGTGCCGCGCGCGATGTCATGGATATCCAGATAAGAGGTATTGGATGCAAAAAGCGCATTTGGCTTGCAGGCCTTATCAAGGGCTTCAAACACGGATGTCTTGACGTTCATGTCCTCGAACACGGCTTCAATTACCAGATCGGCGTTGGCGACAGCGGCAAATGCGCTGGCCCCAGAGAACGCCAAAACCATGTCGTCGTGTTTGGCCTGCGTGATTATTCCGCGTGACAGACTGTCGGCCAACACATCTTTCGTGCGGCGCATGCCAAGCGTCAGGGCCGCGTCGTCGCGTTCAATCATCACCACATCAAACCTTGCCAAGAGGCAAGCCGCTGCGATACCCGCGCCCATCGTGCCACCACCAATCACGCCAATTTGGTGAAGCGGGGCAGGGGTGACCCCCTCAATCGCGGGAATTTTTGCCGTGGCCCGTTCCGCAAAGAAGATATGCCGCAAGGCGCGCGATTGCGGATCGCATTTCAGGGTCAGAAACAGGGCGCGTTCCGCCTCCAAAGCGTCTTGCGCCGACATTGCCACCGCATTGCGAACGGCCTGACACACTGCCACAGGGCTGTTCTGCCCGCGGGCCTTTGCAGTGATCGCCGTGATCTTCTTGTCCAGTGCGGCAGGATCGTGATCCGCCATTCGGGTCAGGATGGGGGCCGGGCGCGGCAGGCTTGCGATACGTTTGGCAAATGCAACGGCATCCTCCAGCAGTTCACACGCGCTGATCTCGTCGATTAGGCCCAGACTTCGGGCGCGGGCGGTCAAGATCGGCTTGCCACTGGCCATCATGTCCAACGCGGCTTCTGCCCCGATCAGGCGCGTCAGGCGCACGGTGCCGCCAGCGCCGGGGATCAGCCCAAGTTTGACCTCTGGCAGACCCATTTTCGCCGCAGGTACAGCGATGCGATAGTCACACCCCAGCGCAACCTCCAATCCGCCGCCCAGTGCTGTGCCGTGAAGTGCTGCAACCCAGGGTTTGGTGCCACCTTCCAACACCATAACCACGTCCGGCAGGTGCGGCAATTTTGCAGGTGCACCAAATTCCCTGATGTCCGCGCCCGCGATGAACGTTCGGCCCGCGCAGTAAAGGACCGCCGCCTTGATCGTTGCATCGCCTTCGATCTGGCGTTTTGCATCGACCAATCCCTGACGAACAGCCTGCGAGGTCGCGTTCACGGGGGGATTGTCGATGGTGACCACCGCCACACCGTCTTGGGATGTAACGGTGACAGTCATTCAGGAAAACGCCTGCAGGCCAGTGATGCCGCGCCCCAGGATCAAGGCGTGCACATCATGGGTGCCTTCATAAGTGTTGACCGCTTCAAGGTTCATCACGTGGCGGATCACCCCGTATTCATCACTCACACCGTTGCCGCCGTGCATGTCACGGGCTTCACGCGCAATCGCAATCGCCTTGCCGCAATTGTTGCGTTTCATCAGGCTGATCGCTTCGGCAGAGGCCACGTGATCGTCGAACATGCGGCCCAGTTGCAGCGCCCCTTGCAGGCCAAGCGCGATTTCGGTTTGCATATCGGCCAGCTTTTTCTGGATCAGTTGGGTTTGGGCCAGGGGCTTGCCGAACTGTTTGCGATCCATCGTATAGCTGCGCGCTGCATGAAAGCAGGCCTCCGCCGCCCCCATCGCGCCCCACGCGATGCCAAACCGGGCGCGGTTCAGACACCCGAATGGCCCCGCTAACCCACTGACATGCGGCAGCAGGTTTTCGTCGGGCACGAATACATCCGCCATCTGGATCATGCCGGTAACTGACGCCCGCAATGAAAATTTGCCTTCGATCTTCGGCGCATGCAGGCCCTTCATACCTTTTTCAAGGATGAACCCTTTGATCTTGCCATCATGGTCATCTGACTTGGCCCAAACGATGAACACATCCGCAATTGGCGCGTTGGTGATCCAGTTTTTCGCACCAGAGATCATGTAGCCGCCGTCGACCTTTTTGGCTCGTGTCAGCATCGCGGCGGGGTCAGACCCTGCGTCCGGTTCGGTCAGGCCAAAACACCCCACAAGTGCGCCACTGGCAAGTTTGGGAAGGTACGTGTTGCGCTGCGCATCCGTACCATATGCAAAGATCGGATGCATCACGAGGCTGCTTTGCACGGACATCGCCGAACGATATCCGCTGTCCACACGCTCAACTTCGCGCGCAACAAGGCCGTAGGACACATAGTTCGCGCCGACGCCGCCAAAGGCCTCTGGGATGGTCGCGCCAAGCAGCCCAAGTTCACCCATCTCGGACATGATATCGCGATCAAACACCTCGTTGCGGTTGGCCATCATCACCCGACTGGCAAGGCGATCCTGACAATAAGTATGTGCCGCATCCCGAATCATCCGCTCTTCTTCTGACAGCTGATTTTCGATCAGAAAGGGGTCATCCCAAACCAGTTTGGCAGGTTTTTTACGGGCTTGCGCCAGATCTGTTGTCACAATGGGGTTCGTATCTTGGTTCATGTCCGGCGCACCATTCAGCGATGTTTCAGACAACGCTACCGCGTTCGAAATTTACTTCAAGCCTAAAATATTTGAGCTTGAAATTTAACAGCGATGTTCATAGCGTGAAAAAGCAACAACTTGATCCAGGGGTGTCAAATGCGCATTGCATGTCTCGGAGGAGGGCCAGCTGGCCTCTATCTCGCGATTTCGGTCAAGCTGCGCAGACCCGCCGCAGAGGTTGTCGTGTTCGAGCGGAACAGGCCCGATGATACCTTCGGCTGGGGCGTGGTCCTGTCCGACGAAACCCTTTCAAACCTCGAAGCGAACGACCCTGTCAGCGCCAAGGAAATCCGCGCGCATTTTGCCTATTGGGATGATGTCGCTCTTCACCATCTGGGCCAGAAACTCGTGTCCTCCGGTCACGGGTTCTGCGGCATCGGGCGCAAAAAGCTGTTGCAGGTCCTGCATGCCCGCGCCGCCGACCTTGGCGTCGATCTGAGGTTTGAATCCGGTGACATTGCGGCCTCTGACCTAATGGCGGATTACGACGTTGTCGTCGCTGCAGACGGGCTGAATTCCAGAACCCGGACAGAGTTCGAAGACGTGTTCAAACCGGACATCGACACGCGGCTTTGTCAATTCGTGTGGCTGGGCACGCATCAGAAGTTCGACGATGCTTTCACATTCATCTTTGAGGACACAGACAAAGGCTGGGTCTGGGCGCACGCCTACCAGTTTGACGACGACACCGCGACATTCATCGTCGAATGCGCGCAAGAGACATTTGACGCATACGGCTTTGGTGATCTGGATCAGAAAGCCAGCATCGCGATCTGCGAAGAGATTTTCAAAGATCACCTTGGCGGTCATCCTTTGATGACCAACGCCAACCACATTCGCGGCTCCGCCTGGATCAGGTTCCCGCGCGTTCTGTGCGAAAACTGGAGTCACAAGAACGTGGTTCTGCTGGGCGACGCCTCTGCCACGGCGCATTTCTCAATCGGGTCCGGCACAAAGCTTGCCCTTGAAAGCGCGATTGGGCTGGCCGCTGAAATCACCGCGACACCAGATTTGGTAACCGCCTTTGAAACATACGAAGAAAGTCGCCGGCTCGAGGTGTTGCGGCTGCAATCTGCCGCGCGCAATTCGGTTGAATGGTTCGAGGATGTGGAACGCTATCTGCATCTTGATCCGGTGCAACTGAATTACTCCATGTTGACGCGGTCGCAGCGGATCAGCCACGAAAACCTGCGCGAACGCGATCCGGTGTGGCTGGGTGCCGCTGAAGAATGGTTCATGGCGCAGGCGGGTGTTCAGGTGAACGGACCCGCGCGCGCACCCATGTTCGCGCCTTTCAGCCTGCGCGACATGACGCTCAAGAACCGCATCGTGGTGTCACCAATGGCGCAATACAAGGCCGTGGATGGCGCGCCGACGGACTGGCACCTGATCCACTACGGCGAACGTGCCAAGGGCGGCGCGGGATTGGTCTATACCGAAATGACCTGCGTCTCTGCTGATGGCCGGATCACGCCCGGCTGTCCGGGGCTTTACGCGCCTGAACATCAGGCCCAGTGGACACGATTGAACGACTTCATCCATGCCGAAACGCAGGCGAAAACCTGTTGCCAGATCGGCCACGCAGGCCGCAAGGGGTCAACCCGCCTCGGGTGGGAGGGCATGGACCAGCCTATGACGTCCGGCAACTGGCCGCTTCTGTCGGCCTCTGCGATGGCCTGGTCTGACAACAACGCTGTGCCCAAGGCGATGGACAGCGCAGATATGGCGCGGGTGAAGGCAGAATTTGTCGCGGCCACAAAAATGGCTGCAGCCAGCGGCTTTGACATGATCGAACTGCACGCAGCGCACGGCTATCTGATCTCCTCCTTCATCTCGCCTTTGTCCAATGTCCGGACAGACGATTATGGCGGCAGCTTGGAAAACCGGATGCGCTATCCGCTTGAGGTGTTCAGCGCCATGCGCGCAGTATGGCCCGCGGAAAAGCCGATGTCGGTCCGCATATCCGCCAGCGATTGGGCCGGTGATGATGGCGTCACCGCCGAAGATGCGGTGCAGATCGCGCAGATGTTCGAAGCCGTGGGCGCGGACATCATTGACGTGTCAGCGGGGCAAACCTCGACCCTCAGCCAGCCCGTTTATGGCCGCATGTTCCAGACGCCATTCTCGGACCGCATCCGCAACGTGGCGGGCATCAAGACGATGGCGGTCGGCAATATCTACGAGGCCGACCACGTCAATTCGATCCTGATGGCGGGCCGCGCTGATCTGGTCTGCCTTGCGCGGCCACATCTGAACGATCCCTATTGGACATTGCACGCAGCCACCGGACTTGGGGATCGTCAGGAAATCTGGCCGCAACCTTACGAGGCTGGCCGCGACCAGGCATGGCGGCTGGCAGATCGCGAGGCAGAAATGGTGGGCAAAGTATGACCGGACACGTTGTTATCTCCGGCGGCGGCAGCGGCGTTGGCGCCGAAACCGCGCGTCATTTTGCCCGCGCTGGGTATCGCGTGACGATCATGGGGCGGACCGACGACACGCTCAAGGCACAGAATTTGCCCTATCGGGTCTGTGATGTGACGGACGCGGCTCAGGTCGCGGCGGCGTTTGACGCGGCCCGCGACACACAGGGCGCAATTGACGTCGTAGTCGCCAATGCTGGTGCGGCGAACAGCGTTCCGTTTGCCAAAATGACCGCCGCCGATCTGACGGCGATGATGGACGTCAACGTGGCGGGCGTGTTCAACGTCTGGCAGGCGGCCTTGCCAGACATGAAAGCGGCCCAAAACGGGCGCATGATTGCAATCGCGTCGACCGCTGGCCTCAAGGGTTATCCCTATGTGGCAGGCTATTGCGCGGCCAAGCACGGCGTTATCGGGTTGACCCGCGCGCTGGCCCTTGAACTTGCATCCACGGGGATCACCGTGAACGCCATCTGCCCCGGTTTCATCGAAACCCCGATGACCGAACGATCCATCGCCAATATCGTCGACAAGACCGGGATGAGCGCGCAAGACGCGGCAAAATCCCTGACCAAAGGCAATCCGCAACGGCGGTTCATTCAGACCGATGAAGTCGCAGGAACGGCCCTTTGGCTCTGCTCTGACGCGGCGCGGTCGGTCAATGGCCACACGCTCAGCCTTTCGGGGGGCGAAATCTGATGTCGGAACAGTCACCAGTGACCCACAATTCTGCGTCCAAGGAACGGCTACGCCTTTGGCTGCGTCTGTTGAAAGCAAGCCGGTCAATCGAATCCAATTTGCGTGAAAACCTGCGGGACGAGTTTGCGACGACCTTGCCCCGCTTTGACGTCATGGCCGCCTTATCGCGGTACGAAGACGGCCTGAAGATGAGCGCCCTGTCCGGTGTGCTGCGTGTGTCCAACGGAAATGTCACCGGCATCGTGGACCGCCTGACCGATGACGGTTTGTTGCTGCGGGTGGCCGTGCCAGGGGATCGGCGGGCGTCATTGGTGCGGCTGACACAACGCGGCCGCGAAGAATTTGCCCGACAAGCGCAAGCCCATGAGGCTTGGATCAATGACATGCTCGCGGATTTTTCCGCCGCCGAAGCCGTTGATATCGGGGTGCGTTTAGAAAGCCTCGAAGCGGCACTTGCAGAAAAGGACACGTGATGCGCACGGACGTTAAACACTTCAAATGTGAGATCACGGATGGGATTGCGACCGTGGCCCTGGATCGGCCAGACCGCAAGAACCCGCTGACATTCGAAAGCTATGCCGAGTTGCGCGATTGGTTTCGTGATCTGGTCTATGCGGACGATGTGAACGCAGTTGTGTTTGCATCCAATGGTGGGAATTTCAGCTCTGGCGGGGATGTGCATGACATCATCGGGCCGCTCACGAAAATGTCCATGAAAGAGCTGTTGGCGTTCACCCGCATGACCGGTGATCTGGTCAAGGCAATTGTGAACTGCGGCAAACCCGTGATCGCCGCGATTGACGGGGTCTGCGTCGGTGCCGGGGCGATCATCGCAATGGCCTCTGATTTGCGGATTGCAACGCCAGAGGCAAAGACGGCCTTTTTGTTCACGCGGGTCGGCCTTGCGGGGTGTGACATGGGGGCCTGCGCAATCCTGCCCCGGATCATCGGCCAAGGTCGCGCGGCGGAGTTGCTGTACACGGGCCGCGCCATGTCCGCAGAGGAGGGTGCCGCATGGGGGTTCCTCAACAAGGTGGTCCCGGCGGATGACCTGCCACGCGAAGCGCACAAGATGGCCACGCGCATCGCGGCGGGTCCGAACTTTGGGCACATGATGACCAAAACAATGCTGGCGCAGGAATGGTCGATGTCGATCGAACAGGCCATCGAAGCAGAAGCGCAGGCGCAGGCGATCTGCATGCAAACGGCGGATTTCGAACGCGCGTTCAACGCCTTCGTCGCCAAAGAAACACCCGTGTTCAAAGGTGACTGATGGCTGATACCACGTTCCTGAACTGGCCCTTCTTTGACAATCACCACCGTGATCTTGCCGCCGCCGTGGACATCTGGGCCAAGGACAACCTGACCCAGATCGACCACAGCGATACTGATGCGGCCTGCCGCGCGATTGTGTCAGCGCTGGGCAAAGCCGGCTGGTTGTCCTACGCGGCTGTCGATCCAGACGGGGATGCCCCGCTTGACGTCCGCAGCTTGTGTTTGATCCGCGAAACCCTTGCGCGGCATGATGGGCTGGCCGATTTTGCCTTTGCGATGCAGGGCCTTGGCACCGGTGCTTTGTCCTTGTTTGGGACAGATGCGCAGAAACGCGCTTGGCTACCGAAGGTGCGCAGCGGTGCGGCGATCTCCGGCTTTGCATTGACCGAACCGCAATCAGGCTCGGACGTGGCAAACGCGACGATGACAGCGACCCTGGACGGCAATCACTACGTCCTGAATGGCGACAAGACCTGGATCAGCAACGGCGGGATCGCGGATGTTTACACAGTCTTTGCCCGCACCGGCGATGGGGCGGGGGCAAAGGGGCTGTCGGCCTTTGTGGTGCCCGCCGATACGCCCGGCCTGACGGTGGTTGAGCGGCTTGAGACCATCGCGCCGCACCCATTGGCAACCTTACGCTTTGCGGATTGCCGTCTGCCCAAGGACGCGCTGATCGGCCAAAGCGGCTGGGGTTTCAAAATCGCGATGTCGGTTCTGGATGTCTTCCGGTCCACCGTTGCCGCTGCCGCCCTTGGCTTTGCGCGCCGCGCCCTGGATGAGGCATTGACCCGCGTCACCGCCCGCCACGTTCAGGGTGCGCCCTTGTTTGATCTGCAAATGGTGCAGGGCCATATTGCGGATATGGCCGTCGATATCGACGCCAGCGCCTTGCTGATCTACCGCGCCGCCTGGACCAAGGACAGCGGCGCGCCGCGCATCACGCGCGAGGCGGCAATGGCAAAACTGTTTTCCACCGATCAGGCGCAAAAAGTCATCGACAAAGCCGTGCAACTGCATGGTGGCGACGGTGTGCGCTTGGGCGAAACGGTCGAGGCTTTATACCGCGAAATCAGGGCATTGCGCATCTATGAAGGCGCGTCAGACGTTCAGCGTGTGGTCATCGCCCGTCAAACACTCGGCCAAATGCCAGCTTAGGGGGATCCAATCATGCTTAGCGCCAGCGCCCATACCGATACATTCGCCCGCGACAATCTTCCGCCCCAAGACCAGCAACCCGACTTTCTGTTGGACGGGTTCCAGTATCCAGAGCAGTTGAACGCCGGGGTCGAACTGACAGATGTCCTGGTTGCAAAGGGCCTTGGCGACAATACTGCGCTGATTGGCAATGGCCGCCGCCGGACGTTCAAGGAACTCAGCGATTGGACAAATCGCCTCGCGCATGTGCTGGTGGATGATCTGGGCGTGAAGCCCGGCAATCGCGTGTTGATCCGGTCTGCCAACAACCCTGCGATGGTGGCCTGCTGGCTTGCCTGCACCAAGGTGGGCGCGGTGGTTGTGAACACCATGCCGATGCTGCGGGCGATGGAACTGGGCCAGATCGTTGACAAGGCTGAAATCGAATTTGCCCTCTGCGATACCCGCCTGATGGAAGAAATGGAAAGCTGTGCGGCGACCAGCGACTTCCTGAAAAGGGTCGTTGCGTTTGATGGGACATCCAACCACGACGCCGAACTGGACCAACTGGCCCTTGAAAAACCGGTCAGATTTGACGCGGTCAAGACGGGCCGCGATGATGTCGCGCTGCTGGGGTTTACATCCGGCACAACCGGATCGCCCAAGGCGACGATGCATTTTCACCGTGACCTGATGATCATTGCGGATGGCTATGCCAAAGAGGTTCTGGGCGTGACGCCCGATGACGTCTTTGTCGGCTCACCCCCTTTGGCGTTTACATTTGGCCTTGGCGGATTGGCGATCTTCCCACTTCGGTTTGGTGCCACCGCGACCTTGCTCGAGACTGCGTCGCCGCCAAACATGATCGAGATCATTCAAAAGTATAATGCAACGGTCTGTTTCACCGCACCCACCGCCTATCGCGCAATGCTGGCCGCGATGGAGGATGGCGCGGACCTCTCCAGTTTGCGGGCCGCCGTATCGGCAGGCGAAACGCTTGCGGCACCAATCTACAAGGATTGGATGGAAAAGACAGGCAAACCGATGCTCGATGGCATTGGGGCGACAGAGATGCTCCATATCTTTATCTCCAACCGGTTTGATGATCATAAACCGGCCTGTACCGGGCGGCCTGTTACCGGATACGAAGCCAAGGTGGTTGATGCCGACGGGCAGGAACTGCCGCGCGGCGAGGTCGGGCGTTTGGTCGTGCGCGGGCCAACCGGCTGCCGGTATCTGAACGATGATCGCCAATCCAAATACGTGCAGGACGGGTGGAACATCACAGGCGATGCCTTCTCAATGGACGAAGACGGCTATTTGTACTTTGCGGCACGCAATGACGACATGATCGTCAGCGCGGGCTACAACATCGCTGGGCCAGAGGTTGAAGCCGCCCTGATGTCCCACCCGCATGTGGCCGAATGTGCGGTCATTGGGGTGCCGAACGACGAACGCGGCATGATCGTCGAAGCGCATGTGGTGCTTGCCAAGGGCACCCCGGACTCACAGACGGCTAGCCTCTTGCAAGACCATGTCAAAGCAACAATTGCCCCCTATAAGTATCCGCGCAGCATCAAGTTCTGCGATGCATTGCCCAAAACGCAAACGGGCAAAATTCAGCGATTTTTGTTGAAGGCATAGGGCTGCTTCGTGATGGTCTTTACCTTCCCTCAAAAGGTGCTGTTCCGGCACTGCGACCCTGCGGGCATCGTTTTCTATCCGCGATACTTCGAGATGATCAACGATTGCGTCGAGGCGTTCTTTGCAAAGCTCGGTTTCCCGTTTGAGGACATCCACAAGCAGTCCGGCGTGCCGACCGCGCAGATCGAAACCCGCTTTTCCGCACCCAGCCGACATGGCGATGAATTGCTTTTGACGCTTGCGGTGGCGCGCGTCGGACGCTCCAGCCTTGGGCTGGAAATCGAGGCCTCCGCAGGCCGTGAGCATCGCTTTTCCTGCTCCTTGACCCTTGTCTATATCAACGAAACAGGCCGCGCGGCACCGTGGCCCGCCGACCTGAAAACAGCTTTCACCCCGTACCATCGGAGCACGACATGACATCGAAAATCATCCAACCGATCGGCTGGGCGCCGGCAAAGGGCTATGCCAATGGTGTGCATGCGCCTGATGGCACCTTGTATGTCGGTGGGCAGATCGGCTGGACGGCGCGCCAGGTTTTTGAAAGCCACGATTTCATCGGGCAGATGGAACAGGCGCTGCGCAACATTCTGGATATTGTCGAGGCGGCAGGCGGCACAGCAGAAAGCATCACGCGCCTGACGTGGTTCGTGATCGACAAAAAGGAATATCTGGCGCGCCAACGCGAGGTCGGAGAGATCTACCGCCGTGTGCTTGGCCGCCATTTCCCGGCGATGTCCATGTTGATCGTGGCTGGGCTGGTCGAAGATGACGCCCTGCTTGAAATTGAGGCGACAGCCTTCATTGGACCCGATCAGTAATGTCAGAGGCTTTCATCTGCGATTTTCAACGGACCCCGATTGGACGCTATGGCGGGGCCTTGTCTGCGGTACGACCCGACGATCTTGCCGCTCATGTGCTGCGGTCCTTGATCGCGCGCAGCCCGCAGCTTGATCCGGCAAACGTTGACGAGGTTTACATGGGCTGCGCCAATCAGGCTGGCGAAGACAATCGCAATGTCGCCCGCATGGCCACGCTTCTGGCCGGGCTGCCGGTCAGCGTTCCGGCCATCACTCTCAACCGTTTGTGCGGGTCGGGCATGGATGCCGTGATCGCTGGTGCGCGGGCTATCAGGGCCGGTGAGGCGGACCTGATCATCGCCGGCGGCGTCGAAAGCATGAGCCGCGCGCCAATGGTCATGCCCAAGGCCGATGCCGCCTATTCGCGACGTGCCGAAATCCATGACACAACAATCGGTTGGCGGTTCGTGAACAAGACCATCGAAGCCCAATATGGCATCGACTCCATGCCCGAAACCGCCGAAAACGTTGCTGCTGAATACGGCATTGACCGCGCCTCACAGGACGCCTTTGCGCTTGCGAGCCAGCAAAAGGCGCTGGCTGCAATTGCCGCAGGTCACTTTGTGGACGAAATCACGCCGGTCGAAATCCCTCAGCGAAAGGGCGATCCCATTGTCGTGCGCGCGGATGAACATCCACGCGACACCACCTTGGAACGTCTGGCAAATCTGCCCGCGCCGTTTCGTGAAAATGGCGTCGTGACTGCCGGAAACGCATCTGGAATCAACGATGGTGCCGCCGCCTTGTTGATCGCCTCGGCGCAGGCTGTGCGGGACTACAACCTAACGCCAATGGCGCGGATCACGGGCGCGGCCTCTGCCGGTGTTGCGCCGCGCGTCATGGGGATTGGCCCTGTTCCTGCGACACAGAAACTCTGCGCGCGGCTCGGCCTGAAGCCGACGGATTTTGACGTCGTCGAGCTCAACGAAGCTTTTGCAGCTCAGGTTCTGGCGGTCCTCGCCGCATTGGAAATCCCCGATGATGGCCGTGTCAATCCATACGGTGGCGGCATCGCGGTTGGGCATCCACTTGGCATGAGCGGCGCGCGGATCATCGGATCAGCCGCACGCCACATGCACGCCAAAGCCCTTAGCACCGGGCTTTGCACGATGTGTGTCGGCGTTGGGCAAGGTGTCTCTGTGGCGTTGGCGCGTATCTAGGCAGCCATTATCCCTCAAAGCCAAGGGGCGCTGAACACTTCACCCCGAGCTTCGGCCAATCGGGGCCTCAATCGCAGGTCATCCGACCTGAGCAAAAACCCCGTCCAATGCGCGGTTCAACTTGTCGAACATCTCGTCCATCTGCCCCTCGGTCATGATGAACGCGGGGCACAACACGACCGCCTGACCCAGCGGCCGGCAGATCAACCCCTGATCGGTGCAGGCATTGGCGATCCGTTCGCTCACCGACAGCGATCCATCAAAGGGCGTCTTGCTGTCCTTGTCCTTCACAGCCTCCACCGCGCCCATCAAACCCTTGCCGCGCCATTCGCCGATGTTAGCTTTTTCTGCGATTTCGGCCAATCCGGCTTCAAATAATGGGGTCAATGCTTGCACATTTTCAATCAGCCCTTCGTTCATCACCACATCAATGGCCTTCAACGCAATGGCGCAGCCGACCGGGTGACCAGAAGCTGTGAACCCGTGCGGAAACTCTTCAATCGCTTCGGATGCGGCCTGCAAACGGTCCGCAAGTTCAGGGCCAAGAATTACCGCTCCCATCGGGAAAAACCCGGCGGTGAGGTTCTTGGACGAGATGATCGCATCGGGCATGAAGCCATAGGTTTCGCAGCCCCAGGTCCTGCCGGTGCGGCCAAAGCCGGTGATGACTTCGTCGGCGATCAGGGGAATGCCGTGTTTGCGTAAGATCGGTTGGATCGCCTGAAAATACCCCTCCGAAGGCGGGATCACGCCGCCTGCGCCCATCACCGGCTCTGCAAAGAACCCCGCAATCGTGTCGGCCCCTTCGGCGGCGATGGTGTCTTCCAGCTCTTGCGCCATGCGGGCGGTAAACTCGGCTTCGGTCTCACCATCGCGCCCCTCACGCCAGTAGTGCGGACAGGTCAAATGAACGAACCCATCCAGCGGCAAGCCAAACACACTGTTGTAAGGCTTGCCGGTCATCGAGGCGCTGACCGCCGTGACGCCGTGATAGCCGTTCTTGCGGGTCAGGATCTTGCGCCGCTCAGGCTTGCCCTCGGCCCCGCCCAAAAACCACAGCATCTTAACCATGGTGTCATTCGCCTCAGAGCCAGAGTTGGTGTAGAACACCTTGGCCCGCTCAAACGGCGACACTTCGGTCAGCTTTTCGGACAGCATCACCGTCTGATCCGACATGCGGCCAAAGAAAGCGTGGTAACCCGGAAAGGTGTCGTATTGCGCCTTGGCGGCGGCAATCAGCCCCGGATGGTCGAAGCCCGCAACCATGTTCCACAGGCCGGAATTGCCGTCCAGATAGGACCGCCCATGCACGTCATAGACATAAGGCCCCTTGCCGTGGGTCAGGACAATCGTGCCCCTTTCGGCCACCGTGGGCAGGTCGGTAAAGCCATAGAATGAATGCGCGTCAGCGCGGGCTTCCCAGGAGTTAGCGGCGTATTTTGTCATGGCTGCACCTTTGATCTTTGCAGCCACGTTAGGCGCGCGCAGATGCGCGAGCAATGGGTCTTTCGCGGCTTAGATCGGGCGGTGACGGAAGGCCGGGCTGCGCCGTGCGGGGTTCACCACCCAGCGGGACACGACCATCGCGGCCGCAAACATCGCCACGCCTCCGGCCATGTCAATCATGTGATGACCGCCGTGGATCAGGATCGCGGGCACCATCGGGATGTTGATCAGCGCCACAGGCCAGAAGAACGGCGTCTTGCGCACAAACCAGACCGTCAGGCACATCATCAGCGTGTGATAGGACGGGAATGCGATTGATCCGATGATCGTCTCGGGCGTGATGATGCCCACACCATTGCGCGCCAGGTCCATCAGACGTGCGCCATAGGCCTCGTTGACCACAAGACTGGCAGCCGCCTCGACCTCTGCGCCGACCGTGAAAAACGCCGCAGGACCAAAGCTGGGCGCTGCGACCCAGATGCCCAAGGTGCCCAGCAAGGCCAGCGCGCCGGTCAGGATGAACCGGTGCATATCCGCCTCGCGCCGCAGCAATGCCAGCAGGCCAATCACGGCCAGAAGCTGCCAAAGCGAAGAGTTGTAGACAAAGGCCAGTGCTTTGCCCAGCAACGGATATTGCGCCAGCCAGCGCACCGCATCGGGCCAAGAATAGCCGACCGTGGCGTCAATTTGCATCAACACCGGGTCAATCGGGACGCCGGTGATCGGGAAGAACATAAAGATGAAAATGGCGACAAAGGCGCCAAATGTCAGATAGATCGAGACACCAATCAGCAAAAGCGCCAGCCGCTCCATCCCGCGCGCTTGCCGCACAAAGGCCCCGACGACCACCAACAGCATCCCGCCGATCATCGGCGGCGCAAAGCCCAGCCAGTCAACGGGTTGTCCGCCAATCACGCTCGACAATATGGCCGCTGCTGCAATCAGCGCGGTCAGCACCAGCAAAATGATCTCTCCGGGCAGGAATGCCGGGCGATAAAGGGGGTCGAGCCTGCTCATCTTCAAAACCTCTATTGGGTCCGTTTGAGCGACAATTTGACGGGGTTTTGTGGTCGGAATGGGGCGCGGGTGGGAAAATTTGGCGGTCAGATGCCCAGCCGGTCGCGCAGGGCGTACCAGCTCATTGCTAGCGTCAGTAGCGGTGCGCGGGCGATTGCGCCGCCGGGAAATTTTGGCACGGGCAGGGTGGTCAGGGTGTCAAACCTTTCGGATTGACCCGCGATAGCCTCGGCCATGACACGGCCCGCAAAGCCTGACAAGGCGACCCCATGGCCGGAAAAACCGGCCCCGGACAAGACGTTAGGTGCCACACGCTGCAAGGCGGGCAGGCGGGTCATGGTGATCCCCAGCGTGCCGCCCCAGACATAATCAATGCCCACACCTTTGATCTGCGGGAACATGTTTTCCATCCGCGCGATCAGTGCGGTCGCGATATCCTTGGGGAACCCGATCGAATAGCTTTCGCGCCCGCCGAACAAAAGGCGCTTGTCCTCGGACAGGCGGTAGTAATTCACCACGAACTTGCTGTCGGCCACGGCAATGTCGCGCGTCAGAACCTCTGTCGCGCGATCCCCCAAGGGGGCCGTCGCACAGATGAAAGAGTTTATCGGCATCACCTTGGCGGCAACCTGCCGCGCGATCCCCGGCAAATAGCCGTTGCCGGCAAGGATCACATGGTCGGCCAGCACATGGCCGCGCCCGGTTTGCACCTTGGCCGGGGTGCCGTGGGCCAAATGATGCACCTCTGAACCCTCAAAGATCGTGGCCCCCACCGTCTCTGCGGCCTGTGCCAAGGCCACGGCATAGCGCAACGGGTGGATATGTCCGGCCCCCAGATCCAACTGCCCGCCAACATAATGCGGCGACCTGACCAGATCATGAAACCCCGCCTTGTCCAGCGGCGTGATCTGATCATAACCGTAGTTTTTGGCCAGAAAATCAGCCTCTTGCCGCAGCTTCTTGATGTCACCGCTGGCATAAGTGCCATAAGCCACGCCAGGTTTGTAAGAGGCCTCTGGCGCATGAGCTGCAACAAAATCCCGTAGGTCTGCCTTTGCCGCCTCTGCGATGTCCCACACAGCGCGCGCCGGGCGGTCACCCATCTTGGCCGCGAGGTCCTTTTGCGACCAGTTGAACCCGCTGCCCACTTGCCCGCCATTGCGCCCCGATGCGCCAAACCCCGCGCGATGCGCCTCCAGCACCACCACTTTCATCCCGCGCTCTGCCAAATGCCGCGCCGCCGTCAGCCCGGTATAGCCCGCCCCAACAATGCAGACATCCGCACGTACCTCGCCCCTCAGCTCTGGCCGCTGGGCGGGCAGATAGGTGGTGGCGGCATACCAGCTTTCGGGGAAAGTGCCGGGGCTGTCATTGCGATAGAGTGGGTTCATGGGGGCAATCTGTCGTCGAACGCGACGGTTGACCAGTGAAAACCCGCTATTTGTAGTTCATATCGACCTCGACCTGGGTGATCGCCGCATCCTGGTAGCGGATATAAACGACAAAACTATGCGCCACCAAAGCTTCGAAAAAGAGCTTCTTGTTCATATGAAAATACCGTGTTTTGCGTGGTGTGACCCCATATACTCGGACACCGTTCCATCGGTGCTCTTCATCATCATAAAGGCCACGCATGAAGGTTCGATCCATCCCGACCGATTTGAGCCAATGGATCATCTCCTGCGGCCCGTCGAGGTAGGTGGCAACCTGGTAGAGGCAGACTTCGATTTCGTTTACGGACGCAAAGCCCGGCCAATCGAACGACGTCAGTGAGACCGACCCATCAGGAAATGGAATCAGGCACGACAGCAGGTCCGGGCGGGTCACTTCGGCCACGCGATACCTGTCGGTTCGCCACTGCCCTTGCGCACCAACCTCCTGTGAAACGACAGCAGAAAAGGCTTGTGGCTGATGCGCGGCCAGATTGGCGCGGTCGACCATCATGGGCTCAGAGAGTGGCACACCAAAAAGCAGCAGAAACAGTGCCCGTGCTCCGGTGCGGACCGCATCGAGCAGGAACAGAAATTCGGTCAGATGAAACATAGCGACCTTTGCGCGGGCCAGCCAAAACTGGCGTTGCGCCCCCGCGTCACCATCGCGGGTTAGGCCCTCGCCCGAAAGTCAGGAAACCCCGACTTTAGGACCCATTAGTCACGGCATCCGCCATCGACCCAGCAAACTGCGCGGCCAAATACCAGCATAGGATCGCGGCGACCAGCATCACCAGCCAGAATGTCGTTTGGTTCCTCATCAGACGTTCAATAGCAGATGTTCGCGCTCCCAGGGAGAGATCACTTGCAGGAATTCCGCGTATTCGGCGCGCTTGACGATCGAATAAACGCGCGAGAAATCCTTGCCCAGAACCTTATGCAGGGGGGCGCAGGCGTCAAAAAGCTCCAGCGCTTCCCACAGGGATCCTGCGATCTCAGCCTCCGAGTCGTAGGCTTCACCACGCCAGCGTTTGTCGGGGCGGACCTCGTTCTTCATCCCCAGATAGCCGCAGGCCAAGGAGGCCGCGATGCACAGGTAGGGGTTGCAATCCATGCCCGGCAGGCGGTTTTCAATACGCCGCGCGGCGGGGTCAGAGATCGGGATGCGAATGCCGGTGGTGCGGTTGTCGCGGCCCCATTCCAGGTTCACCGGGGCCGCCGAATCCGGCACATAGCGGCGATAGCTGTTCACGTATGGCGCAATCAGCGCAATCGCGGCGGGCATGTATTCCTGCAAGCCGCCGATAAAGTGGAAAAAGGCGTCCGTCTCGCCGCCCTGTGGCCCGGTAAAGATATTGCGGCCATCCTTATCCAAGACCGAATGATGCACATGCATCGCCGATCCAGGCTCGCCCTCAATCGGTTTCGCCATGAAGGTGGCAAAACAATCGTGCTTGAGCGCCGCCTCGCGGATCAGACGTTTGAAGAAAAACACCTCGTCGGCCAGCTTGATCGGATCGCCGTGACGCAGATTGATTTCCAGCTGACCAGCGCCGCCTTCCTGGGTGATGCCGTCAATCTCAAATCCCTGGATTTCGGCGTATTCATAGATGTCGTCGATCACCGGGCCATAATCGTCCACCGCGGTCATCGAATAGGCCTGTCGCCCGGCGGCGGCGCGGCCGGTGCGGCCCATCATCGGCTCAATCGGTTTGGCTGGGTCGACGTTGCGGGCGACCAGATAGAACTCCATCTCGGGCGCCACGACGGGTTTCCAGCCCTCTTTGCGATAAAGCTCGCAGACCCGGTGCAATACGTTGCGGGGCGAGGGGCCGACACGTTTGCCTTTTTGGTCAAAGGCGTCGTGGATCACCTGCAGCGTACCATCTGTGGCCCAAGGCGCGGCGGTCGCGGTCGACAAATCCGGCTTAAGGATCATGTCGGGTTCCAGAAATCCATCCGGCCCTGCGGCCTCGCCCCAGTCACCGGTGATCGTCTGGAAGAAGATCGAATTAGGCAGGTGGAAATGGCTTTGCTTTTCCCATTTGCCCGCAGGCACCGCCTTGCCGCGCGCAATGCCGGGCAGGTCGGGGATCAGGCATTCCACCTCATCCAGACGGGTGCTGTCCAGATAGGCGCGCGCTGCATCGGGGATTTTGTTGATCCAGCTCATGCGGCAACCCGTTCCTTGAAGAACCGCGCAATCATTGCGGCCATGCGGGTATTATCATTGGGCAGTGGCAGCTTGGCGCGCGCCTCGGCCAACTGGTCTGGCGGCAGCTTGCCGTCACCTACATGCGTGGCCAATCCCGCGATAAAGTTGCTTTGGAATTCGGGGTGCGGCTGCACGCTGAACGCCTTTTTGCCATAGACCAATGCTGCGTTCTTGCAAAAGTCGTTTGAGGCGACAACCTCCGCGTCTGGCGGCAGGGTCACAACCTGATCCTGATGCCAAGCATTCAGCGCCAGCGTTTCGCCGCCAAAATCATAACTCTGCCGCCCGATGCACCACCCGCCATCAAACTTGACCACGTCACCGCCAAGGGCCTTGGCGATGATCTGATGCCCAAAGCAGACGCCAACCAGCGGCACATCAGCGGCATAGGCGGCGCGGATGAAATCCATCAGCGGCGGAATGAAGGCGTGATCCTCGTAAGCCCCATGTTTGGAGCCTGAGACAAGCCAGCCATCGGCCTGGTGCATGTCATCGGGAAACGCCATATCGACCACGCTGAAGGTCTCGAAGGTAAAGCCGTGCCCGTCCAGCATGGCGGGATAAAGCTGCCCATAGCCACCCAGCACCGGACGGATCGCGTCAGGCGTGTGGCCGCATTGCAGGATGCCGATTTTCATAAGTCACCAGAATGATTTGCCGTAATCTATGGCGCTGCATTGTCCCGCGCAAGCGTCCTCAAACCGTGTCGAGGTATAGTTCTAGCTGCTGCTCAGGGGTCAGTTCGCGCAAGTATTGCAACTCTTGCCGTTTGGTCATCACCAGATTGTCGATCAGCATCTGCGGAAAGATGCGCCGCGCGATGGTGCTGGCCTCAAATGCGTCAATCGACCCTTCCCAAGTGCTGGGGATCTGCGGCAGCTTTTGATCATAGGCGTTGCCGGTGATCGGCGGCGGCGGGGTCAGCGCATCCTCGATGCCCACAAGGGCAGAGCCAAGGACAGCGGCCAGAAACAGATAGGGGTTCACATCACCCCCCGCCACGCGGTGCTCAACCCGGCGCGCGGCCAGATTGCCCCCCGGTACGCGGACGCTGGCAGTGCGGTTTTCATAGGCCCAGCAAATGCCAGTGGGCGCATGGCTGTCTGGCACCAGCCGGTCATAGCTATTGCCGTGGGGGGCAAAGATCAGCGCCAAATCGGGAATGCCCGCAAGGCAACCGCCAATGGCGTTATGCAGCATCGCGCTGCCTTCATGGGTGCCATTGGCCAGCAGATTGTTGCCTTCTGCATCGACCACCGAAAAATGGGTGTGCAGCCCGTTGCCCGCGTGATCGGCATAGGGTTTGGCCATGAAACTGGCGGCCATGCCGTGTTTACGGGCCAGCCCACGCACCAGCATCTTGAAGAACCAGGCATCATCCGCCGCCTTCAGCGCATCCGGCACATGTTCGATGTTGATCTCGAACTGGCCCAGGCCCACCTCTGAAATGGCGGCCTCTGCGGGGATATCCATCTGCTCGCAGGCGTCATAAAGGTCGTTGAAAAAGTTATCAAAAGCATCCAGCGCCCGCAGCGACAGGATTTCTGCGCCGGGCCGCCGCTTGCCAGACCTTGGACTGCGCGGCTGGCGGATTTCCCGACCACTGTCGTCAACCAGATAAAACTCCATCTCTGTTGCGACAACGGGGGTCAGTCCACGTTCCTTGTAGCGCGCGACGACGGCGGCCAGCGCATGGCGCGGATCGCCGGGAAAGACGGTGCCATCTTCGTAATACATCCACAGCGGCAGCAGGACTGACGGGGTATCCAGCCAGGGCATCGGCACATAGCCACGCTCGGTTGGCATCAGCACGCCATCGGGATCGCCTGTTTCATAGACCAATGGGCTGTCGTCGATATCCTCGCCCCAGATGTCCAGGTTCAGCACCGACAGTGGAAACCGTGTGCCTTCTTGTTCCAGCTTGCCTGCAAATCGGCGCGGGACGCGCTTGCCACGGGCCTGACCGTTCAGGTCTGCCGCACCACAACGGACGTTGCGCACATTGGGGTAGTCGTCCAGCCAACTCATGATCTTACCTGTCTTGGGTCGGGCAAGCTTTGCCCGTTTCCACAGCGTTTGACCAGTGGGATCAGCGGATCAGGTTCGGGCGCAGCTTGATCTTGGCGCGGGTCTCTTGCGGTAAATGCCGATTCAGCCGCGCGTTGATCAGACCGAACATGCCAATCACCACCAGCGTCAGCAGAATGAAATACCCCGCAAGGATCGGGTAGGGAATGAAGGGGTTGAATGTCTTGTCAGCAAAGTAATTCGCGTAATACAGCGCATCACCCCGTTGCTGCGTGGCCGGGAACCCGCTGAAATAGACCAGCGTGGTGGCGTGAAACAAAAAAATCGCCTCGTTGGTGTAGGCGGGCCAACCAAGTCGCAACATCGTGGGCCAGATCACGCGGCGGAACCTTGACCAGCCGGACATGCCATAGGCGTCTGCGGCCTCTGTATCGCCCTTGGGGATCGACAGCAGCGCGCCGTAAAAGATCTCTGCCGAATAAGCGGCGGTATTCAGGATCAACACCACCAGCGCGCCATAGGCGGCGGATGTCAGCGGGCTAAAGAATGGCCAGACGCCCTTGAGCGACAGAAACAGGAAATAGGCAAAGAAGAACTGGATAAACAGCGGCGAGCCTCGGAACACAAAGATGAACCATTCAGAGGTTTTGCGGATTGCGCGATTGCTGCTGGCCTTGCCCATGGCCACGGCGGTCGCCAGCGCAAAGCCAATCAGCAGCGCGCAGATGCCGAAGTAGATGTTCCAGATCATGCCCGAGCCGATCAGCGTGAACTGCTGGCAAAGGGTGAAATCGCCCCGTGGCAGCAGGCGTTCGCCGATGCCAATGGACCGCAGCGCGTAGTCCGCGAATGTCTGTGCGCAACTCATGCCCGTCGCTCCCGCAGGGTGCGACGTGTGCGCGAAAGCGTTTGCGCAGCAAATGCGTGCGGCACCCGGATGCTGTGCTGGGCGCAACTCATGCCGCGGCCTTTCTCTGCGCTTCGCCGCCTGCGGTGGCCTGGCCGCGTGTCAGGCGGGTCATGATCCGGTCAAGGACGACCTCGCTGACCTTGGTGAAGCACAGATAGAACACCAGCAGAAACAGGAAATACCACATGCGCCAGTCGCCATGCGGGTAGTCGGTGAACTGCGGCGTCTTCTGCCCGCCCAATTCGCGCGCCCAATAGACGATATCCTCGACCCCCAGCAGAAACAGCAGCGGCGTGGCCTTGATCAGCACCATCCACAGGTTGCTCAGACCGGGCAGGGCATAGACCCACATCTGCGGGATCAACACCCGGCGGGTCACCTGTTTGCGGGTCATGCCGTAAGCCTCTGCCGTTTCAAGCTGAGCGCGCGGCACAGCGCGCATCGCACCAAACAACACATTCGCCGCAAAGGCGCCAAAGACGATGGCAAAGGTCAGCACCGCCAGCGCAAAGCCATAAGTCTCATGCACCCATTGCGGCGCATTGCCCAACGGCAGCTTCGCTGCCTGACAGACGACAAAATCGCTGCCCTGTCGCACCGGTTCTTCCCAGTCGGGGCATTTCACGCGGTGGCGTAGATATTCAAACGCCTGATCCAGCGCGATGACGAAAAACAGGAAAAAGGCGATGTCCGGCACGCCGCGCACAATCGCGATATAGCCCTTGCCGAACCAGCGCAGCGGCGCGATCTGGCTGCGCGCGGCCGAGGCCCCGCCAAACCCGAATGCAAGTGCGGTCGGTGCAGTAATCGCCAACAATAACAAAACCGTACCGACAGAATAATACAGGTTCATGTGCTTACCCGTCGTCAGGTAGCAGCTGAGCCATTGCAGCCCCTCAAGGGCGGCGGGTTCGGTACAAAATGAAAAAATCTGAAGTTACCCCAATCAAAAGGGGCCGCGTTGCCGCGACCCCCAATGGTCTTATTCGAAGGTGCCCGATTCAGGCAGCCACTTGGTAATCAAGGCATTCAGCGAACCGTCTTCCTTCATGGACACGATGGCTGCGTTGAACTTTTCGCGCAGCTCGCCGTCGCTTTCGCGCAGGCCAAGGCCGATGCCGCCACCGATCAGCACTTCTTGCTCTACCAGCGACAGTTCTCCGTCGGCCTCTGCGACCGGCAACAAGAAGGCCTTGTCGGCCAGAACCGCGTCAGCTTCGCCGTTCTTAACTGCCGCGATGGTCTCATCAGGTGTTGCGAATTCCAGCAACGTCGCACCGGTCGACGCGATGTAAGACGCCTGAATGGTGCCCGCCTGTGCGGCGATCACACCGGTGGTCAGGTCGGTTGCGTCGTTCATGACCATATAGGCCGAAGGGTCAGGCAGGGTGTACTGCTCGGAAAAGTCGATGACTTCGTCGCGCTCATCGGTCACAGACATGCCCGCGATGATGACGTCATAGTTGCCCGACACCAGGTTAGGGATGATGCTGTCCCACTCGTTGGTGACCCATTCGCAGGTCAGCTCGGCGCGTGCGCACAGCTCATCGCCCAGCTCGCGCTCGAACCCGTCAACTTCACCATCGTCGTTGAGGAAGTTATACGGAGGGTAAGCGCCCTCGGTCCCCATGCGCACAACCGAATGTGCATCGGCAAAGGCCGCACCAGCGGTCAGGGCAAGTGCAGCACTTGCCAGAATAAGGTTCTTCATTGTTGTCTCCCGTTTTGATCGCGGTCAGTGGTCCCACGCTTGATGCTGCGCAGATTGTTGCGAATCTGCCTGTTTTACAAGGGGCTAGATGTTGTGCCGCTTGCCCTAGCGTCAAGGCAGCGGACCGGTCTGATAAAGCCGCACTTTCAGCCCGCCATGCGCGATCACCGGACCAGTATCGCCAAAGGGCAGCCCCATAGCGCGGGCGAGACCCGGCTCGCTGGTCACCACACCAACGCGCCAACCTGCAAAGCGGGTTTTCAGAACCTCGCCAAGCCCGGCATAAAGCCCATACAGCATGTGTTTCTTGCCAATCCGGCCGCCATAGGGCGGGTTGATCATGACAAGCCCCCTTGGCCCGTCAGGTGGCTGCAAATCGCTGAACGGTTTACAGACGAACCGGGTCAGGTCAGCCACGCCCGCACGTTCGGCGTTCTGGCCGGCCATCTGGGTGGCCCCCTGATCCCGGTCTGATCCATAAAATGCGATGCCCGAAACAGGGCGGGGTGACATCCGGGCCTTGAGGTCGGCAAACCCCGCTGCATCAAAAGTGGCCAGCTGCATAAAGGCGAACGCGCGGCTGCGTCCGGGCCACAGGCCACGCGCCATTTCGGCCGCTTCGATCACAAAGGTGCCAGAGCCGCACATCGGGTCCACCACCGGCTCTGTCCCGTCATAGCCACAGCGCCGCAGCATCAGCGCGGCCAGTGTTTCGCGCATGGGGGCCTTGTTGACTGCAACCTTGTGGCCGCGTTTGTGCAGGCTCTCGCCGCTGGTATCGACGCTGATCGTCACACGGTTGTCATCAATGCGGACCTTGATCTGCACCGGCGCTTCAGCTTCGATACGAAAGCCATTGTCTTTTAACGCCTTTTCGATCCGCTGGGTGGCCGCCCCCGCATGGTAAATCTTCGACTTGCGGCTGGTCACCTCGACCCGCACCGGCACATCCACGCGCAGGACCGCCGCCCAGTCGAACTTGGTCGCGCGCTTGTCCAGTTGCGCCAGATGGAACGCCATAAAACTGCCAACCCGCGCCAACACCCGCGTCGCCCCGCGGCACTGCAGATTGGCACGCCAGACATCAGGCCAATTGCCGTCGATTACTACGCCACCCGGCACGCCGGATGCGGCAAACCCCAGCGCCTGCGCCTCGGCCAATAGCGCATCATCCAGCCCCGGTGTGCCGGTCAGGAAAATCTCGAAATCAACCATGTCAGGCTGGCACGGTGGCCGACAAGAAGCCGCGCAGACGCTCGGACTGCGGGTTGCCAAACAGATCGGCAGGCGCGCCTTCTTCCTCGATCTTGCCCTGATGCAGGAACACCACGTGGTCGCTGACATCATGGGCCAGACGCATGTCGTGGGTGACGATCAGCATCGTGCGGCCTTCCTCGGCCAATGCCTTGATGACCTTGACCACCTCTTGTTCCAATTCAGGGTCCAGCGCGCTGGTCGGTTCATCAAAGAGCAGCGCCTTGGGTTCCATACACAGCGCGCGGGCAATCGCCGCGCGCTGCTGCTGGCCTCCGGACAATTGCGCGGGGTAGACGTCGCATTTGTCACCGATGCCCACCTTGGCAAGATAGCCGCGCGCCTTGTCCTCAACCTCGGCCCGGTCGCGGCCCAGCACGGTGACGGGTGCCTCCATCACGTTCTGCAAAATCGTCATATGCGCCCACAGATTGAACTGCTGGAACACCATCGACAGGTTGGTGCGAATGCGGATCATCTGCGCCTTGTCTGCGGGGTGCCGCGACATGCCGGACCCCTTCCACAAGACCGGTTCGCCGCAAAAAATCACCTCGCCCTGTTGACTGTCCTCCAGCAGGTTGGCGCAGCGCAGCAGGGTGGATTTGCCCGACCCCGAGGACCCGATCAGCGACACGACATGCCCCTGCGGCGCGCTGATATCCACGCCCTTGAGCACCTCAAGCGCCCCATAGGCCTTGTGCAGACCCTGAATTTCAATCACCGGCGATGTCATGGCGGTCCCTTCTGTGTTCGGGCGAGTAGGGCGCAGTTAGCCCGGAAATGCAACGCCTTCGGCAATGGTGATGTCATAGGCGGTGTCCGGCAGGCGGATCACATCGCGCAGGCCCAGCACCGCACGGTCCTCCGTGGCAAGTGCGGCAATCGCCTGTTTGATCGCTGCAAGAAACGGCGCGGGATCGGCACCCTTGCGGGTGACAAGGCTTTGCCCCGGCACGGGCCGCGTGCGGTGCACAACGCGGCAGGCGCGGGCGGCGGGCAGATCCTGTTGCTGCATCCAAAAGGTATGCGCGTCGACGAAACAGAAATCAGCCGCGCCATCGGCCACACGCTGCACGCTGACATCATGCGCGCCGGTGATCTCGGGCTCTGGCAATCTCAATCCAATGCGATTGGCAAAGTTTCGGCCCGCGCCATAACCCGACTGCGAATGCCGCGCGTTGGCAACAAACCGACCTTGAAAAAGCGCGTCTGTCTCGCGCGGATCATCGACACGCGCCAACATCACCGCATTGAAAAACCCCGGCGGGCACGTATCCACGCCATAGTCGCTGGCCCCGATCAGGGTCAGCTGCCCCTCAAACCGCAGCTTCCACGGCAACACGCAAATCTGCCCCAGCACCAGATCGTCGCGCGCCCAGCTGTCGCGATACAGCACATCGCGGCTCAGGCCATCTGGCGCATCAATTCCACGGTCACGCAGCCCTTCGCGGATCGTCGCCCACAAACGGTCATGCGCCGCGGCATTGGCCGGGCGGTCGTACATCGGCAGGCTGGCAATCATTGCTCGGATTCGACCCTGCGCCGTGCGGCGTTGCTGTCCTGATCGGTCACACCCAACATCGGGGCCACCATGCGCATCAGGCTGTTTTCCTCGTCATCTCGCTTGCCGTCTGCCAGCACCACCTGCCACATGGCCGTGATCACGCCCAGGCGATCCTCGTAAGCGACCGCATCCTTGATCGCGCGGGTAAAGCGCACGGTGTCAGGGGCTTCGGATTCCAGCACTTCGCAATCGGCCAGCAGCGCGCTGGCATCGGGCAGGGCATACCGCTGCGCAAGGATCGCCTTGATCCGTGCCTTCTCATCGGGATCAAAATGCCCGTCTGCGCGGGCCAGCCGCACCAGCAGCGCGCCAAGGGCCAGCCTTGCATCATCATCTTGCAACGGGGCAGGGGTCGGGGCGGTTAACCGCTTGAGGAAATCACCAAACATGGTGTCGATATAGGACCATCAACTCAGTTGATCCACCCCATCAAACAACAGCGTATCCAGCGCAATCCCGTCGGGATCGGCATTGGTCAGCACCAACCCGGCAATATCGCGCTGGCCACCTTGGCGGGTGAAGGCATAGACCGCCTCTGACAAAGGTTCCAGTTCGGCGGTGTCGATCAGGCTGCCGTCGCGCCGTAGGAACAACACGGTGGCCGCGCCACCTTCGCCGCCGCGAATATCAAACCGTACCGCAACCTGATCGCGATCAAACAGCACCGCCAGCGCGCCTTCGCCCGTCGCTTCGCGCTTGGGGTATCCCGCAGGTCCATCACCAGACAGCACCGCCGTATCAGCAAGCCGGATCACAGTCATGTTCTGGGTCTCCGCCCCCGGTAACAGCTGCAAAGGCGCCAATGGCGGCCCCTCGACCCGGTCAAAACCACCCTCGTTGCGCAAAAGCTGACCGGCAAACCGCTCGCCGATCTGCACACCATCCAGCATCATCAGCCCATGCACCTGCCGGCCTGCGCCAAATCCGCTGGGCTGGTCGTCAAAGGTGACTTCGCGCGCAAAGAACTGGTCCTCGGCCGGGATCAGGCAAACAGGCCGGTCGCAGGCAAACGCGGGCAAAGGCAGGAAAAGTAGGATCAAACGCCACATAGGGCGCAGCATAACACGCAATCAGTCGCGCAGTGTTGCAAATTTCGCCGCAAGCCAGGCCGCTTCTTTTTCAAACCCAAAAGGCGGGTTCACAACGAACAACCCCGACCCGATCATTCCATGTCCTTCGCGGGCCGGGGGAAAGCGGACCTCGTGCGCGACACCAGCCGGAAACCGGGCGCGCAGATCATCAACCATGCCGCGATGCGCACCGCTGGTCAGGATCGGATACCACAACACCAGAATGCCCACGTTCCAGCGCTTGTGCAGCTTGGCGAAAACGTCAGGGATCGTTTGATAATCCGTCTTCACCTCGAACGATGGATCACACAGCAACAGCCCCCGGCGCGGATCGGGCGGCGTGCGGCTCAACGCTTCGGCAAAACCATCGCGGGCCACCACGGTCGTCGGATAAGGGGCCATCGCGGCGCGCAGGGCCTCGGCCTCTGCCGGGTGAAGCTCCGCAAGCGTCAGGTTGTCCTCGAACCGCAGCAACTCCGCCGCGAGCAGTGGCGAGCCGGGATAGGCATCCGCCCCATGCTCCGCCCGGACCTTGGCCAAAATGCGCGCATAAGGGTGATCGGCGGCAAACCAATCGGCCACCTTTTCAATGCCCTGCGCCGCCTCGCCGGTCTTGACCGCCTCAGGTGCTGCCAGATCATACAGCGCCCGCCCCGCATGGGTCTCCAGATAGCTCAGCGGTTTGTCCTTGCGCGTCAGATAGGCCAGCATCCACGCCAGCAAGCTATGCTTGTGCACATCCGCAAGGTTCCCGGCGTGATAGAGATGTTGGTAAGACAGCATGATCTTGCTTTAGGGGGAAACAATCGCCACGCCAACCCTTGTTGCCGGGCCATAACCCTCTAGTTTAGCGGCAGAACAAAGGAACGCCCCATGCGTCATGCGATTCTCGCTCTTGTGCTGACTGGATCAGCCGCAACCGCCCAGGATGGACCTGCCGGCATCGCGTTTGAACTTGGGATCGGCGCACAGTCTGCGCCCGGTTACTTTGGGTCGGACAGCAATCAAACCGGTCCAACTGGCAGCTTCGCGCTAGACCGGTTCACCTTTGGCTCTTTGGGCACCAGCGGCGAAGACAAGACCGGCCTGGGGTTCACCGGGTCGTTCCGCTACATCGGCGCGCGCACGTCCGATGACTACGCCGAACTGACCGGCCTGAACGACATTGATGCCGCCCTCGAAGTGGGCGGCGGCGTCACCTACACGGGCGCAAATTTTGAGGTTTACGCCGTCGCCCGACGCGGTCTCGGCGGTCACGAAGGTTACGTGGGCGAGTTGGGTGGCGATCTGATCTTCTATCCATCTCAGGCTGTGACCCTGCGCGTCGGTCCCCGGCTTTTGGCTGGTGACGACGATTATGCTGGCACCTACTTTGGTGTGACCGCCGCCGAAGCCGCCGCCAGCAGCTTTTCCGCGTTCGAAGCATCGGGCGGTGCCATGTCGCGCGGGGTCGAGATCAGCGCAGATTATGCGCTTACGTCTGATTGGGGCCTGACCGGCACCCTGCGCTATGACGAATTGCTCAATGACGCTGCGCGCAGCCCGATCACCCAAAGCGCCGATCAGGTCACTGTTGGCCTTGTGGTCACGCGTGACTTTTCCTTCGGCTTCTGACGGTCCACATTCTTCTGGCTAAAAATATCCACGACGCCATCGCCCGCCAAAAGACGCTGCGTTATGGGCGGCGCGCCCCCGCGCCCCGCAGGGGCGCTGCCAAGCGCAATCTACACCAGACGCGAATTTTCCACCGCCGCTTTGACGAACCCTTCAAACAGCGGATGCGGCGCAAAGGGCTTTGACTTCAACTCGGGATGGAACTGCACCCCGATGAACCAGGGATGGTCCTGCCATTCCACGATCTCGGGCAGCTTCCCGTCCGGCGACATGCCA
Source organism: uncultured Paracoccaceae bacterium (assembly GCA_947492825.1). Lineage (GTDB taxonomy): Bacteria > Pseudomonadota > Alphaproteobacteria > Rhodobacterales > Rhodobacteraceae > CANMYO01. The sequence continues at coordinate 755,173 of CANLNT010000001.1, forward strand.
GAGAATTTCAGCCCGGCTTTCTCCAGCTTTTCGCGATACTTGATGTCCACCTCATAGCGGTGGCGATGCCGTTCCTCGATTGCGGTGCTTCCGTAAACTCCGGCCACCCGCGACCCTTCGGTCAGCGCGGCATCATAGGCCCCCAGCCGCATCGTCCCGCCCTTGTCGTCATCGGCCTTGCGCGCGACCAGATGGTTGCCCTGCACCCATTCCTTCAGGTGATAGACCACCGGTTCAAAGCGTTTGCGCCCGGCCTCATGGTCAAATTCCTCTGACCCGGCGTCCTTGATCCCCGCCACATTGCGTGCCGCTTCAATGACGGCCATCTGCATGCCCAGACAGATGCCCAGATAGGGCACATTCTTTTCGCGGGCGAATTGTGCGGCCTTGATCTTGCCTTCGGTGCCGCGCTCGCCAAAGCCGCCAGGGACCAGAATGGCGTGGAACCCCTCCAGATAGGGGGCGGCGTCTTCCTTGTCGAAAAGCTCCGCATCGACCCACTCGATCTTGACCTTGACGCGGTTGGCCATGCCGCCGTGGGTCAGCGCCTCGGCAATCGACTTATAGGCATCCTCAAGCTGGGTGTATTTACCGACAATCGCGACCTTCACCTTACCTTCGGGGTTATGAATGCGGTCATAAACATCGTGCCAAATGTCCAGCTTGGGCTGTGGCGCCGGGTTGATCTGGAAGGCATCCAGCACCGCCTGATCCAACCCCTGTTCGTGATAGGCCAATGGGGCCTCGTAGATCGACTTCAGGTCATAAGCGGCGACCACTGCCTCTTTGCGGACATTACAGAACAGCGCGATCTTCTCGCGCTCTTTTTCGGGGATCGGCTGTTCCGACCGGCAGACCAGAATATCGGGCGCGATCCCGATGGATTGCAGTTCCTTGACCGAGTGTTGCGTTGGCTTGGTCTTTAACTCGCCAGAGGCCGCCAGATAGGGCAGCAATGTCAGATGCATAAAAATGCACTGCCCGCGCGGCTTGTCATGGCTGAATTGACGGATCGCCTCAAAGAACGGCAGGCCTTCGATGTCACCCACGGTGCCGCCAATTTCACACAACATGAAATCCACGTCATCTTCGCCGATGCTGATGAAATCCTTGATCTGGTTGGTCACATGCGGGACCACCTGAATTGTCTTGCCCAGATAATCGCCGCGCCGTTCCTTTTCCAACACATCGGAATAGATCCGTCCCGAACTGACCGAATCCGTCTTGCTGGCAGGCACGCCCGTGAACCGCTCGTAGTGGCCCAGATCCAAATCGGTCTCGGCCCCGTCATCGGTCACAAAAACCTCACCATGCTCGAACGGGGACATCGTGCCGGGATCGACGTTCAAATAGGGATCAAGCTTGCGCAGCCGCACCGAATAGCCCCGCGCCTGCAACAGCGACCCCAACGCAGCAGAGGCCAGCCCCTTGCCCAAAGAAGACACAACACCGCCGGTGATAAAGATAAAACGCGCCATTGTTTTTGAGGCTCCCGTGCCAAATCTTAACTGGGTGCGACCCTTTGGGTTCGCATCTCCACGGGGTTTAAGAATAGCCGGATTCGGCCATGTTGCGCAACCCGTGAACGCAACATCCTGTGGCCGAAATCACGATACCGGCCACAACTTGTGTCTTTTGAAGGGCTTAGTTGCCCGACGGCACCAAGGGTGCATCGCCGTCAGATGGCGGCAGCAAGTTCTCACCCAGATCAGGCGTTGCAGGCGCAGAGGCTGGTGCATCCGTCAGCCGGTCAAGGACCGAAGCACCCGCAGACTTTTCAGCCGCAATGATGGTCAGCGCGATGGATGTCGCGATAAACCCGATCGCCAGGATCCACGTGAATTTGCCCATCGCCGTGGCCGCAGGCCGCGCGCCCGCAGCACCGCCGCTGCCGCCAATACCCAAACCGCCACCTTCAGAGCGCTGCAACAACACGGCGCCAATCAGGCTCAACGCCAGAATCAGGTGGATGACAAGGACAACGTTTTCCATTGCGGGGCCTTTCAGGGCATGCGGGAACGCTGGGTATCTAATGGCCCGCGCGGCATGTCGCAACCCTCAAATGCGGCACTCAGGCGTCAACGTCATCCACATCAGCCTGGCCCGACAGGCGACGGCGCACAATCGACCACGACAGGCCCACGGCCAGAACCAGCGAGAGCACGACAATCGCGATCCAGGTGTTGATGGTGGGGTTTTCCAGATTGATCCAGCCAAAGTCATAGAGCACCCAAATCAGCGTGCCCAACACCGCAAGAATCAGCAGCATGCCAAACAGGCCAATCGACCGCAGCGTCGCGCGCAGATAGATGATGTAACCTACCAGCAGCACCAGACCGAACAGCACCGTCAGCGGCAGCTGACTGTCCCAGTTCTGCATCCCCCAACGCAACAGATTCCACTGTGTCGGGTTATAGGTCGCCGCCAGCAAGCCAAACGCAAACACCCACCTGATCGCAAACCCCATGCCGCACCTCACTTGTTTTGCCGCATTTGACCGTCCACACGTCAGGCTGTCCACCTGATTTTGCGGTTTCGCCCCCGCAGGACTGCGACTATAGAGACGCTCGGGTTTTCCGCATCAAAGGGCAGTAAAATGGCAAATGTGGTGGTGGTCGGCGCGCAGTGGGGCGACGAGGGCAAAGGCAAGATCGTGGACTGGCTGTCCGAGCGGGCCGATGTGATCGCGCGCTTTCAGGGGGGCCATAACGCAGGCCATACCCTTGTGATTGGCGAGGCTGTCTACAAACTGCATGCGCTGCCCTCTGGTGTGGTGCGTGGCGGCAAGCTGTCGGTGATCGGCAACGGCGTGGTGCTGGACCCTTGGCACCTGCTCAAAGAGATTGACACGATCCGCGCGCAGGGGGTCGAGATTTCGCCCCAGTCCCTGATGATCGCAGAAAATACCCCCCTTATCCTGCCGATCCACGGTGAACTTGACCGCGCCCGGGAAGAGGCGGCGTCCAAGGGCACCAAGATCGGCACCACAGGGCGGGGCATCGGTCCGGCCTATGAAGACAAGGTGGGACGCCGCTCTGTGCGCGTGGCTGACCTTGCCGATCCGGCAACGCTCGAGGCGCGCGTGGACCGCGCCTTGCAACATCACGATCCACTCCGCAAAGGGTTGGGGATCACGCCTGTTGACCGCGAAGCCCTTCTTGACGCGTTGCGCGAGATTGCGCCGCAGATCCTGGCCTATGCAGCGCCTGTCTGGAAGGTGCTGAATGAAAAGCGCAAGGCAGGCAAACGCATCCTCTTTGAAGGCGCACAGGGCGCGCTCTTGGATATTGATTTTGGCACCTATCCTTTCGTGACCTCTTCCAACGTGATCGCAGGGCAAGCAGCCACCGGCACCGGTATCGGACCGGGGTCGATTGACTTCGTGCTGGGCATTGTCAAAGCCTACACCACCCGCGTGGGTGAAGGGCCGTTCCCGACGGAACTGGAAGATGCCGATGGTCAACGTCTCGGCGAGCGCGGCCATGAATTTGGCACAACCACCGGCCGCAAGCGGCGCTGTGGCTGGTTTGATGCAGCCCTTGTGCGCCAGACTTGCGCGACCTCTGGCGTGAACGGCATTTCGCTGACAAAGCTGGATGTGCTCGACGGGTTTGAGACGCTCAAGATCTGTACGGGCTACATGCTGGGCGGCGAGGCACTGGACTATCTGCCAACCGCCGCTGACCAGCAGGCGCGCTGCACCCCGATCTATGAAGACATCGCAGGCTGGTCGGAATCGACCGAAGGGGCGCGGTCCTGGGCGGATTTGCCAGCACAGGCGATCAAATATGTGCGCCGGATCGAAGAGCTGATCCAGTGTCCCGTGGCGCTCGTATCCACATCACCTGAACGCGATGACACGATCCTTGTGACGGACCCCTTTGCCGACTGATGTTTGACTTTTCCCGCCTTTCTTACAAATCCCGCAAGCGCTGGGCGCTGGTGGTGCTTGTGGTGGGTATGCCGACCTATGTCGTGGCGGTTGTGACGGCGATCAACTGGCTTTATCCCGATCCCGCGCAAAAGGTGTCACTTTGGGTCGAGCTTGCAATCTATATCGGTCTGGGGTTGCTGTGGACATTGCCGTTTCGTGGCCTTTTCAAAGGGATCGGCCAGCCTGACCCCGACGCGCCCGACGACGAAGGCTGATCCAAAGGCGCAGCCCCTGTGGGGGCTGCACGACATGTCTGCCGCCTCTTGCGACTGTCGGTCCCTGATCGCTTTGTCGCGCTGATTTGCAAAGGAAAAAGGCGAAGGTTGCCCTTCGCTTTTCGCGCGCAGTCAGATCGTTGATCGTCAGATCAGCCTGCCTTTTGTTCCGGCTTGAACCGGGTTTCTTCCGACACCTGAAAGCGTCCGTTTCCGGCCTTGTTGATCCGGCCCTGACGCAGCAGCGTGCCAAAGGACCGCAGCCCATCTTCGCGGCTGAACCCAGTCTCGCTGGTGGCTTGCACCTTTTTCATGATCTGCGGGCGGGAAAAGTCATCGGACCCTTCAACATAGGCCGTATAGGCCGCGGCGGCTTCCAGCAGATCGGGCAGGTCAACCGCGCCCATTTCCTCGGCAAAGGTGGCAAAGCTGTCGGCGTCCGTTTCCGTGACCGGTGTTGCCATCGACACGCGGCGTGGTTGCACCGGGCCGCTGTCGGCTGCGGGCGTTGTGTCTACGCGTTGCGAGGCCACCAGTTTCAGCGGGGCAGGGCGCGGGCGTTCGCTGCGCGCCTCTGTGCTGGCCGAACGTGCGGCGCGGCGCGGCAGAACCACTTTGTTCAGGTCCTCGCGGAATGCGTCTTCCTGTGGCTTTGCATCATCGGCGTTGTCGCCCAACTGGCGCGCGGCCTCTGTCGCGGCCACGGCTGCTTTGAGCTGTGCAATGGCGGCACGGCGGCGGCTGCTTTCAGGGTTCGACAGTTCTTCGTCGGCCTGTTCCATAATCCGGGACATTGCAGCGTCGTCGTTTTCGGGCAATGTGTTCCGGGGCGCCCGCTCTTCTGTAACAGCAGCCTCGTCTTCAACAGCAACCTCGTCTTCAACTGTCGCCTCTTCGGTTTCCAGCTCTGCCTCGGCGGTGTCCGCGTCTTCCATGTCGTCGTCAAAATCCGCATCTTCCGCAGCGTCTGCAAAGTCGCTTAGTGCGTCTTGCAGGTCAGCCTCGGCTTCTGCGCTCAACGCGTCATCGTCTTCCTCCGGTGCATCTTCCAGCGCATCTGCAAAAGGCACGGCTACTGCGGTTGCGTCTTCTTCTTCGGCCTGGGCGATATCCGACATCACGTCAGCCATCAGATCGTCGTCAGCTTGCGCCGCCTCTGATGCGGCCGCGATGGCCTCTGCCTCAGATGTGTCGGTGTCCGATGGTGTTTCTGTCGTGGTTGAGATCGGCGAGACCCGTTTGGCCACGCGCAGGATGCGCGCCCGCAAAGTGGGTTTTGCCACGGGCTCTTCGGCAACTTCAGCCGCGTCATCCTCTGTGTTGTCGTCCGCAATCTCATCGCCCGCATCTGCGCCAACCGGTGCGATGGTGACATCGTCAGGCACGGATGCGCCCGCCCGTTCAAGGTTGCGTAGCACGGCGGTGATCTGTGCATCGGTTTCGTCCGGTGGGTCATGCGCCGCATCGGACGTCACGGCCTCGGCTTCGGTCTCGGCCATCTCGGGTGCATCAGCCACGTCCGCCGCTGGTGCATCGGACAGGAATGCCGCGATGGCAGCACTGGAATCCTGGACCTCATCTTCGGCCTCGTCCTCGAACGTCATATCGTCGAGGTTGATGTTTTCGGATGCGACGGCTTCGTCTGCCAGATCGTCCTCGACGGCTTGCAAGTCTTCAGCCGCAACGTCCAGTTCCTCAGCCTCAGCCTCAGCCTCAGCCTCAGCCTCAGCCTCAGCCTCAGCCTCAGCCTCAGCCTCAGTTTCGGCAGTCTCAACTTGGAACTCAACTTCGGCAGCCTCGACGTCGCGCTCAGTTTCGGCGGCTTCGTCCTCGGTCTCAAATTCAGCGGCCTCCGTGGCGTCGTCTTCTACAACGGCATCAAGGTCGGGCTGATCATCATCTGTTTCAGTCGCAGGCGCGCTTTCGTCCGCGTCGAACACGGCAATGTCTTCTGCGATGTCCATGTCGATGGCCACATCTTCCTTGGTCTCGACCTCAGCGACAACTGCCTCAACATCGACTTCGGCGTCAAATGCCTCTGTCAGATCCTCGGCATAGGCCTCTTCTTCGGTATCGGATTGCCCCACAACGGCGCGGATGCGCTGCAGTTTGGCGGCGACGCTGCCGGGATCGGGGTGTGCCGGGGCCACGGTCGGGGCCTCAAATTCAGCCACCTCCGCGTCCTGCTCTGCATCATCTTCATCCGACTGGGCAAAGAATGCCTCTGCTGCGGTCGGCTCGGCTTCCACCTCTGCGACGGACGCGTCCGCGGTCATCGGCTCTGCTGCGGCTACAACAGGTTCCACGATCTCAGCCGGTGCCGCGTCCGTGGCAACTTCGACCACAGCCTCAGCTTCGTCCTGGCCCATGTCGGCCAGATCAGCCATGTCAGGTGCGGCGGCAGGGCGCTGCGGCTCTGGCGGCATGGCGGGGTCAACAACTGCCAACGCGGGAGCAGACGCGCGCAGATGGATCCCGTCTTCGGTTGTCTTCGCCTCAACCCGGCGCGCAATTTCGCGCTCTGCAATGCGGCCCAGCATTTCGACGTCGGGCGTCGGCGGCTCTGCACCAAAATAGCGGTCATCCGCTGCCAGATCGCGAAAATACTCTGCGATCGCCTTCATTGTGGAAAAGGAATCATCAAATCCTTCCAACGTGCACGAAAAGGTGCCGTATGAAACGGTGAGGATTTTGCTCGACTCAACCATGATTTTGCTCGCTTTCTTTCATGCCCAGTGTCACCTTGTTCACCAACAATTGGTTCTCAACCGGGAACGGCTTCATGATATCTTTGGGATCATTTCGTGACGAGAATAAGATTTGTCGCCAAAACGCGAACAATCCCTGATGCCTGATCTGATTGTGCATGAAATGGCGCCTTTCACGCTGCTGGGTGGTGCCGATGTTTCGCCGACTGTTCTTAAGATATGCCTAAGCCGCGCGCCGTGCGTGGTTGCCGCCGACGGCGGCGCGGATACCGCACTTGCGGCAGGTCTATCACCCTTGGCGGTGATCGGCGACCTTGACAGTGTTGGTGCTGCGGCGCGTGCGGCCTTTGCCGACCGGCTGCACTGGATCGATGACACGAACAGCACCGACTTTGAAAAGGTGCTGCAACGGACGCGCGCGCCGCTGGTGCTGGCGGCGGGGTTTCTGGGTGGGCGGGTCGACCATACCTTTAGCGTGCTCAACACCCTGGCGCGCTATCCCGAGGCACCGGTTGTGCTGGTGAATGACGCTGACGCGGTCACGCTGCTGACCCGTCCAGTGACACTTGATCTGCCCCCCAACACACGGCTTTCGCTGCTGCCGATGGAAGCGGCAGAGGTCACGACCACCGGCCTGCGCTGGAACCTCAGCGCCGCCGCGATGCAACCTGCCGGGCTGATCAGCCCCTCAAATGCCGTGGCCGAAACACCGGTGACGATCACGCCCCGGGGGCGGGTGTTTCTGACGGTGCCCCTGTCGGCGCTGGACGTTGTGACAGCCGCCGTTCACGGGCAATAATATAAAGCCCCGCACCCACTGTGATGCAGATGCCAAGCGCGGCAAGTCCGTTGGGCAGGTCTTTGAAGATCAGCCAGCCGATCAGCGTGCCAAACGGGATTTCAAGGTATTGCATCGGGGCCAGCGTGGCAGCAGGGGCAAAGCGCAAGCTCCATGTCATCATCAGATGCGCAATGGTGCCCAACACCCCAAGCCCCGCCAGCAGCCACAGCGCCGTGCTGCCGGGCAGCGGCAATTGCAGCACCGGAAAGCTGCCCAGCAGCAGGGCCACAGGCACCAGCATCAGGCTGGCTTGCAACCCGCTGACAGTTTGCAGCGCAATGGGGTCCAGCGTCTTGGCGATCTTGCGGGTCACCAGCATGAACAGGGCAAAGTCGACGGCAACCGCGACCGGCAACAGTGCGGGCCAGCCGACGGTGGCAAAGTTCGGCTGAATGACCAGTAAGGTGCCGATAAACCCGATCCCACAGGCGATCATCCGTTGGCGGCCCACCTCTTCGCCCAGCACCAGATGGCCCAGTAGCAGCATGATGAAGGGCATTACAAAGGCAATCGCCAGCGCATCCGCCAGCGGCAGATAGCGCAAGGCGCTGAACATGAAGCCGATACCAATGATATGCAGCGCGCTGCGCGTCCAGGTTAGCGCCATGATTCCCTTTGGTAGACGCAGGCTCAACCCCGCCCACCAGACCAGCGGCAAGAGCAGCACGACCTGAATCGCAAAGCGCGCCAGCAACAGCATGGTCAGCGGCAATTGCCCGCCCAGCAGCTTGGCGATGCTGTCACCCAAGGGGGCCAGCATGCAAAAGCCAAGCATCAGCAGGATGCCAAGAAAGGGGCGGTCGGTCTGCATGTGCGCAGGCTAGGGCCTTGGGCGCGGCAGGGCTAGTGTGAGACGTCAATTGATTTAGACATTTCCCTCACGACATTGACCCAAAATGCAGTAATCGGCATAGCAGACCTTCGCGTGGGTGGTGGCGAAGGTCTCAAAAGAGCCCATACCTCCTGAGTTCTGCGAGGAGTGCGAACGGCAGCTTTGCAACTTGGTGCATCCCGAATAGTGTAGGCGCATGAACGAATTCCGAAACGCGAAACCTTCCGACGCCCAGCGATGCTTTGAGATCGAAACTGATGCCTATGAAGGCGACGAGGCGGCAACCCTCGAAAAGATATCCAAGAGAATTGAGGTCTATCCCGATGGTTTCCTCATTCTTGAGAAAAGAGGCGAGATCGTGGGCTTCATAAATTGCGGATGTGCTTATGAAGTCGAAATGTCCGACGAGGAGTTCAAGGAGCTTGTTGGCCATGACCCGGACGCTCCAAATGTGGTCATAATGTCTGTTGTTGTTGATCCCGCGCATCAGGGCAAGGGCTTGTCACGGGCATTGATGGTCGAATTCGTGGGGCGCATGAAAAGACTAGGTAAGTCGACAATTCATCTCATGTGCAAAGAGCATCACGTCCCGCTTTATCAGAGATTTGGATACAGCTATTTACAGCCATCGATTTCCGACCATGGAGGAATGACTTGGCATGAGATGTCTATGAAACTTTGAACTTTCTGGAGTGAGAGAAGTGATACCACTTGAAAATCCTTTGCGATTGGCCGTTGAAACGGATGCCCATGCACTTGCGGACCTGGTGAACTTCGCAGACGAAGGCCTGCCGCTCCATGTCTGGACCGGGTTGGCGCAAGATGGCGAGGATGCTTGGGCCATCGGTCGCGCGCGACAGGCCGAAAAGGCAAAAGAGGGGCAAGTGGTCGTCATCGACTTTGGCAACGGGGCGGTTGCTGGCCTCACAGGCTATGGCATCGGATCTGAACCCGAAGAAATTGGAGATGACTTCCCAGCCTTGTTCCGCCCCTTGCAGGAGCTGGAAAACAAAGCCCTAGACAGCTGGTATGTTAATGTTCTGGCTTGCTACCCAGAGAACCGAGGACAGGGACTTGGTTCGAAACTGCTCGATGTCGCCGACGCGATAGCCCGCGACGCGGGGTACAACAAAATGAGTGTAATTGTCGCCGACGAAAACGTGGGAGCGAGACGTCTATACGAGCGAAAAGGATACTCTGAGCTGGACAAAGCCCCATGCGCCAAAGACGGGTGGGAGACTGAGACCGAAAACTGGGTCCTCCTCGTCAAGTCGCTTTCCTGAGTGTGCGAGTAATCAGACTTTCTTGGAAAAGACCGCTCTCGCTTTTGGGCTAAAGTGGCGTCGGCAATCACGAGCAGTCTTTCTTACTGCGCTGCTCGAGACCTGCCATTGCTGGGAGAACGACGAAGGTCGGCAAAGTTCCGCATTTGAGACATACGAGCTGATGCGCGGAAAGGCAGGTCTGGGCCAATGCTTCACGATTGAGCCGTTATTGCGTGAAACGGTCCGCTGCTCTGATTTAGCAATGTCGATGCACCGACGAGAAGATGAACGACGTTCCGCAGCTAGCCCTCTTGCGCGGGGATTGTGGCCGGTGCGCGTTCGCCAAGGGCAAAGCGCGCCACGTCGACATAGTCAAAGGCCAGTGAGATCGTGATCACCGTCAGGATTATCCCCATAATCACCCGTGCCGCGCGGGGCGCATTGCCCTTGCTGATAAGGCGCCACAGATAGATCGCAAGCGGAGTCCACAGGATGATGTGCGGCAATCCCAACAGCTTCACATATCCCATTTGCTGAAACAGCATGTCGATGGCAAAGGCCGCGCCAAAGCTGGCGATGATGCAAAAGACTGCCGCCATCCGGGTCTCGCGCCAGATGAACAGGGCCAGCGGCAAGACAAAGGCCCCGACGAACAGAACCGGCAACCAATATTGCAGCCACGCGGGGCCAAAAGTGTTCATCGCTTCTGTCAGGGTCATCTCGGGTCCTTTCGCGCCATCCGTAGCTCGCAAATGATCTCGTCACTCGCGATGGGGTCAAACGCCCCGCCTGACCAATCGCCCAAGGGTCGCTGCATGTCCAGCCCGGCGCGCGCTGCGTGCTGGCGAATGGCGGGCAGATCCAGAAACCGCAGCGTGCTGATGCTGTCCTTTGGACCTTCGGGCAGGTGATAGCGGGTGGTAAAGGTGATCTGGTCAGTCGTGGCCGCGTTCACCCAGCGCGACAATCCCACCGGACCATGCGGGCCTGTGATGTCCTTGTCATGATGCCAGCGCTGGGCCCAGTCCTGCGCAGGGTTTCGGGTTTCAAAGACGAAACGCCCGCCCACGGACAAAAGCCCGGCGATGGTCGCGAAAAGCCCTGCAATTTCGGTATCCGTCAGCAAGGTCTGAAACGCATGGCCGGTCATGTAGATCAGATCAAACGGCCCCTCGGCCGCATCCGCGAACCCTTGAGCCCAATTGACCCTGTCGCCACCCGGACGGCGGCGTGCGACCTCCAGCATCTGCGCTGCCGGGTCAACGCCGGTTACATCATGCCCCGCCTGCGCGATCCTTGCGGCAATTAACCCCGTCCCACAGCCGATATCCAGCACCCGCATCGGCGCCGGGCCGGGCAGGGCGGCGTAAAACGCCCGATCCGCGCTCCAGCCGCATTCGGCATCATAAAGGGCGACCAGTACGGGGTCGGTATAGTGCGGATCAAGCGATGGCATTGCGCCAAACTAGCAGTTCGGCACGTTTACGGCGAGGCCACCAAGTGCCGTTTCCTTGTACTTCTCGCTCATGTCCATGCCGGTCTGGCGCATGGTTTCAATCGCGGCATCCAACGGTACCAGATGGGTGCCGTCGCCGCGCAGCGACAGGCTGGCGGCACTGACCGCCTTGATGCAGCCCAGCCCATTGCGTTCGATGCAGGGCACCTGCACCAGCCCCCGGATCGGATCACAAGTCATGCCCAAGTGATGTTCCAGCGCGATTTCTGCCGCGTTTTCAATTTGTTCCGGGGTGCCGCCCATCACGGCACACAGGCCAGCGGCGGCCATCGCACTGGCGCTGCCCACCTCAGCCTGACAGCCGCACTCGGCCCCGCTGATGCTGGCGTTGAACTTGATCAACCCGCCGATGGCGGCTGCGGTCAGCAGGAATTCTGGCACCTTTGACACCGTGGCTCCCGGCACGTGGTCCAGCCAATAGCGGATCACCCCCGGCACCACACCCGCAGCCCCGTTGGTGGGGGCGGTGACTACCTGACCCCCGGCTGCGTTTTCTTCGTTCACCGCCATCGCATAGGTCGACATCCAGTCGTTGATCGTATGTGGGGCTGGCTGGTTCAGCCCGCGTTCCGCGATCAGCGCATCATGAATGCCCTTGGCCCGCCTGCGCACCTTCAGCCCGCCCGGCAGGATGCCATCACTGGTCAGCCCCCGATCAATGCAGGCGTTCATCACCTCCCAGATCCGGGTCAGCCCCTTGTCCAGCCCGCCTGCATTGCGGCGGCTCAACTCATTGGCGCGCTTCATCTCGGCAATGCTCTTGCCGCTGGTCTGCGCCATCTCCAGCATCTCGACCGCTGACTTGAACGGATAGGGGACCGGCGGCCCATCGTCGGTGTCCTTGCCCGCGGCCAATTCCGCCTCGGTCAGGACAAAGCCGCCGCCGATGGAATAATAGGTGATCTGCGTGACCACATCGCCCTGCGGATCAAGGCCGCGCAGGATCATCCCGTTGGCATGACCGGGCAGCGGATCGCCAAAGTCGAAAACCACATCATCCTTGGGATGAAAGGCCAATGTGCCCAGCCCCTCTGGCTGCACATTGTGGTCGTCACGGATGCGCGCCAGCTCTGCTTCGGCCCGGTCCGCGTCATAGTTCTCGGCCACAAACCCCGCCAGCCCAAGGATCACCGCCCGGTCCGTCGCATGACCGACACCGGTAAAGGCGAGCGAGCCATGCAGACTGGCCCGCAGACCGGCGACCTTGAACGGCTGCGCGCGCAGATGATCCAGAAACTGCGCTGCTGCGACCATCGGACCAATGGTGTGGGACGAGGACGGGCCAACGCCCACTTTGAACATGTCAAAAACGCTCAGAAACATCAGATCGCACGTCCTTCGGGCGGGTTCGGGGAAGAGGGGGCAGAAAACGGCGTCGGGCCAAGCCCCTCGGCCGCCTGCGCCTTGGCGGTGCAAGCCCACAGATCAGCGCGTCGGGCAAAGGTCAAAAGCCTTGGGTAGTCGGACAGGGCGAACCAGTCATTTGGCGCACCATAAAGCGCCAGCCACCGCAGCATCGGTGCGAGATAGCAGCCCTGCGCAGTGGGGCCATCAGCCTCAAGCCACGGCGCGCGCGCGGCATCATTCATCACGCGCAACATCTCTGCGACCCGCCTTTGGGTCTTTTTGTGCAGTGGCCCGACATCGCCATCGACGTGCTTGTCGGGATAAAACAGAATGCGCAGTGCGGGGTGCAGCGTGTTGGCCAGCCAGACCAACCACTGCACATCATGGGCACGACCCGCGCCACGTGGGTCCGCCATCAGCCCGCCGTTTTGGTCCGCCAGCCACAACAGAATCGCGCCGGTTTCAAACATCGGCCCTTCAGGCGTTTCCAGCACTGGGATCAGCCCATTGGGGTTCAGCGCGAGATAGGCGGCACTGCGCTGGGCGCGCGCGCCGCGATCCACCAGCACCGTCTCAAACGGCAGGTCCAGATGATCGAGCGCCAAGCGGACGCACAAGGATGCGTTGTCAGGGGCGTAATGCAGGCGCAGCGGCGGTGTCATGTGGTGTTTCTACCGCGCAATCGCCCACGGGGGCGACCGAAACCGACGCTTGGTCACTCAAAAGGGCGCGGCAGATCGCGCGCGGCAGACTGGGCCCGCCAATCGGCAAAGGCTGCGTCAAACCGCGTCAGATCCCAGCGCAGGTCTTGCGGCGCGCCATGACGGTCCGTGAAAGTCATCTGCAATACCCCACCGCCGCGCGCCGCGTTCAGGAAATCCTGCGCTGCCTCACCGTCCATCGTGCAGGTCAACCCGGTGCGACAGCCCAATCGGTTATCCACCCAGACCTGCGCGTCGTCGCGGATGATCTGCGGCCCCTCGCCGGGAAAGACGGTGCCTGCCTCCATCCCGAATTCGACACCGGCACCGGTGACAAAGACGAACATCGCCCCGAACTTGGGGCGCGGCGAAAACACCTCCACATAGCGGATATAGCACCGCTCTTCTGTCAGATCGCCGGTTGTGCGTTCATCGCAAAAGACATCCCACAACCCATAGGCCGCCTGATGCGTCACGACCCATTCGCCCGGCGTGTCATTGCCGTCCCGGTCCTGCGCCACCCCCACAGAGGCCATGCAAGCCAACAATAGTGCCACGATATACTTCATCAAATTGCCTCCGCCTTTGCGCCACATTAACCAAGCCCGTGCAACACCCCAGACACGACCGCGTGAAGGGGGGCTGATTTGCCCCCTCGCGCCGGTTTCTCTTTGGGCCTATAACGCCCTCGTCTGCTACAGGAGCTTGCCATGCCATCGGAACTGTCCCCCATCGACAAAGCAAAGTTTGTGGCCGCCAAACGTGCCACTGAATTTGTGGAAAGCGGGATGAAGGTTGGTCTTGGCACCGGATCGACAGCCGCCTGGCTTGTGCGTTGCCTGGGCGAACTGGTCCGGGACGAAGGGCTGCGCATCAAGGGTGTGCCGACTTCCAGCCGTACCGCGCAGCTTGCCCGCGATGTCGGGATCGAAGTGATTTCTCTGGACGAGGCGAAATGGCTCGACATCACCATTGACGGCGCTGACGAATACGACGGTGATCTGAACCTGATCAAGGGCGGTGGCGGCGCACTTTTGCAGGAAAAGATCGTGGCAACCGCCTCTGACCAGATGGTCGTGATCGCTGACATCTCGAAAAAAGTGGACACGCTGGGGGCCTTCCCCTTGCCGGTCGAGGTGATCCCATTTGGCTGGCAAACCTCCAAGACCCTGATCGAAGAGATGCTGACCGGCATGGATGTGCTGGGCAATTCCGCCAGCCTGCGTATGAACGGCGACGCCCCCTTTGTCACGGACGAGGGCAACCACATTCTTGATCTGCACCTCAACCGGATCGGCAATGCGCGGCAATTGTCGCTGGTGCTCAATCAGGTGCCGGGTGTGGTGGAAAATGGCCTGTTCATCGACATCTGCGACGCCGTGGTGATCGGCTACGGCGATGGCCGGGTCGAAGTGCAGGATATCAACACCGGCACCAGCGAAGAGACCCGGTTTGATTTTCTTGAAACCGACAATCTTTTCTCTGACATGGCTGACTAGCGCGGTTTTGGACTGACTAAGCAGAAAAGCGCCCAGCCACCGCCCCTCTGCGGTGGCAGGATGCCGCCTGTTCGCAGCCCTGCGCCATTGCAAGCGTTTTCAAGATATTAACCAAAGCTCCGCAACAATCGGTTCGGCGGTGTTCCGGCGGTTGTGCGATTTTTCGCTTATTTTCGAGCGGCTTAAGCCAGTTGGAACAATGCCGTTCTCTCGCCACAACGCCGTTCGCTTTGGTAGCTAGACCCGTACATAGGCACCGCACCCAGCCACCCGAAAGGACACATCATGCCAACACCCGCTGCCACAATTGCAATGGATCGCATCCTCAGATTCGTTGAACGCGATGGGGGGATCCAGAAGAACGTCTCGAACGCTGATATCCGGGGCGGGATCGCAGGTGGCGTGATGATGAACAACGCCATCGGGCAGGCCATTGAAGACACCGGCGTGAATGATGACGGCCGGATCACCGCCGCAGATCTGATGAAGATCAGCGACCACATCCGCGCGAACCCTGCGCTTTACGGTGAATTTGTGATCGGTCACGGCGATGATGAAGGCAACGAAGAAACCGGTTTTCATCTGGTGCAAGGCGACGGCGGTACGCTGCAATTTCAGGGCCGCGACTACGTGGATACCGTGGCCGACGCGATCTACCATGTCGGGTTCCGTTACCGCGATGGCCGGTTGCTGAACGAAGACGGTAACGCCAATGAAACGCTCGTGGATGTAGCGGGTTGGCTGAATTATTTCGTCAATGGCCAAAACCGTGTCTATGGCTCATCCAAGTCCGAAACCTTGCACAGCGGCGACTACTCCAATGCCTTCGCAGCCGCCCGGAATGAGATTTTCACCGCAGGCGGCGGGGCCGACAAGGTTTGGGCAGGCGATGGTGATGATATCGTCTGGGCCGGGTCGGGCAACGACAAGGTCGGCGGGGGCGAGGGGCACGACACCATTGATGGCGCAGGCGGCGACGATGACCTTTATGGCGAGGGTGGGTGGGACACAATCACCGGCGGCGACGGCGAAGATGACATCGGCGGCGGCAACGGCGCGGACAAGCTTTATGGCGGCAAGCACAACGACAAAATCTATGGCGACACCGGCAATGACCGGCTCGAAGGCGGTGCTGGCTGGGATAAGATGAGCGGTGGCGATGGCGACGACGTCATAAAGGGCCAGGACGGCAACGATTCCCTTTATGGCGGATCAGGCTTTGACATTATCTCTGGCGGCAAAGGCGACGACAAGATCGGCGGCGGCGACAATGCTGACAAGATTTCGGGTGGCGGCGGCGCAGACACCATTGGCGGCGATCACGGCAACGACAAGATTTATGGCGGTGACGCTGGCGACATGATCTATGGCGGCGATGGCTTTGACTGGATCGACGGCGGCAGCGGCGGTGATGAGATTCACGGCGGCAATCACGGCGACAAGATCTTTGGCGGGGCTGGCCGTGACAAGCTCTACGGCGGTGACGGCAATGACCGGATTTCAGGTGGCGACGCGCTCGATCATCTGCACGGTCATGATGGTGATGACATTCTTCTGGGGCGCAATGGCAACGATCTGATCTATGGTGGCGAAGGCCGCGACCGCTTTATCGGCGGCAAGGGGGCGGACATGATGCACGCCTGGGAAAGCAAGAACGTGCAGGATGTCTTTATCTTTGAACCCGGCGACACCGGCGTTAGCAAATCCAGCCGCGACATGATCGAGGGCTTCAAATCAGGCATCGATAAGATCGACCTCAGCGCCTATGACAACCTGCGCTTCGTGAACGACGCTGATTTCAATGGCACCGGCCGGGGCGAGGTTGGCTTTGTCGGGCGCATGGTGATGATTGATGCTGACGGCGACGGGCAGATCGACGCGATGATCGAAATGAAGCATGTAGATGACATGGCCCGCGGTGACTTTATCCTTTAGACCCCGCCCTTGGCCCACAATCGCGTCAGGGGCCGTTGTCCTTAGCAGTCGTGATGTTTAGGTTGCGCCAAAGCAGCAGACCGACGGGACGACGACAATGGCATTTGACTACGACCTCTACGTGATTGGCGGCGGCTCTGGTGGGGTACGTGCTGCGCGCGTTGCTGCCGCCACGGGCGCCAAGGTCGCATTGGCCGAAGAATACCGCATGGGCGGCACCTGCGTGATCCGCGGCTGCGTGCCCAAAAAGCTGATGGTGTTCGCCAGCACCTATCCCGCCCAGGTGGCCGAAGCACAGGCCTATGGCTGGGACGCCCAGATCGGCGCATTTGACTGGGCGGCCTTCAGTGGCAAGCTCAACGGCGAATTGGATCGGCTTGAAGGCGTCTACCGCAACCTGCTGGGCGGCTCTGATGTCGAAATCCACGACGGTCGCGCTGTGCTCAAAGACCCGCATACGGTCACGATCAATGGCAAGGACGTCACCGCCAAACACATCCTGATCGCCACCGGCGGCCATCCGGTCCGCCCCGATATGCCCAATGCGCACCTGGGGCTGTCCTCCAATGACATCTTCAAGATGAAGAAACTGCCCAAATCCGTACTGATCATCGGTGGCGGTTATATCGCCTGCGAATTCGCCTGCATTCTGCACGGGCTGGGCGTGAAGGTGACACAATACTATCGCGGCGCACAAATTCTGCGCGGATTTGATGACGAAGCGCGCGGCCTTTTGGCTGAAAGCATGACCCAGCGCGGCATTGATCTGCACCTTGGCACCAACATCGTCGAGATGGGGCCTGCATCGGATGACCACAGTGTGCCGCAACCCACCGCCAGCGACGCCGCTGGCGGGGCAGGGGTGCCCGACAACCATGCGCAGGCCTACGACGGACCGATCTGGGTGAAATCCACAAACGGCTCAGAACAGGTCTTTGACCACGTGGTTTTTGCCACGGGCCGCGCACCCAATACCACGGATCTGGGGCTGGAGGCCGCGGGCGTGAACACCAACCGGCGCGGGGCCATCGAGGTTGACGACTACAGTCAGACCAACGTGCCCTCGATCTATGCGATTGGTGATGTGACGGGCCGGGTGGAACTGACACCGGTGGCGATCCGCGAAGGCATGGCCTTTGTGGACACGGTCTTTAACGGCAAGCCCACCAAGGTCGATCATGACCTGATCCCCTCTGCGGTCTTTACCCAGCCGGAACTCGGCACCGTTGGCCTGACCGAAGAACAGGCCCGCGACGCAGGCCCGATTGATGTCTACTGCACCTCGTTCAAACCGATGCAGCAGGCCTTTGCAGGCGGGTCCGAACGGGTTCTGATGAAACTGATCGTCAGCCAGGAAACCCGCGTTGTTCTGGGTTGTCATATCGTCGCAGATCATGCGGGCGAATTGATCCAGATGGTTGGGATTGCTGTCAAAAATGGCCTGACAAAAGAACAGTTTGATGCCACCTGCGCGGTGCATCCAACCATGTCGGAAGAGCTTGTAACGATGAAGATGCCGATGCGTTCGGCTTGAATTTCGCCCTTTCGGGCACATTTGGTAGACCAACGGCCTTTCGGGGTCATGAAATAAGGAAGATCAACGCACAATGGCAGGCAACAACGGTGGCCCATGGGGCGGCGGTGGCAACAACAACGGCGGAAACGGTGGCGAGCCACCACGCCCGCCACGCCCCCCACGAAACGACGGACCCAACATCCCAGAGATTGATGATCTGGTGAACAAGGGTCGCGAACAGCTGCGCGTCCTTATGGGCGGTGGCGGTCAGGGTGGCGGCTCTAACGGCACAGGCGGCGGATCTGCTGGTCCGGGCCTGACGCGCGGCACCGTGGGCCTCGGCCTTTTGGCGGCGGCGGCCCTTTGGGCGTTCCAGTCGTTCTATACCGTGAAACCCGAAGAACAATCCGTTGAACTGCTCTTTGGCTCTTACATGTCGACCAATGGTCCGGGCCTGAATTTTGCCCCCTGGCCGGTTGTCACGCGCGAGGTTCAGGCTGTCACAACCGAACGCAGCATCGACATCGGCACCAGCCGGTCCGGCCTTGACGCTGGTCTGATGCTGACGGGCGACGAAAACATCGTCGACATCGACTTTCAGGTGGTCTGGAACATCGTTGACCTGCAGCAATACCTGTTCAATCTCGCTGACCCGCCGCAAACCATCGAAGCGGTCGCTGAATCGGTGATGCGTGAAATCATCGCCCAGTCAAATCTGGCCCCGATCCTCAACAGGGACCGTGGTGCGATTGCTGACCGTCTGCGCGACGAAATCCAGACAACGCTCGACAGCTACGACAGCGGCGTGAACATCGTCCGTGTGAACTTCAACAAGGCCGACCCGCCAGAGCCGGTGATCGCCGCATTCCGCGACGTGCAGGATGCGGAACAGGAACGTGACCGGGCCACAAACCTGGCCGACGCGACTGCCAACCGTGTGGTGGCCGAGGCCCGTGGTCAGGCCGCACAAACGCTGGAACAGGCCGAAGCCTACCGCGCACAGGTCGTCAACGAAGCCGCTGGTGAGGCGTCACGCTTTACCGCTGTTCTGGACGAATACACCAAAGCGCCCGAAGTCACGCGCAAGCGGATCTACCTCGAAACGATGGAACAGGTCCTTGGCGGCGTCGACATCATCTTGCTGGATGAAAACAGCGGCGGTGGCGGCGGGCAGGGCGTTGTGCCCTATCTGCCCCTGAATGAGCTGCGCTCGAACCGAACCACCAACACCGGAGGGTCAAACTAATGCGGAAATCAGTTTTCCTTTTGCCCGCCCTTGTTGTGATCGCCGTTCTGGCCATTTCGTCTGTGTTCATCGTGGACGAACGCCGCAAGGCGCTGGTGCTGCAGTTTGGTCAAATCGTCAAAGTGCAGGAAGAACCAGGCCTGGGTTTCAAAATCCCGCTGGTGCAGAATGTCGTCTTTTATGACGACCGCATCCTCAGCCGTGACCTTGAACCGCTCGAGGTGACACCCTCGGATGATCGCCGCCTCGTGGTCGACGCCTTTGCGCGCTACCGGATCTCGGATGTGGAACGGTTCCGTCAGGCCGTTGGTGACGGCGGCGAAGAACGCGCCGCATCGCGTCTCGACGGTATTCTGCGCGACACCACGCGGAACGTGCTGGGTACGGTCTCGTCCAACGACATCCTGTCAACGGACCGGGCCGCGCTGATGCTGCGCATCCGCAATGACGCGATCTTCGAAGCCCGGTCTCTGGGGCTTGAGGTGATCGACGTTCGGTTGAAGCGGACAGACCTGCCGCCGGAAAACCTCAACGCCACTTACGAGCGGATGCAGGCCGAACGGACACGCGAAGCCGAAGACGAACGCGCACGGGGCCGTGAGGCCGCGCAGCGTATCGAGGCGCAGGCAGAAAGGACCGCCGTCGAACTGACCTCCGATGCGCTGCGTCAGGCCGAAATCACCCGTGGTGAAGCCGACGCCGAACGCAACGCGATCTTTGCCGAAGCCTTTGGCGCGGACCCGGAATTCTTTGAATTCTATCGCTCCATGACGGCCTATCAACGGTCGCTGACACCGGGCAATTCCTCGATGGTGCTGTCACCTGATTCAGAATTCTTCAACTATCTGAAATCTGACCAAGGTGCGCGGAGCGCCGAGGGCGAGTAATGGTCTACGTCCTGACGGGCCTTGGCCTTGTCCTGTTGATCGAGGGGCTGGTGTACGCACTGGCCCCTTCGCTTGTCGAAGACCTTCTTGCCGCCCTGCGCAGCCTGACGCTGGAACAACGCAGGGTGTTTGGCCTGCTGTCCATGGCCCTTGGTAGCTGTGTGCTGACGGCTGCTTACCTGTTGGGCGGTTAGCGGGCAGGGGCACGGGCGGTGAATGCCGCTACGAATGGCGAGATTGCAGGGCAAACCGGACCAATGCGGCTGCGGCTATTGCCGGTGCAGCATCTGTGGCACTTGCCCCAAGGACTGAACCGCCTCGTCGCTCGCAGCGATAAACCGGTCACTCGGCAGGGCTACATAACGCCAGAATCAAACGTCACTTTTCCCGCACCGGGCCAGAACTACGAGGACCCTTACAAAACCGTCTTCTGTGGTCGATAGAGCGATGTTTAAACGGTAGGGGCCAGTGGCTCTTATCAAGTGTGAGCCGTTTATGGCATCTACGAAACAGCGAGAGTGCCTTCTGTCTGACGTTTGAAATTTATTCAGAAACGCGATTTCGTACCGGAGACCATGAGCAAGCTCAAATGCGGCTAGTGTTAAATTCGATGGTACTATGATCTTGTTTGTCAAACAGCTCTGGTGAACAGCGTCCGAAGCATTGCGGGGCATCAAAGCCATTGCGCTTGAGAATGTGATTTGAGGAGTGCCACGGTGAGCACGGTTCCCACGTCTTGGCTCATTTCAATTCTTGCGGTTTTCATCGCAGCAGCGGTTGTGAGCAGACCGCGACTACCCGTTGCTGCGCGCCTTCTGTTTAGCCTAGCACTTAGCCTCGTTGCAGTGGTCACCGTCTTTGTGGGTTTACGATCCGTATATGGGATCGAAGCGCTGAGCCCAATACAGCCTCATATTGCGATACTGATCGCCCCAACGCTATGGCTTGGCTTTCAATCACTTGCATCTACAACCGGGTCTCCAACTCGACAGAGCCTTGTGATAACAGCCATTTGCCTTGTCGCTGGGCAGCTTGCGCTCTTGTTACAAACGGCATGGTCCGCTGATTTGGTCGTGATCGGCACCAACGCCATCTGTGCCATTTTGCTGGCAAGGATGCTGTTCCAATCGCCGGAAGTGTTTGTTCAGGTTGCACCAAACAAATATCGCATGACCAGAGTTGCGCTGCTCTTTGCGCTCCTCTTCATCGCCCTGATCGTTGCGGCCGATTTGATTTTTGTTGCGGTGCTTTCTGCAGGCAATACAGGGATTATCCAGCTCCTGACGGGCGTATCTGGCGTCGTTGTTACGGTCATCCTGCTAAGCGCCCTAATTGGTGTGCCACTGGTCCTCGGGGGCCAGACACGGCAGGCTTCACGCGATCCTGCGACAGAGGCACCGCTAGAAGAGGATCAGGACCTGTTGCGCAAGCTTGATCACCTGATGGCAGAACAGCAAATGTTTACGGACCCTGACCTGACGCTCGCGCGGCTGGGGCGGCGGATTCACTGCCCAGCCCGGAGCGTTTCAAAAGCGGTTAATCGCATTCACGGAGAGAATATTTCGCGTTATATCAATGGCTTTCGCGTGCGCCATGCCGCGATGCTTTTAACAACCACTGATCTGCCTGTGACCGACATTATGTTAGAAGCCGGTTTCCAGAGCAAATCCAGTTTCAACACAGAGTTTCGACGCCTGACCGGCCAAACCCCGTCTGACTATAAACGCCAGGAAAGTGGCAACTACCACGTTCGCAATCGCGATTTCAAACGTTCGGAAACGTAAATTCGGGCGCAGATCTTCTGCTTTTCACCTTTCTAGGTTCCAGAGCCCACATGCGTGGGACAGCAACCGTGAAAGGAAATGTCATGAAACCAAAAATGCTCAAAGATCATCTGACGACCATTGGGTTGTCGGCCAGCGTGGTATTGGCCACCGTCGCAGCAACCGATTTTGCAAAGGCTGAAACGGCCATCGTTGCGGGACGGGACATCGCCGTCATCAGTATCCCGAACCCAAAGAAAGGGAACCTTCTGATGTTGCGCGGGTTTGCGGGCCAAGGCACCGCAGCGTTTCGCATCAACGGCGCCTGTCACACGATGCCTGTCCGCTTTGTGGCTGGCGACTTCGCTGGCGAAGACGTCGATGTGGGGCGCGCAGGACCAATCCGAATTGTTGTCACAAACCCGGAAGTGATGCGCGACCTGCTCGCAGGGCAGGATTTGGTCAGCGACATGGTGCGCGTTTCATCCGATGCCACAGATCACGCGGCAGACTTGTACCTGGCGCAGGGCCTTTCGCCAGACACAGGCTTTGTCATCAACCCGGGCCGCAGCCTGTTTGCCGATGTCCTTGGTGCGCACAAAACAGACGTTGAATGCGACAGCCTGCCAACAACGCTTCCTTAGGCCGAGAAATTCGCGTGCAGCTGATGCGCAGGGCGGAATACGACCTGTTCGGTTCTGGTGTTTCACCTTGCCTTATCTCGGTACCAATCAAAAAAATGGACTGATCCAATGGATTCCGAAACGACTAACCCGAAACGACCCACGACCTACCAATTGATTCCCTTGCTGCGATCGGAGGGCCTCGCGATTGGGCTTGCTTCCATCGTTGCCTATGCCAGTTTGGGACAAAGCTGGACGCTATTCGCGATCTTTTTCCTTGCGCCTGACCTGGCGATGGTCGGTTACGCTTTCGGCAATCGCGTCGGCGCGATTACCTATAATGCGATGCACAGTTACATCGGCCCCGCCGCGGTCGGGACGATCAGCGGGCTCGCTGGCTGGTCAGAGGTGTTCACGCTGGTAACGATCTGGATCGCCCATATCGGCCTTGACCGCGCGTTCGGATATGGCCTCAAACACAGATCGGGCTTCAGGACAACGCACCTCGCGTTGCCGGTGCTGCAATGAATACCATCGCTGAAGCACTGGGTTATGTGTTCAAGGGTTCGCCTTCGGGTGTTCCGAACGTGCCCCTTACGTCCATTCCGCCCTGTTGGATGGACCGCCGGTCATTTATTGGGGCGCTCTGCGCGACAGGCTTGGCCATGACCTCCGGCCCCGGTGCGGCAAGCCCGAACGATTACCGCCGATCCGTCACAATCATTGCCGACATCTTCGAACGGAACTTCTTCGACCCCGCATGGGTGACATCGCACCAAGCGCAGGCGTTGTTCGCTGAGCTGATGGAAATAGCCGAAGCCATACAAGGCCCCGAAGACCTTTGCCGCGATTTCGCACGCATGTTCAGCCGCATTGGCCTGTCTCATGTCGCTTTGTCTGTCCAACGCCGCAAAGCAGCAGAGATGGGCCAACATTTTGATGCCATGCAAGTCGGCCCAGAGGCCGTAGCCTTGGCATGGGACCATGGGATTGCCTGCCTTTCTGTCCGAACCTTCATGGGCCAGGACACCGGCCCGCGCATCACCGCAGCGTTCGAGGACATTGTGGCAGCGGATGCGAGGGGCCTGATCGTTGATCTGCGTGATAACCCCGGCGGAGCGTTTGCAATGCGACACCTCGTTGGCCACTGCATCGCAGATGGTGTCGATGCCGGTGTTCTATTGGGGCGGGGGTGGCCTCGGGAAGGTGCCTTGATGCCAGAACGCCCAGAGATCGAGGCGCTAAAGCCCTGGCACGGAACAACTGTCGTTGGTCTCTGGAACCACCTTGCGTCCCATGCCGTCACACGCGTCCATTTCTTGCCCATGCGGCCGATGTATCAGGGTCCAATCGCGTTCTTAATCAATGGTCAAACACAAAGCGCCTCTGAACTCGTCGCAGAGGTTCTGCGAACCGCGCGCGGTGCCGCGCTGATCGGTGAGACCAGCGCAGGCGCTCTGCTGATTCAACAACCCTTCGATGTCGGAGATCAGTTTACCCTGTCCTTGCCCATAGCCGACTATGTAAGCCATGGCAGCGGTCGGATCGAAGGCGCGGGTTTGGTGCCGGACATAAACGCGACTGACCAAGACGCCCAATCCGTAGCCTTGTCCTTCCTTTCCGAGATGCAGAATTTTGCGGGGAAGTTATGAAACATGTGGCGCATAAGCGATGGGTGAAATGGGTGATTGGTCTGCTGGCCTCGTTCATGCTCGCTGTGTGGATGATGATGGTCCCCCATCCTGCGGCACCCACGGCACCGGTTGATCGCGATGACCTCAAACAGTGGCTCGACAGCATCGTATCAGAGCAAGCCGCCACTGCGATATCGTTCGCAGTTATTCAGAACGGCGAAGTTGCATGGGAAATGACGTCAGGAACAGCAGATCCATTCAAAGATCAAAAGGCGAGGCCGCAGACACGATATCACATTTGGTCTGTTACCAAACTCGCGACAGCGCTGACGATCTTGACGCTGGCCGAAGATCAGGAACTTGATCTCGACCATCCGGTTGCGGAAATTCTGCCCTGGCTGGATTTGGACGAAGCCGCGGAAAACCGCATAACAACCCGTGATCTTTTGCGCCACACTTCGGGTCTTCAAGACACAGTGCCGGCGGTGTTTGGGTGGCTGCAGTATGACGAAAACCTGCCAAACCAAACGGAGTTTCTGCGCCAAAATTTGCCTGCCTATCGCGATCTTGGATTCCAACCCGGTTCCGACCGCAGCTACAGCAACCTTGGATACATGCTGCTCGGCGCGATTATCGAGGCCCGGACCGGGCAGGCCTATGAAGACGCGGTATCGCAGCGCGTGTTGCAACCCGCAGGAATGGCGTCCAGCAGCTTTGTCTTTGGCGCACCGCAACCCGCAAACGAAGCGCTCGGGTCGCACCCATTGGTGCATGTCTTCACACCGGTGCTTCCCTTTTTCGCCGATCTCAACGATCTGGTCAGGGCAAGGGACGGTCGGATTTGGTGGCTGAACCGGGTCTACATCAAAGCGACCCCGCCAACAGGTCTGATTGCATCCGCACGAGACGCCGCCCGTTTGGGTGCCGTCACAATGGCAATAGGCCCGGTTCTTCAAAGTGACGACACTGTGCAGCTGATGGTTGCACCGGATCCACAGGATTTTTCCCTAGGCTGGTTCGAACGTGATGCGGCGGCACAATGGTTGCAACATCGCGGTGGCGGTCCGGGTTTTGCGGCCGTAGTGAGGGTCTATCCGACACAAGATCTTTCCATTGCCGTTCTCGCAAGCGGAACTGACGCTCCGGTTGTCGACATCGCAGATGTCGTCGCGCGTTCTTTGGGTCGTGAATAGTGATGCCAGGTTCTGCTGCAAAACGAATGCTTGCCGCATCACACATTTGTGGCGGTCTGCCCGCGCCAGCAATGTGCCACCTCCGCGCCTGCGTGCCGTGCCTGCCCCTGACAGGGCGTTCAAAGCCTCGAGCGGAAAATCGTTTAGAATTGGAGATATGATCGTGTCGTTTTCTAATGAAACACCAAGAAACTCTTGATTGCGATCTTACTCAGTCTTCCCGGTTTGCTCGCACTTGTGACGCTTGTCACGCCTTCGCTTGGTATTTCGTCATTCGCTTTGGCCGTGAACCCGCTTGTTCTGCTTGTTGTCTTTACCTTGGGGGGGGCGCAGCGCCGCGAATGAATTTGAAATCTGGGTTGTTTCTTGCCAAAGACTTCATCAGGGCCGCAGCAGAGACCCTTCACAGTATCTACCTCGTCCACGCTCAGACTCGCGTCGTCGGTGGCGCCGACGTCCCGGCGAGCACCTGCGCCTGTGGACTGCCACCGACGCGCCCGTCAGTAACGTCTATTAGGTGATTTATCCCTAGAAAATCGAGGCTGAAAAATCTTCCACGGCCATTCGTCATGCGATTCCAGTGCTTCGCTGTACTTCTGAAAATATCAGCGTAAATCGCTCATCTGGGCGATGAAGAACCTCGTTGGGTCGTCACTTACGTCTGCGCGGCCAACGATCACATCGGACCCCGACAGGCGTAGTGCCGTCCTTTCTGACGATGATTGTCCACTTTTCGGATACCCGAACCCGGCTGCCTTACTGACGTTGTTCGCGTTTGACGTTTACCGTGAAGCTTACGTGCAACCTGTCACCTTTTGCCTCGGATGGCGTCTGATTGATGCATGTAGAGATCACCGCCTTGAGCATTGTCCGGGTAAAGACAAGTGCGGGCGTCAGACCTGTGCATCAGATGTGGAATCGAGGCCAGTCAACTTGTCCCAAAGCGTATTGGCAACGATGCCGGAAACAACATCTTTGCGCCGAATGGCATGAAGAACGGTATGACGTGGTGGGAAGCTGTTCACCGACAGCGGGACAAGCCTGCCTGTCTTTCTCTCGTCAACCGTCAGATGGTCAGGCAGGCCACCCCATCCCAAACCAGACAGAATGACCTCCTTCTTGGATGCGAAATCCGAGACGGTCCATTTATTGCCACCGGCCAACAGGTCGCGACTCTGATCAAATTGTTGTCCACCGGTACCGGCAACCACGACCTGCACCCGGCCTTGCAAGGAAGCAGGCGTCATTGCTTGGGTTCCAAGCTCGGCAGCAAAATCAGGCGTAGCGAGTGGTCGAATTGTGACTTCGGCCACGGGATGCGTATCCACCTTGTCGAGCGCGACATCCGCCAAGCTGGCGATCGCAATGTCTGCTTGTCCTTCCATCAGCCGGGCGACCGGCCCCCCCATGCTCTCGGTGGCAACCCGTATATGAGTTGCCGGGTAAACTTGACCAATGTCCTTCAGCGCCGCCAGAATTGGATGTAGTGGCAGCGTACTACTGACCGCCAAGCGCAGTTCTGCTTCTTCATGGGCACTCAACCGACCTGCCGTCTTTTTGAGTTCGCGCATCTGCTGTAGAACCCGCAATGCTTGACGATAAAAGACATCGCCCTCTGGTGTCAGCGATGGCCGATATGCGGCGCGGCTAAACATCTGAATATCAAGTTCTTCTTCCAAGAGCCGGATAGCATTGCTGATGGCGCTTTGGGACTTGTTTAACTGCTCAGCCGCTCCGCGAAACGTCCCGGTAGAGACGATAGCGTCGAGGGCTACCAGTTGTTCAAGTTTCATATCTCAATCCGTTTGTTAGATCGTTTTATACATTTAATGATATTATCTTTCGATCAAGTTGCAACTTATCTTCGAGGTCTAACCAAACATTGGAGACCGATATGAAACTCTACTACAAACCCGGTGCCTGCTCGCTTGCCAGCCACATCGCCTTGACCGAAGTCGGTGCAACCTTCGAGATTGAATCCGTCGACACGGACGCAGCACTCACAGAAACGGGCGATGCCTATCTGGACATCAACCCGAAGGGCTATGTGCCAACGTTGAAATTGGATAATGATGACCTGCTCACCGAGGGGGCAGCCGTCCTTCAGTACATTGCTGACACAAACCCAAGCGCCAATCTCGCCCCTGCTGCAGGAACGATGTCGCGCACCCGTGTGCAGGAACATCTCAACTGGACCGCTGCTGAACTGCACAAGGCGTTCTCGCCACTCTTCAATTCCAGCACCACGGAGCAAGGCAAAGAGGACGCCCGCAAGGCTGTCGCCAAACGGTTCGATCTTTTGGAACCACAGCTCGCAGACGGGCGCACCTGGCTCGTTGATGACACGTTCTCGGTGGCGGACGCCTATCTTTTCGTTGTCGCCAACTGGGCCAACTTCACGGAAATTGACCTCACACCGTGGCCGAGCATTGCAGCCTACATCAAGCGCGGCGTTGCACGTCCCGCATCTCAGAAGGCTATGCGAGCCGAAGGGTTGATCGAATGACACCTCAAGATCACAAACAGGTTGTGTCGTTGGTCGAACTCTACTTCGATGGCCTGCATCACGCGGACAGCAATATGTTGCGCAAGGTTTTCCACTCGAAGCTCGCCTATTTTTGCGCGACCGACGGGGATGAACTCTGCCTCGATCTAGAGACTTATATGTCCCGTGTTGATGGGCGCACACCACCCTCTGAGCGAGGTGATCCCCGTGATGAGGCCATTCTTGAAATTGCATTTGGGTCAGAGCGCATCGCACGCGTCACGGCCCGAATGAGTATGATGGGTCGTGACTACCTCGACTTTCTTACTCTTGTCCGCGAGGGCAGCGAATGGCGAATTGTGACGAAAGTCTTCACTTACATCCCACGAAAGGAATGACCGATGCCTTATGTCAACATCAAGGTGACTCAAGAGGGCGGGCCGAACGGAAATGGTCCAAGCGACGGTGAAAAGGCGCAGCTGATTTCCGGCGTGACCAAGCTTTTGTCTGATGTTCTGGGAAAGAACCCGGCAACCACGGTCGTGGTCATTGACGAGGTCAAGCTGGAAAGCTGGGGGATCGGCGGTCTGCCGGTTACAGAATACAGGAAACAGGCGCTTTGAAGACCGGCTGACTGAAAGGTTGGGTATCGCCCGTCCGGTCACTCAGGCCGTTGCAGCTGGCGGCGCGTTTCGCGCGCCGCCAAATCGCTGGTTGCTATCTGCCTGCAGGTCGTTGCGTTTCACGTATCGCGCGCTCGAATTCGGCGCGGTCAGATTGGACTGCGTCATAGGTGTCCCGCATTGGTTCACCCGCGTCGTTATATGTGCCCCCCCAAAGAACCAACTCCGCGAGCAGCGGTGCAAGTGCCCGGCCTTTTGGCGTAAGCTCATAGATAGAGCTTCGCCAATTGGCGGGGTTCTTGTGCTTTTCAACGATCCCCTTTTCCTCGAGATGCTTCATTCTCTGCGCAAGAATGTTCGTGGAAATGCCCTCCCACCCCTCAAGTAACTCAGCGTAGGTCTTTGCGCCTTTGATCGCGATGTCACGGATAATGAGCAATGACCATCGATCCCCGAACACGCTGAGGGCGTAGTCGATAGGACATCCGGACAGGGGGCGCTTTGGTTTGGTACTCATGTCGTTCGTTTAACTTTTCAACTTGCGTTTTGCAATTACATATCGGACAAAGCTATCAACTTGCAAAGTGCAAGTTGATAGGAGTCGCAAATGACAACACACAATCCAAACGGCACATCACGGCTCACACGTCGTGAGATGCTCATCGCAACCACCGGTGCGGCGCTCGCACCGAAACTCATTCACGCAAAGGAAAACCCAGTGACACCACAAGCCTTCGTTTACACAGAAGTCGCCATTTCAGTGCCCTTCGACGACGCCCCATGGCCAAGTATCAATGAAGACATCAAGAAACAGCCTGGATTCTTGAACAAAACCTGGCTTCACGGTCACGGAACCGGCTCGCTCGGTGGTTTTTATGGTTTCGATAGCCAAGAGAATGCCACCAAGTTCGTGACCGAATACTTCCCGACAGAGCCGCGCACCTTTGGCGTAGCCCACAACACGCGGGTGTTTGATGCACAAGTTGTGAAAGAGGCCAGCGAGGATCTTGGGGCTGTACACTATGGCGCAACCCCAGAACGCACGCCGGGTGCATTTGTCTACACTGAATTGCAACTCTCGCAGCCCTTTGAGAGCTTTGACTGGCGCACGCGCAATGAAAGGCTGAAACAGGTGCCAGGCCTCCAAAACAAGGTTTGGCTCAGCGGCGCGTCTACCCATACACTGGGTGGCTTCGATGCATTCGATACAATGGATCAAGCGCTCGACTTCGCGATCAACCAGTTCCCGAGCGTCGCGGCAAGCATGGGAGCCGCCCCTTACACACGGGTGTTTGATGCCGCAACAACGGCAACGGCGAGCCGTCAGATGCAATCACCATACTACCGGTAGGTGAACACGACGTCGCGCCCTTGTGGCAAAGGGCGCGACGAACGCTACGGGCTTTTCCCAATCTGGCGATTTGTTGGGACGCAGTTGACCGATGAGAGAGTCGCAAATTGGGCGGGTCAATCGTTTTGCGTAGATCGCTTGACCGAAAAGGCTACCGCCAGCGCGCGCGAACCTCGGATCAAAAGTTGCCGACGAAGCAACAGGACGCATGACACAAGAACAGTGCCAGTATTAATCGTTACCAGCGGCCCGAAGGCAATAAGACAGTGCTGATGGTTCCAAACTACGAAGGCATCGGTGCGGGCCAATCACGGCACCGGTCCCTCCAAAAGTCACATCTGCACCGCCTAAAGCGGTTTCTTTCTCAAAGATCGACCTTGTGCCCCATCACCCTCTTTAGGCTGTCATCTTTCAAAACGAAGTGGTGTGTGAATGCGCCATAGAGGTGGAGAGCAAGCCCGCAAAGAAAGCAGGCAACTCCGAACCAGAACAGCGGCGTAAGCCACCAGCTACTCCCTGGTGTCACAAACGCCTTGGCCAGAAAAAGGCTCGGAAGAATGACGCCTGCCAACAGCATTCCCAGCGCGACACCGCGACCGGCGAGCACCTGAGCCGGGCTTGCGCCACCAAGTGGCGCAGGGTGGAAATTCACAATTCTCCAATACAGGCGGAACGCAAAGATCAGAGCCGTAAGAAGGGATATCCAGAACGTCACATTTTGCGTGGAACTAGGCTCTGCGTCCGAGAGTTCTGAGGCGCTGGCGCTTATGAGAAAAGCCGCGAGCATAGCCGCGCCTCCCCAGTGTCCAACTACGGAAACAAACCCGAAATGCAGCCCATTGTCTCTTAGCTTCATCGTTCATACCTCGCTCATTCAGAAACGTTAGCGAGGTCAGTTCATTTTCTATAGACGGAAGTATCCGTACACATCGTTCTGACAATGAGAATGTAAAGCCAACTGATCAGGCCATGTTTGCAGCTGGATCATCAGGTAGCAGGATGAATTTGAGGAACTCTCTGACAGCTCCGTTCCGGATCTGGCCAGCGTACTGCATCGCGTAGGTGTCGATGAAACGTTCCGAGTCCTCCAAGGGGTGGATCGTAAGAAGCTCTCTATACTGGCTTCCTTCAATAACCGAACGCGGTAGGCAACTGATGCCCACACCGGATGCAACACACCCAAGTATCCCATCCAGCGTCCCAAGCTCAAAGATGTCGTTCGGGGCCAGGCCTGACTTGCGCATCCACCTTCTGGTAAAGTCGCGATACGAGCACCCTTGTTTGAACACGATAATGGGGAGCGAACGAAGCCCGTCCGGCTCTTTCAATTCGGCTGAGGAAATCATGACCATTTCCTCGGCGAATAATGCCTGCCCCATCAATCCAGGCCGGGCGAACTTCCCCCCGACAAAGGCCACATCAATCTGATCCTGCACCAGTTTGTGAAGAAGGTCTTCCGTCGGGCCCGAAAAGATCTGAAGGCGCATGTCGGGGTGCTTCTTGCGAAACGCTGCAATAATCTTCGGCAAGCGAACAGCAAGGGTGCTCTCCATGCTGCCTATCCGCAGGAATTTAACTGAATTGCCAAAATCCGCCACCGATGCCCGAGCGCGCAATTCGGCGCGCAAAACATCAAGAGCATAGGGCAAGAAGGCCGTTCCTGCGGCCGTCAGCGCCATGCCTGATCGACTGCGATTGAACAGTTCCACCCCCAGCTCTCCTTCGAGGGATTTGATCCTCGTGGTCACGTTCGATTGGACGCAATGAAGTTCCCTTGAGGCGCCAGCAACTGATCCAGTATCTGCGACTGCGGCGAAGGTGTGGAGATTCTTTAGTTCCATATGTATTCTCATTTACGAAACGATATGTTCTTATTAATTCACTTTATTAGATTGTCTGTTGCCAGTCTACTCGGCTCACCCAAGTTACACTCAGGTGAGAGATGCCGAAGCCAAGCAGTAAGAATATCCAGTCGGCGTTCAATCAAGAGACCCTTCCAGAAACTCCCGCCAACTCTCTGGCGGGCATGTGTGGAATTGCCGTGCCGGTCTTTCAGGCGGGTATGGCCGGGCTCAGTGGACCTTCTCTTGTCGCTGCCGTCAGCAAGGCCGGTGGCCTGGGACATCTGGGCGCGCTGCGCGTCCTGCCCGAAACATTGAGGGGTTGGATCAGGCAGACGAGGGCGCTGACGGAAAAGCCGTTTGGAGTGAATTTAGTACCGCAGTACGGCGGGCCTGAGTTTTTCGAGGCGGGTCTAAAAGTGGTGCTCGATGAAAAGCCAAAGGTCGTTTCATTGTACTACGGGGATTTCCGTGACGTCATTCCTCGTGCAAGAGATGCGGGTATCGTCACCATCGTTCAAGTCGGGACCGTCGCCGACGCGAAAAAGGCGGTTTTAGACGGCGCGGATATCATAATAGCTCAGGGCATTGAGGGCGGAGGACATCTCACACAGGGAAGGGTGGGCTTGATGGCCCTACTGCCTGCTGTTGTGGATGTTGCCAAAGGCCGACCGGTGATTGCAGCCGGGGCGATAAGCGATGCCCGGGCTGTTCGCGCAGCAAGGTGTTTGGGTGCCCAAGGGGTTTGGTGTGGAACTGCGTTTCTTGCTTCACAGGAATGCGACGCACACGACGCCTACAAGGAAAAAATCGTCCTTGCCGATACCGACACGCCTAAGTTTTTGTCCGGTTACTCTTACGGTTGGCGATATGGCACCCCGCATCGGGCAATTGTCGGCCGTGGTGGATGGAACCTGTTCCGTTTCATGGGTGGTGGACTTCGTCAAATCGACAATGCCGCCATGGCGGACAAGCTCAGTCTCTATGCAGGTCAGGGAGTTGGACAAATCAACAGCATAAAGCCCGCCGCAGAGATCGTTTGCGAACTCGCCGCTGGCTTCGTGGATTAATGGACATTGGAGGGCGCGCTTAAGCTTTCCAACGAGAATAAAGATTGATGCTCAAGTTTGAGCAACGTGAATACCTATTGCTCGCCGCGGTATCCGAATGTGCAATCAAGCTAGTCACGAGAGCATATTGCGGAAATTCGGTGTCAGAGCACGAGAACTCGAAACCGCCATCCTTCAAACAAGTGCAATGCGACATCTGGACAGCAGCACGCTGTCGGCTTTGGAAACTGCACTGCCGCTGTCTTCAATCAAGGGGTGACAACGCGACTGACCTATCAGCGCAACCCTGTCACGCGACATGCGTGTGCGCCGACCAACGACCAATCGGCAACCCCCACATCAGACCCCTCACGTCCTTAACGATATGGGCTGTCCATCTCAAACGGCGGAGGCTCACCTTTCGTTCTCGTAAAATTCCGCCGGCCTCAAACCACCCACTTACCCTGCCTGTTCGCGCCCGATCTGTTGCGCGGCCGGGGCCACGGCCAGCGCCACCTTGCGGGCCAGATCGCGGCTGATCACGGCATCCATCGCCAGCCGGATGTGCGGCTTGCGGGTTGCCGCGGCGTTCAGGGTTGCGATGTCCCACTCCAGCACTTCTGAACCGGCGGGCAGGGTGGTGGTCGCCGCCGACCCCTTGCCGGTCAGGTACGCCACTTCGCCCACGAAAATGCGTTCGGCCATCGGGAAACTGGTGCCCATCTTTGTCACAATCGGAATGCCATGCACCACAAAGTAGATGCTGTTCAGGGCTGATCCTTCCCGCGACAGCACGGTTTCCTCCTCCAGCACACGCCGCCTGGCCAGCCGCATCAACTTGCGGAAATCGCCGGGCAGCAGCGGCTGGAAATCCGGGTAGAGGTCCTCAAACCCGCGCGGCACCGCGAAGGTGGCATTGCGCAACATCAGCCCGATCATGCCCGTCACATTAGCCGCCGTGATAATCAGCGTGGTGTAAATCGCGCCCCACAGCGGCTCCGCTGCGACGGTTGCGTAATAGGCCAGATAGGCCATTGATCCGGCAAAAATCATCAGGCGCAGCACCATCTGATTGATGATCAGATACCCTAACGCATGAAGCCCCCCGGCAATGATCACCAACACATCCGGTGTCAAAAAGTCCCACATCGCTACACGTCCCTCGCCGTTTGGCGTCAGAGGACCGAAAACTGCAAGCGCTTGCAAACACTTTTGCGACATTTTCTCAGGTTTCATGCTCACGCGGCTTTGACAGCGCGCGATTGGCAATTGCGTTGCAATGCCTGCGCCCTACATAGTTGATGGAAAGACAGGTGCGGCACCTCGCCGCCCAAGCGCAAGTAAGGGAGACTGCAGTGACATCTCAAACTTTGACACTTCAATCTGAATATCAGTCCGCAGGCCGTCTGCGTCTGTGGTTCACGGGAATTGCGATTGCCACCGGGTTGGCACTCAGCCAGGCGATGCCCGCCTACGCGCAAGAGCGTCCCGCAACATTTGCTGATCTGGCCGAGCAGGTCAGCCCAGCGGTGGTGAACATCACCACCTCAACCACAGTCGCAGGCCGCACCGGGCCGTCCGGCATCGTGCCGGAAGGGTCCCCGTTTGAAGATTTCTTCAACGATCTGGAAAACGGCCCACGTGGCGCGCCGCGCCGGTCATCTGCGCTGGGGTCCGGCTTTGTGATCTCGGCTGACGGTTTTATCGTCACCAACAACCACGTCATCGAAGGCGCCGATGAGATCGAGATCGAGTTCTTCCCCGGCGACGGGCAACCGTCAGAGCTACTGCCAGCGGAACTGGTCGGGACCGATCCCAATACCGATATCGCGCTTTTGAAGGTCGAATATGACACGCCGCTGCAATTCGTGGAATTTGGCGACAGCGATGCGGAAGGCGCGCGCGTAGGCGACTGGGTCATGGCCATGGGCAACCCGCTGGGGCAGGGGTTCTCTGTCTCCGCAGGCATCGTCTCAGCCCGGAACCGGGCGCTTTCAGGCACCTATGACGATTATATCCAGACGGACGCCGCAATTAACCGGGGCAACTCTGGCGGGCCGCTCTTCAACATGGACGGCGAGGTGATCGGCGTGAACACTGCGATCCTGTCGCCCAATGGCGGCTCGATCGGGATCGGCTTCTCGATGTCCTCGGCTGTGGTGACCAATGTGGTCGATCAGCTCAAGGAATTTGGCGAAACCCGTCGCGGCTGGCTGGGTGTGCGCATCCAGGATGTGACCCCGGACATGGTCGACGCCATTGACGGGCTCGACATGGCCAAAGGCGCGTTGATCACCGATGTGCCACCGGGTCCGGCAGAAGATGCCGGGATGCTCGCAGGCGACGTGATCCTGACCTTTGACGGCAACGATGTGCCTGACACCCGTGATCTGGTCCGCATGGTTGGCAACAGCCCCGTGGGCAAAGAAGTCCCCGTGGTGGTACTGCGTGACGGTGCAAACGAAGATCTGACCGTTGTGCTTGGCCGTCGCGAAACGGACGAAGCCGTGGCCTTCCCTGCCTCCGAAGAGGCACCAGAAGCGCCCGAACAGGCTGACATTCTGGGCCTGACACTGTCCGAGATCACCGAAGAGCTGACCGATCAGTTCAGTTTGTCCGTGGACGAAGGGCTGGTGATTACATCCATCAACCCCGACAGTGAAGCGGCCTCCAAAGGTCTGCTGGAAGGTGACGTCATCACCGAAGCAGGCCAGCAGGCTGTCGCCACGGTCGAGGATTTCAACGCCCGCATCGAAGAGGCGCGCGACGCGGGCCGCAAATCGCTGCTGTTGCTGGTCCGTCGGGGCGGTGACCCACGCTTTGTGGCGTTGTCACTGGAAGCGGAAAGCGAATAAGCGCAGCAAAAGCTGTACTTGGAAAAGGCGGGCCGATTGGCCCGCCTTTTTTGCATATTTCCCGATTTGGACCTGCGTAAACCAATCGTTAGGGGCCTTGCCCTAGTTTTGTGCGCGGGGGCGGAAGAGCGGTGAAATATGCCAAAACAAGATCGGTCTGACGTCAGCACATCCGCAGCGCCAGCAGCGCCCATTGGTATCTCTGCCATCTCAATGTCACCAGAGTTTCTGGGGCAGGTCGCTGACGGCATGGAACAGGGTGTCCTTGTCTGGGACGCCGATGGCGCATGCGCGATGTACACCGATCGGGTCTTTGACGTGCTCGAAATGCGACCCACCGACCTGACAATCGGCATTCACCGTACTGAGTTTCTGGCCGGTGCCGTGATGCGCGGCGAACTGGATCAAAAGGCCGTCGATGACACGCAGGAACGGTTCTCGCGCAAAACCCCGTTTCAATTCGACCGTCATTTGCGCTCTGGGCGTATCGTGTCGACGGCTGCGCGTCCGATGTCCGACGGCGGCTATGTTGTGACGTTTACCGATGTCACGCGCCAACGCCGCGAATCCGCCGATCTGGACGAAGCCAAGCGCGCCGCAGAAGAAGCGCAAGCCAAGGTGCTTGAAGCACTCGACAGCGAAAAGGCCCGCCAACAAGAGGCGGCGATGCTGGCAGAGCTGGGCGACTGGCTGCAAACCTGCAAATCGCTGGATGAACTTTTTGTCGTGCTCAAGGAATACATGCGCCAGATGCTGCCCGACAGCCGGGGCGAACTTTATGTCTATTCCAACTCGCGCGACGTCCTGGATGGGGCGGCGGCCTGGGGTGAGACGGACATTCACGACCATATCAAGGCTGACGCCTGCTGGGCCCTGCGCCGGGGCCGCAACTACTCGCTCTCGTCGCAGAAAATCTCGTTCGAATGCCCGCATGTGCAGGAACAGGACACACCTTCAACAGGCGACTATATCTGCGTGCCCATCGTGGCCCATGGCGATACCGTGGGACTGCTCCATATCCAGTTCCAGGCGGTTCAGGAACCCGGCAAAGGCGTGCGGCATCCCCATGAATTTGCAGCCAATTGTGGTGAGCTGATCAGCCTCGCTATCGCCAACGTCAAACTGCGGGACGAGCTTCAGGATCAGTCGACCCGCGATCCGCTGACTGGCCTCTACAACCGCCGCCACTTCCTGGAATCCATGCGTAACGCGGTCAAATTACAGGACCGGAAATCCGGCACCTTTGGTGTCATCTCCTTTGACGCGGACAAGTTCAAATCTTTCAACGACAACCACGGCCACGATGCGGGCGACATGGTGCTGCGCGCCATCGCAGACGCCATGGCAGAGGTGTTTGCAAAGGATGAAGTTCTCTGCCGCTTCGGCGGGGAAGAGTTCTTGGTTTTGCTGCCAGCGGCATCGCGCACAGATACGGTGGCGGCTGCCGAACGGCTGCGCGCGCGGGTGCAAGACCTCGCGATCCCTTACGCCGGTCGCACATTGCCAACCGTCACAATCTCTTGCGGCGTGGCGTCCTTCCCGCATGACGGCACCCAAATTCAGGATATCCTGAAGCTCGCCGATGATGCGCTCTATCTGGCCAAGGATCAGGGCCGCAACTGCGTGGTCGACACATCCAAACTGAAGGTGGATCGGATCAAGGCGGTTTAGGGTCAGGACCCTAGCCGCGCGGCACCGCCACAATCCCCAAATCACGCGCCACAGCCACGGCCAGCAGCGGGCTATCGACGCCCATCGCCTTCTGGAACGCCTGCAAAGCCGCAGATGTGCCGCTGTCCATCAGCCCGGTCACCGCGCCATCATAGGCGCGGCGCACGATCAAGGCGCGCTGCAACGTGGCGACAAAGTCGCGGGTGTAGACCTGCGGGCACACCGTCTCAAACTGCGCGCCTTGCCCCACCTCGACCGTGCGCGGTCCAGTGATATTGCGGAAAATGGCCGGGGTGATCACAACGCCGTTGCGGTCTTTCACCGCCGGCTGCACCTCGACCAGTTCTGTGACGATCTGGGTCTCCGTCTGACCTGCAGCGCGTGCAAAACAGCGCCCATCGGCCCGCGTTTCGATCTCTCCCAGATCAATGACCAGACTGCCCGAGACCGGGGTTTCCGGCCCCGATGCCGGGGCAGGGGCACAGCCCGCGACGGCCAAACCGGCCAAAATGACAATCCGTTTCACATTCATTGCGGCATGGGTAACGCAAACCTGTCTTGCGACACAACAATTCTCACTGGCGGGACGGCGCATCCTCGCCTAGAAATGGCAAAACTTGACCCGAAAGGACCTGCAGGCATGGCAAAAATCACCTACGTAGAATTTGGCGGCACCGAACATGTGGTCGATGTGGCCAATGGGCTGACCGTGATGGAGGGCGCCCGCGATAACGGCATTCCGGGGATCGAGGCCGACTGCGGCGGCGCCTGCGCCTGTTCCACCTGCCACGTCTACGTGGATCCAACCTGGGTGGAAAAACTGCCCGCCAAAGACGCGATGGAGGAAGACATGCTCGACTTCGCGTTCGAACCCGATGCAACCCGTTCGCGCCTGACCTGCCAGCTCAAGGTCACCGACGCGCTGGACGGCCTGCGGGTGCAAATGCCGGAAAAGCAAATCTGATGTGGCGCTTGGCGGCGACCTTGCTGGCGCTGGCCACACCTGTCGCCGCTGACACCATCCTGTCGGCCGAATTTGCCGCGCCGACAACCCGCTATGCCCACGGCATCCTTGGCGATGCGGTCGAATGGGGCACCCTGCGGATCGAGGTGGGCGCCACCGTCGGGCAAGAGGGCAACCTCTTTAACGGCAAGCGCAGCCTGACCTATGAAATCAACCTTCCCGAAGACCGCGTTTTCGAAGATCTGGAACCGCGCCTGTGGGACGTCACCGGCGATGGCGCCCCCGAAGTTGTGGTGATCCTCAGCCATGTTGACCTTGGTGCCGCACTTGTGGTCATGGGCCTGAACGCGGACAACCGACCTGTCGAAATCGCCGCGACCCCGCATATCGGACGCACCAACCGCTGGCTTGCACCATTTGCTGCCGCTGATCTGGATGGCGACGGCGATATAGAGATCGCCTATATCGACCGCCCGCATCTGGCCAAGACGCTGCGAATCTGGCGCTACGCCGATGGTGATTTCCGCGAAATTGCCAACATCGAAGGTCTGACCAATCACAAGATCGGTCAGGACTTCATCCAGGGCGGTCTCCGGGACTGCGGCAATGGCCCGCGCCTGATCACCGCCAATGCCAATTGGACGCAGATCATGGAAACCACGCTGACTAAAACCCAGATCACCAGCCAGCCCATTGCCCCCTTCACCGGCCCGCCGTCCCTCGCTGCAGCCCTGACCTGTCCCTAGCTTCTTCTGGCCAAAAATATCCTCGCGCGGCAGCGCGAAACCGCGTCTTTTGCACAACCCCCGCCTCAATGGGGTAGGGCGGGGTTTACCCCGCCGCCACCAGCGCCATCAGCACCGCAATCTCGACCACTTGCTGCGAGGCGCCCAGCACATCACCGGTCTGCCCGCCGATCTTGGCCCGCGCCAGCGCCATGCTGCCCCAAACCATCAGGGAAGCGACCGCCGCCAACAGCACAAGACTCCACCCTGTCAGGCCAAAACCCACCAATGCCGCCACGCCAACCGCCACCCGCGCGGCCTGCGGCGATGGTCGCCCGACCGCATGGCTTAGCCCGGTGCGGCGCGCTAGCGGCAGCGCCGTCATCACCCAGACCATCGCCGCCCGGCTGGCGACCGCAGGGACCAGCACCGCCACCCAGACCACACCCGCATTCAACAGCACCGTCAAAGCCACCCATCGCAGCCCGATGCCAATCACCAGCGCGATGACGCCATAAGCTCCAATCCGACTGTCCTTCATGATCTCCAACCGGCGCGCGGGGTCCCAGCCGCCCCAGAACCCGTCTGCGCAATCGGCCAGCCCGTCTTCATGCATGGCCCCCGTGACCATCACCGTCGCCAGCAACACCAGCCCCGCGACCAAGCCGCCGGGCAAGCCCAGCCAGCCGCCCACCACCGCCACACCGCCCGCGATCAGCCCCACGACCACCCCGGCCAGCGGATAGGCCCAGGCCGATGCCGCGCCACGCGCCGCCGCCCGCGCGCCGTCCACCGGCACCGGCAGCCGGGTCAGCAAGCCCAGTGCGGCTGCGACATCATGGCCTTGCATGCGTGACGTGTCGGAATTCGCCATAACCCTGCCTGATCCGTGCTTTTCATCCTGCCCTGCATCGTTAGACATGTGCCAACAGATGATCAACGAGGACCTGATGACCGCGCCTTTTTCCACACTTGCCGCTTTCCGTGACACGCTTGCCGACGCTCCGGGTCCCGATGCCGCCGCGACAGCAGGGGCTGCGGCCCGCAACGGCCAATTGACCAAACCCCCCGGCGCGCTGGGGCGGCTGGAAGACCTCGCCATCTGGTACGCTGGCTGGCGGGGCACGGACCGGCCCGCCATGACGGCCCCGCAGGTCATCATCTTCGCGGGTAACCACGGTGTCTGCGCGCAAGGCGTCTCGGCCTTCCCGTCAGAGGTGACGGCACAAATGGTCGCCAATTTCGAACACGGCGGGGCAGCCATCAACCAATTGTCCAAGGCCTTCGGCGCACGCATGGATGTCCATGCGCTGAACCTCGACACCCCCACGGCTGATTTCACCCAAAGCCCCGCCATGACAGAGGCAGAGGTTGTGGCGGCCCTCTCTACCGGCTGGTCCGCCGTTGATCCCGCCTCTGATCTGTTGGTGGTGGGCGAGATGGGGATCGGCAACACCACCGCAGCGGCGGCCATTGGTCTGGCGCTCTATGGGGGTGACGCTGCTGATTGGGCCGGACGCGGCACTGGCGTTGATGACGCGGGCCTTGCACGCAAAACCGAAGTCATCGCCCGGGGTGTGGCACTGCACGATACCACCGACCCGCTTGAGGTGTTGCGCTGCATGGGTGGCCGCGAACTGGCCGCGATGGCGGGGGCCATTGCTGCCGCGCGCCAGCACAGCATTCCGGTGATCCTTGACGGCTTCATCTGCACCGCTGCGGCCGCCACGCTGGCACAGGCGGAGGCCGGGGCGCTTGATCACACCGTGGCCGGGCATTTGTCTGCCGAAGGCGCGCATCAGCGCCTGCTGGATGCACTGGGCAAGCAACCGCTCTTGAACCTTGGCCTGCGACTGGGGGAAGGGTCCGGTGCGGCACTGGCGATTGGCGTGCTCAAAGGTGCGCTGGCCTGCCATTCCGGCATGGCCACCTTTGCCGAAGCCGGCGTGGCCGACGGCTAACCGTTGCTTTGCCGGGTGCGGCCACCGGGGCCGCGCCCAACCTCTGCACCATTGCCCGCCGCATCGCGGCTTTGCACCTTTTCGGCCAGCGCCGTTTCCAGCTCTGCGTCAAACGCCTTGGCACGGGCGACATAGTCGGGGTTTTCAGCCACCGGCAGACCGGGTTTCCACAACGCGGCGAGGTCCGCCAGCATCTCGCGATCTTTGTGATAAAAGGTCATCTCGGCTTCGTGCGCTTCAAACTCGCTGAGGCCAAGGTTTTCCAGCACATAGCGGCCCGCGCGCAGCGAGCTGTCGAACATCTCGCGCACCACATCGTCAGCCCCCGCTGCATTCAACTCATAGGCATGAACCCGGTCGCGGGCGCGGGCGACAATGTGGATATCGGGCCGCGCTTTGCGGGCATAGGCCACCAGCGCATTGGCCTGTTTCTTGCCATCCAGCGCCACCACCAGCACTTTCGCGTCCGGCAGACCTGCGGCATTCAGCAGGTCGGGGCGCGATGGATCACCGAAAAAGCCACGCACCCCAAATTTACGCATCATCTGCACGGTGGGCAGATCATTGTCGATGACGATGGTGTCAAACCCGCTCGAGCGGACAAGGCGGTTCACGATCTGACCAAAGCGGCCAATGCCCGCGATAATCACCGTGCCGGTCTCATCCACATCGTCGTCTTGTTCTTCGTGCGCGCTGTGATCCTCCATCCGGTGGCTGAACAGGTCATAGGCGATAAACAGCAGCGGCGTGACCAGCATCGACATCGCGACCACCAGCAGCAGGGTCTGCCCCTGACCCGGTGTCAGCACACCTTGGGCCAGCGAAAAGGACACCAGCACAAAACCAAATTCCCCCGCCTGCGCCAGCCCCAGCGTGAACAGCCAGCGGCTTTTGCCGCGCAGCTTGAAGACGACGGCCAGCGCCAACAGGATCGCCGCTTTGATCGCCATCATGCCCGCGGTGTAGCCCAGGATCAGCGCAGGCTGGTCAAACAGCAGCGCGAAATTGATGCCCGCGCCGACGGTGATGAAAAACAGCCCCAGCAGCAGCCCCTTGAAGGGTTCAAGGTCGCTCTCCAACTCATGCCGGAATTCACTGTTGGCCAGCACAACCCCGGCCAGAAACGTCCCAAGCGCGGGCGACAGGCCGACCAATTCCATCAGCACCGCGATGCTGACCACCATCAGCAGGGCAAGGGCGGTATACATCTCAGGCAAGCGCGCGTGGTGGATATAGCGGAACACCGGACGGGTCAGGTAGATGCCGGTCAAAATGATCGCCGCCACAGCACCTATGGTGACCAGCGTGACCCCCCATGCAGGCAGCCCGTCAACCAGAGAGATCGCGTGGTGGTGGTCGTCTTCGGTCAGACGTTTCAGCGACCCATCAGGGGCGATAGTCATGCCGATGCCCGCCACCGTCAGCAGCGGCAACAGCGCCAGCATCGGGATCACCGCGATGTCCTGCGCCAACAGGACAGAGAACGTCGCACGCCCGCCGCCGGTGCGCATCAGGTTTTTTTCCGACAGGGTCTGCAACACGATGGCCGTTGACGACAGAGCAAAGATCATCCCGATGGCAATCGCCACCGTGGGCGCAAATCCCAGCAGGACGGCAGCAAAGGCAATCGCTGCGGTGGTCAAAAGCACCTGCATTCCGCCCAAGCCCAGCAGCTTGCGGCGCATGTCCCACAGCGCGCGGGGTTCCAGCTCCAGCCCGATCAGGAACAGCATCACCACAACGCC
The DNA here is from genome assembly GCA_947492825.1 of uncultured Paracoccaceae bacterium. GTDB lineage: Bacteria > Pseudomonadota > Alphaproteobacteria > Rhodobacterales > Rhodobacteraceae > CANMYO01. The sequence goes on from CANLNT010000001.1 coordinate 798,098, forward strand.
AAACTCGGCAAAGTGCTGGATGTCCTGCGCCTCGCTGCCGACCAACCCAAAGAGCGGGCCAATCACGATGCCCGCCCCCAGATACCCCAACACAGATCCCAGCCCCAGCCGCGCGGCCAGCGGCACTGCGATCACCGCAGCACCCAGATAGATCGTGGCCTGAAACAGAAACGTTTCCATGTCTCAGCTATTGCCCGCCCTTGGTTAAGGCGCAATGACCGAAACGTCATCGCGGCACAAAAACACGCCGCCTGACAGGCAATGCTCGCTTTATTGCCTAAACAGGCAGCGGCGCATCCGCCTTGACCCGCTCCATCACAATCTGGCTTTGCACCCGGCTGACGGCGGGATGCGGCAGCAACACCTGTTGCACCATCCGGTTCAGCGCCGCCAGATCGCTGCAAAACACCCGCAACAGGTAATCCGCCTCTCCGGTCAGGGTCCATGCGCCGACAATCCCGGGCTGGGTCTTGGTGACGCGCAGAAAATCGCGTGCATTCTTTTCGGTATGGGTCGCCATCACGATCTGGATAAACGCCTCGACCCCCAGACCGACACGCTCGGGCACCACATCGGCCCGGTAGCCGCGGATATACCCCTCGGCCTCCAACCGCTGCTTGCGCCGCCCCGCCTGACTGGCCGACAGATGCAACCGCTCCGACAGCTCTTGCGCGGTCATCATCGCGTTGTCCTGCAGTGCGGCCAAAAGGGCCAGATCGGTGGCGTCAAGTGACATGCGTAAAACTCGCTTCAGATACGATCAACATGCGCATATTCCGCGCAAAATCAAACCTACGCAACAAACAACGCGCAAAATGTGCATCCTTTCTGCGCCATAATCATCATAACGCAACACACAGGAGCTTTCCATGGGTCCCTTTCCGCACGACGCCCCCAAGGCCACGATCACTGCCGACAATCCCGCCGGTACCGACGGGTTCGAGTTTGTGGAATTTGCCTCGCCTGATCCCCAGGCCCTGCGCGACCTTTTCGCCAAGATGGGCTATACCCACACGGCCACGCATAAATCCAAAGCGATCGAGCTTTGGCAGCAAGGCGACATCACCTATGTGATCAACGATGAACCCGGCAGCCACGCCCGTAACTTTGTGGATGAACACGGGCCCTGCGCCCCGTCGATGGCCTGGCGGGTGGTTGATGCCCAGCATGCCCATGACCATGCGGTGTCAAAAGGGGCCACCTCTTATGATGGACCGGGCAAGACAATGGATGTGCCTGCCATCGTCGGGATCGGCGGCAGCCTGATTTACTTCATCGACCAATATTATGACACCAACCCCTATAACGCCGAATTTGACTGGGTGCATGACGCGCACCCGGCGGGGGTGGGGTTCTACTACCTCGATCACCTCACCCATAACGTCCACAAGGGCAATATGGACGTCTGGTTCAAGTTCTACGGCGACCTCTTTGGCTTCAAGGAAATCCGCTTCTTTGACATCGAAGGCAAGTTCACCGGCCTTTTGTCGCGTGCGCTAACCTCGCCCTGTGGCCGCATCCGCATCCCGATCAACGAAGACCGGGGCGAGACGGGGCAGATCGTCGAATATCTCAAGCGATACAACGGCGAAGGCATCCAGCACATCGCCGTGGGCGCGCGTGATCTCTATGACGCCACTGACACGATTGCAGGCAGCGGGATCAAGTTCATGCCCAAACCACCGCAAAGCTATTATGACCTCAGCTTTGACCGGGTGCAGGGCCATGATGAACCCATCGACCGCATGGCAAAACACGGCATCCTGATCGACGGCGAAGGCGTGGTGGACGGCGGAGAGACCCGCATCCTGCTGCAAATCTTCTCCAAGACCTGCATCGGTCCGATCTTCTTTGAGTTTATCCAGCGCAAAGGCGATGACGGCTTTGGCGAAGGCAACTTCAAAGCGCTCTTTGAAAGCATCGAAGCCGACCAGATCGCCCGCGGCGTCCTGTGAACATTGGGTAGGCCGGGGTTTACCCCGGCGCAACGTCACCCCTGCGGCAACTGCAGCGCGTAGGTCCGGCCACGTTTGACGTAGTTCAGCGCACTGTCGCCAATCGCCGTCACGCGCCCACCGTCAAGTGAACTCCCGACTTCGACCTTCACAAACCGGCCATTGCCCATGCGCACCAGCGCGCGGCGGTCGCCGGGGCGACCATAGACACCAATCAGGTTAATGTCGCGCAGGCGGATCGCATTGTCGGCGGTGGCCGCCCGCGCCACGGTTGTGGCGGTGGGCCCAGACGGGGTGGCGGGTGCTGTGCGCACCTGCTGGGTCGGGGCCGCTGCCACCGTGGCCGCTGCCGCCGATTGCTGCCGCGCGCTGCGCTGTTCGGCGGCTGCTACCACGCGGGCAAAGTTGCGTGGCCGTGTATCAGGCCGGGCCGAGACGCGCACAGCGCGCGGCGTGACCGTGACAAAGGCACTGGGTGGGGCGGCCTCTGCGATGGCGGCGACAACATCGGAAATGTCCGGCGTCTCGGGTTCGGGTTCAGCCGCCGGGGCCAGACCTGCGGGCCGCAGGCTGGGGCGGAACCCCGCCAGTGCAGGGTCGGCAAACACCGGCGCGGGGATCACTGCTGTAACCGCATCTTCGGGGCGCAGGCTGGGGCGCAAACCGGCAAGGCGCACGCCACCGGCGGTGCTGACCACTTCGGTAATTGTGGCTTCAATGGCCGCTTCATCCGCAGGCGCCAGATCCGCGAATGATGCAGGCCGCAGGGGTGGTCGCAAATCCGGCGCGCCCGTGATCACGATCAGCCCTTCCTCGACCGGGGACGCGTCGGGCACTGGTGCTGTGGCGTCTTCCGCAGGGGCGGCCGTCGCTGGGGCCAGACCTTCAGGGCGCAACGGCGGCACAATATCCGGGCGGCCAGCGATCAACACCAGACCCTCCTCGGGCGTGTCCTCCGGTCCGGTCTCTGTGGTTGGTTCAGGTGCGACTTCTGCCACCTCAGTCTCGGCCTCAGTCTCGGCCTCGGCTTCGGTCTCCGTCACCTCTGCCGGTGCGTCCGCAACCTCAGTTTCCAAGGTGTCGGGCACCCCGGGCACCTCAGGCGCTTCGGCCTCCTGCGGGATCAGCCCCTCTGGCCGCAACGGCGGAACCACAGGCGGACGACCAGCCACAAGGATCAATCCCTCGCCATTGGCGGCCACGGGGCTGGGGTCGGGGGCGGCGATAATTTCGGTGCCGGGGCGCAGAGGCGGCTGCAACGCCGGTGCGCCTGCAATGACCATCGCACCATCCGGCGTCATCACCCCATCTGCCGTGGCAAGAATGAACCCGCGCAGATCGCGCTGATACACCGTGCCCGGTGGCGGTGGGTTGCGCGGGGCATCCAGCGGCAGATCGCGAAACAGCGCATCGGTGGCGGGCAAGGTCAGCTGCTCAGGCCGTTCCGCGGCGGTCACAATCGCGCTCTCGCGCAGGCCGTCCAACGTGGCAATTTGCGGCTCGAGCGGGAACCGCGGCGCGCGTTGGTAGACCCCGGTTGCGGCATAAATGCGGTCCGCTTCGGCGGGGCTCAGCACACGTCCTGCAGGCGCGCGCACCACGGGCAGGGGCGGGGCCTCTGCCGCCTCAACCGGCGTGTCATCCACCGGCGCAAGCGCGGACGGCGCCGGTGTCGCCTCTGGCACATCTTGCGCAATGACAGGCAGCGTCTCTGGTGCGGGCACCACCTCTGCCGGGGCCGCGGCGGTCTCATTCTTGGGGTCATCACCGCCCCAAAGCCAGGCCAACCCCTCTTCTGACCAGGTGTTGGCCCATAAGGCGATCAGGAACAAAAAGACCAACAGCCCCGCGGTCAGCTTCAGCGCCAGAAAACGTGGCTTGCCACGGTCCTCTGCGGCCTTGTCCAACGCGGTTGTCCGGGTCTTGGCCGGGGTGGGTTTCGGCGGTGCGGTCACCACCTTGTCGGCGGGGGCCTCGGGCACCGCGCGCACTGTCGCAAAAGAAGTATCCGTCTTCGCCGCATCTTCGGGCTTACCGGTCAGCGCCGGTGCGTCAACCGGCTCGGGCGTGTCCACGACCACCGGTTTGGGCGGTTTGCCCGGCAGATCCAACACCGGCGAGGCGACCGCCGGGCCTGCTGTTTCCGCAACCGGCACCACCGGTGGCGGCGCTTCCTTGCGGCGGGTAAACAGCGGCTCGATCTCCGGTGTGGCTGCCACGTCTTCTTCGGACGCGGGCGCAGTCACAGGCGGGACCGTCTCCGCCTTGGGCAGGTCCTGCGGTGGCAGGCTCTTGCCGCCCCGACTGCGCGAGGCAAAGACTACCTCTGGCGCGGGTTCAGGCTCTGGGGCGACATCGGGTGCGACATCCACCTGCGCGGCTTCCGCCGGTCCCGGCGCGGCCACCGCCACAACTGGCGCTGCTTCTTCAACGGGTTCAGGGTCTGGCAAGGTCGCCGCACCAATCACCTTGACCGGCTCTGTGTCGCGCTCCGGCATCTCTGCAGGGTCCAGCCCTTTGACAGGGCCAAAGAACACCTCGCTCTGAAACGTAAACGGCTCTGCAATCGCAACAAAAGCCACCGGGTTAAACCCGTGCTCACGCGCAAACGCTTGCGCCTCGTCCAACGTCTCGCGCGCGACAGCGGCGATATGCGTGCGCCCGCCAGTGCGGTCAAAATCAATGACCAGATCGTCAATCGCATAAGGCGTTGCCCCGTCCAGCGCGCCATGCACATCCTCAAGCGAGGTCTGCGCCGTCTCAATGGTTGCAAACTTGATCTGCTCGGGCGGGATCAGCAGCTTGGTGCGCAACCCGCCGGGTTCCAGCATCAGCGCCGACTTGCGCAGCACCGCCAATGCACCCTTCAGGTCCGCATCATCCAGCGCGACCTCTCCGACCAGATGCCAACCGCCCTGCACGCGGTGCAACAGGCGGATGCCATCAAAGGACAGAGAAAGCGCAAAGTTCGGCGTCATACGGGTGGCCTTAGCATCCCTTGGCGTTGTGCAAAACAGGCTTTGCACCTCTTGTGAATCCTAAAGCAATTTCTCGCCAAATCCAAGGTCTTGCACGGGGCCTCGCCAAGGAAAGGCTTGCAGCGCGCGTCTCATCAGCAGACCATATCCCCAAACCGATGACGGAGGCTTCGATGCGCATCTTTCTCACCCTGACTTTTCTGGCCCTTGCCACACCCGCCCTGGCGCAGGACCCGCAGATTTCTGTCACCGGCCGGGGCGAGGTGGCCGTGGCTCCCGACATCGCCCGGATCACGCTGGGCGTCGCGCAAGAGGCGCAAGCCGCGACAGAGGCGATGGACCTGATGGGCGCAGATCTGGCCCGTGTGCTTGATGGGCTGACCGCCGCAGGCATCGCACCTGCGGATATGCAAACCTCTGGCCTGAACCTAGAGGTGATCCGCGACTACAACAACACCCGCAACACGCCGCGCATCACCGGCTATATCGCGCGCAGCGACATCGCCGTCACGATCCGCGATCTCGATGCGCTGGGGGCGGTGCTGGACAATCTGATCGAAGGCGGTGCCAACCAGATGAACGGTTTGCAATTTGATGTGGCCGACCGCGCCCCGCATCTGGCCGCTGCCCGCGCGGCCGCCGTCACGGATGCCCGCACCAAGGCCGAAACCTTCGCCGCTGCGGCTGATCTGACCCTGGGTGCGGTCCAAAACATCCGCGAAGGCGCCACCTCCGGGCCACCAATGCCGATGATGGAAATGCGGATGGCCGCCGACAGCGGTCCGGTGCCCGTGGCCGAGGGCCAGATCACCATCAGCGCCGATGTCGCCATCACCTACGCCCTTATGCCCTGACGCGTCCCACGCTTCTTCTGGCCAAAAATATCCTCGCCCGGCAGGGCGAAACCGCATCTTCCGCGCAGGTGTTTACATCATGGGGTAGGGCGGGGTTCACCCCGCCACACCGTTTCGCGTGCGCCCGGAGGCCGGGCTTCAGACCAGCGGCCTTATGCTGTGGCCTTGCTCAACGCCTGATCCAGATCGGCAATCAGATCATCGGCATCTTCAATCCCGATACTGACCCGCACCACCTCTGGTGCGGCACCCGCCGCGCGCTGCTGGTCTTCGGTTAACTGCCGGTGGGTGGTGCTGGCCGAATGAATGATCAGCGATCGCGTATCGCCCAGATTGGCGACATGGCTGAAGATCTCCAGACTGTCGATCAGCTTGATACAAGCGTCATATCCGCCCTTCACCCCAAAGGTGAACAGCGCACCCGCGCCCTTGGGGCAAACCTTCTTGACCCGTTTGAAATAGGGGCTGGATTTCAACCCTGCATAGGTCACGAACGCCACCCGGTCGTCGGCTTCCAGCCAGGCGGCGACCTTCTCGGCATTCTCTACGTGGCGTTCCATCCGCAGCGACAGCGTCTCGATCCCCATCAGCGTGTAATGCGCCGCCTGCGGGTTCATCGTCATACCCAGATCGCGTAGACCAATGGCGATCCCGTGAAAGGTGAAGGCCAGCGGGCCGAATGTCTCTGCGAACTTCAAGCCGTGATAGGCCGGCTCCGGCTGCGACATGCTTGGGAACTTGTCATTGGCCGCCCAGTCAAACTTGCCTGAATCCACCACGCAGCCACCGGTGACAGTGCCGTTACCAGTCAGGTACTTGGTGGTCGAATGCACCACCAGCGTGGCACCCAACTCAATGGGGCGGCACAGGTAGGGCGTGGCGCTGGTGTTGTCGATAATCAGCGGAATGCCCGCCGCATCAGCGATATCGGCAATCGCGCGCACATCCATGATGTAGCCGCCGGGGTTGGCAATCGCCTCTCCGAACACGGCGCGGGTGTCATCATCAATAGCCGCCTTCACCGCCTCCGGGTCGTCAAAGTCGACAAACTTTGCCGACCAGCCAAAGCGCTTGATCGTCTGGGAAAACTGCGTGACCGTCCCGCCATAAAGCCGGGTCGAGGCGACGACATTCTTGCCCGGTCCCATCAGCGGGAACAGCGCCATGATCTGAGCGGCATGGCCCGACGAACAGCACACCGCGCCAACGCCACCTTCCAATGTCGCAATCCGCTCTTGCAGTGCGGCGATGGTGGGGTTGGTCAACCGGCTGTAGATGTATCCAACCTCTTGCAGATTGAACAAGGCTGCCGCGTGATCGGCATCCCGAAACACATAGGCGGTGCTTTGATAGATCGGCACCTGCCGTGCGCCCGTCGCCGGGTCAGGCCGCGCACCTGCATGAATTTGCAGCGTGTCAAAGCCGTAGGATGGTCCGTCAGTCATTGTTCACTCCCTTTGAAAACTGTCGCGACAAGGTGTAGGCGGAAACCAAAGGGCACTCAACGCCTCGCACTGTCAAAAGGACATGATATGCCGCATCCCTTCCATCTGGCCTTCCACGTTCGCGATCTGGACGAAGCGCGCGAATTCTATTCCGCAGCGCTTGGCGCAACAGAAGGCCGCTCAACGGACAGCTGGGTGGATTTCGATTTCTTCGGTCATCAGCTGTCCCTGCACCGCGGCGAGCCATTTGCAAATGCACCCACCGGCAAGGTCGGCGATCACATGGTGCCGATGCCGCATTTCGGGATCGTGCTGCCGCTGGACGATTGGACCACGCTGGCCGGACGGCTGGAAGAGCGGCAAACCGATTTCATCATCGCCCCCTCGGTCCGGTTCAAGGGTGAACCGGGTGAGCAATGGACCATGTTCTTCCGCGACCCCTCCGGCAACCCGATCGAGGTTAAGGGTTTCGCCGAAACCTCCGGCATCTTCGCCGCCTAGCGATACCCCATTCTTCTTCTGGCCAAAAATATCCGCGCCCGGCAGGGCGCAACCGCATCTTTCGCGCCATCATCCGCCTCAAAGGGGTAGGGCGGGGTTCACCCCGCCGCTCCGTCTGAACAAAGCGTTAAAATCGCCCATTTCGCGTTAACGCAATCCTACCGTGGTTGGGTCGCCTCTGCATCACTTCCGATTGGCGAATGCAGTGGCATCAAGGCGTTGTCACCGCGCCCTTGATCTTAACCACCGCACGGTGAGGTGTGGCGACGGACTTGCGTCAGCATGGGATGTGTATGGCATGTGCATGGTTTGTGCATGGCACCTCAGCGCATCCAGAACCCGGCCGATTTGATCTTGTTGCGTAGCTTCTTTTCGGGGCGAGGCAGGTCGTTTTGGTCGAACATCGCGCGCACCTTCTGGCCGCGTCCCTGAAAGATCATCCGCTTGAACGGCTCGTAATTCTTCAACCATTTCTTGATCTTATTGGGTGCAGCGACGGTTTCCATCACCTGCACCGCATGATCACTTTCGCGCGCATAAAAGAGCGGCAGCATCCTGTAGTGACAGGTTAACGCCCCATCCAGCCCGTTCAGGTTTTCCCCCGGACGACCACCGCCAAAAGAATGGATCACAAGCGGCAGAACCACCTGATCCAACCAAGGATCCAGCGGTTGAATAACCAGCTCTTCAGGCCGGTCATCGCGCACCGCAAGTGCGTATTCCAGGAACCGCGCGCCAAAGGCTTCCGGGTCGTGCCCAATGAACCACCCGGCGTTAAAGTACAGATATCGTTGCCAATATTCATCCGGCTGTGACACATCCAGCGTGCTTTCAAACTCCAGCCCGAACTTGTCGTAAAGCGATTTCCAGATCGCCGTATAGCCCGGCCAGTACAGCTCTTCGACCGGCCATGTCCCCTCGCGCTTCATCGAGGCGCTGGGATAATCAAAGTTAATATCCAGCCCCATCAGCTCGCCTGTCACCAGCGTATCGGTGTCAAAAAAGATGAACGGCTCACCAGCAGGCAAGGTGACAAGCCCTTCGATCTTGTTGCCATAAGGGTAAGCCTCGCCAAAGTGCTGGTTTTCAAAGGGGATCACTTCTGCCCCAAGCTCGGTCAGCACGGCTTTGATTTCGCTCGACATTGTCGGGTCTTTGGCCCAGCGGGCATTGGCCTGTGGCTCGGCCACAATGACGCGCCCGTCAAACAGCGGCGACATCGCCCGCAGGCTGGCCACAAACAGCACTGCCTCATACTGAAGCCGGCCCGCCTGACCGACGATCATGATGTTAAACCTTTGGCGTGGCTTGTTTTTCGTCGCCATCACACACTGCCTGCCTTGCTTTTTCAGGCACTATAGAGTGCAATCCCCACAGGCACTAGTTTTGAAAATGAGGCCACAGATGTTTGAGATATTTCTGCCCTACCTGATTGGAACCGCACTGGGCATTTCGCCGCAAAGTGCCCCGGAAAACAACGAGATGGCAAGTGTTGGCGACGGGTCGGGCGATGTTGCCATGGAGCGCACGCCAGAAGATCAGACGCCGACCGGTCAATTCACCACCGCCACGGAAATCAAACCAATTCTTAACGCCACCATGGGAAGCTGGGTCGCAGTGCGGAATTGGGAAGGTCAGGATCTGGTCTATTTCACCCAATTGCTCGCCTGGCGCTGCGGCATCTGGGACATCAGCTATGGCATTAACGGTGCCGACCCGGATCAGGTCTTGCCGATGGAACCCTGCCACGAAGGCACCAACAGCCCGAATGCGCTAACGGATATCGAAAATTTCCTGCCCTATGTCGTCTTGCCTGAAAACACCGTTGAAAATCTTACGGTTCAGTTAACGCTCGACGATGGGTCAGTGTTGATCAACAGCTACGATCGTCCGGCGATCCAGATGCCTTAATGCGCTCTTGCGCGCATAATGCATTGTTTTCGTTGCGGGAAATCGCCGCTCCGTCTGGTGGGCCTTCAAGGGTGAAAGTGGTGGGCGACCCTGGAATCGAACCAGGCGTGCGTCTCCGCGAGGGAGTTACAGTCCCCTGCCACACCTTGCGGCCTGTCGCCCACTGGCGCGCTGGATAGCCTTGGCCCCTTGGGGCGTCAAGACGAAAATCGCGCGCATTTGGCACGGGTTCACAGGGGCCGCATAGTCAGGTATCGGCAGGGGCAAGCAACGCCGGGGACGATGATGAAAAAGCCAAAATGGGTGATCGCCAAAGAACAGGCCAAACGCGCCGCCGCAGCCGAGACGGTCTGGCTTTTCGGGCTGCACGCGGTGCGCGATGCTTTACAGAATCCGGCGCGCGAAAAGCTGCGGCTGGTGGTGACGCGCAATGCCCTGGATAAGCTGGCGGATGCCGTGCAAGCCGCTGAAATCGAACCGGAAATCTCGGACCCGCGCAAGTTTGCAGCGCCCATTGATCCACAATCGGTGCATCAGGGGGCCGCACTTGAGGTCAAGCCGCTCAACTGGGGATCGCTCGAGGACGTGGCGCTGGGCGACGGGGCGATGCCACCACGCATGGTGCTGCTCGACCGGGTGACAGACCCACATAATGTGGGTGCGATCCTGCGTTCAGCGGAAGTCTTTGGCGCGCGGGCCGTGGTTGCCGTGCAGCGCCATTCAGCGCCTGAAACCGGTGCTTTGGCCAAGACCGCCAGTGGCGCGCTGGAACGCCAGCCCTATATCCGTGTGCGCAATCTGGCTGACACGATGATCGCGCTGAAAGACATGGGTTATCTGGTGCTGGGCCTTGATGGGACGGCAACCGCGACGATGGAAGAAGCGCTGGACGGCAAACGCGACCGGGCCGTCGCACTCGTTTTGGGGGCAGAGGGGCCGGGATTGCGTGAAAAGACGCTTGAAACCTGCGACCAATTGGTACGGATTGACGCAACTGGCGGTTTTGGTTCGCTCAACGTCTCAAATGCGGCCGCAGTTGCCCTATATGCTTCCAAAGCATAGGAGGCCCCATGGGTGCTGTGAAAGTTGCGACCTGTTGTTATTGCGGCACCAAGGCGGCGCTGGTTCTCAAGGGGAAATCCCGGCATGAATTAGCCTGTGCGACCTGCGGTGCGCCGCTGCACCGGTTGAAAATGTTACCAAATGCGCCGCGCGGTGCGACCGCGCCTGCGGCGACGCCCGCCCGCCCGGCCCCTCGCATTGACCCATCCCACGGTGTGAAACCCGCAGGCTGGGGTAAGAAAAAGCGTAAGAAACGCAAAGGTTTGGGGCGCAAAGTGTTTGAAGAATTGTGGGACGTGGTCGAAGATATCTTTGACTGAAACATTTGTCCGCCTGCTTTCACGCCTTGGCGAGCAGGGTCGCATTTGCAGGCAGCCTCGCGCATTTTAGGCTCAGACCCGCAATCTGAGGACCCAAAATGATGCTGACCCGTCGATCCATGATTGGCCTTTTGGCCGCAACACCGTTCCTGGCCCGTCCGGCCTTTGCCGCCAGCCCCGAGGTTTTTGCCGAAGGTGGCCTTGCCATCCGTGGCGCTGACCCTGTGGCCTTTTTCACGGCCGGTGCGCCGACCGCAGGTGACGCGGCACACAGCCTGATGTGGAAAGGGGCGACATGGCAATTTGCAAGCGCCGAGAACATGGCGCTTTTTGAAGCAAATCCAGAGGCTTACGCGCCGCAATTCGGCGGGTATTGTGCCTTTGCGATGTCCAAAGGTGCCATCGCCACCTCTGTCCCGGAGGCCTGGACGATTGTGGATGACAAGCTTTATCTGAACTACTCGGTAAATGTCCGCACCATCTGGTCGCAAGACATTCCTGGCAATATCGAAAAGGCCAATGGGCATTGGCCTGACATCCTCACGGCGTGATCACATCGCAGTGCGAGGGCCTTTTTCGGCATCGGGGCGACCCCATCTGTTTGACAGGGCAGTCCCCCGGAACAACTGCCTGAAAGACTGTCCCTCGTTCCACAAACTGCGCCCGGTTGATCCGGGCGCTTTTTTGTGACCACGTAAGCCATGACCTATTCCGACGCTCATCTGCGCGAGATTCTGCACCGCACCAAGACGATCGCTGTGGTTGGTGTGTCGGCCAATCCGGTGCGGCCCAGCTATTATGTCGCGCGATATCTGACGCTGAAGGGGTTTGCGGTCACACCGGTCAATCCGGGGTTGGCCGGGCAGTCGCTATTCGGGGTGGAGGTTTACCCTGACCTCAAGAGCGTCCCGCATGACATTGATATGGTGGATATTTTTCGCCGCTCTGTTGCGGTACCGCCGATTGTGGATGAGGCGCTGGCGCGTTGGCCCAAGTTGCAGACCATCTGGATGCAGATTGGTGTGGAGCATGCGCAGGCAGCCGCAAAAGCAGAGGCGCGTGGGGTGGATGTGATCCAGAACCGCTGCCCCAAGATTGAATATCAGCGGTTGTTCGGAGAGCTGCGGATGGGTGGGTTCAACACCGGGATCATTTCGTCCAAGCTGTGATGTCATGGGGGCTGGCCCCCAAACACACAGTAAATTGGGGGCCAGCCCCCAAACCCCCGGGATTTTTCTAGCCAGAAGAAGAGGGACGTGCCGCTTTTTCGGCAATGCCGGAGGTGCCCTGACGGCGGGCGAGTTCGGTCAGGACGTCATCAAGCGGGACGTCACGGGCGGCGAGCATGACAAGCAGGTGGTAGAGGACGTCGGCGGCCTCTGCCGTGAGTGCGACTTTGTCGCCTTTGACCGCTTCGATGATCGCCTCAATAGCTTCTTCCCCGAATTTTTCGGCGCATTTTTCAGGGCCCTGCGCCAGCAGTTTGGCGGTCCAGCTGGATGCGGGGTCAGCGCCTTTGCGCGCGGCGATGGTGGTGGCGAGGTCGTCGAGCGTCATGTCATCCTCATCGGGATACCGTTGGCGGCCATATGCGCCTTGGCCTCGGCGATTGTGTAGGTGCCGAAGTGAAAGATTGATGCCGCCAGCACGGCGGATGCGCCGCCTTCGGTCACACCTTCGACAAGGTGATCCAGCGTGCCAACACCACCAGAGGCAATCACCGGGACATCCACCGCATCGCTGACTGCACGGGTAAGCGGCAGGTTGAAGCCCGCTTTCGTGCCGTCGCGATCCATTGAGGTCAGCAGGATCTCTCCTGCACCTTTTGAAACGACTGTCTGGGCAAACTCCACCGCGTCGATGCCCGTGGCGCGTCGCCCGCCGTGGGTGAAGATCTCCCACCGGCCGGGTGCGACGGTTTTGGCGTCGATGGCCACCACGATGCATTGACTGCCAAAGCGCAATGCCGCCTCGGCCACGACATCTGGGTTGGCCACGGCGGCTGAGTTAAAACTGACCTTGTCAGCACCGGCCAGCAGCAGATTGCGCACGTCATGGTGGGTGCGGACGCCGCCGCCGATGGTCAGCGGCATAAAGCATTGCTCGGCCGTGCGGGTCGCCAGATCGTACATGGTGCCGCGGTTTTCTTCCGTGGCCAAGATGTCGAGGAAACACAGCTCGTCCGCGCCAGCCGCGTTATAGGCAATGGCGGCATCGACCGGGTCGCCTGCGTCAATCAGATCGACAAAGTTCACGCCCTTGACCACGCGGCCTTCGGCGACGTCCAGGCAGGGGATGATGCGGGTCTTGAGCATGGGGGGCGTGATAGGGCGGATTACTGAAAAGGGGAAGGGGGCAAACGTGATCGCTGCAAGGGGTGCAATTGTGGATGATCCGGTTAAGCTGCCTGTCAGTTTGGGATGGGACACGATGAAACGGTTAATCGGTATCTTCTTGTTGTGCGTGATCGCACTGCCCGCGCTGGCAGAGCGCAGGGTCGCGCTTTTGATTGGCAACAACGCTTATGATGCGGTTGAGCCGCTTGCCAAGGCGGTCGCAGACGCCGAGGCGATGGCCGCGCGGTTGTCGGACGTGGGGTTCGAAGTGATCCTGGCCACCGACGTGACACGGCGCGACTTCAACCTGCGGATTTCGCAGTTCACGGGCTATCTGGGGCCGGGGGACACCGCGTTTATCTTCTTTGCAGGCCACGGGGTCGAGATTGATGGCGAGAACTATCTGTTGCCGACGGACATCGTTGTGCCTGATGCGGCCTCTTCCGACTTTGTGCGGTCTGAATCGATCCCGCTATCGGGGCTTCTGGATCGGGTGCGCCGCACCGGAGCGCGGGCGACGCTTGCGGTGATTGATGCCTGCCGCAACAACCCTTTTCCGCAGCGCGCAGGCCGATCTATTGGCGGCACGCGGGGACTTGCGCGGTTGGCCGCACCCGAGGGGGCGTTTGTGATGTTTTCGGCGGGTGCTGGGCAATTGGCGCTGGATCAACTGAATGCGCAGGATGACGCGGAAAACTCTGTCTTTACGCGGTTGTTGTTGCCCAAGATCGGTCAGCCGGGGTTGGAGTTGCGAGAGCTGATCTCGGATTTGCGGGTCGAGGTGCGCGATCTGGCACGCAGCGAGAACCACGCGCAGTTTCCGGCCTATTATGACGAGCTTTTGGGCGATTTCTATTTCACCAAGGCCTCGGCAGTCTCGTCCGCAGGTGTCGCGACTGATCCGCTGCAAATCCCCAAAGACATCCCCGAACTCAGCAACATGGGCGCGGTTGTGACCACCAAATCGGTGGATGAAGTGATGGCCGCGCTCGAGGCTGCGGTGTTGGATTTGGGCGGGCAAGTTTATGGCCGAATTGATCCACACGCGGTTGCCGCGCGTGGCGGCGAGGCTGTGACAATGATGCGCGCGCTATGGTTCAGTGATCCCGCCCTTGACGCCATTGCGATCCGCGAAAATAAGCTGTCGGCGCTGTTGTTGCCGCTGAAGGTGCTGGTGTTTGAACACAACGGGCAAACTGTCTTGGCATACGAACATCCGACAGAGCTGTTTGATGATCTGACGTTTGCCGGGAATACGGATTTTCTGGACCTCTATGCCTCTATGCTGTGGGCGGTGACGGAAACGGCCGCACGCTAGATCCCGCCGACTGTCATCTGCTCGCGCAAATGTCAGTGGCGTGCCACTTGTGACGTGGCAGTGTCAGCCCATGTCATTTGGAGGATGAGATGAAGTCTTTGATAGCGGCGGTATTGATCGCAAGCGGGAGCATGGCCATGGCCGAAAACGTTACCAAATCTTCGCCACTTAGCGTCGATGAAACGATCAACGGGCTTGCGGCCGCGGTTGAAGGGGCAGGGGCCACGGTTTTTGCGCGGGTCAATCACGCCGCAGGTGCAGAGAGCGTGGGCAAGTCGATCCCGGATGCACAGTTGCTGATCTTCGGAAACCCGGCGCTGGGCACGCAGGCGATGGAACAGGACTTGCGCGCCGGGCTGGTGTTGCCGTTGCGGGTGCTGGCCTATCAGGATGCGGAGGGCAACACACAGATGACCTGGGCCACGGCAGAGACTTTGTTCGAGGGGCTCGACATCCCTGCCGACGCGGATGTGGTGAAGAAGGTCAACGGTGCGCTGAACATGCTGACCGACAAGGCGATGAGCGCAAACTAGCGCCGAACATCTGCCGCTGTCGCTGGCGATTATGCGACGAATAGTCGGTGCCCGCCTTAGATCGGCCGTCGATCAGGTCTTCAGCGCTGCCAGCGCTTCTGCCAGATCAATCGCGCCATCATAAAGCGCCCGGCCAGAGATGGCACCGGCGATGACGCCGGTGTCGCGCAGTGCGGTCAGGTCCGCCATGGATGACACGCCACCCGAGGCGATGACCGGGATATCGACGGCACGGGCCAGCGCTTCTGTCGCGGGGATATTAGGGCCTTTCATCGCGCCGTCACGGTTGATGTCGGTGTAGATGATCGCGGCGATGCCCGCGTCCTCGAACGATTTGGCGAGGTCGGTGACCATCACATCTGTTTCCTCGGCCCAGCCGCGCGTGGCGACGCGGCCATTGCGGGCATCCAATCCAACAGCGACCTTGCCGGGGAATTCCCGCGCAGCCTCGCGCACCAGATCGGGGTTTTCGACCGCGACCGTGCCAAGGATCACGCGGGCCAACCCCTTGTCGATCCAGCGTTCAATCGTCGCCATGTCCCGGATGCCACCACCCAATTGCGCAGGCACGGGGCAGGCTTTCAGGATCGCCTCTACCGGGGCGGCGTTGACGGGTTCACCGGCGAAAGCGCCGTTCAGGTCAACAAGGTGCAGCCATTGGCATCCTGCCGCAACAAAGGCACGCGCCTGTGCTGCGGGGTCGTCATTGAAAACTGTGGTCTGGTCCATATCCCCATGCACCAGCCGCACAGCGTTGCCGTCTTTGAGGTCAATGGCGGGATAAAGGATCATGGCAAGGCTCCGTGCGTTTTGGGCCTTTTGACCAAGGGTTGCAGCATTTGCAACCCAACGTCAGGCTTGATTGGGTCGCGGCGGGGCGGTCATGGTTGCCCCATCACTCAGGGAGGAATGAGACATGAAACGCTTTTTGGTCACTTTGGTGGCGATCTTTGGCTTTGCAACCGCCGCTGCGGCACAGGACGCCGCGGTTGGAATCTGGCAGACCGAAGTCGACGACGGGGCATTCGCCCATATTTTGATGCAGCCATGTGGCAATGCCGTTTGCGGGACAATCCAGCGGACTTTCAATGCGGATGGGTCAGAGTTTCAGTCGGAAAACATCGGCAAGCAGATCGTGATCAATATGATCCCCAACGGCGACGGGTCCTATAACGGTCAGGTGTTCCGCCCATCGAACGGCAAGACCTACACCGGCAAGATGCAAGTGAACGGCAACGCGTTGCGGCTGCAGGGTTGCGTTGCGGGTGGCCTGTTGTGCGCCAGTCAGAACTGGGTTCGCGCGGGCTGAATTTGGTCAGAATAAAAAGAAGGCCCCGCTGGCAAAGGCGGGGCCTTTTTCGTCGGTTCATTGGTATTTCAGTGACGTTCAGAGAACGCTTTAGCGTCCACACAATTCCCGGTTCAGCAGCCCGGTCTCAACCAGCATGCAGCGGTCCCGTGCTTCGAAATAGTAGCCGCGCGCGTACCACATGACCGCCCGCGTCTCGTCCCCGTCGGACACGAGCCACGCGCCGCGCAGGTATTTGCCCGCGTAGCGGAGTGTGACCTCTGGGTCGAGCAGTTCGGACGGCGGGCCACGGTGGCCCATGGTGCGGGCCGTCTCTGGCAGAATTTGCATCATGCCCCAATAAGGACCGTTGCGCGCGCGGGGGCGGTAGTCGCTTTCACGCTGGATCACCCGGTGGATCAGGCTGGCGGGGATGTCATGAAAATCCGCGTATTCGTTGATAAGCGCGCGTAATTCCGGTGTTTCATTGGGATACAGCCCCGGCTCTGCCTGACGGGTGACAGCGGGTGCTGGCTTGCGACCGCAAGCGGGCAAGGCCAGGAGCATCAAGATTGCGGTGCGGCGTTCAAATATCATGGCTCCTCCTAGCAGAATGTTGCCGTCTTGCGCAGCCTGAAAGCAATGGCCAGACAAGCGGTGGCAATCTTGCGCCAAGGTCTTTGCTTAACGTATTGCTTAATTAACGAATGTGTTTATTAAGGGACCATGACCCTCGAATCCCACCTTGATCAGACATTTGCAGCACTGGCGCATCCCACGCGGCGCGCAATTCTTGCGCGATTGGCGCAGGGCGATGCTACGGTCAAAGATCTGGCCGCCCCGTTTGAGATGAGCCTGCCTGCGGTGTCGCGGCACATCAAGGTTCTGGAAGAGGCGGGGCTGATCTCTCGTGGGCGCAACGCGCAGTTTCGGCCCTGCAAGCTGAACCCCGAACCAGTCCGCGCTGTGGCAGATTGGGCCGCGCAATATCAGCACATCTGGGGCGCGCGATTTGATGCAATGGACGATGTTTTGAAAGCAATGAAGGACAAGACTGATGAGTGACACGCAAAACTGGGCGCGGATAGAGCGCACATTTGACGCCGCAATTGACGCGGTTTGGGCCATGTGGACCGATCCAGCCATGTTCCAGAAATGGTATGGTCCGATGGGTATGACGGTGCCGATGGCGGAAATGGATGTACGTGTGGGCGGCACTCGCAAAATCGCGATGGAAATGGTGACACCTGACCGGACGATGAAGATGTATTTCACCGGCGTCTATAAAGAGGTCAATCCGACCAGCCGTCTTGTCTATACCGAAGCCATGTGCGACGCCGATGGTACATTGATCCCGCCGTCGCAGATGGGCATGCCCGAAGGCACGCCAGATATCACCGAAGTCATTGTGGAACTCCGTGCCGAGGGCGACAAGACCGCCATGACAATGGTGCATGTGGGCGTGCCAGCCGGATCACCGGGCGAAGGCGGCTGGAATCAGGCGATCGACAAGCTGGCTGAAATGCTCGCCGCCTAGGGTGCCCACCGCAGGAAGTTTGCGATCATGCGCAAACCCGCGTCCTGGCTTTTCTCAGGATGGAACTGCGCACCAATGATCGTGTCGCGGCCCACCAGGGCCGTGACGTCACCGCCATAGTCGACGTGTGCCAAAACATGAGCGGGGTCAGCGGCTTGCACGGCAAAGCTATGCACGAAATAGGCGTGATCGCCTGATCTGATCCCATCCAGCACCGGGTGTGGCTGGTCAATCACCAAATTGTTCCACCCCATGTGCGGCACCTTCAGCCCCGGTGCATCAATTGCGCGGATGTCGCCGGGCACCCAGCCAAAGCCGGGCGTTTCCTGATACTCATGACCGGTCGTTGCCAGCATCTGCATCCCGACGCAAATCCCGAAGAATGGCACTGCGCGCTGCTCCACGCTCTCGATGATCGCTTCGGCCAGTGCGGTACGGCCAAACAGTTCTGCCCGGCAATGCGGGAAAGCGCCGTCGCCGGGCAGCACGATCCGGTCGGCACGGGCCACCACATCGGCATCAGAGGTCACGACCACTGGGCCGCTGCCAACTTCTGCCGCCATACGTTCAAATGCCTTTTGCGCCGAATGCAGATTGCCGCTGTCGTAGTCGACAAGAACCGTTGTCACAGCGCACCTTTGGTGGATGGGATCGCATCCGCCTTGCGCGGATCGGTTTCGAGCGCATCACGCAAAGACCGGGCCACCGCTTTGAAAGCGGCCTCTGTGATGTGGTGGGCGTTGAAACCATGCAGCTTGTCGATGTGCAGTGTGATCCCGCCATGCGTGCTGAAGGCCTGAAAAAATTCGCGCACCAATTCGGTGTCGAACGTGCCGATCTTGCCAAAGGGCAACTCCAGATTGCAGATCAGATAGGGCCGCGCTGACAGGTCCAGCGCACAACGCACCTGCGCGTCATCCATTGCGAGATGGCAGGAACCGTAACGCACGATGCCCTTTTTGTCGCCCATGGCTTGCGTTAGAGCTTGACCCAGCGCGATGCCCACGTCCTCGACGGTGTGGTGATCATCAATGTGCAGATCACCCGACGCCCGCACATTCATGTCAATCAACGCATGGCGCGACAGCTGGTCCAGCATGTGGTCAAAAAAGCCCACGCCGGTCTGGTTGTCGTAACGGCCCGTGCCATCAAGATTGATGGTGACGGTGATATCCGTCTCGGCAGTTTTGCGGGTGATCGTTGCCTTGCGCATCCGTCTCTCCGTTGGTGTTCACGCGGCTTATAGGGGCAGGCGCAGGCCGCGCCAAGCTACGCGATGCCCGAATGTCTAAGCCGTGACCAGATCGCACCGGCCTAGAACGAAACAAGGCCGCGCAAGCAGCGCGGCCTTTGGTTTCGAATTGGAGCGGGCGATGAGATTCGAACTCACGACCCTAACCTTGGCAAGGTTATGCTCTACCCCTGAGCTACGCCCGCGCGCCAATTCGTGAGGCGTGATCTATAAACACTTCGCAGTCTGCGCAAGACCAAAATCGCACATTTTCTCAATTTGTGGGGTCTGACGTGGCAGAGCCTGTGTTCTCAAAAACCTGGGTCTTCAGGCCGACATCTTCGCTATGGGCGATAACGCCGTTCGGGGCCAGCAAAAGCAGTCCATAGGCCGGTGGTTCGTCGATTGAAAGCGATGAATTGACGTCATCAAAGTCGAGGACGCCTTGATGGCAGGGGCTTTTGAACATGGTCCAGGGCACGCCTCGGCTGCTGCCAGAAATGGTGCGGTGGACATGACCACAAAAGAGATGCGTGGACGGGTGCGCTGCCAAAAGGTTCAGCAATGCGTCACCATCCGCAAGTTTGATTGCATCCATGCCAACAATTCCGGTGTCAAACGGCGGATGATGGGTGAAAATCAGCGGGATGCGTCCATCAGCGCTTTCAAGCGCCGTACGCAGCCAGCCCATGCGGTCAGCGCACAAAAGTCCGCTGTGGTGTCCTGCGGGATAGGGTGGGCCGTCGAGCGTATCCAGTGTGATGATGCGGTGTCCCCCGACGTCCATGACATGTTGGATATGACCATGGGCCGTTTGCGGTGCATCGGGGAAGCAATTTAGAAACGCATCGCGTCGGTCGTGGTTGCCCATCATCGGGACTACCGGCATCGGGACAGGGGCCAGGGCGTCTCGCAACCGTTCATATTGTGCGGGCAGGCCATGATGGGTCAGATCACCCATCAACACCATCGCCGCCGCGTCGCCGTGGTCGGCGAGGGCCGCGTCGCGCACCATCTCAAACCGCGCCAGCGGGTCCAGCCCGATGATATTCTGATCAGGCCGGGTGATGTGCAGGTCGGTGATGACTATGATCTTTTGCATGCCGCATCAAAGGCGCAAATCCCATCGCAAGGCAATCAGGATTCGGAAAATTCGATCAAATCCCAGCGGTTGCCAAAAGGGTCCTGAAAAACCGCAACAGTGCCATAGGGTTCACGGCGTGGCGCTTCTTCGAATGTGACACCTTGTGTCAGCATTCGGGCGTGATCGGCGGCAAAATCATCGGTTTGCAGAAACAGCCAGACCCGTCCGCCGCCTTGGCGACCGACAAAGGCCGCTTGGTCGCCCACGGCGCGGGCCAGCAGAAACGCAGTTTGCGCGCCCGGCGGTGCGACGCGGACCCAACGCTTGCCGCCACCCAGGTCGGTATCTTCGAGCAGCTCAAACCCCATCGGGCCGGTAAAGAACGCGATGCCGGCGTCATAATCCGGGACGAGGATCGCGACGAGATGCAGTTTCAACTGCAGGTCCAGTCGGCCTCGAACGGCGGCTTTGCCAGATCGTTCAGCTGATCCAGACTTGCGGCATCGCCCTGCTGTTCAAGTATCACACGCGTTGTGTAATTGCCGTATTGCGCCCCGCTTGGGTGATACCACGCCCAGTCCACGATCATGTCATAGTCAAAACCGATCTGATCCCCAAGGTTCAGACCGGGAAGAGCATGCGGTTGATTTGCCAAAAGTCCGGCAAACTCTGCCCCGTCCCACGCTGCAAAAGGGTTCACCCAGATGATTTCATGCGTCATCTCGGGGTGATCCACTGGGATCTTCACTTTCAGCAAGCCGCCACCTGGGCCATAGCCTTCGTCATCAACGGCTTGGCACAGGAATAGGGGCAGCGACTTTTGCGCCGCTGCAATGGCAGCATTCATCGTCGGATCGTCAGACCCAAATGGCGTGACTGGATCACCGCTTGCCTGCCCATGCGCTTGG
Organism: uncultured Paracoccaceae bacterium; assembly: GCA_947492825.1. Classification (GTDB taxonomy): domain Bacteria; phylum Pseudomonadota; class Alphaproteobacteria; order Rhodobacterales; family Rhodobacteraceae; genus CANMYO01. Next base: position 819,359 of record CANLNT010000001.1, read on the forward strand.
CCAGCGCAGGCAAGAGTGACTGCCACGATGGTGTGTCGCAACATCACTCCAACTCGACCAGCAAATCCTTGGCGTCGATTTGGCCGCCAGCGGTGACATGCACCGCCTTGACCACCGCGTCGCGTTCGGCGTGGATGCCGGTTTCCATCTTCATTGCCTCGATGGTCAGCAGCAGATCGCCTGCCTTGACCTCTTTGCCCGCTGTCGCTGCCACAGTTGCGACAACACCGGGCATTGGTGCGCCGATGTGGTTCGCGTTGCCGTCTTCCGCCTTGGGGCGGCTGATCTTGTCGGCGGCGGCCAGGCGGTTCATCACGCGAATGGTGCGGGGCTGGCCGTTGAGTTCAAAGAAGACTTTGACCTCGCCATCCTCGTTCATGTCAGATGTCGCCTGCATGCGGATTTCGAGCGTTTTGCCGGGGTCAATCTCTGCTGTGATCTCTTCGCCCGGTTCCATGCCGTAAAAGAACGTCTTAGTCGGCAGGGTCCGCACGGGGCCGTAGGTCCGGTGACGACCCATGTAGTCAAGGAACACTTTGGGGTACATCAGATAGCCGTTCAGATCCTCGTCATCGACCGGTTTGCCATCCAGTTGCTGAGAAAGGTCCGCGCGTGTCGCCTCTAGGTCGACGGGTTCAAGGTGCTTGCCGGGGCGATCGGTTGACGGTTTTTCACCCTTGAGCACCTTTTTCTGGATCGCCTTTGGCCAGCCGCCGGGCGGTTGGCCCAGGCTGCCCTTCATCATGTCGACAACACTGTCAGGGAAAACCACCTCGGTCTTAGGGTCTTCCACATCGTCGCGGGTCAGGTTCTGGCTGACCATCATCAGCGCCATGTCACCGACCACCTTCGAGGACGGTGTGACCTTGACGATATCGCCGAACATCTGGTTCACATCTGCATAGGTCTGTGCGACCTCGTGCCAGCGTTCTTCCAGCCCAAGTGACCGGGCCTGCGCCTTGAGGTTGGTGAACTGACCGCCGGGCATCTCGTGCAGGTAAACCTCTGACGCGGGCGCTTGCAGCCCGGATTCAAAGGCGAGGTAATGTGCGCGCACACTTTCCCAATAGTTGGAAATCTCGCGGATCGCGCTGACATCCAGCCCGGTGTCCCGCTCGCTGCCTTTGAGCGCCTCAACAATCGACCCCAGCGTCGGCTGGCTGGTGTTGCCTGACAGCGCGTCCATCGCGCCATCGACGCAATCGACACCTGCAGCGGTGGCCGCCATGACCGTCGCAATGGCGGCACCAGACGTGTCATGCGTGTGGAAGTGGACGGGCAGGCCGACCTCTTCCTTGAGCGCCGTGATAAGGGCGGTGGCCGCGGCCGGTTTCAAGAGGCCCGCCATATCCTTGAGGCCCAGCACGTGTGCGCCTGCGGCCTCAAGCTCTTTGGCCATGCCGACGTAATATTTCAGGTCATACTTGCTGCGGTCGGGGTCCAGCAAATCGCCGGTGTAGCAGACCGTGCCTTCGCAGACCTTGTTCGCTTCGATCACCGCGTCCATTGCGACGCGCATGTTGTCCACCCAATTGAGGCTGTCGAAGACCCGGAACACATCCACGCCGCTGGCTGCGGCCTGCGCCACAAAGGCCTGCACCACATTGTCGGGGTAGTTGGTGTAGCCCACACCATTGCTGGCGCGCAGCAGCATTTGGGTCATGATGTTGGGCATGTTTGCGCGGATGTCGCGCAGGCGCTGCCAGGGGCATTCCTGCAGGAACCGGTAAGCCACATCAAAAGTCGCACCGCCCCAGCATTCCACGCTGAACAATTGGTTCATCTTGGCGGCATAGGTCGGTGCCACGCGGATCATGTCGATAGAGCGCATCCGCGTTGCCAGCAAAGACTGGTGCCCATCCCGCATAGTGGTGTCAGTGATCAGCAGTTGCGGCTGATCCTTCATCCATTGCGCCACCGCCTCTGGTCCGAAGTCATCCAGAATGTTGCGTGTGCCGGGGACCACATCGGTGGTGGGTTTGACCGGCGCTTTGGGGGGCTTGACGTCGGCGGCGGGGCGCGGACGGCCAGCGGTCTCAGGATGCCCGTTTACGGTGATATCCGCGATATAGGTAAGGATCTTGGTGGCGCGGTCGCGGCGCTTGGAAAAGTTGAACAGGTCCGGCGTCTCGTCAATGAACTTGGTGTGGTATTCATTGTTCAGGAACGTCGGATGCTTCAGCAGGTTTTCCACAAAGGCAATGTTGGTGCTGACCCCGCGAATACGAAACTCGCGCAGGGCGCGGTCCATCCGTGCAATCGCCATCTCTGGTGTCGGGGCTTTCGCGGTGACCTTGGTCAGCAGACTGTCATAGTAGCGCGTGATCACAGCACCGGAATAGGCGGTGCCGCCGTCCAGACGGATGCCGGGGCCGGTGGCGGACCGGTAGGTGCCAATGCGGCCATAGTCGGGGATAAAGTTGTTTTGGGGGTCTTCTGTCGTGACCCGGCATTGCAGCGCGTGACCGTCCAGTTTGACGTCGTACTGGCTTGCGCAGCCGGTGGCTTCGACGATACTTTTGCCTTCGGCGATCAGGATTTGGGCGCGGACGATGTCGATGCCCGTGACCTCTTCGGTGACGGTGTGTTCCACCTGCACACGGGGGTTCACTTCGATGAAGTAGAACTCTCCACTGTCCATATCCATCAGGAATTCGACCGTGCCCGCACATTCATAGTTCACATGCTGGCAGATTTTCTTGCCCAGATTGCAAAGCTGTTCGCGCTGGGTGCCAGACAAATAGGGGGCCGGGGCGCGTTCAACGACCTTTTGGTTGCGACGCTGGACCGAACAATCGCGTTCCCACAGGTGATAAATCTGGCCCTGACTGTCGCCAAGGATCTGCACCTCGACGTGGCGGGCACGCAGGATCATCTTTTCCAGATAGCCCTCGCCATTGCCAAAGGCCGCTTCTGCTTCGCGCCGGCCTTCCAGCACTTTCTCTTCCAACTCGTCCTCGGACATGATCGGGCGCATGCCGCGACCACCGCCGCCCCATGACGCCTTGAGCATCAAGGGATAGCCGACCTCTTTGGCCTCTTTCTTGATCGCGGCCATATCGTCGCCCAGTACCTCGGTGGCGGGGATCACAGGCACGCCCGCCTCAATCGCGACGCGGCGCGCGCTGGCCTTGTCGCCAAGCTTGCGCATGGTTTCGGCCTTGGGGCCGATGAAGGTGATGCCGTTGGCGGCACAGGCGTCGACAAACTCGGGGTTCTCGGACAACAAACCGTAGCCGGGGTGGATCGCATCTGCCCCGGACATTTTTGCGACGCGAATGATCTCTTCAATGCTGAGGTAGGCGGCAACGGGACCAAGGTCTTCACCGATGCGGTAAGCCTCGTCAGCCTTGAAACGGTGCAAGCCCAGCTTGTCCTCTTCAGCGAAAACCGCGACGGTCTTCTTTCCCATCTCGTTGGCAGCGCGCATGATGCGGATGGCGATTTCGCCGCGATTGGCAACGAGGATCTTGGTGAATTCGGACAAGGGGAGGCTCCTTCTTCGCAGTTGCAGCATTGTTAAGGTGCCGATGCAGAGAGGTAAATACGGGTTTCTACGCTGTTTGCGCCCAAACTTGGCCGTTGACGATCATGCCGCGTAATAAAGTTACGTCAGATTTGTGTTGGCGTTACGATTGTTGCGGGCAGGTCGCCAAGTCGACGGGCGCCGATTTGTCCCATGTTGCTGATCATGTCTTGCCGCAGCAGGTCCACCACATGACGCGCACCTACATCCCCCAGCGCGCCCAAGCCATAGTGAAAGGCCCGGCCTAGCATCACGAAATCCGCGCCGAGCGCGACGGCGCGCAAGATATCCAACCCGCCAGAAATGCCGCTGTCAAAGATCACCGGCAACTGTGTCGCGGCACGAATCCCCGGAAGCGCGGCAATTGTCGCCACACTCCCCGCAAACTGGCGTCCGGCATGGTTGCTGACCCAGATCGCATCGACCCCTTCATCCGAGAGCCGTGCGGCATCGCCGGGGTTCATCACCCCTTTGACAATAAGCGGCCCGTCCCAGGCATCGCGCAGCTCTTTCAGGTAATCCCAGTCAGGGGAGGTGCGCATCAGGTATCCGATGTGTTCGTTGGACGGCAGCACGCGACGTTCCGTCGTGTAGCTTTCCATCAGCTTCGGACGGGGCATGCCGGTTTTGCGGATGCCATTGGTCCATGCCGGGCAAAGCGCCATCTGGCCCAGAATTTTGGGTGTGATCGTCGGCGGATTGGTCATCCCGCCTCTGATCTGACGTTCGCGGCGCGATGCGACGGGCACATCGACCGTCAGGATCAGCGCGGTAAAGCCTGCGTCCTTTGCCCGTTTGAGCATATCTGCAAGGATCGTGCGATCGCGCGGGGGATAAAGCTGAAACCACGCGTTCGGCCCCATCGACCCGGCCAGATCCTCTGGCGTCTGGCTGGCCATTGTGGACAGGCAATAGGGCATCCCCTCAGCGGCGGCCAATCGGGCAAGACTGTGTTCCGCCCCAGGCCAAATCAACCCGGACATGCCCACAGGCGCCACACCGAAGGGCAGGGGAAAGTCCTGCCCGAAAAGCGTTGTGGACAGATCAGGCGCGCATTCGCCATGCAGGATCGAGGTGCGCAGCATCACCTGACCCAGCGCATCTTGATTGCGATGCAGGGTTGATTCGTCGCCAGTGCCGCTGTCGAGGTATTCCCAAACGAAGTGCGGGATGCGCCGCCGGGCACGAGACTTCAGATCGCTCAGAGCGGGATATCGGCTGTGCAGGTTCATCGCGCGGACGCTAGTGGAGCGGTCGCAGAATGAAAAGGCGGGCGGCGGTTGGGGTGGACAACGGGGGAGCCTCCGGCGGGCATATTTTTATTCAAAAGAAAGGCGGGAACAGAATGTGAACACCTCTTTTGCTGTGCGGGGTTTTCCGCTATCTTGTGCCGCATGAGCCATTTTAGCGAAGATGATGCCTTTGAGGCTGCGGCCGTTCCGCTGAGCCGTCAGGCTATGGTGGGGCGGTCGGCACCCTATCTGGAGGGGTTGAACCCTGCACAAAGGGCGGCTGTTGAGGCGCTAGAGGGGCCGGTCCTGATGCTTGCCGGGGCGGGGACGGGCAAGACCAAGGCGCTGACCAGTCGGATTGCGCATCTTCTTGTGACAGGCACTGCGCGGCCGAATGAAATCCTGGCCGTGACCTTTACCAACAAGGCTGCGCGCGAGATGAAAAACCGCGTTGGTGGTTTGCTGGGTGAAGCGGTTGAAGGGATGCCATGGCTGGGCACGTTCCATGCGATCTGTGTGAAGCTGTTGCGGCGGCACGCGGAACTGGTGGGGTTGAAGTCGAACTTCACCATTTTGGACAGCGACGATCAGCTGCGGCTTATGAAACAATTAATTATTGCCGCCGGAATCGACGAAAAACGCTGGCCGCCGCGGATGCTGGCGGGAATTATTGATGGCTGGAAGAACCGTGCGTTAACCCCTGAAAATGTGCCGGTCGCGGACAGCGGTGCGTTCGACCACAAGGGCGTTGCGCTTTATGCGGCTTATCAACAACGGCTGCTGGAACTGAATGCCTGCGATTTTGGCGATCTGCTGCTGCACATGGTCACCATATTCCAGAACCACGAAGATATCCTGAACCAGTACCAACGCTGGTTCCGTTTCATTCTGGTGGACGAGTATCAGGACACCAACGTGGCGCAGTATTTGTGGTTGCGGCTACTGGCGGGTGGGCACAAGAATATCTGTTGCGTGGGCGATGATGACCAGTCAATCTATGGTTGGCGTGGGGCCGAAGTGGGCAATATCCTGCGGTTTGAAAAGGATTTTCCCGGCGCAACTGTTGTCCGGTTGGAGCAGAATTACCGGTCTACAGCGCATATTCTTGCCGCTGCATCCGGTGTCATTGCCGCCAATAAGGGCCGTTTGGGCAAGACGCTGTTCACCGAAGCCGAGGGCGGCGAGAAGGTGCGGTTGATTGGGCATTGGGATGGTGAGGAAGAGGCGCGCTGGATCGGGGAAGAAATTGAGGACGCTCATTCGGGACGTGGTAGATTTAGGAACCGAAACAACGTTCGATCAACTTCGGTAACGCAAGAAAACGATAGAATGTCGAAGGGCGGAAAGGTGTCGAAGAACCCGGAGGGTGATATCCATGTCCAAAATTTGCGAAGGGCGGAAACCTTTACAGAGGCTGGGAAAGACAACTTTCCGATTCCGACGAGATTTGGGCTGGATGAGATCGCGATTTTGGTGCGGGCCAGTCATCAGATGCGGGCCTTTGAGGATCGGTTCTTAACCATAGGGCTACCGTATCGCGTGATCGGCGGGCCGCGGTTTTACGAACGGATGGAAATCCGCGATGCAATGGCCTATTTCCGGCTGGCCGTCAGCCCCGACGATGACCTGGCGTTCGAGCGGATCGTCAACACCCCCAAACGCGGGCTGGGCGACAAGGCGGTCCAGACCATCCAGCGGGCCGCGCGGACCAATGGCGTGTCACTGGTTGAAGGCGCGCGGATCGTGGTGCAGGCCAAGATGCTGGGCGGTAAAGGCCTGAAAGAGCTGGGTATTCTGGTCGACAGCCTTGATCGTTGGCACGGACAGGTGCGCGCCGAACAGGACACGCATGTTGAGCTGGCCGAGATGATCTTGGACGAAAGCGGCTATACCGGGTTCTGGCAAAACGACAAGACACCAGAGGCACCGGGGCGACTGGAGAACCTCAAGGAATTGGTCAAGGCGCTGGAGAATTTCGACAACTTGCAAGGGTTTCTGGAACACGTCGCGCTGATCATGGACAACGAATCAGAGGATGCCGAAGAAAAGATCAGCATCATGACGCTTCATGCAGCTAAGGGTTTGGAATTCCCTGTTATTTTTCTGCCCGGATGGGAAGATGGGCTGTTCCCCAGTCAGCGCAGTATGGATGAGAGCGGGCTGAAAGGGCTGGAGGAAGAGCGCAGGCTGGCCTATGTCGGCATCACCCGCGCGGAAGAGATTTGCACGATAAGTTTCGCAGCAAACAGAAGGGTTTACGGGCAATGGCAGTCGGCGATGCCATCGCGTTTCATAGACGAATTGCCCCCCGAAAATGTCGAGGTTCTGACGCCGCCGGGGCTTTATGGCGGGGGCTTTGGTGCGGCGGGGATGTCGGCAAGTGCCAGCCCCGCGATGCAGGGCGCGATGGGGTCGGACCTGCATGAAAAGGCCGCAAAATCAGATGTTTACAATTCTCCGGGGTGGCGGCGGTTGCAGAACCGAAGCCAGCAGCGCGGCATGTCGATGCCCGGTGAGGCGCGCAATATGACGATTGATCTGGACGCGGTCAGCGCGTTCACCACGGGCGACCGGGTGTTCCACCAAAAGTTTGGCTATGGTCAAGTGGTTGGAATCGAAGGGGATAAACTGGATATCGACTTTGAAAAGGCGGGGTCCAAGAAGGTCGTGGCGCGGTTTGTGGTGAATGCAGATGCCGCCGATGATGTGCCGTTTTAGCACGCTTGCCGGTTAACACACCGCGCCAAAGGCGGCCGTTAACCAAACCAGACGGGGTAAAGGGTTAATACCAAAAGAAGCGCCATTGCCCCGTTAAAAGGCCGCAACCGACCCGGGCGTGACAAGAGACGCTTGAGCTGCGTCCCAAGCGTGGCCCAGAGGGTAATCGACGGAAAATTGGTCATCGCAAAGACACCCGCCACCAACACCACGGGCCCCAGACTGCCGTCGCCGGGGGTGAAGTTGGAGATGGCCGTCAGCGCCATGTACCAAGCCTTGGGGTTGACCCATTGAAAGGCGGCGGCTTGCAGAAAGGTGAAAGGCTTGCCACGCGCTTCGCCCGTGCGGGGCGGTGCAGCGGTGGCAATTTTCCAAGCAAGATAAAGAAGATAGAGCGTAGAGATCAGTTGCATGACCGTCTGCGCGACAGGGTAGAGCTCAAAAATCTGCCCCAGACCCAATCCGACGAGAGTGACCATAAAAGCGTGGCCCAGGGAGATCCCCAACATATGCGGGATCGTGCGCCGGAACCCGAAATTGGCACCAGAGGCCATCAACATCAGGTTGTTTGGGCCGGGGGTGGCAGAGCTGACAAAGGCAAAGCCGATCAGGGCAATCAAGAGGTCGTAGGTCATTGCGCAATCCTACATCGCAATAGGCGCGATGAAATTGCATTCTGTGTGAAATTCGTGCTAGTTGTGCAACCTATGTTGAAGATTGACGAAATTGGCGCGCAAATATTGCGTGAATTGACCCGCGACGGGCGGATCAGCAATCTGGTGCTGGCTGAAAAAGTCGGGCTGTCGCCCTCGGCCTGTTCACGGCGCGTCACCGAGATGGAGCGGGCGGGGATCATTAAGGGTTACCGCGCACGTTTGGACCCGGTGCACACCGGGCAGGCCTATGTCGTCTATGTTGCGGTGGGTCTGGCAGAGCATACCAAGTCTGCGCAATTCACCTTTGAGCGCGCGATGAAAGCCGCACCTGAGGTCACAGAATGCCACAATGTGGCGGGCGCGTTCGAATATATGCTGCGCGTCGAGGTCGAAGACCTGCCATCTTACAAAGCCTTTCATACCAATACCTTGGGGACCGTTCCGCATGTGAGGTCGATCACCAGCTATATGGTCATGGGCAGCCCAAAGGACCTGCGGAGTTAACGCCAGTTCCGTTAACCCTGTTCTGGCACAATGGGTTAATCCGCGCATCCGATGCACAAAGCATGCACATTGCATGCATATCCAAATGTGAACATGCGTTAAGGCTAGGTCGTCAGATCAGTGTTTGTGCCACGGGGCGGTATCAGAACAGGGTCGGATTTTCGCACTCCCCAAAAAGAAACGGCGATGCGCGGGAGGAGGTGCACATCGCCGTTCTTATTGGTGGCGCATTCCCCCGGGAGGAGGTGGGAGTTTGCGCCGGTGTCATCGAAACCAGCCAGGGAGGAGGTTGGTGGCTTCGACCAACGGGCTTGCGCCGGGAGGAGGTGGCGGGCCCGTATTCTGTTTTGACAAGAATGGCGGCTCCGGGAGGAGGTGGAGCCGCCACCTTGTGTCTGGCCTGGCCGGATCAGGGAGGAGGTTGACCGGTCAGGCACTGGTCAGGACTGCCGCGGGAGGAGGTGCAGCAGGCCCGATGCGGTTGGCTTACTTGCCGTAAGCGGCTTCGTAAGCGACGGCCTTGATCGACGCGCGGCTGATGCCGAGGTCGGCCAGCTCGCGGCTGGACAGGGTTTCAAGTTCGGCCACGGTTGTGCGGAAGACTTTCCGCTTGGCGGAGGCTTCTGCCCACTGCGCCCGGAAGTCTGCGAATTTTTCGGCCAGCGACAGGCCAGCGGTGTTTGTGTTTGTATATGCCATCATGCGTCTCTTTTCATTCTTCACTGCGTTGCGCCGTATTGCGCCTCGTGGACCAGATTTAGGGATATGCTGCGATTGCACAATGCATGATGCTGCAATGCGGCTATGCACCAAGTGCATGATGACCAAGGGTAAATCTTCAAAATGCTGACACAATAGGCAGAATCGCCGCGAGGCCTTGCGGTTTGCATGTGTCTCAACGATGTTGCCTTGCGTTTGGGCGTTCAGCAAAGAGGCGATCATGGCAGAGAAAAACGACATTCTGGCGGCTTTGGCCCGCGTTGGCCTGCCCGATGGCGGCGATTTGGTGAGCCGCGATATGATCCGCGCGCTGACGGTCGAGGGTGACGCCGTGCGGTTTGTCATCGAAGCGCCGGATGCGGCCATGGCCGCCCGGATGGAGCCCGTCCGGCAGGCCGCCGAACAGGCGGTTATCGGGTTGGGCGCAGCACAGGTGAGCGTCATTCTGACGGCACATGGTCCGGCGCCCAAGCCGCAACAGGCGCCGCCAAGCCTGAAGGTCGGCCGGCATCCGGAACCACAGGCGGGGCCGAGCAAGCCTGCGGGCGTGGACCGGATTATTGCCATCGGGTCCGGCAAGGGCGGGGTGGGTAAATCCACCGTGTCCAGCAATCTTGCCGTCGCCTTGGCCAGGGAAGGGCGGCGCGTGGGGCTGTTGGATGCCGATATTTACGGTCCCAGCCAGCCGCGCATGATGGGTGTCAACAAGCGCCCCGGCAGCCCCGATGGCAAGACGATCATCCCGTTGCAGGCGCATGGGGTCACGATGATGTCGATTGGGCTGATGGTGGACCCCGACAAGGCCGTGGTCTGGCGCGGGCCGATGCTGATGGGGGCGCTGCAACAGATGCTGGGGCAGGTGGAATGGGGCGAACTGGACGTGTTGCTGGTCGATCTGCCGCCCGGCACGGGGGATGTGCAGTTGACGCTGTGCCAAAAGACGCAGCTGACCGGCGCGCTGGTGGTCAGCACGCCGCAGGATGTGGCCCTGCTGGATGCGCGCAAGGCGCTGGACATGTTCAAGACGCTCAACACGCCGGTGCTGGGGCTGATCGAGAACATGTCGCAGTTTGTCTGCCCGGATTGTGGTGCAACCCACGACATCTTTGGTGCAGGCGGGGTTGAGGCGGAAGCCGCGCGCATTGGCGCGCCGTTCCTGGGCAGCTTGCCGATTGATCTGGACACCCGGCTGGCCGGGGATGCGGGCACGCCTGTGGCCGCAGGTGACGGGCCGATGGCCGAGGCCTATGCCGCGCTGGCAAGGCGGTTCATCGCGGGCGGCATGGCATGATCCGCGCCGCTGCGCCCAGCGATCACGATGCGATCTGGGCGCTTTTGGAGCCGGTGTTTCGCGCAGGCGAGACCTATGCCGTGGATCCAGCGATCAGCCGGGATGATGCGCTGGCCTATTGGACTGGGGGTGCTGCCTGTTATGTGGCCGAGGTGGATGGGGCCATTGTTGGCACCTATTACATCCGCACCAACCAGCCCGGCGGCGGCGCGCATGTCTGCAATTGTGGGTACATCGTGGGCGCGGCGGCGCGCGGGCAAGGGCTGGCCGGGCAGATGTGCGAGGCCAGTCAGGAACAGGCCCGCGCGCTGGGTTATCGCGCCATGCAGTTCAACTTTGTCCTGGCCAGCAATGCAGGCGCTGTGCGGTTGTGGCGTCGGCTGGGGTTTGAGACGGTCGGCACGATCCCGGCGGCGTTCGATCATCCCAAGCTGGGTATGGTGGATGCCTACGTGATGTATAAACAGTTCAAGTAGTGTCGAAAATCACCCCTGCGCCGCCCAATTGAGGCCGAAATTCCTGTGCAGGCTTGTCCCAAGTAAAAGGGGCAGGAGCAGGCCGCATGGAATTGAAAGAGATCATTTTGGGCGCCGTTTCGCTTTGCGCGGTGGTCATGCTTGGCACCGGGGCAGGGCTGAAAGAGCTGGGGCTGGTTGGTCCGAATGGTGCCTTTGGCGGCGGTGGTCTGTCGATTGGCGGCAGCATCAATGACCGCGCTGACGACAATCTGCTGCATTGGGATTTGTCGATGGGCAAGCTTCACCCCAAGGGGATTGCCACCACTGACGGCTATGCATTGATCCGGCAAGTGGCGGCCGCGCATCCCGGTGAGACGCGGCAGGAACCAAGCGGCATTGTCCCGTTGGTCGCGGATGATTGCACCGCGCGCGCGCCCGCACCCGGCGAGGTTGTTGCCAATGTTTATGGTGCAGTCAGCTATTTCGAGAGTGGTATTCACGCAATCACACACGATCAGCTGGCCTATCAGGCGGAGAACTGGCTGGAAGATCAGGTCAGAGACCTGAGCAAGCCGCGCCTGTTGCCGAGCGGGCGGCTGCAGACGATGGATATTGTCGATGTCTATGTCACCGATACCCGCGCGCCGGTCTATCTGATCCTGCAAAGCGACGGCAACGGGCTGGCGTGGAATCTGCAACTGGCGCCGGGCGTGGAACTGGCACAAGTGACGGTGATCGCGCAGCAGACGGTGGGCGTGGCCAATGTGCCAGACGGTGTGCCGCTTGATCTGATCGGAACCGGTTGCGGTGTAGATGTCACGCGGATGCCGCGTCCGCAGTGGGATTTTGTGGAAAACACCCGCAACGGGATTGGCGATCAGGACCTGCTGGATCAGCATTACGCGCGGGCAGGGGCCTATGCCGATTGGTTCTATGGCGTCTTTGGCGTGGGGCCAGAGCAGGCAACAGCCGGGTTCGGCAAACAGTCTTATGTGTTGGCGGGGCCGATGCCGGCCGCGGACGCTTTGATTGATTACACGCCGATGGGTGTGCTGCATCTGACGGAAACCGCGTTGGTGCTGGAAGGTTCGCGCAGCGAGCGGCAGGCAAAACGGGACGCTGCGATAGAAGAGATTCTGGTCTCTGCAATCAACGGGCCGGTCAGTGATCTGCAGTATACACAACCGATGCTGCGTGACGGCGTGACCTTGCAGGGGGATCAGTGATGTTGTTCTTTCGTATTCTGCAGTTTCTGGTTGGTGGTCTGTTCCTGAGCGCGCTCGCGTTTTTTGCCGTCGTCACCTTTGGTACGGGGCAGGGCGAGGTGGCCCAAGCGCAAGAGGGGCCAGCGGTTGAACGGCGCGACCAGTTGGAAGAGGCTATTCTGGCGGACCGGCCAGAGGGTGAGGGGCTGAGCTTTCTGGAAAACCTGATCGTGACGGTGACCGGCAAGGCGATCACGGCTGTTGAAGACGCAGAGGCCGAGGGCGTGCTGGACGTGGCGACGCTGAACCGGGAGCATGTGGTCGAGATTGACCAGTTTGTGCATCTGGCTGATTTGCTACCTGCGGGAATGATGTCGCCGCCTGAGGTGGACCGAGATACTTTTGCGCTGGCGCAAGTGCCGCGCTATTTGCGCGAACGCGAGTGCCCGCTGTTGTTGGAAGAACTGGCAGTGGCCTGCCAAGTGCTGAGCGCGCGGGTGTCGGCGGAAGAGGACAACATCTATCATGTCGATGCCAAGATCGCATTTGTCGCAGAGGCCGCGCCGGGCGACGTGCCGCTGGTCGAAAACCTACGCACGGTGTCAGAATGGTTTGACGTCTATGATGGGAAACGTCCGCGCGGCGACCGCGCCGATCAGGACGCAGTGCGTCGCCTGAGCTATGCGCAGGTCGTCACGCAATGCGCGGCCCTGCGTGAGACTTACGGCAATTGCGTGGTCGAAGAGGTGGACGTGAATTTCCGCCGGAACGACGCAACCCCAGAGGCAGAGCGGGCCTTTGTGCGGGTCAAAGTCTCTGCGATCGTGCCGGGGTCTGACAGCTAGTCCCAGTTGGGAATTCACGGAATCGATTGGTTCGGGCCGAATCAAATCGTGTGAATCGCATGGTTTTACCGGCGTGCGCGGGGTCTTATGGCCCCGTTATTGCCGTTGGGGCGAGGGATTTCGAAAAAAGTTGGGATTTTTGTGTCGATGTGTACATCGCGCCAGCGTGAGCGCATGTTGATCGGCGACTTCTTGCCAACACAACATGTAGTGCTGTGCGTCGCGGAAATCCAGATTTGGTGGTGTCTGGCGGTCGCAAGGATTCACGTTAGTTCACAAAAATCCCAGAAAAGTGTGGACAGAACCATGTGGTTCCGGCACAAAGAGTGCACGGTAACGACGGGCAAACGATCAAAGGGACGACAAGATCCCAACCGGCAAAAGTCAGGTTTCATACAGGCCCCCGAATTACTGAACAAAGAGATCCGGCGCGCGAGCGAGCAGACATCCCCCCAGGTGGCGCGCGCAGCTGGACTAGCCCCCACGGGGCAGAGGGCGGCGGATTGAGCAGTGGCAGCAGCTCAATCCGCCGTTTTCACATTCGAAGGACGAAACGAAAGACGGGACGTAAGTGGCACTGAAGTTTACAGGCGAACACACCCAAAAGGTGGACAGCAAGGGGCGCATGAGCGTGCCTGCTGATTTTCGTCGTGTGCTTGAAGGTGGCGATCCCGACTGGGCCGCTGGCCTGCCGATGAAGTGCCAGATTGTTTATGGTGACCACCTGGATGGGCGGTTGCAGGTCTATTCGGTCGCGGAATACGACAAGGTCATGGACCGGATCGAGGCGATGCCCGACAGCGACCCCAACAAGGACCACATCACGCATCTGATGATTACCCAGTCCGAGCCGCTGACAGTGGACAAGGACGGGCGCGCGGTGCTGCCGCTGAAACGCCGCGAAAAGCTGGGGCTGACGGAAGGCGCGCTATCGTTCCGTGGCAGGTTGAGCCATTTTGAGATTTGGAAGGCCGAGGATTACGACGCCGAGGTGAGCGCACCGGTGCAGGACTTCCTGAGCGATAAGCCGAAGAACTTTAACCCGCTATCAATGGTGCCGTAGCGATGTCCACGTCAGCTGCCGCAGACAAAGCCCCACACATCCCGGTCCTGATCCGCGCAATCTTAGGCGCGGTTTCCCCTGTTCAGGGGGTCTGGCTGGATGGGACATTCGGGGCGGGCGGCTATACGCGGGAGTTTCTGAAGGCAGGGGCTGACAAGGTGATCGCGGTGGACCGTGATCCGCTGGCGTTCGAGATGGCCGAGGATTGGATCGGGGACTACGGCGACCGGATTGAACCCGTCGCAGGCACGTTTTCTAAGCTGGATGAGTACGGGTCTGATCTGGACGGTGTGGTGCTGGATCTGGGCGTGTCGTCGATGCAGCTTGATCTGGCAGAGCGCGGGTTTTCGTTCATGCGCGATGGGCCGCTGGACATGCGGATGTCGCAGGAAGGGCCGTCAGCGGCGGACCTGTGCAATGAGGCCAGTGAGGGTGAACTTGCTGATATCATTTATCTTTATGGTGAAGAGCGCGCGAGCCGCCGGATTGCCAAGGCAATTGTGAAGGCGCGGCCTGTGATCACCACAGGGGAATTGGCCAAGATTGTCGAGGGGTGTTTGCCGCGTCCCAAGCCGAACCAGAGCCACCCCGCCACGCGCACTTTTCAAGCGCTGCGGATCGCGGTGAATGACGAATATGGCGAGTTGTGGCAGGGGCTGATGGCAGCGGAACGCGCGCTGAAGCCCGGCGGGCAATTGGCGGTGGTGACGTTTCATTCGGTCGAGGACCGGATGGTCAAGCGGTTCATTCAAGCGCGCGCGGGCAAGACCGCCAACGCCAACCGCTATGCGCCCGAGACCGAAAAAGAGGCGGCGGCCTTTACGGTCAAAAGCCGCAAGGCAATTGGGCCGGACGCAGAAGAACTTGCGATGAATCCACGCAGCAGGTCAGCCAAGCTGCGGGTGGCGGTGCGCACGGATGCGCCCGCCGAGGCGATAGACCCGAAACAATTGGGCATGCCGATGATGAGGGGCGGAAAATGAAGGCGTTGTTTTATGTTTTGGCCGCGTTTGCGGTGATGGGGCTGGGGTTCTGGGCCTATCAGGAAAACTATAAGACCCAGCAGGCGATCAAGCATGTGCGCGGGCTACATGGCGAGATTGGCGCGGCACACGAGCGGCTGGGGATGTTGCGGGCGGAATGGGCCTATCTGAACCGGCCCGACCGGCTGGCCGATCTGGCAGAGCTGAACTTTGATCGGTTGGGGCTGCTGCCGCTGATGCCCGATGCCTTTGGGAACGTCAGCCAGATCATCTATCCGCTGCCCGATATTCTGCCGATCACCGACCCGATTGATGTGCGTTCCGTCACGATTACAGAGGATGACCCGCTATGATCCGCACGCCGCTGCGCCCGCTGGCCCGTATCCTGAAAGCCCGCGAAGTGGGCGAAAACCCCGACGCCATCGAGGCGGAAAATCTTGCGCGCCGCCATGAAGAGATGCGCGACAAGGCCCGGTTTCGGGCTGAGGGGCGGTTGCTGGTGCTGGGGGGCGTGTTCTTTAGCGCGTTCCTGACAATTGGGGCGCAGATGGGGGCGCTGGCGTCATCAGTGCCGGAAGAACCGCGCGCGCGCACGGTGGGCAATCCGATCATTGGGCAAAGGTCCGATATCGTGGACCGCAACGGGCGGATTCTCGCGACGAATTTGCAGACCCATAGCCTTTATGCGCAGCCGCCGCAGATGGTGGACCCGCGCGCCGCTGCCGAAGGGCTGGCCGCGATTTTCCCTGAAATGGATGCTGACGAACTCTATAAGGATTTCACCGGCAGCCGGAAATTCTTGTGGATTCGCAAGCAGATAAGCCCAGAGCAGATGCAGTTGGTGCATGACATCGGCAGCCCCGGTTTGCTTTTTGGTCCGCGCGAGATGCGGCTTTATCCCAACGGGCCGATTGCCGCGCATGTCATGGGCGGTGCGTCTTATGGGCGCGAAGGTGTGTCGAGTGCTGAGGTGATTGGTGTCGCGGGTGTCGAACGTCGGTTTGACGACTATCTGCGCGATCCGGCCAATGAAGGTGCCCCGCTGGAGTTGTCACTGGACCTGACCGTGCAAGCGGCGGCCGAAGAGGTGCTGGACGGCGGGATGCGGATCATGAACGCCAAGGGTGCAGCCAGCGTCTTGATGGATATTCACACCGGCGAGGTCATTTCGATGGTCAGCCTGCCGGATTTTGACCCGAACAACCGGCCACAGGTGCTGACGCAGGGCGATCAGAGCGACAGCCCGCTCTTTAACCGCGCGGTGCAGGGGGTCTATGAGCTTGGTTCGACCTTCAAGATCTTTGCCGTAGCACAGGCGATTGATTTGGGTCTGGTGAATGCCAACACGATGATCGACACCAAGGGCCCGCTGACCTGGGGCCGGTTCCGTATTCGGGATTTCCACGATTATGGCCCGGAATTGTCGGCCACGGATGTGATTGTGAAGTCGTCCAACATTGGCACGGCGCGGATTGCGATGATGGTTGGCGGCGCACGGCAAAAGGAATTCCTGGGCGAACTTGGGTTCCTTGAGGCGACCCCGGTGGAAATGCAGGAGGCGCCCAGCGGTGCGCCGCTGTTCCCCCGTCAGTGGTCGGAAATCTCAACGATGACAATCTCTTACGGGCATGGGTTGTCGTCGTCACCGCTGCATCTGGCGGCGGGCTATGCCAGTTTGCTGAATGGCGGAACACGGGTGGAGCCGACGCTGCTGAAGCAGGACCGTGCGCAAGCGGGGCCGCAGGTGGTCAGCCCGCAGGTCAGCCGGATCGCGCGCGAGATGTTGCGGCAGGTGGTGGTGCGTGGCACGGCCTCTTTCGGGGAGGTGCCGGGCTACGAGGTCGGCGGCAAGACCGGGACAGCGGATAAGCCCAAGGAAAACGGTGGCGGTTACTATGATGACAAGGTGATTGCGACGTTTGCCAGCGTCTTTCCGGCCAATGATCCGCAATATGTGTTGATCGTCACGCTGGATGAACCCAGCGAGACCAGCGGTGACAAGCCGCGCCGCACCGCCGGTTGGACGGCTGTGCCGGTGGCCGCAGAGATGATCCGCCGGGTCGCCCCACTGTTGGGTGTACGTCCGCAGATTGAAAGTCTGGAACAGGTCGGTGTAACACTCACCTCAAACTGAGGGGTGGTCATGGGCAAGACATCATCATTGGCAGAGCTGGGGCTGACCGCGCAGGGCGGGCGCGAGGCGCAGATCGGCGGCATTGCTGTGGACAGCCGCGCGGTGCGGCCCGGGTTCCTGTTTGCGGCGATGCCCGGCACGGTGGTGCATGGTGCGACCTTTGTGGCGCAGGCGGTGGAAGACGGGGCCGTCGCGGTGCTGACCGATGCCAAGGGGGCCGCGTTGATCGACGTCGACGTGGCGGTGGTTGTGGCGCAGGACCCACGTGCGGCCTTGGCGCAGACTGCGAGCCTATGGTTTGGCCCGCATCCCGGAACGGTGGTGGCGGTCACGGGGACCAACGGCAAGACCTCGGTGTCGACGTTTACACGGCAGATCTGGGAGGCGCTGGGGCTGGCAGCGGTCAACCTTGGCACTACGGGTGTTGAGGGCGCATGGGCCTATCCGCTGAAGCATACAACGCCGGAACCCGTCACATTGCACAAGGTCTTGGCCGAGGCGGAAGCCAATGAGATCACGCATGTGGCGATGGAGGCGTCATCGCATGGGCTCGACCAGCGGCGGTTGGACGGGGTGTTGCTGACGGCGGCGGGGTTCACGAATTTCACCCAGGACCATCTGGATTATCACGCGACGTTCGAGGCGTATTTCGACGCCAAGATGGGGCTGTTCACGCGGGTGCTGTCAGAGGATGGTGTGGCCGTCGTCAACATGGATGATCCCAAGGGGCCGGATGTGGCCTCATTGTGCGAATACCGCGGGCAAGAGGTGATCGGCGTGGGCCGGGCAGAGGGGTGCCGGTTGCGCCTGTTGGGCCAGCGGTTTGATGCCACGGGTCAGGACGTGCGGTTTAGCTGGCAGGACCGGCCCTATCAGGCGCGTCTGGATCTGATGGGCGGGTTTCAGGCGGAAAACGTGCTGCTGGCGGCAGGATTGGCGATTGCGGCAGGCGCGATCCCCGGTGATGTGTTCAGCGTACTGCCAGAGCTGACCACGGTCAGGGGTCGGATGGAGTTGGCTGCGACCCGCGAAAACGGGGCGGCGGTGTTTGTGGATTATGCCCATACGCCCGATGCGGTCGAAACTGCGCTGCGCGCGCTGCGGCCGCATGTGATGGGCAAGCTGATTGTGATTGTGGGCGCAGGCGGTGACCGCGACGCAGGCAAGCGGCCGCTGATGGGCCGTGCGGCGGCGGATCAGGCGGATGTGGTGATTGTCACCGACGACAACCCGCGCAGCGAAGACCCCGCCAGCATCCGCGCCGCGGTGATGGCCGGTGCGGTTGAGGGCGATTGTGAGCAGGTCTTTGAAGTGGGCGACCGGGCCGAAGCAATCCTGCGCGGCATTGACGCGCTGGGGGCCGGGGACGCGCTGTTGATCGCGGGCAAGGGCCACGAAAGTGGCCAGATCGTGGGCGACACGGTGCTGCCCTTTGACGATGTGGAACAGGCGAGCGTCGCCGTGGCCGCACTTGAGGGGCGGATATGAGCCTGTGGACAGCGGCAGAGGCGGCGGCGGCCACAGGCGGCACCACGACCGGGGACTGGCAGGCCAATGGTGTGTCGATTGATTCCCGCACCATCGCGGAAGGTGATCTGTTCGTGGCGCTGACGGATCTGCGCGACGGGCATGATTTTGTGGCGATGGCCTTTGAAAAGGGCGCTGCTGCGGCACTTGTTACCCATCGGCCCGCAGGCGTGGCGGAAGACGCGCCGCTGTTGATCGTGGATGACGTGCTGGCGGCCTTGGGTGCGATGGGCACAGCCGCACGCGCGCGGACGGACGCCCGGATCGTGGGGGTGACGGGTTCGGTGGGGAAAACCTCGACCAAGGAAATGCTGGCCTGCGTGTTGGCGCGGCAGGGGCGGACCCATGCCTCTGTCGCGAGTTACAACAACCATTGGGGCGTGCCGCTGACGCTGGCGCGGATGCCGCGCGACACCGAATTTGCGGTGATCGAGATGGGGATGAGCAACCCCGGCGAGATCGCGCCCTTGTCGAAAATGACCCGGCCCCATGTGGCGATGGTGACCACGGTGGCGGCGGCTCATCTTGAGGCGTTTGACGATCTTGACGGGATCGCGCGCGAGAAGGCCAGCATCGTGGAGGGGTTGGAGCCGGGCGGCATTGCGGTGCTGAACGCCGATATTCCGACCGCGCCGATCTTAAGGAAATACGCGCAGGATCAAGGCTTTGCGATCCAAAGCTTTGGTGCCACCGCAACCGATTGGGCCTTGGGCATGGTGCGGGTCACGGATGCGGCGACGGTGATCGAGGCGACCCACGGCGACGATGCCTATCTGTTCAAACTGTCGCTGCCCGGACGGCACTTTGCGATGAATGCGCTGGGGGCCTTGGCCGTGTGCGAGGCTTTGGGCGCGGACCCGGCGATTGCGGCACAGGACATGGCCCTGTGGATGCCGCCACAAGGGCGCGGGTCGCGCAGCATCGTGGCTTTGGATGCAGGATCAGAGGATGAAACCATTGATCTGATTGACGATGCCTTTAATGCCAATCCGACGTCATTGTCCGCCGCACTCGAAGTGTTGGCGGCCGCGACCCCGGTTGATGGTGTCGGACGGATCGTCAAGGGCCGCCGCGTCGCGATTCTGGGCGATATGCTGGAACTTGGGCCGGACGAGGCGGCGATCCATGCGGGCCTTGCAGATGATCCGCACCTGCAGGTGCTGGAGTTGGTGCATTGCGTGGGTCCACGCATGAAACATTTGCATGATGTCCTGCCAGAGGCACAGCGCGGGCAGTGGTTCGCGGCGGCTGAGGCGGGGGCCAGTGCGGCCACGCAACTGGTGGATGCGGGCGATGTGGTGCTGGTGAAGGGGTCAAAGGGCAGCAAAGTCAGCCTGATTGTTGACGCCATTCGCAAACTCGGGCATCGCTGAATTAGATAAGAAACGAAGGGGCAGAGCGGATGTTGTATTGGTTGACAGCCTGGTCAGATGGCGGCGACTTTTTCAATCTGTTCCGGTACATCACATTCCGCGCAGGTGGGGCGTTCATGACCTCGCTTTTGTTCGGGTTCATGTTCGGGCTGCCATTGATCAACGTCTTGCGGCGCAAACAGGGCAAGGGCCAGCCGATCCGCGACGATGGCCCAGAGGGTCATTTCGTCAAGGCGGGCACGCCGACGATGGGCGGATTGCTGATTGTGGGCGCGCTGACCACGTCGACCTTGCTGTGGGCGCGGTGGGACAACCCTTATGTCTGGTTGGTGCTGTTTGTGACGCTGTCCTTTGCGCTGATTGGATTTGCCGATGATTACGCCAAGGTCAGCAAACAGAATACGGCCGGTGTGTCTGGTCGGGTGCGCATTTTGTTGGGGTTACTGATTGCCGGGATTGCGGGCTTTTGGGCGGCGCAATATCACCCCGAGGGATTGGTGAACCAGCTTGCCGTGCCGGTGTTCAAGGATACGCTGATCAACCTTGGTCTGCTGTTTGTGCCCTTTGCGGTCATCGTCATTGTAGGAGCCGCGAATGCGGTGAACCTGACGGATGGTCTGGACGGTCTGGCGATCATGCCGGTCATGATTGCCGCAGGCACATTCGGGATTATCGCCTATTTCGTGGGCCGCGTGGATTTTTCCGAGAGCCTTGGCCTGCATTATGTGCCCGGATCGGGTGAGATCTTGATCTTTGCCGCCGGGCTGATCGGCGGGGGCCTTGGGTTTCTGTGGTACAATGCGCCACCGGCTGCCGTGTTCATGGGTGACACCGGGTCGCTGGCACTGGGGGGCGCGCTGGGGGCGATTGCGGTGGCGACCAAGCACGAGATCGTTTTGGCGATTGTCGGCGGGTTGTTCGTGGTCGAGGCCCTGAGCGTGATCATCCAGGTGTTTTATTTCAAGGCCACGGGCAAGCGGGTGTTCCTGATGGCGCCGATCCACCACCACTACGAGAAAAAGGGTTGGGCGGAATCGACCATTGTGATCCGGTTCTGGATCATCAGCCTGATCCTGGCGATGATTGGTCTGGCGACGCTGAAGGTGCGGTAATGCCCCACGCAGAGATCAAGTATTCCGATGATTTGGCGATTGATCCCTACCGCATTCTGACCCGGATCGAAGAGGTCATTCAGGACCATGATCCCGGTGCGGGGGCCTGCAAGGGGCGGGCATACCCTGCAAGCGTGTCGCACCACAGTCACATCATGATTGACATCTCGCTTTTGTATAAGCCGCACCGCAACAGGGCGTTTCGGACCAAGCTGCTGGACGCGCTTGAGGTGGCGATCAAGCGCGAGATCCCGACGCTCTGCGCGTTTTCGCTGGGGCTGCGGTTCAACGAGGAATTCTATGTCACCAACACCCACTTTGGGGTCGGCAGATGACCGGGACGGTTGCTGATCTGGGCGGGATGCTGGCGGGGTTGACGCCAACGCCGGTGCCGGGGGTGGTGCATTTCTGCAAGGTTGGATTTGACGATCCAAGGCTCGCGGAGCTCGCAACGCAGGCGCTGTGCACCTTTCGCGAGGTCGAGGATATGACGCTGATCCTGACGCAAGCACAGGCAGACGCGGCCGGTCTGGCGGGGGATCAGCCGATGGCGCAGATCACGTTGGGGGTCTATTCATCGCTGGAAGGTGTCGGGCTGACGGCGGCGGTGGCCACGGCGCTGGCCGAGGCCGGGATCGCCTGCAACATGGTGGCGGCCTTTCACCACGACCATGCCTTTGTGCCAGCAGCACAGGTGGACGATGCTATGGCCGTATTGACGGCGATGTCATCGGCGGCGCGCGCCTAGATCGGCACTGAATCAAAGCCGCTATCCGGCTTTTCACCGTTCAGCCATGCGATGGCATCACTTTCCCGATCAAGGCCGAAGCTTTTGATGTCGATGCCCGGCAAGACAAAGCCTTCGAACTCTGCCGCGTTGCGCAGCCAGGTCGCATCACAGAGCACCGCACATTTGTCGATCTTGCCAAGCAGCGCAAAGAGCGACGGCAGGCGGCCAAACTCGACCATAAGCGCGCTGAGTGACGGCATTTCGAAGTCGGTAATGCGGTACAGGACCTTGCCGTTTGTCATGTCGCCCGCTTCTGCGATCAGGCGGTCAAGGCCGGTGGCCATTTCGATGGATGAGACGCTGCCGGACAGGTCAATGTCGAGACGGTCGGCAGCGGGTTTTGAGATGCGTAGCATGGGGCCTCCTCCTCAATCAGTGTCGAAAGGGTAACCCGGACAGCGCAGGGCGCGCCTTGATCTGGCGCAAAGCGGGTGCGGTGGCTTGCATGGGCGGCAAAGGCGATGCACTTTGCCGGGCAAACCGCCGGGACAATGGCGGGGGACGGCGTCAGGGGGCAGGATGATACCAGTCAGAGGATACCAAGGAAGCACCGTGGCCGTGCTGGGGCTGGGCCGCACAGGGCTGGCGGCAGCAGCGGCACTTGAGGCGGGCGGTGCAGAGGTCATTGTCTGGGATGACGGGCAAAGTGCGCGGGATGCCGCGGAAGACGCGGGCTATGAATTGCGCGACTTGGGCAATGCCGGCGCGTTTGCGGGCGTCGACGCGCTGCTGGTCAGTCCCGGTATCCCGCATCTTTACCCCGCCCCGAACCCCGCAATTGCGGCTGCATGGGACGCAGGCGTGCCGGTGGACAATGACATCGGCTTTTTCTTCCGCTCTTTCGCGACGGACGATTGGGACCGGTTTGACGTGGCCCCGCGCGTGGTGGCGGTGACGGGATCAAACGGGAAATCGACCACAAGCGCGCTTTTGCATCATATTCTGGTCGAGAATGGCCGCCCCAGCCAGTTGGCGGGCAATATCGGGCGCGGGTCGCTGGATATTGAACCGGCCCACGACGGCGAGGTCGTGGTGTTGGAGCTGTCGTCCTATCAAACGGAACTCGCCCGCAGCATGACGCCTGATGTGGCGGTCTGGACCAATATCAGTGCGGACCATCTGGACCGGCACGCAGGTTTGGGGGGCTATGTCGCTGCCAAGCGCCGGTTGTTCGCAGAAGGTGGGCCGGATCGCGCGGTGATCGGTGTGGACGAACCCGAAGGGCGGTATTTGGCCAACCAGATGGCTGAAGGCCCCGAAGACGACCGGGTGATCCGGGTGTCGGTGACCGACAAGATCACGCGCGGCTGGACGGTCTTCGCCAAGAAAGGATTTCTGAGCGAGTACCGAAAGGGCCGGCAGGTGGGGTCAATTGATCTGCGCGACATCGCGGGGCTGCCGGGCGCACACAACCACCAGAACGCCTGCGCCGCCTATGCTGCCGCCCGCGTGCTGGGGCTGGGGCCAAAGGGGATCGAGGCGGCGATGCGGTCTTATCCCGGACTGCCGCACCGGTCGCAGATCATTGGCACGCGCGGAGGGGTGACATTTGTCAACGACAGCAAGGCCACCAATGTGGACGCCGCCGCCAAGGCGCTGGCGGCGTATCAGCGTATCCGCTGGATCTGTGGCGGGTTGCAGAAGGACGGTGGTCTGGACGGGTTGGTGCCGCATCTGGACCACGTCACCAAAGCCTATGTCATCGGGCGCGAGCCGGAAGATTTCGCGCGGCAATTGCCCGGTGTCGCGGCCGCGATTTGCGGCGACATGGCGACTGCGGTGGCACAGGCCAGTGCCGAGGCGCAGATTGGCGAGGTGGTGCTGCTGGCCCCGGCCTGCGCCAGCTTTGACCAATACGACAGTTTCGCCGCACGGGGTGACGATTTCATTCAGCTGGTCGACACAGTGTTAAGCCAGCCAAAGTAACCTTAGGGCACTGGCCTTACGGCGCGGTGCGGACTGGTTATGCGCGGCGCACCCTTCTGCGCTAGACTGACGATGGGAGGAACGATGGAATCACTGGCGCTGAGCTATGAGATGATGGCGGTCTTGGGGCTGCTGGCGCTGACAATATTCCTGTTCGTCTCGGAAATCGTGCGGATTGATCTGGCCGCAGTGCTGGTCATGGTCTTGCTGGGTGGGCTGAGTTATCTGCCCGGACTTGGCAATCTGGCGGATGTCCAGAACCTGTTCACCGGCTTTTCATCCAATGCGGTGATGTCGATCATTGCGGTGATGATTATCGGGGCCGGGCTCGACAAGACCGGGCTGATGTCAAAGGTGGCCGCACTGATCATCAAGCGCGGTGGCACGACAGAGGCACGGATCATTCCGATTGTGTCGGGCGTTGTAGGCGTCATTTCATCCTTCATGCAGAACGTAGGTGCCGCGGCACTGTTCCTGCCGGTCATGAGCCGGATTTCAGCCCGCACCGACATCCCGATGAGCCGGCTGCTGATGCCGATGGGCTTTTGCGCGATCCTGGGCGGCACGATCACGATGGTGGGATCCTCGCCGTTGATCTTGCTGAACGATCTGATCATCGCCAGCAATGACACGCTGCCCGCGGACCAGCAGATGGAGCCTTTCGGGCTGTTCTCTGTCACGCCCATCGGGGTGATGCTGGTGACGACCGGGGTGCTTTATTTCGTGCTGTTCGGGCGCTGGGTGCTGCCTGCCAAGCGCGAGCGTGGCACCGATGGCGGGTCGGCGCGGTCGATGCAGGCCTATATCGAAAACACCTATGGGCTGCGGGCGGATATGTTCGAGGTCAACGTGCCAGAGGGGTCGATCCTGATCGGGCATACGCTGTCGGACCTGATGGTGGCGCATCACATGTATATTCTGGGCACGTCATATCGCGGCCATAAGGTGATTGCACCCATGGCGGACACAACGATCGAGGCGCCCGCGCGCCTGGCGGTGCTGGGTCTGCGCCGGGTGGTTGCGGAAGAATTCGCAGAGCCTTACGGGCTGGAGATCATGCCGGAACTCGACGTCTTTGCCGATGATTTCGCCGCCACGCAATCGGGGGTGGCCGAGGTGGTGATCCCGCCAGGGTCGGGCGTGATCGGGCAGACGCCGATTGATTTGCGGTTGCGCCAGAGTCATGGGCTTTCGCTGTTGGCGATCCATCGCGGGGCCGAGACCATGAGCCATGTCGAAACCGAGGATCACGTGGCCACCCATATCGGGCAGGTGCCATTTCAGGCCGGTGACACCGCGGTGGTGCATGTCCAGTGGGACCGGCTAACGCGGTTGAAGACGGACCGGGACTTTGTGGTTGTGACATCAGATTTCCCGCAAGAGGAATTGCGCCCGCACAAGGTTGGCTGGGCGCTGGTCTTTTTCGCGCTTGCATTGGGGTTGATCCTGTTTTCGGACGTGCGGCTGTCGCTGTGCCTGCTGACAGGGGCGGTGGGCATGGTGCTGAGCCGGGTCTTGTCGATTGACGAGGCCTATCAGGCGGTGAGTTGGAGTACAGTGTTCCTGCTTGCCTCGCTGATCCCGCTCGGCCAGGCGGTGCAGAATACCGGCACGGCAAACTGGATCGCGGGGCATGTGTTGGTCTTGCTGGATGGCTGGCCGCTTTGGGCGTTGCAGACCGGGCTTGCGGTGCTGGGCACCGCGTTCACGCTGGTGATGTCGAATGTGGGGGCCACGGTGTTGCTGGTGCCGCTGGCGATTTCGATTGCGGTCACAGCGGGCGGAGACCCGGCGGTTTTCGCCCTGACGGTGGCGATTGCAACCTCAAATTCCTTCCTGATCCCGACCCATCAGGTGAATGCACTGATTATGGGGCCAGCGGGCTATCGCGTCATTGATTTCGTCCGCTCGGGCGGGGTGATG
The DNA here is from genome assembly GCA_947492825.1 of uncultured Paracoccaceae bacterium. GTDB lineage: Bacteria > Pseudomonadota > Alphaproteobacteria > Rhodobacterales > Rhodobacteraceae > CANMYO01. The sequence continues at coordinate 845,345 of CANLNT010000001.1, forward strand.
ACCGTGCTGTTCCTGATCGTGTCGATGTTCGGGCTGACGGTGTTCTTCTAGACAAAGGAAACCCCGCGCCGCATGTGATGCGGCACGGGGTTTGATCGCTGAAAGACGCGAAAGGTGGTGTCAGGCTTTGGTGGATCGCTTGCGCGCGCCTGCCAGCATGCCCAGACCCGCCAGCAGCAGCCAGCCCCCGGCAGGCAGCGGTACAATACCGACGTCGCCCTCGGTATCGGAGGCGACGATCAACAGGTTGTCAAAGGCGGCGTAGCCACCTGACAACAGGTCGATTTGAAGGGTGACAAGACCATCAACCGAATTCTTGGCATCCAGACCAAAGGTGAAGGTGGTGAAATCAATAACGTGCCGTGCAGAGGCACCGGGCGAGAACACTTTGCGGTCAAGCAAGGTGCCGCCGCCGATGCCGCCCGCGCCCTGACCGTCAAAGAGCGAGAACTGAAAATCAGGCGTGGTGTCGAAGTTGCCACTGTGGAATGGCGCGCCGCAGCATTCCAGGTCAAGGTTGGTCAGGTCGATCCGCACATTCAGGAAATCAAAGCCGGTAATGTCAAACGTCAGGCCCAGCAGGTCATTTTGTGCCGACGACAACATCCCAATGAGGAAGTCGCCGGACTGGGCAAGATCACCGGAATAGCCTCCGATGCTGTTGAACTGCCGGTCGCCGCCGGGATTGGTGCTGTCGGTGACGTTGATCGTTTCAACCGTGAAGGTATTCCCGAAGGTGAAGCCAGCCGGCTGGTTGCCGTAGTTGACGTTGACCTTTTGTCCATCCACGTCAGACCGGGCCGTGCCGACAAAGGCATTGGGGTTTTCAAAATCCTGATCATAGAGCGTGACTGGTGCGGCGGATGACGCGGTCGCCAGACCGAGTGAGAACACAGGAGCCAGGGCGAAGGCGCCAAAAATCTTCATGAAATTCTTCATCATCAATCCTCTTGATCATCACAAAATTGACATAATCATACAGCGCGCGCCCCAAATTTCAATTGGGAAACAGGGAGCGTTGGAGCATGCGACCCGTCGATGCGGTGTTGCGGGGGGCTGGAACCTGATCGAAATCGGTCGCCGCCTTTCTCTGATTTGGCATCCGTTTGCCGCGTGTGGACCCAACAAATGCCACGTTCCTTGGTTAACAATGGAGGGCATATTGGGAGTAGTGTCATGGATTACATGCAGGAAATGTTGCGCTTGTATAAGCAGGGTCCCGGCGGGATGGAGGTGTATAACATCTCGGTCGCGGGGCAGTTGATCACCGTGGAAAGCGGGCCGATGGGGCGACCCGGCCACAAGGTGCTGCATCCGCTGGCGGATAAGCCACGGGTGGATCGTTTGGTGCAGGGCTTGCTGGAAAAGGGCTATGCGCCGCTGGAAAAGACTTTTGGTCCCTGGGCGGTTGCCAAAAAGGCCGACCAGATGCGCGCACCGACACGTGCCAAGCGCAAGCTGGGCGGCGGGTTCTGAAAACCGTGGCGAGACCTGACCGCGGCGGGGCGCGATTTTTTGACGAAAAATCGGTGCCTGCCGCGCGGAGATTATTTTGGCCGGAAGAAGAGTGGACCACTGATGCCTGATGAGTGTGACAAGACGCTGCATTTGTATCGGGATACGCCACGCGGGGTGTGTCTGGTCAGTTTCTTTGATCAGGGAGATCGGTTTGTTGTGGAAGGTGGTGGCACCGGGCAGACCCGCAGTCGCGCAACCTTTGGCAAGGATGAGGCGCGGGACGTTGAGGCCGCGATCGAAGCTTTGTTGGCGGATGGATATGCGCCGATCAGTGCCGACCAGGTGTCCGGGATCAAAGGTCCGAGCGACAACGTCGGACGCAGGTCAGATGGCCGGTCGCCTTGGCGATCCGGGCGGTTTTGGGACGTCAGAGAAGACATCGGATTGTATTGGTCAGGCGATCGGTTTTTGTGACGCGATCGCCTGACCGCAGGCCCAGCCCGACGACCAGGCCCATTGGAAGTTGTAGCCACCCAGCCAGCCGGTGACGTCCACAGCTTCGCCAATGGCATAGAGGCCGGGGAGGGTCTTGGCCTCCATCGTTTTGGAATTGAGTGCGGCGGTGTCGATGCCGCCCAGTGTAACCTCTGCTGTCCGGTAGCCTTCGGAGCCGGTGGGTGTGAGGTGCCAGTGGTGCAAGCGCTGGGCGATGTCGGCCAGCGCGGCGTCCGACATTTCAGCGATGGGGCCGGGGGGCAGGGTGTCTGCAAGGTATTGCACCAGCCGGTTCGGCAAGACCTGTGACAGGGCGCTTGTCAGTCCTTTCCGTCCTTCCGCGCGCTTGGCCGCCGTCAGGGCTGAAAAGAGGTCCTGCGTGGGAGAGAGGTTGAGACTGATCGCGTCACCTTCGGTCCAGTAGCTGGAGGCTTGCAGGATCGCGGGGCCAGAGAGGCCGCGGTGGGTGAAGAGTGTCGCTTCTTCAAAGGTGGTGCCGCCCGCGGTGACTTTTGACGGCAGGGCTGTGCCGGAGATTGGCGCGAAAGTGTCACCGAAGGTGAGCGGCACGAGGCCGGGGCGGGGGGTGATCACGTTCAGGCCGAAGTGGTCTGCGATCTGGTAGGCGAGGCCCGTGGCCCCCATCTTGGGGATGGATTTGCCGCCTGTGGCGAGCACAAGGTTGCGGGCGGTGATCGGGGTGGTTTTGCCGTCGCGGGTCAGGGTCGCGCGGAACTGGCCGTCGTGCCGGATGTCTGTCGCAGAGGTGTTGAGCCACAGATCAGCGGGGGCCATTTCGGCCAGCAGCATGGCGATGATGTCGCGGGCCGTGGTATCGCAAAAGAGCTGGCCCAGGGTCTTTTCATGGTAGGGGATGCCGTGGCGCGCCACGAGGTCGATGAAGTCCCATTGGGTGTAGCGGCTGAGCGCTGATTTGGCGAAATGCGGGTTTTGGGAGATGAAATTCTCGGGCCCCGCGTAGAGGTTGGTAAAGTTGCAGCGGCCACCGCCGGAGATGCGGATTTTCTCGCCCGGTGCTTTCGCATGGTCGATGACCAGCGTTGACGGGCCTGAGTGGGCCGCGGCCATCAGCCCTGCGGCCCCGGCACCAAGGATGAGCGTGTTGACGTGCATGGGGCTGCTGTCGCGCGAAATGGCGCATGGTGCAAGATGTGGGGCCGCCTGGATTTGCATATTTCTATTCGGAAGAAAGACAGGGTGCGCTGTGATGGGGGAGGCTTGGCGCTTGTTGCGGATGATTTATTGCGGCGAGGGGCGTCCTTTGCCTAGGCTGGGGGCAGGAGCAATCAGGGTGGGCGCGACATGGCAATCGACGTATCATTTGTGACAGAGGTGTCGGATGTCGCCGCGTTTGAGGCGTTGTTGCTGGATTATTATGAAGACGTTATGCAGGTCGCATATGCGGCGGGGTTGCCGGAGCAATCGCCTGCGGGGTTGGCACGTGCCTCGATTGATCATCTGGACGAGATGTTGCCGCCAAAGGGGCGGCTGTTGCTGGCCCGTGATCAGGATGGGCAGTTGGTGGGCTGCGGCACCTTGCGGCGGATCAGGCCCGATGCGGTGGAAATGAAGCGGATGTTCGTGCGCCCGCAAGCGCGGGGGACGGGTGTGGGCCGGCAATTGTTCGAGATGCGGATCGCGGAGGCGCGCCAGATGGGGTGTCGGGCAGTTTATGCCGATACCGCAAAGGGCAACCGCGCGATGCTGGCGATGTAAGAGCGATATGGCTTTCGCTATATTCCGCGCTATCCGGAGAACGCCAATCCCGAGGACTTTGCGCCCTATCTGGTGTTTCTGGAGTACCGGTTTCCCCAAGGGGACACGGCGTAAGGCCGCCGTCGACCGGAACCGGGGCGGCACGCGAACGGCGGCTGTGCATCCATGCAGGTTGCATTGCGCGGGCGGTGGGGGACACTGAGCAGATGACGGACGACACGAGCACACAGGAAGATCAGACAGGGGCCGCGGCACGGCGCGCGAAAGGTGAGTTTGTGCGCGGTGTCAGTGGCTTTCGGCACGCGATTGGGGATGCGGATTTTCCGCCCGAGGCGGGGCGGTATCACCTGTTTGTCGCGCTGAATTGCCCGTGGTGCCATCGGGTCACGTTGGCGCGGGCGGTGTTGGGCTTGCAGCAGGCGGTCACGCTGGATGTGGCCTTTCCCAATCGCACGGGCGAGGGCGATCCGGCGGGGCCGAACCTGTGGGAGTTTGCGCCGGATCGGGTGGCAACACTGACCGGGGCGGCCTTGCCGGAGTGTACGGCTGAGACCGGGACCGGGGCAGGGTTGCGGCTGGCCAAGGAGATTTACCAGCGCGAAGGGTCGGATGAACAATCTGTGCCGGTGCTTTATGACAAGCGCACCCAGCGGATTGTGAACAACGAAAGTGCCGAGATCATCCGGATGCTTGATGCCCATGCGGAGGCATTGGGGTCTGATGTGTCCAGGGTCGCGCGGGCGCGGTTGGTACCGGAGGAGGCGGCGCTGCGCGCCGAGGTCGACAGGTTGAACGCGCAGATTTACACAGCGATCAACAATGGGGCCTACAAGGCGGGGTTTTCGTCGGATCAGGCGGTCTATGCCAGTGCTTTTGTGGCGTACTTTGAGGCTTTGAACGCGCTGGAGGCGCTGCTGTCGGACGGGCGACCTTTTCTGACAGGCGAGTCCTTGACCGAAGCCGATATCCGTTTGTTTCCAACGCTGTATCGGCATGATCCGGTGTATTACCTGCGCATGAAGCTGAACGGCGCGCGGATTTTGGATTACCTGCATCTGTGGCGTTGGCTGTGCCGGGTTTATGCGCTGGATGGCGTGGCAGAGGCGGGATCATTGGTGCATTGCAGGCAGGGCTATTTCGGGCGGTCGTGGAACGGCACGATCCCCTTGGGGCCGCACTATCCGATGTCCTACCCCGCGGCTTATGCCCATCCGGAGCTTGCCAAGGCGTGATGAGACGCAATTAGAAGTGGATCACGGCTGCCAAAACCGCTAAACTTGGGGGATAGACCCGCAAAAGCGGGCGGTTGAGGCAGTATTGGCGGTAGTCCCATGACGGAAATGGTCTATGGCACGGCACCTGTGGTCCATGAGGACCCGGTTTTGCCGCGTTGGTGGCGAACAATTGATAAATGGACGATGTCCTGCATCCTGTTGCTCTTTGGCATTGGGCTGCTGTTGGGGCTTGCGTCCTCGCCCCCGTTGGCGAGCAAAAACGGGTTGGAGCCGTTTTACTACGTCACCCGGCAGGCATTCTTCGGCGGCATGGCGATGATCGTGATGTTTGCCTTTTCGATGATGAACCCGCAGGTGGTGCGGCGCTTGGCGGTGCTGGGGTTCCTTGCGGCCTTTGTGGCGCTGGCGTTTCTGCCTGTCTTTGGTACGGATTTCGGCAAGGGCGCGACACGGTGGTATTCGCTGGGGTTTGCATCGTTTCAACCTTCCGAGTTTTTGAAACCCGGATTTGTGGTGATGGCGGCCTGGTTGATGGCGGCGTCGATGCAGGTGGGCGGGCCGCCCGGCAAGACCTATTCGCTGGTGCTGACCATCATCATCGTGACCTTGCTGGCCTTGCAGCCGGACTTTGGGCAGGCCTGTTTGATCCTGTTTTCGTGGGGTGTGATGTATTTCGTGGCCGGGGCGCCGATGATCCTGTTGATCTGTCTGGCAGGGCTGGTGGTGGCTGCGGGCAGTTTTGCCTATGCCAATTCAGAGCATTTCGCACGGCGGATTGACGGGTTCCTGAGCCCGGATTTGGACCCGACAACGCAGCTTGGCTATGCCACAAATGCGATCCGCGAGGGCGGGTTCTTTGGTGTGGGTGTCGGCGAAGGGCAGGTGAAGTGGTCCTTGCCGGATGCGCATACGGATTTCATTATCGCGGTGGCCGCCGAGGAATACGGGCTGATCTGCGTGCTGGTGATCATCGCACTTTATACGGTGATTGTGGTGCGCAGCCTGATGCGGCTGATGAAAGAGCGTGATCCGTTTATTCGGCTGGCGGGGACGGGCCTTGCCTGTGCCTTTGGGGTGCAAGCGATGATCAACATGGGGGTTGCGGTGCGGTTGTTGCCCGCCAAAGGGATGACGTTGCCGTTTGTGTCTTATGGTGGGTCGAGCCTGATTGCGGGTGGGATTGCCGTGGGGATGCTGTTGGCGTTCACCCGGTCGCGGCCACAGGGCGAGATGGAAGATTTGCTGAGGCCCGGGCGGTGAGCGGGCCGGAGGGTCGCCGCTCGCGCGCAAGCGCGCATCACCCCGCCCACCGTCCCGAATTGTGGGGGCCAGCCCCCACACCCCCGGGATATTTTTGGCCAGAAGAAGGATGGACCTTGTGAGCAAGTTGCTGGTCATTGCGGCAGGCGGCACGGGTGGGCATATGTTTCCCGCGCAGGCGTTGGCCGAGGCGATGTTGGCCAAGGGATGGCGCGTAAAGCTGAGCACCGATGCGCGCGGGGCGCGCTATACGGGCGGCTTTCCTGATGCGGTTGAGGTGAATGTTGTGGGCTCGGCCACTTTTGCGCGGGGTGGGGCGCTTGCCAAGCTGGCAGTGCCGTTTCGGATTTTGGGTGGCATTGGCATGGCCAAGTGGCGCATGTTGCGCGACCGGCCCGCGGTCGTTGTGGGCTTTGGGGGTTATCCAGCGATCCCGGCCATGGCGGCCGCTTGGGCCTTGCGCGTGCCGCGGATGATCCACGAGCAGAACGGTGTTTTGGGGCGGGTGAACCAGCTGTTTGCACGCCGCGTTGATCAGATTGCCTGCGGCACCTGGCCCACGGAATTGCCCGCCGGTGTTGAGGGCATTCACACAGGTAACCCGGTGCGGGCCACCATTCTGGAGCGGCAGGGGGCGGCCTATATCCCGCCCGGCGATTACCCGATGTCGGTCATGGTGATGGGGGGCTCTCAGGGGGCGCGCATTCTGTCGGACGTCGTACCTGCGGCACTGGCGGCCTTGCCAGAGGCGCTGCGCCACAGGTTGCGGGTCGCGCATCAGGCGCGTGAGGAAGATCTGGAGCGGGTTCAGTCCTATTACGCTGAGATGGGAATTCCGGCCGAGGTGCAGACGTTCTTTACCGATGTGCCGGAGCGGTTGGCCGAGGCGCAGTTGTTTATCGGGCGTTCTGGCGCGTCGACGGTTGCAGATGTCAGCGTGATCGGGCGTCCTGCGGTTTTCGTCCCCCTCGCGCAGGCCATTCGGGATGAACAAAGCGCCAATGCGCGGCAGATGGTCGATGCAGGTGCTGCGATCCTGATGCCGGAAAGCCAATTCACGGCTGAGACCCTGTCCGACCAGGTGGAAAACGTGTTGGGCAACCCCGATGGTGCCCTGCAAATGGCAATCGCGGCCTTGTCCTGTGGCAGGCCGGACGCTACGGAGCGGCTTCAGGCGCTCGTTGAGACTTTGGCAGAGGGCGGACAGAAATGATGGATGGAAGTCAGGTTATGAACAGTGCTGCGACGAAACTGCCGTTGGATGTGGGTGCGATCCACTTTGTCGGCATTGGCGGGATTGGCATGTCGGGCATTGCCGAGGTGCTGTTGAACCACGGCTATACCGTGCAGGGATCGGACCTGAAGGGGTCGAGGATCACTGAGCGGTTGGAACGGCTGGGCGCGCGCGTTTTTGAAGGGCAGCGGGCCGAGAACCTCGAAGAGGCGGAAGTGGTCGTGATCTCATCCGCGATCAAGCCGGGCAATCCAGAGCTGGATGCTGCCCGCGCCGCAGGTCTGCCGATTGTGCGCCGGGCCGAGATGCTGGCCGAGTTGATGCGGTTGAAATCCAACGTGGCTGTGGCCGGCACCCACGGCAAGACCACGACCACAACGATGGTCGCGGCATTGCTGGATGAGGGCGGGATTGACCCCACGGTGATCAACGGCGGGATCATTCACGCCTACGGATCCAATGCCCGCATGGGGCAGGGCGAATGGATGGTTGTGGAGGCTGATGAGTCCGACGGCACCTTCAACCGCCTGCCCGCGACCATCGCGATTGTGACCAACATCGACCCCGAGCACATGGAACACTGGGGCACCGAAGAGGCGCTGCATCAGGGATTTTATGAGTTCGTCTCTGGCATTCCGTTTTACGGGTTGGCGGTCTGCTGCACCGATGACCCGGATGTGCAATCGCTGGTGGGCAAGATCACCGACCGCCGGGTGGTGACCTATGGCTTTAACGCGCAGGCGGATGTGCGGGCGGTGAACCTGCATTACAAAGCCGGGGTCGCGCATTTTGATGTGGCCTTGCAGGCCGAGGGGCTGGTGATTGAGGGCTGTGAGCTGCCGATGCCCGGTGATCACAACGTGTCCAACGCGCTGTCTGCGGTCGCTGTGGCGCGGCATCTGGGGATGAAGGTGGCAGAGATCAAGGCCGCGCTGAAAGGCTTTGGCGGCGTGAACCGGCGCTTTACCAAGGTGGGCGAGGTTGGTGGCGTTGTGATCATCGACGACTACGGCCACCACCCGGTTGAGATTGCCGCCGTGCTGAAAGCCGCGCGGCAGGCAACCGAGGGTCGCGTGATCGCGGTGCATCAGCCGCACAGGTACAGCCGGTTAAGCCACCATTTTGAGGAGTTCTGCGCCTGTTTCAATGATGCCGATGTGGTCGGCATCGCGGATGTGTTTTCCGCCGGTGAGGATGTGATCCCCGGAGCAGAGCGTGACGATCTGGTCGCCGGGCTGATCCGCCACGGGCATCGTCATGCGCGCGCAGTGGCGTCGGAGGATGATCTGGAACGGCTGGTGCGCGAACAGGCCACGGAAGGTGATATGGTGGTTTGTCTCGGGGCGGGGACGATCTCGACCTGGGCCAATGGGTTGCCGGAGCGGTTGAAGGGGTAGGGAAGGGGTGCGGGTTGAGGAGGTTGTTGATCGCGAAAGTCTAATTGGCTATTTGGGAGCTCTTGCGACAGTTCGCGGCACTGAGGTGATCCGTCAGCTCGGATTTCGCGCGGCTGCTCGAGTCGCTCCCATTCCTATGGAGCAGTTGTTGGTTTCCGGCGACGCGGAACTCTTCGAGCGCGGCACAATTGCTCTCTTCGTTGCTTTGGCATTTGGATCGACTGATGCGGTTTCAACAAACCCAGTTCTGGATCATAAGCCTTTCAGCGTTGTTGCAAATGAAGGATTTTCAATCGCCAATAGTTTCTACGATCACTTAACTGGGATTGAGTTGCGCGATACTTCGAACGCAATCGCTGCGGCGTGTATGGCTGTCGGATCCCATGGTGAGATGGGAAACCTACGTACAGCGATACCATTTTCCGATCCAATTATTCACGCGGCTTCAACGACCTACTCTGATCTTGTCTGGGCGTCAGTTCGCTCTGATCTTGTCCATTTGGATGAGCACGAGACCTTTAGTGGAGTGCGCCTATGGGCAGGTTCACTGGCTTCCGCCGAGCTGCAGACCAAGTGGGGGAGAGTTCGGTCGAGTCTGCTTCGACGACCCGTCGAACAGCGATGGGGGTTCTGGGTTGCTTGGTATGACCGTGTTGTTGACGGTCAAAACATTCACTCTGATTCAATTCTATCGGTATTGGGCGCTTTTATTGACAACGATTGGAACACAGGGCCGGCACGCATCAATCCAATGTTTGACGACGTTTGGAAACTCTATCTGGCGGAGGATAACGCCAATAAGGTCGTTACAAAATTTTTTGACGCCGCCCCGGTTGACTTCGAGTTCAGTGACCTCCTGCAAGCCATGCGACTTATCGGTGTCCAAGACAACATGCGGCACCTCAAGGAACCGGAAGTCGTTCAGAGCTTCCTTGATGACAGCAAAGAGGTCCGCGACGGGTTTCGGGATTTCGTGGATGACGCAATTGACATGCAGGGCGGCAATTTTGTGGGGCCGCTCAGGCGGCGCGCCGAGAACATCCTGACCGAATTTTCGAATGCTGAGGACATGACCCACATCCGCGCGGAGCGGGTTGTCATGCTCGCGCAGGAATTGGAGTTCTATTCAAAGGATCAGAAGGCGGTTGATGACCTCGGTGCAACGCTGTTTGCCGTATTGGAGAACAGGCTGAAACAGCTCAAGCGTCTATGTCGTCAGCACTTTGGCCCATCCTATGTGTCACTGGCGCCACTTGCGCAGCTAACGCTAGAGCAAATTGAGCAGGATGAGGTGCTGCGGATTTTGGATGAAGCGCTGAAGCGCATGGACATGCTACCGTCTGAAGACCTCTACGCGCTTGATGCGTCCGGGCGAGCGGTGCTGGACAATATGCTGCGCGAGCTGGGCGATACGCGGGCCGCGATTGCAAACGCAACCGACGAAGAGTTTGTCGCAATTCTTGAGGCACGTTTTGCCGAAAGTTCCGGCGCACTTGGTTTGTCGATTGGCAAATTCTATGAAAGTTCGGCGCAGGCGATGGGGAAGATATCGCAGCGTGTTGATATTGCGATCAGGACGCAAAAACGTGCGAAAGGGTTGGACGCCATTTTGGACGCGGTCAAAGACCTTGGTGGCGGCGGCACATGACCGCCTCTGCCATCCTTGCCATCGTCTGGGTGCTGGCTGCCACGGCAACGGCCTTTTTGCCTATGAAACGGCAATATAGGCCCGGGATTGTGCTGTTGGGCGCGGCACCGGTGCTTATCGTATGGTTAGGCGTTGACTATGGGGCGCTCGTGGGCTTTTTGGCGGCTGCGGGGTTCGTGTCGATGTTTCGCAACCCGCTGATCTACTTTTACCGCCGCGCGAGGGGCGAGAGGCCGGACGTACCGAAATGAGCTTTGCCTGGATCCTGAATTATCTGCCCATCGTGTTGGGCCTGATCTGGCTGGTGGCGGCGAACCTGTTGGGTATGATCCCCAGCCGGGATAACCACTGGCGTCGCGCCTATGTGCTGATTGCGTTGGGCGTGCCGCTGCTGGGGTGGATCACGCTGGAGTTCGGGCCGTGGATCGGGCTGGCCTTTCTGGCGGCGGGATCAAGCGTGCTGCGCTGGCCGCTGATCTATCTGGGCCGCTGGCTGCGGGCGCGGTTGCCGGGCTGATGGGCGGGCTGGTCGTCTTTGCGATCATGGTGCTTGGGGCGTTTATTCCGTTTGGCATTGTTGGCTATCTGGTGCGCGCGGGCAAGAACGGGCTGGCGCTGAGCATTGCCGCCGTGATTGGCGCGATGCTGTATATTCTGGTCTGGGGGTCCGACGGACGGCTGGGTATTGATCCGCTGCTGGCGATTTCCTGGGCGATGCTGTTTTTCGTGCCTGCACTGATCGGCACGCTGGCGGGCGGTCTACTGGGCTGGCTGATGCGGCGCAGGGATGACCGCTCTATCTGAACTTTTTTCGGCTCAAAACCTTGAACAACGTTCACGAATGCCCATCTCGTGAACATCGTTCATGAAAACGGAGGGACGAGAAATGGATGAGTTCATGATTTTTGCAATCCCGGCGGGTGTTTGCGCAGCGGTCGGTCTGGCCGGGTTTCTGGCGGCAAAACATCGCGCAAAGGCGGTGCTGGTGACGCTGGCGTTGGTCTGGGCGGGGTTTACCGCCGCGATGGCCTATGGCATGGCGACGGCAACGGGCTGGGACGGGTTGGGATACTTCCTTGGACTGGCCGGGATCAGCGCGCCGAGCCTTGTTGGATTGGGTCTGGGTGGCGTGATCGGCAAGTACAAGAGAGAAGGGCGCAAGGACCATGCGGCTACCTGATGTCAGAGGCACATTAACGCGGGACCGCCCCCTGAACAGCCTGACATGGCTGCGGGTGGGCGGGCCTGCCGATGTGCTGTTTCAGCCTGCGGATGTCGATGATCTGCGCGATTTTCTGCGCGATCTGGACCCGGATGTGCCGGTTTTTCCGATGGGTGTCGGGTCAAACTTGATCGTGCGCGACGGCGGGGTGCGCGGCGTGGTGATCCGGCTGGGACGCGGATTCAATGGGATCGAGGTCGACGGTCAGACCGTGACGGCGGGGGCGGCGGCGCTGGATGCGCATGTGGCGCGCAAGGCCGCTGAGGCGGGTGTTGATCTGACGTTTCTGCGCACGATCCCCGGTTCTATCGGTGGGGCCGTGCGGATGAATGCGGGCTGTTATGGGTCTTATACGGCGGATGTTTTTCAAAGTGCCGAGGTGGTTCTGCGCGATGGCAGTCTTGTGACGCTGGGGCCCGATGACCTGCAATTTGCCTATCGGTCCAGCGCCATGCCCGAAGGCGCGGTGCTGATCAGTGCGACGCTGAAAGGGCCGGAGGGTGATCCTGCTGTGCTGGCGCAGCAAATGGAAGATCAACTGGCCAAGCGGGACGAAACCCAGCCGACCAAGGACCGCACGGCAGGCAGCACGTTCCGCAATCCGGCGGGCTTTTCCAGCACCGGGCAGGCGGATGACACGCATGATCTGAAGGCTTGGAAGGTGATCGACGACGCGGGCATGCGCGGCGCCAAGGTGGGGCAGGCGGTGATGAACGAGATGCACTCGAACTTTCTGACCAATGCGGGTGGGGCGAGTGCAAAAGACCTTGAGGATTTGGGCGAGTTGGTCCGGAAAAAGGTTTACGCTGCCAGCGGGATCACGCTAGAGTGGGAAATTATGCGCGTGGGTGACCGCACGCTCAAAAATCAAGAATAACGGTTCAAAGAACCGGACCCGAGGCAAGGGTCATCGCGATAAAAGACGCTGCGAAAACGGAGCGCTTCAAAAGGTGGTAGGGTATGTCGAGCAGGGCAAACCCGAAAGTTGTGGTTCTGATGGGCGGCCCATCGGCGGAGCGTGAGGTTTCGCTGTCGAGCGGTGCGGAATGTGCGGCAGCTTTGCGGGTATCAGGATGTGAAGTGATCGAGGTCGATGCAGGGCCTGACCTTGTCGCGCGCCTGCACGACATTGCCCCGGACGTTGTTTTTAACGCTTTGCATGGCCGTTGGGGTGAAGATGGCTGTGTGCAGGGTGTGCTGGAATGGCTGAAGATTCCCTATACGCATAGCGGTGTCCTTGCCTCTGCCCTGACGATGGACAAGCAGCGCACCAAAGATGTGTACCGCGCAGCAGGGCTGCCGTTCATGCATTCGGTCATCGCCAAGTCGAAGGACGTCGAAGCTGCGCATGTGATGGACCCGCCGTATGTGGTGAAGCCCTTTAACGAGGGCTCCTCGGTCGGGGTGTATATCGTAGGGGAATCGGCCAATGGGCCGCCGCAGCTGGCGCAAGAGATGCCTGAGGATGTGATGGTCGAGACCTATGCACCCGGGCGGGAGTTGACGACCACCGTGCTGGACGGCAAGGCGCTGACGGTCACAGATATCGTGACTGATGGCTGGTATGATTATCACGCGAAATACGCGGAAGGTGGGTCGCACCATGTGATCCCGGCAGACCTGCCGCAGGATATTTTTGACGCTTGCATGGATTACGCGGTGCGGGCGCATGTGGCCTTGGGCTGTCGCGGGTTGACGCGTACCGATTTCCGCTGGGACGAGGCGCGCGGGCTGGACGGGTTGATCCTGCTTGAGACCAACACGCAACCCGGCATGACGCCCACATCGCTGGCACCGGAACAGGCCGCGCATGTGGGCATGGATTTCCCGGCGCTGTGCCGTTGGATGGTGGAGGATGCGTCATGCGACCGTTAACCGCCCCACCCAAACCACGCCCGATCAAGGACCCCGCGCCCAGCAAATGGGGCTATCGCTGGCAGCGGATGATGCTGACGCCGGGGTTCCGCAGTGCCATGCGCGTGGGCATCCCGCTGGTGCTGATCGGGGTGATTGCCGCCACCTATTTTTCCAAGGAAGAGCGTCGCGCGCAGCTTGCCATGCAGGTCGCCGCAACCAAGGCGGCGATTCAGCAGCGGCCCGAGTTCATGGTGACTGATATGCTGGTCACCGGTGCGGATGAACATATCGTCGCGGATGTGCAGCGGGTATTGCCGCTGCAATTGCCGGTGTCGTCCTTTGATCTGGACCTTGAGGAAATGCGCGGCACGGTGGCCGCGCTGAACGCTGTCGAAGAGGCGCGGGTAAAGATCGGCGAGGCGGGGACGCTGACCGTCGAGATTACGCCAAGGGTGCCGGTGGCGCTGTGGCGTGAGCGAGGAACGCTCAAGCTGATTGATGCGGGCGGTGTCTTTGTGGGGGTGGTCGAGGCGCGGTCAGACCGGCTTGACCTGCCGTTGATCGCAGGCGACGGCGCGCAGACGCATATCGACGAGGCCCTGGACCTTTTTGCAGCCGCCAGTCCGATCGCCAACCGTGTCCGCGGCCTTGTCCGCATGGGCGAGCGGCGCTGGGACATGGTGCTGGACAAGGGGCAGCGCATTTTGCTGCCCGAAACGGGGGCGATGGCCGCCATTGACCGGGTGATCGCGCTGAACGAGGCGCAAGACCTATTGAAACGCGATGTGGCGGTTGTGGATATGCGCAACCCTGCACGCGCCACATTGAGATTAAGCACAGAAGCAGCGACCGCCATGCGGCGTGTTAGCGAAACGGGGACAGAAGAATAATGCGGGACCTTTACGAGAGCCAGCGGGCGATGCGGAATATGCGCAAGGCAGCGATGCAGCGGGGTGTCATCGCGATTTTGGATGTGGGCACATCCAAAATCGCCTGTCTGGTGCTGCGCTTTGACGGGCCAGAGCAGTTCCGCGAGCACGACGGGATTGGGTCACTGGCCGGGCAATCTTCGTTTCGGGTGATTGGTGCCGCCACGACGCGGTCACGCGGGGTGCGGTTTGGCGAAGTGGACGCCATGCAGGAAACCGAGCGGGCGATCCGCACGGCGGTACAGGCCGCTCAGAAGATGGCCAATGTGCGCGTGGATCACGTGATTGCCTGCTTCAGCGGCGCGCGCCCCCGGTCTTATGGGTTGGACGGCGCGGTGGATATCGCGGGCGGGACAGTGACGGATGGTGATATTGGTCGCGTGATGGCTGCCGCAGACGTGCCGGATTACGGTGCGGATCGTCATGTGCTGCATGCGCAGCCGGTGAACTTTGCGCTGGATCATCGCAGTGGCATGGCTGATCCGCGCGGGCAGATCGGCAACAAGCTGACCACGGATATGCATATGCTGACGGTGGATGCGACGGTCATTCAGAACCTGTTTTTCTGCATCAAGCGCTGTGATCTGGAACTGGCAGGGCTGGCGTCCTCTGCTTATGTCTCGGGCATTTCATCGCTGGTCGAGGACGAGCAGGAGTTGGGCAGCGCCTGTATTGATCTGGGCGGCGGGTCCACCGGCATTTCGGTCTTTATGAAGAAGCACATGATCTATGCTGATGCGGTGCGCATGGGCGGCGATCACGTGACCGGTGACATCAGCATGGGTTTGCAGGTGCCACAGGCCACGGCAGAGCGGATCAAGACGTTCTATGGCGGCGTCGTGGCGACTGGCATGGATGACCGCGAGATGATCGAGATCGGTGGCGATACCGGCGATTACGAACACGACAGGCGGACCGTCAGCCGGGCAGAGTTGATTGGAATCATGCGCCCCCGGATTGAAGAAATCCTTGAAGAGGTGCGCGTGCGGCTGGATGCGGCGGGCTTTGAATATCTGCCAAGCCAGCAGATCGTGCTGACCGGTGGCGGCAGCCAGATCCCGGGCCTTGACGGGCTGGCGGCGAAGATCCTGGGCCAGCAAGTGCGGTTGGGGCGGCCTTTGCGGGTGCAGGGCTTGCCGCAAGCGGCCACCGGCCCTGCGTTCTCGGGTGCGGTTGGCCTGACCCTGTTCGCGGCCAACCCACAGGATGAATGGTGGGACTTTGATATTCCTGCGGACACTTATCCCGCGCGGTCACTGAAGCGCGCGGTAAAGTGGTTCAAGGACAATTGGTAATGGTTAACCAAAGGTTAGTCTGAGCATAGACATCGTCACAATCCTGCCGTATTCGGGAGGGGTAGAATGATTAACGAGGGATGGGTCATGAAGATTTTTGCAGCCGCAGCATTCGCGGTCATGCTGGCGACAGGCGCGCAGGCGGCCGTTGTGGCATCAGGTGTGACGCAGGTGGGCGACACTGGTGGGATCAACGCGCAAGGCGCGGATGTGGCCATCGCGTCAAACAACACCGCCTACAACAACACGCCGACATCGCCGGTTGCTGACTGGGTCTGGATCGGCGACATCAACAACAACAACAATGCGGTCTTTGAATTCGCCTTTGATCTGACGGGTTATGACCTTTCGACCGTATCTTTGTCGGGTGTCTGGGGTGTCGATAACTCTGGTACGATCGACCTGAACGGCACTGTGATTGCAACGCTGACTTTCGGGTTTCCGGCGTTTCAGACGATCAACAACTACGGAACGATGGACAGCAGCCTGTTCAATGCGGGCGCGAACCTGCTGACGTTCACAGCACTTGATCAAGGTGGCCCCGGTGCGATCCGCGCGACGGCGATTGTGGAAGCCACCGCAGTGCCGCTGCCCGCAGGCGCGCCGCTGCTGATCGGTGGTCTGGCGCTGCTGGGCTGGATGCGCAAGCGCAAGGCCTGAGCCATGTGCCGGGTCTGATGGCCCAAAGAATTTGAACCGCGCGCCTGAACGGGCGCGCGGTTTTTTGTTGGGCTAGAGGTCGTCGCGCCGGTCTTCGGGGATGACCACACCGGCGCGGGCTGCGTCGGCGGCGCGGATCATCGCAAGCTGCCCATACATGTTGTTGCGGAAGGTCTTGGCGGATTTGCCTGCGACACCAGAGACCATCTCGGCGATATTGCCGAGGATATTGTCGATCAGATCAAGGAACAACTCGACCGGTTGGGTCAGATGCGGCAGCTTGATGCCGTCAAGGATCAGGTGAAACGCTTTCTTGATCGCTTCGACAATGCCCAGCAGGGCCCCAATCGCAGCGTCTGCCACGGCACCAGGCACTGCGGCAAGATCGTCTAGCAGCTTGTTGAAATCATCCAGCATATCGTCGATCCCGGCTTCGACGAAACTGCCGATGGCTTGCGCAGCACCAAAGGGATCAAGTTGGGCGATGACCTGTTTGAGGCGCGCAAAGAATGAGCGCAACAGCCGGAACAAGAAGTTCTTGAATGCCGCAGCCGTTTGCGCCACGTCATTGGCCCCTTGCGCCTGCAGGGCGTGGACAGAGACGTCCGTCCAGGTGCCGAGCGCTTTTGCAAAGCTTTTCTCGGCATTGGCGAAGGGATCATCTTTGGAGCGTTTGTCAGGCATGGGAATATCCTTGGTCAAAATGGACGTCTGAAATGAATGCCGCAGCCTAGCACAATTTCGCGAACCCGCCAAAACAGAGCAGTTGGGGCGTGACCCACGGGGTGGAATCAGCTAGGTTATCCACAGGGCCCAGAAAGTGGCCAAAGGCAGATAAACGGCGGGGCAGTCGAGCAGACACCCCAGAGAATTGATACGAAAAACGCCCGCGTGAATGGGGCGTGTTGCGGCCCCGTCTGGCGCTGCAGGATAGTGTTTTGACATTAACGAACCGCTATAACTAGTTGGATCGGCGAAATCTTACCGATGCGGTCGCTTTTGCCCCTATATTTTGTGGATAAATCGTCATTTGCGGGTGACGTTTGGGGCGTGAATCGTTAAGGTCAGCCTAATTTACGAGAATCTGCCCGGTGGGACGGGCCAATAGCGCAGGCGGACTGAGTATGACATTGAACCTCTCTATTCCGGGTCAGGAAGATCTGAAACCACGTATTACCGTGTTTGGCGTTGGTGGTGCGGGCGGCAACGCCGTCAACAACATGATCGAAAAAGAGCTGGATGGGGTCGAGTTCGTGGTGGCCAACACCGACGCGCAGGCGCTGCAGCAAAGCCAGTCGAGCGCCAAGATCCAGATGGGCATCAAAGTGACCGAAGGTCTGGGTGCAGGCGCGCGCGCCACTGTGGGTGCTGCTGCTGCAGAAGAAAGCATTGAGCAGATCGTCGATCACCTTGCTGGGGCACACATGTGTTTCATCACCGCAGGCATGGGCGGGGGCACCGGAACCGGTGCCGCGCCGATCATCGCACAAGCCGCTCGCGAGTTGGGCGTTCTGACGGTGGGTGTTGTTACCAAGCCGTTCCAGTTCGAAGGCGGCAAGCGCATGAAGCAAGCCGAAGAAGGTGTTGAGGCGCTTCAGAAAGTTGTCGACACGCTGATCATCATTCCCAACCAGAACCTGTTCCGTCTGGCCAACGAAAATACCACGTTCACAGAGGCCTTCGCGCTGGCCGATGACGTCCTTTACCAGGGTGTCAAAGGTGTGACGGACCTGATGGTGCGTCCCGGCCTGATCAACCTCGACTTTGCGGACGTGCGCGCCGTGATGGACGAAATGGGCAAAGCGATGATGGGCACTGGCGAGGCCGAGGGCGAGAACCGCGCTGTGCAGGCCGCCGAGAAAGCAATTGCCAACCCGCTGCTGGACGAGATTTCGCTGGAAGGTGCCAAGGGCGTGTTGATCAACATCACAGGCTCGCACGATCTGACATTGTTCGAACTGGACGAAGCCGCGAACAAGATCCGCGAAAAGGTCGATCCAGAGGCGAACATCATTGTCGGTTCAACGCTGGACCCGTCAATGGAAGGCGGCATGCGCGTGAGCGTTGTTGCGACCGGTATCGACGCGACCGTCAGCAATGCAGAAACACCGCTGCCACGCCGCAGCATGGCGCAGCCGCTGACCACGCAGGTCAGCATCGAAGGCACAGATGCGCCGGTTGAAGAGATGCCAGCCGTGGCCGCAACCGCAGCTGCAACCCCGGTTGCCGCAGAAGCCGCACCCGAGCCGAGCCTGTTTGAAGGCATCGAAGAGGCACCTGCCGCTTATGAGGCTGACGTAGTACAGGCCGACGACGCGCTACCGCCGCCCGCTTACACGCCACGCCCCGAGCCGGTGATGGAAGCGCCCGAGACATTCGTCGCACCGCGTGGCGCTGGTGGAACCGGTCAGCCTTCGCCTGAAACGATGGCCCGTCTGGAAGCGGCCGTGCGCCGCGCGCCTGCTGCTGAACGTCCTGCCGCTGCGGATGGGGCTGCGCGTCCTGCTGCTGCTGCACCGGCTGCGGCTGCCGCCGCTGCGGGTGAGGCGGGCAAAGCCCGGTTTGGCATCAACGGGTTGATCAACCGGATGACAGGGTCGGGTGCGGAAGCCGCACAACAGCCAAGCCGCCAGCAACCACAGGTGACCGCAATGCGCGAGCCGCAGGTCGAGGCAGAGGCCGATCCGGATCAGGAACGCATCGAAATCCCCGCGTTCCTGCGTCGCCAAGCGAACTGACGCCACGTCGAAATCACGAGATTGGGCCGCCTTCGGGCGGCCTTTTCCGTTGTGGAACAAGGACTTGCCGCGCTGCGGCGTGAATTGTGATGCGTGTTGCAGTGGATGTTTCAGACCGTTGCAAAGCGTGAATTGAGGTACGGGCACGCGCGCCCTATCTCTGTTGTCAACAATTGCTTAACCAATACGGAACCTAGGCGCGTGATGCAGACGACACTGCAACAAGCTGTGACATTCGACGGGACGGGCCTGCACACGGGTGCGTCCGCGCGGATGGTTGTCCGCCCGGTGGGTGGCAATACCGGCATCGTGTTCCGCCGCACGGATGTTGCGGGCCGCGACGGGATCATTCCCGCGTTGTGGAAGCATGTCGTTGTCTCACCGCTGAACACTGAGCTGCGCAATGACGCAGGCACCAGCGTGTCAACGATCGAACACATCATGGCGGCCCTTGCCGGCTGCGGTGTGCATAATGCCTTGGTGGAAATCGACGGGCCGGAAGTGCCGGTCATGGATGGCAGTGCGGCAGCTTTCGTGCGCGGCATTGTCGAGGCCGGTGTGCAACGCCTGCAGGCACCACTTGAGGCGATTGAGATCCTCAAGGAAGTACGCGTCGACGTGGGGCAGGCGCGGGCCGTGCTAACACCAGCGACCAGCCTGCAGATTGATTTCGCGATTGCCTTTGATGATGCGGCGATTGGTGCGCAGCACAAGGTGCTGAACATGGCCAACGGCAGCTTTGTCCGCGAGCTGTGTGACAGCCGCACGTTTTGTCGCGCCGCCGACGTGGATGCGATGCATGCGCAGGGCAAGGCCTTGGGTGGAACGCTGGACAATGCAGTGGTCGTGGATGGTGACAAGGTGCTGACGCCCGGCGGGCTGCGCCACGCTGATGAGGCCGTGCGCCACAAGATGCTGGATGCGCTCGGTGATCTTTATACAGCCGGTGCGCCCATTCTGGGCCGCTACACCGGTGTACGGTCCGGTCATGCGGTCACCAACGCCTTGCTTCATGCGCTTTTCGCGCAACCTGATGCCTGGCGGCGGGTGCAATGCGACCGCCGGATCGCGGCGCGGTTGCCCGGTGTTGGCGTGACCCGCGCCGATCTCGCGGCTGTTGCCTGACCGAAGTGTGATCTGCCAATGCGCCGGAAGGTGCAAAAGGCATTTTGCCCCTGATTTTTCTATGCTAGACCGAACCGCAACAGGGATCGCAACGATCCCAAGAAGACGAGCAGAAATGCGGAGACAGGGCATGTCAGGCAGCAGCTTTCCAGGCAAGACGCCCCGCCGGTTTGTGGCGGTTGCCGCGCTATCGCTGCTGGTGGCCTGCGGTGGGTTCGACCCGCGCGCCGAAGGTGCGTTGGATCAATATACCGCCGAAGAGATTTTCACCCGCGGAGAGGTCGAGCTAGAGAATGGGCAGGCCGATGACGCGGCCTTCTACTTTGGCGAGATCGAGCGGCTATATCCCTATAGCGAGTGGGCGCAGCGCGCGCTGATCATGCAGGCCTTTGCCTATCATCGCGATCAGGATTACCCCAACAGCCGTGGTGCCGCACAGCGGTATCTTGATTTCTATCCCGGCACTGAAGATGCAGCCTATGCGCAGTATCTGCTGGCGCTGTCGTACTACGATCAGATTGACGAGATTGGCCGCGACCAAGGGCTGACCTTTCAGGCCTTGCAGGCGTTGCGCGTGGTGATCGAGCAGTACCCCGACACCGAATATGCCCGCGCATCGGTGCTGAAGTTTGATCTGGCGTTTGACCATCTGGCCGCCAAGGAAATGGAAATCGGGCGCTACTACCTCAAGCGCAAGCATTACACCGCAGCCGTGAACCGGTTCCGCACCGTGGTCGAGGATTTCCAGACCACAAGCCACACCGCAGAGGCGCTGCACCGTTTGGTGGAAAGCTACCTAAGCTTGGGCCTGACAGATGAGGCGCAGACCGCGGGGGCCATTCTGGGCGAGAACTATCCCAGCACGGAGTGGTATCAGGACAGCTTTGCCCTGTTGACCGGGCAGGGACTTGAGGCGCGTTCGGTGGGGAATAACTGGCTGTCGTCGATCTACCGTCAGGTTATACGCGGCGAGTGGTTGTGAGGAGCGGCGGGGCTGACCCCGCCGATGGCCGATGCTGCGCGGACTAGACATACGCGATATGTTGATCATCGACCGGCTGGAACTGGCGTTTCAGCCCGGTCTTAACGTGCTGACCGGAGAGACCGGGGCAGGCAAATCCATTTTGCTGGACAGTCTGGGCTTTGTGCTGGGATGGCGTGGTCGGGCCGAATTGGTGCGTGACGGGGCGGATCAGGGCGAGGTGACGGCCTGGTTTGATCTGACAGCGGACCATCCTGCACGTGCCGTGCTGGCGGATGCTGGGATCAGCGCCGAGGACGAGTTGATCTTGCGGCGGATCAACACGCGCGATGGGCGCAAAACCGCGTGGGTCAATGACCGGAGGGTCAGCGGAGAGGTGCTGCGGGCGCTGTCGGAGACGCTGATCGAGTTGCACGGGCAGCATGATGACCGGGGGCTTTTGAATCCGCGCGGGCACAGGGCAATGCTGGACGACTTTGCCGGGCTGGATACGGCAAAGGTGCGCGCGGCTTGGCGCGGGTTGGCAGAGGCCCGCAAGATGCGCGAGCAGGCTGCAGCGCGTTTGGCAGAGGTGCAGGCCGAAGAGGAATACCTGCGCCACGCGGTGGCCGAGTTGGATGCGCTGGCACCTGAGCAGGGCGAAGAGGCGGTGCTGGATACGCGCCGCCGGATGATGCAATCGGCTGAAAAGATCCGCGCGGATATTGCCAAAGCGGGTGAGGCGTTGGGGTTGCAAGGGGCCGAGGGCATGATATCCGATGCCTCGCGCTGGTTGATTGGTGCAGCAGACAAGGCCGAGGGCGCGCTGGACGGGGCATTGGCCGCGATTGAGCGCGCGATGCTGGAACTGGATGTGGCACAGCGCGGTGTCGGCGAATGTCTGGATGCGTTGTCGTTTAATCCGTCAGAGCTGGAAGACACCGAAGAGCGGCTGTTCGCGATCCGGGGGCTGGCGCGCAAGCATAATGTGCAGGCCGACGATCTGGGCGCGTTTGCCGATGATCTGCGCGCACGTTTGGCGGTGCTGGACGGGGGGGCGGCTGATCTGGCGGCGCTGGATCAGGCCGTCAGCGACGCTGAAGCGGAGTATGACGCGGCGGCCACGGCCCTGCACAAGGCACGCACAAAGGCGGCAAAGGCGCTGGATCAGGCGATGGCGGCAGAGCTTGCCCCCTTGAAGATGGAGCGCGCGGTATTTGTCACGAAGATCACCGAGGCTGACCCCGGACCAGACGGGCGCGATGCGGTGGCGTTCACGGTGGCGACCAATCCCGGCGCACCCGCGGGGCCGCTCAACAAGATCGCATCGGGCGGCGAATTGAGCCGTTTTTTGCTGGCGTTGAAGGTCTGCCTGACCCAGGCGGGCGGCGAGACGTTGACGATGATCTTTGACGAAATCGACAGGGGCGTGGGCGGGGCCACCGCAGATGCCGTAGGTCGCAGGTTGGTTGACCTTTCGGTCAAAATGCAAGTTCTGGTTGTAACTCACTCTCCGCAGGTGGCGGCACTGGGTGGACATCACTGGCGGGTTGAAAAGCGTCAGGGGGCTGATGCAACCACGTCAACCGTGACGGCATTGGACCCAGATGCCCGCATCGAAGAGATCGCGCGGATGCTGTCAGGGGACCGGATCACCGAGGCCGCGAAAGAGGCGGCGCGGGCGCTGATGCCCAAATAAAAAAGGCGCCCTAAGCCCGTTACAGACCCAGAGCGCCCCGTTACTCACGGGCACACACACACCCGAAAACAACTCACGTCAACACCGCACGACCTATGCAAATCGTGCTTTCTGGTCGCGTGGTTCATGAGGGATAAGCCGAGGCCTGATCACCCAGTTCGCAGCACAACCGGACACCCAGAGGTTTAATCTCATGAGGATTTATCTCAACCTGTCAAAAAGAAGGTCAGTTATGTTGACATAACTTGCCGGGATTCATGATATCGGTGGGATCAAGTGCCTTTTTGATCTGGCTCATCACGGCCCATGCGGGGCCATGTTCGGCAAGCATATAAGGCATTTTACCTATTCCCACACCGTGTTCGCCTGTCACTGTGCCACCCAAAGCAAGGGCGCGTTCGGTCATCGTGTGGGACAGATTCTGCGCTGCTTGACGTTGGGTCACATCGTTTGGATCGATCAAAAGGATGGCGTGAAAGTTCCCGTCACCCACATGACCGAGAATCGGGCCGGTGATCGGGCTGGCCGCAATCTCGGCCTGGGTTTCGGCAATGGCTTGTGCCAGTTTCGAGATTGGCACGCAGGCATCTGTGACGACAGCGGTGGCGCCCGGTTTGCTCGCTAGGATCGCGTAATAGGCGTCATGGCGGATTTGCCAAAGGCGATTGCGGTCTTCGATGGCGGTGGCCCAGTCGAACCCGGTGCCGCCCATATCTGCGGCAATTTCCCCAAAGGTGGCAACGTCAGCGGCCACGGCGGCATCCGAGCCGTGAAATTCCACCAGCAGGTGCGGCGAGGCGGGCCAGTCCGCGTCTGCGTAGGCATTGACGGCCGCCGCAGAGGCAGCATCAACCAGTTCGATCCGCGCCATTGGCACGCCCATCTGGATCGTGGTGATGACCGCGTCGACCGCATCAGCGACCGTGGCAAAGGCGCAGGTCGCTGCCGCCACGGCCTGTGGCTGACCGTGCAGCTTGAGTGTCAGTTCGGTGATAATGCCCAGCGTCCCTTCGGCCCCCACGAAGAGCCCGGTCAGGTCATAGCCTGCTGATGATTTGCGGGCGCGGCTGCCGGTGCGGATCACTTGGCCATCTGCCAGTACCACCTGAAGCCCCATGACGTTGTCGCGCATGGTGCCATAACGCACTGCCGTGGTGCCCGATGCGCGGGTTGCGGCCATGCCGCCAAGGGCGGCATTGGCACCGGGATCAACCGGAAAGAAGAGACCCGTGGCGCGCAATTCGGTGTTGAGCGCCTGCCGCGTGAGACCCGGTTGCACAGCGCAGTCCATATCGGCGGCGTTCACGTGCAGGATTTTATCCATACGCGACATATCCACCGTCACCCCGCCGCGCACCGCGAGGCTGTGACCTTCGAGCGACGTGCCGGTACCCCATGGAATCACCGGACAATCATGGGCGGCGCAGGTTTTGACGATGCGCACGACCTCTGCCGTTGAGGTGGGATATGCCACCGCATCGGGAGGTGTCAGCGGAAAGTGTGTCTCGGACCGGCCATGTAGGTCCAGATCGGACTTGGACAGGCTAAGCCCTTCGCCTAGAAGAGGCTTTAGGGCGGCAATTGCACTTGCGATCGTCATGAATGGGCCTTTGGGCTGTCAATTCGTGGAAGTCTAGAGCAGGGTCGCCGCACGGACCAGAGGCAGGGCAGGTATGAGCCGTACGCTCGCAACGCTGATTGCAGAACTTCGGGGCAGGATTGCCGCCGATCTGCGCAAGGCCGTGCGGGTGATGGTGACCCGCGGGCCAAGCCAGATGCAGTTCTGGTTCATCGCCCTGATTATCGGAATTGCGGCAGGCACGGCAGCCTTGCTGTTCCGGCTGGGGATCACCGCGATTCAGACCACGGTTTACGGCACGGATGACGTTCGGTTGTTGCACAGCTTTGCCGCTGACCTTGCATGGTATCACATCTTGCTGATCCCGGCCTGTGGCGGGCTGATCGTGGGGCTGCTGTTTCACCGGTTCACGCCAGATGCCCGCGTCCGGTCGGTGGCGGATGTGATTGAGGGGGCGGCCCTGCACGAGGGCCGGGTCGAGGTGCGGCAGGGGGCGGTGTCGGCCATTGCCAGCATGATTACCCTGTCTACGGGCGGGTCCACAGGCCGTGAAGGGCCGGTGGTGCATATGGCGGCGGTGATTTCGACCTTGATCAGCCGCACGATCCGCGCAGACGGTGTCACGGGCCGCGATTTGTTGGGCTGTGCGGTTGCAGCCGCTGTTTCGGCCAGCTTCAATGCGCCCTTGGCCGGTGCGCTGTTCGCACTGGAGGTTGTGTTGCGGCACTTTGCCGTGCATGCCTTTGCACCCATCGTGATCGCGAGCGTGGCGGGCACGGTGATTAACCGGCTGGCCTTTGGCGATGTGACGGAATTTGTGCTGCCCACGCAGAATGCGCTGGCGTTTTATGTGGAATTGCCGGCCTTTTTGATCCTTGGGATCGTCTGCGGCTTTGTCGCTGTGGTGCTGATGCGGGCGATCTTCTGGGCCGATGACTTTGGCAGTTTCGTGCAGGACAGATTGCGCCTGCCAAGGTTTCTGCGTCCGGCGGTGGCGGGGCTGATGCTGGGCGGTTTGGCGATCTGGTTTCCGCATATCATCGGCGTCGGCTATGAGACGACGTCTGCCGCGCTGACCGGCAATCTGATCCTGCACGAGGCGGTGGTTTTTGTGGTGCTCAAGGTGGTGGCCGTGGCGATCACGATGGGCGGGCGCATGGGCGGCGGGGTCTTTTCGCCATCGCTGATGGTGGGCGCGCTGACGGGCCTTGCGTTTGGCATGATCGCGACAAGCGTATTCCCCACGGTATCGGGCGAGGGCACGTTATACGCATTGGCGGGTATGGGTGCGGTGGCCGCTGCCGTGCTGGGTGCGCCGATCTCGACCACGTTGATCGTGTTCGAGCTGACCGGTGACTGGCAGACCGCGATGGCGGTGATGGTCGCGGTGTCGTTGTCCACGGCGCTGTCAACGCGGCTGGTGGATCGGTCATTCTTTTTGACCCAGCTCGAGCGGCGTAACGTGCATTTGGCCGCCGGACCGCAGGCCTATTTGCTGGCGACATTCCGGGTCGCCACGATCATGCGCCCACGAGATGATGCCCGCGCAGCACCAGAGACGGCCTGCTGGGATCTGGTTGGCGAGGGGGTCTATATCGACGGCAATGCCACGCTGGAACAGGCCATGCCCTTGTTCGAGACGGGCGGCTATCGGTTTATCCCGGTGGTGACGTTGGGCGGCGAAGACAACCCGCCAGAGCTGTGGGGCGCGCTGTTTCAGGTGGATGCCTTGCGCGCGATGAACAAGGCCCTGGCCGAGACCGCGCGCGAAGAACACTCCTGAAGCTTAGACCTCTTCCACGGCGACCTTTGTGGTGTAAAACGCCAAGTGGTCCTTGATCTGGGCGACGGCGTCTTTTGGTGCTTCATAAGACCATGCGGCGTCTGCGATCGGGCCGCTTTTGGCGACCAGCGTGAAATAGGTGGCGGCACCTTTGAACGGGCAGGTTGATGTGGTGTCCGAAGGGTCCAGAAAGGCCATGGCGATATCTTCCCGCGGGAAATAGATGACGGGGGGATAGTCGCCTTCGGTCAGTTCCAGCGCGCGGGTCGATTCGCCGATGACAGCGCCTGCGGCACGCACGACCCATGTGCCTGTGGCGGGGCGTATCTTGATATGGTCGGCCATGCGATCCTCCTATGATGTGTTCAAGCTGTCGCGTCTTTTTGTGACAGGGCTATAACGGGGCGGTCGCCTGTTTCAGCCAGTCGAGCGCAGAACCATCTATCAGCGGGCCGATCCGGTCAAGAGTTGCGGCGTGATAGCTGTCGATCCATGCGCGTTCGGCGGGCGACAAGCGCGCGGTGTCGATCAGGCGGCGGTCAAGCGGGACATAGGTCAGCGTGTCAAAGGCCAGCATATCGCGACTGTCTGGACCACTGGGCGCTTTGATCACGACAATCAGGTTTTCGATGCGGATGCCAAAGGCGTCGGTGCGATAATATCCCGGCTCGTTCGAGATGATCACGCCTTCCTCAAACGGGGTGGTGGCGCGGCGGGACAGACCGTGGGGGCCTTCGTGTACTGACAGATAGGCCCCGACACCGTGCCCCGTGCCGTGGTCATAGTCCATTCCATCCGCCCAGAGAGGCGCACGCGCAAGCGCGTCCAGATGGTTGCCCGCAACGCCGCGCGGAAACTGCGTGCGGCTGACCGCGATCATGCCTTGCAGGACGCGGGTATAGCAGGCGCGGTGGTCATCTGATGGGTCACCCACGATCACAGTGCGGGTGATGTCGGTGGTGCCGTCGATGTACTGGCCGCCGGAATCGACCAGCAGCAAATCACCCGGTGAGACGGGCGCGTTGGTGTCGTCCGTCACGCGGTAGTGGACGATGGCCCCATGCGCGCCTGCGCCGCAGATGGTTTCAAAGCTGACGTCCAGCAATTGGTTGGTGTCGCGGCGGAAGCTTTCAAGCTGCTTGACCACGTCTATTTCGGTCAGATGCCCGCCGGGGGCAGTCGCGTCGAGCCAGGCCAGAAAGCGGACCATTGCGGCCCCGTCGCGCAGGTGGGCCGCGCGCGCGCCTGCAATTTCGGTGGCATTCTTGGTGGCCTTGGGCAGCAGGCAGGGATCGGTGCCATGAGTGGCCTTGTCGCCCAGTGTGGTCTTGACGATCTGCGGGCAGACCTTTTCGTCAATCAGCACCGAGGCGGGCAGGGTCGCAAGGTGGTCCAGAAAGGTGGATTGGTTGTGCAAGGTGACGTCTGTGCCTAGGTGGTCGGTGATGTCATCCGCTTTGCCGGGGCGAGTGAAAAGATCAACTTTGCCGTCGGGATGCAACACCGCAAAGGCATGGGGCACAGGGTTGCGCTCAATGTCGGTGCTGCGGATGTTCAAGAGCCACGCGATGCTATCGGGCAGGGTGATGACATGGGTGCCACTTGCCACCCGCGTACGTTTATCCGCGTGACTTTCGCCTGCGTATTCAAGGGGGTAGGCGGTGAATTTTGCGTCAGGCGGGGCGGGCTGATCGTCCCAGATCGCGTCCACCAGATTGGCGCTGGCCTGCATTGTGATGCCGCTGCCGTCCAGCGCCTTGGCCAGTGTCTTAATCTCACTGACCGTATGGAGCCAAGGGTCGTAGCCGACGAGGCCGCCCTTGGGTAGTTGGTCCTTTAGCCAGTCCGCAAGCTTGATCTCGGGCCAGTTGACGGGTGTGAAGACATCAGCCACCTGATCGCGGACCTGAAGTCGGTAGCGGCCGTCAATGAAAACCCCGGCGACATCAGCCAATACGGCAGCAAAGCCCGCAGAACCGGTGAAGCCTGTGAGCCATTCCAGCCGGGCATCTGCATCCGCCACGTATTCGCCCTGATGCACGTCTGCGCGCGGGACCAGAAAGCCATCCAAACCGGCCCGGGCCATGTGCGCACGCAAGGAGGCCAGCCGGGGCGGGCCCTGTTCGGGCGTTGATGATGCGCCAAAGGTTTGAAACATGGTGCTGGTCCTGTCTTCTTCTGGCTAAGTCTGCCCCCGACCGGAGGGTGCCGATTTTTCGGCGATAAATCGCAGCGCCATTCAGCCGGTTTTGCGCATCCCCAGAACACGCGCGCGTTTGCGGGGGTCGCTGTCAAAGAGGCTGGCAAGCTGTTCGGTCATCGCACCGGCCAGTTGTTCGACGTCTGTAATTGTCACCGCGCGGTCGTAGTAGCGCGTGACATCGTGGCCGATGCCGATCGCGGCCAATTCCACCGCCTTGCGCTTTTCGATCATCGCGATCACGTCGCGCAGGTGCTTTTCAAGATAATTGGCCGGGTTCACCGACAAGGTGCTGTCATCCACCGGTGCCCCGTCTGAGATCACCATCAACACCTTGCGCTGTTCGTGCCGCCCGACCAGCCGGCGGTGTGCCCATTCCAGCGCCTCACCGTCGATATTTTCTTTCAGCAGGCCCTCTTTCATCATCAGGCCAAGGTTTGGCCGTGTCCGCCGCCAGGGGGCGTCGGCGGATTTATAGACGATATGGCGGAGGTCGTTCAGGCGGCCGGGCGTTGGTTCGCGTCCGGCTTTCAGCCAATCCTCGCGGCTTTGGCCGCCTTTCCACGCCTTCGTCGTAAAGCCGAGGATCTCGACCTTGACGGCGCAGCGTTCCAGCGTGCGGGCCATGACATCAGCACAGATCGCGGCGATTGAGATCGGGCGGCCCCGCATGGAGCCGGAATTGTCCAGAAGGAGCGTCACAACGGTGTCGCGGAATTCGGTGTCTTTTTCGACCTTGAAGGACAGCGGCGTGGTGGGTGAGGCGACAATGCGCGCGAGCCGTCCGGCATCCAGGATGCCTTCCTCGCGGTCAAACTCCCAACTGCGGTTTTGCTGGGCCTGCAAGCGGCGCTGCAACTTGTTGGCGAGGCGTGACACGGCCCCTTTGAGCGGTTCAAGCTGTTGATCCAGATAGCTGCGCAGGCGTTCCAGCTCTGCCGGTTCAGCGAGGTCTTCTGCGCCGATTTCTTCATCATAATCAGTTGCATAGACGCGGTAATCGGGGTCGGCGTCTGAGACCGGTGCAGGCTGGGGCGGCTCCATCGGGGCTTCGCCATCGGGCATCTCGGTCTCTTCGCCCATCTCGGCGTCGGCCTGATCGTCCATCGAAATCTCGGCCTGAGATGCGTCTTGCTGGTCTTCCTGTGTTTGCTCGGGCGAGGCTTCGGCCTCTTCGCCGTCGCTATCGTCTTCGCCGGTGCTATCGGGTTCTTCCTGCTCGTCGCTGCCTTCTTCGGCCTCGTTTTCGTCGTCTTCGTCCGACCCGTCGGGATCATCGCCCAGCTGGTCGGCATAGCCGAGGTCCGAGATCAGGTCGCGCGCGAATTTGGCGAAGGCCTGCTGGTCGTTCAGCATGTCCGAGAGATTCTCGAGCCGTTCGCCGCAGTGATCCTCGATAAAACCGCGCCAGAGGTTGAGCACGTTGTCAGCGCCTTCGGGCAGGGCGCGGCCGGTGGCGAGTTCGCGGATCATGTAGCCCGCAGCGGTGGCCAGTGGCGCATCGGCGGGCTGTTTGATCTGGTCATAGCCTTTGCGCAGCGCCTCATTCCCGATTTTGGCGTCGATGTTGCCTGCGGTGCCGGGCATGTATTGCGCGCCGACGGCCTCAACCCGGGCGGATTCCATCGCGTTGTAAAGGTCTTGCGCCATCTGGCCCTGCGGCATGTAGCGCGCGGCGGTGCCAGCGTCATGAAACTTGTGCCGCAGCGCCATGGCGTCGGCGTGGCCACGCGCCAGCAACACCTCTTGTTTGGTCATGCGGCGGGTCACCTGTGGCAGGCGGATCGTGTCGCTGGTCTGACCGGCGGGGTCGACGGAATATGTAACCGAGAGTTCCGGATCATCGGCCATGACCTTCGTGGCCTCGGCTAAGGCTTTCTTGAACGGATCGGCAGGGTTGTCAGATGGCTTGTTCATAGGCCGCAAACTAGTGCGGCGCGCGCGCAATGACCAGAGGGCCGGTGTGCTTTAGCTAAGCAGGAACGCGGTGCAATCGGCGGTCAGGGTCGCGGCCATGTTGGCGGCCCATGTGGCGTCGTTGGGATCGTCGTTGAAGGTGGCGCGGGTCAGCAGCGCGTGGTGCGCGGCCTTGGCCGTGATCCGCCAGTGCAACACATCGCGGCCCTGATCGGGCGTCATCACGGCACGCATCAGATCGAGCACCTGCGCGCGTTGCTGGCGGGTGATGTCAGAGGCGGGGCCGTCGAACATCCATTGATGTTCCATCTGCGCAGAAAGGCGACCCGCACAGGCGGCAAAAGTCTGGAGTTGTGTGTTGTCCAAAGAAAGCCCCGCGTTGGCGGGGAGGACGCCAAGCGCGAGGAAGAGGGTCGTCATGAGAGTTTTCATACTGCTCATAATTGCAGCATGAGGGTTAAATTATCGCTTATCTAGTGGGCAAAGTAAGAGCGCGCGCGAGGTGTGGGGTTTTGGGCACGGGGTGCTACGAGATATTGCGCCGCGCTGCGCGCGTCGCGATGGGCGGGGGCCAGCCCCCGCACCCCCGGGATATTTCTGGCCAGAAGAAAAGCAAGTGTATGTTGACCGACGAGATACGGCGCAAACTATTGCGCTGGCACCAGTGGGATCAAAGCGAGATCGTTAAAGCTGTAGAATTGGCCAGCCGCTGCCAACAGGCCGTCGGCACCAGCGTCTAACCAGCTCTTTTGAGACGGATCGGCAAGATTGGCCACGACGACAGGGCTTTCGGGAATGACTGAAATCTGCCCTTGATCCGCGATGGTTTGGGAGGTGTTTGGGTAGTCAACCGCCAGATCAAGGTTCCGTCTCAATCGGAGTCCCATCAATATACGAAATTCTCCAACGCGTTCAGGTGGTGAGACGACGTTCACAATCATGACGTTGCAGAAGTCGAAGCCGGCGATTCCACCAAACGGAAGGGGCGGGAATGCTGACATTGATACAGTCCCGGCCTCGAGATTGTCGGTTTGGGCAAATTGGAGAACAAGAAGTCTGGTCTCGGGCCAATCAAGGACCGGAAGCGCCGCCCCTGAAGCGATAACTAAGGGCTCGCGTTGCGCAAGGCCCTGCAAACTACATTCTTCATTTCGCTGCGCGATTTGCATTTGGTCCGGGGCAACTTGGTCAACAGCTGCTTGTTCGCTCGGCGAGAGAGTTTGTGCCGACAACAGGCTGCCAAGAACACAAAGACAAATGGCGAGACGAAAAATCATCCCAAGCTGAGGCTCGCCGCACTTTCCGGCAGTTCCTCATCAAAACACCGCTGGTAGAATTCGGCGACGGTCTGACGCTCCAATTCATCGCATTTGTTCAGGAACGACAGGCGGAAGGCGTAGCCGACGTCTTGGAAGATGCGGGTGTTTTCGGCCCAGGCGAGCACGGTCCGGGGGGACATCACGGTGGACAAATCGCCGTTCATGAAGGCGGTGCGCGTCAAGTCGGCGACGGTGACCATCTGGGAAATCGTCTTGCGGCCCTTCTCAGTGTTGAAGTGCGGGGACTTCGACAAAACGATCGCGGCTTCGGCGTCGTGGCTGAGGTAGTTCAGCGTGGCGACCAGCGACCAGCGGTCCATTTGCGCTTGGTTGATTTGCTGTGTGCCGTGGTAAAGGCCCGTCGTATCGCCAAGGCCCACGGTGTTGGCGGTGGCAAACAAACGGAAGTGCTTGTGCGGCGTCAAAATCTGGTTTTGGTCCATCAGCGTCAGCTTGCCGTCATGTTCCAGCACACGCTGGATCACGAACATCACGTCCGCACGGCCTGCGTCATATTCGTCAAACACGATGGCAACGGGGTTGCGCAGGGCCCAGGGCAGGATGCCTTCGTGGAATTCCGTGACTTGCACACCATCGCGCAGTTTGATCGCGTCTTTGCCGATCAGGTCGATCCGGGAAATGTGGCTGTCAAGGTTCACGCGCACCGCAGGCCAGTTCAGGCGGGCGGCAACCTGTTCGATATGCGTCGATTTGCCCGTGCCGTGATACCCTTGGATCATCACGCGGCGGTTATAGCCAAAGCCCGCAAGGATCGCGAGCGTGGTGTCGGGATCAAACTTGTAGGTGCTGTCAATCTCTGGGGTGCGGTCGGTCTTATCGGCGAACCCTTTGATCTTCATGTCACTGTCGATGCCAAAGACCTCGCGCACCGAGATCTCTTCGGTGGGGTTTGCATCAATGTCGATCATGCCGTCGGCCATTCTAGGGCGCCTTTCCTGTCATCGCATCTGTGTTGTCCTGCGGATGCAACATATCGCGGCGAAAGGGAAGGGGAAGGGGCGATTTCGCGCACCGGTTTGCCCGCAGGTTGCGTTTTTCGCAAACCCCGGCAAAGTGGGGGAAATGGTGAAAGTGTAGCTGATGACGACAACCGACGATATTGAGGCGATGATTGCGGGCATGGCGCAGGGCGACCGATCTGCCTTTGAACGTCTCTACGCCGCGACCTCTGCGAAACTCTTTGGTGTGTGCCTGCGTGTCTTGAACAATCGGGCCGAGGCGGAAGATGCTTTGCAGGATGCATTTGTCAAAATCTGGCGCAATGCGGAACGCTATAAGGTGAATGGTCTCAGCCCGATGACCTGGCTGATCACGGTCACGCGGAACTTGTGTATCGACAGGATTCGCGCCCGCAAGGTTGCGTCAGGCGACATGGACGAGGTGGCCGCACTGGAAGACAGTGCGCCGGGGCCAGAGGCGCTTGCCATTGCAGCGTCAGACCGGGCCCGCATTGTCGGCTGCATGGAAGGGCTGGACCCTGACAAAGCCGCAGCTGTGCGCCGCGCCTATCTGGAGGGGGAGACGTATCAAGAGCTGGCCGACGATATGGCGGTCCCGCTGAACACCATCAGGACATGGCTGCGCCGCAGCCTGTTGAAGTTAAGAGAGTGTCTGTCGCAATGAGTGATGACATCGCGCCGAATGAAGAACAAATGCTGGCCGCAGAATACGTTCTGGGCCTGCTGACCCCGGATGAGGCCACGGCGTTTGAAGCGTTGATGGAGGTGGACGGGGATGCGCGTGCATCATATGCCCGCTGGGCCGAAGATTTTGTCGGCATGACTGATGATATGGCCCCCGTCGACCCGCCAGAGGCCTTGTTGCAGCAGATCAAGGCGGCAGCCTTTGGCACCGCGGCGATGGAACCGCCAGCAGAGGCTGCAGAGCAAGCCGCGCCTGCGCCGCAACGGCGATCCTTGATGGAACGGCTGGGTTTGTTGCCTGCAATTGGCGGTGGTTTGATTGCTGCGGCTGTGGCGCTTTGGGCGATCAACCCGTTGATCGGGCCGCTGCTTGATCCGCCAGCTACCGCGACGGTTCTGCTGGCATCAGCAGACGAAAGCCTTGTGGTCGAAGTGGGCTATGTCGAGGACAGCGGTAATCTGGAGGTCACGCGCACCGCAGGGGCCGCGCCCGAAGGGCAGGTGCTGGAGCTTTGGGTGATCAAAGGCGATGGGCCGCCGGTGTCGCTGGGTGTGCTGCCCACGGACGAGACCGGCACGCTTGTGGTGGCAGAGACCTTGTGGCCGCTTTTGCGCGGCGCACAATGCGCCATTTCGATTGAGCCGCCCGGCGGGTCACCCACCGGCGCACCAACGGGCGATATTGTGGCCGTGGCCCCGATTGTCTGGCAGGCCTGACGCGGCTCAAGGTAAGATAGACTGGCAGCCGGATCACAATGTGGTCCGGCAGTTTCGCGACGAAACGGCGTGGCGATTGGCGATCACAAGCCTCTCACATCCTCGTGCATTGGTGCAAAATCGTTCGTCTGCTGCGTGCCAGATGGCGTAACGCTAGATCAGACACGAAAGGACATGCGATGAACCGCCGCCAATTCACCCTTGCCGCCCTTGCCAGCGCGGCCGCACCAAGCGCGCTTTTTGCGCAGAGCTTTGAGATCACCCGGACCGAGGCCGAATGGCGCGCCATGCTGACGCCTGCGCAGTACAAGGTGATGCGCGAAGAGGGGACCGAACGGGCCGGATCGAGCCCGCTGGACAAGAATTACGCCGCAGGCACTTATTTCTGCCGCGGGTGCGATTTGCCGCTTTATCCGTCTGACACCAAATATGACAGCGGCACCGGCTGGCCTAGCTGGTGGCAAAGCCTGCGTGGTGCAGTGGGTACAAAGCCCGATCGCAAGCTCTTTACCGTGCGTACAGAGGTGCATTGCCGCCGCTGTGGCAGCCATTTGGGCCATATCTTTGATGATGGACCCGCGCCGACAGGCAAGCGCCATTGCCTGAACGGCGTCAGTCTGGTGTTCCGCGCCGCCTGACTACGACCTGCACAAACCTTGCTGAAACCCCCGCGACCAGATGCTGGTGCGGGGGTTTTTCTTTGGCCAGTCAAAACACAAGCAAGGCGAGGGAAAATGACGTATTTTCAAAGGTATGGTGAAACGGTCGGGTTGATTGGCTGTGCGGGTTTCGTAACCGCCTGGGGGATTGAACAAAACCTGTGGTTTGCTGCCATGGCGGGCATCGGTGCGCTGGTCAGCGGGGTCCTATTGGCGCGGCTTTTTGGTGAGGCCGGCGCGCTGGGCTGGCTGTTGGCGGGGTTTGCCGCCGTGATTGCCACGGTCCTTGGCGCGGCCCTTGTGGGTGCGGCCATGATCGGGCCGGAGCGCGCCGGGTTTGCCGTGGCCGCCGTGGCAGAGCTTTTGTGGGAGCAGCCCTTGGCAGGCGCGCGGTGGCTGGCGTTGATTGGGGCCGCCCACGCGGTGGCCCTTGGGCCGTGCAACCTACAAAATAAGAGCAGTTTGGTGAAACAGTGAGTTTCACTGCCGTCGCCACAATCCTGCCCCAATTCGCGCCTACCTGCGCAAGAGTAGTATGCGTGGGTCGATATGTTGCGACGGATCAAAAGGTGGATCTCTCTGAGTGACGGAGAGCGGAGCATTGTGCTGGCCTATATTGGCGTCGCACTTTTTGGTGCCGGATTGTCCTTTACGGTCGTGAACAACCTTGGTGGCGAGGATACGATCCTGCGGACGCTAACCCTCTATGATTATTGGGTTATCTTGTCGGGCGCGCTTGGGGCGGCAGTGGGGCTGTATTTCGGCGGCAAGTGGTTTGGCCGCGCGGGATGGGCCGGGCTGCGCCACGGGGCGGTTGGTCTGTGTGTCACCACCTTTGCGGCCAGTGTGGCGGCAGGCACTTTTGCGCTGCCGGGCTATGGCACCATGTTCGGCCCCTTTGCAGCCGTTTTGACATTCCTGGAATCGCCGCTGCTTTTGGTGTTCTGGGTCAGCATTTTGACAGCGTGCCATCTGCTGTTCGCCACGTGGCGGCGCGAGCGTGACACGCTGTTTGCCATTCACGACGATGGCATTCCGACCTGATCACTTGTCGGGAAAGCTGCGGCTGACCTTGATCTGATCCCAAGCCCAGACCACTTCATTCAACTGATCTTCCTGGCTGCGGTCACCACCGTTCATGTCGGGGTGCAGCACCTTAATCAGACCTTTGTATGCTTTGCGGATTTCCTGTTTGGTCCAGGTATCCTTGGCCTCCAAAATCTCGATCGCGCGGCGCTCGGTGGGCGGAAGCTTGCGGCCAGCGCCCTGATTGCGGCCCGGATTGCGGGTCGCGTTCTCACCCAGCACCTGATGCGGATCCTCGATCCCAAGACGCGCCCATGCGCGTTCCTCGACGGTGCGTTTGAACGGCTTGGTGGGGCGTTCCCAGACCCGATCTTCGGTCAGCTGGGCGTTCATCTCGGCCTCTGTCGTGCCATCGAAGAAGTTCCATTTCAGGTTATATTCGCGCACGTGTTGCTGGCAGAACCAATAAAAGTCATCCAGCACGTCAGGCGTCTTGGGCGCGCGGTACTTGCCCGGCTCTTCGCAACCTTCATGATCGCAAACGCGGGTGGACGTCTCTGACGCGCCAGACATCCCACGCCGTCCGCGCGGGTTCTTCTTTTTTGACGACGATACCGACATGTCAAAACCAAAGGGGTCTTTTTTCTGCATGGGAGCTGCATACCTTTCCGACTCGGACGACAGAGTTTAGACGCTTGAGAGCGAGATTGAAGGGGCGGAGAGCAAAAATATGGGACTAGAGGCAGAGATTTATGAGGCGCTGCAAACTGGATTAGCCCCAGAGGCGTTGGAGGTGGTCAATGAGAGCCACATGCACGCAGGGCATGCAGGCGATGATGGGTCAGGCGAAAGCCATTGGCGTGTGGTCATCACGGCCGCAGGGCTGGACGATATGACGCGGTTGGCGCGCCATCGTGCCGTGCACAGTGCGCTGGGCCCCGACATCATCGGGCGTATTCACGCATTAGCGATTGATATCAAGTAGTTACTCTGCCGCGACCGAGGTGTCGGGGCGCGGCACAGGGGCCGGAACTGCGGCGGGCTGATGCGCGATTTGCTTGGGCGGTTCGTCGGCTGTGATCGTCTCTGTCACGCGATCCTGGGCCGTTTCTGCGGCCTGCGGTGCGGCTGCGGGTGCTGCGACGGTGCGGCGAAAGACCAGCATGTTTTGAAACACGGTGGTTTTGCCCATCAATCCCTCGCGCTCTTCCGCGGGCAGGGTGTCGGTGCGCTGGTATTCCCAGCCATCAGCGGCAAGGTCGTTCATCACGGTCTCAAGCGCGTTGGCAAAGCGGTCTTGAACGGATTTCACACCCTTGGCCTTGAGGCCCTTTGTCGGGGCGGGAACGACTTTGTATTCGTAGGACGACATGACACACACCATTTTTGATCAGACCTGACCTTACACCAGCAAAACGGGCGCGGTCCAGCTTCGCCGCCTTAATTTCGTTTCGTCTTCTCAACAATGCCGCTGATTTGCGGGGAATTATCCCAGATCAACATCAGATCTGCGTCAAATCGCGGATTTCTTAACCAAAAATGTGGCTGAAACTTGTCAAGCCTGAGGCAGGTGGTTACCAACCCGTAAACGCTTATCAGGCGCGCTGCGCGTCCAGAAGGAACGAGTTTTATGTTGAAGATGACCAAAGCACTGGCCGCTGCCGCCGTGATGGCGCTTGTGGCACCTGCTGCAAAAGCCGCTACCGTTTTTGCAACCGGCGTGACCGCGACCACCAACGGGGTGCAGACCACATGCTCTGTTGCGTCCAGCAGCACCAGCCGTGACGATCTGTGCAACGCGCTTGGCGCGCCGGATGTGAATGGGCCATGGCAAAACGGTGGTTTCACCTCGACTGCCAATTTCGGCAGCTTGGAGTTCTTCTTTGGTGGTCTGATCCAAGGGCCGATCACCCTGTGGGAAATCACGGGTAACCGCGCGGCGAACTACGTGGAAAGCGTATCTTTCACGCTTCTGGGTGTGAATGGTGCGCCGGATGTGGCGGGTGTTCTGACCAACACGACTGATGGGTCAGCTGATCCGTCCGCGCCGAACCGCTGGGTTATTACGGCGGCACAAAACGCCAACGGCCCTTACAGCGGTCTGCGGGTCATTGATACATCGGACCTGCGCAACGGCACGCGCGATGGTTTTGATATCGACGCAGTTGCGGCGAACACATTTGAAAGCAATCTGCAGGCCGTGCCACTGCCCGCCGGTGCGGTGTTGTTGCTGACAGGTCTGGCCGGTCTGGGCTTTGCGCGGCGTCGCAAAGCTGCCTGAACCGAGGCACAAGA
Source organism: uncultured Paracoccaceae bacterium (assembly GCA_947492825.1). Classification (GTDB taxonomy): domain Bacteria; phylum Pseudomonadota; class Alphaproteobacteria; order Rhodobacterales; family Rhodobacteraceae; genus CANMYO01. Next base: position 883,454 of record CANLNT010000001.1, read on the forward strand.
AATGCGAAAAGGCGGGTCAGTGACCCGCCTTTTTTGTGTTTACTAGCGCTTTCGGAGGGGGCTAGAGGCCGAGCTTTGCGGCGACCAGTTTGTTCACAGCCGCAGGGTTTGCCTTGCCGCCTGTCGCCTTCATCACCTGACCCACGAACCAGCCCGCAAGTTTCGGGTTCACCTTGGCCTTTTCGACCTGTGCCGGGTTGTCGGCGATGATCTGGTCAACTGCCGCCTCAATCGCGCCGGTGTCGGTGACCTGTTCCATGCCTTCGGTTTTCACGATCTCTTCGGGATCACGGTCCGAGGTATAGGCGATTTCAAAGACGTCCTTGGCGATCTTGCCGGATATCTTGTCCGACTTGATCAGCCCCACAATCTGGCCCAGACGCGCGGCAGAGATCGGGCTGTCCGCGATGTCCTTGTCGTCTTTCTTCAGGCGCCCGAAAAGTTCGTTGATCACCCAGTTGGCGGCCAGTTTGCCATCGCGGCCTTCGGCCACTTCTTCGAAGAAGGCGGCGTTTGATACATCCGCCGTCAGGACAGAGGCGTCATAGTCTGACAGGCCAAAGTCGCTGATAAAGCGCGCCTTTTTGGCGTCGGGTAGTTCCGGCAGGGAGGCTGCGATATCGTCAACCCAGCCCTGTTCGATCTCAAGCGGCAAAAGGTCGGGGTCGGGGAAGTAGCGATAATCATGTGCTTCTTCCTTGGACCGCATGGACCGGGTTTCGTTTTTGTCGGCGTCATAAAGGCGGGTTTCCTGCACGACGTCTTTGCCGTCTTCGATCAGGGCGATCTGACGGCGCGCCTCGACCTCGATCGCCATCTGGATGAACCGCATGGAGTTCATGTTCTTGATCTCGCAGCGGGTGCCGAGGTGGCTGAAATCCTGGGTTTCCTGATAGCGTTCGTAGTCGCCCGGTTTGCAGACCGAGACGTTCACGTCAGCGCGCAGGTTGCCGTTCTGCATGTTGCCGTCGCAGGTGCCCAAATAGCGCATGATCTGGCGCAGTTTGGCGACATAGGCGGCGGCCTCTTCCGGGCCGCGGATGTCGGGGCGGCTGACGATTTCCATCAGCGCCACGCCGGTGCGGTTCAGGTCAACAAACGACATGGTGGGGTCCATGTCGTGCACGGATTTGCCTGCGTCCTGTTCCAGGTGGATACGTTCGATCCGCACCATGCGCGCTGTGCCGTCGCCCAGTTCAACCAGCACTTCGCCTTCGCCGACGATGGGATGGTAAAGCTGGCTGATCTGGTAGCCCTGCGGCAGGTCAGGGTAGAAGTAATTCTTGCGGTCAAAGGCAGAGTTGAGGTTGATCTGCGCCTTCAGGCCCAACCCGGTTTTGACGGCCTGGCTGATGCAGCCTTCGTTGATGACGGGCAGCATGCCGGGCATGCCTGCGTCCACAAAGGCCACGTTCGAATTTGGTTCGGCCCCAAAAAGGGTGGAGGCCCCGGAAAACAGCTTGGCCGCGGTGGCGACCTGCGCGTGGACTTCCAGCCCGATGACAAGTTCCCAGTCAGAGGTCGCCCCGGCGATAACCTTGGGGGCAGGGGCGTCGTATGTCAGATCCAGCATGGTAATCCCTTTGGCGGTGTCAGGCCGGTTCTATGCCGGGTTCTGCGGGCTATCAAGACCGAAGCGGGCGGCGGCGACCGGCCTGTTGTTGTGCCGCGCAAAAGTTTTGCTTGATCGGATGGGGGAGAGGCGGGCAAGTTGCGTCGAATGAAGATGCTGCGGACCATCCTGGGGGGGATGGCCGGCGTGATCCTGGCAACGGCCACCTTGGCCGAGCCAGTGATCCGCCCGCTGTCCCGCGACGACGCGATTGCGCAAAAGGTTGATGCGGCGGCAGCAGCCTTGGCCGCATTTCGTGTTATGCCACGTCCGGCCCACATGATCCGGTATCCTGTCGCCGTAAACCAGACCGAGCCGACATTGCGGCCGGTCGCGCGTGCTGCGTTTTTGCCCAACACCCGGTGGGACCACAAGCGTGGTAGCGATGTCTGGACCCGTGCGGCGATGTCGGCGATCGCGGGCCATGCCGATGCGCTTGATTCGGTGGTGCCGCGCGATATTGATCGGTGGTGCCCGGCCTATGCCCAGAATTCGCCCGCACTGCGGCGGGCATTTTGGGTTGGGATGATGTCGGCGCTGGCGAAGTACGAAAGCACCTATAACCCTACGGCTGTGGGTGGCGGCAATCGCTGGTTCGGGTTGTTGCAGATCTATCCCGACACTGCGCGCCGCTATGGCTGCCGCGCGCGGACCGGGGAGGCGCTCAAGAACCCGACAGAGAACCTGTCCTGTGCAGCGCGGATCATGGCAGTGACCGTCACGCGCGACCGCGCAGTGGCGCTGCATGATGGACGCTGGCGGGGTGTGGCCGCTGATTGGGGGCCGATGACCAGCCGCAGCAAGATCGCGGCGATGGCCGATTGGACCCGTGCGCAATCCTATTGCGAGGTCCGCACAGTGGTGCGCCCGCAAGCGCGGCCGGTTCTGCGCGCTACAGTTTCAACAATGGACGCCGCGTCGCCCGGATCAGGCTGACGTTTGGTGCGTCCTCGCCCGCAAGCGCGAGTGTGGCGCGGCGCAGCATCTTGATCCCATCATCGGAATTTTTGGGCAGGGCAGAGGCGGCGATGGGTTCACCCACGTTGATGCGGAACGGCTGCTGCGCCTTGTTCAGGGTTTCGTGAAACAGCGTCACGTCGCGCAATGTCGGATGCAGCAGGTCAAAAAGATAGAAGAGCGCCGAATTCCGTGCAGCGATATGCACCGGGATCACCGGCAGGTCGAATTTACGCGCCAGCATCGCGGCAGAGGCCATCCAGGGCCGTTCCTCCAGCTTGAGCCCGCGCCGTTTGGCAAGACGGCCCGAGGGGAAGATCACGCCAAGCCGCCCTTCGTCGGTCGCTGCGCGGACATAGGCCATGGTGTCGCGGGTCTTGGCATGGCTGCGCTTGTCCTGCCGCCATTCGACGGGGCAGATCATATCGGACATCTGTGGCAGAACCCGCAGAATGTCGGAATTGGCAAAGTAGTAGGCATCAGGGCGCATCGCCGCCAGCAGGTGGTGCAGGATCACACCATCAGCAATGCCCGTGGGGTGATTGGCCACGAGAATGGCCGCCCCGTGGCGCGGGATATGGCCCAGACCGGTCGCAACCACGTCCTTGGCCAGCAAACCGCCCATCTGCGCCATGATCTGGGCAGAGGCCATGTGTTCAAAACCACGCGCGATTTTAAGCGTCTTGTCGTAGGCCAGGGACAGGTGGAGCAGACCCCTGATTTGACGCACACCGGGAAATTGGCGGTACATCCAAGGGGCGCGTTCAGCGATCAGTGGATCAATACGGTCTTTCATACGCGCACATTGACCATGACGATGTCACGGTTCCATGACAGTCTTTTCAGACTAACACATCGGCGGCGTTTTGCGAAATTTCAAGGGTGGCTTGCGCGGATCACCGCAGGCGGAAGGCGGTTTTCAGCTCTGCGATGGCCTCTGTCTGCCGCGTGCTGAGGCGGTCATCAGGCAGTGCGCCTTTGATGATATCCATCAGCGGTGTCAGGGCGGAGGGCCCTTCAAGACGGTAGAGTTTGCGCGACAGCCGCGACAGCGCCGGTTGTGCGCCACCACAGGCGTTCACCATCCAGTGGCCCAGTACCATCAGTTCTTCGGCGGCGGCATCGTCAACTTGCAGCACGCGGCGCAATGAAACGCGCATTTTGTCCTGCTGGTCGCGTGTGGGCATGTCATCAAGGGCTAGAAACGCCTCTGCGATGCCAGCGGCGGCGATGTTGGGGTCTTCGATGCTTTCAACCGGGTGGATGTTGGTCTTTCGAGTAAAACCAAAGCGCCGCGCGGCAGCTTTTACGTCACCGGCCATATCCATCAAGTCGCCAGCCATATCAGCGGCATTGCGGGCGCGTTGGGCCCAGAAATAAGCGGCAGCGAGGATGCCGAGGATGCCAAGAATGAAGGGCATGAAATCGTCCTTTGAAGAATCGTCTTTGGTGCACAAGACACTGGATTTGTGTCAGTTTTCAAGCATCCGCGTGACCATTTCGGTGGTATCGCGCGACAGGTTCGGGGTGTCGCCAATCCGCTGGAGGGCTGCGCGCATCAGTGCCTGACGGGGTGGGTCATAGCGGGGCCAAACCTCAAAATTCGCAACGAGGCGGGCCGTGGTTTGCGGGTTGATCGGGTCCAGCTTGATCAGCCAATCCGCCAGCAGCGCATAGCTGTCGCCAGAGGCATGGTGAAAACCCGCCGCATTGTCGATCAGCGCGCCAAAGACGGCGCTGAACCGGTTGGGGTTCTTCATGTCAAAATCCGGGTGTGCGGCCAGCTGGGCGGCTGTTGCGGCGGTGTCCTGCGGAGCGGCATGGGTGATTTGCAGGCTGTACCAGCGGTTCATCACAAGCCGGTCGTTTGCCCATTGCTTTTCAAAGGCTTGTACGGCGTCCGACCCTTTGCCAATCGCCAAGAGCGCGGCAAAAGCCGCCAGTTGCAGCGTCATGTTGTCGGCGCTTTCAAACTGTGCTGCGGCTGCTTTGCCGCCGTCAAGCTCGCTCAGCAGTCGCAGGGTGGCATTGGCAAGGGCGCGGTGGCCTGCGCTGACCGCATCGGGGGAGTAGGGACCGGGAACCTGATGGGCGGCGTAGATGCGGGGCAGGGTGTCATTGCAATGCTGGGCAAGGTGCAGGGTCAGCGCATCGCGTGCGGTGTGGATCGCGTCGGGATCAGGTGTGGTGCCTGCGTCAAAGAGGGCATTGGCGATATCCTCTTCACTTGGCAGGGCGATGACACGGGCGCGAAAGGCGGGGTCAAGAGCGTCATTGCGCAGCACGTCACGCATGGCATCAAGATAGGCCGCAGTTGGGGTGGCATCTTTGGTGGCCATTGCGATCAGCGTTTGCATGGTCAGGGTGCGGCCCGCGTCCCAGCGGTTAAACGGGTCTGTATCGTGGGCAAGCAGTCGGGCAAGGTCAGCATCACTTTGGTCGTGGACCACGCGGATAGGGGCGGCAAAGTTGCGGTTGATCGACAATGTCGGACGGGCCGAAAGCCCGGTATGGGACACGGTTTGGGTGGTGGCCGTCAATTCCAGCAGGGTGGTTGGCAGCACTTCGGTCCCATCGGGGGCAAGCAGCCCGTAGGCGACCGGGATCACCTGCGGCTGTTTGTCGGGTTGGCCGGGGGTTGCGGGCAAGTCCTGTGTGAGGGTCAGGGTGTAGGTGCCATCGGCAAAGCTGTCCTGAAACTGCACGCGCGGGGTGCCTGACTGGCTATACCAAAGCGCGAATTGGCTCAGGTCACGGCCGGTGACGTCGGCAAAACAGGCGAGCCAATCTTCGATCGTGCAGGCCTGACCGTCGTGGCGGTCAAAGTAGAGTTTGCAGCCCTCATAATAGGCATCGTCTCCGATCAGGGTCTTGAGCATCCCGATCACCTCGGCCCCTTTTTCATAGACCGTGTCGGTGTAAAAATTGTTGATCGTCATAAAGCTGGTGGGGCGCACGGGGTGGGCAAGCGGTCCTGCGTCTTCTTGAAATTGATAGCTGCGCAGCCCGTTAGCATCATCAATTCGCTTGAGCGCGGCCATGCGCATGTCGGCGGTGAACTGTTGGTCTCGAAAGACAGTGAGCCCTTCTTTCAGGCAGAGCTGGAACCAGTCGCGGCAGGTGATGCGATTCCCGGTCCAGTTGTGGAAATACTCGTGCGCGATGATGCCCTCGATCCCGGCAAAGCGCGCGTCAGTTGCCGTTTCAGGAGAGGCCAGAACGCAGCTTGAGTTGAAAATATTCAAGCCCTTGTTTTCCATCGCCCCCATATTGAAGTCATCGACTGCCACAATGTTGAAAATGTCCAAGTCATATGCGCGGCCATAGACCTGTTCATCCCAGCGCATTGACGCTTTGAGTGCGTCCATCGCAAAGGCGCATTTGTCGATGTCATCGGGGCGCACATAGATGTTCAACGCAACGTTGCGTCCGTCCATTGTGGTAAAGGTATCCGGGTGGGCCACCAGATCACCCGCCACAAGCGCAAACAGATAGGCCGGTTTTGGCCAAGGATCATGCCACACGCCGGGTGTGATCGGATTGCCGTTGGACAACAGCACCGGCAGGTCGCTGTGGATCGTGACGGTAAAGACCGCCATCACGTCGGGGCGGTCGGGGTAGTAGGTGATGCGGCGAAACCCTTCGGCCTCGCATTGGGTGCAGTACATGCCGTTCGAGATATAAAGCCCCTCAAGCGCGGTATTGCTGGCGGGGGCGATTTCAACCTCGGCCTCCCACACGAAGGGGGCGGCGGGGACGTCGCAGGTAAGACCGGTTTCGGTCAGGACGGGTGTAACGGCGGTGCCGTCGATCTTGGCCCAGATCAGGTTGAGGTGTTCGCCATGCAACGTGAGGGTCGTGTCTGAGGCATCGGGGTTCGGGCGGAACGCGATGCGAGAGATCACGCGCGTAGCGTCAGGAGAGAGGTGAAAGGTCAGGTCAACCGTGTCGATCAGGTGGCTGGGCGGGGTATAATCGGCCAGATAGATCGGCTGGGGGGCGGCATCTTTCATCTGGCGTCCTTTCAGGGCAGTTTGGCGCAGAGTAGAAGCCCGCAGGAGGGGTCGCAACCGCAGGTCATGCCCAAAACCGTGAAGAAATCTGATCTGCCGACAAAAGTCTGCGCCACCTGCGGACGTCCGTTCACCTGGCGCAAAAAATGGGCCAAAGTCTGGGACGAGGTCCGGTATTGTTCGGACAGATGCCGGGGAAATCGCAAAACTGGTTAGAAAAGTTTACCAATTTAGTGGACAGGGGCCGTGCCTTGGGCTAGCTCTGCCGAAGTTGGCACGACGTAACAAAGACGGGATGGAGTGACGGATGACCCAGAGGACGGATCGGAACGGGCTGCAAGTGGCCCAGGAATTGGCCGATTTCATCGAAACCAAAGCCTTGCCGGGGACCGGCGTAGATGTGGCGGGTTTTTGGGCGGGTTTTGCCGCCATTCTGCACGATATGGGGCCAGAGAACACTGCCCTGCTGCGTGAACGGGACGCGCTGCAAAGCAAGATCGACGGCTGGCACGTGGCGCAGCGCGGACAGGTGTTTGACCGCGACGCTTATGAGGGGTTCCTGCGCGAAATTGGCTATCTGCAGCCCGAAGGGGATGATTTCGAGATTGAGACCACCAATGTGGACCCAGAGATTGCAACGATCCCCGGCCCGCAGCTGGTAGTGCCAATCACCAATGCGCGGTTTGCGCTGAACGCGGCCAACGCCCGCTGGGGCAGCCTATATGATGCGTTTTATGGCACCGATGCGATGGGCAATTTGCCACCCAAGGGCGGGTATGACCGGGGCCATGGCAGTAGGATCGTGGCGCGCACGCGGGTGTTTCTGGATCAGGCCTTTCCGATTGCCGGTGGCAGCCATGCGGATGTCAGCCGGTACTACGTGGACAAAGGGCAACTTCTGATCGACGACATGCCGCTGGCAGAGCCGGGCAAGTTCGTGGGCTACCGTGGGCGGGCCAAGGCCCCCGATGCCGTTTTGCTGCGCAACAACGGGCTGCATGTTGAGTTGGTGTTTGACCGCGCGCACCCCATTGGCAGCCGCGATCAGGCGCTTTTGGCGGATGTGCGGCTGGAATCGGCGGTGACAGCGATCATGGACTGCGAAGACTCGGTTGCTTGTGTCGATGCCGAGGACAAGGTGCTTGCCTACAGCAATTGGCTGGGACTGATGCAGGGCAATCTGGAAGCGTCGTTCCAGAAGGGTGGTCAGACCATGACTCGGCAGCTGAGCGACGATCTGGCCTTTACTGCGCCCGATGGGTCTGCGCTGACAATCAAGGGTCGGGCGCTGTTGTGGGTGCGCAATGTGGGGCACCTGATGACCACGCCTGCCATTCTGACCAGCGACGGGGCAGAGGCCTATGAAGGGCTGATGGACGCGATGCTGACCACGCTGATCGCAATGCATGATCTGGCGCGTGATGGCGGGAATTCGGCCAAGGGGTCAGTCTATGTGGTCAAGCCCAAGATGCATGGGCCGGACGAGGTTGCGTTCACCAATCGCATCTTTGATCGGGTGGAGGACGTGCTGGGCCTGCCACGCCATACCGTCAAGATCGGCATCATGGATGAAGAACGCCGCACGACCGTGAACCTCAAGGCATGTATCCGTGCTGCGAAAAGCCGTGTGGCCTTTATCAACACAGGGTTCCTTGACCGGACGGGCGACGAAATCCACACCTCGATGGAGGCAGGGCCGTTTAGTCGCAAGGACTTTATCAAGCGTAAACAATGGATTGGCGCTTATGAAGATCAGAATGTGGATATCGGTCTGGAATGCGGGTTTTCAGGCCGCGCGCAGATCGGCAAGGGCATGTGGGCGATGCCTGACATGATGGCCGCAATGATCGAGCAAAAGATTGATCACCCGAAATCGGGTGCCAATTGCGCCTGGGTGCCCAGCCCGACAGCGGCCACGTTGCATGCGCTGCACTATCACCAGATCGATGTGATGTCGGTGCAGAACAAGCTGCGCGGTGGCGGACGGCGTGGGTATGTGTCGTCGATTTTGGACATTCCGCTGGCAACCTTTCAGCGTTGGACCGATGCCCAAATCGCGCGCGAGGTGGAAAACAACGCGCAAGGCATTCTGGGCTATGTCGTGCGCTGGATTGATCAGGGTGTGGGCTGTTCGAAGGTGCCTGACATCAATGACGTGGGCCTGATGGAAGACCGCGCGACCTGCCGGATCTCGGCGCAGGCATTGGCCAACTGGATGCACCATGATGTGGTCAGCCGCGACGCAGTGATGGCCGCGATGCGCAAGATGGCAGAGGTGGTGGACGGCCAGAACGCTGGCGATCCGGCCTATGTGCCGATGGCGCCTGGGTTTGACGGGATCGCCTTTCAAGCGGCCTGTGATCTGGTGTTCCGGGGGCGCGAACAGCCCAGCGGATACACAGAGCCGGTGCTGCACAAGCGGCGTCTGGAATACAAAGCGATGGGGCAATAAATGGCAGAGATTTCAATGACAAAGGCGCGGACGATCATCCGCAAGGCGCTGGCAAAGGGCCAGGAGATGGGGCTGAAACCGTTGTCCGTCATCGTGCTGGACACTGGCGGCCATGTGAAGGCGTTCGAACGCTCTGATGGCGCGGCACCGGGGCGGTTTGCGATTGCCCACGGCAAGGCCTATGGGTCGGTGATGCTGGGCATGGCAGGCACGGCGCAGATGGCGCGGGCGGAAAGCCAGGCCTATTTTATGAACGCGGTAAACGGTGCATACGGCGGGCAAGTGGTGCCGGTGCCGGGCGGCGTGCTGGTCCGCGACAAAAAGGGTGCCATTGTCGGCGCGGTGGGTCTGACGGGCGACACCTCTGACAATGATGCGATTGCGGCGGCCGCCGGGATCGAGGCGGCGGGACTGGTGGCTGAAATCTAAGGTCTCGGCACGACATCAAGGCGCGCCAAACCGTTCATGCCGATCTTGCGCAGCGGTTTGGCGGCGGCATTCGGATCGGCCAAAGTGGCGTCTGGAAAGCGGCTGAAGAACCGGGTCAGGGCCACCTGCGCCTCTGCCCGCGCCAATTGCATCCCCAGACAGACATGCGGGCCGTGGCCAAAGCCCAAGTGCGCATTGGGTTGGCGTGCAGGCAGCAACTGATCTGCATCACGGTGCCTGTCAGGGTCGTGGTTTGCAGCCAAAAGACCAGCCATGACCAGATCTCCTTGTTTCAAAGCGACACCATCAAAATCCATATCGTGCACCACAAAATGCGGTTTGGTGACCAGCACGGGGCTGGTGTAGCGCATAAACTCCTCGACCAGCAGCGGTTGTTTTTCGGGGTGCGCGGCCATGTGTGTGCGCAAATTGGCGTCGCGCAGGACTGCGTTCAGGCCGTTGGTAATCAGGTGCACGGTTGTCTCATGGCCCGCGATGAAAAGCACAGTGACCATGCTGAGCAATTCCTGTTCGGTCAGGTCGCTGTCAGGGTCATTGACCAAATCGCTGATCAGGCCGGGGCGTGGCGTGTGGCGTAGTTGTGCAAAGTCGCGCCGGAAGTGGCGCATCAACCTCCAGAGCCCGGGCAGGGACCGCAGGATGCCAAAGCCAGAGTTTGCAGTAGACACCGGGGCGATCCATTTAACGACACGGTCGCGATCCTGCGCGGGAATGCCCAGCAGCGCACAGATCGTCCGCAGCGGCAAAGGTCGGGCATATTGCGACATGATATCAACGGGTTGACCCGGTGTGATTTGATCCAACAGATCGTCCGCCATTGTGATCAGCGCCGGTTGCATCTGGGCGACGGACTGACGGGCAAAGGCGCGTTCAACCGGGCCACGCAGGCGGTCGTGTGCAGCACCATCAGTGCCCAAAAGGTTGAGCGTCATCGCCTTGAGGAACGGTGGCAGCCACCAAAGCTGTTGTGCGATGGATTTGCCGCCCGCGCCCGAAGCGTCGCGGACAAAGTCCTCAGGTGACTTTAAAACACGGCGTGCGGCGGCATCAGTCGTCGTCATCCAGACGCTGCCAAAGAGCGGCATCTTGATGCGCACCATCGCACCTTCGGCCCGCAGAGCGGCGAGTTTCTGGTCAGGGGCCGCAAGAAACGCGGGATCGCTGAAGTCGTGGATCATTGGAGGGAAATGGGTGCATTGTGCGTTGTTGTCAAAGGGACTGTGCGTTGCGGTGGGTTTTCCTTGCAGAGCGAGGCAACTACCTATTCGGTTTAGGAAAGAGGTTGCGACATGCAAAAACCGGTCATCGGGATCATCGGAAACAGCTATCTGATCAATGATCAGTACCCTGTGCAGGCTGCGGGTCGGATGAATTGCGAGGCCGTGCGGCAGGTATCGGACGGGGTCCCACTGATCGTGCCAGCCGATCCGAATATGATTTCGGTTCAAGAGCTTATGGCGTCTTGTGATGGTTTTTTGTTCACCGGTGCGCGACCCAATGTCCATCCCGAAGAATACGGCGAAGCACCGACGGACGCGCATGGCACCTTTGACCGGGCCCGCGATCAATTGACCTTGCCGTTGATCCGGGCGTTGGTGGCTGCCGGGCAGCCGATGCTGGCGATCTGTCGTGGGTTTCAGGAAATGAACGTGGCCTTTGGTGGCTCTCTGGACTTTGAAATCCGGGATTTGCCGGGACGGGACAATCACCGAATGCCGCCCGACGGCACGTTGGAAGAAAAATTCGCATTGCGGCACGCGGTCACCTTTTCCGAAGGCGGCCCGTTCCATCGGCTCATGGGCGCGCGCGAGGTGATGACGAACACCTTGCATGGACAGGGAATTCGGGTTCCGGGCCAAGGGGTTATCGTTGACGGCCATGCCCCGGATGGCACCGCAGAGGCGATCTATCTGCAAGATGCGACAGGATTTGCGCTGGGTGTGCAGTGGCATCCGGAGTGGAATGCGGCAGCGGACCCGGTCTCTCGGGCGCTTTTTGCCGGTTTCGGGGCGGCGGCGCGCGATTGGCGGGCCGGGATCAGGCCCGATGCGCGGCGCAGCGCGTAAAGCGCTTTGTTGTCAGGCGGTTGAGGCCGCGCGTGGTGCCGCGAAAAAGGGACTTGCCGTAACATGTTTCGGAAGGTCATTGAGGCGTCAGCAGAGCGGAGGTTGAAATGAAGCGGTCCACCATCAATGCGATCATGGCCGAGGCGGATCAGATGATCCGGTCCTACGGGTTTACCTTGCCGCCTTGGGCCTATTGGAGCCCGGATGAGTTTGTTGCGCGTAAGGATGAGGCGGCGAATGTCGTAAGCGCCCGAAATGGTTGGGATATTACCGACTACGGCGCGGGCCGCTATGATGAGATGGGGTTGTTTCTTTTCACGCTGCGCAATGGCCGGTTGGTGGATCTGCAGCGCGGCGGTGGTATGTGCTATGCCGAGAAGTTGTTGATTTCAAAGGAAAACCAACTGTCGCCGATGCATACCCACGTGATCAAGGCCGAAGACATTATCAACCGCGGCGGGGCGACGCTGGTGATTGAGCTGTTTGGATCGGACGAGGCAGGCAATTTCAGCGAAACGGCGGGTGGCACGGTCTGGTGCGACGGGTTGGAACGCCCCTACAAACCAGGTGAGAAACTGCGGCTAACCCCCGGAGAAAGCGTGACTTTAATGCCAGGTGACTGGCACGCGTTCTGGGGCGAAGGCGGTGACGTGCTGATCGGTGAGGTGAGTACCGTCAACGATGATGAGACCGACAATATTTTCAGGGAACCGATCGGCCGCTTTGCCAATATCGAGGAAGACGTGGCCCCGACACATTTGCTGGTAAGTGACTACAAGACCTGGCTGGCCTAACCCACCGCACGGTGGTTTTGGACGATGCACAAGTGATGCACAGAGCATACACATCCGGTGCGCATCAGGGTCTTAACGGGGGTTAACCACCACCAGCTTAGAGCCAGCGACGGACCTGCTGCATGTAGGATGTGTAGGGGTCACCGAAGGCACGGGTGAGTTTGCGTTCCTCTAGACGGATCACAAAATGGCTGGTGACAAGAACGGCAATGATTCCGGTGCCCACGATCCAGAGGTTATCGAGCAGGATGGCCACGCCAAACTGGATGATTGCCAAGCCAAGGTAGCCTGGATTGCGGCTGTGGCGGTAGACCCCCGCAGTGACCAGCGCGGTTGAGGCACTGTAGGGGTCATAAGTGGTGCCAGCGGTTTCAATGTCCTGAATGGAACGCCAGATGACGAAGACCCCGGCGGCGATCAAGAGTGGCCCAAGGATCAGTTGCAAGGGCAGGGGAAGGACGCGCCACGGCATCAGCCAGCCGATAAGAAGCCCAAGCACCAAGGCCACGCTGAAGATCGTGGGCGGAGAGGTGAAGGGTTTCTGAAATTCCTGTGTCATGAGATGCGCCTGATGTGACGGGGGCCATCAGAGGTGATGCTTGTCTGGCGGTCAATAGGAATGATGCACGGCCTGTCGCGACGAGCTGACCGGAGCACAGAGTGACAGATGCTGCTGCAAATAGGTGTGATCCCGAGGAACCCTTACAATTGGCCCCGCACATTCCAGAGTTCTGGAAAGAGTTCGACTTCCAGCATTTTACGAAGGTATTTGACACCAGAGGTTCCGCCTGTGCCGCGTTTAAAGCCAATGATACGTTCCACTGTGGTCACGTGATTGAAGCGCCAGCGGCGGAAATAGTCTTCCAGATCGACAAGTTTTTCCGCGAGTTCGTATAACGTCCAATGCGAACCGGGATCGCGGTAAACACGGGTCCATGCATTCATCACCTCTGTGCAGCAACGATGCGGTTGATCCATGGAATAAGCCTCAGAAGGAAAGCTAAGATCAAGCTCTTGCGCAAGAAGGTCCAACGCGACGTGATAAAGCGATTTCGTTCTAAGTTCTTGCTTTAACATGTGATGCAATTCGGGGCGGTGTTCATGCACTTTCATCATGGCGCGATTACGGTTGCCCAGAATGAATTCGATCAATCGGTATTGATGCGATTGGAACCCCGAAGACTTGCCCAGATCATCGCGAAACGCCGTGTATTCGCTTGGGGTCATCGTACGCAGCACGTCCCACGCGTTGTTGAGCTGTTCAAAGATGCGCGCAACACGCGTGAGCATCTTGAAGGCAGATGGAAAGTCCCCTTCGGACAGTTTCGTGCGCGCTGTGGTCAATTCATGCAAGGCAAGTCGCATCCACAATTCAGACGTCTGGTGCTGGATGATGAAGAGCATTTCATCATGTGCGGTCGATTTCATGTTCTGTGATCCAAGAATGGGATCAAGTGACAGATAATCGGCATAGCTCATGTCTTGTGCAAAAGACATTTTGGCGCCGTCGTCCGCGGGGTCATATGACGTCATAGAAGCGCCTCCGTGCTGAAATTGCAGCGCCAGAAGTACTGCCTCAATCCTTGAGAATAAAGGCCCAATGCGCGTGGGGGCTTCGGCCTGATCATTATGGATTTCACAGCCGATCCTGACATTAAGGCGGTCGAACAGGGCAGCAATCGGGACGTTTCGAATGTCCCGAAACGGGTCTTGATGCGTGCGGCAGCGAATTCAGACTTGGCCGGGCGATACCCAACCTGCACGACGCTGCTGCGCCGCGTGCTCTCTTGTCGCTAGGCTGACCTTATTCTGCGACCGTGCTGCGGCATGGCGATGGTTTACACGCGCAGGAGGTCGGCCTCGTGCCGTTTGAGGCATTTGCGGGCGGTGTCGCCGTAGATGCTGACGTCGGCGCGCAGGTCCGGGAACAGGTGGAACAGTTCTTCGCGCGCGGCATCGTGGATGGCCGAGAGGCCGATGCTGCCGGGGTGGAAGCTTTCGGTGGCGGCACCTTCGGCATAGACCACTTCGTGTTCGTCGAACATCATGTGGATATAGGTGACGGTTTCGCTTTCGTCCTGGGTGACGTGCACGCCGTCGACGAGGTGTTTGGCGGCCACTAGCACCTCTGTTTCGCCAAAGAGCAGTTCGGCGCGGTAGCCCTGGAACAGCATCCGGTGTTGGGGCGAGACGACAAGGTCGCGTTCCAGACCGGTAACCACGCCGGGGCGGATGCGCACGGGCGCAAAGCGGTCGAGCGCGGGCACGGTGCGGCGCTGGATCCAGCGGATGGGTTGCAGCCCGTGATCCCGGGTGACGACCATATCGCCCACGCGCAGGTCTGCGATGTCGCGCGCGCCGTGAGGGGTGGCGATGTTGGTGCCGGGCGTGAAGCAGATGATATTCTCGATCTCGGAGAATGTGACAACCGTGCCATCGGTCATCGTGTAAGAGCCGGAATAGCTGCCGGTCCCATCGTCAACCGCATTGGCGCGGATTTGGGCCACGGTTTCGGTGGCCAGCCCGTTGATGTCGAGCGTGTCGCCGCCCGTTTCACTTCCGGAACCGCCGTCGATAACAATCGTGCCGGTGGAGGCTTCGACGAGGTCCTGAGCGACGAATGTGTCATCGCCGTCCTCACCAAAGGCCTGATCGCCCTCGGCGACGTTCAAGGTGTCGTCGCCGGATCCGGCCAGCAGAGTGTCCTGACCGGTGCCACCATCCAGCGTGTCGTTGCCGGTGTCGGAGGCAAGGAAATCATTGCCCGCGCCGCCAAAGAGGCTGTCATCGCCGGCGCCGGTGGCAACGGTGTCATTGCCTACGCCGCCGTTGATCAGGTCGTTGCCAGAGCCTGTGACGATACCTTCGATTTCGGAAAAGGTCGCGTTGGAGCCATTGCCAGAGATGGTGCCCGCCTCGGCGCCAGAGAAGTTGACGGTCAGGTCTGCGGTCTGGGAAGAAGCGTCAATCACGTCGCCGTCAGCCACTTCGCCGGTTTCGCCGCCGGTGATGACGTCGTCACCAAAGACGCCGGTCAGCAGGAAGGTGTCATCGTTGTCGCCGCCCTGCAGGGTGTCGGCGCCAGTGCCGCCGTCAAGAGTGTCGTTGCCAGCGCCTGCGTCGAAAGTGTCGTTCCCAGCACCGCCAGAGATCGTGTCGAAGCCCGCGCCGGTGCTGACGTTGTCGTTGCCGACGCCACCCAGCACGGTGTCGTCGCCCGAACCGGTTTCGATCTGCTCAATCTCGGAAAAGGTCGCGGCGTCGGTGCCGTCAGACAGAGTGCCCGCTTCAGCGCCAGAGAAATCGACCGTCACAGCGGTTGTCAGGGCAGAGCCGTCAATGCGGTCGCCTGTCGTCTCGCCGCCTTCGCCGCCGACGATGGTGTCATCACCAAAGCCGTCTTGCTGAACCCAGGTGTCATCGCCGTCGCCCATGTCGACGCTATTGGCGTTGCTGTCACCATTGACGGTGTCATTGCCGGAGCCAAGGTTGATCTGTTCAATCTGGCTAAAGGTGACGGTCTTGTCGTTTGTGTCGTCACCATCATCGGTGTTGGAGTCAGCCGAGATTGTGCCCGCTTCATCGCCGGTGAAGTCGACGATCATGTCTTCGGTCACGCCGCCATAGACGGTGCTGCCATCTTCGGCGACAAATTCGTGCTGACCCATTTCAATGGTGTCGCCGGTGGTTTCAGTGTCTTCGCCACCGGTGATCAAGTCGATGCCAACGCCGTCACCAACGAGGAAGAGGTCATCGCCGTCGCCGCCGCCGACAGTGTCATCACCGTCGCCGCCAACAATCGTGTCATTGCCGCGCCCGCCCAGGATATCGTCGTTTCCGGTGCCGCCATCCAGCAAGTCATGGCTCGCATCATCGCCCTGGTCGATGATGAAGTCGTTGCCAACCCCACCATAAACAGACGAGGGGCCAGCGCCCGGGTCCGTAAAGAGAAAATCGTCGTCACCACCGCCCATGAGCGTCCCTCCTCCGAGGATCGTGTCGCTGCCCGCGCCACCGGAGAGCGTGTCGTTGCCGCCCTCGCCATTGATTGAATCATTCCCGGCGCCACCAAAAACGGTGTCGTCGCCTGTGCCTGCAAAGATGTCATCATTGCCGTCGCCAGCGATGATCGTGTCGTTCCCTGCGCCTGCTTCGATCAGGTCGTCATTGTCGGTGTCACCGGGCAGGATGGCGTCATCGCCGTCCACCACGTCACCATCAGGGTCGCCGGTATAGCCCGCGTCGATCAGATCACCACCGGCGGTGCCACTGACCGTGCCGTCGCGGTCGGTGACCACAACGTTTTCGATATTGGTGAAGTCGAGCGTTGTGCCGTCCGCAAAGTAGACAGTGCCGTTTTCAAAATTGCCCGCGTCATATTCGATGCGGTCCACGGCAGAGACGGTCAGCGTGTCATTGTCATTGCCCGCTTCGCCGCCGTCGACGACATCGCCGCCGCCCCCGATGATGGTGTCGGCATCCGCGCCACCAAAGATCGTGTCCGCGTCTGCGCCGCCGTCGATGGTGTCGTTGCCCGTGCCGCCATAGATGGTGTCATTGCCGTCGCCCGAGGTGATACTGTCAGCGCCGCCGTAGCCATAGACCAGATCATCATTGGCACCGTGGCCCGGGATGATCACATCGTCGGCGTCAATCCGGTCGCCATCGGGGTCGCCGGTATAGCTTGCGTCGATGTTGTCAGCACCTGCCGTGCCTTCAACTGTGCCGTCCGGCAGGGGGATGCCGATTGCGGTCAGGTAGTAAGGATTATCGGCATCCGCAGGTGAAATGCCCACCAGCGTGATGCTTTCGCCACCGGGGAAAGTCAGCACCGCATTGCCCGAGCCATCATCCGTGACGGTCACATCATGGGTATTAACCGGGTCGCCGCCCGCATCCGTCAGGCTGGAGACATCCAGCAGATCAATGCCGGTGAAGGTGCCATCGCCATTGGGCGTTGGGGCATCAAAATTGGTGACGGTATCATTGCCGTCACCATCAGAGAAGACCAGCAGGTCCGCATCGCCATCGGGGCCAGTGCCACCCAGATCAATGGTATCGTCACCAGCGCCGCCGTCGACGGTATCCGCACCGTCGCCCGCGTCGATGGTATCGTCAGCCGCAGAGCCGGTGATGCTGTCATCGCCAGCACCGCTGTCGACAACAACGCCAGAGGGCGAACCGGAGGCATCAATGGTATCGTTGCCAGAGCCGGTACGCGCCTCTTCAATTTCGGAAAACTGCGCGGTTTCGCTGTTGCGGCTGGCGGTGCCCTCTTCCGCACCAGTCCAGGTGATGGTCGTGTCCTGGGTCAGGCCCGAGCCATCGAGGACGTCGTAGTCGTCGCCCGCTTCGCCGCCTTCGATCTGGTCTGCGCCGCTGGTGTCGGACAGGATCAGCGTGTCGCGATCCGCACCACCATAGAGCGTATCAACACCGGTGTTGGATGACAGCGTGTCGTTGCCCGCGTCGCCATGCAGTTCGTCGTTGGAATTTGCGTCCGTCTCGGTTTCGGTCAGGGTGTCGTTGCCAGCACCGCCAAAGAGCGTGTCATCGTCACCGACTGAGGCCTCTTCGCCACCGTCGAGGATGTCGTCACCTGCACCGCCGTAGATTTCATCGCTTTGGTCGCCGCCGTCGATGACGTCATTGCCTGCGCCCATGGTGATGGTATCTGCACCGCCGTCGCCAAAGACGGTGTTGTCGCCGCCCGTGGCCGAGATGTCGTCGCCGCCCGAGCCGCCGAAGGCCACATCATTGCCTGCGTCCAGAACGATGGTGTCCGCGCCACCGCCGCCGTAAAGCGTGTCGTTGCCTGCGTCGCCATCAATGTAGTCGGCACCTTCGCCACCAGATACCGTGTCATCGCCGGTGCCGCCAAAGGCGGAATCGGCACCTTCGCCGCCGTAGATTTCGTCATTGTTGTCATCGCCTGTCAGCAGGTCGTTGCCGCCGTCACCGAAGATAGTGTCGTTGCCCAGGCCACCTGAAATGGTGTCGTCGCCGGTGGGGTCGGCGACTTCGTCAAAGTAGATGTCGGTGACATTGACCAGACCGTCATCGCCGGTCTGGTCGGTGTCGGTATAGATGATCTCGATCCGGGACACCGGGCCGGGGATATTCACCAGGACCGAGGCTTCGGGATCGTTGGCGCTGTGAGCGGTTCCGTTTGAGGTGACGTTGTTGTTGGTCGCATCGAGGATCAGATTGGCACCCGGGGTCAGGGTCACGGTGACAGGAAGACCGTTGGCGTCATAGGCGCGGATCGTCACGCGGTCGGTGAAGATGCCGTTGCTGTCGATGTCGTTGACGCGGAAAGAGACGTTGGTGACCGGGTCCGCAAAGGTGAGGTCGGCGGCGGAGCTGGCCAGATCACCACCGATCCAGAGAGAGCTGTTGGTGTCCACCGGCGCGCCGCCGGTGTTGATGCCGCTGACAACGTTGGTCAGGGTGCTGTATTCGGGCGTTGTGTCCGAACCGCCAGAGCCATCGGGGAAACCGGTGGGCGAGGCGTTATAGGCATAGGTGATCGTTGTGCCGCCGGTGTCCTGGCCGAAGCCTGCGGTCATGAAGTCGCCGTCGTCGATAGCAGAGCCATCGCCGGAAGGGTCGGGGGCCGCACTCCATTGGAAGACAGCGCGGCCGGTGCCTGCGCTTTCGTCGCCGCGCAGGATATCATTGCCCGCGCCACCTAAGATGCTGTCGTCGCCGGTTTCGCCGGTGATGCTGTCGTTGCCGGTGCCGCCGTCGATGATGTCATCGCCCAGGCCTGCCTGCACGGTGTCATCGCCGCCGCCTGCATTGATCGTATCATCCGCACCGGAGGTTTGGTCGCCGCCGGGGTCGCCGGTGTAGTTGGCGTTGATCACATCGTCGCCAGAGGTGCCATCGACAGTGCCATCAAGGGCCGAAGTCACCACGGCGGAGCCACTGGAAATGGTCCAGGTATCGGGGATGAAGTAGGTGTTGCCGTCTGTGCCGAGGTAGAACAGACCGGTGTCGGGGATGTTGGAGTATGTTTGGCCATTGCCGGTCCAGACGCCTGTCCAGACCCAGCTACCGGTTGCAATTGCAGCGCCGTCTTCGGTGAACGTCGACTGGCTGCCCGAGATCGCGTCATCGATCCCAAGAACGCCATCCGCGCCAAGATTTACCAGATAACCGGTTGCCATTACTGCTCTCTCCTCGTGGGTTCTGATGCAGCACCAACACGCTGCGAACCTTCTGTCCCGCCTCATGACCTATGCGGAAGGCGTGGCGAGATTGGGTTCAAGGCATGGAAAATTTGAGTTTGTCTTGACCGAATTGGGGCAGGGCTGCCCCAGTTCGTAACGCTGGGTTAAAGCCCGGCGAGCAAGCTTGGAATGGCGGTTTTGAACTTGAAAAAACCTGCAGTGGCACGCGGCCAGGCGGCAGCGTCATAGGCGCGGATGCGCTGGATCAGGGGCGCCTCTGCAAGGGCATCGCGGGTGGGGCCTACGGGGATGTAGGAGGTCACAACGTGGTCGAGCTTGTGTGCTGTCATCCAATCGCGGATGCCAGCAGGAATAATTTTGGGAGCATCAGAAAGTTTCGACACAAATTCAGTAACTTGCGGTGCGACCTGCAAGTGGCTTCGGTGGTCTGTTGTCTGACAAAATGCTGTGGCGACAGGTGTAATGTGCAGCCAGTCGGGGGACATGTCCTCTTCTGTTACCAAAAGGCCGATCCGGCCCGAGGTGGGCAATGGATCGGACACAGGCGGCGGGCCGGGTCGCGGTGCGGGTGGGCCGGTCAGTGGCGGTGCATGGCTGGCAAGGCCGGCCGGATCAAACTGGCCATCGGTATATTCGGCAATATTGGCGCGCCGGGCAAGGTAGGTCTTACCAACCGTTTGCAGCCCGCCGACCCAGCGCCACGACAGGGTATTGGCCGCCGGGTCACCATCCAGCAAGTGGCGCAGAAAGAAATCGGCCCCCAGTGACCAAGGCAATTGCAGCGTGAAAATCCAGATCGAGGCGAACCACATCCGCGCATGATTGTGCAGATAGCCGGTTTGCACCAATTCCCGCGCCCAATGGTCGAAACAGGCGATGCCAGTGTCGCCTGCGCAGGCATCCTGCCACCGCTGCCGCAGGCCCGATTGGGTTTGCACAGCGTTCCAGGCTGCGGTGCGGTCGGCCTTGTACTGGTCCCAGACCGCGGGGCGCAGTTCCAGCCAGCCCTTCCAATAGGTGCGCCAGTAGACCTCTTGAATGAACTTTTCAGCGGCCTTGTAGCTGTGGGCGGCGCGGGTGGCGCGCAGCACGTCCTCTTCGGTAATCACGCGGTGGCGGATGTAGGGCGACAATGCTGAGACATGACCTGCGCGGTCAAAATTGCGGGTGCGGGCATAGGCGACACCGGCGGCAGGCAAGAAGGCGGTTAGCCGGGCATGGGCGGCATTACGGGACGGCGGGAAGTCGGGCATGACGCGACAGCTATGGCGTTTGGGGACCGGGTCAAGGCACAGGGACGGTGGCTGTCAGGTCTTTTGACGGGCGGCAAAAACGCTTTGCGCCAGATCGTTGGTATAGCTCGCCAGCTCCGCCAGTTTGACGTCGGTCAACGCAGCGTCCTGCGCCTCGATCGCATCGGCGATGGCGCTGTGCAAGGCGACGATGGTTTCGCGGGACCGGGCGCTGAAGGTGATCATGTTCATCAGGGGTTCAATCGCCTCGACCGCGCCAGCCAATTGGTAGGACAGCACGGGGTTTGCCGCGGCATCGACAAGGGCGCGGTGAAAGGCCACGTCGCTAGCGCAAAACGCCTCGTCCGTCAGGCCCGGTTGTGCCTGACGATGTGCTTCGGCCCGCATGGTGGCAAGATGATCTGCGGTGCGGCGCTGGGCTGAAAGGGGCGCGCAGGCGCGTTCAAGCGCATAACGCGCCTCGCAGGCTGTGGCAAAGCTGACCGCGTTCATCGACAGCAGTAACGTCGAGGTCGTGATTTGCTGGCCGTAAGCGTCGGGGTAGGTCAGCTTGTTGACAAAGGCCCCGCCGGTCGCGCCGCGTTGCGTGCGGATCAGGCTTTGCGCGCCTAAACGTTTGAGCGCCTCGCGCACGGTGGAACGGCTGACCGCGAATTGCTCGGACAATTCTGCCTCTGACGGCAGGCGGTCATCAACGCGCAAATCACCCGACACAATCGCGTCGCGGATTGATTTGGCGATCTGTGCGGACAGATCAGCGGGGTTGTCTGGATCAATTTTCATTTGTCAGACATTTAAAAGTCTGACATTTGATTTAGCAAGTCCTGAGTCGCTTTGGGAGGCGCGTCTTATGCATCATGTCATGCGGTCCACGTTGTGGCTTGCGTTTTTCAGCGCAATCCTTGTGGCGTGGTGGATGATGTATGTGATGGCGATTGATATGGATCTGGACCTGTTGGGGCGGCCGGGATCCGCAGGGCAGGCGATGGCCGCAATGGACCCCCGAATGCCGATGGACATGCCGATGGCGCGGTTTGGGCCGGTTTTCCTGATGTGGGCGATCATGATGGCAGCGATGATGCTGCCGACGATGGTGCCAACCCTGACCACCTATGAGCGATTGATGGTCAGTGCCGATGGCACGCGGGCCGGATGGCTGGGTGTGTTGCTGGGATATTTCGTGATGTGGGTGGTCGCCGCCGCAGTGATTTCCGGCGCTCAGATCGTGCTGTTGTTTGGCGGCGTGGTGGACATGCTGGGCCGTGCGCAATCGGTCTGGTTGCAGGCCGGTTTGCTGATTGCGGTCGGTGCGTTCCAGTTCACCCGCACCAAAGAGGTTTGCCATGGCGTATGCCATGCACCGATGAGCTATTTTCTTGGCCACTGGCGCACCGGATTTGCCGGTGGCCTGCGTATGGGGCTGGGGCTGGGCGCGTTTTGTGTCGTGTGCTGCTGGGGCTTCATGGCTCTGGGTTTTGTAGGCGGGGTGATGAACCTTGCTTGGATGGGGCTGGCGACACTGTTCATGGTTCTCGAAAAACTGCCGCAGATCGGGCACCGCGTGACGCGCCCGATGGGGTATCTCTTGATTGCATCTGGTGTGGCGCTGGCCGCAACATCACTTTAGGAAAGGCTGATAAATGGCTGATAAGAAACGCGCACCAAGTGATCGCATCGCGATTTCGCAACGCATCGACCAGCGCATGGACAACCCCAAGCGCCGCAAGCTGCAACCAACTGATTGGGCAATCAAGGGAGAGCTTTTCCTGAATTGTTCCTGCACGGTGTTCTGCCCCTGTGTGGTGTCGCTGGGCGCACATCCTCCGACCGAGGGGCATTGTCACGCCTGGATGGCGATTGCGATTGATGAAGGCCATTTCGAGGGCGAGGATCTTTCGGGTCTGAACGTCGGTCTGCTGGTCGACATTCCGGGCCGCATGGCCGAAGGCAATTGGAAGGTTGCGGCTTATGTCGATGAGCGGTCCAGCCAGAAAGCCTATAACGGTATCCTGAAAATCTTTTCCGGGCAGGCGGGCGGCACCACGGGGCTGTTCACCATGCTGGTGTCCGAGATCATCGGGGCAGAGCGTGAAAAGGTCGAAATCGTGCGCGAGGGCACGAAGCGCGGCATCTATATCGGACGCAAGATCCAAGGCGAGATCGAGATGATGAAGGGCGCGGACCCGGATCATCCGGTGATGGTCAGCAATTCCAAGTATTGGATGGGCCCCGACATCATTGCCGCCGCTGGTACGAAATCCAGAGTGCGCGACTACGGCCGGGTTTGGGATTTTGGCGGTAAATCGGCAGAGATCTGCCCGATTGACTGGAAAGGCCCCAAACCGTGATCACGCCGGAGTATTGCCGCGTGATGGCGCGATATAATGCGTGGCAAAACAATGCGATATGGAAGATTGTCGAGGCGATGAAGGCGACCGATCTAGATCAGGATCGGGGTGCTTTCTTTGGGTCGATCCGGGCCACGCTGAACCATCTGTTGTGGGCCGATCAACTGTGGATCGGCCGGTTTGATGGTGGCGAAAGCCCCGCAACGTCGATTAAGCAAAGTGTCGATCACACCGCCACAATTGGCGATTGGTGGGCGGCGCGTTTTCGCACGGATGGCAGGATCAAGCAGTGGGCCGCGGAGCTTTCGGCGCTTGATCTGGTTGGTGAGCTGTCTTGGTTTTCGGGGGCTATGAACCGCGAAGTTCACAAGCCAGTAGGCCATTGTGTAACACATTTTTTCAATCACCAGACCCATCATCGGGGGCAGGTCCACGCCATGTTGACGGCGGCGGGGGCCAAACCTGATGACACGGATCTGGTCTTCATGCCAGAGGACTGACGGATGGCAGGGCTATCAACTTCGCGGCGCGTGCGCGCCACACCCTTTACCCCCGGCGTCGAGGCGGCAGGGGTCAAGTCATTTACGGTCTATAACCGCATGCGGTTGGCGACAGTGTTTCGGTCGGTGGTCGAGGATTACCACCATTTGAAGAACGCGGTGCAGGTCTGGGATGTCGCGGTTGAGCGTCAGATCGAACTGCGTGGCCCGGATGCCGCAAAGTTGATGCAGATGCTGACGCCGCGTGACCTGCGCGGGATGTTGCCGGGGCAATGTTTCTATGTGCCTATCGTCGATGAGACAGGTGGCATGCTGAACGATCCGGTGGCGCTGAAACTGGCAGAGGACCGCTGGTGGATTTCCATTGCAGACAGCGATTTGCTGCTTTGGGTCAAAGGTTTGGCATACGGCTTTCGGTTGGATGTGCTGGTCGATGAGCCTGATGTCTCGCCCCTTGCGGTGCAAGGGCCGCTTGCCGACGAACTGATGGCGCGGGTCTTCGGCGAGGCGGTGCGCAGCACGAAGTTCTTCCGCTTTGGCTGGTTTGATTTCCAAGGCACATCGATGGCGGTGGCGCGTTCGGGGTACTCCAAACAGGGCGGGTTCGAGATTTATTGCGATGGCACTGCCAATGGGATGCCGTTGTGGAATGCGCTGTTTGAGGCGGGCAAGGATCTGGATGTGCATGCCGGATGCCCCAACCTGATTGAACGGATCGAGGGGGGGCTGTTGTCCTACGGCAATGATATGACGCGCCATAACACACCGCACGAGGCCGGGCTGGGGCGGTTCTGTTCGACACAGACGGCGATTGGGTGTGTGGGCCGCGATGCGCTGTTGCGGGTTGCCAAGGAAGGTCCGATTCAACAGGTGCGTCCGATCAGCATTGCCGGTGACATTCCACCATGTGATGACGTCTGGCCGTTGTTGGCAGGTGGCAAGCGCGTGGGTCAGGTGACCTCTGCCGCGGCATCACCCGACTTTGAAACAGGTGTTGCAATTGGCATGGTGCGGATGACCCATTGGGACGCAGGCACCACGTTGCAGGTTGAGACACCGGACGGGCTGCGGGATGCAGTCGTGCAAGAGAAGTTTTGGATTTAGCGCTGTCGGCCTTGTCGGAGCCTCCGGCGGGGATATTTTTGGCCAGAAGAAGCAGGGGGCAGCGCCCCCGGATGAAGGGAAAAGACATGTTCAACGCATTGGTTGTGACCAAGAACGATGAAGGCAAGACCGCTGCGGCTGTGCAGCAGATCACCGAGGACCAACTGCCCGAGGGGGATGTGACGGTTGCGGTCGATTTTTCGACGGTGAACTACAAGGACGGTCTGTGCATTGGGCCGGGTGGCGGCTTGGTGCGGAATTATCCGCATGTGCCGGGCATTGATTTTGCGGGCACGGTCGAGGCGTCGGACGACGCGCGCTACAAGCCCGGCGACGCCGTTGTGCTGACAGGTTGGCGCGTGGGCGAGGCGCATTGGGGCGGATATGCCCAGAAAGCGCGGGTGAAAGGTGATTGGTTGGTGCCACTGCCCGACGGCATCACAGCGCGGCAGGCGATGGCGGTAGGCACGGCGGGTTTCACAGCAATGCTCGCGGTGATGGCGCTGGAAGATCACGGGATCAAGGATGGGCCGGTTCTGGTCACCGGTGCCGCGGGCGGTGTCGGGTCGGTTGCGACAGCGATCCTTGCCAATCTGGGGCATCAGGTGGCTGCTGTCACCGGGCGGCCCGAGACGGCGAATTATCTGACCGGGCTGGGTGCCACGCAGATCGTGCCCCGCACGGAATTGAATGAAACCACAAAGCGCCCGCTGGAAGCAGAGACATGGGGCGGCTGCGTCGATGCTGTTGGTGGTGAGATGCTGGCACGTGTGTTGGGGCAGATGAAATACGGGGCGAGCGTGTCGGCGGTTGGGCTTGCCGGTGGTGCAGGTTTGCCTGCGACGGTCATTCCGTTCCTGCTGCGCGGGGTCAACCTTTTGGGCATCGACAGTGTGATGCAGCCTTATGACAATCGGGTGCGGGCCTGGGCGCGGATCGCCAAGGACCTGCCGATGGACAAGCTGGAAGCGATGGTGCAACCGGCTGTGTTGTCAGATCTGCCAGCCCTTGGGCGTGACATTCTGAAAGGTCAGGTCAAGGGTCGGGTCGTGGTCGATGTGAACGGCTGATCCACTCAAATTCCAGGTGAAAAAGGGCGTCCCTGAGGGGGCGCCTTTTGTTTTTTTGGACGCGCGGCAACGCGCCGGTTTTTGTCGAGCTGTGCGATCCTGTTGTTCTTGAAAACCATCGCCGAGGGCTGGCCGTTGCCCTTGTGAAATCCCGGCGAAGCCTTCGCGTTTTCTAGATATTCAAATGTCATTTTGGGATTGCTTTCCAAGGCACCGCTTCGTGCCGATTTTTGCGTTCAACGTTGATTTTTCCTTTTTTGCCTGTCTTGACCGGCCAAGTGTCGAAAGAAGCACGAAATAAGGTCTCTGAAGCACCAGAAATTGCCAAAAAAGCGATAAAAAATTGGAGTTAACACTTCTTTTTGAAATGCGGTCGTCGTAGGCTTGTTGCACAAAAAAATAGCCAATAGGGAACACCACAATGTCAATCAAACCACCTCTATCGGATTTGCCGATCAAGACGGCGGAGGCCGGGTTTTACCGTGGCTTCAGCGTCAATGTGACGGTGATAAGTAAAATCATTATCAGTGTGCTTGTCGTCTGGTGTATCTTCTGGCCTGTGCAGGCTGGGAACGTGCTGGGCACCTGGAACTCGGCCATTCTGGCCAGTTTTGCGGCTTGGTACATCTGGGTCGTGGCCGCGTTTGTGATTGTGTGTATCGGGCTTGCGATCTGGCCCGCCGCGGGACGATTGAACCTTGGCGCGGACGGAGAAAAGCCTGAGTTTTCAAACTTTTCCTGGTTCTCGATGATGTTTGGTGCCGGTATCGGTGTCGGCATGTTGACCTGGGCTGTGGCGGAACCCGTCGCGCATTTCAAGAACAACCCATCGGTCATTCAGGGGATCACCACGGCGCTGGATGCGGATAACGTCCGCACGGCTTATGTCTGGTCCTACCTGCACTGGGGTTTGGGCGCCTGGGCCTGTTATGCGATTGCTGGTCTGTCTCTGGCATTCTTTAGCTATCGCCGCGGTTTGCCGCTGACCATCCGGTCATCGCTGACACCACTTTTTGGCAAGTCCCTGTCGGGGATGCCGGGGCATATCATTGATATTGTCGCGGTGGTCGCCACCATTCTTGGTGTGGCGCAGACGCTTGGCTTTGGGGTGGAACAGTTTGTCGCCGGTCTGACACGGATCGGGATCGGCGGACTGGCGATGGAAGACGGCACAGCGACCACAATGGGGATCGTAGTTGCCCTGCTGGTCATCATGGGCGCGTCGACCTTGTCTGCGCTGTCTGGTGTCGGCAAGGGCATCAAGTGGCTGTCAAACATCAACATGGTGTTGTCGATCTTCTTGCTGAGCTTCTTCATCATCTTTGGCGCGACATTCTTTGGTGCATCGGCCTTCTTCATTGGCATCTACGACTATCTGGTCGCGTTGCCGGGGCTGAGCTTCAACGTCTATACCTCTGACGGTGTTGAAGGGTCTGAATCCTTCCTGCTGACGCAATGGCAGGGCTGGTGGCCGGTCTTCTACTGGGCCTGGTGGATCGCATTTGCACCATTCGTGGGATTGTTCCTGGCGCGTATTTCGCGCGGTCGGTCGATCCGCGAGTTTGTGCTGGGTGCGATGATCGTGCCATCGCTGATGTGCTTTGTCTGGTTTGCATGGGCCGGTGGTACAGCCATTGATCTGGAGCTGAACGGTGGTGCAAATGGCGTCATTCTGGACGCGGCAAACGGTGACAAGATCTTTGCGATGACAGAGTTCATGTTGTCCCCGATTGCCGACGCGTTGGCCTGGGGCATGGCGGTTGTGATCGTGGTCTTGCTGATGACGTTCCTTGTGACATCTGCCGACTCGGCCGTGTTGATCGTGAACACCATCAACGCCGCTGGCGACGAAGGTCCAAAAGCACGTCCGCACATCCTTTTCTGGGGTGCCGCACTTGCACTGGTGGTTGGCGGATTGCTGATCTCTGGCGGAACCGGGGCCATTCAGACCGCTATGGTGATCGGGGCGCTTCCGTTCTCGATCGTGATGGCGCTGATGTGTCTGGCGCTGATCAAGGCGATCTTCAATGACAGCCGCAGAGAAGCGGCAGGCGTCGACTCTGTGACGGTTGATCCGGTGACAACACCCGCTGAATAAAGCGTAAACCTGAAAATCAAGAGGCCCCGGTGCTTGCGCGCCGGGGCCTTTTTCGTAAGGTCGGCGCATGACACTTGATACCGCATGGGTGCGCGCCCAATTTCCCGCCTTCGCCGAGCCGTCCTTGCAAGGGCAGGCCTTTTTTGAAAACGCAGGCGGGTCCTATACCTGCGGGCAGGTCATTGACCGGCTGACGCGCTATTACACGCAGCGCAAGGTGCAGCCTTATGCGCCTTATCCGGCCTCTGAATTGGCGGGGGCCGAGATGGATGAGGCCCGCTGCCGCTTGGCCGCGATGCTGGGTGTGGACACCGACGAGCTGTCGTTTGGGCCGTCGACCACGCAGAACACCTATGTGCTCGCGCAGGCGGTGCGCGGCTGGTTGTTGCCCGGTGACGCTATCGTGGTGACCAATCAAGATCACGAGGCCAATTCCGGCCCATGGCGCAGGCTTGCGGACGCAGGGATCACAGTGCGCGAGTGGCAGGTGGACCCCGAAACCGGAGAGTTGGACCCCGCAGATTTGCCTGCGCTGCTGGATGGGGCCAAGCTGTTGTGTTTTCCGCATTGTTCCAACGTGGTGGGGGCAATCAATGATGTGGCTGCGATTTGCGCCGTGGCCCGCGACCACGGCGTGCGGACTTGCGTTGACGGGGTTTCATATGCGCCGCATGGGTTTGAAGATGTGGGCGCGCTGGGGTGTGATGTGTATCTGTTCAGCGCTTACAAGACATATGGTCCGCATCAGGGGCTGATGGTGATCCGCCGGGCGTTTGGCACTGTACTGCCCAATCAGGGGCATTTCTTTAATGGCGGGACCTTGTATCAGCGGTTCACGCCTGCGGGGCCGGACCACGCGCAGATCGCGGCAAGCGCGGGTATGGCGGATTATTTTGAGGCGCTGAGCGCACATCACGGCGGGCCCGCCAGCGGGGCCGGTGCAGCGCGGCATGCACATAGGCTTATGCGGGATGCCGAGGTTGCCTTGTTGCAGCCCTTGCTGGATTACGTTGCCGCCAAGAACTCGGTGCGGGTGATCGGCCCTGTGGAGGCAGCCCGACGCGCGCCAACCGTGGCCTTGGCCGCGCAGGGCAATGCAGAGGCGCTGGCCCGCGAATTGGCACCACATGGGGTCATGGCGGGAGGCGGGGATTTCTATGCCATTCGGCCGCTGACCGCGATGGGGGTGGACCCTGAAAACGGCGTGCTGCGGGTATCGTTTACGCATTACACCAGCCGTGCTGAGGTGGATCAGTTGATCACGGCGCTGGATCAGGTGCTTTGATCCGCCCCGTCTAATCAGGTAGGATCAGGCGGGGGAGATGCCATGCAATACCAATGCACGATCGACATCAACGGCCCGCGCGACCGGGTCACGGCGCTGTTTGATGATCCTGACAACCTGATGCAGTGGCAGGACGGCTTGCAGAGCTTTGAGCACTTTGAGGGTGAATTTGGCGCGGTCGGGTCGAGGTCCCGCATCCGCTACAAGATGGGCAAGCGCGAGATCGAGATGATCGAGACGCTGGAAGAACATGCCATGCCTGACCGAATGGTGGCGGTGTACGAGACCAAAGGCGTGTGGAACCGGAATGTGAACACATTCACGGATCTGGGCGAGGCAACCCGCTGGGACATGGATTGCGATTTTCGCTGTAGTGGGTTTCTGAAGGTCATGGCGTTTGTGGCTCCGGGCATGTTCCGCAAACAGACCGAGAAGATGATGCAGGACTTCAAGCGTTTTGCCGAAGCCGAGATGGGCTAAGGCCGCAAAGTGCGTCCCTTGACGCGGCGGCCCGCGCGCTAGGTTGCGGGGTTCACATGCAAGGGGCGTTCATGTCTGACACAACACCAATTATTCTGTGGTTTCGGCGCGATCTGCGGCTGGCGGATCATCCGGCACTTTGTGCCGCCGCGACGACGGGGCGGCCGGTGATCCCGGTCTTCATTCATGATGAGGTGGTCGAGACACACGGTGCCGCACCAAAGTTTCGTCTGGGTTTGTCGGTGGCCGATTTGGCGTCAAGACTGGCAGAGATTGGCAGCCGCCTGATCCTGCGGCGCGGGCCAGCGTTGGCGGTCTTGCAGGCCTTGATTGCCGAAACCGGGGCGGGGGCGGTTTATTGGTCGCGGCTTTATGATCCGGCGTCCAAGGCGCGCGATACCGGTGTGAAAGCAGCGTTGAAAGATGCGGGTGTCATCGCCGAAAGCTTTCCGGGCCATGTCTTGTTTGAGCCCTGGACGGTGCAGACCAAAACCGGTGGCTTCTACCGGGTGTTTACACCGATGTGGAAGGCTGTGCGCGGGGCTGAGATTGCCAGCGCCATGCCCGCGCCAGCCGCCCTGCCTGCGCCGGGCAGTTGGCCCCAGAGCGATGCGTTGGACAGCTGGCATATGGGGGCGGCAATGCAGCGCGGGGCAGATGTGCTGCGGCCGCATTGCACGGTGGGCGAAGTCGCGGCAGAGGCCCGACTGGCGGCTTTCATCGACGACAAGGTGGCCCACTATCAGACCAACCGCGATTTGCCGGGGGTCGACGGCACCTCTCGCCTGTCGGAAAACCTGACCTATGGTGAAATCAGCCCGCGCACCTGCTGGCATGCAGGCTGGGCCGCGCTGCACGCGGGAAAGGCGGATGCAGAAGTGTTCCTGAAGGAACTGGTTTGGCGCGAATTTGCTTATCACCTGACCCACCACACGCCGCATATCACATCCGGCAATTGGAAGCCGGAGTGGGATGCCTTCCCTTGGAACCGCGATGAAACCGCAGAGGTGACGGCCTGGAAACGCGGGCGCACGGGTGTGCGGTTTGTCGATGCGGCGATGCGCGAGATGTATGTGACCGGCACGATGCACAACCGGGGCCGAATGATTGTGGCGTCCTATCTGACCAAGCATCTGATGAGCCATTGGCAGATCGGGCTGGATTGGTTTGCAGATTGCCTGATCGACTGGGACCCGTGTTCCAACGCGATGGGCTGGCAATGGTCGGCAGGCTCTGGTCCGGATGCCACGCCCTATTTCCGGGTGTTCAACCCGGTCACGCAGCTGGACAAATTCGACAAGGATCGCACCTATGTCGGCCGCTGGATCGCAGAGGGATATCGCAACCCTGCTGACGACGCAGTGGCCTATTTCGACGCGATCCCCAAAAGCTGGGCCATGTCACCGGCAGACAGCTACCCCAGCCCGATTGTCACGCCCGAAGCAGGGCGCGCGCGGGCGTTGGAGGCTTATAGCAATCGCGAAAAGGCTTAGCTGGCGGGTGCGGGGGTCATGTTATCCATGAAGACCCAGCCACGGCGCAGAGGCTCGCCAAAGGCGACAGAGCACATGTTGACCTCGACCGCGCAGGCATCAATGCCGCCGCCGTTGCCGGGGGACAGGCGGGCCACCACATCCTGACCGTCGGGGCCGGAATAAACCGGCAGGGCCAGAACGCCGGTGTTCACATAAGCGACGTTGGGTTGGAACCGGTTGGTCCAATTGAGGTCAAGGGCAGGGCCGGTGGCGATGGCTTGTGGCAGCATCTGCGGTGTCACACCGGTGATCGAAGTGGGCGCCTGCACCGTGGGGGTGTCGACGGCGATTTGATCGGCAGGCGCATTGGCCACCGCGATCCCGTCACATCCCGCCACTGTCAGCAGCGCCAGTCCAGCGCCGATCATTCGCATCATACCCATCTTTTGTATTCCCCAGTTCAAAGCCCCGCGCAGCCGGGGTGTTGCGATGTCTACACCACGCGATGCGCCATAAATCCAGTCCTGACCCACATTTGCGAAACTAAACGCATCCGGAACCGTGACTTTGACGTAACAAAGGTTAATGATGACGGGCAGGGGGAATAATCCCCGCGTCTGACCACTTAAGACGACAGGGAACACGATGATACTGACTTCGACCGAGGGGCAAAAGAGCCTCCCGCGTTACTTTTCAGCTGTATTCAACAGGCTGGGTGGGCTGAAACGCGGGCGGTTGGACATCAAGCTGCAAGACGGGCGCATCTTTCGGTTGGAAGGGCCCGCACCGGGCCATGTTGCCGAAATTGAAGTGCATAACCCTGACCTGTTCACCCGGACGATCCGCGAAGGCGATCTGGGGTTTTCCGATGCTTACCTAGACGGCTGGTGGAGCACGCCAGATTTGCAGGCCTTTATGGATTTGGTGCATGACGAGGCCGAAGAGATGTACGACGGCTTTCCCGGGCAGGGATTGGTGCGTTTGTGGGAAAAGATGCGGTTCTGGCTACAGTCAAATTCCAAACGGCAAGCCAAAAAGAACATCAGCTATCATTACGATTTGGGTAATGATTTCTATGGGTTGTGGCTTGATGATACGATGACCTATTCATCAGCCAAGTTCGAGACAGGGCAGGAAAGTCTGGAAAAGGCGCAAACCCAGAAATACGCCAGCATGGTGGATCAGATGGGCGCACAACCGGGCGATCACGTGCTGGAAATCGGCTGCGGGTGGGGTGGTTTTGCAGAATATGCCGCGAAAGAGCGTGGATTAAAGGTGACCTGCCTGACGATCAGCAGGGAGCAGTTTAACTACGCCGTGGAGCGCATTGAAAAGGCTGGACTTTCCGATCGGGTGACGTTCAAGTTACAGGACTATCGTGATGAGACCGGCACCTATGATGGGATCGCGAGCATTGAGATGTTCGAGGCGGTGGGTGAAAAGTACTGGCCGGTCTATTTTGACACCGTGCGGGACCGCTTGAAGCCGGGCAAGAATGCAACGTTGCAGATTATCACCGTCGCGGACCACCGCTGGGATGTCTACAAGCGCGGCCCGGATTTCATCCAAAAATACATCTTTCCCGGTGGCATGCTGCCCAGCCCCACAAAGCTGCGTGAAGCGGTTGAGACGGCAGGGTTGAAGGTTTCAAAGTCGGTCGAATTCGGACCGTCCTACGATATCACCTTGCGGCGCTGGCACGAGGTTTTCAACGCCAAGTGGGACCAAATCGCCGGTATGGGATTTGATGACCGGTTCCGCAAAATGTGGAACTTTTACCTCACCTCTTGCGCGAGCACCTTTAAAAGCGGAAACTGCGATGTAACGCAGATTACCGTCACAAGGGCCCACTGAACGCGGACCTCGGGCGGATTGCACGAGGGAGCAGACCCATGCCGACAGCCGGACGTTTGACCGCCGCCTTGGCCCTTGCCCTGTTGGGGGGCTATCTGGCTTATCTGACATCGCCACTTTTCGAAGAGGGGTCTTTGCCCGGTTTCTGGTGGCCTTTATGTATCCTGGCCGGTGTCTGGGCCGGTTGGGTGGTAATGGGCAAGCGCGCCGGTCGCGGCTATTCGGCGGCGGTGGGCAACGGATTTACCGGTGTGGCGGCGCAGGTGTTCTGGATCCTGTTTCTGACGGCGGGTGCAGATATGCTGCAGAAATCCATGCGCCGCAGCTATGACGGCCCGATCGAGGCGGTGATTGATGTGTTCCAACTGATGTGGGAATACGCGCAGGATCTGGGCACGCAAGAGGTGGGCGTGGCCCTGGTCGTTGGCGCGATTTGTGCGGCCTTCTTTTCGGAATTCTACGCGAAACGCTTTCCTTGAACCTGTTTGTTTACGGCACGTTACGCGCCTTTCCGCTGATGGAGGCCGTCGGCGGAGATAGATTTCGCCACGCGCCTGCGACACTCGATCATTACCAGGTCACAGGTGTTGTGGGCGACGTTGTGCCGACGATCTTTGCCGAGATTGACGGTCAGGCAGAGGGGCTGTTGTTGCGGAACGTGACGCCTGCCGCGATGGCGCGGTTTGATCTGTTCGAGATGGCTTGGGACTACACGCGCCATACCGTCACAGTGCAGACAGCGGACGGACCGAAAGAGGCAGAGTTTTATTTGCCGCCTGAGGGGCAGAATTCGAACGGACGCGCGTGGTCTTTGCAGGATTGGGAGGCGCAAAATTGCGCAGCCGTGACCGATGCCGCAAAAGAGATGTTTGCCCGCGATCCGCTGCCCGATGAGGCGGGGTTTGCGTCGCGCTGGCCGATGGCCTTGTCCCGCGCGTGGGCGCGGACCCGCGCGCGCACGCGGCGTGCCCCCACCTCCCTGCGCAGTGATCACAACCGATTTGAGGACGGAAGCGTTGCGGCGATACGGGCGATGTCGCCACCACAGGGCAGCTTTTTCGCGCTGCAGTCGTTTGAGGTCAGCCATCAGCGCTTTGACGGACAGGGCAGCGGGGTCTTACCGCGCGAAGTTTTTCTGGGTGTCGATGCCGCACTTGTACTGCCTTATGACCCGGTCAGTGACAGGGTGCTTTTGGTGGAACAAATTCGCATGGGGCCACTGCGGCTGGGAGAGCCGAACCCTTGGGTTCTGGAACCGGTGGCGGGCATCGTGGATGCAGGTGAGACGCCAGAGGCCGCCGCACTGCGTGAAGCCGCGGAAGAGGCGGGGCTGGAAGACATGGTGCTGGAGCCGATCAACAGCTTTTATCCAAGCCCCGGTGCTTCCACAGACTTTTTCTATTGTTATCTGGGGCTGACAACGCTTGCTGATCGGGATGCCTATTCCGGCGGGCTGGCGGCCGAGCACGAAGACCTGCGGCTGCATACGATCCCCTTTGCGCGCGCGATGGATTTGGCCCGGACCGGAGAGATTGGCGCAGGTCCTTTGCTGGCGATGCTCTATTGGCTGGCATTGAACCGGGACCGCTTGCGCGCTTGAGTTCGGCGGTGTCGCCGCCTAGACATGAACCAACAGGACAAAGGCCCCAAGATGCACATCAAATCCGACCTTGCCGCCGCCGTTGGCAACACCCCATTGATCAAGCTGCGCGCCGCGTCAGAGGCGACGGGCTGCACCATTTTGGGCAAGGCAGAATTTCTGAACCCAGGCCAGTCAGTCAAGGACCGTGCGGCGCTTTTCATGATCCGCGACGCGGTGGCGCGCGGAGATTTGCGACCCGGTGGCACCATCGTGGAGGGCACGGCGGGCAACACCGGGATCGGTTTGTCGCTGGTGGGGGCCTCGATGGGGTTCAAATCCGTAATTGTGATGCCCGAAACCCAATCAGACGAAAAGAAAGAAATGATCCGTCTGACCGGGGCGGAATTGGTGCTGGTGCCTGCGGTGCCCTATGCCAATCCAAACAATTACGTGAAGTATTCACAGAGGTTGGCCGCCGCCTTGGCCAAGACAGAACCGAATGGCGCGGTTTGGGCCAACCAGTTTGACAACACGGCCAACCGGCAGGCCCACGTGGAAACCACCGGGCCCGAGCTGTGGGAGCAGACGGGCGGCAAGCTGGATGGGTTTACCTGCGCCTGCGGGTCGGGCGGTACGTTGGCCGGTGTCGCCGAGTTTTTGCAGCCCAAGGGCGTGAAGATCGCGTTGTCGGACCCCGATGGATCAGGGCTTTACAAGCTATTCACCGGAGAGACGCCCGCGTCTGGCGATAGTATTTCTGAAGGGATCGGGCAAGGGCGGATTACGGCCAACCTGGAAGGGTTCAAGCCAGACTTTGCCTATAAGATCCCCGATGCCGAAGCGCTTCCGTTGATCTATGATTTGCTGGCTGACGAGGGGTTGTGCATGGGTGGGTCGACGGCAATCAATATCGCAGGGGCCATCCGGTTAGCACGCGACCTTGGGCCAGGGCACACGATTGCAACGATGCTGTGTGACTATGGCACGCGATATCAGTCCAAGGTTTGGAACCCTGCGTTTCTGAAATCAAAAGGGCTGCCAGTGCCGGCGTGGTTGGATCGTGCGCCTGCCGACATCCCATCTGTGGCCGAGGACGTGTAACCTTGGGCGCGATCCTGCGCCTGTGTTGCTTGCTGCTGGTCGTTTCGATCGGCACCGCTGCTGTGGCGCAAACCGCAGAACCTGAACTTGCAGATGATCAGGACGCAATGACGCCGCTTGCTGCGATGTTTCAGGACATTGCGGAGTGGGAGAATGTTGCGCAGCGGGCCGAGGACAGTCTTGGTACAGGCGTGACGACGACATTTGCCCTGAACCGATTGCGGGATGAGTTGTTCCTGTGGCGCG
Source organism: uncultured Paracoccaceae bacterium (assembly GCA_947492825.1). Taxonomy (GTDB): domain Bacteria; phylum Pseudomonadota; class Alphaproteobacteria; order Rhodobacterales; family Rhodobacteraceae; genus CANMYO01. The sequence continues at coordinate 919,390 of CANLNT010000001.1, forward strand.
AGACGTTTGCAGACAAACTGGCCGATAATCAGGCGCGGATCACCACGGTGGACAGCCAGTTGGAGGCGTTAGGCGCCCCCCCTGAAAGCGGGGAAGAGGACCCGCAGATCGCCGCCCGCCGTGCGGAATTAGACGCGCTGCGCCAAAGCCTTGCGACCCCCGATACCTTGGTGGCAGAGGCGCACGCGCGGGCCAATGGGCTGTTGGCCGAAATTGATACGCAGGCGCGGGCGCAATTTGCCAGCCGGTTGCTGGTGCGCGATGCCTCGCCCCTTAATCCCACCCATTGGGGGGAGGCGATCGCGGCCTTTGGTGCGAGTTTGCAACTGATGTGGTCGGATATGGCGGCCGGGATCAGGACCAAGGTGGGCAACGGGACTATCTGGTCTGTCGCACCGCTTGCGCTGATAGGGATCGTTGCGGGTCTAGTCATGATGCTGCGTGCGCGGGGCTGGGTGCGGGGCATGCGCGACGGGCTGGGCAACAGATCACCACAGGCCCGGGCGCTGTGGTCGTTCATCCTGTCGCTGGGGCAGATGGTGCTGCCGCTGATCGGGCTGACGCTGTTTACCGAGTCTTTGCAAAGCCTAGATGTGCTGTCATCACGGGCAGACAAGATGTTCGGAGCCCTCTTTTCCGCGGTCTTCGTCATCATCGTTGCCCGCTGGTTGAACGACAAGCTGTTCCCACCGGGCCCCGCCTTTGGCCCGCTAAGCTTTGCGCCTGAAAGCAATGACCGCATTCGGCGCGCGGGGATCACGCTAAGCTATGGTTTGGCGGCGATTGTGTTCGTTGCCGCGATGATGGAGCTGGTTGATGCGGCACGCATCTCTGTCGCGGTGATGCTGTTTCCCTTGCTGCTGTTTTTGGCGTTCACGCTGTATCAGCTGGGCAATGCGCTGCGCAGCCCGCCGGTGGATGATCCGAACTATAGCGGTACCGGGGGCCGGGTGCGGAGCGTGATCGGGCGGCTGACGATGGGGGTCGCCCTTGCTGCACCGGTTTTTGCAGCGCTTGGCTATGTCAACGCGGCCATTGGCCTGTTCCGCCCCGTGGTGCTGACACTTGCGATCCTTGGCGTCGTGGTCGTGCTGCAACGGTTGGTGTCGGATATCTACGATTCAGGTGACGCGGACGAGGCTGATGCCGCAGGGCCATTGATGCCGGTGCTGATCGGGCTGGGCGTGGGCATCCTCGCCTTGCCGTTCCTGGCCTTGGCCTGGGGCGCGCGGGTGACGGATTTGTTTGAAATCTGGGCCCGAATCTCTGCCGGGTTTGCAGTCGGAGATACCCGGATTTCGCCGTCCGATTTCATGACCTTCCTGCTGGTCTTTGCCATCGGCTATGTGCTGACGCGTTTTGTGCAGGCGACGCTGCGCAATTCGGTTCTGCCACGTACAAAGCTGGATCTGGGAGGGCAGAATGCGGTGCGATCCGGTGTTGGCTACGTCGGCATTTTTCTGGCGGGGCTGTTTGCGATCACCAGCGCAGGGATTGATCTGACTTCGCTTGCCTTTGTGGCGGGTGCGCTGTCGCTGGGTATCGGCTTTGGCTTGCAGAACATTGTGCAGAACTTTGTCTCTGGCATCATCCTGCTGATCGAACGCCCGATTGCCGAGGGCGACATGATCGAGGTCAACGGCCAGATGGGGTTTGTGCGCGATATTTCGGTCAGGTCGACGCGGATCGAGACCTTTGACCGGACCGATGTGATCATTCCCAATGCGGATCTGGTCAGCGGGCAGGTGATCAACTGGACCCAAGGCAACCCGGTGGGGCGTCTGATCGTGCCGGTTGGTGTGGCCTATGGGACGGATGTGGAAAAGGTGCGCGGCATACTGGCCGAGATCGCGGAAAGGCATCCGATGTCGCTGATGGACCCGCCGCCGCAGGTGTTTTTCATGGGGTTCGGCGCATCCTCGCTGGATTTTGAAATACGCGTGCATTTGCGCGATGTGAACTGGAAGGTCGTGACCCTGTCCGAGATGAATTATGAGATCAACGCGCGCTTTGCCGAAGCCGGGATTGAAGTTCCGTTCCCGCAGCAGGACTTGTGGTTGCGCAATCCAGAGACCCTGAACCGTCCGGAGGAGACATGACCAAACCGCTATTTCGGGATGATGCCTATGCACGTGATGCGGTGGGCCGCGTGGTCGAGATAACAGCCGAGGGTGGGATCGTGTTGGATCAGACGAATTTCTATCCCACATCGGGCGGGCAGCCCGGCGATGCCGGGCGGCTGACATGGCAGGGCGGTGCGATTGAGGTTGCCACAACGGTCAAGGGGCCCGGAGATGCGATTGTTCTGGTTCCCGCAGAGCCTGCGGCCTTGCCAGAGCCGGGCACGCAGGTTCAGCAGACCTTGGCCTGGGACCGGCGGCACAAGTTGATGCGGATGCATACAGCACTTCATTTGCTGTCGGTTGTAATCCCTTTGCCGGTGACGGGCGGGTCCATTGGGACGGACAAGTCGCGGCTGGATTTTGACATGGAAGATGCGCCAGCCGACAAGGCTGCATTGGACGCCACACTCAACAAGCTGATCGATTGCCATTTCGCGGTGTCGGACGAATGGATCACAGAGGCCGAACTGGACGAGAACCCCAGCCTTGTCAAAACGCTGTCGGTGCAGCCGCCGCGCGGGGCAGGGCAGATCCGGTTGGTGCGTATTGGGGTTGGTGAAAACACAGCCGATCTGCAGCCCTGTGGTGGCACGCATGTGGCCAACACTGATGAGATTGGCCGTGTTCGGATCGGCAAGATCGAGAAGAAAGGGCGCCAGAACCGGCGGGTCTATCTGCATCTGGAGGATGTGTGATCTTTCGCTTTGCTGCCATCGCCACGGCCATTGTCTGTGCCGTTCTCTTTGTGACTTTCCTGCTGTTTCCGGGCAGCTACGCAGGCACTTACAGTGTGCCGACAAACGCCAGTGCGGAATTCATCACGCGCCGCTCGTCGGGGGTGTTTCTGGGTCTGGCAGTCATGTTGTGGATGGGGCGCAATGCGCCGGACAGCCCATTGCGCCGCGCGGTATGTTATGGGCTGTTTGCCATATTTGCGGGGATCGCGGCGACGGGGTGTTATGAATACGCGCGCGGCTTTGCCAGCGTATCCATTCTGGTCGCAGCCTTGGGTGAATTGGTGCTGGCGGGGCTGTTCTTGCGCGCGGCAAGACCCTAGTCGCGGCGCTGATCAAAAAGATCGCGTTCGGCGGTTTGCTGCAGGGTTTGTTCGCTTTCGGGCAGACCTTCGCGGGACAGCAGGATCGCCAAAGGGCGCAGGGCCGGGACGTGGCTGCAGACGACCAGCAGCATCACCATGATGGGCACTGACAGGAACATGCCCGGAATGCCCCAGACGGCCCCCCAGAACGCAAGGCTGATGATGATCCCAAATGATGACAACCGTAGCGCGCGGCCCATCAGCATCGGGTCGATGATGGATCCGGCAACAAACTGCACCATGCCTGCAAGGACAAAGACCGCCGTGGTCAGGGCCGCATCACCAAACTGCACGTGCATCGCGAGCGCGATCAGGCCGGTCGCGACGATTGATCCGATGTTGGGGATGAAGTTCAGTACAAATGTGACCACGCCAATGGCCACCGCGACCTCTAGCCCGAAAATGCTGGCGATGCCAAAGACGACAAAGCCGGTGATCGCCGAGATGAAGGTTTTGACCAGCAAGTAATAGTTCACCCGGTGGATGATCGAGGCGATGATCTGGCCCACCCGCTGCGCCTGTGCCGCATCGCCCACGAAATTGTGCAGTTTGGTCGAAAACCAGATGCGTTCGGCAAAGAGAAAGCCCACGAACAGGATGACGAGTACAGTGCCTTGGGTCAGGTTGCTGGCAGACCCTGCCGCTTGTCGCAGGTAGCTGGAAAAATCGACGGATCGCACGGAGTTGAAAACAGCGGCCTCTGTATCCTCACCCAGCCACCCAAAGAGCGATGCGACAGCGGCGGGCACTCGTTCAGCATAAGACAGTGTCGTCACCAACACTGTGTTGATCTGTGCCAGCAGAATGGACGTGAGCGTCAGCAGAGCGCCCGCGATCAGGAAAACGGCCGCCAGACTGGCGATCCAGTTGGGGATGCGGACCGGCCCAACCCGAAGGCGTGCGATAAAGTTGATCACGTCGCTGGTCAGCGAAAACAGGATGATCGCCGTTGCGAGGCTGATCAGCATAAAACGGGCCTGCACCAGCAGAAATAGCACCACCGCAAAAGCGATGATGATCAAAGCACCGGTTTGCACGCGCGCCAGTTCAAAACGCGCGTCCTTGGGCGGTGTGGCTGGGGGATCATGCTTCATCGCGGACCCGGGCAATCGTTCAACATGACGAGTATGTGCCGAAGCCTGCCGGGTTACAACGCGATTACAGTCACATGGTTGTTGGGACTTGCATGGGGTTTCATGCCTTGCTAAATGCCCCTTCACGGACAGGTGGCCGAGTGGTCGAAGGCGCACGCCTGGAAAGTGTGTAGGCGGGAGACCGTCTCCAGGGTTCGAATCCCTGTCTGTCCGCCACTTCCCTTTTCTTGCAGAATGCGACGACTAAAGTGTTGGTGTCAGCGCCAGCAGTTCCTTGGTGTAGGCGGCCTGTGGGGCGGCGAAGAGGGTTTCGGATGCGCCGATTTCTTCGATCACGCCGTTGCGCAGGACGATGGCGTCGTTGGCCATTTGGCGCACGACGGCAAGGTTGTGGCTGATGAACAGGATTGAAAGATCAAAAGTAGATTGCAGGTCTTTGAGAAGGTTCAGGATTTCGGCCTGAATTGACACATCAAGTGCTGAAGTTGGTTCATCACAGATCAGGAAACGCGGGCGGGCAAGTAGGGCGCGGGCCACAGCGATGCGTTGGCGCTGGCCGCCTGAAAACTGATGCGGGTATTTGTCAATGGCGCCGGGTGCCATGCCAACCAGATCAAGCATTGCTGCCGCGAGCGCATGGCGTTCGTCTGCATCCTCGACCAGACCATAAAGCCACAACGGCTCTGTCAGGATCTTGCCGATGCGGTGACGTGAATTGAGGCTGGAGTAGGGATCCTGAAACACCATCTGGATCAGCTGCCGGGACGGGTGATCACGCGGGCGAGCCTTGCCGGCGGGCAGGGGGGCATCACCCAAGTGCATGGTGCCGCTTTGCACCGGGATCAGCCCAGTGATGGCCTTGGCGAGTGTCGATTTGCCAGAGCCGCTTTCGCCCACAAGCCCCATGATCCGGCCCGGCTGCACGGTAAAGCTGATGTCATGCAGAGCAACATACGGGTCGGGGCGTGAAAGGAGCGAGGTGCGCACACCGGGAAAAGTGACGCGTAGGTTTTGCACGGTCAGGCCTGTCGCCTCTTGCCGGAGCCCATCAAGCAGCCAGTCCTTGGCGCGGTTGCCAAGGTCACCGGGTGCCGTGTCTTCGCTTGCAATGACGGCGAAGCGTTCAAGCTTGCGATCAAGGGGCGGTACGGCGGCGATCAGACCTTTGGTATAGGTTTCCTGAGGGTCGCGCAAAATCTGCGCGGTTGAGCCGGTTTCGACCACGCGCCCGTGGCGCATGACGGTGACGTTGTCGGTGATCTGGGCGATCACCCCGATGTCATGGGTGATCAGGATGACGGCGATCTGGCGGGTGTCGACAAGGCGGCGCAAGAGGTCGAGCACCTGGCTTTGCACCGCAACATCAAGGGCAGTGGTGGGCTCATCTGCGATGATCACGTCGGGGTTTGTGCAAAGTGCTAGAGCGATGACCACGCGCTGGCGCATCCCGCCCGAAAATTGGTGCGGATATGATTTGATACGCTGTGCGGCGTTAGAGATCCCGATCTCTTCCAGCAGGTCCACGGCGCGGTCGTGTGCAGCCTGATGCAAGATATCCTCGTGCGCGAGGATGGTTTCGACCAGCTGATCCTCGATCGTCATCAGCGGGTTGAGGCTGGTTTGCGGGTCCTGAAAAATCATCGAGATGCGGCTGCCACGCAGGGCATGGGCTGCATCGCGGTCGAGTGTGCGTAGGTCGATGTCGTCAAGCGTCAGCTTGCCGTTTGCGATGTAGCCCGGCGACTGCAGAAGGCCGATGACGGCGGCACCAACGGTGGATTTGCCTGCGCCGCTTTCGCCCACGAGACCGTGGATTTCGCCGGGTTTTATGGTCATGTCCACGTCCGCAATGGCGGTGATGTCGCCAAAGCGAGAGGGGAAATTGACGGCGAGGTCCTGGATCGTCAGCATCAGCGCAGCCTTGTGTTGAAGACGTCCCGCAGGAAGTCTCCGAGGATGTTGATGGACACCACAAGGGCCACAAGAAAGAGCGTTGGTATCCAGAGGATCCACCACTCGCCCGAAAGTAGGAACTGCATACCGATCCGGATCAGGGTGCCCAGCGAGGGGCTGTCAGCGGGCAGGCCAATGCCAAGGAACGACAGCGTCGCCTCGAGCAGGATGGCGGAGGCCAGATCGACGGTCATGATCACCAGCAGAGGGCCAAGGATATTCGGCAGGATATGTACAAACATGACGCGGGCAGGGCGCTGACCCATCATGATGGCGGCCTGCACATATTCCTTTTGCATTTGCACAAAGGTCGAGGCGCGGGCGGTGCGGGCGAAGTTGACCCAAAGTGACAGGGCAATGGCAAGGGTCAGCACGGCCACGCGCAGGTTTTGCTGCGCATCAGGTGGGAGAACGCCACGCGCGATGCCATCGATCAGCAGGGCGGTCAGGATTGCCGGAAGGGCGAGTTGCACGTCTGCGATCCGCATGACGATGGTATCAAGCCAGCCGCCGTAATATCCCGCAGCCAGTCCGAGGCCCACGCCAAGCACTGTTGCGATGGTCATTGCCGCAAGTCCGATCAGCAACGACAGGCGCGCGCCGTAAAGGATGGATGAGATCATGTCGCGCCCCTGATCATCCGTGCCAAGCAGGAACTTGGGATTGCCGCCATCTTTCCAGACCGGCGGTAAGAGGCCGTCAAAAAGGCTGAAGGAGGCCAGATCATAGGGATTTATGAGCGAGAGCCAGGGTGCAAAAAGCGCGCCGAGAAAGATCAGCGCCGCCACCAGGGCCGCAAGCATAGCGGCGGGCGAGTGGACAAAGAGCCAAAGTCCTTCGCGGCGTTTAAGAAAGTCGATCATGTGCTGTCCCGGACGCGTAATCGCGGGTCGATGGCGATGTAGAGCAGGTCAACGATCAGGTTCACCAGCACGAAGAAGAAGGCGATGACGACGAGGTAGACGCTCATCACCGGAATATCGACGAAGCGGATAGATTCGAGGAACAAAAGGCCCATGCCGGGCCATTCAAAGACGCTTTCGGTGACGATCGAGAATGCGATGACGCCGCCGAATTGCAGGCCGATGATGGTGATGACGGGAACCAGCGTGTTCGAGAGGGCATGGCGGTAGTAGATGGCGCGCATTGGCACGCCGCGGGCGAAGGCAAAGCGGATGTAGTCGGTGCGCATCACCTCCATCATCTCGGCGCGCACAAGCCGCATGGTGAGCGTGAGCTGGTAAATGCCCAGCGTAATTGCCGGCAGCAGGATGGCGCGCCAGCCGTCGACTGTGAAGAACGAGCTTTCCCAGCCGCCGATCTGCACGGTGCCGCCACGCCCGAATGTTGGCAGCCAGCCCAGTTGCACACCAAAAAGGAAGATCAGCATGATCCCGATCACGAATGTCGGGATGGAGACACCGATCAGCGTCAGGATCAGGATGGATTGCGTGGCGATGCCGCGCGGTCTGAGCGCCGTATAGACACCGGTGGGGATGCCAACCACAAGCGATATCAGAAGGGCGACGACCCCAAGTTCGAGCGTGGCGGGGATGCGCACCGCAATCATTTCTGCGACCGGCTGGCGCGTGCGGAACGAGAATCCGAAATCGCCGCGCAACATGTCCCCGGTGAAGCGCATGAATTGAGAGATGAATGGGTCGTTGAGGCCCAACTCTTCGCGCAGGCGTTCCTGATCCTGAACGGAGGTTTCGACACCGGTCATTTGGGTGATCGGGTCGCCCACAAAGCGAAACAGCGAAAAGGCGAGGAAGGCGACGGCAAGCATCACCAGAACGGACTGTACCAGTCGTTTGAAGATGAAATATGCCATCGCCTTGTTTGCCGTTCAGATCAGTTGACGGTGACCCACCGCAGCATAAAGAAGTTGTCGGCCCGTTGGGTCAGGTCAACGTTATCTTTTGCGGCCCAGATCAGCGGCTGGGTGTAGAGCGGGATATAAGCCACTTCGTCCTGGCTGATCTTGACGACCTCATCAATCATCGCTTGCCGCGCGGCTGGGTCGATTTCCTGCTGGATCATTGGCAGCAGTTCATCAATGCGCGCGTTAGAGAAATTGCCAAAGTTCCAGGACCCCAGCTTTTTCTCGTCATCCTGCGTGTGCTTGAGGAAGCGGATCGGGTGTTCCATGTCGAAGGTGCCGGGCGACCAGCCCAAGAGGTACATATCAAAGTCGTCCTCGCGCAGTTGCGGCCAGTAGTCGCGCACGGGGCCGGTGCTGAGTTCAGCCTGCAAGCCAACGGCGGCAAACATGGAGGCCGCAGCGCGGCACAGCGCCTCGTCATTGATATAGCGGTCGTTGGGGCATTTCAGACCAAAGCTGAAGCCGTCCGGGTAGCCTGCCTCGGCCAGAAGTTCCTTGGCACGGTCAGGGTCATAGGCGGGGCGGTCGCTGTTGGCTTCGGAGTAGCCGGAGATCCCGGCAGGCACCAGTTGCGAGGCCGGTTCGATCTTGTCACGGAACAGCACCCGGTCAATCGAAGCAATGTCGAGCGCATGGGCCGCAGCAAGTCTGACGCGGACATCGGCAAAGGGGTTGGCGTCGGTGACGTCAGAGGAATACAGCAGCGTGTCGTGTTCATGGCCAAAGCCGAACATGATGACGCGGGTTTCTTCACCCTCGAGCACTTTGAAGCCGTCACGGGATTCGACTTGTTCGGCGTCCTGCAAGGGGATCGGCTGGATGAAGTCGATCTCGCCCGACAAAAGTGCTGCCAAACCGGTGGCAGCATTGCCGATGGGTGTGAAGGTCGCCTCTGTCACGTTGTGGCTGGCGTCATCCCACCATCCGCCGTTGGGCGACAGAACGGTCTTTACGCCGGGGTCGCGGCTGGTGAGCATGAAGGGGCCGGTGCCGTTGGTGTTCATGGTGGCGAAGTTTTCAGCGTCGCGGGCGGGCAATGCCGCGTCGTTGCCTTCGGCCCAATCCTTATCAAGGATCATGAAGTTGGCGATGCTGTCCGGGAACAGCGGGTTGGGCGAGGTGGTCACAAAGTCGATCGTGAAATCGTCGACCACGCGCACGTCAGACACGGGCGCAAACCAGGACCGGACATCGGCCGCTTCATCCGAAGCGCGCTGATAGGAAAACAGCACATCTTCTGCCGTAAAGGCTGCGCCGTCCTGAAAGGTGACACCTTCGCGCAGGGTAAAGCGCCAGCCGTTTTCATCTGTCAGCGGCTCCCACGAGGTGGCAAGCGAGGGTTCGATGGACATGTCCTGCCCGCGACGGACCAGACCTTCGTAGATGTTGTTGAGGAACGACAGCACAGGCGCCGAGTTGACGGCGTGCGGGTCCATCGTTTGCGGGTCCGTATTGGAGGCCCATTTGAAGCTTTCGGCGGTAGCAGCGCTGGTGGAGGCAAGGAGCACCCCGCCTGCGAGCCCCAGAATGTGTGATCTGTTCATGTATCAGTCTCCCCAAGTTGCGTGATCACAGCCTGAAGGTAATGCGCGAAAGGTCAAGGGCACAAACGTGAACGTCATCTGGTGAGGCAGGTTGGTTCTGTATAAGCTGGAAAGGTCAGAATGGAGAGACCGATGGCAGCCAGCACACCACCCGTTTGTGATTTCAACTGGCCCGCGCCTGCGTTTGCGCTGCAGGCGATTGACGGCGCAACCTATGGTCTGGACCAGATTGCGGGGCCCAAGGGGACCTTGATCATATTCATCTGCAACCATTGCCCGTTTGTGTTGGCGATCCTTGATCGGATGATTGCGGACGCCAAGGCCTTGCAAGCGGCCGGGATTGGTGTTGCCGCGATATGTTCAAACGATCCGATCGCTTATCCGCAGGACAATTTCGAGAACATGACGCGCATGGCAAAGGAACAACAATTTCCGTTTCCCTACCTGCATGACGCGGATCAGTCGGTTGCCCGCGCCTATGCTGCGGTGTGCACACCGGATTTCTTTGGGTTCAATGCAGAATTGGGTTTGCAATATCGAGGCCGGTTGGATGCCGGTCGCACAGGGCCTGTGCCGGCCGATACACCGCGCGACCTGCGCGACGCGATGCTGGAGGTGGCCGTCACAGGGCGCGGACCTGCGGCGCAGGTGCCATCAATGGGCTGTTCGATCAAATGGGCCAGCTGAGCCATTTGTGGGAGGTCATCACGCGACCGAAAAAATCACAAAATCAGTCTGGACGGCCCTGAATCGCATTGCTATAGACCGCGCGAGTGTTCCGACGTAGCTCAGCGGTAGAGCAGTTGACTGTTAATCAATTGGTCGTAGGTTCGATCCCTACCGTCGGAGCCAATTTCCCCTACTATTTTGTCAAATCGGCCTTTGCCGGTTGCAATGCTGTTGGTTCGGGCGTTGGCGATAGAACGCTGCAAAAGTTGTCGTGCTTAGTCGTCGCGACCAGGCTCGTCTGGGTTGCTTGAGAACAAGGCAATTTTATTCCCCTGAGGGTCGCGCAGATAGCCGACATAAAACCGTGGTCCATATGCGGCACGAAATCCGGGCTGGCCTTCGTCGGAACCACCGGCGGCCAGTGCGGCTGCGTGCAGGTCGCGGACCTGTTCTTGGGTCTGCGCCTCAAAGGCCACCATCGCACCATTCCCAGCCGAAGCGGGGCGGCCATCAAAGGTTGGTTTGACGTAGTAATCAGGTAGCAATGATGTTTGATCTGCCCGAATGGGCAGCGCGCAGCTGAGACCTTCGGTGCTTTCCGTGAGGTCGTAGCCAAGGGCTGGCAGGAAGGCCGCATAGAACCGCTTGGCTTTGGCCATATCGTCGGCGCCAACTGTGACATAGGCGATCATTGTATGGAATCCTTTGGTCTATTGCGTGGTGCGATTGTATTGCGGGCAGGCGAAAGCGCAATTGGTCTGATCAGTGACATTGCCTGATGGGTAGGGTCATGTCTTGCGCCCCGATGACGGCCAACGTGTTGAGAAAGTGTGGTCAGCAGAGCGCGAATGTGGAGTTTTGCGACAATGGCCCGTTTGGTTGCACACGGCCCTTGCCTGTCAGATCGACTAGATGGGCAAAGACGTTGCGTGCGGCGGCGGGATGCATTGCTTTGGGCACATCGGTGTAAATCAACGTTGTCAGAGCCACAGGTGTCATTGGTCCCGATTGCAGTGCCGCGACGATCTGGTCAGAGCGGGCATTGCGGTGATCAATGAGCCATTGCAGGCGTGCTTTGGGGTCCAGAACCGGATCGCCGTGGCCGGGGTGGTATGTCGTCTCTGGGCGTTGCAGCATAAGGTGGCAAGAGGCCATGAAATCGGTCAGATCGCCATCTGGCGGTGAGACAAGTGAGCTGGCCCAACCCATCACGAGATCGCCGGTAAAGGCCACGTCGCGCCACGCAATGGCAATGTGATTGCCCATGTGCCCCGGCGTGTGCAGCACGCTAAAGCCACCGGGTAGCGTGTCACCGTTAGCGACGGTCTTGTCGGGGGCAAAGTCGAGGTCAACCCCTTCGCCGCCACCGGCCAGACCGCTGGCCGCAAGGGTCTGCATCACAGCACTGCGGCCTGCGTCACTGGGTCCAAAAGCCACAACGGGACACCGCAGCACATCGGCCAGGGGACGGGCAAGAGGGGCATGGTCGAGGTGGCTGTGGGTGACGATGATCTGAGTAACGTTGCGTCCAGCGATGGCTGAGAGCAGCGCGTCCTGATGGTCGGGCAGCATTGGGCCGGGGTCGATGATGGCCAAAGCGTCCCCGGTTGCGACGACATAGCTGTTGGTGCCGGTGTAAGTCATCGGAGACGGGTTGCCCGCCCTGATCCGCAGCACACCGGGCGACACCGTCACCGGTTGGCCAATCTCATCCGACATATCGCGCTTTCCGATCCTGAACTGCCCCGCTAGGTTTGGTCTATGTTCTTTAGCTGGCTCAAACAATACATGCCGCGTGGGCTATATGGGCGGGCTTTGCTCATCCTGATCCTGCCTGTTGTCACGCTCCAGCTTTTGGTGTCGGTGGTTTTTATCCAGCGACATTTTGAAGGTGTCACCCGTCAGATGACGCGGGCTGTGGCGATTGATCTGAGCTTTGTCATTGAAACGGCTAACGCAGCCGCGACTTTTGCCGAAGCCCGGCGAGCCGTGGATGCAATTGCGGGGCCCTTGCAGATGGTGGCCGATTGGCCAGAAGCGATCCCGGAGGAGGGCTTGCAGAACCCTTGGACCGATTTCACCGGCCCTAGTGTGAACCGTTATCTGCGTGCGCAGGTTCCCGCGATCGAGATGGTCTCTCTGGCGGACAGGCGGCAGGTTTCGGTGGCGGTGAAAACCATACATGGCCCGCTAACGCTGGATTTTGCGCGTTCGCGGGTATCTGCGTCAAACCCGCACCAGCTATTGGTAATCATGGTGGTGCTAGGCGGGCTGATGACGGCGATTGCCTATCTGTTTTTGCGCAACCAGTTACGCCCGATCAAGCGGATGGCGGCGGCCGCTGCGGCCTATGGCAAGGGCCGGATTACCAATTACAGCCCTTCGGGCGCGGTCGAGGTGCGCGCGGCAGGCATGGCGTTTCTGGATATGCGCAACCGGCTGGAACGCCAGACCCAATCGCGTACCATGATGTTGTCTGGCGTGAGCCACGACCTGCGCACGCCGCTGACCCGGTTGCGGCTGGGGCTGTCGCTGCTTGACGAGGACGATGCGGCCCCGCTGGTGCGCGACGTGGAAGACATGCAGCATCTGTTGGATGCGTTTCTTGATTTCGCGCGCGCAGATGCAGGCGATGATCTGGTGCCCACCGTGCCGCGTGCCTGCGTCGAAGAGGTGTTGGAAGACGCGGCACGGATGGGGCAGGCAGTGCGCCTCTCAGAGGCAACAGGGTCTGATGATCCCGTGCCGCTGCGCCCGCTGGCGATCCGTCGGGCGCTTGCCAATCTGGTGGGAAATGCGTTGCGCTATGGCAACCAAGCCGAGATTGGAGTGCATGTCACCGACCGCGCGGTGCGCTTTGTGGTTGAAGACGACGGCCCCGGCATCCCGCCCGCACGGCGCGAAGAGGCGCTGCAACCTTTCACCAGGCTGGATACCGCCCGCAATCAGGACAAGGGATCAGGAGTGGGCCTTGGCCTTGCCATCGTCGCCGACATCGCGCGCAGCCATGGCGGTGTGCTGCGCCTAGGCGACAGTGAAGCGCTGGGCGGCTTGAAGGCTGAAGTGGTCTTGGCGCGATAGTTGGGCGGTGGGACCAAGGGATCGGCTTGATTGTGCGTAGGAAGGACTGGTGGGTCAGCAGTCAGTTTGGATGGCTATTTTTGTGGTGGCACATCGAGACGCCCTTCATGTTTGCACGCCAACAACGGTTGTTGTTTCCCTGCCTATAATATCTGAGTTTTGTTGTCAGGTTGGGCAAACCGGCACCGTATTGAATAATCTCTAAGACGGGGTACTCATGATCTTTGAAGGTGAACATGAACCCAGACGTTTTCAAGCCAATTGAAATTCCAGCGGACTTGGCGCCGTATTTCAGGCGGGCAATGGTCGCGTTTTCGGACGTCCCGGTGGACCTGGAGTTTGTGGTGCGTGGTACGGGATATTGTTACCTGGGCTGGACACCAAACGGCCGATGGAGCGGCCGCGTCAACGGTATCCCAGTCATCGACACCGACATGGACGGATCGCTTCATTTATCTGGTCAGGTGTTCGATGGCGAGGTGATCTGTCGATCATCGGGTCTGTTGCAACAGATTTTTTGCGAGTTCACAGCTTTGGGGCAATTCGCGTTGCTCGGGATCCCTGGGCGTGAAACTTTTGAACGTGCAATAAATCCTGTCGGATTGGTTCCGCTACTTGGCGCGGTGCAAGAGGCACTTGATACCTCTTTGCCGTTAAAAAGTGCGGAATGCTTGTCAGAAGCTATGTTCAGAGCGCTATCCACGTTGCCCGCAGCGATGACGGTACCCCAATACCTTCAGGCGATGGTTGGTGACATCGAGAGAACGCACGGCAATATCAAGGTTACAGATCTCCTTGCAAAGGTGCCGGTTTCGGAACGCAAAGCGAGGGATAAGTTTGGCCACCTTGTTGGTCTATCTCCGAAGCGTTTCGCCAAACTTCTCCAGATCAATCATGCCTTTGGGGCAATGCTTGAATTGGGCAGCCAGAGGCTGGCCGAACTTGCTATTGAATGCGGGTTTTCGGATCAAGCACATATGACGCGGGCATTTGCCGACTTCTTGGGCAATAGCCCGGTTAGATTTTCCGAGGATATCGAGCCAACGCTCAAGCAGTTCGTTGGATATTCACGGCAACTGAAGTCAGATCGCTAGCCACGTCAGGTTTCGCGGTTGGTGTCCAATATTTCAACCCAGTCCATCAATGCGTTCAACCGATTTTCCAACGTGTAGGGATTCAAATCCTGGATTTCGATGAAGGCAAACCGCTCTGTCAGCCCCAACATTGATCCGGTTCTCATGTGCCATTTCTCACTCTTTCGGTAAAAGAGGTGAGGAGCATCCAAGAGTGACGACTGGACTTTTTCTGAAATGGCGTCCTGAGCGCCGGTAAGGCCCCGAACAGTATAGGTGTCCGAAAACGGCTTTGGCATACCAACTTTGGGAAAGTGAGGTGCTGTCCGTTTCTTAACAGTGGCAAGGGCAGAGGCATCGATGTCCAAAAGTCCATCCAACATATTGGATTTCAGATGAATGAATAATGGTGGAAAAATAGGTGTCTTGGACAGTTTGGTGAAGATGTGAACAGAACCGCTGCCCGGGTCACGTGTTCTTGTCTTCTGTTTGCCATGAGCGACAAGGAGAAAGTCGCGCCCTCTAATTTCCCCTTTGATCGTCAACCAAACTCTAAAGGAATAATAATCCGACGGATTTCCGATGTTGTGCAAGGTTTCACCGGACAGTTGGGATGGCAGGACGTCACGTGGGGTGCGGTCGATTTCCCACCCGTTGTCCCTGGCGAGCTTGGTTATCAGGCGTGCATGGCGACGTTTGCGAAAAAGCAGCTTGGGCACGCCATAAAGAAACAGCACTAGAAGCAGGATTATGAAGAACGCGTGGAGGTATATCATTCTTGTTGCTTCCACATAGATTTCGCCGGGCCGAGAGGTTGGCGGCAGTTCAGATTGATTACGAATGTCTGCGGATCTTCTCCGGTGGATTTAGGGCGTGTTTCAGCCCTGTAGCTTAAGGTCTGCCCATTGATCGGATCACCAAGAGTGTTTGCAAATTACACAAATTCCAGTCCTTTGAAGTTGTCACTCACACCAGCTGCGCCCATTGCTGCTTCGTCTTCGGACAACCCTTGCGCTTGCAGATTTTTCATCTGCTGCTGAAATACATTTGCCTGCTTTGTGCCTTCCGGAAACTGTTTGATTATCTCTTCGGGCGTACTCGATTGCCGCATCATGACGACGGCTTGGTCGATCTCATCTTGGGGCATCACTTGAGCGAATGCCGGTGGGGAGAAGAGGCAGATGAGAGAAATCGTTTCACTAACATGATGAAATAAATCGCTTTTGCTGAGTATTGTAGACACTTCGGCTTAGTTCGCTGATGGATACTCAATCGTGATCAAAGTGCCGGAGACCAGAAATTCATCACTGGTGGGCAATTGGTCGTATTTGAGCGACACGCGGACATCGCCACTCAATTTGTCGATGTAAGTACCGCGCAATTCTCCGGCCTTTGATCCTGCAAAGTGACGATGCTCCAATCCCTCTACCGTCGAGCGGCTAAGCCCAAGTGAGCGTAAATAGTCTGCGTTCATGATCACTTCTGCGGTGTAGAATTCGGTAAATTCAGGTGATTCAAGTGGTCGCAAGGTGCACTGTTCGCCACCTTCGAGTGCTGCAATGAAATACCGCTCTTCTTTCTTCTCATAACCCTGGCCCGTGACATTGCACATGTCTTCGGTGCAATCGGCAGAGGGAAGGGCCTTCACGCCTTCCGCGCGCTCTAAGGCTTCGCGCGCAAACAGGTCGCAAGGTTCGAATTTTGGGACTTGAGCTTTCACGATATACCGCGTGATTGGACCTTCCACAGATATTTGTGGGTCTTCACGGCACGCGGCGAGAAGAAGCACTATGGCAGGCAATTTCAGCCACAAGAGCCGACGAGACGACATTTTTGACTGGCACCGCGCATCGCACGTTTGGCCTGCCATTTCGGTCCGATCTTCCAGAGGGATATTTGCGTTGTTCAACATGAAACCGTCACATCGACTGTGTACGTTGTTCCATCACCTCTGCGAACCTCGTCAGCGGCTTCGAACCCCAATTTTGAAAATGAAACGGCGCTGAGGCCGAATTTGTATTCGTCGGCGGCGGCGTGAAAAACGACCGCAACTGTGTCTGCAAAGCCGGTGGCCTTGAAGAAGAAACCGTCACCATCCGTGTCTTTTTCAGAAAAACCCGGATCGGCGGTTCGAACGTTCAACATGCCATTGGACAGAAGCTCGCAAGAAACTTCCAACTCTGTCGCGTGACCTTCGACGTCCAAGGTTGCAGTCCCCGCATGTCCGACAGAAGCGAGCAACACGCCCGATACCGAAATTCCACAAAGTAACCGTCTCAATCATCTCTCCTTTTTCCCAAGACTATTCGGTGCCCCCGGTTGAGAGATTGAATATTTCGGCAAAGTTGAATGTGACGCTGGGCTTTCCAGATTTCCTGTGCAGCAGAGCATGTTCATGTGTCGGCCAATCGGCTCGTCACTTGCGACGCAAGACCTCCACCTGGCTGGGGGGGTTGCGTGCCACCTTTGTGTCAGCCGAGGAAGACCTTGCCTTCCGGATAACCGACTTTGGGTTTGCTTTGAGTGGCAAGAAGAAACGCGAGCGTGAGTGGTCCAAGACGACCGACAAACATTATCAAGATAATCATGGCGCGCCCGAATTCATCGAGCTCTCCGGTGGCACCTCTTGATAGGCCGACTGTGCCAAACGCCGAGCAAACCTCGAAAAGAAGGTCAAGAAAATCGCCCTTGTAGGTTATTGACGCCAGGAAAAGACCGATTGCCACCAAAAAGATCGAAAGAGCGGTCAAGGCCAGCACTTTCATGGTTTCCGACATGCCAAGGCTGCGGCCAAAGATTTGAAGCCGTTCCTGTCTGCGGAAGAATGCCAGCGTCGCCAGACCCAGTACAATCAGTGTGGTCACTTTGATGCCGCCAGCTGTGGACGATGGCCCGCCGCCAACCAGCATCAGCGCAAGCGTCATCACGGTCGTGCTGTTTTCCATTTCGGCATAGTCAAGTGTGTTGAACCCTGCCGTGCGCGGTGTCACCGCCTGAAACCAGCTGGCCAGAACGCGCGCGCCGTCGCTGTCCAGCACGCCGAGTGTGGCAGGGTTATTCCATTCCAGGAGCGCGAACATGATCCAGGCAAATAAGATCAATGCCAGCGTGCCCGACAGCATCAGCTTGCTATGAAGCGTCAGTTTGCGCCAACTGCGCTGCTTGTTCAAATCTGCGAGAACGACAAAGCCTAGCCCGCTCAGGATGAAAAGCGCCGTGATGGTGATATTCACCACCGGGTCCGCCACATAGCCTGACAGACTATCCGAAAACAACGAGAAACCGGCATTGTTAAACGCAGATATGGCGTGGAAGAGCGCCTGCCAGAACCCGAGTGCCCAGCCAAACTCAGGCACAAATACAAACATCAGAATTGCTGTCGCGATGGCTTCGGCCGCGAAGGCCACCAAAATCACCGCCTTCACCAAAACGAACAGCTCGCTTACCCCAGCCTGGCCCAGTTCGTCACGCAGTACCAGCCGCTGAGGCATCCCGATGGTCAGCCCAAGCATCATCAACAGAAGGGCTGCGAATGTCATCAGACCCAACCCGCCAATCTGGATGAGCACCGCAATGATGATCTGACCAATCAGCGTGAAGCCGGAACCGGTATCCACGACCACCAGACCCGTGACCGTGACGGCCGATGCGGCTGTAAAAAGGGCATCGCTGAAGCTGACATCGCCTGAATTGCTGAAGGGCAATCGCAACGCGACCGCTCCGGCGAGGATGAAGGCGGCGTAGATGCTTGCAAGGATTGCAGGTGGACTAAGGCGCTTTTGACGGATTGTAAGCTGAAGGCGGGACATCCGGTGCCCTATAACCCGCGGGCAAATTCGCGAAGGTCCTGACGTCCGCCCAGCAGAAGCAAGAGATCGCCTTTTTCAAGAGTACAGCTATCGGCATCGCAACCAATGAAATCGGTCCCGCGCAAAACGCCGATGCAGCGGAGGCTGTGGTCCTGGCGGTAGCTGAGTTCAGACAGGGACTTGCCCTCCAAGCTTTCCGGGACCCGGAAATTGACAACATGTTGCCCGTTTCCGAGGCTCACGTAATCCCGCACCAAAGGGTTGTTCAGGACCTGTGCGATATGTTGGCCGACTTCACGCTCTGGGTGGATGACTCGGTCAACGCCCAGTTTTGAGAGAATGCGATGATGATTTTTCGATGTGGCCTTTGCCCAAATCGAGTCCACACCCAAGGTCTTGAGGTTCATCGTCGTCAGTACGCTTGCCTCGATTTTGGTCCCAATCGCGACAACGCCGACATCGACCGTATCGACCCCCGCCTCTCTGAGTGCCGCGTCGTCCCGAGCGTCGAGGATCAGGGCTTGCGACAAATGCTCAGCATGCGCGTTGACAAGGCGTTCGTTCTTGTCGATGCCGATGACGTCATTCCCAAAGCGTTGCAAATCGCGGGCGAGGGTCGCCCCGAAAGTTCCCAAACCAATGACTGCAAAGGACCTGCGCTTGACCGACATATGACACCTTATGAGTGCGTGCTTTGTGATGAATGTATTCCGGAACGACGCTTTGCCAAGCCGTTGAGCGCGTTGAGATAATTTTCTGCCGAGTCGACGCCGGACCATTCAGCGGCAATTGGTGGGCGTGGTCAGACACGTGCTAATCGCTACTTCAGCGCAAAATTTCTGGGGGAAACTGACCTCTGGAAGGCCTCGCTCTACGGCTCGAACCTCCGAAGAAAGGCACAGGATGCCGCCGAAAACAGGACAAAGCGACGGAAAGCGCGATTTACTCAAAAGGGTGGCCGTGTGGCGGAGAGACAGGGATTCGAACCCTGGGTAGGCTTGCACCCACAACGGTTTTCGAGACCGCCCCGTTCGACCACTCCGGCACCTCTCCGCGAAGGGTCAACGGGGTGCCGTTTAATCGGGCCGCGCGGCCTTCGCAAGCCCGATCTGACTGCAGTGCTGACAATCCCGTGGGGCGGCCTTGGAAAACGGGCGCGCGGGGCATATCACTGAGTGAGAGCAGCAAAGGACTGTCCGATATGATCCACTTTCGAATGATTGCACCGCTGGCGCTGGCCGTGTCGGTCACGACCGCGCAGGCGCAGACGGTTGAGCCAGCAAAGGTCGAGGCCCTGTTTGATGCGTTGGGCCTGCCCGAGATGATGCAGATCATGCGTGAGGAGGGGGTCAATTATGGTGCCGAGATTGGTGAGGACCTGTTTGATGGACGCGCCTCGGTCGAGTGGACCAATATTGTGTCGGGTATATATGACGCGGATGCCATGCAAACAGTTGTGCTAGAGGGGCTGACAACGGCGCTGGAAGGTGACGATGTCGATGCGATGATCGCGTTTTTCAGTGGCGAGCCGGGGCAGACCATCATCGGTCTGGAGCTGTCAGCACGGCGGGCGTTGCTGGATGAGACCGTGGAAGAAGCGGCCAAGGAGGTCGCGACAGAGGCGATGCTGGACAACACGGATCGCTACCAAAAGGTCAAATCTTTTATTGAAATCAATGATTTGGTGGAAACCAATGTTGTTGGTGCGATGAATTCGAATTATGCATTTTACACAGGTTTGATGGACGGTGGTGCCTTGCCGCAAGAGCTGACCGAGGATCAGGTTCTAAACGACGTCTGGAGCCAAGAGCCAGAAATTCGCGTGAACACGACTGAGTGGGTCTATTCGTTTTTGATGTTGGCCTATCAGCCGCTGTCAGACGCGGATCTGGATGCCTATATCGCGTTTTCCGAGACTGAAGCCGGTCAGGACCTGAATGCGGCGATGTTCGCGGCATTTGATGGGATGTTTGAAGATATCAGCCGTGCCTTGGGTCTGGGATCGGCGCAGTTCATGACCGGGCAGGACATCTAGGCTGGCCTGCGCCTATTGCACGACAACCACGTTCTGCGCATGGGTCTGGAAGGACCCCAAAACCAGATCAAAGCCACGCAGATAGCTGGTTGAAACGGCGTCTGCCAATGGGCCCAGTATCGCCTCGGCCCCGTGGATCAGCTCGACCCGGCAGCCTGTGTCAGTTGCGGTGAAAGCGACAGTCACGATGGTCGCGGCCTGAGGAAATTCCGCCGGGTGCCAGGAAAAGGCGAGAAAGCCGTCGGGATCAAAGGCGATGATTGTGCCACGAGTGATAGGCTTCCCATCTTTGTCTAGTTCGGTGATCTTGCCACCCTTACGCGGATCAAGCCGCAGCTGCGGGCCCGCTTTGGGCCACCATGTGGCAAGGCCGTTGGTAAATAGCGCAAACGCCTCTGCCACGGTCAGTGGGATATCAACGGTCTTGCGGGTCAGCACATCGGGCAGATCGGTCATTTGCGAGGCTCTTTCTGTTGGGCATTGCGGCGGGCGAGGGCTTCGGCCTCGCGCTGGAACGCGGCAAGCGCATCGTCCCAGAGGCTATCAAGATAGGTGCGCAGGCTTTCGATGCCAGTGGGGGCAAGGCTGTAAAGCCGACGGTTGCCTTGAGGCGTGACCGTCACCAAACCCGCATCAGATAACACGCGCAGGTGCTGGCTGACCGCCGGGCGGGATACCGGCAGGCCCTCTGCCACGGTTCCAACGGGGCAGGGTCCGGCACGCAGGCGTTCCACAATCGCGCGGCGGGTGGGATCGGCCAGTGCGGTTATTGCATCTTCGTAAGTCATGGCTTACGTAAAGCATCGGGCCATCGTTCTGTCAACGGTTTACCGTTTCGCAAGGCAACGCGCGGTGCTGCCCTTGAAGCCCCTGACGGGTGTGAATAAGACTCTGTCAGGAAAATGAGAGTATGGACAAAATTGTCCCCGAAATTGAGGCGAGCCCTGATGCACGATCCTGTTGAGACCTACATGAACCTTGTGCCGATGGTGGTCGAACAGACCGCACGCGGCGAACGCGCCTATGATATTTTCAGCCGCCTGCTGAAAGAGCGGATTATCTTCCTCAACGGTCCCGTGCATGACGGGATGAGCCAGCTGGTTGTCGCCCAGTTGCTGCACCTTGAAGCTGAGAATCCCAAGAAAGAAATCAGCATGTACATCAACAGCCCCGGCGGCGTGGTGACATCGGGCCTGAGCATTTACGATACGATGCAATATATCCGCCCCAAGGTTAGCACATTGGTGATCGGGCAGGCGGCGTCTATGGGATCGCTGCTGCTGACGGCAGGTGAGGCGGGCATGCGGTTTTCGTTGCCAAACAGCCGCGTGATGGTTCACCAGCCCAGCGGCGGGTATCAGGGGCAGGCGACGGATATCATGATCCATGCCCAGGAAACCCAAAAGCTGAAAGACCGGTTGAACCAGATCTATGTCCAGCACACCGGCCAGACATTGAAAAAGGTTGAGGCGGCGCTGGAACGTGACAATTTCATGAGCCCCGAAGAGGCCAAGGACTGGGGTTTGATCGACGAAATCGTCGCCAACCGCGAGAAGTTGGAAGACTAGGTCACGATGACCTGACGTGCGCCATTTTGGCGTTGTGGACATGCGCGCGCTGGCCTAGTCTTTGGATAAAGGCCAGCGCGCAAAGATTTTTCCGGGTCCAATGGGCCCATGCCAAAGGACCGAATGATGGCGACGACATCCGGGAACGACAGCAAAAATACGCTCTATTGCAGCTTTTGCGGCAAGAGCCAGCACGAGGTTCGCAAGCTGATTGCGGGGCCAACGGTGTTCATCTGTGATGAATGTGTTGAGCTGTGCATGGACATCATTCGCGAAGAGACAAAAACAGCCGGACTGAAAGCCGGTGAAGGTGTGCCGACCCCAACAGAGATTTGTGGCGTTCTGGACGATTATGTGATTGGCCAGATGCATGCCAAGCGCGTGCTGTCTGTCGCGGTACACAATCACTACAAACGTCTGAACCACGCGGATAAATCCGACATCGAACTGGCGAAATCTAACATCATGCTGATTGGTCCGACGGGCTGTGGCAAGACTTTGCTGGCCCAGACATTGGCCCGCATTCTGGATGTGCCTTTCACCATGGCCGATGCGACCACGCTGACCGAAGCCGGTTATGTGGGCGAGGATGTTGAAAATATCATCCTGAAACTGCTGCAGGCCAGCGAATACAACGTCGAACGCGCCCAGCGTGGCATCGTCTATATCGACGAGGTCGACAAGATCACGCGCAAGTCTGACAATCCTTCGATCACCCGTGATGTGTCGGGCGAGGGTGTGCAGCAAGCCTTGCTGAAGATCATGGAAGGCACGGTTGCCTCTGTTCCGCCCCAGGGCGGGCGCAAGCATCCGCAACAGGAATTCCTGCAAGTGGATACCACGAACATTCTGTTCATCTGTGGTGGTGCTTTTGCGGGACTCGACAAGATCATCGCGCAGCGTGGCAAAGGCTCTGCCATGGGTTTTGGTGCAGACGTCAAGGATGTGGATGACCGCGGTGTGGGCGAAGTCTTTATGGATCTCGAGCCGGAAGATTTGTTGAAATATGGGCTGATCCCAGAATTTGTCGGGCGTCTGCCGGTGATTGCGACCTTGCAGGACCTGGACGAGGACGCGTTGATCACCATTTTGACCGCGCCCAAGAATGCCTTGGTCAAGCAGTATCAGCGGTTGTTCGAGCTGGAAGACACCAAGCTGACATTCACTGAGGATGCACTGCAAGCGATTGCCAAGCGCGCGATTGAGCGTAAGACAGGCGCGCGAGGATTGCGGTCGATCATGGAAGACATCTTGTTGGACACAATGTTCGATCTGCCGGGTCAGGACACCGTGGCCGAGGTTGTTGTGAACGAAGAGGCGGTCAATTCAGATGCTGCCCCGCTGATGATCCACGACGACAAGAAGAAGAAAGAAACCGCGAGCGCCTGAGATGGGTAAAGGGGCGGCACAGGTCGGACCCTTTACACCAATTCTGCGCATCTTTGATGAAGCCAAGGCGCGTGCTTTCTATGTCGAATGGCTTGGCTTTGAGGTTCTGTTCACCCATCGATTCGGGCCTGACATGCCGCTTTACCTTGGGGTCATCCGCGATGGTGCAGAGCTTCACCTAAGCGAGCACCATGGCGACACCACACCGGGGACGCGGGTCAGGTGCAAAGTTAAGGATATTGACGCGCTTACGGCAGAGCTGGCCAACCGACCATATCCTTATCTGAACCCCGGCGCGCCGCAGACTCAGGATTGGGGCGAACGCGATTTGACACTGACAGATCCGTTCGGGAACAAGATCACATTTTATCAGGATGCAGGTTGATGGTCCGCCATATCTCTACCGGTTCACCCTTTGAAGAGCAGATTGGCTACAGCCGGGCAGTTGTAACCGATGGCTGGGTTTTTGTAGCGGGAACAACAGGTTACAACTATTCCACGATGGCGATGCCGCCCGATGTTACGGACCAGTGCCGCAATGCCATCGCTACGATTGCCGCGGCATTGCAGGAGGCGGGCAGCGGTTTGGATCACGTTGTGCGCGTCAACTATATTCTGCCAAATGCGGCCGATTGGCCTGCATGCTGGCCGGTTGTTTCGACAGCCTTTGCCAAGGCACGCCCCGCAGCAACGATGATTTCGGCATCCTTGCAAAATCCCGAGATGAAAATTGAAATTGAAGTGACCGCCCGTGTCCCGTGAAGAGGGCTGATTGATGCAATTGCCGCAACAATGAATGCTGCATTGAAACATTAACTTCTTTTGGTTGCGAGGATGGCTGTATTTTCGCCAAATTCCCACCAATCGTTTGCCTTTATTGGGATTTTCAGGAATAACGGCGTTGGGACGAAGACGAGTGAATTGACAATGTACCTCAAGAATATTTTGGCGATGCTGACCGTGGCCTGCGCTGGTCAAATGGCGTCTGCCGCGACAGTGTCTGTTTTCAGTGGTTCGGCCACTGAATTGTCCGGCGTGACAGACGCAGCTGATGACGCGCTGAAGGCCGATGGCATCCAGTATTTCACTGAAGTCGAAAACTTCGTCTTGCCGGTGACGCAGGTCGTCAACTACGTCGTTGGCGTCCCGGTCCCAAAAGGGACCGAAGTGAACGTTTACATGGTGTTCCTGAATTCCCTATCCAGCGGGTTCAACCGTGCGACAGCCGGGTTGGAGTTTGAGGGCGACATTCTGGGTCTCATCTATCACTCTGGTGGCCTCAACAAGTTTAATCCACGGTATGGCGGCGCAGGATACGGTCAGCTAAGCGGGATTGAAACCGGTCGTGGTGATACTGTTGGTGTCGCGGGCAACCGTTTGGTTGTGGACCTCAACAACCGTGGCGGAACGGGGGACTGGGTACGCGTTCTGACATCGTCCACACCGAGCACCGGGCAAGACAATCCGCAGCCGGGCGGATTTGGGGATAATGTTGCGTCGATCCCTCTGCCGGCCAGCGGCTTTTTGTTTGGGTTTGGGGTCGCAGGATTTGCTGCGATGCGCCGGATCAAGAACAAGCGCTAGATCGCATAAAATCTATGACGGATAGGCCCGGGCGAATTCGCGCCGGGCTTTTTCTTGCTCTGGACCTTTCAGGCGTGATCGGGCATCAAAGCGGCAACGATCGGAGAGCTACCATGGGCCTTTTTTCTGGAATCAAACGCATCTTTACTTGGTGGGACGGGCAGACCTACGGCACGCAATTGTGGACGTGGCGCAAGGGCCAGCGCGTGGGTGAAGACGCACAGGGCAACGTGTTTTATCGCAATGCCGATGACAGCCGCCGTTGGGTGATCTTCAATGGTGAGGCAGAGGCGAGCAAGGTGTCCCCTGACTGGCATGGCTGGTTGCACCGTACATGGGATGAGCCGCCGACCGACAAACCGCTGGTTCGCAAGGATTGGGAACAGCCGCATCAGGAAAATCTGACCGGTACGGCACTGGCATATGCGCCCGAAGGGTCGATCCGGCGTGCAACACCGGCGCCGCGTCGGGACTACGAGGCATGGACCCCTGAATAATGCGCGCGTGCGTTGCGATCTTGTTAGGGTTGGCGCTGGCAGGTCCAGTTGCGGCGCAGAACGCAGCCTCTGCCAGTGGCGGGGAAATCCGGGTTCTGGATAAGCTGAACGGTGTCACCACTGATGTCAGCCTGCAAAACGGAGTGCCGCAACAGGTTGGCCTGTTGCTGATCCGCATGAACGATTGTCGCTATCCAGCGCGCAATCCGTCGGGCGATGCTTATGCTGCGCTGACTGTGACTTACCGAAACGAGACCACGCCCGCATTTGACGGTTGGATGATTGCATCGTCACCAGCGTTGAATGCCATGGACCACCCACGCTATGACGTTTGGGTGCTGCGCTGTTCCACCTAAGGCACCGGCAAAGGGCCGGGTGGCCCGATCTCGACTTTCAGATCCAGTGCAATATCCAGCAGCGCGTGATAGCGCGCGCGTGGAATTTCGAGCGCGCCGAGGCTGCGTAAGTGCGGTGTCATGAATTGTGTATCAAAAAGTGTAAAGCCACGCCCGTGCAAGTGGTGGGTCAACGCGGCCAGCGCGGTTTTTGAGGCATCGGTCGCTGTGGAGAACATGCTTTCGCCAAAGAATGCGCCGCCGATGGCAACACCATAGACCCCACCGACCAGCGTGCCATTCTGCCAGACCTCAGCCGCATGGGCGTTGCCGCGCATATGCAGCGACATATAAAGTTCAAAGATAGTGTCATTGATCCACGTTTCAGGTCGGGCAGCGCATCCTTGCAAAACGCCACGAAAATCCGCGTTTAGCGTGACGGAAAAACGATCTGAGTTCAGTATCTTACGCAGGCTGCGCGAGATGTGGAACCCCGGCAAAGGCAGGATGCCGCGTTGGCGCGGGTCAACCCAGAAGACATCCGGGTTGTCCCGCGATTCCGACATTGGAAAGACGCCCACCCGGTACGCCTGCAACAAAAGCTCTGGCGAGAGGGGGGGATCGTCACGCATAGCTAAAGGTTCTGGTCGAGCCAGTGTTCCAGCCAATGGATATTGTAGTCACCGGTCTGCACGGCCTCTTCCTGCAGGAGAGCGTGGAAAAGCGGGATTGTGGTATCGACGCCGTCGACGATCAATTCTCCCAATGCGCGGGCAAGGCGGGCCAAAGCCTCTGGCCGGTCCCGGCCTTTGACGATGAGCTTACCAATCAGGCTGTCGTAGTAGGGCGGAATCGAATAACCGTCATACAGAGCGCTGTCCATGCGGACCCCGAGGCCGCCGGGTGCGTGGTACTGTGTGATCCGACCCGGGCAAGGGCGGAAGTCTGGCAGCTTCTCTGCGTTAATCCGCACCTCGATGCTGTGGCCGTCGATGTGCAGATCGTCTTGGCTAAAGGACATCGGGAGGCCCGATGCGACGCGGATCTGTTCGCGCACGAGATCAACGTCAAAGATGTTTTCGGTTACAGGGTGTTCGACCTGAAGACGGGTGTTCATTTCGATGAAATAGAATTCATCATTCTCGAACAGGAATTCAATGGTGCCAGCGCCGATGTAATTGATCTTGGCCACTGCGTCCGCGCAAACCTTGCCGATGCGGGCGCGCAATTCGGGGGTGATCGCGGGGCCGGGCGCCTCTTCAAACACCTTCTGGTGGCGGCGCTGGAGCGAGCAATCACGTTCACCCAGATGCACAGCGTTGCCCTTACCATCGCCAAAGACCTGAATTTCGATATGGCGCGGCGTGGTCAGGTATTTTTCGATGTAGACTTCGTCATTGCCAAAGGCGGCTTTGCCTTCTTGGCGGGCGCCAAGGTAAGCCTTTTCCATATCGGCGGGTGTTTCTGCAACTTTCATACCGCGACCGCCGCCGCCGGCTGTCGCCTTGATGATAACGGGGTAGCCGATCTCGGCGCCGATTTTCTTGGCATCTTCAAGTGACGCTACACCACCATCAGAACCGGGCACGCATGGGACGCCAAGCGCCTTCATCGTGTCCTTGGCGGTGATCTTGTCACCCATGATGCGGATATGTTCGGCCGTGGGGCCAATGAACGTCAGGTCATGGTCTTCAACCACCTGAACAAAGGCAGCGTTCTCCGACAGGAAGCCATAGCCAGGGTGGATGGCTTGCGCGCCAGTGATCTCACAAGCCGAGATGATGGCCGGGAAAGACAGGTAACTTTGCGCCGATGAAGGTGGGCCGATGCAAATCGCCTCGTCCGCCATGCGCACATGCATCGCGTCACTGTCGGCAGTGGAATGCACGGCCACGGATTTAATACCCATTTCGCGTGCTGCGCGCACGACGCGGAGCGCGATTTCACCACGGTTTGCAATCAAAATTTTGTCGAACATTGGCCGCGCCCCTATTCGATGATCATCAAGGGTGCGCCAAATTCAACTGGCCCGCCGTCTTCAACCAGGATGCGCTTGACGGTGCCAGCGCGGGGGGCGGGGATGTGGTTCATCGTTTTCATGGCTTCGATGATCAGCAGCGTTTCGCCTTCCTTAACTGTCTTACCAACGGTCGAGAAAGGGGCGGCGCCGGGTTCTGCGGCCATGTAGACAGTGCCGACCATCGGCGATGTCACCGCGCCGGGATGCGATGCCGGGTCTGCCGCGGGTTCGGCGGCAGGTGCGGCTTCCGTCGCGGAGGCTGCAGGAGCTGGCGCCGCTGGGGCCGCCGCAGGAACAGCCATCGCCACGGGGGCCTGCGCCGTTTGCCGGCTGACCCTTACATTGAGGCTGTCGTTTTCACCGTAGTCGCGTTTGACCTGCAATTCGGTCAGATCGTTCTGCCGCAGCAGTTCGGCCAACGCCTGAATGAAACTGACGTCGCTGTCATGAGAAGTCTTGTTGCTCATCTGTTTTTGCCCATTGCCCGTTTGCTGCGTTAGAGCAGCCATTCCTGCCGCTTATAGTTGAAGCAAAGCAAGGTGGAAAGGCACGACAGAGCCAAATCGCGATCAGGCTTCTTCGGTGTTATCAACCTCTGACGTTGCGGCATTGGCGGCATCCACTGAGGATGCGTCGTCTGCCTCTGGTGCGCTGGTGTCGGTTGGACCCTCTGGCAGCATAGCGACCCCGTATGGTTTCAGCACACGTTCTGGCGCGCGGGAGGCTGTAGGGCCAGCCTGTCCGTCACTGTCTGACAAGCTGGATTTCGTCACGGCACCTTGTTGCGCAAGGCTGGACGGTGTTGGGGCAGGCGTGTCGGGGCGCACGGCAAGCACGCCGCCCGTTTCAACCACCCGAGATTGATCGGGGCGCAAAACGGCAGCCGGTGTCGGTTGGCTGGGTGAATTGATTGATGGCACAGCATCCATGTTTAGCCTCCTTTCATGCATTCATGGCTGGTCGATTGAAAGGAGTGTCTCTTGGTGTGCTTACCATCTCGTAAACACACATAGTTTTCTGAAGTTGTGGTTAATGCCTGGTTCGCCGCGTCAGATCGCCAGATATTTGGCGCGAAGCGCCTCGTCTTCCAGGACTTCCTTGGCGGAACCATCATAGACGACTGTGCCGGTATCCAGGATCACAGCGCGGTCAGCGAGTTTGAGTGCCGCAACCGCATTCTGTTCCACGATGACGGTCGTAATCCCTTGATCGCGAATGATATTCAGTGTTTTTGCGATTTCCTGCACGATCACAGGTGCAAGACCTTCGTAGGGTTCATCAAGCAGCAGGACTTTGATGTCGCGGGCAAGCGCGCGGGCAATGGCGAGCATTTGTTGTTCGCCACCCGACAGGGTCACGCCCTCTTGCTTGCGACGTTCGCCCAGACGCGGAAAAAGTTCATAGATACGTTCGAGCGACCAGCCTTTGGGCGGCGCAATCTGAGCGAGTTGCAGGTTCTCTTCGACTGTCAGCCCCGCAATGATACGGCGGTCTTCGGGGACAAGAGCGATGCCTTCGCCTGCGGCTTGGTGGCTTTTCATTTCGTGAAGGGGCTTATGGTCGAGCCAGATTTCACCGTGCTTCAAGGCCGGGTCGTCAAGCCGGGCAATGGTGCGCAAGGTCGAGGTTTTACCCGCACCATT
Organism: uncultured Paracoccaceae bacterium; assembly: GCA_947492825.1. GTDB lineage: Bacteria > Pseudomonadota > Alphaproteobacteria > Rhodobacterales > Rhodobacteraceae > CANMYO01. The sequence goes on from CANLNT010000001.1 coordinate 948,791, forward strand.
GCGGCCCAGCAGGGCCAGAATTTCGCCTTCGTGGATGTTAAAGCTGACATTCTGGACGATGTAGCTTTCGCCGTAGTAGGCCTCAATCTCCCATACGGACAGAAAGGCGGGGGTGGTGGCGGCGTTGTTGACGCGTTTGTCAAAGGGTACGTTCATTTCTTCTCTCCGAGGCAAACCTTTTCAAAAAAGTTTGGGGCAAATCCTCGTAGAGGATTTGGAGCCAATTTATTTGCAATAAATTGCACGATTAAACCTGCGCTTCGCCAAGGTAGGCTTCGCGGACTTTCGGATGGCCTTTGATCTTCTCGGGCACATCTTCGACCAGTGGCGTTCCTTGGGCCAGTACGGTGATCCGTTCGGCCAAGCTGAACACCACATTCATGTCGTGTTCAATGATCGCCATTGTGATGCCGCGTTTGGTGCGGATGTCCTTTAACAGCTGGATGGTGTTCTCGGTGTCAGCCCGCGCCATGCCAGCGGTGGGTTCGTCCAGCAGCAGCAGACGGGGGTCCTGCACGAGGCACATCGCCATTTCCAGGCGACGTTTGTCACCACGCGACATGGACGAGGCGATCATATCGCGTTTGTCGGCCATGTTGACGTCTTCGAGAATGGCCATGGCCTGTTCGGCGATGTCCTTTTCGTGGTGGGTGCTTTCGATGGCGTGCATCCGAAAGGCCCCGTCACGCTTGGCAAAGCAGGGGATCATCACGTTTTCAAAGACCGAGAGATCGGCAAAGATCTCGGGCGTTTGGAACACGCGAGAAATACCCATCTGGTTGATCTCATGCGGTTTCCGGCCCAGTACGGATTGCCCGTCAAACATGACTGATCCGCTGTCTGGGATCAGCTTGCCGACCAACACATTCAGCAGCGTCGATTTGCCGGCCCCATTTGGTCCGATAATCGCGTGCACTGTGTTTTCCGTCACTGACAGATTGACGTCGCCCAGTGCCTGCAAACCGCCGAAACGCTTGTTGATGCCTTTGACTTCAAGGATACCCATTGGTCGTTCTCCTATTCGGCAGGTTTGGTGGCGCCGGACTTGGCGTCGTCGGATTTCTTTTTGCGGCCGAAGAGGGCGGCAATTTTCTCTCCCAATTGCATCAAGCCACCGGGCAGGAAGATGACAACCGCCATGAAGAGCACCCCAAGCGTCAAATGCCAGCCTTTGCCGATGAAGGGATGGATGATGGTCACCAGCAGGTTATCAAGCCAGTCGGGCATAAAGGCGAACCAGTTGTGCAGGATCGTGTCGTTGATCTTAGAAACGATGTTTTCCAGATATTTGATCACACCCGCACCCAGCACTGGCCCCACAAGTGTGCCGACGCCACCGAGGATGGCCATGACCACAATCTCGCCCGATGCGGTCCAGAACATCCGCTCTGCCCCCGTAAGCGGGTCCATTGCTGCCAAGAGGCCACCGGCCAGACCAGCATACATGCCAGAGATCACGAAGGCTGCCAGCATATAGGGTTTCGTGTCGAGGCCAGTATAGCTCATCCGGGTCTGGTTTGATTTGATCGCACGCAACATCATGCCAAAGGGCGAACGGAAGATGCGGATCGACAAATAGAAACCCAAGATCATGAAAATCGCAGAAAGGTAGTAGCCGTTCTGGAACACAAATTCCCAGCCGCCGACCTCCCATGTAAATGCCGCGTTCATCTCAAGCCCGAAAAGGTGCGGCACCGTCGGTGATCCCTCGCTCATCAGGATTTGCGGGTCATCGTTATAGACCTGAAGGCCGGTTTCGCCGTTCGTGATGATGGTGCCGAAGAGTTTGCCGACCAGATCGGAAAACGCGATCGAATACATCATCTGCGCAAATGCCAGCGTCAGGATCGAAAAGTAGATGCCAGAGCGGCGCAAGGCCACATAGCCGATCACCACCGAGAAGAGCCCGGCGACGATCACAGAGAGTATGATCGCAGGCACCACGTTGTAGCTGAGTAGCTTGAACATCCAGACGGCGGCAAACGAACCCACACCCAGAAAGGCTGCGTGGCCAAAGGACAGGTAGCCTGTCAGGCCAAAGAGGATGTTGAAGCCAATCACCAGTAGTCCAAAGATCACGAAGCGCTGCATCAGGGCCGGATAGCCTGCATTAAAGCTTTCGCCCAGCGAACTGGCGACGGGGAAGGGGTTCAGCAGGATCGGTGCGAAGAGGCACAATGCGCAAACGATCAGGAAGAGGCGGAAATCGCGGGAGTTGAGGCCAAGCATGTTCTTATTCCTCCATCACACCCTTGCGACCCATCAGCCCGCGCGGCCTGGTCAGCAAGATGATGATTGCAACGAGATAGATGATGATTTGGTCGATGCCGGGGATGATTGCCTTGACCTCATTCATGGACGACAGGCTTTGCACGATGCCCAACACGAACCCGGCCAGAACGGCGCCAGGCAAAGAGCCCATGCCGCCGACGACGACCACAACGAAGCTGAGCACAAGGAAGTCCATGCCAAGGTTGTAGTGGGGTGAGAGGATCGGCGCGTACATCATACCAGCGAGGCCGGCGACGCAGGCAGCAATGCCAAACATCACGGTAAAACGTTTGTCGATGTCGATCCCCAGCATGCCCACCGTTTCACGGTCAGCCATGCCTGCACGCACGACCATCCCGAATGTGGTGAATTGCAGGAAGGCGAAGACACCCGCGATAATCAGGGCTGCAAAGAAGAAATAGACGATCCGCCAGACCGAATAGATGATCGTGTTGGGTTCAAATCCAATTGCGACACCCAGATCGACAGAGCCGGTCAGCGCCGCGGGCGAGGGGGTCTGGATCGGGTTTGCGCCATAGAAAGCCTTGATAATTTCGCCAATCACAATGGCCAGACCGAATGTCACAAGGATCTGGTCGGCATGGGGGCGCTTGTAGAAGTGCTTGATCAACCCGCGCTCCATCACCCAGGCCACCAGCAACATCACAGGAATGACAAGCAGGATCGAGATTGGCACGGCCCAGTCTTGGATCGCTGCACCTGTCGCCTCTCCGAACCAGCTTTGGACATATGGGACCTCAACCTTGAGCGGGTTGCCCAGAAAATCCTTCTGCGTTTCATCCACGATAGTCGAAGACAGGCTGAGGATGCGTTGCATGGTGACGGCGCAGAACGCGCCGATCATGAAAAGCGCGCCGTGGGCGAAGTTCACCACACCCAGCGTTCCGAAGATAAGTGTCAGGCCCAAGGCGATCAGCGCATAGGCCGCCCCTTTGTCCATGCCATTGAGTAGTTGAAGGATGAGTGCGTCCATTTGACCGCTCCTGCCCCCTGGGGCGCGATTGGGTTCTTGTCAGGTCCCGGATCAACGCCGGGGCGGGGTTGGGCAGGCGCGAGGCGCCTGTCCGGATTTCAAACCGCTGCGCTTAAGCGCCGGGGTTGCACTCTCCCAGGTCGCCACCGGCGAACATGGGGTGGTCGGGGTCGTACTCGACCTGTGCACGTGGTGTGACCTCGACGATTTCCAGTGTGTCATACTGGTTCGTCGGGTTTTCGGTGCCCTTCATGACCAGCACGTCTTTGAAGCACTGGTGATCCGCGCCACGGTATGTGGTTGGACCGTTGCCCATGCCGTCGAAATCGAAGTCTTCGAGAGCTTCGACCACGCCACAGGGGTTGAAGGTGCCTGCGCGTGTCACGGCATCTGCATAAAGCAGCGTCTGCACATAGCAGGTGTGCGCCGAACCGGATGGCGGGAAGCCATACTTTTCGCCGAACGACTTCACGAATGCGGCGGTGCCTGCATCCTGCAGCTGCCAGTTCCAGTTCATCGAGCCGAAGACGCCTTCGATGTTGGAGCCCGCACCAGCGGCCATCAGTTCCGAGTAGAGTGGAACGATGATCTTGAAGTCTTTGCCGTTGACCTGCTTGTCCTTGAGGCCGAACTGCGTGACGGCCTGCGTCAGCGAGTTCACCATGTCCCCACCGTAGTGGTTCAGGACCAGCGTATCGGCACCAGAGTTGATGACAGGTGTCAGGTAGGACGCAAAGTCGCCTGCACCAACAGGTGTCAGCACGTTCTGGACAGTTTCCCAGCCGATCGCCTCGGTCGACGCCTGCATGGATTCCTGCTGTGTCCAGCCCCATGTGTAGTCAGCGGTCAGGTGGTAAGCGCGACGCTCATTGCCGTACTCGTTTTCGAGCACCGGACCCAGAGCCGCACCGGACATGTAGCCGTTGAAGAAGTGACGGAAGCCATTGGCTTTCTTATCTTTCCCGGTCGTGTCATTGGAGTGGGTCAGACCGGCCATGAAGATGATGCCAGCCTCTTGGCAGAGGCCCTGCACAGCAATCGCCACACCGGACGAAGAGCCACCGTTGACCATGATGACGCCGTCTTTCTGGATCATCGACTGTGCAGATGCACGGGCCACGTCAGATTTTGTCTGCGTGTCGCCCGTGACGAACTCGACCTTTTTGCCAAGGATGCCGGTGCCGTCGAGGTTCTTTTCAGAGAACGTGTTCAGCATGCCGCCGTCACCCATACCGTTGAGGTGCTCAACAGCGAGTTCCTGCGCGCGCAATTCGTCAAGGCCCTCTTCGGCGTAGGGGCCGGTTTGCGGTACGTTGAAACCGATTTTCACGGTGTCGCCGGTTGGCGCATTGGTAAAGCCCGAATGGGCATCAGCGCGCAGATAAGTAGGCAGCATCAGACCGCCGGCGGTGACCGCCCCGGTCTTCAGTACGCCACGGCGCGAGAAGTTGGATTTGGACATTGATATCCTCCCTGTGGATTTTTATCGCCCTGCGCGGCCTCCATTCCCCGCACGGCAGACGCTTTACAGCGCTGACCTGAGGATCGTCGGGAGAAGGCTCATAAGATAGCAGGGTGTTCTGAATGCTGGACTTTTTTGTAAATATCTGAACAGAGTGCGGTCAAGTTCTGTAAATGTGTTTTCGCGCAAGTGCAGAAAGGTGATGAAAAGGCTCAAAGAATTGGCAATGCAAAGCAGCACGCGAACGGGGGCGCGCATCCGGGCTAGACGGCTTGATTTGGGGCTGCGGCAGTCTGATCTGGCGGAGCGGGCCGGGATTTCGGCGTCTTATCTGAACCTGATCGAACACGATAAACGCAGAATCGCCGGCAAGCTGCTGACCGAGATTGCGGCCGCACTCGACATCGCGCCGGGGCTATTGACCGATGGCGCAGAGCGCGGGGTTCTCGACGCGATGCGGGAAGCAGCCAGCGCATGGGATGGTGGTTCGGTCGAGGCGGCGCGCGCAGATGAATTGGCGGCGCGCTACCCCGGCTGGGCAGGTTTGATCGTTGCACAGGCCGCAAGGATCACAGCGGTCGAGGCACGCGCACAGATGTTGGCCGACAGGATCACCTATGACCCCGACTTGGCGACAGCGCTGCATGGGGTCATTTCAGCGGCAACAGCGATCCGGTCAACGGCGGCGATCCTGACAAGTGATGAGGCGATTGATGCCGAATGGCAAACCCGCTTTCACCGCAATATCCATGACGATGCCGTGCGCCTTGCTGCGGAAAGCGATGCGCTTGTGACCTATTTTGATCCGCCTGATCATGGTGAGGCCGTGCCAAACTCACCATTACAAGAGGTCGAGGCCTTTCTAGACACCCTGAATTGGCAATTTGACCCGTCTGAAGGCGGTGGGACGCCAGACACAGCTCAACTTCGGAAGCCTGCGCGTGAGATTTTCGACAATTGGGCTGCGGTCTGTCTCGAAGACCAAAAGGCGTTGCCGCGAAGCGCATTGGATCAGGCGATTGCCGCACATAGGGGCGATGTCTGGTCGATTGTTGAAGCCAGCGGACAACCCGTTTCGCGTGTTTTGCGCCAGCTTGCCTTTGGAGGACCTCTATCTGGGTTACCCCCGCTAGGTTTGGTGATCTGTGATGCGGGTGGTTTTCCGACCTTGCTGAAAGAGGTTGCGGGCTTTGCCTTTCCGCGCGGGACTGCCTGTCCGCTTTGGCCGGTCTACACTGCGTTGGGTCAGGTTGGACGTCCGTTAGAAGCCGATGTTGTTCTGCCCGGTCAGCCAGAAACGCGGTTGCGATGTTGGTCCATTGCCGAACAGGTTGGACCGATGCTGCCGGATCGCCCGCCGCAAGTGCAGGCCACCATGTTGGTGATGCCTGACCCGACACCGGGCCCGTCGACACCGATCCCCGTGGGCGTGTCCTGCCGCATTTGCCCGCGTGACGGCTGCAAGGCGCGGCGCGAACCCTCGGCCCTAGGGGCGTCACAAAGCGATCGACTTTGACAGTGCCCGCCTGACGAAGGATAGTTGCCAGGCAGTGCGACGGGAGACGCCTGCACGGGAGGACAGGGGGGACAGCACATGGGCAAACGTGTCTTGCTGATCGAGGATGAACCGAACATCATTGAGGCGATCAGTTTTATCTTGTCGCGCGACGGGTTCACTGTGCATACGCATGAAGACGGCACCACAGCGATGGAGAAGCTGGTACGGCAAACGCCTGACATGATCATACTGGACGTTATGCTACCGGGCCGGTCTGGTTATGACATTCTGCGCGACGTGCGCGCCACCGCGGAAACCAAAGACCTTCCAGTGATGATGCTGACCGCACGCGGCCAGACCAAGGATCGTGAGTTGGCAGAGCGGTTGGGTGCGACGTTGTTCCTGACCAAGCCCTTTTCAAATGCAGAAGTTCTGTCCCATGTGCGTCATCTGATCGGGTCATGAGCGGGAAATCTGAAAGATCGGTCTTTCTTGCGCGTGAGACTTATCGCCAGCGCCGTTTGCGTGACGTACTGCGCATGGTTCCGGTTTTGGGTGTTGTCTTGTGGCTGCTTCCACTGCTTTGGCCGGGGCAGGATGCCACAGGCGACGCATTGCAGTACGTATTCGGGGTCTGGATCGTGCTGATCGTTTTGGCTGCCCTGCTGTCGCGGCGGTTGCGGCCTGATGCCGTCAGCGAAAGCCCCGAGGATCGCGACTGATGGTGTCCTTTAACCTTCTGATCTTTGTGGCACTTGGGTATGTGGCGTTGTTGTTTATCGTGGCCTTTGCCGCAGAACGGCGCGCGAAGGCTGGGCGCGGCGGCTGGCTTCGGTCACCGCTCATCTACACGCTGTCCCTATCCATCTATTGTACCGCCTGGACGTTCTATGGCGCAGTTGGGTATGCCGCGCGGTCGGGGTTGGAGTTCGTTACGATTTATCTTGGACCAACGTTGGTCATGGTCGGCTGGTGGCTCATAATCAGACGGTTGGTGCGGATTGGACGGGCGCAACGGATCACGTCCATCGCTGACCTGATCTCCTCCAGGTTCGGCAAATCGACCCAATTGGGAATGATCGCCACGTTGATCGCCGTGGTCGCCGCAACGCCATACATTGCACTGCAATTGCAGTCGGTCACACTGTCGTTTGCCGTTTTTGCCGAAGCTGGCGGACAGGGCTGGGGCGGCGCAGAATTGAACCGGGCCGCAGTGTGGGTGGCAGTGGGGCTGGCGATCTTTACCGTTCTCTTCGGCACGCGGAACCTTGATGCCAACGAACGCCACCACGGTATTGTCATGGCCATCGCAGTTGAGGCTGTAGTCAAGTTGGTGGCTTTGCTGGCGGTTGGGATTTTTGTGGTCTGGGGCATTGGTGGCGGCCCGGCTGCGGTTCTGAACCAGATTGACGCGTCGCCTATCGCGACGTGGGATCAGAACAGCGGCCGCTGGGCTGGCCTGATTTTTCTGTCGGCGGCGGCCTTCATCTGTTTGCCGCGGATGTTTCAGGTGCTTGTGGTCGAGAATGCGGATGAGGCGCATCTGCAGACCGCAAGCTGGGCCTTTCCGCTTTATCTGATGTTGATGAGCCTCTTCGTGATCCCTATCGCGGTTGTCGGGCTGAACATCATGCCCGAAGGCGCCAACCCGGACCTGTTTGTACTGACTGTGCCGCTTGCAACGGGGCAGGATGGCCTGGCCATGCTGTCATTCCTAGGAGGGTTTTCTTCGGCCACATCCATGGTGATCGTTTCGACGATTGCGCTGGCGACAATGGTCAGCAATCATATTGTGCTGCCATTATGGTTGAACGCCGGACGCGGTGATGGGGCGAGCATTTCAGGTGATGTGCGGCGGTTGATCGTGACGTCGCGGCGGTTGTCGATCGCCGGTGTTCTGGCGCTGGGGTATCTCTACTACCGCGTGTCAGGCGGTGGCACGGCATTGGCGGCAATTGGCTTGGTTTCGTTTTCGGGGGCTGTCCAGGTTTTGCCGGTTCTTTTGGGGGGCATTTTCTGGCGGGGGGCCACGCGCGTTGGTGCCGTTCTCGGATTGGTGACGGGGCTGACGGTCTGGATGTGGACGCAGTTTCTGCCAAGCTTTGGCGATGCAGTGCTAAGCGCGCAGGTGCTTGCCAACGGTCCGTTTGGTTTGTCTTGGTTTCGGCCAGAAGCATTGTTCGGGATCACCGGTCTTGATCCGCTGGTGCACGGCATCTTGTGGTCCATGTTGCTGAACACGGCGATGTTTTTCCTGGGTTCGGTCCTAAGTTTTCCGACCCCGCTGGAACGATTGCAGGGGGCGCAGTTTGTCAATGTCTTTGCAAATACCGCCGGCGCGCGCGCGTGGTCACGCAGTGGTGCAGGGGCTGAGGATTTGTTGATTATGGCGCAGCGCATTATCGGCGGAAGCGAGGCGCAGGCGCTGTTTCAACGCGCGGCAGAGCGGCAGGGCAAGGATGGTTATCTGCCTGATGTGACCCCCGATTTTATTGAGCGTTTGGAGCGTGAACTTGCCGGTTCGGTAGGCGCAGCAACGGCGCACGCGATGATCGGGCAGCTCACCGAAGGGGCAAGCGTGTCGGTCGAGGACTTGATTGCAGTGGCCGATGAAGCCGCCCAGATCATGGAGTATTCCAATCAGCTCGAGGCGAAATCAGCCGAGCAGGATCGCACTGCACGCGCCTTGCGGGCGGCGAATGAAAAGTTGACGGCATTGTCGGTGCAGAAAGACGCATTTCTTAGCCAGATCAGTCACGAGTTACGGACGCCGATGACTTCGATCCGGTCATTTTCCGAAATCGTGCGAGATATGGAGATGAATCCGGACGAAAAGACCCGGTACGCAGGCATCATCCATGACGAGGCGGTGCGGTTGACCCGCTTGCTGGATGATCTTTTGGACCTTTCGGTATTGGAGAACGGTCAGGTGACCTTGAATCGGGAGATTGGTGATTTGTCCGCGCTGATTACACGCGCGGTGGATGCGGCAGGGGCCAAAGGGCAGCGCATTCGGATTTTGCGAAAACCTGCGCGTGAGAACGTTACGCTGGAAACTGATCTGGACAGATTGGTGCAAGTGTTCATCAACCTGATCGCCAATGCGGCCAAGTATTGCGATGCCGAAGAGCCGGAACTGAAAATCATCGTGCGTACCAATGATGGGCGGACAACGGTTGACTTTGTGGACAACGGCAGCGGGATTGCCGACAAAGATCAGACAATGATCTTTGAAAAATTCGCGCGGCTCGCGGATGAGCAACGCGCGGGCGGGGCGGGCCTTGGCCTTGCGATCTGCCGCGAGATCATGGAGCGGCTGGACGGCCGCATTGCCTATATGCCGGGGCAGGGAGGCGCGGCTTTTCGAGTGACCCTGCCCAAGACCCAAGCGATGGCTGCTGCCTGAGTTCTGTTCACCGGCTGTAAACCAATTTGCGGTTAACAGAGAACACGACGAACCGTGGGCCAGGCAGGTGACATGAACGACAACGCCCCGCAAACAGTGCTGGAAAAGATGACACATCGGGTCGCGACAGCGGTGCCGGATGTGCCTTTGACGGCCACACGTGCGGTCACATTGGCCGTGACGCGTGCGGCGCAGAATAGTGTTGCACTGACGTTGAACGTGGCGCGTGTCAGTGAAGACCTGGTCGAACTGGACGATCTACTTTCAGAACTCTCACTGGATGTGCTGATCCGTGGCTTGGGCACAGGCAATGCGGTTCGCGGGGTGATCGCATGTGATGCGGCGATGTGCAGTGCTGCAGTAGAGGTTCAGACAACGGGGCGGGTTGCGTCCCGCGACAATGAACAGCGACCCGTGACCCGCACCGACGCCGCCTTGATTGAACCCTTTCTGAAAAATTTGGTTCAGGAACTGGACAACACGACAGCGCAGACGGCGTTGGACGGTTGGGTGGCTGGGGCTGGGCTGATGTCGCGGTTGGGTGGACCACGGGCCACGGGGTTTGTCCTTCCCGATCAGGTCTATCGCTTGATCCGGATCTCAGTTGAAATGCTGGACGGTGCCCGCAAGGCAGAGGTGCTGCTGGCCCTGCCACCGCAAACCGCGATCCCGCTGCCTAAGAAAACCGAACACCGACCACAAAACGACTGGGCGACCGCATTTCCCGAGGCCGTGCTGGCGGCACCGGCGCGTCTGGACGCAGTGCTGCATCAATTCAAGGTGCCATTGCTGACCGCCACGCAACTGGAAGTCGGACAATTGCTCCCCTTAAGCGGGTGTACCGTTGATACCGTGCGATTGCTTGCCCCTGACGGGCGATTGGTCGCAAAAGCGCGGCTGGGTCAAGTTGCCGGGCAAATCGCGGTGCGCGTGGAAGACGGACCAAAACTTGATCTGCGTGCGCTGCCGCCACAATCTGCTGCCGTGCCGGATGTTGCTGAGGTTGCGCCGGCGATGGCTGGAAATGCCGTATAGCCAGCTTCATCGGCGCAGGTCTAGAGGACTTGAAAGGATGGGATGCTGGTGTCTTTGGTAGCTTGCTGAGCGTGTCGAACTTGCCGGAATTCGGCCATTACCGCAGCGCGTCAAGCTGACGGCGCATACCGCCAATATCATAGCCTTGTTCTGCCGCGGCGGCCAGAATATCGTCGGTCGACATTCGCTCTGCCTGACCCAAAGCCCAGACGATGGTGCAACGTGTGCCCGAGGCGCAATAGGCAAAGACCGGACCATCGGCGGCGTCCATGACATCACGTTGGGCTGTCACCATTTCCATATTGAGCCCTTGATGGGTTACAGGGTTGTCGACAAATCCCAACCCTGCCTCTTCGGCAAGCGCGCGCATCGCAGCACTTTGGTGACTGGGCGGGATTTCTGCATCGGGCCGGTTATTGATGATGGTGACATAGCCCGCAGCTTTGATCGCTGGAATGTCAGCGGGGTCAATTTGCGGAGAGACTGTGTAGGTCGGTGTGATCGGGCGAATTTCCATGTCGTTACCTAGCCCGCCGCAGCAACAGCGTCCAGACGGTTCCGCAGGGCAGGGGCCGCCAACATACCAAGGATCATCGCCACAAAGAACACAGCGCCGCCAAAACCGCCAAAGCCGAGTGAGGCAGCAGCGGGTCCCGGACACAGACCGGACAGACCCCAACCGACACCAAACAGCACCGAGCCGACAATCAAGTTGCGGCCGAGCGCGGGGGAAGGGGGTGCGGGGAAGCTACCGCCCATGATCGGCGCGCGTCCCGGCACAAACCGCCAGGCCAGTGCCATCGGTACGATCGCGCCACCCATCACAAAGGCCAGCGTCGGATCCCAGTCGCCAAAGAGATCAAGCCAGCCGCGCACCTTGCGCGTGTCGGTCATACCTGAGAGCAGCAGCCCCGTGCCAAAAAGGCCGCCCACAAGAAATGCAAAGATATTGCGCATCAAACGACCCCAAGTAGGTTCTTGAAGAACGCCACGGTGACGGCGCCAGCACCAATATAGAACAGCGTAGCGACGATGCCGCGTCGCGAGAGGCGACTGATACCACAGACCCCGTGGCCAGAGGTGCAGCCGTTTGCAATCCGAGTGCCGACACCGACGAGCAGGCCGCTGGAGATCACCAAAAACAGGTTAGGCGTCAGGTGCGTCTCCGCACCTCCGATCAAGAGCGCCAGGACGAACGGCACACCGATCAGACCCGCCAGCAAAGACAGCCGTTCACGCGCAGTATCACGACCGGATCCATCGACCAGTCCGCCAAGAATGCCGGATGCGCCCATGATCCGGCCGTTCACTAAAAGAAAGATGGCAGCAGCCGTTCCAATCAGGCCCCCGCCGAGGAGCCCCCAAATCCAGTCTGTTGGCATGTTAATTCCTAGAGCGTGTTGATCGGAACTTTGAAGTACCGTGTGCCGTTGTCATCCGGTTCCGGCATATGTCCCGCGCGCATGTTGGTTTGCAGGCTTGGCAGAATAAGCCGAGGCATGCCCAACTTGGCGTCGCGTTCAGTGCGCATGGCGACAAAATCCGCGAGCGGTTTGCCTGCGCCCACGTGAACGTTCATCGCCTTTTGTTCGCCAACTGTGGTTTCCCACGCGAACTCTTCGCGGCCCGGTGCTTTGTAGTCGTGGCCGACAAAGATGCGAGTCTCACCCGGCAGGGAAAGTATGCGCTGGATCGAGTGATAGAGGTCATCAGCAGAGCCGCCGGGAAAGTCGCAGCGCGCCGTGCCGAAATCGGGCATGAAAAGCGTATCACCGACAAAGGCCGCGTCGCCGATAACATAGGTCAGGCATGCGGGCGTGTGCCCGGGCGTGTGCATCACATCACAGCGCATTTGCCCGATATGGATACTGTCACCGTCTGCGAACAATCCGTCAAACTGTGACCCGTCACGCTGAAACTGCGTGCCTTCGTTGAAGATTTTGCCAAAGGTGTCCTGCACGACGGTGATCTGGTTGCCGATCCCAATTTTGCCGCCCAAAGCGTCTTGCAGGTAAGGCGCTGCCGAAAGATGGTCGGCATGCACGTGGCTTTCCAGGATCCAAGCCACTGTTAGATCATTGTCTTTTATATGAGCGATCATTTTGTCAGCTGAGCTGGTGTCCGTGCGCCCGGCAGCCTGATCGTAGTCAAGAACTGAGTCGACGATCGCACATTGTGTGCCATTGGGTTCTTTGACGACGTAAGATACTGTATTTGTGGCAGAATCAAAGAAGGCGGTTACATCGGGTGTCATGGCGATCTCCGGTTTTCAATGAGTTCAGGATAGGGCAAACCAAAAACATTGCAATATTGAAATGTATCGCTTCAGTCGTTAGCTTCGTCACATGACCATGGACATTAAAGTTAGCGTTGATCCAATGACCGCTGCTGCTGATGAAGCCGCAGAGCTGATGAAATCTCTATCCAATCCTGCGCGGTTGCGATTGCTGTGCGCGCTTGTCCCGCAGGACAGAGGAGTTAGTGAATTGGTCGCGCTGCTTGGCGCCAGCCAGTCCTATGTTTCGGGGCAATTGCTGCGACTACGTGCCGAAGGACTGGTCACCTGCCACAAGAACGGGCGCAGCGTGCGCTATCAGCTTTCTGATCCGCGGGTCCGTCCCGTGCTTGAGCGTTTGTACGAGGTGTTTTGCCCGGCCGATTAGGTCAGAAGCACACCCAGAACCACCATCATCAATCCGATGACGGACAAGAACAGAGCGCCCAAGTTCAGCGGCAAGACGCGGTTCAGCTTTGCCCGTAGCGCGTCATCATCCGACTCTGCTCGCCGCGCGCGGATGACCAGCACAACGCTCAGGACGATCCCGACAAGACCCAGAACCGAAACCATTGCGCCTATCCAGACCAGCCATTCCATCCGCGCGCTCCTTTTTTGCGACGCGCAGTCGCTACTACCTGCGTGAACGGCTTGCAAGGCCCTGACCACCAAGCTAGTCAGGGGGCCGGCCAACACAGGAGAGCACATCATGACCGATACCACCGCGACCACAGGGAGTGATACAGTCACATCTGTTGCAGGCCAGGAGTTGCGCCAGTTCATCGAACGGTTTGAGCGTCTGGAGGCCGAAAAGAAGGACATCGCAGATGCCCAGAAGGAAGTTATGGCAGAGGCCAAGGGCCGGGGCTATGACACCAAGGTCATGCGCAAGGTCATCGCGATCCGAAAGCGTGACGCCAATGATCTGGCAGAAGAAGAGGCCGTGCTGGATATGTATAAATCCGCGTTGGGCATGTAGCACTGGCCTGACCGCTGTGGCTTGGAACCTAGGGTGCGATAAAGGTGACGTCAGTCATGGCAGCGATCAGATTCACATCGGCGTCGTATGCGGCTGACAAGGCATCTACGATTTCAGCGTCGAGGCCCGGAAGGTCGATGACCTCTTCCAGCGCCTCTGGCAGCGCGTATTTGTCGAGGAACGCCATGACGATTTTGCGTTCCTGGGCTTGTGACTTGGGCGGATGTTTTTGCAGATAGGCGGTTAGCCGCGACATCCCGTCGGGTGTCATGATCGTTGCCAAAAGGTCATGCGCCCCGTCAACCGGGTCGTCGGCGGCCAGCCCACAAATCCGGCGCATTACCTCGCCCCAAATCAGCGGCGTATCTTCATTGCACCAAACTGTCAGCTTTGCGGACGGGGCCGTATCGCGGATGCGGCGGATCACATCTGACCACCGAATATCCCCAAGCGGTGTGTCTTGAAGGAAATCGGCCAGCGTGTCGGACTTCGCTTCTGCAAAGGTTGCGGGCAGAAAGGTGGCGGGATCACGCAGGCCCAGAAAAAGTTCAATCTCATCATCTGGAAACAGGCTGATGAGCCCGCGCAATTTGAAAGCGATTTGCTCGTAAAATACGCCGTGATCAAAGATGCGGTTGGGAATGCAGATGAAATTTGCATTGCTCATCACAAGGCGTTTCGCATCTTCAGCGTCGACAATGGCATCCAAAAGGACTTGTCGTGCGTCCGGATCGGGTGTGGCGCCATCGAGCTGTTGGATCGTTTCACGGATCAAGGCACGATATCTACCGGGGCCGGGAGCTTTGATTCCCCGTTCTGACAATTGCGCGTTGTTCTTGAGGATCGATTTGAGCAGCCGGTCTTCGTCCGTGCAATTTGCACCCATGTGATATGCGATCTGCATGCCTGCCACTTTCGTTCTTGTTGCCGGCACTCTAGCGGTAAATGTGGCCGGATGGAACGCTGTTGCGGGGTAGGGGTGATGCGTGTTTTGTCGTCATCAAGCACCGAGCATCGCATGGACGACTGGCGTTCTAAGGGGCACCGGTTTCATTGTAGCGATCATTGCAAAGCAAAGGCTTGTCACCGGCAAAAAGGGACGCTAAAGACCGACGCAGTGCCCCTATAGCTCAGCTGGTAGAGCAACTGATTTGTAATCAGTAGGTCCGCGGTTCGAGTCCGTGTGGGGGCACCATTTTATCAACAATATCATATACTTGCTCGATTTTTCACCTCGGCCAAAAGTTGACTAGAAAATCCGGAAGCTTATCGGAAGCCGGTTTGGTGGGTGTGGCGTGGGAATCACGGGTCTACTAAATTCTTCCGGGACTGTATTACGCCCGCGACCTCAGACTCTTTTGGCATGGATCGCCAATCTGAGTTCATTTCGGACTGCCTAGGCCTTCAGGGTTGATCATATCCTTGAGTCATGAACATTTGGCCTGACGGCTCCTCTATCAAAGGTCAGATTGTGTTTGTCCGAATTTGCTACTTTCTAGGTATTCTCATATTTTTCGGGTCAGTACTGATGCTTGCAGTAAGTGTCGGCTTTGCCATCTGGGGGGAACCGGGCGCGTTTCAGTCCTTTTTTCCGGGCCGCAGTATGGGCAAATTGATCGACCAAAATTTGTATGGCATCTTGGTCGGATCAGCATTGGGCGCCATTGGCGAAATCGGTAGGAAACTGGACTGATCGCGATCAGAGATCGAGCATCTATTTCGAGCGTCAAAGGCAATCAGGTAAGTCTTGCCGCTACATCGTTGTAACGTGACTTTGCGACCATGAGATCAGATAACCAATCTCCCGTTACTTTAGACCAGATGAAAGGGGCCGTAGGATCTTTGCTGTTCTTATGGTCTCAAATTGAGCGTGAGTTAGGTGCCTCGATCGACAAATTGGTGGACGGCAGAACGACTAAACGACCTCACGGCATCGCCCAAAATCTCGACCTTTGGCGCACCGAAATTCAAAATAGGACGAGCCGATCTGGTTTGGCAGATGAACTATGCATTCGATTGACTGACCATCTTCGTGAAGCTCTTGCAGTCCGAAATTTGGTTTGTCACGGGTTGATTGGATATTCCGCTAGATTGACCCCTTTACATGAAGAAGCTTGCCTAACGGTTGAGTTGAATGGACTTGAACGCTCGCTAAGTTGGGCGGAACTGCAAGAGATGTTTGATTGGATGTCTCGAGCAAGTTGTTTGATTGGCGAACTGACGATTGCAGTGCTTGAAACCGATCAGTCTAGAAGCAGTGCATTGCTTCAAGGATTGAAAGACTTTCCTAGACGGGTCTAGCGGCCCAGAGCCGACTTTCGTTTCAAGCACAGCGGATGACCACTCGCAGCCCATTGATGCACGCCGCTCTAGGCGAAGCGATCCACCACATCCAGCCTCGAATTACAGAGTAAGGCGGACTTTCAGTCGGCGCCCGGTTTTTTTATGATCCGCAGCATCGCATCGTAGTGTTTTTTGTCGCGCTCCCGAATATATTTCATTGCGCCATTTGCTGCGCGGTGGCTCTCTTCGACAGTAAGCGCGGGAAGCGAATTCACAGCCTCAATGTCACCATGCGACTCAATTTGGCATACTCGCTCAAGCTGGTTCATTTCAGCCTGATCTAACCCTTTGATCTTCCCGGAGTCGTCGAATAACGCTTCAGCGAAACTGGCTTTGTCCGGTGCAGCAAATGCTGTGAATATCTCTAGAAGCTTTCGGATCGCGTTGGGCAACATATACAGATAGTCGGTGCTCTGCTTGTCCGAAGCCTCGAACACGACGGAGAAAAGGTATTGGTATTCTGAGTCGTATTTCGCCAAGTGCGAGGGCATCTTAACCAGTGCTGATTCTCGACTGCCTTTTTTATCGCCGCGGCAATCCACGAACAGCAGCCCTTGAGGTACCGTATCCGCGAAGTTGACCCCTCGGAAGAAGGCTCGCTTCGCCATGTGCATGAGCTTGAGGTTATGGGTCAACAGGACGACCTGCGCGACACGTTTGGTATGCTTCTTTATCAGGCCAAACGCGTAGGTCTGGGCATTGCTGTCGAGGCTCGACACTGGGTCGTCGATTACAACAACGAGCCTTTTCTTGTCCCTACCTTCGGCCCCAAATTGAGTTAAGAAGAAGCAGAAGGTTAGCGCGGTTTTCTCACCCTCGCTGAGGTTCTGCGCGATGGAGCCGTCCGCGCGAACCAATTGGTACCCTTCGTCCTTGGCCTCCAAACGGATGGAGTTGTGACCGAGGTACTCGTGAAGCAGTTTGTTGAGCTCGATGGCCGCAATACCGTGTTTGCGAATTTCATTGCGCAACGTTTCAGCTTTCCGTCTCAGGCCTTTCGCCGTGCTTTCTGCTTTTTGGGCCTCTTCTTCCGCCTCCGCCGCTTTTCGTTTCAACTGACGGTAGGAAGCTTGCTCGGCGAAGAGAACATGGGCCTTGAGTGCATTGGCGGCGGCGTCTTTGAGTTGTCTAAACCGGTCATTGATGGAATTGTGCTCGCCGATAACAGCCAGCAAACGGTTCTTGGCATCAATAAACTCGGCTAACCCGTCACCGTCCAAGAGCTTGGTCACGTTGTCGGGAGCCGTTTGAATTGTCATAGGGTTCCGTTGACGTTCGCCAAGCGCTTCTTGCAGCTCCTTGATCGCCGTGCCAGTAGAAATGACCTCAGCCCGGAACCTTTTTTCGGCCTCGCCGAAGTGTTTGGCTAGAGTGGGTTGAACAGCTGACTGCGATGGAAATCCCTCAAGCCATCCTCTCAGCAGCGAGCGTGACCGCCCGCACCATGCAATGGCCGCTGTCACTGCGTTTGCTTGCTCTTGCCAGCTCTCGCTGAACAGGGCCGCCAAGGTCTTTCGGCGTTGGTCTGATATCTTATTTCCACAATGAAGGCATGACGCGAGCTGGTTTTCTTCATGGTAATGGTGGCCTTCAGCTACCCATGCCAACATGTTGGGGTGGGTGCTGAGGTCAGACGAAAGCTGCGCAGAGTAGTCCTGCTGAGCTAGGTCACATGCAGTTTTCAACTCGTCCAGAAATTCCTTGGGCAGTTTGAATGCTAGGTTAATTTTCGGGAGTGGGTCGGACTGACGAATGATCGCGCGGTACCCGTCAATATTTTCCTCCGCGAGGTTATCTTGTTCCGTGAACTCTTTTTCGGAGTACTCGCGATCGACATTGCCTCTGTTGAATTGCTGAGTGTAGCCAGTACCTCTCGCGTCGCGCACGCGTCCGCCTATCTCTGTGCCTTTTTCCTTGTAGCCCTTTTCTGCCGCTTCCTGCCTTGTCTTGGCTGCGCGAGTCTCGGCTGATGCAGCTTCGAGATCGGCTACTAGCTGGCGTAGCTCGTTCACCTTTTCGATGTTCTCTTCGTCGATATGGAAGATGGGCAGCGCCGAACCTTCGTCCCATTGGAAGTTGCGGGAAATAAAGTCTGAGTTGAAGACCAGGAGGTGGTTTCCAAGGGGATGCACCAAACTGGCATCGGTAGCTGTAGTTCCGTCGGAGAACTTGGCTTGAAATTTCGTGCGATCATCAAGCCCATTGGCCAGCGAATTTGCTTCGAGCGAAGAAAAGATGCGGGATAGGCTAGTCTTCCCTGATCCATTGAATCCATAAACAATTGTTTTTCGTGTGAAGTCAGCATCGGGGCTTTGCGGATTGTGGTCGCGCCAGATACCAACGCCCGTGATCTGAACAAGCTTCTCTACAAAAATGGTTTCTGGCATCTTTCAACCGCAATAGTTTCTTGTGATCATAAAACAGAAAGATGCTTGCACGTATTGCGATGGGTTGCCAACACATCCATGTCAGCGAGCTGCGCATAGCTGCCATCCGTCAAAGATGCAGCGAATGACCGCTTCCCGCCCGCCGTGCCAGATGTTTTTCAGGCACGGCGGGGTCAGAAAAACCTGTCCTACGAGGCAAGTTCACTATGGTGAGATCTGAACACATATCGGTCTTTCGCGTCCTGTAACTGCTTTGCAGCGCGAAGCGGATCTGCGCGGACCTGATCTTTCATGTCTTGCGCGATACGATCCAGCGCAGCGGGTAGGTCGTCGGCCTTGGATTGTCGGAGGGCCGCAAGTGTGATGCTGGACCCGGTGACTTGCCGCAAAAGCATGGCGATGTGTTCTTCTTGGTGCACCTTTTTCAGCGGGTTGGGGTCAACGCCGCTGCGCATTTCAAATAGGTCGTCATTGATCTCCGACATCGCGATTTCCCAAAGCAAGTGGTTGGGCCAGCGGGCGCGGTTGGTGTCGTCGGGGGCGGGGGCGGTGTAGCGGACGACTTCGCCGGTTTGACGGCAGAGATCGCCAAAACGGTCAAACAAGTCAGACCATGTTCGGATGTCCCATGTGTCTTTTAGAAGGTCTTTGCCTGCCCGCAGTTCGACACGCCAAACGCGGCTTTGGGCGAGGTCGTTGGGGTCCAGTTCCTTTATGTAGGGATACCTAGGGGCAAGGCCGTTCCTATGTAAGGTAACATTGGCGGGTTTTGCATCATTCAACTTGCGTAACGTATCGTTCCAGATCGCCCACCATTGGGTCTTACCGCTGGCGACCACTTGTTCACGCTTGTCGTAGATAATCACTTGTCGGTTCTTGATCTTGCCCACGGTCACCGATGTGACCCGGCCGGACTTGCCATGCACCGAAAGGTCTTCACCAGTGATGTAGTCCCGACGCCCCGTGTTGCTGTGCATCACGAAGTTTTCCGGGTTCAGCACAAAATCTGGTGCCAAAATGTCGGTGCAAAAATCAACGCGGCTGATGCTGATGTCGTCGGGACGATAACGTATGCCCAGACGTTCCGTGACGTGTTCCACATGCGCTTTCGCCGCGCCAAGCCCATGGAATGCCATGAAGTCCGAACCAAAGATAATCCGGATGCCCCAAGCGTCCTTTGCATTGGGCTTCTTGAAGGACCATTGCGCCCCATCAGGACCGCCGGAGAGCAAAAAACGATACCCGCCGCCACCATGAGGGCTAAGGTGGAATTGCAGCCCATTGTAGGTCATCAGAACGCTGCGACGTTCTTCCTCGGCGACTTCCTTTTCGGCATCTAAGACAGCCTGTAATGCTTCAGGGATGTTCGCCCGGATTGCCAACGTTAGATAGTCAAAGCCGCGATGCAATACGATCATGGGGCTTAGTGTATTTCCAGAGGGGGGTGCTACTACCACCCCCCTCGGCGGTCGGTCGTCATTCGCAGGTCGCGCGGCTTGCGGGTTTGGGGAGCCTCCGGCGGGGCAGCTTTTGTTTTGGGGCCGAATGGGTTTTTGTGGGCGGGCTTTAGTTGTTTTCATTGGACTGCCTCGCGATCCAGTTTTCGGCGCGATCTGCGCACTTTGAGATGTTGAGTAGGTCGGCATGTGCGTAGCTCTCGGTATTCTTCCAGTTGCCATCGGCATCCTTGTAAGAACGTTTGAAATCAACGGAATAGAAGCCATCGTTCTTCCAGATTGTTGCCGTGATGAGTCCTATTCGGAACTTGAAGGTAGGTTGATTTGTCATGGAGTATCCTTTCGACCGTTAGGTAGTTGGCAGACATAGAAAGGGCGCGAAGTGCGAAACCTCGCGCCCCCTTTGAAAGCCTCTCGGCCCCAAAATCCTCAAAGGTGCTGCCAAGCCCCTTGAGGCAAAACTGAATGTCAGACGGTTTGTGAGGTGTTGCTCACGGTGCGGTCAGCAATCCACTTGTCCAGATCGGCGCGACGGTAGCGGATCGAGCGGGATGAGACCTTGACAAAGTCCGGCCCGCCGCCACGGTGCCGCCAGTTCTGTAAGGCGCGGACGGAGTAGCAGAGGATCGACGCGGCTTCGCGTTCGTCTACCAATGTGCCATTTTGAGGTTGTGTTGCGTGCATTGTGTCACTCTCCGATGTTTGTGTCTGAGTGACAAATTCGGCGAAGAACGGCGGAGAAGATAATGGCAATAATCCGAGAGATTTTCTCTTTTAATGCCACCATCTACTTTCGGACTTTGAGGACACGTCTCGCAGCATCGCCAATGGACCCACCGGCTGGCACATCTTTGCCATTGTGGGACCAAATCACATCATAAACAAAATCTAGGAATGGCCCCTTATAAGGGCGTTCAGGATCGAGGGAGTCGAAGTAATAACCCTTAGAAGGCTCATGCTCTGTAGTCTGAGCGAAAATCCTCGCGAGCCTTTGAATAACGATCTCAAGTTCTGAGTTTTGTTTGGGTCGCCCACGTTTGCCGCTGTTTTCGCCTCGTGCTTGCGCGACTATTTCACTTAGTTCCGACAGTTCATCTAGAATGCGGTGTCGTTTTACGTCGCTCCAATCTAAGCCTTCATATTCTCCCATGTCGATGAGTGTCCGATCTCCAAAATTGGGTGGCTCAAAATCCATACTCGCCTCTGCAAGCTCAATTGTCAGCCAATCTGCCGGGTCAGACAATTGTTTAACAATCCTTTCGATGGCATTTTCAAGCGGATCGTATGCCGCTTTTCTCACATTTGCTGAAACCTTCGGTGGCCAACTTTGATTATGCGCATATCCCTCTAAAGCAGCTTCTATTGCTTGCTCAAATTCAATAGAAGCAGCGCCGCACTGACCAAGTGACAACCAGAAACGATCAAAATCATCCTTCTTAAGCGCTTGCAAAGCCTATGAACCTCTCTGGGACCATTCAGAATGGTTTCTCTGATGTATTGCCCAGAGTATGTGCCAAACGGTTGGCGATCCTGCCAGCAGCTTTCTGCACCGCGTCGTCGGACAGATGTGCATAGCGCAACGTGGTGGACAGGTTCTTGTGACCTAAAATCTCTTTCAGCATAAAGGGATCAATCCCGTTCATCACAGCAACCGATGCATAGGTGTGGCGCAAATCATGGACGCGAACGTCGTTTAGGCCAGCTTTGGCCCTGATCTTGCGCCAAGGTTTCTGCAGGTCGTTGTAGTGGCTAGAGCCGTGGTCGCCTAAGATCACGAACGGGTTTCCTTCGCGCCGGTCTAGCGTGTCCAGCAGGGCGCGGGCTTCACGGGGCAGGGGGATGCGACGTCGGCCTGTCTTACTGTCCGGCAGTTCCAAGTGAGTGCGGGTGACATATTCCCATTTCAGCTTTTGGATTTCGTTCAGGCGGCATCCCGTCAGCAGCAACAGGTAGAACGCGGCAAAGACGTAGCGACTGATTTCGCCGCGTCTCAGCATCTGGGCCAACACATTGCCAAGTCGTTCTTGTTCGTCCTCGTCCAAATAGCGCTTCTTTTCTTCTTCAGGATATTTCTTGATCCGGCGCGACGGGTTTGTGTTCATGGGGCGCAGGCCCCAATCCTCGGCCAAGTTCAACATCTTCGACAACATCATCACGCCGCGATTTGCTTGATAGGGGGTGTCCTTGAGTTTGATGTGAAACGTCTGAATGTCGAGGAAAGTGATTTCAGACACCTTGATCCCACCAAGAACCGGCACGACGACTTTGCGCAATAGGTTGCTGTAGTCGTATTGGGTGGTCGGCTTACAATGCAGTGCGACGTGATCCCTGAGAAACCTTTCGCCCAATTCGGCGACTGTGGGGCTGCGCAGACGGGCTTTGCGGTCAATTGAAGGGTCGGTGCCTCTGGCGACGTCGGCTTGCGTCAGCTTGGCCTCTTTGCGGGCCTCATCGGCGGTTACGACTCCGTGCATGCCAAGGTTCTTGCGGCGGGTCCGACCGTGCATCTTGTATTGCACGACATAGACCTTGCGACCGGATGGGTAGAGGCGCAGGCCAAAGCCGCTCAACTCATCGTCCCAAAGGATGCGCTCCTTGTCTTCGGGCGCTATGCTTTCGACGTATCGTTTTGTCAGTTTCGCCATCGTTGCTCACCAAATCCGGAAGCTTATCGGAAGCCTCGTGCAGCGTTTCGTGGCGTTAGTGATGAAACGCCAGCGTGTAGAGCGTCAATAATAAATAAGCAAAAACAGCTATTTATGGCTGATAGGCGTGGTGCAGCGAAAAACGGAGAAACAACCCTGAGGCGATTTGTAATCAGTAGGTCCGCGGTTCGAGTCCGTGTGGGGGCACCACAAGAACACCGATCTTCTTTTCAGACCAAAATGACAATCGGCGATTGTCAATGCGATACGCGTCGCAAATCTTGAGCCATTCGCCGGTCAAACAGGCGGTCTTGATCCTGGCGCAATGCGGGGAATAAGGGGCCCCACGCCTCGCGGCGGGGGGCCAAAAAGATCATGCAGGTCAGGCAACCGCCAAGGGATCTGGCGTAAACAATGTCAGTCCGACCAAAAGCGGATCGTGGTCAGATGCTGCAAACACATCGTCACCATTGTAGAACGACGGATCATTGAACTGGCTGTTGTAGTTCAAAAGATCAGGTTCCTGTGCATTGATGTGCCATTCGGCGACGCCGGTAATCTGATCGGTAAGTGAGTCAGACGACAAGGCATGATCCAGCGCGCCTTGCTGCCCATCAAAGATAAAGCTGAAGGCATCTTCGGCGCCCACGAAGTCTTCCAGCAGGTTGTTGTAACCTGCGGCTTCGATCGCTTGAACCGGGTCCTCCTGCAGATAGGCATTCAGGTCACCGATGATCAGAACGTCAGGGTCCGTTGTGCCAGTCGGCCCGGTTTCAAGCCATGCTGTCAGTTGCTCTGCCGCTGCCGTGCGCACCGCATTGAAGTTGCCCTGACCATCGCCCTGATCGGCGTCATCGCCGCTGCCGCTCCCACCTTTGGACTTGAAGTGATTGACGGCGACGGTGACCTCTTCTCCGTTTTCGTCGACGAAGGTAGCGGCCACAGCCGGGCGGTTGCGTTGTTGGCCGCCATCGTCAAATACCAAGAAATCAGAACCCGTCACGTCAACACTGTCGAGCTTGTAGATGAACCCTGTCGTGATCGCGTCAGTGCCGAGCATCCCGCCAACACCGCCGGTAGGATCCACGTAGCCATAGACCTCGCTTCCCAATTCGCTATTCAGCGCCGCGACCAGGGTGGCAATGGCGCTGTCATCGTCAAAGCCGTTGTTTTCGATTTCTTGCAGGCCAACGATATCGCCGTCCAATGCAATCAATGCGTTCACCAGCTTTTCGGTCTGGCGGGCAAGATCTTCGGGTGTGGCTGCGCCGCGTGGATCATAGCCGTAGAGGGCTACTTTCTCTGCGGTCGAAAGGGCCGGGTCATCCAGCGAGGTGAAGTAGTTCAGCGCGTTGAAGCTGACCACTTTCAAGTCACCACCGACATCGGGCGGTGTTTCTTCGCGCGCACCTTCGTTGGTGATGGGGTCAATTGACAGCGTCTCTGTCGGGATGATCTTGTATTCCCCAAAGTTGAAGGACAGCACACCGTTGACCGGTGCATCCAGTTCGGCCCCAAGCCGCAGGGTGGGGCCGTCAGCTGTAAAGACATCACCCGCGCTCAGAATCCCATCACCATTGTCGCCTGCCGACGTGTTCGCGATATAGGTAAATGAATCAGGGTTTTGTCCGCCTGCGCCATCGTCAATGGTTATCCGGTTCGCCGCATTTTGTTCCTGCAATGCGGTGATTTCGGTCAATTGGGTCTGGGCATCATAAATCTGGGTTGGCTGGATCTGTGCGCCTTCGCTTATGACAATTTCGCCAAAGCGATCAAAGTTGAACGTTTCTATGATTGTCAACGGCGCGCCGTCCGAAGCAAGGCTGACTTGCATACCCTCAAAACTTTCAAGGCTGCTGATGCTGTCCGGCAGGGTCAATGTCGCGGCGGTCGGCAAAGTGGCGGTGCCGATGTTGGACACGGTGGCATTGGTCAATTGCGTGAAGTCAAAGAATTCATCAACCGTGCCCGTGACATAGACAACATCGGTCACGGTTACACCCGGTGTGTCGCCGGTGAAGACAAAGATCCCTTCGGACGTCGCAGCGTCAGCATCGGCGTCTGCGTCTTCCTCTTGCAAATAGAACCCATTGGACATCACGGCGGTCACAACCGCCTCGACGTTCACAACTTGCCCGTCAAGTGCGGAGGCATCGCCGCTGCCCTGCACGGTCGAGATCAACGTTGTGCCGGTTGGCGGCGGCGGTGGGGGCGGTGGGCCGTCATCGTTTGCCGCATCACGCGTGCTGGCGGCAGGCCCTTGCCAGTTGCCATCGCTATCCTTTTGCAGGCTGTCGCCGATTGCGGTGCTGCTGGTCTCAGATACACCGATGTCGAGCGCTGTCATACCAGCCGCAGGGCCGTCAGTTGCGGTCAGGTCGCCTTCGTAGGCAATGAATTCCGCAACGGTCCCATCTGGCGCGACAAGTGCGATGCCATCAGGCGCACCGTTTTGAATGCCCGGAACATCAACAGAGGCATAGCCGTCGGCGTTCAACGTGCCGGTCAGGGCCACGGTATTGTAGACCGCCCCGCCATTCCCGTTGTAAAGTGCGATGGTCCAGCCAGTCAGATCACCACCCGGAGTGCCAGACACCTCGACGAATTCGCCAACGTCGCCGCCAGCGTTGTCATAGTGGAATTCTGACAGGATGACGTCATCGGCCGGGGGTGTTACCGGCTCGGTATTGGCGTCACCCTTGGTGCTGGCTTTTGGGCCGTCCCATGTGCCGTCTTCGAGACGCTGCAAGCTGTCACCGATGGCGGTGCTGCCGGATTCAGAAACGCCAATGTCGGTTGAGGTCATGCCATCGGCAGGGCCACCAACGGCATCAAACGTGCCTTCGTAGGACAGAAATTCGACAACCTCGCCTTGGTCATTCACCAGTGCGATCCCGTCCGGGCCACCGTTCTGAATCCCATTGGTGGGCAGGTCGGTGACGTCAAAACCGATGCCGTTCGCGGTGTCCGCCAAGACACCATCCAGCGCGATGGTGTTATAAGGCGTGCCGTTGGAGCCATTGTAGAGCACCAGCGACCAACCGCTTAGGTCTGTGCCCGCGTCACCGGCGACTTCGATAAATTCACCGACATCGCCACCGGCGTTGTCATAGTGAAATTCGTTGATGAAGACGTTGGGCGGCACATCACCCAACGTCTGGCCGTCATTGGTGGCACCAGATGTGTTGGTATCCGTGACCGTCCAGGTGAATTCATCCTCGATCCCGCTGCGCTGGATCGACCCACCAATCGGTTGGCCGCTGGTTTCAGCCACGCCCACATCCTGAGAGGTCAGGCCAGTGGCTGGCCCGTCAGCGGCCGTCATGGCCCCTTCGTAGGAGATGAATTCGACCACTGCACCTGTATCATCAACCAGTGCGATGCCATCGGGCGCGCCGTTTTGCAGGCCGTTGCTGGGTAGGTTGGTGACATTGAACCCAAAACCGCCAGCGGTGTCGTCTAGTGCATCAGCAAGCGCAATGGTGTTATAGGCCGTGCCGTTTGACCCGTTATAAAGCACAAGGCTCCACCCATTGAGGTTGACGCCTGCGGTTCCTGCCACTTCGATAAATTCACCGACATCGCCCCCGGCGTTGTCATAATGGAATTCGTTGATCCAGACCTTTGGGGCAGGGCCCTCGTCCACGTCAGTGACGGTGACGGCGATATCGGCGCTGTCGGACAATGTGCCATCGGACGCGGTCACTGTGACATCATAGACGTTGTTACCATCCGCGTCTGCCGGGGCTTCAAAATCCGTGGCGTCCTTGAAGGTCAGCACACCGTTTGCGTCGATATCAAATAGCACCGCATCATTCCCTGACAGGGAGTAGGTGATCGTATCTCCATCGACATCAAAGGCACTGGCTGCTGCCACAGCGGTCGTATTTTCTGCGACTTCGGCAGTGTCGGCCAGCGTTAGTTCGGGCGCGTCATTCTCTCCAGTGATTGTGATAGTAACAGTTGCGGTGTCAGTGGCGCCGTTGCCGTCACTCACAGTGTAGGTCAGCGTGGTCTGCGCCGTCTCACCTTCTTTGAGCGCGTCAAATGCCCCGTCGGTCGTATAGCTGATCGTGCCGTCATCGTTCAGCGTTGCCGATCCGGTCAGCCCGGTCGTATCAATGTCGATGATGGTCAGCGCGTCCCCGTCAAAGTCAAAGTCATTGCCGGTCAGGCCGGAAATCGTGGCGCCAGTGGCGTCTGCATCTGCTGCGTCATCGCGGGCGAGAACGGCGTTGTTCCGGCCATCCAGAAAGGCCGTGTAATCATCACTTGTAAAATAGAGTGCCTCGACACTGTTCAGGCGGTCCGTGTCACCACCTGCGTCTGTGACCTTTGCCTTGATCGGCCCGCGTCCGTTGGCGCGGACACTGTGAACGGTGTAGTCGTCCACGCCACCTTCGAAGACGGCGGTGTCAAAACCGAAGCCACCAAAAAGCTTGTCAGCCCCGGCACCCCCGATCAGTGTGTCATCGCCAAAGCCGCCAAACAAAAGGTCGCGACCCGCGCCACCGTCGAGTGTGTCGTTGCCCCATAGCCCGAACAACAAATCCTTACGGGCATCGCCCACAAGCGTATCAGGCCCAAATCCACCAAACTGAATACCAATTTTGAAGCGTCCAAACATCCGATAGTCCCCCATAAATAATGTCACTGATGGTGGCGATTTGACGTCATTTTGCAAAGGTTAGATGACAACCACAGCGTGTTCCGTGGCGGAACCTTGCCGATCTGCCTGACTTTTGTTCAGTGAAAGTCCCGGCTTTTGGGAATGATGCGCACGTCGCGTGGATGGCGGCTGCTGGGGGCGGGCAGGGGCTTACGCACCTCATCAGCATGCGCCAGTGGCGGTGCAAGATCATCCGGTGCTAACCTTTGCAGCGCTTCGGATTTGTCGGTCAGCGACTGGGCGATCACATGGATGATCTCCACGTCGCGCTGTACGTAGCCTTCGATCTGCAACAACCGGGATTGCATCACGGTCTTGCGGAACTGTTCCATCACCTTGGGCCAGACCACGATGTTGGCAACGCCAACCTCATCCTCGATCGTGATAAAGCAGACCCCCTTGGCGGTGCCGGGTTTTTGCCGGATCAGCACCAGACCGGCCATCTTGACTTTTTGCCAGGGGCGGCTGTCTTTCAACTGGGCTGTGTCTATAAATCGTTGTTTACGCATGGATTTTCGCATGAATGCCATCGGGTGCGCTTTCAGTGACAGGCGCATCGTCTGGTAATCCGACACCACTTGTTCGCAGACCGGCATCACCGGCAAAGGCACTGTGCGCTCGACACCTTCGTCCGTGCCACCTTGAAACAATGGCAGATCAGGGGCATCGCGCAGGCCCTTAGCCTCCCACAGGGCCTGCCTGCGATCAACAAACATGGACCGCATGGCATCCGCTTCTGCCAGCCTGCGGATATGAGCCGCCCCGATGCCAGTACGTGCCTTGAGGTCTGCAATATCCTGATATGGCGCGTCACGCGCGTCCATGATCCGGGCCGCGATATCCTCGCGCAGGCCAGTGATCTGGCGCATCCCCAGCCGCACCGCAAAACCGCCCTGACCCAAAGGTTCCAGCGTGCTGTCCCAGTCCGAGTAATTCACATCCGCAGGCAGTACCGTTTCCCCATGTTCCTGCGCATCGCGCACCAGTTGTGCGGGGGCATAAAACCCCATCGGCTGCGAATTCAGCAGGGCGGCACAAAAGGCACCGGGGAAATGGCACTTCAGCCAACTTGAGACATAGACAAGCTGGGCAAAGCTGGCGGCATGACTTTCAGGAAAGCCATATTCGCCAAAGCCCTTGATCTGGTCAAAGCACCGGGTGGCAAAATCAGGATCATAACCGCGTTCGACCATACGCCCGACCATCTTTTCCTCAAGCAGCTCGATATTGCCCTTGCTGCGGAATGTCGCCATCGCCTTGCGCAGCTGGTTCGCCTCTTTGGACGAAAACTTGGCCGCATCAATCGCGATCTTCATCGCCTGTTCCTGAAAGATCGGCACGCCCAATGTGCGGCCCAGAATGTTCTTGAGCTCGGAAGGGTCATGCGGTGCTGCAGGGGCAGGGTATTCCACTGGTTCCTGCCCAGAGCGGCGGCGCAGATAGGGATGCACCATGTCGCCCTGAATGGGCCCGGGCCGCACAATTGCCACCTCGATCACCAGATCATAAAAGGTGCGCGGCCGCAGCCGTGGCAGCATGTTGATCTGTGCGCGGCTTTCGACCTGAAAAACACCGATACTGTCCCCCTTGCACAGCATGTCATAGACACGCGTGTCCTCTTTGGGCACGGTCGCGAGCGTCCAAGTCTCGCCGTGGTGGGCTGCGATCAGGTCAAAGCACTTGCGGATGCAGGTCAGCATCCCCAAGGCCAGAATGTCGACCTTGAAGATGCCAAGCGCTTCGATGTCGTCCTTGTCCCATTCGATGAATGTCCGGTCCGGCATCGCGCCATTACCGATGGGCACGGTATGGGTCAGCGCGTCTTCGGTGAGGATGAACCCGCCCACGTGCTGGCCCAGATGGCGCGGCATGCCGATCATCTGTTGCGCCACGATCAAGGTGCGCCGCATCAGCGGGTCGGTTAAGTCAACACCCGCCTCATCGGCATGGCCTTCAGCGATAGCCTTGCCCCAACTGCCCCAGACCGTCTTGGCCAGCGCACCGGTCACATCCTCGGACAATCCCATGACCTTGCCCACCTCGCGGATGGCCGAGCGTGGACGGTAATGGATCACCGTCGCACACAGTCCTGCGCGGTGGCGGCCATAGGTATCATAGATGTGCTGGATCACCTCTTCGCGCCGCTCATGTTCAAAATCCACGTCGATATCGGGCGGTTCAACCCGATCTTCGCTGATGAAGCGTTCAAACAGCAAATCATGCTGCGCGGGGTCCACGGCGGTGATGCCAAGGCAATAGCATACGGCAGAATTCGCCGCCGACCCGCGCCCCTGACACAGGATGTCTTTGGAACGTGCGAATTTCACGATGCTTTCAATCGTCAGAATGTAATTGGCGATCTCCTTGTCTGCGATCATCGCCAATTCCTTGTCGAGGGCCGCTTGCACCGGTAACGGCACACCGCCGGGGTAACGTGTGGCGGCCCCCGCGGCGGTATTGATACGCAGTTGGGCGATCGCGCTGCGCCCCTTTGGTAAAATCTCATGTGGGTATGCGTATTTCAGCTCTGACAGGCTGAACTGGCAGCGTTTGGCGATGGCAAGGCTGGCCTGAATGGCATGGGGCCATTGGGCAAACAGGCGCTGCATCTCAGAGGCGGATTTCAGATGCCGTTCGGCATTGGGTTCCAGCAGGTGCCCGGCTTTTTGGATCGTGGTCTTTTCGCGGATGCAGGTCATCACATCCTGCAAGGCCCGCCGCGCGGGCGCGTGATAAAGCACATCGTTTGTGGCCAGTAGCCCCAGCCTGTGCTGGCCGGCGAGCCGGTCCAGCTGATTGATCCGCGCCACGTCGTCAGAGCGAAAGCGATAGCTGGCCGCGATGTGGGTCAGGCCGGGCAATCGGCGGGCCAGTTGCGGCAGACGGCGGGCAAAGTCGCGCAGATCATCCGGGGGCAGGGCAATCAGAATAACCTCGGGTCCCAGCGGGTCCAGATCATCCAGTGCAATCTCGCAGATACCCTTGTCCTGCCACGCCCCGTCAGGGCGGCGGTTCTTGCCCTTGGACAGCAGCGCACAAAGCCGCCCATAGGCCGCGCGATCTGTAGGATAGGCCAAGAATGCCTCTCCGGTTGTCAGGATGATCCGCGCGCCGATGATCGGGTGCAGACCGGTCTTTTGGGCCTCTGTATGAATACGCACCACCCCAGCCATCGAGTTCCAGTCGGCCACACCGATCTGATCATAGCCCAGTGACCAGGCGGTGGTGACCAGATCGACAGCATCCGAGGCGCCGCGCAGAAACGAAAAGCAGGTGGCAAGCCCCAGTTCCACAAACGGCGCAGGCGGATTTGGCGGGAACGCTCCGTCCTCGGGGATCGTCCGGCGGGGATGGGCATGATCGTTTTCAGGCATTGCCGCCCCCAGAGGCGGTGATGCCAAAATCGTGGGTGGGTCTTCTTCTGGCTAAAAATATCCCGGGGGGGCAGGCCTTTGGCCTGCGGGGGCAGCGCCCCCAAACCCAATAAAAAGGCGTGCGCCGCAGGCGCGCATTTGGGTCACAGCGGGTCACGCGAATACCCCGTGGATAAACCAGCGCGGCGTCTCTCCCCGGCCATCATCCAGAACACCATCACGGTAAAGCCAGATGCGGCGGCCGCGATCATCCTCAATCCGGTAATAGTCGCGCAGTCGGGTGCCGGGCATATCGCGCCACCATTCGGGCGCGATCCGTTCCGGTCCGGCGAAACGGACCGCGCGGTGGGTCTGTTTGCGCCAGACGAATTGTGCCGGTGGCCCTTCAGGCACGGCATAAAGTACACGCACCTCTTCGGGGTGATCGAACAGGCGCAAGGGGCGATCAGGCAGCGGCTGTGGCGGGCGTGGCGGGCCGGCCAGGGCCGGGCGCCAGTCTTCGGCCCGTTCGGGCACGTGGCTTGCCACCGGACTGGGGCAGCGCACAGTACCCGGGCCCAGCCGGGCGGACAGACGGTCCACCAGGCGGGCCAGTTCTGCCCCGTTGTCGGCCTGGCCATCCAGCCGGGTTTGCTGCGCGCTCAATGCCTCGATCTGGGCCGCACCCAGTGTGATCAGATCAAAACCAAAGCCGGGATCGATCCGGTCCAGCTTGTCATCAAACAGCCTTTGGATGTGGTCGGCATCACGTGTGGCATGGGCGGTGGTAACGGTGATGTCGCGCACCTCACCATCGGTGCGAAAGACCGTGACCGTGACCCGCCGCGCGCCAAAACCTGCCGCATCAAGCCCGTCACAAAGCTCGGCGCAAAGCGCGGGCAGATGTGGGGTGGGATCCTGCACCGGTTCCGCCAGCCGCGCCTGCACGGCGAACCGGGGGGGATCTTCGGGCGCGTTCACCGGCTCGGCCAGTCGCCCCATCATCTGGTCCAGCCGTAACAACGGGTTTTGCGGTAACGCAGCCCGGTTGAAACGGCGCGCGAGGCTCAGCCGGGGGACAGCGGCCAGATCGCCCACGCTTTTCAGGCCCAGTCGCTTCAGCAGTAATTGTGTATCAGCATCCAGCCGCAGGGCGCGGGCGGGCAATTGTGCGATGTCTTGCGCCAACCGGTCTGCTGTTACAACCTGCCTGAC
Source organism: uncultured Paracoccaceae bacterium (assembly GCA_947492825.1). Classification (GTDB taxonomy): domain Bacteria; phylum Pseudomonadota; class Alphaproteobacteria; order Rhodobacterales; family Rhodobacteraceae; genus CANMYO01. The sequence goes on from CANLNT010000001.1 coordinate 980,780, forward strand.
CCGGCCCAGCCGTGCCAGTGCCCAGGCCGCGCCATGGGTGGGCGCGCAGGCAAGGTTGGCGGAAAAACCGATCAGGCTGAGTTTTTCTTCGATCTCGCGCAGCATCGCGGCCTCGCCCCCCCAGAGGTGATCCGACCCGGTGGTGTCCAGCACCAGACCATCGGCGCCATCGGTGGCGGTCCAGGGGCACCAGCGCCGCGCCCAGAGCGCCAGCCGCGCGAGAGCGGCCGCATCGCCGCCGGTATCGGCATAGGCCACCTGTGCCTCGGGGCAGAGCGCGCGCATGTCCACGACCCGCGCGCCGACATGGATGCCTGCCAGGCAGGCGGCACGGGTGCAGGCATGCACGATTGGGCCATGCGGCCCTTCGGTTGCAAGGATCACGGGCAGATCATCGGGCGGTGCCTCATTTCGGGCCGCGGCCCACCGCAGCCAGCGTTCCATTGCAAAATCAGGCAAGTGGATGCTGGTGATACGGCGTGTGAGCGGGTCACGGTCGGTGTCCAGTCCGGTCGGGGCGACTGCGTCTGCGACGACACCCGCCCGCCCGGCCCCCTGATCTGTCGCACGGGGGCCTGCGCGCCAGCACGGTGCACCGACAGTGCCAAAGCTGTCGGTCTGTGGTGGCGCAGGATCGGGTGCTGGGGCGCGCGGTTGCCAGGTCTCGGCCTGGCGCAGCGCCTTGAGCGCGCGCGCCAGATCGTCAGGCGGGGCCTGCACGGGGTCCTTGGCAGCAGGGGGGGTGGGAAACGCAAGGACGGGCAGCTGGTCCATGCGTTTCATCGCGGCAGGCGTCCGGGGGGTGGCTGCGGCGGGAGCCTCCGGCGGGGATACTTTTGGCCAGAAGAAGACATCAGGTCATGCCATGGCTTGCAGCGCGGGTGTTGTTGCAGGCCGGGCATGGTCAAGCGTCAGCCCATCGGCACCATGATGCGCGACCCATGCACCGGGTGTGCGCCAGCGGGCGCGAAACAGCTCTGCCCGCCACAGGGGCTGTCCGGGCGCGCGGATATCATCCGGGGCAGGTGCAGAGGGCAGGCTGCTGACGCGCCAGCGCAGGCGCGCGGCAGACAGGTTCGGGCTGGCCGCCCTGCGCAGCAGAATCGCGGGACGCGCCTGCGCCTCGGCGCGCAGGGCCAGCCGTTTGGTGGCGGTGAAATCCAGCGCCGCGGGATCGCCCCAGACCTCGCCCAGTACCGCGGACAGGCCATTGCATTGCAGGCCCTGTTCCATCGCCCAAAGCACATCAACAGGTTTTGAGACATCCACATGGATGATCCGCAAAGGCACCGGCAGGCCAGCCAGGCAGGGCCTGCCGGTTTCGCGCCGCGAGATGCGGTCCTGAACCCACAACACGGGCCGGTCCACATCCGTTAGCTGCGCACAGACAAAGCCGGTGACGGCCCCGTCGATCACAGTGTCGGCAAACACCTCTGACAGGGTGGGCAGGTCACTGCGGTCAGGCGCGTTTCGGTCGCGCAAAAGGGCGGCGGGACGGCGAAGATCGTGTGTCATGAAGTAACCAGCTAAATGTTCCTATTTTGTTCTATTCGCTTTCATGCCGCAGGTCAAACCCAGGATCGCCGTTGCAGCCCCAGTCACAATAGGTCACCTTGGCCCGGCAAAAGGGGGGCACACATGCGCAAGACGGCAATCGGGATCATGGTATTCTTGGCACAGCCTGCACTGGCAAACCCCGTGCCGGAGCCCGTCACGGATGCCGCCTATGCCCCGATCAACATGGATGAAGCGCTGCTGGGGCAACTGCTGTTCTACGATCCCATTTTGTCTGGAAATCAAGAGGTTGCTTGCGCAACCTGCCATCATCCAAAACATGGCACGGCAGACGGGCTATCGCTAGGTCTCGGTGATGGTGGCATTGGTCTGGGACCTGACCGGATCGCAGACCCTGACAATATGCCCGAACAACGGATCCCCCGAAACGCACCGGGACTGTTCAATCTTGGTGCGCATGAATTCACCGTGCTTTTTCATGATGGGCGGATTGCGGTCGACCCAACGAAACCCGGCGGGCTGAGAACGCCGTTGGATGCGGATATGGCAGAGGGATTTGCCAGCTTGCTGTCCGCCCAAACGATGTTCCCGGTGTTGAGCCCGGACGAAATGGCGGGGCACTATACCGAAAATGACGTCTCAACCGCCGTGCGGCAGGGGGTGATCACCGGACCGGGTGGTGCATGGGATATCATTGCGCGCCGGGTCGCCGGAATTCCCGAATATGCTGCTGATTTCATTGAGGTCTATCCTGACGTCACAACGCCTGATGACATCGCGTTCACACATATCTCTGACGCGATTGCAATGTTCATGACAGTCGAGTGGCGCTCAGATACGTCCCCCTTTGATGCTGCCCTGCGTGAGGAACGCGCGCTACCAGAAGCGGCGCAACGGGGGCAGGATTTGTTTTACGGATCAGCGGGTTGCGCGGATTGTCATAGCGGGCCGTTCCAGACCGATCATCAGTTCCACGCGATGGCTGTGCCTCAGATTGGGCCGGGAAAGGCTGCGCGGTTTGAGACCCATGCCCGGGATGAGGGGCGGTTTCGGGTGACGGGTAATCCGGCCGACCTATACGCCTTTCGCACACCGTCGCTGAGAAATGTAAGCGTGACAGGGCCTTACGGGCATGCAGGGGCGCATGCGACTCTGCAGGGGTTTCTGCGAGACCATGTTGATCCTGTTTCGGCGCTGCAAAACTATGATCCCGCGCAGGCAATCTTGCCAGAGTTGAGCGTTGAAGACACCCAGATCATGGATCAACCGCTTGAAATAGAAGCGATTTCTGACGCGGCTGAAAGCTACGCCGTGGCCTTGTCAGAAGAAGAGATCATGGCGCTAGTGGCCTTTCTCGACGCGCTGACCGATCCGGCGGCGATCACCGGGCGATTGGGTATCCCAGAGGCGGTGCCAAGTGGCCTCAAGATCGACCGATAAGTCATTGTCATTAAGGCTTTTTGACCGTTATGAATTGGTTGACATCCACCTGCTTAATTGTCGTTTGTCCGTCAGGCCAGGTGATTGAAATGGTGGCGCTTTTTGCCTGCCCGAGACCGAAGTGCAGAGGGGTCGCCTGACCGCTTGCATGGCCGCCGCCAATCCGGGTGTATTGCATTTGTCCATTGATTGTAATCTGGCTGCCAACCGCCGCGGGATTGCCGCCATCCTGCTGTAATTGCAGTGAAATCCAGTTGCCCGACGTCGTTTCATTTCGATAAAGGCGCATGGGGGCGCGGCGGTTGACGACGATCAAGTCGAGGCGGCCATCAAGGTCAAAATCAGCGAGAGCAGCGCCGCGAGAGCGAGCGGTATCGGCAACGCCTGCGGCGGCAGCAAACTCATCGAATGTATTTTTTTCGTTTTGAATCAGTAGGTTATTGGGATCATTCATCGCGTTTCCGGGCATCTGATCGACGTTTCCCTTTGCGATGAAGAGATCAGGGCGGGTGTCGTTGTTGATGTCGCCGAACTGCGCGTGCCAGCCTGTTGAGGGACGGCCATCGTCGCCGATGTGGGGGCGGTGCGCGTAGGTTCCGATCTCGTAAGGTGCTGAAATATAGGCACCTTCTGGGGTGGGTAGTTGCAATAGCTGATCGCCCATCGAGGTGAGCATCACTTCATCAACACCGTCGCCGGTCAGATCAGTACTGGCGATGCCCATTCCCCAAAGCGAGACGCGGGGCCAGCCATCTTCTTCAGTCATAAAACGCTTTTGTTCAATGTTCCAAAGCTGTTCTGCGCCGTTCCTGACGTAGTAATGCCGGTCGTTTGAAAGTCTTAACGCCAGATCGCCGCGGGCGTCAGGGCCTGCCAGAATTGACAAGGCGCAATATCCGGGTGCGAGCGCCTCGGCAGCGTAACCTGTTGATGTGGGACGCAAAATCGTGTTGGTATCACAGGCCTCGAACGGGCCGTCAGGATTGCTGCGGTCAACATAATTGCCCACGGCCATAACGGGGCGATCATCGTCTTCCCACCATGCGGAGAAAGCAGTGGACCACTGGTCGGTTTGTGGGATGCCCCAGTCCGCTGTGGCATCGGTAAAGCTGCAATCAGGGCCACCACGCAGCGCGATATTGGGGCCGACGCGCAGCACAAAAAGGTCTATCCAGGCGTCGCCGTCAATATTGATGGGATAGGCGCCCGTGACGCCAAGAATGTGGGCTAAATCCATGTTACTGAATGAAAAACCACCATCGTTGCGCAGTAGAATTGCCGGAATTTCACCACCCGCGGCAAAGATATCTGGCAAGTTGTCAGCGTTACAATCAAAGACCGCCACACCACCGCCGACAAAATGTTCCCAACCACCGTCATAGACGTGTTCAGGCAGGCGATCTGTCATGTCAGCGAACCGGATTTCGGCAGCGAGCGGTGAGGCACCGAACGCCATCAAGGTTAACGGCAACATGCCATGCACAAAGTATGCACATTGCATTCGCATCACTTTCCTAATTTTCGGTAACACATTGATCATGGGGCCGCGGCCCCGATCATGTCGGCGGTAATGGCAGAGAGGGCAAGCGCGGTCGCGCCACGTGCCCAGACCAGATCGCCCCAAGCGTGCTGGGCCACCTCGCATCGCGGGCGGCCGGTGTCGAGGGTGAGGCGGTGCATCTCTTTGAGGACGTCATCAGCATAAAGGTAATCATATCGCATCCGTTCGCCCGCCAAGATGATCAAGGCCGGGTCAAATAGCTGGATCACATTGGCAAGGCCGAGCGAAAGATATTTTCCCGCACGGTGAAAGATCGTGCGCGCGGCCTGATTGCCGGCCTTTGCTTCGGCGAACAGTGATTCGAGTGCGGCAGCAGCCGTTTGGGTGCCGACCTGATCAAGCGCTGTCGCGGCCTCGCGGGCGAGGGCGTAGTCGGCCAGATAAGCCTCGAGGCATCCGCGCTGGCCGCAACGACACAGCGCGCCATCCAATTGCACCTTAATGTGGCCCAGTTCGAGTCCCATGCCGCGCGCGCCGCGAAACAATCGGTTCCCGAGCACAAGCCCCATGCCAACACCATGTTCGACGGTGACCACTGCAAAGTCAGTCATCGTGCGGCCACGGCCAAACCAAAGCTCTGCCAGTGTCAGGATGTTGGCGTCATTGTCGACGAAGACCCGGCAGCCAAGACGTTCGGCAAAAAGACGCCCCAGATCGGCATCGGGTTCGGTCAGCAAGGGCGACCACGGCACGGCCCCGGTTTGATGATCAACGATGCCCGAGATGCCGACGCCAATGGCGCTGACGGCAGTGATGTCCATGTCCGTCTGAGACATGAGCGTGTCGATGAGCGGGCTGACCTCTTCCAGCAGGGCCGCAACGGATTTGCGGGGCAGGGTGGTTGAAAGAGTGGCGTCTGCCACGGTGTTCCCGGCGAAATCGGTCAACACGGCTGAATGGCGTTCATCGCTGAGCTTGATGCCAATCACGTGACCCGCACCGGGCACGACGCTGAGGGCGACCGGCGGGCGGCCGCGTCCGGTTTCGCGCGGCTTTTCCACGACCTCTTGCAGGAAACCGGCAGTGATCAGTTCCGCAGTCAGCGCAGTCACAGAACCTGCGCTGATCCCCAGTGCGCGGGCGATATCGGTGCGGGCCACCTGGCCCATTGCACGAATGTGTTCAAAGACCTGTTGACGCAGGGGGCTTGTGTCGTGATCCTGTGTTGGCAGCACGGGTCCACACCCCGGCAACAGCGGATCATCGGCATTCGACTGGCGCAAGACGTCATACATAATTCAATTGCTGAAATATAAAGGCCCAACCGCACGGGTCATTCCGGTTATTTCATCCTCCCACCCCAATAGAAGGGGCAATTTCTAAATTATTGCAAGTAATTTAGTTCAGAGGCTAAATTTAATTTGACACCTAAACATTGATCGGCTTGTTTAGAAGCATCGGGTCAAAGCCCGAATCCCCCTTGTCGGGGGTTCATATCTGGGAGGATACAATGAAGAAGATGATTACAGCCGCCGTTATTGCGACGGTGGGTTTTAGCTCTGCTGCGCTGGCAGAGGGCAAGCTGATCGGTGTCTCTTGGGGCAGCTTTCAGGAAGAGCGTTGGAAGATTGACGAAGCCGCTGTGGTGGCCGCGATCGAGGCCGACGGCAACAGCTATACTTCGGCCGACGCGGAATCGTCTTCGGCAAAGCAGCTGACCGACATTGAAGCGCTGATTTCGCAGGGTGTTGATGTCCTGATCATCAACGCTTGGGACAAAGATGCGATTGGCCCGGCGATTGAATCGGCTGCCAACGAAGGCATTCCAGTGATCGGCTATGACCGCCTGATCGAAGATGACCGCACGTTCTATCTGACGTTTGACAACGTTGGCGTGGGCCGGATCATCGCCGAAAACGTCAAGGCCGCGCAGCCCGAAGGCAACTATGCCATCATCAAGGGTGACCCCGGTGATCCCAATGCAGGGTTCCTGTTGCAAGGCATGATGGAAGTTATCGGTGACGATGTCGAAGCGGGCACAATCAAGATTGTGGGCGAGGCATCATCGGACGGCTGGAAGCCTGAGAATGCACAGAAAAACATGGAGCAGATCCTGACCGCCAACAACAACGAAGTTGACGCGGTTCTGTCCCAGAACGATGGCATGGCATCGGGCGTTGTCGCCGCACTTGGCGCGCAGGGTCTTGTGATCCCTGTTGGTGGCCAAGACGGCGATCTGGCTGCGATCAACCGCGTGGCACGTGGCACACAGACTGTGTCTGTCTGGAAGGACGCACGTCAGCTGGGCAAGGCCGCAGGCGAGATTGCGGGTCAGTTGGCCGAAGGTGCGTCGCTTGACAGCATCGAAGGTGCGACGATCTTTGACGGCGGCGAGAAGGGCATTGCGATGAACGCGATCCTGCTCGATCCGACACCGATCACACGCGAAAACATCGGCGTTGCCATTGACGCGGGCCACATCAGCCAGGAAATGGCCTGTGCTGGCGCCATCGACGGCGTTGACGGCTGCGAATAAGCTGTAACAACGGTCCGGCGCAGGGTTCCCTGATCCTGCGCCGGGTCACATGATGCACATCGCGGATGCGCGATGATCTCCAATAAATTTGGATTGACCCATGACTGATACGTCACAAGACACCGCGTCGTCCGCCGGATCGACGCCGGACACGCGTAGCGGCTTGTCCCGCTTTCTGGCCGAGACCGAGATCGACACACGCCTGCTGGGCATGTTGGGGGCCCTATTGCTGATCTGGGGCGGGTTTCATGTTTACGGTATGGTCTTCAATGGGTTTGGCGCGTTTCTGACGCCCCGGAACTTGTGGAACCTGAGTGTGCAAACCTCGAGCATCGGGATCATGGCCACGGGCATGGTGCTGGTGATCGTGACGCGCAACATCGATTTGTCCGTCGGCTCGATGATCGGGGTGACAGGTATGGCGATGGGCCTGATCCAGGTGAATGTGCTGCCGCCCATGCTGGGGCTAGGCCACCCTTTGATCTGGGTGATCACGGTCATTTGCGGCATTTGTCTGGGCGCGGCGATTGGTGCGCTGCACGGCTGGCTGATTTCTTACCGGGGCATTCCATCGTTCATCGTCACCCTCGGCGGGCTGATGGTCTGGCGCGGCATGGCGTTTTTGGCTGCAGGCGGGCGGACGATCTCGCCCGTGGACCCCACATTCGCGCTGCTGGGCGGTGGCCCGCGCGGAGCGGTGGGCGCGATGGGCAGTTGGATCGTGGGCGGGCTGGCCTGCATCGGGGTCCTTTGGCTGATCCGGTCAGGCCGCAAGTCGCGGGTTCAACATGGGTTCAAACTGCGCCCCGTTTGGGCCGAGACGTTTCTGGCTGTGGTGGGTTGTGCTGCGATTGTGGGCGCTGTGCTGTTGGTCAACGCCTATCCAATCCCGAAGGGGATTATCCGTCAGATGGAATTGCCCGAAGGCACAATCATCAGCCACGGCTTTGCTATCCCGGTGCTGATCCTGATCGCGGTCGGGATCGCCATGACCGTCTTGATGACGCGCACACGCTTTGGCCGTTATGTTTTTGCCATTGGTGGCAACCCGGAGGCGGCATCGCTGGCGGGGATCAACACAAAGTGGGTCACGCTTCAGGTCTTTGCACTGATGGGCGCACTCACGGGGATCGCAGCGGTGATCGCCAGCGCCCGTTTGAACAGTGCGACAAACGCGCTTGGCACGCTTGACGAGCTTTACGTGATCGCCGCCGCTGTGATCGGAGGCACGTCGCTGGCGGGCGGTGTCGGCAAGATTTACGGAGCGATCCTTGGCGCGCTGGTGATGCAGTCGTTGCAATCGGGCATGGTGTTGATCGGATTTGATGCGGCCGTCCAACGGATCGTGGTTGGTCTGGTGCTGGTGCTCGCTGTCTATCTCGACAACCTTTACAACAAAACAGTGAAATAGGGGGGCGTGGACATGGCAGACCGTGGAACACCCTTAGTCGAACTCAAAGACATTTCCATCGCGTTTGGCGGGATCAAGGCGGTGGACAAGGTGTCCATCGACCTGCATCCGGGCGAAGTCGTGGGCCTGTTGGGGCACAACGGGGCAGGGAAATCGACGCTGATCAAATGTGTATCGGGCGCCTATAAGGCGGATTCGGGCGAGGTTTACGTGAACGGCCAGAAGGTCGAGATCAACAACCCACGTGATGCGCGCGATCTGAATATCGAGACGATTTATCAGACGCTGGCCCTGGCCGACAATCTGGACGCCGCAAGTAACCTGTTTTTGGGGCGCGAGATCATCGGCCCCGGCGGGATGCTGGACGACAGCAAGATGGAGGCCGAGACCCGCAAGATCATGGCGCGGCTGAACCCGAATTTCAAAAAATTCAACGTGCCGGTTTCGGCTTTGTCAGGTGGTCAACGGCAATCGGTGGCGATTGCCAGGGCGGTCTATTTCGACGCGAAAATCCTGATCATGGACGAACCCACAGCGGCGCTTGGCCCGCATGAAACGCAGATGGTGGCAGAGCTGATCGAAGAGTTGAAAGCGCAGGGTCTGGGCATCTTCCTGATCGAACATGACGTGCACAACGTCATGAAGCTGTGCGACCGGGCATCGGTGATGAAGAACGGCGAACTTGTCGGCACTGTCAATGTGGATGAGGTCACCGACGATGACATCCTTTCGATGATCATTCTGGGCAAGAACCCAAAGGATGCGGCAGCCTGATGTTCATCGGGCTTGATCTGGGGACATCGTCGCTGAAAGGGATTGTGCTGGATGAGGCGCAAACCGTTGTTGCGGAAGCTGCACTGCCTTTGCAGGTGCAGCGGCCGCATGATGGCTGGTCAGAGCAAAACCCGCGTGACTGGATTGATGCCTGCACCGGCGTGATGCGCGCCCTTGGTGCGCAGGTTGATCTGGAGGCCGTCAAAGGGATTGGCCTGTCGGGACATATGCATGGGGCGACCCTGCTGGATGGGTCAGATCAGGTGCTGCGGCCTTGCATCCTTTGGAATGATACGCGGTCAGCTGAAGAGGCGGCGGTGTTGGATGACAACCCGGATTTTCGCAGGCTGACAGGAAATATTGTGTTTCCGGGCTTTACCGCGCCCAAAGTGGCCTGGGTGCGCAACCATGAGCCTGACATCTTTGCGAAGATTGCCAAGGTGTTGTTGCCCAAGGACTATTTGCGGCTTTGGCTGACCGGGGAGCATATGGCAGAGATGTCGGATGCGGCGGGGACGTCCTGGCTGGATGTGGGTGCGCGCGATTGGTCAAATGACCTGTTGGCCGCGACGGGGCTGGACCGTGACGCAATGCCACGGCTGGTCGAAGGGTCAGAGGTTTCGGGTGTGTTGCGGGGCGCGCTGGCGCAGGACTGGGGCCTGCCGAAAGGTGTCGTTGTGGCCGGTGGCGGCGGCGATAATGCGGCCAGCGCCGTAGGCGTTGGGGTGACGCAACCCGGCGAGGCTTTTGTGTCGCTGGGCACCTCAGGGGTGCTGTTTGCAGCCTCTGGCGCGTATCAGCCGGACGCGGCATCAGCTGTCCACACGTTTTGCCACGCTTTGCCGGACACGTGGCACCAGATGGGGGTCATTCTGGCCGCAGCAGATGCGTTGAACTGGTGGGCGGGCATTGCGGGTGAGGATGCCGCGGCGCTGACCGGGCGTTTAGGGGTCTTGCAGGCACCGGGAAAGCCGCTGTTTCTGCCCTATCTGGGGGGCGAGCGGACGCCGCATAATGACGCGCAGGTGCGTGGCCAATTCCTGCATCTGGGGCATGAGAGCAATCGCGAAGCGCTGACGCGTGCGGTGTTGGAGGGGGTGACCCACGCGTTTCGCGACAGCTTTGACGCGCTGACCGGGACCGGTACCAAGATTGAGCGGTTGATTGGTGTGGGTGGTGGCACAAAGTCCGATTATTGGGTGCAGGCGATTGCCACGGCACTGGATATGCCGGTGGAATTGCCCGTCGCCGGGGACTTTGGCGGCGCGTTTGGTGCCGCAAGGTTGGGCATGATGGCGGCCGGTGCGGGGGCTGACGTCGCTGGGACGCCGCAGATCGCCCGCGTGGTCATGCCTGACCCCGCATTGGTCGATGCCTTTGGCGCAGCACACGCGCGCTACAAGGAAGGCTACGCGGCAATCAAGGGCTTGTCGTAACCGGTTTCGGCGGGCTTGATGCGCGGCATGGATAAACGACAACTGGCATTGAAGATATTTGAGGCTGGGGTGGCCGCGGCGGACCCTGCCGTGGCAGTCGCACGACATCTGGACAAAGTTGATCCGCCTACGCTGATCTTGGCCGTGGGCAAGGCTGCTTGCGCGATGGCCGGGCCAGCGGTGACGCGGTTTGCAGGCGTGCCAGCACTGGCAGTGACCAACTATGAAAACGCAAGGCCATTGGACGGGGCCGAGGTGCTGGCGGCGGGACATCCGGTGCCGGACGAAAATGGTTTGGCGGCTGGCGCGCGGGTGCTGGCGGCGTTGCGTGCGGCGACCGGGCCGGTGTTGGTGTTGATGTCGGGTGGCGGCTCGGCGCTGTTGCCCGCGCCGGTGGACGGTGTGTCGCTGGCAGACAAACAGGCGGTGAACGCGGCGCTTTTGGGCGCAGGCCTCGACATTCGGGCGATGAACCTTGTGCGGCAGCAATTGTCGCAGCTGAAGGGTGGCGGGATGCTGCGCGCGTCAGGCGGGCCGGTGACGGCGCTGATCCTGTCGGATGTGGTAGGGGATGACCTTTCCGTCATTGCCAGCGGGCCGACGGTAGGGCCGATCGGCACGGCAGCGGAGGCTGTGACCGTCTTGCGGGGCGCGGGCATTTGGAATGGTTTGCCGGCTTCGGTTCGGGCGCATTTGGAGGCGGGACATGCGGCAACTGCCTTGCCCGAGGCGCGCAATGTTCTGGTGGGGTCAAACGCACTGAGCGTGGCGGCGATGGCCCGTGCCGCAGGGGAATGCCGGGTGCTGGAACCGGTTGAGGGCGATGTAGCGGATGCGGCCCGGGCGATTTGTGATCAGGCGGAACCGGGGGTCACGGTCTGGGGGGGTGAGACAACTGTGGTGCTGAAAGGCACAGGCAAGGGGGGCCGCAATCAGGAGCTGGCCCTGCGGATCGCGCAGGAGGCGCGTGCGCGGGGCTGGGCTGACTGGGTCTGCCTGCAAGGCGGTTCGGATGGGCGCGATGGGCCGACGGATACGGTAGGCGGTCTTGTCGATCAAGGGACCTTGGGGCGAATTGCGGACGCGGCGGGGCTTTTGGCGAACAATGACAGCTATGCCGCATTGCAAGAGGCGGGTGATCTTTTGATGACGGGTGCGACCGGAACCAATGTTGCTGATTTGGGTGTCTTGATCCGGGGGTGAGGGGCGGTACCCGCCCACCCACCCTTTTTCGGGGCTTTGCCCCGGACCCCAGGATTATTTTAGCCAGAAGAAGGGCTTAGTCGACCGGCAGACCCGAGGGGACGCTGTCCGGGCGACCAAGAGGGCGGGTTTCCGCAGTTGCGCCGGTGAGCGCGTGCAGGAACGCCTTGAGATCCGAGATCTCGGCATCGGTGACGGTGAAAGGGCGCAGGTCACGCGCGGCGGCGACGCGCGCCATCTCTCTGGTGTCGGAACGGATCGCGAAGTCAGCGGCGGCGAGCCATGGGACGACGGGCAGTTGCGCCATGTCAGGGGTCCAGATGTCCTGGCCTGCGTGGTGGCGGATCATGGCATCCAGCGTCGGGAACGCGCCGTTGTGGCCATAGGGTGCCGTCAGCGCCACGTTGCGCAGGCTGGGGGTGCGGAACCGGTAAGCGTCGTCCAGCAGGTCGGTTTCGCCCATGCGGCCGACGTCGCGGGGCATTGGGTCAAACCGGCGGGTGCGGCCGGGGCCAAAGGCAGGGATGGCGAGGGCGTGAAAGCTTTGATCGGTGAAAAGCGGGCCTGCGTGGCAGGCAGCACAGCGCAATTGGGTAAAGAGCTGCCGCCCGCGTTCAGCGTCGTCGGGCAGGGGCATGCCTGCGAGCCATGCGTCATAAGCGCTGTCTGCACTGCGCCATTCGGTGGTGATGAACGCACCCAGCGCATTGCCGATCTCGACAATTGTCACCTCGGACGGGTGGTTGATGTGGTCAAAGGCGTCGACAAACATCGCGCCATATTCCGGTATTGTGCGGACCCTTTTGGCGATGATTGGCCAGCCGCGATCAATGCGGGTGCGCAGGGCGCCGATCACCTCATTTTCGCCGGGGTTGCCTGCCATCTCGAATTGCGCGGTCAGCGGGAACAGGGCCTGGGCTGCGACGATGTTGTCAAGGCCGGGGGGCAGCCATTCCTCTGCCGGTGAATCAAAGCCGTTGCCGTAGATGTCCGAGACCGAGAGCCGGCCGTCATGAAACAGAACCTCGACCGACTTGTGGCCCAGGTTCCACAGCGCGGGGGCGTTCCGAGGGATACGTTTGCGGATGCGGTCAGCGCCAATCCCCGGCGTGCGGTCGGGACCGACCCCTTCACCGCCTTCGCCGATGCCCAGTGACAGCCCATCACCACCGGCGTGGTCATGGTGGTGGCAGGTGCCACAGGCAATATTACGGTTCCCTGACAGCAGCTTGTCATAGAACAAAAGTTGACCGAGGCGGGCTTGTGCCGGATCAGCCGGGATGTAATCGTCAGGGCTGATTTGGGCCGCGGCAGGGGCCGCGAGGAGACAAAAGAGATGCGCAAGATAGCGGTGGTTTTGTGCCTTTGGGCGAGCGCGGCGCAGGCCAACATGGAAGAAGCGCGCGATTTGATGGAGGCGGGAGCCTTTGAAGAAGCGCGCGAGATGTTCGAGCTTTATGCGCGGTCGGGGAATGCGGACGCCGAGGAACTGATTGGCGTGATGTACGCCATGGGTCTGGGTGTCCCGCGCGATGACGAGCGGGCGTTTGACTGGTATCTCAGGGCGTCGTTGAAAGGGCATCCGGGAGCGCAATCGGGCCTAGGCTGGTACTACGAAGTGGGACGCGGCTTGCCCGCGCCAGACATGGTCAGAGCCTATCTGTGGTATGCGCTGTCAGCAATAGGCGGCGACCCTGATGCGCTTGATTCACTGGAAGAAATCACCCCGCGACTGACCGCTGAAGAGCGCGCCCGGGCCGAAGTGTTGGTCGATGATTATCGGGTCTGGATGTATCCCTTTAAGTAGTGCGTTGGTGACAAGCTCGGGCGTGAGGCGGAACGGCGGACAACTGATGATTTCGCAAAAGGTGTCAGAAAATGACCCGCGTTACATGGGTGTCACGCAACTGTCGCCTTAGGGACATGGGGCGGTTCTACTGATGCGGCAGCTTTTGCCAACATCGGAGACCGACATGAACGATAGCAACGCCACCCGCCATCTGAGCTGGGATGATTGGGACGAATTGCAACGCCCCGCGCCCGAAGCCACGGATTTCGAAGAGGTGATCGAGGCGGCACTATCACGCCGCGGATTCTTGGGCGGTCTGGTGGCGCTTGGGTCGGGGGCTGCGGTCTTTGGCCTCACCGGAACCACCTCTGCGCAGGCGCAAACCGCCAGCCGGTTTCCGTTTACACCGATCCCGATCCAGACCGATTTTGATGTGCATGTGCCGGAAGGATATCGCTGGCAGGTGGTGGCGCGTTGGGGCGATCCGCTGTTTTCGGACGCGCCCGAATTCGACCCAGCGACCGGTGGCACGACGGAGAGCCAGCTGCGCGCATTTGGTGAGAACACCGATGGGATGGAATTATTCAATGTGGATGGCAAAGAGGTTATTGCGATCAACCACGAATATGCCAACACGGATGAGAACCTGCCGCAAAATGCGGATGGTAAGGTGCTAAGTGCGGATGATGTTGCCAAGCTGCAGGCATTGCAGGGGGTTTCTGTCATGGAAATCGCGCGGGGCCCTGAAGGCTGGGCCATCGTCAAGGACAGCCCATACAACCGCCGGATCACCCATAACACCGAAATGCGGATTGCTGGACCCGCAGCGGGGCATGACCTGCTGAAGACCGAAGCTGACCCAGCGGGTGTCCTGTCGCTGGGGACGTTCAACAATTGTGGGGCAGGGCGCACGCCATGGGGCACCTACCTGACATGCGAAGAGAACTTTAACGGGTATTTCGGATCAACCGATCCCGCTTTGGAATTGCCCGATGGGTTCGCGCGCTATGGGATCGGGCTGGAAGGGCGCTATGCCTACGAGACGTTCGATCCGCGTTTTGACATCGCAACCAACCCCAATGAGCCAAATCGCGCAGGCTATGTGGTTGAGATTGATCCAAGCGATGCCACTTCGGTGCCTGTCAAGCGCACCGCTCTGGGCCGGATCAAGCACGAAAATGCGGCCTTTGCCCTGTCAGCGACGGGCAACCCGGTTGTCTATCTGGGGGACGATGAGCGGGGCGAGTACTTGTACAAGTTCGTTTCGGACGGAGTATACGTCGAAGGTGGCGAGACCGAGGGTCTTTTGGACGAAGGTCAGCTTTATGTGGCGCGGTTTGATACCGACGGCACAGGCGTTTGGGTTGCGCTGGATGCCGAAAACACCGGCATGGATGCTGCGATGGTTTGTATTCACACCCGCATGGCAGCCTCTGCCGCTGGTGGCACAACGATGGACCGGCCCGAGTGGGTTGCCGTCAGCCCGGTGCGGCCGGAGGCCTATTGCTGTTTGACCAACAATTCGCGCCGTGCTGCGGATTTCACCAACAAGGGTGGTGATCCGGTGGTTCCGGTCGCGGGATCCCCCAACCCCCGCGCCGAAAACCGCTATGGCCAGATCGTGCGCTGGTATCCGGTGGGCGGTGATCATGGCGCCGATCGTTTCACGTGGGATTTGTATGTGATGGCGGGCAACCCGTTGGTGCATGATGATCTGAACGCGGGGTCTGAAAACATCAACGCGGGCAACCTGTTTAATAGTCCTGACGGGATGCAAATTGACCAGAACGGCTTGATCTGGATCCAGACCGATGGCGACGACAGCAACGCAGAGGGCGCAACTGGCATGGGCAATAACCAGATGCTTGTGGGTGATCCCGTCTCGGGTGAGATTCAGCGGTTTCTGACTGGCCCGAATGGGTCAGAAGTTACCGGGCTGACCTGGTCAAGCGATCGCAAGACCGCTTTTGTCGGCATTCAGCATCCGGGTGGAATGTGGCCTGATGGGACGGGGGTGCCACGGTCTGCTGTCATCGCCGTGACACGTGAAGATGGTGAGATGATCGGGTAGACCCCAAATCCGTTTTTAGCAGTTCTGGCCCCGCGATACCCGTTGCGGGGTCAATTTTTTCCGGGGTCTGCGCATTTGCCTAAAGGCGCCCGGTGCCCTGCAGAACGCCGTGTTCCATCGCATAGCGGGTCAGGCCCGCCGTGGAAGAAATGCCCAACTTGCGCTTGATGTTCTGGCGGTGGGTCTCGACGGTGCGGACCGAGATATCAAGCGCGCTTGCGACGTCTTTGTTGGATTTGCCTTGTGCGAGTTCCAGCAGGATCGTCTGTTCACGTCCCGTTAAAGGCTCACGACCGTCCGCGATGTTGGGGGTCAGGGACTCGCTGGCACCGGTGCACAGATATTGTTTGCCCGACATCACGGTGCGGATGGCGGTGTGAATCTCTTCGGTCGGGACATCTTTCAGCACATAGCCCATCGCGCCATGGCGCAGAGCGGTCGAAATATATTCAGGGCTGTCATGCATCGACAGGATCAGCACCCGTGTCTGGGGGCGTTTTTCAAGGATCATTTCGGTTGCGGTAAGACCTGACAGGCCCGGCATGTTGAGGTCGAGCAGCATGACATCGGGGGCAAGTGTTTCCACTTGCGCCACCGCGTCCTGACCATTGGTCAGCACACCCACCACGTCGATGTCGTCATAGCTTTCAAGGATGGACTGGATACCTTCGGCGACCATCGGGTGATCATCCACGATCACGATGCGGGTAGGCTCGTTCATGCGGCTTCTTTCCTTGCGTCGTTGGGTGTCAGCATATGGGTCAGTGGCACCTGGGCTGCAATGGTTGTGCCTTCGGTGCTGGACGTGATCTTGAGCGACCCGCCCAATTGTTCGATCCGTTCGGCCATGTTGCGCAGGCCAAGGCCGCGCGCGCCTTTGGGTGGCGGCCACTGCATGCCAGCGCCGTTGTCACGCACGGTCAGCAGCCCGCCCTTGCGATTGCCCTTGAGCGAGACAAAGACCGATGTCGCGCCGGCGTGACGCTCGATATTGGTCAACGCCTCTTGCGCGATCCGGTAAAGGGCGATGCGGGCTTCTTGGTCCAGACGGTTGCGGAACACCACGGTTTCAAAGGTGCAAACGATGCCAGTGCGGCTAGAGAAATCATCCGTTAGCGCCTGTAGGGCAGGGCCAAGGCCCAGATCATCGAGCACACCGGGGCGCAGATCGCGGCTGATGCGGCGCACCTCTTGAATGGCACCGCCCAGACCGTCGATGCCCTTTTGCAGGGTCTCGCCCGCGGGGTTCTTGGCGAGGTTCAGTTTGCGGCGGGTGAGTTCCAGCGCATAGCGCACCCCCACAAGCATCTGACTGATCCCATCGTGCAGTTCGCGCGCCACGCGGCTGCGTTCTTCTTCCTGCGTGTCAATGATCCGCTGGGTCAGGTCCTTGAGTTTGGCATCGGCAAGGCGACGTTCGCGGATGTTCAGGACCAGCCCGGACAGGAACACGCCCAAAACGGCGGCCACAGCGATGGCAACGATATAAAGCGAGGTGCGTTCGATCCGCGCCTGCACATCCGCGCGCGACGCGGCAACAGTGGTCAGCACATCGTCAATGAAAATGCCGGTGCCGATGGCCCAACGCCAATCCTGCAATCCGTTCACATAGACAACCATGCGCCCAAGTTCCCCGGTTGAGGGTTTGGGCCAGTCAAAGCTGTGGTAACCGCCACCGGTGCGGGCGATGCGGATCAGCTCGTCGGTGATGGCCACACCGTTGCGGTCGGTCAGGCCCGACCAGTCACGCCCGATGAGATAGGTCTGGCGGGGAGCCACAAGATTTGTGCCGTCATAATCAAACACAAAGAAATAGCCGTCTTGGCCATAAAGCATGGCCGACAGTTCCTGTGTCACGAGCAACTTTGCGGCTTCGTCATCCGGGGCTGCGCGGCCGTAGGTGTTCACGAATGCGGTTCGGGCAATGGAAAGGTAATTCTTGAGTTCTTCACGTTTGGCCCCGATCAACTGCGCCTCGAGTGCTGCGATCTCGCGCTCTGCCAGCTGTCGCGATTGCGATGTGACAACCACAGCGATCAAAGAGACGGCGAGGATCAAAGGAACCGTCGCCAGAAGGAACACCTTCTGCCCATAAGTCAGATCGAACGCATCGCGCAGGCGGGACCAGAGTTGGTGCATGCATCCGGTTTTGCGGCGAATCGCCAGAGAATCAAAGACCCTCTCTGCGAATCGTGAGCGCTAACGGTGGAAAAAGGGTTGCTGTTTTCGGGCGGATTGGTCCGGAACACATGCCAAATTTGCTGTTTCTACGCAGTTCTGCGTATTCAAGTTGTGACGTCACGTCGCTAGGCTCTGCCCACGAACCGAGCCCGGATTCCGGGCGCCGGCTGACGAAACCTATGGGAGGAATACAATGGATCGTCGTTCATTTCTGAAAAATACAGCACTTGGCGGGACCGCAGCAGCGGCGACGACGCTGGCTGCACCGGCCTATGCGCAGGGCAACCGCACGCTGACGCTGGTCACGACTTGGGGCCGCGGGTTGGCCGGTGTGCATGATGCTGCACAGCGCGCTGCTGACACGATCACCGCCATGTCCGATGGCAGCCTGACGATTGATCTGAAGGCCGCTGGCGAACTGGTTGGCGCATTCGAAGTCTTCGACGCTGTGACCTCTGGTCAGGCGGACATGTACCACGGTGCTGACTACTACTTCATCAACCAGCACCCCGGCTATGCCTTTTACACCTCTGTTCCGTTTGGCATGACGCCGCAGGAACTTGTGAACTGGTACTACCACGGCGACGGCCATGCGCTGCATGACGAACTGGGCCAGATCTTTGGCCTCAAGTCGTTCCTGGCTGGTAACACAGGCCCGCAGGCTGGTGGTTGGTTTGCCAAGGAAATCGCTGGCCCCGAAGACTTCCAGGGTCTGAAATTCCGTATGCCGGGTCTGGGCGGTGAAGCGCTGGGCAAAATGGGCGCATCGGTACAGAACCTGCCAGGTGCAGAAGTGTATCAGGCGCTGGCATCCGGCGCGATTGACGGCACTGAGTGGATCGGTCCATGGGCCGACGAAAAGGCCGGTTTCCAGGAAATCACCAAGTTCTACTACACCGCTGGCATGCACGAGCCGGGTGCGGGTCTGTCGCTTGCGACGAACCGCGACGTGTTCGACAGCCTGTCACCAGCGCACCAGAAGATCATCGAGATCGCAGCCGGTGAAGCGCACCAGTGGAACCTGGGCCAGTTTATGGGCAACAACGGTGCGGCGCTGCAGCGTCTGCAGGCCGGTGGCGTCAAGGTTCTGGAATTCCCTGACAGCGTCTGGGATGCCATGGGTACAGCCGCAACCGAAACGCTTGACCAGTACAACGGTGACGACATCTATGACCGCATCCGCGCGTCCTACAACACGTCGATGGCCGCGTCTTCTGGTTGGATCCAGCGTTCCGAAGGTGCCTATCGTGCACAACGCGACCGCGTGATGGGATAAGCCATATAAATCAATCGCTTGGGCGGCGTCCTTGCGGTTGATTTGTATCAAAGTTTGGGCCGGTTGTAGGTGCTATGACCGGCCCAGATCATCGCCGCATTTGAACAGGTGCGGTGACCTGACGACATAGGGGGGATGACCATGGGATTGGTCGAAAGCTGGGGCGGAAATGCCTTGGGATGGTTCTTCGCACATTTGATCGAGGCACCTTACAACCTGATCTACGCCATCTTTAACCCGCAGCTTTGGCTGGCTTGGTTGCCGCATATGTCGTTCAATTCAAAGATTTCGGACCTTGAGGCGGCGGAATCGCTGCTTCGGTTCATCTACTACGGCGCCAGTTGGGAGCTGTTTTTCGTCTTTCTATTCATCTTTCTGGTCGTCACAGCTGTGGGACTGGTGCGCAACGCCTTCATGTGGTCCTGCGTGAAAGGCCTTGAAGGGTTTGCCAATGTTGTAGGTCGCACGGCGGCCTTTGCGGGCCTGCTGATGGTTCTGCAGCAGATTATCATCATCTTCATGCAGCGGGTCTTTGCGGTCTCGGAGATTTCGCTGGGCTTTGGTGTGGCGTTCAGCAAGGACGTCAGCTGGTGGTCAGAAGAGTTGAAGTTCTACAACGCCATTATCGTGTGCATGTGCGTGAGCTATACCTTTGTGCAAGGCGGGCATGTGCGGGTCGATCTGGTCTATTCCGCGATCAGCCACCGCGCAAAGCGGATGATCGACATGATCGGGTCGATGGTCTTTATGGTGCCTGCTGCTGTGTTGACCTATTTCTACGGCTGGTTCTTCCTGTGGCGGCATCTGGTGACGCCAAAGATGTCGGCATCCGACGCGGCCAAGGATCTGGACAAGCTGCTGCCCAAGGCGCGTGCGCTCAAGTTCAATGTCGAAACCATCGGGTTCAGCCCAAATGGGTTCAACGGCTATTTCCTGTTCAAAGTGCTGTTGGTTGCTTTCACGCTGCTGGTGGTCTTGCAGGCCGTCGCATTCTTCTTCCGCTCTTACCTTGAGTGGAAAGAAGGCCCCGAGAGCGCGGGCAAGAACCTAGACAAAGACCAGTTGGGCGATCCGGTCGCCGAAACTGTCGCAGAAATTCACTAGGGGGCCGGGATCATGCTTTTTGGATTAGATGGCGTCGAAGTCGGCCTGATCATCGTGTTCCTGACCTTGTTCGGGGCCATTCTGTCGGGGTTCCCGGTCGCCTTTGCGATCTCGGGTGCGGCGGTGATATCTTTTATCATTATTGCGTTGCTGGATGGTGGTGGATTGCTGATCCACATGGCTGTCGACAAGAGCAGTGAAGAGTTCAGGGCTCTGGTCGATACCGGGCTCAGGCCTGACAATATATCGGTGTTCAGTAATCCCGAGTTGCCAAGAATTGCCGAACCATTGTTCCCCGGTGGTTGGGAAATGGCACTGGACCGCAATGTGTCCTTTGTCGTGAACCGGATGAACGAGCGGGTTTTGGCGGGCCAGTCGATTGAAACGCTGTTGGCGGTGCTGATGTTCGTGATGATGGGCATCGTGCTGGAGCGCAGCCGGATCGCTGATGAGCTTTTGACCACAATGGCGCGGGTCTTTGGGCCATTGCCCGGTGGTCTGGCTGTGTCGATCGTGATCGTGGGGGCCTTTCTGGCCGCCTCGACCGGGATTGTGGGTGCGACGGTGGTGACGATGGGATTGTTGGCGCTGCCGACAATGTTGAAGAACGGCTATTCGCCAGAGCTGTCGACCGGTGTCATCGCGGCATCGGGCACCTTGGGTCAGATCATTCCGCCGTCGATCGTCATCGTGCTGTTAGGCACGTTGGCCGGTGACCTCTATTCTGCGGCGCAAGAAGAGCGCGCACGCGACGCGGGCTGTTCGGATGCACTGACCTTTCTGGGCGAGCCTGCAGTGGTTTCCGTCGGGACGCTGTTTCAGGCGGCTTTGCTGCCGGGGATCATGCTGGCGCTGCTTTATGCGCTTTACGCCTTTGGCTTTGCGCTGGTGAACCCAAAGAAAGCACCACCTGTTCAGATGGACGGTGCGGGCAATGGAGAGATCATCACCCGCAATGAGGCGCTGACTTGGTTCCTTGGTGTGCCGGTTGCTTTGCTGGTGCTGGTCATTGGTGCAGGGCAGGTGGGTGTCATGGGCAGCCAGTCGGTCATTGTAGACAGCTTTACTGACGCAGGCCAAACCGCAAGTCTGCGGACCAATGTGGGTGAGGAATGTGCCGCCTCGATGCTTGAACTGCATGGGCAAGAGGCTTGGAATACCGCACTTGCCGAGCAGGCCGCCATTGACGAAGCCGGCGGTGTTGAACAGGCCCGCGAATTGACACCTGAAGAGCGTGAATCGCTGGTGATCGAACGTGTAGCCGATGCGCCGACACTGGGCACCGGCCTGACCGTTGCCGCCCTGCTGATGGGTTTGGTGCTGGTGATTGCGCGGGGTGTGGCACCCTCTGCTGATACACGTCCGCTTATCATCGGTGCGGTTGGTATCTTGCTGATGTTGCTCGCGGATGTGGCGCTGATTGGGCCGCTGACATCGCCCGGGGCCACAACGCTGATCATTGCGATCCCGCTGATCATTGCCTTCTACGGATTGCGGTATGCTGCTTTGTTGGCGTTCAGCAATGACATTCTGCGCGTGGTCTTCCCGCCGCTGGTGCTGATCGTTGCGGTTCTGGGGTCGATCCTTGGCGGGATCACCAACCCGACGCCCGCTGCGGCACTGGGTGCCGGTGGTGCGATCATGCTAGCCGCATTCCGCAAGTTGCAGGACGATGGCCGGTCAGGCCGGATGGTCTTGCTGACAGCGGGTGCCATCGTGGTCATGCTGCTGATCGGGGTCAACTTTGACATGCGGCTGGGGCAAGAGGTGGTGCTGTTCGAGAACTACCTGGCTTATGCCGTCGCCTTTGGCTGCTTCCTCTTTGCGATGTTCGGCATTTGCTGGTCATGCTGGGTGCTCTTTGCAGGCGGTGTGCTGTCGCCGGTGGTCCGAGAGACCGCCAAGGTGACTTCGATGGTCTTTACGATCCTGATCGGGTCGCAGCTGTTGAACCTTGTGCTGATCTCATTCGGGGGAGAGCATTATATTCAGGAGTTCCTGAAGTCGTTCGAGAACGAATGGACGGTGTTCCTGATCGTGATGCTGGTACTCTTTGTGCTGGGCTTCGTGCTGGACTTCTTGGAGATCATCTACATCGTGATCCCGATTGTGGGGCCGGTCATCTACGGCGGCACGTTTGACCCCAAGTGGGTGACGATCATGATCGCTGTGAACTTACAGACTTCATTCCTGACGCCGCCCTTTGGCTTTGCGCTGTTCTATCTGCGGGGCGTGGCCCCAAAAGAAATCACGACAGGCCAGATCTATCGCGGTGTGATGCCATTCATCGGCATTCAGGTTGTGGGGCTGGCGCTATTGGCGTTCTTCCCGTGGGTCGTGACGATTGTGCCGAACCTGATCAACTAGTTCGTGTGCGGGCAGGTGGCTCAACTGACAGATGGAAAAGGGCGGTCCGCATGGGCCGCCCTTTCAGCTTTCGCACTACATCTCCATCATCTCAGCCACTTCGACCGAGCCAGAGCCATCGATAACCATTGGGTTTTGGGCCGCATGGGCGCAAGCCGCCTCGTAGTTGTCAGCGGTGATAATTGTGTAGCCAGAAACCGGATTGGCGCCGCCGTTCTCGACGTGACCGGATGCAGAGACAGTGTGTGATTGACCGACCGGAGCCCCCGGATCCACCGTCGCCGCGCCCATGGTTTCGTACCACGCGCCCCAGGCAGCCATGGCCTTTTCGCCTTCTTCGGGGGTCTCGGGAATGCCGCCGCCGTGATAGACAAACAGATACTTTGGCATGAAATCCTCCATTGCGTTAAAACCAGATCAGTTTGCGACTGATTTGGGTTTCGATCAAGCGATGGAGGCTTTGGCCGGCGCAGCGGCGATCAGCTCTGTACCCGCGCGAGGCTGGGATCATAAGGGGACGCAGGGATCACCGTGGCGGGGATCATGTGGCCCAACACGTCAATCGCGCAGGTTTCGCCAGGGGCGGCGTGTGCTGCATCCACAAATGCATAAGCAAGGTTCAGACCGGTGCGGTGGCCCCAGTCGCCTGATGTGACAGTCCCGATGACCTGTCCGCCGTGCATCAGGGACGCGCCGCCGTGTGCCGGGGCGTCTTTGCTGGCAAGGCTGAGCGTGACCAAGCGTTTGGCCGGCGCCGGACGGGCGGCGAGGGCGGCTTTGCCGATGAAATCAGGTTTGTCCATCTGGACGAACCGATTGAGGCCGGTTTCAAACGGATCAAATTCGGTCAGGATGTCGGCCTTCCAATGCAGATAACCTTTTTCCAAGCGCATGCTGTCGACGGCAAGCGCGCCAAAGTGCTTGAGGCCATGCGCCTCTCCCGCTTGGGTCAGTGCCAGATAGGCGGCGTAGAGTGATGCATTGGGGAGATGGATTTCATAAGCCAATTCACCGGAGAAGCTGACCGCCATGACGGTGGCGGGGGCGTGGCCGATGAAGCATTCGCGCACCGAGAGCCAGGGGAATGCGGCGGCGGACCAATCGGCGCGGCTGACTGTCTGCATGACCGCGCGCGCCTTGGGGCCTGCAAGGACAAGGATCGTTTGGTCATTGGTCAGGCTGCGGATTGTGACGTCTTCGTCTGGACCAATGTGCTGGGTCAACCAATCCATATCGTGAAATTCCGACGCGGCGGCAGAACCATACCAGATGCGGTCCGGGCCACGGTCAGAGGCGGGCAGGTTGGCAATTGTTGCCTCACCCTTGAGCATCCCATGGTGGTTGAGCAGATAGGCTAGCCCGACGCGATCCGGTGTGCGCGGCAGGCGGCCGCAGATCATGCGGTCTAGGAACGACTGCGCATCCGTGCCTGTGATCTCGAACCGATTGAAGCCGTTGACCTCTGACAGGCCGACGGCGTTTTGCACGGCGGAAACTTCTGCGGAGACGACATCAAAGCTTTCGTCGAAGCGGAAAGAGGGTGTGACGGTCAGGTCAGGGGCATAAAATTCTGCCCTTTCCCAGCCGTTCACCGTCGTGAAATGTGCGCCTACCGCCGCAAGCACGGGCGTGAGTGGTGTGGTCTTGGCCATGCGCCCGGCGGGGCGATGTTCGTTTGGAAAGTGAAAGCGGAATTCGTTCTGATAATCCTCGATCGCCTTGAGGGCTGTCAGTTCGACATTGGCGTGGCCGGTAAAGCGACGTGGATCAAGGCACCACGTGTCATAGCACGCCTCGCCATGCACGATTTGCTGGGCCAGCAGCCAGCCGTGACCGCCGCCTTCGCCAAGGCCTGCGCGCAGGCCGATGATGCAGAATGCGTTGCGTTTGCCGGGGATCGGGCCGAGGAGCGGTGCGCCGTCGATGGTATAGGTGATGGGGCCGTTGACGACGTTCTTGATACCGACGTCCATCAGGGCGGGCATCCGGGTGAATGCGCCCTCAAGCACGTCCGTGATCCGGTCGAGGTCGTCAGGGCAGAGGTCATTTGAAAACTTGGGGTCGATCCCATCCATACCCCACGTGCGGCAGTCCTGTTCGTAGAACCCCAGCAGCAACCCCTGCTTTTCCTGACGGCAGTAATAGTCGCTGATCGGGCAGCGGAGCAGGGGCATCCGGTGGCCGGCGTCGATGATGCCCTGGATGTCTTCGGTCACAAAATATTGGTGTTCCATCGACATAACAGGGTGATGAACGCCCATCATCGCGCCCACCTCGTTCACGCGGTAGCCGCAGGCGTTGACGACGATCTCGGCGCGGATATCGCCCTTGGTCGTGTGGACAGTCCAGCTGTGGTCCTTGTGTTGCGTCAGCGCGGTGACAGGGGTGTTGCGGTAGACCTCGGCCCCGGCTTTGCGGGCGCGGCGGGCAAGCGCTTGGCACAGGCTGGCGGGGTCAATGTCACCGTCGTTGCCATCCCATAGACCGCCCACAAGGTTGTCGGTCGAGATCAACGGATGGCGGCGGGCGCATTCGGCAGCGTCGATGACTTCGAATTCCACGTCCATCCCGCGCGCCATGGATGAAAAGTGGCGGTAGCCGTCCATCTGGGCCTGCGTATTGGCCAGCCGGATGCCACCATCGCCGTGATTGTATTGTACGGGGTAATCAGGGTCGTCGCGTAATTCTTTGTAAAGGTTGATGGAATGTGTCTTGAGGCCGACCATCGTCTGGTTCATGCCAAAGTTGGTGACCTGAGCTGCGGAATGCCAAGTGGTGCCTGATGTCAGTTCATCCCGTTCGACAAGCACGACATCTGACCAACCTTCCTGCGTCAGATGGTAGAGGGTCGAGCAACCAGCGATCCCACCACCGATGACGACGACGCGTGCTTGCGATTTCATGATGGCCCCTTGGTTGTTTGCAGGATTTTGCCGGGACGGCGCAGGCGGCGGCAACGGTATTTTCGCGTATTCGAAATAATAGAAACTGTATTTTGACTTTATGAAGGTGTGCCGGAAGTTCTTGCGCCAGGGTCAGACTGCATTTCCAATTGCGCAACGGGTGGACCGCAGATGGCAGATGACAAACCAAAACGCGTGCGCAGCGGCCGCAAGGCGCGGTTAGCGCAACGGGCTGCTCCGCCAAAGATCAACCCTGCCCCGCCCGGACAGCCGGGCGGGCGCTATCAGCCGCTGACCAAAGTCGAAATGCGCGCCATCTATGACATCGCGCTGCAGCTGCTTGAAGAGCTTGGCATGGGCGAGGTGCCGCAACGGTTGTGGGATGATTTGATCGCCGCAGGTGCCGTTGATCTGGGCCAGGGGCGGATCGGGCTGCCTAAAGCGCTGGTTGAACGTAGCATCCAGACTGCGGCCAAAACCTTTCACCTGCATGGGCGCGATCCGGCGAGGTCGATAGAGGTGGGTGGTGACAAGGTGTTCTTTGGCACCGGTGGGGCCGCGGTCAACACGCTTGATATGGACAGTGGGCTTTATCGCCCCTCGACGTTGCGCGATCTACATGACTTTACCCGGTTGCAAGACACGTTGGACAACGTGGCATGGTTCACCCGCTGCTGCATCGCGACGGATGTGCCCGACCCCTATGATCTGGACGTGAACACCGCCTATGCGCTGATCCGCAACACCACAAAGCCCGTGGCGACCGCGTTCACGCTGGCCGAACATGTGGCGCCGATTGTCCGGATGCTGGACATCGCGGCAGGCGGTGAGGGCGCGTTTGCCGCGCGTCCGTTCCTGAAGGCGCATATCAGCCCGGTCATTTCGCCCATGCGGTTTGGTGAAGATGCGGTGGATGTGGTCTATGAATGCATCGCCCACAACATTCCGATGTCCTGCATCACAGCAGCGCAAGCCGGGGCCACTGCGCCTGCGACACTGGCGGGGTTTCTGGCGCAATCCCTCGCTGAGACGATGGCAAGCCTCGTGATGGTCAATGTGATCTCTCCTGGCTTTCCAATGGTATTTTCCAACTGGCCCTTGGTGATTGATTTGCGCAGCGGGGCCTTTGCGGGCGGCGGGGGTGAAACGGTACTGATGAACGCGGCCTCGGCCCAATTGTCGAACTGGCTGGGCCTGCCATCAGGGGTGGCCGCGTCGATGACGGATGCCAAGGCCGTTGATGCACAGTACGGCGTCGAAAAAGGCATGACATCGCTTGCGGCGGCCCTCGCCGGCGGCAATTTGATCTATGAAAGCAGCGGCATGATGGCGGCACTTTTGGGGGTGAGTTTTGAGGCGTTCATAATGGACGACGAAATGCACAGCGCCACCTATCGCGCCCTGCGCGGAGTCGAAGTCACGACGGACAATTTGGGTTTTCAGGCGATATGTGACGCGATCCTTGGTGACGGTCATTTTCTGGGGGCTGATCAGACCTATGCAGCGATGGAGCGGGACTATCACTATCCGCAACTGGCTGACCGCGAACAGCCGCGGACATGGCAAGAAGCGGGTGCAACAGATGCATGGGACAGGGCCCGGGTGAAGGCGCGAGAGGTTCTGGAGGCCCATCACCCGCAATATCTGACCGCGGAACAGGACCGCGCAATCCGCGATCAGTTCGACATTCTGGATTAATCGATCAGGCGGTAGCTGTCGCGCAGCCAAGGGTAGGCGGCGACGGCAGGGCAAACCGCATGGGTTGCCAACAGGCTGCGCATGGCCGTGGCGATCCGCTGCGCCACATCCTTGGTTCGTGTGTTGGCCACGAAAATCGAAACGGTGCGGGCAAAGCCTTTGTTGGGGAAGGGTAGCAGCGCGATCTGCGGCTGAAACCGTTTGGCGCGCATGTAATTGCCCGGTGTTGTGATGGCCCAGCCATCGCCTTGTGCAATCAGCGCCATCAGCGACGCGGTGCTGTCGAGTTCAAAGCTGTGCGGGAGTTTCAGGCGTAGGCGGCGCAACTGTGCTTCCACCATATGGCCGATGATCTGGCTGCGATTGTAGCGCAGGAACGGCAGTTCCGTGCGTCCGGCCACCAGATCCTCGGCCAAGACATCGGACCGGGCGGGGACGGCCAGCACAAACGGATCGCGCAAGAGTGGCAGTTCGGTCAGATCGGCGGGCGGCGTTGTTGGGCATGTTGCCAGCCCCAGATCAAGATCGCCCGCGCGCAAAAGATCGAGGATTTCATGGCTGACGCGTGTCATATGGGTGAAACGGCAGCCCGGCAGACTGCTTGCCAGCAGACGGGTGATGTCCGGGCCGATGTCATTTTCAAAGTCATCGATCATTGCAAAGCGCAGTTGTTGCAGCCCACCCGGTTGGGCGGTTGTCAGATCAGCGGTGGCGCGGTCGAGTGTTCCAAGCGCCTCTTCCACGGCTGCCAGAAATTGCAAGCCCGCGGTCGTCGGCACCATCGGGCGGCGGTCATGATCGATCAGCGACGTCGCAAGGTGGTCTTCGAGCCGGGCGAGGTGATGCGATACGGTGCTGATGGAAAGTCCCGTTTGGGCAGCGGCGGCCTGCAACGATCCGACACGGGCCACGGCGCAGAACACGCGCAGCCATTTGAGCGAGAGATCGGGGTGTTTCATCAACTGTCCTTGTGGCGGTCGCACAAGGGTAGCACCGGTTTCGAGCAATGCGAAACTGCGATTTCAGGTTGTCGAAACTGCTATTCGCCCGCAGGCTGGCTGCCGGGCAGGTTGATCTTGGCCACTTGTTCGGCGATCGGGTCGGTCGACAGCGGATGCAGGGCGCTGTCATAGTCCTCTGGGTCACCAAGGTCCTGCCATTGGCCGCCACGAAAGACCTCGATCCCCTTAAAGCGCGCCTTGTAACCCATCTTGCGTGAACCCGGCACCCAGTAGCCAAGGTAGACATATGGCAGGTTCAACTCGCGCGCGATGGCGATGTGATCGAGGATCAAAAAGGTTCCGGGTGAGGCGCGGTCAAGGCTGGGGTCAAAGAAGGAATAGACCATCGACAGCCCGTCATCGAGGATATCGGTCAGGCAGGCGGCCAGCGGGTCGCTGCCCTCGGTGTTGAGGTCGGTGTATTCGATCACACGGCTGCGGACCGGAGTTTCCTCGATCATCGCGGCAAATTCGAACATGTCCATGTCAGCCATGCCGCCGTGTGCATGGCGATGGTCAAGGTAATCGCGGAACAAGGCATATTGTTCTTCGGTCGCCCACGGGGATGTCGCGCGGCGCTTGAGGTTGCTGTTGCGCTTGAGGACACGGCGCTGGCTGCGTGACGGGCTAAAATCCGCAACGCGAATCCGCGCGGACATGCAGGCCGAGCATTCGGCGCAAGAGGGGCGGTACAGCACGTTCTGGCTGCGGCGAAAGCCCTGTTTGGACAGCGTGTCGTTCAAAGGGCCAGCGGCGTCCCCTTGTAGGGCCGTGAACAACTTACGCTCCATCCTGCCGTCCAGATAGGGGCAGGGTTGCGGGGCCGTCACGTAGAATTGCGGCGCGATGGGAAGCGTGTGGCGCATACCCATAGAGTGGTGGCAATTGCGGCGCGTGACAACCCCGCCAATCTGGGGAGGTTTGCAAAAGTTGACGGATTGCTTAACGGGCTGGTTTATTGATCGCCGTGGTGCCCAGAACAAGGTCACTGAGGCCTTGGCCGCGTGGGGTCAGAACCATCGCGCCCATCGAGATTAATTGTAGCGGGGCCGTCACAACCGAGATGGTGTAGCCAACCGTGTGAAGGAATGCAGTGCCGGATGTCAGGCGCATCCCTTCGATGTCCCGCAACTCGATCGCCATCAAGCGCATCCCCCAGGTGGCAGAACCGCCCGCGATGGTGAACCAGCGATAGAAAAAGCCCACAAAGAGCATCAGGAACGGGAAAAAGAAGATGCCCGTAAAGGCGGTGAACGGCAGGACCAGCAGACACAAAAGTGCGATCAGAACCACATCAACAACCCAGGCCAAGAGGCGCTTGAAAGGGACGCCTTGATAGAATGCGGGGGCCGTTTCGGGGTTTGGTAAGGTCATGGCGGTCGTCATCATCTTTGTCCGTTGCAAATAAGGAGGTGGGGCGGTCCGACCTGCGGACCACCCCGGGGGGGAGATTTAGGCGGCGTCGCGTGTGTCGTCGCCGTTGTCGTCGTCGTTGTGGCCATTGTCGTTAGACTTGGCGCGTTCATCCATGAACTGGTCGAACTCTGCCTTGTCCTTGGCTTCGCGCAGACGCTCCAGGAAGGCCTCAAAGTTGTCTTGCTCTTCTTCCAGGCGGCGCAGTGTCTCTGTCTTGTAGGCGTCAAAGGCCATGTTGCCCGAGCTGCCAGCCATCCGGCGCATGCCGTGGCGCATCCGCTTGGCGCGGCGACCGGTCATCCCACCATGCTTTTTGAAGAACAGCATGTAGAACAACAGGGCGAGGCCGACGGGCCAGAAGAAGATAAAACCAAGCACGGTGGCACCGATCCATGCGGGCTTACCGCGTTCATCCAGCCAGCCCTCGGTCCGGGCAAACCAGTTCGGGCGATGATACTCGCTATGGTTCGTGGCAGTGTTGATATCAGCGGCGGTCATGTGCGTGTCTCTCCTATGTGGTGGCCGGTGAAGCGGCCGGGGTATGTAAATGCTTTTCACATTACCAAGATGGGCGCGTGACTGGCGCCTCGCAAGGGTCAATGTGAATGTTTTTTACATTTTTCACATAACAGGCTGATTTTGCGCCTTTTTGCTGGCACTGGAGAAGGGGAATTGGCCGGCTTTATGAGGTGAAATCGGTCACTTGCGCGCCGGACAGGCGGATCAGATCGGCTGGTGCGATGGGAAAAACATGGCGCGGGGTGCCTGCGGCAGCATAGACCAAGTCGAAATCCGAAAGGCGTGGGTCGTAAAAGGCGCGGATCGGGTTGAGGTGCCCCACGGGTGCTACCCCGCCAATGGCGAACCCGGTTTGGGCGCGGATCAGCGCGGCGTCCGCTTTGCCCAATGGTTCCCCTGCGCAGAGTGCCGCCTTGGACGGGTCAACTTGGTGACCTCCAGCAGTGATGAAAAGGATCGCTTCGCCCGAAGTTTCGCCGCCAAAGATGATCGATTTGGCGATTTGATCCAATGCGCAGCCTACCGCATCAGCGGCCTGTTGCGCCGTCCGGGTCAGGTCAGACATCTCTAGCGGGGTCACGTCCAGCCCTGCCTCTGACAGGGCGCGGGTGACACGTCTGAGGCTCTTGCTCATGCGGGACCTTCTGCCTAGCTTGAGGCATGACGACACACACCCCCGATCCGCTGAAAGACGCCATATTGGTGGCCGAAATGCAAGTCTGGCAGGCGTTGGTTGCGGGGGACGCCGGGGCGGACGCTGCCTTGCTGTGTGACAGCTTTCTAGGCGTTTATGCGGATGGATTTGCAGACAAGGCGGTGCATACCGGGCAATTGGCGGACGGCCCGTCAGTCAAGACGTTCGCGTTGCACGACGTTCAGGTGCGCGCGCTGGGGGTGGATCATGCGTTGATCGCCTATCAGGCCGACTTCACGCGGGTTAACCGCAAGAGCGCTGAGCGCATGTTCGTGTCGTCCGTTTGGGAACGCCGGGGCGAGACTTGGATCAATCTATTCAGTCAGGACACAAGTTATGTCGCTGCTTGATCGCTTGACGCGTGTGCCGCGCGCCTTTGATCCCGAACGTGCCGCCGAAGCGCCTGATCTTGGCGCGGATGCCCGCGCGCTGTTGCAGGGCACCGCGGGCTGCAGCCCTTATTTGAGCGGTTTGATGCAGCGCGAGGCGGCTTGGCTGGAGCTTGCTTTGCCTGATCCAGAAGGTGCGGTTGCCGCACTTCTGAACGAGATTGCGGATATTTCACTGCCAGAATTGGCGGTGCATCTGCGGGTCGCCAAGCGTCGGATCGCATTGATTGTGGCGTTGGCTGATCTGGGCGGCGTCTGGCCGCTAGAGGTGGTCACGCAAACCTTGACCGACTTCGCCAATGCCGCGGTTGATCGCTGCCTCAAAGCGCTTGTCGCCGCCGAAATTGCGCGCGGCAAAGTGCCGGGGCTGGATGAGGCTGATGCGATCACCGCAGGCGGGCTGTGTGCTCTGGCGATGGGCAAAATGGGCGCGGGCGAGCTGAATTATTCCAGTGACATCGACCTTATCGTGCTGTTCGACGAAACCCGGTTTGCGCCGGACGACTACCATGATGCACGGGCCAGCTTCATTCGAGCGACGCGGCGGATGACAGCCATTCTGTCGGAAGTAACTGGCGAGGGATATGTATTCCGCACCGATCTGCGGCTGCGGCCTGATGCAAGCGTGACACCTGTTTGCCTGTCGATGGAAGCCGCTGAGCGGTATTATGAAAGTGTCGGGCGCACATGGGAAAGGGCGGCCTATATCAAGGCCGCGCCATCCGCTGGCGACGTCGCAGCGGGACAGCGGTTTCTGGACACCTTGCGCCCCTTTGTCTGGCGCAAACATCTGGATTTCGCAGCGATTCAGGACGCCCATGACATGCGGCTGCGTATTCGGGACCACAAAGGACTGGGTGGGGCCTTGGTGCTTGAGGGGCACAATATGAAGCTGGGACGCGGCGGTATCCGCGAGATTGAGTTCTTTACCCAGACACGGCAATTGATTGCGGGCGGGCGCGACGCCTCTCTGCGTTTGCGCGGTACGGGCGAGGGGCTGCGCGCGCTTGCGACTGCGGGTTGGGTCAAAGATGACGTGGCAGAGGGCCTTTTGGGCCATTACAGGTCGCATCGTGACATTGAACATCGTATCCAGATGATTGGTGATCAGCAGACCCATGCGCTGCCTACGGACAAAGAGGGATTTGCCCGATTGGCCGCAATGATGGACAGCGATGTGGCTGATTTGCGCAATGATTTGCGCGCGCGGCTGGAAGAGGTGCACGCGTTGACCGAAGGGTTCTTTGCCCCTGATGCGGCACCAGCACCTGATGCCGCCTGGGGGCAAGAGGTGACAGCGCGTTGGCCGACATATCCGGCGTTGCGATCCGACCGGGCGGGCGAGATTTTCAAGCGTTTGTGGCCAGATGTGCAAGCCCGATTGAAGGACGCGGCGCGCCCCGACGAGGCGCTGGCACAGTTTGACAGATTTCTTGCGGGGCTGCCTGCAGGCGTGCAGCTGTTTTCGCTGTTCGAGGCCAACCCGCAACTGAGCCAGTTGATCGTGGATATCTGTGCCACAGCGCCTGCGCTGGCCAGCTATTTGTCGCGGAATGCAGGCGTCTTTGATGCGGTTATTGGCGGCAGCTTCTTTGATCCATGGCCTGGTGTGGCTCAACTGACTAGTCGCTTGGGCAAGGTGCTGGAACAGGCCAGTGATTATGAGGCGCAGTTGAATGCGGCCCGGCTGTGGGCCAAAGAATGGCACTTTGGCGTGGGAGTGCATCATCTGCGTGGGCTGATTGATGCCGACGAAAGCGGTCAGCGATATGCCGATCTGGCCGAGGCGGTTGTGGCCGCGTTGTGGCCGGTTGTGGTGGCCGAATTTGTGCGCAAGCACGGCGATATGCCTGGAAAAGGTGCCGTTGTGCTGGGCATGGGGTCGCTGGGGGCAGGGCAATTGCATGCGCTGTCGGATCTTGATCTGATCATGATCTATGACCCTGACGGTGTTGATGCCTCAGAAGGTAAGCGGCCGCTGGCGACGCGGCCCTATTATGCGCGGCTGACACAGGCGCTGGTGACGGCATTAACCGCGCCAATGGGCGAGGGACGGCTTTATGAAGTCGATATGCGCTTACGTCCTTCCGGACGGCAAGGGCCGGTTGCGACCTCGATTGAAGCGTTTGAAGCCTATCAGCGCGATGAGGCCTGGACTTGGGAACATCTGGCGCTGACCCGTGCGCGCGCAGTAGCCGGATCAAAGGTCTTGGGCAGCCGTGTCGAGGCGTTTCGAAAGACCTTACTGCAGGATAAAGGTCAGGCGGCGCGGGTGCTGCCCGATGTGGCCGAAATGCGCGCGCGGCTTGCAGGTGCCAAGCCGGCCGAGTCGGTCTGGGACGCCAAAGATGGAGCGGGGCGTTTGCAAGATATCGCGCTTTTTGCGCAGACGGCTGCCTTGCAGGCCGGTGCATCCGCGCGTGCGACGGTGGCGCAACTGGGGGCAGGTGTCGCGAACGGCTGGCTGAACGCCGCGGAGGGCGCGGCATTGCGCGAGGCCGCGGGCCATTTTTGGCGCGTGCAGGCCGCTGGACGCCTGTTGGCGGGTGGGGTGTTTGACCCAGACGCCGTGGGTGAAGGCGGACGCAGGTTCGTGTTGCGAGAAACGGGGTTCAGTTCCATGAGAGCATTGCAAAAAGCGCTGGCCGCCCAGTCCGAGCAGGTTGCCGCCATCATTGCAAATCGGCTGGAGCAGGACAGATGAAAGGCGATGCACGAGATCCCAAGGCATTGATCCGCGAGGCCTATCGCATCGACGGGATCACGGCATCGGAATGTCGCACAATTTTCCTCGACTGGGCGCTGGGGCTGCCGACGGAGCATGACACCAAGGCCGAGGTGCAGGCCTTGCTGGTGCAATACGCGGAGCAGCCCAGCGACCACCCGATGACATTGACCCTTTTGGCAGCATTGCAGGATGCGGGCCCCGCGCGTCGGCGCGGGGGCCGTGCAGGGCGCGGGCTTTAGCGTGGAAGTGCGGCGGCCTCTGCCGCGAGGGCTGTGATCTTGTCCCAGTCACCGGCCGCAACGGCATCTTTGGGGGCGACCCAAGAACCACCCACGCAAAGCGTGTTGGAGAGCGACAGGTAATCATTGGCATTCTTAAGGCTGACGCCGCCTGTCGGGCAAAAGCTGACCTGCGGGATCGGTGCGCCAATGGCCTTGAGTGCGGGCGCGCCGCCGTTCGCCTCTGCCGGGAAAAATTTTTGTACGGTGTATCCGCGCTCTAGCAGGCGCATCGCTTCGGAGGAGGTGGCTGCACCGGGCAAAAGCGGCAGGTCATTGGCCTCGCAAGCGTCCAGCAGGATGTCCGTGGCCCCCGGTGAGACGCCAAATTGCGCGCCTGCAGCTTTGGCGGCTTCGACGTCTTTGGGGGTCAGCAATGTGCCCGCCCCGACCACGCCACCGGGCACGGCAGCCATTTCGCGGATCGCATCAAGTGCGGCTGGCGTGCGCAGCGTCACCTCGAGCGCGGGCAACCCGCCTGCGACCAAGGCCTGTGCAAGACCTGCGGCCTGACCTGCGTCGTCAATAACCAGAACGGGCACAACAGGAGCCATCAAACAGAGAGCGCGGTTTTTGTCAGATGCGGTTTGCGGGGTCATGGTCTTGTCCTTTTTGAGCGAGTGCCGATTATTCGACGAATAATCGTGCCTCCGGCGGGCATATTTGATTTCAAAAGAAATGTCAGACGCAAACACCCGCGCCATCAGCGGCGAGGCCGACATTCTTGCGAAACACCTCGAAAAGTTCGCGGCCCACGCCGGTGCCATTGCCGGTCAGGTCGGCGGTGGCGACAGGGCGGCTGTCCAGATCAACACCGATCACGTCGATGGTGCCTTTGGTGGCATCAAGGCGAACAATGTCGCCATCTGTGATCCTTCCTATCGGGCCGCCGTCTGCGGCCTCTGGGCAGAGGTGAATGGCCGAAGGTACCTTGCCCGACGCGCCAGACATGCGTCCGTCAGTGACCAGCGCCACACGTTGACCACGGCCTTGCATCACCGACAGTATCGGTGTCAGCCCGTGCAATTCCGGCATGCCGTTGGATTTGGGCCCTTGAAAGCGCACCACGACCACGACATCGTCGGTCAACTCGCCTGCCTTGAAGGCCTCTTTGACGGCATCCTGGGTATGAAAGACGCGGGCGGGGGCCTCGATGATATGGCGGTCTTCTGACACGGCAGAGGATTTCATCACGCCGCGTCCAAGATTTCCGGCCAGTTGAGTCAGGCCACCGTGATGGCTGAAGGGGTCAGAGACAGGGCGAAGGATCTTGTCATTCAGTGTATCCTTGGTGCCGGGGGCATAGGCAACGCGGTCGCCGTCGAGCTTGGGTTCCTGCGTGTAGCGTTCCAGCCCGTCGCCTGCGACGGTTTTGGTGTCGTCATGCAAGAGACCTGCATTGAGCAACTCGCCAATCATATAGCCGAGGCCACCTGCGGCATGGAAGTGGTTCACGTCGGCAAGCCCGTTGGGGTAGACCTTGGCCATCAACGGCACCACATCGGAAATATCCGAGAAGTCCTGAAGATCCAGAATGACGCCTGCGGCCCGGGCCATAGCGGGCAGGTGGATCACAAGATTGGTCGACCCCCCCGTTGCCATCAACCCCACAAGCCCATTCACAAAGGCGCGTTCGTCAAGGATGTCAGACGCAGGTGTATACTGATTGCCAAGTGCCGTGATCTGGGCGGCGCGTTCAACGCCCGCCACGGTCAGCGCTTCGCGCAACGGCGTGCCGGGGTTCACGAAAGACGCGCCAGGCATATGCAGCCCCATGAATTCCATCAGCATCTGGTTGGTATTGGCGGTGCCATAGAAGGTGCAGGTGCCGGGGCCATGGTAGCTGGCCATTTCAGCCTTCATAAGCTCTTCACGGCCGATATTGCCTTTGGCGAATTCCTGCCGCACGGCCTGTTTTTCGTCATTGGGCAGACCAGAGACCATCGGACCGGCGGGCAGGAAGATCGACGGGATATAGCCGAAGGTGGCTGCTGCGATAATCAAGCCCGGCACGATCTTGTCACAGACACCAAGATAAAGGGCTGCGTCAAATGTGTTGTGGGACAGGCCGACGCCTGCGGCCAGTGCGATCACGTCGCGCGAAAAAAGCGACAGTTCCATGCCTGTCTGGCCCTGTGTCACGCCATCACACATGGCGGGCACGCCGCCTGCGACCTGCGCTGTCGCGCCTGCCGCCTGTGCGGCCTTGCGAATAAGGTTCGGGTAGGTTTCGAACGGCTGATGAGCCGACAGCATATCGTTATAGGCGGTAATGATCCCCAGATTGGGGGCGGATTCGGCGACCAGCGCGCCCTTTTGTTCACCCATCGCGGCATAGGCATGGGCCTGATTGCCGCAGGTCAGATGCGCGCGACGCGGGCCAGCGGCGGCTGCCGCGGCCATGCTATCAAGGTATTTCCGGCGCGGCCCCTCGGATCGGGCGCGGATGCGGTCGGTGACTTCGGCAATCTTGGGATGCAGTGCCATAATATCCTCGCAAGGGCTGGTTTCGGGTTCCCATAACACGTCCGGTTAGCGCTAACAATCGTAGAAAGGAACGCATGGCAGAGGCCGCGTTTGGCCCTTCCAAGGCGCGGGCGGGCGGGGTATGGGGCAGTATGACAGAGCCAACTTACCCCATTGTCCGCCTGACACCAAAAGCCGATGCGCGTGCCGTGCGCCACGGGTTCCCTTGGGTCTATGCCAATGAACTTGTGACGGACCGGCGCACCCGCAAATTGCCGGGCGGGTCCCTCGCGGTGCTTGAAGACAGCAACCGCGTGACGATGGGGGTGGTTGCGGTCAATCCGGCCAGCAAGATTATCTGTCGGATGCTTGACCGTGACCCAGCCGCCATCATTGATGAGGCGTGGTTTGCTTCCCGGTTGTCTTCGGCGCTGGCGCATCGCGATAAGCTTTATACTGAACCGTTCTACCGCTTGGTCCATGCAGAAAGCGACGGCCTGCCGGGGGTGATTATTGACCGCTTTGGCGATGTCGCGGTGGTGCAGCCCAACGCGGCATGGGCGGATGCGTTGATTGAACCGCTTGTGGCCGCGCTGCAAAGCGTGACCGGGGTTGGCACGGTTGTGTTGAACGGAACGGGACGGGCGCGCAATCTGGAAGGGCTGGATGATGTCACACGCGTGGCTGCCGGGGCCGCGCCAGAGGCACCGATCCCGGTGCCGATGAACGGTGCCATCTATATGGCCGACGTGATGGGGGGGCAGAAGACCGGGCTTTTCTATGATCAACGTCCGAACCATGCCTTTGCTGCATCTCTTGCTCACGGTGCGCGGGTGTTGGATGTCTTTTCGCATGTGGGCGGCTTTGGGCTGGCCTGTCTGGCGGGCGGGGCGTCCAAAGTGTTGGCCGTTGACGGGTCTGCCGCCGCACTGGAACTTGCCGATGCGGGGGCCAAGGCCAGCGGCGTGGCGGAGCGCTTTGCCACCCGCAAGGGCGATGCCTTTGACGTGTTGACCGCGCTGGCCGAAGAGGGTGAAACCTTTGATATGGTGATCTGTGATCCACCCGCATTTGCGCCTAACCGGCAGGCCTTGGACGCGGGCTTGCGCGCTTATGAACGCGTCGCGCGTCTTGCGGCCCCGCTGGTGACCGAGGGTGGTTATCTGGGGCTGTGTTCCTGCAGCCATGCCGCTGACCTGACCAAATTTCGCAACGCCAGCGCCCGCGGGATCGGGCGTGGCGGCAGGCGCGGGCAGATTGTGCATACCGGATTTGCCGGGCCGGACCATCCGCTGATGCCGCATCTGGCCGAAAGCGGATACCTCAAGGCGGTGATCTTCCGCCTATGAGGATGCTGCTGGATGCCTGCGTGCTGTATCCAACTGTCATGCGCGAGGTGTTGATCGGCTGCGCGCGCGCTGGCCTATATGAACCGCGCTGGTCGCCACGCATTCTGGAGGAATGGGCGCGGGCGGCGATGAAGTTGGGACCAGAGGGTGAGGTGATTGCACGGGGCGAGATCGCAGCCTTGCGCGCTGACTATCCGCAGGCAGAGATAACGGTGCCAGCGGGCAAGCTGGCGCAGTTCTGGCTTCCGGACCCTGATGACATCCACGTGCTGGCGGCGGCAGTCGTGGGGTCCTGCGACGGGATCGTGACGGCGAATGCCAAAGATTTTCCGGGGAACTTGCTGGCGGAAGAAGGGCTTTTTCGTGCGGACCCTGATGGCTTTCTGATCCGGCTTTATGATGAGGCCCCAGATCAGGTCCGGGGCGTCGGCGACAGCGTGCTGGCAGAGGCGCGGCGGCTATCTGGCGAGGATTGGACCATGCGTGCGCTGATGAAAAAGGCGCGGTTACCGCGACTGGGAAAGCGGCTGGCGGCAGCATAGCGCCAATGACTTATCTGCTGGCGCGCATCGGCAAGACCAGACCCCATTTCGTCTTTTGAGGCGGCCCGTCTGGCCGAAACCCAAGTTTGGTGTAGGCGGATATGGCGCGTTTATTTTCGGGGTGCGGGTCTGTGGCAATGACCGGCGCGCCAGCGTCAAAGAGCGCCTGCATGCGCGCACCAATGAATGCGGTTCCGTGCCCGCAGCCGATCAGATCGGGTTCACCGATATACTGATCAATCCCGCGCGCACCGGCGGGCAGATAGGCGAAATGGTGCTCGTCCCAACCGTGGACGGTGTAGTCCTGCATATAGGCAAATGAGCGGTCAGCGATCGAGACGATCCAGCGGGCAACTCGCGGGTCGGCGAGGTCGTCGGCGTCATAAGGCGCATCGGTATCCCACCATGCGGCAACGTGAGGATTGGCTTGCCATCCCATCAGCAGGTCCAGATCATCCAGCGTTGCCTTGCGGAAACTGTAAGTCATCGTGCAGGGCCGGTCGGCGCGCTATCGCGGAGCGCGTTCATCCGACCCATTTTGCTTCATTCGCCTCAATCGCGGCGATGCGTTCGGGCGTCTTGGGATGGCTGAGCATCCATGCAGGTGTCGCAGCCCCACGCGTGCCGGTGATGGTTTCCAACTTGCCAAAAAGCGATTTTTGCGGGGCGGTGCCGATCCCTGCCTTGACCAGTAGGGCAGAGGCATAGGCGTCCGCTTCAAATTCATCGACGCGGGACAGACGGGCAGCCAGCAGAGTCATCAATCCGCTCGCAATCAACGCGCCGATACCGGGCAAGAAACGATTTAACACCATTGCCAGCGCTGTGCGCGCAGCATTCTGGCCGGAGAAGTCGATCATGCGACGGCGGGCGTGGCCAAGTGCAACATGGCCCAATTCGTGCGCGATGACGCTGGCTAGCTCTTCTGCGGAAACGGCGCCGGCACGGTATTTGTTCAAGAACCCACGGGTGATGAAGATCCGCCCATCAGGTGCGGCCAGCCCGTTGATCGGTTCAATCTCGTAGATGTGGACCTTGATGCGCGGCAACTCTAGCGCCTCGGCCATTTGGTTGCACAGCACGCGGAGGACCGGATCGGTTAGCTCTTTTGATTTCTCGTCAAGTTCGCGCCCCAGCCGCCACACGGACAGGCGATACATCACAAAGCCATAAAGCACGGCCAGCAAGATAGGGGTTAGCTTTAACATGATGGATATATAGGATGCTTGTCCCCGATTTCACCGGGTCAGCAGTGCGGTATCGTGCCGCGACAGGCGTTCGCAACCATCTGAAGTCACCAAAACCGAATGGCCCAGGGTCATGGCAAGTCCCGCGTTACTATCCATCAAGATCATATGCAAAAAGAACACCTGATTTTCGCGCATCAATGTTGGGTTGCCAGCGGTGAACATCGGAAAATCTACCCAGATCGGGTTATAGATTGCGCCCATGCCATATCCGCAGGCCTGTAGCCGGGCGTGGCCGAACCCGGCCCTGTCGAACACGTCGCAATGGGCAGCGTGGACATCGCCCATTGGTGCGCCGGGTTTGATTGCGGCCTCACAGGCCAGAAGCGCCTGTTCCGCCGCGGCATGCATCCGGCGTTGCGCATCGGTCGGAGTGCCGATGATCACCGTGCGCATCATCGCGGCGTGATAACGCGCATAAGCGCCCGACCATTCGAGCGTCAGTTGATCAGAGGCATCCAGATGACGGCGGCCTGAATAGTAGCGACACAAAAGCGCCCCAGGACCAGAGCCGATCACGAACTCATTGCCTGCATAGTCGCCGCCGCCTTTGAACACCGCACCTTGCATGGCGGCCAGAATGTCGCCTTCGAACCTGCCTGCGCGGGTGATGGCAAGAGCTGCATCAAGGGCGTCGTCAGACAAGGCCGCTGCGCGGCGGTGCATCGCGACCTCTGCGAGGGATTTGTCGCGGCGCAGGTCGCGGATCAGGTCTGGCGCTTGCACTAGACCGGGCAGGGCATGCCGCAAAAGCTGGCCGTTGTGGTCCGTCAGCCCGGCGGTCGCGTTTTCAAACCCGATACGGCCGGTGACGCCAAGATCGGCCAACAGACGAGCGAGATCATCAGCCGGATTGCTATCGTAGCTTTGAGACCAGATGTGAATGTGACTGTCGGGCAGGGTGCTTGTCAGCTGCGCCTGCCGCAGATCGGGCATCCGTGTCAGCAAGTGCAGATCGCCCGAGGCCGTCAGCACAAGGCATTGGAACATGGCAAAGCCAAAGGTGTCGTAGCCGCAAATCCAGAAATGGCTTTCAGGCGCGAACATCAAAAGCGCGTCAAAGCCTGCGTCCTGCATGGCGGAATGGGCGCGCGATTGTCGCGCGGCATATTCGGCGGGATCAAAGTGCAAGGTCATGGCGTGACGCTGCGGTGCAAAAGCACTTGCGTCAATCGCGTTCTGCGTCTTCGCCAAGGTGGTGACGCGCCAGTTCGTGCATCCCGTAATGTGCGGGGATCGTCAGCAAACGCCTAAGATATGCGGCATCCATGTCTTTTTGCGCATATCGCCGCAGGTGATCCACCACGCTGATCCGGTCACCGTCAAACGGCATGTGCCGCACTGGATCAAATGCACTCACCGCGCCAGATCGTAGCACCCGCGCATAGGCGCCAGGGTGGCCCGACGCCAAAAAACGTTTCACCCCGCCAGGGTCGCCAATGCGGGCGGCAAACGTCACACAGGGCACGCGCGGCGCGGTAATTTGCAAAGTGACCGTGCCCACCTCTAGCTGATCGCCAAGGGCAAGATCGGCGCTATCCAGCGCGTCGATCAGCATGTTTTCCCCCATGAAACCGGCAGGAAGCGGCGTGTTCAATGTAGATTGCCACCAAAGCCGGTCAGCCTCACCCAGCAGATAGATCGCTTGATCCGGGCCGCCGTGGTGGGCGGTGTCGACGATCACATCGCCTTCCGCACCTTTGGGTGTCACATTGACTGCACCGGCTTGTGGCACCTTGAAGTGTCCGGTGCGGCCCGACTTGGCTTTGATCGGCTCGGATTGCCCGGTGCAGATGGCGGCGAGGCGCATCAGGTCAGGACCTTCATGCCACGCTCAATCCCCGACAGTGTCATTGGCACCATGCGGTCCGCGCCAAAAATATCCTGAATCATCGCGATCGACTGCGTATAGGGCCAATAATGTTCGGGCAACGGATTGATCCACAGATGGTTCGGCCATTGGTCGCGGGCACGGGCCAGCCATGTGCTGCCTGCTTCGGCGTTCATATGTTCATTGGCACCGCCGGGATAGGCGATTTCATAAGGCGACATCGACGCATCGCCCACAAAAATGCATTTGTAGTCGGCACCATAGGTGCGCAATAGGTCCCAAGTGGGCGTTTGCGCGTTCCAGCGACGGCGATTGTCGCGCCAAACGCCTTCATACAGACAGTTGTGGAAATAGAAGTGCTCAAGATGCTTGAACTCCACCTTGGCGGCGCTGAACAGCTCTTCCACCACTTTGATGTGCGGATCCATTGACCCGCCAACGTCAAGAAACAAAAGCACTTTTACGGCATTGCGCCGCTCTGGCCGGGTTTGCACATCAAGATAGCCGTGTTCAGCCGTCTTGCGGATCGTGCCCTGCAGATCAAGCTCGTCCGCGGCCCCGTCGCGGGCCCAACGGCGCAGGCGCTT
Source organism: uncultured Paracoccaceae bacterium (assembly GCA_947492825.1). Taxonomy (GTDB): domain Bacteria; phylum Pseudomonadota; class Alphaproteobacteria; order Rhodobacterales; family Rhodobacteraceae; genus CANMYO01. Next base: position 1,023,032 of record CANLNT010000001.1, read on the forward strand.
CAGGGCCACCTTGATGTTGCGGGTGCCCAGTTCAACGCTGTCATCCAGGTTGCGAAATTCGCGTTTGTCCCAGACCTTGACCGCCCGCTGGTGGCGGCTGTCATTCTGGCCGATGCGCACACCTTCGGGATTATAGCCATAAGCGCCAAAGGGAGAGGTGCCAGCGGTGCCAACCCATTTTGAGCCGCCCTGATGTCGCCCCTTTTGTTCTTCAAGCCGTTTCTTGAGCGTTTCCATTAGCTTATCGAACCCGCCTAAAGCTTCAATTTCGGCTTTTTCTTCGGCGCTCAGATGTTTTTCGGCCATCTTGGTCAGCCAGTCGGCAGGGACGTCGACGGCGTCCATCGCGGCGCTGTCTGGGATGGTTTCCAACCCCTCGAAGGTCGCTGCAAAGGCCTGATCAAAGCGATCAAGGTGGCGTTCGTCCTTGACCATAATGGTGCGGGCCAGAAAGTAGAAAGCCTCGATGTCGTAGGTGGCAAGGCCTGCCTTCATGCCTTCGAGAAAGGCCAGAAATTCGCGCAAGCTGACTGGGACATTGGCCCGGCGCAGATTGTCGAAGAAGGGCAGGAACATGTCAGGTGTAGCTGCGTTCGATAAAGACCAGCACAAAAAGCCCGATCAACCCAAAGATCATGGCAAATACAGCCGCCCACTGCAGCAGGTCACGGGTGTTGCCACCGCGGGCCTTGGCGCGAAATGCACCAAAGGCCGCACCAAACAGAAGGCCTGCAAGCGGAAAGATCATCGGCGAAGTCCCTTAGAAGGGGCGCAGCGCCGCAATCTCTGCCAGACGGGCCTGCACGTTCAAATCAGAGCCAAAGCCGTAGCGCGCCCAACCCAGACTGTCCAGACGCACGGATTCCGCCTCGACCGTGTTGCCGGTCATTGCCAATGCCTCTGCCTTGAACATCATCAGCGTGGCCATCAGGGCCGCGTTTTGATGCCTGCGGGCCACAGGGATCGCTTCTTCGGCAAGTGTCAGCGTGGTTTGGGCATCGCCTGCTGCCAGTGCAAAAGCCGCCTTTTGCACCGCGATATGGGCTGTGTGCACGGATGTCACCGGGTCCGCGCGATAGACAGCTTCTGCGGCGTTAAAGGAGGCAAGGGCTGCCGCTGAATCGTGACCCACTTGCAAGCGCCCGTTGGCATAGAGCGCAAATCCCGCGCGCGTGTCGCGCCAGCCAAACGCCTCGCCCAGTTGGATCGCGCGAGCGGCGGCCTGACGGCGGCGGCCCGGTGTGCTGCCAGAGGTCAGCGCGGTTTCCATCGCCGTAATCCAGTCGCGCGACGTGTCGGTCAGCGCAGGCGCGCCTGCGCGTTGCCCACGTGGATTGAGCCGCGCCAGCAGGGCAGGCAGCCGTTCAGCCACGTCCGCCCGGGTCATGCCACTGGATAGCTCTGGCGCATAGAAGGCGCGCAGCACGAGCATGTCAAAGCCGGTCAGCACAGTATGAATGTTGTCATCATTGAACACACTGTCGGGCAGGCGATAGAGATCGTTCAGCGGCCCCAATGCCTGCGCGAGTTCTTCGTGCAGACAGTCGCGGATTTCCTGCGGGGCGGCATCGGATGGCACAAAAATCACCGCGCGTTCGCGGCGCGTCAGCGTTGTCCAATCCACCTGACTGGTGTGGCGAGCCAACAGGAATTCATCCCAGCTGGTGATGCGTGGCACGACAAAACAGGCGGCGCGCGGAACGGCGCGTTGTAGCTGGGCCTGCGGGATCGCCTCGACCGTGATGGCCGCTTGGGGTGCGTTGGTGAGTGTAATGTCGATGCCCGCCTCATTGCGCAGGCGGGTCAGCAAGGCATCGAGATCCGTGGTCATGCTGTCGGACGGGGTGCCAGCCATGCGCACAGTGATCGGCCCTTCGAACCGGGACATCACGGGGATTGTGCGTCCGCTTTCCATCCGAAAGCTCAGATCAAGGAAATCCTGCGCCATTTCGGCGTTGGAGCGCGTGGCGGGGGTGACTGTTTCAGTCACGAAAGCCTTCATCGGGGGCAGGGAGTTGACCAGCGCCACCGCGCGCGATGGCGGGGCATCCGGGATCGGGGCGCAGGACGTCAAAACGCCAAGCGCAAAGGCAGCCAATCGGTTCACGTGTTTGCCCCCCGGTTGGGGCAGGTCGGGTCTGAAACGGTCCGCACGCCAGCAATATCCGCCAGGATGGCGGGGCTGAACTGGCATAGGTCGACCGGCATATTTGCCTTGGTCACTCTGCTCTCCTCAATATCGTCAGCCCCGTCTGCCTTGGAACTGCGGCCCCTTCTTGACGCGATTTGGGCAATGCCAAGATCACGCCTGTGGGCCACCCGATTAACTATGGCAGACCGGGGTTAAGCGACTGATAATTTGAGAAGAGTCCGGGAAAATCGTCTGGCGTTGCGCGAAAGACTCATTTCCCTTGTGGCGCCAGTCAATTGGCCCACAAAATCTGGCTCGTTTCGGGTGACGTAAGGGGACCTAGCGCGCGCCACGGGCCATAAAGGCGAGCCGTTCGAACAGATGCACATCCTGTTCGTTCTTCAACAGCGCACCATGTAATCTTGGCAAGGCGTTGGCCCCATCCCGCCGCAGATCCTCCGCCGTAAGGTCCTCTGCCAGCAGCAATTTCAGCCAATCCAACACTTCGGAGGTGGATGGCTTTTTCTTGAGGCCTTGAGTCTCGCGCACTTCGTAGAATTGGGTCAGGGCGGCGGTCAGCAACGCATCCTTGATGCCGGGGTGGTGCACGGCGACGATCTTGCGCAGCGTCTCGACCTCGGGGAAGCGAATGTAGTGGAAAAAGCAGCGGCGCAAAAAGGCGTCGGGCAGTTCTTTTTCGTTGTTCGACGTAATAATGACAATTGGTCGCACTTTTGCGGCCACCGTCTCTCCGGTCTCGTAGACGTGGAACTCCATCTTATCGAGCTCTTGCAGCAGATCGTTGGGAAATTCGATATCGGCCTTGTCGATCTCATCAATCAGCAGCACGACCTTGCCGTCAGCGGCAAAGGCCTGCCACAGCTTGCCGCGCTTGATGTAATTGGCGACATCGTGGACCTTTTCATCGCCCAATTGGCTGTCGCGCAAACGGCTGACGGCGTCATATTCATACAGGCCCTGCTGGGCTTTGGTGGTCGACTTGATATGCCATTCGATCATCGGCAGACCCAGTGCGGCGCTGACCTGTCGGGCCAGTTCGGTTTTGCCGGTGCCGGGTTCGCCCTTGACCAGCAACGGACGTTCGAGTGTCACCGCGGCATTCACCGCCATGGTCAGTTCGTCAGTTGCCACATAGGCGTCTGTGCCTTCAAATTTCATGTCTTTTCCCACCTGTTCGCCGCGCAACTTACCAGCTTCGTCCAACCCTTCAACACATCGTTTTCAAGACGTTTTGGGGGTGACATGCGGCACGCATGGGGCTAAACGAAGCCAAGTTTTGAGGGGAACCGTTGTATGTCAGGACCAGCAGAAGAAATGACAGGCAACACATTGAGAGGGGAAGCAATGAAAGCCGAGGTTTTCTTGCCTGACGATTACCGTCCCGCTGAGGACGAACCATTTATGAACGACCGCCAAACTGAATATTTCCGTCGCAAGTTGCTGGATTGGAAATCAGAGATTATGGATGATAGCCGCGATACCGTGGCGTCCATGAAAGACCAGACGCGCAACATTCCCGATGTGGCAGACCGCGCATCCGAGGAAACCGACCGCGCGTTGGAATTGCGCACCCGCGACCGTGAGCGCAAGCTTGTTGCCAAGATTGATGCGGCCCTGCGCCGGATTGACGAAGGTGAATATGGCTATTGCAGCATCACCGGCGAGCCGATTTCGTTGAAGCGTTTGGATGCGCGTCCGATCGCCACAATGAGCCTTGAGGCGCAAGAGCGTCACGAGCGGGGCGAGAAGGTCCATCGCAAAGACTAAGCCTGTGACCCAGGCCCACACGGTGGCCGGCGGCGGGATCGCCGGTCTGGCCGCTGCGGCCGCGTTGGCCCAGAAAGGGGCGAGCGTTACAGTACACGAACGCGCGCCGGTCTTACGGACCCAAGGTGCGGGTTTGCAGATTTCCCCCAACGGTGGCCGGGTATTGGAGGCGCTGGGTTTGGGGCAGGCACTGGCCGAAAAATCCATAAAATCTCAGGCAGTTGTGCCGCGTGACGGTTTTACAGGTCGTGTTGTCGCACGGTTCGCGTTGCCGCAAGACGCGCCGGGGTTCCGGATGCTGCACCGGGGTGATTTGCTGGCAATGCTGGCCAAGGCTTGTGTTGATGCAGGTGTTGAGGTTGTGACCGGCAGCATACTAACCCCTGACATAGCACCGGCGACCGGGCGGCTTTTGGCGGCAGATGGGCTGCATTCGGCGTTTCGCCCCGTTTTGAACGGGTTGGGCACGCCATTCTTTACTCGTCAGATCGCGTGGCGCGCCATTGTCGACGGCGACGCGGCACCAGAGGCAACCATTTGGATGCTGCCGGGGCGGCATGTGGTCAGCTATCCTTTGCCGGGTGGCAAGATCAATATTGTCGCGGTGCAAGAACGCGATGCTTGGGCGGAAGAAGGGTGGTCTCATGCAGATGATCCGGCCCATGTAAGGTCTGCGTTCAGTGATGCAGCTTCGCCGTTGAAAGCGTTGTTATCGCAAATAAAAGACGTCAATCTGTGGGGACTCTTCAGGCACGAGGTGGCGGAGACCTGGGCCGAAGACGAAATTTATCTTTTAGGTGACGCAGCTCATCCAACATTGCCGTTTCTGGCGCAGGGCGCGAACCTTGCACTTGAGGATGCCTGGGTTCTGGCGCGGTGTTTGACGGAAGGTGGCGACTACCAAAAGCTGCGTCAGGCGCGGGTGAAACGGGCGATTGCGGCGGCCAATGCGAATGCGGTGAATTATCACTTGCGCGGTGTGCGGCGGGCGGCATCGCATGGCGTGTTGCGTGGGATCAGTGCCGTGGCACCAAACGCATTTCCATCAAGGTTATCATGGCTTTACGACCATGACGTCACCCGCTAGGCCAGTTTGACCCCGCCTCTGATGTAGCGCGTTCCAGCACCTCCATCGTTTCGAAATCGACGCGGTAGACATCGTCTTCTATCCGGAAATAAACCCATCCGTCGCGGGCATCGGGCAGGCCGTACCAGCGGGCGTTAAGCAGCATGGAATACTTGCCGCGTTCAAGGATTTCGCCGATCTCAACCGGGGGTGGGCCGAGCTCTTTTGTGGTCTTGGGAACGCTGATGATCTTGGCTGTCGCACAGCCCGCGCCGGTGTTGGCGGTCAGGCACTGAGCTTGCAAAATGGAAGGCAGGAAAGCCAATAATATGAATGTGATACGCAACATTCCTCAAGCCGCCAGATCGATCCAGACAGGCACATGATCTGAGGGTTTTTCGCGGCCTCTGACAGCGCTTTCGATCCAGCAGCTTTGCAGCAGGTCGGCGCATTGTGGGGTCAGCAGGAAATGGTCAATGCGGATGCCGTCGTTACGGTCCCAAGCACCGGCCTGATAGTCCCAGAAGGAGTAATGGCCGTCGCCATGGGTGGTGGCGCGAAAAGCCTCTGTGAATCCAAGGTGTTGGATGCGGCGGAAGGCCTCGCGGCTGGGCAAGCGGTGCAGCGCGTCGTTGACCCAAGCCTCTGGCCGTTTGGCGTCTTCGGGTTGCGGGATGATGTTGTAATCACCGGCCATGAGTGCCGGAACCTCATCTGCCATAAGTGTCTGAGCGCGTTTATAAAGTCGCTCCATCCAGTCCATTTTGTAGGCGTATTTGCCGCCCGCAACAGGGCTGCCATCTTGGTTGATTTCGACCGGATTACCGTTGGGCAGATAAAGCCCGCAGATACGTACCGGGGTGTCGCCCATGACGGTTGCTTCGATCCAGCGGGCCTGTTCGTCGGTGTCATCGCCGGGCAAGCCACGGGTCACATCCTCGAGCGGGATTTTGGATAGGATTGCAACACCGTTGAAGCCTTTTTGTCCATGAGTTTCAACGATATAGCCCATATCCTCGAAGTGTTCGCGAGGGAAATTTTCATCGACCGACTTGATCTCTTGCAAAAGCGCGACGTCGGGTTGGCTTTCGTTCAGCCAGTCGGTCAATGCACTGATGCGCGCCTTGATGCCGTTGATGTTAAATGTCGCGATTTTCATGATTTGCCTCACTGCCTGTGGCAATTTTGAACCATGCAGAACCCATACACAACCCGTACACGACCCATGCACAACCTGTATGCACATCGTCCGGACGCCGATCACCCACTACACATCTAAACAGCAAAAAGGGCCGCACCATGTGGTGCGACCCTTTGATCCGTTAACCGACTGGCGTTAGCTGTCGTCGCTCACATCCAATGCGATCCATGCATCCGCTTCCATCGGTGTCGTGATGGGGCCCGCATAGAGCACGGCGGCAATATCGGTTGTGTTCGCTGCCGGATCCAGCGGCACGACCAGGTCGTCATTTGCGCCTTCCGACACTTCAACGGTGCCCAGCACCTCGCCAAGTTCGCCACCGGCGTAGTCATAGATGACCACAAAACCGTCGGCATCTGACGTCACCAGGTTCAGTTCGATGGTGTTGTTGTCTTCGACCAATGTCTGAAAACCAAAGTTGTTTGCGTAGGCGGCGGTTGTGCCCAGTGCAAGCGTTGCGGCAAGGGCGGTTGTTTTCATAAGGGTGTTCATAAGAGCATCCTTTCTGGTTTGCTATGAGCGACGAAGTATGCCGTCGCTTTCTGCTATGGTGTCACAACAGTGGGGGCGCAAATTCGTTTCATGATGCAGGGAAAAAATTTTCGAAAACTCTACAGCCCATTGGAAATAAACGGATAAAAGTAGTTTTTCGTCGAAATTGTGCCTCTCTGAGTTGGTAATATTCTGTCAGTCACAATCTGTCATGCGCGGCGTTCTGTCGCCTTGTCGCAGACTCGTTTCGTCACATGGAAAACGAGGTGCCGCAGCCGCATGAAGAAGATGCATTGGGATTGTTAATCACAAACCGCGCGCCGATGAGTTCTTCGGTAAAGTCAATTTCGGCATCGGTCAGGAACGGCAGCGAGACAGAGTCGATCACCACCTTTTCGCCGGCGCCTTCAAGGACCAGATCATCGTCTTTCACCTCATCAAGGTCGATTTCATACTGAAAGCCGGAGCAGCCGCCGCCTTCAACCGCGATGCGGAGCGCCTTGCCTTGGTCAGAGGCGCCGATTTCGGCAAGCCGTTCAAAGGCGCGGGTGGTGACTTTGGGGGGAAGGGTCAGCATGAAGGAACCTATCGGTCTGGTGTCGCTTCAGATATAGAGGCGGCAGGCAAAGACGACAAGGCAGGGCAGGGACATGGCAGCCCCATATGCGACCGATCCGGCGAATGCGCGGGGGCGGCTTTATGCAGAGGAAGAGAGCAACTTTCGCTCTCCGTTTCAGCGCGACCGGGACCGGATCATTCATGCGAGCGCGTTTCGCAGGCTGAAACATAAGACGCAGGTGTTTATTGAGCACGAGGGCGATTATTTCCGCACCCGGCTGACCCATTCGATTGAGGTGGCACAGGTGGCACGGACGGTGGCGGCGGCGTTGAACCTGAATGTGGAACTGACCGAGGCCATCGCACTTGCCCATGATCTGGGGCACACGCCTTTTGGCCATACCGGCGAAGAGGCGCTGGACCGGCTGATGCAGCCCTTTGGCGGGTTTGACCACAATGCGCAGGCCTTGCGGATCGTGACCGATCTGGAGCGGCATTATGCAGAGTGGGACGGGCTGAACCTGACCTGGGAAACGCTGGAAGGCATTGCCAAACATAACGGGCCTGTGACGTCCCTGCGGGCCGACGGTCCCGTGACAGGGGATATTCCCTGGGCGCTGGCCGCGTACAATACGCGCCATGATCTGGAACTGCACACCCATGCCAGCGCAGAGGCGCAGGTTGCTGCACTTGCCGATGACATTGCCTATAACAATCACGATCTGCATGACGGATTGCGGGCAGAGCTGTTCAGCACCGATGAGCTTGCCGAATTGCCAGTGCTCATGGACTGCTTTGCGCGGGTAGATAAGCTGTATCCGGGGTTGAATTATTATCGCCGCAGGCACGAGGCCTTGCGCCGGTTCTTCGGTGTGTTGGTCGAAGACGTGATCTTGGTCAGCCGCCGCAATCTGGCAGAGGCCAACCCGGGTTCCGTCGCGGATGTGCGCCATGCGGGGCGGATGATGGTGCAATTCACGCCTGCCCTGTGGGAGGATCTCAAGGTGATCCGCCGGTTCCTGTTTGAACGCATGTACCGCGCGCCTGCGGTGGTCGAGATGCGGGTGGCGGTGACCAAGATGATTGACGAGCTGTTCCCGTTCTTTCTGTCGAACCCATCAGAGCTGCCCAAGCAGTGGCGCAAGGATGTGCAAGAGGTAGCGGATATGGAAGGGTTGGCGCGGATCGTGGCGGATTACATTGCGGGCATGACTGACCGCTTTGCCATTCAGGAACACAAGCGGTTGATAGGCGGCACACCGGTGCCAGCGGGGGTGACAGATGGCGACTGAACAGCTTGCAGATGGGGCCATGGCCCCGGTAGTGGCCTTTGCACTGGTCGGGGCCCTGGGTGTCGGCAGCCAGTGGCTGGCGTGGCGGCTGCGGATGCCTGCGATTGTGCTGATGCTGGCGGCGGGCATTCTGGTGGGGCCGGTATTTGGCGTCTTTGACCCCACCCGCGACATTGGGCCGTTGATGGGGCCGATGATCAGTATCGCGGTGGCGATTATTCTGTTTGAGGGCGGGCTGACGCTGAACTTTCACCAGTTGCGGGATGCAGCGGTCGGGGTCAAACGGCTGGTCTTTGTGGGCGCGCCCTTGGGCTGGATCACGAGCGCGCTGGCGCTCCACTATGGGGCCGGGCTGTCGTGGCAGACCTCGGCAGTCTTCGGCGGGATCATGATTGTCACGGGGCCCACGGTGATCGCACCTTTGTTGCGCACGGCCCGCCTTTCACGCAGGCCAGCGGCCTTGTTGCAATGGGAGGCCATTGTGAATGACCCCATTGGCGCGTTGGCGGCGGTGCTGGCGTTCGAGGTGGTTGTGGTGCTGAACACAGCCACAGCGGTGGGCGCTGCGGTCAGTGATCTGGTGATCGGGATCGGTATTGCCACCGTTCTGGGGGCAGCGGGCGGATACGGGCTGTCGGCGGCGTTCAAGCGCGGGTTGGTGTCGGAATACATGAAGGTGCCGGTGCTGTTCGCCCTGCTGTTGGCGGTCTTTGGCGTCTCGGACGCGGTGCTGCATGAAAGTGGATTGCTGGCGGTGACGATCATGGGGATCGTGATCGCCAATGCCGACCTGCCGTCTTACGTGGAACTGCGGCGGTTCAAGGAACATGCCACGGTCTTGCTGGTGTCGGGTGTCTTCATCCTGCTGGCGGCGGGGTTGGATTTTTCGGCCTTACAAGCGCTGGACTGGCGCGCGGCGGTGTTTGTGGCCGCCGTGGTGCTGGTGGCGCGGCCTTTGACGGTCTTTGTGTCATTGGCCGGGTCGGGGCTGCCGTGGCGGGAACAGGCGCTGGTGGCCTTTACCGGGCCGCGCGGCGTGGTGCTGGTTGCGGTGGCGGGGCTCTTTGGTGAGCGGCTGTTGTCGCTGGGGCTGGAGGACGCGGCGTTGATCGCGCCGCTGGCCTTTGTGCTGGTGGCGTTCACCGTGGTGCTGCACGGGTTCACGCTGGCCCCCTTTGCGCGGGCCTTGGGGCTGACCGGGGCGGATACGCCCGGTGTCATCATTATCGGCGGGTCAGAGTGGTCAACAGCGCTGGCTGAAGCATTGACGCGGGCCGAGGTGCCGGTCTTGATGACGGACCCCAACTTTGGACATCTGAGGGGCGCGCGGGCAGCAGGCATTCCGACCTATAGCGGTGACATTCTGTCAGAAGGGGCGGAGCAGCGGTTGGAGCTGGTCAGCTATGCCACCTTGGTCGCCGCGACCGATAACGATGCCTACAACACACTGGTGGCGACCGATCTGGCGCCAGAGTTCGGGCGCGACAACGTGTTTCAGATCGCGCGGGCGAAGTCGGACAACGCGCGGCATCAGCTGCCCAGCACGCTGGGTGGCAAGGGGATGGGGCTGGACGCCACCTTTGCCGAGATGGAGAGGATGTTCCGCGCAGGCTGGACCTTTCGGACCACGCGGCTGACGGATGAATTCACCTTTGACGATTGGCGCAATGAACGGGCAGATGCGCGGCTGGTGGCGCGGATTTCACCCAAGGGCGAGATCAAGCTGATCGCTCGCGATGAGGATGTGAAGCCTGCGCCGGATGTGCGGGTGCTGGCGTTCCGTCCGCCCGAGAGTTCTGGTGATGCCCAGCAGCCGCCAGCGGAGTAAGCGGAGGCAGACCACCCGTGGCGGGACAGCGATCTTTCGTCGAACGATCGCCGTTGTTCCTTGTGCATTTAGGGCGTGGATATCCGAATTCGATCAACCGGTTGCGTCGGGCAATACTGTCTCGAACCTCATGTCTTTCTGACTCTCAACCGATGGCCGGGTCCTGGTCGGTGGGTAGGACGGACGGAAAGGGTTGCCGTCCGCACTTTGCCTGCGCGACAACAGGACATATACAAGTGGTATGCAATCGCGCCTCGAAGCATTAGACCCGGAACTTGCCAAACAGCTCGACTTTGTGAGTTTTGATGAAGCAAAGAACAGAGTGATGTTGATACTTTCGGACGGACTGGCATCGTTGCCGAAAAAGGTAGTTCGGTACCTTCCAAAGGATTTTGGAGTTCATTCTTACACAGACTTCCAAGATCACGTTGACGCTCTTGATGATCGTTATCTGTCTGCGGAAGTAGCCGGAAATCACGAGGACGCAAGTGCGTATTTTATGGCGGCTCGATTCATGTCTGCAGTGATCTCGTGGCAAGCAGCCAGCAATCATTTTGATCTTTGCGAAGCGGCCTATTAGGCGCACTTCTCCAAAAGCTGATCTTCAACCCAAGTTGTCGAAAGGGCGCCGAGGCAGGACGCCCCCAACGTCACCTGGCGCGCAACAGAACAGCACAGCGCTCCACCGCCCGGCGCAAGTCCGGGCACTGCCCGACCTCCCCCAGGAGGGCAGTTTTGCAACCTTTCAAGCAGAATGACGTCAGACCTATGGTGATGCCCCGCGCCACGGGACCGTTGCGGATGCCCTCCAGGTCGGGCAGTGCCCGGACTTGGCCTGATGTCTTCGAAATGGCGCAAAGCCGTCCTTTGTCGCTTCACGCAGCGGCAGAGGTGTGCCGCTGGGCAGCAGGGCCGCAAGAGCGGTGCGGATCGCTCGCACCAAACGTTAGGGCAGCAGGCCCGCGGGGTCGACGGATTGCAGGCCGCGGCGGGTTTCGAAGTGCAGGAAGCTGGGATCGCCTGCGCGCACTTTGCCGATGGTCTGGCCACGGCTGACGCTATCGCCCTTGGCGACGGTCAGACCGTCGATGTTAGTGTAGACCGTCAGTAGGTTATCGGCGTGTTGGATCACAACAATCGCCATGCCATTGGTGTTGGTGGTCGTCGCCGCGACATTGCCACTGTCGGCGGCTTTGACCGGGGTTCCGGCGGCTGCGCCGATGTCGATGCCTTCGTTGCGGCCCGGGGCGTATTCACGGATGACCGGGCCCTCGATCGGGCGCAAGAGGCGGGCATTGGTATTGCTGGCCGCAGGCGCGGGCGTGGTCGCCGCCCCGGTGTCCGGGGTGGGCGGTGCGGGCAGCGCCTCTGCCGCGGCGGCGGGGGTTTCGGCAGGCAGCGGGGCCGAGGCACTTGGCGGCGTCGGCGTTGGGGTGCCGGCACCGGGGTCGGTGACAGGGGCGGGGGCCGCAACGGGTCGGCGGCTGCCGGGTTGCGGGATAAGCAGGAAGGCACCTTCGCGGACAGTCAGATCAGAGCCGAGGCTGTTCCATTCGGCGATGTTGGACACCGGAACGCCATAGAGCCGCGAGATCGAAAACACGGTTTCGCCGCGCTGCACCTTGTGGCGGATCGGTTCCGCACCGGTGGTGGTTGGGGCCGGGGCTGCAACCGGGGTTGGCGCGGCGGCAGCAGGCCGGTCGTCCACACGGTCCAGCGCCGTTGTTGCAATGGCCGCCACATCAAGCGGCTGACCGGGGGTGGCAGGTGACGCACCGGTTGCGGGCGAAGGTTCGGCCACGCGGCTGGGCAGGGCCATCAATTCGCCTGCGCGCAGACCGGTGTCAGGGGCGATGCCGTTAAAGCGCGCCAGCTCTCCTGCGTTCAGGCCCAAACGCTGCGCGACAGAGGCCACGGTATCGCCCGTTCGCGCCACGGCGACCTGATAGTTCGGATAAGAGATCACGCCACGATCATCAGGGGCAGGGCGGTCGGGCAGATTTTCAACCGCCGCAGAGGTGTCAAAGCCATTGCCGATGTCGCGCAGGTCAAAATCGGGCAGGCCGCCTTCGCAAGCCGCCAAAAGGGCAATGGCACCCGTGGTCATCATGAACCGAAAGGGGGGGCGTGTCATGTCTGCTCTCCTGTGGTGCCGCGCCCCTTGTTGTCCGGGGTCGTCGGCGTTCTAATCCTGTCCCAGCCCTTCGAGCAAGGGCACAAAGCGCACCTGGCGCAGCTCGTCATAGTCAAAACCTGTTTCGTTCCGGGTGACCCGGATCAGCGATTGCACCGCGTCTGACTGACCCACGGGCAAGACCATGATACCGCCCACACGCAGTTGCGCCAAGAGGGGGCTGGGGGGGTCTTCTGCCGCCGCCGTCAGCAGAATGCGGTCAAAGGGCGCCTGATCGGGCAAGCCATGGCTGCCATCTGCGGCAAAGGCGGTGATATTGGTGATGTCCTGGTTGTCAAAGACGCTTTGCGCCTCGGCCACCAGCCGTTTGTGGCGGTCGACCGTATAGACCCGGCGCGCGAGCTGCGAAAGGATCGCCGCCTGATAGCCCGAGCCTGTCCCCACTTCGAGCACCTTGTGACGCGGTTGCACATCCAGCGCCTGCGTCATGATGCCCACGACTGATGGCTGGCTGATGGTCTGGCCGCAGTTGATCGGCAGCGGCATGTCTTCATAGGCGCGGTCGGCAAAGAGCCCTTTGACAAAGGCAGCACGGTCGACCTTTTCCATTGCGGTCAGCACGCGGGCATCGGTGACGCCCTTGGAGCGGAGCGCGTAAAGGAATTGCATTTTGGTCTGCGCGTCGGTCATGCAAAGAGGTCCTGCATGGCCGCAAGGCTGGCATGGTCGGTGAGGTCCGCGCGCATTGGCGTGACAGAGGTATAGCCGTCGAGGTTGGCATGAACATCGGTGCCGGGGACGGTTGCGACGTGCTGCGGGCCGCCCTTGATCCACAGGTACGTGCGGCCATTGGGGGCGGTGCTGGGTTCCATCCCGAACGCCGCACCGGGACGCAGGCCCTGGGCCACCATCCGTGCGCCTTTGACGTCTGCGGCAGGGATCGGGGGAAAGTTGACGTTATAGAACATCTGGTAGCTGTCGCCGCCCCATTCCGCACGGTCCAGCAGGGTTTGCACCAGATCAGCGCCATGCTGCGCGGCAGCCTCGAACGGGTCTTCAAGACTGGCATTGTCGGGACCGAAAAACTGCGAAAGGGCAATGGCGGGGACGCCTTGCAGGGCGGCTTCCATCGCGGCACCGATGGTGCCGGAGTAGAGCGTGTTGTCAGCGGCGTTGTTGCCACGGTTGACGCCCGAGAGGATCAGGTCAGGGCGCGCGTGGGGCATGACGTGGTAGAGGGCGGCCAGCACACAATCCGCAGGCGAGCCTTCGGCGGCAAAGCGGCGGGGGCCGAGTTCAGAGATCATCATCGGCTTGGTGTAACTGATGCAGTGGCCGACGCCGGATTGTTCAAAGGCGGGGGCCACGGTCCAGACCTCGCCATCGGTCCCGGCGAGTGTGCTGGCGATGACATGCAGCGTGGCAAGACCCGGTGCGTTGATGCCGTCGTCATTGGTGATGAGAATGCGCATGTGTGCCCCCGGGGTGTGGTTGTGACCGGTTTAGGCGGCATGGCGGGCGAAGGGAAGCGGCGGCGTGGCGGAAGGGCGGCCCTGTGGCGTTGCTGCGTCAGGACGGGGGTGCCGCTGTTGTCCTGCGGGCAAGGCGCCCCACCCGCCGTCCCGGTTCTTCGGGGGCGTGCGTGCGCGGGGGTGGTTCATGTCGGAGCCTCCGGCGGGGATATTTTTGGCCAGAAGAATGGAGACCCGCGCGCAGGATCGACCCGTGCGGGTATGCGGTTTTGCAAATCAAAATTGCTGCCGTCACCCGGTGGCAGTTGAGATGTGGTCGATCAGAGTGCAGCACCCGGTTGCAGGATGGCGGGCAGGAGGCGGGCTGCCTCGGACGCAGGGCTTGCAAGTGCTGCGCGGTCTTCACCTGGATAGAACCGCGCGCGGGTGGCGGTGGCCGTGGGGTTGGGGGTCAGGATGCTGACCTGCGGGCCGATCTTTGCGGTTTCCGCCTGCCAGCTGCGGGCAAGGGCGATGCCCGCACCTTTGGTGGCGCCGTAAGCGCCGAAAAACTGCGCCCCGGCGCGGGGATCGTCGAGGAAGACCGCATGGCCCGCAACACCCAGAAGCGGGGCGACGTAGGCAATCAGGCGTTGTGTGGCAGTCACGTTGACGGCGAGCGATTTGTCCAGGTCCTTGGGGCCGATGTGATCGGCTGGTGCAAGGGGTGCGGCGTGGATCGCGGCATGGACCCAAAGGTCGAGGCTGCCCCAGCGGTCAAAGATGCCGCGGCAGAGCTGCTGCATGGCCGCATCCACGGTGATGTCCATGGGGGCCAGTGTGGCCGACCCGCCCGCAGACTGGATCTGGTCGTCCAGTTCCTCGAGCGCGCCGGTGGTCTTGGCCACGGCAATGACATGGTGGGTCGGGGCCAGAGCGGCGGCGATGGCGGCACCCAGGCCACGAGAGGCACCGGTGATGAGGGCTGTTTTGGTCATGTGCCCGCTTTAGGACGTGGTGCGCGAATTGGCAATTGCCTTAGCCCGGGATCTGCAGGGTGTGGGTTGTCCCCCGCGCGTCGGCGAGCACGATCTGGCTGTCATCAAGGGCGGTGACGGTGAGGCCAAAGGCGCTGTCGCCGGTGGTGACACGCTCAATCTCGCCTTGGCCGTTGCGCAAGAGAGCCGCACCGCCGGTACTGTCAGAGATCAGCCCGATTAGGGCCACGCCATCTAGGGGCAAGGCATCGGGGATGGCAGCGGCTGCAGCCACGTTTGCAGGGGTTTGGTCGGCGGAGGCCATGAACGCTCTTTCACTTTTGCGCACCAGCTAACGATGTGATGCGCCGGCGATATGGGCGTTGTGGAAGGGGGCTGCAAGGGGGGCGCGCTGCAATGCGGCATTGCACCACGGACATCGGTCAATTTCAGCCGAATAGCAGTGTGCCATCCTCTTTCAAAAGCGGGCCGGTGGGCTGGTTTTCCAAAAGCGGCAGCACCGCCTCCGAGGGGCGGCACAGGGCGACACCGCGCGGGGTGCACACGATCGGGCGGTTGACGAGGATCGGATCGGCGATCATCGCATCAAGGATCGTGTCGTCGTCTGAATCTGGCAGCCCGCGTGCCTCTGCATCGGTCTTTTGGGTGCGCAGGGCGGTCTGCGGTGTCAGACCAGCGGCGGCAAAGAGCGCCTGCAGTTGTGGGCGGGTCCAGCCTGTTTCGAGGTATGCGATGACAATCGGGTCAGTTCCGGTGGCGCGGATCGCGGCCAACACGTTACGCGAGGTGCCGCAGTTGGGGTTGTGATGAATGACGGTTGTTATGGCGCGACGCTGCCTTCTGACGTGGGTTTGCGCGGAACGTATCGCGAGGTTCGGATTGAGAGCAACCGATCATTAATGGAGTTGGGGTAAGGCTTTGGCATGTCACCACCCATGCGCCAACCCGCCCAGTATCAGCCGCGCCAGCCCATGTCTGGCGTCGGTCCCCAGTTTGAAGATTCGGGCCTTTTTGCCGGACAAATGGTGCGGGTGCACCTGCATCTGACGCCTGATGTGCGGCTGAATACGCGACAGGATGTGGTCGCAACGGGGCTGACCGGCAATGGAATCACGTTTGACGTTCTGTTTGCGGGGCGGCGCAAGGCTGCGGCGCAACCGCTTATGGCGGCTCTGGCAGCAATGCGGAAAACAGCGGCGGGCGGTAGCGGCGCACGACTGGCCATTCAGATTGATGGCGTTTGGCGCACCACGTTTGCCACTGATCCATCTGGCTGGGATCAACGCAGGCGGCAATTGGTGGCGGCGATGTGGGTTGTCACGCTGAACGGACGCAAGCAGCAGTTCGGTGAACGTCCCCGGCGGTAGTATCTTTGCGCGTGAGAATAGCGGCGCTTGCGTCGATGTCGCCCGGGGGCGGGGGCGCCGCCCCTGGTGACAATACCCGCAGCCCTGCGATTTAGATCAGGGTGCCCAACGTTTCGGCAAAACCCCGGCACGAGTAAGGTGGTGAAAAGAATTCGCCCCAAAGGCTTGTCGCCACCTCTGTTGGTCGTGCTAAAGTTGACCATAGGTCAGGTCTGACCTGCGACCAATCCTCGGGAGGGTAATTTGAGCATCAGGGACTTTGTGAACAAATCTATGCCGGAGCCGATCCGGCATAACGCGGCCGTGGGCGATATCCGGCCCTTGTGGGACAGGCCGCGCAAGTTGCGGCTGAAGAACCAAGGCACTGTCGCCTCTGACGGAACCGCGTTGCAGAACACGCTGCTGTATTACATCGCGGGGCTGACCACCTTTTGCGGGTTGCGCCATGTCCCTGTGATCACGGGCTACATGAGCGGTTGTTATCTGTTTCGGTATCGCCGCAATGGCGATATGCGGGTCGCGCATGTGGGTACGCATGATGCCAATGCCGAATTGAGTACGCGGGCCAAGGATGCTTGGAAAGCCTATGCGGCACAGCCGCATATCACGGAAATCTATGGCTTTGATCCGATCCGCGATGTGTCCGACAACCTGATGCGCACGACGATCGGGCAGGGGCCGGACCCCAAGATTTTTGGTGCATGGGATCCAAATGGCATCGCCTATATCGGGATGTCAGTGGATGACCCGGCGATCCCTGGCAACAGGCTTGTCACTGGGGTTGAACCGGCCCCGATGCGCAGTTGGGCAATGATCGCGCACGACACCAAGATGCAGTAGCGTACGGGTTTGGATCAGTTCGCGGCAGGGTCCGCGACGTCGACTTGGAAGGTCAGGGGACTGGCGGATGTATCCGCCGGTCGCACAATGAGGGTATTGCGGCCTGGTGCCACCGCCACTGATGCGCGGCCCTGACCGACAAAGGACCCAACGATGGTGCCATCGCGCAGCACATCGACCGTTGCGGGGGCATCGAAGATGCGGCGGCGCAGGCCCTTGGGATCGGGTTGCAGGAACCATTCCACCACCAAGGGGCCGGGGGTGGCGGTGGTGGTCTGATCTGTCAACAACGGTGCGGACAGATTGGTGTTGTAGTCAGGGTAGGCCAGAAAGTAGGTCTGCCATGTCAGCAGGCCAATCGCGGCAAGGATCAGCGGGGCCAAAATCAGCGTCACCCAGGGACGTTTGTCAAATTGCGGCTGACCGCCCGAGGTTTGTGAGCCGCTGATGATCGCCGGGACTGGTTTGCCGAAGCCAAGGGCGTCGGCCATCGGTTCAAGGCGGCGGTTCAACTCTGCCGCAGGGATCGACGACCGGATTTCAACCGTGACCGGCGCGGGTTTGTGCGAGACGTAGAGCCCGAAGCCCAGCCCGTTCAGGCTGCCGTTTGAGACATAGGCCGGGCCGCGGACCGACATGCCGATATTCAAGATCATGTTGGTGCGGGCGTCAAAGCGGCGCAAGAGGTCCAGAAAATCGGGCAGCGTCGTCGCACCTTGAAGGCGTTCGACATGCGCCACGTCGCGATGCTCGTACGAAATAAAGCCATCGTCAAGCGACATGATTTCGGGCGGCCCCCATTCGGCGAGCGTGTTTTCGATACCCTTTGCAAGGTTCGCGGTGGACCAATTGCCGGGACGATAGACGACGCCTGTGCTGCGATACCGCCACGGGTCGCCTGACATCGGCACACAATCCCAAGTCTTGAGAAATGCAGCCTCGACCGTTTGGGAATCATCGCCGTCGCGCAGCGGGACGTCGATATCAAGGATCCCGTCCATGCGCCGAAAGCTCACTTCGGTGTGCACGTCGCCGTCAAAACCAAACAGCCGGATTTCTTTCGAATTGGCCCAGTTCTGCCGCAGAAGATCGGCCCAATCGCTGGCCTTTCGGGTGCGAATGGATTCGCGGGCCTCGCCCAAGACCACAATATTCACGTCCCATCCGTCTTTGACGTGGTATTCCTGAGCAGTGCTATGCGCGATGTCGATGAAAGTGTCGACATTGAGCGGTGATTTCGGGACGCAAAGGAATGTAACACTGGATTCAGACATAATGCATGACCGGATTGCTAAATGTCGCAATCATCACCGCATTTCTATGGGGCAATCAAGTCTGGATCGTGCGCGCCGCTATTCCGCGGCCTGTTTCGCCTGAAAGCCCTGTTCGATCATGTCAGAGGGTGACACCGGGTATTCGCCTGAAAAGCAGGCGTCGCAATAGGCGGGGGCGGAGGCGTCGCGACCCTTGGCCTCGCCCACGGCGCGGTAGAGGCCGTCGAGGGTAATGAACCGCAGGCTGTCGACGCCCAGATGATCGCGCATTTCCTCTTCGGTCATGGTAGCGGCCAGCAGTTTTTCGCGTTCGGGCGTGTCGACGCCATAAAAGCAGGGCCAGGCGGTGGGGGGGCTTGCGATGCGGAAATGCACCTCTGCGGCACCGGCATCAAGGATCATTTCCTTGATTTTGCGGCTGGTGGTCCCGCGTACGACGCTGTCGTCCACAAGGATCACGCGCTTGCCCTTGATTAGGGCGCGATTGACGTTGAGTTTCAGGCGCACACCCATGTTGCGGATCTGTTCGGTGGGCTCAATGAAGGTGCGGCCCATGTAGTTGTTGCGGATGATGCCCATCGCATAGGGGATGCCGCTTTGCAGGCTATAGCCGATCGCCGCAGGTGTACCGGAATCGGGCACCGGACAGACCAGGTCAGCCTCGACCGGGGCTTCTTTTGCCAGTTCGCGGCCGATGTTTTCGCGGGTTTCATAGACAGAACGGCCGCCCAGAGAGCTATCGGGGCGGCTGAAATAAACGTGTTCAAAGATGCAAAAGCGCGATTTTGCGGGGCGGAAGGGGTGGTGGCTTTCGACACCGCGTTCAGCGGTGATCACGACCATTTCGCCCGGTTCGATTTCACGAACAAATTCGGCCCCGATGATGTCAAGCGCACAGGTTTCGGACGCCAGCGCCCAGCCATCGGCAACCTTGCCCAAGACCAGAGGGCGCACGCCAAGGGGGTCGCGGCAGCCGATCAGCTTGGTCCGGGTCATGGCGACCACGGAGAACGCACCTTCGACCTTGCGCAGGGCTTCTTCCATGCGGTCAGGGATCGTGCGGCCCATGGAGCGAGCCATCAGGTGGATGATGCATTCGCTGTCCGAGGAACTTTGGAAGATCGAGCCGCGCTCGATCAACTCGCGCCGCAGGGACATCGCGTTGGTGATATTGCCGTTGTGGGCAATCGCAGCCCCGCCCATGGAAAATTCGCCAAAGAAGGGTTGGACGTCGCGGATCGCGGTCTGGCCCTTGTTGCCGGCGGTGGAATAGCGGACGTGGCCGATGCCGACGGTGCCGGGCAATTGCGCCATCATCGCAGGTGAGGTGAAGTTGTCACGCACCAGACCCATGCGGCGAGCTTGGTTGAATCCGGTCTCGGGGTCGTGGGTGACGATGCCGCCTGCCTCTTGCCCGCGGTGTTGCAGGGCGTGCAGACCGAGGGCTACAAAATTGGCTGCATCGGTGACGCCGACGACGCCAAAAACGCCGCATTCCTCCCGCAATTTATCGTCATCAAACGGATGGGCGGGGGGCAGGGTGTCGGTCACGGGCGGCAGCCTTCGAATCCGGGAACAGATGGGCACCATGTAGCGGGTTGCGACGGCAGTGTCACGGGGGAGATATGACAGAATTGCGACAGCGCAGGCGGGGTGGTTCCAAAGGGTGACAGGTTGGGCGTTTATGTCTGCAGGCGGCGGCAGAGATAAAAACGGCGCGCCGGAAAAGGCGCGCCGTTTTCGAAATGTGGGTAAGGTGTGCTGTCAGCGACGGCGGCGCAGTGCCAAGAGGCCCAGACCCGTCAGCAGGAGCGCACCGCCAGCAGGCAACGGCACAGGCGGGATATTGATTGCGTTGACCGTAATGCCGCCCACTTTGACACCACGATTGCCCGGCGCATTGGGTTGGACACCAAAGATCGTAAAGCTGGAGACACCACCTGTCGGGATCAGGCTGGAGAAGTTCAGCGTTGTGAAGCTGTTGCCGAGGCCGGCGGGCACCGTGAAGACGGTGGAGACACCGTTGATGATCACGCCGAATTGTTCGGCTTGCGGTCCTGCCTCGAACACCAGTCCGGAAATTTGGTCAACCAGAATGCCGCCAAAGTCGAACGTCAGGCTTTCGCCCAGACCCAACCGTCCGCCTTCGGGGTTGCCGGTTACGCCCAGACCGTTGTTGGTAACGGCCACATTGCCACCGCCACTGGTCACGGTCAAATCCACGCCACCAGAGGTGTAGCTGACCGAGCTGCCATTGGGCCCGCCTGCCTGAAAATTGTAGTTCACCGTTGCAGCCGAGGCAGCAGTGGCCATCAGGCCGAGAGCAAAGAGTGTCGAAATCAGACGCTTCATCATCGCAAATCCTTTGGGCACGCAAAATCGCGCGCGTTAAGGGTTTGCTAACCTTGAATTATGACCGAATAGGGGCGAAAGCCGTGCCTTATTGCGGCGCGGAACATGCACCGACCAGCTGTTCATACTGAACCGTTAGCCAACCTAGCGCTGCTTCGGGGTCGCGATCCTCGATCTGCCCCGTCATCCGGGCAAAGACCTTGGCAGAGCGGCTGTCTTCGATCATCGGGATGTCCTGAGCAGAGAGCACCGTTTGATAAACAAAGAATGCCACAGCCACCAGAAGGATGCCGCGCAGCACCCCAAAGAGGAACCCCGCGCCCTGGTCCAGCCCATTCAGGGCAGAGCGTTGCACCAAGGAGGAAAAGAGCGGCGTGAAAATCGACACAACCACCAGAGACACAGCAAAAACAGCGGCAAAGGCGGCGATGATCGACAGCTCGCAGCTGTCGCCGATGAAATCACCGATGACCGGGATTTGGCGGACCAACGGTTCGGCTTGATCGGCAAAGATGAAGGCGAGGATCGTGGCGCCGATCCAGCCTGCGATAGACATAGCTTCGCGCACAAATCCACGGCTATAGGCCAAAAGCGCCGAGACGACGATGACTGCGGCGACGACGCCATCAACAATGGTGAAACCTTCCAACGGTCCGCTCCTTCATTCGGGTCCGCGTTCGCCGAACACCGTTGTCACAAAATCGACCAGCGTTTGCGGGGTGCGCAAATCCAGCCCTGCCGCGGGCGGTGCTTTCACCTGTTGCGGCATGATTGCGGAGGTAAAACCAAGTTTCTGCGCTTCTTTCAATCTATTTTCCGTTTGCACGCAGGGTCTGAGCGCGCCCGAGAGCGAGATTTCACCAAAAAGAACGGCGTCTTTGGGCAGACTGGCATCTTCCCGCGCAGAGACGAGGGCGGCGGCCACAGCCAGATCGGCGGCGGGTTCTGTGATGCGCAAACCGCCTGCTACATTGAGGTAGACGTCCAATCCGGTGAACGGGACACCGGCGCGGGATTCGAGGACCGCAAGGATCATTGCAAGGCGCGATCCGTCCCATCCGACCACTGACCGGCGCGGTTGGCTGTGTGGCGAAGGGGCCACAAGGGCCTGGATCTCGCACAGGACAGGGCGCGAGCCTTCGATACCTGCAAAGACCACGGAACCGGGCGCGGGATCGCCCCGTTCGGACAAAAAGAGGGCCGATGGGTTCTTAACCTCGGCCAGCCCTTTGCCGGTCATCTCGAAGACGCCGATTTCGTCTGCGGGACCGAAACGGTTCTTGACCGAGCGCAGGATACGGAACTGGTGGCCGCGCTCTCCTTCGAAATAAAGCACGGTGTCGACCATGTGTTCGACGACGCGGGGCCCGGCGATGGCGCCTTCCTTGGTGACATGGCCGACCATGACCACGGCCATGCCATTGCGTTTGGCAAATGTTGTCAGCTCGTGTGCGCTGCTGCGGACCTGAGAGACCGAGCCAGGCGCGCTGTCGACGTTGTCGGCCCACATGGTCTGGATCGAATCGATGATTGCAAGGTCGGGTTTTTCGGCGTCCAGCGTGGTGAGGATGTCGCGCAGGTTGGTTTCGGAGGCCAGTTGCACAGGACTTTCGGTCAGGCCAAGACGGCGGGCGCGCATTTGAACCTGGGCGTTTGATTCCTCACCCGAGATATAGATGACCTTGAGGCCATTGCGGGCAAAACGGGCAGCGGCTTGCAAGAGCAGGGTTGATTTGCCGATGCCGGGGTCACCACCGACCAGCAAGGCAGAGGCTTTGGTCAAACCGCCGCCGAGGACGCGGTCAAGCTCTCCTACGCCCGAGAGGGTGCGGGGTGGTTCGGCCTCTGCGGTGGCAAGGTCCGTGAGCGGGATAGACTTGCCACGCATCCCGCCGAGCGACTT
This sequence comes from uncultured Paracoccaceae bacterium, assembly GCA_947492825.1. Taxonomy (GTDB): domain Bacteria; phylum Pseudomonadota; class Alphaproteobacteria; order Rhodobacterales; family Rhodobacteraceae; genus CANMYO01. The sequence goes on from CANLNT010000001.1 coordinate 1,045,707, forward strand.
TTTCTTGGGACCAGAGACGAGTGCCTTGTCTTCGTGAATGGTGTTCCATTCGCCACATGCTTCGCATTTGCCGGACCACTTGGAGGTGACGGCACCGCAAGCGGAACAGGAGAAGGAAAGGTCTTTGGCCATGTTCACCTTTTGGACTGGTGTGCTGCGGCTGGCAAGAGGCGCGACTAGTCGTCGAATAATCGGATGCCTTCGGCGGTCATATTTTATTCGGAAGAAAGCGGTTTGGTCAGCGCCGAGATGGCGATGGAGGCGAGGATGCAGGCGGTGAACATATACAGCCCCCAGGCGGTTTCGACCTTTCCGATGCCGACGCCTTTCGCCACCACGATGTAGAGCGCGATGAGGAAGATGTCAGCCATCGCCAGTTTGCCCATCCAAGACAGGAAGGGCAGCAGTCTCGGGCTGAGGAGGTGGAAGTGGGTCAGCGCCAGACCGATGGTTTTCAGATAGGGCGCAAAGAGCGCGAAGGCGGTGACCATGAGGGCCAGAAAGATGTCGCTGCCCCAAAGAGATTGCAGGCCCGAGATCACTGAGATTTCGGACAGGCCAAAGAGCGGTAGCAGCCCCGCGCGCATCAGTGGTGCGAACCACGCGATGGGAAACAGGATCAGCAGGGAGAGGTTGGCCCATTTGAGGGTGGTTTGCATCGTGGCCTCGCAGGTTTTGACCCGGTTTAAGGGACGCAGTTTGCGGTGGCCAGTCTATTCTGCGGCGGGTTTTGCGGGCAGGTTGACGACGTTGTCTTCAGCCGCGTCAGGGTGTTCCATGGCATAGCCCAGGACCGGCAGGGCGGCTTGCAGTTTTTCGTCAAGCTGCGCCAATTGGCTGGCCACGATAGATTCCTCGACATCAACCTGCTGCGCCCAGGTGCGGATCTGGCTGGTGACATGCAGCGCCTCGACAATCCGTTCCTGCTGGCGTTCCGCCTCTTCCTGGCGCTGTTGCAGGAAGGCTTTCGCACGGGCGACTTTTTCGTCCGAGTAGACTTCGGACAAATGGCGTGCCTGTTGCGACATTTGTGCGGCCACTTCCAGTACATCAGGTTCGAGCTGTTCCAGATCAGGGTGGTCGCGGAGATAGCCGAGGCGTTCGCGCACCGCATCAAATTCAGAACTGAGGCTGAAGAGACCAGCCCGGTCGGCAGTATGGGCGAGATGATAGGCGCGGGCCACGTCGTCCATTGACATGTGGAACTGGCGGTGGCTGTGCTCGAGTGCCGCGACACGGGCCGAGGTCGGCAGAAAGAAGGCCATGGCGCACAAAAGGCTGGTGCCGCCGATTTGCAGCCATTGGCCTGCTGAGTCGTAGGTGACGGCACCGAATGTGGCGGTCATGGACAGCCAGGGCGCGTAGCCAAAAGTGCTCAATAATGTGTAGATCAATGCGGCTGTCCCAAGGACCGCGACGGCGGCCAGTGCGATCAGGTGAAGCAGACGGGCCGCGCCCAAAACAGATGACTTAATAAACATGCCGCATTTTCCCCCGAAACGCAGTTCTCCAAACACTGGTCGAGGATAAGCGATTAACCATTTGCGTCTACAGGGAAAAATTCACGAAAAGAAACCACGGGTTGCTGTGATGCATTGGTGATCGGACTGTTACTGAGTTCGAAACAATGCGGGGCGTACATATGGCAGGGGTGGTATGTTGTGGGCGCGGCGGCGCAGGATGTTGCGGTGCTTTGTGCGCTTGGTATTGCTGCGCAATGCGGATGTGTTGCGTCAGACCGGGTGGTTATTGCAGGGCTACGTCGCGCTAAGTGGTTCGAAACACGGGCGAATCGCGGTCAGATCGCGGCGTATTGGCGCGAGTAACGCTGACCCAGAGAGGTCAGGATCTCGTACCCGATGGTGCCGGCAGCCGTCGCCAGAGCATCAACGCCCTGGTGGGGGCCGAGGATAGTCAGAAAGCCGGGGTCGTCGTCGCAATCGGTGACATCCACCGTGATCAGGTCCATCGAGACACGGCCAACGAGCGGGCAGGGTTGGCCGCCATGCCAGAGCGTGGCACGGCCCGACAAGGCACGGATCAGACCATCAGCATAGCCTGCGGCCACGGTGGCGATGCGCGCGGGGCGCGGGGTTTGATAGCTGTTGCCGTAGCCCACAACCTCTTCGGGGGCCAAGTTGCGGATCTGGATCACCGGCAGATCGAGGCGGGCCACAGGGCGGGCATCGGCAAAGGGCGCGCCGCCGTAGAGGCCGACGCCGGGGCGCGTGACGTCAAAGTGGTACTTTGGTCCCATCAGGATCCCGCCGGTGGCGGCGAGGCTGCGTGGGGTGCTGATGCCGTCTGTCATCTGGTGAAAGACGTCCAGTTGGTAGGGGTTCATCGGGTGGTCGGGTTCATCGGCGCAGGCCAGATGCGACATAACAAGCGTCGGCCCGGCGCGCATCACGTCAGCCGCGGTCGTGGCCCAATCATCCCATTCCATGCCAAGGCGATTCATGCCGGTGTCGAGCTGCACGCCAAAAGCATGGCCGGGCAAGGTGGTGAAATGACGGTGGACTTGCGCTACGGAATTCAAAAGCGGGGTCAGCGCATGATCACGCAGCAATGCGGTGTCGCCATCCATGTGGCCGGAGAAGACCGAGATTGCGGGGCCGGGGCCAAGCGCCTGTCGGACGTCGGCACCCTCTTCGGCAGCGGCCACGAAGAACTGGCGCGCGCCAGCCTGTGCCAGCGCGGTGGCAACACGAGCGGCGCCCAGACCATAGCCATCGGCCTTGACCACGGCGGCGGTCTCGACGGTCGTCATGGCGTCAACCGCTTGCCAGTTGGCAGTGACGGCGGCGAGGTCGATGGTGAGGTGTCCGGTGCTCATGTCCGCCTTTTGGCATCAGATCGCCTGCGGTGCAATCGGGGAGCGACGTGCGCCGCTGTTTGGGCAAAGCCCAAAGGCGCCCCGCCCACCGTCCCGGTTGGTTTAGTGGGGTCCAGTCAGGCGTATCGGTTGGTTTCGTGGGGGCCAGCCCCCACACCCCCGGGATTATTTTGGCCAGAAGAAGATCTGGGTTTGGGCGCGTTCGTTTTGCGCGAAATGGGCCTGCTCCTATTCAATGGGGGTGGTGAGGTTGTAGGTTTGTTGCTGGTCGGGGGTGAGCAGGTAAATCTCATCCGGCGGTGTGACCAGCGCGTGTTGCATCAAGAGCGGGTCCACGCCCATGTCCGAGAGGTAGGTCATGACCTCACCCTGACCGCGCTGGATGTCTGAGACCGCGAGGAAGGCTGGCAGGGCGGTGTTTTCGCCAAAGTAGTGTTGGTGCACGCCAATGAGCGCGTCCGCGTGCGCCGTGCGGGTGGGGCCAGCGGCCAGCAGGTAAGGGCAGGCAGAGAGGCAGATGTCACTGGCGGTCATTTCGGTGTTGATCCCCGCCGCGCGCAGGCTGCGGCCGATGGCGAGTGCGTCGACCACCGAGCCGCCAGGGCTGTTGAGGAACGCCGTGACTGGCGGAATGGTTTGGGTGTCCAGAAAGTCGGCGAAACGCTGGGCATCGCCGGGGGCGATATCCCCGGTGAGGGTGATCACTGGGTCGCCGTTCCAGTCGGCGGCGACAAAGTCGAGCCTGCTGGGCATGTCGGTAGTGGCGGGAATGGGCCTTGTGCCGGGGGCGGGGGCGCGCGGGGCAAGCTCTGCCGGGGCAAAGCGGCGCGTCTGATCGCCCGGTCCTATGGGTTGGGTCAGTTGCGGTGCGTCAGAGGGTGACAGAAGCGTAGGCAACACGCGGGTCAGGTCAGCGCCAATCAGGACGGCTGCAAAACCGATCTGGGCCGCAAAGATCCAGCGCAGGGTGCGCCCGGTATTGGGATTAAGTGCTGTCATTCGACCGCGCGGGGTTTGGGTGGGGTTTTATCGGTGGCGGCGGCCGGGCGCGCGGGGTGGTCGGGGGACATGGTGCTGTCAATATCCTTGAGGGCGACCATTGCGGCGCGCAGTTCCGACAGGGTCAGGCTGTCTTCGGTGGCTGTGCCGTCGCGTGCGGCACGGATGGCGCCTTGAGTGATGGTGACGATCAGCACCAGCACCGCTGGCAGCAGGTCAATGGCGATGGCCCCGGCCCATGAGGGGACAAAGTTGCGGGCGTAGAGGATCACCGCGTCCGCCGCAGAGATCGGCGTATAGGTGGTTTCTGCCGGTGGGGTCATGTCGATCACGGATTGGGCTGCGGTTTCGAGCACGGCGGCGCGCTGGCCCAGCACGGTAAGGACACTATCGATCGTGGCCTGTTGCCCTTGCCGGGTCGAAGCGTCGGAGCCATCAAGTTGTGGTAGCACCACGCTGTCGGACAGATCACGCGCGGCGCGCTGGACCAGCGGGGCCACGGATAATTGCCGCAACTGGGTGATGATATTGGCCAGGCGCACGGCCTCTTCACTGAAAAGGACCGAGCGCTGTTCGACGGGGCCTTGTTCGACCGTCAGCGCGCGCATCCGGGTAAGGATCTGGTTGCCGTCGGCGAAGGCCTGGCTGACGAGGTTTTCCTGTGTGGTGATCTGTGCCTCGAGTGCGGCGAGTTCGTCGGATTTCTGGCGCAGGAGGCGGAAGACGGCGCCTTGACCGGCAAAGCCCGAAAGTTGGCCGGTGGCCTCTTGTTCGGAGAGATCATCAAAGGACTGGCGCACGCGGGCGACATCGCGGGCCAGGCTTTGGGCGGATTGCGTGATCTCATTGGTGCGTTCCAGCGCCTGTTGGTAGTCTTGCACGGTTTCAGCCAGATGCTGTTCGACAGCGGCGGCCCCGGCAAGTGCTGCAGCGTTCAGCCAGGATGACATGGCGATGATGGCACCCGAGCCCAGGCACATGGCCAGAAACAGGCCCATGCGGGCGGCCCCAGTGCGCACGGCGGGCATCAGGCGCATCATGTATGACCAGAAGACGAAGATGCCGACCGAGACGGCGACCGAATAGGCAAGGGCGGCAAAGACCGACAGCGCGCCGTTGTCATCCAACAAAGAAGAGACGCCAAGATAGGTGTAGATGCCAGAAGCAACGGCGAGCACCCCAAGGGCGGTGCCGGTGATGTTGTCGAGCCAGCCGAGTTGATTTTCCAGGTCGCGGGCGTTGCGAACGCCGCGGGCCTGCGCACGGCTGAGGTTGCTGTCGTCGGTCATTGGGTCCCCCTTGGTCCTTGGGAAGATAGGGAATGCGGGGCGGGATGCAAATTAGGGATCGTCGGGGGCAGGCCGGTGCGCCGCTGTTGCGCTGACGCGCAAGGCGCCCCGCCCACCGTCCCGGACGCGTGCGATGGGTCATATCGCACCGGGGGGGTTTGCACCCTAGGACCCCCGCAGGATATTTCGGGCCAGAAGAAGATGATGCAGTAGGATGTGGCCGCAGGGCTGCGGCCTGTGGATTTTCTGGCTGCGGGGTGAAATAGGTCTCTGACTTGTTTTGATGACGTGTATATTTTGCAAAAAACCGCGTGTGGTGAGGGATTGATGGGCATTTTTCGTGAATTGATTTCGGAATTGGAGAAGCCAAGAGCGGCGCGGCCGTTCGGGTCTGGCTGGTTGTCGGGCTCGCTGGCGTTGCTGGCGGGGATTGCGGGGCTTTTGATGGTGCTGTTGCGCTGGTATCCCGAGACGTTTTCATATCCTGAGATTGCGTTCATCCACGAAAGCGGTGTGATGACCGTGGTGCTGCGGGTGGTGCTGCTGTTTGGCTATGCACTGTCGCTGATCAGTTTGATCCTGTCGGACAAGCGGGTTCTTGGCTGGACGGCGCTGGGCCTGACTGTGGTCGTGTCGCTAATGGCAACGACGCAGCCCGATACCAGCGGGGCGGGGCCGCAGGCGCTTTATTTCGGGCTCGATTATTTCATCATCAATGTCTTGGTGGTGGGATTTCTATTTGTCCCGCTTGAGCGGTTCTTTCCTGCGCGCGCGGAACAGACCGTGTTTCGCGGCGAGTGGCGGGAGGATATGTTCTACTACCTCGTGAGCTCGATGTTGGTGCAGATCTTGGGGTTCATCACGCTTGCCCCCACCAATTTCGTCAACGAGACCATCCAGCTGGATGGCATCCGGTCCTATATCGGGTCGCAGCCGTTCTGGTTGCAGGTGGTGGTGATCATGGCGGCCACGGATTTTGTGCAATATTGGACCCACCGCGCGTTCCACACCTTTCCGGTGTTGTGGCGGTTCCACGCGATCCATCATTCCACCAAGGCGATGGATTGGCTGGCCGGTGCGCGGATGCATTTCATCGAGATTGCCATTTTGCGCGGGCTGACGGCGGTGCCGATGTTCACGCTTGGCTTTGATCCGGCGGCGATCCAGGCCTATCTGCTGATCGTCTACTTTTCGTCCTCGTTTATCCATTCCAACATTGGTTGGAAGTTCGGGTTTATCGAGCGGTTCTTTGTGACCCCACGCTTTCACCATTGGCATCACGGGTCGGACCGGGAGGCGATTGATATCAATTATTCCTCTCACTTCCCGATCTATGACTGGCTGTTCGGGACGCATCACTTGCCCGAAGACCGCTGGCCAGAGAATTACGGGGTGATCGGGAATACGGTGCCAAAGGGCTATTGGAAGCAGTTCATCTATCCGTTTCAGAAGCCCAAGGTGGAAGATCCCAAAAGTCAAGCGGGTACGCCAGCTGAATAGGGCAGACTGGGGGTTTGGCACCCCCAGACCCCCGCCGCATATTTTCATTCAAAAGAAATGCTAGCGTTGCTGCGGTGGACCTTCTGGCGGGCGGTTCAGCAGGGTTTCGATCTGAGACATTTGGGCTTGCGTCAGCGGGCCGTGGTCTAGCGCGCCGCAGAGGTCGGTGACCTGTTCGGGTGTCCGGAAGCCGGGGATCGGGATCGCATTGGGGCTGCGTGCCCAGAGCCAGGCAATGGCACCTTGAGCCAGGCTGCGGTTGTCCGAGGTGAGGATGTCGCGGACTGCATCAAGCGCAGTCAGGCGGTCGGGGGCGATGCGGCCATCTGCAAAATGGCCATTCCAGCTTTGATTGGACGAGCGCACGTCGTTCTTGGAGAATTCGGCACTGGCGTCGTAGCGCCCGCCGAGGATGCCCATCGCCAGCGGCGAACGGATCAGCGCGGCGATGCCGGCGGCCCGGGTTGCCGGCACCATGTGTTCGGCGGCGAAAAAGACGTTCATCGCGTGTTCGACGGCGGTGAAGCCGGGGCGGTCGGCAAAGGCCCGTGTGCGGTCAGGAAAGTCCGTGGACCAACCGTAGCTGCCGATGCGGCCTGCGCTGTAGAGCCCGTCCAGCAGATCGAAGATCGGGGCGGCGCGTTCGATAGGGAGTTCGTTGAGGTGCAGCAACACAAGGTCGATGTGATCCCGGCGTAGGCGTTTGTGAGAGGCGTCAAGGCTGGCGCGGATCGCTTCGGGGTCCGTCACTTCGCCAGTGATCGCACGGTTGGCAGGGTCGATGCCGATGCCAATTTTGGTGACGATGGCGACATCGGGGCGGTCGTGCAGGGCGTTGCCAAGCACGGTTTCAGAGTGTCCGGTGCCATAGGCCTGAGCTGTGTCGAAGAGGCGGATGCGGTGGTCAACTGCAGCGTGGATGGCGGCGGTTGAGGTTTTATCGTCAACCTCGCCCCAGCCGACGGGGTTGCCGTTTGCGCTGAACGGGCCGCCGATGGCCCAGCAGCCAAGGCCGAGTGTGGGTTCGGTGGGCAATGTGATGGCGGGCATGTCAGTCTTCCTTTGTGCCGGAATAATGGGCGATCTTGTGGGCGAGGTATTGCGCGCAGGCGTCGAGTTCGGTTTGCCGCCGCGCCAGTGTGTGGGCATGGCGTTGCATGATTTGCAGGCGCATTTGGCGGTTGGCGGGGGTGTCTGCATCGGCAGCATGGGCGGATTGCGCAAAGCGCTTGATCTCGGGCAAGGGCATGCCGGTGGCGCGCAGATGTTTGAGCGTCTTGAGCCAGTCGACATCCGAGGGCGAGAAGTCGCGCCAGCCACGCGCATCGCGGGCAATTGGCGGCAACATGCCGGATTTGGCGTAGAACCGGATAGTATCAGCAGAGAGGCCAGAGGCGGTGGCGGCGTTTTTGATCAACATAAGACAAGGGGTAGCGTATTGGAGTGGCTCCAAGTCAAGCCCGCATTAGCGGGGACGCGTCGTTGGATCGCCTATGCGTTACAGGAATGGCCTTTTTCGCTTGGTCAGCGTTCCGTCCACGGCGCTGGCTTTTTCGAGATTTGCCATTTGGGCGCCATTGATCTGGGGGCCTCGTCCCTTATTGCAGGCAGCGAGGGCAATGTGATTGTGAATTGCTGTGTGCCTAGACGGAATAGTCGTCGATCAGAGGGCTTGGTTTGGCAAAACGGACTAAATCGTCTTTGTTCTGGATGGTGATATGGTTTCCGTTCACCACAACCCCGTAAGGCTGCAGACCTTTGAAGGCGCGGCTGAGGTTCTCTGGGGTCATACCCAGGAATGACGCGAGCCTGCGCTTTTCAAGCTGCAGTTCGAACCCATCCGCACCATTCATCTTTTGATGTTGCCGCAGGAGATAATTGGCGAGCCTTTCAAGCGAGGTTCGCAGTTTGAGGTCTTTTTGGGACTTCACAACCGACCTGTAGCACTGGGCGAGTTCGGTCACGATGGCGCGGGCAAAATTGTTGTCGACATCAAAGACGTTACGGACGTCTTGACTGGGAATCAGCGCGATCCGGCTTTTTTCGACCGTTTTGGCGGACATCAGATAGGGCGCATCCTTGATTGTCGCAGCAAGAATGAAGGTGGACACGGGCCGTACCGTGGCCATCGAGGTTTCACGCCCGTTCCACATTGATGTCAATTCAACAGAGCCGGTGAGTATGACGTGCAGGAAATCGCTCGGGTCGCCTTCGATGATTAGATCAATCTGCGGCGGAAAGTTCTGCACATAAGAGCCGCGCATCAGCGCGTCAAAATGCGCATCCGACATTTCGCGAAAAAGGTGAAGCCCACGGATATCCGGGTAATCCGACTCGGGCATGCCGATATGCAAGGGACGCTCCTGTTTGATAACGATCAATCGTATAATTGACAAATATCAAGAGTACAATTGTCTTATGCCGCCACATCCCTTGATCCACCGTATCGAGCGACATGAGATTTGTGGTTAAGATATTTATTTCAAACAACAAATTTTCGTTTCTTGATCTGAATCAAGCTATTGCGTTTCGCCATCTGATCACTCTTTGCGCAAGGCGCTCACCCTTCTGGCTGAGCGCAGGAGCCAAAGGGGACAGATGATGGAACTACACAATAAGGCCACCGCCCTGTGGTCGAATTTCTTTAACGTAAAGATGGTGCAGATCAGGACCTTCCACATGACGTGGTTTGCGTTCTTTTCGTGCTTCTTTGCGTGGTTCGGGATCGCGCCGTTGATGAGCGTCGTCCGCGATGAGCTGGGATTGACGCCAAACCAGATTGGCTGGGCGATTATCGGCTCGGTCTCGATGACGATTTTTGCCCGACTGTTCATTGGCTGGCTGTGTGATCGGATCGGGCCGCGGAAATCCTATACCTGGTTGTTGCTGATCGGGTCGTTGCCTGTGATGGGCATCGGTCTGGCGCAGAGCTTTGAGACCTTTCTGCTTTTTCGGGTTTTGATCGGCGGCATCGGTGCTGCCTTTGTGATTACCCAATACCACACATCCGTGATGTTTGCCCCCAACGTGGTGGGACAGGCCAATGCCACATCTGCTGGCTGGGGCAACCTTGGTGGCGGTGTCACGCAGTTTGTCATGCCGCTTTTGTTCTCTGTCATGGTGCTTGGGTTTGGCTTTTCCGAGGCCGTGGGCTGGCGTTTGTCCATGGTTGTGGTGGGGGTCATCATCTTCCTGACGGGGATTGGCTACTACTTCCTGACGCAGGATGCGCCGGACGGAAATTTTGATGACCTGCGGGCGCAGGGCAAAATGGAAGAGAAGAAGAAGGTCACCGGCAACTACCTGCACGCCCTGAAAGACCCCCGCGTCTGGGTGTTGTTCGTGATCTATGGCGCGTGTTTCGGCATCGAGCTGACGGTGAACAACGTCGCCGCCCTTTACTTTATGGACTACTTTGATCTGAACCTTGTGACTGCTGGTTTTGTGGCCGCGTCATTTGGTCTGATGAACTTGTTCGCCCGTACATTGGGCGGCCTTTTCGGGGACAACTTCGGATCGCTTTGGGGTTTGAAGGGCCGCGCGTTCTGGCTGTTTATCTGCCTGTTCTTTGAAGGCTGCGCCTTGATGGTGTTCAGCCAGATGAACGTGCTGTTTCTGGCCTTGCCTGCGCTGATCGTGTTCTCGCTTTTCACGCAGATGGCCGAGGGTGCCACATATTCTGTCGTGCCTTTCATCAACAAAAAGGCGCTGGGCGCGGTTGCCGGGGTGGTCGGTGCAGGCGGGAACGCCGGTGCGGTTTTGGCGGGCTTCCTGTTCAAGAACGTCATCGACTGGTCCGAGGCATTTTTCATCCTGGGCATCGTCGTGACCTGTGCATCTTTTCTGGCCTTCTTTGTCCGGTTCTCGACCCGGCAGGAAGACGAAGAACGCGCCAACTTTGCCGCCGCCAATATCGAGACTTTGCGGCTGCGCGCGCTCAAGGCGAATGCCGCACTTGAGGAAGGGCTGACAGCGATTGCCAAGAAAGAAGGCACACAACCCGCCGAATAAGCACTGAATAAGGCGGGCCAAACGCTGGCCCGTCCCACCCCTCAACTTGGAGAAATCAAGTGGGACAAGATCTGAGAAACTGGAACATTGAGGACGAAAGCTACTGGTCCTCCACCGGCAAGGCGATTGCCACGCGCAACCTATGGATTTCGATCCCCTCGCTTTTGTGTGGCTTTGCGGTCTGGCTTTACTGGGGGATCATCACCGTTCAGATGGTGAACCTTGATTTCGGATTTGCGAAATCCGAGCTCTTTACGCTGGGTGCCATTGCCGGTCTGACCGGTGCGACGCTGCGCATTCCGTCGACCTTCTTCATCCGCCTTGCGGGCGGACGAAACACAATCGTCTTCACCACGGCGCTGCTGATGATCCCGGCCGCCGGCGCAGGCATGGCATTGCAAGACCCTGATACGCCGCTGTGGTACTTCCAGATGCTGGCATTCCTGTCGGGTATCGGTGGCGGAAACTTTTCGTCCTCGATGTCCAACATCAGCTTCTTCTATCCCAAGAAAATTCAGGGCTATGCGCTGGGCATGAACGCGGGTCTGGGCAATTTTGGTGTGACGACCATGCAGATCCTGATCCCGTTGGCGATGACCATGGGCATCTTTGGCGGCGAAAGCCGGACACTGGTGAACACATCCGGCACGCTGATTGGCAAAATCCCTGCCGGGACAGAGACCTACATTCAGAACGCCGGTTTGATCTGGTTGGTCTTTCTGATCCCGTTGGTCGTGATCGGGTGGTTCGGGATGAACAATATCCGCGATGAACATGTCTCGCCCGATATCCCGAACCCAGCCGGCAGCTTTGCGATCATTCTGGGGATGTTGGCGATCGGTTTTGCCACAGCCGCCTTTGGTGCATGGTTGATGCTGCCATCGGTCGAGGGCGGCCTGCCGACATCCGGCATTGGGCTGTCGAAGTGGATCGTGCTGCCCATCGTGATCGCACTGACCGTGCTGGGCCTGAAACTGATCCCCGGAGCTGTCGGCCAGAACCTAAGCCGTCAGTACAAGATTTTTGGCAACAAGCACACATGGGCGATGACGGTGATCTACACCATGACTTTTGGATCGTTCATCGGCTATTCCGCCGCGCTGGCGCTGACCATCAAGGTGGTTTTCGGCTTTAGCCACGTGGAAGTCGACGGTGTAATGACCCACGACATGGTCAACCCCAACGGCCCGTCTGCCTTGATGTTCGCTTGGATGGGCCCATTCATTGGTGCGCTGATCCGTCCCTTGGGCGGGATGTGGGCTGACAAGGCCGGGGGCGCAAAGGTGACGCAGATTATCTCTGTCGTCATGGTCGCATCTGCGCTGGGTGTCGCCTACTTCATTCAGGCGGCCTACAACTCGGCCACGCCGGAGCAGTTTTTCTACCCATTCCTTGGCCTGTTCCTGATCCTGTTTGCAGCCACCGGCATCGGCAATGGATCGACCTTCCGCACCATCGCTGTGGTCTTTGACAAAGAGCAGGCTGGCCCTGCGTTGGGATGGACGGCGGCTGTGGCGGCTTACGGCGCATTCATCATCCCCAAAGTGTTCGGCGAACAGCTGGGCGCGGGACACCCTGAATACGCGCTTTATGGCTTTGCGGTCTTTTACGCCGTCTGCATCGCGATCAACTGGTGGTTCTACCTGCGGCCCAACGCCTACGTGCAGAACCCATAAACCGGACGCCTGCCTGCCCTGGCGGTTGCGCCGGGGCAGGACCACCCTGACAGGAGAAAAGACATGAGCCACCTGCTCGATAAACTCAACTTTCTGGAATCGAACACCCTTGAGACGTTCTCGGACGGTTTCGGAAAGGCCACCCGTGAAAGCCGCGATTGGGAGGATACCTACCGCAACCGCTGGCGGCACGACAAAGTCGTGCGCTCGACCCATGGGGTGAACTGCACAGGCTCTTGTAGCTGGAAGATCTACGTCAAGTCAGGGATCGTGACCTGGGAAACCCAGCAAACGGACTATCCGCGGACCCGCGCTGATCTGCCCAATCACGAACCGCGCGGTTGTGCCCGTGGGGCAAGCTATAGCTGGTATCTCTATTCTGCCAACCGCGTCAAAAACCCGCTTGTCCGGGGGCGGTTGATGAAAGTCTGGCGCAAGATGCGCGAGACGATGGAACCGATTGAGGCCTGGACGAAACTGCAGGCTGATCCGATCCTGCGTGCGTCCTACGTCGAAACACGCGGCAAGGGCGGATTCGTGCGCGCCACATGGAATGAGGCGACCGAGATCACCGCTGCGGCCAACGCTTATACCGCCAAGACCTATGGACCTGACCGGGTCTTTGGCTTTTCGCCGATCCCTGCGATGTCGATGGTCTCTTACGCGGCAGGCTCGCGCTATCTGTCACTGATGGGCGGTGTCTGCATGTCGTTCTATGACTGGTATTGCGACTTGCCGCCTGCTTCCCCGATGACATGGGGCGAGCAGACCGACGTGCCAGAAAGTGCTGACTGGTATAATTCCGGCTATCTGCTGCTGTGGGGATCGAACGTGCCGCAGACGCGGACGCCCGATGCGCATTTCTATACCGAGGCGCGTTATAAGGGCACCAAGTCCGCAGTGATCTGCCCGGACTATTCCGAGGCTGCGAAGTTCGGTGATGTTTGGTTGAACGCCAAGCAGGGCACGGATGCAGCACTGGCCATGGCCTTTGGGCATGTGATCCTGCGGGAATTCCATCTGGACCGGCAGGCCGAGTATTTCGAGGATTACACCCGCAAATATTCGGACTTCCCCATGCTGGTAAAGCTGGAGAAACAAAACGGCAAACTGGTGCCGGGCCGTTTCCTGCGGGCCGATGATCTGGACGGTAAACTTGGTGAGGATAACAACCCGGAATGGAAGACGGTCGCCTATGATGAAAAGTCGGATGGCCTTGTCGCGCCGAACGGGTCGGTTGGCTATCGTTGGGGCGAGGACGGTGAATGGAACCTTGAAGAGAAGGCCAACGCCACGAACACACGGCTAAAGATGAGCTTTGTTCTGGAAGAGGATCATGACGATGTCGTCGGTGTCGACTTCCCTTATTTTGGTGGCGAGGCCTATGGCCAATTCAAGACGGATGCGGATCACCCCGACGTTTTGACCCGCAACATTCCCGTTAAGAAGATCAAGACAAAGGACGGCGCAATCCATGTTGCCACCGTCTTTGACCTGTTCTGTGCCAACTACGGGTTGGATCGTGGGTTGGGCGGCGATTGGGTTACGTCCCATTATGCCGATGAGATGCCCGGCACGCCTGCTTGGGCTGAAAAGATCACCGGCGTGCCCGCCGACAAGATCGCGCAAGTGGCCCGCGAATTCGCTGACAACGCCGAAAAGACCCAAGGCAAATCGATGATCATCATCGGGGCTGCGATGAACCACTGGTTCCATATGGACATGAACTATCGCGGGGTCATCAACATGTTGGTCATGTGTGGTTGTGTCGGGCAATCCGGCGGTGGTTGGGCGCATTATGTAGGGCAGGAAAAGCTGCGCCCGCAAACCGGCTGGCAACCGCTGGCCTTTGCGCTGGATTGGAACCGGCCGCCACGGCACATGAATTCAACCTCTGCTTGGTACGCGCACACCGATCAGTGGCGGTATGAGACCCTGAAGGCCGACGAAATTCTGTCGCCGACAGCGCCAGAAGGCGATTGGGATATCAGCCTGATAGACTACAACATTCGTGCAGAGCGAATGGGTTGGTTGCCATCGGCACCGCAGCTGAAGACCAACCCGCTGGAGGTCGCCAAGTCGGCGAAGGCCGCTGGCAAGGAGGTCCCGGCATATGTGGCCGAGAACCTGAAATCGGGCGATCTGGAAATGTCCTGTGAAGACCCGGACAACCCGGCCAACTGGCCGCGTAACCTGTTTGTCTGGCGCTCGAATCTGTTGGGATCATCCGGGAAAGGGCATGAATACTTCCTTAAGCACCTGCTGGGCACCGATCACGGTGTGATGGGCAAGGATTTGGGTGAAGACAGCGGCCAATTGCCCAAGGAGGCCAAGTGGCACGATGACGCACCGCGCGGCAAGCTTGACCTGCTTGTGACCATCGACTTTCGGATGTCCACCACAGCGGTCTATTCCGACATCGTTCTGCCAACCGCCAGTTGGTACGAAAAGGACGACATGAACACGTCCGATATGCACCCGTTCATCCACCCGCTGCAGGCGGCTGTGGATCCGGCCTATGAAAGCAAATCGGATTGGGAGATCTTCAAAGCCATCGCCAAGAAATTCCAAGAGATCACACCGGGATATCTGGAAAAAGAAATCGACATTGTCGCACTGCCAATCCTGCACGACACCCCGGCAGAGATTGCACAGGATCAGGTAAAGGATTGGAAAAAGGGCGAATGTGACCTGATCCCCGGCAAAACGGCACCCGCCTATGTCGCGGTCGAGCGGGATTATGCCGCGATCTATGACCGTTTCACCGCCCTTGGTCCGGCGCTCGACAAGCTGGGCAATGGCGGCAAGGGCATTACCTGGAACACGCAGGAAGAGATCGAAAACCTGTCGGCGCTTAACGGTGTGCAACTCGCAGGGGCAGCAGCTGGCAGGCCCAAGATCGAAAGTGCGATTGATGCCTGCGAAGTCATCCTGATGCTGGCGCCGGAAACCAACGGCAATGTCGCCGTGAAGGCCTGGGAAGCGCTGAGCAAGGCCACGGGGCGTGAGCATGCGCATCTGGCCGAAGGCGAGCACCACCAGAAGATCCGCTTTCACGACATCGCGGCGCAACCGCGCAAGATCATCTCGTCCCCCACATGGTCGGGGATTGAAAGCGAAAAGGTCAGCTATAACGCGGGTTATACCAACGTGCATGAGTTGATCCCCTGGCGCACATTGACCGGGCGACAACAGCTTTATCAGGATCACCTGTGGATGCTGGCCTTTGGAGAGGGCTTTATGTCCTACCGCCCGCCGGTAGACCTTAAGACGATCACCAAGGACGTACAGGACGATGGCGATAACCTCGTGCTGAACTTTATCACGCCCCACCAGAAATGGGGCATCCATTCGACCTATTCCGACAACCTGTTGATGCTGACGCTCAACCGCGGCGGTCCGGTCATCTGGGTGTCAGAGGTTGACGCGGCCAAGGCCGGGATTGTCGATAACGACTGGGTCGAACTTTATAACACCAACGGGGCGCTGACGGCCCGGGCGGTGGTGTCCCAGCGGATCAAGGAAGGCACGACCTTCATGTATCACGCGCAGGAAAAGATCGTGAACACACCGGGGTCGGAGAAGACCGGCCATCGCGGCGGTATCCACAATTCGGTGACCCGCGCGATCCTGAAACCCACCCATATGATCGGCGGCTACGCCCAGCAATCTTATGGCTTCAACTACTACGGAACGGTGGGATCAAACCGCGATGAATTCGTCGTCGTCCGCAAGATGAAAAAGGTCGATTGGCTCGACAATGAAGCGACCGCAAAGGAGGCCGCACAATGAGAATCCGCGCACAAATCGGCATGGTGCTGAACCTGGATAAATGTATCGGGTGTCACACCTGTTCCGTCACTTGCAAGAACGTCTGGACCAGCCGGGACGGTGTTGAATACGCCTGGTTCAACAACGTGGAAACCAAACCCGGCACCGGATACCCGACGGATTGGGAAAATCAGGCCCGTTGGAAAGGCGGATGGGAGCGGACAAAATCCGGCAAGTTGCAGCCCAAACAGGGCGGCAAATGGCGGATCCTGTCCAATATCTTTGCCAACCCCAACATGCCCGAAATCGACGATTATTATGAGCCGTTCGATTTTGACTACGATCACCTGAAATCCGCGCCCGAGATGCAGGCGTTTCCGACCGCGCGTCCACGCTCGAAGATCACCGGCGAACGAATTGAAAAGATTGAGAAAGGTCCAAACTGGGATGAAATTTTGGGCGGTGAATTTTCGAAACGATCCGAAGATTACAATTTCGAAGGCATCCAGAAGGAGATCTACGGCGAATACGAAAACACATTCATGATGTATCTGCCGCGGCTGTGCGAGCATTGCCTGAACCCGGCTTGCGCATCGTCCTGCCCATCGGGTGCGATCTATAAGCGCGAAGAGGACGGCATTGTTTTGATTGATCAGGACAAATGTCGCGGCTGGCGGATGTGTGTCTCTGGCTGTCCTTACAAGAAGATCTATTACAATTGGGAAAGCGGTAAATCCGAGAAATGCACCCTGTGCTACCCCCGGATTGAAAGCGGCAACCCAACGGTCTGTTCCGAAACATGCGTCGGGCGCATTCGGTATCTGGGTGTGATGCTATATGACGCCGACAAAATCGAAGAGGCGGCGGGCACGGCCGAGGAAACCGATCTTTATGATGCGCAGCTTGGCGTATTTCTTGACCCCAACGACCCGGCGGTGATCGAGACCGCCCGCGCGGATGGCATCCCCGAGGATTGGATCAAGGCCGCGCAGGAAAGCCCGATCTGGAAGATGGCGATGGAATGGAAGGTGGCCTTTCCGCTGCATCCTGAATACCGGACGCTGCCGATGGTCTGGTACATCCCGCCGCTGTCACCGATCCAGAACGCCGCCGAGGCGGGCGCAATTGGCACCAGCGAAGGCATGCCAGACGTCAAAGACCTGCGCATCCCGGTGAAATACCTCGCCAATATGCTGACCGCGGGTGATGAGGCCCCGGTTGTGACCGCGCTGGAACGGATGTTGGCGATGCGATCCTACATGCGCTCCAAATCCATCGTGGGCGTGATTGATGAAGGGATCGCAGAACGGGTCGGCCTGTCGGGGCGGGTGATCGAAGATATGTACAAGATCATGGCCCTTGCGGATTACGAAGATCGTTTCGTGATCCCCACGACCCACCGCGAGCAGGTTGAAGACGCTTATGACCTGCGCGGCGGTTGCGGCTTTACCGACACCAATGGGTGCGGTGGCGGATCGTCGAAGGGGTCACTCTTTGGTGGCTCCAAGAAACCCCTGAAAATGCCAACGGAGGCAATGTAATATGGACCGTACTCTCAAAGCATTCTCACTTCTTCTGAGTTACCCGACGCGCGAGTTGCAGCTCGCGATGCCTGAGATCAGCGCCGTTCTGGCCGCGGACGGGCGATTGACGGCTGCCGCGCGTCGGGCGTTGCGCCCGCTGGTGGAGGAGCTGGCAGGGCGCGACATTTATGACCTTGAAGAGCAGTTTGTGCTGCTCTTCGACCGCTCACGGACGCTGTCGCTGAACCTGTTTGAGCACGTGCATGGTGAAAGCCGTGACCGGGGCGGGGCGATGGTGTCGCTGGTGGAAACCTACCGCGAAGGCGGGTTCGATCCGGTCACGTCGGAACTTCCCGATCACCTGCCGGTCCTGCTGGAATTCCTCGCCACACGTTCCCCAATGGTGGCACAGGAGACTCTGGCGGACGCGGCCCATATCTTTGAGGCTTTGAATGCGCGCTTGGTGCGTCGAGAAAGCCCCTATGGTGCCGTGTTCGCCAGCCTTTTGCAGATGGCGGCGGTCAAGCCCGACCAGGACGTGGTGGCCGAGATGCTGGCGCAGCCGGACGACGACCCGACCGATCTGGAGGCCCTTGATGAGGTCTGGGAAGAAAGCGAAGTGCTGTTTGGTCCTGACCCCAATGCCGGATGTCCGCAGGCGCGCGAAATGCTCGCTCAGATGGACCTGCCGGTTCACCCCGCACCGCGCCACGCGGCCGAATAGGGTGACATGGATATGTTTGACAACCTAGATATCAACTTCATCATTTTCGGGATCATGCCATATGCGGCACTGACCATCTTGGTGATCGGTTGCATCGCGCGCTATGACCGCGATCAGTACACATGGAAAAGCTCGTCCAGTCAGCTTTTGCGGCGCAAGCAGCTGATGTGGGGGTCGATCCTGTTTCATGTGGGGATCATCACCATCTTCTTCGGGCATCTTGTGGGCCTGTTCACGCCGGTCTGGGTGCTGGATGCGCTTGGGGTGCCTTATGCGCTGAAACAATGGATGGCTGTGATCATCGGCGGCCCTGCGGGGATTGCCGCGCTGATCGGCGGCACGTTGCTGTTGCACCGCCGTCTGACAGAGCCGCGCATCCGTGCCACTTCCAGTTGGATGGACATCACCATCATGGTGCTGATCTGGTTGCAGTTGGCGATTGGTCTGCTGACCATCACCCAGACTTTGCAGCATATGGACGGCTCTGAGATGGTCCGCTTCATGAGCTGGTCACAGAGCATTGTGACCTGGAACATCAACGCCTGGGTGACTGTCGTTGACGTGCATTGGCTGTATAAGCTGCATATTTTCCTTGGGCTGATCATCACCGCACTTTTCCCGTTCTCACGGCTTGTGCATCTGGTGTCAGGCTTTGCGGCCCCGGTGAAGTACCTGTCACGCCCCGGCTATCAGGTGGTGCGGTCGCGTCGCCAGAAGGCGCTGCCCAAACGGGATGCCCCCAAATCCACACCGGCGGAGTAAGAGCATGAATTCAGCGCTTTTTCCTGACCTGATCGTCAACGGTGAAACGGTGCCGCACAATGTGGTGGCATCCGAAACCCAGAACCATGATGCCCCGGCTGGAAAGCCGGGCATCGCTTGGCGCAAGGCAGCCAACGCCATCGCCATCCGGACCCTGCTGTTGCAAGAGGCGCAGTCGCGTACCTTGGCCCCCGCGCGCAAAGAGCTGGCACCGGGCAAGTTTGAGACCAATGAAGAGGCGCAGATCCGCGGCCTTCTTGATATCGTGGTTGACCCGGCCCGGCCGGACGATGCGGCGATCTATGCGGAATGGCAAAAGGACCCCGGACGTTATCGCGCGCCGCCCTTGTGGGAGGTATCCCACATACTGTGCGCCTGCGATCCACGCGATCAAAAAGCCAAGCACGACGCCCGGCAACGGGCAGGGGCCTTGATCGCGCTGGTGGGTAATGACGCCAAGAGCTTTGCTGCTGTCGCATCGCGCGAAAGCGATTGCGGGTCTAAGTCATCGGGCGGGGCATTGGGGCAGCTTGGTCCCGGTGATACCGTGCCCGAATTCGAGGCGATCCTGCGCGCCCTTGGTGAAGGCGAAATCACACCTGAACCGGTGCTGACCCGTCACGGCTGGCACATTGTGCGCATGGATGCGGTCGCCCTTGGCGCCGTTCTTCCGTTCGAGGTGATCAAACCAAAGATCGCTGAGGCCATGGAAAAGGCATCCTGGGCGCAAAAGGCAAAGGATTATGTGGATGAACTTGTCGCAACCGCAGAGATCACTGGGGCGGACCTGAAACCTATATCGCCCCAGAGAGGATAGCGTCATGGAAAGCCACATCGTCCCTGCCAATGTTGTTACAGGCCTCGACCCAGGCGAGGTGTTCGTGCACCGCAATGTCACTCACACGGCCGATACGAACATGCTGTCCGCGCCGGAATTCGCAGCAGATGCGCTAATGGTCAAAGAGATCATTGTGTGCGGTCATTACGGATGTGGCGGCGCGAAGTCCGTCACCGATGCGATGCCACATTGCAACCCTTTTGACATCAAAGATAAAGCCCTATGAAAATCGCTTACACAATGGCCGCCGGGAAGGGCGATATCGATTTGCTTCTGGACCGCGTGGCAACACGCCTGGCCCAGCAGGGGATGAGGTGTTGCGGCACCGTGCAGATCAACACCGAATGCGCCGCTGGTCCCTGCGATATGGATGTGCGAGTTTTGCCCGATGGGCCGGTCTTGCGGATATCGCAGAACCTTGGTGCGGCGTCGAAAGGCTGCCGGTTGGACCCAAGCGCGCTTGAGACGGCTGTCGGTCTTGTGGGCGCGTCGCTGGACGCAGACGCGGACCTTTTGGTGATCAATAAATTCGGTAAGCACGAGGCGGATGGACGTGGATTTCGGGACGCGATCGCAAAGGCGATTGCCCTTGATGTCCCTGTGATCGTTGGGGTCAGCGAACTCAATCTTGACGCTTTTGAAGCCTTTGCCGGTCCGGAAATCGCCAAACTAGATGCCGCGTCTGACGCGATCATTGATTGGGTTGAGGCCGTCGTGCGGCGGGAATGCCCTGTGGAATAGGGGTGTTTGGGCGGCTTGACCGTGGCGACACGTGCGGCAATGGTCGGATGGCCGCCGATTGTGCAAAAGCAGCCGGCGGTATGCGCTAGAACTCGCGGTCGTCGCCTTGCTGCCAAGGCTTCACCAGGTTGCCGAAGCGGGTGAATTGGCCTTCGAAGGACAGCTCTACCGTGCCGATGGGGCCGTGACGCTGTTTGCCGATCACAACCTCGGCCTTGCCGTGCAGGCGTTCCATGCGCTCCTGCCACTCGGCCATCTTTTCCATCTCGTGGTCGCCGGGCTTTTCGCGTTCGACGTAATATTCCTCGCGGAACACGAACATGACCACGTCGGCGTCTTGCTCAATCGAACCGGATTCGCGCAGGTCAGACAGCTGCGGGCGCTTGTCTTCGCGGCTTTCGACCTGACGGGAAAGCTGCGAGAGCGCGATAACGGGGATGTTGAGTTCCTTGGCAATCGCCTTGAGGCCCATGGTGATTTCTGAGATTTCGTTCACCCGGTTTTCCGACCGACCTGTGCCGCGCACAAGCTGCAGGTAGTCGACCATCAGCACATCAAGCCCGTGGGTCCGTTTCAGGCGGCGGGCGCGGGCGGCCAACTGGCTGATTGGCAGGGCAGGTGTGTCGTCGATGAAGAGCGGGCAGGCCTCGAGCGATTTGGCGGCTTCGACAAAACGGCGGAATTCGACCTCGGTCATATCGCCGCGCCGGATCTGTTCGCTGGGCACTTCTGATGCCTCTGACAGAATCCGGGCGGCGAGCTGCTCGGCGCTCATCTCGAGTGAATAGAAACCGACGACACCGCCGTTTACGGCACCTTCGGTGCCATCAGGCAGCACGCCTTTCTTGTAGGCCTTGGCGATGTTGAATGCGATGTTGGTGGCGAGCGAGGTTTTGCCCATCGAGGGGCGACCGGCAAGGATCAACAGGTCAGATTTGTGCAAGCCACCCAGCTTCTTGTCCATGTCCGTCAAGCCGGTTGAGACGCCTGCAAGGCCGCCGTCGCGCTGGTAGGCGGCGTTGGCCACGTTGACCGCATCGGTGACGGCGCGCAGGAAAGATTGAAAGCCGCTTTCGGTCGTGCCCTGTTCGGCCAGCGCATAAAGTTCTTGTTCCGCCTCGACGATCTGGGCGGCGGGTTCGGACGAAATGTCGACCTTTTTGGCTTTGTCGGCGATGGTTTCGCCCACCTCGATCAGCTTCCTGCGGATGGCCAGATCATAGATCATCTGGGCATAATCCTTGGCCGCAAAGGCGCTGATCGCAGCACCGGCAAGGCGCACCAGATAGGCGGGGCCGCCGAGTTCTTTCAGGCCCTCGTCATCGTCCAAGAAGGTCTTGAGCGTCACCGGAGAGGCCAGCGCGTTCTTGGCAATGCGGCTGGCGGCCACGTCAAAGATGCGGGCGTGGACGGGGTCATAGAAATGATCTGGCCCGATGATATTGGCAATCCGGTCAAAGATGTCGTTGTTGGTCAGAATGGCACCCAAAAGCTGCTGTTCGGCCTCAATCGAATGCGGCATCAGATCGCCGTCAGCCTCTTCCACGCCGGTGGCGTTAAATGTCGAAATCTCGTTCATTTGCTCAACCCTGTTGCCGGGTCTGAAACCCCGGTCTGCCCCGTCTTGCCGATCCCCCAATCGGTCCGTGGTTCATAGCATCGCGGGGCCGGGAATGGCTATCGGGATAAGTCCGTGGATAAGTGGCGGGACAAATCTGGGGATCATCGGTTGGACGCGGTGTCGGGCCAGATATAGCAGACCCCTGCGATGATGTCACAATATCTGTGCAGGCGCTGCGATTCTGGCGGCGGGTTATCCCCAAACCTGTGGGGAAGTTTTTTGCCTTAAAGCGTGTCGCCGGGTTTCCAGGTTGTGGGGTTTTCCAGGTAAGCCTCTACCGCGCTTAGGGTTTTCGTGTCATAGGCATTTGTGTCCTTGGCGACGGCCAGCACGTCCCACCATGTGCACAAGTGAATAAGCTGCACACCGTGGTCGGTGAGCGCCTTTTCCACGCCCTCGAAGATCCCGTAATAGAAGATCACGGCGGTTGCCGCGCAGCTGGCGCCTGTGTCGCGGATCGCGTCCACGAACGACAGCTTGGAGCCACCATCGGTGGTCAGATCCTCGACTAGCAAGACGCGCTGGCCTTCGGTCATGGTACCCTCGATACGGGCGTTCTTGCCATAGCCTTTAGGCTTTTTGCGCACGTAAGTCATGGGGAGCGCCATGCGTTCTGCGACAAGGGCAGAGAAGGGGATGCCGGCGGTTTCGCCGCCTGCGATATTGTCGAAGGCTTCGAACCCTGCCTCGCGCATGATGGTAACTGTCAAAAAGTCCATCAGAGTGGAGCGAATGCGCGGATAGCTGATCAACTTCCGACAATCGACATAAGTGGGCGCTTGTTTGCCCGACGCATGAGTAAAGGGTTCATCAGCGTTAAAGCTGATCGCGTCAATTTCCAGCAGCATGGCGGCGGTGAGGCGGGCGATTTCGTCTTTGGTGGGAAAGCTGGAAGGGATCATGGCGCGCATCCTTTTGTTGGCTTTGGCGGGGTTTAGGGAGATTCTGCGCAATTGTTAAGGGGGGGCAGGTGTCGCGCGCACGACGTCGACTTTTCTTTTCTGCGTCCTCTTGAATAGTTCGAGATCGAACCATTAATGTTCTATGTCGAACTATTGGAGCATGAAATGAAACGAAGAAACTTTTTGAAGCTTGCCGGGGGCGGTGTTGTTTTGGCGGCTGGGGGATTGGGTGCTTTTGTCAACACGCGGACGCCAACGCAGGCGCTGGCGCCGTGGTCGCGTGTCGGAACCTATGACGATCCGCGAAAGAATGCGCTTTCGTATGCAATTCTTGCCCCGAACCCACATAACCGCCAGCCGTGGATTGTGGACCTTCTGGGTGATGATGAACTGATGCTGTATTTCGACACGGACAAGCAGCTGCCGCATACGGATCCTTTTGATCGGCAACTGACCATCGGGCTTGGGTGCTTTCTTGCACTGTTGAAGATGGCCGCCAACGCAGATGGCTATGATGTCGCCGTCACCTTGTTTCCAGACGGCGAAGATGCGGCAGGACTAGACGACAGGCCAATTGCCCGCATCACATTTGAACAAGCGACACCGGTTGTTGATCCGCTTTTCACCCATGTGATGCACCGGCGTTCTAACAAGGAACCCTACGATGTCTCGCGTGCTGTTCCGGCCGTGGCGTTGGCCCGGATCACCGCGGTTGGCCAGCAAACGCAACTTGGCGGGTCTGTCAGCCCCGATGACATCGCGTTCTGGCGAGAGCTGACAACACAGGCACTGGTGACCGAGATTGAAACCCCGCACACCTACAAGGAAAGCGTCGATCTGATGAGGATCGGCAAGGCCGAAGTGAACGCGAACCCCGATGGCATTGATTTCAGCGGTGCCGTGTTCGAGGCGCTTGCTTTTGCCGGGGTCATGGAGCGAGAGGCCCTGCTTGACACATCCTCCACCGGATTTCGGGAGGGTTTGAAAGTGGTGACTGAAAACACCAAGACGGCAATGGGCCATGTTTGGATGGTGACGCCGGGCAACTCGCGCCGCGATCAGATTGCGGCTGGTGCTGATTGGTTGCGCATCAATTTGGCGTGTACTGCCGAGGGGTTGGGGTTCCAGCCGCTTAGCCAAGCGCTTCAGGAATATCCCGAAATGACCGAACTTTACACCAAAACACATGCGCGGTTGGCGCGGGATGGTGAAACTGTTCAAATGCTGGCGCGGATCGGCTACGGTCCGGACGTTCCGGTTAGCCCGCGCTGGCCGATAGAGGCCAAGATTGGAATGGTGTGAACGACGACAACAATACAGCGACCGAAGTGTTTGGGTTCTTCACCGAAATTGGGATCATCAATCAGCTTGCAACCGCGTTGCTGGCCAAAAGCTTGCCTGATGGTGTTCATCCCTCACACTTTTCGATCCTCAACCATTTGGTACGCATGGGCGACGGAAAACCGCCTGTGCGTATTGCATCTGCGATGCAGGTGACAAAGAACACGATGACGCATTCGCTTCAGGTGCTGCAGGATCGCGGCTACATCACGGTAAAGCCCGATCCCGATGACGGGCGCGGGAAGCGGGTGTACCTGACAGATGCAGGCCGCAATTTTCGCGAACAGGCTATTGCGCGTGCGACCGACGCGATCGGTAACATTGTTGGGGCGGATCAATTGGCGATCATGCGCCGGACGCGTGCAGACCTTGAAGAGATGCGAAAACACCTCGATCAACATCGGTGATCCATCAGGTGTTTGGCCGAATACAGGGCCTTGAGGTGCAGCGATCACGCGGCGGCTTTGTCCGCTAAGCATCATCCACAGCGGCGTGCCTCTTTAGAAATCGCTACTGGTCCGCGACCCGCCAGTGCAACGGAAAGCCGGGATCAAAGATCGTGACGGGGCCGTCAGCGGTGTCGATGTGGTCAGGATAGGTGACAGGGTCGCCCTTGGTTAGGGTGATTGTCGCGTCATTGGCAGGCAGGCGATAGAAGGCCGGGCCATTGAGGGAGGCGAATGCCTCGAGCTTTTTCAGCGCACCGGCGGCTTCGAACACTTCGGCCAGACAAGACATCGTGTTGGGGGCCGTGAAGATGCCGGCGCAGCCGCAAGCTTGCAGCTTGAGCGGGTCGGTATGGGGGGCGCTGTCGGTGCCCAGGAAGAACCGTTTGTCGCCCGACACAGCGGCCTGCACCAATGCCACGCGATGCTGTTCGCGTTTGGCCACGGGCAGGCAATAGAAATGCGGACGGATGCCACCGGCAAGGATGTTGTTGCGGTTGATGATCAGGTGGTGCGTTGTGATCGTGGCGGCGGTGTTCTTGGGCGTGTCGCGGACGTAGTCAACCGCGTCCTGCGTGGTGACATGTTCCATCACGATCCGCAGATCAGGGTTTTTCTTGCGGATCGGTTTGAGCACCTTGTCGATGAACACCGCCTCGCGGTCAAAGATATCGACGCTGTGGTTCGTCACCTCGCCATGCACGCAAAGCGGCATACCGATCTCGGCCATGCGATCCAGCACCGGGCGCACCTTGTCAAAGTCGCGCACACCCGAGGATGAGTTGGTGGTGGCGCCTGCGGGGTAGAGCTTTACCGCGGTGGCGATGCCCGCGGTATGGGCAGCGGCCACATCTGCTGGGTCCGTTTCTTCGGTCAGGTAGAGCGTCATCAGCGGCGCAAAGTCGGCACCGGCGGGCAGAGCGGCCATGATCCGGTCGCGGTAGGCGTTGGCCTGCGCGCCTGTCACAACGGGCGGCACCAGATTGGGCATGATGATGGCACGTCCAAAGTGGCGGGCCGATTCCGGCAGCACCGCTTGCAGCATGGCACCGTCGCGCAGGTGCAGGTGCCAATCATCTGGGCGGCGGATGGTCAGGGATGTGATCTGTTTGTCGGTCATACCGTGGGGTTACACGGACGCGACCGGCAAGGCCAGAGGCGTTGCTATTCCGCAGCCGAGGCGGCGGTGGCCGGACGCGGCATGACACCTTGCGCTGCATGTTCGGCCAGCTTGCCTTCAAAGAAGGTGTCTGGCCCGTCGCGCAGCATGGCCGCGGCCAGATTAGCAGCCAGTTGCGGATGGCCTGTGTCCATCGCCCGCTTGTGCAGCGTGCGCACATAAGTGCCGTAGCCCTTAATTGGTTGGATCAAGCGTCGGAACGCAGCAGGCGACAACGCGCCGTCCATGGCACCCTGCAACAAGCCATCCATCACGCCGATCTGATCAAGGCTTTGTTCGATCCGGCCGCCAATGCCCGGCACCCGCAGTGGCATCACATTGGGCCGGGTGAACAGGGCTGCGTGGATGGCATCGGCCTTTTGCATCGGGCTGTAGACCAGATAGGCCGCCTCTGCCGCCTCAACCATGTCGGGCGCAAAGCCATAGCGCGAGGTGAAATCATGACGGCGGTGGGCGATGTGGCGCGTGTCCCACGCCGCAATCTGCGCCGACAGCGTTGCCTGCGGGCGCAGTGCCAGCACCCGCGCACCCGGCGCGGCCACGCTATAGGCCGCAGCGGCATATCCCGCACCACCTGCGCCGAAAAACAGCACATCGTCAAAGCTGTCAAAGGTACCTTCGTCGGTCAGTTTGTCAAAGAACTGATAGATCGCCGGATGGCGGAACCAACTTTCGCTGTTGGAAATGATGCTAAGAACCGACCAACCATATTCGCGGGCGTAGTCAAAGCTGCGCGGCTCACCGCTGGGGGTCTTACAGATCGTCTCTGCGTCCTCGAACGTCACCAGCAGCCGGGGGCCCGCGGCCAGAAACACCGCCTGATGATCCGGGCCAAGCGGTTCGAAATAGCCGTGTTCCTCGGCCACATCTTCAAGCGTGTCCATCCATTCCGCGCCCGTACGTCCGGCAAGGTCGGCATCCAGGATCAGGCTGTGGTCGGTCATGCTGCTCTCCGTTTGATCCCTTTGCGGGGCCGTTGAGGAATGTCTAGCGGTGCAATGGGGCGAAATTGCGCAATGTGGTGGCCCAAATCTGGGTCATTTTACCCCGGTTAGAAAAACGCCTGCAACCCGGTCTGTGCGCGGCCCAAGATCAGGGCATGCACATCATGGGTGCCTTCATAGGTATTCACGGTCTCAAGGTTAACCATATGGCGCATCACCTGAAAGTCCTCAGCGATGCCATTGCCGCCGTGCATGTCGCGCGCGTGGCGCGCAATATCAAGGGCTTTGCCGCAGTTGTTGCGTTTCATCAGGCTGATCATTTCGGGTGCCGCTGCCCCTTGATCCATCAAGCGACCCACTTGCAAAGCACCTTGCAGACCAAGGGCAATCTCGGTCTGCATATCGGCAAGTTTCTTTTGGAAAAGCTGGGTCTGCGCCAGTGGCTTGCCAAATTGTTTGCGGTCCAGACCATATTGCCGGGCCGCGTGCCAGCAGGCCTCTGCCGCGCCCATGACACCCCAAGAAATCCCGAACCGCGCCCGGTTCAGGCAGCCAAACGGACCCTTGAGGCCCTGCACATCTGGCAGAATCGCATCTTCGGGTACGGCCACATCTTTCATCACAATTTCGCCGGTGATCGAGGCGCGCAGGCTGAGTTTGCCGTCGATCTTAGGGGCAGAGAGGCCCGGCGTGCCCTTGTCCAGCACAAAGCCGCGGATCTTGCCGTCATGGGCGTCAGATTTGGCCCAGACCACAAAGACATCTGCAATCGGCGCATTGGAAATCCACATTTTGGACCCGTTGAGCACATAGCCATCGGCGGTTTTCTTGGCTGTGGTTTTCATGCCAGCAGGATCACTGCCCGCGTCAGGCTCTGTCAGTCCAAAACAGCCGATCAAAGTGCCCGCGGCCAAACCGGGCAGATATTTCTGCCGCTGCGCGTCGGACCCATAGGCATGAATCGGGTACATCACGAGCGAGGACTGCACCGACATCATCGACCGGTAACCGCTGTCCACACGCTCAATTTCGCGCGCGATCAGGCCGTAAGTGACATAGTTGGCACCCAGCCCGCCGAATTCTTCGGGGATGGTACTGCCCAACAGGCCCGCAGCCCCCATGTCAGCGAATATCTCTGGCGCGGTAACCGCATCGCGGTAGGCGTCCGTCACACCGGGTTGCAGCCGGTCTTGCGCAAAGGTGCGGGCCGCGTCACGCAGCATCCGCTCGTCCTCTGACAATTGATCTTCAATCCGGAAAGGATCGGCCCAGTCAAAGGGGCCAAGATCTGGGCCAAAACCTGCGGCAGAGATCGAGCTGGAATGGTTCATCGCATTGTCCTTTTGCTTGGCCGCAAGCTACGCCTTTGGCGGGGCCGGGGCAACGGGCGGCTTGACGCGGGCGGTGCGGGATGCAGTTCTGAGCGAGAAAGCGAGGTTTGAATGGCGTTTGACACGATAGACGCAGTGCAAGACGCATTGGCGGGGCAGGACTATGTCTGCGGCCGGGCGCTGGCAGTGGTGATGTTTTTGGGGCTGAAGCTGAACCGGCCAGTGTTTCTGGAAGGTGAGGCCGGGACCGGCAAGACCGAGATCGCCAAGGCCGTGGCCGCAGCCCTTGGGCGCCGCTTGATCCGGCTACAATGCTACGAAGGCTTGGATGCGGCATCTGCCGTCTACGAATGGAATTATGCAGAGCAGATGATTGCCATTCGCACCGCCGAAGCGGCAGGAGGTGCTGACCGTAACGCCCTGAAATCAGAGCTTTTTGGCGAAGACTTCCTGATCGTGCGTCCCTTGCTGGAGGCGATGCGCCCGCAGCCCGGCGGCGCGCCGGTGCTGCTGATCGATGAGATTGACCGCACC
Organism: uncultured Paracoccaceae bacterium; assembly: GCA_947492825.1. Lineage (GTDB taxonomy): Bacteria > Pseudomonadota > Alphaproteobacteria > Rhodobacterales > Rhodobacteraceae > CANMYO01. The sequence goes on from CANLNT010000001.1 coordinate 1,074,676, forward strand.
GATGCGCCGTTCGAGGCGTTCTTGCTGGAAGCGCTGAGCGACTATCAGGTCACGATCCCCGAATTGGGCACGATCACCGCCCCTGAACCGCCGATTGTGATCCTGACCAGCAACCGCACGCGTGAGGTACATGATGCGCTGAAGCGTCGGTGCCTGTATCATTGGGTCGACTATCCCGACTTTGACCGAGAGCTTGACATTCTGGCGGCCCGCGTACCCGATGCCAAGATGAAATTAAGTCGGGAAGTCATTGCATTTGTACAGAAATTGCGCGGTGAGGACCTGTTCAAGTCACCGGGCGTGGCCGAAACGATCGACTGGGCGAAATGCCTGCTGGCGCTGGATGTGATTGACCTGTCGCCTGCGGTGATCGCCGACACGCTGGGCGCACTTTTGAAGTATCAGGACGACATCCAGAAGCTGCAAGGCTCTGAGGCCAAACGCATTCTTGATGCGGCGCGCGCCGAATTGACGGCCTGATGCTTCTTCTGGCCAAAAATATCCCACGGGGGTTTGGGGGTGTGAAACCCCCAAAGTCTTACCTGTGGTGAAACTCCCCGATTTGGCGCTGCCGGACGACCCGAAACTGGCGCAAAACATCCTGCACTTTGGACGTGCGTTGCGCCGCGCTGGCCTGCCGGTTGGGCCGGGTCATGTTCTGGCCGCGGTACAGGCGGTGGCAGCCGCAGGGTTCACGGAAAAGCGCGATTTCTATTGGGCGCTACATGCGTCATTGGTGACAAAACGCGCGCATTCTCAGGTGTTTGCGCAGCTTTTCCGGCTGTATTGGCGTGACCCGCAGTTCATGGAACAGATGATGTCGCACCTCTTGCCAATGGTGCGTGGCGTCAGCGAGGAACGTCAGGCAGAGGCAGCAGAAAAACGTGCCGCACAGGCGTTGTTGGATGGTCTGGCGCCGGAACCGCCAGGCGCGCCACAAGAGGATGATGGCACCGAGATCGAGATTGATGCCCGGCACACGGCATCCGCCCGGGAACGCCTGAAAACGCTGGACTTTGAGCAGATGTCGGTGGCCGAAATGCAGGCCGCCAAGCGGGTGTTGGCGGGGTTGCGTCTGCCGGTCAAGCCGCTGCAAAGCCGCCGGACAGAGGCGATGGCGGGGCCATTGGCGGATTGGCGCGGAACGCTGCGTGCGACGATGAGGAACGGCGGGGAAGTCTCTGCTTTTGCAACAAAAAGGCGACGCGAGCGTTACCCAAATTTGGTCGTTTTGTGCGACATTTCGGGATCAATGTCGCAGTATAGTCGGGCGGTTTTGCACTTTGTGCATGGGGTCGCGAACCGGCAAGGTCAGGGCTGGGCGCAGGTGCATGCTTTTACCTTTGGCACACGGCTGACCAACATTACCCGACATCTGCGCACTCGCGATGTGGACGCAGCCCTTGCGGCGGCCGGGGCCGAGGCGCAGGATTGGGAAGGCGGGACCCGGATCGGTGCTTGCCTGCACGATTTCAACCGTGATTGGTCACGCCGGGTGATGGGTCAGGGGGCTGTGGTTTTGCTGATTACGGACGGACTTGACCGTGACCACAGCGCAGATTTGAGCAGGGAAATGAAGCGGTTAAGCCTGACAGCGCGGCAGGTGATCTGGCTGAACCCGCTGCTGCGGTGGGACGGATTTGCGCCCAAGGCTCAAGGGATCGCGGCGATGTTGCCGCATGTCACCAGCTTTCGTGCGGGCCACAACATTGCGTCGCTGGAAGGGCTGGCGGAGGCGCTGACCCGGCCCGAGGATGGCGGCGAAAAGGCGCGCCTGATGGCGTTAATGGGTTAACGCGCCGTGCGGAGCAAGATGCGCATACAGAACCCATGCACATCCGATGCACATGCCATGCGCATCAAAGTCCTAACCGGCGTTCACCTCACAGATGCGCATGATCCGGATTGCGGCAATCGGCCCATCGCTGGCACCACGGGGTCAGCACAAAGGAGAGAGCAGATGCCAAGATTTCAACCCTATGACCAAGCCACCGTGGACAGCCTGCGGCAGGGCGGGCCGGACGCTAACGGTCAACCAGCCGAACGCGCGATCAGCGACGGAGATGGGAAGCCTTGCCGCAGTTGCCTGCGCAATGTTCCCGCCGGACAAGAGATGTTGATCTGTGCCGCGCGGCCCTTTCCAGCGCCGCAGCCCTATGCCGAAACCGGGCCGATTTTTCTGTGTGCCGATGATTGCACGCCGTTTGACGCGCCAGGTTTGCCGCCGATCCTGACGACCTCACCCGATTATCTGGTGAAGGCCTACAGTGCGGATGACCGGATAATCTATGGCACCGGCCAGATCACGCCGGTGGATCAGATCGCGGGCTATGCGCAGACCCTTCTCAGCCGGGCGGATGTGGCTTACGTTGATGTGCGGTCGGCCCGCAACAATTGTTTCCTGACCCGGACCATGACGGATGAGCATCCCTGACGCAGACCTATTGACCCTTGCCCATGATTGGCACGCCGCTGGCCGCCGCGTCGCGGTGGCCACGGTGGTCGAGACCTGGGGGTCAGCGCCACGCGCGGCGGGGTCGCTTTTGGTGATCGACGCAGACGGCGCGATGGAAGGGTCGGTGTCAGGCGGCTGTGTCGAGGGTGCTGTTATGGTCGAGGCGCTGGAGGCGCTGGAAGACGGTCAGGCGCGGCTGCTGGATTACGGGGTCAGCGATGATGATGCCTTTGCCGTGGGTCTGGCCTGCGGCGGGCAGATCAGGGTGCTGGTGGAACCTGTGGGCGGGGCGATGTCAGTGGGTCATCTGACCGCGCTGAGGGACGCAAGGACCGAAAAGCGGCCCGCTGCTTATGTCGTTGATCTGCAAAGCGACGCGCGGCAGGTTGTGGGGCCAGATGCCTATCCTGAAAGGTTTCGTCTGGATCGGTCGGGTGTCGAGGAAGATGGGCGGACGTTTGTTGCCGTGCGCAATCCGCCGCTGCGGATGGTGATCGTGGGGGCGGTGCATATCGCGCAGGCGCTGGTGGGCATGGCGCGGGCCTGCGGCTTTGCGCCGGTGCTGATTGACCCGCGCGGGGCCTTTGGGTCGGCAGAGCGGTTCCCCGGAGAGACGATCATCGAGGATTGGCCGGATGCAGCGATGGCAGCCTTGACGCCTGATGCTCGGACCGCTGTGGTGACGCTGACCCATGATCCGAAGCTGGATGATCCGGCGATCATGGCGACACTGGCGACGGATGCGTTTTATCTTGGCTGTCTGGGGTCGAAGCGGACCCATGCCAAGCGCGTGGCGCGGCTGGAAGAGGCGGGGTTCAACGCGGATCAGATCGGCCGGATCAGCGCGCCAGTGGGTCTTGATTTAGGCGGGCGGCAACCGGCCGAGATTGCGGTCAGTGTGATGGCCGAGGTGATCCAGACCTTGCGCAAAGCCCCATGAAGTTTGGTCCTGTTCCGGTGGCAGAGGCCGAAGGGGCCATTTTGGCCCATGCCATGCGGGCCACCGACCGGCCTTATGAAATGCAGTTGGATTACCTGATTCCCAAGGGGACGGTGTTGACGGCTGCGCATGTGGCGGATTTGGCCGCAGAAGGGCATGAGCGTGTGACCGTCGCCCGGCTTGATCCCGGTGATCTGGCCGAGGATGCGGCGGCCACGCGGCTGGCGCAGGCGATTGTACCAGCACCTGACGCGGCGCATTTGCGGTTGACGCAGGCCAAAGCGGGGCGGGTCAACCTGATCGCCGAGGCGGCGGGCGTAGTGCGGATCACTGCGGATGCGATAGCGACGTTTAATGCGGTTAGCCCGATGATCACCATCGCCACCTTGCCGCCGCTGCGCCGGGTGGCGGCAGGCGATCTGGTGGCGACGATCAAGATTATCTCCTACGGGGTGGCGGGGGCGGATGTCGCGCGGGCCGAGGCCTTGGCGGTGGGGGCGATTGCGGTGCAGACGCCGGTGCATGTAGCCGCCAGCCTGATCGAGACGCGGGTCACTGAGACCACACCCGGCGACAAGGGGCGGCGGGCGCTGAAGATGCGGCTGGAGCGGTTGGGCGTCTGGCTGACGGGGCCGCGCGTGGTGGTGCCGCACCATGAGGCACCGCTGGCGGCGGCCTTGGCGCAGGCCGAGGGTGAGGTGATCTGCATCCTCACAGGCTCGGCCACGTCCGACATCGCCGATACCGCACCAGAGGCGGTGCGCAAGGCGGGGGGGGTGGTGCATTATTTCGGAATGCCGGTTGATCCCGGCAATTTGCTTTTCGTTGGAGAACTTGGCGGGCGGCCCGTGATTGGCCTTCCGGGGTGCGCGCGGTCGCCCGCGCTCAACGGGGCAGATTGGGTGCTGGAACGGCTGCTGTGTGGGGTGCCGGTTGGCCCCGCCGAAATTGCCGCGATGGGTGTGGGTGGTTTGCTGAAAGAGACCCCGGCGCGGGGCAGGCCGCGCCGGAGCGATGACTAAAGGACGCCTTGGGCCAGGATCATCAGCGCGCCTGCGGCGATGATATAGGCGGCATCAACCAGCGTCGCCTTGACTGTTTTCTGACTGAACAGATCCATGCCCGCAATCAGGAGGGCTGTGGCGACGATGGCCGCAAGGGCGGCCACGATGGCCTGATAAGTCTCGGTCAGGCCGACCACCAGCGCCAGCGCGAAGGTGCCCAGAAGCTGCACCACCATCGCCAGCACCGGCGGGCTGTCGGGGGCTTTGATGTTGTGGCTGCCCGTGGACCATGCCTTGCCAAAAAGCTTGGGCGAGAACCAGAGCATTCCGAGGATGAAGGCGGCAATCGTGCCCGCGATCACGGCGGGCCAGTTCAGGGGGGTGACGTCGATGGTCATGCGGCCTCCATCAGGGTTTCGCCCAGTGCTTCAAGGATCGCGGTCCAGCCGCCCATGTGGTTGTCGCGGCTTTCCTCGGACACGAAGCGCACGTGGGTCAGGGTGACGGCCGTGCCGTCGCCGTCGGGGGCAAAGTCGAGCGTGACGGTGCTGTCATCGGCGGAAAACGGGCTTTCCCAGGTAAAGACGATCCGGTTGTGCGGGTCGATTTCAAGGTAGGTGCCGGCGTGCGGGATGTCGTCGTCGCCCGCGCGCATGACAAGGTCAAAGCGGCCGCCTTGCTTGGGGTCGTTGGTGGCGGACGGCGTGGTCATGCCGGGACCGGGGCGCATGAACTGGCGCAGCATGTCAGGGTTAAGCCAAGCGTCAAAGACGGCCGCCTGCGGGGCGGCGATGGTGCGCGATGTGGTGAGGGTGAGATCAGACATGGGTCAGGTTCCTTCTGTCAGGGCAGCGAGTTTGGAAAGGATGCCGGTCCAGCCCTCTGCGTGGCTGTCGCGGGCGGCTTCATCCGCAAAGCGGATCTGGGTGAGGGTCACATCGGTGCCCTCCGTGGTGGGTGAAAAGTCGATCGTCACCTGGGTACCGGGGGCGGACCACGGTGCCTCCCACGTGAAGATCAGGCGGGAATGCGGTGTGATTTCAATGTATTCACCGGCATGAGGCAGGTCGCGGTCGGCAACCATCATCACAAAGAAGCGACCGCCAACCTTGGCGTCGGATGTCGCCTCGCGGACGTGCATGTCGGGGCGGGGGGACATGAACTGCGCCATCATGGCGGGGTCGAGCCAGGCGTCGAACACCACTTGCGGCGGGGCCTGGATATGGCGGGTGCAGGTGAGGGACAGGTCAGTCATCTTTGGCAGCTCCTTGGGTGATGAGTTTGTCGAGGGCTTCGAGGCGCAGATCCCAGATCGAGCGCAGACTGGCGAACCAGTCGTCGATGACCCGCAGCGGGCCCATCTGCACCTCGATCAGGTGTTCGCGCCATTCGGTGCGGCGGGCGACAAGGCCCGCGCTTTCAAGCACCTTGATGTGTTTGGAGACGGCGTTGAGCGACAGATCAAACCGCGCATGGATTTCACCGACCCGCAGCGGTCCTTCCTGCGCGAGCAAGGTCAGGATCGCCCGGCGGGTCGGATCAGAGGCGGCCTTGAGCACCTCGGACAATTGGGCGTCTGTGGATCGTTCAACCATGTGGTGGAATTAATACCAGTTTAACCCATCAGTCAACCCTTTGGGTGAATGATGTTGCGCTGCGGCGGAGAAGGGAGGTTCTCAAGTCCGAAAGGGCGTGGTTAACTCCAATCCAAACAGACATCTGGGAGGATAGAATGACGCACGTCAGTATGACCGTGAACGGCAAAGCCGTGACCGGAGAAGTGGAAGGCCGCACGCTGCTGGTTGATTTTCTGCGGAGTGATTTGCGCCTGACAGGCACGCATGTGGGCTGTGATACCAGCCAGTGTGGGGCCTGCGTGGTGCATGTGAACGGTCTGGCGGTCAAAGCCTGCACGATGTTTGCCGCAGAAGCGGACGGGGCAGAGGTTGCCACCATCGAAGGGCAGGCCAATGCGGACGGGTCGCTGAACGTGATCCAGCAGGCATTTCAGGATCACCACGGGTTGCAGTGCGGATTTTGCACGCCCGGCATGGTGATGTCGGCGGCGGCCTTGCTGAAGGACAATCCAAAGCCAACCGAGCAAGAGGTGCGCGATTACCTGGAAGGCAATATCTGCCGCTGCACCGGGTATCACAACATCGTCAAGGCGATCATGGCCGCAAGTGGTCAGGATGTCTCTGCGATTGCTGCTGAATAAGGACGTTTGATGCCGGGATCGATTATTCGACGAATAATCGCGGTTCCGCGAGGGAGGAATACACATGCCTAAAGATGGTGGAATTGGTGCCGCAACGACGCGCCGCGAAGACGTCCGGTTTTTGACCGGAAAGGGAACTTACACCGACGACATTCAAAAATTCGGAGAGGCAACGGCGGTTTTCGCCCGCAGCCAAGTCGCCAATGGGGTGATCAAGTCGATTGACACAACGGCGGCTGCCGCCATGCCCGGTGTGCTGGCCATTTTCACCGGCGACGACTTTGTCGAGGTTGGTGGCAACCCCGCTGGCTGGCTGATCAACAGCCGCGACGGGGAGCCGATGAAAGAGCCCAAGCGTCCGGTTCTGGCCCACGGCAAAGTCCGCCATGTTGGCGACGCCTATGCCGCTGTCATCGCAGAGACGGCCCAGCAGGCGCGCGACGCGGTCGAGGCGATTGAGGCCGACATCGAAGAATTGCCCGCCGTGATCGACATGGCCGCAGCACTTGCCGGTGACAATTTCGTGCATGACGAGATCGCAACCAATCAGTGCTTTGATTGGGGCTGGATCGAGGACAACCGCGCAGCCGCTGATGAGGCGATCAAGAACGCCCCGCACGTCACGACGCTGGAGTTGGTGAACAACCGGCTGGTGCCGAACGCGATGGAGCCGCGGTCCTCGATGGCCGAATATGACGCGGCGGGGGACAGTTACACCCTGCACACCACAAGCCAGAACCCGCACCTGACACGGCTGTTGATCAGCGCCTTTGTGCTGGGCATTCCCGAGAACAAGTTGACGGTCGTTGCCCCGGATGTGGGCGGCGGTTTCGGGTCGAAGATCTATCACTACGGTGAAGAGGCATTGGTGTTGGCGGCGGCCAAGAAGGTGGGGCGCCCGGTGCGCTGGACGGCTGATCGGACCGAAAGCTTTCTAACCGATGCCCACGGTCGGGATCATGTCACCAAGATTGAGTTGGCCTGCGAAAAGGACGGGACGTTCCTTGCGTTCCGCACCGAGACGATGGCGAATGTCGGCGCCTATTTGTCCAACTTTTCGACCGCCACGCCGACATTCCTGCATGGGACGCTTATGGCGGGCAATTACACGGTGCCGGTGATCTATGCCAACGTCAAAGCGGTGTTCACCAACACCGCCCCGGTGGACGCCTATCGCGGGGCCGGGCGGCCAGAGGCGACCTATTCCATCGAACGTGTGATCGACAAGACGGCCCGAGAGTTGGGGATTGATCCGATGGAGATCCGCCGCAAGAACTTTATCAAGCCAGAGCAGTTTCCCTATGCAGGGGCGGCGGGGCTTGAGTACGACAGCGGCAATTATCACGCGCTGATGGACAAGCTGGAAGAAAAGCTGGACCGCGACGGATTCGCCCAGAGGCGCGCTGCAAGCGAGGCCAAGGGCAAGTGGCGAGGTCTTGGCATTAACACCTATGTCGAGGCTTGCGGCATCGCACCATCAAACCTTGTGGGTGTCTTGGGGTCCCGGGTAGGGCTTTATGATGCGGCCACAGTGCGGGTGAATGCCACGGGCAATCTGTCGGTCATGGTGGGTGCCCACAGCCACGGGCAGGGGCATGAAACCGTGTTCCCGCAGATCGTGGGCGAGATGCTGGGGATTGATCCGGCGACCATCGACATCGTGCACGGTGACACCAGCAAGATCCCGTTTGGGATGGGCACCTATGGGTCACGTTCGCTGGCGGTATGTGGTTCTGCCATGGTGCGGGCCACAGAGAAGATCATCGCCAAGGCCAGCAAGATCGCGGCGCATATGCTTGAGGCCGCGGAGGGTGATGTGGAGTTTGCCGATGGGGCGTTCACTGTCAAAGGCACCGACAAGTCGGTCGGCTTTGGCGAGGTGGCGCTGAAGGCCTATATCCCCCATGAGTTCCCGATAGAGGATATTGAACCGGGGCTGGAAGAGACGGCGTTCTACGATCCGGCCAATTTCACCTATCCCGCAGGCGCTTATGGCTGCGAGGTTGAGGTGGACCCTGAGACAGGGCAGGTCAGTATTGAGCGTTTCATCGCCGTGGATGACGTCGGCAATGTGATGAACCCGATCATTGTCGAGGGTCAAATTCAGGGTGGCGTTGGCCAAGGTGTTGGACAGGCCTTGCTGGAAGGGGCGGTCTATGATGCGGACGGGCAGCTGCTGACCGGGTCCTACATGGACTACACCATGCCACGGGCTGCCGATTTGCCGTTTGTGGAGATCGACAATTCCTGTGTCACGCCGTGTGCACATAACCCGCTTGGGGTGAAGGGCTGCGGCGAGGCCGGGGCCATCGGATCACCGGCGACGGTTGTGAATGCGGTGGTGGATGCGTTGCAATCGGGTGGCAAGGACGTCGATCACGTGGATATGCCACTGACGCCCGCGCGCGTCTGGGCGGCGATGCAATAGGCGAATGGGTTGGACTGGGGGTTTCACACCCCCAGACCCCCGTGGGATTATTTTGGCCAGAAGAAGCAGGGGACCTGCGCTTTGGCCTCAGCAAAGGACAAGACGATGTATGCATTTGAGATAGAACAGCCCACGACGATTGCCGATGCGGCGGCGGCCCTGGGCGGAGAGGCGCAGGCGTTAGGGGGTGGGCAGACGCTTATCCCGACGCTGAAGCAAAGGTTGGCGAGCCCTGACAAGCTGGTCAGCCTGACCGGCATTGCGGAGATGCAGGGAATTTGCACCGATGATGACGGGCGACTGTGCATTGGTGGGGCGACGACCCATGCCGTTGTCGCGACCGGCGGCGGGGCCTATCCCGCGGTGGCGGCGATGGCGGGGCATATTGGCGATCCAGCTGTACGCAATCGCGGCACGATTGGGGGGTCATTGGCCAACAATGATCCGGCAGCCTGTTATCCGGCGGCGGTGCTGGGCAGTGGGGCCACAGTGGTGACAAATGCGCGCGAGATTGCAGCGGATGATTTCTTTGACGGGATGTTCAGCACCGCATTGGACGAAGGCGAGATCATCACCGAGGTAAAGTTTCCGGTGGCGCAGAAGGCGAACTATCAGAAGTTCGTGCAGCCCGCCTCGCGCTTTGCGCTGGTTGGGGTCTTTGTGGCGCAGTTTGCAGATGGCGTGCGCGTGGCCGTGACCGGTGCGTCAGAGGGCGGCGTGTTCCGTTGGACCGAGGCAGAGGCGGCATTGAGTGCGGATTTCAGTGCCAGCGCGCTGGCGGGGTTAAGCGTGCCTGCGGATGGCATGATCGGCGATTTGCATGGCACACCAGAGTACCGCGCGCATCTGGTCAAGGTGATGACGGGGCGGGCGGTGACAGCGGCGGGCTGACGCGAGGTCCAAAAAGAAACAAGCGGGGGCGGGCCATGTGGCACCGCCCCTTTTCTATGGCACCTGTCGTGCTGCCTGTGTGGCGAGGGCTGCAGCGAAATCCTTTGGTGTCATACGCGCGGACAGGGCGCGGTGCATCAAAGCGGCCTGGGTTTCGGGGGCCAGCCCGCCGATGGGCGGGTCGCGGTCAAGGTTGGTGGGAAAGCTGTAGCCTTCCGCGCAGGCGGCAATGGCCGCAGAATGATCACCGGGTTGATCCAGAAGCACCGGATAAAGGGCGCGGCACATGGCAGCGCGATCCAGCGCCTCCATCGCGCGACCAAAGGCCGAAGAGACCTGCAAGAGGTTCGCCATGCGATTGATGTCAGCGGTGGTGTTTGCCCCGGCGGCATGCAGCAGGGCGGGGTTGAAAAACAGCGCATCGCCCTTGGCGAGGGGGAGTTGGATGGCGTTGTCTTCAAAGAAAGCGCGGACGTCGGCGCGGCGGAAGGCGGCGTAGCCGGGGCCATAGGTTTGTGAAAACGGCAAAAGCCGTGTTGGGCCGCTTTCGACCGGCATGTCGCAATGGGCGATGGCCCCTTGCAGCGTCAGGGCGGCGGTCAGATCATGCACATGGGCGGGGTAGCGGGCGCAATCCTGAGCCGTTTGAAAACCTAGGTGGTAGTCGCGGTGCGCCGATTGTGCGGCCCCGCCGGGATAGACCAGATTGACTTGCGCGGTCATCTGATAGTGCGGGCCAAGCCATGCGGTGCAGGCCGCAGCAATCGCCGGGTTGCCAAAGTAAGCGGCAAAGACCGCAGGGTCGGCAAGGCACAGCTTTTGCGCCGCATTCCAGACCCGGTCATTGGTGCCGGCGGCAAAGTGGTCAGCCTCTGACCCGCCGGCGGCCTTTTCGGCCGCGATGATGTCGGAGTAGATCGTGGTGACCGCGTCGATGGCGCTGGTATCGGCATAAGCGCCGCGCAGGACAATGGCCCCCGGTCCCGTCAAGAGCACGTTGCCCCAAGCCGACAAAAGCGCTGGATCGGTCAGGTCAAGGTTGGCCACATCGTAGATTGGTACGTTGTGGCGCACCTCTGCCGCGAAGGGCAAGGCGTCAAGCGTGGCGGTGCGGGCGCAGATCGCGGCGAGGTCGGCCAGATCGACGGCGTTGGGGTGATAGAACCCGGTCATGGATCATCCTTTGCAACAATGCGCCTGACGGAGGGTCAACACCGCTTCTGCGCAGGAACACCGTCATTTCAATCGCGATATTGCCGGGTGGTCAATTGGCGCGGCGCGCGGACGCTGCCCTAGTACGTGCGCTGAAAAGCAAAAGGCAGGCCCGGTGGCCTGCCTTTTGGTGATCAACTTGTGTGCCGCGTTACTTGGCCAGCGGGCCGATCAGCATGACCATCTGGCGGCCTTCCATCTTGGGAAAGTTTTCGACCTTGCCGGTTTCCTTGGTATCTTCTGCCACACGTTCGAGCAGTTGGCGGCCCAGTTCCTGGTGTGCCATTTCGCGACCACGGAAACGCAGGGTGACTTTGACCTTGTCGCCGTTTTCAAGAAACTTGAAGACATTGCGCATTTTCACATCGTAATCGTGGTTGTCCGTGTTGGGGCGGAACTTTACCTCTTTGATTTCAATGATCTTTTGCTTTTTGCGTGCCTCGGCTTCTTTCTTTTGGGTTTCGTATTTGAACTTGCCATAGTCCATGATCTTGCAGACAGGCGGCTTTGCGTTGGGCGAGATTTCCACCAGATCAAGGCCGGCGTCTTCGGCCATCATCAGCGCACGTTCGGGCGTCACAACGCCCACGTTTTCGCCATCCGCCCCGATCAGGCGGATTTCGCTGCCCCGGATGCGGTCGTTTACACGGGGGCCGGTATCACGCACCGGTGGTGCGTTATGAGGTCTGCGTCCTATGGTACTTTTCCTTCAATGGTTTGAATTCTGTGTTGCATAACGTATCCTTGCCGCGCACCGGCTTCAACCCGCAATAAATCGCCGATTAGGGGGAACGCAAGGTGATAAGAGCCCCTTTTCATTGCTAAAAGGCTCTGACATATGGCGGACAAGGCCCGATTGCGGGCCATCACGTTTTCAGACTTGGAGGGAACATCCCATGAGAGCGCTTTTGATTATTATCGTCGTCGCCGTTCTTGGCTTTTTTGGCTACCAATATGCCGCCAACGGGCGTGGCCCGGCAGAGGCCGTATCAGTCCTGACAGGTGGTGCCGCTGACATGGCTGACAGTGCCGCGGATGCCGCAGGCGAGGCCGCAGATGCGGTCACCGATGCCGCCGAAGGTGCGGTTGAAGCCACCACCGAGGCCGCAGAAGGCGCAGCAGACGCCGCAGCAGAGATGGCCGATGACGCCGCTGAAGCTGTGGAAGGCGCTGTTGAGGGTGCGGTTGAGGCCGCCGAAGGTGCGGCAGACGCCGCAGCGGACATGGCCGATGACGCCGCCGAAGCTGTGGAAGGCGCTGTTGAGGGTGCCGCTGAGGCCGCCGAAGGTGCGGCAGATGCCGCAGCTGATGCTGCCGAAGGTGCTGTGGAAGCTGTGACCGACACAGCCGAAGGTGCGGTTGAAGCTGCGACTGATGCTGCCAGCGATGCCGCGGATGCCGTGACAGACGCCGCTGAGGGCGCTGTTGAAGCGACAGAAGAGGCTGTTGAAGGTGCCACAGAGGCGGTCGAAGGTGCTGCTGAAGCCACCGAAGAGATGGCTGATGACGCGGCTACGGCCACCGAAGAAATGGCGGATGATGCCGCAGCGGCCACTGAAGAGATGGCTGATGATGCAGCAGAGGCCACCGAAGAGATGGCTGACGATGCGGCAGAGGCCACGGAAGAAATGGCGGACGAGGCTGCAGAAGCTGTTGAAGGTGCGACGGACGAAGCAACCGAGGCTGTTGATGACGCCGCAGAGGCCACCGATGATGCAGCGGCCGCAACCGAAGAAGCTGCCGATGCCGCCACCGACGAAGCGATGGCCGAAGGCGAAGCCAGCATGGCAGAGACCCTGCTGACCATGGACGGCTTTGAAGCGGACAAGGTGCTGGAGATGATCGACGGTTCCGATCTGTCGGCTGTTCAGAAGACGGCACTGGGTGCAGCTGTGAACGCGGCCAAGGATAACCCCGATTTGCTGGAAGCAACCCTGACCCGCCTGAAAGAGGCGCTGGGTCAGTAAGCCACCTGCCAGACCAAAGATCAGGGCCGCGTCAGCAATGACGCGGCCCTTTTTCGTGGCCGGTGATGCCCGGCGGCGCACCGAAGTATACCCAGATATACGTTGACTGCGACATCCGGGCGTTTAAATACGACATACCTTCATGACGGAAACGCTGCCAAGCAAGGGGACCAAAATGCCGTACAACCGCACTTTTGAGCTGACGCTGGAAGACATCGACCTGATCGTAGAGGCGCTGCGCGCACGCGGGCGAGAGTTGTGCTCTATGCGGCGGGCGTTGTCGGATGAGAACCCGGCTGATCTGCCATCCATCACGGTGATTGATGCGGACATGCGGACCGGAGAAGAGCTATTGGGGCGGCTGCACAACCAAAAGGTCTTTTACCGCCCCAAGGCCAAGGTTTACGTCGGCGGGTAGGTGGGCCATCAGCCCACCTTGCGCAGGTGATCAGGCGGCTGCGAAGACCGCGTAGCCCATGATCAACACACAGACCCACCCCAGATTGAAGATGATCGAACGTGTCGGGAACAGCGCGACACCCGAGACCATGCCGACGGCGTGGATAATGCGGATCCAGAAGAAGGCAATCGCCGTCCAATAGGTCAGGGCTGTAAAGCCGTCCATCCGGTCCACGATCAGCACCAGCACCGCAAATGGCAGGAATTGTTCCAGCAGGTTCAGATGCGCCCGGTGCGCGCGGTGAATCCATGCAGGCAGTAAGTTCAGGTCAGCGGGCCGGGAAAAGCCATCAGCGGGGCCTGTGGTTTCGGGCAGGCGGGCCACGCCTACGACATAGGGCAGCCACATGGTTGCGGCAAAAAGGGTCAGGCATGTCAGCACGCCAAGTTCGGTTGGAAAGTCCATCGGGTAAACTCCTTACGCTTTGTTACATCGCGGCTTTCAGGCCGGTTCCGGTTTCAAGATAGGATTTGAGTGATGCCGCCAGACGTGCCCAGCCTTCGGCAAAGCCTTCCTGACCGGGGGCCAGATCATAGTGTTCGATGGTCAGTTTGCATTGCTCGCCCTGTGGCTCGATCAGATAGACCATGTGGCTGGCAGGCGCGTCGGGCCCCATGAACACAGGTTCGAATGTCATCGCGATGCGGGTCTTTGGGTCCATTGCGGTGGTGACCTGACGCAGCATCGCCTCGCCGTTGGGCAGGATGAAGGCCGTCGCCTGATCGACACCGGGATTGCCCTGCACGGTGTTGCAGGCAAAGTGATATGCGGCCATCTGGTCCGCCTCTGTCAGGGCCGCCCAAAGCGCGTCTTGCGTGCAGCGGATAAAGGTTTGCATCATGAAATCGGGTTTGGCCATCGCGGTGTCCTTTTCGAGCTTGGCTTTCAATTCGGTGAGCGCGCGGGCCTGTCTTTGAAAGAAGGGCGCGGCCCAACGGTCCATAACCTCCTGAAGCGGAAGCGGGTTGAGATAGTGGTATTTGAAACGTCCCACCTTACGGGTGACGATCAGGCCCGAATCCTCGAGCAGCCGCAGGTGCTTCATGACACCAAAGCGGCTCATCTCCAGGCTCGCCTCAAGATCCGAAAGCGATTGGCCGTCCCGCTGGCGCAAAGCGTCCAGAAGAGCGCGGCGCGTGGGGTCGCTGAGGGCTTTGAAGATCAGGTCCATGTGAGCCTTATAAGTTACAAAATAGTCACGTGACAATAGGGTAACTTGTAAGGACTTGCGGTCAGGGGCGGCCTGTGATGGGCTATCCTTATGGAAAATAACGCTGAAACCCCGATGTTCGTGACGCCGCAAGGGCGTCGGATTGCCTATCATTTGACCGACGGCACGGGTCCGGCGGTCGTTTTTCTGGGCGGATTCAAGTCCGATATGGGCGGCACCAAGGCCGTGCATCTGGAACAATGGGCGCGCGATTCGGGACATGCCTTTCTGCGGTTTGACTATTCAGGTCACGGCGAAAGTTCTGAAGCGTTTACCGATGGTGCGATTGGAGACTGGTTTGAGGACGCGCAGGCGGCCCTTGGCCTGCTCGCAGGGCAGGTGGTGCTCGTGGGCTCGTCGATGGGTGGCTGGATATCGCTGCTGCTGGCCCGCGCGATGCCGGAACGGGTGGCGGGCCTGGTCACCATTGCAGCCGCCCCCGATTTCACCGAAGACAGCATGTGGGCGGGGTTTGACGCTGCAGAACGCGCGAAACTGGCGGAAGTAGGGCAGGTGGCGCTGCCGTCCGACTATGGTGAGCCTTACATCATCACCAAACGCTTGATCGAAGAAGGCCGCACCCGATTGGTGCTGCGTGACCCGCTGCCGCTGCCATTTCCGACGCGCTTTTTGCAAGGCACGGCGGACGCAGATGTCGAGATGTCTGTGGCGCTACGGCTGTTGGAGCATGCCGAAGGCCCCGACATGCGTCTGACGCTTGTTGATGGCGCGGATCACCGGTTTTCCGATGAACGCTGTCTGGCGCTGATCACATCAGCGGTGGAAGAGGTATTGGCCGCGCGCGGTTGATCGAGGGGGAAAACCGCCCGGCATTGATCAGCCGACAAAGGCCTTTTCGATCACGAATTCACCGGGTTCCGAATTGGCCCCTTCGTTCAGCCCAGCGTTTTCAAGGATTTTCTTGATGTCGAGGTTGAAGGCCAAAGACCCACAAACCATCGCACGGTCCGTGGCCGGATCAAGTGGCGGGATGCCAAGGTCTGCAAAGAGCTCGCCGTTTTCGATCAGCGTGGTGATGCGGCCCATCTTTGGGCTCTGCTCGCGCGTGGTTGTGGGATAGTAGCGAATCTTGTTGAGATTCTCTTCTCCCAGCAGCTCTTGCATCATTTCGTCTTGCTTGAGGTTCTCGATAAGCTCGCGGCCATAGGTCAGTTCGGCCACATCACGGACGGTGTGGGTGACGATGACCTCCTCATAATTCTCATAGGTCTCGGGCTCGCGCAGCAATGAGGCGAACGGCGCAAAGCCTGTGCCGGTAGCGAAGAAGTAGATCCGTTTGCCGGGCAGCAGGGCGTCATGCACAAGCGTGCCGACAGGTTTGGGGCGCAAGATAATCTCGTCGCCTTCCTTGATGTGCTGCAGCTTGGAGGTCAGCGGGCCGTCAGGCACCTTGATCGAGTAGAACTCCAGCTCTTCGTCCCAGGAGGGGGACGCGATGGAATAGGCGCGCAGCAGGGGTTTCTGTTTGCCGGTTTCCGGGTGCGGGTCGCCCATCAGGCCGATCATCACAAATTCGCCCGAGCGAAACCGCAGGCTGGCTGGCCGTGTCACGCGGAAGCGGAACAGACGGTCAGTATAGTGCTGCACTTCTGTCACGGTTTGTGCGTCAGGCAGGGTCGGCACGGGTTTTGCGGCAAGTTCGTTCACGGGGGTCTGCTCTGTCATGTGTCAATCGGCAGCCACATAGGGCCGCCCTCCGGTCTAGTCTTTGATCTGGGTCAGGGAAAGGGGTCAGCCGCGCATCCGCGCCTGATAGTTGTTGTCTTGCCAGTTGGCGCGGGCCAGCCATTGCGGTTCAGGCTGGCGTTGGGCGAGGGCAGTGTCGATTTCGATCTCGTCAAACCCGGCACGGCGGGCCATTGCGTATTGGTCGGCGATCACGTGGCCGCGCGCGCGCAGACGGCCCGTGAACCCGGCACGGCGCAGCATGGCGGCAAGGGTAAAGCCACGGCCGTCTGCGAAGCTGGGGAAATCAATGCGGATCATTGCGGCACCAGTCATACAGGCGAGCTTTGCCGGATCTGCGTCAGAAGCCAGATCAACCCCGATGGGCGTGTCATTGGCCGGGCAATCATCCAGCGCCACAAAACCGCCGGTCCAGTCATCACCGGCAAAACCTGCGTCAGTTACAATCACACTCATTGTCTTATCCTTCGGCGCGTTCGCGCGGGGTGTCGGCGGTATTGGCCGGTGTGCGGACCAGTTTGCCGTTTTCAAAGTGGATGCCGCATTCTTCTTTGGCGCTGTCACGCCAGCGGCCTGCACGGGGGTCTTCGTGCAGAGACACGCGGCTGGTGCAGGGTTGGCAGCCGATGGAGGGATAACCTTGGGCCACCAGCGGATGGCGCGGAAGGTTGTGCCGGGTGATATAGGCGTTCAGGTCCTCGGGCGTCCAGCTTGCAAGTGGGTTTACCTTGATCTTGCGGGCCTCTTTTTCATAGAGCGGCAGGGCGGAACGGGTGCCGGATTGATAGCGTTTGCGCCCGGTGATCCAGCCGCCGAAACCGGCCAGCGCCTTTTCCAGCGGCTCTGTCTTGCGCAGGTGGCAGCAGGCATCGGGGTCATGCAGATGCAGCAGGTTTTCGTTGTCGCGGGTGAATACCTCTGTCCGGTCGGGGCGGATCACGCGGATATCTGTGAGGCCCAGCGTTTCGGCCACATCGCGTTGATATTGCAGGGTTTCGTCAAAGAGCATTTCGGTGTCCAGAAAGATCACCGGGGTGTCCTTGTTGATCTGAGAGACCATGTGCAAGAGCACAACGCTTTCGGCGCCAAAGCTGGAGACGACGGCAATTTTGCCAATCTCCAGATCATCCAACGCGTGCTTGAGCACGGTCTGTGGGTCGGATTTGCGATGCAGCAGATTGCGGCGGTCGGCGAGCTCTTTAAGCGGCATTTTGGGCCTCTTTGGCGGGGTAAAGAATGGCTTTGAAAGGGTCTGCACCAAGACGGCGGAATGTCTGGATGAAAGTTTCTTCTGCGCTGCAGCGTAAGTCAAGGTAGCCCAGAACCAAACGTTCGATTGCGGGCACGATTTCATCATAGGCAAAACCGGGGCCTGCACGTTCACCGATATGGGTGTCCTCTGTGCCGTCGCCGCCTAGCGTAATCTGGTAGTTTTCGACGCCTGCACGATCGAGGCCGAGGATACCGATGTGACCCACGTGGTGATGCCCGCAGGCATTGATGCAGCCCGAGATCTTGATCTTGAGCGGGCCGACGTCGTGTTCAACCTTGAGTTCATCAAAGCGCGTCGCAATCTCTTGCGCGACAGGGATCGAGCGCGCGGTGGCAAGCGCGCAGTAGTCCATGCCGGGGCAGGCGATGATGTCAGAGACAAGCCCGATGTTCGCTGTCGCCAGATCGGCGTCGCGCAGTGCCGCGTAGATCGCGGGCAGGTCCGACTTGTGAACATGCGGCAGGATGACATTTTGTTCGTGACTGATGCGCAGCTCATCATGGGCATAGGTGCGGGCAATCTGGGCCAGCGCGCGCATCTGATCTGAGGTCGCATCACCAGGTGTTTGCCCGTGCTTTTTGATCGAGACCGAGACGATGGCGTAGGCGTCGTTTTTGTGCGCGGTCAGGTTGGTATCGGTCCATGAACGGAAGGCAGGGTTCGCCAGACGGGCGGCCTCATAGCCGTCGGTGCTGGTGGACTTGAAGGTGGGCAAGGCGAAGGTTTGTTCGATTTGTGCAAGCAGACCTTGATCAAACCCCGTGAAACCGGGTCGGATTTGTTCGAAACGTGCCTCAACCTTATCGCGAATGGTCTCAAGCCCGTTTTCATGCACGGTGATCTTGATCCGCGCCTTGTACTTGTTGTCGCGGCGGCCCAGCAGGTTGTAGACGCTGACGATGGCCTCCACGTAAGCCAGCAGATCCGCAACGGGCAGGAAATCGCGGATCACTTTGCCGACCATCGGGGTGCGGCCAAGGCCACCGCCGACGATAACCTCGAAGCCCGGTTCGCCCGCCTCATTGCGGACCATACGCAACCCGATGTCATGGGCCCGTGTGACGGCGCGGTCGTTGGGAGAGCCTGTCACGGCGATTTTGAATTTGCGCGGCAGGAACTGGAATTCGGGGTGGTCGGTGGACCATTGGCGCAGCAGTTCCGCCACCGGGCGCGGGTCGGCGATTTCGTCGGCAGCGGCCCCGGCAAAGTGGTCAGCGGTCACGTTGCGGATGGTGTTGCCGGAGGTTTGCAGCGCATGCATTTCGACCTGCGCCAGCGCGTCCAGAATGTCCGGCACCTCATTCAGCTTCGGCCAGTTGTACTGGATGTTCTGGCGTGTGGTGAAGTGACCATAGCCCTTGTCGAACTTGTCAGCGATGAAGGCGAGTTGATCCATCTGGGCAGAATTGAGCGTGCCATAGGGGATGGCCACGCGCAGCATATAGGCGTGCAATTGCAGATAGAGGCCGTTCATCAGGCGTAGCGGCTTGAATTCATCTTCGGTCAGAGAGCCGTCGATACGGCGTTCCACTTGGGCGCGGAACTGACGGTTCCGTTCTGCGACGAAGGCGGCGTCAAAGTCATTGTAGTGATACATCGGTTCAGACCTCTGCCTGTTTGCCGTGGGGGTAATTGGAGGGTCCGCGCGTGCGGAAGGTTTCGCGAAAATGCGTCGGCGCGGGGCCGGTGTCTGTTGGTTTGGCGTCGGCCAGATAGGGGCCCGCGATTTCGTCCTGACGCGCAGAGGCTTCGAGCAAGCGGAGTTCGGCGTGGGCCTCATCGGTTAACAGCTCGGCTTGGGACATGTCGCGGGTCCAAGTGTCGTCTTCGGTGAACCAAACGGCGTCACCCTCCAGCAGGGCATTGGCGGTGACAACTTTGGGTGTGAATTGGCGGGGCATCTAGATGGCCTCCTGTTGGTGCAGGTCGATGGCAAGGGCGTCGCGCGGGGCAAGGCCAAGGAAGGTGATTGCGGGGCCGGTCAGATTGGCGTTGGTCATGGTCGGTTCCAGCGCGCCCAAGGTCGTGGCGATGATGCGCTGGTTGGTGCGGCTGACGTTTTCGATGATGGTGACCGGTGTGGCGATGTCCGCGCCATGCATCAGCAGACGGCCCTGAATGAACCGCGCCGCGCGCTTGCCCATGTAGATCGCGGCAACCTGGTCCGGTTCGGCCAGCGTGCGCCAGTCGTGATCAGTATAGCCCTTGGTGTCGTGACCAGTGATCAGGCGGACAGCAGAATTGCGGCCGCGTTTGGTCAGGCTTTGCCCGATGTTGGCGACAGCGGCAGAGGCGGCGGTGATGCCCGGCACGATGGTATAGGCGATGCCAGCGGCGGTCAGCGCGTCGATTTCTTCGTCCAGACGGCCAAAGACCGTCGGGTCACCGGCCTTGAGCCGCACCACCTGTGCGCCCTTGCGGGCGTGTTCCACGATCAGCGCGTCAATCTCGGCCTGTGGGGTGGATTTGCCAAAGCCTTCTTTGCCTGCGTCGATGATTGTGGCCTCTCGGCGGGCGAGTTCGAGGATTTCGGGTGTGACAAGGCGGTCGTGGATCACAACATCAGCGGTATCCAGCGCCTTGCGGGCCTTGAGCGTTAGCAGGTCCGGGTCACCGGGGCCTGCGCCCACAAGGTGCACGTGCCCGGCGCGGTCGGTGGACATGATGGCGTCGTCCAGCAGGTCGCCCAGTGCGGGGAGGACGTGATCTTCGCCCTTGGCCAAGGCCTCGGCCCCTTTGGAAAAGTAGAATCGCGACCAGAAGTCGCGGCGCTTGGCACCCATGGGCAGCACATCCACCGCATGGCGGAAAGTTTTGCCGATCCGGGCAAGGGTGCCCAGGGACGCAGGCAGTTGTTCTTCAAGGTTGGCCTTGATCTTGCGCGCGAGCACGGGCGCTGCCCCTTCGGTGCCGATGGCCACGACCACCGGGTCACGGTCAACGATGGCCGGGGTGATGAACTGGCTGTCGGCGAGGTTGTCGACGATGTTGACGCGTGCACCATCCGCATGGGCGAGGGCGGCCACGCGGGCGTCTTCAGCATCGTCTTCGTTGGCGGCATAGAACAGCACGGCGCACATCGCGTCACCGGCTTCCATCGCGCGGGGGATCAGGGTGAGTTTGCCTGCATCCGCCCAGCCATGGATTTCGGGTGCGGCATCCGCTGCGATCACGGTGACATGGGCGGAGGTCTTGAGGATCAGGCGTAGTTTCGCCAAAGCGGCATCGCCACCGCCCGAAAGGACAATGCGGCGGCCTGCGACGGCCATGAAGACGGGGAAGTGATCCATATCGGTTCTTTCGTCGCGAATTTCTGCGACCAATATAGAACATTGTTCTGGAAATTGCCCATATCAGCGGGCATATAAGGATGAATGTTCCAATGCTGCGCTGCAAAAGGCCAGCTTTCCTGTGAAAGGCGCGAAAACAGAATGGACGTCCGGATAGATGAGGTGGATCGGAAGATCCTTGCGGCATTGCAAACGGATGCAAGCCGCAGTTTGGATGAAATTGCCAAGGAAGTGGGGTCTTCCAAGACGCCGGTGTGGAATCGCATTCGCAAAATGCGCGAGGCGGGGATCATTGGGCAGCAAACCGTCATGCTGGATGCTGAAGCACTGGGGTTTGAGGCCTGCTTCTTTGTGTTGATCCGCACGTCAGAGCACGAAGCTGCTTGGCAGGAAAAGTTTCTGGGGGCGTTGCGCGCGCGACCGGAGGTGCAAGAGGCGCACCGGCTGGCAGGGGATATTGATTACATCCTGAAGGTCCGGGTGAAAAACGCGCGCGCCTATGATGAATTCTATCAGGCGCTGATCTCGGAAGTGCGGGTGTTCAATGTCACGGCACTTTTGTCGATGGAAGAGATCAAATCGACCGTGGCGCTGCCGCTTTAGGGTGAAACAAAGGCGCGCTACCGCGCATTACTTTTCAGACATCTGCACCGCGACGCCTGTATCGGCGTTGCGTGGGTCGAGATGGAATTAGCCTTTGCAATGAGGTGCTTGAGGGATCATTGCGATCCTCAAGTCACCTGATCAAGGGTGGGGCGATTCCCCAAAGCCTCAAGGCAGACCCGCAAAGCGGGGGCCTGCCGCCGCCTTGACCCTTTGTGGAATCACCGGGTGACAATCAGCGACTGCAGCCCGTGAAAATGGTAGACATCGGCGTAGTCCGGTCGTCCCGCCAGCGCCAGTTGCGGGCAGCGGTCGTGCAGGATTGTCAGCGCGGTTTGCAGTTCCAGTCGCGCCAGTGGCGCGCCGACGCAGAAGTGGATGCCGCCGCCAAAGGCGGTATTGGCGGGTCCCTTGCGAGCGGGATCAAATTGGTGCGGGTCGGGATAGGCCGCCGGGTCTCGGTTGGCCGCGCCCAACAGGCAGGCAATCTGGTCGCCGCGCTTGAGGGGCGTGCCGCAAAGCTCCAGATCCTCGTAGACCCAGCGGGTGAACATATGGAGCGGTGGGTCAAAACGCAGGATTTCCTCGACCGCGGCAGCGTCAGATGTGGTCACGCCCAGTTCCAACTGGGTTTTGACGCCGTTGCCAATGGTGTGCACGGTTGCTTCGTGCCCGGCATTCAACAGCAGGATCGCGGTGGTGATGAGTTCTGCGTCAAAGAGTTTGTCGCCTTCGTCGCGTGCGGCGATAAGGCTGGACAGCAGATCATCGGCAGGTGCTGCGCGTTTGGCCGCGATGTGCCGGGTGAGGTAGGCGGTGAAGGCCTGGGTTGCCACAACAGCGTCCGCCTCAATCTGGGGCGTGCGGCGGGCCTGATACATGGCCACCATCGCGTTGGACCATTTCAGCAATTGATCCGCGTCACTTTCCGGGACGCCAAGCAGGCGGGCGATGATGATCACCGGGATTGGCTGGGCATAGGCGGTCAGCAGATCAAAGGGACCCGCTGGGAAGGCGTCAATCAGATCATGACAAAGCTGCGCGATATCGGGGCCAAGTGAGGCGATCTTGCGCGAGGTAAAGGCGCGCAGCACCAGACCGCGCAAGCGGGTGTGGGTTGGCGGTTCTCTTTCCAGCATGGAATGGGCTTCGACGGCGTAGAACGGCGCAAGATGGGGCGGAATGTCCGGGGCGCGGTCGGCGGGTGCCTCGCGGCCCATGCGACGGTCACGCAGGGCTGCAGTAACGGCACGGTGCGAGACGGCGCAGGGCATGGCGTAGTCGGTCCAGAACACCACATCGCCAATCCCGCGTGCGCGGTCATAAAACGGGTAGGGGTCTTGGACAAATGCCGGATCAGTGGGGGATTGAGACAGGGCCTGCATGCACCCGGAGTGCCAAAGTGATGCGCGCTTGGCAAGCGCATCTCCGCGCAATGAATGGTCGCGACGTTCTGCCGCAATGGCACAACGCCAAGGTGTGCTACCGTATACAAGCATCGGGAACAAAAGATCACAGCACCCCAGGGAGGGGGTTGCCGAAGATCGCAGGTGCAGGCCATCGCCAGGCCGACGGGGAGAATAAAAGATGGCGCGTAAGCCCATCGATAACGAACATCTTGACCGCTCAGCTTATGACGCGGCAGACGCGCATTTTAGGCGCGTGCATTCGACGTTGCCATCTGGCGCGGTTGAAACCCTTGCGCGCGAAGTGGTGCGCAGATTGGCCTTTCGCATGCCCCGCACAGCAACACCGAACGACCAGCCAACAGCGGAAGAGATCGAGATGCTCTGCGCCGATCTGTTGTCGCTTGACGAGACGGCGGCGGATCGGTTCATCTTGAATGTGCGGCGCGACGGTGCATCGCCCGAGATGATCTATCTGGGGTTTGTGGCCGGTGCTGCGCGTCGGTTGGGCGAGATGTGGGAGCAGGACCGGGTATCCTTTCTGGAGGTGACACTGGCCAGTGGGCGGCTTTATCGGATCATCCGGGGGTTGCGCCATGTGATCGACACCGAATGGTATGGGCTGAGGGGCAAGCCGACGCTGTTCGCTTTGGTGCCGGATGAAACGCACACATTGGGCATTGAGATTGCGACGGACCTATTCCGCCGTGAAGGCTGGGATGTGGAACTGTCGGTGGGCGAAGATCACGAAACAATCGTCTCGCGGACAGAGGCGAACCGGTTTCAAGCGATTGTGCTGGTGGCCAATAGTGAAAGCATGGTCACTCAATTGGTGCGGCTGGTGTTGGCACTGCGGATCACGCAGCCGATGGCCAAGGTGGTGGTGGCAGGCAATGTCGTGAACCAGGTCGACGGTGTGGATGCGCTGACCGGAGCGGATGCGGCGATTCCCGACATCGAAACCGCCATCGAAGCCCTGCGGGCGATCATGCGGATGGATGCGCCCAAAAGCTGAAAATCTGGTCAAGTCGCTGCGGATTGCCTAAGACACACGCTATGTTGATTGCGTTTCCAAGGCGGTTGGTACTGACGCTGGTCTATTTGATCAGCGTGGCCGGCCTGTCCGCCGGGGTCTGGTGGTGGGCGGAAGGACGCGCGCTGGAGCAGCTTGAACTGGCCGGACAGTCGGATCTGATGTTGGCGGGCGATAGCCTGAAGAATGAATTGGACAAGTTCCGCAGTCTGGCGGTGGTTGTGGCCGCCCATCCCGATGTTCGGGCGGTGTTAGAGGCCGGTGACACGGTGGATCAGGCCGATTTTCTGTTGGAGCTGGCCGACAAGGCCGGATCGCTGGATATCGTTGTGGTCGACCGCGCGGGGCAAGAGCTGGCGACCGCATCGGCAGGGCCTGCGCAAAGCCACGCGGGCAGCCCCTATTTTGCCCGTGCGATGCACGGGGCGCTTGGGGTCTATCACCTGCTGAGCGACCGTTATGAGCGCCGCGCGTTCTTGTTTGCGGCCCCTGTCTTTGCGGTGGATGGGCCGGTGCAGGGTGCGGTCATTGTCACCGCGGATGTGGAGGCGGTCGAAGCCGGGTGGCGCGGCAACAGGCCCACGGTCTTTTTCACCGACGAATTGGGCGTGATCTTTGTCAGCAACCGGACAGAGTTGATTTTGCGGTCGCGGACCGGTGATGTCCGTGAGGCTGGGCAAAGTGCGGAATATCCCGCAGGTGTGGTCAGCGCCTTGCCGCAAATCACGACACGTTTGGCGCGGGGGCAGCACGAGATCTGGCAGATGGATGGCGGGCGATATCTGCCAGACGCGGGCTTGCATCTCACGCGGCCAATGCCGGTGATCGGCCTGACGGGCGAGGCGCTGTTTGATGTGGCCCCAGTACGGCAACTGGCCCTGCTGCAAGCGGCGGTCGCTGGCGCGCTGGCGCTGGCATTTGGCGCGTTTGTGTTCTGGGCGACAGAACGGCGGCGCACACTCGCAGAGGCCAACGCGCGGCTGGAAGCGCGGGTCATGTCCCGTACCGCGGAACTAGAGGCGCTAAACGCCAGCCTGCAAAGCGAGGTGGCAGAGCGGCGCGCAGCGCAAGCGGACTTGCAGCAGGCGCAGGCTGATCTGGTCGAGGCGGGCAAGCTCAGCGCGTTGGGGCAGATGTCGGCAGGGATCAGCCACGAGTTGAACCAGCCGCTGATGGCGATCCGGTCGTTTGCTGAAAACGCAGAGGCGTTTCTGGCCAAGGATAAGCCCGACAGGGCTGCGCAAAACCTTGCGCGGATCGGTGATTTGGCGCGACGCATGGGGCGGATCATCAAAAATTTGCGGGCATTCGCCCGGCAAGAAAGCGATACGTTGCGCGATGTGGACATGGTGGGCGTGGTCGAAGGCGTGGTTGATATGATTGGCCCACGTCTGCAAGAGGCGGGCGTGACGCTGCATTGGCAACGGCCAAAGGTTGCGATGATCGTCCGTGGCGGCGATGTGCGTTTGCAACAGGTCGTCCTGAACCTGACCGCCAATGCGATAGATGCGATGGAGGGCGCGACGGGTGCGGCGCTTTATATTGATCTGTGCGGCGGGCCGGACAAGGTGACGCTTACGGTAAGAGACACTGGGCCGGGGCTGAATGATCCCGAAAAGGTGTTTGAGCCGTTCTATTCGACCAAACAGATGCCCACAAAAGAAGGATTGGGGCTGGGTCTGTCGATCTCTTACGGTTTAGTGCAGAGCTTTGGTGGCGAAATTCGCGGGCGCAATCATCCCGATGGTGGAGCAGTCTTTACTGTTACATTAGATGCCGCACGGGCCGAGGTGGCGGCATGACCCGGCAGGTCTTACTGGTTGATGACGACATGGCCGTGCGCGAGGCCCTTGGCCAGACGCTGGAGCTGGCCGATTGCACCCCCGTTCTGGCGGGGTCCTTTGTCGCCGCCAAGGATCACATCACGCCATCCTTTCCCGGTGTGATCGTTAGCGACATGCGGATGCCGGGGCGTGATGGGTTCCATTTGTTGGACTACGCGCTGACGGTTGATCCCGAGCTGCCGGTGATCATCTTGACCGGGCAGGGCGATATCCCGATGGCTGTGCAAGCGATGGAGGCGGGGGCATTTTCGTTTCTCGAAAAGCCCTGTGCCCCCGCCACACTGATTGCAGGTGTCGAACGCGCGCTAGAGCAGCGTGGCATGGTGCTCGACAATCGCCGGATGAAGCTGGAGCTGGATGGCGGCGACGCAGCAGCGCGCATGTTGTTCGGCATCTCTGATCTGTCCAAGGGGCTGCGTGACCGTGTCAGGCAAGTGGCCCGGACCGGGGCCGATGTGCTGGTCACCGGCGAGCCGGGGTCAGGCACGCCCAAGGTGGCCGAGGTGATCCATCTGTTGTCAGCGGCGGCACGGCATCCGTTCGTGAAACGCAGCAGTGCGGGACTGGATGCGCAGGCCTTGCAGGATGCTTTGGCGCAGGCCGGTGCCGGGACGCTTTACCTTGATGAGGTGTGGGCGCTGGCCGATGAGGTGCAGTTTGCCTTGCTGGATGCGTTCGAGGCAGGCCCGGCGGCACGGGTGGTCGCGGGCAGCACGCAGGATTTGCGCAAACTGGCGCGCAGCGGGACGTTTTCACGCGATCTGGCGGTGCGGCTTGATCTGCTGACCGTGCGGGTGCCCGCCTTGCGCGAGCGGATGGAAGATGTGCCGGTCCTGTTCCGGCATTACGTGGCGCAGGCCTGCGAGCAGGCCAATTTGCCGGTGCGCGAGATCACGCAGGCCGATGTGGACCGGCAGATGGCCAAGGATTGGCCGGGCAATGCGCGCGCGTTGATGAACGCAGCGATGCGGTTTGCACTTGGGGTGGATGAAGATGCCGACCGGGCCGGGCTTGGGCTGTCGGAACAATTGGCGCGGGTCGAACGCAGCCTGCTGATCGAGGCGCTGCGCGCGACCGGTGGCAACGCAACCGACACCGCAAAATCGCTGAAACTGGCGCGCAAGACCTTTTATGACAAGCTGGCCAAGCACGGGCTGCGCGCCGAGGATTATCGCCTTTCAGACGGTTAACGTAGGGTAGCCGCTGCACCTTGTACGCTACCCTGTGAACGCTAACACTGTGCGGAAACCCACACAGTGTGGGTTGGGGTGGACTTCTCTATTACATTTGCCGTAGCCTCTAACACGATGAAACCATGTAGAATTTTCGTGGTCTCGGCGTACCAGTCAAAATTATCTTGTTCCTCTATTCGCGGTCACGTTTGATCGCTGCATCTGCGGCAATGCCCGCTTTGTCTTTATGGGAGGAGACACCATGAACTTTCTGAAAACCGTTGCCGCAGTTGCGGCCCTTGCCGTTGCTGCAACGGCCACCATCGCACAGGCCGAAGGCTGTGATGAAGGCGAAATCGTCGTCAAATTCAGCCATGTGACCAACAGCGACCGCCACCCCAAGGGGATCGCGGCAAGCCTGTTGATGGAGCGTATCAATGCCGAAATGGACGGCACCATGTGCATGGAAGTGTTCCCGAACTCGACGCTTTACACCGACGAGCAGGTGATCGAGGCGATGCTGCGCGGTGACGTGCAACTGGCCGCCCCGTCGCTGTCTCTGTTTGAAAGCATCACTAAGTCCTATCGTCTGTTTGACCTGCCGTTTATGTTCAAGAACATCGAGGCGGTTGATGCCTTCCAGGCCTCTGAAACAGGTCAGGCAATGAAAGACGCGATGCAGCGACGTGGTTTGCAGGGCCTGCAGTTCTGGCACAACGGCATGAAGAACATCAGCGCAAACGTGCCGCTGCTGGACCCATCGGATGCCAACGGCCTGAAGTTCCGCGTGCAGCCATCTGACGTGCTTGTGGCACAGATGGAAGCCCTGGGTGCAAGCCCACAGCCAATGGCCTTTGCCGAGGTTTACGGCGCGCTGCAGACCGGCGTTGTTGATGGTCAGGAAAACACCTGGTCCAACATCTACGGCCAGAAGTTCTTTGAGGTGCAGGACGGCATCACCGAGACCAACCACGGCATCATCGATTATCTGGTTGTGGCCAGTGTCGACTGGCTGGACAGCTTGGACGCCGACACGCGCGACCAATTCCTGACGATCCTTGATGAGGTGACACAGACCCGGAACGGAGAATCGACCCGCGTGAACGCAGAGGCACGCCAGGCGATCATCGACGCCGGTGGTGTCGTCCGCGAGCTGACACCAGATCAGCGGGCGGCATGGGTTGAAGCGATGAAGCCGGTGTGGGCCAAGTTCGCTGACGAAGTTGGTCAGGAGAACATCGACGCCGCGCAAGCGATCAACGACAGCTTGTAAAGAAGATCAAGGGGCGGCGCGCCATGTGCCGCCCTTTCAAACAGTCGGGAGGGGGACAGATGAGCAGTAAATACGCACCCAAAGGGCCCGTCGGGCGCGCGGTCCATGGTCTTGAAGAGAATGTGATTGCCATTCTGTTGGGCCTGATGACGATGCTGACCTTCGTGAATGTGATCCTGCGCTATGGTTTCAACACCTCGATCATCTGGAGCCTTGAGGTCGTGCTGGTGCTTTTTGCCTGGCTGGTGCTGTTTGGCATTTCCTACGGGTTCAAGGTCACGGCCCATCTTGGCGTGGACGCGATCACCAACCTGCTTCCGCCAAAGCCGCGCAAGGTCGTGGCCCTGATTGCTGGTGTGATAACGATTTTCTATGCTGTTCTGCTGGTGAAAGGGGCCTGGGACCAATGGGCGCCCTTTGCAGAGCTACCTCCAACCACGGGGACGTGGTTCCCCACCGGCTTTGACACCGACGCGCGTGGGCGCAGCTTTTTCGAGACCGATCAGATCCCGATGCTGGAATGGCTGCGGTTTCTGGAGGACTGGATCAACTACGGCGACCGTTATGATAAGCTGCCGCGGATGATCCCCTATACGATCCTACCGATTGCATCGGTGCTGATCCTGTTTCGGGTGTGTCAGGCCGTTTTGCGCGTGTGGACGGACGAAAGCGAAAGCCTGATCGTCAGTCACGAGGCCGAAGACGCGGTGGAAGACGCCGCCGCACAACTCAAGAAAGAGGGCTGAACCGATGGAAGTTGCCATTCTTTTCCTGATGATCATCGGCCTTTTGTTGATTGGCGTGCCAATCGCTGTGGCCCTTGGGATCAGTTCAATCATTTTTCAGCTGACGTTCTCTGACACGTCATTGGCTGCGGTGGCACAGTCGCTTTATCTGGCGATGGCCGGGCATTACACGCTGCTGGCAATCCCATTCTTTGTGCTGGCCTCGTCGTTTATGTCGACCGGCGGTGTGGCCAAGCGGATCATCCGCTTTTCCATCGCCTGTGTCGGGCATTTGCAGGGTGGTTTGGCGATTGCGGGTGTCTTTGCCTGCATGATGTTTGCGGCCCTGTCGGGGTCATCGCCCGCCACGGTGGTTGCTATCGGGACGATCGTGATCGCGGCCATGCGGCAGGTCGGATACACCAAGGAATTCGCCGCTGGTGTGATCTGTAACGCTGGCACGCTTGGCATTCTGATCCCGCCATCCATTGTGATGGTGGTCTACGCCTCGGCCACGGATGTCTCTGTTGGGCGGATGTTTCTGGCCGGGGTCATTCCGGGCATGCTGGCCGGTCTGATGCTGATGATCGCAATCTATGTGATCGCCCGCATCAAGAACATGCCCAAAGGCGAATGGCAGGGGTGGGGCGAGATCTTTGCCAGCTTCCGGGATGCGGTTTGGGGCCTTTTGCTGATCGTGATCATCATGGGCGGCATTTACGGCCATCCGTGGATCCGGTTCGAAGAAGGGCTAAGCTTGTTCTATTGGCAGGGCGGGGCGTTTACGCCAACAGAAGCAGCAGCTGTTGCAGCCTTCTACGCCTTTGTCGTCGCCACCTTCATCTACCGCGACATGGGGCCGCTGGCCGCACGGGACGCAAACGGTGAGATTTTCCACGGCACGGCACAAAGCCTGTCAGCCGCGGCTGTACCGCAAAAGGCGACCCTGTTGCAAAAGCCCTGGGCGCTTGTCACGGCCTTTTTCCACAAAGACACGCGCGAGACGCTGTTCGAAGGTGGCAAGCTGACGATCACGCTGATGTTCATCATCGCCAATGCGCTGATCCTGAAACATGTGCTGACCGACGAACAAATCCCGCAGCATATTGCAGGCGCGATGCTGGATGCGGGGCTTGGTCCAATCACCTTCCTGATCGTGGTCAACGTGATCCTGCTGATTGGCGGGCAATTCATGGAGCCGTCGGGCCTGATTGTGATCGTGGCACCGCTGGTGTTCCCGATTGCCATTCAGCTGGGCATTGATCCGATCCATCTGGGCATCATCATGGTGGTCAACATGGAGATCGGGATGATTACGCCGCCGGTGGGTCTGAACCTGTTCGTGACCTCTGGTGTGGCGGGCATGCCGATGATGTCGGTGGTACGCGCCGCGCTGCCGTTCCTGGCCGTGCTTTTCGTGTTCCTGATCATGATCACCTATATTCCGTTCCTAAGCACATGGCTGCCCACGACCTTTATGGGACCGGAGATCATCGTCAATTAGCGGTGAAACAAAGGGGCGCTACCGCGCATTCCCGGTTATTGAAATCTGCAAGGCGACGCTTTTGATCGGGCGTCGCCTTTGGTTTTGGGCGCAGTGTTTGTCTGCTGAGAGGTGCTTGAGGGATCAGTTCGGTCCTCAAGTCACCTGATCAAGGGTTGGGTGAGTCCCCAAAGCCTCAAGGATGAACCCCGCTCTGCGGGGCGGCTGCGCCGTCCTTGACCCTTTGTGGAATCACGCGTTTTCAAGTGCCGTGATGATCGGAGAGAAGTCTGCGGCCTTCAGGCTGGCCCCGCCCACAAGCGCGCCGTCGACGTTTGGCACGGCAAATATTTCGGCCGCATTCGTGGCTTTGACAGAGCCGCCATAGAGCAGCGGGATGTCCTTGTCTGACAGATGCGCGCGGATATGGGCATGTACTTCGGCGATTTGATCGGTTGAGGGGACAAGGCCGGTGCCGATGGCCCAGACGGGCTCATAGGCGATGACGGTGTTTTGTGCGGTTGCAGTGTTGGGGACAGAGCCGTTCAATTGGGCCGTGATGACGTCCAGCGTGGTGCCAGCCTCGCGTTCCGCGAGTGTTTCACCGATGCAGATCACGGCCGTGAGGCCCGCGTTATGGGCTGCTGTGGTTTTGGCTGCGACAACCGCGTCGGTTTCGCCGTGGTCGGTGCGGCGTTCGGAATGTCCGGTCAGGCAATATGTTGCACCGGCATCCGCCAGCATCGCCGCTGAGATATCACCGGTATGTGCGCCGCTTTCCTGTGCGTGGCAGTCCTGTCCACCCAGTGCGATCGCGCCGGCATCAGCGATCCGCGCCAAAAGCGTGGCCGGTGGGCAAATCAACACATCCACACTTGGGCTTGGATGGGCAGAGGTGAGGGCAGAGAGCACGGCGAGTTGGTCGGTTGTGCCATTCATTTTCCAGTTTCCGGCGGCAATTTTGCGCGGCATGGGAGGTCCTTTCACTTGGGTTGCGGCTTTGGTAGCAAGCCGAGCAGAGAACCGAAAGGCAGGAGTGGCCGCAATGATCCCCAGAATTGATGCAATGGCCCTTTTGGCGGGCGATGCAGCGGCGAAGGCCGATGTGGTACGGGGTGCGACCGACATTGGCTTTCTGACGGTCCGCAACACGCCCATTTCTGCCGCACAGGTGCAAAAGGTGATTGAGGCCTACGCGGCCTTTTTTCATTTGCCAGCCGCACAGAAGGCGCAGTTTGACATGGCGCGCACCGGGTCGAATCGCGGCTGGGGCGCCTCGGGGTCTGAGCAGGTGAACCCTGATGCCAATCCCGACTACAAACAGGTGTTTGATTGCGGCACGACACTGGACCCGGATGACCCTGTCGCGGCATTGGGGCTTTTGACCTATGCGCCCAATGTCTGGCCGGATCAGCCTGCCGGTTTTGCCGATGTTCTGCGTGCATACTACAACGCCAGCACGGCATTTGCGCTTGATCTGTTGTGCGCGATTGCCGGGGCAGTGGGCGAGGATGCGGCCTTTTTCCGAGACAAGTTCGCGCGGCCCATGGCGCTGTTGCGCGGGAATTATTATCCCGAACGGCCTGCGGACGCGGGGGGCAAGGATTTCGGGATTGCGACGCATACAGACTATGGCTGCCTGACCTTGCTTGCGACCGATGGCTCACCAGGGTTAGAGGTGCGCAAACGAGGCGGCGGATGGATCCCGGTGTCTGCGGCCCCGGGCGAATTTGTGGTAAATTTTGGCGAGATGCTGGAAATGTGGACTGCGCGCAAGATCGTCGCCACCCCGCACCGCGTGGTGGGCACGGCGGCTGAACGGATTTCGGTGCCGCTGTTCTTTAACCCGTCGCATGACGTGAACGTCGCGCCAAAGGGGCACACCCCAGTAACGGCGGTCGCGCATCTCGAACGCCGATATCAAGAGACCTATGTTCATTTGCAGAAGGGATGAGAGGGTTATGTGCGGGTTACTGTGACAGGCGACCCGGGGAGCGTTGCCTGTGCAGTCTTTTTCTGATCGAAATCTCTGCGCGTTCATAAATGCGCCAGGCCATGACACCGCCCAGGATGGCAATCAGCCATGACACTGCCGGGATGTCACCGAACAGGCGCTGACTGACTTCGGCGAACTGAAAATGCGATAGGTAGATGAGCAGTGACGCACCGGCAACCGCGCGGATCGGACCGGACAGGAGCCGTGGAATTGTGACGGCATTGCACCAGATCAGGACAAGGACCGCGATCGGGAAATAACTGAAAACTGTCATCGTCGTGATCGTGAAGTCGCTGAATTGCCAGTAGCCCAAGGCGAAGAGCACCGTTGCTATCAGGCGGTCACTTGTGTTGTGTGCGGTGCCGATCACAACGCCCAGACACATGATCCAGCCGTAGATATGCGGCAGGCGGCGGAACAGGTGGTTGGTGTCCACAAGGGCATCTGATGCGGCAGCAACGGCTATCAATACAGATGTGGCAACCGCTGCGGCCTTAAACGGCGCACGTCCGAAGGCCTGACGCAGTGGCGGAATCGCCAATGCGAGGGCCGCAAGCAGCAGGACTTGCAAATAGACTTCAATGAACCACGCGCTGCCTTCAGAAGTCGGGGATACCCAGTTCCCAACGAATACAAATGCGGGCCATGCCCCGTATCCGGTGACGGCAAAGTTGAGCGCGGTATAGGCAAAGGTCAGCAAGGCAATGCGCAAACCCAGCGTGGCAATGGGCCTGACGCCGCCGCTTTTGGCAACTTGTGGCAGGGTGAACGCAGCGAGGGATATGCCCGCGATCACAAAGAGCGTCTTGGCGCCGCCGCCGCCATAGCTGAATGCGCCGAAATGACCCGCGACGATAAGCATGATGGAAAGGGCCCGGATCAACGTGGGTGCGTCAATTTGGGTAAAACGGTCCGACGACCCTGCGGTGGCTTGCAACTGCGCAATGGTCATCCTTTCCCATCGCGGTGGGAGGCGACCCAGTACGTTCTCAAGATCAAGCGAGACGGCCACATAGCTGAGGCTATCGCCACCGAGTGAAGTGAAGCTTGCCTCCGGTGTAAGCTGATCGCCGTGAAAATGCGCCTCAAAGATGCTGGCCACAGTCTTGTTGCGTCGGGGCAGCAAAGCGCCAAAGGGGCCACGCCCACTGTCCGTGCTGTTTTTGGTGTCGGCCTTTTCTTGTTGGGCAAGGGCCGTGACCAATGTGCCGACGGCCCGCAGGTCGATCTTGCCGGACGGTTGGCGGGGGATGGTGTCGGTCTGGATCACCTCAAAGCTTGTGGCTGGAATGTCCAGCCATTGCGCCAAATTGGCGGCAATCGTCTGAGGCACAGGCGCTGACGGGTCGGCGATAACCACGAACATCCTGTCATCCTGCGCAACGCAGGCCGCTTCTATCCCCTTTGCAGTCAAGTGTTTTTCGACCTCGTCCAGACTGATGCGCAGGCCGAAAAGCTTCACAAATCGGCTTAACCGGCCCACGATCTCAAATGCGCCATTGGGGAGGCGGCGCGCGACATCTCCGGTATTCAGGACATCATCGCCCTGCGGTTCGACAAGATCGTCATCACCGGTCGCGTAGCCCATCATCGTGTTGGCGCCCCGATAACAAAGCTCGCCGGTCTCGCCGTCGGGCAGAATGTTGCCCGCGGCGTCCTGCACCCAGATGTCGCCACCGGGGATCGGGATGCCGATGGCGGATGGCGTCTGGGCCGCCATGTCCGGAGGCAGGTAGGAAATGCGCGGCGCGGCTTCGGTCTGGCCGTACATCACAAAGAAATCCCAGCCTTCCTGTTGACCCCGGTTGACCCAAGCCTTCACGCGCGCCTCGCCAAGTCGGCCGCCCGCTTGGGTCATATATCGCAGCGCCGCAAGGTGACCTGTCGGTACCTGCGCCTGTTCCATCAGTTCAAAGCTGTGCGGCACACCTGCAAAGCTGGTGCATTGCGTGGCTTCAAAGGTCTGCCAGAAGGCTTGATCGACGACCGACCCATCGGTCAGCACGACAGAGGCCCCAACAGCCAAATGCGAGTTGAGGACCGACATGCCGTAGGAATATTGAAAGGGCAGCGCCATTGGTGCGCGGTCCTGTTCTGTCAGCGTCAGATAGCTGGCGATGGACCCAGCGTTCGCGCCAAGATTGGCATATGACAGACGTACCCATTTGGCGGCACCAGTTGAACCAGAGGTGGACAACAGTACGGCAAGGTCGGGGTGCCATTGCAACGGGGCATCGCTGATGGTGTCAAGCACATCGGTCTTGGCGTCGTAGGCAAAGCGTAGCGTTAGGC
This sequence comes from uncultured Paracoccaceae bacterium, assembly GCA_947492825.1. GTDB lineage: Bacteria > Pseudomonadota > Alphaproteobacteria > Rhodobacterales > Rhodobacteraceae > CANMYO01. The sequence goes on from CANLNT010000001.1 coordinate 1,109,558, forward strand.
CACAAGAGGCTGGCGTCTGATCCGCGCCCATGAGAAGGACAGGGCAACCGGCATTCAGGGCGGCCAGATAGGCGACGTATTGGTGATAGCTGCCGTCGCACAAAAGTGCGATTGGTCCCGGGTTCTGGCCAAGCCTGGCGGCAAAGGCTGTGACTTCGTCTTGCAGCTGCCGATAGCTGATCTGTTGTCCGCTCGCGGTCACAAATGCAGGTTGCGACGTTGGTTCGAGTTTCCAGAATTGGGAGGTCCGTGGTGAGATCTTCAAGCGCAATTTCCGCCCTGACTTACAAACAACTTTTGCCGCGTGACGGCTGCACCTGAAATTCCTGCGTGCCTTGGGCCTATGTGCAGGATGGCATGACCTGCGGCCACATTGCTAGCAAAGGTTTGCTGGGTTGTTGATACCCCTGGCAGATTTAGCGGCACGAACTTTGGGACCGTTGGGCGCGTAGCGATGGGCCCGACCGTGATCCGTCAGCCGGAGGTGGTCAAAGTGGCCAGCGCGGTCCTTGCGAGGACGCAGGCGGCTTGGGGGTCGTCCAGCATGTCCTCAGGCACGGCGTAATAGGGCATGTTGTGGAATTGATCGGTGGTTTGACCGAAGAGATCAGCGGGTGTTTTGGTCTTGAGGTAAAGCCGCCCGTCAGAGGACATGAGCGCAAAGACCGTACCGTCATGGTAGAGGCACATGCCGCCAAACATCTTGCGGGTGGTCAGCGCACCAAGATCGGAAAAGAGGTCGACGGCGAAAGCGATATCGCCGTCAGAGACGCTCATGTCGCGGGGATATCTTCGTTGAACTTGATCGACTCGCCGCAGCCGCATGCATCCACCACGTTGGGATTGCGGAATTTGAAACCGGACTCCAGCAGGCTGACTTCATAGTCTATTTCGGTCCCGAACAGGAACATCTGTGCCATTGGGGCAATCATCACCCGCGCGCCATCTTGTTCCACGACCTCATCCAGCGGGTCCACTTCGGTCACGTAGTCCATGGTGTATTCCATGCCCGCGCAGCCGCCTTTCTTGACGCCAATGCGCAGGCCCTGATGACCGTCCTTGGCCATCAGTTTCGCGATTTGCGCGGCGGCCTTGTCAGTGATCGAGACAGCCTGTTTGCCGGGAATGCCGAACATGGGAGTAATCCTTTGTGCTTGGGCCTAACTTAGGGTGCCGCAGGCAGAATTCCAAGCGGGGGCAGGTGCCCGATCAGTGAAACTGTGGCATATGACGCCGCCAGCGCCCATCCAAATGAGGCGAGCGTGCCGATAATCACGTACTCGCCCGCGCGCTGGTTCTGGGATGTGGTGTCAAATCGCAGCACCGATTTGGCGGCGATCAGAAAGCCGATGCCTGCGGGTTGCCCGACAATCACCAGCAGGAAGATCAAGCTGCGTTCCAACGTGCCGATCAATGCGCCGCCGTTTGGAAGACCGGGGGGGAGTTCCTGATCCTGCCATTGGTCCATCAGAAATGCGATGGCAAAGCCACCGGCGCGGGTGGCGATCAGGAAGCCTGCGAGCAGGGCAAAAAGGGTCGGCAGCCAGTCGAGATTGGCCCATAGTCCCTGTTGCCAAAGGTCTGGGGCATAAAGCGCGAGGGCGATCAGCGTCGCGAGATGGCCGGCCTGATCGGCAAGAAACGGCCACATGCCGCGTGGCAGCGCGTAGGTTTTGATGGTGTCGATGATCAGATGTGCGGCGGCCAGCGCGCCCAACTGCCATGCGGTGACCGTGCCAAGGGCGGCCTGGGCCGTGATCAGGACGATGACGCCATGCAGCAGGATGATTTGCGGCTCACGTTTGCGGGTCACCATCCATTTGGTTTGCAACACAAAATCCGCAAGAGTGTGGGCAAAGAGGAGGGCGGCAAAGGTGGTGATCATTGATCCGGGGCTTTCGAAAAGTCGTGGGCATGAAAGGCATCAATCGCCTTTTTGATATGGGCCGCACCTGCGCCCGCCAAGCGAAGTTGGACCGCCTGACGAGAAATGCCAAGCCGGGTTGCGATGTCTTCTTGCGTCATGTCGGGATTGGCCAGTGCAATTGCCGCAGCCTCTGACTGGTTCGGGGTCCAGCCGAAGACGATATGTTCAATCAGGCCAAAGAGGGCATGGTGATCTGCGGTGACACCCATACCTGCGATCTCGAGGCGGGTTTTTCCCATCTTATCAATCGCTTGCCCCGAGGATTCAAAGGCGGGGCCGGCGGCGTCTGCGAGGGAGGTTGTGCCAAGTGTGGTCACGTGGCCTATGCCGACGGCCATGCGGGTGTCGATCTTGAGACCTGTCGCGCGGAGTTTTGCGTGCAGCCAGATGAGGGTGCCCAGCGCGGCACCCGCCGTGTCAAGATGGATTTGCCAGCCGTCACCGCGATAGCGGGTGAATTTCAGGGACCGATTTATGCGGTCCTCGGCCTCTGTCACGGCATCACGCAGGGTGTTGATGGCCATATCGACCTGCGTGGCGCTGGCTTGGCGTGAGTGGATCAAGTCACCGGTGATGACAGCTGAGAGGCTTGCTATTGGCATAAGCAAGTAATAAGGCTTGATTTTTTGAAATGCAAGTCAAAATGCTTGCTTAATCGCGGTGCAAGCTTAATGGCTTGCTATTGCGCAAGGGGCATTACATCAAAAACGCCCCGTAGGATTTTGATAAAATTACATGAATCCGAGTTCGAGGCGCGCCTCGTCGGACATCATGTCCATGCCCCATTGTGGCTCAAAAGTCATTTCGACATCGACTTGTTTGACACCGGGCAGCGGTTCGATGGCGTCAGCGACCCAGCCGGGCATTTCGCCGGCCACCGGGCAGCCTGGGGCGGTCAGGGTCATGATGACATTGACCGCGTTATCTTCGGCCACAGAGATCGTGTAGATCAGGCCCAGGTCGTAAATATTCACTGGAATTTCAGGATCATAGACGGAACGGCAGGCGTTCACGATATCCTCGTAAAGGGGATGATCGGTAGTGGAGGGGGCGATCAAAGGGGCGCCTTCCATCGGGGTTGCTGCGTCGTTCATCGGATAATCCTGCTATACCTGAGCATTCATATAGGGTTTGGGCGCGGTGGCGTAAAGGGATCGCACGGTGCCGCGTGGGGGGGCGATGCACAAACCATGCACAGACCATACACTTCCCATGCGGGCCGGGGTCTTAACGCGCGTTAACCCTGTGCGGGTGTCAGACGCGGCCAGCCCCAGCCTGCGACCCATGCCAGAAAGAGCCCGGAGGCCGCCATGATCCCCGCGGCCATCATCAAGACCGCAGGCAGCGCGCCTGCATCTGTTAACCAACCCGAAAGGATGATCACCGGCGGCATCCCGATCTTGAAGATCGCCCCGGTCAGCCCGGCAACCCGGCCCATGTGCGCCGCTGCGGTGCTTTCCTGTCGGTAGGACCAGACGCCAATGGCAAAGAAGAGCGCCAGCCAGCCGTCAAGAAAGCTGATCAGGCAATAGGCCCAGATAGGCAGATCCGCGATGATGGTCAGATAAAGCGCTGCAAGTGCCCAGATAGGCCAGAAGAATGCGGCCCGGTACCCCATCGCACGGCGCAGAGGGGCGGCAAAGCGTGACCCGGTGATTGCCCCAAGGCCCCCAAAGGCCAGCACGACGCCGATCTGGAAGTCATTGCTGGCGACAGCGGTTTTGAGTTTCAGGATCAGCGCGGTATCAAAAGCCCCGGCAGCGGCGTTGGTCAGCACGATCACCACGGTCATCATCAGCAGCTCGCGGTTGGCACGCAGCACGTGCCAGCCTTCGGCCAACGCGGGCCAGAAGGGCTGTGGCGGGGGCAGATCCTCTGGCGGGTTCAGGCGGCGCACGAGGGCGGCGGTTGCCAGCATCAGTACCATGCAGGCGGTAATGACCCCGATATGACCCAGGGCCACCAATGCAAGGCCCGCAACAGCAGGACCAACGGTGGAGATCACGGAAAAGACGGTACTGCTGAGCCCGGTGGCGTCGGACAGGTGGGCATGCGGCACTGTCAGCCGGATCAGGGTCATCTGGGCATTGCTGGTGGCATAGGAAAGGCCGTTGAAGATCACCATGAAAAGCATCAGTCCGGGCAGCGACACAAAGTCAGTCAGCGCCACAAGACAGAGGAGCGCGGTGACGAGGGCGAGGCCCATTGTGTAGGACCGGAACGCGCGGGCCTTGGTGGTGCGGTCGTTGATCACCCCGATGAAGATCGCAAAGAGGATATTGGGGATGAACCCCGCCCCTTTGATCAGCGCCAGACCGGTGCCGGATGCGGACATCTCAAACGCCAGCAGGGGCAGGGTGAACCCCAGCACGGTTTGCGCCAGTGCGATGGCGGCAATGATCGCAAGGGCGATAGAGAAATCGGGGCCGTAGCGCATTGGGGCAGGCTTACGGGGGATCGCGGCCTGTGGAAAGGGGCGGCCTGAGGGCCGCGCGCGATTGTTTTGCGCAGGGTTCCCCTGCGCGTTTTGTGGGGCGCTGCCCCACACCCCGGGATTTTTTTGGCCAGAAGAAGGGGGACAGGGTTGCCCCCGTGGCAGGTGTCTGACTGCGGGAACAGGTTGTCAGACACGGAGATGGTTGCGGACATGGGGAACGCCGGGGACAAAACGAGGTGCGGCAACGGGCTGCGTCGTTGATCCCGATTGGCGCAGTGGCGGCTATTCTGGGATGGTCAGGACGACCTGACGAAGCCGGCGGCATGCGGCGGTGGCGCCAATCGCCGCTGTAGGAGCGTTGCATCCGGCTGGGGTTTGACCCATATCGCCGCTATGACACACCGTTTCTCTTTTGCCCTGAATGCAACGGACGGGGCCGCCCGCACCGGCCTGATCAGCACACCGCGTGGCGATATCCGCACGCCGGCCTTTATGCCGGTGGGCACAGCCGCCACGGTAAAGGCGATGATGCCCGAAAGCGTGGCGGCAACCGGCGCGGATATTCTGCTGGGCAATACCTATCATCTGATGTTGCGACCGACGGCAGAGCGGATTGACCGTTTGGGCGGGCTGCACAGGTTCATGAACTGGGACAAGCCGATCCTCACGGATAGCGGCGGGTTTCAGGTGATGAGCCTCGCAGGGCTACGCAAGCTGACCGAGGTGGGTGTCACCTTCAAGAGCCACATTGACGGGACCAAGCATAGCCTGACGCCCGAGCGGTCGATGGAAATCCAGAAGCTGCTGGGCTCTGACATTGTGATGTGTTTTGACGAGTGCCCCGCCTTGCCCGCGACCGACGCAGAGGTGGCAAAGTCGATGCGGATGTCGATGCGGTGGGCGCAAAGGTCGCGCGACGCCTTTGGCGACCGGCCTGGACATGCGTTGTTTGGCATTCAGCAGGGCGGTGTGACCGAAAGCCTGCGCGCTGAGAGCGCCGAGGCTTTGCAGGCGATTGAGTTCGATGGCTACGCCGTGGGTGGTCTGGCTGTGGGTGAGGGGCAAGAGGCCATGTTTGGTGTCCTCGACTACGCGCCGGGGCAGTTGCCAAAGGACAAGCCGCGTTACCTGATGGGGGTGGGCAAGCCGGATGATATTGTCGGCGCGGTCAAACGCGGGGTCGACATGATGGATTGTGTGCTGCCAAGCCGGTCGGGGCGCACAGGCCAGGTCTTTACCCGGCATGGGGTCGTGAACATCAAGAACGCACGGCATCAGGATGATCCGCGACCCTTGGATGAAGACTGCACCTGTCCGGCCTGTCGCAACTATAGCCGCGCCTATCTGCACCATGTGTTCCGCAGTCAGGAGATGATTTCGGGCATGCTTCTGACCTGGCACAATCTACATTACTTTCAAGAGATCATGGTGGGGATGCGCGGGGCGATTGCGGCGGGAACCTTTGCGGCGTGGGAAGCTGAATTCCACGCGACGCGCGCGCAAGGGGATATTCCACCGCTATGAAAGAGGAACCCGCAGAGGTCACACGCGACGGTATCACGTTGCGCGGCACCTGGACCCTGCCAGAGCAGCCCAAAGGTGTGGTGATCTGCGTGCATGGCTCTGGCCCGATGGACCGGGACCAGAATGGCAAAGGCGGCAAGTTAGAGACTTTTCGCGTGATGGCCGAGGCGCTGTATCAGGCGGGATTTGCCTGTTTGCGATACGACAAACGCGGGGTCGGTGCCTCGGGCGGGGAATATGAGGCGCTTGGGCAGGCTGATTTGGTGGCCGATGTGCAGGCATGGATACCGCAGGCCACCGTGCGCGGTCTGGGACCGGTGTGGCTGCTTGGGCATTCCGAGGGCACTGCACTTGCCCCTGCGGCGGCAGAGGGGCACGCGGTGGCTGGGCTGATCCTTTTGTGCCCGTACATCACACCGGGGCGCGAGATTTTGATGCAGCAGGCCGCGAAGGGTGAGCAATTGGTGGCAGAGTTGCGCGGGTTCAAAGGGGTGGTTGCCCGCGCGGCAATGGCGATCTTTGGCAGGCCCACCCAGATGCAGGCGCGCGTGATTGCCAAACTTGAGACAACGGATGCGCCTAAGGTGCGGGCGGGGTTGAAGAAGGTGCCAACCCGCTGGCTGCGGGATTTTATCACCGCGGATGTGGCGGCGATCCATCGGGCAAATCAGCGTCCCACGTTGGTTGTTGTCGCGGCGCGTGATGCGCAGTGCCCGCCTGAGGATGGTGCAAAAATTGCAGCGCTGAACCCGAAAGCGGAACTGGTCGTCCTAGAGGATCTGTCACACCTGCTGCGACACACGACAGTTGATGGGTTTGACGACTATTTGCGGCAGTTGAAGAGCGAAAACGACCCGCGCCCGGCAGAGGTCGTGGTGGAGTGGCTGACGCGGCAAGTGAGCGCCTAATCCTTAGAAGGCCGATCGCGGCGCAAGGATCACCAGCGGGAGGCGCAACACAAAGCGCAGGATCAGACCGAGCAACGCAAGGATGAAAAGACCGGCGATCCCAAGTGTCGCGACAACGGCCCGGACATAGATCATCAGATAGGCCGAGAGACCACCGCTTGAAAAATGGGCGTCAAGAAGTTCAAAGCTGAAGATGAGAATAAGGACCGCGCCAATTAGATCAAGGCTGGTTGCAACAGGGGAAAAACGGGGTTGGTTGAGCCCCGGCAGCACTAGACGCCGCAGAATTGCGAAGGTCGCAATTGACAGGACCGCACCGAAAAAGAGTGCGGTGACAATGGCAAGCAGATAAGCGGTTGTCATTGCCAGTGTATCCTAGGCAGCGAATGCGCTTGGTGGTGACAAGTCAGACGGACGGCTGACCGGCTGACCGGGACTTGCGGCGCGCGGCCATCAGACCGAAACCGGCAATGCCAAGCATGGCTGCAGGTAGCGGCAGCGGCACGGCAATGGGCGTGACTGTCCCGAATGTGCCTGAAAAGGCCACGGTGCCGGGGAAGAAATGCGCACCACCTGCACCGGTCCAGGTGATCGAGAACGATGTGTCTGACAGGATCGTGGTAAAGGCCGACAGCCCGGTGGTGTCGACGAAGTTATCCACCGTGAAGGCGGTGCCAAAGTCGAGTCCGGTAAAGATCATCTCGACCGTGCTGCCGTTGCACGACAGGCCGCAGTAGGTGCCGTTTGATGTGATCGTGAAGCCGTCGCCCGCGGGCCCGGTATTCAGGTCAATGCTAAGCGCACTATAGGGGTTGAGATCGCGGCCCGCGCCGATCGTGCCTGACCATGAGGACACCGTTGTGCCGTCATCCACAAAGTCCAATGACACATTATCCCCGGCCAGAAGACTGGCGCCATGCGCTGTCGACGTGCCAATGACCACAGCGGCAGCGGCGGACAAAAGGGTTGTGACAAATTTGTTCATTGCGAACTCCAACAGCAGATTTGCCCGGCAGTTGCAGACGTGGACCGGACGTTGACCAAGAAGTTAATGAAAGATTAAGGCCAAACTTGGCCCGGCCTGCGCCAATAGGGGGGCCATTGCGGTGCTGACGTGGCGGTAAGTCGCAGGGTATTGCCGACCGGGAATGCAACTGCATTTGTCTGGTATTCGCATGATTGCGCGGTTGCGGCCCCTTGTGCGTTTGGGGCATGTTGGCGCTAAGAGAACAATAACGATGGTTGATTATTCTGGGGTCACCCCCAGATATGAAGGCCAGGAAACGGCCCATGGGTTGCTGCAATTGCGGGACCACGCCGTTTTGCCGAATGAAGGAACAGAGCATGCAAGAACCATTGAGTTCGTCCTATCCCGTCCTGCCGTTGCGCGACATCGTCGTTTTTCCGCATATGATCGTCCCGCTGTTCGTGGGCCGTGAAAAATCTGTGCGCGCCCTTGAAGAGGTGATGCGCGACGACAAACAGATTTTGTTGTCCAGCCAGATCGACGCAGGTCAGGACGACCCCGAAGAAGGCGGTATCTATAAGGCCGGTGTGCTGGCCAATGTGCTGCAACTGCTGAAACTACCCGATGGCACCGTCAAGGTTCTGGTTGAGGGCAAGGCGCGGGTGCGGATCACGGGTTTCGTCGAGAACGAGAATTTCTTTGAAGCCTCGTGCGAATACCTGACAGAGATGCCGGGCAACACGGACGAGCTTGAAGCGATGCTACGGTCGGTTGGCGCTGAGTTTGAGCGCTACGCCAAGGTAAAAAAGAACATCCCCGAAGAGGCGATGGCCGCCGTGGGTGATGCCACAGAACCGGCCAAGCTGGCCGATTTGGTTGCCGGGCATCTGGGCATCGAAGTCGCCCAAAAGCAGGAGCTTTTGGAAACGCTGAGCGTGACCGAACGGCTGGAGAAGGTCTTTGGCCTGATGCAGGGCGAAATGTCGGTGCTGCAGGTCGAGAAAAAGATCAAGACCCGCGTCAAATCCCAGATGGAGCGGACCCAGCGCGAGTACTATTTGAATGAGCAGATGAAGGCCATTCAGAAGGAACTTGGCGATGGTGAGGACGGCCAGAACGAATTGGCCGAACTTGAAGGCAAGATCGACGAGACCAAGCTGAGCAAGGAGGCCCGCGAAAAGGCGGATGCCGAGCTGAAGAAGCTGAAGAACATGTCGCCGATGTCGGCTGAGGCCACGGTGGTACGCAACTATCTGGATTGGATGTTGTCGCTGCCTTGGGGCGTGAAATCACGCACCAAGAAAGACCTTGGGTTGGCGCAGAAGGTGTTGGATAACGACCACTTTGGCCTGGAAAAGGTCAAGGAACGGATCGTGGAATATCTGGCTGTACAGCAACGGTCCAAAAAGCTGAAGGGCCCGATCATGTGTCTGGTCGGCCCGCCGGGTGTGGGAAAAACCTCGCTTGGGAAATCGGTGGCCAAGGCCACGGGGCGCGAGTTTATCCGCATCAGCCTGGGTGGTGTGCGCGACGAAAGCGAAATTCGCGGTCATCGCCGGACCTATATCGGGTCGATGCCGGGCAAGATCATTCAGGCGCTGAAAAAGGCCAAGACGACGAACCCGCTGATCCTGCTCGATGAGATCGACAAGATGGGGCAGGATTTCCGGGGTGATCCGGCGTCTGCCATGCTGGAGGTTTTGGACCCCGAGCAGAACAGCACCTTTGTGGACCATTATCTGGAGGTCGAATACGACCTGTCCAACGTGATGTTTCTGACCACGGCGAACAGCTATAACATGCCGGGGCCGCTGTTAGACCGGATGGAGATCATTTCGCTGGCGGGCTACACCGAAGATGAAAAGCGCGAGATTGCGCGGCAGCATCTGTTGCCCAAGGTGATGAAGAACCACGGGCTGAAGGACAAAGAGTTCAGCATTTCTGATGATGCGCTGACCGCGATGGTGCGGGTCTATACCCGCGAGGCGGGCGTGCGGAACATGGAGCGCGAGCTTGCCAAGATTGCCCGTAAGGCGGTCACAAAACTGGTGAAGAAAGACGCCGAAGCCATTGAAGTCACCGCAGAAAACCTGTCGGATTATCTGGGCGTGGAAAAGCACCGCTTTGGTCTGGCCGAGGAAGAGGATCAGGTGGGTGTGGTCACAGGTCTGGCCTGGACCAGCGTTGGTGGTGAGCTTTTGAACATCGAAGCGCTGCGCCTGCCGGGCAAAGGCCGGATGAAGACCACTGGTAAGCTGGGCGATGTGATGAAGGAATCGATTGATGCCGCATCATCCTATGTCCGGTCGATTGCGCCAGAGATTGGGGTGAAGCCACCGAAGTTTGATCATCTCGATATCCACGTGCACGTCCCCGATGGGGCGACACCCAAGGATGGGCCGTCTGCCGGTTTGGCGATGGTGACATCCATCGTGTCGGTGCTGACGCAAATTCCCGTACGCAAGGACATCGCCATGACCGGCGAGGTCAGCCTGCGCGGCAATGCAATGCCGATTGGCGGGTTGAAGGAAAAACTGCTGGCGGCCCTGCGTGGCGGCATCAAGACGGTGCTGATCCCACAGGACAACGCCAAGGATCTGGCGGATATTCCCGACAACGTCAAAGACGGGTTGGAGATTATTCCCGTCAAGCACGTGTCAGAGGTTTTGGAACGCGCGCTGGTGGACAAGCCCGAAGCGATTGAGTGGGACGAGGCAGCTGAAGAGGCTGCTGCAGCAGCGGCCTTGTCCAAGGGCGGCGATGCGCCAAGCGCTGGCGTCCACTAGCACCCGATGAATTGCACCAGAAGGGGCGCCCTGTGGGGCGCCCCTTTTACGTGCGGCGTCACATACGGTGCAGGTTTGTCGTGACCTGACCGCCACGTAGGCCAGCCCGCAGGTTGGCGCGAAACGGTGCGTTCTCGGTGACGGTCGAAGGGCGCATGTCTGTCGTGGTTGCTGCGTGCAAGGACAGATCTGCCAGCATCCGTGTCTTGTCGCGGATGGCCAGCATCAAGCGCGCCCCTTCGCGTTCGTCAAGATCGGCGCAGGCCTTGGCGTTTGGGAAATTGCGCAGGGCTTGGGCGATTAGGGCGAGGTCGTTGTAATTCACAGCAAGGTGGCGGTCGGCTTCGGTTTCAACCTCGAGCGAGATAAAGGCGTTGCGGCTGATGTGCTTGAGTTTGCCGTTGCGGTATTCGTGCAGGCACAACTTGCCGCGGTGCATTTCGTTGCGCATCACGTGGCCGACGCTGGTGCGGGGTTGGGCGCGGCCAACATTGAAGGAAAACTGGTGCTGCTGGGTGATCCGGCCGGCCACTTGCTGACGGTCGCAGCGGAAATAGACCGTGGGCAGGCGGTCAGGCTTGCCGGTGTAGCCAATGATATTGCCGAAGTTATAAAGCGAAGAATGATAGGCCATGTCTGAAATCCCTTTGGTTTTGATAGCAGCAGGCACGGGACGGGAACGCCGGGAGTTTCAGGGACAGGAGAGATTTGTGCGGTTCTGATTGGAAGAGGTGTTGCGACGTCAGCTTGTCGCCTGCGCTGCGGGCAGGTAGCCTAAGGTCAAGAACAGCAAAAGGGCGGGGCGATGAGCGAGAAGAAACCGGACGGCACGATCAAGTTGAACGTCAAAGCGCCTGATGATGTGGCTGCGCCCAAGGCAGAGGCGGTGAAAAGCACCGCGCCCAAAGTGGTGGCAGCGGCACAGCCGGTTGTCGCGCAGCAGGCGCTGAAAAAGCCCGCGTTTCTGGACAATGCAGTCGCGCGCAGCGGGGTAAAACGGCGCGACGCCAAACCCGCAATTGAGGCGGCATTGAACGAGCTGCGCGAGGCGCTGTTGCGCGGAGATGAGCTGAACCTGCCGCCCCTTGGCAAGATCAAGGTGGTGAAATCCAAGGCGCTGAGCGGGGGGGCGGAGGCGCTGACGTTGAAAATTCGCACCACCAAAACCGAGGTCAATGACTAAGCGGCAATGGGGATGAAGTGGCGTTGAAAACCGGGGTTGAAAGCGGTTCGGCACCGCGCTAAACCCCGGCGCAAGGGTGATTAGCTCAGTGGTAGAGCGCTTCGTTCACATCGAAGATGTCAGGAGTTCAAATCTCTTATCACCCACCAGTTTTCGGGCGCTGGTCCTTGGCGGGGCCGGCGCTTATTCTTTGGGACTGACCAACGTGCGTTTGCTGCGCAAGCCACACTGGGTCAGGAGTTCAAATCTCTTATCACCCACCAGTTTTCGGGCGCTGGTCCTTGGCGGGGCCGGCGCTTTTCTTTGGTGGCTTCTTTCAAAAATGTGCGCTGGCGCGCGCGTGATGTTTGGCGCAGGGTTCCCCTGCGCGCTTGGGGGCCAGCCCCCAAACACGACCTCTATTGGGGGCCAGCCCCCAAACCCCCGGCATATTTTCATTCAAAAGAAAGAAGGGGGTTGGGTGTCGGCTATAGCTGCGGTAGGCGCGGGGCATGACACATCCAGAGCTTTATATCTGCCGCCATGGCGAGACTGAATGGAATGCCGCTGACCGGATGCAGGGGTGGTTGAATTCGCCGCTGACGCCCAAAGGCGAGATGCAGGCCGCCAGGCAGGGCGAGATATTGCGGAGCCGTGATTTGACCGGGTTTACGTGCCTCAGCAGCCCCTCGGGTCGGGCGTTTCAGACGGCGGGCATTGCGGCGGGTCGTCTGATGGATGAGATTCGCACCGATGACCGGCTGCGCGAGATTTCGGTCGGGGACTGGTCGGGGCTATATCGCCGCGATTTGCCTTTGGTTGAAGGGGATGACCCATACATTGCACAATATGAAAATGCGCCGGGCGGTGAGGGCTTTGATGGGCTGCGGGCGCGAGTGCAGGACTTTTTGGATGATCTGACCGGGCCTGCGCTGCTGTTTACCCATGGGATCACCAGCCGGATGGTCCGGTCTTTGCTGGTAGGCGAGGGTGCGTTGACCGTCGGCACGGCGCAGGGTGGTCAGGGTGTCGTCTGGCATGTGAAAGATGGTGCACAGGAGCTGTTGCAATAGGCGTCATGATCGCCTAAATCCCCCCTCAGCGGGTCGTTAGCTCAGTTGGTAGAGCGCTTCGTTTACACCGAAGATGTCGGGAGTTCGAGCCTCTCACGACCCACCATTTTCCCAACGGGAAAATGGTGGCGTGCCGGTAAGCGGCTTTTCGCAGAAAAGTTGCGGCGGCACTCGGATCAGTTAAGTCGCTGAAAATGGTGGCGTGCCGGTAAGAGGCTTTTCGCAGAGAAGTTGCGGAAGGAGCCGGGTCGGCGGGGTGACGTAGTGCGTTCATTTTGACATCCGCCACAGTGCTGGCTATCGCATGCTGTCCCAAGCAGGTTGGAAAGATGCCGCGCATTCTACATGTCAGTCAGGTCGCAAAGGCCGGTGTGGGAACTTATCTGGATCTGATCTGGACGGTGCGTGATCCCGGCCACGCACATCATGCGGTGTTGCCACAGTCCCAGCTGGATGGTGTGGCCAGCGAAATGCCGCGTGTGACCTTTGATGATACGGGGCGCGGTGTGGGGTGTATATGGCGGATGATCCGGGCCGTGCGGGCCGAGGTACGCAGGCGCGACCCCGACATTGTTTTCTTGCACAGCAGCTATGCCATGGCGGTGTTGCCGCTGTTGTCGTTCGGGCGGGCGAAGGTGGTGTTCTGCGCGCATGGGTGGCCCAGCGATCGCTATGGGCGCGGCTGGAAGCAGCGCGTGGTGGCGCTGGCCGAGCGGGTATTGCCGCGTTTAGCGGATCGGGTGGTGAATATCTCGGGCTACGAGCAGCGGCTGGCGGAGGCGCGAGGCTTGGGCGCGCGGTCGGTGATGATTGAGAATGCGGCCTTGCCGGTTGTGGCAGTGCCGGTGGAAGGGCCGCCGCAGCAGGGGCTGACGCTGTTGTTTGCGGGCCGGTTTGCGCGACAGAAGGGATTGGATTTACTGCTGCAGGCCTTTGCAGCGGTTGGGCGGTCTGATCTGGTGTTGAAGATTGTCGGCGGTACACGCGCGGAGGCGGAGGCCGCAGCGGGCGGCAAGTTGCCCCCCGGTGTGCAAGTTCTGGACTGGATGAGCAAGGCAGAGGTCGCCGGTCAGATGGTGGCGGCGGACGCGCTGATTGTGCCGTCGCGTTGGGAGGGGTTCGGTTTGGTCATTGCTGAGAGCTTTGCCCAAGGAACGCCCGCACTGGTCAGTGCCGTGGGGGCGATGCCTGATCTGGTGACGGATGGGACAATTGGCGCTGTCTTTGCGGCGGATGCCGCAGGGATTGAGGCTTGTCTGGCCGGGTTGGACCGGGACAGGTTACGCGCGATGCGGCCGGCCTGTCTGGAAGCCTATGCCGCGCGGTTCCAACCGGAGCGATTTGGACGCGAGATCAATGCGTTTTTTGAGGAATTGGTGGCAGTTGACGAAGGCCGGTGAAAAACCCGCAGAAAAACCGATTTGCTTGCTTGACGGGCGGCAGCCCCGGGCCTATCAAGCGCGTTATCCGGCAGCATAGCCGGGTTGCAGATGCGCGGTTGTAGCTCAGTTGGTTAGAGTACCGGCCTGTCACGCCGGGGGTCGCGGGTTCGAGCCCCGTCAACCGCGCCACTGCTGCAAAAAGGCCCCCGGTTTCGGGGGCCTTTTTTTTGTTGGCATGGTATTGTTCGATCCATCGTTGAATATTGTGTCTATGGCGGGATGTGCGCGCTTCTTTTGGTTTGGCTAAGCATGCGGCGCAGGTGGCGGCGACGTCTGGCTGTTTGCCGTTTTGATCTATCACAGGTTAGGCGGTTCAAATCGCGCTTGACGGTCACCGGGGCTTCGCTTAATCCGCAGCCTACGCGCGGTTGTAGCTCAGTTGGTTAGAGTACCGGCCTGTCACGCCGGGGGTCGCGGGTTCGAGCCCCGTCAACCGCGCCATTTTTCCAAAGACCTGCCAAATTGAACGCGCCAGAGGCGCGTGCATGATGTTTGGCGCAGGCGGGGCCTGCGCGTTTGGGGGGCCAGCCCCCCGCGGCGCAAGCGCCGCACTCCCCGGGATATTTTTGGCCAGAAGAAGATCAGTCGGTCAGGGCGTGGAGGATGCGCGCCCAGGAGCGGGTGCCTTTGTGGAACGACGACAGGTCGTATTTTTCGTTTGGCGAATGGATCGCGTCGTCATCCTTGCCAAAGCCGATCAGCATCGCATCCATGCCCAGTTCGGTCTTAAAGTGGCCGGCGATGGGGATCGAGCCGCCGCAGCCCACGTAAGCCGCGGCGTTGGGCCATTCGTCGGTCAGGGCGGCGGCAGATTTGGCGAAGGCGGGGTTATCGGTGGACATTTGACCGGCGGCGGATGCGCCGTGGTCGTCCCAGGTGAC
The DNA here is from genome assembly GCA_947492825.1 of uncultured Paracoccaceae bacterium. GTDB lineage: Bacteria > Pseudomonadota > Alphaproteobacteria > Rhodobacterales > Rhodobacteraceae > CANMYO01. The sequence continues at coordinate 1,124,665 of CANLNT010000001.1, forward strand.
GGTGCAGTCAGCGGGGATCATCGCTTCGACCATCGCGCGGAAGTTTTCGCGGATTTTCAGCGGATCTTGCGTGCCCACTAGGCGAAAACTGATTTTGGCTGAGGCCTTGGAGGGGAGCACGGTTTTGAAGCCGTCGCCAGTGTAGCCGGATGTCATGCCATTCACTTCGCAGGTCGGGCGGGACCAGATCATTTCCAGCGGGCGGCGACCCTGTTCGCCGGCGGGGATGGACAGGCCCACGTCGCCCAGGAATTGCGCGTGGTCGAATTTCAGGTCGTCCCAGGCGGCGGCGAGTTCGTTCGAGAGCTCTGGCACGCCGTCGTAAAAGTCGGGGATCGTGATTCGGCCGGTTTCATCGTGCAAGGAGGCGATGACCCGGGCCAGCACGCGCGCGGGGTTCATGGCGAGGCCGCCGTACATGCCCGAATGCAAGTCAAGGGACGGGCCGGTGATCGTCAATTCCTCGCCCAGCAGGCCGCGCAGTTGGGTGATGATTGCGGGTGTGCTGTCGCCGTAAAGGCCAGTGTCGCAGATCAGAGCCACATCGGCGGTCAGTTCAGCGGCGTTTTCCCGCATGAAGGGGACTAGAGAGGGCGAGCCGGATTCTTCTTCGCCTTCAAAGAAAAGCGTGATCTTGCAGGGCAGGCTGCCGTGTTCAGCAACCCAGGCGCGGCAGGCTTCGACAAAGGTCATCAGCTGGCCCTTGTCGTCAGAAGAGCCACGTCCCCGGATGACTTTGCCTTTGGCAGTCTCCTCGATTGCGGGGGCGAAGGGATCATTATCCCAAAGGTCAAGCGGATCAACGGGTTGCACGTCGTAGTGGCCGTAAAACAGCAGGTGCGGGCCGGGGCCGTCATAGTGTGCGACGACCATCGGATGGCCCGGTGTGGCGCGTTTGGAGGCGATAAAACCAATGGTTTCGAGGTCTGCTACCAGCCAATCTGCAGCGCGTTCGCAGTCGGACTTGTAGGCCGGGTCGGTGGAGATCGACGGGATTCGCAGCAGATCAAGCAGACGGTCGGTTGCGGCGTCGAGATCTGTGTCGATTCGGGCGAGGACGGAAGAAAGGGTCATGGGGGCCACCTGTGCGTTTTCTTTGGCGGCAGGGTGGCAGGATCAGTGGCAAGGTCAATGGGGATGACGGTTGCGATGAGGCGGTGCAAAACCCTTTGAAGGGTTTTGACCAAAGCCTTCGAAGGCTTTGGTGCCCGGTTGGTCGGATTTTCCGGACTTGCGCCAGATCAAATCCGGGACAGACTGACTGTCGTAGAAAAGGCGTGACAGATTGTAGCGTGTTGCCCAGAGGGGTGCAGCACTATATGGACACCAAGACAGCGGCAGGGCGTCCTGACGCCGGAGTAAGTTGAAGGAATTGCTGGTGGATTATCAGGCCAAGCTTGACAGCGCATTGAACCGTCTTCACGACGAAGGGCGGTATCGCACCTTTATTGATATCGAACGCACGCGCGGCCAGTTTCCACACGCCACCTGGAACAAACCCGATGGCAGCACAGCACCTGTGACGGTTTGGTGCGGCAATGATTATCTGGGCATGGGGCAGCATCCTGTGGTGCTGAGCGCGATGCATGATGCGATTGAAGCCACGGGTGCGGGATCGGGCGGGACACGCAACATCAGCGGGACCACGGTTTATCATAAGCGGCTGGAGGCTGAACTGGCCGATTTGCACGGCAAAGAGGCGGCCTTGTTGTTCACCAGCGCCTATATCGCAAATGACGCCACGTTATCGACGCTGCCAAAGCTGTTTCCGGGGCTGATCATTTATTCCGACGCGCTGAACCACGCCAGCATGATCGAAGGTGTGCGCCGCAATGGCGGTGCCAAGCGAATTTTCCGGCATAATGACGTGGCACATCTGCGCGCGCTGATGGAGGCCGATGACCCGGCTGCGCCGAAGCTGATTGCGTTTGAGTCGATCTATTCCATGGACGGTGATTTTGGCCCGATTGAAGCGATCTGCGATCTGGCAGATGAGTTCGGCGCGCTGACCTATATCGACGAAGTGCACGCGGTGGGCATGTATGGCCCACGCGGCGGTGGCGTGGCCGAACGTGACGGGTTGATGGACCGGTTGGATATCATCAACGGCACGCTGGCCAAGGCCTATGGCGTGATGGGTGGCTATATCGCGGCATCGGCAAAGATGTGTGATGCCATAAGGTCTTATGCGCCGGGCTTCATCTTTACCACGTCGCTTCCGCCCAGCGTAGCAGCGGGGGCTGCGGCCAGCGTGGCCTTTCTGAAAGAAGACCAGGAATTGCGCGCAAAGCATCAGACGCAGGCGAAAATCCTTAAGCTGCGGTTGAAGGGTTTGGGCCTGCCGATTGTGGATCATGGCAGTCATATTGTGCCGCTGATCGTGGGCGACCCCAAACACACCAAACTGATGTCGGATATGCTGTTGCAGGATCACGGGATCTACGTGCAGCCGATCAACTTTCCAACGGTGCCACGAGGCACAGAGCGGCTGCGTTTCACCCCATCGCCGGTACATGGCCCAAGAGAGATGGATGCGCTTGTGTCCAGCCTTGATACACTGTGGAGCCATTGTGCGCTGAATCGTGCCGACATGGTTGGTTAGGCTTTGGGCATGTGCAGACCCCGGAGGTCTGTGTTAGTATCTCTTTAAAGGTTTTGCCCGACACGATTCGTCAGGGGGAGCCGCTGGGGACAGAGACAGGCACGGGACGGCGATGATCGTTAAGAGCTTCAGACGCGCGAAGGCTGCTGAGGACGTGGAAACCAAAGGTTTCGACGCCTTCGAGTTGCGTTTGGGCGATTTGATGCGCGGTGAGCGAGCCACAATGGGCAAGAGCCTGTTGGATGTGCAGCGCGAGCTGAAGATCAAGGCGGCCTATATCGCGGCCATCGAAAACGCGGACCCTTCGGCCTTTGACACACCCGGATTTATTGCAGGTTACGTGCGGTCCTATGCCCGCTATTTGCACATGGATCCCGATTGGGCGTTTGACACATTCTGCCGCGAAAGCGGGTTTGCTACGGCGCATGGCATGTCAGCGGCGGCCAGTTCGGTCAAGCAACCCCGCGAACAATCCAGCCCGTTTCAGGGCAAGGACATTTTTGCGTCATCTGCCACACCATTTGTGCCCGCAGGCGAGGCGATGTTCGCCCGCGTCGAACCGGGTGCTGTTGGGTCGATGGTTGTGCTGCTGGCGCTGATTGGCGGTCTGGGCTACGGCGGTTGGTCGGTCTTGCAGGAATTGCAGCGGGTGCAGTTCGCGCCTGTCGAACAGACACCGGTTGTGCTGTCGGACATTGATCCGCTGGCGGGTGCTGCCGCGCTGACGGAAACCGCCGATCTTTCAAGCGACTTCACAGCACCCTCGCCAGAGGCGTTGGACCGGTTGTACCGGCCACAGGCCTTGGATGTGCCAGTGCTGGTGGCGCGGGATGCGCCGATCTCGACATTGCGGCCTGACGATGTGGGCACGATTGCGCCGATGGATGTGGACCGGGCCTTGGTCGAAGCCGTGGCCGAAGCGGACCTGCCAGCAGGGCCAGTGGTGCCGCAGGTCAGTGAGGGCCCTGTGCCAGAAGTGCAAATTCTGGCGGTGCGTCCGGCTTGGGTGCGCGTGCGGGCTGCGGACGGATCGGTGATTTTTGAGGGCATTCTGGACAAGGGCGACACCTTTGATCTGCCGGCCACCGAAGAGCCCGCAACGCTGCGTGTGGGCGAAAGCGGCGCGCTTTACTTTGCGGTGAACGGCACAGCCTATGGCCCGGCGGGCGCGCGTGGGCAGGTGACATCAAACCTTGCACTGTCAGTTGAAAACCTGACCGAAAGCTTCGCTGTTGCGGATCTGACGCAAGATGATGATCTGGCGGCCATCGTGAACGTCGCCGAAGTGGCGATCACCGAATAATCAGATATGCGTGGTGCGACCGTTGCCCCGGCTGGGTCGGGCGCTTAGGTTGTGGCTGAACGCAACCTGATAGGTCACCGCATATGTCCCTGCATGCCATTCGCCCCTGGCGTCATATCGAACGCCGCAAAAGCCGCCAGATCATGGTCGGCTCTGTGCCTGTGGGGGGGGATGCGCCGATCACCGTGCAGACCATGACCAACACGCTGACCACGGATGTGAAGGCCACGATTGCGCAGGTGCAGGCGGCTACGGACGCAGGTGCTGATATCGTGCGTATCTCGGTCCCGGACGAGGCGAGCAGCCGGGCGCTGAAGGAGATCGTGCCAGAGGTCAGCGTGCCGATCGTAGCGGATATTCATTTTCACTATAAGCGCGGGATCGAAGCGGCAGAGGCAGGGGCGGCCTGTTTGCGGATCAATCCGGGCAATATCGGGGATGAGACCCGCGTGCGCGAGGTGATCAAGGCCGCGGTGGACAACCAGTGTTCGATGCGGATCGGGGTGAACGCGGGATCGTTGGAAAAGCACCTGCTGGAAAAGTATGGCGAGCCTTGTCCGGATGCGATGGTGGAAAGTGGCCTCGACCATATCAAGCTGTTGCAGGACAACGATTTTCACGACTTCAAGATCAGCTGCAAGGCGTCGGACGTCTTCATGGCGGCAGCGGCCTATCAGATGCTGGCCGAACAGACCGATGCCCCGATTCATTTGGGCATTACAGAGGCTGGGGGGTTGACCAGTGGCACGATCAAATCGGCAATTGGTCTGGGCAACTTGTTGTGGATGGGAATTGGCGACACGATCCGGGTGTCGCTCTCTGCTGATCCGGTGGAAGAGGTCAAGGTCGGCTATGAAATCCTGAAATCGTTGGGGCTGCGGCATCGCGGGGTGAATATCATTTCCTGCCCCAGCTGCGCACGGCAGGGTTTTGACGTGATAAAAACGGTTGAAACGCTGGAAAAGCGGTTGGAGCACATCAAGACCCCGATGAGCCTGAGCATCATTGGCTGTGTTGTGAACGGGCCGGGCGAGGCGCTGATGACGGACGTTGGGTTTACCGGCGGCGGTGCTGGCAACGGCATGGTCTATCTGGCGGGCAAACAGAGCCACAAGATGGACAATGACAAGATGGTCGATCACATCGTGGAACAGGTTGAGGCGAAAGCCGCAGAGATAGAAAAGGCCGCGCAGGCGGCAGAGTGACGGTCGTGCGCCGCTGTTTGCGCATGCGCGCAAAGACGCCCCGCCCGCCGTCCCGGACGAAAGACCGATCATGAGGACAATGGCAGCACTGGTGTTTCCGGGGTTTCAGACGCTGGACTTTTTCGGCCCCATCGAAATGCTGGGCGGCTTCTTTGACGAGATTGAGGTCGTCACCGTCGCCAAGGGGCCAGAGCCCGTGCCCAGCAGGCATGGTCAGCGCATCGCGGTTGATCGGGTTCTGGCGCAGGGCACGGATTATGATCTGTTGTTCATCCCCGGTGGCGATTCTGCGCTGACCGAGGCGGTGGATGCCGCCACTCAGCAATGGATCAGGGATGTGTCTGCGAGGGCTGAAAAGGTGATGGCGGTCTGCACTGGCACGGTTCTTTTGGGGATGACCGGTGTGCTGGACGGCAGGCGGGCCACCACCAACAAGATGGATTTCACAAGCACAGTCCATCTGGCACCGGGCGTTGACTGGGTCAAACAGGCCCGGTGGGTTGAGGACGGCAAGTTTTTCACCTCATCCGGCGTTTCAGCGGGGATGGATATGGCGCTGGCGGTCGCGGCAGACCTGTTTGGCCGCGACAAGGCCGAAGAAATGGCTGAGGGCTGCGAGTATACCTGGCACAGTGATGCCGAGTGGGACCCGTTTGCCGCTTCGGCCGGGTTGGTCTGAGGGCGCGCTATTGCCGGATCAGCGGTGTGCGGGCGGCCTCATCACGGGACCAGATGAGGATGCCGTTGACCAACCCATCCACGATCCGCGCGCGGCCATCGGGTGACGAGAGCGTATCGCGGTCTGCGGCGTTGGACAGAAAGCCGACCTCGACCAGCACGGACGGAAAGTCGGCGGCATTGAGCACCGCCAGCAGTGCCTCGCGCCGGGGGCGCGAATTGAGCCGCGCACCGCTATCGCGCAATGCCTTGACCAGCATATCGGCAAAGCGGATGGCGGAGGGGCCGGTTTCGGCGCGGGCCAGATCCATCAGCACGGTCGCGACGCGGTCATCCTGATCGCTGAGGTCCAGACCGGTCAGAAGGTCGCCGCGTTCGTGCCGTTCGGCCATGCGTTGGGCCGCGCGATCCTGTCCGTCAGCATCCAGCGTATAGACCGAGGCACCGGTGGCGTCGTCCTCTTCCAGCGCATCTGCGTGCAAAGAGATAAACAGGTCCGCACCAGCGGTGCGGGCTTGGGTGATGCGCGCGCTGAGCGGCACAAAGACATCCGCATCGCGGGTCAGCAATGCGCGCACCTCTCCGGTGCGGTTGAGGGCATCTGCCGCCTCGATTGCCAGTTGCAGCATCAGGTTCGCCTCGTAAATACCGCCGTGCACGGCGCCGGGGTCGATGCCGCCGTGGCCGGGATCCAGCATGACGGTCAAGAGATCATCGGTGGCAGGGTCGGGTGCGGGAAGGCTGGGTGTGGGCACAGCATCGTCCCAGGTGGCCGAAGGTGGTGGGCCTGAGCGGGCACCGAATGTGGTGTCGTCTGTTGCCCGCAACCGGACGGTCAGCTGAGCGGTTCCGGTTTCGGCGTCGGTGGCCAGCCCGGCGGTGTCGATAATCAGCGGGGCCGAAAGGTCGATCACCATACGCGACCAGCCGGGTGCCAATGTCCCAAAGCGCAGATCGGGTGCATTGTCTGAATTCAAGAGTGCGGCACGCGTGACGCCTTGCCAGTCAATCTCGCGGAAGTCGAGGACAAGACGGCGCGGGTCATCAAGGGTGAAAGCGCGGTAGGGGATCGTCTGGCTGAGTGCCAGGTCAACCACCAGATCGCTGCCATCGTCATAGACCTGACTGCCGGCCATATCGACCCGCGCCAGCCCGGTGAAATCATGGGCCGCCGCAGGCAGAGCAAAGCAGATCAGGCAGGCAAGCAGGCGGATCATCGGGCAGCCATATAAGTTGCAAGCCGGTCCATGGCGGTTGTCATATCAGCGGTCGTCCCGGCATAGGAAAAGCGCAACCAGTGATGCCCGCGGTCGGGGTCGAAATCAAGGCCGGGGGTGACGGCGATGCCTGCGCGGTCAAGGATGTCGGCGGCCAGTGCGCGGCTGTCATCGGTATAGGCCGAGACATCGGCATAGACGTAGAACGCCCCGTCTGGCGGGGCGAGGGTGGCAAAGCCCGCTGCCTTGAGCCCGGCAAGCACGATGTCGCGGTTGGCCCTGTAGGTCGCAAGGTTTGCCTGACATTCCGCAGGCGCGTTCAACGCATGCAAGGCAAGCCGTTGGGCGGCATGCGGTGCGCAGATAAACATATTCTGGGCCAGCCGTTCGACCCGGCGAACGTGATCCGAAGGCACCACCATCCAGCCCACGCGCCAGCCGGTCATGGCGAAGTATTTGGAAAAGGAATTGACCACATAGACATCATCGGTGGCTTGCAGTGCAGTAACCTGTGGGCGGTCATAAGTGATGCCGTGATAGATCTCGTCCGAGATGAGGGCGGCATTGCGGTCGGCGCAGGCCGAAGCAAGGGCCGAAAGGCTGGGCAGGTCCAACATGGTCCCGGTGGGATTAGCGGGTGAGGCGACGACAAGTCCTGCGAGGTCGTGGGTCGCCACATCAGAAGGCTGCGGCTGGAACCGGGTCGCGGCATCTGTGGGGATGCCCACGGGCGTCAACCCCACGGCCCGCAGGATTTGCCGGTATGACGGGTAGCCGGGCAGGCCAAGGCCAACCCGCTCGCCATTGTCGAAAAGCGCTGAGAACGCCAGCAGGAACGCGCCTGACGCGCCAGAGGTCACCACCACGCGGGCCGGATCAAGGTCAACACTGTACCAGTCGTTATATAGCTGCGCGATGTGCGCGCGCAGATCAGGCAGGCCCAGGCCGACCGTGTAACCCAAAGGGTCTGCAAGGTCCTGTTGCAGGGCGGCGCGCGCAGCGGCAGGTGCGCCGGTGCCGGGCTGGCCCACTTCCATATGGATAATGTGGCGGCCCGCGGCCTCTGCCGCGCGAGCCGCCTCCATCACATCCATCACAATGAAGGGATCGACGTCGCCGCGGGTTGAGTTGCGCATGTGGTGCCTCTACTGCTTTGTGCTGTGATGCCCAGCCTGTGGGTGCGCGTCAATGCCGCCTTGGCCCTGACGCCATGATGTGATGAAACAGGCAGGACCAAGAGGAAAGAGACCAGATGATGTTGCGCGCCATTGCCCTTGCGGCCCTGACCTTTGCCACACCGCTTGCTGCGCAAGAGGGAATGAGCGAGGCCGAGCGGGCCGCGTTTCGTGCCGAGGTGCGGGCCTATCTGCTGGAAAACCCCGAAGTGCTGATGGAGGCGATTGGTGTGCTTGAAGCGCGGCAGCAGGCTGAGCAGGCACAGGCCGAAGGGGCCATGCTGGCGGCATCTGCGGATCAATTGCTGAATGATGGGTTCTCTTTTGTGGGTGGCAATCCCGAGGGCGACATTACCGTTGTCGAATTCCTCGATTATCGCTGTGGCTATTGCAAAAAGGCGCATCCGGAGGTCGCAGAACTGGTCAGCCGGGATGGCAATATCCGCTATATCGTCAAGGAGTTCCCCATTCTGGGCGAGGAATCGGTGTTGGCATCGCGCTTTGCCGTCGCCACCAAGTTGGTGGCCGGGGATGACGCCTATTACGACGTCCACAACACGCTGATGGCCTATCGCGGTGATTTCTCGCCCACGGCCTTTGGCCGCATGGCCGAGGGCCTGGGGCTGGAGGCGGCACCGATCCTTGCGGCGATGGAGGGTGATGAGGTCGCGGCGATCCTGAATGCCAACCGCGTGTTGGGTCAGCAGTTGCAGATCAATGGCACGCCCACTTTTGTGGTGCAGGACGAAATGCTGCGCGGGTATGTGCCGCTGGATCAGATGCGACAAATCGTGGCCGAGCTGCGCGGATAGTAGTGGAGCCCGGATTGGGCTGCGTTGAATTGTCGCTGTCTTGCGCTAGGTGGTTTGCCATCGCGCAATACGGAGGACATCGACATGACATCGACACGACGGGTATTTTTGACGCAGGCCGCAGCAGCGGGCACAATCACGTTTCTGCCGTTTCAGGCGCGCAGCGCCAGTCACACAGCAGACAGTTTTGAGACACCTGCAGGGCCGATCACGGTGCATCCGGTCGATCATGCCTCGATCATCTTTGAGACACCGCTTGGCACCATTGCCGTTGACCCGGTGGGCGAGATGTCGGCCTATGACGGGTTGCCGAAGCCTGATCTGATTTTGGTCACGCACGAGCACGGCGACCACTTCAACGAGGGGATTTTGAATGGGCTGGTGACGGATCAGACCCTGCTGATCACCAATCCAGCGGTCTATGACAAGCTGCCCGATGACCTGAAGGCCAAGGCAGAATCGCTTGGCAACGGCGACGCGACCGCGTGGAACGCGCTTGGGATCGCCGCGATCCCGGCGCATAACCTGACCGAGGGGCGGATGAACTTTCACCCGCCGGGCCGCGACAATGGCTATGTGCTGACGTTTGAGGGCTTCCGCGTCTACATCTCGGGCGATACCGAGGATATCCCCGAAATGCGCGCGCTGCAGGACATTGATCTGGCCTTTGTCTGCATGAACCTGCCGTTCACGATGGACCTAGAAGCGGCGGCCAGTGCGGTGTCGGAATTCGCGCCACGGTTCGTCTATCCCTATCATTATCGCGGTCGCGATGGCGGCACGCAGGACCCGATGGCCTTTGCCGCATTGGTGGGGGATGGGACAGAGGTGAAGTTCGCCCCGTGGTACGGTGATGAGATCATGCCGGCCTAGGGCCCTGACCCTAAGCAAAACCTGCTGAAAAAGTGACCAGAAACGCGGCGCAATTCAGCCCATAACCCTGCTTGAGCTTTTGACCCTGCCGGTGGCACCGCCTATAAGCGGGTCAGTCACCGGTATCGTGAGGCGAGCCCCTTGTTGCGTTTTGTCATGTCCTTTTTCGGCAGCATCTTTTCGATGCTGACCCTTGGCCTTGTGATGGCCGGGATCACGCTGGGCGGGATTTTCTACATGTATGGCCGGGACCTGCCGTCATACGAGGTACTGGCGACCTATACGCCCAAGACGATCAGCCGGATTTATTCGGGCGAGGGCAATATCATTGACGAATTTGCCGTCGAACGGCGGCTGTTCACCCCGGCCGAGGAAATCCCTGATCTGGTGAAGCAGGCGTTTATCAGCGCCGAGGACAAGAATTTCTATACCCATGCGGGATATGATCCCCGCGGGATGGCTGCGGCCCTGTTTGATGCGGTACGCAGCCGGGGTGCGGATTTGCGCGGTGCCTCGACCATTACGCAGCAGGTGATGAAGAACTTCCTGCTGGATGGATCACGCAGTGCAGAGCGCAAGATCAAGGAGATCATTCTTGCGACCCGGATTGAGGGTGCGATGCCCAAGGAGAAGATCCTTGAGCTTTACCTGAACGAGATTTTTCTGGGCAAGAACAGCTTTGGTGTGACCGCGGCAGCGCTGACCTATTTCAACAAGAGCCTGTCAGAGCTGACCGTGGAAGAGGCGGCCTATCTTGCGGTGCTGCCCAAGGCGCCATCGCGTTATGACCCGGTGCGGCAAAAGGATCGGTCGATCGCGCGCCGGAACTTCATCCTCGAAGAGATGTTCGAGAACGGCTACATTGATCAGGCGACCTATGAGGTGGCGGTGAATGAGCCGCTGCGCACGGTGCAGAATGGCGACTATGAAAGCTTTAAGTCGGACCTGCCGCCGCGCGATTACTTTACCGACGAAATCCGCCGCCAGCTGAGCCAGAACTTTGGCGAGGAAGAATTCTTTTCCGGCGGTCTGTCGATCCGCGCGACAATTGATCCCGAGATGCAGGTGGAAGCAGCCCATGCGCTGCAACGCGCGCTCGAGCAATATGATCGCGGGCAGGGCAAGTGGCGCGGCACCGGAGAGACGATCCCGGTTGAGACGCTGACCAGCGCGCCTGCGTGGCGCGAGGCGCTATCCAAAGTCAACGTGGCCCGCGATATCACGCTGGGCAATCGTTGGTATCCGGCTGTGGTGCTGGAGGTAGCAGAACAGACCCTGACGCTGGGTGCGGATGGGGTGAACGGCACGGTCGAGGTGCCGCGCGAGGACATCCAGTGGATGGCGGGCGATTTCTTTGAGAACTTCACCCCCGGCGACGTGGTGCATGTGCGTCAGATGACCAACGACAGCGACGGATCGCTGATCCGCTGGACTTTGCGGCAGGTGCCAGAAGTGCAGGGCGGGTTCATGGCAATGGACGTGAATACTGGCCGCGTTTTGGCGATGCAGGGCGGTTTCAGCTATCAGCACTCTGTCTTTAATCGCGCCACGCAGGCGCAGCGTCAGCCCGGTTCGTCGTTCAAGCCGTTTGTCTATGCGGCGGCGTTGGATTCAGGCTATTCGCCCGCCACAGTCGTGGTGGATGCACCGATTGAGATCAACACACCCCAGGGTGTCTGGCGGCCAAAGAATTATTCCAACCAGTTCTACGGGCCCACGCCGCTCCGCACCGGCATTGAAAAGTCACGGAACCTGATGACCATCCGACTGGCGCAAGAGGTCGGCATGGATACGGTTGCGCGTTATGCGGAAAAGTTTGGTGTTTACAACGATATGAACCAGGTGCTGGCGGCCTCGCTGGGGTCGGAAGAAACCACATTGTTCAAGATGGTTGCGGCCTATGCGATGTTTGCCAACGGGGGCGAGCGGGTGGAACCGACGCTGGTGGACCGGGTACAGGACCGTTACGGCCACACCGTGTTCCGCCACGATCAGCGCATTTGCGTGGATTGTAACGACCAGACCCTGCCCGCGGGCCAGCGCCCACAGATCACATCGGACCGCGAGCGGGTGATGAACGAAATCACTGCCTATCAGTTGACCAGCATGATGGAAGGTGTTGTGGATCGCGGCACCGCGAGCGGCACGGTCAACCTGCCGGTGGCGATTGCGGGCAAGACAGGCACGACCAACGATGAAAAGGACGCGTGGTTCGTGGGCTTCTCTTCGACCATCGTGGCGGGCTGCTACATTGGCTTCGACACGCCGCGCCCGATGGGCCGGGGGGCCGGTGGTGGCGGCATCTGCGGCCCGGTGTTCACCGACTTCATGTCAGAGGCGATCCAGAAGTACGGCGGCGGCGAGTTTTTTGTCCCCGCAGATTGTCAGTTCATCAAGATCGACCGATTTACTGGCGCGCGTCTGCCTGACAGTGCCGGCGGCGAGAACGTGATTGCAGAGTGTTTCCGCCCCGGCGAAGAGCCGGTCTTCGGCATCACATTTGACGGTGGCTTTGCGATGGGGTCCGATCTGTCGCTGTTTGATGAGGTGCCGCGCGCGTCCCGTCAGGTGACCACCTCGACCGGGAGCACAGCAACAGTTGGACCCCGCGCCACCTTCGGTTCGCTGTCGTCGGGTGGGCTTTACTAGATACCGTGCTGGGCTGATTGCCCAGCCTACCTTGCCCGTGCCAATGGCGCGGGATATGACCCTTTGACAATCAGACAATCCAGGACCCGGGCCCATGCGCGCTGAGACCGAAAATACCGTTGAGGCCATCGAGAACTCGCTGCAATTGCTGGCGCAGCGGATGGACCACCAGACCGCAGCCCACCGGCTGGAGGAATTTAACGCGCGCGTCGAAGACCCCAACCTGTGGGATGATCCGGCGGCAGCGCAAAAGCTGATGCGCGAGCGGCAGATGCTGGTGGATGCGCTGGACAGCTACAACAGCATCAAAACCGATCTGCAGGACAATATCGAGCTGATCGAATTGGGTGAGATGGAAGAAGATGCCGAAGTGGTGTCCGAGGCCGAAGCCGCGCTTGAAACGCTCAAAGCCAAGGCCACCAAGAAAGAGTTGGAGGCGCTGCTGAACGGTGAGGCCGACGGCAATGATACCTTCCTTGAAATCAATTCAGGGGCGGGTGGCACCGAAAGTTGCGATTGGGCCGCGATGTTGGCGCGGATGTATGTCCGCTGGGCGGAAAAGAAAGGCTATAGGGTCGAGTTGCAGTCAGAAAGCCCCGGCGAAGAAGCGGGCATCAAATCGGCGGCTTACAAGATCAGCGGGCAGAACGCCTATGGCTGGCTAAAGTCCGAAAGCGGTGTGCACCGGTTGGTGCGGATTTCACCGTTTGACAGCGCGGCCAAGCGGCACACGTCCTTTACCTCGGTCAAGGTCTATCCGGTGGTGGATGACAACATCGAGATCGAGGTGAACCCCGCAGATATCCGCATTGATACCTACCGGTCGTCGGGCGCGGGTGGGCAGCACGTGAACACGACAGATTCGGCGGTGCGGATCACGCACCATCCCACGGGGATTGTCGTAACATCATCGGAAAAATCGCAGCACCAGAACCGTGATATCGCGATGAAGGCGCTGAAATCGCGGCTCTATCAGATCGAGCTTGATAAGCGGTCGGCATTGGTCAACGAGGCGCACGAAAACGCAGGTGACGCGGGCTGGGGCAACCAGATTCGATCTTATGTGTTGCAGCCTTATCAGATGGTCAAAGACCTGCGCACGCGGTTTGAAACCTCTGACACATCCGGCGTGCTTGACGGTGACTTGGACGGCCTGATGGCGGCCACGCTGGCGATGGACGTGAGCGGCAAGAGCCGGGCCGAGGCCACCGCCGAGGATTGATGCAGATCAAGGACGCGCCCCGTGCCATGCCTAATCTGATCCTATGACGTCGCACGACATCAAAGACCCCGCACCGCTGCCCCGGATTGGGCGGGTGACGCTGCACGAGCTTTGGACATGCCTTGCGAAGGGGGTGGCGGATTTTCGACGCGCGCCGGCCTTTGGCCTGTTTTTCAGCGCGGTCTATGTCGTCGGCGGCTTTGGGATGTTGTGGATCGGCGCAGGGCATGTGACATGGACGCTGGCCACTGCCCTTGGCTTTCCGCTGGCCGCGCCCTTTGCTGCCGTTGGCCTTTGCGAGGTGTCGCGCCGGCTTGAGGCGGATCAGCCGCTGGTCTGGTCAGAGGTTCTGGGCGTGGTCTGGGCAGAACGCGGGCGGCAAATCCCGTGGATGGGGGCGCTCATCGTCTTTTACTTTCTGTTCTGGACGTTTCTGGCGCATATCATCTTTGCGCTTTTCATGGGGCTGTCGGCAATCACCAATATCTCGACCGATCTGTCCGTGCTTTGGACAGCAGCGGGCCTGCGGATGATCGCGGCAGAGGTGGTCGTGGGTGCGGTATTGGCGTTTTTGCTGTTCTCGCTGACTGTGGTCAGCCTGCCGCTGTTGCTGGAGCGCGAGGTCGATTTTGTCACGGCGATGATCCTGTCGGTGCGCACGGTGAACGAAAATCTGGCTGTGATGTTGGTCTGGGCGGGGGTGATTGCCAGCCTGACCTTTCTGGCGTTGGTGCCGTGGTTTCTGGGGCTGGTGGTTGTTTTGCCGGTGCTGGGCCATGCCACATGGCACTTATACCGCCGCGCACTTTATGATGCGCCGCGCCGCGGGATGCCGACATAGGCCAAAGCTGCTGATAGGGCCGCCAGTGCGGCCGAGACCCAGGCAATCGCCGCAAAGGCCGCACCCATTGCCGCCACATGTGCCGGGTCATCCAGTGTTTCACCATAGCTGAACGCGCCGCCCGCACGGGCATAAGCAAAACCAACAAGCGCGCCCATTGCCGCCACCGCCACAAGCCCCGCGATCCGGCTGATCGCGTTGTTGACGCCTGATGCTGTGCCGGACTGGCTATCGGCCACAGCGCCCATCACTGCGATGGACAAGGGGGCCACGACCATTGACATGCCGAACCCGGTCACCGTCATCGCGGGAAGCACGGCGAACCAGTAGTTCTGCAAGGGGACCACAAGCGCCAGCGCGGCATAGCCTGCCGCAACGGTGACGCCCCCCATCGCGATGACCGGGCCGGGGCCGATCTTATCCGACAATCGCCCGAAACGGGTCGAAAAGGCCGAGATGAAGATCGACAGCGGGGCAAAGGCCAGTGCGGCCTCAATCTCTGATATCTGCCAACCTGCGACGGTGAGCATCGGCAGAAAGAACAGGATCGCAGACAGCCCAAAGTAAAGCGCAAAGGTCGCGGCATTGGCGGCGGCAAAAGTGTGGTCACGGAACAGTGCCAGCGGCATCATCGGGTGGGCGCTGCGGTGTTCCTGCCATAGAAACGCCAGTAAGGTCAGTGCGCCCAGGCCGCCGATGATCCAGGTGAGCGCGGTGGTGGCCGACCCCTCTAAATGGGTGAAGGTCCAGGCGATGGCGGCCAGACCCGCCACAGCGAGCACCGCGCCCGGGATGTCTACCGGCTGACCCGGACGGCGGGTGTCGCGGGCGACGCCTGCACGGGTCATGAGAAATGCAATCAGCCCCAGTGGCAAGTTGATCGCAAAGATCCACCGCCACATCTCTGGCCCGCCAAAGGACAGCGCAAGCCCGCCCACGATCGGCCCCGCGGCGGTTGTAACAGCAGAGGCGGCGGCCCACAGGCCAATGGCGCGCCCGCGTACCTCGCGCGGGTAGGCGCGGCTGATCATAGCAAGGCTGCCGGGGATCATCATTGCAGCCCCGGCACCCTGAGCCAGCCGCGCAAGGATCAGCACATCGGGGTTGGGTGCCAGCGCACAAATGAGCGAGGTCGTCACAAAAACTGCGATGCCCAGCGAGAACACCCGCGCGAGCCCAAAGCGGTCACCAAAGGCACCGCCCACAAGGATCAGCGCGGCTAGGGTGACCATGTAGGCGTTGTTGATCCACGTGGCCTGATCCAGCGTAGCACCCAGCGTCTGGCGGATCGCGGGCATGGCGATGCTGACCACAGTGCCATCAATGAACCCCATGGAAGAGGCGAGCACAGCAGCGGTGAGGATCAGACGGCGATGCCGCTCTTCACAGAAGTCGGCATGAAAAACGGGCCGCGCCTTTGCCGGCGCGGCCCGTTGAGAAGGTGGTGTTGCGGCCAAGCCTAGCCTTTGGCGGCGTCGTTAGGCATTTTCGCCTTGCCACCGGAACCGGTGGACAGCGGATCATCCTGTCGCTGTACGGACCCCTCGAAATGGGCGCCGCTTTCGATGGCGATGGTCTTGTGAATGATGTCGCCTTCGACACGTGCCGTTGAAGTCAGGCGCACCTTGAGGCCACGGACGCGACCGATCACCCGGCCATTAACGACCACATCATCTGCCACAACCTCGCCCTTGACGGTGGCGCCTTCGCCGACGGTCAGCAGATGGGCGCGAATGTCGCCATCGACCTGGCCTTCGATCTGGATGTCACCGGTCGTCTTGATGTTCCCGGTGATATGCAGGTCAGCAGACAGTACGGATGCGGGCGGCTTGCTTTTGGGGGCCGTCGCTTTGAAGTCAGATGCAGGTGCGGACTTCGCCGGTTCCGCTGCAGCAGCAGGGGCCCCTTCGGCTTTGGGTCCGGGCTCGTTGATTTTGGATTTAGAAAACATCTTGTCCAGCTCTTATGTAGGTCATGGGATTAACGGGAATACCGCCAACGCGCACTTCGTAGTGAAGGTGTGGTCCAGTGGACCGTCCGGAGTTGCCCATATCACCAATTCGATCCCCGCGCGAGACCCTTTGACCAACTGAAACACGCATTGCGTTCAAATGTGCATACCGGGTCTCGATCCCGAACTCGTGCTGGATCTTGATCAACCGGCCATACCCCGATGACCAGCTGGCGTGTGTGACAACGCCATCGGCGGTGGCATAGATTGGCGTGCCGACAGGCCCGGCAAAATCGGTGCCCGCATGCAGGCGGCCCCACCGTTGGCCAAAGCCCGATGTGAAACGGAAGTTCGATTTGACAGGGATGTCAAAGGGCGCCTTTTCGGCGGCGATCCGATACAGGTTGATCCGGTCCATCGCATCCAGAATGCCATTGGCGCGGGCTGCATCAGGATCGGGCGCGCCGCCTTTCGTCGAAAACTGCAGCGGCGTCAACGGGCCTCCGGTGCCGGAATAGCCACGACGCACCGCAGAGATCAGGCTATCGGGCGAAAGCCCTGCGTTGCGGAACATCTTGTCGAGTGGCTCAACAGAGATGGTCATCGCCTCTTCAAGCTGGCGGAAAATCTCGTCATTGCGTTCCTGCAGCAGACGCAGTTCCAGCTCCATCTCGGCGGCGTGGTCAAGCGCAAAAGCCGCGTCAGAGGCGATCATATCGCGCTCTGCTGTGGTCTCGGCAAGGGCAGAGGCCAACAGATCGACCGTGCTCTCTGCCTCTTCACTGATCACAGCAGTCGAGGGGCCGTTGCCATCTTCATTTGTCAGCGAAGCGACCTGCTGTCGGGCCGCTTCACGCTGTTGCATGGTATTGCGCAGAGTGGCCTGCACGACCTCCATCCCGGTCTCCAACTCGCGGCGCTCATCCTCCAGCGCCAGCAGTTCTGATTGCATGGTACTGATCTGTGCCAAGGCCGAAGAAAACCGCTGTTGTGCCGCAACCGCTTCTTCTGCGCGGGCGTCACGTTCGGCAGACAGGGCGTTGAGCCGCTGTTCATAGATCATTTGATCACGTTGCGCCTGTGCGCGGAAGTTGCCGGCACCGATGCTGTCCATGAGCAGGATTGCGGTAGAAATGATTGTCCAGCCGACAACGACAACCGCGCCGCCCCAGCCGATCAACTGTGTTTCAGGCTTGAGACGGATGAAACGGGTCTCGGTATCGGACCGCAAAAAGAGCCGTTTTTCAGGGAACCATTTTTCGAGCTTATGGTGAATTGCATGCGTCAGTCGTGATTTCACGGCTTCGTCCCTGTCCCGTCCCATTTCCCACCGGCAGGTCCCCACACCCTTTGCGCCGCTGAAAAGGGTCTAGCTTCCAAGTGCCGTTCCTGCAACCAATTATCAGATTTCATGACCTTTTTCGGCGGCTTGGGCAGCTTTTTGCCTACGATTTTGATCTCCCCGCCGGGGTTCCGGCAAGCGGCCAATAGAAATCGGGGGGAATTCCCGCCTCTGCGCGTTTTTCTTCATTGAACGGTGGTTTCAGCGCGCCATGAAAATACCGGCGGACCAGATCGTGAAAGACCGGTGTCGGGTCAAGATTGTCGCGGCCACATAGAAAGTGGAACCATTTGGACCCATAGGCCACGTGGTGTACTTCTTCGGCGTAGATCACCTCGAGCGCAGCAACGGCATCAGGCAGCTTTACGGACCGGAAAATCTGGATCATGCCCGGCGTCACATCAAGGCCGCGCGCTTCCAGCACCATCGGCACCACCGCCAGGCGACCCATCAGATCATCCGCTGTGTCAGTGGCCGCGCGCCACATGCCTGCATGGGCAGGCAAGGCGCCATAATGTGATCCCAGTGCTTCAAGACAGTCGCACATCAGATTGAAATGTTTCGATTCTTCGTCAGCTGCTTTGACCCAATCGTCGTAGAACCCAATCGGCAACGGGACGTGCGAGAAACGCGCGATGATATCCCAGTGCAGGTCCACGGCGTTCAGCTCAATATGAGCCACCGCATGCAAAAGTGCGATCCGACCTGCAGGGCTGCCGGGTTTGCGATGCGGCACATCCCGCGGGTCCAGCAATGCAGGCTGGTCTGGGCGCGCCGGAAAATCCGGTGGGCTGGCGGTCCCGATTTCCGGCATCTCGCCCGTCTTGCGTGCCGCTTGCCACTGGGCCGCAAAGTCACGCGACAACGCGGTCTTGGCGCGCCCGTCCGCTGTTGTCAGCACCGCAACTGCCATTTCTGCCAATGGGATCATTGCATGACCCTTTGCTTTCTTTTGAATGAAAATATGCCCGCCGGAGGCAAACGGTTATTCGATGAGTAATCGCGGTCCCCGGCTCAAAGGGCGCGCACCGCGTCCAACACCGCGTCTACGTGGCCAGGGACTTTGACCTTGCGCCAGACCTGCGCAATCTTGCCGTCGGCATCAATCAGAAAAGTCGACCGTTCGATCCCCATGTAGGTCTTGCCGTACATGCTTTTTTCTTTCCACACGCCGTAACGTTCACAGACATCGCCGTCTTCGTCCGACAAAAGGGCGACGCCAAGGTTGTGCTTGGCCACGAACTTGTCGTGCTTTTTCACACTGTCCTTGGACACCCCCAGGACAACCGCACCTGCGGCCGCAAAGTCAGCGCTGTGATCTGTGAACCCAATCGCCTGCTTGGTACAGCCCGAGGTGTCATCGCGCGGATAGAAATAGAGCACGACGGCCTGACCCGCAAAATCGGCCAGATCAATCATTTCACCGCCGTCGCGGGGCAGGTTCACAGCGGGGGCGGGACCACCAATTGAGAGTTCAGACATCGGGTGTCTCCTTTTGCGGGCTGCATTGCGTTTCAATTTCGTTTTAGTGTGCGCTGAGCAAAGTTAAAGCCCGGACGGGCAAGCCATGACGCAAACAGACGAAAAACCGAAACCGCCGCGCAGGCGCAAGGTTGCCCGGGCGGCCTTGCACGGGGTGCGCGTGATCTGGCTTGTGGCCTGTCTGCCGGTGCTCTTTGCGATAGTGGCGGCGCTGATGATGATTGACCGCGACATCACCGCGCCGACATGGGTCACCAAACGGGTCGAGGCGCGCGCAGCAGAGATGTTGGGCGGCGGATCGCTGGCTTTTGGAGAAATCAGTTTGCGCATCGGGCGCGATCTGCATCCGCGCATGCAATTGCGCGACACGGTGCTGCGTGACGCAACGGGCGCAGTGTTGGCGCGCGTGCCACAGATTAGCGGATTGGTGTCGCCGCGCGGGTTGCTGTTTGATCGCGCAGCCCTTGTGCAAGAGCTGCAGCTTACGGGCGCACAACTAGACCTGCGCCGTGCGGCGGATGGATCGGTGGCCATTGCCTTTGATCAGGGCCGCGCGGTCACCGGACGCGCCGACGGCTTGCAGGCGCTTTTGGCCGAGGTGGATCAGGTTTTCGCCCGCCCGGCGCTGGCGGCACTTGAGCAGGTGAGCGTCGACGGTGTCGTGATCAACTACAGCGACGCGCGTGCTGGCCGGGCCTGGACGGTGGATGGCGGCACTTTGATGTTGGATGTGCGTGGCGGGGCGACGCGGCTGGATGCGGACTTTGCCGTGCTCAGCGGCGGGTCGGTGGGCCAAATTGCATTAGGGTTTGACAGCCCCGCCGATGACGCAAGTGCTGCGATCACGGTGGCGGTCAGCGATTTGCCTGCGCGCGACATTGCCACCCAATCCCCGGCCTTGTCGTGGCTTGGCGCGGTGGATGCGCCGCTGACGGCCACGATGACGACAGGGATTGATGCCGCGGGCGACCTCACGGATTTGACCGCGACGCTTGAACTCGGGGCCGGACAATTGGCACCTCCGGGGGCCGCACCCTTGGGCTTTGACGGGGCAGAGGTGGCGCTGCGATTTCTACCCGCCGACCTGCGACTTGATTTTCAGGCGCTGACACTGCGCACCGAATGGGGCGCTGTGTCGGGCCGGGGGCAGGCCTTTGCCAGTGACCTAAGCGATGGGCTGCCCGATGCGCTGATCGGGCAGTTTGTCTTTCCTGACCTGCGCCTGAACCCCGCAGGCGTCTATGAGGCACCCGTTGCGATGGGTGATCTGGCCGTTGACGCGCGCCTGCGCTTGCAGCCCTTTGGGGTTGAAGTCGGGCAGGCCGTGATTGTGGGCGCAGACGGCACGCTCGTTGCAAGTGGTGCGGCCAAAGCGGGCGCGGATGGTTGGCAGGCCGCACTGGATCTGCGCGGCAATACGATCACCCGCGACCGGATCATGGCGCTTTGGCCGCAAGAGACTGCGACAGGTGCGCGCCGTTGGTTTGAAACCAACCTGACAGCCGCGCGGATCAAGGACCTGCATCTGGGCTGGCGCAGCGCCCCTGAACAGCCCCAGCGGCTGGCGCTGCAATTTGGCTTTGATGCCACCGATCTGCGGATTTTCAAACGGATCGACCCGATCCGGGGCGGGTCCGGCCACGCCAGCCTGATCGACAATCGGCTCGTGCTGACCCTGGCCGAGGGCGAAGTGCTGGCCCCGCAGGGCGGTCAGTTGGATTTTGCAGGATCGATCATGACGATCCCGGATGTGCGGATCAAAAACCCCCCGATGGAATTAGATTTGCAAGTTGCCAGCACCATCACAGGCGCATTGTCTGTGCTGGATCAGCCGCCGTTTGGGTTGATGTCGCGCAGCAATTTTCCAGTCGATGCGGTGGATGGCCGGGCTGAGACTGTGGCCCGTCTGGCGTTTCCGCTGAAGAACCCGGTGCCGCGTGAAGAGTTACAGTTTGACGTGACCGCCGGATTGCGCAGTGTCAGCAGTGAAACCTTGATCAAGGGGCGATCGCTGCGTGGGACAGGCCTGACGGTCGCGGTTGACCCTGTCGGGCTGACGATCAGCGGGCCGGTGCGGGTAGATGGGGTGCCGATGCACGGTGCGTGGTCGCGGATTACAGGCCAACAAGGCAGCAGCGTTTCGGCGACGATTGCCTTGTCCCAGAACACGCTGGATGCTTTTGGTGTGGCACTGCCACCGGGCACGGTCAGCGGCGAGGGGCAGGGGGAGCTGCAACTTGATCTGCAAAGGGGGGAGCCGCCGCGCTTTCGGCTGACCTCTGATTTGCGCGGGATCGGGCTGGCCTTGCCGCAGGTCAGTGTTCGCAAGCCGCAGGGCGAGGCCGGGTCGTTTGCCGTGGCCGGTCAGCTTGGTACGCCACCTCGGATCGAGACGCTAGAGATTGCGGGTGGCGGGTTGGCGGCCACCGGGCAGATCAACCTTGATCCCAATGGCAGGCTTTCGGCGGCGCGGTTCTCTCGGGTGCAGGTGGGCAATTGGCTGGATGCGCCGGTCACGTTGCGTGGGCGCGGGGCCGGGCGGCCCGTGGGGGTTGAGGTCGCGGGCGGTGTGCTGGATTTACGGCGCGCGCGGTTTGGCCCGCCATCGGGTGGCGAAGGCGGGCCGATTGATGTGTCACTCGATCGGATGCAAGTGACCGAAGGGATTGCCCTGCGCGGGTTTCGCGGCACCTTCAGCAGTACAGGCGGGCTGGCTGGCGAATTCACGGCACGTGTGAATGACGGCCCCGGTGTGCGGGGCACAGTCGCACCACAAAACGGACGCACGGCGCTGCGCATTCAAAGCGATGATGCAGGCGGTGCGGTCCGTGCGGCAGGGTTCCTGAAAAATGGTGTGGGCGGTGATCTGGACCTGCGACTGTTGCCCGCCGGGGCCGCTGGCAGCTTTGACGGTTATCTTGCGATCCGGGACATCCGGGTGCGGGATGCGCCATCCATCGCGGCCCTTTTGGACGCGATCAGCGTGGTTGGCCTGTTGCAGCAATTGGACGGGCAGGGGCTGGCCTTTGATACGGTCGATGCGCGGTTTCGGTTGACCCCCGCGCAGGTCGTTGTGACCGAGGCGAGCGCCGTCGGGCCGGGGCTTGGCATTTCGCTGGATGGGATTTACACGCTCGCCAGCAAATCGGTTGATTTTCAGGGCGTCGTGTCACCTTTCTACATACTCAACAGTATCGGCAGCGTGCTGACCCGCCGGGGTGAGGGGCTGATCGGGTTCAACTTTACGATCACCGGCACGGGCGATGCGCCGGATGTGGCGGTGAACCCGCTGTCAGCCTTCACGCCGGGGATGTTCCGCGAGATTTTCCGCCGTCCGCCGCCGCAGGTCACACCATGAAGCTATCGTCTTTTGATTTTGACCT
The DNA here is from genome assembly GCA_947492825.1 of uncultured Paracoccaceae bacterium. GTDB lineage: Bacteria > Pseudomonadota > Alphaproteobacteria > Rhodobacterales > Rhodobacteraceae > CANMYO01. The sequence goes on from CANLNT010000001.1 coordinate 1,147,400, forward strand.
GCCAGAGGATCGGATCGCGGTCCGCCCTGCGCGTCCACGCACAGCGGCCAAGCTGTTGGTGGCGGGGCCGGACCGGTTTGACGATCTGACGGTTGCTGATCTGACAGACGTGCTGCGCCCAGGTGACCGGCTGGTGCTGAACGACACCAAGGTCATTCCCGCACGGCTGAGCGGTTTGCGCAGCCGGGATGGTGACGCAGGACCAACAGAGGCCCGGATTGAGGTCACATTGCTGGAACCGCAGGCGGGCGGGACATGGACCGCGCTCGTCAAGCCGCTGAAGAAGGTACGCGACGGAGAAGTGATCACCTTTTCGCCCGATCTGTCAGCCACGGTTGAAAGCCGGGCTGAGGGGCAGGCGGTGCTGCGGTTTGGCGTGCAGGGCGATGACTTTGATGCTGCATTGCAAGCTGCCGGAGCCATGCCCTTGCCACCCTATATTGCCGCCAAGCGTCCGGCGGATGAGGCCGATAAACAGGACTATCAGACCTATTGGGCGCGGCATCAGGGGGCCGTGGCGGCCCCAACGGCATCGTTGCATTTTGATGGGGCTTTACTGGACGCGCTGGCAACGATGGGGGTCACATTTACCTATGTGACGCTGCATGTGGGCGCGGGCACCTTCCTGCCCGTCAAGGTGGACGATGTCACCCAGCACAAGATGCACAGCGAATGGGGCCATGTGTCAAAACAGGCCGCAGCAGAGGTGAATGCCACCCGCGCAGCAGGCGGTCGGGTGATCCCTGTCGGCACAACGGCGCTGCGATTGATCGAAAGTGCGGCGACCGATGCTGGCCTTGCCCCGTGGGAGGGGCCCACGGACATCTTCATCACGCCGGGGTTCGAATTTCAGATCGCGGATGGGTTAATGACCAACTTTCATCTGCCCAAATCCACCCTGATGATGTTGGTGTCGGCACTCATGGGGATCGACCGGATCAGGGCGATTTATGACCACGCGATAAAGTCCGACTACCGGTTCTTTTCCTATGGCGATGCCTCGCTTTTGCTGCCAAAGGGCCGTTGAGCGGCGCAAGCGACCAAAAACGCCGCAGATAGACCAGATGCTAACCTTCTCCGGTGCAAGATACACTTGACCCCACCTTCTCGAAAGGGCTCGAAATGATACAGGTTTTTGGCGCATCATGGGCGCTGTTTCTGGGCATGTTCATGTTGATGATCGGCAATGGCCTGCAAGGGACATTGCTGGGTCTGCGCGGCGAGATGGAAGGGTTCACGACGCTGGAATTGTCGGTCGTGATGTCGGCCTATTTCGCAGGCTTCCTGTTTGCGTCGAAAATGGTGCCGAAAATGATCCAGCGGGTCGGGCATGTGCGGGTCTTCGCGGCGTTGGGGTCGACGATTTCGGCGGTCCTGATCCTATATCCGACGCTGGCAGAGCCCTGGGCTTGGACCATAGGGCGTGTGGTAATCGGGTTCTGCTTTTGCGGCGTTTACGTTACCGCGGAAAGCTGGCTGAATGATGCCAGCACGAACGAAACGCGGGGGCAGTCCTTGTCGATCTACATGATCGTGCAAATGGCCGGGATCGTCTTTGCGCAATATATCCTGAGCCGGGGCGACGTGGGCGGCTATATCCTGTTCATCATCCCGTCGGTGATGGTGTCGCTGGCCTTTGCGCCGATTTTGCTGTCGGTCAAACCGACGCCCGCCTTTGACCAGACCAAACCGATGACGATCCGCAAGATGATCGATGCCTCGCCATTGGCCTGTTTCGGGATGTTCATGCTGGGCGGCGTCTTTTCGGCACAATTTGGCATGTCGGCGATTTATGCTGCGCGTGCGGGGTTTACTGTGGCAGAGGTATCATTGTTCGTCTCGGCCATTTATGTCGCCGCATTGGTCGCACAATATCCCATTGGTTGGGCGTCCGACCGGATGGACCGGCGCCTGTTGATCGTCTGGGTCTGCGTGATCGGGGCGATAGGGGCGTTGATCGGTGCTGTTCTGCCAAGTTCGCTGTTTGTGGCGCTGGTGGCAGGCGCGCTGGTCGGCGGAACATCCAACCCGCTTTATGCGTTGCTGATCGCTTATGCCAACGACTATCTGGCGCGCGAGGATATGGCCGCCGCCTCTGGCGGGTTGCTGTTTATCAATGGGATCGGGGCGATCGCGGGGCCGCTGATCGTCGGGGCGATGTTGGATATCTATGGACCGCAGGGCTATTGGGTGTTTCTGGCGGTCTTGCTGGGCGGGGTGGCGATCTATGCGGTCTGGCGGATGGCCCGCCGTTCGCGCAGCGCCTTGGATTTGGACACTGTGCCATATGCACAGGTTGGCCCGTCAACCACGCCAATCGTCGCCGAGATGGCGCAGGAATGGTATCTGGATGGTGACGCTGCCGAAGAGGATCCGCAGCCCTAGAAAGTCAGGGGTTGCTTTTTGGGCTATGCCTCTGTTTGAGTGGAGAAAAGCGGTGCGGAGGGTTGTGTATGCGGACCCCACAAGAGGTTCTGGCGTATTGGTTAGACGAGATCGGCCCGAAGGGGTGGTACGCCGGTGGGGCGGACCTCGACGACGAGATACGCACACGATTTGGCGAAACATGGCAACTGGCGGCGGATGGTGCATTAGGTCTTTGGCTGACCTGCGCCTCTGAGACGCTGGCCTATATCATCCTCACAGATCAGTTTTCACGCAATATGTTTCGCGGTCAGGCCAAGGCCTTTGATACCGATCCGGCGGCCTGCATCGCCGCTAAGGTCGCCATAGCCAAGGATTGGGATCTGAAGATCGACGGCATGGCGCGGCAGTTCTTTTATATGCCGCTGATGCATTCCGAGAATTTGTTTGATCAGGACCGCGCGGTGCGGCTGATCTGTTCACGGATGCCTGACGGCGGCGATGCGAACCTGCTTCATGCCAAGGCCCACCGCGAGATCATTCGCCGATTTGGACGCTTCCCGTTTCGCAACGAAGCCTTGGGGCGAGCCACAACCGAAAAGGAACGGCAATTCCTTGAACAGGGCGGATATGGGGCGATCATGCGGGAGCTTGAGGCCGCCGCCTGAGCCTTGCATTCATGTGATAGCGGCTTTGCCCCTGCACGGGTGGAGGTTTGCGGTAAATTAGTTTAACGTCAAACTATCTTATGCATTGGGAGAGAGACATGGCTGCGAAATCCTTTGATCTGATCGTGATCGGCGCCGGGCCGGGCGGCTATGTGGCTGCCATTCGCGGTGCGCAACTGGGGATGAATGTCGCCATTGTCGAACGCGAGCATATGGGCGGTATCTGCCTGAACTGGGGCTGTATCCCCACCAAGGCGCTGCTGCGGTCTTCAGAAGTCTACCATCTGATGCACCGTGCCAAGGAATTTGGCCTGTCCGTCGACAAGGCCGATTTTGATCTGGGTGCGGTCGTCAAACGTTCCCGTCAGGTCGCGGGCCAATTGTCGGGTGGCATTGGTCATCTGATGAAGAAGAACAAGATCACCACGGTGATGGGCGAGGCGAAGCTGACCGGCAAAGGCAAGGTCAGCGTGAAGACCGACAAAGGCACCGAAGAGCTGACGGCCAAAAACATCGTGCTGGCCACGGGCGCGCGGGCGCGCGAATTGTCCGGTCTGGAAGCGGACGGTGATCTGGTCTGGACATACAAGCACGCGCTCGATCCGGTGCGGATGCCGAAGAAACTGCTTGTGATCGGATCAGGGGCCATCGGCATCGAATTCGCCAGTTTCTACAATACGATGGGCGCTGACACGACCGTGGTTGAGGTTATGGACCGCGTGCTGCCCGTCGAGGATGCAGAGATTTCGGCCTTTGCCAAAAAGCAGTTCGTCAAGCAAGGCATGACGATCATGGAAAAGGCGATGGTCAAGCAACTTGACCGCGGCAAAGGCAAGGTGACCGCGCACATCGAAGTGGGCGGTAAGGTTGAAAAGCAAGAATTCGACACTGTGATCTCCGCCGTTGGAATCGTCGGCAATGTCGAGAACTTGGGCCTTGAGGACTTGGGCGTGAAGATCGACCGCACGCATGTGGTCACGGATGAATTTTGCCGCACCGGCGTTGAGGGGCTCTATGCCATTGGTGATATCGCGGGCGCGCCATGGCTTGCGCACAAGGCAAGCCATGAGGGCGTGATGGTTGCCGATCTGATCGCTGGCAAGCACGCACATCCGGTGAAGCCTGAGAGCATCGCAGGCTGCACCTATTGCCATCCGCAAGTGGCATCCGTGGGCTACACCGAGGCGAAAGCGAAAGAGCTGGGTTACAAGGTCAAGGTCGGGCGCTTCCCCTTCATCGGCAACGGCAAGGCGATTGCACTGGGCGAGCCTGAGGGCATGATCAAGACCGTCTTTGACGAGAAGACCGGCGAACTGCTGGGCGCACATATGGTGGGCGCCGAGGTGACCGAGTTGATTCAGGGGTACGTGGTTGGCCGCCAATTGGAGACCACAGAAGAGGACCTGATGAACACGGTCTTCCCGCATCCGACCCTGTCAGAGATGATGCACGAAAGCGTGCTGGATGCCTATGGCCGCGTCATTCACATGTGATGTGACGTTGATCCAAGCGGACAAAAATGGTCAGGTTGCAGGCATTGCACCTGACCTTTTTGTTTGGAGTTCTTGATGAACCGCTTTTGTGCCCTTGTCGCAGCTCTTGGTCTGTCAGGCAGTCCAGCCGCCGCCGAAGACCTGATGTTTGATTACTTTTCGCATTTGGGGCCAACGGATGCCTTCAATTCGCGCGGTGTGCCGCTGGATGATCTGTGTGCACTTGCGCAGCAGGATCGCGCCAATTGGCATCGGTTCAAGAAGCGCGAGGAATTTGACAGCGCAGATCCTTTCTTCACCACGCCTGCACGGCGCGCGCTGTTCGCGGACCGCTGCCAATATGATCGCAGCTATTTTGCAAACGCCGGGCAGCGCATCCGCAACGGCACCCGGCAGTTTTATGTTTACGTCGGGGTCTATGGCTCGGGCGGGCAGGTGACCCGGATCGTGATCGCTGAAGGCGCTGGCTAAGGCCTATTCGACCGTCACCGGCAGCTGCCCGATCACGCTGCGGTCCTGACCCAGAAAATAGCGGATTACATAGTCGCCGGGCGTTTCTGGCAATGTGACCTCGACCGGGTTGCCGTCGCGGGTATAAGCGAAGGTTTCCCATTGGTTGCTGCCATCCGCATCAACCGCACCGATCCCGATATAATCGTTGCGGTAATCCGGACCGTCCCAGCCGATCACCAGCTTGCTGCCAGCGGCACCAGACGGGGCGGCCAGCAGTTGCGCCTTGACCGGGGTGACGGTGATTGGTGTGGTGAACAACTGCGCGCGGTCTTGCCCCACGAAATAAGTAATCGCATAGTCACCGGGGGTCGTGGGCACGACCAGTTCTGCCGGGGTGCCGTCGCGGGTGTAGGCAAAGTTTTCCCAGCGCGCGCTGCCATTGGCATCGGCCAGCCCAATGCCGATATAGTCGTTCTGGTAATCAGGCCCCTCCCAGGTGACGCTGATCGTGTCACCTGCCACGGCCTCTGCCGGGGCGGTGATGGCGGCCTTGACCGGGGTCAGGGTGATAGGCACAGAGGCAAGGACAGCCCGGTCTTGTCCGACGAAGTAAGTCAGCAGGTAATCCCCCGGTGTGGTCGGCAGCTGCAGTTCCAGCTTTGCCCCGTCACGGGTATAGGCGAAATTGTCCCATCTTTCGGAATTCTCCGCATCCACTGTGCCCACCCCGATATAGTCGTTCTGGTAGTCGGGGCCGGTCCAGCCCACATCAATCGTGCTGCCAGCCACCGCGGTCGCGGGGGCGGTGATGCTGGCGGTGATGTCGGTGATGGTGATTGGAACGGTCGCAAGAACCGTTCGATCCTGACCCACGAAATACTGGATCAGGTAGTCACCGGTGGCCGTTGGCAATTGCAGGTCCAGCGGATCGCCATCACGGGTGTAGGTGAAGTTGTCCCACCGGGCCGAGCCATCGGCATCAACGGTTCCCACGCCGATATAGTCGTTGCGATAATCTGGCCCGGTCCATGAGACAGAGATCGTGCTGCCTGCGACTGCCTCTGCCGGGGCGCTGATGCTGGCGGTGGCGTCCGTGATCGTGATTGGGTGCGTGGCCAGTATGGTGCGATCTTGGGCGGCGAAATACTGGATCAGATAGTCGCCCGTTGCGGTGGGCATTTGCAGTTCCAGCGTACTGCCATCGCGGGTGTAGGTGAAATTGTCCCAAACGGCAGAGCCTTTGGCATCAACAGCCCCGATCCCGATGTAGTCGTTGCGATAGTCCGGCCCGGTCCAGGACACATCAATGGTGCTGCCTGCCACCGCCTCTGCAGGTGCAGTGATGCTGGCTGTGACCGGTGTGACAGTAATGGCCCGCGTCGCCAGGATCGTGCGATCCTCGGCCAGGAAGTACTGGATCAGGTGCTCACCCGGGGTGATTGGCACCTGCAATTCGACCGGAGTGCCATCGCGGGTGTAGGCAAAGTTCTGCCAGGCCGCAGATCCATCCGCGTCTACCGCGCCGATGCCGACATAGTCGTTCCGATAGTCGGGCCCGGTCCATGCGACATCAATCGTGTCACCGGCTACGGCCGTAGCGGGGGCGTCGATTGTTGCAAGAACCTGTGTCACCTCAATCGGTCGGGTGAAGATTTCCTGCCGGTCGAGGAACTTGTAGCGCAGCACGTAGGTGCCGGGTTCCGTCGGCGCGGTCAAAGTAACTGGGTTGCCGCGTTCGGTGTATTGAAAGTCGGAATAGCGCCCGTCGTCGGTGCCGATCTGGATGTTGTCGAACTTGGCATCGGGACCGGTCCACATGACTTCAAAGTCCGAAGCGACGGGCACCGCATCTGGCGCATCAAGGCCCAGCGGGATTTCGGTGACCGTGATGGCGCGGGTGGCGATTTGCTTGCTGTCGCGCAGCCAATAGCTCAGCTCGTAGGTGCCCGGTTCAATTGGTGCGATGATCTGCACCGGGTTGCCTTCGTCAGTGTAGCCGAAGTCGAAGTAGCGTTTGCCGGGGGGCGAGATGCGGATCGTATCAAGGTTTTCGTCCGGGCCGACCCATCCCACCGGGAAGGTTGAGCCACCCGGCACGCTGTCGGGGGCCGTCAGGCTGGCGGTGGGCTCTGGTTCGGGAAAGGGGATCACGACCTGCACGGCAGAGGGACCGGCAACAGTGAACGTCGCCTCAAGCGTCATTTCGTCAACAACGCGGTAAGCGGTGACGGTATAGGCGCCTTCGGTCAGTTCTGCAGTCACCGGGTTGCCCTGCGCGCCGTCCAGTACGCCCGCAAGATCCCAGATCACCGGATCAGTCAGCAGCGGGCCGTTGGCGTCACCCAGTGTCGCGCGGAAGGTGCCCGTCACGATGACCGGTTCGGGTTCGGCCACGACAGTGTTCAGGGCTGCGCCTAATTCGGTGGCGTTGGATGCTGACAGGAATTGCCCGCCGGTTTCATCGGCGATGCATTGCATTTGGGTCAGCGCCTCGGCATCGCCCGATACATCAAAGCCGATCACATGGGCGGTAAAGTCGATCCCGGCCTCTTCCAGCAGGCGCGCCGCGGCGCAGGGGTCAGGGTTGCAGGTTTCCACACCATCCGAGATCAGGATCACCGTGGCGCTGTCTTCGGTATAGCGCAGCGCCTCTGCCGCGGCGATCACGCTGTCGGTCATCGGTGTCTTGCCCAAGGGCTTAATGCCGGCCACGGCGGCGGCAATCGCCTCGCGCGTGCCTTCAGCGGGATCAACAAGCGTTTCGATATCGGTGCAATTGCCGCGTTCGCGGTGACCATAGGCCATCAGGCCCAGCCGTTCGTCAGCGGGCAGGGTTTGCAGCAGGTCGGTGACCACGTCTTGCGCGATGGTGATCTTGGCCACGCCGTCAATCTGGCCCCACATGGAACCAGAGCCATCAAGCACAAGGATGGTATTGGGCCGGTCTTGCGCGGTTGCGGGGATCGCCAGAAACGCGAGTGAGAAGGCCGTGATCAACAACAAAAACAAAGCGCGCATTCAAAAATCCCCCGAAGCAATGAATCACCCAAACATAGCCATCCGAGCGGGCGCTTGGCTATCCTCTGATCGGCCTGGTCGGGAAATCCTGACCTCTTGGCGGCGTGCTGCGCGCCGCAGTTGCATCCAGCCTTTGGTTTTGTTCAGGCGGCGGGCCGCCACGCGCCCCGGTGTTGCTGCCAAAACACTTGCTGATGTTCGCTTTCTGTTCTAAATTTCTGCTGGCAATTTCGCGACGGGTCGCTATGTGGTGGACAGTCGATTTGCGGGGGTGGACATGGCCGAGCTCAAGAACATCGAAGTGCGCGGCGCGCGAGAGCATAATCTGAAGGATATCGACGTTGATATCCCGCGCGATCAGCTTGTGGTGATCACGGGCCTGTCGGGATCGGGCAAATCGAGCCTCGCGTTTGATACGATCTATGCCGAAGGGCAGCGGCGCTATGTGGAATCGCTGTCGGCCTACGCGCGGCAGTTTCTGGACATGATGGAAAAGCCGGATGTGGATCACATCAGCGGCCTGTCGCCCGCGATTTCGATTGAGCAGAAAACAACCAGCAAGAACCCCAGATCGACCGTTGGCACGGTCACCGAAATTTACGACTACATGCGTCTGTTGTTTGCCCGTGCGGGCACGCCTTATAGCCCCGCCACCGGCCTGCCGATTGAGGCCCAGCAAGTGCAGGACATGGTTGATCGTGTCATGGCGATGGAAGAGGGCACACGCGGCTATTTGCTGGCGCCCATCGTGCGCGACCGCAAAGGCGAGTACCGCAAGGAATTCCTTGAGTTGCGCAAGCAGGGGTTTCAGCGGGTCAAGGTCGACGGCGCGTTCTACGAATTGGATGAACCACCGACGCTAGATAAGAAGTTCCGTCATGACATCGACGTGGTTGTCGACCGGATCGTGGTTCGCGAAGGGCTGGAAACGCGATTGGCCGATAGCTTCCGCACCGCGCTTGATCTGGCGGATGGCATCACGGTGTTGGAAACAGCCCCGACCGAGGGCGAGCCGGAGCGGATCACGTTTTCCGAAAACTTCGCCTGTCCTGTCTCGGGATTTACGATCCCAGAGATCGAGCCGCGCTTGTTTTCGTTCAACGCGCCCTTTGGGGCCTGTCCGTCGTGCGACGGGCTGGGAGTTGAGCTGTTCTTTGATGAACGGTTGGTGGTGCCCGATGTGACGCTGAAAATTGCGGATGGGGCCTTGGCGCCGTGGCGCAAAGGCAAGTCGCCCTATTTCCTGCAGACCATCGAAAGCATCGCCAAGCATTACGGGTTCAACAAGAACGCGCGGTGGAAAGATCTGGATCCGAAGATTCAAGATGTGTTCCTGAGCGGCTCTGGCAAGGAAGAGATTCAGTTCCGCTATGACGAAGGTGGCCGCGTCTATCAGGTCAAACGCCCGTTTGAGGGGGTGATCCCCAACATGCAGCGCCGCTATCGCGAGACCGACAGCAACTGGATTCGCGAAGAGTTCGAGCAATATCAAAACAATCGCCCCTGTGGCGCTTGCGGGGGCTACCGGCTGCGGCCAGAGGCGCTGGCCGTGAAGATCGGCAAGAAACACGTGGGCGAGATTGTACAGATGTCGATCCGCGAGGCGCATGAGTGGACAGAGCGTGTGCCGGGGCATCTGACGAACCAAAAGAACGAAATTGCCCGCGCGATCCTGAAAGAGATCCGTGAGCGGCTGGGGTTCTTGAACAATGTGGGGCTGGAATACCTGACGCTCAGCCGGAATGCAGGCACCCTGTCTGGCGGGGAAAGTCAGCGGATCAGACTGGCCAGCCAGATCGGGTCGGGGCTGCAAGGGGTGCTGTATGTGCTGGACGAGCCGTCGATTGGTCTGCACCAGCGCGACAATGACCGGCTGCTGACCACGCTGAAGAACCTGCGCGATCAGGGCAATACGGTGATCGTGGTGGAACATGATGAAGAGGCGATCCGCGAGGCGGATTACGTCTTTGACATCGGGCCGGGGGCCGGTGTGCACGGCGGGCAGGTGGTCGCAAAGGGCTCGCCTCAGCAGATCATGAAGAACAAAAAGTCGATTACCGGCCAGTACCTCGTCGGCAGTCGCGAAATTGCGGTGCCTGCCGAACGGCGCAAGGGCAACAAGAAAAAGCTGCAGGTTGTGAAAGCCACGGGCAACAACCTGCAGTACGTGACCGCCGATTTCCCATTGGGCAAGTTTGTCTGCGTGACAGGTGTGTCGGGTGGCGGCAAATCCACCTTGACGATTGAAACGCTGTTCAAAACCGCGAGCATGAAACTCAACGGTGCGCGCCAGACGCCCGCGCCGTGCGAGACCATCAAGGGGTTGGAGCATCTGGATAAGGTGATCGACATTGACCAGCGGCCCATTGGTCGCACGCCACGGTCGAATCCTGCGACCTATACCGGGGCCTTTACGCCCATTCGCGACTGGTTCGCGGGCCTGCCAGAGGCAAAGGCGCGTGGCTATAAGCCGGGGCGCTTTTCGTTCAACGTCAAAGGTGGCCGGTGCGAGGCGTGTCAGGGCGACGGTGTCATCAAGATTGAAATGCACTTTCTGCCGGACGTCTATGTCACATGCGAGACTTGCAAAGGCGCGCGCTATAACCGCGAAACGCTTGAGATCAAGTTCAAGGGCAAGTCGATTGCCGATGTGCTGGATATGACGGTCGAAGACGCGCAAGCGTTCTTCAAGGCGGTGCCAAGCATCCGCGAGAAGATGGATGCGCTTGTGCGGGTTGGCCTTGGCTATATCAAGGTGGGCCAGCAGGCGACGACCCTGTCAGGGGGCGAGGCGCAGCGGGTGAAGCTGTCCAAAGAGCTGTCCAAGCGGTCGACCGGCCGGACGCTGTATATTCTGGACGAGCCGACGACTGGCCTGCACTTTGAAGACGTGCGCAAGCTGTTGGAAGTGCTGCATGAATTGGTCGATCAAGGCAATTCTGTCATCGTGATCGAGCACAATCTGGACGTGGTGAAGACCGCGGATCATATCATCGATATCGGCCCGGAGGGTGGCGATGGCGGTGGCCAGATTGTCGCCGAAGGCACGCCAGAGGCGGTGTCAGAGGTCGCCGGTTCACATACCGGGCGCTACCTTGGGCCGATGCTGAAAGCCGCCGGACGGGTGGCCGCGGAATAGTTTTTTCAACTTTTTGTGTGCTGACCTCTTCAAAGTTAAAGGTCGTAACATTACGTCTTCTGCAATGGAGTGGAGGACAGCATGACTATGAAGATGATCGCATTAAGTGGCTTGATTGTGATGGGCGGCGCACTGAAGGCCTATGCCGACGACCGCACATATGACGTGGATGGGTTCGACAAGATCGAGGTCAGCAGCGGTGTGACGCTGGACGTCGACGTCGGTTCGGCCTTTGAGGTGACGGCGGACGCACGGCGCGGTGATATTGATCGGCTGGTGGTCGAGGTTAAAGGCGACACATTGCATATTTCGCGCGAGGTTGGCTGGGGCTTTCTGGGCAGTGGCAAGCGGGACCACTTTGTCGTGACCGTGGCCATGCCAGCACTTTCAGAAGTGCACAGCAGTTCTGGCGCGACGGCGACCATTGAAGGGGCCACCGCAGTATTCGAAAAGGGCGAGGCGACGTCGGGGTCATCCATGCGGGTCAGTGGTGATCTGGGCAATCTGGCGCTCGCAGCGACGAGCGGGTCAACATTGCGCGCCGAAGGTCGATGTGAAGCCTTGGAAGCCGAAGCCAGTTCCGGTGCGTCGTTGGTCGCCGATGGGCTAAGCTGCGTGACAGCGGATTTGCAAAGCACCAGTGGGTCTTCGATCCGGGCTTTTGCGACTGACAGCGCAGAGCTGGCGGCCAGTTCCGGCGCGTCACTGCGGCTGAACGGCGGGGCGGATGTCACCAGCCGCGACGTTTCAAGTGGCGGCTCGGTTCGGGTGAATTAACCACGGCTCCGGGCGGCAAAGCGCGGCAACATCGCTGAGAAGTCTTTGTCGCCCTGACCTTCCGCCTCTACAAAGGTCGCATAAAGATCGCGGGCGTGCTGACCCATCGGCGTGTCCGCATCGGCCATCTCTGCCGCCATCTGTGACAGGTTCAGGTCCTTTAGCATCAGGGCGGCGGCAAAACCGGGTTGATAGTCGTTGTCCGCAGGGGATTGCGGGCCAATGCCGGGGGCCGGACAATAAGCATTCATTGTCCAGCTGTAGCCTGACGAGGTGCTGACCACGTCGAACATCGCCTGCCGGTCCAAACCAAGCTTGTCGGCCAGCACAAAAGCCTCGCAGGTGGCGATCATGGTGACGCCCAAGATCATGTTGTTGCAGATTTTGGCGGCTTGGCCGTTGCCTGCATTGCCGCAATGCACAGCCTTTTGCCCCATGACGTCAAAAAGCGGTTTGACGGTCTCAAAGGCAGACGCAGGTCCACCGGCCATGAAGGTCAGCGTGCCTGCGGTGGCCCCGCCGATCCCACCGGACACAGGCGCATCAACGGCGGAAAGACCAGCGGTTTCAGCGGCTTGTGCTACAGCGCGGGCGCTGTCGACATCGACGGTGGAACAATCAAGATGCACAGCGCCCGCCGTCATAGCCGGGTGCAATTCAGCGGCAACAGCACGCAGAATATCGCCGTTGGGCAGCATGGTGATGACCACATCGGCCGCGTTCGCCGCAGCCACCGCAGAGGCCGCCATGGGAATGCCATCGGGGGCGGCCGCGGTGTCAAAGCCCAAGACCTCGTGCCCCGCGGCGATCAGATTTCGCGCCATTGGTGCGCCCATATTGCCCAGGCCGATAAAACCGATCTTCATGGCGTTTCCTCCAATTGCAGGGCGTCCTTGCCCAAGGGCAGCGTCATTTTCAGGACATCACCGCCACTGACCTCTGTCCAGTCCTTGTGCGCCCAGGATGGGCTGCGGTCCTTGTCGATAATCGCGGCGCGGATGCCTTCAATAAAATCGCCCTGTGCCACGGCGCGATAGGTATAGCGGTATTCACGGTCGAGCGCGTTGGCGATGGTTGGATGCGCGCGGACGGAGTGGATCAATTGCGTGGCTACCGCCATGGCCAACGGCGCGTTGCGGTTCATCAGTTTGGCGGCATGCGCGATGACCTCTGGTAGCTCAGCGGGCAGGCCGCGCATGATGTCGCCAAGGGTTTCACCGGCAAAGCTGGCGTCGATGTCGGCCTGTGCGTCGGCCAGACGGCTGGCGGGGGCAGGGGATGCCGCCTGATCGACGAGGCTGTGGTCGCCGGTACGGATCAATTGTTCCTTTAGCTCATCCCAACCTTCGGGGATGAAATAGTCGGCAAAGCCGCAGTGGATCGCGTCGCCGGCATCCATGCGGTCACCGGTCAGGCCCAGAAATTCGCCCAGCCGCCCCGGCGCCTGCGCCAACAGCAGCGAGCCACCGACATCTGGCACCAGACCGATCGTGCATTCGGGCATGGCGATCCGGCTGGAGGCATCAACGATCCGGTGAGAGCCGTGACAACCCACGCCGACCCCGCCACCCATCGTGAAGCCTTGCAGAAAGGTGACAACCGGCTTGGGAAACCGGAAGATCTTGGCATTCATGCGGTATTCATCCGACCAGAACCGCCGCCCGTAGCTTAGATCATAGTTCTGGCCGGATGCATACATATCGGCAATATCGCCGCCAGCGCAGAACGCCTTTTCTCCAATTGCATCAATGATTAAGAGGGCGACCTTTGTGTCATTTTCCCAAGCGTCAAGCGCCTGTTCGATGGCCAGACACATCTCCCAAGTCAATGCGTTCAGCGCGCCGGGCCGGTTGAGCGTGATCCGCCCTGCGCAACCTTCGATGCGGATGTGGATGTCATCGCTCATCGGTCATTGCGCCGCATCAGCGGCCCCCGATCAGGTGTCGCGCGGTAATCAGGCGCATGACTTCGTTGGTGCCTTCCAAAATCTGGTGCACGCGCAGATCGCGGAGGATCTTCTCGATCCCGTAGTCGGCCAGGTAGCCGTAGCCACCATGAAGTTGCAGGCAGTGGTCCGCTACCTGACTTGCGGTTTCGGTGCATAGCTTTTTGGCCATCGCGCAAAAGGCCGAGGCATCAGGCGCGCCAGTATCAAGTTTCCAAGCGGCCTGTCGCAGGAAGGTGCGCGCCGATTGCATGTCGATTTCCATGTCCGCAAGGCGAAATTGCAGGCCCTGAAACTGGTCAATGCTTTGCCCAAAGGCCTTGCGTTCGGCCATATAAGCCAGCGTCTGGTCAAACGCCGATTGCGCCGCCCCAAGCGAGCATGCGGCGATGTTCAACCGCCCGCCATCAAGGCCCTGCATGGCGTAGGAGAACCCGCGACCTTCTTCGCCCAAAAGGTTGTCGGCAGGGACAGCACAGCCATCCATCTGGACCTGTCGGGTGGGCTGGCTGCGCCAGCCCATCTTGTCCTCGAGACCGCCAAAGGACAGCCCATCTGTGCCGTCCTCGACCACCAAAGCGGAGATGCCGCGCGGGCCGTCGCCCCCTGTCCGGGCCATGACGATGTAAGCGTCCGAATAACCTCCACCTGAAATAAACGCTTTTGTTCCAGTCAGTTCGTAGCCTTCGTTCGTGCGATCCGCACGGGATTTCAGCGCCGCTGCATCTGAACCAGAGCCGGGTTCGGTCAGGCAATAGCTGAGCACGGTTTGCATCGAAAGCGCCTGCGGCAGCATCCGGTCTTTCAGCGCGTCAGAGCCGTAGCTGTCGATCATCTTGACGCACATATTGTGGATCGACAGGAAGGCCGCGACAGAGGCGCAGGAATGGCTGAGCGCTTCGAACACCAGTGTAGCATCAAGCCGGGTCAGGCCAGACCCGCCGCTGTCCTCGGACACATAAAGCCCACCGAAACCCAGTTCGGCCAGTTGCGGCCAAAGGTTGCGGGGGATCGTGCCCTCAGCCTCCCAGGTGCGGGCATGGGGGGCGATGTTTTCGGCACCAAATGCCTGCGCCATGTCAAAGATGGCGGTTTGTTCGTCGGAGAGGGCGAAATCCATGAAAGCTCCACGGAATTGAACGGTTGTTTAGTTTTGGCGCGTCTCAGGGGATGGAGCAAGACAATTCTGGCACATTGGCGTGCCGTTGGCTGAGGTTGCTACGCGTACTTTTGATCAATCTCAGTGACAACCATCGACAAGTGACCGGATTGTCGCCAAATGCGGCCAAAATATAGCCAAAATACGAACTTGGAGTGGTTTAGCTGCCATCTTTATGTTACTAATTGAATGAACCGTAAGTTATTTTCGTTGTTTCTGGTGTTATCATGTTGAAATCTATATTTTTTTCCGCCGTGGCGATTTTTCCGTTTGTGGCGACTCAATCCCATGCAGCTTCGTTGACTTATGGCGCGTTTGTGTCGTCGAACGGCCCGGACATGCTTTCGCCGGCCGTGACAGTCAACGATAACATGGCAGGTTTCTTTGAAATTACCGTGTCGCACAATGGCTCGTCCGATGGTCATCTGAATCTGATTGCTTTCGATCTTGGCTCAGCAGTGGTCGGCGCATCGGACATCTCAGGTGTCAATAACGATGGCACCGCGATCAGTTACAATTCGAGCTGTAACAACACCAACAATCAGGTCAGCACCGGAGAGTATTGCTTTGGAACAACTGTTCCGGTCGGTGGTAACAGCAATGATTTGAATCCGTTCCCGACAGTTGATTTCGATTTCGCGCTCGCCTTTTTCAACAATGATGCGATTGCCGACAATGGATCGACATTAACCTTTCTGGTCTCGGATCAGGGCGGAACGATCGCGCTGACGGATTTTGCAAAGGTCGGTCTGCGTTATCAGTCGGCGAACAATAACGCCGGGAGTGATAAACTTATAGGTCTCCCGTTCCCTGACGGCACCATCGTTGGCGAAGTCCCACTGCCTGCGGCTGGCTGGATGTTGATCGCTGCCTTGGGCGGGATCGGTGCCATGAAGCGGCGCAAGTCGGCCTAAGTCTGACGGTCAAAACAACATGAAAAGGGCGGTGCATTGCACCGCCCTTTGTCGTTCCGACGTGTCGGATTAGCTGATCGTGATCGACCCGCGCATGTTGCCATGCGGGGTGCAGCGGTAGTTGAAGCTGCCAGCGGCGTTGAAGGTGATCGTGGCCGATTGACCATTGGCCAGCAGGCCGGTGTCCCAGGCCTTGTTCAGGTCAGTGGCGGAATGGCGCATGTTATCCATGTTGACGAAGGTCACACTGTCACCGGCCTTGATCGACAGATTGGCAGGCGTGAAGGCCATGTTCTGGATCGTCACGGTGTGGGTTTCATGGGCGGCATGGCTGGCCGCGTTTGCCGCTGTTGCCAGAACGGGCAGGGCGGCGGCAGAGGCAGCAAGGCGCAGGGCTGCGCGGCGTGTGATCATAGTCATGAAATTCTTCCTTTGTTGAACAACGATGGCGTAGTCACGACTGCGGGGCGCAAAGAGTTTCAGACAAAGTTCAACTTTCTTGTGCAAGCAGGCGCATCAGATCATCGGTCGTGGTTTCGGGCTGACCCAAAAGCGCCAGGGCTTGCGCTTCGGTTTCGGCGACACGTGGCACAACGGTGGTCACACCTTCCCATGACTTGCGCACCAGATGCGCCATTTCCAGCGCCGGGCCGGACTGTGCCAGCATCACCAGCAGGATTTCATAGCCGTCCTGCACCAGCGCGGCGGCGACCTCTGCCTGCAGGGCGAAGACCTTGACGTAGTCGTGCTCAAACCCCGTGACGCGCGTGAAGTCGGCTAAATGCTTGTGGCCAGGGTGAAACTGCGGATGGGCTTTGTATTCCTCAAGCGCGGCCAAAGCCTCTGCCACGGTGACAAAGCCATCATAGCGCAGGTAGACGAGCCCCCGCGAGGTCAGCAGATTAAATTCAACCGGCATACGCGTCCCTCGTGTGCCGGGGCGGGCTTGAACGCCCGCCCCTGTTTTTTTATTCCATCACAGGAATGGAGAATTCGCCACCCTCTTTGATGCCGGACGGCCAGCGGGATGTGACCGTCTTGGTGCGGGTGTAGAATTTGAACGCATCCGGACCATGCTGGTTCAGGTCACCGAAGGCGGACTTCTTCCAGCCGCCAAAGGTGTGATAGGCCAGCGGGACCGGAATTGGCACGTTGATCCCGACCATGCCGATGTTGATCCGGTTGGCAAAGTCGCGGGCGGTGTCCCCGTCACGGGTAAAGATTGCGGTGCCGTTTCCATATTCGTGGTCCATCGCAAGGCCAATCGCCTCTTCATAGCTTTGGGCGCGCACAGTGGTCAGGACGGGGCCGAAGATTTCGGTCTTGTAGATGTCCATGTCCTTGGTCGCGTGGTCAAACAGATGTGCGCCGACAAAGAACCCGTCTTCATAGCCTTGCAATTTGAAGTCGCGCCCATCAACGACCAGTTTGGCACCTTGGTCGATGCCGGATTGCACCAGCCGTTCGATGTTGGCCTTTGCCGCGGCAGTGACAACGGGACCGTAATCGACGTCCTTGCCAGAGGTATAGGGGCCAACCTTCAATGCCTCGACCCGTGGGACCAGTTTTTCGATCAAGCGGTCGGCGGTATCATCGCCCACTGGTACCGCGACGGAAATCGCCATGCAACGTTCGCCAGCAGCACCATAGCCCGCACCGACAAGGGCGTCTGCGGCCTGATCCATGTCGGCGTCGGGCATGATGATCATATGGTTCTTGGCACCGCCAAAGCACTGCACGCGTTTGCCGTTGGAACACCCACGGCCATAGATATATTCCGCAATCGGGGTAGAGCCGACAAAGCCCACCGATTGGATTACATCGTGATCTAAGATCGCATCCACCGCTTCCTTGTCGCCATTGACGACCTGCAGGATGCCCTTGGGCAGGCCCGCCTCTTCCATCAGTTCGGCCAGCATCAGCGGCACCGAAGGGTCGCGTTCGGAGGGTTTGAGAATGAAGGCATTGCCACAGGCAATGGCGGGCGCAAACATCCACATCGGGATCATGGCGGGAAAGTTGAAAGGCGTGATGCCAGCGGTCACACCCAGCGGTTGTTTCATCGAATACATGTCGATGCCGGGGCCTGCGCTGTCGGTGTATTCGCCTTTCAACATTTGCGGTGCGGCGATGCAGTATTCAACCACTTCCAATCCACGCTGCACATCGCCTGCGGCATCGGGCAGTGTCTTGCCGTGCTCGCGGCTGAGCGCCTCGGCCAGTTTATCCATGTCACGGTTCAGAAGGTCCACGAATTTCATCATCACCCGTGCGCGGCGTTGCGGGTTGACGGCGGCCCACGCAGGCTGGGCTGCGGCCGCGACCTGCACAGCTTGATCCATTTCAGCGGCCGAGGCGAGCGGCACCTTGGCCTGCACCTCGCCCGTGGCGGGGTTGTAGACATCGGCAAAGCGGCCAGAGGTGCCGGTTTGATGGGTACCGTTGATGTAGTGGGTCAGCTCTTGCATGGAATCCTCCTGAGGTTTGTTGGCAGGATAGTCTTGCGGTTTTGCTTGCAAAAGGGGCAAGATGGCAAAGGCATTTTGCATTAATGCAAGGGTAGAGGGGGCGCTGCCCCCGCCAGCAAGCTGGCCCCCCGGGATATTTTTGGCCAGAAGAAGGATGGACGAATGCGCAATTGGGATGATGTGCGGGTGTTTCTGGCCGTAGCGCGGGCCAAGGGGTTATCGGGTGCAGCACCTGTCTTGCGGATGGATCCGGCCACCGTCAGCCGCCGCGTGGCCCGGTTGGAGGCGGCTTTGGGGGCGGCCCTTTTTGTAAAGTCACCGCAGGGCTATGCCTTGACCGATACCGGCCAGCGCGTCCGGGCCGAGGCTGAGGCGGCAGTGGGGCCGCTGGCGCGCGCGTTAGAGCAGGGGGCAGCCGATGGGCCCGGACTGTCGGGGCAAGTGCGGATCGGTGCGCCGGACGGCTGCGCCAACTTTCTGCTCCCCCAGGTTTGTGCTGCCTTGCAGCGCGATCATCCCGATCTGGAGCTGCAGGTGTTGGCACTGCCGCGTGTTGTGAACCTGTCCCAGCGCGAGGCGGATATGGCGATCACCGTCAGCCCGCCTGCTGCGGGGCGGTTGATGGTGCAGAAAATCACCGACTACCATTTGCATCTGGCGATGCACCGCGATGCGCTGCCGCCGCGCGCGCTGTCTGATCTCAAAGACCATGCGATTGTCGGCTATATCCCCGATATGATTTTTGACCGCGAGTTGGATTATCTGGGGGCGATGGCCGCCGACGGGGTGCAACTGGCCAGCAATTCGGTGGCGGTGCAATTGCAGATGCTACGGGCAGGCACCGGCATCGGTATTGTGCACGATTTTGCATTGCCATTTGCCCCTGAATTGCGCCGCGTCCTGACCGATGCGGTCAGCTTGCAACGGTCGTTCTATCTGGTGCGCCACGCGGTCGATCGCCCGTCAGAGCGGCTCATGCGCGTTGCGGAGGCCCTGCTGGCGGGCCTCCGGGCCGAAGTTTTCCGGTTGGAACAAGCCGTTGGCTTGACAGATGAGGTGGCGTGAGGGACGCTTGAAGTGACCAGCAGAAGGAGAGCGCCATGCTTGTGCAACAGATTTTGACATCCAAGGGTGGCGAAGGTGGTGTGATATCGGTCAAACCAGATGCAAAGGTGGCCGATGCAGCGCAGCTTTTGTCGTCCAAGCGGATCGGCACCGTTGTTGTCTCGGCGGATGGCAACAGCCTTGATGGGATCCTGTCCGAACGTGACATCGTGCGCGAATTGGGCAAACGCGGGGCGGGCTGTTTGAATGAGACCGTGGCAGGCATGATGACATCGACGCTGATTACCTGCACACCGCAGGATTCGGCGGATGCGGTGCTGAAAAAGATGACCGATGGCCGGTTCCGGCACATGCCGGTGGTCGACGACGGCAAGATGATCGGGCTGATCTCGATCGGGGATGTAGTCAAGGCGCGTTTGGCCGAACTGGCGATGGAAAAGGATGCCTTGCAAGGCATGATCATGGGCCACTAAGGGCAATCGGGGCTTGCCCCGGGCCGTGCAATATTGTTGCGTGCCACTCAGACAGAAGACAAGAGGTGGCCGATGCGCACTGGATTGTATCCCGGCACGTTTGACCCGCTGACCAACGGACACAGCGACATTATCCGGCGGGCCTGTTCGCTGGTCGACCGGCTTGTGATTGGCGTAGCGATCAATCGCGACAAGGGGCCGATGTTCTCGCTTGAAGAACGGGTCGAGATGGTGCGCGCAGAAGCCGTGCCCTTGGGCCAGAACGCGGGCTGCGAGATTGTCGTGCATCCATTTGAAAACCTGCTGATTGATTGCGCCCGCGACGTGGGGGCATCGGTCATTGTGCGCGGGCTGCGGGCGGTGGCGGATTTTGAATATGAATACCAGATGGTGGGCATGAACCGGGCGCTGGATGACAGCATTGAAACCGTGTTCCTGATGGCCGAAGCCCAGCATCAGGCAATTGCCAGTAAATTGGTCAAGGAAATCGCCCGTCTGGGCGGCGATGTCGGCAAGTTCGTCAGCCCAGCTGTGCAAGACGCGCTGATGGCGCGCCTGCGCTGACGTGAAGCGGGGTCTTGGGGTTTTGCTGGGACTCTACGCAATTTACGCAGCCGTCGCGGTTTGGATACATCCGGGTTTCATCTATCCTTTCACACAAGAAACATTTCAGATCGAAGGCTACGTTCAGCAGCAGTTTGTAACCGATCTGGGCCAGATTGATGTTGTTGAAACGCCAGGGCGCGAAGGTGCCCCGGCTGTCTTGTTCTTCATGGGAAATACCGGTGCGCTTGCACGCTTTCCCTCTGGGTTAAGCCTGCATCGTGACGCTGGGCGTCATACTGTTGCGCTGGCCTATCCGGGTGGCGGTGGTCTGCCGGGGCGTCCGGCAGAGCATGACCTGAAGGCGCGTGCGCTGGCGGCATATGACTGGTTTGATGCCCGCACCGATCAGCCGATTGCAGTACACGGGTTTTCGATGGGCACGGGGTTGGCACTGCATGTCGCGGCGCATCGCGGCGTCAAGACGGTCATACTTGATGCGCCCTTTTTCCGGATGTGCGAGCAAATGAGCCGGATGGCAATCCTGCCCGCGTGTTTGCTGCCCGCAGTGCAGAAGTGGGATAATGCGGGATATGTTGGGGCGCTGATGGCGGATGTGATGATCCAGCAGGGGATTGAGGATCAGCTTGTCTTGCCAGACGACTCGCGACGGCTCGTCCGGCTGATGACTGACGCAGGGCTTGATGTCACCTATCACCTTGTGCCCGGTGCGACCCACAACAATCTTTTCAGACGTCCCGGCTATGGCCAAAGGGTTGCCGATTTTCTGAACCGTTAAAACACGAAAGCCGCCCCGAAGGGCGGCCTGTGGCTTTGGTCTGGAGGCGGCTCTAACCGTAAACTGCGCGCGCCGCGATCAGATGCGCGTCTTCGCGGGGAATGTCGAGGTCAAGGGCCACATCCAGCGGCATCATTTGCAATTCGCGCTTTGTGCGCAGGTAGAGCGCACGCTTGTGCACGGCATTCCGGACGGAGTTCAGGACGTTCATGGTGTGCTCCTTTCAAGGTTCACGTTGTTTTTCTGCTCCTCTTGGGATCACATTTAGGGATGCTGCATTGCAGCGCAAGTCACCAAATCGAAAAGCACCATTGCAAGAAATGCATGGCGCGATTCAAAATTTGTTCAAATTTTCAGCATGTTACGCAAGGTCAAAGAAAAGGCCGCACCAAATGGCACGGCCTCAAGCATGTCAGCGTTTGGGCTGGATCAGATCAGTTTGCCCATCGCAACGGCCGTGTCCGACATCCGGTTGGAGAAGCCCCACTCGTTGTCATACCACGACAGGATCCGGACCATGTTGCCGTCCAGCACCTTGGTCTGGTCCAGATGGAAGATCGAGGAATGCGGGTCGTGGTTAAAATCACAGCTGACCATCGGCAGGTCGGTATAGCCAAGAACGCCTTTCAGCGGGCCATCGGCGGCGGCGATAATGGCGTTGTTGACCTCTTCCACCGTGGTGGCCTTGGTGGCCTCAAACGTTAGGTCAACGACCGAAACATTGGGTGTTGGTACGCGGATCGCAACGCCGTCCAGCTTGCCATTGAGTTCCGGCAGCACCAGACCCACGGCCTTGGCCGCACCGGTAGAGGTAGGGATCATCGACAAGGCCGCCGCACGGGCGCGGTACAAATCCTTGTGCATTGTATCCAACGTGGGCTGGTCGCCGGTATAGCTGTGGATCGTCGTCATAAAGCCTTTGGTGATGCCCACAGTGTCGTTCAACACTTTGGCCACCGGCGACAAGCAGTTCGTGGTGCAGGATGCGTTCGACACAATAATGTCGTCCTTGGTCAGCATGTCGTCATTCACGCCGTAAACGATAGTCTTGTCCGCGTCTTTACCGGGGGCAGAGATCAGCACGCGCGAAGAGCCATTATCAAGGTGCGCCTGACAAGCCTCTTTACTGGTGAAAATGCCGGTGCATTCCAGCACAACATCCACGTCCGACCATGGCAGGTCAGCAGGGTTGCGGATAGCGGTGACCTTCATCGGGCCACGGCCCACGTCGATGCTGTCTTCGGTTGTCGTCACGGTGGCGGGAAACCGGCCATGCACGCTGTCAAAGCGCAACAGATGCGCGTTGGTTTCGACCGGGCCAAGGTCGTTGATCGCGACAACGTCGATATCGGTACGACCGGATTCAATGATGGCGCGCAGGACATTACGCCCGATACGGCCAAACCCGTTAATTGCTACTTTGACGGCCATGGGAGGTCTCCTTTGGGAGTTGAGGCTGGTGTTGGCGCTAACATTGCGATTTACGCCAAAAGGTCAAGCGCTGGCGGGCGCTTTAGCGCCAAAAGGCCAACCAGCCAATCAGGTCGGCCAAGGTCTTCATCAGGACGATATGCGCGTCCAGATGCAGCAGATAGGCATCAGCCACAAAGAAGGCCAAGATCAGTGCGGCAAGCCAGATGGCGATGGTGTTGGTCATAGGGCCGGTCTAGCGCGTGTGGCGCATAAACGCGAGGGTCAGCGGATCATTCACCGCCAGTCTGAGCATTGCAGCGGACGGTATTGCGTCGGGTTTCGTGTTCTTCATTGTCCACGAACTGGTCTGGTCAAAGGTGCGTTGGGCGCGCGTGCAACCTTAGTTCAGACGCCCCATTGCACCAGCGACATCGGCCATACGCGCCGAAAAGCCCCATTCGTTGTCATACCACGCCAGCACGCGCACGGTTTTGCCGCCCACCACCTTGGTCTGATCGGGGGCGAAGATGGACGACTGCGTGGTGTGGTTGAAATCAATGCTGACTTTGGCCTCGGCATCATAGGCCATGACCATGCCCATATAGCCCTGCGCCGCTTCAGCCACGACCGCGTTGACGTCCGCGACGCTGACCGATTTCGTGGCTTCAAATGTCAGGTCCACGGCCGAAACGTTGGGGGTGGGCACACGCATCGCAGTGCCGTCAAGGCGCCCTGCAAGTTCTGGCAGCACCTCGCCCAGTGCTTTGGCGGCCCCGGTCGAGGTCGGGATCATCGCCATGGCAGCCGCGCGGGCCCGGTAAAGATCAGCGTGCCGCCGGTCCAGTGTCGGCTGATCGCCGGTATAGCTGTGAATGGTGGTCATGATGCCGCGCTCAATGCCAATCGCATCGTTCAGCACCTTTGCCAGCGGGGCCAGACAATTGGTCGTGCAGGACCCATTGGAAACCATTTGCTCGGTCGTCAAAAGATCCCGGTGATTGACACCATAGACCACGGTGCGGTCGACATTCTTGGCCGGTGCGGAGATCAGCACCTTTTTGGCACCTCGATCCAGATGCACGGCAGAGGTGTGGCCGTCGTTGAATTTGCCGGTGCATTCCAGCACCACGTCGCAGCCTGTCCAGTCCAGCTCTGTCGGGTCATAGGTGGATTGCACGGTGATCGGACCATTCCCAAGATCGAGCGTGTTGTCTGTGACCTTGATGTCGCGACCGAACCGTCCGTGCACGCTGTCGTATTTCAGCAGGTGCGCGTTGGTTTCAATTGGGCCGGTTGCGTTGATCTTGACGACTTGCACATCGTTGCGCGCGGCTTCTGCAATATGCGCCAAGGTGCAGCGCCCGATACGGCCAAAGCCATTGATGCCCAAAGTGACTGTCATGCTCTTCCCCAAGTCCTTGCCCCTGGTGCCACTTGTAGGTTCCGAAACCGCACGTGGAAAGAAAAAAGTCCAACAGGATCAGCATGTTAACGATAACATGCGGGGCAGACAGCGCGTTACCGCTAACCGTTTGCGATAGCAGTCGCGCGTGGCAAATCCGGTGGCGTGGACTAGGCTGATCCTCGAATCGATGAGGATGAGAATGCAAAACAAGGGGATCAATGACGTGGCGCTTTTGCTGGCGCGGGTGCTGATTGGCGCGCTCTTCGTTGGTGGCGCTGTGCAAAAGGCTGTCTCGCCCGAAGACGCCTCAGGTCTGCTGCGCGACTGGGGGCTGCCCGGTGGGCTGGTTTGGGTGGCACTGGTGTTCAACGCGGGTGCCGGGGTGGCCCTTTGGATTGGCCTGCAAGTCCGCGTCACGGCGGTTCTGCTGGCCGGTTACTGCGTTGTTACCAGCATCTTTCACCTGGTCCCGAATGACCCCTGGCAGATGAGCATTTTTGTGAAGAATTTTGCGATTGCAGGCGGCTGTTTGGCGCTGGCTGTCGCCGGGTCAGGCCGCCTTGCGATACGGCCTGATGCCAGATGAAAAAGGCCGGGCACGATGGCCCGGCCTTTTCACTGAATTGTGGCTTTGCGCTTACGACAGCAGGTCACGGACCTTTTGCGCTGTCGCCTCTGCGGTGATGCCGAACTTTTCAAAGAGAGTGCCCGCGGGCGCGGAGGCACCAAAGCCCTCCATCCCGACAAAAGCAGCCTTCTTGGCGTTGCCACGTTCGCCCAGCAGGTAGCGGTCCCAACCTTGCTGCACGCCCGCTTCGATGGCGACGCGAACAGGTCCGGCGGGCAGAACGCGCTTGCGGATCTTTTCCTCTTGTTGGTCGAACAGCTCCCAGCAGGGCATGGACACGACGCGGGTCCCGATGCCTTCGGCCTCAAGAATGTCGCGGGCAGCCAGGGCAACCGAAACCTCAGACCCTGTGGCCATCAGGATCGCTTGCCGCTTGCCGGTTGCGTCGGCCAGCACATAGGCACCCTGGGCTGAGAGGTTCTTGGTCTTGTGCTCTGTCCGTACAGTCGGCAGGCCCTGGCGGGACAGGCACAACACATGCGGTGTCTTTTCAGAGGTCAACGCCATTTCCCATGCCTCTGCCACCTCGACCGCGTCAGCGGGGCGGAACACGTGGGTGTTGGGCGTGGCGCGCAGCAAGGCCAGATGTTCCACCGGCTGGTGGGTCGGCCCGTCTTCGCCAAGGCCGATGCTGTCGTGAGTCATCACGTAGGTCACCGGCACGCCCATCAGCGCGGACAGGCGCATCGCCCCGCGCGCATAATCGGTAAAGCACATGAACGTGCCGCCATAAGGCCGCGTACCGCCGTGCAGCGCCATGCCGTTCATCGCCGCCGCCATGCCATGTTCGCGCACGCCGTAGTGAATATAGCGGCCTTTGCGGTTGTCTGGGTTGAAGACACCCATGTCGGCAGTCTTGGTGTTGTTCGACCCGGTCAGGTCAGCCGAACCACCAATGGTTTCCTGCATGATCGGGTTGATCACTTCGAGCGTCTTTTCAGAAGATGCCCGCGTCGCGAGCTTAGGCGCGCTTTCGGTCATCTGCTTTTTGAAGGCGCGGATCGTGGCGGACAAACGCTTGGGCGCTTCACCGGCATAGGCGCGGTTGAATTCGGCCTGTTTGCCGGCCGATAGCTTGGCAAACCGGTCTTCCCACGCAGCACGGGCGGCTTTGCCGCGTGCAGCGGTGGCTTCCCACTGTGACTTGATCTCTGCCGGGATTTCGAAGGGGCCAGAGACCCAGCCATAGGCCTTTTTCGCCTCAAGCAATTGTTCGGCATTGGTCAGCGCGCCGTGACCCTTAGAGGTGTCCTGTGCTGCGTGGCCCAGTGCGATATGGGTCTTGCACGCAATCATCGAGGGGCGGGGATCAGCCTTGGCGGCCGTGATGGCCGCGTCAATCGCAACAGGGTCATGGCCGTCGATGTGCTGTACGTGCCAGCCAGAGGCGGCAAAGCGTGCGGATTGGTCGGTGATGTCGGCCAGATCGACGGTGCCGTCGATAGTGATGTTGTTGTCGTCAAAGAAAACGACCAGATGGCTCAGCTTTTGCATCCCAGCCAGGCCTATCGCCTCTTGGCTAACGCCTTCCATCAGGCAGCCGTCTCCGGCGATCACATAGGTGTGGTGGTTGACGATGTTCTTGCCGTAACGCGCACGCTGCACTTCTTCGGCTATGGCGAACCCGACTGCATTGGCGATGCCTTGACCCAAGGGTCCGGTGGTCGTCTCAATCCCGGTTGCATGGCCGTATTCAGGGTGGCCTGCCGTCTTGGCACCCCATTGGCGGAAATCTTTGAGCTGTTGCAGCGTCATATCTGCGTAGCCGGTCAGATGCAGCAATGAATACAGCAGCATCGACCCGTGGCCCGCCGAAAGGATAAACCGGTCGCGGTCGGGCCAGTTCGGGGCAGCAGGGTCAAAGTTGAGGTGCTTTTCATAAAGGACGGTGGCGACGTCAGCCATGCCCATCGGCATGCCAGAGTGGCCGGAGTTTGCGGCAGCAACCGCATCCAGCGTCAGCGTGCGGATCGCTGCAGCTTTCATCCAATGATCGGGGTGCTGGTCGCGGAGGGTCGCAATATCCAAGGGTCAGGTCCTGTTTTTGAAAGCGTTCAGTCCGGCACGTCATATCAGGGCGGGACCATAGTTCAAGCATTCCGGGCAGCCGCATGAAGCGTGACCGGTAAGCGCCTCAGAACAAAGCGCTTCATCTGGTTTGCGACCGAATGGTTGATCGCTTAGGCTTTCACCATCGAGGCGCGATTCGGCTGTGAACAGGGCGCGGGACAAACCACTGGCCAGCCGCAGGGACGATGCACCAGACAGGGCGGCCTGAAAGGTGCAAGCGGGTGCGTAAGAGGCGCGCAGGAAAGGACAGGCAAATGAGTGATATCAATGCATTAGAAGGTCGCATTACCGCGGCGCTGGAACGGATCAGTGCTGGGATGGCTGGTGTCAGTGGCACTGCTATTGCGACTAAGGATGGCGCGCTTCAGCAGCAGCTGGACGAAGAACGCACCGCCAATGCGCAGCTGGTCGAACGGGTGAAGGCGCTCAAAGACCGGCAGGACACCAAGATCGCCGAGCTTGAGGCGCGGGTTTCCGCCCAGGCAGACCAGATGGCACAGTTGGATGGCGAATTGCAGCGGATGCGCGCATCACACGCCGATTTGCGCGATCTGAACGCGCAACTGCGCAGCGTGGCCGCCGACGGTGCGGCCGATCCAGAGCTGATCAACCGCGCGCTGATTGCCGAAATTGACGCGCTGCACGCGCAACGGGGTGCCGACGCCGCCGAGGTCGACGCGATCCTGAACGAATTGAAACCCTTGATCGAGGAGGCGTCCTGATGCCGCAGGTCGAAGTTGCCATTGGTGGCCGCACATTCGAAGTCGCCTGTCAGGAAGGCGAAGAACATTTCCTTTATTCCGCAGCGCAGATGCTGGACAGCGAAGCAACCCATCTGTCCAGCCAAATCGGCCGGATGCCAGAGGCGCGGATGCTGTTGATGTCGGGCCTGATGCTGGCCGACAAGACAGCCGGGCTCGAAGAAAAGCTGAAAGAGGCTGAAACCCGCATGGCGGGGCTGCAGGCGCAGATTGATCAATTGCAGTCGCGCCAGCCCGAAAAGGTCGAAGTGCCGGTGGTCCCCGCAGAGATCACCGATACGCTGGCAGAAATTGCCGCCCGGGCCGAGGCGTTGGCCGATCAGGTGGAACAAAAGGCGGGTTAAGCCCCTGTACAGACAGCAAAAAGGGGACGGCGCATGTGCACCGTCCCCTTTTTTGTTTCTTGCCCCGTGATCAGGCGTTGGCTTCGCGGATCTTGTCGGCGGCGTCCTTGTCAAAGGCAACACCCTTGTCTGCAAACAATGTGTCCAACTCACCCGACAGGGTCATCTCGGTCACGATATCGCAGCCGCCAATGAATTCGCCTTTGACGTAAAGCTGCGGGATGGTGGGCCAGTCAGAGTATTCCTTGATCCCCTGGCGGATGTCGTCATCGGCCAGCACGTTCACATCGTCATAATCGACGCCCATGAAGTTCAGGACACCGGCCACGCGGGACGAAAACCCGCACTGCGGCATGGATTTGGTGCCTTTCATGAAAAGCACGACGTCGTTGGCGGCAACTTTGTCTTTGATTTGCGTCTCAGCGGTCATTTCTGCGTTCCTTGTTCTTAAGAAATTGCGCAAAGAAGGTCTGCGCATAACCCTTGTCATCATATTGTGTCGGTGTGGCGCGATCGGCGGCATTGAGGAAACTGGATCGCCCGCGCCGGTGTCGCGCGATATGCCCGTCATTTGTGGCTTCAAGCGCGTGATTGCGGCGTTGTGTCTGACGGATCAGCCCCATATCAAGCGCCTCCATCCCCAGTTCCGGCGTATCGTCGTCGGGAATATCAGCGCGCGCATCTTGACGGATATGCGACAGCGGCTTGTGCTGTGGGGTAATCAACCATTTCAGCCAGCGCAGAACCATTCAGTCCGGTGCCCGTGTGGTCAGCGCCAGCGCATGCAATTCGCCATTGGACCCGTCCATTTTGCCTTTGAGTGCTGCATAAACGGCGCGTTGCTGCTGCACGCGGTTCTGGCCTGCAAAGCTGGCATCGACCACCTCTGCCGCGAAATGCGCGCCGTCATCACCTTGCACGGTGATCTGGGCCTCGGGAAAGCTCTCGCGCAGCAGTGTTTCGATGTCATGGGCTGTAATGGGCATGGGGCTCTCTTCAGTGACGTGCGCTTAACTTATGAACCGAAGGCGATTGCGGCAAGTGCAGGCGCCTCCGGCGGGGATATTTATAGCCAGAAGAAGACCCCGGTTTAGGCGACTGCAGCAGCGAATGCGCTGCGGTAGAGCGCCGCAAGCTCGGCCAGAGGGGCCGAGGCTGCGCCAAAACTGACAGCGTCGCCGCCTGCCTTGCCCACCGTGGTCAATGGTACGCTGGCCTGACCTGCGGCGATCATCAGCGCCTCTGCCTGATCGAAATTGCAGGCGATCAGATAGCGGCCCTGATCCTCGCCAAAGAGGGTCGGGGTGTCAGATGCATCTAGCGTGATCCCGACGCCAGCGGCCTCTGCCATCTCAAACGCGGCAAGCGCCAGCCCGCCGTCCGAGAGGTCCGTGCAGGCGCGGATCAATTTGTGGTTGGCGCGGATAAAGTCACCATTGCGCTTTTCGGCCGCCAGATCGACCTGCGGCGCATCCCCTTCGGCGCGGTCGTAAACCTCAGCCAAGAGGGCGGATTGCCCAAGATGGCCCTTGGTGTCACCGACAAGCAGCAGCAAATGCCCGTCGCGCAACTGACCTGCGATCATCTGATCGGGTTGGGCGATCAGGCCCACCGCGCCGATGGTCGGTGTCGGCAAAATGCCTTTGCCATCGGTTTCATTGTAAAGTGAAACGTTGCCCGACACGATGGGCATATCAAGTGCGCTGACGGCCTCTCCAATCCCTTGGATCGCCCCGACAAACTGGCCCATGATTGCAGGCTTTTCGGGGTTGCCGAAGTTCATGTTGTCGGTTGTCGCAAGCGGCGTGGCACCAACGGCGGTCAAGTTTCGGTAAGCCTCTGCCACAGCTTGTTTGCCGCCTTCGACGGGGTTGGCCGCGACATAGCGTGGGGTCACGTCAGAGGTGAAGGCGAGCGATTTGGGCGTGCCATGCACCCGGACAATGCCCGCGCCTAGGCCTGGAATGCGCGCGGTGTCGCCCATGACTTGACTGTCGTATTGTTCATAGACCCAATGTTTGGCGGCATAATTTGGGCAGCCAATCAGGGCTTTCAGACCGTCGATAGGGTCCACACCCACCACATCGCCCAAAGGTGCGGCGGCCGGTGTTGGCTGCCAGGGGCGATCGTATTCCGGTGCGGTGGATGACAGTTTCGACAGCGGCAGATCGGCTTTCACTTCGCCGTTGTGCATGATGAGGAACCGGTCCTCGGGCAGAGTTTCGCCAACGATGGCAAAATCGAGGTCCCATTTTTCGAACACCGCGCGGGCCTCTGCTTCAAGCGCGGGCTTGAGAACCATCAGCATCCGTTCCTGGGATTCAGACAGCATCATCTCATAGGCGGTCATGTTCTCTTCGCGCTGCGGCACCTTTTCAAGGTCAAGCCGGACGCCAAGACCGCCCTTGTCACCCATTTCCACCGCTGAACAGGTCAGGCCAGCAGCCCCCATGTCCTGAATGGAAATCACAGCGCCGGTGGCCATCAGTTCCAGCGTGGCCTCCATCAGGCGCTTTTCGGTGAACGGGTCACCGACTTGCACGGTAGGGCGCTTTTCCTCGATGGTGTCGTCAAACTCGGCAGAGGCCATCGTGGCCCCGCCCACGCCATCCCGGCCTGTCTTGGCACCCAGATAGACGACCGGCATGCCCACGCCCGAAGCGGCGGAGTAAAAGATCTTGTCGGTATCGGCGAGGCCAGCAGCAAAGGCGTTCACAAGGCAATTGCCATTGTAAGCCGGGTCAAAGCGGACTTCACCGCCAACCGTCGGGACACCAAAACAATTGCCGTAGCCACCGACACCGGCCACCACACCATTGACCAGCTGGCGGGTCTTGGGGTGGTCAGGTGCGCCGAATGACAGAGAATTCATCGCGGCAATCGGGCGTGCGCCCATTGTAAAAACATCGCGCAGGATGCCACCAACACCAGTGGCCGCACCTTGATAAGGCTCGATGTAGCTGGGGTGGTTGTGGCTTTCCATCTTGAAGATCACGGCCTGCCCATGGCCGATGTCCACGACACCTGCGTTCTCGCCCGGGCCGCAAATGACCTGTGGGCCAGTCGTCGGCAAGGTGCGCAGCCACTTCTTAGAGGATTTGTAAGAACAATGTTCGTTCCACATTGCCGAGAAGATGCCCATTTCAGTAAAATTCGGATCGCGGTTCAGGATGCGTTTGACTTCGGCATATTCTTCGACCGTAAAGCCATGTGCGGCGATAACGTCAGCGGTGATTTCTGGATCGGACATGGCTTCCCCCTCGAGTCGCAGTGCTTTTAGGGCAGGGTGCGGCGAAGGGGAAGGCTCCATTGACGGGCGGCTGCGGCCTAGGACCCTGTCAGCTGACGTAGCAATTCGGTGCCTGACAAACCAAGCACCAAGTTTTGGTTTCGGATTTGTTTGCCGTCGATCTGCAAACGTATTGCTCGTGTGGTGAGTGCGAGCCGTGGGTTCAGCGCGACACGGACAAACATTGTGTTGCCATTGCGTTGTTCGACACGGTCGACTGTCCCAAGAAACAGCCGGTCACGCGTCCAAATGCCGACACCGATGACGTTGACTTCTCCCATGATCCGGGGCGCTGTCGGGGCTGTCAATTGAAGCGAGGCGGAAGGGGCGGAGCGAGATGCGCGCGGGCTCGATTGCGATGATCCTGACGATGGATTGCCCGCGGATCCACTGCCGTTGCCACCGCCACCGTTTCCACCATTGCCGTTGCTACCGCTGCCGCCGTTGCCACCACCGTTCCCGCCATTTCCGCTGCTGCCGCCACTGTTATTGTTTCCACCACCGCCGTTTCCACCACCGCCGTTGCCACCGCCGCCGCCGTTGCCACCGCCGCCGCCCGAGTTGCCTATCGTGATGCCGACGCCTGCGGAACCTCCGCCATTGGGTGTATTGGCGCCGACCCCAACGCCGATAGAACCACCACCTTGGTTGATTGTGATACCGCCTGATGTATTGCCTGCTCCAGCACCAAGCCCCAGACCAAGATCAGCGAGAATTTGTGACGGTGCGACGCAAAGCGCCAAGACGGTTATATGACCAAGTACACGTGACATTGTGCGAACCTCCGAATACATTAAATTCTTCAAACAAATGCGCCACTCAAATGGACGCATCTCGATTTTCGCCACTTTCAGAACTTATGCGCGGCGCAAAAATGGCGTTTCTGCGCCCTAAGACGAAGATTTTCGCCAAATGCGTTAAGCAAAAAAATGCCGGGCACGAGGCCCGGCAAAGTCCAACAGGGAGGTTGAGGAGGAGAGCGCAAAAGCATCATCCGCCTCACGACTGCACATAGGGCTGGTTTTTTGACCATTCAAGAAAAACAGCGCATCTAAAGATGCAAACCCGCTATGCGGCAGGTGCATGGCTTGGCTAACCCGCTGCGGTCTCACGGATTTTGCGGCGATGCGCGATGATCTCGTCCTGAACGAAGTCCCGGAAGGCGCTGATCCGTTTGGATTGGCGCAATTCCTCGGGGTAGGCGAGGAAGACGGGCACTTCACCGGATTCCACATCAGGCAGGATGCGCACCAGTTCGGGGAAGTCCTCGGTCACGTAATCCGGCAGCACACCAATGCCCAGTTTGTTCAGCACACCTTGCAGCACGCCAAAGTAGTTGTTGACCGTAAAAAGCGATTGCACGTCATAGGTCAGCAGGTGCTGGACCATTGCGGCACCCGCCGCCACCTGCGTGGACGCGGGGCTTTGGCAAATCAGACGGTGATCGGCGACATCTTCGATGCTTTCGATTTCTCCCACTTCTTCAAGATAATTGCGTGATGCGTAAAGCCGCATCCGCACCGACATCAACCGCTTGCGGATCAGGTCGGCCTGACTGGGCTCTTTCATGCGAATGGCCACGTCTGCCTCGCGCATGGGCAGGTCCAGCACCCGTTCCTCGAGCATCAGATCAATCTTGAGGTCGGGGTAGAGTTCATAAAGTTTGGGCAGCCGCGGGGCCAGCCAGAGCGTGCCAAAGCCGGTCGTCGTCGTGACCCGCAGATCGCCAAACACCTCTTCCTCGCTGTCGCGAATGCGGGCGCTGGCGGCCTCGAGCCGCTTGTTCATAGATTTGGTGGCGTCGAACAGCAATTCTCCCTGTTCGGTCAGAATCAGCCCCCGCGCGTGACGGTGAAACAGGGTGGTATTGAGCGATTCTTCCAGCGCGCGGATTTGCCGACTGACCGCCGATTGGGACAAATGCAGCGTGTCACCGGCATGCGTCAGCGATCCGGCATCCGCGACGGCGTGAAATATTCTTAGCTTGTCCCAGTCCATCACGTGTCCGTTGCAAAGGTTTTGATGCTCTTATGGCTCGTTCATTACGCTGATTACGTGCCACAATGCAAATGAACCAGATCAGCAATTCGTGCTTTATAGGTCAGAAAGTTTGACCTATCATCAGGGTAAGTTGGCGCATTGGGAGGTGCATCATGGGCCGGGAAGAGATCTCGCTGAACGACCGCTATGATCTGAACAAGCGGCACGTGTTGCTGAATGGCACTCAGGCACTGGTGCGGCTGATGCTGATGCAACGCGCGCGGGACGCGCTGGCGGGGCTGGACACAGCGGGCTATGTGACCGGCTATCGCGGATCACCACTTGGCGCGGTGGACATGCAAATGACCCGCGCGTCCGAGGTTCTGGTAAAGAACCAGATCACCTTTCAACCTGGTCTGAACGAAGACCTTGCCGCAACAGCGCTGTGGGGCAGCCAACAGGCCGAGTTGCGGGGCGAGGGCAAGTATGACGGTGTCTTTGGTCTGTGGTACGGCAAGGGCCCCGGTGTCGACCGGTCCGGTGATGTGATGCGCCACGCGAATATGGCCGGTAGCAGCAAACATGGCGGTGTCATCATGGCGATGGGCGATGATCACACCGGCGAAAGCTCGACCACCTTGCACCAATCCGACTGGGCGATGCTGGACGCCTACATGCCCATCGTCAGCCCGGCTGGTGTGCAGGAGATTATCGACTATGGCCTCTATGCCTGGGCGCTGAGCCGCTATGCTGGTGTCTGGGTCGGTCTGAAAACCATGAAAGACACGGTTGAAGTCACCTCTGTTGTGGATGGCGACCCGCATCGCCTGACCTTTGAAACGCCTGATATGCCGCTGCCAGAGGGCGGTTTGAACATCCGGCTTGTCGACACGCCGCAACTGCAAGAGGCGCGGATGATCGACCACAAACGCTTTGCAGCAGAAGCATTTTCGCGCGCCAACAAGATGGATCAGCGCAAATGGGGCAAGCCCGGTGCGCGCATCGGCTTTGTGGCGGCGGGCAAAAATTACCTCGACCTTGTGCACGCGCTGAACCTTTTGGGCATCGACGCGGATGAGGCGACGCGCCTTGGTATCACCACCTACAAGGTGGGGCAGGTCTGGCCGCTGGATATGGCCAGCTTTCATGAATGGGCCGAAGGGCTCGACCTGATTGTGGTCGTGGAAGAAAAGCGCAAGCTGATCGAGGTGCAGGTCAAAGAAGCGATCTTTGATGACCGGCAAGGGCGGCGCGTTTACGGCTGGCATAAGGGCGACGAGCATTCAGAAGGCCGCCGGGAAGAGGTGTTCCCGACCAAGGGCGACTTGAACCCGATCTGGATCGCCGAAAAGCTGGGCGGGATCTTGCAGGAAGAGGGCTGCAACGCGGGCGGTATCACCGCCGGGCTCGAGGCGATTGCCGCCGCCAAGAAGGCTGACAATGCGCCCGAACTTGCGGCGCGTTTGCCATACTTCTGTTCCGGCTGCCCGCATAATTCATCCACCAAAGTCCCTGATGGCAGCCGCGCCTATGCCGGGATCGGCTGTCACTACATGGTGCAATGGATGGACCGTGACACGGTTGGCTTTACCCAGATGGGCGGCGAGGGTGCCAATTGGGTGGGCGAGGCACCGTTCAGCAAGACCGGCCATGTGTTTCAGAACATCGGTGACGGCACATACAATCATTCCGGTGTGCAGGCGATCCGCTTTGCGCTGATGGCGGGCACCACGATCACCTATAAGATCCTTTACAATGACGCGGTCGCGATGACCGGCGGGCAGGGCAATGACGGTGATCTGACCGCAGATCAAATCTGCCACGAATTGGTTGCGATGGGCGTCAAACGGGTCGAGGTTGTCTATGACGACAAGGAAGACGTGCACGCCGAACTTTTCCCCAAATCGGTGATGTTTTCCGAACGTGCCGAATTGCCACGCGTGCAAGAGGAATTGACCAAGGTCAAAGGCGTCAGCGCGCTGGTCTACATCCAGACCTGTGCCGCAGAAAAGCGCCGCCGCCGCAAGCGCGGGCTGTTCCCGGACCCCGACAAGCGGGTCTTTATCAACACCGATGTCTGTGAAGGCTGCGGCGATTGCGGCGTGCAATCAAACTGTGTGTCGATCGTTCCGGCAGAGACCGAACTGGGCCGAAAACGCGCGATTGACCAATCATCCTGCAACAAGGATTTTTCCTGCGTGAACGGCTTTTGCCCATCATTCGTGACCATCGCAGGCGCGCAGATCAAGAAACAGGCAACCGCAGATGTGGACATCGGCGAATTGCCCGCACCGGTGCTGCCGCAGATCAACGGCACCCACAATGTGGTGATCACAGGCGTCGGTGGCACCGGGGTGGTGACCATTGGTGCAGTGATGGCGATGGCGGCCCATCTGGACGGCAAGGGGGCCGGCATGATGGAAATGGCCGGGCTCGCGCAAAAGGGTGGTGCGGTGCATATCCATTGCCGTCTGGCCGATACGCCAGAGGACATCGCCGCGATCCGGGTCAGCACGGGCGAATGTGACGCGCTGATTGGCGGCGATCTTGTGGTCAGCGCAGGTGCCAAGACGCTGGGCCTGATGCGCACCGGGCGCACCCGCGGGGTGGTCAACAGCCACGAGATTGTAACCGGAGAATTCACCCGCAACACGGATTTCAAACTGCCCGCCGAACAGCTTGCCCTGTCGCTTCAGGCGCGGCTGCGCGATGGGCTCGCGATGTTTGACGCCAGCGCGCTGGCCAAGGCGGTGATGGGCGACAGCATATATTCCAACATGATGGTTTTTGGGGCCGCATGGCAGCAGGGCGCGATCCCGCTGTCGGAAGATGCGATCCTGCGCGCCATCACGCTGAACGGCACCGCCGTGGAACGCAACAAACGCGCGTTTGCGCTGGGGCGTTGGGCGGTCCTGCATCCAGAAGAAGTGTCGCGGATCATCACACCCGACGTCACGCATTTGCCCAAAACGCTGGCAGAGCGGATCGCGTTCCGGGCGGATCATCTGGTGGCCTATCAGGGCAATCGGCTTGCAAAGCGCTATCGCAAATTGGTGGATCAATGCAACGGCCCGCTGCAAGAAGCGGTGGCAGAAGCGTATCACAAGCTCTTGTCGTACAAGGACGAATACGAAGTCGCGCGCCTGTTGCTGAACACAGAGGCCAAAGCGCGTGAGACCTTTGATGGGGACCTGAAACTGACCTATCACCTTGCGCCGCCACTGCTGGCCAAGACCGGTGCCGATGGTCGTCCGCGTAAGAAGGCTTATGGCGCACGCATGGCGCGGGCGTTTCCGGTGCTTGCGCGGTTCAAGCGGCTGCGTGGCACGCCCCTTGATCCCTTTGGCTACACCGCTGAGCGGCGCATGGAACGTGCGCTGATTGTCGAATACGAACGCGACATGGCCGAGGTGCTGCGCATTGTGACCCCGCAGACCCTGGACGCCGCGGTCGCTTTGGCGCGTCTGCCGCTCGACATCCGGGGCTTTGGTCCAGTGAAGGCGGCCAATGCGGCAAAAGCGGCCAAGCGCCGGGAAGAGTTGCTGGCACATTTACGCAACCCTGAGGGATTGAAGCGCGCAGCGGAATGATCGACTGTCGTAATTTCTTCATAGATGCGAAATAGAGTGTCGCACCAAGATGAGTGAGACGACAATGCGAACAGAACGGCGCATGGCCCGCGATATCAGCTATTCCCATTCCGCCGAAACTCGGCCCGGTCGTTTGATGATCCGCGCAATGGAGGCGGCAACAGGCCGCGGCAGGTTGATCCGCAAGGCCCGTGGTTACGGTCAAGAGGTTGCGCAGGGGGCTGATTTTTGGGACGTGATTACAACGCGTTACGGCATTGGACTTGATGTCGCCCGCGGATCACTCGACAATATTCCGCGCACCGGACCCGTGATCGTGGTCGCCAATCACCCTTACGGTATTCTCGATGGATTGATGCTGGGGCGGATCATGTCAGAACGGCGAGACGCTGATTTCCGCGTTCTGGCGCACAAAGTGTTTCGCGATGCGCCTGATCTGGAAAAGGTGATCCTGCCAGTCAACTTTGACGATACCAAAGATGCGATCGCCACAAACATCGCCACCCGCAAGGCGGCGCTTTGCTATCTGGAACAAGGTGGGGCAATTGGCGTCTTTCCCGGCGGCACCGTGTCGACGGCGGCCAGACCCTTTGCGCCACCGATGGACCCGGTTTGGCGCAACTTTACCGCCAAGATGATCCAGAAAAGTGACGCGATGGTGGTGCCGCTCTATTTTGACGGCTCAACCAGCCGTCTGTTTCAGGTTGCCAGCCATCTGCACACCACTTTGCGGATGGGGCTGCTGATCCGTGAATTCAAGACCCGGATCGGCACAGATGTGCGAATTTGCATCGGTGAACCGATCCCGGCAGCCACGCTGCGGCGTGCGCATCCCAACCCCAAAGACTGCATGGATTTCCTGCGCAAAGCCACGTATGACCTGTCTCCAGGGCCTGTTGTATCCACGACGCTGGGCCACGAATTTGAGGCGCGATACAAGGGCAAGACGCATGGCAGTCGGCATATTTGACAGCGGATTGGGCGGACTGACGGTTTTGGACGCGGTGCAAAAGCGCCTGCCAGACGTACCGTTGGTCTATCTGGGCGACAGCGCACACACCCCCTATGGCGTGCGCGATGCAGACAACATCTATGACCTGACCACTGCCGCTACGCAGCGGTTGTTTGATGCGGGCTGTGATCTGGTGATTCTGGCCTGCAACACCGCCTCTGCCGCTGCATTGCGGCGGATGCAGGAAGGCTGGGTGCCGCAGGACAAGCGTGTGCTGGGCGTCTTTGTGCCGCTGATCGAGGCGCTGACCGAACGGCAGTGGGGTGACAATTCCCCCCCGCGCGAAGTTGGCGTCAAGCACGTCGCCCTTTTTGCCACGCCAGCCACCGTCAGCAGCCGCGCGTTCCAGCGCGAACTGGCATTCCGCGCGATCGGCGTTGACGTCGAGGCACAGGCCTGCGGCGGCGTGGTCGACGCTATCGAAGACGGTGACCTGATCCTGGCAGAGGCGCTTGTGCGGTCCCATGTGGAAGCTTTGCAGCGCAAGATGCCAAAACCCGATGCAGCGGTGCTGGGCTGTACCCATTACCCGCTGATGGCCGAGATTTTTCAGGACGCCCTTGGTGCCGACGTCAAGGTATTCAGTCAGGCCACATTGGTCGCGGACAGTCTTTCGGACTATCTGGAACGGCGGCCCGAAATGGTGGGGCCGGGGCAAGAGACCGCATTCCTGACCACCGGCGACCCGCGCCGTGTGTCAGACCGGGCCACGCAGTTCCTGCGACGAAAAATCGCTTTTGAAGCTGCCTGATTGATGCCCCTTGGGGGCTGCCTATATATCCGTATTGAAAGGGGTTGATCTGATGACCCATACCGTCGCTATTCTTGGCGCTTCTGGCTACACCGGTGCTGAACTGGTGCGGCTGATCGCCATCCATCCTGACCTGCATATCGCGGCCCTCTCGGCCGAGCGGAAAGCAGGTCAGCACATGGCAGATGTGTTCCCGCATCTGCGCCATCTGGACCTGCCAGGGCTGGTAAAGGTCGATGACATCGACTTTTCCACCATTGATTTGGTGTTTGCCGCCTTGCCACACGGGCTAAGCCAGGCGCTGGTCCGTGATCTGCCTGCCCATGTGAAAGTTGTCGATCTGGGCGCAGATTTCCGGCTGCGGGACCCAGATGCCTATGAACATTGGTACGGCAAGCCGCATGTGGCGGCTGATCTGCAAAAGACCGCCGTCTACGGCCTGACCGAGTTCTATCGCGATGACATCCGCACAGCGCGGCTGGTGGCGGGCACCGGCTGCAATGCTGCGACGGTACAATTTGCGTTGCGGCCCTTGATGACCGGCGGGTTGATCGACCTTGACGACATCGTCTGTGATCTCAAATGCGGGGCGTCCGGCGCAGGACGGGCACTCAAGGAACAGATGCTGTTTACCGAGCGCGCCTCTGACGCTTCGGGCTATGCTGAAGGGGGCAAGCACCGGCATTTGGGCGAGTTTGATCAGGAATTCAGCGCCTTGGCCGGGCGCGATGTGCGCATACAGTTCACGCCGCATCTGGTCCCGATGAGCCGGGGCATCCTCGCGTCTTGCTATTTGAAAGGTGATGCGCATGCGGTGCACGCGGCGCTGACGGCGCAATACGCCAACGAGCCCTTCATAGTGGTGCTGCCCTTTGGCCAGACCCCCGGCACAGGGCATGTCGCGGGGTCGAACTTTTGCCATATCGGGGTGACAGGCGACCGGATTTCGGGGCGCACGCTGGTGGTGTCCACGCTGGATAACCTGTGCAAAGGGTCCAGTGGGCAGGCGTTGCAGAATGCCAACCTGATGTTGGGGCTTGATGAAACGACGGCCCTGATGCAACCGGCGATGTTCCCATGAAGGGGCTCAAGAAAAAGCGGCGAATTCAGATTTTGGCGCTGTCAGGCGTCTGTCTGGCGGTGGTGCTGGTCATCCTTGCACTGCTGCCCGACGATTCCTTTCAATTCTTCCGTTCACCAAGCGAAGTGGCCGAAAACCCACCCGTCGCGACAGAGCTTTTCCGCATCGGTGGGCTGGTGGCGGATGGGTCGATTGTGCGCGGTGAAGGGACCAAGGTTTCTTTCGCGGTGACTGATGGCGGGGCTACGATCCCTGTGACTTACGATGGCATTCTGCCCGACCTCTTCAACGAAGGCGAAGGCATGGTCGGGCAGGGGCGTTACGTGAACGGCACCTTTGAAGCGGTTGAAATCCTTGCAAAACATGATGAAACCTACATGCCGAAAGAGGTCATCGACGCGCTGAAGGAACAAGGCACCTATGTCGCACCGGACGGTGCCGCAGTCACGAATTAACCAAGCGAGCGCAGATTGATTCCCAACGTGAGGGGATCATTATGCAAACAGTCAGACAAATCGCGTCAGAGATCGTGGCCCGCGAAGGCGGTTATGTGAACGACCCGTCCGATCCGGGCGGGGCCACAAACTTTGGCGTCACGATTCACACGATGCGCCGCCTTGGCCTCGACCTGGACGGGGACGGGCGCGTGACCACGGCGGATGTGCGCAGGCTGAGCCGCGATCAGGCCGAGGATATCTTCGTCAAACACTACTTTGAGGGACCACGCATCAACCTGTTGCCCGAACCGGTGCAGGCCAGCGTCTTTGATATGTACGTCAATGCAGGCAGCAATGCTGTCAAGATCCTGCAACGGCTGCTGAATTCCATGCGCATCGACGTCAGCGTGGATGGCGTGATTGGCCCGCAAACCGCGGCGGCCACAGCACAGGCTTTTGCGGCTGCACCTGACCACTTTGTTGATGCATATGGCATCGCGCGGCGCAACTATTACTACGCGCTTGCCGACCGCCGCGCGGCCAGCCGCAAATACGCGCGTCGCCGCGATGGTGGAAAAGGGGGCTGGATCACCCGCGCGGAAGAGTTCATTTCAGCCCGGTTTCACCTGACACCGGCGCAACATCAGCAAAGGATCGCGGCATGGGGTTGATCACGGGGGTAATGTCGATGCTGTTTGGCGATGGCCGCAATGCGGTCACTCAGACGGTCGAGGCGTTTCGCGAGAACGCCGAAAACGCCGCACAGCGTGCCGCAGATGGCAAATCAGCCGCTCTGGCGCAATTTGCCACCGAGTTCGTGCAGCCGCGCAAGGGGCTGTTTGACCGGCTGGTGGATGCGATCAACCGCTTGCCGCGTCCCGCACTGGCGCTGGGGACCATTGCGCTTTTCGTGTCTGCCATGTGGCATCCGGTCTGGTTTGCGGATCGCATGATTGGCGTGGCGCTGATCCCCGAACCGCTCTGGTGGCTGATGGGTGCGATCGTCAGCTTTTACTTCGGGGCGCGGCATCAGGCAAAAGGGCAGGATTTTCAACGCTCTGTCGTGCAATCGGTAGCCTTGACCCAAGCTGTAACCGCGCCCACTGGTACTCCTGATCCAAAAGACGAAAACGCCGCACTCGCCGAATGGTGGGCCAGCCATGGGCGTTGAGACGGGCAAGACGATTGAGGCGCGCGTTGCCGCTCTTGAAACCCATAACGCGGTCACTGCGGTGCATCAGGCCAATGTGGCCCGCCGTTTGGGCAGCATCGAAGATACGCTGAAATGGCTGGTGCGGCTGGTGATCGGCGGTCTGATTCTGGGTATGATCACCTATATCG
The DNA here is from genome assembly GCA_947492825.1 of uncultured Paracoccaceae bacterium. Taxonomy (GTDB): domain Bacteria; phylum Pseudomonadota; class Alphaproteobacteria; order Rhodobacterales; family Rhodobacteraceae; genus CANMYO01. The sequence continues at coordinate 1,188,780 of CANLNT010000001.1, forward strand.
TGCAGGGCGGCCTGATGCCCTGATTGGGCGCCGCTAAACCATTTTGCCGCAGTCAAATTCGCGCAGGTGGGCGTGTCAACCGCGCCCGCCTCGGCTATATAGCCCCCATGCTGATCGAGCTTGGACATTTCACCCTGATTCTGGCCTTTGCCGTCGCCATAGCGCAGATGATCCTGCCTCTGGTGGGTGCCCACAAGGGTTGGCGTGCCTGGATGGCCGTGGCCGAACCGGCCGCCACGCTGCAAGTGGTGCTTGTGGGCTTCAGCTTTGCGGTGCTGACCTGGGCATTTGTAGTCTCGGACTTCTCGGTAGAGCTTGTTTATCTCAATTCCCACACCGACAAACCGCTGCTTTACAAGATCAGCGGCGTTTGGGGGAATCACGAAGGGTCGCTGCTGCTCTGGGTGCTGATCCTTGCGCTGTTTGGGGCCTGTGCGGCGTGGTTTGGTGACAGTCTGCCTCAGCGGCTGCGCGCCCGTGTGCTGGCGGTGCAGGGGGCCGTTTCGGTCGCCTTCTATGCCTTTATTCTGTTCACATCGAACCCGTTTCACCGGCTTGATTTCGCGCCGCTCAATGGCCGCGACCTGAACCCGCTTTTGCAGGACCCCGGCCTCGCTTTTCATCCGCCGTTTTTGTACCTCGGCTACGTGGGGCTGAGCATGACGTTCAGCTTTGCGGTCGCCGCCCTGATCGAAGGGCGCGTGGACGCCGCATGGGGCCGCTGGGTGCGGCCCTGGACGCTGGCTGCATGGATGTTCCTGACCGTGGGCATCGCACTGGGGTCTTGGTGGGCATATTATGAGCTGGGCTGGGGAGGTTTCTGGTTCTGGGACCCGGTGGAAAACGCCAGCTTCATGCCGTGGCTGATCGCCGCTGCTCTTTTGCACTCCGCCATTGTGGTCGAGAAACGCGAGACGCTGAAAAGCTGGACAATCCTGCTGGCGATCCTTGCTTTTGGGTTTTCGCTTCTAGGCACGTTCATCGTGCGCTCTGGTGTGCTCACCTCTGTCCACGCCTTTGCCAATGATCCGGAACGCGGGGTGTTCATCCTGTTGATCCTGGGGATCTTTTTGGGCGGTTCACTGGTGCTGTTTGCGTTGCGGGCCAGCGCGATGCAGGCCCAAGGCGTCTTTGGCACAGTCAGCCGCGAAAGCGCGCTGGTGCTGAACAATATCCTGCTGGCGGTCAGCTGCCTTGTGGTCTTTATCGGCACAATCTGGCCACTGGTGTCCGAACTGCTGTTTGATCGCACGCTGTCAGTCGGCCCGCCATTCTTTGATGCAGCTTTCACCCCCTTCATGGTGGCGCTGGCGGTGGTCATGCCGCTTGGCTCTCTGCTGGCGTGGAAGCGTGGGCGTTTGACCAAGGCGCGGGGCACACTGGGGGCCTTGGCGTTCCTGGCCGTTGCCGTGGCGGGGCTGGCCTTCGCGGTGCAAAGCGGGCGGTCCGCCCTTGGCCCGATTGGTCTGGCGCTTGGCATCTGGGTGATCGGCGGTGCCGCCCTTGATCTTTGGTTGCGCAGCGGGCGCGGCGGTGTCGCTGACCGGCTGCGGCGCATCACCCGGCTGCCGCGCGCGGACTGGGGTAAGGCCACGGCCCATGCAGGCATGGGTGTCACGATCATCGGGGTTGCTGGCATTCTGGCCTGGCAGGTCGAGGATATTCGCGTGGCAAACCCGGGCGAGACCTATGACGTCGGGGCCTATCAGGTGACCTTGCAGGATGTGCGCCGTGACCGCGGCCCGAACTTCCAGACCACCATCGCGGACATCGCCGTGGCCCGCGACGGGGCTCAGATCGCCGTGCTGCAACCTGAAAAACGGTTCTATCCAGTCGCCCAAATGCCCACGACAGAGGCGGGCATTCACAACGGTTTTCTGCGCGACATCTACGTTGTCATCGGTGATCCGCAACCTCAGGGCGGACACACGGTGCGTGTCTACGTGAAACCACTTGCGAACTGGATTTGGGGCGGTGCGATCCTCATGTCGCTCGGGGGGCTGTTGTCGTTGACAGACCGGCGTTTGCGGGTCGGTGCAGCAGCGGCCAAGCCGGTGCCGGCAGAATGAAGCGTCTGGTCCTGATCCTGCTGTTTCTGGCTGCTCCATTGTGGGCCGTGGAACCCGACGAGATGCTGGACGATCCCGCGCTGGAAGCCCGGGCGCGCGAAATTTCGACCCAGTTGCGATGTCCGGTGTGTCAAAACGAAAGCATCGACGAATCTCACGCCGCCGTTGCGCGCGAGTTGCGGATCGTCCTGCGTGAACGGCTTGTCGCGGGTGACTCAGACGCCGAAGTCCTGGACTATATGGCCGCACGTTTTGGTGAATTTGTTCTGATGCGCCCCCGGGCTGCAGGGTCCAATCTGGTGCTTTGGTTGGCAGCGCCCGTGCTGCTGTTGGTCGGGCTTGGCATCGGTTGGTCGACGATCCGCAGACGGGACGTCGCCCCTCCTGTTGCGCTCAGCGATGCCGAAAAGGCCGAGCTTGAGAAAATAATTGGCTCGTGACGCAATGGCGCGCTTTCCTAAACTGATTGGTTCACTAAGTTGTGGGCAACAGCATAAAGGACACCGCCCATGGAATATTCTGCCATCACGCTTGTGACCCGCAACGACGTTGCGGTGCTGACGCTCAACCGGCCCGATGTGATGAACGCGCTGAATACGCAAATGCGGGCCGAGATCACCCATGCCGTCAACGCTGTCCAGACTGAGGCGCGGGTGCTTGTGATCACCGGCGCGGGCAAGGCGTTTTGTTCCGGCCAAGACCTTGGCGATGGTGGATCTGCGGCCAGCCTTGATCTGGAACGCACCTTGCGGGACGAATATGTGCCGATGCTGCGCGCCATTATCGACAGCAAAATCCCGACCATCAGCGCGGTCAATGGCCCGGCAGCGGGGGCAGGGGCGAACCTGGCACTGGCGGCAGATGTGGTCATGGCGTCTTATGATGCCTATTTCGTACAGGCGTTCACCCGGATCGGGCTGATCCCGGACGCAGGCGGCACGTGGTTCCTGCCGCGTCAGGTGGGGCTTGCGCGCGCAATGGGGGCGGCGTTGTTTGCCGATAAGGTCACGGCCATTCAGGCCGCCGACTGGGGCATGATCTATGAAACCGCCCCAGCAGAGGAATTCACTGCCCATTGGCAGGCCCGTGCCGCACAACTGGCCGCCGGTCCGACCCAAACCTACACCTACGTCAAAGAAGCCATGCGCGCGTCCTTTGACAATGACATGGCCGGGCAACTGACGCTCGAGGCAAAACTACAGGGCAAATGCGGCCAGACCCGCGACTTTCAGGAAGGGGTCGTGGCCTTTCTTGAAAAGCGCCCCGCGAAATTCGAGGGGCGCTAAGGGTTAGACCTGCGCGGCCAACTGCCGTTCTGACAGCGCGCGGATGACCTGCCGTTCTTCGGGGGCGGGTGCGGCCTCTAACCGGCGATAGATGCGCCCATCGTTGGTCCGTTGCACAAGCCGTCCGTCAATCAGTGACCGGCGCAGCAGCACATGGTCGCCAAAGGCCTCGCCGGCTTGCAGCACGGCGTTGACCTCAGCCTCTGACAAGTCACGACGCGCGGGCAGGCGCGACCAGAACCACATCAGGCACAGGCGCTGCACACTGGTTTTCTTGGGCCAGCGCTGCATGATGCCTTCCGCATCAAACACGCGCAACGCATCCTGCACCCGCTTTTGTGCAGCCTTGTCCGGTGCGTCCTGCACATCGGCATTGGCTTTCAGGTGTTGGTGATTGCGATAGCCTGCGGCACGGGCAATCAGGGTCAGGGCTTGCGCTTGGCCCGGTGGGTCGGCAGGCCAGCTTTTCCGTAAGGCGGTGGCAAAGGCCGAAACATCCTCGATCACGAGGGGAAGTGGGGACCGTGACATGGGGTTCCTCCAGTTCTGACGCGGTGTGGTGGGTCGAGAGCCGCCCTTATCAACCGCAGCGTCACTGGCTGAACGGTCCGAAAGGTCAATGCAACAGGTTTAGCGTGGCCCCTGCGGGCTGGCGGCGTCTAGGCTTCCTGTCAGCCACGCACCGCCTAACGCAAAACGCCTTGCCGAAGCAAGGCGTTTTCACAAAGGCCGTCAGATCAGCCGTTGGGCCCACCGGGCCCGCCGTCGTCGGTGATGCCATGGACCTCAACGCAAAGTGTCTGTTCCAACCCGTCAACTTCGTAAACGAAAGTGGTCGTTTCGACATCGTTGTCGTTGAGATGGGCAAAGTCGTTATCGAAAGAGGTGTTCAATGCAGAAAAGTCAAATGTGCCATCCGCATAGATCACAATCGTGCCGCCATTGCTGCCGGTGATGACCTGACCAACGTTGCTAGCATCGCCGCCCACTGACGTGACGCTGCTGCCCACTTCATTGTTGTAAAGAAGACTAAAGAACGCGTCTTGCGTGTCGGGATCAACGATCTGATCTCCGGGAAGAGGCGGAAAACCGGGAAGGATCGGGGCCGAAAAATCAGCCTCGGTGGTGATGTAGATATCGTCGCACCCCGGCTCGACTGGTGGATCCACGGGAAACAACGGTGCTGTGGTGCCCAGTTTCAACGATCCGTCACGGCTGCCACCTTCAACACCAACAGATGTCAGGCGCACACCAAAATCCTGCATACTGAAGTCAGCAAGGCTTAGCGCAGAGCCGTCAGATGTGGACAAGGTAAACGAGACGGACTGATAGTCGTCTGTCCCAATGCCTTGGGTGCCAAACTGCACGCCACCGTCAAATTTGCCCGCTTCCTTGATCACTTCGCCGTTCATGTTGGTAAAGCTGTCAACCTTGGTGATGCTTTCCTCTTTGAACGCATCCTCCAAAAGGACAGTGTCCAGCCCGGTGGACCCCAGATCGGTGCCGTCCGAGGTTTCCAGAAGACTGACGTCGATATTGTCGGCTACGTCAAAAAACAGCGCGTTAATGTCGCCGATCAAACCCGTCGCATTTTCGCCTTCAGTGATGACGGAGGTCGTGAAAGTCAGTGTGCCATCCATATTTTCGGTGATGGTCACCGCGACGTTGACATCGCCATAGATGATGAAGGATGAGCTTGCCATGTGTGTATCTCCAGTTTTTGCTGACGAGGTTTTGGGTGCCACACGCGGCCTCATTGAGGCTCAACCCGGACATTGTCAGCACGATACTGTGGCTTTGTTCTAAAAGAATGAACTGTCTGGCAAAAACGGGCGAATTAGCCACGTTTCCGTCGGAAATACACGCTGTCAGACCAAACACCCTCAATGCAGAACGTATTCTTGGCCCTGTGCGTTTCGTCAAAGCCAAGACTTCGCAGCAATCCGACAGAGGCTGTGTTCAGCGGGTCTGCGTCAGCGGTCAGGGCAGGGGCATCGGTCACTTTGAAAAGATGTGGGATGATCGTCTGCATCGCCTCGCGCGCGAACCCTTGCCGCCAGTAATTGGGATGCAATAGGAACCCGATTTCATAGTCCTTGTGCATCCCGCCGACACCGATCACGTGGCCATCTTTTTCGAACACGAAATAGACCAGCCGCCGTGCTGCACTGGCGATCAGCCGGTCCAGATTGCCCTGCGTGGTCGCGCGATCGGGATGCGGTGGCGTGGACCAATAGCGCATTGCGCGCGGATCACTGTAAATCGCGTGCAGATCGTCCAGATCATCGGGCCGCGCTGCCCGCAGGATCAGCCGCTTAGTCGTCAGCATGGCAAAAGGGCCGCGCTATGGCGGCCCTGAAACTTAGCGGTTTTCGATGTCGACATAGTCGCGCGCTGTGCTGCCCAGATACAACTGCCGGGGCCGCCCGATCTTGAGCTGTGGATCGTCAAGCTGCTCTTTCCACTGGGAAATCCAGCCCACCGTGCGCGACAGCGCAAAGATCGGTGTGAACATCGAGGTGGGGAAACCCATCGCTTCCAGAATGATACCGGAATAGAAATCCACATTCGGGAACAGTTTCTTCTCGGAGAAATACGGATCGGCCAGCGCCTGCTTTTCAAGTTCCTTGGCGACCTGCAGGGTCGGGTTGTTTTCGACGCCCAGAAGGTCCAGCACCTCATCGGCACTTTCCTTCATCACCGTCGCGCGCGGGTCAAAGTTCTTATAGACGCGATGCCCAAAGCCCATCAGGCGGAACGGGTCATTCTTGTCCTTGGCACGGGCGATGAATTCGGGGATGCGGTCCACCGTCCCGATCTCGCGCAGCATTTCCAGACAGGCCTGGTTTGCGCCGCCATGCGCTGGTCCCCACAGACAGGCGATGCCTGCGGCGATACAGGCGAACGGGTTGGCGCCAGACGACGATGCCAAACGCACGGTCGAGGTCGAGGCATTCTGCTCATGATCCGCATGCAGCGTGAAAATCCGGTCCATCGCGCGGGCCAGAATAGGGCTGACGTTGTAGTCGTCAGCGGGAACGCTGAAACACATGTTCAGAAAGTTCGACGCGTAATCCAGGTTGTTGCGCGGATACACGAACGGCTGACCGATGTGGTACTTATAAGCCATCGCGGCAATTGTTGGCATCTTGGCAATCAACCGGATCGAGGCGACTTCGCGCTGCCAAGGGTCATTGATATCGGTACTGTCGTGATAGAACGCCGACATCGCACCCACAACGCCGACCATGATCGCCATAGGGTGCGCATCACGGCGGAAGCCACGGAAAAAGTTCATCATTTGCTCGTGCAGCATCGTGTGATTGGTCACACGGAACTCAAAATCCTCAAGCTGCGCGGCAGAAGGGAGTTCACCGTATAACAGCAGATAGCACACTTCGAGGTAGTGCGATTTACCTGCCAACTGGTCGATGGGATAGCCGCGATGCAACAGCTCGCCCTTGTCGCCATCAATGAACGTAATCGTGCTGTCGGTCGACGCGGTCGAAGTAAAGCCGGGGTCATAGGTGAACACGCCCGCCTGACCGTACAGCTTGCGAATGTCGATGACGTCCGGGCCAGACGTCGGCGTATGGACAGGCAATTCGTAAGATTTTCCATCTACGGTCAGTGTCGCGGTCTTTGTGGTATCGGCCATGTATCTTCCCCATGTCAGCGCCGGGTGTGTGCCGGGCGTTAGTGTCGTGCAATCCGCCCATCGTTCACCATAAAAGCGTAACGAAAAGGTTTCAGGCCGATGCATCCTGAAGCCGGGCGAGTGTTTCCTCACGCCCGAGGACCAGCATCATGTCGAAAACACTGGGGGAAACCGCGCGACCTGCCAAAGCTGCACGAAGCGGCCCGGCAAGCTGTCCCAATTTCTTGTCGTGGCGCGTGGCCACATCGGAAACGGCTTCCTCCAGCGTGCTGCGTGACCAGCTATCACTTTGCAGGTGCGGCGTCAATTCTGAGAGTATACCACGGGATACCGAATCCAGCTGTTTTGCTGCTTTCTCATCTGGTGTGATCGGGCGAGATGTCAGGACAAAGTGTGCCTTTTCAATAAGTTCCGGAAGCGTCTTCGCACGTTCTTTAAGGCAGTACATCGCTTTCAAAAATCCGTCCGACTGCGTTTCCGTCAGCATTCCCGCACCGGTTGCGGCCAGAAAACCCTGCACTTCATGCAGCAGCGCAGCATCGTCAGCCGCCGCGATATGCTGGCCGCAGATATTATCCAGTTTTTTGAAATCAAAGCGCGCCGGTGATTTGCCGATCCCGTCCAGATCAAACCACTCGCGCGCCTGCGCGTCCGTAAAGAATTCGTCATCCCCGTGGCTCCACCCCAATCGGGTCAGATAGTTGCGCATCCCGGCAGCCGGATACCCAAGCGCCTGATATTCCGCCGCCCCCGTCGCACCATGACGCTTTGACAGTTTCTTGCCATCCGGCCCAAAGATCAGCGGCACATGCGCCAGCACCGGTGCGGCCCAACCCATCGCGGCATAGATCATGTTCTGCCGAAACGCATTGGCCAGATGGTCGTCGCCGCGGATCACATGGGTCACGCCCATATCGTGATCATCAACAACCACGGCCAGCATATAGACCGGCGACCCGTCAGAGCGGAGCAGGACCATGTCGTCAAGCTGCTCATTCTGCCATGTCACATCGCCCTGCACCTCGTCATGCAAAGTGGTCTGTCCTTCGCGCGGTGCTTTGACGCGCACGACAAAGGGCGCATCGGGTTGTTGATCTGCTGGCACATCGCGCCAGGGCGACCGAAACAGAGTTGATGTCTTTTCGGCGCGCGCCTTTTCGCGAAAGGCTTCAATCTCTTCGGGCGTGGAATAGCACTTGTAGGCGGTGCCGCTCGCCAGCATTTGCTGTGCCACTTCGACGTGCCGGTCCGCGCGTGCGGCCTGGCTGATCGGCTCTCCGTCCCAATCCAGCCCCAACCATGTCAGCCCGTCCAGAATGGCCTGCCGGTTTTCCTCCGTTGACCGCGCCTTGTCGGTATCCTCGATCCGCAACAGGAATTTGCCACCCCGGCCACGGGCATAAAGCCAATTAAACAAGGCCGTGCGAGCGCCGCCAATGTGCAAAGCCCCGGTCGGGGAAGGCGCGAAACGGGTGACAACGGACATGGGCGTTAACCTTTGGTTTACCGAAAATGGGGCAGTCTTGCAGCGCGGGATAAGCCTTTGAAAGGGCGGTGACAAGTGCAGCTCCTGACACAGATGGTCGATGCGGCACTGGCCCAGCGGGGAAACCTGATTGGGTGGGTGCCGGTCTGTCTGGGGATCGGGATCGCGGGTTACTTCAGCCTGCGGGTGGAACCGGAACTGGTGGTCTGGGCATGGGTCGCCGGGGCCGCCTGTGGGGCTTTGCTACTGGCGCGGTTGATCCCATTCGCAGCACAGCCGCTTGCCATCGGTCTGGCGCTGGTGCTTTGCGGTGCGATGCTTGCCAAGTGGCAGGCTGTCGCGGTGGACGCGCCCATCCTGACGTTCCGCTACTATGGCCCGATCGAGGGGCGCGTGGTCAATATCGACCGCTCTGCAAGCGACGCACCACGCCTGACACTCGATCAGGTCCGACTGGACCGCATCGCGCCCGACAGGATGCCCACCCGGGTGCGCATTTCCGTGCACGGCGATCAGCCCCTCACACAGTATCAACCGGGCGAGGTTCTGATGACCACTGGCCATCTGTCACCGCCATCAGGCCCGGCAGAACCGGGTGGGTTCGACTTTCAGCGCCATGCCTATTTCGACGGTCTGGGCGCTGTCGGCTATACCCGCAACCCGGTGCTGCGGGCGGCCCCCGTCAGCCCCGGCAGTTGGCGTCACTGGATCTTTGCCAAACGCATGGCGATTTCGACAGCCGTGCAGCAGGCCATGCCCGGTGAAACCGGGGCCTTCGCGGCGGCCATCATGACCGGCGACCGCTCTGCGATGGGGCAGAGCACGCTGCAAGACCTGCGCGCTTCAAACCTTGCCCATCTGCTGGCGATTTCGGGGCTGCACATGGGCCTTTTGACGGGCTTTGTCTTTGCGGCCCTGCGGTACGGGCTGGCCCTTTGGCCGCGCGCGGCCCTGCGCTGGCCGGTCAAGAAAATCGCCGCCGTCTTCGCGCTGATCGTTGGGGCGTTCTACCTTGCGCTGTCGGGCGGCAATGTCGCGACCGAGCGTGCCTATATCATGGTGTCAGTGATGTTCGTGGCCATCCTGCTGGATCGACGTGCGCTGACATTGCGCGCCGTGGCGATGGCCGCGATCCTCGTCCTTGTCCTGCACCCAGAGGCGTTGCTGGGCCCAGGATTCCAGATGTCCTTTGCCGCGACCACGGCGCTTGTGGTGGTCTTTGGGCAAATGCGCCATCTGGACCTGCAGCGCCTGCCCAAGTGGACGCGCCCGGTGTTGTCAGTCGTGATCTCTTCCTTTGTGGCAGGCCTCGCGACGGCCCCGATCGCCGCGGCACATTTCAACCAGATCGCGCACTACGGGCTGATCGCAAACCTGCTCAGCGTGCCGCTGATGGGCACGCTGGTGATGCCCGCCGCTGTGCTGGCGGTCTGTCTGGCACCTTTCGGCCTTTGGGGCATCGGCCTGTGGCTGATGGAGCTTGGCTTGCGCTGGATCCTCTGGGTCGCCCGCACGGTCGCGGCACAAGACGGCGCGCTCAGCCATGTGCCGTCCCCGGCGGGCTATGTGCTGGGCATTCTGACATTGGGCCTGCTGTGGTCGGTGCTGTGGCACGGCCGCGCCCGCTGGGCCGGATCGGTGGTGGCCGCCCTCGCGCTGCTGCTTTGGACCCAGACCCAACGCCCGCAATTGTTGATCGCCGACAATGGCGCATTAATCGGAATGATGACCCCGCAAGGCCGTGCCCTGTCGCGCGGCAAGGGATCGGGCTTTGTCGCCGGCATTTGGCTGGAAAATGATGGGCAACCGGTGGATCAGGAGATCGCCGCAAGCCGTCCGGGGCTCGATGTGCAGGGCAGGGTGGTGCGTGCCGCGCTTGGGGATTGGGAGGTGCTGCATGTCTCGGGCAAGACCGCCCTTGCTGAACTGCAGGGTTGTGGTGGCGCCGACATTCTGATCAGCAATCAGACAGAGGTGACAGATCGGCCCTGTCTGGTGCTCGACGCCCGTCAATTGCGACAACATGGGGCCATTGCAGCTTCACTGGATGCAAACGGGGCGCTGGTGCTGACCACAGCACGGGACGTCACCGGCACACGGCCCTGGAATGCCCATGCGGCGCGGGGTGGCGTCCCTGATCTGAACGCTGCAATCGCAAAAGGACCGCAAACTGCGGCCCCTTTGTCGCGCATTGCGTTGGGTCAGTAGGTGCGGATCAAGCCCACCAACCGGCCCTGTACCTTGACCTGATCATCATTGAAGATGCGGGTTTCATATGCGGGGTTCGCCGCTTCAAGCGCGATTGTGCTCCCCTTGCGACGCAGACGTTTCAGCGTCGCCTCCTGATCCTCGACCAGGGCCACGACGATATCACCGTCGTCTGCTGTCGTGGTCTCGCGGATCACCACGACATCACCATCATTGATGCCTGCGTCGATCATTGAATCGCCCTTCACCTCAAGCGCGTAATGCTCGCCCTTGCCCAGCATCGACTGCGGGACGGCCACCGAATGCGACACCTCTGAAATGGCAGCAATCGGCACACCGGCAGCAATCCGGCCCATCACGTTGATCTCAATCGCGGCGGCAGTGACCGCCTGTGACTTCGGTGGAATGCTGTCCGGCCGGTCGCCGTCAATCACACGCGGGGCAAAGCCCGGCTTGTCCGCCATCGCATCGGGTAGCTTCACAATTTCCAGCGCCCGCGCACGATGCGCCAGACGCCGGATAAAGCCGCGCTCTTCCAATGCGGTGATCAGGCGGTGAATGCCCGATTTGGACCGCAGGTCCAAAGCCTCTTTCATTTCGTCAAAACTGGGCGGGACACCATCGCGTTGCACGCGCTTGTGGATGAATTCCAACAGATCGAGTTGTTTTTTCGTCAGCATCGAAGCCTCACAATTCAGGTCACGTGTGGCGGCACGTTTTGCGTATGTTCTACGCATGTTCCCGTTTTGTGTCAACAATCAGTGTGTCAGGTCGATAATCTCTAGCAAATCACCGGGCAGGTGCGCACCGTCATTTGGGGGGCGCACGGCGAGCGCATTGGCCGCGGCCAGCACCGTCAGAAGCGCGCTGTCCTGACGTTCGAACACGGTGACAGTGCCATCTGCCACCTGCGCGCGCATATAGTGTTCGCGCGGGCCATTGCCGGGCAGGGCATTCACCAGCGGCAGGCGGCGGCGTGGGGCAGCCTGCGCGGGCATCCCAAGCATTGCGCGCAAGACCGGCAATACAAAGATATGGCCGCACACCATGGCAGAGACCGGGTTTCCGGGCAGGCCGATCATCATCGCACCATCCAGACGCCCGGCCATCAGCGGCTTGCCGGGCCGCATCGCGATCTTGTAGAACGCCCGTTCCATCCCGCGCGCCGCGGCCACACCACCGACCAGATCATGATCACCGACAGAGGCACCCCCGATCGTGATCACCAGATCAGCTCCCTTTGCCAGATCAAAGGCAAGGTTCAGCGCCGCATCCGTGTCGCGGGCAATGGGCAACAGGCGCGGCGCGCCACCATGCTGCGCGATCAATGCGGCCAATCCATGAGAGTTCGAGGCGATGATCTGATCCGGCCCTGGCACTTCACCGGGTTGCACCAGCTCATCCCCCGTGGCGATGATCGCCACCTGCGGTTTGCGGGTCACGTCGACCTGCGCGATATTCATCGCCGCCAGCAGGGCAATGTCCGATGGGGTCAGCAGGCGCGGGGACAAGGCATCGCCCTTGGCGAAATCGGCACCCGCGGGGCGAACATAAAGCTTGGTGTCATGCTCTGGCTGGACGGTAATCACATCACCTGCGCGCGTCACATCCTCTTGAATAATCACCCGCTGCGTGCCTTCGGGCATCGGCGCGCCGGTAAAAATCCGCACCGCTTGACCCGGACCGACGCGGCTCGCAAACCCATGCCCGGCAGCAGATTCACCAATCACGTCAAAGCTTTGGCTCGCTGCAACCTCTGCAACTGGCACAGCATATCCATCCATGGCAGAGGCGGCAAAAGGCGGCTGGGTGCGCGTCGCATGAACCGCCTGCGGCATATAGCGACCGGCGGCCAACCCCAATGGCACAGTTTCCACATCCAACGGCCGGGCCAGCGCAAAAAGCGCCTCCAGCGCCTGATGGGTTGAGATCATGCCTCGAACCGGCCTGATTTGCCGCCGTCTTTCAGCACCACCCGCACACCGCCGATGACCATGTCCTTTTGCACCGCCTTGACCATGTCATGCACCGTCAGCGCCGCAACGGACACCGCCGTCAGCGCCTCCATCTCGACCCCGGTCTGGCCGGTTGTTTTGACCGTGGCCGTGATCCGCACACCCGGCAAGGTATCATCCGGCACCAGATCAACGCTGACCTTGCTGATCGGTAGCGGATGGCAAAGCGGGATCAGCTCTGCGGTTTTCTTGGCGGCCATGATGCCTGCCAGCCGCGCCGTGCCGAGCACATCGCCCTTGGCCGCCGTGCCGTCCTTGATGAGCGCCAACGTGGCGGGCGTCATGGTGATATGCCCCTCGGCCACTGCGATCCGCGCGGTGACGGCCTTGTCCGAGACATCGACCATATGTGCCTTGCCGCTGTCGTCGAAATGGCTCAGCGGCATCTTATAGACCCCCGCCAGTCAGTGGATTGGCAAGCAATGTGCGCGTGGCACCGGCCACATCCGCCTGCCGCATCAGGCTTTCGCCGATCAGAAAGGTCCGCGCGCCATAGCGCGCCATATCGGCCAGTTCCGCAGGCGTGTTCAGCCCGCTTTCACAAACGATCAACCGGTCATGCGGCACCTGTTTTGACAGGGACCGTGTGGTATCAAGCGTGGTCTCAAAGGTGTGCAGATTGCGGTTGTTGATCCCCATCAAGGGGCTTTTGAGGTGGCAGGCCCGCTCTAACTCGGCCGCATCATGCACCTCCAGCAGGACATCCATACCCCAGCTGATCGCTGCATCCTCAAGCTCTGCCGCTTGCGCGTCTGATACACTAGCCATGATGATCAGAATGCAATCGGCATGCAGCGCCCGCGCCTCGGCCACCTGATAGGTGTCGTACATGAAATCCTTACGCAGCGCAGGCAAATCACAGGCTGTGCGGGCCGCCGTCAGAAAGCTGTTGTCGCCCTGAAAGGATGGCCCATCGGTCAGCACTGACAGGCACGTCGCCCCACCTGCGGCATAGGCCTGCGCCAAAGCGGGCGGGTCGAAATCTTCGCGGATCAATCCTTTGGACGGGCTCGCCTTTTTGATCTCTGCGATCAACCCGTACCCCTCGCGCGACGCGCTTTGCAACGCTGCCGCAAAGCCGCGCACGGGCGGGGCGTCCATGGCCGCAGCCTCAACCGCGGCCAGCGGGGTCTGCGCCTTGGCGGCGGCGACCTCTTCCAGCTTGTAGGCTTTGATGTGTTCAAGGATCGTGGCGGTCATGGATCAGCCCAATGTATCGGAGTTTGCCCCCGCTCAATAAGCCATTGATTGACGGTTGAAAACGGGCGCGACCCGAAAAACCCGCGATAGGCTGACAGGGGGGACGGATGCGCAGTCTTTAGAACCAGATTGCGGCCCGCCTCTGGCGCAAACCGCTGTGCCGGGCCACCCCACAGCACATAGGCGCGGGGTGCGTCCTGCAGATGGGCGATGACAGCGCCGGTCAGCTTGTCCCAGCCCAGTTTGGCGTGGGCCTTGGCCTGACCCTGCGGCACAGTCAGGGCGGTGTTCAGAAGCAGCACGCCTTGATGGGCCCAATCCTCAAGATCTGTCTTGTTACGACTTTGCCCCGTATCGCTATGAATTTCCTTGAAGATATTGCCAAGGCTGTCCAGCCGGCCACCGAAATCCGCAGGGATCGAAAACGCCAGACCATCCGCCTTGCCGGGCGAGTGATAAGGGTCCTGACCCAGAATGATCACACGCGTCTGGTCGGGTTGGCACAGTTCCAACGCACGAAACACGCGGTCCACCGGCGGAAAAATCGGTCCGGCCTCTGCAGTCAGCGCCTTCGCAATTCCCGGCAATTCGTTTCTAAAGAACGACAGATCGGCCCAGGCCCCCAGCCGCGACAGATCAAACATCACGCCGCCGTCGTGATCTTCGCCATCTTGGCAAGTGCGGTCTTCGCGTGGCCTGCATCAATGCTTTCCACAGCCATTTCAACACCTTGCCGAAGGTTGATCGCCTTGTCTGCCACCACCAATGCCGCCGCGGCGTTCAGCAGCACCGCGTCGCGGTAGGCACCGGCAGCCCCATCCAGCAAGGCGCGGAAGGCGGCGGCATTGTCCTCGGGCGTGCCACCCAGAATGTCCTTGAACGGATGCACAGGCAGCCCTGCGTCCTCGGGGTGAATCTCCAACGACGTGATCTGACCTTCTGCAAGGGCGGCCACTGCCGTAGATCCACAAATCGTGATTTCGTCAGTGCCGTCCGAACCATGCACCAACCAGGCCTTTTCGGACCCCAGATCGCGCAGGGTTTCGGCCATCGGAAAGATCAGATCAGGCGCAAATGCACCAGTCAACTGGCGGGTGACACCTGCGGGATTTGTCAATGGTCCCAAGATGTTAAAGATCGTCTTTGTGCCAAGTTCGACCCGCACCGGCCCCACATGCTTCATCGCGGGATGATGCATCGGCGCCATCATGAATCCGATGCCAGCCTCGGCAATCGCGCGTTCCACTACTTCTGGGCCGACCATCACGTTGATGCCCATCGCCCCTTGCACATCCGCGGTGCCGGATTTTGACGACAAGTTCTTGTTGCCATGCTTGGCCACCGGCACGCCTGCGCCCGCGACAACAAAGGCCGTCGCGGTGGAAATATTCAGCGTATGTTTGCCATCACCACCAGTGCCTACGATGTCGATTGCGCCTGCCGGGGCCTTTACCGGCACGCAGTGTTCACGCATCACATGGGCAGCAGCAGCATATTCGGCCACGGATTCGCCCCGCGCCCGCATCGCCATCAAAAAGCCGCCGACCTGCGCAGGCGTTGCTTCACCGCGAAACAGAATGCCAAAGGCCAGTTCGGCCTGTGTGCGGGACAGGGGACCTTCGCTTGCCGCGAAGATCAGTGGTTTCATCGCGTCGCTCATGCCGCCACCGGCACGATATCAAGGAAATTCTGCAGCAACCTATGCCCATGCTCCGACGATATGCTTTCAGGATGGAACTGCACCCCGTGGATCGGCAGCGTCTTGTGCTGCAACCCCATGATCGTGCCATCGTCCAGCTCTGCTGTGATCTCTAGGCTGTCAGGCAGGCTCTCGCGTTCCACAATCAGCGAATGATAGCGCGTCGCAGCAAAGGGGCTGGGCAGATCGCGGAACAGACCCTTGCCGGTGTGGCGCATCTGGCCCAGCTTGCCGTGCACGATCTCGTGGCAGCGCACGACCTTGCCGCCAAAAGCCTCGCCAATCGTCTGATGCCCCAAACAGACCCCCATCAGGGGTGTCTTGGTCTCGGCGGCGGCTTCGGTCAGCGCAAGGCAAATGCCTGCCTGCGCAGGATCACAGGGCCCCGGCGACAACAGAATGGCGCTGGGGTTCATGCCCATCGCCTCTTGCACGTCCAGCGCGTCATTGCGGCGCACAACCACCTCTGTCCCCAACTCGCCCAGATAGTGAACAAGGTTGTAGGTAAAGCTGTCGTAGTTATCGATCAGTAAGAGCATGCAAACCACCGCCGGTTTCGAAATTGGGGCTACCGCTTCGGGTGATTGAAGCGGTATAATTGCGCTATTCATGGCCAAGGGGCAGGTAAGCGTCAAGGCCGGGGCAGTGCGTGAATTGGGGCAAAGGGCAGGAATCGTGGCAAAAGGCGTCATTCGCGGAACGGTTTGGGGGTTGGTGCTGGGCGGTGCTGGCGTTGTGTCGGCATCTTTGGTGGCACCGCAGCCTGCGGGCAACACGCCGCCTGCGCCGCCACAGGTCGACGTGGCAGAAACACCGACCGTGGCAACGCCCAATCCATCCATGCCCGAATCCACTGCTGCGACAGAGCCGACAGAGGTGGCGGCGACACCGCGCGTGGCAGCGCCCCAGCAATCGGTGACCGCGCCCATCGCAGACAGTGATCCGCTCGCGCTGCCTGAAACACCCGACATCGCCGTGACACTCGCCTTGCCCGATGCGCCTGACGTGCCCGACATCGCACCCGAGGCGGAAGAACCTGTGCTACCCAACCCGCAATCGCTCGCCCCGCAGGTGCCCACAAACGAAGGTGACCTGGTGATCGAAACCACGCCCGCCACGCCGGTCGAAGTGGTGGATGCGGAACCTTCTGACACCGATGAACCCGCACCTGATGTGCAGGAGGTGCTGCCCGTTGAAACGCCGCCCGCCGTGGCAGAGGCCGCCCCGGCAGAGATCATTGATACATCGCCCGACCGCGCCACCCCGGTCGAAGAACCCGATGTGGCAGAACTTGCCGATGTGGCACCAGAGCCCGCGCCGGAACCGGATGCGCCGCAAGAGGTCGCGATGGCCGATGTGGCCGCACCAGCCACACAACCCGCCGCTGACGTCGCCCCGGTCGCACCAGCCGAACAACCTCAGGCCGAAACCGCGCCGGTCGCGCCCGCAGACCAACCCGAGGCCGAAGCCGCGCCAGCAGCACCGGCTGAGACACCCGAAGTGACCACACCAGAAGTCATCACAGCGCTGCCAGAAGAAGACTCCGCCCCAGACCTGGCCGAAGCCGAGGTTGAGACCGCACCAGAGTCCCCAGCGCCAGACGCCTTGGAAACAACGGATACTCCGGATTCTCCGGCAACACAGGATGCCCCCGTCGTGGTCAGCATCATCGACGCGCCCACCAACAGCCTGCCGCAAGGTGCGGGTGGGGTGAAGATCAACCGCGTCGGTGGCAGCACCGCAGTCGAAGAGGCCCCAGAAGATCCAGCGCCCGCGCCACCAGACATCCCCGACGATGCCCCGGCGCTGCAACGCTATGCCGCCACCTTTGAGAACCCCGATGACAAGCCGTTGATGGCGCTAATCCTGCTGGATGATCCCGGTTTTGCCGAAGCCCCGCGTGCCCTGTCAGAGGTGCCGTTTTCCGTCACCGTCCTGATTGATCCCGCATTGCCCGGCGCGGCAGAGCGGATGGCCGCCTACCGCGCCAACGGCATCGAACTGGGTGTCGCGCTATCCCTGCCGCAAGGCGCGCAGCCTGCGGATGTTGAGGTCGCACTCGAGGCCAGCTTTGGGACGCTGCCGGAAACGATTGCGCTGGCCAACACCGGCGCTGCCAACCGCACGGCCACAGGCCAGATGCTGGCGGCGCTGGCCGCAGAAGGGCGCGGCTTCATCAGCCTGTCCAGCGGCTTGAACAGTGGGTTGCGCGCGGCAGACGCCGCCGGTGTCCCTGCGGTTGAAGTGTTCCGTGATCTGGATGGTGACGGCCAAGACGCCCGCGTGATCCGCAGGTTTCTCGATCAGGCGGCGTTTCGCGCACGCCAGAACAGCGGCGTGGTGGTGCTGGGCCGGATGCGAGCCGATACTCTGTCGGCGCTGATCCTCTGGGGCACCGCCAACCGTGCGGGGCAGGTGGCCATGGCACCAGTCTCGGCCCTGATGCAAGAAGATCCGAATTAGCGGGGCCAAAGCCCGGTCTACACCTGCTTAGCTGTTGCCGCGTCCGGTGAACATCGCGGCATCCGCCGCGGCCTTGCGGATGGCATTCGATTTGTGCACCGTTTCCTGATACTCCGCCTCGGGGTCGCTGTCATAGACAACGCCGCCGCCTGCCTGAATATAAAGCTTTTGATCCTGTACCACGGCAGTCCGCAGCGCGATGCACATGTCCATATCCCCGTTGGCCGAAAAATAGCCGCAGCCGCCGCCATAGACGCCGCGCTTTTCGGGCTCCAGCTCGTCAATGATCTCCATCGCGCGCACCTTGGGCGCGCCGGAAACGGTGCCTGCTGGCATGCCTGCGAAAAACGCAGATAGCGCGTCCTGATCGTCGGCCAACTCGCCCACCACGTTGGACACGATGTGCATCACATGACTGTAGCGCTCGATGATGAATTTTTCGGTCGGTCGCATGGTCCCGACCTTGGTCACCTTGGCCGTGTCATTGCGCCCCAGATCCAGCAGCATCAAATGCTCGGCCAGTTCCTTCTTGTCCGCCAGAAGGTCTGCCTCGTTGGCCGCATCCTCTGCCGGGGTGGCACCGCGCGGGCGTGTGCCGGCAATGGGGCGGATCGTCACTTCTTTGTCGAACACCCGCACAAGGATTTCCGGGCTGGCCCCGATCACCTGAAAGCCGCCAAAGTTGAAATAGAACATAAAGGGCGACGGGTTCGTGCGCCGCAAGCTGCGGTAAAGCGCAAAAGGCGGTTCGCGAAAATCTTGCGTCCAGCGCTGGCTGGGGACCACCTGAAAGATGTCGCCAGCCTTGATGTAATCCTTGGCCGTCTCGACCGCATCCAGATAGCCCTGATGGGTAAAGTTCGATTGTGGCGGGGCTACCGGCGCGGGGTCGGCCAGCGTGCGCGGCTCTGCCAGCGCACGGGTCAAGGCGCGTTCGGCGTCCATCACCCGCTCTGCGGCTTGCGCATAAGCGGCCTTGGCCGACAGATCGCCACCTGCCCAGGCCGGGGCCACAAGGATCACATCACCCTTGACCCCATCCAGAACCGCCACAACCGAGGGCCTCAGCATCATCGCATCAGGCAGGCCCAAAGGGTCGGGGTTCACATCCGGCAAATGCTCGACCAGCCGGATCATGTCATAGCCCAGATAGCCATATAACCCGGCTGCCGCTCCGGGCAGATCAGCGGGCAGATCAATCCGGCTTTCGGCGATCAGCGCGCGCAGGGCGGCCAGTGGCGGCTCTGTGCTTTCGACCCAGGCATCCGCATCATAGCGGGCGTTGCGGTTCGTGCGGCTGGTGGTGCCGCGACACTCCCAGATCAGATCGGGGTTCATGCCGATGATCGAATAGCGCCCGCGCACCTCGCCACCGGTCACGGATTCCAGCATGAAGGTGTTCAGCCCGGCATCACCCAGCTTCAGCATCAGGGACACCGGCGTGTCCAGATCAGCGGCCACGCGGGTATAGACCACCTGATTGTGGCCCGCGTCATAACCCCGCGCAAAGGCGGTCATATCAGGTAGCAGTGACATCTATTGCAGCTGTGCGTTGACCGCATCCAGTGCCGACTGGTTGATTGAAACATCAGTGCGGGTCTGCACAGCAGCGTTATAGGCCTCAAAGATATCTTGCGCGATACCTTGGGCGGCCTGCGCACCGGCCTGTTCCAACTGGGCTGCGACTTGCGGATCGGCCGGATCAGGCGGTGCAGACGCGTCCAGCCGCACGATCAGCGCACCGGCTGCCGCACCATTGTCGATCACCTCGACATCGCCCACTTCCATCTCGGCCAGCACCTCTCCAAAGCCCGGCGGTGTGCCTTCGACAAAGGTCGTGCGGGTGACCTTCTCTGCGGTTGTCGGCGTCAGGCCAAGGGTCTCGAACCCGGTCAGCGGACTGATCTGGTCGGCAAGGTTTTGTGCTTCAGCCAGAACCGCGTCATGGGTCGATTGCACCTGCCAAGCAGCATCTACGTCCTGCCGCACCTCGGCAAAGGGGCGCACAGCAGGCGGTGTGATCCCGTCCAACCGCAGCGCAAAGACGCCACCATCGGCCAGCGGGATCAGTTCCGGGAACGCGCCTTTTTCGGCGGTGGCGGCCGCGTTGCGAAATGCCTCATAGGCCGCGATCCCGTCTTGTGTGTCAGCGGTCCAACTGATGCTGCCAATGGTCAAGATCGTGCGCTCGGCCAGATCCTCCAGCGTTGCACCGCCCGCCATCAGGTCGTTGATGCCTTCGGATGCGGCGTCAATCTGGCGGATCGCGCGTTGTGCCGAAAGCTCTGCGTTCAGATCGGGCCGCGCTTCTTCAAAGCTGATGTTTTCGGCGGCGAGAACCGCGTTCATGCGGAACAATGCCGGGCCAAGCGAGGTGTTGAACGGCCCTACAACGTCACCTGCGTCTGCGGCAAAAACCGCATCGCCAGCCGCACCCAGATCACCTTGTGCCACATCGCCCATATCCACGTCCGACAGGTCAAGCCCGCGGTCTGCGACCAGCGTGTCAAAATCGGTCTCGCCCGCGTCGAGGGCTGATTTGGCGTCATTTGCAGGTGTCTCTCCGGCAAAAACCAGCCGTTCGACCAGCCGCCGCTCGGGCCGGATGAAATCGGCCTGACGCTCTTCATAGAGCGCCCGGATCTCAGATTCGTCCACGGTGATGTCATCCTGCACCATTTCTGGCGTAATCCAGGCATAGCTGATCGCGCGCTGCTCTGGTGCGGTGAAAAGGTCGGGGTTGGCATCGTAGAAGGCCTGTAGGTCAGCCTCTGTTGCCCCCGGCAGGGGCGCGGTCAGCATGCTGGCCGTGACCGGTGCAAAACTGATGTCGCGGGTCTCTGATGCGAATTGCACAACCGCCTCGGCAAATGCGTCGGGCGTGGGCACACCGCCCACCACAGCGCCCTGCAACAGCGTGCGGGCGACCTCGTCGCGGATCGACGCCTCAAAATCTGCCTCTGACAGGCCAGAGCGTTCCAGCGTCAGGCGATAGGCTTCGCGGTCAAATTCGCCCGACAGGTCGCGGAAGGCCGGCACGCGCAGCACCTCTTCGCGGACCCGTTCGTCGCCCACCGAAATGCCCAATTGCGCGGCTTCATTGTCCAGCGTCCGCTCCGCGATCAACTGTTGCAACACAGCGCGATCAAGGCCCAGTTCGCGCGCCTCTTGAAAGGTCACGCGACGGCCAGCCTGTGCCTCGAACGCGCGCAATTGCTGGTTCAAGCCGTTCTGATAGGCGGCAATGGCGACATCCTTTTCGCCCACGGTGCCAAGGCTGCGGATATTGCCACCCAGACCGCCCGTGCCAAAGCCCAACAGGCCGACAAAGAGCAGGATCATGATGATCCAGACAAAGGGGTTTCTGCCTTTTTTCGCAGCCATAGGTCGTTCCTTTTCCACGCAGATCGGCGGGTTTCGCAGATGTGTATGGAAGGGGCCGGAAAGGTGCAAGCCTTAGGGCTGAAATGCCGCCAGCCGGTCGAACAATTCCGCGATACCGGCACGGTCGATATTGGCAAATGCAATCCGCAATTCGGTCTTGCCCGATGGATCGTCTGCCGGGCGGAACATTGTGCCGGGCAGGGTCAGGACAGAGGCATCCTGCACCAGCCGCGGTGCCAGTTGATCGGACGGCAGATCAAACGGATGGCGCACATAGGCGAAATAAGCGCCCACTCCCATCAGCTCCCAGCCTTTGGCCGCCAACACCGGGAAATGGTCCGAAATGGCCGCCCGACGGTCAAGGATTTCCAATCGCTCGCCAGCCAGCCAGTCACCCAGATGCCGCATCCCCCACAGGGCCGCGCGCTGGCCCAATTGGTTGGGGCAGATCGTCACCGTGTCGAGGAACTTTTCCACCTCTGCCAGCAAAGCCGGTGACGCCGTGATCGCACCGACCCGATGGCCGGTCAGCCGGTAGGCTTTGGAAAACGAATAAAGCTGGATCAGCACGTCATCCCAATTTGGGTCCTGAAACAGGTGGTGTGGCGCGCCGCTGCGGCTGTCAAAGTCGCGGTATGTCTCATCCACGATCAGCTTCAGCCCACGCGCGCGGCAAAGATCGCGGAACGCGGTCAGAGTCTCGGCAGGATATTCCACACCGCCGGGATTGTTGGGGGTGACAAGCGCGATGGCACGGGTGCGATCAGTGATCAGATCAGCGGCATCGGTGACACGTGGGATCAGGCCGGGGCCGGCGGGCAAGGGGGTTACGTCAACGCCGGCCATATCCAGCCACATCGCGTGGTTGAAGTAATAAGGCGTGGGCAGAATGACGCTGTCGCCTTCACCACATAAGGCTGAAATGGCCGCCGCAAAGGCCTGATTGCAGCCAGAGGTGATGGCCACATGCGCAGGCGTGATCTCACCTGCATATGCAGCGCTGAATTGCTGCGCCACCTCGGCCCGCAAGTCTGGCAGGCCAAGCACCGGACCATAAAGATGTGCGCTTGGATCGTTCAGCACGATCTCTGACATGGCGGCCAACAGGGGCGGCGGCGGCGGATCGACCGGGGCGGCCTGGCTGACGTTCAGCAAGGGCCTGTCAGCCGGATGCGTGACCCCGTCCAGCCAGCGCCGTGCCTCCATCACCGGAGGCGGAAAGGTGGCGGCGGTGCGTGCGGTCATGCGATGTCTTTCCAAAATGTGCGGCTGCGCCGCGCGCGATTCTATTTTTTTGATGAGGGACGCTGTCCCTCAAACTCCCTGGGATATTTTTGGCCAGAAGAAGCAAAGTGGGGCGTCCATCTTCTTCTGGCTCAAATCATCCCCGCCGGAGGCTCCTGTCCTGTCAGTCTTTGCCACGATAGGGTTCGACGTACTGCAGGGCCATGTCCCATGGAAAGAAAATCCAGGTGTCCTGACTGACGCCGGTAATGAAGGTATCGACCTGCGGTTCGCCCTCTGGCTTGGCGTAGACGGTGGCGAAATGCGCCTTGGGGTAAAGCTGGCGGACAAGTTCCAGCGTTTTGCCGCTGTCCACCAGATCGTCAACGATCAGGATGCCGGTGCCGTCGCCCATGATGTCGGTGTCGGGTGACTTCAGCACCTTTGCTTCACGTCGCTGGTCGGCTTTGCCGCCGCCTGAATGATAGGACATGACCGAAATCGTATCGACGGTGCGGATGTCCAACTCTCGTGCCACGATCATGGCTGGCGCCATGCCGCCACGGGTGATCGCGACCACCGCCCGCCACGCGCCGTCATCGGGGCCCTTGCCGTCCAGCCGCCACGCCAGCGCGCGGCTGTCACGGTGAATCTGGTCCCAAGAGATGTGAAAGCCTTTTTCGTGAGGCAGGCGGTCTGTCATGGTGTGGCCTTTCAGGTGGTGGCGATTTTGAGCCCGAAGAGGGCGATAAGCGTGCCAAAACTGCGATCAATCCAGGTCTTGGCGCGGACATATGCCGCGCGCGCCTGCGGCAGTGAAAAGGCGCGGGCGACAGTCAGATACCATAGGGTTTCATTGACAAAGACAGCCGCGATGATGGCCGCCTTCCATGCCAGCGACGCCTCGGCCGGCACAAGCCCGACAAAGACCGCGCCAAAGAAGATCGCAGGTTTCGGGTTGGTGGCGAAAGTCAGAAAGCCAAAGCGCACAGCGCCCCAGGCAGAGCGGGGGGCAGCAGCGCTGTCGGGCTCCGCCAATGGTGCATTGGCGTGGCGCCACATCATGACTGCAATGAAAATCAAGAAGGCTGCACCGACCAGTTTCATCGCCGCAAAAAGTGCGGGAACCAGTTCAAACAGCAGCGCAATCCCCGCCATTGCGGCTGTGGCCCACAAGATGGCCCCAAGGCCAAACCCAAGGGCAAGTGCTGCTGCAACCCGAAACCCTTCGGCTGCGGCCACGCGCAGGGCCACCACAAACGACGGACCGGGGCTGATCGCCGCGGCCAGGTGGATCAGCACCACTGACAGAAATGCGGCCAGCGTCATGACGCCGCCTCGCGCGCTGTTCCAGAGGCCGCCGCCACGCTCATTCCTTGGTGATATCGGGCGCGTCGACCGCCTTCATCCCGACCACGTGGTAGCCCGCATCCACATGCAGCACTTCGCCAGTTGTGCCAGAGCCGAGATCGGACAGCAGATAAACTGCGGATTTGCCTACGTCCTCGATCGTCACCGTGCGCCGCAGCGGTGAGTTGTATTCGTTCCACTTCAGGATATAGCGGAAATCGCCAATCCCCGATGCGGCCAGCGTCTTGATCGGCCCTGCCGAGATGGCGTTCACGCGGATGCCATCCTTGCCCAGATCTTCGGCCAGATAGCGCACTGACGCCTCCAAAGCGGCCTTGCACAACCCCATGACATTATAGTGCGGCATCACCCGTTCCGCGCCATAGTAGCTGAGCGTCAGGCAGGACCCGCCTTCGTTCATCATCTTTTCGGCGCGGTTCACCACGGCGGTAAACGAATAGACCGAGATATCCATCGAGGTCAGAAAATTCTCGCGGCTGGTGTCAACGTAACGGCCGCGTAATTCTGATTTGTCAGAAAAACCAATGGCATGCACGACGAAGTCAAGCTTGCCCCACTTTTCTTCGAGGGCCGCGAACATGGCGTCCACGCTGTCCATATCGGAGACATCGCAGGGCAGCACAATGTCTGACCCTACGCTGTCCGCCAAGGGCCCCACGCGCTTTTTCAGCGCCTCGCCCTGATATGAAAACGCAAGCTCTGCTCCTGCGTCGGCACAGGCTTTGGCGATGCCCCATGCGATGGATTTGTCGTTGGCCAGACCCATGATCAGGCCTCTTTTGCCAGTCATCAGTTGTGCGGACATTGCAATTCTCCTGCTCCGGTTTGCCGGTCGCGTTCGGTTTAGGGCATGTCTGAAAGAGCGGCAAGCGGTCGTGTCAAATCCGCGACGTATGCGTTATCAGCCATTTTTCGCCCATGCCTGTGCCGCAATGCAGCAATCACATCAGTCGGGTTGCGGCAATTCCTGCGCTGATTTAAGTGTAAGCCCCTAAGGGATTGGGACGCTAACACCAGGATGGACGGACGGGACGGTATTTTTGCAGGGGATGACCCCCTTGCAATCGCACAGCGCTGGCTGGGCGAAGCGGTCGACGTGGAACCGGCTGATCCGAACGCGATTGCGCTTGCGACAGTCGACGCTGATGGGTTGCCCAACGTGCGCATGGTGCTGTTGAAAGACATCGAACCTGACGCATTTGTCTTTTATACGAATTATGAAAGCCAAAAGGCACGTGAATTAGATGGCGCGGGCAAGTGCGCTTTTGTGCTACACTGGAAATCAATCGCGCGGCAGATCCGGGTGCGTGGCCTTGTCAGCAAGGAAGACGGGGCGCAGGCGGATGCGTATTACGCCTCGCGGTCGTTAAAAAGCAGACTGGGGGCCTGGGCCTCGCGTCAGTCGCAACCGCTTGCCAGCCGCGCCGCCTTGATGGCGGATGTGGCAAAGATGACGGCCAAGCACGGCACAGACCCGGCGCGGCCGCCCTATTGGGGCGGGTACAGGATCACCCCCTTGGAAATAGAGTTCTGGGCCGATGGTGCCTTTCGCCTGCATGACAGGTTTCGATGGACACGAGATGGCGCAGCGAAGAAATGGGTTGTTAATCGGCTCTCACCCTGATCTGCATTAGGGGGAATGTGCAGGGCGGCACAGTTTGTGTTGTGTGTCATGAGTGAGCTGTCAGAATGAAGTTAACGGAAAGCCGGCCAAATCCGGCAATGGACGACGATGCAAGAAAGCGACGCGCAAGAGGGCAAGACAGTCACCGGACGAATCAAATGGTTCGATCCGGTCAAAGGGTTTGGCTTTGTGACAACCGAACCGACGGGACCGGACGTGCTGTTGCACGCCAACGTGCTGCGCAACTTTGGTCAGGGATCCGTGGCAGACGGGTCTGAGGTGGAAATCGTGGTGCAAAAGACGCCGCGCGGCCTTCAGGCCTCTGAGGTGCTGGGGATCACACCGCCGCCGCCCGATGAAAACGTGCATTTGGCCGACATGGCCGCCGTGTCCCCGGAAGAAATCGCAAGCTACACTGTGCAGCCCGCACGGGTGAAATGGTTTGATAAGGGCAAGGGCTTTGGCTTTGCCAATGTGTTCGGCGACAGCCGCGACGTCTTTGTCCATATCGAAGTGGTGCGCCGCTCTGGTCTGGCGGACCTTGCCACCGGCGAGGCGGTGGGCCTGCGCGTGATGGAAGGCAACCGGGGCCTGATGGCGATTGAGGTTAGCGGCTGGGAAGCCTCTGACGCATGATGCGTCTGGCTTTGGCGTTTTGCCTGACCGGGCAGGTGGCGTCTGCCGCCTGCAGCGACGACAAGGTCTCGGTCAAAGGCGATTTTGGTCTGGCGCATTTCAGTGTTGATCTGGCCGATGACCCCCAGGAACGGGCCCAAGGGCTGATGTTTGTCGAAGAGATGGGCACGCTGGAAGGCATGCTCTTTATCTACGAGGCGCCGCGCAACGCGACATTCTGGATGCGCAACACGCTGATTCCCCTCGACATGCTGTTTACGGATGACACCGGGGTTATCACCCACATCCACGAAAACGCGGTGCCGCTGGATGAAACCACCATTGATGGTGGGGACGATGTGCTTGCCGTGCTTGAGATTAACGGCGGTTTGAGCACCCGTTTGGGCATCAAGGTGGGGGATGTGTTGCAACATCCTGCATTTGGCGCGAATGCGGTCTTGCCCTGCGAATAATTGCGGTTTAGAGAACCCGCAGTCGGGGCGTAGCGCAGCCTGGTAGCGCATCTGTTTTGGGAACAGAGGGTCGGGAGTTCGAATCTCTCCGCCCCGACCACTTCACCACAATCAGCTTATGATTTGGCGCGGCCGCGTCTTTTGGCGCGATTCTGACGGCTGGTATCTGTTTGCACCGTTGGGGTGCGATTATTTGACCAATAATTGATACCTTCAGCAGGGATAATTTTGGCCAGAAGAACGGACGACCCGCTAGATATGGGGGGTCCGGCATCGCTTGCATACCACCAGCGGTGGTCAGCGTGGCGCGACCGACACATTATTTTTGGGCCGCAACAGCGGGGGCAGATGCGCGCCGACTTCACCCAAAGTCTTAACCGATCTTGCTAAAGGTGCGGGTTCATTCGGTTTTCGCTGTGGAGAATTCTGTGGGGGAATCGCAGCGCTTTGGATGGGTCAGGCAGAGCCGGTTCGGTCAACAGCAAAATCCCAAGATTTAGTGAATAATCCCGTTGACCCACTAGGTGTAGTTGCGTCAAGTTGTGCAGGCCGATTGGGACGACACAAGATGTAGATCGGCAGGGACGGGGAGTGTTCCGCTGACAACCAGATCGACCAGCGTGGCTGCTTGGGCTGCGCACGGGCGATTTGCGGCCTGACGTACCCCATTCCAGAGGCATCGCACCGGCATCACCGGGGCAGGTTATTTTGATCATACGCCGCAACGACGGCAAAGAAGACGGGGCTGACGCAATGAAGATTGAACGCAATTTCACCACCGCAGGCGAAGATGCATATGCCGGGATCGGGTTTCGCAGCGCGACATCCGAAATCAGGAATCCTGACGGCACCATCGTCTTCAAGCTGGAAAATTGCGAAATCCCCGAAGCCTGGAGCCAGGTCGCCTCTGACGTGATCGCACAGAAGTATTTCCGCAAGGCCGGTGTGCCCTCTGAGATCAAGCGCGTGAAGGAAAAGGGCGTGCCAGAGTTTCTGTGGCGCGGCGAACCTGCCAAAGGGGCCACCATGAGCGGTGAGACTTCCGCCAAACAGGTGTTTGACCGTCTGGCCGGGGCTTGGGCCTATTGGGGCTGGAAGGGCGGCTATTTCACCACCGAAGAAGATGCCCGCGCCTACTACGACGAAATGCGCCACATGCTGGCGACCCAGCGCGCGGCCCCCAACAGCCCGCAGTGGTTCAACACCGGCCTGCACTGGGCCTACGGCATCGACGGCCCGGCACAGGGCCACTACTACGTCGATTATCAGACCAAAGAGTTGACGAAATCCGCGTCCTCTTATGAGCATCCGCAGCCCCACGCCTGCTTCATCCAGTCGGTCAGCGACGATCTGGTCAACGATGGCGGCATCATGGACCTTTGGGTGCGCGAGGCGCGCCTGTTCAAATATGGCTCTGGCACTGGAACCAACTTCAGCTCGCTGCGCGGCGAGGGTGAGCCGCTGTCAGGTGGTGGTAAATCCTCTGGCCTGATGGGTTTCCTGAAAATCGGTGACCGCGCAGCCGGCGCGATCAAGTCGGGCGGCACAACACGCCGTGCGGCCAAGATGGTGATCGTCGATGCCGACCACCCCGACATCGAAGAATTCATCAACTGGAAGGTCATCGAAGAACAAAAGGTCGCGTCCATCGTCGCCGGTTCCAAGATGCACGAGCAAAAGCTGAACGCGATCTTTGCGGCGATCAAAGCATGGGACGGGGCAGAGGCTGACGCCTATGACCCCAAGGTGAACAACACCCTGCAAGCCGCTGTGCGCGATGCAAAAAAGGTGATGATCCCCGAAACCTACATCAAGCGCGTGCTGGACTATGCCAAGCAGGGCCACACCAGCATTGAGTTCCCGACTTACGACACCGATTGGGATAGCGAAGCCTATTCGAGTGTTTCTGGCCAGAACTCCAACAACTCCATCCGCGTCACAGATGAATTCCTGAAAGCGGTTGAAAATGGCGAGCAGTGGAAACTGCGCAACCGCAAGAACGGCGAAGTGGCGAAAATCATTGACGCCCGCGAGTTGTGGGAAAAAGTGGGGCACGCCGCATGGGCCTGTGCCGATCCGGGCATCCAGTACCATGATACCGTGAACGCTTGGCACACTTGCCCAGAAGACGGTGAGATTCGGGGATCAAACCCTTGTTCTGAATACATGTTCCTCGATGACACGGCCTGTAACCTGGCCTCGATGAACTTGCTGACTTTCTACAAGGACGGCCAGTTTCAGGTCGAAGACTACATCCACGCCACACGCCTCTGGACTGTGACGCTCGAAATCTCTGTGATGATGGCGCAGTTCCCGTCCAAGGAAATCGCGCAGCGGTCTTATGACTTCCGCACGCTGGGTCTGGGCTATGCCAACATCGGCGGTCTGCTGATGAATATGGGCTACGGTTACGACAGCGCCGAAGGCCGCAGCATGGGCGCAGCCCTGACCGCGATCCTGACAGGCGTGTCTTATGCCACATCCGCCGAGATGGCCGGAGAGCTGGGCGCATTCCCCGGCTACAAGAAAAACAGCAAGCACATGCTGCGCGTCATCAAAAACCACCGTCAGGCCGCACTGGGCAATACCGACGGTTATGACAACCTTGAGATCAAGCCTGTGGCACTAGATCACGCCAATTGCCCCGATGATCGCCTGTGCGACATTGCTGTCGGTGCATGGGACGAGGCGCTGAAGCTGGGTAAAAAGCACGGCTACCGCAACGCGCAAGTGTCGGTGATTGCGCCGACCGGGACCATTGGTCTTGTCATGGATTGTGACACAACCGGGATTGAGCCTGACTTTGCGCTGGTGAAGTTCAAAAAACTCGCCGGTGGCGGTTATTTCAAGATCATCAACCAGTCGGTACCTGCAGCCCTTGAAACACTCGGCTACGGTTCTGCCCAGATCGAAGAAATCATTGCCTATGCGGTTGGCCACGGGTCATTGGGCCAAGCACCTGCGATCAACCACACCAGCCTGATCGGTCATGGTTTTGGTCAGGCCGAGCTGGAAAAGATCGAAGGCGCGCTGAAGTCAGCTTTCGACATCCGGTTCGTGTTCAACCAGTGGACGCTGGGGGAAGAGTTCTGCACCCAGACGCTGGGCATCCCTGCGGCCAAACTGAACGATCCAACCTTTGATCTGCTGCGTCACCTTGGCTTCTCAAAGCAGGACATCGACGCGGCCAACGACCACGTCTGCGGCACCATGACGCTCGAGGGCGCGCCGTTCCTCAAGGACGAGCACCTGAACGTCTTTGACTGCGCCAACCCCTGCGGCAAGAAGGGCAAGCGTTTCCTGTCCGTCGACAGCCACATCCACATGATGGCCGCGGCGCAATCGTTCATCTCCGGCGCGATCTCCAAGACGATCAACATGCCCAACGATGCCACGATCGAAGACTGTCAGAAGGCCTATGAACTCAGCTGGTCGCTCGGCATCAAGGCCAACGCGCTGTACCGTGACGGCTCCAAGCTCAGCCAGCCACTTGCCGCCGCACTCGTCGAAGACGACGAAGAGGCGCAAGAGGTGCTGGAAAGCGGCAGCCAGCAGGAAAAAGCCGCCGTGCTGGCTGAAAAAGTGGTCGAGAAGATCATCGTCAAAGAGATACTCAAAGAGCACGAGCGCACCAAGATGCCGCAGCGGCGGCGCGGCTATACGCAAAAGGCCATCGTCGGTGGGCACAAGGTTTATCTGCGCACCGGTGAATACGAAAGCGGCAAGCTGGGCGAGATCTTCATCGACATGCACAAGGAAGGTGCGGGCTTCCGGGCGATGATGAACAACTTCGCCATCGCGGTCTCCGTGGGCCTGCAATACGGCGTGCCGCTCGAGGAATTCGTTGACGCCTTCACCTTCACCAAGTTCGAACCCGCAGGCATGGTGCAGGGCAACGACAGCATCAAGACCGCGACGTCGATCCTTGACTACATCTTCCGCGAACTGGCTGTGTCCTACCTCGACCGCACCGATCTGGCGCACGTCAAACCCGAAGGCGTCAGCTTTGACGAGCTGGGCCGTGGCGAAGAAGAGGGTGTCAGCAACTTCACCGAACTGGAAGGCACCCGCGCGTCGTCACAGGTGGATGTGCTGAAAAAGGTGGTGTCCACGGGCTACCTCCGCAACCGCGCCCCGCAGGAACTGATGGTGCTGGATGGTGGCATGAACCCGGTCGCAGCCCTCAACACGCTTGTGCCAGAGGTGGCCGACGCCGCCGTGGCAGAGGCCGTGACCTCTACCACCGGACTGACCCTGCGCGACAAGGCCAAGATGCAGGGCTACGAGGGCGACCCCTGCGGCGAATGCGGCAACTACACGCTGGTGCGCAATGGGACATGCATGAAGTGCAACACCTGCGGCGGGACAAGCGGGTGTAGCTGATGTCAAAGAGCACAAAATCAATCGGAGTAGAGCTTCATAACTGTCGTGATGTGTCGATCATTGGTTGCAAAATCGTGGGAGCAGACGTCGGACTGTCTCTCGAGAATGGATTGGGGGCGTTTATGACAGGCACGGTAATCCAATCTTCACAAGCCGGTGTCGTTGCTCAAAACTTTCATCAAGTCGATTTGGTAGAAAACCAGATCTATTTGGATGTCGATAGGGATTTCCCCGAAGAAGTATTGACTGAAATTTCAAAAATCAAAGAAGGCTCGTCTTCTTACGGAGAATTTGTCAATCGGTTGCGGCGTTCGCGCGCCGGGCATTGGATGTCTCAGCAAAAGGGGATCGAATGGGCTGCTCTTGCAGCTAAATTCTTTGGATCATGAGTAGAGGAACCCAAAGTGGCTGAGGTCACTTTCGGCGCGGATCGGGCCGCAGGCAATAAACCGGGCGGTACATAAACACGAGCCTGATCAGCGAAACTAAAGGGCGGCCTTCGGGTCGCCCCTTTTTTTTGTGGGTGGGTGGGGTTTATGGGATGCGTTTTTTGCCGTTGGGTGGTTGGCTTAGCCCGCCATTGCCACTGGGTGACGGCCGCAACTTTGCAAGCAAAGCCGCTTACCCGCACTGATGCATTCGCCTGCGTCAAATGCACTTCTTCTGGCCAAAAAATATCCCAGGGAGTTTGAGGGACAGCGTCCCTCATCCGCGCCGCCACGCGGCGCAAAAGATCGCGCGCGGCGCAGCCGCACATTTTTCGAAACCATGCCGTTGTTTGCGCCCCACACCGTCACTATCCTTTTGTTATCATTGAAACGAAAGGACATTGGATGCGATGCCATGAAGTAGATTACGAAATTTTCGGCGATGACATGCAGATCGTCGAAGTTGAACTCGACCCCGGAGAAAAGCTGATCGCCGAGGCCGGTGCGATGAACTACATGGAAGACGGCATCGGGTTTGACACCAAGATGGGCGATGGCACTACGCCAACCTCCGGGGTGATGGGCGCGCTGATGAACGTGGGCAAACGGGTGCTGACCGGCGAATCGATCTTTTTGACCCACTTTCGCAACGACGCCCCCGGCGGCAAGCGCCGCGTGGCTTTTGCGGCACCCTATCCGGGCAAGATCATACCCATCGACATGGCCACTGTCGGGGAAGAGCTGATTTGCCAGAAAGATGCTTTTCTCTGTGCGGCCTTCGGCACCACCACCGACATCGCCTTTCAGCGCAAGCTGGGGGCGGGGTTCTTTGGCGGTGAAGGATTTATCATGCAGCGCCTGCGCGGCGATGGCATGGCCTTCATCCATGTAGGCGGCACGGTGATCAAACGCGAATTGGCCGCGGGTGAAACCTTGCGCGTTGATACGGGCTGTTTTGCGGCCTGCTCCAGCACGGTTGACTACAACATCGAACGCGCAGGCAACCTCAAGTCGATGGTTTTCGGCGGCGAAGGGCTGTTTATCGCCACGCTGCACGGTCCGGGCACCGTCTATCTGCAATCGCTGCCGTTCTCGCGCTTGGCCAACCGGGTGCTGCAAGCCGCAGGCGGCGGCAAAGGCGAAGGCTCGGTCCTTGGTGGGCTGGGGGATATGTTCGGCGACAGATAAACGGCAGGACCGGGGGCTGTCTGCCCCCGGACCCCCGAGGATTATTTTGGCCAGAAGAAGTTAGGGCACGGCGTTAAAGGTGAAAAGCTGCGCGCCATTGATCTGGTAGCTATTGATCAGATCAGCGGCGCGCGGGCTGGTGAGCCAAGCCTCAAGCTTTGCCACGGCACCGACGGCCACATGCGGATGCTGCTCGGGATTGACCGGCAGCAGGCTGTATTGGTTGAACAACATCGGGTCGCCTGCATAAAGCAGTGCCAGATCGCCCGGATTGCCAAAATTCAGCCAGCTGGCCCTGTCGGCCAAAACGTAAGCGGGCAGCCCAGCGGCGGTGTTCAGTGCGGCCCCCATGCCGGACCCGGTTTCTAGATACCAATCGCCTGCAGGCGGATCGGGCCAAAGGGCTTGTTCCGCTTTATGGGTGCCGCTGTCATCGCCACGACTGACAAACAGGGCCTTGGCCTGCCCAATCCGCGCCAGCGCATCGCGGGCCGACGTCGCATCACGGATGCCTGCAGGGTCATTTGCGGGGCCGATCAGCACAAAATCATTGTACATGATCTCGCGCCGATGGGTGCCGTGGCCCGCGGCGACAAAATCCTCTTCGGCGGCGCGCGCATGCACCAGCACCGCATCCACATCACCCGCCGCACCCAGCCGCAGGGCCTGCCCAGTGCCGACGACCAACAGTTGCACCGTGATCCCGGTATCAGCAGCAATCGCAGGCAAAAGCACATCCGCAAGGCCGGAATTTTCAAAAGATGTGGTGACTGCAAGCTTGAGCGTCTCGGCATGGGCAAGAGGTGCCGAAAGCAGTAGCCAAAGGACAGCGATCAGGCGCATCACAGGATGTCCCCCCGTAAAAAGGCCGCAAGCTCAGGAGTTTGCGGGGCGTTCAGAATGTCGTTCCCGCGCTCGTGGATCTGGCCCTGCACCATGAACAGCGCGTCACTCGCCAGCCTGCGGGCCTGCCCCATGTCGTGGGTGGCAAGGATGATCCGCGTGCCGCGTGACGCCGCGTCCAGCAGCAAGGCTTCAATCGCACGGGTCGCAGCCCCGTCAAGACTGGCGCAGGGCTCATCCAGAAACAGCACCTTGGGGGCGGTGATCAGCGCGCGGGCGAGTGCTAGCTTTTGCCGCTCGCCCCCCGACAGGCGCGACGCTTGCAGGTGCAGCTTGGCCGTCAGCCCCGCACGGGCCGCCCAATCCGCAACGCGGGCCTCTTGGTCGGGCGCTCGCGACAGGGTCAGCGGATAGCGCAGATTGCCTGCCACCGTGCGGCGCAACACCACGGGGGCCTGGAACACGAAGGACTGGTGCTGATGCGCCACGGCAGCGGGAACAGCCCAGTCCAAGGTGCCATCCGACAACCGCTCGATCCCGTGCAGCGCGCGCAACAGCGTGGTCTTGCCTGACCCGTTTGGCCCCATGACCACGGTGATCCCGGCACCCTCCAGCGTCAGATCAATTGGGCCAAGCAGCACCTTTCCCTTGCGACGCACGATCAGCCCCTTGGCGTTCAGCGGCAACATCACCAGCGCCCCCGCCGTTCCGTGCCAGACAGCCAATGGATCGCCAGATTGATCACCAGCGCCAGCCCGATCAGCACAAACCCCAACGCCAGCGCCAAGGCGAAATCGCCCTTGCCGGTCTCAAGCGCGATCGCGGTGGTCAGCACCCGTGTCGCATTGTCGATGTTACCGCCCACGATCATGATCGCGCCGACCTCTCCGATGGCGCGGCCAAATCCGGCCAGTGCAGCCGTCAGCAACGCGCGCCTGCCATCGGTGATCAAGGTGACGATCCGCTGCCACTTTGTAGCATTCAGCGAGGTCAGCAGGTCATGATACTCGGCCCAAAGCTCTCGCATCGCCTGGTGGGTGATCGAGGCGATCAGCGGCGTGATGATGATCACCTGTGCAATAATCATGGCGGTGGGCGTGAACAGTAGGCCCAGCACACCAAACGGACCGGACCGGCTCAGCAAGATGTAGACAATCAGACCGACCACCACAGGCGGCAGGCCCATCAGCGCGTTCAGAACGGCAATCACAAGGCGCCGCAAGCGGAACCGCTGCACCGCCAGCGCCGTCCCCAAGGGGATCGCAATCAGGCTGGCAACCATCAGCGCGCTGATGCTGACCTGCAATGACCGCAAGCTGATCTGCACCAGATCGGCATCCAGCGTTGCGACCAGCCAAAAGGCGGCCACCAGTCCATCAAGGATATCATTCATCTGCCAGACGCCGCGATCATGGCATTCCTGCTAGGGTGGCCCTGCGCCCTTGTCCAGCCACCTATCCGACGCGCGGGATATCAAAACCGGCATCCGCCAGCACGAAGGTTTCGAATAGGAAACCGGGGGACACAGTGCAACTGACCAACGTGTAGTCGCCGGTCGTGCGCGCGGCTTGCCAATGGCCGGGCGGGACGATCAATTGCGGGGCTTGACCCGCCGCGAGATCAGGGCCCAACAGATCATCCGTTGCAGGGCCCTTGGCCTGCGCCGCGCGCGACAGGACCAGCGGCGCACCTGCGTGATAAAGCCAGATTTCAGCGGCATCCACCGTGTGCCAATGGCTCGATTCTCCGGCTTTCAACAGGAAGTAGATACAAGTCCCTGTGGCGCGGCCCGCATTCTCTGCAGCCCATGTCTGGCGGTAATAGCCACCTTCAGGATGCGGTTGCAGGTCCAGATGGGCAATGATCTCATCAGCTGTCATGCCGCCACGTTACGGGATTGCGCGCGTGCGGCAATAGGGCGAGGGTGCAGGCATGAAAGATATCGTGATTGTAGGGGCCGGGCTGATCGGGGCGGCACTGGCCTATCGCCTGTCAGCGGCAGGGGCAAAGGTGACGATTGTGGACATGGCTGGGCCCGCTGCCGGGGCCTCTGGTACGTCTTTTGGCTGGATCAACGCCAGCTTTTTCAAGGATGCGGATCACCACCGCTTGCGTGCGGCCGGTATTGCCGCGCATCAGCGGCTGCACCAAACGCTCACCACCGGTGCCTACACATGGCAGCCCGCGCTTTGGTATGAAGAACAGGGCGATGCGCTGACCAAGATGGCCGATGATCTGCGCGCGCTTGACTACCCGGTGACCCAACTTGATCAGTCCCAGATCGCGGATCTGGAACCCAACATCGTGGCCCCTGACGCCGGCCTTTGCTTCGCGGCAGAGGGCGTTGTTGACGCCGCCGCATTAACCCGCGATCTGTTCGCCGCCGCACAGGCGAACGGTGCGCGCGCCGTGCTGGGCGTGACCGTGCAGGCAGTGCACCGGACGGCGGGGCAGGTAACCGGCGTGACAACAAACCAAGGTGTCATCAACGCCGATCAGGTGGTCGTCGCCGCAGGCACCGGGGCGGCAGATCTGATCGGCCTGCCGATGCTGACCCGGCCGGGGTTGCTGATGAAAACCAATGCCTTACCGCCGGTTCTCGCCCATATACTGGTCAGCCCCGCGGGCGAGGTAAAGCAAGACGCCGAGGGTCGCTTGGTCATGCCGACAGCGATTGGGCATCAGGCCGATGACAGCACGCAGCTTGCCCAAACCCCTGTGCTGGCGGCAGATGCCGCATTGGCGCGGTTGCAGGCGATGATCCCGCAGCATGATCTTTATTGGACCGAAGTGGCGCTGGCCTACCGCCCGGTGCCGCAGGATGGATTGCCGGTGATTGGGGCTGTGGAACCGGGGCTTTATGCCTGCGTGATGCACTCTGGCGTGACCTTGGCGGCCATCTCGGCTGAATACGCCACGCAGGAATTGCTGCATGGCGATATGGTCAATGCGCTGGGGCCATATCGGCCCGCGCGGTTTGACCAAGGCGCGGACCATGCGGGCCTAGCTTTATCTTAGGCGGTCACAACAGAAGAAGATCCTCGGGGAGTGCGGTGTCGTTGACCATGGCGCGCACCATGTCCGCAAAAAGTGTCGGGTTCTGACCTGACCAACCATGCCCAAGCCCCGGCGCCTGCGCCGCTCTGCCATGCCGGACCATGGCAGCGATCTTGGTCTGGCTGTCGCGGATCAGCGCATGTTCCTTACCGCCCGCCGCGATCAACAAGCGACCGCCAAACCCGGAAATATCCGGCGCTTCGAAATCAACGGCGTTGTTGCTGGCGCGGCGAAAGGCCTGCGGCGTTGTCAGGCGGGCCGCAGCGACATATCCGTCGATCCTGTCGTCGGGAATGCCCAGATTTGCCGCATTCATGCGGGCAAGGCGGGGCAGACGGACAAAGGGTGACATCAGCGCGCCCATGACTTTCATCAGGGTCTTGTTGGGCATACCGTCTGCATGAACACCCGACAACGTGGCCGACGCAAAGCGCCTCGGCGCATGGTGTAACAAGTGCAGACCGACGTAACTGCCAAGTGACAAAGTCACCAGATGAACCGGTTTCTGGCTTGGTATGACGCTCAACACCTGTTCTGCCACGGCTGGCAGCGACTGCCATCGCATCTGCGCAGAGCGTCCGTGACCCGGCAGGTCCACCGTATGACAGCGCAGATCGGGCAGGGCGGCGATGACGTCCTGCCACATCCAACCTGATGTCCCGACGGCGTGCAGAAACACGACGTCGGGTGCATCAGATGGGCCAGCACTTTCGATGTGCGGCGACATTAGTTCTTGAGGATGGACCGGCCCGCGTAGACCGCCGTTTCGCCCAGCATCTCCTCGATACGAATG
The DNA here is from genome assembly GCA_947492825.1 of uncultured Paracoccaceae bacterium. Classification (GTDB taxonomy): domain Bacteria; phylum Pseudomonadota; class Alphaproteobacteria; order Rhodobacterales; family Rhodobacteraceae; genus CANMYO01. The sequence goes on from CANLNT010000001.1 coordinate 1,226,247, forward strand.
AGCTGGTTGTATTTCGCCAAACGGTCGGAACGCGAAAGAGATCCGGTCTTGATCTGCCCGCAGTTGGTCGCCACCGCCAGATCAGCAATCGTGGCATCCTCAGTCTCGCCGGAACGGTGCGACATCACATTGGTGAACTGCGCGCGATGCGCCATGTCCACTGCTTGAAGTGTTTCCGTCAAGCTGCCGATTTGATTGACTTTTACCAGCATAGAGTTGGCGCTGCCCTTGGCGATCCCATCGGCCAGACGCGCAGGATTGGTGACAAACAGATCGTCACCGACCAACTGGATCTTGTCACCGATTTTGTCGGTCAACAGCTTCCAGCCGTCCCAGTCATCCTCGGCCATGCCGTCTTCGATGCTGATAATCGGATAGTCGGCGCAGAGGGCGGCCAGATAATCGGCATTCTCGGCACTGCTCAGCACCTTGCCTTCGCCCTTCATGTCGTACTTGCCGTCGCGATAGTACTCGGTCGAGGCACAGTCGAGCGCCAAATAGATGTCCTTGCCCGGCTCATAACCGGCCTTCTTGATCGAGGTCATGATGAAATCGAGCGCATCGCGCGTGGACGCCAGATTGGGGGCAAAGCCGCCTTCATCACCGATACCGGTGTTATGTCCCGCCGCCGACAGCTCTTTCTTAAGCGTGTGGAACACCTCGGACCCCATGCGCACCGCCTCGCGGATGTTATCCGCCGCCACCGGCATGATCATGAATTCCTGAATATCAATCGGGTTATCCGCATGCTCGCCGCCATTGATGATGTTCATCATCGGCACGGGCAGGGTGCGGGCCGAGGTTCCGCCGATATAGCGAAACAGGGGCTGTGCAGTGAAATCTGCTGCCGCCTTGGCCACCGCCATCGACACGCCCAGAATTGCATTGGCCCCCAGACGACCCTTGTTTGCGGTGCCGTCGAGTTCAATCATCGCCATGTCGATGGCAACTTGCTCGGTTGCGTCAAAGCCCACGATGGTGTCCGCGATCTCGCCGTTCACGGCGGCCAAAGCCTCCAGCACACCTTTGCCCATGTACCGGCCCTTGTCGCCGTCGCGCTTTTCCACCGCTTCATGCGCACCTGTCGACGCACCCGATGGCACCGCCGCACGGCCCATTGTGCCGTCTTCAAGGATCACATCCACCTCGACCGTCGGATTGCCCCGGCTATCAAGGATTTCGCGGGCGTGGATATCGATAATGGTGCTCATGGAAAAGGCTCCTTTCAGGGAGGTGTTAGCGGTATCGGCGCGTCTATAGCGCGGGTTTGTGACGGTTTAAACGGGATTCGCGCCAAAGTGTATAAAGACCTGACCCCACAATGATCGCAGCCCCCAGCAGCGTCAGGGCATCCGGGCGCTCGGCAAAGAAGATCGCCCCGATGATCAACGCAAAGACGATCCGGGTATACCGGAACGGCGCAATCGCCGACAGATCACCAATCCGGGTGGCTCCGATAATAGCGAAATAGGCACCAATGACGATGGCGATGGCCAGTGCCAGCTGACCGGTCAGGGCAGGGGGCGGCGTGACCCAATCTTGTCCCGCCATCAGCATCATCGCCCAGCCGGTTGGGATCAGGAACAGAAACGCATAGGCCGCCAAATTGCTTGACGGGATCGACTTGGGCACCATCCTTGTGATCAAATCCCGCGCGCCCAGGCCCACCACGCCGCCGATGGCAAACAGCACATTGGCGTCAAACCCCTCTAACCCCGGTCTAAGGATCATCAGCACGCCGGCCAGCCCCACGGCAATGGCCGTCCAGCGTCGCCAGCCAATCGCCTCGCCCAGAAACAGGCCCGCGCCAATGGTGACGATCAGTGGCGTGGCCTGCAACACCGCAGAGGCTGTGGACAGCGGGATCAGCGACAGCGCGGTCACAAAGCACAGCGATCCCAGCGCCTCGCTCAGATTGCGCAAAATGATCAACGGGTGCCATGCATACGGCAGAAAGGCGCGCGGGTTCTGGCGCAGTGCTACGGCCGACAGGACCACCGCACCACCCGTGCCCAAGATCAACACGATCTGGCCAACGGGCAGGATATCAGAAGTGGCCTTGATGATGGCATCCACAATCGCAAAGGCCAGCATCGCCAGCACCATCAACACGCTGCCCCGGAAATTGTCCAAACCCTGTCCTATCTTGTGGTCGCTCGTGGCTGCGATACCGAAAGTTGTAGAAAATGAAAAGAAGTCAGGATTTCCAGCATTGAGGGAATCGCAACCAATTGCGACGATCCTTGCATTGAACAGACATGGGGATGTCGAAAATGCGTTTTGTTGTGTTGATGTGTGGTTGGGCGACGGCGACCGGGTTTGCAACCCTGATTGCCGGTTAGACCTCAGCCCTTGGTCTTGGTGCCGTATAATTCCAACCGGTGCCCGATCAATTTGTAGCCAAGTTTCGCTGCGATTTTTTCCTGCAGGGCCTCGATCTCGGGGTCCAGAAATTCAATCACCTCACCTGATTGCATGTCGATCAGGTGATCGTGGTGTTCGCGGTCCGCGGTCTCGTACCGGGCGCGGCCATCACCAAATTCGTGCTTTTCCAGAATGCCTGTCTCTTCCAGCAGCTTGACGGTGCGGTACACCGTTGCCAGCGAAATGCGCGGATCGGCGGCAGCGGCACGATTATACAACTCTTCCACATCTGGGTGATCATCGGCGTCTTGCAGCACAGCTGCAATCGTGCGGCGCTGATCGGTCATGCGCAGGCCAGCAGCCTCGCAACGGGACAGGATGGTGGTGGTCATTGGGCCCCCGAGCAGTGAAACTCCCCTGCCATAGCGTGCAATCGGGGCCAAGACCAGATGCGGGCTTGCGCGAAAGGTTGCTCTGCTGCGGTTTTTCCCCTTTGGGCCAAAGATGCGGCCTGTCAGGCTGGCAGCCATTGAAATCTGGGGGAATGACATGAGCTTGATGAAAACGCTGGCCAAGGTGGCCATTGGTGTCGCCGTCGCCAAGGGCGCGCAAAAGATGATGCAAGGACGTGGCAATGCGCCATCCGGGCAGGTCGCGGATGACGGGCTTTTCCGTGGCGCGCATTCCCCCGATCAGGCTGATGCGCAGGCGGGCAATCCGCTCGAAGGGATGATGGATAACATCCTTGGCGGCGGTGCCGCCCAAGGCGGGCTTGGCGGTCTGCTTGACCAATTTGCCGGCAGTGACGGCGTTGACACGCGCGCGCGCCCTTCGTCGCCTGCGGGGTTAGAGGATTTGCTGGGGGGATTGACGGGCGGCGCCGGTGGCGGCGGTCTGGGTGGCCTCTTGGGCGGTCTGGCCGGTGCGCTCGGCGGTGCCAGCGGTGGCGGCGGCGGTCTGGGGGACGTGCTCGGCTCGCAATTCGACAGCACCCCGCAAAAGGCCAAGACCCCCAGCCAGGATCAGGAAGCCGCCGCAGGCCTGATGCTCGCCGCCATGCTGCAAGCGGCCAAATCCGATGGCACCTTTGATCAGGGCGAACAGGCCAAGATCATGGACAAGCTTGGCGACGTCAGTCAGGCAGAGCGTGATTTCGTGAACCGCGAGCTACAAAAGCCGATTGATGTGGCAGGGCTCGCCAATGCGGTTCCGCAAGGCATGGAACGGCAAGTCTACATGATGTCTGTGCTGGGCATCGACCTTGATAGCCAGGAAGAGGCGAAGTACCTGCACGATCTCGCAAGCGCGCTGCATATCCAGCCGCAGGCGGTCAACGCGGTGCATGACAAACTGGGCGTGCCGCGCATCTACCGCTAGGGATCGTCACGGGGTCAGACCAGCAGCCTGCCGTCCATGACACGCACGGCCTGACCAGAGATTGTGACCTGCACCGGATCACCGTGGCTTTGCGCGGTAATCCTTGACGTCCGTCCCATATCTTCACCTTGGGTGATGTGCAGGGTTTGCGGCTGGCGCAAATCCTCGTGCAGCAGGGCGGCCAAGGTGGCGCAGGCGCTGCCGGTGGCGGGGTCTTCCGGGATGTTGTCGAGCGGGGCAAACATGCGCGCATCGACCTGCGCACCCTCGCGGACATAGGCAAAGATCGCAAAATCGAGCCCCGCCGGGTGCCGCTGCGCCCCGTCGCGGCAGGCTGCAATATCGGGCTGGCAATGGGCCAGGGCCGCGCGGTCGGTCAGTTCCACAATCACAAAAGGCAGCCCAAGCGAGGCTTGCACCGGCCCATGCACCGTGGCGGAAATTGCCGACCGTGATGTGCCCAGCGCGCGGGCAACAAGGGCCGGATCGGGGTGCGAAAGACGCGACAAAGGGGCGGTGGTGGTAAACGCTGCACCTTCGGGTGTCACCGTGCAGGCAATCGGGCCGACCCCAAGTTCCAGCACCAGATCGGACCCGCGCCCCAGATCATACAGCGCAATTGCTGTGCCAATGGTTGGATGCCCGGCAAAGTCGATTTCCTGTGTCGGTGTGAAAATTCGGACCTTGGCCGTATGGGTCGGGTCTTCGGGCGGATAGACGAGGGTGATTTCAGAAAATTTGAACTCGACCGCAATGGCCTGCAACTGGTCCTCCGACAGGCCCGTGGCGTCAGGGAACACTGCCAATTGGTTCCCGCCAAAGGGGCGGTCGGTAAAAACATCATAGACAAGGTATTGGGTCATCACATCGGATCCTTTGGCGCGCAGGGCCTTTGGTCCAGCTTTGCCCGCAAATCGCGCGGGCGATCAAGGGGAAGCGCAGGGGCATTTCCGCACAGGCAGCGGCTCAGCGGCACCACGGCAACCGTACCCACGTGCCACCCAAGGTGACCGGTTGCGCACCAGCACCCAACTTGAACCGAGCCAACCCGGGCGCGCGGCGGGTATCAATCTGCCCCAGATCAAGCGTGGTCATTCCGCGCGCAGACAGATCGCGCGCCGCTTGGATCAACAGCAACCGATGCGCATTGCAGCGCCGCCCATCCTCTCCGGTCCAACCAATGTGATAGGTGGCCGTCGGGGCATGCAGCAGAAAGATCATTGCGGCGATCTGGCTGCGCCCCTGATAGGCCACGTAACATAGGGCAGCATCGGGGTTTTGGGCAGCAAAAGCATGGGTAAAGGCATGCGGATAACCGCGAAAGCCCCGCACGCGCTGCTGCGCACCATCCAGCGCCAGGATCCAGTTGTCGCGCGCAGGCTCAAACGGGCCGGACTGGACCCGCAGGCCAGCGCGGGTCGCATTGCGCCAGGCGTTGCGCCACTTGCCGTGCATGGCTGCGACCGGATCACGGGTCAGGTCCATCAGGCCAACGGTGCCGGGGGTCATCACCTGCCAAAAGCCAGCCGCGCGCATGGTATCGGGGGCGTCGTCCTCTGGATTGTGCAGATGCACCCGGTGGCGGCGCAAAAAATCCACCCGGTCGCGCGGATCGGGCGTTTCCCAGAGCGGCCCGCGCATCGCTGCGCGCAACGGACCAAAGGGCGTCTGCCGTGTCACCACCGCCATCTGCCCCACGCCATCGCCGTGCACAATCCGCGCTTTCTGGCCCAGCGCGCGCAGCGTCCGGGCATAGGCGGGGCTTTGTTGCAGCGGCAGCGTGCGCGCATGGGTGGGCAAAGGCATGTCAAACATGCCCTTGTTAAGACAGATGAAACCTAAAGTGGGGTTAATCGGCGCATGGAACACCGCTTTCGCCGCCTGCGCGACACCGATATCCCGCCGCCGCGCCTGACATTGCTGGCACTGACCGTGCTGGCCAGCGCCTTGTCACTGCCTGTCTGGCTGCTGCTGACCCTTCTGGCTTAGCCCAGTTGCACCAGCGCGTGCCGCTTCTTGCCAGCTGACAGCTTGATCGGCTGGGCCAGCGCATCCGCATCCAGCATCAGGCCCGCATTGGTCAGCGGCTCATCATTCAGCCGCGCGCCATTTTCAGCGATCAGTCGCTTGGCCTCTTTGCCCGATCCGGCCAGCCCGGATTTCACCAGCGCCTGCACGATCGACAGACCCTCGCCCAGCTCCGCCGCGGGGATGGTCAGGGTCGGCAAATCATCCCCCACGCCGCCTTTCTCAAAGACCTCGCGCGCGGTCGCCTCTGCTGCGGCGGCGGCCTCTGCCCCGTGCAGCAGGGTGGTGACCTCATTGGCAAGGATCACCTTGGCCGCGTTGATCTCTGACCCTTCCAGCGCACCCAGCCGGTCGCATTCCGCCACCGGCAATTCGGTGTAAAGCTTCAAGAATTTGCCGGTGTCCGCATCCGTGGTGTTGCGCCAGAACTGCCAGAATTCATAAGGGCTGCACAGGTCCGCATTCAACCAGACCGCACCTGACTGCGACTTGCCCATCTTCTTGCCATCCGATGTGGTCAACAAAGGCGAGGTCAGCCCGTAAATCTCTTGCTCCAGCACCCGCCGCGTCAGGTCGATGCCGTTGACGATATTGCCCCATTGATCCGATCCGCCCATCTGCAACAGACAGCCATAGCGGCGGTTCAGCTCAAGGAAGTCATAAGCCTGCAGAATCATATAGTTGAATTCCAGAAACGACAGGCTCTGCTCGCGATCCAGCCGCGATTTCACACTTTCAAACGACAACATCCGGTTGATCGAGAAATGCCGCCCGATGTCGCGCAGGAAATCAAGGTAATTCAACCCGTCCAGCCATTCGGCATTGTTCAGCATCAATGCGCCGGTCGGCCCATCGCTATAGTCCATGTAGGCGGCAAACACCTGGCGGATGCCCGCGATATTGGCGTCAATCTGCTCGGGCCCCAGCAAGGGGCGCTCATCGGCGCGGAATGATGGATCACCCACCTTGGTGGTACCGCCACCCATCAGGGTGATCGGTTTGTGCCCGGTCTTTTGCAACCAGCGCAGCATCATGATCTGGATCAGGCTGCCCACATGCAGCGACGTGGCCGTGGCGTCAAAGCCGATGTATGCGGGCACAGGCCCCTTCGACAGCGCCTCATCCAGCCCCTGATAATCGGTGCAATCGGCCAGAAAGCCGCGTTCCATCATCACGGCCATGAAATCGGACTTGGGGTGGTAGGTCATGCTTGTTCCCGCGCTTTGCTTGGCGCACTCTATAAGCGCCGATGGGGGCAAGGGAAAGAGCATGAAGATCAAAGGGCCGATCAGGGCAGTCGGGGCGATGTCGGGGACCTCGCTTGATGGTGTGGACGCCGCAGAGATTGAGACCGATGGCGTGACCATCACCGGCTTTGGTGACAGCACCTACCGCGAATATTCTGACCGGGAACGCGCGGTCCTAAAGGCCGCATTGGGCCGCTGGCCCGGCGATAATCTGGCAGAGGCCACGGCCGTCATCGCCAAGGCCCATGCCATCGCCTTGGCCGGTTTCGAAGACGCGGCACTTGTGGGGCTTCACGGCCAGACCCTGGCTCATGACCCGGGCGGGCGTGGCACGCATCAGCTGGGCGATGGGGCCGCCCTGGCCGAAACGCTAGGCAAATCCGTGGTCTGGGATTTTCGTAGCGCAGATGTGGAACTGGGCGGGCAGGGTGCGCCTCTGGCCCCGTTCTACCACTGGGCGCTGGCCCGGTTCATCGGGGCGACAGCGCCCTGTGCCTTCTTGAACCTCGGCGGTGTCGGCAACCTCACGTGGGTTGATCCCACCGCTGACCGGCCAGAGGCGGATGGCGCGCTCTTGGCCTTTGACACCGGCCCTGCCAATGCCCCGCTCAATGACATGATGCAGTCCCGCGTGAATCAGCCTTACGACACAGGCGGCAAACTGGCCGCACAAGGTCAGGTGGACGAAGCGATCATCACCCGTTTCATGCAGCACCCGTTTTTCTTCCGCATGCCGCCCAAATCTCTGGATCGCGATGCTTTCGCCGCGCTCGCAAAGGACTGCGCCGGGCTCAGCGATGCTGACGCCGCCGCAACCCTGACCGCTGCCGCTGCGATCGCGGTCAGCGAAGGGATGCAGCACTGCCCGCTATTGCCGCAAACCCTCTGGGTGACAGGCGGCGGGCGGCACAACCCCGTGATGATGCAGATGATTGCAGCAGCCGTCGATTGCGCCGTGAAACCGGTCGAGGATGCCGGTCTTGATGGTGACATGCTCGAAGCGCAAGCCTTTGCCTATCTCGCCGTGCGTGTGGCGCGCGGCCTTCCGACGTCCTGTCCGGGCACAACAGGTGTGCGGGCTGCGGTCTGTGGCGGGACGCTGAGTAGGCCAAAGGGGTAGGGCGCGCGTTATCGTGATTGGGTGATGGCCGCTTGCACGCTATTGCCACCGGGTGACGGCCGCAACTTTGCAAGCAAAGTCGCTTTCCCGCACCCGTCAGGTCGCTGCGCGACCTGACGGGTTTTCCCGCACGCGGCGGGCCGCTACGCACTATTGCCACCGAGTGATGGCCGCAATTTTGCTGCACAAAACCGCTTACCCACACTTGGCGGGCCGCTACGCGTCCCACCATTCTTCTGGCCAAAATAATCCCGGGGGTTCGGGGGCTGGCCCCCGAGACAGATTTTTCAAGAAATCTGGCGCCCCGCGCAGCCGTCAGTTTGACAGATGAATGTTGAACCGCGCCCGGATCGCCTGATCGGTCACCGGGTCCAGCCGTGCCGTGGCGCGTTTGCCCAGGATCTTCTCTTTGCGCGCAATCGCATTGGCGATCAGATCTGGCTTGTCCCGCTCTTCCCATTCCTTGGGCGATGACCGGTCCGCTGTCGCGGGATAGACATATTCGGTCTGCATCAAGGCAAGCGTCTGATCCGACCCCAGATAATGCCCCGGCCCATTCAGACAGACATCCCGCATTGTCTCCAGCCCCAGCGTCTCTTCGTTGACCTCGATCCCGCGGACACAGCGCATCGCCTGACCCAACAGATCATCGCCCAATATCAGCGACTCGTGGCAGAATCCCAGCAAAGACGCATGCATGCCTGCCGCCTCATAAACCATATTGAGCCCAGAAAGCCCCGCCATGACGTTGGAACACATCTGTTCCCACCCGGCCTGCATATCGGGCAGCTTGGCGTCCGCGATCCCCGCTGCGGCCCCGCCGGGCAGCCCGTAGAACCGATGCATCTGCGCGCAGCCTGCGGTCAGCAGCGCCTGCTCGCCCGATCCACCTGACATCGCACCTGTCCGCAGGTCCGACACAAACGGCCATGTGCCAAAGATCGCCGGATGCCCCGGTGCGATGCTGTTGACGTAAACCACACCGGCCAGACACTCTGCCACCGCCTGCACAATTGCCCCGGCAATGGGCGCAGGCGCCGTGGCACCCGCCTGACCGGCAGACAGCAACAGCACAGGCATCCCACCGGCGATGCACGCCTCCATCACTTGACAGCTTTCGGTGGCAAACTTCATCGGCGGCACCACAAAGCAGTTGGAATTGCTCACAAATGGTCGCGCGCGCCAGGTCGCCTCATCCCCGGCCATCATGTGCAACATCTCGATCGCATCGGGCACAAAATCCGGCTCGGTAAAGGACGTGCCGATGTGCTTGGTCGTGCCCGACACGGTCGCGTAAACCGTATTGAGGTCCATCTCGCGGTTATCGACAATATCGCGCGCCACCATCGGGCGTTGCAGGAAATGGATGTTGTCCAGCTGGTCCACGATCCGCGCGGCATCATGCAAATCCTGCAAGGTGCTCTCGCGGTAATTCCGGCCCAGCACATCCACCATATGCACAGCCGCACCTGCGGTGCCGTAATGCACGCGGGTGCCGGTCAACTGCAGATCATGCCTGGGGTCGCGGCCATGCAGCGTCAGATCGGTGCAGGCCACGGCCAGCATGTCCTCGACCAGCGCGCGGGGGAACCGCAAGCGTCCATCATCGCCAAGGATCGCACCTGCCGCCGTCATGGCGTCAATGCCCGACTGCGGGGCCTGGCTCAGGCCGATGTCTTCCAGCGCCACAAGCGCGGCATCATGAATGGCGGCGACATCCGCCTCGGACAGCGGGTTATAGCGCCCGCCGCTCAGGCCCGCGCGGATCGGGCGCAATGCCTCGGCCAGAGGGGCGGCGCGGGCGGCGGTGCGCGCGGCGCGACCGCCAGAGCGGGTAGGGCGGCCTGGGGGTTTGGTATCGGTCATGTGGTGTCTTTCGCATGGAAGTAGGAACAGTCAGAAACGGCGCACCACTGCCGGTCGTCCCCGTGCCGCACGCCCGCGCCGCGCACCGATGGTGCGGGTGATCACTGCGAAAAACACGCGATCGGGGCGCATCGGACCTCCTCTTCCTCATGCACCCCCAGTCTGGCGCGGGCAGCAGCGGGGTCTGTCCTGTCTGCGACATCGGGCATTGTTTGCGACATCGCGGCTACAAGGGGGGTGGCGTGCGATGGGCAAAGGCTTGCCAGCGCCCGCTCACGCCCGGCGAAACATCGCACAGGCCCATGCCGATGCGCCTTTTTCCGCCCAGCATATCTGCGTAATCGCAAGTTTTTGCTGGCGAAAATTCACACCCCCGTGAGGCGGTTGAACGTGCAGGTGCGCGCACAGATGTGAGGGGCACGCAATGTTCCAGAATGGAGAATATGATGAAACAGCGTCTTTTGATCACCAGCGCGGCCCTTGGGTTCTTTGCCGCCCCCGCCATCGCCGGTGGCATCACTGAACCTGTGATGGCCCCGCCGCCCGCCCCCGTGGCCGTGGCCCCCGCACCGGTCTACACCGGCGGCAATTGGACCGGGTTCTATGCCGGTGCCAACCTCGGCTATGGCCAGCTGAACGCCGACGGCTTTTCTGACGACACAGAAGATTACACCTACGGTGTGCACGCTGGCTACCTTTACGATCTTGGATCCTTCGTGCTGGGCGGAGAGCTGGAATATGACGCAACCGAGATCACCGATGCCGCCACCGGTATCAACCTTGATGGCGTCGTCCGGGCCAAGGTCCGGGCCGGTTACGACGCAGGGCTTTGGCTGCCTTACGTGACCGCCGGTGCGGCACAGGCCTATACCTCTGGCGCGCTTGAGGCGGATGATACAGGCTACTTTGCCGGTCTGGGCGTGGACTATCAGGTCGCCCCGAACATCCGTCTGGGGGCCGAGGTGCTGCAACACCAGTTTGACGACTTCAACGGCGGCGGCACCGATATTGAGGCGACAACCGCCAGCGTCCGCGTCGGCTTTACTTTCTAGCTTTGATCTTTCAGCAGCGCGTCAATCGTCGCGCTGCTGATCCCCGCCTTCAGGCCGGTGAAATCCCCACCGATCATCGCGGCCCCGATGTCATGGATCGCGCGGTGCGTGACCCGCGCCAGTGACGACCCGATCGACAGGCGCGCCACCCCGATGGCCGCGAAATCGGCGCGGCTTTGCTTGGTGAACCGCCCCGCCACCAGCGCATTGACCGGCCTGTCCGTGGCGGCCACGATCCGGGCCAAAGCATCCATATCAGGCGGCAAAGGCGCATATAGGCAATCGGCCCCGGCTGCGGCAAAAGCCACGATGCGGCGGATCGCCTCGTCCGTGTCATAAGCGCCCGTCAGAATGCCATCGGCCCGTGCGGTCAGCACGAAATCCCCCGGCAAGGCACGCGCTGCCGCACTTGCGGCGCGCATCCGCTCAACCGCCAGATCAAAGGCGTAGGCATCGCCACTGGGAAACATCGTGTCTTCGATGCAAATGCCCGCCAGCCCCACCTCTGCAGCCATACGCACGGTCTCTGCGCAGGTGTCGGGATCATCGCCAAAGCCGTTCTCGAAATCGCCCTGTACCGGCAGCGGCGTTGCCGCCACGATGTCCTGCGCATGGGTCAGACTGTCCTCTCGGCTGATCGTGCCGCCATCGGGGCGGCCCAATGTATAGGCCAGTGCTGCGGATGATGTCGCCAGCGCCTGCGCGCCCAGCCGGTGCATCACGCGCGCACTGCCCGCATCCCAAACATTCAGCATGACCAGCGGGTTGCCGGGTTGATGGAGGTCACGAAAGCTCATGGTGTCGTCCTTTGTACTGGTGTTCAGTTGCGATCAATCTGTCCTTGCGCCACAGCCCGCCGCCATAGCCCGTCAGGCTGCCATCCGCGCCCAGAATTCGGTGACAGGGGATCAATATGGCAATCTGGTTGGCGCCGTTTGCGCGGGCCACGGCACGGGTGGCGGTGGGGCGCCCCATGCCCGCCGCAAGTGCCGCATAGCTGCGAGTTTCACCCGCCGGGACGTCCTGCAGGGCCTGCCAGACCGACCGGGTAAAGGGCGTGCCATGCAAGGCCAGCGGCACGGTGAACCGGGCGTCGCGTCCGGCAAAATACGCGGCAAGCTGGGTTTCTGTCTGATCGGTGACGCCCGTGCGCCCAAAGCCGATATCACCCCTGATCAGCTTGTACAGCCGCGCCATCTCAGCGGGCAGGGCCTTGCGGTCGAAGAACTCGAGCAGGTGCAAATGCGTCGCGTCGGTGGCGGCGACCATCGTTCCCAAAGGCGTGCTGATCTGATCGACGCGGATGCGCGCATTGCGCCGAAACGCACCGGGGTTCAGCCCAATCTGTCGGGCAAAGGCGTCGCGAAAGGCCTGCGCGCTTTCAAATCCCGCGTCAATCTGCGCATCAATCACCCGCGCACCTGACACCAGCGTCGTAAACCCGGTGGCAAGCCTGCGCTGGCGCGCCACTTCAAGGAACGTCATGCCGAACTGCCGCTGAAATGCGCGCCGGATGGTTGCGGCATCATATCCGCGCGCCGCCACATCCGCCGCCGTCCAGCGGTGGTCCGGGGTCGCCTCAAGGGCCGCCAGCAAATCCGTCACCGCCGGATCGGTCTGCGCCAGCGGATTGCACCGCTTGCAGGGCCGAAAACCGCCCGCGATGCAGGCCGCAAGACTGTCATGAAAGGCGCAGTTTTCGCGCTTGGGCTTGCGTGCGGGGCAGGTCAGCCTGCAGAAAACGCCAGTGGATGCGACAGTGACCCAAATGCGCCCCTCATAGGCGGCATCGCGCGCCAATAGCGCGTCATAAAGGGTCTGATCATCAGGCATCAACAAGTTCATGGCAGCAGATTAAGCGATTCCCGGCAGGGCTGCTGCCGGAAAACGGGCGTTTATTCCGCGTGTTGCGCCGCCAGCGTCCGGGCAAAGCCCACAAGCGTGTCCAGCGCGGCGGCAAAGGCCTCATCGTCGACTGTCATCGCCACGCGGATATGACCCGCCGCCGCGCCAAAGCTTTCGCCGGGCATGACCGCGATGTGATGCGCGTCCAGCAAGGCATTGGCAAAACCCTCGCCGCTCAGCCCCGTGGCACGGATATCCAGCATCACATACATCGCCCCCTGTGACGGGATTTGCCGGATCACATTCTGCCCCGCCAGCGCCTGTGACGCGAGCGCCCGGCGGCGGCGAAACGGGGCGGCAACTTTGTCTTCCAGCGCGCTGCCTTGTTCCAAGGCAAATAGGGCGGCTGCCTGCACAAAGCTGGCGACACCATAGGTGGTGTTGTTGGCAAGGTTGAAAATCGCTTCGATCACATCAGGCGCGGCGCAGATCCAACCGATGCGGCTGCCGGTCATTGCATGGCTTTTCGACATCGACCCCACCACCAACGTGCGGTCCACCATGCCGTGCAAGCTGCGCGGGCTAACGTGGCTGCCCTCCCAAATCTGGGTGTCATAGACCTCGTCCGAGATCAGCCAAAGATCATGATCCCGGCAGGTCTCGGCAATCGCATCCAGCGTCGGGGCGTCATAGACCACGCCTGTGGGATTGTTGGGCGTGTTGATCAGGAGCGATCTTGCACCTGGGGCGGCAGCGCGCAGGTCTTCGGGCTGCGGCTGAAAGCTGTGGCGCGCATATGTCGGCACCGCGCGTGGCATCGCACCGACCGACCGCAAAGTGCCGGGGTAAGTGGCATAATAGGGGTCAATGAACAGGGCGGTGTCGCCCTCATCCAGCACCGCGTGGTGGGCGGCGAACAGTCCCGCTTGCCCGCCGGGTGTGATCTGGATGTTGGCCGGGGTCGTCGGCACGCCTGACGCCGCGGCGATCCGGTCCGCGACCGCCATGCGCAAGGCGATGTCACCTTGCACTGGGGCATAGCCTGTGCGCCCCGCTTTGGCTGCGTCATGCATCGCCTGCAAAATGATCGGATCGGTACCGATGTCGTGTTCACCTTGGGTCAGCTCCAGAACAGGCGTACCTTGGGCAATCATCCGGCGGGCACGGTAAAACACGTCCCACCCGTCAGAGCCGCCGCCGGTGATGCGGGTGATGCGATCAGATAGCTTCATGCGCCATGACGATCACGCCATTGGGGCGCGGTCAAGCCATCAGCTTGCGCGGCCCCGGGCCGTCACGCCCTTGCACGTCAGCGGGGTTGTAAAGCGCGCAGGATTTCAGGCTCAGACAGCCGCAGCCGATACAGCCATCCAGCGTGTCGCGCAGGGTTTCAAGGGCTGTGATCCGCGCCTCGATCTCTGCGCGCATCAGACGGCTGATGCGGGTCCAGTCGGCCTTGGTCGGGGCCTTGTGCGCGGGCAGATGCGCCATGTGGCCCGCGATGTCAGACAAGGCGAACCCCAGCTTTTGGGCTGCCATCACAAAGGACAATCGCCGGATATCGGCGCGGGCATAGCGCCGGTGGCCACCTGCATTGCGCACCGGATGCACGATGCCGTGGGTTTCGTAAAACCGGATCGCGGACACGGCCAAGCCGGTGCGCCGCGACAGATCGCCGATCGTCAGGCCCTGGGACATGAAGAAACCTCTTGATCTCAAGTGCACTTGAGAAATTACAAACAGATTCGCAAAGGTTTGAATAGAGGAGAATGACAATGACCAAAGAACGGACAATGCGGGTCTGCGTGGACCCCGGTGCCATCAACGCCCTGCAACGCGAGGGCATCGGCTGGGGCCATGACCTTGATTGTGGGTGCTTTCATGTGGAACGATCAAAACGGCCGCCGGGACCGATCGCCCGGTTTCGTAACTGGATGAAGAAGGGTGTGGTCTAATGGCCTATCTTGAGCATGTGAATATCACCGTGGCCGACCCGCGCGCCACTGCGGCACTTCTGTCGGACCTTTTTGGCTGGCACACCCGCTGGGAAGGCGAAAGCATGAATGGCGGTGGCTATACGGTTCATGTGGGCACCGACACCAGCTATGTCGCAGTCTATTCGGGTCACGCGCCAGAGCAAACTGTGCCGAAGGCGGATGCCAGCTATGCCACCCGTGGTGCGATGAACCACATTGCGGTCGTGGTTGATGATCTGGATGCAACGCAGGCCAGGATCGAGGCGAAGGGTTATCAGACACATTCCCATGCGGATTATGAACCGGGCCGCCGCTTTTATTTCCACGAGGACAACGGCGTAGAGATCGAGGTTGTGCAATACGACTGAGGTTTGACCAAAAAGAGCGGCTGCGCCGCACACGATCTTTTGCGCCGCCCTTCGGCGGCGCGGATGAGGGGGCTGTCTGCCCCCTCAAACTCCCCCGAGGATTATTCTGGCCAGAAGAAGTGCGTTTGACGGAGGCAAACGCAACAGTGCGGGTCAGCGGCTTTGCTTACAAAGTTGCGGCCGTCACCCGGTGGCAATAGCGCGCATGCGGCCATCACCTACCCACAATCTCCGCCTGCGCCTTCTTCGTCAGGCTCGCAAAGATGATGTCATAAGACACCGCGACCCGGTGGCGCAGCTCGTCTTCGTCGGCGCCCAACGGCACCGATATCCAAGACCGGTGCAGATACCGCGCCTTGCTGCCCGCACCGGCATCAATCAGCATCTGCGCGGTTTCCACGCTGTCGGTTTTGACCGACACCACATCCCCCAACGCGCCGATGATCGCAAACAGCTTGCCGCCGACTTTCCAGCTGTCATGGCCTTCGCCAAGGTTGTGATCCAGCGTCGCACCGGGATGGGTGGCACAGATGGCGTTGACCGTTTTGCGTGACATGGCTGGCCTCTGACTTGCAATTGTTCTATTTTTGTTCATGGGGGCGATGGTGTCAATGAAAGGATCAGCGATGCGGCATGTGGCGCTTTTGCGGGGGGTGAATGTCGGCGGCGGGAACAAGCTGCCCATGGCCGATTTGCGGGCGCAGGCGGCGGATCTGGGCTGGCAGGACATCACGACCTATATCGCCTCGGGCAATCTGGTGTTTCGTGCAAGCGGGACGCCGGACGATCTGGCAACAGCCTTGCGCGCAAAGCTGGCGGTGGATGTCCCTGTGCTCGTGCTCACGGGCGATGATTTGCGCGCCGCGGTCCTTGGCTGTCCGTTTCCGCCGGACCCCGGCAACCTTGTACACGGGTTTTTCTGCTTTGATCCGCCCGCGATGGACGAGGCGCGCGCCGCCAGCTTGCAAGCCCCGACAGAGGCGCTGGCGGTGATGGACCGCATCGTCTGGCTGCACGCGCCTGAAGGGATCGGGCGGTCGAAACTGGTGGAAAAGATGGACAAGGTCATCACCGGTACCACCTTCACCGCGCGCAACTTCAACACGATCCGCAAACTGGCGGCATTAGCCGCAGACTAGATCAATGCTGGACGCAACCGTCATTGCCTGCTATTCCGGCCCCATGAAAAAGACCTGCATCATTATTTGCTGCATTATTCCCTGCTGATCTCCAGCGGGCTGCTTTTTCACGTTTCACATTGATCCTGATTTCGCTAAGCCCGCCGGCAAAACCCGTGCGTGAGGCGCTATGACACCGATCCGTTTCCATAACACCAAGACCCGCCGCAAGGTGGATTTTGAACCTGTCATCCCCGGCAAAGTCAGCATGTATCTCTGCGGGCCGACGGTCTATGACCGCGCGCATCTGGGCAATGCGCGCAATGTGCTGCTGTTTGACGTGCTGTTTCGGATGATGCGCCACGTCTATGGCGCTGGGAACGTGACGTATGTGCGCAACTTCACCGACGTCGATGACAAGATCAACGCGCGCGCTGCTGAAACGGGCCGTGCGATTGGTGACATCACGGCAGAGACCATCGGCTGGTATCACGCGGATATGGACGCGCTGGGTGCGATGCGCCCCACGCATGAACCCCGCGCGACAAACTACATCCAAGAGATGATCGACATGTCCGCTGATCTGATCGCCAAGGGCCATGCTTATGAGGCGGAAGGCCATGTGCTGTTTTCGGTCGCCAGTGACCCCGACTATGGCAGCCTCTCGGGCCGCTCGGTTGACGACATGATCGCAGGCGCGCGGGTCGAAGTGGCGCCTTATAAACGCGACCCGATGGACTTTGTGTTGTGGAAACCTTCACCCGATGGGGTCCCCGGTTGGGACAGTCCTTGGGGCTACGGGCGACCCGGTTGGCACATCGAATGCTCTGCCATGTCCAAGGCGCTGTTGGGTGAAAGCTTCGACATTCACGGCGGCGGCAATGACCTGCAATTCCCGCACCATGAAAACGAGATTGCCCAGTCCCGTTGCGCGCACCCGAATGGCGAATTTGCCCGCGTCTGGCTGCACAACGAGATGTTGCAGGTCGAAGGCAAGAAAATGTCCAAATCCTTGGGCAACTTCTTCACCGTGCGCGATCTGCTGGATCAGGGCGTGCCGGGAGAAGTCATTCGCATGGTCTATCTGACCACCCACTACGGCAAGCCTATGGACTGGACCGAAGCCAAGCGCACCGAGGCAGAAGCGACCCTGCGCAAGTGGTATGGCATCCTGCACGGCCATGGGTTTGGTCCGCAACTGATCGCGGCACTTCAGGCGGATGGCAAATGGCAGGCGGATGATGAATTCATCGGTGTGCTGGCCAATGACATGAACACCCCCGGTGCTATTGCCCGACTCCATGTGCTGTCCAAAGGGCGCACACCGCAGGCACTGGCCGGTTTCGCGCATGGGTTAGCGATGCTGGGGCTGGTCAACGACTGGTCCGCCATCCCGATGTTTGAGGGTGGCGAGGCAGGTCAAGACGTCACGCCCGCCGTTGCCGCGCGTGTCGATGCGCTCTTGACGACCCGTGCGCAGGCGCGCGCGGATAAGGATTGGGCAACCGCCGACGAGGTGCGTGATATCCTCAACGCTGCTGGTGTGCAGGTCACGGACGTGGGCGGGCAGGCCACCTGGTCCGCAGGCCCCGGTTTTGACGCTGCCAAACTGGGGGATTTGTAATGACCCGTGAACGCCTCTACCTTTTTGACACAACCCTGCGCGACGGACAGCAGACCCAAGGTGTGCAGTTTTCTACGACCGAAAAGCTCCGCATTGCCGAGGCGCTGGATGATCTGGGGGTCGACTACATCGAAGGCGGCTGGCCCGGGGCCAACCCCACCGATAGCGAGTTCTTTCAGGCCGGGATCAAAACCCGCGCCACCATGACCGCCTTTGGCATGACCAAGCGGACCGGGCGCTCTGCTGAAAATGACGATGTGCTGGCGGCGGTGATGAACGCCGACACCCCGGCGGTTTGTCTGGTCGGCAAAAGCCATCCGTTCCATGTGGAAACCGCGCTTGGCATCACGCTTGCGGAAAATACCGAAAACCTAGCGGCCTCTTTCGCGCATCTGGTCGCCAATGGGCGCGAGGCGCTGTTTGACGCCGAACATTTCTTTGACGGCTACAAGGCCAACCGCGCTTACGCGCTCGAAGCGATCCACGCCGCTTATGACGCAGGCGCGCGCTGGATCGTGCTGTGTGACACCAATGGCGGAACCCTGCCAGAGGAGGTCTCTTCCATCGTGTCCGATGTCATCGACAGCGGTATCCCCGGCAGTCATCTGGGCATCCACACCCATAACGACACCGAAAACGCCGTGGCCAATACGCTGGCCGCCGTGCTGGCGGGCGCGCGACAGATTCAAGGCACGCTCAACGGTCTGGGCGAACGCTGTGGCAATGCCAACCTGACCAGCATCATCCCGACCTTGCTGCTGAAAGAGCCCTTCGCCAGCCGCTTTGAAACCGGCGTGACGCTGGACGCGCTCAAGGGTCTGCGCCGCGCCAGCCGCACGCTTGACGACATCCTCAACCGGGTGCCGACGAAACAGGCGCCCTATGTGGGGGCCAGCGCCTTTGCACATAAGGCGGGCCTGCACGCCAGTGCGATTGCCAAGGACCCCACCACCTACGAACACATCGAACCGGGCATGGTCGGCAACAGTCGCATCGTGCCGATGTCGAACCAGGCGGGCCAGTCCAATCTGCGCCAGCGGCTGGCAGAGGCGGGGCTCGACGTCGCGCCTGATAACCCCGCGCTGCCGCGCATCCTGGAACGGATCAAGGAACAAGAGGCGCGCGGTTATTCCTACGATACAGCACAAGCCTCTTTTGAACTGCTGGCCCGCGCCGAACTTGGCACGCTGCCAACCTTCTTTGAGATCAAGCGCTACCGCGTCACCGTTGAGCGCCGCCGCAACAAGTACAACCAGATGGTCAGCATTTCAGAGGCTGTGGTCGTGACCAAGGTTGACGGCCATAAATTCCTCAACGTCAGCGAAAGCATCGGCCCGGATGGATCCGATCAGGGACCGGTCAACGCGCTGGCCCGCGCGCTTGCCAAGGATCTGGGTCGCTATCAGGGCATGATCGCGGATATGAAGCTCGTTGACTTCAAAGTGCGCATCACCGACGGCGGGACAGAGGCCGTGACCCGCGTCATCATCGATAGCGAAGACGGGCAGGGGCGGCGTTGGTCCACCGTGGGCGTCAGCGCCAATATCGTGGACGCTTCGTTTGACGCATTGGTTGATGCAATCAACTGGAAACTCATTCGGGATGGGGCCGTTGGCTAAACCAAGCGCCTTTTTCACGCTGCACCGCGACTTGCCGCGCGAAGGGCCGGGGCTGCCTGCGGACATCGCTTGGGTCGCGGACCACGCGCATGTCCCCAAGGGTGGGCGCATCCTTGACGGGGCCTGCGGGCCGGGGGCCGACATCGGCACGCTTCTCGACACCTTCGCACCCGCCGCACTGATTGGCGTCGACTGGCAGGCGCATTTCGCCGCCGCAGGGGCCGCAACCTTTGCCGATGACCCCCGCGTCACCGTGATCCAAGGCGACATGTTTGCCCAACCCGGCCCTTTTGACCTGATCTGGTGCGCCGGGGCGATCTACTTTGCCGGCATCACGCAAAGCTTGCAGAACTGGAATGCAGCCCTGGCACCGGGCGGCACCATCGCCTTTACGACACCGGCCTATTTCACCGACACCCCCTCGACCACCGCACAGGCCATGTGGGCGGGCGAGGGCGAGACCCCCAACCGTCGCCAGATCACCCAGCAGATCACCGCCGCCGGGTTCCGCCTGACTGCCAGCCGCCCGCTAACCGATGCCGCATGGCACGCCTATTACGACCCGATGATGGCGCGGATCGCAAAACTCCGCCCCGGTGCCGACACAGCCCTAATCAAAGTGCTGGACGAAGGCGCACAGGAACTGACCGATTGGCAGGCCGCCAAAGGTGAAACCGGGTATGAGCTTTGCGTGGTGACCCGGGCATGAGCCTGACCGCCTGCGCCGCATTGGTCGAACGCGCCGACCCGGACCGCTTTCGCGCGGTCATGGCCGCCCCCGTGGCTGCGCGCCGCGTACTCTTTCCGCTTTTTGCCTTCAACGTCGAAGTCAGCCGCGCCCCCTGGGTCACGCAAGAACCGATGATCGCGGAAATGCGCCTGCAATGGTGGCGCGATGCGCTGGACGAAATCGGCAGCGGTGCCACACCGCGCAAACACGAAATCGTCGATGCCCTTGCCGACGTGCTGGACCCCGCCGGGGCCGCAAGCCTAGACGCGCTGGTCGCCGCGCGCCGATGGGACGTCTACAAAGACGCCTTTGAGGACGCAGCCCACCTGGATGAATATATCAACGCCACCTCAGGCGGGCTCTTGTGGACCGCCGCGCGCCTGCTGGGACCGGCAGAGGAACAACCCGTGCGCGATTTTGCCACCGGTGTGGGCATCGCCAACTTGCTTCGGGCTGTGCCGGAACTGGAAAGCCGCAGCCGCATTCCGCTGATCGACGGCACCCCGCAAGGGGTGCGGGATCTGGCGCAAAAGGGCCTTGATCTCCTGTACCGCGCAGCGGAAGCCCGCGCCGCGATCTCGCCCGCCGCCGCACCTGCGCTGCTCTCGGGCTGGGCCGCACGTCCGGTCCTGCAACAGGCCATCGCCAGCCCGCAGCGCGTTGTTGACGGGGCGCTGTCACCCGGTAACCTGCGCTTCACCTATGTAGCTTTGCGCGGATGGATGCGATGACGTCAAAACAGGCGGCGAAACTGGCCGCAGCACTTTGCCTGATTGGCACGGCGACATGGGCAGACCCGCTTTTTGACAGCTCTGTCACGTCCAACGACATCGACTTCATCCACAGCGATGATCCCAGCGCCTTTCACTGCCTGACGGCCCTTGGCGCATCCCGGCAGGAAATGCCCGACAAGCGCAACGATCAGCTTTTCGTGGATAACGTGCAGGCCTTCAGCGCCAGCTTTACCGATGGCACCACCATCGAAATCTGGACACATCCCGACCTTGGCGCCCGGGCCGAAACCGTCGCCCGGCAACTCACCGGTCCTTTGGGACGCCTCCCCAGTTTCATGCGCGGACGGCTGAACCACGTTGTGGTCCATGCCGGCGATGAAACCGCCTTTGAAGAGGCCGCGGGCGGGTTTTTCGTGGTCTATGATGCCAATATGGCCAAACGCATCGCCACCAACGATCTGGAAGAAACCGTCTTTCACGAAGCCACCCATGTGACGCTTGATCCCACCTTCGGCAAATCCCGGCCTTGGGTCGCGGCGCAGCGGGGCGATGGTGTCTTTGTGACTGCCTATGCCGCTGCAAACCCGGAAAAAGAGGACGTGGCCGAAACAGCCCTGTTTGCCATGACCTATTTCCAGCATCCCGACCGGCTGCCTGATGATGTGCTTGATTGGCTGACGCAGAACATCCCCAATCGCCTTGCGGCTTTTGAAACCATGTTTGGTCCGGGCAAGTCGCTGCAGCGCCCGCCGCAAGACATGCCCACCTGTCCGGGCTAGGCCGCTACGCGGCTCCGGCGCACCAGCCAGATCAGCGACCCACCGGCCAGTACCAGAAACGGCACCATCGCGACATTTACCGCGTTCCAGCCCTCAACCGCCGTGCCGCCCGCACAATTCATCAACCCGCCAGAGGCGAGGCTGGCCACCGTGACCATGCCAAAGACGATCATGTCATTGACCCCTTGCAACCGTCCACGCTCTGCCGGGGAATGGGCGCTGGCCAGCATGGTGGTGGCACCGATGAAACCAAAGTTCCAGCCAAGCCCCAGCAGCACCAGTGCGATGTAGAAATTGGTCAACTCCACGCCCTGCAAGGCAACAACGCCAGCGGCGGCCAGAATGACCAGCCCCAGCCCCATGATCCGCTCCACCCCGAAGCGAGCAATCAGATGGCCGGTGAAAAAAGATGGTGCGAACATCGCCAACACATGGCCCATCACCACGTTCGAGGCATCAGTGACACCATAGCCGCAGCCCACAACCGCCAGCGGGGTCGAGGTCATGACAAGGTTCATCAACGCATAGCTTACCATCGCGCAGATCACCGCGACGGCAATGGGTGGCGTCGTCAGCAATTGCCCAATCGTGCGGCCCAGGTCATCACCGGGTGCTGCCGCTGCAGGCTTTGGGATGCGCAGAAACACGAACAGCGCCATGCCGATCACATTCAGCACCATCGCCGCGAAATAGACCGGCAGATAGCGCATCACAGTGGCGTCCGGGTTGTTGAACGTCAGCAGGCTGACCAGCTGCGGCCCGATAATGGCAGAGACAAGCCCCCCCGCCAGCACATAGGAAATGGCCTTGGGCCGGAACGCGTCAGAGGCGGTGTCAGCCGCCGCGAAACGGAAAAAACCCTGTGCAGACATATAGATACCTGTCAGGTAAGAGCCCACGAGAAACAGCGCAAAACTACTGACAGTGATGGCGTAGGCCGAAATCGCCGATCCAATCAACCCGCCAAGGGCACCCACATAGAACCCCATCTGACGACCATAGCGCTGCATGAACGGGCTGAGCCATGGCGCGGTTGTCATTGACCCAAAAACGATAAGAGAGATGGGCAGCGTCGCAAAACAAGCCAGCGGCGACAATTGTTGCCCGGCCAACCCGCCCACCACGAAAATCATGGTGATCTGGCTGCCAAGCAGCGCTTGCGCTGCGACCAGCACAGCGACGTTGCGCCGGGCGAGAGTGTCGTTCACATGTTCCATGGCGCCATCGGTATGCCTGTCTGCGCCAGGGTGCAACGGTCGTTATGTACCTGACACAATATGCGCAAATGACCCTGACACGCGCCCCTCTTGCAGTCCCATTGGCCCAAGGGCCGTGCCTTCTGCATCAAAGGCGTCAAAAAGGGGCGTGCCTTCGGCACGCAGCGTGGTGGCATAGTGGAACTCATGCGCCCTGAAGGCGGGTTGCGACTGCCCATGTTTGTGCAAGGTGCGATAGCCCAGATGCAGCTTGCGGGTGGCAAAGCTGGTGTCGAGCTTGAGCAGACCCGCCATCTTGTGGCGCACGCCATCAGCATCGGTCAGCGTCTCTCCCAAGGTCATGTATCCACCACATTCGCCATATATGTCAGTGGTTTGCGCGGCGTTCCTGAGGCTGGTCATAAAGGTCTGCGCCGCTGCCAGCCGGGCGGCATGCAGTTCTGGATAGCCGCCGGGCAGGATGATCCGGTCAGCCTTTGGGACAGGATCGTCAGCAAGCGGCGAGAAATAGCGCAGGTCAACACCCATATGGGCGTAAAGTGCCAGGTCATAGGCATAGCTGAACGAAAACGCCGCATCCCGCGCAATGGCCAGCGACTGCCCCTTGTGCAGCCCGCGAAACCTGTCGCTGTGCAGTGGGCTTTTGCCTTGGACCGGTCGGCCCAGCGCCAAGAGCGCCTCAAGGTCAATCGAACTTGCCATTACATCTGCGGCGCGGTTCAGAAAATCCTCCAGATCGGACATTTCGCCTGCTTGCACCAACCCCAGATGCCGCGACGGGCGTGCAAGGTCTTGGTTGCGCATCACCGTGCCGATCACCGGGATGCCCGTTGGGGCCAGCGCGGTTTCCAGCATCCGCGCATGGCGTGCGGATCCGACCCGGTTCAGAATGACACCTCCGATGGTGATTGCGGGGTCATGCGCGGCAAATCCCGCCACCAGCGGTGCAATGGATTGCGCCATGGATGCCGCATCGACGATCAGCACCACGGGCAGGTCCAGAATGCGCGCAAGGTCCGCGGTCGCGCCTTTGCCATCCGGCGGCGCGCCGTCAAAAAGCCCCATGGCACCTTCGATCAACAGTGGCTCGGTGCCGGCGGCCGCGTCCTTGATCCGCGCGGGCGTCATTGCCCAGGCATCAAGGTTGAAACAGGGCGCGCCGCAGGCGGCGGCGTGAAACTGCGGATCAATGTAGTCAGGACCTGATTTTGCCGCACGCACCGCCACGCCGCGTTGCGCCAGCGCGCGCAGCACACCCAGCGTGATCGTGGTCTTGCCAGAGCCAGAGGCCGGGGCGGCGAGGATCAGTGCCACGGGCGCCCCAGAATTTTCAAAAATTCTGCGCCCCGCGGCAAACGGCAGTGCGGGGTGGAGGGGGTGGATGCCTCCGGCGGGGATATTTTTGGCCAGAAGAAGGGGGACGCGCGCATCAGCTTCAGGCGGATTCGGCCGGGCGGCCACGTCCCAAAGGGTCAAGGTTGCGCGGGGGTGCGCCCGCGGCCATGCCTTGCCAGTCCAGCACCTGCCGCATGAGCACCGACCGGCCCACGCAGATGATCGCAGGCGGGGCCATACCACTGGCCGCGATGTCATCAACGATGGTACCAAGCGTGGTTTCCAGCACCTGCTGATCTGCGGTTGTGGCGGTTGTGACAACGGCCACAGGTTCCGACAGGCTGCGCCCGGCGGCGATAAGTTTGGCGGTGATCTGGGCGATATGTTTCATCCCCATATAGATGACGATCACCTGCGATCCCTTTGAAATCGCATCCCAATTCAGCGATCCCGGTGTCATGCCCGATTGATCGTGGCCGGTCACAAAAGTCACCGACTGGTTCACATCGCGGTGCGTCACCGGGATGCCGGCATAAGCCAATCCGCCGATGCCTGCACTGATACCGGGGATGATCCGCACCGGCACATCATGCTGCACCAGCGTCTGCGCCTCTTCGCCGCCACGGCCAAAGACAAAGGGGTCACCGCCTTTCAGCCGCAGCACCCGCTTGCCCGCGCGCGCCAGATCCACCAGCCGCAGCGAGATATCGCGCTGCTTGGCCGAAGGCTTGCCGCCCCGCTTGCCGGCATAGATATGCGTCGCTTGCGGCGCCCAATTCAGGATCGTCTCTTGCACCAGCGCGTCATAGATCACCACATCCGCCTGCCCAAGCGCGTTCAGCGCGTGCAGCGTCAGCAGCCCCGGATCACCGGGGCCTGCACCACACAGCCAGACCCAGCCGGGCTCCAGCTTGGGCCAATCGTGGCCGGGCAATGTTGGTGTACCTGTCATGTGGTCGGTTATGCACCCATTCGCGGGCCGCGAAAAGCCATGTTGCGACACAGCTTTGGCGCTTGGCGGCATGTCTTGGCTTGCTATAGTCCGCGCATGAGCCGCAAACCAACAGGTGAACTGCGCCGGGGCTGGACCACCGGCGCCTGTGCCACCGCCGCCACCAAGGCGGCGTTGTTGCGTTTGTGGGGCGGTGACTGGCCGCAGACCGTGACGATCACGCTGCCAAAGGGCGAGACTCCGACATTTGAAATTTCACACCGTGAGGCGGGCGCAGGCTGGGCCGAAGCGGGCATCATCAAGGACGCAGGGGATGATCCTGATGTAACCCACGGGGCGATGATCAAGGTGCGCGTCGCGGCCTCGTCCGGCGGCGTGGTGTTTCAGGCGGGCGAAGGTGTCGGCACCGTCACCAAAGCGGGCCTGCCCATTGCGGTCGGCGAAGCCGCGATCAACCCGGTGCCGCGCGCCATGATGGATGAGGTGGTGGCCGCACTTGCCGCCGACTTTGGCAAAGCACCCGATGTGACCCTCACGGTCAGCATCCCCGGCGGGGCGGACATCGCGCAAAAGACCTGGAACCCACGGCTGGGCATCACCGGCGGGTTGTCTATTTTGGGCACTACAGGCATTGTACGCCCGTTTTCCTGTGCCGCTTGGATCGCCTCGATCCATCGCGGGATTGATGTGGCGCGCGCCGACGGGCTGACTCATGTGGCGGGCTGCACCGGGGCCACCAGCGAACGGGTGGTGCAGGGGCTTTATGGGCTGCCCGATCATGCCATGCTGGATATGGGCGACTTTGCGGGCGGAATGATCAAATACCTGCGCCGTCACCCGGTCGGGCGGCTGACCATCGGCGGCGGCATCGGCAAGCTGACCAAACTGGCGCAGGGGGCCAGTGACCTACACTCCGGGCGCTCTCAGGTGGATTTCGCGCTGCTGGCCACATGGGTGGGCGACCCGCGTGTGGCTGATGCCAACACAGCACTTGAGGCCTATGAAATCGCAGGCGCGCCACTGGCGCAACAGGTGGCAACACGCGCAGCGCAA
Source organism: uncultured Paracoccaceae bacterium (assembly GCA_947492825.1). Taxonomy (GTDB): domain Bacteria; phylum Pseudomonadota; class Alphaproteobacteria; order Rhodobacterales; family Rhodobacteraceae; genus CANMYO01. Next base: position 1,252,651 of record CANLNT010000001.1, read on the forward strand.
GCGGCCAAAGCGCTTTGTGACGGGCAGGGGCCCGAGACGCTCGATATCGTCCTGATCGACCGCGCGGGCACGATCATCGCGCAGGCCAGCGCATGACGCTTTTGCTGCTTGCAGGCACCGGAGAGGCCAAGCGCATCGCCTCTGATCTGGCCGCTGCTGGGGTTGACGCCATTGCCTCGCTCGCCGGGGCAACCCGCGCGCCCGACGCACTGGATCTGCCGACGCGCATTGGCGGATTTGGCGGCGCGGACGGGTTTGGGGACTACCTCGATCAACATCGGATCACCCGCGTGCTGGACGCCACGCACCCCTTTGCTGCGCGCATCTCGGAACGGACGGCACGGATCTGTGCGCTGCGCAACCTGCCATATGCCGCGTATTTGCGCCCGCCGTGGGAACCGGAACCGGGGGACAGATGGATTGCGCTCGACCAAGAAGATCAGGCCATAAGCCACATCCCCAAGGGCGACACCGTGTTTCTGGCGACCGGACGGCAAACGTTGCACCGCTTTGCCAACCTGACCGGACGGCGCGTGATCTGTCGCCAGATCGACCCGCCCGATGGGCCGTTTCCCTTTGCGGGTGGCGACTTTCTGATCGGGCGTCCGCCCTTTTCGGTCGCGGATGAAGTGGCTCTGTTTCAAAAGCTGTCTGTGGATTGGCTAGTCGTCAAGAACGCGGGCGGGCAGGCGAGCCGGTCGAAACTCGACGCCGCACGCGAGCTGGGCATCCCGGTCCTGATGATCGAACGGCCTGCGCCGCCGCCCGGCCTGATCCTGACAACCGTGGCAAAGGCTGTGGCATGGGCGCAGGCGTAGGGCGCATCATTCAAACGGACGCCTGCGTGGCCGAAGGCGCTGCGTGGTTGGCCGCGCGTGACAGCCGTATCGCGCAGGCGCTGGATCAGGTCGGTACGTTGCCACTGCGGCGCAAGCCGGATGGATTTGACCAATTACTCAACGCCATTGTCGGCCAACAGGTCAGCGTCGCCTCGGCCAATGCGATCTGGGGGCGGCTGGTGGCTGCGGGCATGACCGACCCCGCCCGCATCGCCGCCACCACACCCGAAGACCTGCGCGCGCTTGGTCTCAGCCAGCAAAAGGCGCGCTATGCCAAGGCACTAGCAGAGGCCCGCATCGACTATGTGGCTCTGCGCGACACACCTACGCCTGCCGTCATCAAAACCCTCACCGCCGTCACCGGCATTGGCACCTGGTCGGCAGAGGTTTACGCGATGTTCAGCCTTGGCCGCGCGGATGTCTTTGCCCCCGGCGATCTGGCCCTGCAAGAAGGCGCGCGCATGCTCTATGATCTGCCAGATAGACCAACCGACAAGGCCTTGCGCGCCATGTCCGAAGACTGGTCGCCCTGGCGATCGGTTGCAGCGCGGCTCTTGTGGGCCTACTACGCTGATCAGAAGAAACGCGAGGGGATCAGATGACACGCGCATTGCAGGCAGGCCGCACGGAACCGGTCTCTGGGGAAACACGCTCTGCGGTGATTTTCCTGCATGGCTACGGGGCCAATGGCGCTGACCTTCTGGGGCTGGCGGACCCTTTGGGCGAACATATGCCCGACACGCTGTTTCTGGCCCCCGATGCGCCAGAGGATTGCGCGGGCAGCCCGATGGGGTTCCAGTGGTTCCCGATCCCGTGGATTGACGGATCATCCGAAGAAGAGGCGCAAGCCGGTCAGCTCCGCGCTGCCGAAGACCTCAACGCCTTTCTTGATGGCGTTATGGTTGACGAAGACCTGCTGCCCGAACAGGTCATGGTGCTGGGCTTCAGCCAAGGCAGCATGATGGCCCTGCACGTGCTGCCCCGGCGCGAAGACCCGGTCGCTGGCATCGTCGCGATTTCTGGCCGCCTGTTGCAGCCCGAACTCTTGGCGGATGAGGTCGTCTGCCGCCCGCCGGTCCTGCTGATCCACGGCGATCAGGATGACGTGGTGCCGCCGCAATCCATGCCGCAAGCCGCCGAATCCCTGCAAGGGGCGGGCTGGAAAGAGGTGTTCGGCCATGTCATGAAAGGTACCGGTCACGGCATTGCCCCCGATGGGTTGTCCGTGGCGCTGGCCTTCATGCGCGACCGTCTGGGGCTGGGTTAAGGTGTGGCGCGGGGTCATCCTCGCGCTGCTGATTGCCGCACCTGCGGCTGCACAAGACCGCGCGCCGGTTGAGGCGCAATTCCAGACCTGGCTGGAAGAGGTGATTTGGCCCGCCGCCGCCGCGCGAGGCGTGTCCCGCGCCACGTTCGAGGCGACACTGGGCAATGTCACGCTGAACTGGGACCTGCCCAGTCTGGAACCACCCGGCTTTCCGCCCGCCGACACCGGCTTCAAACAGGCCGAGTTCCGCGCGCCCGCCCGCTATTTCAACGCCGACAACATCGCCGCCTCTGGTCGGATCGGGGCGCAGCTGGCGGCGCGACACGCTGGAACGTTGCGCGCGCTCGAAGACCGCTTCGGCGTGCCGGGCCATATCCTGCTTGCGATCTGGGGCCGCGAAAGCGGTTTTGGTCAGGTCGCGATCCGCGACAACCCGTTCCCGGTGCTGGCCACGCGCGGCTTTATGGGGGCGAACGCGGACTATTTCACCTCCGAGATACTGGCGCTGCTGGACATTGCCCAATCCGGTGTGGTGCCCCTTGCCGACCTGCGGTCCAGTTGGGCGGGCGCACTGGGGCAGCCGCAGATGATGCCCGGCAGCTATCTGGCCTATGCCGCTGACGGCAACGGCGATGGGCGCATCGACATCTGGGGCTCTGCCGATGATACGCTGGCCTCCATTGCCAGCTTTCTATCGCTGCACGACTGGCAACCGGGCCGGGACTGGGGGTTCGAAGTCGTGCTGCCCGACACCCTGTCCTGCGGGCTGGAAGGCCCAGACAACCGCAAACCCATCGCCCAATGGGTGGCCGATGGGGTCACACGGCCCGGTGGCCGCGCCTTTCCGGCCCATGAGCTTCCAGGCGATGCCTCCTTGATGCTGCCGGCCGGGCGCAACGGGCCGGCCTTTCTGGTCACACCAAACTTTTATGTCCTCAAACGCTACAACCCTTCTGATCTTTATGCGCTGTTCGTGGGCCATGTGGGCGACCGCATCGCTTATGGTGTCGGTGATTTCGCTGCACCCTGGGGCAACACCGACAGTCTGTTGCGCTCTGACGTGGCCCGTATCCAGAACGAACTGATTGCACTGGGCCATGACGTGGGCGGGGCGGACGGTCTGGTGGGCTACAAGACCCGGCGCGCCATAGGACGCTGGCAGACGGCCACAGGGCGCGATGCGACCTGTTTTCCCAGCCGCGCTATCCTTGCGGCACTCGCCCCGTGATCCGTCATAGGCCTGTCACATCGGCAGGCCAGACATGCGACACTAACAACTTCATTTAGCGTTTGCCCTTTGATTGACGCAAGATATAGTTGACCCAAGCGGACCGAGCGGGGCTCCCGCTCTGAAACCGCAGCAGGCGACAGAGCGAGGATGTTTTGACCGATGGACGGCGATTTCAGATCAGACTTTGTACGTGAGCCCGGCGCGCTCAAACACTTTCCCGCGCTTGTGCTGAACGCGGACTATCGCCCGCTGTCCTACTACCCGCTGTCGCTCTGGCCCTGGCAAGAGGCGGTCAAAGCCGCCTGGCTCGACCGCGTCGACATCGTCAGCGAATATGAAGAGGTCGTCAGATCACCCTCGACCGAGATCAGGATACCCTCGGTGGTGGTGCTCAAGGACTATGTGAAACCTCAAAAGCGCGTGGCCTTCACGCGCTTTAATTTGTTTTTGCGGGATGAATTTTCCTGCCAGTACTGCGGGGCCAAGGGTGATCTGACCTTCGATCATGTGCTGCCGCGCGCCCGTGGCGGGATCACAAGCTGGCAAAACGTTGTCGCGGCCTGCGCGCCCTGCAACCTCAAGAAAGGGTCGCGGCTGCTGAAACATTCCGGCCTCAGCCTCAACCGTACCCCGCGCCAGCCGCAAGCCGAAGAACTGCGCAACATGGGCCGCAAATTTCCACCCAACTACATGCACGACAGCTGGATGGACTATCTTTACTGGGACGCCGAACTCGATGCGTAAAAAGGGGCCGCCCCGCAGGGCGACCCAGTGTTCCACGAGCCCGTAGTATTGGGGTCTACAAGCCTATGGAAACACCTTGACCGGCTCATCCTGCCACACTCAGTGGGATTGCCGGTCTTCCGTGAGTTATGGTGCAGCCACGCCGCTACCGTGCCAAAAGTTTCACCCTTTCCCGCTTTTTGTCGTAAGACAGGCGCGCGTACAGCCGCTTGCCGCGATTCATACTGACAAAAGCTGGACAGGGCACCGTGGTCTGGTAAGAGGGCGTTAGCGCTAACGCATAGAAACGAAGAGGGTGCTCATGGTCTCGCGCGTCATCCCGGTTGAAAATTTTGATCTGGTCATTTTTGGCGGAACCGGCGATCTCGCCCGCCGCAAAATTCTGCCCGGCCTGTTCCGGCGCTTCCGTGCGGGTCAGATGCCCGATGAAAGCCGGATCATTGGTGCGGCACGCTCTGACATGGATGCTGACGGCTACCGTGACATGATCCGTGCGGCCATCGCTGAATTTGGCGGTGAGGAAAAAGAAGACACCGCCAAGCTTGAGGCGTTTCTGGCGCAGCTCGACTATGTGGCCATTGACGCGATGGGCGACGGCGGATGGTCCGAACTGGCAGGCATGATGCGCAAGAACATGGTTCGCGCGTTCTATTTCTCGGTCGGGCCCAGCTTGTTTGGCGCGCTGGCCGAACGGCTGCACAAGCATAAGATCGCGGATAAAAACAGCCGCATCGTGGTCGAAAAACCCTTTGGCCGTGACCTCGCCTCGGCGCAGGAATTGAACGAAACGCTGGCCGCGCATTTCAAGGAAAAGCAGATCTACCGGATCGACCATTATCTGGGCAAGGAAACCGTCCAGAATCTGATGGCCGTGCGTTTCGGCAATGTGTTGTTCGAACCCTTGTGGAACAACCACTACGTCGATCACATCGAAATCACCGTGGCCGAAACCGTCGGGGTCGGCGGGCGCGGGGCCTATTACGACAAATCCGGTGCGATGCGCGATATGGTGCAAAACCACCTGATGCAGCTGTTGTGCCTGATCGCAATGGAACCGCCCAGCCGCTTTGGCGCGGACGAGGTGCGCGACGAAAAGCTCAAGGTGATCCGCGCGCTTGACCCGGTAGAGCCGCACCACATCGTACGCGGCCAGTACGAGGCTGACGGTGACGCGCCGGGCTATCGTGACGACGCCGAAAACCCCAAAAGTTTCACCGAAAGCTTCATCGCGCTGAAATGCGGCATCTCCAACTGGCGGTGGGCCGGGGTGCCGTTCTACCTGCGTACCGGCAAAAAGATGAAGGCGCGGGTCAGTTCCATCGACGTGGTGTTCAAGGACCTCGGTCACACGATCTTTGAAGGTGACCACTCCCGCCACCGCAATATTCTGTCCATTCGTCTGCAACCCAACGAAGGCATGGACCTGCAAGTCACGATCAAGGAACCGGGGCCCGGCGGGATGCGCTTGATTGACGTGCCGCTTGATATGACTTTTGCCGACGCGCTTGGCGATGATGTCGAAGACGCAGCCGACGCCTATGAACGGCTGATCATGGACGTGATCCGTGGCAACCAGACGCTCTTTATGCGCGGCGACGAGGTTGAGGCCGCATGGGCCTGGACCGACCCGCTGATCGAAGGCTGGGAGGCACGCAATGACGTGCCCAAGACCTATGAACAAGGCAGCGCCGGGCCAGAAGATGCCATGATGCTGATGCATCGTGATGGTCGAAAATGGCGGGAAATCAAAGGGTAACGTGATGGACTTCAAGGAATATCCCGACAGCGAAATGATGATGATCGACCTCGCGGACACCCTCGCGAGCGAGCTTGAGAATACGCTGCTGACCCACGACCACGCTTCCTTTGCGGTGCCCGGCGGCACCACGCCGGGGCCGATCTTTGACAGTATCTGCGATGCGCGGCTCGACTGGGACCGGGTGCATGTGATGCTCACCGATGAACGCTGGGTGCCGGAAACCTCCGAACGCTCCAACACCCGGCTTTTGCGGCAGCGCCTTCTGGTCGGGCGCGCGGCTGCGGCCAAATACGTCCCGCTCTACGCCGATGCGCCCACGCCCGAGGACAAATTGCCCGACCTGCAAACCGCGCTGGAACCGGAACTGCCTGTCTCTGTCATGCTCTTGGGCATGGGGGCCGACATGCACACAGCCAGCATCTTCCCCGGCGCCGACCAACTGGACGCAGCCCTTCACGGCGACGCCACGCTCGTGGCCATGCGGGCCCCCGGCGCGCCCGAACCCCGCATCACGCTCTCAGCCAAAGTGCTGAAAGGCGCGATGAGCCGTCACATCGTCATTATCGGGGCAGAGAAACGCGAAGCGCTTGAAAGGGCACGACATTTGCCAGCCGAAGAGGCCCCCGTCGCCGCCATTCTGGCCGGTTCAACCATTCACTGGGCGGAGAGTTAACCATGTGGGACGCACTGCACGCACATCACGCCACCATCAAGGACCGCCGGTTTGAAACCCTCGTCGATGACGCCCGTGCGCTGGATTTCGCGGCCCAAACCGGCGACATGCGCCTTGACTACGCCAAGACCAACATCGACGCGACCGGGCGCAAACTGCTGATCGACCTCCTCGATCAGGCCGGTGTCGCGGCCAAGCGCGACGCGATGTTCAACGGCCAGGCGATCAATGAAACCGAAGGCCGCGCCGTGCTGCACACCGCCCTGCGCAACCTCGATGGCGATGCGGTCACCGTGGACGGCACGGATGTGATCCCCGGCGTGCGCGCGACGCTGCAACGCATGATCACCTTCTCCAAAGCCGTCCGCAACGGCAGGATCGAGGGGCAGGGCGGCCCCTACACGGATGTGATCAACATCGGCATCGGCGGCTCTGACCTTGGGCCTGCCATGGCCGTCCGCGCGCTCGCCCCCTATCACAACGGCCCGCGCTGCCATTTCGTCTCGAATGTCGATCCCGCTGATATTGCTGACGTTTTGCGCGCCTGCAATCCGGAAACAACGCTGGTGATTGTCGCCTCCAAGACCTTCACCACGATTGAAACCATGACCAACGCCCGCACCGCACGCGCCTGGATGAGCGATAAGGTCAGCGATCCGGCCGGCCAATTCGTCGCCCTCAGCACCGCGGACGACAAGACGGCGGCCTTTGGCATCGCCCAAAATCGCGTCTTTGGTTTCGAGGATTGGGTTGGTGGCCGCTATTCCATGTGGGGGCCGATCGGCCTGTCGCTGATGCTGGCTGTCGGCGCCGATGCCTTTACCGCGTTCCTGCGCGGCGGACAGGACATGGACCGGCATTTTCAGGCGGCACCGTGGCAGGACAACCTGCCTGCGATGCTGGCGCTGGTGGGGATCTGGCACAACCAGATCTGCGGCTATGCCACCCGCGCCGTGCTGCCTTATGACAATCTTCTCATGCGGTTACCGGCCTATCTTCAACAACTTGAAATGGAAAGTAACGGCAAGGGCGTGGCCATGGATGGCGCAGCACTGACCGTCAATTCCGGCCCCGTCGTCTGGGGAGAACCCGGCACCAACGGCCAGCACGCGTTCTACCAGTTGATCCACCAAGGCACACGCGTGATCCCATGCGAATTCCTCGTGGCCGCCCGTGGCCACGAAGACGCGCTGCACCACCAGCACCAGCTTTTGGTTGCCAATTGTCTGGCCCAGTCAGAGGCGCTGATGCGCGGCCGCACGCTGGACGAAGCGCGCGCCAAAGTGGCCGATAAATTCGACGGGGCAGAGCTGGAGCGTCAGGCTGCCCACCGTGTCTTTCCGGGCAATCGTCCAAGTATTACACTCTCTTACCCGCAACTGACCCCACATGTTTTGGGCCAGATCATCGCGCTTTATGAACACCGCGTGTTCGTTGAAGGAGCCGTTCTGGGGATCAATTCCTACGACCAATGGGGTGTGGAACTGGGCAAGGAACTCGCCACCGCATTGCAACCGGTGGTCGAAGGGCAAGCGGACACAAGCGGCAAGGATGGCTCATCTGCCGCATTGGTCGCGTTTTTGCAAAAGCATGGTGTTTAGGGCGCGGGCCTTGCGCTAATCTGCCCGCAAAACAAGAGGCAGGCAGATGACACTCACCATGATCCACGCAGCCGTTGCCGCACTTTTGGTGCTGGCCGCGATTTTTGACAGCAAGAACGCGAAGATTCCCAACTGGCTGATTGGCCTTTTTGCGCTGGTCTTCATCGCCCAGATCATCCTGTTGCCGGGCAGCGTTGATATGATCTGGCAACCGGTCTTTGCGCTTTGCGTGCTGATCGCCGGTTTCGGCCTGTTTGCCACGGGCGGCTTTGGGGCAGGGGCCGTGAAACTGATGGCTGTTACAGCGCTCTTTATGCCGCTTGACCGGTTGGGCATGTTGGGTCTGACGCTGGTCGCCGCCGTGATCCTCAGCCTGTTTTTCTTCGGACTGTTGCGCAGCATGTTCGGGGCCGAAGACAGCAGCTGGAAGGTCCTGCAATCTCGCATCATCCCGATGGCCTTTCCCATCGCAGTCACCGGGATCATCGGTATGTTCGTGCTCTGACGGGCAGCGCCTCACCGTCAAACACGGCGACAATATTCGTACGAAGCCAACCTCGAAACACTGCAACCTGGGCCATTCCTGACAGGGCCGGCCAAGCCATATGGTTCGCCGTGCCAAACAGCGTTGCTTGTTTCACGCTATCACGCGCCCCGTCTGACGCGCCCCGCACCCCAAACGCGAATGCCGCTGCAGACATCTTCGCCTTGGGTCTTGGGACGCAACCGCAAAACGGATCAGGGTCGTTCCCGTTCAACCGCTGGAAGGCGCCCCACGACATCCCTCTCTTTCAGAGCGTCAGAGTCTCACATTCTCAGAGCTTCAGAGCGTGATAGTTTCACAGCTTCAGAGTCTCACAGTTTCAGGATCTCATAGCCTCATAGCCTCATAGCCTCATAGCCTCATAGCCTCATCGTCTCACAGTCTCACAGTCTCAGAGCCTCAAAGTCTCAGCGCGCCCGCGCAGGCGATGCCGTCCGCACTTGCTGCAAAACGTCGCGGCGCGTGCAGCCTCGCAACCGCGCCCACCGGGCACCAACCCCATCGAACGCCATGAACGAACCGTTACCAAGCAGGTGACATAATCCCGCAGATCGACCCTTTACCCCCGATCATGGTAAAGCGCGCTGCGTTCATCATGCCCAGACGCGCCGGAATGTGCATGCAATGTGCATAAGATGTGCATGACGTCTGCGCTGGTTAATCCCCTTGTTTTGTTGCGTTAAGACCTTGATTCGCGCCCATGCCGACAGTTTGCCGCAAAGAGGTTAACAAACTACCGCGACACCCCGACTCTTGCCCCCGCCCGGTACCGCTCTTAGGTTGCGCCAGACGAGCAGGAGAAGACCAATGGCTGACAAGCCCCGCAGCATTTTCGAAGACGTGAACACGACCGAAAAACAGACCGCGACCCCCGGTGGCATTGACCGTGGTGGCGAAGGCGCACGCGGCGCGATCCGGGCCTGGCTGATGGTGCTTTTTGCCCTTGTGGTCCTGATGATCGCCGTCGGCGGCTTGACCCGTCTAACCGACAGCGGCCTGTCGATCACCGAATGGAAACCGGTGACCGGCGCGCTGCCACCGCTCAGCGCCGAAGCCTGGGAGGTGGAGTTTGAGAAATACCGCGCGATCCCCGAATATCAGTTGCAAAACAAGGGGATGGAGCTTTCGGAATTCAAAGTCATCTATTGGTGGGAATGGGGCCACCGGCAATTGGGCCGGGTCATGGGCGTGGTTTGGGCGCTGGGTCTGGCCTATTTCCTGCTGCGCCGACAGGTGCCCACAGGCTGGACCGGGCGGCTGGTTCTGGTCGGCGCGTTGGGCGGGCTGCAAGGTGCCATCGGCTGGTGGATGGTCAGTTCCGGCTTGCAGGCCGGGATGCTGGATGTGGCCTCTTACCGGCTTGCAGTTCACCTTGGATTGGCCTTCGTGATTCTGGGGCTACTGGCGTGGTATGTGCTGGCCTTGTCGCGCCGTTCTGCCGATCTGTTGCAGGCCCGACGGTCGGGTGATCCGACCCTCTGGACCCTATGCTCATGGTTAATGGGGCTGACTTTCCTGCAGATTCTGCTGGGCGCATTGGTCGCAGGCATTGACGCTGGCCGCGCTTATCCTGACTGGCCCTTGATGGCAGGGGGTATTTTCCCCCCGGATCCCTTTGGCCTGACGCCGCTTTGGCGCAACTTTTTTGAAGATGCAGGTCTTGTGCAATTCATCCACCGCACAGTGGGTTACCTGTTGTTTTTGTTCGGCATTTTCGTCTGGTGGCGTGGCCGGTCTGTCGCCAATACCCGGACCCGATTTGCGTTGAACGCGATGCTTGCGGTGATGTTCCTGCAGGTCGTACTGGGCATTGTTACGGTGATCTATTCAGCCCCCGCGCATATTGCGATCGTGCATCAATTGGGCGCTGTTCTGCTATGGGTGCTGATCCTGCGCACCCGTTTCCTCACCCGCTATCCCCATCCTCAATCCGTCCGCGGAGGCCGCTAATGTCTGCTTATAACGACTTGATGTCATTTGAGAAAACCACGCAGGCCCTGGGGCAGGTTGCCGGGCGTCTTGGCTGGGATCAGGAAACCGTGATGCCCGCAGGTGCTGTCGAACAACGGGCCGAAGAACATGGTGCCATGGCCGCCGTCCTGCACGCACGCCGCACCGATCCGCGCATCGGGGATTGGCTGGTCAAAGCCAAGGCAGAGGACGATGTCGCTGCTGCAAATCTGCGTTTAATCTCAAGGGAGTATACCCGCAACGTGCGTGTCCCCGAACGGCTCGCGGTGGCGCTTGCCAGCACCACCAGCCGCGCACATCGGATCTGGGCCGATGCACGACAGGCAGAAGATGTTGCCGCCTTCCTGCCGATCCTGAAAGAGGTTATCGCCCTGCGCCGGGAAGAGGCCGCCGCAATCGCGGATGGCACACGACCCTATGACGCGTTGCTGGCCGACTACGAACCCGGCACGACAGAAGCAGAGATTGCTGCGATGTTCGATGCATTGCGGCCGCGTTTGGTCGCATTGCGCCAGGCCATTCTCGATCAACCCGCGGTGCCAGCGCTGACCCAAACCTTTGATGAGGCGGGACAATTGGCGCTTTCCGCAAAACTTGCGGCGACGTTTGGCTATGACTTCAACCACGGTCGGATTGACAAAGCCGTGCATCCGTTTTCCAGCGGGTCGGGGCTGGACGTGCGCATCACAACGCGCACCACGCCAACCGATCCGTTCAACTGTTTCTATTCGACAATACACGAGGTCGGCCATGCCGCCTACGAACAAGGCATTGATCGCGCTTACCTTTTGACGCCGCTGGGGCGAGGGGCGTCGATGGGAGTGCATGAAAGCCAAAGCCGCATATACGAAAACCAACTGGGACGAAGTGCGGCCTTTACCGGCTGGCTTTACGGGCAAATGCGCGACACCTTCGGTGACTTCGGGGTTGCGGACGAGACGGCGTTCTATGCCTGCGTCAACCGCGTCACTGACGGCTTTATCCGGACCGAGGCGGACGAGGTGCAGTACAACCTGCATGTGATGCTGCGCTTCGATCTTGAGCGGGCGCTGATCTCGGGCGACCTGATGCCTGACGATCTGGAGGCGGCTTGGAACGACCGTTTCCTGTCCGATTTCGGGACAGCAGTCGACAAGCCTTCAAACGGTGTTCTGCAGGATGTGCATTGGTCCGAGGGGCTGTTTGGCTACTTTCCGACCTATTCGATGGGCAACGTTTATGCAGGCTCCCTGCATCAGGCCTTGCGCACAGCGGTACCCGATCTGGACGCGGACCTTGCGCGGGGTGACACAACTGCGGCGACCACATGGCTGCGAGAAAATTTGCAGCGCCATGGTGGGCTTTATGAACCACGTGACGTCATCGCGCAGGCCGCTGGTCAGCCTGTGTCGGTCGAACCGCTCCTGGACTATCTTGAAGCGAAATTCGCAGGAATTTACGAGCTTTAGCGGGCGGTAAGCCTATTCCGCCCAATCCGGTTTTCGCTTTTCCAGAAAGGCGTTGATACCTTCTTCGGTGTCGCGCACCAGCATGTTTTCCACCATGACGTCACCGGTGTAGCCATAAGCCTCTGCCGTGGTAAGTCCGGCCTGAGCGTAGAAGGCTGATTTGCCGATCCGCACAGCACTTCCCAGCTTTGACGCGATTGTTTTGGCCAGATCACGGGTCGCAGCGGGCAGGTCGGCGATGGGCGCGGTACGGTTGATAAGACCGAGAGTTTGCGCCTCGGCAGCGCAGACAAACCGACCCGTCGTCAGCATTTCAAACGCAGCCTTGCGGCTGATGTTGCGCGTCAGGGCCACCATCGGGGTTGAACAGAATAACCCGATATTCACGCCGTTGACCCCGAATTTGCAGTCCTCTGCCGCAACAGCCAAATCGCATGTTGCGACCAACTGACAACCTGCCGCCGTGGCGATGCCATGCACCTGCGCGATGACCGGTTGCGGCAGAGACTGAATGCGCAGCATCAACGCGGCACAGCGGTCAAATAGGTCTTTCATCGCCGCAGCGCCACCGTCCGGTGCCGCGCGTTTGGCTTGCATTTCTTTAAGGTCATGACCGGCGCAAAAGGCCTTGCCCTCACCGGCCAGAATGACGACCCGGATGTCAGGGTCAGCGGCAATCTCATCCAACGTTTCTTGCAGTGCTGCGATCATCGCATCTGACAACGCATTCAGGCGGGCAGGGGCCGTCAACGTCACTGTCGCAATATGGTCGGCATCGGTACGGGTCAGCATTGCCATTGGGTCCTCCGCATGGTCACTTTACAAAGTATTAGGGCAGGGAACGGCATGATGGAACCAGAGATGGATGTGGCGGGTCTGAGCGCCTTTCTGGCAGAGGCTTTTCCAGAAGTTGATGGTGAGTTTGCCGTAGACACCGTGACCGACGATGGCGTTGTGGTGCGTTTGCTTGTCGGTGACAGGCATTTGCGGCCCGGCGGCACGGTTTCTGGACCTGCGATGTTCAGTCTGGCGGATGTCGGCGTCTATCTGGCGGTGCTGTCGCGCATTGGGCCAGTGGCCTTGGCGGTGACCACAAATTGCAGCATTGATTTCATGCGCAAACCTGTCGCTGCGCAGGATCTGGTTGCCACGGTGCGGTTGCTAAAGCTGGGCAAACGGCTCGCCGTTGGAGACGTATTGATCCGCAGTGTGGGGGAAACGGCGATCGTGGCGCGGGCAAGTTTGACCTATGCGATCCCTGATCGGTAAAAAGTGGGCCGGTCGCAACCGGCCCAGTCAGGAAGAGGCGGGGTTACCCCTGCCAGAACGGTTTGTCCGCCTCGCGCTGCGCGTCGGGTGCGGACACACCGATGTCGTCCAGTTCATGTGCCTCTAGACGGGATAAGGCGCGTCGCGACCGGCAGCGCGAGTCCCATGCGGTTACAACAACGGCCAGCGCGATCAGCACACGCGCAAGGGTGGGCAAGGTCTGATGGTTTGGTGTGGCGTCGTGGAACGCCGCATGAACGACATGTGACATGATGATTTCCGATTTGTATTGATACAATGTTGCAGTATGCTGCACATATATTGATACAATGTGCAGGAAAATCGGTCTAGAAAATGATTGTACCCGATACAAAATGGCGTCCTGACCTGAGCGGCGCAGGTAAATCGAAATACAAAGCGCTGGCGCAGGCCATTCGCGACGGGATCGCCAGTGGTGCGCTTGCTGCAGGCAGTAAGCTGCCGCCGGTACGTGATCTGGCCTTTCAAGTCAGCGTGACACCGGGCACCGTGGCGCGGGCCTACCGGCTTTTGACGGATGAAGGGCGTCTGACGGCAGAAGTCGGGCGCGGGACTTTTGTGGCGGGCACTTTGCGGCGCGAACTTCCCGTTCAGACGCCGCTTTTGTTCAAGGTCAATGAAGAGACCGCCGATTTTCGCAGCAGCCGTGTGCCGGACGTGGGGCAGGGCCGGTTGATTGATGCGGCCTTTGTTCGGCTTGGCGAGCGTCATCGCAGGCGTCATATCAATTACCCCACCGCCGAAACCGATCTGGAGGCGCGCGAGGCTGTTGTCACATGGCTGGGCCACGACAGGTTGGGCCAGTTCGACGCCAGCGATGTGATCCTTGGGAACGGGGCACAGAACTGCTGTATTCTGGCGTTGCAGGCTGTGCTTCACGGTGCGCACCCCGTGATCCTGACCGAAGAGCTGGCCTATCCCGGTGTCCGTCATGCCGCGCGGATGCTGCGGGCCGAGGTGGTGGGCGTTGCGATGGATGATGAGGGTGTTCTTCCCGACGCGCTGGCCGCCGCCTATCGCCAGCACGGCGCGCAGGTGCTGTTGACCGCCGCAGAGGTGCACAGCCCCACGACGATCAAGACCAGCGCACGGCGCAAGGCCGAAATAGCGGCAATGGCGCAAAATCTCGGACTGACGATTATCGAAGATGACTGCCACACCACGGCACCCAGCGATGTGCCGGCTTACCGCGCGCTTGTCCCGCAACAGGCCTATTTCGTATCCTCCTTGACCAAAGCGGTCAGTGGCGCATTGCGGTTCGGGTTCATTGTCGCGCCGAGCGATCTGGCTCCGGCGCAACGGCAGATCGCCCAAAGCTCTTTCTATGGGGTGGCGCAGCCCATTTTGGATGTCTGCACCGATCTGATTGCCCGTGGCGATGCGCAGCAAGTGCGAGATCGTGTTGTTGCACAAACCGCCAAACGTGTCCGTCAGGCCGTCAATGTACTTGGCGGCTGGGATTTGCGGTGGCGCGAGGATGCGCCGTTTGTCCTGTTGCATCTGCCGCAGGGCTGGCGCGCGTCTTTGTTCGTGTCCGCTTGCGAACGCAAGGGGATCATCATTCGGGGGGTGGACGAATTTGCACTGGCCGATGGACGCGCGCCGAATGCGGTGCGGCTGGGGGTCAACACCTGCGCCGATGACGCGCGTTACGCGCAGGCCTTGCAGGATATGAACCATTTGCTGCAACATCCAGAGATGTCGATGGAGGGGTAGATGGGGTAAAATATTACCTATTTTGTAAGCCATTGATAATGCAAAATTAAATCACCAGAGCGGCGCTTGACTGGCACAGCGGCGGCTATATAAGCCACCCATCCGAATGCAGGGTGCGCAATGCATCCCCCAACCGCTTAGGTGAGATATGAAAACCTTTACCGCTACCCCGGCGGATATCGACAAGAAATGGATCCTGATTGACGCCGAAGGCGTTGTTCTGGGCCGTCTTGCCTCGATCATCGCCATGCGCTTGCGCGGCAAGCACAAGCCGTCGTTCACGCCGCACATGGACATGGGCGACAACGTGATCGTCATCAACGCTGAAAAGATCCAGATGACTGGCAACAAGCGTGATGAGAAATATTATTGGCACACAGGCCACCCCGGCGGCATCAAGTCCCGCACCAAGGGTGAGATCCTGGAAGGCGCGCACCCTGAGCGTGTCGTGATGAAAGCCGTTCAGCGCATGCTGCCCGGTGGTAAGCTGAGCCGTCAGCAAATGACTCACCTGCGCGTATTCGCAGGCACAGAGCATGGCATGGACGCGCAAAAGCCCGAAGTTCTGGACGTCAAAGCCATGAACAAAAAGAACACGAGGACTGCATAATGGCTGATCAAGTGAACTCTCTCGAAGAGCTGGGCGCTGTTGCCGAAGGCATCGAAACTGTCGACGCACCCGTCGCAGAGCCGGTCATCACCCGTGAACCTGTCCGTGACGAGCTGGGCCGTTCCTATGCAACTGGTAAGCGGAAAGATGCGGTTGCCCGCGTCTGGATCAAGCCGGGTTCCGGCAAAGTCACCGTGAACGGCAAGGATATGGACACATATTTTGCCCGGCCCGTGTTGCAGATGATTCTGCGCCAGCCGTTTCAGGTGGCCGGTGTTGTCGATCAGTTCGACGTGATGGCCACGGTTGCCGGCGGCGGCCTGTCTGGTCAGGCCGGTGCGGTCAAGCACGGTGTGTCCAAGGCGCTCCAGCTTTACGATCCGACCCTGCGTGCCGCGCTGAAAGCAGCCGGCTTCCTGACCCGCGACAGCCGCGTGGTTGAGCGGAAGAAGTACGGTAAGGCCAAGGCGCGGAAGAGCTTCCAGTTCTCCAAGCGCTAATCGTCTGGACCTTGAATATTTGGAATAGGCCGCCGCGGGGCGGCCTTTTTCGTTGTGGATGGCGATGGCTGAATTATGGTGTCGCCACGAACCAAAAGGACAGGCATGAAGCATCTGATCAAAGCGGCACTGCGCCAAGCAGGGTTTGAGCTGCGCAAGATCCCGAAGGTCAAACCGGGATACTCAAAGGACGTGGCTTTTCTGAAATCAGGCGCGTTCGAGGTTGCCTATACAGAGGCAAAATTGGACGACAGCACCTATTTCGCACCCGGATACGCGCTGCACAGGCCCGCCGTTCAGGGCGTTCTGCAAGGCATGTTGTACGAACCTGACACGCACAAGTTTGTAACTCGATTTTGCGCGGAAAACGCAGGATCGATGGTACATGCGGGTACGTTCTTTGGCGACATGCTGCCGACATTTGCCGCCGCGGTGCAGGGCAAGGTCTATGCCTTTGAACCGGTGCTCGAAAGCTTTGTTCTGGCAAAGCTGTGCATTACGCAAAACGATCTGTCGAATGTGCTTTTGTTCAATGCCGGATTGGGCGCAGATCTTGCGCCCATGAAAATCAACACGGTGCAATTGGATGGGCGCCATGCGGGCGGGGCGTCTAAACTTGGGGCTGACGGGCAGCCTTGTGTTGTTATGAACATCGACCGGCTCGAAGCCGATGATGTGGCGTTGATCCAATTGGACGTCGAAGGTTTCGAACTTCAGGCCCTACAAGGGGCCACCAAAACGATAGCCCGCTGTCGCCCGGTGATAGCGATCGAAGACAACGAAAAGTCCTGCGATGAGTTCCTGGCCGAACAGGGCTATGCCAAGACCGCGCAGATCCCGGGACTTGATATCTGGTGCCCGAAGGAAGTTGCAACGCTGAGCGCGCAGGTGAAAGAGATGACCGCCGCATGACCGTGTGGCGTGGCCAGTTTCTGTCGCTGGGCCAAAGGCTGGGCTATCTGCCGCTGCGCGTCCGTCATCCACGCCCGAAGGCGGGACAAAAGGTGGTGCACTTTCTGCATATTGGCAAGAATGCGGGGTCTCAGGTTGGGCTGACGGCGACTGCGCTGGGGCCTAGCCATCCCAAGGTGCGCATCGTCAAACATGGGCACGATGTGCAGTTGCGACACCTGCCAGACGGCGTGGATTATTTCTTTTCCGTGCGCAACCCGGTGACTCGGTTCAAATCGGGGTTTTACAATCGCAAGTCCAAGGGGCTTCCGGTGCGGTTGGTCGAATGGTCGTCACACGAAGCACGAGCATTTGCGGCGTTTGATCATGCCAGTGATCTGGCAGAGGCTTTATTCGAAGACAGCGCGCAAGGCCGTGACGCCTGGTCTGCCATGGCCAGCCTGCGACATGCGGGCCAACATCAGGCGGATTGGTTCTTGCAACGCGGTGCGTTTCTGGATCTATGCCCCCCGGTTCATATTCTTCGGGCCGAGTATTTTTCTCAAGACTTCAGCGACTTTGCGCGCAAAGTTGATCTACCAGCAGATACATTGAATGCCGGTGACGATACGGCCGCGCGGGTGACTGATTATGGGGATATCCCTGAGTTTTCAGACAAAGCGGTGGCCAATCTGAAGCATTGGTATGCCCGAGATGTCGCGTTCTATGCGATGTGCAATGCCTGGATCAACGCGCATCCGCCAGATGCCTAGTGCCGCTTCGAATTAGTCCAGCAGAATACTTAGCTTCAGCGAGATCGTCTCTAGCCCCGGGTTCAGCGCCAGACGATCTGCGTTCGACCGGTGGTCATAGGCAAGCGCCAGCGTCGCCCCGCCATCAAAGGTGTAGCCAAAGCCCAGCGAGGACCGAAATTGCAGGTTTCCGCCAATATCGGGGCCCGCGCCGCCACTGTCGTAGCCGGGCATGAACGACGCTTCGACAAAAATTGGGCTATTGGCGACGATTGGTTTGGTCCAAAGAGCACCAGCGCCGACCCAAAACCTTTCCTGGTCGGTCATCGTCGCCATCACGATTGGCTGAAAAGGCCCATAGCTGCGCGCAAAGGCATAGCCGATACCCAATTCTTCACCGATGATTTCACGGTCAAATTCGACACCGCTGGCTTGCAGAAAAAGCCGTGCGTCATTGCTTTCAAGCTGCAAACAACCGGTTGGACAATCGTTCAGGGCCATATCTGTTAGGCCCGCGATAAAGAATATCGCGGCAAGTGTCCCGTCCATCGCGCTGCCCTTTGCCTGTCAGTCGTCAGGGGCAATCAGCCCCAATCCGCGCAAATAAACACCGATACCGGATTCAAGCAAGTCTTCGGGCGGGTAGGGGCTTTTGGTGCCGGGGCTGCCACGGGCAAAAAGTTCAACCACCCCATGGCTAAGCGCCCAGATATGGGCCGAAAACATCGCAGGCGGCGGTCGTTTTTCGGCTGGGATGTGCTGGGACAATTCGACCGCAGCTTTTTCCAAAACACCCAACGCCTTGGTGGCGGCGGCATTAAGGGCCGAATTGTGATTGATCGAGATGCCGCTTTCAAACATCGCGACGTAGTGGCCGGGATACTTGCGGGCAAACGCCAGATAGGCGCGGCCGGTGGATTCAAAGGCTGACAGGGCCGAGGGTTGGCCTTTGTCATAGGCAAACTCCATCAATTCACCAAAGATTCCATAGCCTTGCAGGGCGGCCTCGGCGATCAGGTCCTCGCGGCCCTCAAAGTGGCGGTAGACGGCGGCCGGGGTCACGCCCGCCTCGCGGGCGGCTTCGGACAGGGTGAATCCGGTGGGGCCCTTGACCTCGATCAGTTTCAGACAGCCATCGACCAACGCTTGCCGCAGGTTGCCATGATGATACCCGCGCTTAGACATTCCAGATGTCGATGCCCCCGGCGATTTGGCCGTCGACATTGCCAATGGCGTCGTCGTGCTTGCGGGCATAGTCCAATTGGGTCAGCACCGCACGGATCGTATTCACGCGCGCACGGCGTTTGTCGTCTGACCGCACCACCAGCCACGGGGCGTGATCTGTGTTCGTGCGGGTCAGCGTTTCTGCGATAGCGTCGGAATAGGCATCCCATTTCGCCAATCCCTCAACATCAATCCAGCTGAGTTTCCACTGCTTGAGAGGGTCATCTTCGCGGTCCAGAAAGCGTTTTAGCTGGGTTGCTCGGCCAACGTTCAGCCAGACCTTAAAAAGCTTGATGCCTTCGTCGACAAGCAATTTCTCAAAATCCGCGACTTGGTCAAACCATGCGGCGCGCTGTGCGGGAGTACAAAAGCCAAAGACATGTTCAACAACGCCACGATTGTACCAAGAACGGTCAAAGAACACGATCTCGCCGGCGGCAGGCATGTGCTTGATATAGCGTTGGAAATACCACTGGGTGCTTTCATCCTCGGTGGGTTTAGACAAGGCCACAACGCGGGCCTGACGTGGGTTCAGGTGTTCGCGAAACCGTTTGATCGTCCCGCCTTTGCCTGCTGCGTCGCGACCTTCAAAGACCACGACAATGCGTTGCCCGTCTTCTTGCGCTGCGGCTTGCAGTTTGACCAGTTCGATCTGAAGTGCGGCCAGCGCCGCTTCATAGTCGTCCCGTTTCCAGCGTTTTTCATAGGGAAAATCGGGGTCCAAAATACGGCCCTTTTGGGCGCTCTGGATCGCGTCGCGCACGTCGTCGGGTGCATCGTCGTTGAAATAGCGGCTGATGCCACCGTCAAACGGTTTCGTCATGGGTATGTCCTTGTCCTCATATATGATTATGGGGACGCAAGCGGCTTAGCGCAATCCGGCGCGCACCGCGGCACGATCAATAGCGGCAACTGCGGCCTCTGGGTCATTTTGGTGAGGCATGTGGCCGATACCGTCCAGCATGGTCAAGTTGGCAGAAGGCACAATCTTGATGATTTCCTTGCTGTGGACATGCGGCGGTACGGTTGTGTCAGCGCTGCCGTGCAGGATTTCAATGGGCAGGGTTAGGTCGGGGTAACGTTTTGCCATTTCAACCACATGGGGGCGCAGCGTGTTTACTTGCCGGACATTGGCGCGGAAGCTGTCTGCGCGGATCGTCAGCGGTGCGCCGATGTATTCGGCATAGCCGGCAGGTGGCTGTTGCGGCGCAAAGGTTTCAACAATGGCGCTGTCAACACGGTCTTGGGGGACAAAGGCGGACAGAAGCGGCACCAATACCGCGCCGCCAAGTGCAGAGCCGTTGTAGACATAGTACCAGCCCAGATCGCCGGGCCATGGCATCGCCACCCCGGCGAGAGAGACAATGGCAGCGGCATCTTGTGACGATTGCGTATCAAGTCCCTGCAGGGCCCAGGCTAGTGCCACGATCCCGCCAAAGGAATGGCCAACAACCACCGGATCCTCGATCCCGATCTGTGCGGCGGCCTCGCGCAACATGGCCGCTTGGGCCAAAGGCGGGTCGCCTTCAGTGGCAAA
The DNA here is from genome assembly GCA_947492825.1 of uncultured Paracoccaceae bacterium. GTDB lineage: Bacteria > Pseudomonadota > Alphaproteobacteria > Rhodobacterales > Rhodobacteraceae > CANMYO01. The sequence continues at coordinate 1,273,266 of CANLNT010000001.1, forward strand.
GGCGCCCGTGTCGACCCCCGGCACCCGGTCGGTATATCCAAGACCGGGCCTGTCGAACGCGGTGACCGTGTAACGGTCGGACAAGCGGTCCATGAGGTCAAACGTGAACTCTCGCAAGTTGCCACCTGCACCATGAAGCAGGATCACATGTGGACCGGACCCCTCTTGCACATAGTGGACCCGGCCACCGGTCACATCGACAAATTGACCAATGGGGGGATAGGCCGCCTCTGCCGCCGCCGATTGCCGTGAAGAGGCGATCCCTGTCGCCACAGCGCCGACCCCCGCAATCAGGGCGGTGATGGTCAGTGCTTTACGTGCCAATTTTGTCCAACTCATAATGTGTCGTCTGATATATCTCGTTGATCCAGTTGCCGTACAAGAGGTGCGCGTGACTTCTCCATCTGTTTTGAGGGTCCCGAGCGGGATCATCGTCAGGGTAGTAGTTCATCGGCACATTGATCGGCGTCCCATTAGACACGTCACGATCGTATTCTTGTTTCAAAGTTTCGCTATCATATTCAAAATGATTGAAAATATAGAGCGCACGATGCTTTGGATCCTCGACCAGGCAAGGGCCAGCGTCGGCTGAGGTGATCAGCGTTTGCAGGCCCGCACCGTCGATTTCCCCTTGCCGCATTTCCGTCCAGCGGCTGACCGGGATCACGCAGTCATCCGAAAACCCGCGCAAATAAGGTGAGGCGGGGGCCTGATTACTGTGACGAAAACAGCCGAACAACTTTTGATCCAGCAGGTGCTTTTGCACGCCGTGGAAATGGTTGATCATCGCCATGCCGCCCCAGCAAACGCCAAAGGTGGAATGCACGTTGGTCTGAGTCCAGTCAAAGACCTCGCGCAGCTCGTCCCAATAGCTGACCTCTTCAAAGGGCAAGTGTTCGATGGGCGCGCCCGTAATGATCAGCCCGTCAAATTTTTCGCCGCGCACGTCCTGAAACGGGCGATAGAATTCGGCCATATGTTCGGCAGCGGTGTTCTTGGTCTGATGTTCGGACATGCGGATCAGCGACAGCTCGATCTGCAAAGGTGTGGCCCCGATCAGACGCGCAAACTGGTTCTCGGTCTGGATTTTCTTGGGCATCAGGTTCAGCAGGGCGATCCGCAGTGGGCGGATGTCCTGACGGCCTGCGGTGTCTTCGTCCAGCACCATCACGCCTTCGCGGTTCAAAACGTCATAGGCGGGCAGGGCGGCGGGCAGTTTGATCGGCATCGGATTTTTCCTGATAAGAGGGCAGAGATAGGCGGGTTAGCCGCGCATCTCAAGGGCGTCAGCGATCATGCTGACAAAGCCCTCCGTATCTTTGACGCCTTCCACGGCGGCCTGCGGGACGGTCAGGCCCCATTTGTCCGCCATCGCCTGATAACGTGGCTGGCGATGGGCCAGCGCCTTGGCAAAGGCCCAGCGAATGAAATCATCGGGATCGACCTGATCCGGCGCTGTGCCAAATTCGACCAGATAGGCCTGCCAAGTCGCGAGCAGAAAGGCGGGGTCATAAGACATCGGCTTGGGTTCACGATCAAACCGGCGGATAAGCTCTGCGGTGTGAGCGTCAGTGCCCTTGATCCAAACCATCAGCGTCTTGGAAGCCAGGTCCGTCATGATCGGGTCATTCGGATTGTTCACATCGACCCATTCGCAGATCGACCCGCCGGTGTCGCAAACGAAGTGCGGATAATGGTAAAGGTCCACAGCCCGGTCGATGAAATAACCGGTGTCATGGAGTGCTGCGACCTCTGCCGCCTGAAACTGATCCTGACGGCGGGTATATTCTTCCCACGGCAGGCCGCCCTTGGCCGGATCGCCGGGCTTGCCCAGATAGGACGACATCGGTTTGAGATCCTCGAAAGAGATGTTCGATCCGATATAGATGCTGTTGGACTGCAGAAGATCGCGCAGGAACGGCACTTTCATCGCTTCGCGCTTGGCGTTGTCCGCGATCTTTTCGCCCATGTAGCGCGTGCCGATGCGATAATCGATGGAGTAGTGGAACCAGTCGCCGGTGTCGCGCAGCATTTTGGACAGATAGGTCTTGCCCAAGCCCGACATCGCGAACAAGAGCACGCGTTTTTGCGGGGCGTTGCGCCAATCAGATGCGGACGAATAGATCATGAACGCTTGGGTAATGGCCCGCTTGTGCAAGGTCCAGAGGTACCGCTACTTTTGCACGGTTTCTGTGGCTTTGGTGGCGAGGTTGGGGGGTGCTTGGGAGTCTAGAACAACATCAGGCCAAGACCGGGCAGTGACCGACCTGAAAGACATCCGCAACGGTCCCGCAACGCGCGGCATCGCCACCAATTTGACGTCGGATTGCTTGAAAGGGTGCAAAACTGCCCTCTGGGGAGAGGTCGGGCAGTGCCCGGAATCGTAAGTCTGTCATTTATCCCTTTAGCTTGATCGCGACGTTCTTCGTTTGCACATAATTCCACAGTGCTTCGCGGCCCTTTTCGCGGCCATAGCCTGATTTGCCGTAGCCCCCAAAGGGTGTTTCGACCCCGCCTGCATACCATTCGTTGACAAAGACCTGACCGGCGCGGATGTCGCGGGCGGCGCGCGTGGCGCGGCCGATGTCGCGGGTGAAGACCCCGCCGACAAGGCCGTAGGGGGTGCCATTGGCGATGTCGATCGCCTCTTGCTCGCCGTCAAAGGATAGGACCGACAGGACCGGGCCAAAGACCTCTTCGTTGGCGATCCTCATATCTGGGGACACATCGGCCAGAATGGTCGGTTCAAGGAAAGCACCGGGAATGTTCATCTTGCGCCCGCCGGTCACCACGCGGGCGCCTGCTGCCTCTGCGTCGCTGATCATGCCAGCGGCGCGGTCGCGTTGGCCTTCGGATACCATCGCGCCCATGTTGGCCCCAAATGTCGGCCGGTCGATCCCCGGTCCTACAGAAAGCGACTTGGCAACACCTGCGACCCGTTCGATCAACTCGTCCTTACGGCTTTTGTGGACAATCACGCGGCTCATCGCGGAACAGACCTGGCCAGCGTTAAAGAAGATGCCCCAGCGCACGTCATTTTCAAAAGCGTCGAGATCGGCGTCATCATGTACGATAGCGGCCGATTTGCCGCCCAACTCCAGCACACAGGGCACCACATTGGCGGCGGCGGCAGTTGCAATCGCGATGCCGGTTTGAACCGACCCGGTAAAGACGATCTGGTTGACATGACGATGGGCGGACAGCGCTGCTCCCGCCTCATGCCCCAAGCCACACAGAATGTTCACTGCACCGTGCGGCAGACCCACGGCCTCGGCGGCATGCGCGAACCAGGCGTTGGTCAGCGGCGTCATCTCTGGCGTTTTGATTACGACTGTATTGCCGGTGGCAAGGGCTGCAGACAGCGACCGCGCCGTCATTTCCAGCGGATAGTTCCACGGGATGATCTGGGCTGAGACGCCGTATGGTTCGTACGTGGTAAAGTCGAAATAGCCCGACCCCAATGGGATTGAGCGGCCTTCGACGGTTTCGGCTTGATTGCCGTAGTATTCGAAATAACGGGCGGCGCCTTCGACCTCGATCCGCGATTCCCACAAGGGTTTGCCTTGCTCGTGGGTCAGGACCGGCGCGATCTCTTCTATGTGTTCGAGCAAATAGCGACCCATCGCTTGTACCATCCGGCCACGCACGACGGGACGCAGGTTTGACAAGGCACCAGTCAAATGTACCCGCCGCGCAGCCATCACTGCGCGGTCCACGTCAGCGGCATCAGCCAAGGCGTGGCTGGTCAGCTTTTGGCCGGTGCCGGGATCCATCACATCAATCTGGCCCGCGCCGCCATCGACCCAAGCGCCGTCGATATAATTCTGCCAATAGTCTTTCATGGTACGCTCCGGCAATGTGATGAACCTGCTTACCGCGCTGTCCGTGGAACGCCTGTCTCAGAGCGGCATCAATCTTCTTCAAGCGACGTCTGGGCGTCGGTTTGGATAAGGCAGACGGCAGGGGTATCCCCAACGCGTAGATGACACATGACCATCCTGTGATAGCAAATGTGGTCTGGAAGGATTGCTTCGACACACCGCCCGTTTGGACGGCGCCGCCCTAGTATCCGCGCCAGATCCAGCCACCGCCAAGCACGCGGCTGCTGTCTGGATCATAGAATACGCAGGCCTGTCCGGGGCTGACACCTTCTTCGGCCACGAGCAGTTCAACCTCGGCCTCCGTGTCCGAGATCGGGCGCAGAATCGCGTCTGTCGGTGGACGGGTCGACCGGACTTTGACGGCGATCTGTCGTTCACCACCCTCCAGTAATCCGCCGTCACCTAGCCAGTTGATTTCCCGCAAAGGTACACGGCGCGTCGCGAGCATGGATTTGGGCCCCACGATGACCTGTTTGGCGTCAACGTCGAGCTTGACCACATAGAGTGGATCCGCCAGCCCCCCGATACCAAGTCCGCGCCGTTGGCCGATGGTGTAGTGGATTACCCCGTCATGTGTGCCCAGAACGTTGCCGTCGACATCCACAATCTCGCCGGGTTCGGCGGCACCGGGGCGCAGCTTTTCGATCACGGCGGCATAATTGCCGTTGGGGACAAAACAGATGTCCTGGCTGTCGGGCTTGTCAGCCACGCTCAACCCGTATTTCGCGGCCAGCGCGCGGGTTTCATCCTTGGAGGGGTGATGCCCCAACGGGAAGCGCAGGTAGTCCAATTGTTCTTGTGTGGTCGAGAACAGAAAATAGCTTTGGTCCTTGGTCGGGTCCGCGGCACAATGCAATTCGGCACCCGCACCACCCATCATCCGTTGAATGTAGTGACCGGTTGCCATGCAATCGGCATCAAGGTCGCGCGCGGTTTCCAACAAATCCTTGAACTTCACACGCTCATTGCAACGGATGCAAGGAACGGGGGTCGCCCCGGCCAGATAGCTATCGGCGAACTCGTCGATCACCGCTTCGCGGAAGGTGTTTTCGTAGTCCAAAACGTAATGGGGAAAGCCCATTTCTTCGGCCACGCGGCGCGCATCGTGGATGTCGCGCCCTGCACAACACGCGCCCTTTTTGGCGAGCGCGGCACCATGATCATAAAGCTGCAAGGTCACGCCAACGACATCATAGCCCTCTTCTGCCAACATTGCCGCCACAACAGAGCTGTCGACGCCGCCAGACATGGCAACGACCACTCGTGTTTCAGCAGGCGGCTTGGCAAAACCGAGCGAATTCAGGGCAGGATCAAGGGGCATCTGCGGTCCTTTGAGCGAATTGAGCAGCAAATATAGGAAAATGCGGCATACTTCCAACCCGCTGCCTACACCAGTCATTAAGCGATTTGCGTCATGTAGGGCGAAATTGAGCAAGAAAGGCGCGAAAAATGTATCTGCGCAAGATCGATGGACCCCGGTCCGTTACATTGCCGGACGGCAGTATTCTAACGCGGGCCGACCTGCCGTCGCCAAAAACTCGTCGCTGGGTGGCGTCCCGAAAAGAGGCAGTGGTCAGGGCTGTGATGTCCGGGCTGATTTCGCGTGAGAACGCGATGGAAATGTATGCCTTGTCCGAAGATGAATACGACGAGTGGGAAAATGCCGTGCGCAACCACGGGCGTGATGCCCTCAAGACGACAGCAATACAACGCTATAGACAACCTTAGGGAGAGTCGCCATAATTCTCCGTGTCGGTAACCGGTGATTAACCATTCAGCGTCTAGGTTGATCTAACGATTTCATGCGGAGATAGCCAATGCGCGTATTGCTGGTCGAAGACGATCCAACCACTTCCAAAAGCATCGAACTGATGCTGAGCCATGCCAACCTCAATGTCTATTCCACCGATCTGGGGGAAGAAGGTATCGATCTGGCAAAGCTCTATGACTATGATCTTATCCTTTTGGATATCAATCTGCCCGATATGACCGGGCACGAAGTGCTGCGACAATTGCGGCTGGCGCGTATTGATACACCGATTCTGATTCTCTCTGGTGCCGACGATACCGAAAGCAAGCTGAAGGGCTTTGGTTTCGGGGCCGACGATTACCTGACCAAGCCATTCCACCGCGAAGAACTGGTGGCGCGCATTCATGCGATTATCCGCCGGTCCAAAGGGCATGCGCAGTCCATCATCAAGACCGGTTCCGTGGCCGTGAACCTTGATGCTAAGACTGTCGAGGTTGAAGGTCAGACCGTGCATTTGACCGGCAAGGAATATCAGATGCTGGAATTGCTGAGCCTGCGCAAAGGCACGACGCTGACCAAGGAAATGTTCTTGAACCACCTTTATGGCGGCATGGATGAACCCGAATTGAAGATCATCGACGTCTTTATCTGCAAGCTCCGCAAGAAGCTGAACGAGGCGACAGGGGGCGAAAACTCCATCGAAACGGTCTGGGGCCGGGGCTATGTGCTGCGCGATCCCGAACCGGCTGTCGCGGCAGAGAAAATCGCGCTCGGCGCTTAAGTCAAAATACAATGCGAAGAATCGGCGGTCCAGACCTGGGCCGCCGTTCTTGCGACTAGACCAGACCGCCGACCGCGCCTAAAACCTTAGGGCCGGTTCCTGTCCGGCGTAGCAACATAGGGGACCGTTGCGGTGGCTGGCCAATCTTCTGACAAGCAGAATAACATTGCGGGCATCGACGTGAGTGTTGCTACTGAGGATTTGTCAAAGGAACAGGCACGCGCCTTGCTGACAAAATTGGCCGATTTGCTCGCTCAGGCCAATCAAGACTATCACACCGCAGATGCACCACGGTTGTCCGATCGCGATTACGATGCCTTGAAGAGGTACAACACCGGAATCGAAGCGGCCTTTCCATCCCTTAAACGCGCAAACAGCCCCAGTGATCAGGTTGGCGGACCTGTGGCCGAAGGATTCGGTAAGGTCAAACATGCGGTCCGCATGCTGTCTTTGGCAAATGCCTTTGACGATGACGATGTGCAAGATTTTGACGATCAGGTCCGTAAGTTTCTTGGCCTTGGGGCAGATGCGCATTTGTCCTATACAGCCGAACCCAAGATTGATGGGCTGTCGCTGTCATTGCGTTATGAAGATGGTGTACTTGTGCAAGCCGCGACACGTGGCGATGGCGAGACCGGCGAAAATGTCACCGAAAATGCGCGGACAATCGCGAATATCCCGCAGCAATTGACGGATGCGCCGTCTGTGCTGGAAGTCCGGGGCGAGGTTTACATGTCGCATGCCGACTTTGCCGCATTGAATGACAGACAAGCCAAGAATGGCAGTAAGACCTTTGCCAACCCGCGTAACGCCGCAGCCGGATCATTGCGCCAATTGGATTCGTCGATCACCGCCGCACGCCCGTTGATGTTTTTTGCCTATGCATGGGGTGACGTCTCTGACCCGTTTGCGACAACGCAGTCCGGCGCAATCGCAAGGCTGGGCGATTGGGGATTTGACACCAATCCCCTGACGCAGCTGTGCGACGGTCCAAAGGCCTTGCTTGCGCATTACCAGCTGATTGAGCAGCAGCGCGCCAGTTTGGGCTATGACATCGATGGTGTGGTCTACAAGGTCGATGACCTTGGACTGCAACGCCGATTGGGTTTTCGATCGACGACCCCTCGCTGGGCAATTGCTCACAAATTCCCGGCAGAACTGGCCTGGACTCGGCTGAACGGCATCGACATCCAAGTGGGCCGCACTGGTGCGCTGTCGCCCGTTGCGCGGCTTGATCCGGTGACGGTTGGCGGGGTCGTTGTCAGCAATGCGACGCTGCACAATGAGGACTACATCGCAGGTATTGGCGGCGACGGTGCCCCAATCCGAGATGGGCGCGATCTGCGTGTGGGCGATTGGGTGCAGGTCTATCGTGCAGGCGATGTAATCCCCAAGATCAAAGATGTGGACCTGTCCAAGCGGCCTCCAGATGCCCAGCCATTTGTTTTCCCTCAGGCCTGTCCGGAATGCGGGTCTGCCGCGATCCGAGAAGAGGGGGATGCCGTGCGCCGCTGCTCCGGCGGGTTGATTTGCCCGGCTCAAGCGGTTGAAAAACTGAAGCATTTTGTAAGCCGGGGTGCCTTTGACATCGATGGTTTGGGTGCCAAGCAGGTAGAGGCGTTCTATTTCGACGCGGATCTGCCGGTCAAAGAACCCGCCGATATTTTCACGCTGGCGCGGCGGGATGAAGCGAACCTTGCCAAGCTGAAGAATCGTGATGGCTGGGGCGACACTTCGGTAAGGAACCTGTTTGCGGCAATTGACGAACGTCGCAAAATGGCGCTGAACCGTGTGCTGTTTTCGTTGGGCATTCGCCTTGTGGGCGAATCGGGTTCGGCGATGCTCGCCCGACATTATGGGTCATGGTCCGTCTTCGCCGAGGCCATGGACGAAGCGACCATTGGCGAGGGTGCGGCCTGGGATGATCTGCTTGGCATCGACGGGGTTGGCGCTGTGATGGCGACCAGCCTGATTACCACGCTGCAGCAACCGGCGGAACGTGCCAGCATCGACTCACTGATTGCAGAGTTGGATGTGCAGGATGTCGCGGCCCCTGCCACCGATGGCAGCCCGGTCGCGGGCCAGACTGTTGTGTTCACCGGCACATTGGAAAAGATGACACGATCCGAGGCCAAGGCCCGCGCCGAAGCCTTAGGCGCCAAGGTTGCGGGGTCTGTCAGCGCCAAGACGGACCTGTTGGTTGCAGGACCGGGGGCAGGGTCAAAGGCCAAAAAGGCCGCTGAGCTTGGGGTCGAAATGATTGACGAAGACGCATGGCTTGCCTTGATCGGTGATGCATGACCGGACGCCCCGAGGTTCTGTTTCCGCTGTTTGCTGACGTTACGGTGTTGGATGGCATTGGCCCGAAGACAGCGCAGAACCTCTTACAGATCGGTATCGCAAAGCCCCGCGATCTACTTTTGACCTTGCCCGTATCGGGTGTGGACAGACAAAAACGTGACAGCTTGCGCGATGTGGTGCCGCCAGCCACCTTGACGGTCGAGGTGACGGTGCAGGATCACATCCCACCCAAACAGAAAGGGCGTCCGTATCGTGTGAATGTGAGTGATGCGCAAACGGCGTTTCAGCTCGTCTTTTTTCATGCGCGCGGGGACTACTTACAGCGGCAATTGCCGACCGGGCAGCGTCGCGTGGTCTCGGGCAAGATCGAGCTGTTTGACGGCATCGCGCAGATGGTGCACCCCGACTACATGGTGGCGGTTGATGCAGGTGATGACATCCCCGCCTTTGAACCGGTCTATCCGCTGACCGCAGGTGTAACTCAACGAACCATGTGGAAGGCCTCGCGCGATGCGTTGGATCGGGTGTCGGATTTGCCCGAATGGATCGACCCGCATTTGCGGACCAAGGAAAACTGGCCCGATTGGAAAGGCGCATTGCGGGATGCGCACACTCCTCGAAACATGTCGGCGCTTGCGGCAGAGGCGCCAGCGCGGGCGCGGCTGGCCTATGATGAACTGCTCGCACATCAGTTGACCCTGGCACTTGCCCGCGCGCAGGTTCGGCAAAAATCGGGGCGTTTGTCGCAGGGCAACGGTGTGCTTTCGACCAAGGTTTTGGCCGCGCTGCCCTATGCGCCAACGGATGCGCAGACCCGATCCATTGGGGAAATCGCCGATGATCTGGCTGCACCGCATCGGATGAACCGCTTGCTGCAAGGGGATGTGGGGTCCGGCAAGACGCTGGTTGCACTGATGGCTTTGCTGACTGTAGTTGAAGCAGGCGGGCAGGGCGTGATGATGGCCCCTACGGAAATCCTTGCCCGTCAGCATCTGGAAGGGTTGCGCCCCTTGGCAGAGGCGGCGGGCGTGACGCTCGATATCCTGACCGGGCGCGACAAGGGGCCAGACCGCGCCGCCAAACTGGCGCGCTTGGCGACAGGAGACATCCAGATCCTGGTGGGCACCCATGCGGTGTTCCAAAAGGACGTGGCCTTTGGTGACTTGCGGTTGGCGGTGATTGATGAACAACACCGCTTTGGGGTGGCCCAACGGATGGAACTGGGGGCCAAGGGGCAGGCGGTCGATGTGCTGGTGATGACCGCAACACCGATCCCGCGGTCACTGTCCTTGGCGCAATACGGCGATATGGATGTCAGCGTATTGGACGAAAAGCCAGCTGGCCGGACACCTGTACAGACCGCCTTGGTTTCAACCGAACGCATGGACGAGGTGATCGAAAAGCTGCGACAGGCGGTGGCCGAAGGGCGGCAGGCCTATTGGGTCTGCCCCTTGGTCGAGGAAAGTGAAGTCAGCGACATGACCGCCGCAGAAGAACGGTTCAAACGCCTGCGCGCGGCCCTTGGTGAGGGGATCGTGGGGTTAGTCCATGGGCAGATGCCGCCGGTCGAAAAAGACGCGGCGATGGCGCGGTTCGTGGTTGGCACCACCAAGGTTCTGGTTGCAACGACAGTTATCGAGGTTGGTGTAAACGTGCCCAATGCCTCGATCATGTTGATCGAACGCGCCGAATCTTTCGGACTGGCGCAATTGCATCAGCTGCGCGGGCGCGTGGGCCGGGGATCGGCCGCATCGACCTGTTTGTTGATGTATCAAGCACCCCTGACCGAAAGCGGCAGGCGGCGGTTGGAAATCCTGCGAGAGACAGAGGACGGTTTTCGCATTTCCGAAGAGGACCTGGCCATGCGTGGTGCGGGCGACGTGATTGGCACCGCTCAATCGGGGCTGCCGCGTTTTCGCATCGCTGATCTGGAACGGCAGACCGCCCTCATGCAATTGGCGCAATCGGACGCCCGCAAATTGCTGCGCGATGATCCATCGTTGACATCAGACCGGGGGCAGGCGGCGCGGACCTTGTTGTGGCTGATGGAACAGGACAAAGCGATTCGTTTGTTATCAGTGGGTTAGAGCGCCGCGGACCATTTTGTTCACAAATGTTCTCAAAAAGTTCTTTACAGTTGATTAACCATATGAGAACAAAGAGGCAACAAAACGAACCGAAGCAGGAGATACCCACATGGCCAAGGACATCAAGAACGTCATCGTCAATGCACATGACACGCTGATCGCCGACGCTTTGGGTGCTGTTGCCCTGATCGTCATGTTGTTTGTCGGATTGTCCTTGCCCGGGGCTTTCTGACCTGCCTTGCATCCGGTCCGGGTGTCGTCGTTGCACTGTCCCACACGCAAAGACGTAATGACCTGCCTGTCCGATATCTGATCTGGGTTTGCCTGCCCGTCATCAGATCACCCGTCCCACCGGATGCACTTTCCTGCCGCCGCCATCCCGTCCCGGATGTGCGGCGGTTTTTTCTTTGAATGCAGGTTTTTAGCTGCTGATCTTCACGTCATCAAATGCGCCCAGCGTGGCCTCGAACGCCAGCATGATCGAGGCATGCCGGTTCTTGTAGTCACGTGCAGGTTCCAAAACCTCGAGGCCCGCAAAGGGGGCATCAGGCACCGGGCCGCCAGCTTTCAACATAGCGAGCAATTGGTCACGGCCCTTGGTGATCGTCGCCCGGTCAAGCCCGACAACCTCGCGCCCGACGACAGATGCAGCGGCCTGACCCAGCGCACAGGCCTTCACGTCTTGCGCATAGCCGGTGACCTGATCGCCATCCAGCAACAGGTCAACTGTCACGGTTGATCCACACAAGGGCGAGCGTTTCTTGCAGCTGGCATCAGGGTCCGTCAGGCGGTCCGTGTGCGACAAATCTGCAGCCAACGCGAGGATGCGCTGCGAGTAGAGCTTCATCAGATCGGCATCGTTTGACACGTGTTTGCCCTTTGCTTCTTCTCCCCCTAGATAGGGCCAACACCGCTTGATGCAAAGGTAAAGAAATGCCCTTCGATCCCGCCTCACTGAAGTATGATTCAAACGGGTTGATCCCGGCAATTGCGCAAGACGCCAACTCTGGCGAGGTCTTGATGATGGCCTGGATGAATGCCGAAGCAGTCGCGCGTACGCTGGAGACCATGCAGGTGACCTATTGGTCGCGGTCCCGGCAGGAATTTTGGGTCAAGGGGGCAACTTCGGGTCATACGCAGGCACTTGTTGATTTTCGGATTGATTGCGACCGCGATTGTATCCTGATGGAGGTCGTGCAAGTGGGTGCAGCCTGCCACACGGGGCGTCGCACGTGTTTCTTTACAGAAGTGAAAGACGGTGCAGAGGTTATCCTGCCGGAAGAAGCCCAACCATCCGCCTGATATCGTTCGGCGTGGCACCATCGGCGCGGTATTTGGCCAAACTGCGGGCATCGTCCCGTTTCGCCAGCCGTTTGCCGTGATCGTCACGGATGAGCCTGTGGTGGTGGTAGGTCGGAGTCGGCAGGCCAAGGACGGCCTGTAAGAGCACATGGATTTGCGTGGCCTCAAACAGATCAGCACCACGCACCACATGGGTCACGCCTTGTGCGGCGTCATCCAGCACCACGGACAGGTGGTAGGAAGTGCCAATGTCGCGGCGAGATAACACAATGTCACCGACTTTGGACATCAGGGCATTCAGTGTGACGGTGTGGTTTCCGTTCGGCGCACCGGTCTCTAGAAACGAGAGTCCGGTTCCGTCAAACAACCCCTTCGGCACAGTTGTCAGATCAAGGCGCAAAGCGGCGTCAGCGGGGGGTGCGGCCGGATAATGATCGCGGTCTTCAGGCAAGTTGCGACAAGTGCCGGGGTAGATGATCCCGTCAGGCCCATAGCTGACACCTTCTTGCGGTGCAGATGCCGCTGCACGAATATCCGCGCGATTGCAGCGGCAGGCATAAAGCAGCCCGTCCCACCACATCTGGTTGAGGGTTTCACGATAGACATCCAACCGATCCGATTGCCGCATCACGGGGGTTTCCCATGTCAGCCCGAGCCAGGCCAAATCATCGTAAATCTGTGCTTCCCACGCCGGTCGCGCGCGGCTTTGGTCGATATCCTCGATCCGCAGCAGAAACCTGCCGTCCGCAGACCGGGCCATGTCATGCGCCAAGAGTGCCGAATAGGCGTGCCCCAGATGCAATGGCCCAGTGGGCGAAGGTGCAAAGCGAGTGATCACCTGCGGCGCAGAATGATAACGTCGGACTTCATACCGACATCGTCCAAATGGGGACCATGCTCGCGAAAAATGACCTCGACCGTGCCAGCGGCAACCGCATCATCAAGTGCTGCGATGTAACTGGCATCCGCCAACGTTGGATCATTGTAGGAAAACGCCAGCAATCCGCCGGTGTTCAGCTTGTCGATCAGCGGGGCCAACATATCCGCGGGTGCTGCACCAAGACTGACAACACCGACGGCCAGCACCACGTCATAAGCGCCACGGCCAAAGGTCAGTGCGCCGGGTTCTGACAGCCAAACCTTGTCGTAGACGCCGCGCTTTTCGGCCTGCTCCAGCATCTCGGGCGAAATATCGGTGCCGTGCAGCGCGGTAAAGCCAGCCGCCCGCAAAGCCAGACCAGAAAGGCCCGTGCCACATCCATAATCCAGCATCGGTACCTTCAAATCCGCAAATTGTGCGACCGCATCGGTAATCCGGGCCGGGGTGTGATAACCCCTGGCCGAGACATCCGCATCATAGGTCGCGGCCCAATCTGCGTAGACTTGCATGGTCTCTTCGACAGGGCGGGGCGTCCAAAGCTGCGGTTTCAGCACATCTTTCTTGTCAGTCATGCGACCAACGTAGTCCGTGGTCTCAAGCGGCGTCCAGCGCCTTGTTGCTCAGCCATCCAAGCCAGTCCGCCTTGGCGCGGTCGGTATAACCTTTGTAGCGTTCCTTGCGGCCCTTGCGTCCGCCTTTCATGCCATCAAGCGGCGGGAAGAGGCCAAAGTTCACGTTCATTGGCTGGAAAGTCTTGGCATCCGCGCCGCCAGTGATGTGTGTCACCAAAGCACCCATTGCTGTCGTCTCTGGCACTGGCGGTAGCGTCTGACCTGTCAGCTCTGCCACGGCCATGCGTCCGGCCAATAGTCCCATCGCGGCACTTTCGACGTAGCCTTCAACTCCGGTGATCTGTCCAGCAAAGCGGACGTTTGGTTTGGATCGGAGCCGCATATCGGCATCAAGCAACGTCGGCGAGTTGATGAAAGTATTGCGATGAATTCCACCCAGACGCGCAAATTCAGCATCCTGAAGTCCGGGAATCATTTTGAAAACAGACTTCTGCGCGCCGTACTTCATTTTCGTCTGAAAGCCGACGATATTGTAAAGCGTGCCAAGCGCGTTGTCGCGGCGCAACTGGACAACGGCATAGGCTTTTTCGTCCGGCTTGTGGCTATTGGTCAGGCCAATCGGTTTCATCGGACCAAAACGCAGAGTTTCGCGACCGCGTTCGGCCATCACTTCGATGGGCAGGCAACCGTCAAAATATTTGGCTGTCTCTCCGTCCTTGAACTCTGTTTTGTCGGCGGCCAACAGCGCTTCGATGAATGCCTCGTATTGGTCCTTGGTCATCGGACAATTCAGATAGGCGGTGCGTTCTGCCTCTGTCTCTCCCTTGTCGTACCGGGATTGCATCCAGGCTACGTCCATATCCACGCTGTCGAAATAGACAATCGGCGCGATGGCATCAAAGAATGCCAGTTGTTCGGCCCCGGTTTCCTGCCGGATCGATTCTGCCAGCGCGCCAGAAGTCAGCGGGCCAGTGGCCACGATCCAGTGGCCATCGTTGGGCAGGGTGGTGATCTCTTCATACGACACTGACACGTTGGGATGTGCCTTGAGGGCCGCAGTGACACTTTCGGCAAAGGGATCGCGGTCAACGGCCAGCGCCCCGCCCGCTGGAAGGCGATGCTTGGTTGCCATTTCCATAATCAATCCATTGGCTTGGCGCATTTCCCAATGCAGCAGACCAACAGCATTCTGTTCGTGGTCGTCGGATCGGAAAGAGTTGGAACACACCATCTCACCCAGATTGCCGGTGCGGTGGGCGAAGGTTCCGACCTTTGGGCGCATCTCGTGGATGACAACGTTCAGGCCCGCATTCGCGGCCTGCCAAGCGGCTTCGGATCCGGCCATGCCGCCGCCGATGATATTCAGTGTCTTGCTCATGCCCGTGATCTAGCGGGCATGAGCGATCTTGCAAAGGGTTTAGAAGCCCGGAAGAATTTCAAACAGGCTGCGCTGGTCAAATGTGGTGCCGCGATTGGCGCCAAAGGCAACCTCTGCCCCGATCGTGATAAAGGTCTGGTCAGCGCTCGTGCCCCCAGCTTCGCCCGAAACATTGCCGAGCTTGGCATAGACGCTGGGCCCTGCGGACAGGTCGTATTGCGCACCAATGGCGGCCTGGCTCAGCGACACGTCGCCTTCGCTGGCGCGGTCATATTCAGCGATCACCGAGAAACCGTTCGACAGGCCGTAAGCACCATCCAGACCGAAGAGGTTCACTGTGTCTGTACCGTCATCAGCACGGCCAATGTAGCCACCCACGGTGCCGCCCATAAACTCTGTCCCGCCTTCAATGCCGTAGACATCGGAATTGGCATCTTCGATCCAGTCGCGGCCAAAAAAGACGCCGGCCGTCGCAGAATCTGAAATGTGATAGATCCCGTGCAGTGTGGCGCTGCTAAGGGAGGTGTCAATGTTATCAAGCTTGTAGCCCGAGACATCGACACCAACAGCGAATTGGCGGTTAATCGAATATTCCAGCCCACCAGAATATGTAGTGCCGCCGAAATCGGTGCCGTCTGTGGGGGCGCTATATTCTATTCCCAATTGACCCGACAGGCTTTGCGCCGCGACGGGGGTGCTGACCACTGCAAGAACAGCGGCAGCGATAACTGCTTTGTGTGACATTTGCTCGCCTCAATTTTCCATGGGGCTTTTGCCGCCCCTTGAGGCACAATTTATGCGGTCATCGGGAATCTGACAAGCAAATCATGAGGATGCGCGCGGCATTATGCCTCTATCGCATCCTCTGTGTCATCTTCGTCACCCTGATCAGCAATCCAGGCCACGCTGACAACTTCTTCGCCCTTGGCGGTGTCAAAGACCTTCACGCCACCAGCGCCGCGACTGCGGAAGCTGATGCCGTCGACAGGCACGCGGATGGATTGGCCAGTCGAGGTGACCAGCATGATCTGGTCCGACATTTCAACAGGGAATGACGTGACCAATTGGCCGCCGCGCATCGCCTTGTCCATTGCAGCCACGCCCATACCGCCGCGTCCGCGGACAGGATAATCGTGTGATGACGATAGCTTACCGGATCCTTTTGATGTAATCGTCAGGATCAGATTTTCAGCCGCCGACATCTCTGCATAGCGTTCCTGACTGATTGCACCGGCTGGCACGTCTTCTTCATCGTCAGTTTCCGCGTCGTCGGTCAGACCCGCCATGGCGCGGCGCATCTTGAGGTAAGCGGCGCGCTCATCGGCTTCGGCATCGAAGTGGCGGATGATCGACATGGAGACGACGCGATCGTCACCATTCAGCTTGATGCCGCGAACACCAACCGATGCGCGTGAATTGAAGACGCGCACGTCAGTCGCCGGAAAGCGGATTGCCCGACCTGAATTTGTCACCAACATCACATCGTCGTCGTTGGACGCAATACGCGCATTGATCAGTGTTGTGCCTTCATGTTCGCCTTCAAACTTCATGGCAATCTTGCCGTTCGACTTCACATTTGTGAAGTCTGACAATGCGTTACGTCGCACAGTTCCAGCGGACGTGGAAAACACGACTTGCAGATCGTCCCATTCATCCTCTGGCCGGTCGACGGGCATGATGGCGGCAATGGTGACACCTGCGGGGATTGGCAGGATGTTCACGATTGCCTTGCCTTTGGCAGTTCGACTGCCAAGCGGCAAGCGCCAAGTCTTAAGCTTGTAAACCATGCCGTCAGTGGTGAAGAACAAAAGTTGCGTATGGGTATTCGCCACAAAGAGCGTCGTGACGACGTCTTCTTCCTTGGTCTGCATCGAAGCGAGGCCCTTGCCACCGCGCCGCTGTTGACGGAAATCGGCCAATGCTGTGCGCTTGATGTAACCACCAGAGGTGACGGTGACGACCATGTCCTCTTGCTCGATCAGGTCTTCATCGTCCATGTCGCCAGACCAGTCGACAATCTCTGTTCTGCGGGGCACGGCAAAAAGGTCTTTGACCTCGTGTAGCTCGTCACGGATGATCTGCATGATACGGTCGCGCGAGCCAAGAATTTCAAGGTATTCCTTGATCTTACCGGCCAACTCTTCAAGTTCGTCGGTGACTTCTTTCACACCAATCTGTGTCAACCGCTGCAAGCGCAATTCTAGGATCGCACGGGCTTGCGTCTCGGACAGATTGTAGGTGCCATCGTCGTTGGCGGTGTGGGTCGGATCATCGATCAGGGCGATGTATTGAAGGATTTCATGCGCAGGCCAGCGGCGCGTCATCAGCTTTTCGCGGGCTTCTGCTGCATCTGCCGATTGGCGGATCGTATTGACCACCTCGTCGATGTTGCTGACGGCAACTGCCAGACCACACAGGATATGGCTCCGTTCGCGAGCTTTGCGCAACTCAAACGCGGTGCGTCGGGCGACGACATCTTCGCGGAAGTCGATGAAGGCAGTCAAAAAGCCGCGCAGCGTAAGCGTTTCGGGGCGGCCGCCATTCAGCGCCAGCATGTTACAGGCAAAGTTTGTCTGCATTGGCGAGAACCGGAATAATTGGTTCAGCACGACCTCTGCCGTTGCATCGCGCTTCAGTTCAACAACGACGCGCACGCCGTTGCGATCAGATTCGTCCTGCACGTGCGCGATGCCTTCAATCCGCTTTTCGCGGGCGGCTTCAGCGATCTTGTCGATCATGGAGGCCTTGTTCACCTGGTAAGGCACCTCGGTGATGACAATAGCCCAACGATCCTTACGAATTTCTTCCGTATGCGTGCGGGCGCGCATGATGACGCTGCCACGCCCTTCCAGATACGCTTTCCGCGCGCCAGAACGGCCCAGCATGATGCCACCAGTGGGAAAGTCGGGGCCGGGCACGATTTCAATCAGTTGCTCGATGGAAAGGTCCGGTTCATCAATCAGCGCAAGGGTTGCATCAACGACCTCGCCCAGATTGTGGGGCGGGATATTGGTGGCCATGCCCACGGCAATACCGCCCGCACCGTTGACCAGCATGTTCGGAAAACGTGCAGGTAAAACAGTGGGTTCACGATCTTTGCCGTCATAATTGTCCTGAAAATCAACGGTGTCTTTGTCGATATCGGCCAGCAGATAAGCGGCCGGCTTATCCATGCGGACCTCGGTGTAGCGCATCGCGGCGGGGTTATCGCCGTCCATTGAGCCAAAGTTGCCCTGACCATCCAAGAGCGGCAGCGACATGGAAAAATCCTGCGCCATACGGACCAAAGCCTCGTAGATGGCGCTGTCGCCGTGCGGGTGGTACTTACCCATGACATCACCGACCGGCCGCGCCGACTTACGGTATGATTTATCATGAGAATTTCCGGTTTCGTGCATCGCATAGAGGATGCGCCGATGCACCGGTTTTAGTCCGTCGCGGAGGTCGGGGATGGCGCGGGAGACGATGACTGACATGGCGTAGTCGAGGTAGGACGTGCGCATTTCCTCGATGATCGACACTGTCGGGCCGTCGTACGCGGGGCGTTCGGGCGGCATTTCTTCATCGTTTTCAGGGGTTTCCGGAGTGTCGCTCACGCTGGGGGCCTGTCTGCTATATTTTGTTCACCAAACCATATCAGACACCGGATATGGGGTGCAATGGCAGATGTCCCGCACGGCTGGCAGCCATCGAGGGAGAGCGATAACAATCTGTTTTCATTGACTTTTAATCTGCCTGTGGTTGGATTTACCCAAGACCCATCGCAAAGTATGGAGCAGGCAAATGACCCAGGAAACCGAAATGATGCTGAAAGGCTATGGCCTGACGACGGCAGAGATGTTCTATCACATGCCGGATTTTCCGCATGTTATCAACACCTTCGTCTGGCAGGAGTATGACCAGGCCCCCGATCACACCAGATTGCTGACCTTCATCGACTTCTGGCGGGAGGAGATCGAGGGACCGCTACATTCGGTACGGTTTGTGCACCGCAAGATGATTGCCGCTGGCGAATGGCGGCATGTCACAGGTGAGTTCACTTATCATTAACCCCGCAAAACGCGCGGGATGCACAAAGGATGCACATCCCATGCACATGCCATGCAGGTCCAGGTGTTAACGCGCGTTAACCCGCACGTTGTAGCATGCCAAACAGATCGCGCGGATCGTCGGGATCAGCAACAAAATCAAGATCAAGATAAAAGTCTGTCCCTTTGATTTTGCTATGAATATAGCGCAAAGCGGAAAAATCCTCGATCGCGAATCCAACCCCGTCAAAGAGCGTGATTTCGGTTAACGCCGCCCTTCCAGACGCCTTGCCCGTTAACACTTTCCAAAGCTCGGTCACGGGGTGGTCGGGATCCATCTGCTGGATCTCGCCTTCGACCCGTGTTTGCGGTGGGTATTCCACAAACACGGAGGACCGCGCGACGATGTCGCGGTGCAGTTCGGTCTTGCCCGGACAATCACCCCCAATGGCGTTGATATGAACACCAGCCCCCACAAGGTTGTCAGTCAGGATTGTCTGCATGTCCTTGTCGGCGGTGGCCGTGGTGATGATGTCTGCGCCCTCGATCACCTCTTCAATGGTTTTACAGGGGACAAGGGTCAAACCATGCCCAGCCAGATTGTCCATCGCCTTGGCCGTGGCTGCGGGGTCGACGTCATAGAGCCGGAAGGTGTCCACACCACAGACCGCGCTGATGGCGAGGCACTGAAATTCTGACTGTGCGCCATTGCCGATCATCGCCATGGTGCGGCTGTCAGGACGGGCGAGCGCGCGGGTGGCAACGGCGGACATCGCAGCGGTGCGCATGGCGGTGAGCATGGTCATTTCGGACAGCAGAACCGGGTAGCCAGTATAAACCTCTGCCAGCAGGCCAAAGGCGGTCACGGTTTGCAGGCCTTCTTTCATGTTTTTGGGGTGGCCGTTGACATATTTGAAGCCATAGAGATCGCCGTCAGAGGTGGGCATCAGCTCGATCACGCCGACATCGGAATGGCTGCCGATGCGCGGTGTCTTGTCAAAGCTTTCCCAGCGGGCAAAATCCTCGGTTATGGCCTCGGCCAATTCGCGCAGCATCGTCTTGATTCCGATGTGGTGAATCAGCTTCATCATGTTGTCGACAGAGACGAAGGGCACATAGGCGAGTTTTGACGGGGCGAGGTTTGTCATCTTGTTCATCCGTGGCTCCGGGTTGGGCGGTCAAATACGCGGCGACCCAAAAGGGACGCGGTCAAGTCCACCATGAGCGAGGCGGTGCGCCCGCGTTCATCAAGGAAGGGGTTGAGTTCAACGAGGTCGAGCGAGCCGACAAGGCCGCTATCAGAGAGCATTTCCATCACTAGGTGGCCTTCGCGGACGGTGGCACCGCCGGGGACGGTTGTACCGACAGCGGGGGCGACGGAAGGATCAAGGAAATCCACATCCAGTGAGACATGCAGCACGCCGTTTGCGGCCCTGACCCGGTCAAGGAAGGCCGCGAGCGGTTTGGCAATGCCGCTTTCGTCGATCATGCGCATGTCGACAACGTCGATGTCCATGTCCTGCAGCATCTGATGTTCCGGCGGGTCGATGGACCGCAGGCCAATCATGCAGATGTTCGCGGGATCGACGGGCGCTTTCAGCGGTGGGAAGGCGTCAAAACCGGGGCGGCCCGTGACATAGCCGACAGGCGTGCCGTGCAGATTGCCGCTATCGGTGGTGTCGGGCGTATTGATGTCGGAATGGGCATCGAGCCAAAGCACAAAGAACGGACGATCGGATTTGGCGTGATGGGCGGCCATGCCTGAGACGGTGCCAAGCGCCAACGCGTGGTCGCCGCCCATGAAGATCGGCAGGCCATTGGGCGCCTGAGCTTCTGCCGCTTCGGCCAGTGCCACGGTCCAGCCGACATTGGCGGCGAGTTCATGCACCACCGGGTTTTTTGGCGGATCAACAGTGACGTCAGCCGGGGCGACGTTGCCAATATCAGTGACGGTGTGACCGAGGGCTGTGATCGCCTCTGCCAGGCCCGCGGTGCGATAGGCGTCAGGGCCCATCAGGCAGCCGCGGCGTTTCTTTCCGGCGTCCATTGGTGCGCCGATGAGGATGCAATGGTGTGTCATGAGGCGATGATTGCGCAGAATTGGGGGTATGCGAAGCCTGCAAATTGCGCATAATGGGCGCGGATTACACAAATCGGACGACCGATATGGACAAAGTGGATAGTCGACTGATTGCAGCACTGCGCCGGGACGGGCGGGCGAGCCTGTCGGCGCTGGCCGAAGCGGTGGGAATCACGCGGGCCACGGTGAAGGCCCGATTGGATCGGTTGCAGGCGGGTGGCGAGATTGCCGGGTTTACCGTGTTGACACGGGCTGATGTGGCACCGGACCCGGTACGCGGTTTGATGATGCTGGAGATTGCCGGCCGCGGTGCAGAACGGGTGCAAAAGGCGCTGGGGGTGCTGCCCGAGGTATTGGCGGTACATTCGACCAATGGCACATGGGATTTGATCGCCGAGATCGGGACTGAGACGCTGGAAGATTTTGATCGGGTGCTGACGGGGATCAGGCGGATGGATGCGATTACGCGGTCAGAGACGAACCTGTTGTTGTCGACGAAACGGTAACGGCGGCGGTTGTGCTGCGTGCCACGCGTCTGTCAGGTGCGGCGCAGTGCCATGATCCAGAGGATGCAAAGGAGTGCCGAGAAGAGTGCGTTCCAGCTGGGCATGGAAAGGCTTAGAAATTCCCACGACACCTGATCGCACATGATGAGCTGTGGCCCGTCAAGGGACAGCAGGTCACCGGTCAGCGCGTTGTCGTTGCCGGTGCAGGAAGAGGGGCCTTCCCACCAGTCACGCTCGACCCCTGTATGAAAGATGCCAAGGCCGCTGGTGATCGCGGTGGCCAGCGCGCCAAGGGCGGGCAGCAGTGGGCCGGTCGCGCGCAAGGCGATCAGGCCGATGGCGATGGCGGCGTAGTGCGGCCAGCGCTGCCAGTGGCACATCTGGCAGGGCAGGTAGCCGAGGAACTGGAACACGAACGCCCCGGCGATCAGCGCCACCGACCCGGCGGTGGCCAGAAAGATCAGCGTGTTCCGGGTCATAGGAAGCCGATCATGGCAAAGCCGCCGATCAGCAGGATGCAAGCGAGGGTGAACATCAGGGTCAGGCGTTTTTCGATGAAATCGCGGATCGGTTCGCCGAATTTCCACAGCAGGAGCGCGACAAGGTAGAAGCGGATCGCGCGGGCGATGATCGACGAGCCGATGAAGACCGGGAGCGACAGGCCGGTCACGCCCGAGGCAATGGTGATGACCTTGAACGGCAGCATCGTCACGCCCGCCACGATCACGGCCCAGGCCCCGTATTGATTGAAGGTGGCCGACATCTCGGCAAAGCTGTCGCCCTTGCCATAAAGTTCGAGGATCGGGCGGCCGACGGATTCAAACAGGGCAGCGCCGATATAATAGCCCAGAAGCGCGCCCAGCACGGAAGCCACAAGGCAAACGGTGGCGATCAGGAAGGCACGGTTGGGACGGGCGATAATCATCGGGATCATCAGCACATCGGGTGGGATCGGGAAGAAAGAGGATTCCACGAAGGACACGATCGCGAGGAACCACAGCGCATGGGGCGATGCGGCCAGCGAAAGGGTCCAGTTGTAAAGGCTGCGGATCATTGGGCCGGCTGCGTTGGTTGCGTGCGCCTGCTTAGGCCATGGGGCGGGGGCTGCGTCAACCTTGTGGGGCAAAGCATTTTGGCGCAACCTGTCACAAATGTGTGGGGGATCAGTATCATGAAGTGGCAAGGGCGCAGAGGCAGCCGGAATATTGAGCGCAGGGGCGGCCGGGCGCGGTCGGTTGGTGGCGTTGGCGGGATCGCGGGTTTGCTGATCCTGCTGGCGGGGTGGTATTTCGGGTTCGACACCAGCGGGTTTGTCGATCTTGGCGGGCAGGGTGGCAGCCAGAGTGCCGAAGTCACAGAGGCCGATCTGGAGGCGGAGCAGTTCGTCTCGGTCGTGCTGGCGGACACAGAAGAGGTCTGGGGTGAGTTGCTGCCGCAACAGGCGGGCATTCCTTATACAGAACCGACGTTGGTGATCTTCAAAGGGTCGGTGCAGTCGGGGTGCGGTGGGGCGACGGCGGCCTCTGGCCCGTTTTACTGTCCCGCAGACAACACCGCCTATCTGGACACGCAGTTTTTCACGACGCTGGCAAACCGGCTGGGCGCGCGGGGTGATTTTGCCGCGGCCTATGTGGTGGCGCATGAGATCGCACACCACGTCCAGAATGAGCTGGGCATTCTTGGGCAGGTCAACCAATTGCGCGCGCAGGTAAGCGAAGAGCAATCCAATGAGCTTTCGGTGCGCACTGAATTGCAGGCCGATTGTTTTTCGGGGATCTGGGCGCGCAAAGCGCAGGAAAAGTTCGCGTCATTGGAACGTGGCGATCTGGAAGAGGCGGTGAACGCCGCCAAGCAGATCGGCGATGACACGCTACAGCGCAACGCGGGCCGCACTGTGCAGCCGCACACCTTTACCCACGGCACATCAGAGCAGCGCCAGCGCTGGTTCGTGCGAGGACTGGAAAGCGGCGACATGAGCCAGTGCGACACCTTTTCGACCAACCAGCTGTAACCCTCGTTTGAGGCGTTGACGCCACGCGCGGCACGTCTTAGGAGGGTCGCGCTGGCCGATGTGGCGGAATGGTAGACGCAGGGGATTCAAAATCCCCCGATGGTAACATCGTGAGAGTTCGAGTCTCTCCATCGGCACCAACACCCTTTTGCGAAATCAACGCCCCAAATGGGCGATTGTGGCACACCGATCGTGTGCAAAGGCTTGCCGCATTCCTGACCGAATCAACTCAAAACCAGCGGGAAGTCGCGCACCTCTGTTTCGCGAATAAGGGGTAATCGTGTAGATTTCGGCGCGTTGTTTGCCGGTGCGCAACAATTTTCGCAACGTCACTTTCAATCAAGGCACGAATTCGACGGCAAGGTTAATCCCGCCACATTTGGCAGGGTTAACCCGGGGAGTGCCGCCAGATTCGCGAAAAACAGCTGTTTTCGGCTTAAAATTTCATCAAACTTGAACGAAAGTTGGTAAATTTCGGCAGGTTTGCCAGGCAGGGGGCGCGACACCTTGTTTCAGGTTCTGCGCCAATAGCGCGGGAATCGCGTGAATGTTCTCAATTTGATGCGCGACCACTCATTTTTCCCTTTGCCCGGTAAGTTTCCGTTAGGTATGCCGGAGGAGCCCAACTGGGGGGCACATCGACCGATTGGGGCGGTCGAGCGGCGCGGTGTGTGCGCCGCAGAAGTGATGTCTGGTGTGTGTGGCGAAAGCCCAAAACGATCAGATCGAGCATAACGCGGCTTTGCCGTGTCCAAACTGGCGTGCGCTTGGCGGACGTCGGACCTAAACCAATTTGGGATGCGTGCGCGTGTTCCGGCCACTGGAGTTAATGGTATGACCAATCTGATCTATCTGGGCAATTTTGCAGACGTAGACCCCTATGAGAATGACTATGACGCTGAGCGCGGTCACGACCTTGAGGGGATCTCTGCCGGGACGGACGATCTTCAGATCGTATCGGTCTACCAGTATGACCATGAGAATGACGGTGTGATTTCCGACAACGAGCACACATGCGACTACATCGGCTATAGTGTCGGTGGCGGCACTGTTTACAATCAGACTGACAGCACACTTTTGGGCACTGTGGCCGTGACCCTCAAGGATGGCTCTGTAAAGCACGTCGAAGTTGTTCTGATCCAGCAGGACAATGGCGATCTGTTCGTGACTGAATTGCTGAACGACGGTTCCCTTGATGGATTGGAAATTGCCAACATCGAGATCACCGACATCACCGGCACCTGCTATTCGGGTTGGTATGCCAACCAGTCGGTTGACGGTGCGAGCATCTGCCCGGTCGAGACAAGCCATCTGGACGGTTATGTCGAAGGCACCGAAGGCAATGACGTGATCGACGCCAACTATACTGGCGACCCTGATGGCGATTGCATTGATGCCAATGACCAGATCCTGCCCGGCGAAGGCGTGAACGACGATATCGTGCTGGCCGGTGGCGGTGACGATCTGGTGCTGGCCGGTGACGGCAATGATGAGATTTACGGCGGCGAGGGTGATGACACCCTGTGTGGTCAGGATGGTGACGACACCGTTTATGGCGGTGACGGCAATGACATTCTTGAAGGGATGAACGACAACGATCTGTTGTTTGGCCAGGACGGTGACGATCGCATCTATGGTGATGCAGGTGATGACACCGCCGTGGGCGGCACGGGCGAGGATGACATCCGTGGCGGCAGCGGTGAAGACAAGCTTTATGGTGGGTTGGATGACGACACCATCAAGGGCGGGTCTGGTGACGACATGGCCTTTGGCGGTGCCGGTGATGACAGCATTTCCGGCGGGTCGGGTGACGACATGCTGGTCGGCGGCGGCGTCAGCTTTGACGGCAAGCTGGATTTCAACGATCTGGACACGGGCGAGCTGGTCAATGGGCAGTACACCGGCAATGGTGTGCACATCTACAGTGCCGACCCGATGCACCCTGTCATGATTTTTGACACCGCGAACCCAACCGGTGGTGACAGCGATCTGGCGACGGGCAATCTGGGCAATGTGCTGATCCTGTCCGAGGACCGTGACGGCAACGACCCCGATGACAACGGTAGCGGTCGCGGTACGTTCGTCTTTGAATTTGACGGCCCGGCCCATGTCGGCAGCCTTGATTTCCTGGATATCGAGGGCGGTGCCTGGATCAAGATGTATGATGGTGACGGCAATCTGATCCGTCAGGTCGATACCGGCAGCACATCCAACAATGGCCAATTGAGCCAGACCATCAATCAGGATGGCGTGGTACGGATGGAAGTGATCATCCAGGGCTCTGGCGCGATTGATAACCTGTGCTACACGCTGGACGGCAATGCTGAAGATGGCGATGACGTCATTGATGGCGGCAGTGGCGATGACACCATTCTGGGTGGCGACGGCGACGACACGCTGGATGGCGGCGCAGACAGCGACGTGATCTTTGGCGGCAATGACGCAGACACCATTCTGGGCGGTGCGGGCGATACGGTTGACGGTGGTGCGGGTGGTGATGACCACGACGTGCTGGACCTGACCGGCAAGGGGCCGTTCTTTGTGGCGGGCCCCGGCGGCGTGGGCGATCCGATCCCGGACAGCAACGGCAACGGCATTGACGGCCAGATCGTCTTTGTCGATGGCGACGGCAATCCGACTGGCGAAGTGATTGATTTCGTCGAGATTGAAGAGATCATCGGCGACGAGATCAACCGCGGCCCAGATGCGGTAGACGATGGCTTTGACGCGGGCGAGGATGATGCGCCAGCCGACATCGGCAACGTGTTGGACAACGATAGCGACCCCGACGGCGATCCGCTGACCGTGGGCGAGGTGAACGGCGATCCGAACGCTGTTGGCACGCCGGTTGCGGGCGACAATGGTGGTCTGGTGACCATCGACGCAGACGGCAATGTCACGTTTGACCCCAATGGCGACTTTGAGGCGCTGGGTGAGGGCGAAGAGGCCACGACGACCGTGACCTACACCGTTGATGACGGGCAGGGCGGCACCGAAGAGGCGACCGTGACGATCACCGTGACCGGTGTGAATGACGGCCCGAACGCCGAAGACAGTGCCTATGTCGTGGATCAGGACGAAGCCGCAGGCGACGTCGACGCCAATGCGATCACCGATGACACGGGCGCAGGGGCTGACAGCGATCCCGAAGGTGATCCGCTGGACGTGGTTGCCGTGGCGGGTGCGGCAGGCAATGTCGGCAACGCGGTTGCGGGCGATAACGGTGGCCTCTTCACGATCAACGCGGATGGGTCGGTTGATTTCGACGCCAATGGCGAGTTTGACGCCCTGGGCGACGGTGAAAGTGCCACGACATCGGTGACTTACACGATTGCGGATCCTGATGGGGCAACGGACACGGCCACGGTGACATTCACCGTGACCGGCACCAATGATGACCCGGTTGCTGTGCGCAATGACTATGTTGCGAACTTTGACGAAGCGGCGGGCGACGTCGACGGGAATGTGCTGACCGACGACACCGGCGACGGTGTGGACGGCGACCCCGAGAACGATCCGCTGACTGTGGTGGGTGTCGGCGCGCCGAACAGTGGTGTGGGGACGGCCGTGGCCGGATCTGCTGGTGGTCTGTTCACCATTCTTGCGGATGGCACGATCGACTTTGACGCCAATGGCGAATTTGACGATCTGGGTCTGAACGACACACGCACCACAACGGTCGAGTACACGATCTCTGACGGGAACGGCGGCACCAGCACGGCTGTGGCCACATTCACTGTCAGCGGGATCAATGATGGCACCGTGCAGGGCACCGATGGCGACGACATCATCAACCCCGACATCCCATACGTGGATGCCGATGGTGATGTGGTCGACAACAACGACGCAATCCTGCCCGGCGATACCGGCAACGATGACCTGATCCTTGGCTTTGGTGGCAATGACAGCATTGACGCAGGCGACGGCGATGACCGGGTCTTTGGCGGCGACGGCAATGACACGATCGACGGCGGCGTCGGCAACGACGGTCTGGTTGGTGACGATGGTGACGACATCATCGAAGGCAATGACGGCGACGACATGCTGTTCGGCAATGCGGGCAACGACCAGCTGTTCGGTGGCGACGGCATGGACAAGCTGGAAGGCGGCACTGGCGACGACCTGCTGGAAGGCGGCGACGGCAATGACGATCTGTGGGCCGGCGCGGGCAACGACCGCGTGGTTGGTGGCGACGGTGACGATGTGGCCAATGGCGGCAGCGGCAATGACGTGATCCTTGGCAATGCAGGCAACGACACGCTTGACGGTGCCAGTGGTGACGACACGATCCGCGGCGGCGAAGGCGACGACAGCATCGACGGCAGCTTTGGCAACGACAGCATTGTCGGCGGCGAAGGCTCTGACGTGGTGGACGGCGGCAACGGCAATGACGTGATCAACACGGGCAACCACGCTGATCCGGCCTTTGACAACCCCTATCCGGGGCTGGGTGCGCCGGATGCCGATCCAAACAACGACCTTGATACGGTGTTTGGCGGATTGGGTGACGACACCATCCTGACCGGCGACGATGCCGACAGCATCGACGGTGGCGGTGGCCGCGACTTTATCGACGCAGGGATCGACAACGATATCGTGGATGCAGGCACCGGCAATGACACCGTGATCGGTGGCGAGGGTGTGGACCTGATCGACGGCGGTGACGGCGATGACGTGCTGTACGGTGGTCTGGACAACGACACGTTCGACATTGTGGACACGGACCCCGATGGCAACCCAGTTGACCTGCTGCCTGGCAACAACATCGACACCATCGAAGGTGGCGCTGGCAACGACACGATCTTTGGTCGCGACGATGCGGACGTGCTGTTTGGCGGCACCGGCAACGACGTCATCGACGGTGGCATCGACAACGATGTGATCACCGGTGGCGAAGGCGAAGATGAACTGTTCGGTGGACAGGGCAGCGATACCTTCCTGGGCGGCAACGGCGGCGACGTTGTGGTCGGTGGTGAAGATACCCCAAGCGGGACCTTCCCCGACGGCGCAGACATCGACGTGCTGGACCTGACCGGCTCCAACGTTGAACGCATCGAGTATGTGCCCGGCGACCCCGAGGCCGGTACCGTGTTCTTCATGGATGGCACGACGATGACCTTCTCGGAAATCGAGAACGTGATCCCATGCTTCACACCGGGCACGACAATTGCCACGCCACGTGGTGAGCGTCTGGTCGAAGAGCTTCAGGTTGGCGACAAGGTCATCACCCGTGACAACGGCATCCAGGAAATTGCCTGGGTCGGTCACAAGGCGATGAACGGCCGACAGTTGGCGGCGAACCCGCATCTGAAGCCGATCCTGATCAAGGCCGGTTCGCTGGGTCAGGGCCTGCCAGAGCGTGACATGCTGGTCTCCCCGAACCACCGGGTGCTGGTCGCGTCGGACAAAACGCAGCTTTACTTTGAAGAGCGTGAAGTTCTGGCCGCAGCCAAGCACATGACAGGAGCCGACGGTATCCACGCGGTCAACGTGATGCAGACCACCTATGTGCACTTCATGTTCGAACGCCACGAAGTGGTGCTGTCGAACGGAGCCTGGACCGAAAGCTTCCAGCCCGGCGACTACAGCCTGAAAGGCATCGGTAACAGCCAGCGGAACGAAATCCTTGAGCTGTTCCCAGAGCTGGCGACCACCACAGGTCTGGAAGGCTATCAGGCGGCTCGTAAG
The DNA here is from genome assembly GCA_947492825.1 of uncultured Paracoccaceae bacterium. Lineage (GTDB taxonomy): Bacteria > Pseudomonadota > Alphaproteobacteria > Rhodobacterales > Rhodobacteraceae > CANMYO01. Next base: position 1,302,511 of record CANLNT010000001.1, read on the forward strand.
GCGTTGAAAAAGCACGAAGCGCGCCTGCTGATGAAGTAAGACATGCAGCTTGTCGCCCGCGCATTTTCGCGGGGACACGAGAGCAGGGGTTGCCGAAAGGCAGCCCCTGTTTCCGTTTGCGAAACAAAGGGGGCGCAATAGTCGCGAATTTTCGCGCATTCCAAATGGATCTTGCCCGAAACCTGCCGATCAGAGCCCCACACGTCAAAGTTGATTTGCAATTGAAAATCTTCCCCGCAAAATGCCTGCGGGAATGCATAGGTAGGTCATGCTGCATGTTGCAGTGCTTTTGCGCGAGGACGTGATGCCGACCAAATTTGGAACAACGGGCAATGACACGCTGATTGGCAGCCAAAACCAAGATACGCTGGCCGGTTTAGAGGGCGATGACACGCTTTTGGGCGGCAATGGTCAGGACCGCCTTTATGGCGGTGATGGCGATGACAGCCTTGATGGGGGACAGGGCGAAGACAAGCTTTTTGGTGGCGCAGGTGATGATAGCCTGAATGGCGGCCAAGGGCAGGACAAGCTTTATGGCGGTGCGGGCAACGATGTTATCGACAGCGGTGATACAGCTGACAACAAGGGCGTTGACCGGGTCTATGGTGGTGAAGGTGATGATACGCTCATTTCGTCGGGCAATCAGGACAAGCTTTATGGCGGGTCCCAGAGCGACGGCTTTGTCATCATCTCTGACGGATCGAATTTCAACAATCTGTTTGTTTACGGCGGCGAGGATGGTGACGGCGCAGATCAGGACGTGTTGGACCTGCGTCAGCTGAAGGCGGATTACCCAGACCTTGAAGTCATTTATGAAAAGGGTGGTCCCGGTGATGAAGACGGGCGCATCCTGCTCAAGACGGCCCCCGGTGGGCGCGAGTTGGGGCGCATACGCTACACGGGCATTGAGAAGGTGGTGATCTGTTTCACTCCGGGCACGGCGATTGCGACGCCCAAGGGCGAAGTGCCGGTTCAGGATTTGCAGCCCGGCGACCGGGTCCTGACGCGCGACAATGGCATTCAGGAATTGGTCTGGGTGGGCGGCCGCGAACTGACGCAGTTGGACCTGCGCCGGACGCCGGGTTTACAGCCGGTGCTGATCCGGGCGGGCAGTCTGGGCCCCAATGTGCCAGAGCGGGATGTGCTGGTCTCGCCCAATCACCGGATGCTGGTGACAGAGCCGCGCGCGGCTTTGTATTTTGAGGACAGCGAAGTTTTGGCGGCGGCCAAGCATCTGACGTCACTGGATGGTATCGATCAGGTGCAGATGGATACGGTGCGTTACGTGCATCTGATGTGCGCGCGCCACGAGGTTGTTTTGTCCAATGGGGCCTGGACCGAGAGTTTTCAGCCCGGTGATTACAGCCTGCGCGGCATGGATCAGGCGCAGCGGGCGGAGATATATGATCTGTTTCCAGAATTGGAAACCGGGGGCGCAGAGGTGCCAGGCGCGCGGCGGGCGCTGAAGGCGCATGAGGCAAAGCTATTGCTGCGCTAAACGCCAGGCGGCCCAATCGGCAGGTGTATCAAGGTCGCGGCGGGCGCGGTCGCCGATCACTGTCAGATGGGTGCGGCCCTGCAGCGGGTTCACGAGGGTTTCGCCGCCGCTGTCGCCGGAAAGCTGCGCGAAGTCGGGGCGCAGGGATGCATCAAAGATGATTGGGTGGCCGGGCTTGCCTGCGCGGGTCGCACCGCGCCAGATCAAGTGATCCGGGTTGGCTGCGCGCGCGGCAAGCACTGCGCGCAGGTCAGTTGCCGTCAGGTCGGGCAGGTCCGCCAGCAGCAGCATGAAGGCGGGGCAGTCGGGCAGCTGCGCCACCCCGGCGCGCAGGGTGCCGGACATGCCTTCGGTGGCCTCTGGCGTGACAAGCGGCGTGATCGGCAGCCCGTCCAGTGCGGCAAGGCGGGCGGTCTGACCGGGGCCAAGGGCCACGTGGACGTCAGTTGCAACCTCAAGCGCGGTATCGGTGACGTGCCGCAAGAGCGGCTTGCCATGGGCCATCTGCAAGAGCTTGTCGGCGCTTTGCATGCGCGCGGATTTTCCAGCGGCGAGGATCAGGACGGGGATCATGGGAGCAGACTAACGCTTGTGTTTGCGAGGGTCCATTTTCTGACGCAGAAAATGGGCGCGGGTTGCAGCGGTGGGCGGTGATCAAGGGGTGTGCCGCTGGAGGTGTTGGAGCCTCCGGCGGGCATTTTTGCATTCAAAAGAAAGGCTTAAGTTGTGCTGATCAGAGGATCGGTGATCAGTTTGGCAGGGCGGAGGTCGCCGAGGATTTCGATTTCGACAGCAAGACCCGGTTTTGCCAGTGCGCGCGGGATCAGGGCCATGGCGATGGATTTGCCCGCGTGATGCGAGAAGCCGCCGGAGGTGCAGAAGCCTTGCACCTTGCCGTCGATGAAGACCGGTTCGTAGGCGGTGACGTCGGCATCGGTGGCATCAACTTCGAAGGTGGCGAGGATGCGGGTAGGGGGTGTGGCGCGCGCGGCCTCTGCTGCGGCACGGCCGATGAAGTCTGTGTTTTTGGACCACTGTATGAAGCGGTCCATGCCGGTTTCGGCTGCGGAATAGTCGGGCGAGAATTCGGCCAGCCACGAGCCGAAGAAACGGTCGAGCCGCAGGGACATCATGGCGCGCATGCCGAATGGCGTGATGTCGTAGGGCGCGCCGGCAGCCATCAGCACGGTCCAGAGACGGCGTTGATCCATCGGGTCGCAGTAGATTTCATAGCCAAGATCGCCGGTGTAGCTGACCCGCTGGATGATGCAGTCGATGCTGTTCAGCGTGATCATGGCAACATCGAGGAAGTTGAGGTCCGGGGTGTTGGGATCGGCGGCCTTGAGCACATCGGTGGCGCGGGGGCCTGCGATCTGAAAGCCGGTCATTTGGTCAGAGACGTTGCGGACGCTGACGCCATCGGCGGCGTGGCGGTCAAACCAGCGTTGGTGGATGGTCTGGTAGCCGTAGGATGCGGTCAGTTGGAACCATTCTTCGGTCAGGCAGGAGATTGTGAAATCCCCCAAGAGCTTGCCCTTGGGCGAGAGCATTGGGGTCAAGGTCATTCGCCCCGGTTTTGGGACGCGGCCCGCCATGATGCGGTCGAGCCAGGCGCAGGCCTGCGGGCCTGTGACCTCGAATTTGCCGAAGTTCTGAAGCTCGTTGATGCCGACGCTGCCCCGCACGGCGACAACCTCTCGCCCGGTGGCGGCAAAGGCGTTGGAGCGGCGGAAGGATGGGGTTTCGAAGGTGGGTTCATCGCCGGTGGCAAAATAGTTCGGCACTTCGAGCCCGAATTGGTGGCCCCAGACTGCGCCAAGGTCCGAGAAGGTGTCGTACATGGCGGTGGTGCGGTGGGGGCGCGCGGCGGGCAGTTCTTCATTCGGGTAAGACACCGAGAACCGACGCTGGTAGTTTTCAATCACCTTGGGGCGGGTGTAACCAGAGGTGATCCAGGGACCAAAGCGGCCCACGTCCATGGCAGTCACGTCGCGTTCGCATTCACCTTCGATCATCCATTGGGCGAGCATCAGCCCGACGCCACCACCCTGGCTGAATCCGGCCATGACACCACAGGCGGACCAATAGTTGCGAAGCCCCGGCACCGGGCCGACCAGCGGATTGCCATCAGGAGCAAAGGTGAAGGGGCCGTGGATCACCGATTTGACGCCAGCGGTTTCCAGCACCGGGAAGCGTTTGTAGGCAAAGGCGATGCTGTCTTCGATCTTGTCGAAATCATCAGGCAGCAGTTCATGGCCGAAGTCCCATGGCGTGCCGTTCACGGCCCAGGGGCGGCAGGGTTGTTCATAGAATCCGATGCAGAGGCCGCGGCCCTCTTGCCGCAGATAGCTTTCACCGGCGGGGTCCATCACATGGGGGTGCTCGCTGTCGCGTTCGAAAATCTCGGGCAGATCGTCAGTGACGAGGTACTGGTGCTCCATCGGGTGCAAAGGCGCATAGGTGCCCGCCATGGCCGCAACCTCGCGCGCCCAGAGACCCGCGGCATTGACCACGTGTTCGGCGTGGATGGTGCCCTTGTCCGTCACCACGTCCCATGTGCCATCAGGGCGGGGATTGGTTTCGATCACCTTGCAGTGGGTTTCGATGGTGGCCCCGCCCATGCGGGCGGCGCGTGCATAGGCGTGGGTGGTGCCGGATGGATCAAGGTGACCGTCGAGAGGGTCATAGAGCGCGCCAATGATGCCGTCGATGTTGGTGATCGGGGCGATTTTCGCGATCTCTTCGGGACCGACGATCTCGGTTTCGAGCCCCATGTAGCGGTGCTTGGCCCGTTCGGCGACAAGCATGTCAAAGCGGTCGCGATTGTCGGCCAGCGTCACGCCGCCGACGTGGTGCAACCCGCAGGACATGCCGGTGATTTCTTCCAGCTCGCGATAGAGCTTGATCGTGTAGCCCTGCAAGGCCGCCATGTTGGTGTCGCCGTTGAGCGTATGAAAGCCGCCTGCGGCGTGCCAAGTCGACCCTGACGTCAGCTCTGACCGTTCGAGCAGCATGACGTCGGACCAGCCGAGTTTGGTCAGGTGATAGAGGACAGAGCAACCGACAACGCCGCCCCCGATGACGACAACGCGGGAAGTGGTTTTCATGGGAGGGCCGTCCTTTGCGATTCTGATTTGGGGCCAGAGTGGCAAACTGAACGCAGAGCGGATAGCCGGAGGCGACATTTTTGGTCGCTTCTATCACCGAGAATTGGTTTGGGCCGATGCGGTGCCCCGTGCAAGGCTGTGGCATGATGATCAGGTGGATAAGTGCAGCGGTCTTTGCGGTTTGGGCCATCGGTGCGGGGGCCGCACCCGAACGCTATGTGCTGGATGCGCGCGGATCGACGATTGGCTTTGCGTTCAGTCTTGAAGGCGCGCCCGTGACGGGCAAGGTGCCCGTCGCTGCGGCCCATGTGGTGGTGGATTTTGACAATCTGGCAGCCAGTCAGGTCACTGCACAGTTTGATATAACACGGTCGGATGCGGGCAACGTCTTTATGACCGAGGCGATGCTGTCGGCGTCGGTGTTGAACGCGAGCGCGCATCCCCAGGCGGTGTTTCGGTCGCGGCGCGTGGTGCCAGTGGGTGCGGGCGCACGGTTGGAGGGGGATTTGACCTTGCGCGGAGTGACCCGACCTGTGGTGCTGGATGGTCAGATTTTTCGCAAGCGCGGCAGTGATCCGGGCGATCTTGACAATCTGGTGCTGATCTTCACCGGGGCTGTCAGCCGGGCAGAATTTGGGGCCACGGGGTTCCCAAGGGTGGTGGCTGACAGGGTCGAGTTGGAGATTATTGCGGCGATCCGGCGGGCCGAGTGACTTGTTGCAATGCGACATCAGGTGTCGCCTTGAGGCAAAAGAATCGGATGGACGCAGGGCAGTGTTGTCGTGACCCAGGAAAAGGACCCAGCCATGCGCACCCATGCCCAAGCTGTTGTGATCGGGGGCGGCGTGATTGGCTGTTCGATCCTTTACCACCTGTGCAAGGCAGGTTGGACCGATGTGGTGTTGCTGGAGCGGGATGAGTTGACATCAGGGTCCACGTGGCATGCGGCAGCGAATATTCACGGGTTGCATGACAGTACAAATATCAGCCGCATTCAGCACTATACGATGAACCTGTACAACGCGCTGGAGGAGGAGACCGGGCAAAGCTGCGGGGTGTTTCAGCCCGGCAGCCTCTACTTGGCGCAGACAGAGGCGCGCGAGCATCAGTTGCGATTGCAAGCGGCCAAGGCAAAGTTCTATGGGATGAATTTCCACGAGGTCAGTCGGGATGAGGCCGAGAGGTTGCATCCGATGGTCAATTTCGATGGCATTCGCTGCATCATGTTTGAACCGGATGGCGGCAATGTCGATCCCAGCGGGGTGACCAATGCCTATGCGGTTGGCGCGCGCAAGATGGGGGCAGAGATCATTCGATTCTGCCCGGTGACGGGGACCGAGCAGCAGCGCGATGGGTCGTGGATCGTGCGGACCCCAAAGGGGGACATCAAGACGCAATGGGTGGTGAACGCCGCGGGCCTCTGGGGGCGCGAGGTGGCCGCATTGGCGGGCATTACGCTGCCATTGCAACCGACAGAGCACCAGTATTTCGTGACCGAGACCATCGCCGAGATCGCTGCGATGGATCGGCGTCTGCCGTCTGTCGCGGATCGCGACGGCGAATACTACCTGCGGCAAGAGGGGCAGGGGCTGTTGATCGGGGCCTATGAGAAGGACCTGAAGTATTGGGCTGAAGACGGCACGCCGCTGGATTTTGCGCATGACCTGTTTCCGGACGATCTTGAGCGGATCGAGGACAACATGATGCGCGCGATTGATCGGGTGCCGGCGGTCGGCGTGGCGGGTATCAAGCGCGTGATCAACGGGCCGATGATCTGGTCGCCTGATAGCAATGTGCTGTTTGGCCCGCACCCGGATGTTCAGAACTACTTTTGTTGCAACGGGATTATTCCGGGGTTCAGTCAGTCAGGCGGCATGGGGCTGATGGCGGCGGACTGGATGACCACTGGCGAAAGTCGGTATGATATGTTCGCCTGGGATGTGGCGCGGTTTGGGGATTGGGCCGATGCGGCCTTTACCAAGGCGCGGGTGGGTGACCAGTACGGACACCGCTTTGCCATCCATTTCCCCGGTGAGGAACGCGCGGCGGGCCGTCCGGTGCGGGTCCGTCCGATTTATGAGATGCAACGCGAGAAGGGGGCGGTGTTTGGGCTGAACTATGGCTGGGAACACGCGGCTTATTTCGATGCCGACGTGCCCGACAGTGCAGGCTTTGACCGCCAGCCGTGGTTTGACAGCGTCGGTCGTGAGGCGCGGATGCTGCGCGATGCGGTGGGTGTCATCGATATCTCGAACTTTGCGAAATACAGGGTTGCGGGGCCGGGGGCCGAGGGATGGCTGAATGCGGTGTTTGCCAACCGGATGCCACAAAAGGTGGGCCGGTCGTGCCTGACGCCGTTGATCGGCGTGAATGGCGGGATCGCGGGGGACTTCACCGTGACGCGGATGGCAGAAGATGAATTCTGGATCATCGGATCGGGGATGGCCGAACGCTATCACCAACGGTTCTGGAAGATGGTGCCACTGCCCGACGGCACCACGTTTGAAAGCCGGACAGAGGCGATGTGCGGGTTCAACATCGCTGGACCTTTGTCGCGTAAGGCGCTGCAAACGCTTACGAATACGTCGCTGGAGACCCCCGACTTCGGGTTCATGCGCTCTGCCTGGCTGGAGATCGGTGGCGCGCGTTGCCTGGCGTTGCGGGTGTCGTTCACCGGTGATCTGGGCTGGGAAATTCATTGCGCCGAGGCGGATCAAGCGGCGGTCTATACAGCACTTCTTGGGGCCGCCGCGCAGCATGATGGAGGTCCGGTAGGCAGCCGCGCACTGATGGCGCTGCGGGTTGAGAAGGGCTATGGCTCTTGGGGGCGGGAATATTCGCCGGAGTATTGGCCACAAGAAGTTGGGCTGGACCGGTTGATCAAGCTGGAGAAGGAATTTCTGCATAAAGACAGTTACTTGCGCGTCAAAGGTCACGTACCGCGAGAGAAATTATCGTTGATCCATGTGCAGGATGTGACCACGGCGGACGCCACTGGCGGCGAACCGGTGTTCTTGGCCGATGGCACACCGGTCGGGCGGGTCACCTCTGGCGCATATGGCTATAGTGTGGGCATGTCACTCGCGCTGGGGTATCTGAAAGACGTGCAGCCGGGTGATGCGGTCGACGTGATGATCCTTGGCCAGCCGCACCGGGGCGTGGTGCTGGCTGAACCTCCGTTTGATCCCAAAGGCGCACGGTTGCGGGCCTAACGCCGCACAGGTCGCCGCAAAGCTACGGAATGATCCGCGTGTATTTGGTGCCTTCAAGCGTGGCGCCAAGTTGTAGGCCCGTTTGGGCAAAAACCACGGCGATCACAGGCGCAAGTGACGTGGTGGTGTCAGCGCGCAGCATCTCACCCTGATCATTGATGGCATAGGTCACATCAGCGCCCACCGCCCAGCCGGGGCCAGAGCGGAAATCAGCAAGGCTTTCCTGCGTCATGAAGAACAGCACATGGCTGTATTGTTGCGCACCGATTTGCAGGCCGGCAGAGCCGGAAGCGGCAGAATAGTAGTCGACCGTGGAGTCGCCGATTTGCAAAGCGCCGGTGCCAAAAGAGCCACCGAGGCCGAGGCCCACTTCTGTCACCAGCGGCATTGCAAGGATACCTGCGGACTTCGACGCCAGATCACGGGTGCCGGGGTATTTGGAATACATGAAGTTCAGGGTGGAGCTCACCCGCGCGTCGATAGTTGCGGCACCATTTGTGCCGATGCCATTGTTACATGCCGCCAGCGGCAATGCTGCCGCACCAAGCACAAAGCTGCGCCGAGAAAAATCTGTCATGGGTCTGCCCTATATACTGCCGTTTGCGGGGCTTATGTTGCCCCTTTGCGCATTACTATAGGGGTTTGGGCGAATCCTGTCACGCGCGAAGATATACGGACGGCGGGCAAGGGCCGATGCACAGTTTGCGCGTTGCGGTGGCTGCCTAGCCTGAGTAGCCTTATGGCATGATTTGGACCAGACGACATATGATGGGTGCGCTTGGCACCTTGTTGATTGCGGCCTGTGGCGGGACCACCCCACAAGTGAGCCGCGCGCAGGCGCAAGGCCTGCCGGCTGACCTGCAACCTGTTGCAAACGCAGGCTTTGACGCCTGGGTTTCAGGTTTTCGCGCGCGCGCGCGGGGGGCAGGCATATCTGACGCTACGCTGAACGCCGCCTTTGCTGGTGCGGGATATTTGCCAGGTGTGGTGACCCGAGATCGTTCGCAAATCCAGACCCGCCGCACGCTGGAAGAATATCTGTCGATCGCCACATCAGACGAGCGGCTGGCCAAGGGGCGCGCGGCCTTTGCCCGGCATCAGGGCGCGCTGCGGGCGATTGAAGCGCAGTATGGTGTGGATGCATATATCGTCGCGGCAATCTGGGGGTTAGAGAGCCAGTTTGGCGAGAAGCGCGGGCAAATTCCGGTGGTCTCTGCCACCGCGACGTTGGCCTTTGACGGGCGACGCGGATCGTTCTGGGAAAGCCAGTTGATTGCGGCGCTGCGCATCTTGCAGCGCGGTGACACGACAGCAGACCGGATGGTTGGCAGCTGGGCCGGGGCGATGGGGCACACGCAGTTTATTCCCACATCATATCAAACTTTTGCGGTGGATTTCACCGGCGACGGACGGCGCGATATTTGGGGGGCTGATCCCAGTGATGCGTTGGCCTCGACCGCGAGCTATCTGGCGCGCAATGGCTGGCGCTCCGGTCTGAAATGGGGCGCTGAGGCGGGGACCGGCGGACCCGGCGGGCGCAGTATTCGGCCGCAGGCAGGAGGGCCCGCGTTTACCGTGACGCGCAATTTCAATGTGCTGAAGACCTACAACAACTCTGACCTTTACGCCTTGGGCGTTGGGCATTTGGCGGACCGGCTGGCCGGTGGCGGGCCGTTGCGCGGCAGCTTCCCGCCCGATGCCAACGGGCTGACCAAGGCGGACCGGCTGGCGATCCAGCAGGGGTTGACCGCGCAGGGCTATGACGTGGGCACCGTCGACGGGGTGATCGGCGCACGGACAGAGGCCGCGATCCGCGATTTCCAGACCCGACGCGGCGTCACGGTCACCGGACAGGCGACGCGCGACGTGCTGGAGTTGTTGCGCTAGGCGCGCCGCAAGAGGCGCAGGCCCCCCAAACCGGCCAGGAGCAAGAACGCGCTGGCGGGCAGTGGCACGGGGGCCGGTGCGGGTGAGAAGGCCAGATTGTCGAGCCCCGCGCCCGGATTTGGGGCGATGTCGATCAGGATCTGGTCAAACAGGCTGCTGGTGAAGCCATAGACGTTGCTGGTGCTGGTGTCGGTGACCACGCTGAAGCTTTCGATCACGGTGCCGCCCAAGAGGGCGGTGAAGGTGGTGTCCTTGTTGCCGGTGCGAAAGTGGAACAGCGCATCGGTGACAGCGGCGTCAAAGTAGATCGAGAACGGATCGACGTATTCAACCTGACCCTGGTCATTGAACTTGAAGTTGGTCAGATGACCGCCGGTCATGTTGGATTTGCCATCCAGAAACGAACCCATGAAGAGGTTGGGATCGAAGCGGACGCCGAAATCGGATTGGTATTCGGTCGAGACGTCGTCGCCATCCGCGACGCGGCCATCGTTGAAATCAAGCAGCACATCCAGATCGGCGATGCCACTGTTGGCCTGTGAGACCGGTGCGGCCTGTGCGGCGGTGCCCAACAGGACAGCCGCGATTGTCAGAAACGTTTTCATCATTACCCCCTAAAAACTGTTGTCGACGCTAGAGACACGGGGCGGGAAGGGATAGAGTTTCAACGCGATTGTGATTGAGGCCCCGGTGGCGGCGGCGCGGTCTGAAACTGATCCCAGGACCGGCGCAGGTGCCGCATGGTGGCGCGGATCCGGTGCAGGTTGCGTTGTTCGGGCAGGCAGAGCAGCCAGTAAAAGAACGGCGTGCCCACATCAACGACACCCATTTCGTGCAGACGGTGATCAGCGCGGCCCAGACGACAGGGCAAGACGCCCGCGCCGATGCCAGCGGCAATCGCTTCGCGCATGGCGGTATAGCCGTCGATGGACAGAACAACTTGCGCGTCAGGCATCAGCGCGCGGACCCAGTCGGGCGGTTCTGGCCTGCCGGGATGGGTGATGTAGGCCTGTGTGGGGGCGGAAAGATCAGCGGCGGCATAAAGGCCAAAGGCAACCGCCCCAAGCTTGACGGCGTGCAGGTCCGCAGGGGCGCTGGGGCTGATGCGCAGGGCGATGTCCGCCTCGAACCGGGCGAGCGCGCTGATCTGGTCGCGGGCCGAGGTTTCCAGCAGGATATCGGGGTGGTCGGCGACAAAGCTGCGCTGCCATGGTGCGAGCGTCATGACGAATTGTTCGGGCACTGTGACGCGAACCTTGCCTGCGCTGTGCTGGGCGGCATGGGCCTGTGGATCAAGCGCCCGAAGCTCTTGTTCGGCCCGTTCAGCGGCTGCAAAGAGCGCGCGGCCGTGGTGGGTCAGTTGAAAGCTGCCATCGGTGCGGTCGAACAGTGCACGGTTCAGCCGGGCTTCCAACGCGTCGATCCGACGGGCGACGGTCGTGCGGTCAGCCCCAAGCGCTGCACCGGCCGCGCTGAGCGTGGTGTGGCGACCAAGTGCGAGGAAGAACGGAACCTCTGACCATGATAGGTTGGGGTGTGCAATTTTGCCCATTGGTGTGCTGAGACTCGCATTTTCGTGACGTTTTGCACGGTATAGGTCTGGGTCCATCAACGCAAACATGGAAAGGACATGACATGAAATCTTTGCTGATCGCACTTGCTGCTGCCGCCACAATCCCGGTGATGGTGAAGGCCGAACCGGCCTATCTGATCGCGCAGATCGGGGTAGAGAATTGGGACGCCTACATGGGCGGATATGGGGCCGCCGCGGCACCCACCGTGTTCGAATATGGTGGCAGGGTACTGACTGCCAGCATGGACGCGATGCCGCTGGAAGGTGACTGGGCGGGCAATTGGACCGTGGTGATCGAGTTTGAAAGCATGGACAAGGCGCAGGCCTGGTATGCCGATGCCGATTATGTGGCGGCGCGTCCGCTGCGCCACGAGACCACAAGCGTCAACAATCTGGTCTTTGCACCAGGCTTCGTGCCGCCGCAATAAGGGCTGATACGAGGGACAGGGCGGGGCGCTTTAGCGCCCCGTTGCCGTATTGAGAAGGTGACTAGTCGAGCGCGTGATCGGGGTGGGGATCCACGAAAATCAATCGTATCTGCATGACGCTACTCCTGCAGCAAGCGCGCCGCTGCGGGGGCGAAGTAAGTCAGCACGCCATCGCACCCGGCGCGTTTGAAGCACAAAAGGCTTTCCAGCATGACCTTGTCATGATCCAGCCAGCCGTTTTGCGCGGCGGCCTGGATCATCGCGTATTCGCCAGAGACCTGATAGGCGTAGGTGGGCACGCCAAAGCTGTCTTTCACGCGGCGGCAGATGTCGAGATAGGGCATCCCCGGTTTGACCATGACCATGTCGGCCCCTTCCATCAGGTCGCGTTCGACAAGGCGCAGCGCCTCATCCGAATTGCCGGGGTCCATCTGGTAGGTGTTTTTGTCACCGGTGAGGGCTGCGGATGCGCCAACGGCGTCACGGAACGGGCCATAGAAGCTGGAGGCGTATTTCGCGGTGTAGCTGAGGATGGTGACGCGCTGGTGGCCTTCGGATTCGAGTGCTGCGCGGATCGCGCCGATGCGGCCGTCCATCATGTCAGAGGGGCCAAGAATGTCGGCCCCGGCCTCGGCCTGTGCCAGCGCCATCTTAACCAGTGCGTCGACCGTGCGGTCATTCACGATCTCGCCGTTTTCAACAAAGCCGTCGTGGCCGTTGATGTTGTAGGGATCAAGCGCGATGTCGGTCATGATGGCGATGTCCGGCACCGCGTCCTTGATCGCGCGGATCGCCTGGTTCGAGATATTATCAGGTGACCATGCCAATGCGCAGTCTTCGGTCCGCGCTTCCATCCCGGTGTAGGGAAAGATGCAGATTGCCGGGATGCCAAGGGCCTGCGCCTCGCGCGCGGCGGCCACGGCGCGGTCGACGGTCTTGCGCGTCACACCGGGCATGGAGGCGACCGGCGTTTCATCATCCGTTCCGTCCATCACGAAAATCGGCCAGATCAGGTCATCCACCGTCAGTGTATTTTGCCGGGCCAGACGGCGGAGTTCTGGGCTTTGCCGCATCCGGCGCAGGCGGGTCGAGGGGAAGGGGGCAACGGTCGGTTTCATGATGCGGGCCTTTCTGGTCACACCTGATTGGTTGCATGTCCACGGAGGCTTCACAAGTCTGGGCATTTGCGGGTGCGGGGTCTAGGTTCCGGCCAACTGCAAGCTGCCCTAAGAGACATTCGTGGACTGGAGCCAGGCCCTTTTCCAACTGATCGACATCTCGTCGTTCTCTTCCCTGTGGTATTGGATCATGCTGGCCGTGGTCTGGTCGTCGGTCAGTCATTGGGTGCTTGGTGTGCCCTATGACCTGATTTCGCGCGCCAAGCGGTCTGGCGGACAGGCGGAGTTGGACTTGATCGATCTGGTGCGGATCAACGTCAACCGGATGCTGGGCATTGCCCGGACGGCGGGTCTGATCCTTATTGCGTTCCTGTCATTTGCACTGACGTCACTGGCGGTTCTGGGGTTCTGGTACCGGATCGAGTTGGCGCAGGCGATTTTCCTGATCGCCTTGCCGCTGTCGGTTGTCGGCGCGGTCAGCCTGTCGACCAGCCGCCTGATTGCCGCCACCGAACCTGAGGGCGATGCGCTTTATGCCGCGTTGAACCGGCACCGGTTGTGGACCCAGATCATCGGCATGATCGCGATCTTTGTGACGGCCATGTACGGCATGTATCAGAACCTTGATGCGGTGCGTTCGCTCTGACTTGACACCAGCAAGGCGCAGGGTAGGTCAGCCGCATGTCCCAATCAGATCACATCACTGTTGCAGGCGCGCCCGAGGGGTATGACGCGCAGTTGATCTTGGCCGAGCTAGCGCGGGCCGATGGTCCGGTGTGCCATGTCGCGCGCGATGACAAGCGGTTGGCGGCAATGCAGGCCGCATTGACGTTCTTTGCACCCGACATGCCGGTGATCGTGTTTCCGGGCTGGGATTGTTTGCCATATGACCGGGTGTCGCCGAATGCGGATGTGAGTGCGGCGCGGATGGCGACGCTGGCGGGGCTGGTACACGGCATGCCCAAGCAGTTCGTGTTGCTGACAACACTGAATGCCGCGACCCAACGGGTTCCCCCGCGCGATCTGCTACGCGAAGCGGCCTTTACCGCGCGTGTTGGCGACCGGATCGACGAAGACGCACTACGCGGTTTTCTGGTGCGCATGGGGTTCACCCAAAGCCCCACGGTGATGGAGGCGGGTGACTATGCGATCCGTGGCGGGATCATCGACATCTTCCCGCCCGGACAGGATGGACCCATCCGGCTGGATCTGTTTGGTGATGTGCTGGATGGGGCGCGGCGGTTTGATCCTGCCACGCAGCGAACGACCGAGAAGCTAAACGAGATTGAGCTGGCACCGGTCAGCGAGGTTATTCTGGACGAGGCGGCGATCACCCGGTTCCGGCAGAATTACCGGATTGAGTTTGGTGCGGCAGGCACCGATGACCCGCTGTATGAAGCGGTCAGCGCGGGGCGCAAGCACGCGGGCGTCGAACATTGGCTGGGGTTCTTTGCCGAAAAGCTGGAGACGTTGTTTGACTATCTGCCTGGTGTCACCGTCACGCTGGACGATCAGGTGGGGCCGATGCGCATAGCGCGGTGGGACAGCATCGCTGATCAATATGGCACCCGGATGCACGCGCTGAACCAGAAGGGCCGCGTGGATACGGTTTACAAGCCTGCACCGCCGGAGCTTTTGTATCTGGATGAGGCGGCCTGGGATGCGGCGGTCGCCACGACCCGCGTGATGCAGTTTGCCCCTAACCCCCAAGCCACCGGGCCGGGGGTTATTGGTGCAGGCGGGCGTATCGGGCGCAATTTCTCTGTCGAGCGCCAGCGCGAAGAATTGAGCCTTTTCGGGGCTTTGGCGGAACATGTGAAGGCAAAGATTGCTGATGGCCCGGTGCTGATCGCGTCTTACTCTGAGGGCGCGCGCGAGCGTTTGACTGGGTTGATTGAGGATGAGGGCATCGCCGAGGTGATCCCGGTCAGTGATTGGGGCCGGGTTGGCAAAACTGGTGTGCATCTGGCGGTTTGGGCGCTGGATGCGGGGTTCGAGGCCCCCGGCATCACGGTGATTTCCGAACAGGATGTGCTCGGCGACCGGTTAATCCGCCAGACCAAGCGTAAGCGGCGGGCGGAGAATTTCCTGACCGAGGCGAACAGCCTGTCACCCGGCGATCTGGTGGTTCACGTGGATCACGGTGTCGGCCGGTTCAAAGGTCTGGAGGTGGTCACGGCATTAGGGGCCGCGCATGAATGCCTGCTGCTGGAATATGCCGAAAGTTCAAAGCTTTATCTGCCGGTCTACAATATCGAGCTCTTGTCGAAATATGGTCATGACGAAGGGCTATTGGACAAGCTGGGTGGCGGTGCATGGCAGGCCAAGAAAGCCAAGCTGAAGGAACGGATCCGGCAGATCGCAGAGCGGTTGATCCGGGTCGCTGCCGAACGCGCATTGCGCACAGCGCCGGTCCTCACGCCCACAGATGGGCTGTGGGATCAGTTCCTCGCGCGCTTCCCCTATGCGGAGACCGAAGACCAGTTACAGGCCATTGAAGACGTGCTGGAAGACTTGGAATCGGGGCGTCCGATGGACCGGCTGATCTGTGGCGATGTCGGTTTTGGCAAGACCGAGGTGGCAATCCGTGCGGCGTTTATCGCAGCGCTTTCGGGCGTGCAGGTTGCGGTGATTGCCCCAACAACGCTGCTGGCACGGCAGCACTACCAAAGCTTTGCAGAGCGGTTCCGGGGGTTTCCGGTCAATGTCCGACCGCTGTCACGGTTTGTCAGCGCCAAGGATGCGGCCCTCACGCGCGACGGGATCACCAAGGGCACGGTGGATATTGTGGTGGGCACCCATGCGTTGCTGGCGAAATCGGTGCGGTTCAAGAACCTTGGCCTGTTGGTGATTGACGAAGAACAGAAGTTTGGCGTGCAGCATAAAGAGCGGCTGAAATCCCTGCGCACGGATGTGCATGTGCTGACGCTGACGGCGACACCGATCCCACGGACGCTGCAGTTGTCGCTGTCAGGGGTGCGGGATCTGTCGATCATTGGCACGCCACCGGTGGACCGGTTGGCGATCCGCACTTACGTCAGCGAGTTTGACACGATCACCATCCGCGAGGCGCTGTTGCGCGAGCATTATCGCGGCGGGCAGTCGTTCCTAGTGGTGCCGCGGATTGCGGATATGCCCGAGATGGAAGACTGGCTGAAACGCGAGGTGCCAGAGGTGTCGTTTGTCACCGCCACGGGCCAGATGGCGGCGGGAGAGCTGGATGACCGGATGAACGCCTTTTACGACGGCAAGTTCGACGTGTTGCTGGCGACGACGATTGTGGAATCCGGGCTGGATATTCCCACAGCGAACACGATGGTGGTCTGGCGGTCGGATATGTTCGGTCTCGCACAGCTTTATCAGATCAGGGGCCGTGTGGGCCGGTCCAAGACCCGCGCCTATGCCTATCTGACCACAAAGCCGCGCCAAAAGCTGACAGATACGGCGCAGAAGCGGCTGCGGGTGCTGGGGTCGATTGACAGTCTGGGTGCGGGGTTCACGCTGGCCAGCCAAGACCTTGATATTCGCGGGGCCGGGAATCTGTTGGGCGAAGAACAGTCCGGCCAGATGCGCGAGGTCGGCTACGAGCTTTATCAGCAGATGCTGGAAGACCAAATTGCCGCGATCCGGTCTGGTGCGGCAGAAGGCATTGTCGATGACGGTCAATGGGCGCCGCAGATCAATCTGGGCGTGCCGGTGCTGATCCCCGAGGACTACGTGCCGGATCTGGACGTGCGGCTGGGGCTGTATCGGCGGCTGTCGGATTTGACCACGAAGGTGGAGCTAGAGGGCTTTGCGGCGGAATTGATCGACCGCTTTGGCAAGCTGCCGCGCGAGGTGAACACGCTGATGCTGGTGGTGCGGATCAAGGCGATGTGCAAGCGCGCAGGAATTAGCCATTTGGATGCGGGGCCAAAGGGGGCGACAATCCGGTTCCACAACGACAAATTCGCAAGCCCCAAGGGGTTGGTCGACTTCATCAACGATCAGCGCGGGTTGGCGAAGGTGAAGGACAACAAGATCGTGGTGCGCCGTGACTGGGCAAAAGAGCGTGACAAGATCCAGGGCGCCTTTGGAATTGCACGTGATCTGGCGGCGAAGCTGAAAGAGGCGAAGGCGGGGTAAGGCAGCTGTGCGGGACAAAGTGAGCTTTCGCTGCGTTTGCGCCAATGGCCGGTTTCGTTAGGGCCGCATCAGTGACACGACACTCACCCGTTGTTATGGTCGAAGGGTAATGCAAGCGACTGGCCCAAAAAGATGACACTTTATCGGGACTCATTTCCTCCCAGCAATGCCGACTTATTCTTGGCCTATGTCGGGATGGAAACCGACTTAATGTTCAATCAGGGCGTCGATTTGCCCGGCTTTGCTTCATACCCGCTTCTGAAAACTACGGAGGGTAGAGAGCTTCTCAAAGGATATATGAAAGACCTGATCGCTCTGGGCAAAGAATCGCATGCTGGTGTAATTCTTGAAAGCCCGACATGGGTCGCCAATCGAGACCGCGGGTCTGCAATTGGGTACGATTTCCCCGAACTCAAGCAGCTTAATCTAGATGCTATCGCCATGATGGCGGCAGTTCGCTCAGAAAGCGATCATGCTCCGACGATCATCAGTGCGAATATCGGACCGCGCGACGATGCGTACGCACCGGAAACGCAAATGAACGCTGATGAGGCGGAGATCTATCATTCGGAGCAAGTATCTGTTCTGGCAGACACAGATCTGGATGTGATCAGCGGATACACCTTGGCGTACCCATCTGAGGCGGTTGGCATCGTCAGGGCGGCCCGCAGGTTCGAGCTTCCGGTTGTCATTTCTTTCACTGTGGAAACAGACGGGCGGTTGCCGACCGGCGCGTCACTGGAGGGCGCAATATCGGAGGTCGAAGTTGCGACTGACAGCTATGCAGCCTACTATATGATCAACTGCGCGCATCCTCAGCATTTCTCGGGAGTCCTCGAAGACGCGCCGTGGATGCAGCGTGTAGGAGGTATCATTGCCAATGCGTCTCGCTGCAGCCATGCCGAACTGGACGAAGCCGAAGAACTGGATGACGGCAATCCGACCGAGTTGGGTGAGCAGCTGTCCGATATCAGGCGGCGCTTTCCTCAAATTCGGGTTTTGGGAGGGTGTTGCGGCACCGACATGCGCCACATGAAGCAGATCGTGAATGCCGCCCGGACACCTTAAGCCGACATTCGCCACATCGCAGAAACTTGTTAGGTTGGGCTCAAACCAGGCATTCATTGATGCTGTTGATATCTTATTCCTCGCCCGGGCGTTTGATGCGGGTTGTAAGCCAGAATGCGAGCACTGCGCAGATCAGTACCCCGATCCCAATGGGGACGGGGGTTCCGTCGAAGGCAAGGCCAATGGGGGCTGCGATGATAACAGCGCCGACCGTTGAGATGGCGGCGATCAGAGAGGCGGCCATGCCGGCGATATGGGGCAGGGGTTCCATCGCAAGCGCGTTGAGATTGCCGATGGTCAGGCCCGCCTGATAGAAGCCTGTGGTGACCCAGATCACGTAGATGCCGAAGGTCAGCCAGTAGGGGCCGCCCATCAGCGTGATGGCGATCATGGCGATGCTGACAGCGATTTGCACCATGAACATTGCGCGAATGATGGCGCGCATGCCCAAGCGCACCACAAGCCGCGCGTTCAGAAGGCTACCGGTCGCGGCGACAACGGCGATGCCGCCGAACCAGAAATGAAACACATCGCCCTGATCAAAGGTCACATCAAAGACCTGTTGGGTTGAGGACAGGCCCGTAAACAGCATCCCAAAGGTCAGGGTCTGAATGATGATCGACAGGCGGGTTGTGGGGTGGGTCAACACCTCGCGTGCGGCGGACAGCAGGGCCGTCACGTTCAGCGGGCGGCGGGTTTCTGGCGTTGATGTCTCTGGCTGGCGGATCAGGAGCCACGTGACGGTCACAACGGAGAACGTCACAAAGGACAAGAAGATCGCCCGCCAGCCGAGGCCTTCGATGATGAAATGACCCATGGTCGGAGCAAGCGCCGGGACCAGCGAGAAGACCACCATCACAAAGGACAGGATACGGGCCATGTTTGGCCCGGCATAAAGATCGCGGATCATGGCCATCGTTGCGACACGCGGGCCTGCCGCCCCGATGCCTTGCAGGACACGGGCTGCCAGCATCACCTCGAGACTTTGTGCGGCCCATGCCAGAAGGGCCGAGGCACAATAAAGAAGCGCGCCGCCGACGAGCACCGGCTTGCGGCCAAAGGTGTCAGCCAATGGCCCCGTGACAAAGGTGCCGAGCCCCATGCCCAGCACAAAGCTGGTGATGATCAGCTGCGCGCGGTTGGCATCACCGGGCGAAAGCTCTGCCGCGATTTCGGGCAGTGCGGGCAGCATGGCATCTATCGAAAAGGCCACTGTCGCGGCCAGCATCGCCATCAGGGCAATAAATTCGGTTTGGTGCAGGCGTTTGGTGGGTGCGTTCACTCTGCCGCGTCCAGTTGTTTCTGAATGTCCGCGATGACCTGCACCCACATTTCGGGCGGCTGCGCACCGGGGACGGCGTGTTGTTGGGCCACGACAAAGGTCGGGACAGAATTGACGCCCATTTCGCGGCTGTGGGCATCACGCTTGCGGATGTCATCAAGATCAGCGTCCGTGGACAGCAGGCGGGTGACGGTGGCGGCGTCCATCTCGGCGGTGTCGGCGATGTCGGCCAAAACCTCGTGATCGCCAATGTCGCGGCCTTCGACAAAGTAGGCTTTGAACAACAAGTCGACCACGAAAATCTGGCGCTGTTCGATCCCGGCCCAGTGGATCAGACGGTGAGCATCAAGCGTGTTGGGGGTTTTCTTGATGGCCTCAAAGTTGATCAGCGCACCGGCATTGGCGGCGTGTTCGACCACGGGGGCATAGGCCTTGACCGCACCTTCTTTGCCACCGAACTTGCCTTCGAGATAGGCGCGGCGGTCCATGCCGCCGGCGGGCATGTCAGGGTTGAGCTGGAACGGGTGCCATTCGATCACAAAGGGGTGGTCGGGCACCTGGGCCAAGGCCTTATCAAGGTTGGTCTTGCCGATGTAGCACCACGGACAGATCGGGTCAGAGATAATATCAAGTTTGACCATGTTCGGCTTCCCAAGTTTCGCGCAAAACGTGGCGCAGAAGTTTGTTGTTGGTCCCGCGGGGCAGGCTGTCGACCCGGCAAAAGACGCGGGGAATCTTATAGGCCGCGAGATGCGCGCTGGCATATGCGGTCAGATCATCCTCATCTAACAGGTTGTCGGCGACATAAAAGGCCGCAATGAGCGAAAGGTCTGTGCGCAGGCGCACTTCGGCGGCGGCAACCTCTGTGATGGCGGGGTGGTGGGTCAGGGCCTCTTCAACCTCGATCGGGCTGACGCGGGTGCCGCCGGCGTTCATCATGTCGTCGGCGCGACCGGCATAGGCAATGGCGCCGTCCGGGGTTTCATGGCCGATGTCGCCGGTGAGGAACCAGTCGCCGTCGAATTTCGCCGCCGTCTCGGCGGGCTGGTTCAGGTAGCCCAGCATCAGGCCGGGGTCGGATCGGTGGACGGCGATAATCTGGCTGTCGGGCATCAATTGCACGCGGCGGCCGGGCTGAGGATAGCCAAGTGTGCCGGGCGGCGCGGGGCGATTTGGGCTGCCAGAGATGAAGGTCGAACATTCGGACATGCCATAGGCCTCGTGCAGGGGCGTGCCTGTCACCGTTTGCCAGCGTTGGCGGAGCGTTTCGGGGAGCTTTTCACCCGCAGAAAGCCCGTGCCGGAGTTGGGGCATCGGTGGCATGTCACCGCGAAGGATGCGGCGGTAGACACCGGGTGCGGCGGCGAAGATGGTGGCGTCGTGTTGTGCCAGAAGCGCGGGCAGGGCGGTGGCATCGGTGCCGGGGGCCGGGATCAGGGCCGTGGCCCCGATCGACCAGGGGTCCATCAACCCGGTGCCAAGCGTATAGGTCCAGTTGAACGCGCCTGCGTGTAGCAGCCGGTCATCCGCGCGCAGCCCGTACCAGCCATCCCACATCATGCGACGGGCCAGAATGGCGCGGTGCGCGTGCACAACGGCGCGCGGCTGACCGGAGGTGCCAGAGGTGTAAATGATATAGGCAGGGCGTTCGGGATCACCCAGATCCGGCTTGGCGAGGGTCGAGCCGGGCGCGACCTGGTGTAGGTTCTGGACTTGCAAGCGCGGGATATCCTGATCGGGCAGTGATATGCCCGCGCTATGGACCACAAGGGCAGGTGCAGTGTCTGCGGCGATACGCGTCACCTCTGGCGTGGTCAGTTGCGAGGAGGTCGGAATTGGGATCAGCCCCGCGTAGATGCACGCCAGATAGAGGATCGGAAAGTCAGGCGTATTGCCCAGGCGCATCAGCACGCGGTCTTGCCCCGGTGTCAGGCCGCGATCCAAAAGGGTCTGTGCGGTTGCGCGCACGGCGCGGTCCAAATCGCTGTAGCGAAGCGTCAGCGGGTCCGGGCCAAGCACCGCAAGCGCGGGATGATCGGCGCGGGCCTTGGCCTGCGACAAAACATAGGCCGCCATGTTGAACGGGGTGCGCATGAGCTATCGCTATGTCGGCTGCAGCGCGGTTGCAAGGTGGGGGCTTTGCCGGGTATGTGACCCATATGGCTGAGACTGACCCAAAATCCCTGATCCGCGTGGCCCGCAACAATGGCGACAGCGCCACCGCAGCACCGGTTGATCTGGGTGCGCGGGTGCGTGCGCTGCGCAAAGAGCGCGACTGGACGTTGGAACAGGCCGCCAAGCAGGCAGGTCTTGCACGCTCGACGTTGTCCAAAATCGAGAACGGGCAAATGTCGCCCACATATGATGCGCTCAAGAAACTGGCCGAGGGATTGGCGATTTCGATCCCTCAGTTGTTCACGCCGCCGTCGAAAGAGCAGGTGAACGGGCGCATGGTGATGACGCAGCGCGATGATCCGGTGCGGCATGTGACAACCACCTATGAGCATGACCTGCTGGCCGAAGCGCTGACACAGAAGAAAATGCTGCCCTATCGCGCGCGGATCAGAGCGCGGAAGATGGACGATTTCGACGGCTGGGTCCGCCACGATGGCGAAGAGTTTCTGTATGTGCTGACCGGGACGATCCGGCTTTACACGGAGTTCTATGAACCGGTCGAGATGGGGCGCGGTGACAGCGCCTATTACGACGCCACGATGGGGCACAACGTGGTGTCGGTCAGCCCCGAGGATGCAACAATCCTGTGGGTGACGGCGCTGGTCTAGTCGCGCGGGAAGAGTTTCGGCAGGATCAGGGCCGCGACGCCGAGGCCCACCACTTGCATCACGATGAACAGGGGCGCGTCGGCGGGATTGATCCCGGCAAAGGTATCCGAGAAGGTCCGCGCAATGGTCACTGCGGGGTTCGCAAAGCTTGTGGACGAGGTGAACCAATAGGCCCCTGTGATATAGAGTGCGACGAGGGTCGGCACCGCCTCTGGCCGGGATTTCAGCCCACCGAAGATCACGAAAAGCAGGCCGAAGGAGGCAAAAACCTCTGACGTCCATAGGCCGGGACCGGTGCGGGCGGTGGTTGAAAATTGCAGGACCGAGAGGTCGAACATGACATGGGTCAGCCAGACGCCCATGATGCCGCCTGCGATTTGCACAACGATGAAAGATGCGGCGGTTGTTGCGTCAATCTCGCGCCGGATCAAAAACGCCAGCGTGACCACAGGATTGAAATGCGCGCCCGAGACGGGGCCGAGCGTTGTGATGATGACATAGAGGATGCAGCCTGTGGCAATGGCATTGGCCAGCAGTGCGATGGCGGTGTTGCCGTCTGACAGGTTCGCACCCATGATGCCCGAGCCCACCACACCAATCAGCAGCAGGGCTGTGCCAAGCCATTCAGCTAGAAGCTTTTGTGCCATCAATCCGGTCCTGTGGTCATCAATGCTTGCGACAGGGCATCGCCCTGCCGGAGGGTGACGTCAAGAGCCAGATAGCGCCGCACCGTAATGGTGAGCCGGTCAGAGGTGGTTTGGGCGGACGTGATTGGGCCAACGCTGATGGAGGCAAGATCGCTGGGCGGAGGATGGAACGGGCTGCGTGACCGGTGCGGCGGACGAGGCTGTTCATGGGCTGCGGGGTAGAGCGGTATTGTAACGGATGTGTGACGACGGGTCGCGTCAGCGGCCCGTGTGCGGGTAAGCGGCTTTGCTTGCAAAGTTGCGGCCGTCACCGGGTGGCCATGGCGCGCCAGCCTTTCATAAAGCCAAAGCTTCCAGCCCTTAGATCACCATGTCCGCTGCACCCAAGACGACCTGACCGCCGGTGATCGCGGCGGTACCGACGACCCGTGCAGGGGTGCAGGCGCTGGCCGCAAGGAGCGCGGCCAGCAAGAGCAGGCGGATCACTCTTCCCACCACCAGACGTCTGGCTGCCAGCCCGGCCAATCACCAAAGATGGGCAGGGGTTCGGGGAATTTCAGCTCTTTGACGTGGGCCAGACGGCTGATGTTCCACTGGTAGATCGGGATGACGTAGCGGCCAGAGGTCAGGACACGATCAAGGGCCTGCACGGCGGCAACAAAGTCATCCTGGCTGTCAGAGGTCAGCAGCCGTTCGATCATCGCGTCAACGGCAGGGGACTGCACGCCCATCAGGTTGCGCGAACCGGGTGTCTCGGCCGCCTCCATCCCGTAATAGGCGTATTGTTCGTTGCCCGGTGAGAGCGACACGCCACGCCGATAGTAGGTCATGTCAAAGTCGAAGGCGTCGGTGCGTTCCTTGAATTGAGCGCTGTCGACGGATTGTACGTCAACGGTCACACCGATGCGTTCGAGGCTGCGCGCGAACATGTCGATGATCGCGGCATTCTCAGACGAGCCCGATTTCAGGAGAATCTCAAATGTGAAGGGATTGCCATCAGCATCCTTCATCACGCCATCCTGAATGGTGTAGCCTGCGGCTTCCATCATTTCGAGAGCCTTAGCAGTGCCAGCGCGGTTGCGTTCAGAGCCGTCACCAACGGGCAAGCTGTAACCCTCGATCGCACCGGGGGTGAGGTCGGCGGCGAAGGGTTCAAGGAATTCCAGCACACGGCCGGAAGCCGCGTCGTGGGACATGCCGAGCGGCGAGTTTGACCAATATGACGTGATGCGCGGTTGCTGGCTGCCGGTCATCGCCTCGTTGATGAATTCAAAATTGAAGGCCTGTATCATCGCGTCGCGGACCTGCCAATCGGTGAATTGGTCGCGGCGGGTGTTCATCACAAATCCGGTCATGCCCGAGGGGCGCTGATGCGGCAGGACGAATTTGACCACGTCGCCGGATTCGGTGGCGGGGAAGTTGTACTGGCTTTCCCATTTGGCCACGTTGAATTCGCGGTTGGAATTGACGATGCCGGTTTTGAACGCCTCAAACGCGGCGGTTTCGTCGCCGAAAAATTCCAGCCGGATTTCATCCAGGTTTGCGGTGCCGCGCCGGAAAGGGATGTCAGCGCCCCAGTAGTCCGGGTTCCGGGTCAATGAAATGAAGCGTCCGGCGTCGAAGTCACTAACGACGTAGGGCGATGAGGTGATTGGCACGATATCAAGGCCACTTTCGGCGAAATCGACACCGTCCCACTGCGCCTTTTTCAGGATCGGGCGCAGACCGGCCAGAAGTGCGAGTTCCCGGTCGTCGGTGTTGAATTCAAAGCGCACGACGCCGGGGCGCACCTCTGTCAGGCTGGCGACCTTGCCCCAGAACCCGCGATAGCGCCCATGGCCTTCGGTGCCGAGTGTTTCGAACGACCAGATCACGTCTTCGGCGGTGACCGGGCTGCCATCAGAGAATCGGGCGTCCGGATTAAGGGTAAATTCGACCCATTCGCGATTCGGTCCGGTTTCGATCCCGGAGGCCAGAACCCCGTAAAGCGAGAAGGGTTCATCGAGCGTGCGGCCCATCAGGCTTTCGCCGATCAAGAAGCGCAACTGCCAGTGAACAGAGCCTTTTTGGATGTAGGGGTTCATGCTGTCAAAGCTGCCAACGGCCGATGTCACGATACGGCCGCCCTTGGGCGCATCGGGATTTACATAGGGCAGTGACACAAAATCAGGTGGCAGTGCGGGTTCGCCATACATAGCTATGCCATGCTGCGGTTCGGCCTGTGCGGCGCTTGCGGCCAGAACGAACGCTGCGGTGGCGGTCAGTCGGCTGATCTGATGGAAAATGTCTATGCGCATTTTGGCAACAATCCCTTTGGTCCCTGTGTGCTTGGACTTTGAGCGTAAAGAGGGTTGCGAGCCTTTTCAAACTTTTAGCTTGGCTGCGCGCAAGTCATTGCTTATAACGGGGGCACTGCTCGATAGGTTTCTTGCCTGTATGAAACCTGCCTCAATAACTTAACGCCAGCTTCGTGCTGGCGTTTTTTTTGGGTTTTGGGGACGGGCATCTTCCTGATCTGGTTTGTGTCACTTGTGCAGTAATTGCGACAGCGTGGCGGCAATTGCGAATTGCGGGCTTTGGACGTTGACCCCATTACGCGGTCTGGTCAGATTGAGGCAAAATCAACCGGGAGAGACCTGAATGGCATTGATGAGTTTTGCGACCACACCGACCTTTTACCGTGTGGGTGAGATTGTAGATGGTTTTACGGGGGTGCACATTTTTGGCACCGGTATGACCTATGTGACGGACCCCACCACCGGGGCCGATGTACCGGTCACAGGCACGGTAACCTCCATGCGGTTCTATCTTGACGGGATCGCCGTTGTCGCGATGCGGGATTTGCCAGTGACGAGTATCCCGCTTCTGGCCGCGGACCTTGGTGACATTTTGGCCGTGCTGGACAGTGGCGACCCCGCGGATGCATTTGATGCGGTCTTTGAAGCCTTCGAAGGGGCGACATTTGTCGACCTGGCATTGGGTAATTTGACAGGCTCTGATTCAAGCGATGATATCTTGCAGGCGCGGGCCAGCGGCGGTGACCTTTTTGGCGAAGGCGGCGATGATGAGCTGCGCGGGAGCGCAGGTGAAGACGGTTTGTTCGGCGGTGCGGGCAATGACGCGCTTTTCGGCGGTGCCAATGGTGACTTTATGTCCGGCGAGGAAGGTGACGATCTGATCAATGCCGGGTCCGGCAACGATTTTGTGTTCTTTCTGGAAGGCGAAGATGAAGTTCGCGCAGGCGCGGGTGATGACGTTGTGTTTGCCGGTGATATCTTTTCCTCGTCCTTTGGGGCGACGGGCGACGATATTGTCTTTGGCGGCTCTGGCAATGATGAGCTGTACATGTCTGATGGCGACGACCGGATATTTGGTGGCGCGAACGATGATTCCATCTACACCGGTAGTGGCCGCGACGTGGTGCGCGGTGGATCAGGCAATGATGAGATTCTCTTTGGCACCGGCCAGAACCAGATTTTTGGTGGTTCGGGCGAGGACGTCTTTCTCTTTGAAGGGGCCGAAATTTTCGAAGGCGGCTCTGTGGTACGTAACGCCGGCGATATCTCGACGATCCGAGATTTTGATGCCGGTGACGACATCATCGTGCAGTCTTCGATTGGGGTAGGCTTAGGCGGTCCTTCGGATGCTACGGCAGAGCTGGCGGCTTTTCTGGCACAGGCGAGCGAAGTGGGCGATGATGTCTTGTGGACCGATGCGGTCAGCGGTCAGCGGGTTCTGATCAAGGATCTGGAACTGTCAGACCTGAGCATTGACAACTTTGCCTATGGCGCACCGCTGGTGGCGCTCTGATCTGAACGGGGGCGGTGCGACCGCCCCCTTTTCCTGACGCCATTTTCGCAAAGGGGCATGTTCTTTCGCAGTTGCAGCATTATACTGTTGAGAAAGCGCAAGGAGCATGGCCATGACATTTGCAGGCAAAACGGCAGTTATCACCGGATCAAACTCTGGCATCGGGCTGGGCATCGCGCGGGAACTGGCCCGTGCGGGCGCGGACGTGGTGTTGAATTCCTATACGGACCGGGACGAGGATCACGCCTTGGCAGCGGAGATCGCATCTGAATTCGGAGTGAAGGCGACATATGTCGGGGCGGATATGTCCAAGGGCCAGGACTGCCGCCGGTTGATTGCCGAGGCAGGGCGCTGCGATATTCTTGTGAACAACGCTGGCATTCAACATGTTGCAGCGGTGCAGGATTTTCCCAGCGACAAATGGGATGCGATCATTGCGATCAACATGTCCTCGGCTTTTCACACCACGGCCGCCGCGATCACTGCGATGCGCGAGAACGGCTGGGGCCGGATTATCAATATCGCAAGCGCGCATGGGTTGCGTGCCAGCCCCTTCAAATCGGCCTATGTCACGGCCAAACACGGGGTTGTTGGCATGACCAAGGTCATTGCACTTGAGACCGCCAAGGAACCAATCACCGCCAATGCGATTTGTCCGGGCTATGTGCTGACCCCGCTGGTCGAGGCGCAGATCCCGGCCACGGCCAAGGAGTACGGCATCTCGGAGGATGAGGCGATTGAGAAGGTGATCCTGGCCAAACAGCCGTCCAAGGATTTTGTCACGGTCGCGCAATTGGCGGGTATCGTTACCTTTTTGTGCTCGGACGCGGCAGCACAGATCACCGGCACGGCGATAGCCGCGGATGGTGGCTGGACCGCACAATGACAAAGCGACAGGGGACCAACCCCTTCGTCAGTGTCTCTGGGACCAAGTGCGAGGCAATGGACAAAGCCCTCGAGGTATTTCCGGCCAGAAGAAACAGGGGACCGCAGTGGTGAAACGGATCAATCTGGCCTTGCAAGGTGGCGGCGCACACGGGGCGTTCACCTGGGGCGTGCTGGATCGGCTTTTGCAGGACGAAGAGATCGAGATCGCTGCGATTTCAGGTACTTCGGCAGGGGCATTGAATGCAGCGGCGCTGAAGGCAGGGATGATTGAAGATGGTCGTGCGGGTGCGCGCGCCAATCTGGACTGGCTGTGGGGGCAGGTGGGTGCGATCACCGATGAGGGGCTGTCGGCCTGGGTCGGGGCCTGGGGTGCAACGGCGCCGTTCTGGGCCAAGGCGATGGAATATTCGCTGCCGTATCAGGGGTTTGACCTGACGACGCGACTGTTTTCACCTTACGTCTACGGGCCGCTGATGCAAAACCCGTTGCGGCGGATCGTGGATCAGTTCAGCTATGACAAGGTCTGCGCCAACGCCGGGCCGTTGATCCATATCTGTGCCACGAATGTACGCAGCGGCAAGATCAGGGTGTTTCAGGGGGAAGAGATCTCGCCCGAGGTGATCCTTGCCTCGGCCTGCCTTCCGAGCCTGTTTCAGGCGGTGGAGTTTGTGGACCCCAAGACCGGCAAGGAAGAGGCGTTCTGGGATGGGGGTTACACCGGGAACCCGGCACTGTTTCCGCTGTTCGAACCAGCGCTGCCGGATGACATTCTGATCGTGAATATCAACCCGCTGCACCGCGAGGACCTGCCGCGCGACAGTCAGGCGATTGCCAATCGGATCAATGAGATCAGTTTCAATTCGTCGCTGCTGCGCGAGCTGCGCGCGATTGATTTCGTCCGCCGGCTGATTGCGGATGGCAAGGTGCAGAAGGGCGCGATGAAGAATGTGCTGGTACATATGATTGCCGACGATGACCTGATGAATGATCTGAATGTGGCGACCAAGACCATTCCCAATGCGGTTGTGCTGGGGCGACTGAAAGCAGCCGGGCAACAGGCAGCAGAGCAGTTTTTGGCCACACATAAGGGCGCGCTGAACAAGCGCAGCACTGTCGATCTGGAGGCGATGTTTGCCTGAACTTTCTACAGGATAAGTTTCAGGGCCAGCGCCCACATCACCAGCCCAATGATCACATCAAGGATGCGCCATGACCGGGCCGATTGCATGATCGGTGTCAAAAGCCGCGCGCCATAGCCCAGCCCGAAGAAAAAGACGAAGGACGAGGTGACCGCGCCTGCGCCAAACGCAAGCTTGGCGTTCCCCAGATAGGCCGTTGAGATGGCACCGATCAGCGCCAGCGTGTCCAGATAGACATGCGGGTTCAGCCATGTGAAGGCGGCCCCGGTGGCAAGCGTCGCCCAGAGCCCTTTGGACTGGCCACCCATTTGCATGTCATAGGCACCCAGCCACGCGGCGCGCAGGCGCAACGCGCCGTAGGCAAAGAGAAATGCAGCCCCACCCCAAGCCATGATCTGCGGCAGGCTGGGGTATTGCGCGACAAGCACACCAAAGCCCAGCACACCTGCGGTGATCAGGATCGCATCAGAGACAGCGCAAAGCAGGCACAGCCAGAACACGTGTTGTCGCATGAGACCTTGGCGCAACACAAAGGCGTTCTGCGCGCCGATGGCGAGGATCAGGGCAAAGGCGGTGGCAAACCCGGTCGCAGCGGCGCTAAGCATCAGGTGGCGTGGTTGGGTCTTTGCCGTTTGGATAGACAAGGCCCGCAGAGATCACGAGTTTTGCCGCATCCTCGACCGTCATGTCGAGTTCGATCACGTCCTCGCGCGGCAGGAACAGCAAGAAGCCCGAGGTGGGGTTTGGTGTTGTGGGGAGGAAGACGGTGACAATCTCGCCATCGCCGGGCAGCTTGGCTTTGATTTCGCCTTTCGCGTTGGTCGAGATGAAGGCGATGGCCCAGATGCCTTTGCGCGGGTATTCGATCAGGCAGGCCTTATCAAAGGACGTGTCGCGCTGCGAAAACACGGTTTCGGCGATTTGCTTGACGCCATTGTAGATCGACCGGACGACGGGCATCCGGTCGACGATCCGTTCAGCCCACCGCAGAAAGCTGCGGCCGATCAGGCCCTTGCCCAGCCAACCCACGACAACTGTGAAGATCAGGAAGATCACAACGCCGATGCCGCGCACGTTGACGTTGATCGGGTCCGCGCCTTCGGGCACCAGATAGCGGTTCACCAATGCTTCGGGCTGGTAGTAGTCCGGCACAAAAGGCCAGACCCAGCTGTCGATCCAGCCGACAACGGTGTAGATCAGCCAGAAGGTCATCCCGATGGGGGCTACGATGATCAGACCCGCCAGAAAGTTGCTGCGCAGTCGCGAAAACAGGCCCGGGCGGCGCAGGCGAGTGGTGTCCGGGTGATCAGGGTCGTTTTGCATCGTGTCTTTCGCGCGAAATCCTGAAGCTCATGTAAGCGGCGCAACCCGCGGCCACAAGCTTTGACGTGGATCAGCCGGTGTTGCGCACCATTTCGGCAGCAATTGCGGCGCCAAGACGTGCATTGTTCAACACAAGCGCAATGTTGGATTGCAAGGAACGGCCTTCGGTGAGGTAAAATATCCGATCCAGCAGGAAGGGCGTGACCGATTTTGCGCTGATCCCTTGCGCGTCTGCTTCGGCCAGGGCCTTGGCGATGATCGGGGCGAGGGTCGCGGCGGGAATCTCGTCCGTTGCGGGGATCGGGTTGCAGACGAGTTGGCCGCCTGCAAGGCCCATCGCGGTGCGGGTTTGCTGCGCGCGCGCGATGGCAGCGGCGTCATCCATGCGCAGGGGGGCGGCCACGTCAGAGCTGCGCGACCAGAAAGCGGGCAGCATGTCCTGACCGTAAGCGATGACTGGCACACCAAGGGTTTCGAGGACTTCGAAGGTTTTGGGCAGGTCCAGAATGGCCTTGGCCCCGGCAGCCACCACGGTCACCGGTGTTTGCGCCAGTTCCTGCAGGTCCGCAGAGATGTCAAAGCTGTGCTCGGCCCCGCGATGGACGCCGCCAATGCCGCCGGTGGCGAAGACGGTGATACCGGCCAGATCGGCGGCGATCATTGTGGCGGCCACGGTTGTGGCCCCGGTGCCGCCTTGGGCGATGCAGGCGGCCATGTCGGCGCGGCTGAGTTTGGCGACATTCTGTGCCGTGGCCAATGCGTCCAGCTGCGCAGGTTCCAGCCCGATGTGCAATTGCCCGTCCAGCACGGCGATGGTGGCCGGGGTGGCACCGTGGGCACGCACCTCTGCCTCGACCAGCTTGGCGGTTTCGACGTTCTGCGGGTAGGGCATCCCGTGGGTGATGATCGTGCTTTCAAGGGCGACGATGGGGGTGCCTGCGGCACGGGCGGCGGCGACTTCAGCGCTATAAGTAAGGGGGATCAAAGGGGGGTCTCTCCGGAAACGTAGGTGGCGGCGGCTTGTAGCGCGCGGTGAAGGGCAGATGCGCGGTCATGGCCCTGCGCCTCTGACGCGATGTGGGCGGCCATGAAAGTGTCGCCCGCGCCGGTGACGCGGGTCACAAGGACGTCGGGCGGTGTCTGTGTGATGATGTCGCCTGCGGTCCCTTCGGAAGCGGATTTCCCACCATCCGTGACCAGCACCCGATGCGCGCCGCGGTCCATCAGGCCAGCTGCGGCACTTGTGGAAGTGTCAAAGGTGGTTTGGCAGAGCAGCACCGCCTCTTCGAGGTTCACATAGAGCGTGGTGGCCGGGCGGTTCATCAGGGTCAGCAGGCGTTCGGCCTTGCCCGGTGAGGCAGGCGCGACGCGCAAGTCGCAGCCTTCAAAAAGCGGAGAGGTGGCAATGGTTTGCAGCACATCCACGGTCAGGTTGCCGTCAAGGGCGATGGGGCCTGGAAAGGGTTCACCTTCACGCGCGATGGCCCCATTGCGCAGGGGTTGCAGGATGCGCAGGCCTGCCGCCTCGAGCGAGTGGGCATCTGCGATGGCGGCGATCAGCCCGTTGGCCCCCTCGATGGCCATGTAAACGTCGGTGGGCAAGTCTTCAGAGCGATAGATATGATCGCAGATCAGGCCCATGCGGCGCGCCTCTGTCATCAGTTCTTCGCCTTCGGCATCGCGGCCAATGGCCGTCAGCAGGGCGGGTTTCATGCCAAAGCGGTGCAGTGTCATGGCGATGTTCATCGCCACGCCGCCGGGCAGGCGGGTGATCCGGCCCGGCACGTCAGAACCCACGCGCATATGGCTGGCCGAACGCCCGATCACGTCCCACAGGACCGAACCGATGCAGAGGATATCAGGTTGTTGCGTCATGTCCCCGGTTTGCAGGAGCCAAAGGCGGTCTGCAAGAGGTTGGTTGCGGGTCTTAGCCCGGCACACCCCAGGTCAGGTTGGCCCACAGCGTTTCCCAGACCGCGCGGGTATCCGCCGCAACAGAGGCGTTAGGTTCGCGCAGCACCACGGCATCGGCCATGTAACTGTGACCGGGTTTGACGGGCACGGTGGCGATGCCTTGGGCATCGGTGCGCACCAGAAAGATGTTCACGGCGCCGCTGGCCGATTTCTCGAATATCTCGATCTGTTCATTGGCCCGCACGTCCTGACGGTAGAAAAGTTGCAACCGCATCCCTGACGACAGGTCATCGGTATAGGGGTTGGTCAGGGCCACGATTTCGGTTTCCAATCCGGTGCGCACATCGCTGCCCGCGGCATCACCGACGCCGATCAGGGATTTGGAATAGCGGGAATAGACTTCGATGAAATTCGCCTCTGGCAGTCCGCGGGCGCGGTGCCGGGTCAGCACATCACCCAGATCCTTGTGATCGACGAAATTCTGAAATTTCTCCCAGGTTTCATAGTCCACCGTGGCGTTGCGGGATTGGTAGGCGATCACATGCAGACCTTCAGGCGTAGCAGGTGCATCAAGGGCGGGCGTATCGCCGGGGCGGCCTGACACATTGGCGACCTTACCACCGGCAAAATCCACAAAGTGCGCGAACCGCTGCGGGAGATAGGGTTGCCGGTTGCCCGCAAATTCCTGCCCATTGACAACATCGGCAATCATTCTACCGTCCGGCGCAACTTGATAGGCTTGCGGTTCGATCCAAAATTCGTGCGCCACGAGCGGTGTAGAAAGCAGTGCAAAAACAATGGCGAACAGACGCATGAGATTTTCCTTTTTGTTAGCTTCAAGGGTGGCACTGGCATGGGTAATGTCAAGCGCGATGCTGGTCTGGATCACGCTGGCGTCATCTGCGCAGGCCCACGAGGTGCTGCCGACGATTGCCGATATGCGCAAAGAAGGCGACAGCCTCGTTTTTGACATGCGCCTGTCGATGGAGAGCTTCATTGCCGGGATCGATCAGGACAGCGTGCTGGATACGGATGCGACACCGCAAGCGGCCGATTATGACAGGCTGCGGGCGTTGGAACCCGCCGCGTTAGAGGCCGCATTTGCAGCGTTCTGGCCGCAGATGGCCGCACGAATCAGTGTGACCGCTGATGATGTCCCGCTTGATCTAACGTTGGTCGAGGCACTTGCCGGGGATGTGGGCGATGTGGATCTGGCGCGCGCCTCAGCCATTCGGGTGGCCGCTGCATTGCCGCAAGGGGCCGAGACGGTGTCTTTTGCATGGGACCGCAGCTTTGGCACCATGGTGTTGCGGCAGGTTGATGTACCTGCACCCTATGACGGTTACTTGCAATCGGGTGCGGCCACTGGGCCGATCCCGTTGGCGGGCGGCGCGCAGTCGGGGCCGATGCAGACCTTTGTCAACTATATCCCTGTTGGCTTTGATCATATCGTGCCACTTGGGCTGGATCATATCCTGTTTGTGCTGGGGCTGTTTTTCCTGTCCACACGCATGGGGCCACTGCTGTGGCAGGTCAGTGCCTTTACGCTGGCGCATACGATCACGTTGGCGCTGGCGGCGTTGGGTTATGTCACCGTTCCGGGCAGCATTGTTGAGCCGCTGATCGCATTGTCGATTGTCTATGTTGCGGTTGAAAACCTGTTCACGGACGGTTTGTCACGCTGGCGACCGTTCATTATCTTTGGATTTGGTCTGCTACACGGGCTTGGCTTTGCCTCTGTCCTTGCAGAGTTCGGATTGCCGGAGGGGACGTTTGTGCCGGCGCTGATCGGGTTCAACATCGGTGTTGAAATCGGTCAGTTGGCGGTGATCGGCGTGGCCTATGTCTGTGTGATGAAGGCAATTGATCATAGCGATGCCGGAACTGAGAGCCGCACGGCGGCTGCGATTTATCTGGCGCTGATGGTGGCTGTGATCGCACTGATCATCCCGATCTCTGGCATGGCGCCCGATCTGGTGGCGGCCATGGTGCCATTGATCGCAACGGTTGCCATTTTGTTGGGGCTGTCGGCGGCATCGGTTGTGGTTGGCCGCTTTGACAGTTATCGCCAAATGGTGGCGATGCCGGGGTCGATCCTGATCGCTGTTGTAGCGGCTTATTGGTGTGTTGAGCGCGTTTTCCTGTGAACGTGCGCCAGACCGTAAGTCCGAAAAGGCTGGAATTCCTTACCTTGTGAAAGCGCTTTGGTCGGCCAATATCGGAGGCGGGACGTTGTAAGGGAGCTGACAATGACCATTTGTCTGCGACCAGCGACACGCGCTGACGCACAGGACATCGCCGCATTTGCGGATGTCTCAAGCGATGGGCTGATTTCAACCTTGTGGGCACGCAAGACAGATCTCAGCCAGTCGCCCTTGGAATACGGCTGTGCGCAGGTGTCACAGGATGAGGGCAGCCTGTCCTGGCGACATGCGACGTTGGCCGTTGACGGCGACCGTGTGGTGGGTGTGGTGATGACCGACCAGCTGGCCCATCATCCCGCCGAGATCACAAGCGAAACCCATCCCATCTTGCGTCCGTTGATCCGGTTGGAGAACGAGGCGCGGGATACCCGGACCATCTCTGCCCTCGCCGTCATGCCCGATGTGCGGCGACAAGGTGTTGCCCGCGCCCTGCTTGGCGCTGCTGAAGACGGCGTCGGGGCTGCGGGTATGTCAGTGATCCTGGCCGATCAGAATGCTTCTGCGCTGCAGTTTTTTGCCCGGCAGGGCTATGAAACACGGGCGACCCTGCCGATGGTAAAGGCGGATTGGGAAACCCAAAGCAGTGCGTGGAACTTGCTGCGCAAGCCCTGATGCGGCTTTGCAGCCGTGCCTCGCATAAATTGGGGAGAGTTTCCCTGCCGCGTGGTCAAACGGACCCGCCCTCGCGTGCTTGTTTTTCCTGACGTTTCTGCGCTTGCCAAGTCCTATTGGCCGGTCTATACGGCGCGCACTTAATCCCACAGGCGGGGGCGGGTCAGAGGGGGAGACATCCCTGATGATCCACCGGTTGGGCCAATTGGTCTAATTCCCCGCTGAGGCTGAAACCGGAAAAGGAAAAGACATGGGCTTACCTGAGTTCACCATGCGCCAACTGCTTGAAGCAGGCGTACACTTTGGTCACCAGACCGCACGCTGGAACCCCAAGATGGGCCAGTACATCTACGGATCCCGCAACGGCATTCACATCATGGACCTCACCCAGACGGTCCCGCTGCTGGATCAGGCGTTGCAAGCCATTCGCGACACCGTTGCCAAGGGTGGCCGCATTCTGTTCGTTGGCACCAAGCGTCAGGCCGCCAAGCCGATTGCTGAAGCAGCAGAGAAGTCCGCACAGTTCTACATGAACCACCGCTGGTTGGGTGGCACGCTGACCAACTGGCAAACCGTGTCGCAGTCGATCGGTCGCCTCAAGGCGATTGACGAAGCATCCTCGACCGGGTTCGCAGGCCTGACCAAGAAAGAGCGTCTTGGCATGGAGCGTGAGCAGGGCAAATTGCAAGCCTCGCTGGGCGGGATCGCCGAGATGGGTGGCACACCTGATCTGTTGTTCGTCATCGACGTCAACAAGGAAGACCTGGCCATTGCCGAAGCCAAAAAGCTGGGCATCCCGGTTGTTGCTATTGTCGACACCAACTGCTCGCCCGAAGGCGTGGATTACATCATTCCTGGCAACGACGACGCAGCCCGCGCCATTGCGCTTTACTGCGATCTGGCCGCACGTGCAGCCCTTGATGGCATGTCCGCCCAACTGGGTGCGGCAGGCGTCGACATGGGTGCGATGGAAGAGCTGGCCGAGGAAGCCGTGGCTGAAGAAGCCGCAGAAGCCCCGGCAGAAGCCACCGCAGAATAAGCGTCACACGCTTGTCACATCAACCGGGCAGGGCGTGTTCGCGCCCGCCCGGCACATATGATTATTCTCAAGGAGAGATGACATGGCTATCACCGCTGCAATGGTGAAAGAACTGCGCGAAGCAACCGGCGCAGGCATGATGGACGCCAAGAAGGCGCTGACCGAAAACGACGGCGACATGGAAGCTGCAACCGACTGGCTGCGCACCAAAGGTCTGGCGAAGGCCGCCAAGAAGTCTGGCCGCACCGCAGCAGAGGGCCTGGTGGCCGTGGCTGTATCCGGTGGCAAGGGTGTTGCTGTCGAAGTGAACTCTGAAACTGACTTCGTTGGCAAGAACGCCGACTTTCAGGCCATGGTTGCGAAGATTGCAAACGCCGCGCTGGGTGTGAACGATATCGACGCGCTGAAGGCTGCAGACATCGACGGCAAGACGGTTGAGCAGACTGTGACCGACGCGGTTGCTGTGATCGGCGAGAACATGTCCGTGCGCCGGATGGCGGCATTGGAAGGTGCGTCTGTTGTAACTTACGTGCACAACGCGGCTGCCACCGACATGGGCAACATCGGTGTGCTGGTCGCCATGACCGGCGATAATGAGGCCTTTGGACGTCAGGTTGCGATGCACATCGCAGCCACCAACCCGGCTGCCCTGAATGAAGCTGATCTGGACCCGGCGATGGTTGAGAAGGAAAAGCAAATTCAGATGGATATCGCCCGCGAATCCGGCAAGCCTGAGCAGGTCATCGAGAAGATGATCATCGGTCGGATGAAAAAGTACATGTCCGAGATCACGCTGGTGAACCAGTCCTTCGTGGTGAACCCCGATCTGACCGTGGGTGCCGCAGCCGCCGAAGCCGGTGTCGAGATCACCGGGTTCGTGCGTCTTGAAAAGGGCGAAGGCATTGAGGTTGTGGCAGAAGATTTTGCCGCCGAAGTGGCCAAGCTGAACGGTTAACACCGGCTTTTCAAAACCAGTTTAAGGCCCGTCACATCTGTGGCGGGCCTTTTTGCTGTTGCTGCCCTTTTCGCGCCGTAATCCCGGCCCAATGACTGGGTAATCCTAACGCCATATCAAGTGTTTAGGACTTACACATGCCGCAGATTATTACCCAGACCGACACCGATGACCTTTTTGATTGGTCAACGATTATCACGCAGATCGCTGACAATGGCGACAGGATCCAACGGGATTGGGAATATGACGATGGTTCGATCCGAACGGACATTTATGATGCAGGCGTGATCACCGAAACGCGCAAGTTTGATTCCAGCGCCAACCCCGATGCGAACCCTTGGGATGTGGTGCGGGTCTACTATGACAACGGTGTTATTGTCGGCAGTGAAATCACGTATGATGACACCTCTGCCAAGATCGAGATTTTCGAAAACGGCGTGCGGTCTCAACTGACTGAGTTGGATTCTACGACCGTCCCCGGCACCCGTGATTGGGAGCGGATTGACACCTACTATGATGCCAATGGCGATTTGGCTGGCCGCGAGACGCTCTATGATACGGGCGAGCGACGGTTGGAGACATATGAGTTTGGCGCGTTGTCACAAATCACCCAGCTGGACGAGACAGATGTCCAAGACTGGATCGACATTCAGACCTATTACGACAACGGCCTTATTGCAGGGCAGGTGATCACCTACGATGACGGGCGTGAAGTTGCCCGCAGCTACGATTCCGGCGCGGTGTCGCGCGAGGACCAGTATGACCGCACCGCTGCCGGGGACCCGGCAGGGCAAGAGTGGGAGCGGATCTCGACCTATTATGAGCCGGACGGGGCGCTGGCCGGACGTGAGACAGAGTTCGACGACGGTGTTCTGCGGTTGGACTATTATAGCGATGGCGCGCTGTCGCGTGTGTCACAAACAGACCGTGCAGGCGATGCGCGTATTTGGCAAAGCCACAACACCTATTTTGAGGCCAATGGTGACAAAGCGGGAATCGAGATCGACTATGACGACGGACGCTTCGAGACGATCTATTTTTCTGATGGCATCAAATCCCGGCAGGAATTGATTGATCGGACCCAATCCGGCGATCCTGCGGGGCAGGGCTGGGACAGCCAGACCACCTATTTTGAGGTGAACGGCGACAAGGCCTATCGCGAGACACAATTCGACAATGGTGTGCTGAAGCAGGAAACCTTTGACGGTGGCCAGATCTTCACGGTTGAACAGTTTGACACCGGCAATGCGAAAACCTGGGATTCAATTGTCATTCGGTATGATGCGCAAGGGCGTATCGCCGCCAAGGAGGTGACGAACGACAACGGTTTGTTGCGCGAGGAAACTTTTGTCGACGGCCAACGCTATGAAGTCAACGAGCAAGACACAGGCAACGCCTTTGGCTGGGACTCGCGGCTGACGAGCTATAATGTTGACGAAGGCTATGTGAATGGCAAATTCATCGCGGGCGACAACGGGATCAACACCAGCCTTGGTTATGATCAAGGGGTGCTGTCCGTGCGTGAACAGGCCGACACCTTTGATATTACACCTTGGGATCTACGTGTCCGGGTATATGGCGACGATGGCAAAGTTGACACGTTCCAGACCAGTTTTGACAACGGCGACCAACGGGTGATTTCATATGCCGAGGACGGCCGCACCCAAGCGATCCGCATTGATCAAGATGGTGACGCATCGCACGAATGGACATTCAAGGTAGTGGATATGCGCGGTGCGACCAATGTGGTCACAACATATGATTCCTTTGACGAGCTGAGCGCCGATTATCAAGATGTACTGAATTTCAGCTACACGGTGTCGATCTAAGCTAACGCATTCAACCAACGAGAAAAAAGGCGCCGCAATCGGGAGAATTGCGGCGCCGTACTCGTTACCCCCGCGCGCAGTCATTGGGATGGGACAGGCGCGCTTTATGCAGGGCCAGGTCAGAGGATCAATTCCCCGTTGCTGGTTTAGTTGCGGACCGGCTTGCCTTGAAATCGCAAGGGTTCCGGCCCGCTGTTCCCTGGCCTAAGGCCACCACTCACGGAACAAGGTAAACGTGCCATTTGACGCCGCGTCATGAAAGTAAGGTAAACCTGACCCTTCGGTCAAAACTCAGTTGTCGACGTCTTCCAGGACGAACATCTGATTATAAAACGCGGCCTTTAGAACGGCCTGCGCCGTGGTCTCGACGTCAAGCGCTTCGCGCGCAAGGCGCAAGTGCTTTTCGACGGTGGCCGGGGTCAGTTCCAGCAGAATCGCGATGTCCTGCGTGGTTTTCCCGTCGCCCACCCATTGCAGCACTTCGCGCTGGCGTTTGGTCAGCGGACGTGCACCGGAATAGGGCAGGGTCAAGAGCTTGAGGTGGAAAATGTTGTTCAGCACGATGAGTTCGTCACCGTGCTTTGCCCAAACCTCTTCCACCTGGTCCTGGTTCATGCGTGGGCTGCCCACCAGACCAATGGCACCTTTGCTGCGCTCAGAAACCGAACGGAAGCTGATGGTGTAGCCTGCCGTCACTTCGTGTTTCTGGTTGATTTGAAGAACGTTCATCTCACCCGGGGTGAGGTTGCCGGTCTGTGCCAGTTCTTCCATCCAGCGCCAGCTACACGCGCCATTGTTGTTGAGCGCCCACCGCAGCATCGGCGCATGATCGTAATGGGTGTCGGTAAAGAAGCTTTCCATGAACTCAGGACCGTGATTGGTCAAAATGACCCAATCCTGCGGATCGCCAAGCCCATGTGTGGTGCGGTAGCGTGTGTAGCCATAGAGCACGCGGTCAAAGCCATAGGATTTCATCAGGCCAACGTGATAGTTCCACAGCTCGTTATCTGTTTTAGCGTTGGTCAGCGCCGCGAGATGGTCCAAAAGCTGAGTCATGCGGCACCGTCCAGATAGTCGCGCATTGCAGTCATCGCCAGTGGGTAGCCTCCTGCGCCAAAGCCGCAGATGACCCCAATGGCCGCTTTGGCGATATAGGATTTGCCTCGGAATTCTTCGCGGGCATGAACGTTGGACAGGTGCAGTTCAATGGTTGGCACTTCGGTCGAGAAAATCGCATCCATCAACGCAATTGACGTGTGCGTATAGGCACCGGCATTGAGGATGATCCCAGCATGCACGCCACGCGCGGCATGGATCGCATCGACCAGCGCGCCTTCGTGATTGGATTGTTCAAACGACACCGCGACACCCAGCGCCTTGGCGTGATTGGCGCACAGGGTTTCGATCATCGGAAGGGTGGTCGCGCCATAAACCTCTGGCTGGCGCGTACCCAGCAGATTGAGGTTTGGACCATTGAGGATCAGCAGCGACGTGGTCATGGCGGTATCTTTGGCATAATCAGGTTGGGCGTGAAACCAGATTTCGTTTAGATGCCTGTTTTGCGTGTGTTTTGTGTGCCTTTTGCGCCTGTGTGTACCCTTATGGTTTCGCAATCCGGCGCGCGACTTGCGCCAGTGCGGGAATTGCAGCTTGCATCTGGCCAAGATCACCGGGATTCGAGGCGTTGCCATCCACCGCACGGCGGATCACGCCCTGAATGATGGCGATGAAGCGAAAGTAGCTGAAGGTCAGAAAGAATGGCCAATTGCCAGGCGGCTGGATGCCACGTGCGTCACAATAGGTCGCGATGTAATCCTGTTCGGTCGGGATGCCCAAAGCCGCACGATCCGCATTGCCCAGACCGCGCGCCACACCTTGATTGGGCAATTGCATCCCCATGATCTGATAGGCCAGATCGGCCATTGGATGGCCGATTGTCGAAAGTTCCCAATCGAGCAGCGCCAGAACCGCGGTGCCATCGGGTGCAAACATCAGATTATCAAGCCGGAAGTCACCGTGCACGATGCTGATCTGACCGTCATCGTCGGGGATCCGTTCTGCCAGCCAGTCGATCAGCCAGTCCACGTCCGCGTTTGGTTTCAGCTCGGCGGCGCGGTATTGCTTGGTCCAGCGGCCCACCTGCCGGGCAAAGTAGTTGCCGGGCGCCCCAAAGTCTGACAACCCAACCGCCGCCACATCAACGCTGTGCAGATCGGCCATCACCCGCACCATGTTGTGGTAGATCGCGGTGCGGTCAGCGTGGGTCAGGTCAGGCAGGGCAGGGTCCCAGAAAGTGCGGCCTGTCAGCGCCTCCATCACGAAGAACTGTGGGCCAAGAGGGCTTTCATCGCCTGTCAGATGGTACATCTGCGGCACTGGCACGGGTGTGTCACGCAGGGCCTGCATCACGCGGAACTCGCGCGCCACCTGATGGGCGGAGCTGAGTAGCTTTCCCGTCGGCTTGGCGCGAACCACAAAGGTGCGTGCACCGCTGGTGATCCGATATGTGGGGTTCGACTGACCGCCGGTGAACCGGGTGATCCCGTCGAGTGTGGTGAAGCCGGGCACATGGGTCGCCAGATAGGTCTGCAGGGTGGTGTGATCGAAGGAATGGCGCAGATCAGCTGTGGTCATGGCAGGGCTTTCGCGGGCAGAGGCGTTGACAAGTATCTGCGGAGTTTGGTCCAGTCAGACCGGAATGCAAAGCCTTGAGGGGATGGAACGATGGATATGAACCTCGGGATGAGCGCGCGGGTCGCGGATTTGCGCGACCGGGTGGCGGCAATGATCCGGGACGAGATCGCACCGCTGGCCGACGAATATCACGCAGAGGTCGCGGTGGGCGATCGTTGGGTCTTTACCCCGCGCCAGACTGAGATCTTGGAGGGACTCAAAGCAAAGGCCAAGGCGGCGGGTTTGTGGAACTTCTGGCTGACCGACAGCGACAAGGGCTTTGGGCTAACAACGGTGGAATATGCATATCTCGCCGAGGAGATGGGCAAGGTGACCATCGCGGCAGAGGTCTTTAACTGCAACGCGCCCGATACGGGCAACATGGAAGTGTTCGAACGCTACGGCACGCCTGCCATGAAAGAGCGTTGGTTAAAGCCGCTGCTGGCGGGTGAAATGCGGTCTGCCTATTTGATGACGGAACCGGATGTCGCTTCGTCCGATGCGACCAACATTGCGCTGTCCTGCGTGCGGGACGGCAATGACTATGTGCTGAACGGTGAAAAGTGGTGGGCCAGCGGAGCAGGGGACCCGCGCAC
The DNA here is from genome assembly GCA_947492825.1 of uncultured Paracoccaceae bacterium. Taxonomy (GTDB): domain Bacteria; phylum Pseudomonadota; class Alphaproteobacteria; order Rhodobacterales; family Rhodobacteraceae; genus CANMYO01. The sequence goes on from CANLNT010000001.1 coordinate 1,344,221, forward strand.
GGCGGTCTATATCGTTATGGTGCGCACCGGAGCTGCTGATGCACCTAAACATCAGCAGCATTCCATGATCGTGGTTGATGCCCGCCTGCCGGGGATCGAGGTTTTGCGCCCGATGCAGGTTTACGGCCATGACGATGCACCACACGGGCATATGCATATCCGGTTTACGGATGTCCGTGTGCCAGCAGAGAACCTGCTGCTAGGTGAGGGTCGCGGATTTGAGATTGCACAAGGGCGACTGGGGCCTGGGCGCATTCACCACTGTATGCGGGCCATTGGTCAGGCCGAGGCAGCCCTAGAGGCGATGTGTCAACGGTCGCTGGCGCGCGAGGCGTTTGGCAAACCGATTGCGGCACTTGGTGCGAATTTCGACATTATCGCAGAGGCACGGATGAAGATCGAACAGGCGCGGCTGTTGTGCCTGAAAGCCGCATGGATGATGGATCAGGGTGATGCGCGGGCGGCGGCCCCATGGATCAGCCAGATCAAGGTCGTCGCCCCGCGCGTAGCGCTGGAGGTGATCGACGAGGCGATCCAGATGCATGGCGCGATGGGCATTTCACAGGACACACCATTGGCGGCAGCATGGACCGCGACGCGTACGTTGCGGATGGCGGACGGGCCGGATGCGGTGCACCGCCGTCAGGTGGCGCGGGCCGAGTTGCGCAAGCATACGCAACAAAAGGTCTAGTCAAAGGCGATTTGTACCTTGAGCGCCTGTGTCCGATCAGAGGCGAGGTCAAAAGCGGCCTGCATCTGATCGAGCGGCAAGGTATGGGTGATCAGCGGTTTCACATCCAGACGTCCGGCCTGCATCATCCGCACGGCGGTGAAGAATTCGGTGTGAAAGCGAAAAGACCCTTTGAGCACCAGTTCCTTGGCTGTCATGGCCTGGACCGGAAGGGTCATGTCGCCGCCAAGCCCCAGTTGCACCATCGTGGCACCGGGACGCAGGGCCGGAATGGTTGACGCGACAACTGGGGCCGCGCCGGTGCATTCAAACAGCACATCAAAGTGGCCTTTGTCTGCGGCGTAGCCAGTCAGCGCATCGGGGTCATCCGTCACATTGTGGGTGGTGTCAGCGCCAATCTCCTGCGCTTTTTGCAGCGTGAATGCGGTAATGTCTGTCGCTACGATCTGTGCGGCACCCGCCGCCCGCGCCACGAGCACCGCAAGAAGGCCAATGGGGCCACAGCCGGTGACCAAGACCCGTTTGCCAACCAGATCACCGGCCTGACGGGCGGCGTGCAGCACAACGGCCAAAGGTTCGGCCATTGCCGCCTCTGCTGCAGTCAAGCCCGATGCGGGCGCGCATTGGGCAGCATCGGCGACAAGCATTTGTCGGAACGCGCCCTGTATATGCGGAAACGGCATCGCTGACCCAAAAAACCGCATGTGCAGACAGTGGTTCTGCGCGCCGGACGCACAATAGCGACACTGCCCGCAAGGGCGTGACGGAGAGACGGCGACGAGATCACCCACTGCCAGATCAACACCTGCCCCGGTGCTTTCGATCACACCAGACACCTCGTGACCCAGAACCATCGGTTCTTTCAGTCGCACGGTGCCAAAGCCGCCGTGTTGATAATAATGCAGGTCCGATCCGCAGATACCACCAGCCTGCATCGCGATCCGCACCTGACCGGGTCCGGGGGGCGGGGCGGCGCGTTCTTCGATCCGAAGGTCCTTGGCGGCGTGGGCAACGATGGCTTTCATGCGTATTCCTTCAGATGGCGGGTATGAGATCCGGTTGGCACATCGTTTCGCTGGTCATGGCGGAGGCAGTGCATGGTGCGACCTGGCGTCTGGCGGCATCTGACATCATGGCTTCCTTGCTTGACAAGCATTGGTATCGGTAACATGTCATCGGCAACGGTCGATCGGCTGTCAAGCGCCATCATTGTGACCTGAGGGGACGATATGTCAGAACTGTTTTCACTCAAAGGCAAGCGCGCACTTATCACGGGATCTTCCCAGGGGATTGGGTACGCGCTGGCGCGGGGACTGATTGATGCCGGCGCACAGGTCATTCTGAACGGACGTGACACCGCCAAGCTGGCCGCGGCAGCAGAGGCCTTGGATGGGGCCGACACACTGGCCTTTGATGCAACCGATCATGACGCAGTGCGGAGCGCCGTCGACGACTATGAGACGGATCAGGGTGCGATTGATATTCTGATCAACAACGCCGGAATGCAGCACCGGACCGAGCTGGAGAACTTTCCAGCTGATGCGTTCGAGCGGCTTTTGCAGACCAATATCGCCAGCGTCTTTCATGTGGGCCAGGCCGTCGCGCGGCATATGATCGGACGTGGTGCGGGCAAGATCATCAACATCGCGAGTGTGCAAACCGCGCTCGCCCGGCCCGGAATTGCGCCTTATACGGCCACAAAGGGCGCTGTGGGCAATCTGACCAAGGGGATGGCCACCGATTGGGCCAAGCACGGGTTGCAATGCAACGCGATTGCGCCGGGTTATTTCGATACGCCGCTGAATGCCGCACTTGTGGCCGACCCGGAGTTTTCGGCCTGGCTGGAAAAGCGGACCCCGGCAGGGCGTTGGGGCAATGTGGATGAATTGGTGGGGGCGGCTGTGTTCTTGTCTTCTGCCGCGTCGAGTTTCGTGAATGGTCACACGCTTTATGTCGACGGCGGAATAACGGCGTCGCTGTGATGGGCCGCTTTGTTGTGATGGGCGTGTCGGGGTGCGGCAAGTCCACAGTCGGCCAATCTATTGCAGCGCGCATGGGCCTGCGGTTTGTCGATGGTGATGATCTGCATCCGGCCGCGAACATCGCCAAAATGTCCCAAGGCATTCCGTTGGAAGACACGGACCGCGCGCCGTGGCTTGCAGATGTGGGCAAGGCGTTGGCGGGTGAAGGCGGTGTAATCGTCGGATGTTCGGCGTTGAAGGTCGCGTACCGCGATACGATCCGCCAATTTGCGGCGCATGACGTTCATTTCCTGCATCTGGCTGCACCAAAGGCGGTTCTGGCCGCACGGGTGAATGCGCGGGAAGGGCATTTCATGCCACCTGCGCTGCTGGAAAGCCAATATGCAGCTCTGGAACCGTTGGGCCGCGATGAAAGCGGGCATGTCATTGATATTGATCAACCTATTGACGCCGTGCTCGCGGACGCAGAGGCGTATGTGAGGACGATTATCGGTTGAACGGACTGAGAGCATTGAGCGGGGGCATTTGGAAATGCCTCTTGGACACCGGAGGCTGCTTGAAAACCTTTGATCTGGATCCTGAGACAGGGACGACAATGACGACGTCGCGGGCATCACCCGTTTGGTATCAACCAAAGCAGGAGACAGGCGAGATTGTTGCGGCCAATCTTGGTGTTAAGTTCCACAATCACGTGACGGACATGCATGACGACTAAGCCTGACCCTAACCGCCGCGTTACCATGCGTGACGTCGCGCGCGCGGTGGATATGTCACCGATGACCGTAAGCCGTGCGCTGCGCGGGGATGAAACTGTCAACGCCCAAACCCGTGCCAAAATCAAAGATGTGGCCGCGACGCTGGGCTATGTCTATGACACCACGGCGCAGGCGTTTCGGACCCAGAAAAGCGGCTTTGTCGCGGTCACACTGCCGTCGATCAACAACGCTAACTTTGCCGAAACATTTCGGGGTCTGTCAGACGCACTTGCCGATAGCGGGTTGCAGCTCTTGCTGGGAAGCACGGGCTATGATGTTGAAAAAGAAGAAGAACTTGTCGGGCAATTGCTGACCCGCAACCCCGAGGCGATTGTGTTGGCGGGTGGGTATCATACCGATGCGACGCGAAAATTGCTGATCGACACCCGGATCCCGGTGATTGAGACATGGGATTTGCCAAGTGATCCGCTGGGCCATGTGGTCGGTTTCTCCAATGCGGCGGCGATGTCTGATCTTGTGCAACATCTGGCAGATCGCGGGCGGCATAAGTTGGCCTTTGTCGGGGCAGAGGCCGAAAGCGATCAACGGGGTGCGGCCCGATTAGAGGGGCTCCTGTCGGCGGCAAGGTCGCTTGGCTTGCCAGAGGTAGAGGTGATCGTGGCGGGGCGCGCGCCGATTTCGATGTCGCATGGGGCACAGGTTGTCACCGATTTGGGCGCGCGCATAGCGGAATTTGATGCGCTTGTCTGCGTATCGGACCCTGTGGCCTTTGGCGCGCTGAGTGCATGCCAACGGATGGGCATCGACGTACCGCGGCAGTTGGCAATCACCGGCTTTGGTGCGTTTGAAGTCTCGGCCGTGTCGACGCCGCGTATCACGACCGTCGGCGTATATGCCAACCAGATCGGGGCGCAGGTGGCGGCGCTGTTGCAGGACATATTCGCAGGCAAGACCACGCCGCAAACCATTGATGTGGGATCAGAAATTGTGCTCGGCGAGACGAGTTAAGTCTTGCGGAACTTGTCGAGGCTGACGACCTCTGCCTCTTGCGGTGCATCTGGCGCGGAAGGTTCGACCATTTCGTCCATCGGCGCTTCTTCGGCGACATCCTCTGCCGCGTCATCGTCGTCATCATCTTCATCGTCGTCCTGGGTTTCGAACCGCAGGCCAAACTCGACCGATGGGTCGACGAACGTCTTGATGGCGTCGTAGGGGATATAGAGCGGCTCTGGGCTGTTGCCGAAATTCAGTGTGATTGCAAAGCCTTCGTCGGTGACGTCAAGGTTGTCGAACCAGTGCTGAATGACCACTGTCATCTCGCCCGGGTAACGGTCAGACAGCCAATCTGCGATTTCGACATCAGGATGCATGGTGTCAAAGGTGATGAAGAAATGGTGCGCACCGGGCAGGCCTTCTTTGGCGATCCGGTTCAAAACCTCTTGGATCAAACCGCGCATTGCGCGATGCATGAGGTTTCCGTAATCAATGGTGCGGGACAAGGGCCAATCCTCCGGACGCTCAAGCGCAGCATAGAAGATTCTTGGGGGGATGAAAGGGGCCTAGAGGATGCCTGCGAGAAATAAGAGCAGCCCCAGCCCTGCATTCAGTGCCAGCACGAGCAGCAAGGACCAGCCACGTTGCCACATCAAGTAGCCGGCAAGGATCGCGAGGGCCAGTGGTACGGCTTGGAGGCTGTCCAAAACGGGGAGAGTGAGCGTGATCGGGCCTGATGTGAAGGGGATAACCGCGCCAAAGAAGACGTGGAACGCAAACCAAAGCGACAGGTTCGCGATGACCCCGACAACAGCCGCGGTGATACCCGCGAGTGCTGCCTGCAATCGGGGCTGACCTGCCAGCCAGTCGATCAGCGGCGCGCCTGCGAAAATCCAGATGAAACAAGGCACAAAGGTCACCCAAAGCGCCATGCCGCCAGCCAATAGCGCCATGCCTGTGCCCTGCGCGGTCAGGCCTGCCAGCATGGCTACCATCTGCGTCACAAGGATAAGCGGCCCCGGCGTCGTCTCGGCCAGCCCCAAGCCATCCATCATCTGCGTGGTGGTGATCCAGCCGTAATCCTGCACCACGGTTTGCGCCATGTAGGCCAAAACCGCATAGGCGCCGCCAAAGGTGACCACGGCGAGTTTGGAAAAGTAGATGCCGATGTCCAACAGAAAGGTCTGACCGGCTGCAAATGAGAGGGCGAGCGGTGCGGCCCAGATTGCTCCGCCGATCAACATGATCCGGCCAAGCCCGTGCCAGCGCGGTGGTTCTGTGGTGGGGGCGGGGGTGCGGCGCAAGAGGGTTGCCCCAACCAAGGCCGCCGCCGCGATCACCAGCGGAAAGGGTAGCGACAGGGCGAAGAGCGCCAGAAAGGAAAGGGCTGCAAGCGCAATCGCCATCGGCCCGTGCAGTGCCTTGCCGATCAGTTTGTGCATCGCGCCCAGCACGATCACAACAACAGTAGCCTGCACCCCGACAAAAATCGCCTGCACCAGCGGCAAAGCGCCATAGGCACCGTAGATCAACGCAAGGGCCGTGATGACAATTGCACCGGGAATGACAAAGAGGCCACCGGCAAGCAGGCCGCCCGCAATCCCGCGTTGCCGCCAGCCGGCGTAAGTGGCGAGTTGCATCGCCTCTGGCCCTGGAAGAAGCATGCAAAATGACAAGGCGCGCAGGAATTGATCTTCTGTCAGCCAGTCACGTTCTTCCACCAATTCGCGATGCATGACGGCAATTTGGGCCGCAGGACCGCCGAATGACAACAAACCGATGCGTCCGAAGACACGCAACATCTGGTGCCAATCCGGAGTCATGGCTGCGCCTGCGCATCGGTTGTGTGTGTTTCGGTATGGCCGTCACGTGCCCAACGATAAAGCGCATCATAAAGCGGGAGTGCCGCGTTAAGCTGTTCGATATCATTTTTGAATTGGCGCGAGAGGCCAACCGAAATGGCAAGCAATCCAGTGGCTTGCGGGACACCCTTCATCTTGTCGGTGTCGGCGGCGCGCACCACAGCGGCCAACCGATCCAATGCAGGATGCGACAGGCCGAAGGTGCGGATCATCACGTCAAAGGTGCAGAGCGGGCCATCATGCGCAAAGGTCACGCCCGGCACGTCATAAGGCGTGGCCGTGAAACGGTCAGCCACGTCCGTAACTTCGACCGGCGGCACAAACAGAAACTCGGCCCGTGGATCAACAAATCGACGGATCAACCATGCGCAGGCGATACGATCAATCTTGGGGCGGTGGCGCGTGACCCAGCGGGTGGCACCCTCCGGCAATGTTGGCACAGCAACCATTGGAATGGCGGGCAAGGCTTCTGCCAGCCAAGCGAGCATACCGCCCTCTAACACCTCAGCAGAGGTTCCAGCGGCCCGCAGACGGGCGGCGATGCCGTGGCTGATCTTATGTCCTGCGTGGCAGATCGTGACGCAAGGTGTACCGCCTACCTTTTTGAGAAGATTGTCAAAGTCCCGGAAATCATGCGGGAATGCACCGGGGATCAACACCGGGTTCTCGGCCAGATCCTCTGGGATACGCAAGTCAATGAGTTTGGGACAATCAGGCAAGCCGATCCTGCGCATGAGCGCGGCAGGGGTGATGGTTTGAAAGCCAGACATGGGGCATCCTTTCTGAGGGTTTCAGCGGATGCGAGCCTTGGGCCGAAGCCTCACGGGGTGGTCGCAGTTTGACCCCATGCGAAAGCGTTAAGCGAGGATTTGCCGGGCGTCAAGCCGCCGAAATGGCGGGAATTTCTGAGTTATCCCCAGCTTTTCGGCGTCAGGGACTGGTCAAAGCTTGCCGACTTTGCGCATCATATGGTAGCGAGCTTGACAACATCCGCGATATATTGGCGCGCATACTAAACCGTCCTGCCAGACGGAGACCGCATTGGGGGAAGAACATGAATATCACTGAGACAGTTGGCATGATGTCGACCGGGGCCCTGTTGACGATTGGCGTGGGCTATTTCATGGGGGCGTTTGATCAGCCCGCAGCCCAGCAGCAAATCGCGCAACAGCAGCCCGCAGCGGTGGTGCAAACAGCGCCCGCACCGCAGGTGACCCGCGCCACGACCGACCTGACCGAAGTGAGCCCGGTGAACCAGATTGAGGCGATTGTAGCCCTGTCCGAACAGGGGCTGAGCCAGGATCAGGAATTGTCGGACGAGCAGCGCGAAGTCATCGCTTTTTTCGAGGACACGGCCCGCGCCATGAACGAAGCGGATCGCGATCGGACCAGCGACACGGTACAGTTTTCCAACATGGCTGTGTCTGACCTGAAGGTCCGGTATTTCTACACGGTGCCGGCGCGTTACGACGCGCTGAACGTGGACGAGATCATGACCGCGCAAGCGCAACTTGTGAACGAAACGCTGTGTCAGGGCGACGCGATCCAGACCCTGATGCAGGATTACGGGTTCGAGTATGTCTATACTTACATCAGCAGCGATCACCGGATGATCGGCGCAGTTCAGGCGAATGCAACGACCTGCGCAGGCTAGCCGATCACGCGGCTCAGCTCTCGGATGATCTTGCGCCGCAGGGTTTCGGCATATTCACGATGGGTCCGCGCGGTCATCACAAAGCCGTCGCGGGTGATGACGGCACCGCGGAAAAAGTTCGTGATGGCCATGCCCATCGATTCAATCGCGATTCCGTTGATAGTTACGCCTTGCTGTTCCGCGGCACGGCGGGCATCGCGCACTTCACCGCCTGAATTTGGCGTGCCGTCGCCTGAGACGTCAATGATTTTGCGTTTACAATCAGGAACTTGGCTGAACAACCTTAATGAATAGTAGACCGCCTCGGCCGGGGCGGTGTCGGACAAGACAAAGGCGCGTGGCATCAGGCGGGCTTGTTGCGAAAGCACCGCCACGTCGGCGGCAGATTGGATCCGGGTCCAAGGGATCGTCACCTCTTGCCGGTCAAAGCCCGACCATTGCACCACAGCGACAGCCGCCTGATTTTGGACCATCGCCTCGATCACTTCGGGGTCGCGCAGGGCATCCGCGAGGCCATCGGCCTGCACGCGGTATTCGCCGGGATCCACAGAGTTTGAAACATCCACTGTCAGGATCAGTGCCGTGTCGCAGGCCGCGCCGAATGTTGGCCAGAGTGCGCAAAGCATAGAGAGAACTGGTAAACGCCCCATGACCGAATGGTGCGCAAGGCCTGCGTGAAAGGCAAGCGTGCATTGCGCCGCAGTTTGGAAATCAGGACAATTCGGTGTGATCTGAGGATGTTAAGTGCAGGTTTCTGTTGCCAGGTACCTGCGAACCCCGCCATAGGTCGCTAAACCGATGGAGTTAAGATTTCGGTGTTAGGCACTGCTTACGCAGCGACTGCGACCGGAGCATTGTTGTCATTTGCAACTAGCTTTTGTGAACCGATAACGGTGGTATCTCACCGAGACAAAGCAAACCCCTTTAGACGTTCGTCGATCCTATTTCGTCCCCGTCCGGCCCCAAATGAAGGCTGTTGGTGGAGACGCCGGGTACCGCCCCCGGGTCCGATCCGCTTATTACGAGCGCGTTTATGTCCATAGTCCCGAAGGACATCCCATAGATAGGCAGCGCGCGCCTGCGGGGCAAGGGGAACTGTCAGAGAGAACCAAGATTGGCACCGTGGGGTGCCATTGCCCGTTGGCGAGGTGACGTTGGGCGATCATCTGCGCGGCGCCGGAATGGCGCGGTTGGGGCTGGCCCCCGATAGCGTGATTGGTGCACGTCAGGCAGAATGCGGCTTTGACGTTTGAACGCGGGACGATGGTCTATGGGGCAGACGGGCTTTATGACCAGCAGCGGTCACCTCACAACGCCTATCTGCAATCAAAAGGATATGACGGGGACAACCCGTGGGCCGATTATGCCAATGCAGGCGTTGTAGGCGAAGAGATCGCGAGCGGCTGGATGTTCCGCAATGCCTACGAGCCCGCCAATATCCGCGAGGAGGACAGCGAGACGCCTTGGCTGACCCGCGAGGCGATCCGCTTTGTCGATCAGGCCAAGGGGCCTTGGTGCGCGCATCTGAGTTATATTAGGCCGCACTGGCCCTATATTGTGCCAGCGCCTTATCACGCGGTTTCCGAGCCCGAACATGGGCCGCCCGCGGAGCGCGACTTGGTTGAGCGGGATGATCCGCATCCGGTTTACGGGGCCTAAAAGGGCAACAAGATTGCGCAGGCGTTTCAGCAAGATACGGTGCGCGACAAGGTGATCCCGGCCTATTTGGGACTAATCAAGCAATGTGACGATCAGCTGGGTGTGCTACTGGATCATCTGGAGGCCACCGGCCAGATGCAGGACACGATGATCGTGCTGACCTCTGACCACCGGGATTATCTGGGCGATCACTGGCTGGGTGAGATGGATCTGTTTTGCGCGCCCTCGGTCAAGGTCCCGTTGATCATTTACGATCCAAGGAACGCGGCAGATGCGACCCGCGGCACGGGCTGCGACGCGCTGGTCGAAAGCATTGATCTGGCTGGGACCTTTGTCGAGGTCGCAGGCGCGGAGGTGCCGGATGCATTGACCGCGCGCTACCGTAGCAAGGTACGGCAGCGATACGACCCAGACGCGTGAACGATTTCGCAACCTTGATCGGTCAAAAGGTAGGTGAATCCTGTCCTGGGGGCGCCATTGGCCTTGCGGTTGTTGCTTTGTCTATTTCTGTTGGTGCCGCAGGTGCTGCAGGCCGAGGTCGCATCGTTGTTCGGTGCGGCCGCGGCGGGCAACCGGGGTGCGTTGATCGATTTTGGCCCGGCGTCTGGTGACGCCGATGGCGCAAGCCTGTTTATCGGGCGCGACGGCACCAGCTTTTTCCGGCCATTTCCGGTCCGTGTCGCCCCCGAAACCGGGCGCATTTACCTTGGGGTCGGGCAGGGGGCCGCGGCACAGCTGCGCAACCTGATTGCCGCGGCAGAGGCGGGCCCGGCGGGATACAACGCCGTGCAATATGGCGCGCGGGTCAAGCCACCACGCTTGCCCACGCAGATGACTGTGGCGCAGATTTATGACTGGATTGATGCAACACCGGGCCAGCCCCACGCGATTGGCCGGTATCAGTTCATCCCGGCGACACTGCGGAGGCTGGTGCGCAAAGTGGGGGTCAGCGAACAGGCGGTATTCTCTATCGAGGTGCAGGACAAGCTGGCTAATGCTCTGCTGGTCGAGGCGGGGCTGAATGCGATGCAAGCCGGTGAAATTTCGCGCCATACGTTCATGGCGAACCTCGCGAAAATCTGGGCCGGTCTGCCGACGCCTTCGGGCAAGTCGCATTATGAGGGGTATGCGGGCAATAAAGCGACGATGACATGGGCGCGGTTTGATGCTGCCATGGTGCAGATTTTTCCGGGGTGAGGGGTGTTGGGCGGCTTTGCGGACGAATGCTGACGTTCGTATTCGTTGCACCCTTTGACCGCTTGTCACTATTTTTGAACCAAAATAGATTGAAGCTGCACCCAGAATAGCAGCCATGCCGACTAGAAAAATGAATGAGCTCGATGAACCTCGTTTTCGACTGTCACGATTGGCTGCACGTTTCCGCCCTACGCCTGAGTCTAATATTAGGAATGTGAACTCAACAGAGGTTGCGTCGATCATCGCTGGGTTGATGGGCATTGGGCTCTACGCAGATGAGTTTGCCTACCTTGAAGACCCGGAGTTGAACTACTTCGAAATGCTAAAGATACTTGAGTCCTTTTTGGCGGGTCTCAGTTGGAAGCCGTTGGGCGAAGAACAAGATTTCCGTTTTCTTACAGCAGTTTATGCCGAATTGGGCGTGAGAGACGACAATTCTGCATATGATGCAATTACACGATGGATGAAGGATGTGGGACGGGAGATGGACGAACGCTTCCACGACCAGTTCGTTGCTGACGGGATTGAAGCCGAGAAACTGTATGGCTGTTATTACTCACACTCGTCCGTGCTGGGCGGAGACGTCATCCCAAGCGTTGACGACCCGAAGACCCATGATTGGAGTATGGAGGGCAACGCCCGTCCAATGAAGGTGTTCGCCGAATGGCTGGCCGCGCATCCTAATGACAAAAGGGAAAATCGTCCCTTCGATGAAGACTTGTTGACCGAGCTTTTTGCATAGTAATTGCAAGTCGTTTTTCTGCGTGGCAGCAAATGACACTTTGGGCTCTTTGCAGACGTTCAGAACCGTGCCAACTCACCTTTCTGGCACCAGCCCACGCGGGCTGAAGCGCAAGACTAGCAGTAGGATCACCCCCATCGTCAGCAGGCGCATATGAGCGGCACTTTCGATCAGGTGCATTTTTAGCGCAGAGCCATCGGCCATGCCCGCAGTCACTGCGTTCATCAGCATCAGGCCAAGCGGTTCCACCTGCACCCATAGCCACCAGATCAGGAAGCCGCCCAAGACTGCGCCGATATTGTTGCCAGAGCCACCGACAATCACCATGACCCAGATCAGGAAGGTAAACCGCAGTGGCTGATAGCTGGTGGGCGTCAGTGTACTGTCAAGCGTGGTGATCATCGCACCTGCGATGCCACATATGGCAGAGCCAAGGATGAATACCTGCAAATGACGGGCGGTCACGTTTTTGCCCATCGCCTCTGCCGCGACTTCGTTGTCACGGATCGCGCGCATCATCCGGCCCCAAGGCGAATTCAACGCCCGCTGCGCCATCCACAGGATCACGAGCAAGAAGATCGCGAAAAGACCCGCGTAAAGCAGTTTCGTAAAGAGCGTTGAGGCGTTGACCGAGTCGAGCCCAAAATCAGCGGCACGTTCCACAAAGGCGGGATCATTTTGCAGGTCCGTCTCGTAAGGCACCGGACGGGGCAGGCCGACCACGTTCTTGACCCCGCGCGAGAGCCAGTCTTCGTTCTTGAGAACCGCCAAGATGATCTCTGCAATGCCGAGGGTCGCGATGGCAAGGTAGTCTGAGCGCAGGCCAAGGGCGGTCTTGCCAATGAGCCAAGCCGCCCCGGCGGCCAGCACGCCACCAAAGAGCCACCCCAGAAGGGAGAACCAGTCGGCGTCAAAGGCGTTTAAGCCACCCAGATAACCCGTTGCGGCGGGGTTCACCGCCTCAACCGCGACGACGCCCGCATCAAAGACCGTGCGGAAGGCAAAGAATCCGATGATAAGAACGGCAAGCGTGGCCCATGTCTTGGCCCGGCCTTTCAGCCGGGTTTGTGCCAGCACAGCGCCGACAATTGTGGCCGCACCAAGCAGCAGACCTGCAATGATCGAGATGCCTCCCGCGCTCCAAGCCTCTTTGACGGGCGGCATAGACATCAGCACCGATGCCAGCCCACCCAGTGCCACAAAGCCCATGATGCCAACGTTGAATAGGCCCGCAAAGCCCCATTGCAAGTTCACTCCAAGCGCCATGATCGCCGAGATCAGCCCGTAGTTCAGGATGGTCAGCGCGGTGTTGGGGCCCTGCACGATGGCTGTCCCGACCAGCAGGACCACGACCAGGGCAAAGAGAAGCGGGGCACGCATGGATTGGGTCATACCGATTGTCCTTTGAAGAGGCCGGTGGGTTTGAACAGCAGCACGATGATCAGGATCACGAAGGAGACTGCGAACTTGTAGTCGGTGGAAATCAGCTGCACGAGCGCATCGGGTTCAAGGTTTTCAGGCAGCAAGTAGCCAAGGACTTTTTTCAGCGGGTAGGTGATGGCGACCTCGGCAAAGGCCACGACAAAGCCACCGGCGATAGCGCCAATCGGACTGCCAAGTCCGCCAACAATTGCAGCGGCAAAGATTGGCAGTAGAAGCTGGAAATAGGTGAAGGCCTTGAAGGATTTATCAAGGCCATAAAGCACGCCCGCGGTGGTCGCCAGCGCGGCCACGATCAGCCATGTGACCATGACCACGCGTTCGGGGTTGATGCCTGACAAAAGTGCCAAGTCTTCGTTGTCGGAAAAGGCGCGCATGGATTTGCCAGTGCGGGTTTTGTTGAGGAACCAGAACAACAGCACCATGACCACAAGCGCGGTCACGACGGTGATCCCTTGGGTGGTTTTCAGGGCGAGACCTTCGTCCAGGCCGGTCATTTCCTTGAAGTTGCGGGCGGTGATAATGAAACGTTCGCCGTCCGAAAAGTTGATGTCACGCACGCCGATGATGAAGCGGGTCAAGCCGTTCATGATGAACATCACGCCAAGGCTGACAATCACGAGGATCACCGGTTTCGCCTTTTGCTGGCGGTAGAACCGATAAACCGTCCGGTCGGTGAACAAGAGCAACAGGGCCGTCACCCCGATGCCAAAGGGCAGGGCAAGCAGAGCAGTGGGCAAGGGGCCAAAGCTGATGCCCATCGCCTGAAACGCCCATGTAAACAGGATCGTCGCCATTGTACCAAAGGCCATCGTATCGCCGTGGGCGAAGTTCGAGAACCGCAGGATGCCATAGATCAGCGTGACCCCCAGCGCGCCGATGGCAAGTTGCGCACCGTAAGCCAGGCCCGGCACGATCACGAAGTTGGTCAGCACCACAAGGGCGTTCAGGAAATCCATGTCAGTGGTCCTCACAAGTGCCGGTGAGCGTTTCACCGGTGCGGGTATTGGCAAGTTTGGCAGAGCCGTCAGCGACGACCGAGAACATCACGGATGATCCGCCAAGGCCGTCCGCATGAAAACCGCGCACGGGGCCGATGATGAACGGCTCTGCCGGAAAACGTTTGTCGCCAAGGCTGACCTGGCTGATCTTGCGGCGCGGCGGGTCATTCGGGTCTTGCGGGGCGACGAATTGCGTGCGGTCGATGGCAAAGGTCAGCGCCTCGCCATTGTCCATGGCACAGCGGATATCGTCGGCATGGGCCGTTGTGGCCAGACAGGTGAGGGCGGCGCGGATCATCCGAAGAAATCCTCGCACTGGCCTTGGGTTGACGCCGTCACCATCCGGCCTGCGTCGTCAAAAATCGTGCGGCTCAACATCGCCTCGCCCACGCGATCGGGCACGACGGTGTCGCCATACCAGCCCAGAAAGACGTCGATGCGTTCGGGGTCGGCGTTGGGCAGAAGGAAGGTCATGATCGGATCGTCGCCGGTGCGTGGGCTTTCGGGCACGATGGCTGCGGCAAAATCGCCTTCGCGCCATTCAAACCCGTCGCCCTGTTCGGCCAGCACGACAATACGGTCATCGTCAAACGTGCAGCGCATGAAGGGGTCGTTGCGGCCCTCGGCCACCGCACCAGAGGCCAGACAGCAAAGTGCCAGTCCCAGCTTCTTCTGGCCGAAATAGTCCCCCGCGGTGCGTCCCGCATGTGCCGCAAGCGCCGTCATCCGCCCAGAAAGCTCCGCCGGACATCGTCATCGGCCAAAAGCTCTTTTCCGGTTCCGGTGTGGGCGTTGCGCCCCTGCACCAGAACATAGCCTTTGTCTGCAATTTCAAGCGCTTGGCGGGCGTTTTGTTCGACCATCAGGATCGGAATGCCGGTGCGCGCGACCTCGATAATGCGGTCAAAAAGTTCGTCCATCACAATCGGACTGACACCGGCGGTGGGTTCATCGAGCATCAACACCTTGGGTTGGGTCATCAGCGCACGGCCCACGGCAACCTGCTGGCGTTGGCCGCCAGAGAGTTCGCCGGCAGGCTGCAGGCGCTTTTCCTTGAGGATCGGGAAGAGGTCATAGATCTGCGCCATTGTGTCCGAAAAATCGTCGCGCCGGATGAACGCCCCCATCTCAAGGTTCTCTTCCACCGTCATCGAGGTGAAGATGTTAGAGGTTTGCGGCACAAAACCCATACCCTTGACCACGCGGTCCTGCGGGGAAAGCGCGGTGATGTCTTCGCCATCCAGCACCACGCGACCGGTGTGGATGTTGAGCATCCCGAACACCGCCTTCATCGCGGTGGATTTGCCCGCGCCATTGGGGCCGACGATCACGGCAATCTCGCCGGGGTTCACGGCGATGGTGCAGTCGTGCAGGATGTCTGGCCCTTTGCCGTATCCGCCGGTCATGGCGTCACCGATCAGAAAGGGCGCATCGCTGGCGGTGGTCGTGGGGCCGGATTGGCGCACGGGGTCGGCGGTGCTGGTGCTGTCGCGGCCAAGGCTTGCATCCTTGTTGCCACGGCCATCCTGATAGGGGTTGTCGCTCATACCGTTGCCACCTGATCTTTGTTCTTCAGTCCGGTGCCCAGATAGGCCTCGATCACCTGTTCGTTGGCCTTGATTTCGTCCAGCGTGCCTTCGGCGAGAACTTTTCCCTCGGCCATGCAAATCACTGGGTCGCAGAGCCTGCCGATGAAATCCATGTCGTGTTCGATCACCACGAAGGTATAGCCGCGTTCTTCGTTCAGGCGGATGATGGCGTCGCCGATGGTGTTCAAAAGCGTGCGGTTCACGCCTGCACCAACCTCGTCCAGAAACACAATGCGGGCGTCGACCATCATGGTGCGGCCCAGTTCCAAAAGCTTCTTTTGCCCGCCAGATACCTGGCCCGCCTTGTGGTCGGCCAGATGTTCGATGGTCAGAAATTCGAGCACCTCATCGGCCTTTGCACGCAGGGCGCGTTCTTCATCTGCGATACGCTTGCGGCCAAACCATGTGTTCCACAGCGCCTCACCCGACTGGGCACCGGGCACCATCATCAGGTTTTCGCGGCAAGACATGGACGAAAATTCATGCGCAATCTGGAAGGTGCGCAGCAGACCTTTGTGGAAGAGTTCGTGTGGCGGCAATCCGGTAATGTCTTCGTCCGCCATTTTCACCCGACCGGAGGTGGGTTGAAGAACGCCCGCGATCACGTTGAAAAGTGTGGTTTTTCCGGCCCCGTTTGGCCCGATCAATCCGGTGATTGACCCTTCGGTGATCGATAAGGATGCCCCATCCACGGCGTGAAAGCCGCCAAAGGTTTTCACCAGATTTTCAACAACGATCATGCCGCCCCCGAACACATGAAAAACACGTCATAACTTGCAGAAACGGCGCGGAAAAACTCCGCGCCGTTTCGTTTTCAGACCGCCAGATTAGCGGAACTTGACTGTGTTGATCGCACCGTCGCCGATTTCGATCTCGCGGTAGTTACCAGCGGATTCACCCGGTCCGATTAGTTCAACCGCTGTGGCGCCGACGTAGTCGATGTCTTCGCCTGCTTTCAGCAGCTCGATGGCTTTGGCAAGCTCACCAGGGAAGATTTCGGTGCCCGGTGCGTTGGCGACGTCCATGACGTGATCCTTGAAGTCGGCAGACTGGTTGGAGCCTGCGGCCTCCATCGCCAGCATGATCAGAGCAGCAGCGTCATAGCTTTCAGGGGCGAAAGCGCCGGTGCCGTCAAAGTCGGTTGCCAGCTCAAGGAACATTTCAGCGCCTGCGCTGTCGGTGCCGGGGAACTGGCCGAAGGAACCGGATAGTGCGTCACCGATGTCGTCAACCAACTGCTGACCCACCATGCCGTCGGGCAGCACGAAGGTTTCAAATGCACCGGTGTCGAGCGAGGACTGGATAATGCCCTTACCACCCTGGTCGGTGTAACCGGCCACAACGAGGACTTCACCGCCTGCGGCGTCGAGTTCAGCGACTTCCGAGGAATAGTCGGCCTTGCCGTCTTCGTGCGCGGTCGAGATGGTGACGGTGCCGCCAGCGGCTTCGAACGCAGCCTGGAAGCTGTCGGCCAGACCTTTGCCATAGTCGTTGTTGGTGTAGGTCAGCGCCACTTCTTTGATGCCGCGGTCCATGATGACCTCGGTCATCACAACGCCCTGACGTGCGTCAGAAGGCGCGGTGCGGAAGAAGAGGCCATCGTCTTCAGCAGTGGACAGGCCCGGAGATGTTGCAGAGGGCGAAATCATCACAACGCCATTGGGGCGTGCGACGTTCTGCAGGATCGCACCGGTCACGCCCGAGCAGTCAGCGCCCATGATGGCGTTGACGCCGTCAGAGGTGACAAGGCGTTCTGCTGCTGTTTGCGCTGCACCTGCGTCAATGCAGGTACTGTCTGCGCGGATGCCTTCGACGGAAGCACCGTCAAGCAGAGTGCCCGCGGCGTTGACTTCGGCGATTGCCAGTTCAGCGCCAGCGCCCATGGCTGGTGTGATGGATTCAAGCGGACCAGTGAAGCCCAGGATGATCCCAATTTTGACATCACCGGTGTGGCCATCGGCCATCGCGCCGGTTGCCATCAGTGCGGTGGCCGCAGTGGCCATCATCAGTTTTTTCATTTGTTTTCTCCCTATTGGATACTCGTTATCCTGTCGCGCAGATTAGCAGCACGTCAGGGGATGTGAAGCGACATCAAGAGGCAAATCGCCCGATTTTGGCAGAAACCCTAGGTCAAACCGGCACGATTGTGCCTTTGTCAGGGGTTGATCGGCAAAAAGTGGATCGCCGTACGGGTGGCCACGAAAGTCGTATTGGGATTGCGGCCGCGCGGTTCGCCGGGGGCGGCATAGTTTAGTTCATCATTCATGATGCGGTGGCCGTCAAAGAAATCAATGTGATCCCCACCCGCCGTGGCAGAGGATTCGCCGATGTTGTCGAAGAAAACGATGCCGGGCGTGCCAGAGACCAGATCATAGACCGATGCGCCGGTCCGGTCGCGGCTGATGGTGTAGCGAGTGAACCGCCAGAAAGAGCTGATATGGTCAAACACCCGCTGCGCGCGGGCGTCATGGGGCACTTCGATATGGCCGCCGCAGGCGCGGTGGTTGGCGCGGTGCACAATAAGCCGGACACCCGGTGCTGCCCGCATGTGAAAGCCAATGTCAGCACGGCCAAGTGCCACTGACAGACGGATCGCACATTGATTGGTGATCCCGTCACCGCTGGCACCGGGTGAGCGGCAGGGCTTGCCGCCGCTTTCAACAAAACGCCCGTATTCACGGCGCATGACAGCGGCACTGGGAATGCGCGGTGTGGTCACAGATAAGGTGTCTTGCGTTTCGGTGGGCGGTGGTGCGGCGGCGGCCACGGCCACAGAGCGGGGGGCCAGATTAGCGCGGGCGGCCAGATCATCGAGCAGGCCAAGTGTGTCGCGACCAGCGATCCCGTCACCTGAGCGGCCATTTGAAGTCAGACCGTTGTCTTCTTGGAATTTGCGCACGGCCTCGAAGGTTTCAGAGCCATAACCCCCATCCAGCATACCGTCTGCGGTCTGGCTGCGGCGCAGCGTCGCGATACGCAGATCCTGCAAGGCCTGTTGCAGCAAGCGCACTGCGGACGCGTCATTCTCGCCCCGGCGCATCGGCGGGGCATTGTCGGCAGCGCGTGCAAGGCGGGCATTACCCACGAAAAGACGGCTGGTCAGCATATTAAATCCCCCAAAATCATCAAATGTCGCATAAATATGCGGCATTTGACCATGGAGAGACTGCACCTGTCTAGGCTAGGGCAACCAGACCCCCCGCCTTGCGCGATCAGATCGACAAGCGCGATGACTGTGAACCGCGCTCGCGATAAGGCGTGGTTTTATAGTGCGACCGGTAGCATTTGGAGAAATGCGAAGGTGAGGCAAAGCCGCAGGCAAGGGCCACATTGATCACTGTCATGTCGGTCTGCATCAGTAAGTTGCGGGCCTTTTGCAGGCGCAATTCCATGTAGTACCGTTTCGGGCTGCGCGACAGGTAGCGGCGGAACAGACGCTCAAGCTGACGGGTCGACATGCCCACCTCTTGGGCGAGGATCGCCGGGCTGATCGGCTCTTCGAGGTTCTGTTCCATCATCTGGATGACACGCGACAGTTTTGGATGGCGCACACCGATGCGGGTCGGAATCGAAAGGCGTTGCGTGTCCTGATCGGTGCGGATCGAGGAATAGATCAGAATATCAGCCACGGCGGTTGCCAATTCCTCTCCATGATCCTCTGCGACAAGCTTGAGCATCAGATCGACCGAGGCGGTGCCACCGGCAGTGGTGATCCGGTTGCCGTCGATCACGTAGATCGACTTGGTCAGGGTGACATCTTCAAATTCCTCGACAAAGCTGTCCTGATTTTCCCAGTGGATCGTAGCCTTTTTGCCGTTTAGCAGGCCGGCGCGGGCCATTGTGTAGCCAGCAGTGCAGAGGCCCGCCATGGTCACGCCGCGCCGCGCCTCACGGCGGACCCAGTTCAGTACCTTCTTGTTGGTCGCGTGCTGGATGTTCACACCGCCACACAGCATGATCGTGTCGTCGCGGTCGAGTTCGATCAGCCCATCGTCAACCTGAAAGGTGCAGCCGTTCGAACAGGTCGCCGGTTGGCCGTCTTCGGCCAGAATTTGCCAGCTATAGAGCGTTTTACCTGCTGTGCGATTGGCGATGCGCAGGCATTCGATGGCGGCCGCAAAGCACAGCATGGTGAAATCGTCGAGCAGCACAAAAACGAAGCGCCGGGGCTTGCCAGAGTGGTCCACATCAACGGTTTGGGGTTCGATCAGCATCTAAGTCTTTCTGCTGGCATTTTGAGTCTGGAAAGCACAACACCTTTTTACGCGCCCGATCAAGAGCAAACGCAGCCGATTTGCCATTGGCCCCGCCTGCAGAGGTGGCTATAAGCGCAGACTGATAACGCGGATTTGCAACCCTTAGGAGCAAGACAATGACGGACTGGCAGAAATCGGACTGGCGCAAGAAGCCAAGGGTCCAGATGCCCGACTATACCGACGCGGCGAAACTCGCCGAAGTTGAGGCCCGTCTTGCCAGCTATCCACCGCTTGTTTTTGCGGGTGAGGCGCGTCGGCTGAAAGACCACCTTGCCAAAGTCAGCCGGGGCGAGGCGTTTCTGCTGCAGGGCGGCGACTGCGCCGAGAGCTTTGCGGAGTTTGGTGCAGATGGGATCCGCGACACCTTCAAGGTGATGTTGCAGATGGCAATGGTGCTGACCTATGGCGCTAAGGTTCCGGTCGTAAAGGTCGGACGGATGGCAGGGCAGATGGCCAAGCCGCGCTCTGCGCCGACAGAAACGATGGATGGGGTCGAACTGCCCAGCTACCGTGGTGACATCATCAACGGGTTTGATTTCACGCCAGAGGCGCGAATCCCGGACCCAGAGCGGATGGCGCAGGCCTATTTGCAGGCCGCTGCCACGCTGAACCTGCTGCGCGCCTTTTCAACGGGTGGCTATGCGGATGTGCATCAGGTGCACGCCTGGACGCTTGGGTTCACGGCAGCCAACGAAGTGCTGAAGTATGCCGATATCGCGGAGCGGATCAGCGATACGCTCGATTTCATGGAGGCCGCAGGGCTGACCAGCGAAAGCAATCACGAGCTCAAGACAGTGGAGTTCTTCACCAGCCACGAAGCCTTGCTGCTGGAATACGAAGAGGCGCTGTGCCGCGTGGATTCCACCACCGGCAAGTGGTTGGCAGGGTCTGGCCACATGATCTGGATCGGAGACCGCACGCGGCAGCCCGATGGGGCCCATGTCGAGTTCTGCAAGGGCGTGCAAAACCCGATTGGATTGAAGTGCGGGCCGAGCATGACCAGTGGTCACCTCAAATCACTGATGGCGAGCCTGAACCCCGAGAACGAAGAGGGGCGCTTGACCCTGATCGCGCGCTTTGGGGCCGGGCAGGTGGCGGATCATTTGCCGCGTCTGATCAAGGCGGTCGAGGAAGAGGGCGCAAACGTGGTCTGGACCTGCGACGCGATGCACGGCAACACGATCAAGTCGTCCACCGGTTACAAGACGCGGCCCTTTGAAAGCGTGCTGCGCGAAGTGCGCGAGTTCTTTGGTGTGCACAAGGCAGAGGGCACCATCCCCGGCGGCGTGCATTTCGAGATGACCGGGAAGGATGTCACCGAATGCACTGGTGGTGTGCGCGCGGTCACGGACGAAGACCTTTCAAGCCGGTATCACACGGCCTGCGATCCGCGTCTGAACGCCAGCCAATCGCTAGAGCTCGCGTTTCTGGTGGCAGAAGAACTTTCAGATCGTCGTCAGACGCTGGACGAAGCCAAGGCCAGCTAAACTACGGTTGTGGTGGTCAGCCGTTGTTGACCACCAGCCGCAATGCGGGCTTTTCTGTGCGGGCAGGGGGCGGATATGCCGCCTCACCCCGCCGCGCGCGGCGATCGGGGTAGGGCGTATCCATCTGGTCACAGCGCACTGGCTGATCACTTGCCAGTTCAAAGCGCAGCCCGCGCGTCCCGGTTTGACCGGACACCACGAGTGCGCCCATGACGCGGGTCAGGCGGCCTTTGGCATCGCGCAGCGGCAGTAACAAAACCTCGGCCCGGAGCGGTTTGCGCCCAAAGGATCGTTGCGCCAAAAGCGGGATGCTTACGACAGCGGGGCTGGTAAAGGCCTGTTCCGCCAATCGCAGCACTGTATCGCGCGCATCTTCGGTGAAGAATGCCCCAAAGGACATGCCACGCGGGTCCATGCGCAGCATTTCGTGCAGGCGTTGACCCGCCACCCGTGTGCGCAGGGCGCCGGGTGCGGTCCGTTCGAGCATGAACGCATAAGGAAGGGCGGAATCCAGCAGCGCGGGATCAAACCGGGATTCAGCGCCCGGTTGCGCGGTTATTGTGCGCCAGTCCTGTTCTAGCGTCATCAATATCTGCGCCTCTTGCGGCGCGAGGCGGGTGGTGGCCACATGGGCTGCGTCAAAGGCGCGGATGAACTTCATCGTTTGGTCCTGTTATTCGAGCCCCGTTCGGGGCCATTGCTTACCAAGACGTTAAATCAACTTTGACATAACTTCACTTAACAAAGTCTTAAAAGGTTAACGCCCTGCAGCCGGGTGCAGCCCTTGCCCCGGAAGGTGATTTGCCATTAGGTGCGCGCGAGATATCGCCCAAAGGAAGCCGCTCGATGATCCGATCCATGACCGCCTATGCCAGCCGCACCGGAAACCACGATGCCGTCAGTTGGGTATGGGAAATGCGCGGTGTGAATGCGCGCGGGCTTGATCTGCGGTTGCGCCTGCCAGACGGGCTGGACGGGTTAGAGGCGACGGTGCGCACAGTCATCAAGGACACACTGACCCGCGGCAACATCAGCCTGTCATTGCGTTTGCAGCGCGATGAGGCTGCGCAGCCGCTGGCGCTGGATACCGCGCAGCTAGACCGGGTTCTTGGCGCGCTGGATCAGGTGCAGGAACGTGCCTTTGCCATGGGTGTCACATTGGGTCAACCGACCGCGGCCGATGTGCTGAATACACGCGGCGTGGTCACAGCCGAACCGCAGGAACAAGACACCAAGGTGTTGGTCGCAGCGCTGAGCGCGGACGTGGCCCCGTTGTTGGCGGATTTTACGGCCATGCGTGCGCAGGAAGGTGCCGCCTTGGAAGAGGTGTTGCAGGGGCAGATCAGCGAGATCGCCACCCTTGTCAATGATGCCGCCGCCGCCGCCGAGGCGCGTCGCCCACAGGCCGCACAGGCGTTGAAAGACGCACTCGCGCGGGTCCTAGAAGATGTGGCAGAGGCGGACGAACAGCGCATCGCGCAGGAGCTTGCGATAATTGCTGCCAAGCAGGACATCACCGAAGAAATCGACCGGCTGCGCGCTCATGTGACAGCGGCCAGCGCAATGCTCACGACCAGCGCACCCACGGGCCGCAAGCTGGACTTTCTTGCACAGGAATTTAACCGCGAGGCAAACACCTTGTGTTCAAAGTCGCAGAATGCTGCGCTGACCAAGATCGGTCTGGACCTTAAGGTGGTGATCGATCAGATGCGCGAACAAGTCCAGAATGTGGAGTAGCCCCATGTCCAAACGCCGCGGCCTTTTGATCATCTTGTCTTCGCCTTCGGGCGCTGGGAAATCAACGCTGGCGCAACGGCTGATGGCCTGGGATAACACGCTGCGGTTTTCGGTGTCGGCGACCACACGCGCACCACGCGCAGGTGAGGTGGATGGCCAGCACTATTTCTTCGCTAGTACCGATGATTTCCAAGAGCAGGTGAAAAACGGCGAGATGCTGGAACATGCGCGGGTTTTCGGGAACTACTATGGCTCGCCCATCAAACCGGTGCAGGACGCCATTGAAGACGGGCGCGATGTGCTTTTTGACATTGACTGGCAGGGGGCGCAGCAGATCGGGCGGTCGGCCCTGCAGGACAATGTTCTGTCGATCTTCATTCTGCCACCGTCCATCACAGAGCTGCGCCGCAGGCTGGAGGCGCGCGGGCAGGACAGCGCAGAGGTGATTGACGCGCGGATGCAGAAAAGCTGGGACGAAATCAGCCATTGGGACGGCTATGATTATGTGCTGGTGAATGACGATCTTGACCAGACTGAGGCGCGGCTGAAAACCATCATTGAGGCTGAGCGGATGAAAAGCGCACAGCAACCGATGCTCTTGGATGTTGTACGGCAATTGCAGAACGAGTTTGAGGACCCGGCATGAGCCTTTATGCGCTGGGAGACGCCACCCCGGTCGTGGCAGAAGACGCCTGGATCGCGCCCGGATGCTATGTGATTGGCCGAGTTACCGTAGCGGCAAAGGCCAGCATCTGGTTTGGCAGCACGCTGCGCGGCGACAGCGAGATGATCACTGTCGGAGCGGGCAGCAATGTGCAGGAAAACTGTGTGCTGCATACCGACATGGGGTTCCCGTTGACCATCGGCGCAGGCTGCACAATCGGGCACAAGGCGATGCTGCATGGTTGCACCATTGGCGACAACGCGCTGATCGGGATGGGGGCCACGGTGCTGAATGGCGCAGTGATCGGAGAGAACTGTTTGATCGGCGCGGGCGCGCTGATCCCTGAAGGCAAAGAGATCCCCCCGGGCAGCCTTGTGATGGGGATGCCGGGCAAGGTGGTGCGCACACTGGATGCCGCAGCGATTGACGGGCTGCGCCTGTCGGCGCTGCATTATCAGGAAAACGCCGCGCGGTTCGCGCGGGACTTGCAGAAGGTCTAAGATGAAACCGCCCACATCCCTTGTTCGTCGGACCGACTGGCCCACGTCGACCTCTCGGCCCGTGGTGACGCCATTGCAGCCTTCGGTCGTCTATGCCTCGCCTGATCCTGATGCGTTGGATGCGCAATATGCGGATGGGTCTGGGTTTACCTATGCCCGCGAGGGGCACCCCAATGCCAGCGTGCTGGCTGCCAAGATTGACATGCTTGAGGGGGCCACCGGTGGTATCATTACCGGGTCGGGGATGTCGGCAATCGGCGCTGTCTTTCTGGGCTGCTTGAAGGCGGGCGATCACGTGGTGGGCGGAGATCAACTGTACGGGCGGAGCTTGCGGCTGATGACGCAGGACCTGCCGCGCTTGGGGATCGAGACGACGCTGGCGGACCCCACGGATGTGGATGCGATGGCCGCCGCGATCCGGCCCGAGACAAAGCTTATCCTTGTGGAGGTGGTCAGCAATCCTACGATCCGCGTGGCGGATATGGACGGGATCGCTGCTTTGGCAAAAGACCGCGGCATTCTGCTGGCGGTCGACAACACCTTTACCACGCCACGCAGCTATCGCCCGTTGGATCACGGGGCCGACGTTGTTATCCATTCGGTGACCAAGCTGCTCGCAGGGCATTCCGATGCCACGCTGGGCTATGTTGCGGCGCGCGATCCGGCGCTGGCGACGGCGATCAATGACGCCAACGTGACATGGGGCCTGACGCCCAGCCCGTTTGACTGCTGGCTGGCTGAACGGGGTCTGCATTCCTTTGATCTGCGGTTTGATCGGGCGCAGCAAAACGCCGGCGATCTGGCGGACGCGCTGGCCGAAATGCCGGGCGTAAAACGGGTGATCTACCCAACACGGCCCGATCATCCCGACCACAACCGCGCCGTGGCGCTGTTAGGCGGGCAGGGGGGCCATATGCTGTCGTTTGAGCTTAGCGGCGGGCGCGATGCAGCCAATGCGCTGACCCGTGCAGCCCCAGACATCGCCTTTGCCCCGACGCTGGGGGATATTGGCACCACGCTGTCGCACCCGGCGTCATCGTCACACCGGGGTCTGACACCCGAAGGGCGTGCAGCGCTTGGGATCAGCGAAGGTTTCTTCCGGGTCTCGGTCGGGGTTGAGGATGTGGCGATGTTGCAGGCTGAGTTGAGCGCGGCGGTCGCCAAGGCGACGGCCTAAGGCCCGAACAAGTGCTCTGGCAGTGCCACAACCGCAAAGTCGAGGTCAGGTGCCACGGCTGAAACCTCTGCCCGGATAACAGTGTCATTTGGGATTTCTTCTGACACCACGCGGTAACGCCCCGCATAGTGCAAATCGCCCAATATGCGGGCAATCTCGACCGCATCGGTGTCGCGGACCACAAGCGGAGACATCACGATGTCAGGGTTCAACCGCAACAAAAGGGCGGCATCAAGGTCGGTGACATCTGCAAAGCTTAGCCCATCCAGAACCGGTAGCGCCGCGTCGCGGGCCAACCAGCGCTGCATATCGCCTAAGATCAATGTGATGGGCTCACGCCCATCCCCATTGGCCGAAAAAGGCGTAAAGGGTACCACCATGAATCCTTATCGTTCTGCGGAGAGTCGCACCTCAGGTTATGATTGTTTCAGCGGACCACACAACATAAAGCTTTGGTATTCCATAGTGTTCTGAACAATCAGTTCTGCACGTTTTGGTTGCATTCAAGGGGGTCAATCCTGTGACCGAGAGCGAAACTGTCGCATTGCTTGAAGCTGTACCGCTGCCGATGCTGTCAATTGACAGGGACGGGCGGGTGACTGCGACGAATCGCGCATGCGTAGGACTGCTGGGGTCTGGCCTTGTCGGACGGCACTTTATCACCGCTGTACGCCAGCCGTTGCTGATTGAGTCCGTGGAAAGCACCTTGCGCAGCGGCGTGGCTGGCAAGGGTCGGTTTCTCAGCCGCGACGGACAGCGCGACACCACCTATCTTGTGCATATCGCTCCGGTTGGCGGGCAGGTTGTGCTGACCTTTGAAGATCGCACAGCCGCAGAAGAGGTCAGCGCGCTGCGGCGCGACTTTGTTGCCAATGTCAGCCACGAATTGCGCACGCCGCTGACAGCCTTGAACGGTTTCATTGAGACATTGCAGGGACCGGCCCGGAACGATCCCAAGGCGCGCGATCGTTTCCTGGGCGTTATGGCGCGGGAAACCGCGCGGATGACGCGGCTGGTCGGTGATCTGTTGTCGCTAAGTCGGGTGGAAGAGAACGAGCGGGTGCGCCCCGATGAACCGGTGATCGTCGGGGATTTGATCCGCACCGCACTTGCCGAGCTGGACCCGATCATCACCGCCGCGGGCGGGCAGGCCAAGCTGATCGATGACAGCGATGGCGCCGCGGTGCCGGGGGATGCTGGACAAATCCGACAAGTGATCGGCAATCTTCTCGAAAATGCGGCAAAATACGGCGTTGAGGGAGGGCAGGTGCGGATCAGCTTGAGTAAAATCAGCTATCAGCAGGCCCTGCGTCATGACGGGTTACAGCTTGCTGTACACAATGACGGCGAGGGGATCGCCGCACATCACATTCCGCGCCTGACAGAGCGGTTTTACAGGGTAGATTCGCATCGCAGCCGTGAGGTCGGCGGCACTGGGCTGGGGTTGGCAATCGTCAAGCATATCGTTAACCGACATCGCGGGCGCTTGATGATTGAGAGCGGCAAAGAAGGCGGCACCACGATCACGGTGACACTGCCTGCGTTTCCCCCTGATGATCCGGCCAGTGACGCTTGACCAGATCGGCCGCCAGCTGACCCCATTCGGCATAGACCGCAGGGCCGGGGTGAAAGCCATCGGCTGACATGTCAGCGGGATCAAGCTGCGTCGGGCCTTGCAAGTAGCGGCAGTTCGGGCGCTCTGCGATCAGGTCACGGTGTGCCGCGTCAAAGACCTGCGCGCGGGCGTGCAATGCCCACCGCAAGGGATTGGGCAAAAGTGGGAAATCCTGTGCCGGCGGCATGCCTGACGCGCAGATCAGCCGGACGCCGAAGTCAGCGGTCAGGCGATCATAAAGTTGTCCGGTCCGGCGCAGGTAGCGGGGCAGGCTGTGACCGTTCTTGACGTCGTTCACGCCAAGACCAATCAAGGCGACATCAAATATGCCCTGTGGCACCTCGGCCAACATGTTGATTGTACTCGCTGTGGTTGCCCCGCAGCGGGCCTGAAGCCACCAATTGACAGTGAATTGCGACGCCAAAGATGCGACAAACTGTCCTGCAAGTGCTTGATCTTGTGTTGCCACGCCGACGCCTGCCGCTGACGAATCGCCCAGTATCAAGACCCGAAGCGGCGGGCCTACGCCTATTTCACCCGCACGTGGCCCTGCTGCCTCTTGTAATTGGGCGGCGCGGAATTTGACGTAAAGACCCTGCGGCACGATCAGCGGCATCAAGGCAAGTGCTGCAAGGCGACGGGACGGCGTATCTGGCATGGCACCTTTATAGCAGATGACCACCACAAGGTTTATGGGGGGTGACGCAACGACAGGGCATATCCGCTGTCCTGTCATAAAACTTTTACAAAAGCGTCACAAAAGCTTTGTCAGCCAAACCTAGATCGCAGGCAACGGAACCGGCGCTCGCCCGGACCGGATGTTTGACAAACAGGAGACACCCATGTCGATCATGAAGCTGACCGCCTCTACGCTGGCGATTACGGCCCTTACCGCAACCACCGCTGCCGCACGTGACAACGTGCAAGTTGCCGGTTCTTCCACTGTTCTGCCCTATGCATCAATCGTCGCAGAGGCCTTTGGCGAAAACTTTGAATTCCCCACACCTGTTGTTGAATCAGGCGGTTCATCTGCCGGGCTGAAGCGGTTCTGCGAGGGTGTAGGCGAAAACACAATCGACATCGCAAACGCATCTCGCGCAATTCGCGAAAAAGAAGTTGCTGCCTGTGCAGAGAACGGTGTGACCGACATCATCGAAGTGCGCATCGGCTATGACGGGATCGTCTTTGCCAGCCAGCTGAATGGCCCGGATTACACCGCGTTCGAGCCTGCCGACATCTTCAACGCGCTGGCCCCCAAGGTGCTGGTCGACGGTGAGCTGGTCGACAACCCCCACACCCTGTGGAGCGACTTCAACGCCGATCTGCCGAGCGAAGAAATCCTGGCCTTCATCCCCGGCACCAAGCACGGCACCCGTGAAGTGTTCGAGGAAAAGGTTGTGGCTGCGGGCTGTGAAGCCACTGGCGCGCATGACGCGATGATCGAAGCTGGCATGTCTGAGGACGACGCGGAAGACGCATGCCTGGCTGTGCGTGGCGACGGCCGTGCGGTCGACATCGACGGCGACTACACCGAAACGCTGGCCCGTATTGACGCCAACGCAAACGGCATCGGCGTGTTTGGTCTGGCGTTCTACGAGAACAACACCGACAAGCTGAAGGTCGCGACCATGTCCGGTGTTGAACCCACAACCGAGACCATTTCGACTGGCGATTATCCTGTATCGCGCCCGCTGTATTTCTACATCAAGGCCGCGCACATTGGTGTGATCCCGGGCTTGAAGGAATACGCAGAGTTCTTCGTCTCTGACGAAGTTGCTGGCCCCGACGGCCCGCTGTCTGCCTATGGTTTGGTATCTGACCCCGCATTGATCGACGTGCAAACAACGGTCATGGAAGAGACGACGCTGAGCAATTAAGCCGCTGCGATAAATTGGTGATCCGGGACACGCGCCCGGGTCACCCCGGCATAATGTGCATTGATCCACGTACATTTGCCTTCTGACGCCCTATAAGGGCACCGAAACGGACTGGTGGGGACCCCATGTCAAATCTGATACTCGTGTTGATCGTGCTGTTGCTGGGCGTGGTCGGCTACGTTCTGGGCCGGGCCCGTGCGATGCAGGTTGCTGGCGGTGATCGCCGCAAGCTGCATTCCTTACCGCTCTATTATGGTGCAAATGTTGGGCTGAATGCGGTTGTGCCCGCCATGCTGGTGCTGTTTGTCTGGTTGATCGTGCAGCCTTTGATCATCAATGGCAGCGTGTCGGGCATGATCCCGCAAAGCGCCATCGACGAGGGCGGCACACTCAGCCTGATCATGTCGGATGTCCGCCGGGTTGCCGAAGGTCTGGATGTTGCTGTCGCCCAAGGTGCCATGCGCGCAGAAGATGTAAGTGGTCTGGGTGCCGATTTCACGGACCTGCGCGCGCGTCTGGCAGAGGTCGGCGTGGCGCTGGGATCTGACGTGACCGCTGACACATTCGGGGCCGCCCAACGATACCGCGAGATGGCGGGGACGGGGAACCTGATCAAGACCATCGTAGTGATCGGGACGTCATTGGCCGGGCTTATCATTGCTTATCTGATGACGACGCCGACCTTCCGCGCCCGCAATGTGGTCGAACGCGGCATCCTGATGGTGCTTATCGCAGCCGCCTCGATCGCGATCCTGACGACGCTGGGCATCGTGCTATCGCTGATCTTCAATACTTTCGAGTTTTTCCGCCTTTACCCGGCGTCCGAATTCTTTTTCTCGCTGAGTTGGAACCCAAGCTTTTCGGGCCGTGGCGGCGGGTCAGAGCTGGGCATCCTACCTTTGCTGTGGGGCACGTTATATATCTCATTCATCGCGCTTTTGGTGGCAGTACCCATCGGGCTTTTCGCGGCGATTTATCTGAGTGAATATGCCAGCAAGCCGGTCCGGTCCGTCGCCAAACCGATGCTGGAACTGCTCGCCGGGATTCCCACGATTGTCTACGGTCTGTTTGCCTTGCTGACGGTTGGGCCGATGCTGGTCAGTGTCTTTGGCCGCGACGGGGCCTTGGGTGTTGATTGGATGCAAGGTGGGACAGCGGTGATGACGGCAGGGCTGGTGATGGGGATCATGCTGATCCCGTTCGTCTCTTCCTTGTCGGATGACATTATCAACGCGGTGCCACAGTCCATGCGCGATGGGTCGCTTGGCCTTGGGGCCACCCATTCGGAAACCGTGCGCCAGGTGATCCTGCCTGCAGCCTTGCCCGGCATTGTTGGCGCGATCTTGTTGGCGGCATCCCGCGCTATCGGTGAGACGATGATCGTGGTGCTAGGGGCAGGGGCCGCGGCCCGGCTGTCGATGAATCCTTTTGATGCAATGACCACTGTAACCGCCAAGATCGTCAGCCAGCTGACCGGCGATAGTGACTTTGCCTCGCCCGAGGCGCTTGTTGCCTTTGCCTTGGGGATCACCCTTTTCGTCATCACGCTGGCGTTGAATGTCTTTGCCCTTTTCATTGTCCGTAAATACCGGGAGCAATACGAATGACCGACGCAACCCAAGGCAGCCCAGTTCGGGCCAAGGGCAAGTCGCTGCTGGAAGTCGATACCCGCACCAAAAAGCGCAACGCCGCAGAGACCCGGTTCAAGGCCTACGGTGTAACCGCGATTGGTGTCAGCCTGTTCTTTCTGGTGTCGCTGCTGTGGGCCATCGTGACCAACGGGACGCCCGCCTTTACCCAGACTTTCGCCAACGTAGAGATCACGTTGCTGGAGGAGAAGCTGGACAAGAACGGCAACCGTGACCTGGCCGACATCCGCAAAGTGTCGACCTTTGGCTACAAGCCGCTGGTCAACGACGCGCTGGTGGCAGCAACCGCCGACATCGAAACCGAGGTTGCCGCCAAGGAATTGGACAAGATCCTATCCGCCTCTGCTGCCGCGATCGTGCGAGACTATGTGATCGCCAACCCTGATCAGATTGGTGAAACGGTCGAATTTCGGTTGCTGACCTCGTCCCGTGTGGATGGCTATATGAAAGGCCGCGTGACCCGCGAGGATCTTGCACGTGACAAGAACCTGAGTGCCGCCCACCTTGATCTTGTTGATGTACTGGTTGAACGAGGGTCGATCGAACGGGTGTTCAACTGGGACTTTATCACTGGCGCTGATGCCTCTGAGAGCAGGCCAGAGCAGGCTGGGATCGGTGTGTCGATGCTGGGGTCGTTTTTCATGATGCTGGTGGTGCTGGCGCTGGCCTTGCCGATTGGTGTCGCGGCTTCGATCTATCTTGAGGAGTTTGCCCCGCAGAACAGGTTTACTGACCTGATTGAGGTGAACATCAGCAATTTGGCCGCTGTGCCGTCGATTGTCTTTGGTATTCTTGGTCTTGCGGTCTTCATTCAGTTCGCACATTTGCCGCAGTCGGCCCCGATTGTGGGCGGTCTGACGTTGACCCTGATGACGCTGCCGACGATTGTGATTTCGACCCGTGCCTCTTTGAAAGCGGTGCCACCGTCGATCAGAGATGCGGCTTTGGGGGTCGGGGCGAGCAAGATGCAGACGGTGTTCCACCATGTGTTGCCGCTGGCGATGCCTGGTATCCTGACGGGCACGATCATCGGCCTTGCGCAGGCCTTGGGCGAAACCGCACCACTGCTGTTGATTGGCATGGTGGGCTATATCGCCACAAACTATCCCGACGGCGTGACGTCTGGCTTTCTGGACCCGAACTCGGCCATGCCCGCCCAGATTTACGAATGGGCGAAACGGGCCGACCCCGCATTCTATGAAAGAGCATGGGGCGGTATCATCGTGCTGCTGGTGTTTCTTTTGACCATGAACCTGATTGCGATCATCCTGCGCCGCAGGTTCGAGCGCCGCTGGTAGGAGCTGCCGACAATGGAAGACATGATTCAAATGGACCGCGCCATGAGCACCCAACAAGACATCAAGATCCGCGCAAATGGTGTGCAGGTCTATTACGGCGACAACCACGCCATCAAGGACGTGAACGTCGATATTCAGGACAAGACTGTGACGGCGTTTATTGGGCCATCTGGTTGTGGCAAATCGACGTTCCTACGGTGCATCAACCGGATGAACGACACGATTGACATCTGCCGGGTTGAGGGCGACATCCGCATCGACGGCGAAGACATCTATGACCCGCGGGTCGATCCGGTGCAGCTGCGCGCCAAGGTGGGCATGGTGTTCCAGAAGCCGAACCCGTTTCCCAAGTCGATCTATGACAACGTGGCCTATGGCCCCAAGATCCACGGGCTGGCCCGCAACAAGGCCGAGCTTGACGAGATCGTGGAAAAGGCGCTGCGGCGCGGGGCCATCTGGGACGAGGTCAAGGACAGGCTCCACGCGCCCGGCACCGGCCTTTCAGGCGGTCAACAGCAGCGCCTGTGCATCGCGCGCGCCGTGGCGACAGAGCCCGAAGTGTTGCTGATGGACGAGCCTTGTTCGGCGCTTGACCCGATCGCCACAGCACAAGTGGAAGAGCTGATTGACGAGTTGCGTCAGAATTATTCGGTGGTGATTGTCACCCACTCAATGCAGCAAGCCGCGCGCGTCAGCCAACGCACTGCGTTTTTCCACCTGGGTAATCTGGTGGAATATGATGACACCGACAAGATTTTCACCAACCCCGAAGACCCGCGCACCGAGAGCTACATCTCGGGCCGGATCGGGTAGAGGAGAGCAGGCAGATGAACGAACATATCTCAAGCGCGTATGACCGCGATCTAGAAGGTATCACCACGCTGGTCATGCGCATGGGCGGGTTGGTCGAGGACGCCATCCTGAATGCCGCCAAGTCGCTGATGGACCGCGATGTCGAGTTGGCCGAACAAGTGCGGCAGGGTGACAAAGCGATTGACGCTCTTGAAATCCAGATCAACGAAGAGGCGGCGCGCACCATCGCGCTGCGTGCGCCGGTGTCCAAGGACCTGCGGTCCATCCTGACGGTGTTGCGGCTTGCCGCTTCACTAGAGCGGATCGGAGATTACGCCAAGAATATCGCCAAGCGCACCGGGACACTGGTCGAGATGAGCCCGGTCAATGGATCGGATTCCGCCTTGCGCCGGATGGCCCGCGAGGTGCAGGCGATGCTGAAAGACACACTGGATGCCTATATTCGCGGCGATGCAGACCTCGCCGAAGACGTGCGCCAGCGCGACCAGGAAGTCGATCAGATGTATAATGCGCTGTTCCGCGAATTCCTGACGTTCATGATGGAAGACCCGCGCAACATCACGCCTTGCATGCATTTGCACTTCATGGCCAAAAACGTGGAACGCATGGGCGATCTGACCACCAATATGGCCGAGCAGATCATCTATCTTGTGACCGGCGAGATGCCCGAGGACGCGCGCCCCAAAAGCGACAAGACATCCTTTGTGAGTGAGGCGGGCTAAGACCATGTCAGCAGCCCAGCAACCACATGTTTTGATTGTGGAAGACGAGCCTGCGCAACGCGAAGTGCTAGCCTACAATCTGGAAGCCGAAGGATTTCGCGTAAGCCAGGCCGAAGACGGGGAAGAGGGGCTGTTGCTGCTGTCCGAAGACCCGCCAGATGTGATGGTGCTGGATTGGATGCTGCCGTCAGTATCCGGGATCGAAGTGTGCAGGCGGGTCAAGATGGACCCGGTGACACGGTCAACGGCGATCATTATGTTGTCGGCCAAATCCGAAGAGGTGGACAAGGTGCGCGGTCTGGAAACCGGTGCTGACGACTACGTCGCAAAGCCCTATTCGATGTCTGAACTTATGGCGCGTGTCCGGTCGCAGTTGCGCCGTGTGCGGCCCGCAACTGTGGGGCAGGTGCTGACTTACGATGATATCGTGCTTGATGCAGAGACCCATATCGTGACCCGCGCGGATGAAAAGCTGAAGCTGGGGCCGACAGAGTTTCGTCTGCTGAGCACGTTTATGGAAAAACCTGGCCGCGTCTGGTCGCGGGATCAGTTGCTGGACCGGGTCTGGGGGCGCGACATCTATGTGGATACGCGGACCGTTGATGTGCATGTCGGCCGGTTGCGCAAAGTGTTGACCCAAGGCGGCGGCGAAGACCCCGTGCGCACGGTACGTGGCGCGGGCTATGCGCTGGGATAGTTTCGGCTAGGACGGTGCAAAAACCGGTGCCATAGTCGGGCAGGGGGTCCTGCCATGCCGCATCCAAAACCGGCCTTTACGCAACAGGAATACGATGCGCGTTTGATGCGCGTCCGCGCGGCTATGTCCGAAGCCGGGATCGAAGTCTTGTTGGTCACTGATCCATCCAATATGGCCTGGATCACCGGGTACGACGGTTGGTCGTTTTACGTGCATCAAGGTGTGATTGTGGGTCCTGACGGCCCCCCGCGCTGGTGGGGCCGTGCAATGGATGCCGCCGGCGCGCAACGCACAGTCTGGATGGAGGACGATTTCATACACGGCTACGATGACACCTTTGTCCAGAACCCCGGCAAACACCCGATGGCGGATCTGTCGGAAGTGATTGCGGACTGCGGCTGGGGTGCATTGCGATTTGGCGCTGAACTGGAAAATTATTATTTTAGTGCAGCGGCTTACATTGCACTATTAATGCATCACACAAAGATTTTGGACGCCACCGGATTGGTCAATTGGCAACGGCTGGTTAAGTCACCACAAGAGATCACTTATATGCGGCGCGCCGGTGCCATTGTGACCGCCATGCACGCCCAAATTCGCGACATCGCAGAGGTCGGTATCCGCAAGAATGACCTGATTGCAGAGATCTACCGGACGGCAATTCGCGGTGTGGATGGGCATTGGGGCGACTATCCGGCAATTGTGCCGATGGCACCGTCAGGCGCAGATGCAACGGCAC
Source organism: uncultured Paracoccaceae bacterium (assembly GCA_947492825.1). Classification (GTDB taxonomy): domain Bacteria; phylum Pseudomonadota; class Alphaproteobacteria; order Rhodobacterales; family Rhodobacteraceae; genus CANMYO01. The sequence goes on from CANLNT010000001.1 coordinate 1,378,978, forward strand.
CGCACCTGACATGGGATGACAGCCCGCTACGGGCTGGAGAGGCAACTTTCTTCGAGATTGCAGGGGCTTACAGGCGTTATCAGTGCCCACAAAGCCGCACGCTGTTCTTTGGAGAGGTTCCAAAACGCTATCGCGAAGCCGAGGCTGCCGTATCAAACGCGACCGAGGCTGTGCTGGCCAATGCGGCGCCCGGATTGACCTGCGAGGCGCTTGCAGAGGTGTTCAACGGCACCTTGGCGCAACACGGCTTTGAAAAAGACAGCCGCTGCGGATATGCCATCGGGCTGTCATATCCGCCAGACTGGGGCGAACGCACGATTTCCTTGCGCGCTGGTGACACAACGGAACTGCGCGCCGGAATGACGCTGCACTTTATGCCGGCGTTGTGGCTGAGCGACGGCGGCATCGAAATCACGGAGCCGCTGCTGATTACCGACCAGGGATGCGAGAAGCTTTGCCAAACGCCGGGCGGGTTGGTCGTGAAGTCAGCGTAGTCCAATGGCCGTTGTAAACATTAGATTTGTGTCGGTTAGGGGCTTAGTTGGAGTTTTACTCTTTGTGCGCATAATCGGTATTATGTAAAATTGGGAAGAATGTACCCCCTTGAAATACGGTCAATAAACACCGATTGGGCGTTTTGCCCCCGCAAAACGGCATCAAGCGCAACCTAGGCGGCGCACTGCACCGCCCAGTAACGCACTAAGCGCCCATGAAACTGCGATTGAAAAGCCGTCCCTTGACCAGCCACGCGGCGCCAAACGCCATCAGGCCCACGGCCTCGCACCAGAACGTCAAGTTCAGCATGTTCCAGAACGTGACCTCGACAACCAGTCCGGCAAGGAAATAAAGCAGCAGTCCCATCGACGCCAACGCAATGACAATCGCGCAAAGCCGGTAAATGCCGTTGCGCAACATCTTGATCGTCTTCACTTTTCCGGTCGCTGGGTTCACGTCCGAGGCGCTGACCAACGGAAAAACGCACCAACAGAAGTAGATCATCATGCCGAACAACAGGCTGGCAGCCGCGTAGTGGATATAGTCGACGAAGGGAAAGGACTGAAATTCAGGCGCAGTGCCGGAGATTTCAGGCAAGTTAGTGGTGACGGTGCTGAAGGCGCGTGCGTTAAAGGCCCCCTGCTCACACCCGGGAAATGTGGTTGGAAAGAACGCGACGCAAAGTGCTGCCAACCCGGCGATTGTTGCCAACCGGTTGATCCGCGCCGTCTCACCCCGGTAAGCCATGAGCATCGCACCGGCGAAGGCCAGCGCCATCACAAAGAGATCGCCGGACAGTCGCGCATAGTAATAATGGCTGAGGCTGTCGCGAAAGCAGGCATCATTGAAGGTTTCATCGACCAAAACGGTCAGCGCGGGCAATGTGATACCGATCAGGCCGACAATCGAGATACGGCGGCGCTGGGTTCGCAAAGCCTCGGCTTCGGATTGCTGTAGCCAAAGCGGGTCAACGGGTTTGTTAATCCGGGCGGTCATAGAAATTCTCCTCCGTTCAAATGTGCTAACGTAAACATTGCGCTTGGGGTTTGTCATGAATTGCCTTCAACCGGGTGGCGGGATATCCCTGCCGAAACCGACAGCAACGAGGGCCATGAGACATGACCGAGACCCGCACCGAAACCGACAGCTTTGGCCCGCTTGAGGTCCCCAGTGATCGCTATTGGGGCGCGCAGACGCAGCGCAGCCTGATGAACTTTCCCATCGGTTGGGAAAAACAGCCCGTCGCAATCGTGCGGGCACTGGGCGTGATCAAGCAGGCCTGTGCGATGGCCAACAAGGAGCGCGGCAAGCTGGATGCGGAACGCGCGGACGCCATGATCAAGGCCGCGTCAGAAGTCGTGGCAGGTGATCTGGACGATCATTTCCCGCTGGTGGTCTGGCAAACCGGGTCAGGCACACAGTCCAACATGAATGCCAACGAAGTGATATCGAACCGCGCGATTGAAATTCTGGGCGGTACGATCGGGTCCAAAGACCCTGTGCATCCCAACGATCACTGCAACATGGGCCAATCCTCGAACGATACCTTTCCGACCGCAATGCACATTGCCGTGGCGCGCACTGCGCATGATGTGCTGATCCCGGGTTTGGAAAAGCTGCACGCGGCCCTTGCTGCCAAGCAGGAAGAATTTGAAGACATCATCAAGATCGGGCGTACCCATACGATGGACGCAACGCCGCTGACCCTGGGGCAAGAGTTTTCGGGCTATGTCCATCAGGTTGCAATGGGTCTGCGCCGGATCAAGGCCGCCCTGCCCGCGATCTATGAACTGGCGCAAGGTGGCACCGCCGTCGGCACCGGGCTGAATACCCCCAAAGGCTGGGGCGAAACGGTGGCCGCCCATATGGCCGAGATCACCGCCCTGCCCTTCGTCACAGCCCCGAACAAATTCGAAGCATTGGCAAGCCATGATGCGCTGGTTGAAATGTCAGGTGCTTTGAAGACGGTCGCTGCATCAATCTACAAGATCGCCTGTGACATCAGGTTCCTTGGCTCTGGCCCGCGCTGCGGATTGGGCGAATTGATGTTGCCTGAGAATGAGCCCGGGTCGTCGATTATGCCTGGCAAGGTGAACCCCACGCAAGTTGAGGCGATCACCCAAGTCTGTGCCCATGTGATGGGCAATGATGCAGCCGTAGGCTTTGCCGGCAGTCAGGGCCATTTTGAGTTGAACGTGATGAAGCCGATGATGGCTTATAACGTGCTGCAATCCATGCAACTTTTGGGCGATGCATCTGTCGCGTTTACCGACAACTGTGTGGTTGGGATCAAAGCGGATACTGTGCGGATCGAAAAGCTGATGCGTGAAAGCCTGATGCTGGTCACAGCATTGACCCCGACGATTGGCTATGACAATGCCACCACGGTTGCAAAGACCGCGCACAAAAACGGCACAACCCTGAAGGAAGAAGCCATCAAGCTGGGCTTTGTTGACGAGGAAACCTTCGAAGCGGTTGTGCGGCCCGAGGATATGATCGGCCCGAAATGACCACACCGATCAATCTGAATAAGGTGCGCAAGGCGCGCGACCGCGCAGCGGATAAGACCCGCGCGGACGAGAATGCTGTAAAGTTCGGCCGGACCAAAGCCGAGCGGGTTCTGGACGCCGCAAAGGCAGATCAGGCCGCACGGCGGTTGGACCAATTGAAGTTCGAGGATGAATAGCGGGCGGCCCGTCAAACGGTCGCTGACGCTGCGCGGTCACCGCACAAGCGTGTCACTGGAAGATGCGTTCTGGCAAGCGTTTCGGGATCTTGCCGCCGATCAAGGCAAGACGATCAACGGTTTTGCTGCTGAAATTGATGAGGCCCGCGGTGATGTCGGCCTCGCCTCAGCCATTCGTGTTACGGTTCTAAAAACGTTGCAGGATCAGTCGGACGCATAAAGCGCCGAGCGGATTAGCAGCATGGATTCAAGTTCCTGACGCTCTGATTCCTGAAACTCTTCGTTGGTGGACAGCGGCATGCCTGTCGGCAACTCGAACAATTGGCTGAGTTCTTCGCGCTTTAGCGGGACGGGATCGTACCGATCAAAGGCGTCGTCGGGCCGCGAGGCAGCGCCAAAATTGCGCATCGTCCGCCCCAGCGCACCCGCGACAGTTGAAAAGGTCGTTCCATAAATCGACATCAGCGGTTTCCCACATTGCTGATGCCCCCACGCCTAAATGATTAACATATTTCGGCATGCGGCCGCCTAAAACTTGCCGTATTTCCGACAAAACTGACGCAGCGTGGTGCTAACTCATTGAACCATATACATTTCAATAAGGCGGCCCCGTTTCCGATCGGTGCGACCCCTGTTTCGAGATCAAACAGCAATATCGGGTGGAATAAGGGATCGTTTCGGAAATGGAACCGATCACCCCCCCCGCGGGGCGAATCGCAACCACATACCGTCTGCTGTGCGGACCGTCAGATGGGCCACGGGGCGTGGGGTGCGATCTGGCACAGCCTCAAACCGATAAGCGCCGATCAATTGTGCCAGAAGGACCACCCCTTCGATCATTGCAAAGCCCGCACCGGTGCACACCCGCGGACCGGCCGAGAACGGAATGTAGGCGTCACGCTGACAGGTTTTGCCATTCTCTGTGCCCCAGCGCGCCGGATCAAAGCCATCAGGATTGTCCCACATCCGGTTTTGGCGGTGCAGATGCCACGGTGAGATCACGACCTGTGCGCCGGGTTTGACGGGCCGGTCACGAAATGTCTCTTGACGGGTTGATTGACGCACCATCATAGGCACCGGCGGATAAAGCCGCAAAGCCTCGCGAAAGACGTCACGTGTGACGCGCAACTTGGACACACTGGAAAAGTCGTCGGTCAGCAGCTCCGCCTCTGCGGCGACCTTGTCCTGCCATTCAGGATGGGTTGCGAGCAGATAGAGCGCCCAGGACAATGCTGCGGCAGAGGTTTCGTGCCCGGCCAGAAAGAAAATTGCGACCTGATCGACCATTTCGTCGACGCTGAAAGTCTGGCCAGTGACCGGGTCGCGGGTCGTCATGATCTTGGTTGCCAGATCATCAGGGCCATGACCGCGATTGATTTCTTCCAGTCGGTTACTGGTGAGTTTGGTGATCAACCGGCGGATTGTCTTTGCCGTCGCTTTGGTTTCGGACCGAAAGAACCGCGGCATCCAACGCGGTCCCGACACAAAGGCTGCAAGGTTCAGGATCGGTTGGCTGCGCTGATAAGCCTTGAACGCATCAAAGACCTGCGTTGCAATCCGGTCTTCGATCGGGATCGAGAACAGCGTGCGAAAGATCACGTCGGCAGCGGCATGGCTCGTCTCGGGTTCGATATCGAAGGGGGTCATGTCCGCCATCGGGGCCATGCGCACTGTGGCCGCCTGCCCTGCGGCGTAGATCGCGGGAAAGGTGTCGCGCAGGCGCCCACCTTCAAACGCCGGGTCGATGATACGGCGCTGCCGCTTCCAGACCGCACCATTGGTCAGAAAAACTGAATTGCCCAGCAAGGGCCGCAGGCCCGCGCCGATCCGGTCCGATTTCGGAAAATCGTCAGGGCGTTCCTGCAGCACCCGCTTTATCAGCGCGGGATCGTTGATCATGTAGCTGCGAAAGAACGGTGTGCGAAATTCGGCCATCCACGCGCGATATAGGCGCGCAGGCTGGGCCGACAGGATATCGGCGCGAAAGAGCCGCAGATACCGCCAGAGCGAGACCTTGTCAGGGCGCGCCGCTGGTTTGGGCGGCAGCTGCGTCATGGGTGCAAGGACGTGTATTTTGACGCTGGCACGTCGATCCGGGACTTTGACGAATGCCGCTCGCGATAGCGGTCTGCGAGTGTCAAAGGACCTGCGGTGATTTTGAAATAGTCGTAGTCCTTAGGGCGATCGAAGGCGCAGAGATACTGAAAATGTAGCCGGAAGAACCGCCAACGCAGTTCTTTCCAAGTCTCGGGGGATAATGTTTGTGTAAAGGCCGCAGAGAGGATCAGCGGCCAATGCTGTCCCGGTGGCGCGACACCGGTCACGGCCACGGGGTCACAAAGCGCAAAAGAACAGCCGTCGCCTGGGGCTGTCACATCGACCCATGCCACCTGTTCCTGCACCGCCATAAAGGCAAGGTCGTTGCGCAAGCGGTAGGCGTCCGGCAGGAAGCTGACCATCGGGACCACCTGCCCCAGAGACAGAAACGAAAGCGTTGGGCCATCGGTCGGAACGCGCCCGGCACGCAGAAGATCAGCGATGATCGACACCGCCAGATGTGCGCCGGAAGAGTGACCGACCACCAGAACCTCGTCCAGATTGTCGTCAAGTGCGGCGGCGATTTGGTCGCCAAAGACGGCCATGCGCTGCTCAAGTGGTTTGGGATTCGCGCCATTGTAGCGGGCCGAATAGGCGTAGTCGTGCATCAGGTAGTATGCGTAAAGCTTGTTATCCTTGGACTTGAACCAGCGCAGCAGCCAGACGACCCCGAAGATCCAGACGAACCACGACACAAAGCCCAAAACCAGCCCAACGACCCACGCCACATTCAGGATGCCGTCAGGCCCAAGACCAACAAGACCCGCCAATTGCACAAATGGCAGGGCGACCAGCGGGGTCACCATCTCGATGATCTTTGCCGGAATCCACGCAACGAAGACCGCCATCACCAGTTGCAGCAGCAACATGCCAACGGGATAGAGCGCCGCGATCACCGGACCTTTGCGCATCCACATCAAGCGCCGGAGGGTGCCGCTGGCAATGTAGGTCCACGCGGTACGGACCAATTGCAGATAGGTGGCCGGGATTGAGTTGGACATGCTGTCGCGAACGATGTCGGACCAGACCAGCACATCAACCTCTGTCAGGGTCGCGCCACCGTCAATTTTTGAGGCGACTTTCCAACCATAGGTTTCGACCCCGGGCCGCGGTGCGATGCCGATTTCATACCCTGTGATCTGAGCCTGCTTGACACTTTCGGTGCGATAAAGCTCGCGGTACCGGCGCGGATGAATCGGGTCGTAGCCGGGGATGTAGAACACCCTGCGGCGACGCACCGGTTTGGGGGGCATTTCGTCTGACATGCTCGTGCCTGATTGCGATTTTGACGCAGCCTAGCGCAGGAATGGGACGAAAATAAGCCTTTATCCCAATGTGGCGAGCGCCGGGAACCTTTCGAGCAGCCACCAGCTGAACGCGGTGAACTGACCGGTCAGCATCATCAGGCCCACGGTCCACAGCAGCAGGCCCGAGGTGCGTTCAATCCGGTCCATATGGCGCTTCATCCACGCCATCGTCCCCTTGAGGCGCGGAAAGAAAGCGGCGACCAGGAGGAACGGGATGCCTAGCCCCAGCGCATAGACCGCCAACAAAGTGGTGCCGCGCCAGACGTCTGCCTCTGACGCCGCAAGACCAAGGATTGCGCCAAGGATCGGACCGAGACAGGGTGTCCAGCCAAAGGCAAACGCAAGCCCGAGGACATAGGCCCCAAGGGCAGAACCGCCCCGGTCGCCCGCGTCCATCCGCGCCTCTCGGTCAAGAAACGGGATGCGGAAGACCCCGACGAAATGCGCGCCAAAGATCATCACGATAACGCCGGCGATAACGACGAACCAATCCTGAAACGATAGAAACATCCGGCCCATTGCTGAAAAGGCAAAGCCAAGCAGCAGGAAGACGGTGGAAAGGCCAAGCACAAAAAAGGCAGCAGCCAGCAAGACACGGCGGCGATTTGCGCCGGTTTGTTCCATCTCGGAGACAGACACACCGCCCATAAACGCCAGATAAGGCGGCACGATGGGCAGTACACAAGGTGAAAGGAACGACAACAGACCTGCAAAAAGCGCGATGAACATCGCAGGCAACAGGGTCGCGTCGAGAATCTGGGCGGCTTCCAACATAGAACTGACCTATCCTGTCCGTTGCCCTGCGTCACCCATGCGTCACGCAGTTGTTTACAAGCTGAAACATCAGGCCTAATCGGAGCGTTATGGACTTTGACGCTGATCTTGATGCCACCGGGCTGCTGTGCCCCCTGCCCGTTCTGAAGGCTCGCAAGAGGCTGGAACCGCTTCGCGCCGGGCAAGTGCTGCGCATGCGTGCCGATGATCCTGCGGCGGTTGTGGATGTGCCGCATTTCTGCACCGAGGCCGGTCATGCGCTAATCGATCAACGCGATGATGCAGATGCGCAAATTTATTTGATCCGCAAGGGTGGCTAGGAAAAAGGGCCGCGCGATCACCGCGCGGCCCAGATTTTTCTAGCGGCCCAGTGACCACCAGCCCTTGCGTTTGGGCTTGGCAGGCTCTTCAGCGCTTGGCGCTTCTTCCTCTGGCGCAGGAGCTGGAGCCGGAGCCGGAGTGTCAGCCACAACTTCCATCGCCTTGGTTTCGGGCGCGGCTTCTGCTTCGGCCGCCACAGGCTCTGCCTTTTTGCGGGCCCGCGGTTTGCGCTTGGGCTTTGGTTTTTCCTCGGCTGCGGGTTCCTCTGCTGCCGGTGCCGCATCTTCGGATGCTGCAGCCTCTTCGGCCACAGGTTCCGCCTTTTTGCGACGCGTCCGCTTTGGCTTTGGCTTTTCCTCAGCAGCCGGTTCTTCCGCAACCGGCGCGTCTGGCGCGACGGCGGCTGTTTCTTCTGCTTCAGGCTCATCCGCCTTCTTGCGACGAACCCGCTTGCGCTTGGGCTTTTCTTCAGGGGCCGACTCTGCGCTGGCCTCTACGTTTGTGCTGCTGTCTGTCGTCGTCTCTGCGTCAGCCTCAGCCACCTCGGCCTGCGTGGCATCGGCCGATTGTGCATCAGATTGTTGGTTTTCGCCCTGCGCGTCACTGCCGCCACCGCGCCGCCGCCGACGACGACGCCGGCGCTTTTTCGGACGGTCTTCGCCGTCACCTTCCCCCTGTGCGCTGGGCACTTCATCTTCGTCCGGGGTTTCGGCCACGACATCATCGTCGTCGTCCATGACAACCACCGATGTCACCACAGGCGTGGCATCGGGGACAACACGCGTCGCAGTCTTGAATTTTTCAATGGCAAAGTCTGGCGACACCATCGTCGGATCACATTCGATGCGCACGGACATACCATAACGCGCCTCGATCTCGGCGATATGTTCGCGTTTGCCGTTCATCAGGAAATTGGCAATCGACACAGGCGCTTTGATCAGCACCTCTTTGGACCGGCCCCGCACGCCCTCTTCTTCGAGTTGGCGCAGGATGTTCAGCGCGACGTTGTCGTCAGAGCGCAAGAGACCCGTGCCGTGGCAATGGCTGCACATCTGTGTCGTGGCTTCCAACATGCCAGGACGCAGGCGCTGACGCGACATCTCCATCAGGCCAAAGCCCGAGATGCGACCCACCTGAATGCGAGCGCGGTCCGTTTTGAGCTTGTCTTTGAACCGCTTTTCAACCGCCGTGTTGTTCCGGCGCTCATCCATGTCGATGTAGTCGATCACGATCAGACCGGCGAGGTCGCGCAGACGTAACTGGCGCGCCACTTCGTCCGCGGCTTCAAGGTTGGTTTTCAATGCAGTCTGTTCAATCGAGCCTTCCTTGGTGGCCCGGCCAGAGTTTACGTCGATGGCCACAAGCGCTTCGGTCACGCCGATGACGATGTAACCGCCAGAGGGCAGTTGCACAGTCGGATTGAACATGCCGGCCAGGTAGCCTTCGACCTGATAGCGGGCATAGAGCGGAAGTTGTTCGGCGTAGTGTTTCACGTTCTTTGCATGGGACGGCATGATCATTTTCATGAAGTCCTTGGCCTCGCGGTAGCCAACGTCGCCGGCCACAATCACCTCGTCGATCTCTTTGGAATAGAGATCGCGGATCGAACGTTTGATCAGGTTGCCCTCTTCGTAGATCCGCGCGGGCGCTGTGGATTTCAGCGTCAACTCGCGGATTTGTTCCCACATCCGTTGCAGGTATTCATAGTCGCGCTTGATTTCCGATTTCGTGCGCTGGGACCCAGCGGTGCGGATGATCAGCCCTGCCCCTTCGGGCACAGACATGCCACCGGCAATTTCTTTGAGTTTCTTACGGTCCGCGGCATTCGTGATCTTGCGTGAGATGCCACCACCACGTGCGGTATTGGGCATCAGCACGCAGTAGCGACCGGCCAGCGACAGATAGGTGGTCAAGGCGGCACCCTTATTGCCGCGCTCTTCCTTGACGACCTGCACCAGCAGAATCTGGCGAACCTTGATGACTTCTTGAATTTTGTAGCGCTTGGGGCGCGGCTTACGGACAGGGCGCACCTCATCAGTGTCGTCTTCCTTTGCGACACTTTCGATGGTTTCGTCCTTGGCAGTCGCATCGGGCGCCGTGTCATCGTCGTCCGCATCATCGCCGTCGTCGGTGTCTTCCTCGCCGGCGGCCGGGGTTTCAACGGGCGTTTCGCCCACCAATTCCATCGGGCTGGAACCTTCTTCGCTGATGTCGAGGTCGATGGTTTCCATCCCCTCTATATCGCCAGAGGTCACATCCTCTTCGGTCTCGACCTCTTGCGTCGCGATTGCATCATCGCTTTTGGCCTCAGCGGCCTTGGACCGGCTGCGGCGACGACGCTTGGGTTTGGGTTTTTCATCCTCGTCTTCGGCCTTGAGGCTTTCGGCATAGGCCTTTTCCTCGGCGATCAGCGCCTCGCGGTCAGCGACCGGAATCTGATAGTAGTCAGGATGAATTTCCGAGAACGCAAGGAAACCGTGGCGGTTGCCACCGTAGTCCACAAAAGCCGCCTGCAACGAGGGTTCAACCCGCGTGACTTTGGCCAGATAGATGTTTCCAGCAAGCTGACGCTTGAACTGGCTTTCGAAGTCAAATTCCTCGACTTTGTTCCCGTCTACCACAACAACGCGGGTTTCTTCCGCGTGTGTTGCATCGATTAGCATTTTCTTTGGCATTGTATCCATTCGCACGCGCAAGCGGCCTGCACCCTGGAGGTGCGGCGGTCCGTCTGGCATGTCTGATTTGGGCGATCACGGCGCGGGCAGCGACCCGGCCCCTTGGGGCGTGGTGCGTGCTGCCTGTATGTTGCGCGCTTTGCATCGCGTTTCTTCTCCGACCGCGTGTAGTGCGGCCCATTCATGGCCCGGTCCTGCACAAAAACACGTGCGACCAGAGCGTTCTTCTGGCCCTATGGGGCCAAATCAGCTGCCAATGTCGGGTGTCCGGCCATGTGGCAGAGAATCTCACCGAATGTCACCGTGCAACGTCGCACGGGCATCCGTAATTCCTACATAAGTCACAGCGCTGTCATAAAACAAGGTGTGATCGCATCAATCCGGGAATTGTCTGACCAAAAACAGGTCCGCATCAGCTTTCAGCCCCAGCACAACCTTCCAGCCAGACGTCGCTGTTACCCAAGGGTTCACAAGCACCTTCCAGCAGGCGCTTGATCCGTGCAATGCGCGTTTGAAGGACTGCATCCGCTTCTCCCAATGCAAGATCGCGGGGGGCAATCATCACGGCGACCAGAGCAATAAAGTCATCTTCGGGAATTGCATCTGGTGTCGCGTCAAAATGTGCAAGGCTGGCGGGAAAGAGCCCGGTAATCCAATCGCCGTCAGGACCACGGCCCATTGAGACGCTGTCCAGAAACAGCGCCAGGATCTGCGGTTTGGTCAATCCGCGTTCGAGCCCAATGGCATAAGTTGTCTGCCGCAGCTTGCGATATCCCGGGATGAATTCGTCAAACCCCTGCCTCTTGGCCAGCGACTGGGTGATGGTTGTGATCCCGCCGCCCGGTGTGGTCAGATCAAACCCGACGTGGGTGAAAAACGCCGGATCCTCAACCGCCAGCAGCATGGCCTGCCTGCCGGGACCAAGCGCCCCGCCACCCTGCCCGGCTGCAATCAGCGCGTCGGCCTGCGGCGCCAGTTCCACACTGGCGCGCAAACCGTCGCGATAGCCGATCCAGCCATAGATGCCACAGCCCAACAGGGCCACCAGCACAAGCAAAGTGAAAAACCGCAGGAGTCTTCGCATCAATCAGTTCAAATAGTCGGACCGGGTCAGGCCGTATTTGGCCATCTTTTCATTCAATGTCCGGCGCGGCAGGCACAATTCTTCCATTACCGCGACGATGCTGCCTTTATGGCGGCGCATGGTGTTGTCGATCAACATCCGTTCGAACGCCTCGACAAATTCCTTGAGCGGTTTGCCTTCGGTGGTCATCGCTGGGCGCGTGTCTTCGGTGTCGGCCATCAAGAGCGAGGCAATCGACCCCGTCCCGCGCCGGTTTTGCAGGACCGCGCGTTCGGCCACGTTGATCAATTGACGGACATTGCCGGGCCAAGGAGCCTGCAACAATTGTGCCGCTTCTTGCGCGCTGACCTCTGGCGCGTCGCAGCCATATTCATCGGCGAACTGTTCCGACAGACGGGTAAACAACGACAGGATGTCCTCGCCCCGCTGACGCAAGGGTGGCACCACAATTTTGAGCGCAGCTAGTCGGTAGAACAGGTCAGGACGCAGCACGCTTTCGCAGGTTTTATCCTGTTCCTGCAGGTTGCAGATTGCCACGATCCGGGTCTCTGCCGGATTGCCCTGTTCGTTGATCGCGGTCAGCAGGCGGGCCTGCAACGCGTGGCTGAGTGCTTCGATATCTTCCAGCACCAACGTCCCGCCGCGCGCTTCTTCCATTGCGGGAATCGGCTCGTCCTCTTGTGCGGGACCGAACAAGCGGCGCGACAGCGCCTCTTCCTCGTAAGCCGAGCACGAGATCAATGTGAATTTCTTGGACGCACGGGCGCCAACGGCATGCAGGGCATGGGCAACAAGCGTCTTGCCGGTACCTGTTTCGCCTTCAATCAACACATGCCCGTCGGCCTGGCCCAGATCAAGGATGTCTTCCTTGAGCCGCTCCATTGGTGGCGATTGTCCAATCAGCTTTTTCATCAGCGCGGTGCCGTCGGACAGCTCTTTCCGCAAGGCACGGTTATCGAGCGTCAAGCGGCGCGCAGATGTGGCGCGCTTGGCAAGTTCCGTCATCCGGTCGGGGTTGAACGGCTTTTCAAGAAAATCGAATGCCCCAATGCGCATTGCCTCGACTGCCATGGGCACATCACCGTGGCCGGTGATCATGATCACAGGAAGCGCGCTGTCCACGCCCTTGATCTTTTTAAGAAATTGCATCCCATCCATGCCAGGCATCTTGATGTCCGAGACGATAATGCCGGGGAAATCATTGCCCACACCTCGCAGCGCATCTTCGGCGCTGGCATAGGTTTCAGTGTCAAAACCAGACAGGGCCAGCCATTGGCTGATCGACTGGCGCATATCCTTTTCGTCATCGACGATGGCGATCTTCATGGCCTTGCTCATGTGTTCGCTCCTTTATTCTGCCGCCGCGACATCTTCGCGGAAGATCGGCAACCTGACCTCAAACACCGCCCCACCGTTTGCGCCATTGCGCGCGGTCAGTCGGCCGCCCAAATCGTTCACAATGCCGGACGAGATGGCAAGCCCAAGGCCCACACCATCGCCCGGCTGTTTGGTGGTGTAAAATGGCTCGAACAGGTTATCGAGGTCTTCGATCCCCCTGCCATTATCCCGCACCGTCAACGTCATTTCATCCCCCGCCGCAAGGATCACATCGATCCGCGGGTCCTTGACTGATTTGGTGGCATCAAGAGCATTGCGCAAGAGGTTAATGATCACCTGTTCGAGACGCAGCCGATCACCGAAAATCATCGGCGCATCAGATGGCAACGTGCGGCTGATATCGACGTGCCGGGTCTTGAGTTGCGGTTCCATCATGGCAAGCGCGGCACTGACAGCAGCCCTTGTATCAACGGGTTCGAAGGCATCTGCACCTTTGCGCGCATAGGATTTGAGCTGACGCGTGATCGCGCCCATCCGTTCGATCAAATCGTCGATCCGCTGGAACGACGACAGCGCCTCGTCCGGGCGGCGGCGTTGCAGCAACAAGCGCGCTCCGGCAAGGTAAGTCTTCATCGCTGCCAGCGGTTGGTTCAACTCGTGACTGACCGCCGCTGACATCTCACCCAATGCCGCGAGTTTTGAGGTCTGGGCAACGGTCTGTTCGGCGACCTGGAGGTTCTTTTCGGCCTTCTGACGTTCGGCGACTTCCCGCTGTAAGGCCACGTTCAATGCGCGCAACTCTGCCGATTCACGTTGAAAAAACACCAGTCGCGAGGCCGTTTTTCGCGAGGCCGCCCAAAACAGGCCCGCCAAGAGAATTGCAAATCCCATCACCTCGATCGCGAGAACCGAATTGACCCGCTCGCGGACCGACGAATAAGCGGTATAGCTGACCATACGCCAGCCTTGGAACGGCACGCGCGCTTCCCGGCGAAACACCGCCTCGCCCGCCAGATAAGCGTCAGCGGGCAACGCCGCCCAGTCTGTGGTCGCACGAAGCGCCCGTTCAATGGCTGACGGAGCTGATGCGCGTTCGAGGGCCGCAGCCTCTTGCAAGCCGCGCCAACGCGGTTCTGTTGCCAGAATGATCGTGCCTTCGCTGTCCGTCACAAAAACCGCATCTGTCACCCCGGCCCAGCCCCGTTCCAGCTTGCGCAAATCCACCTCGACCGCGATGACGCCCAAGGTTTCTGACCGGTTGCTCATCTTGCGCGAATAGATCGAAACAAAACCACCGTCTTCGAGATTGTTGTTGGTGAACACCGTGTCATTGCTACGCAAAGCGTCCAGAAAATAGGGTTGCGAGCGGTGGGTTTCGCCCAACCTGTTGCGGTCGGTGGCCGCCACCACGCGCCCATCCTTGTCAAACAGCACCAGCGAGGCCGCGCCAATTTCATCGACAAATGACAACAGACGCGCAGTCGAAAGCGAATAGTCAGAACTATCCAGCGCACGGATCAATTCGGGGTCACGCGCCAGCAGTTGCGGCACAATGGAATTACGCTGCAGCTCGCTCATCAAATTGGCGACGTAAAGCGTAAGCCTCAGCTCTGCGCGATTGCGGGTGTTTTCAGTGAAACGTTCGGTCAAAAGCTGGTTGGTGACCGAGATCACAAGCACGCCAAAAGCGACAAGTATCAAGACACCGACGCGCAAGCGCCAGCCGCCACGCCGCCACCCTGTTTTCGAAGACGTTTCCCCAGTCATGCCGTCAAACTACGCGGCGCCATGCGGCCCGGCAAGCAAGCGCTGATCAGGCTTGCACGAATTGGCCGACCAATCCGCGGAAAAGCGCCTGTCCGTCGGTGCCACCGTGACCTGCGTCAACCGCCCGTTCCGGATGCGGCATCATGCCAAGTACACGCCGGTTTACCGACAAGATGCCTGCGATGTCTTGCGCGGACCCGTTGGGATTGTCGCCGTAACGAAAGGCGATGCGATCCTCGCCGGCCAGCGTCGCAAGCGTTTCGGCATCCGCAGTGTAATTGCCATCGTGGTGGGCAATCGGGAAATGTACAGTGTCGCCAGCGTTGTAGCCTTCGGTGAAGGCGCTTTGCGATGTTTCGACCGTCAGCGGTGAGGTCTTGCATACGAATTTCAGGGCCGCGTTGCGCATCAACGCACCGGGGAGCAATCCGGTTTCAGTCAGGACTTGGAAGCCATTGCAGACGCCAAGCGCATATCCGCCGCGTTCTACGTGGGAAATCAAGGCTTTACAGATCGGACTTTGTGCCGCAATCGCGCCGCAGCGCAAGTAATCACCAAATGAAAACCCACCGGGCACAGCGACCAGATCCACATCCGGCAGGTCACTGTCCTTGTGCCAGACCATCGTGACATCCGCGCCTGCAGCCTTTAGTGCCACGGCCATGTCCCGGTCGCAGTTTGAGCCGGGAAAGACGATGACGGCCGCCTTCACAGCAGTTCCACCCGGTAGCTTTCGATCACCGTATTGGCGAGCAGTTTGTCGCACATTGCGTTGATCGTCGCCTCATCGGTACCGTCGGCCAAATCCAGTTCAATTACTTTGCCCTGACGCACACCATTGACACCGTCAAAACCCAGGCTTCCCAAGGCGTGACGGATCGCTTCGCCCTGTGGGTCAAGGACGCCGTTCTTGAGCATGACGTGAACTTTGGCTTTCATCTGTCTGATATCCCTAATTAATCAGCGTAGGCTTTGTTGGCGCGTGGGTTACATTGCTGGGCAGAACGCCCAGGCGGCGCGCGACCTCGGTATAGGCATCCGAGAGCGAGCCGAGGTCTTTGCGGAACACATCCTTGTCCAGTTTCTGGCCAGTTTCGATGTCCCAAAGACGGCAGCTGTCGGGGCTGATCTCATCGGCAACGATCAACCGCTGAAAGTCGTTATCCCAGACCCGACCCACTTCAATTTTGAAATCGATCAGCTTGATGCCAACGCCGTGCATCACGCCTGACATAAAGTCGTTCACCCGCAAGGCGATGCTGACGATATCGTCCAGGTCTTGCTGGCTCGCCCATCCAAAGGCGATAATATATTCCTCTGGCACCAAAGGATCACCCAAGGCGTCGTCTTTATAGGAAAATTCCACGATGGGACGTGGCAGCGGCGCGCCCTCTTCCATACCCATCCGTTTCGCCATTGAGCCTGCTGCGACGTTGCGCACGATCACTTCGAGCGGAATAATCTCAACCTGGCGGATCAACTGCTCGCGCATGTTTAGACGTTTGATGAAGTGGGTTGGAATCCCAATCGAGGCGAGACCATTCATGAAGAATTCGGACAAACGGTTGTTCAACACGCCCTTGCCCTCGATCACGGCTTTCTTTTCAGCATTATAAGCTGTCGCATCGTCCTTGAAATATTGCACGAACGTGCCCGGCTCGGGACCTTCGTAAAGGATTTTCGCTTTGCCTTCGTAGATCAGTTTGCGGCGTGCCATGTGGTGCCTCGCGTCTGGGGCCGCCCAGGCTGGGCCGCCATTTGCCAGCCTCTTACGCCAAGCCCCTCTTGCGGGCAAGCGGTTGCGGGGGCATATCAGGTACAACAGCGTAATTCTTGAAAAGGGAAGCCCCGATGAGCAGCATGAAAGATCGCGAGAACGCATTTGAGAACAAGTTCGCCCATGATGCAGAGATGCAATTCAAGGCTGAAGCGCGCCGCAACAAGCTTTTGGGTCTGTGGGCCGCTGATTTGATGGGTAAATCCGACGATGATGCCGCAGAATACGCCAAAGAGGTGATCAAGGCTGACTTTGAAGAGGCCGGCGATGAAGACGTCTATCGCAAGGTGAGTGGCGATCTGGGCGACAAGGCAGATGAAGCGACGATCCGTGCCAAGATGAAAGAGCTGATGGCAGAAGCCAAGGCGCAGTTGATCGACGAAGTCTGATCATTTTTCACTAAATTTCACACATTGAGACGGGCCAGCCGCGGTTATCCGCGTGCTGGCCCTCTGCTTCTTAAGACTTGGTTCAGACCCGCACCCTAGCCCTGAGAGGATCAGCGTGAAGGGATGTTATGCAGTTTTCAGGTTTTGGTTCGCCCCGCAGGCGCCGGGTTGGGCCTGCTTCTGTGCTCCTATCGCTGATCGTGGTAGCTCTGTGTTTGCCCGCAGCCTGGGAAACGCTTGAAACACTGAACGTCACGCAACTCCAACGCAGCTTCGCAGCTCTTGCGCCGTGGCAATGGCTGGCGGCCATGGTTGTGACCAGCGTAAGTTTTGCAGCTCTGGGCCGGTATGACGCGATTTGGCACCGGATCATGGACACCAGCGTTTCAGAACAGCGCGCGCGGCGTGTGGGCATGGCCGCAATCGCGGTAAGCCAGTCCCTGGGCCTGACTGCAGTGACCGCAGGCATTTCCCGCTGGCGTGGTTTACCTGACTTGTCGCCATTTCAGATCGCCAAGCTGAGCGGGGCTGTAGGCCTTTCATTCCTGACCGGCTGGGCCATTTGCGGCGGCATGGCTGCCGTTTGGCTTGGCCTGATCCCCGGCGCAGTAGCGTTTGGTGCCCTGGTGGTCGGGTGCGCCGGCGCATTCTTCAGCACAGCACTGTGGATTCGCCTGCCGCTGCGGTTTCGTACCGCCTTGCCAGCGCTGCTGGGTTGGGTCGCACTTGACCTTGGCTGCGCGGGAATGGCGCTCTGGTTGCTTTTGCCTGCCGGCACAGACTTGCCATTGCTGACAGTAATCGCCGCCTATGTGCTGGCCTTGGGCGCTGGATTGTTGGGAAATTCGCCTGGCGGTGTGGGCCCTTTTGAGGTTGTCTTGCTGGCGCTCTTGCCAGCGTTGCCCGCGCCAGAGCTTTTGGCGGGCTTACTGGCCTTCCGGGTCGTCTATTACCTGATCCCTTTTGCAGTTGGCGCGATTTACCTGATGCGGCCTGTCCGACCCAGCACGCCGATTCCCATGACAGGCCCCGCTGACTGGGGCCTCGCGCGGCAATCCGGCGCTGTAGAGCGTGTCGGAAAGGGTTGGGGGCATATCGTGCGTCCTTTGGGTACGCCCGTGTTGTTGGGCGAACCACTTGGGACAGACCAGCAACTTCCGCTCGTTCCCATCTACAAAGCGTCGGAACGTTCTGCGCAAGGCGCGCGACGCGCGGGTTGGGTTGTTGCGCGGATCGCGGATGACGCGCAAGTCTCGTTGCATGACTGGTCGTTGGATGGCCCGCGCAAAAAACGTTTGCGTCAGGCGCTGCGCCGCGCCGCAGCGCGTGGGATCAGCGTTGAGGCCGCCAATGACGACTTGCCAATCCGGGACTTGCGCGTTGTCGCGATGGCCTGGGCGCGCACCCATGGCGGTGAGCTTGGGTTAACAGTCGGACGGTACTGCCCTGGTGAACTGGCGCAGCAACGAGTGTTCTTGATCCTTCATGACGGGGAAATCGCCGGTTTTGTGACCTTTCAAGTCGCCGACACGGACTGGGCATTGGATTTGATCCGCTATCGCGCGGGCCTGCCGGATGGTGCAGTTCAGAGCGCCATTGTGGCGGGCCTTAACGCTGCCAAGGCTGCGGGTGCAATGCGATGCGGATTGGGTGCGGTGCCTACCCAAACGGGGCCATTGGCGCGCTGGGGTGTGAACCGGACCGGGCTGCGACACTTCAAGTCCCTTTTCGATCCGATCTGGCGACCGCGCTATTTCATGGCCCCCGGGCGCATCGGCTTTGTGCTGAGTGCTGCTGCGCTATTCTGGGGCATTCAGCGTCCGGTGCCGCGTTTGATGAACAAGCTTCATCATCTTGTTGCGTCCTTTGGCGTTGCAACGGTGCGCTTGACGCGCCACACACGCGCGACATCAAGGAATCGAGAACCCCCATGCCCGCAAGTGACAACGCGCTAAGCCACCTTCTGCAAGACCGAGAATGGCTCTTGGCCGACGGCGCAACCGGCACCAACCTGTTTAACATGGGGCTGTCATCGGGCGACGCGCCTGAGATGTGGAACATTGAGGAACCCGCCAAGATCACCGCGCTTTACAAAGGCGCGGTTGATGCGGGCAGCGATCTGTTTCTGACCAACTCGTTTGGTGCCAATGCCTCTCGCCTCAAGCTACATGATGCCGCCGATCGGGTGCTGGAGCTGAACAAAGTCGCAGCCGAAATCGGCCGCGAAGTTGCCGATGCATCGGGCCGAACAGTTGTGGTTGCAGGCTCTGTCGGTCCAACCGGAGAGATCATGGCCCCCATGGGTAGCCTGAACCACGAGATTGCGGTCGAGATGTTCCACGAGCAGGCCGAAGGGCTGAAGGCCGGTGGCGCGGATGTGTTATGGGTCGAGACGATTTCCGCATTTGAAGAATACGCCGCCGCTGCCGAAGCCTTTGAAAAGGCGGGTATGCCGTGGTGTGGCACGATGAGTTTTGACACAGCTGGCCGCACCATGATGGGGGTCACTTCCAAAGATATGGTACGTCAAGTGGACAAGCTGGATTATGCGCCGCTGGGCTTTGGTGCCAATTGTGGTACCGGCGCATCGGACCTGTTGCGCACAGTCTTGGGCATGGCAGATGCCGGTGCACGCCAGCCGCTGATTTCGAAAGGCAACGCAGGCATCCCAAAGTATCACGACGGCCATATCCATTATGATGGCACACCTGAACTTATGGCGGATTACGCGCAGCTTGCGCGGGATTGCGGTGCGACGATCATTGGCGGTTGCTGCGGCACAACACCAGAGCATCTGCGGCACATGCGTGAGGCACTTGAAACGCGCCCCAAGGGTGATCGTCCCGCGCTGGGCGCAATTGTCACGGCCCTTGGCGATTTCAGCTCTGAATCGGACGGTACAGATGGGGCCGGGCCAAAGCGGGCGGCGCGACGCGGACGGCGGCGCGGCTAGAACAGCGCCAGCTGATCCCCCGCTTGTGGCGGCGGTGCAAAGAGATCGGTCCGCAGATCAGGCAAGGATTGATCTAGCCCCAGTTTGGTACAGCAGATCTTGAAACGCTTGCGCATCAAGGCCGCCCATTCCCCCTGCCCGGTCATGCGAGTGCCAAAAGCCGGGTCATAATCCTTGCCGCCATGCAACTCGCGTACCCGGGCCATGATCCGCGCGGCACGGTCTGGATAAGCCAACGCCACCCATTCGCGAAACAGCGTCGACACTTCGCGCGGTAAGCGCAGCACGATGGATGATGCGGCCACGGCCCCCGCCTCTTTCCCTGCGACCAAGATCGCCTCAAGCTCGTGATCGGTCAGTGCCGGCACGACCGGAGAGACCATCAGACGCACCGGAATCCCCGCCTCTGACAGCCGCCGGATCGTGCGCAGGCGGGCCGCGGGCAATGGCACACGGGGTTCCAACGCGCGGGATGTTGCCGGGTTAAGGGTTGTCACCGAGATCCCGACCCGCAATAGACCGCGCGCGGCCATCGGGGCCAGAATATCAATATCGCGCTCGATCAATGTGCCTTTGGTGACAATGGCCGTGGGATGGTTGAAGTCCGACAGGACTTGCATCACCTCCCGCATGATCTCATGCTTCTTTTCAATCGGTTGATAGGGGTCCGTGTTGGTCCCAATCGCGATGGTACGCGGTTCGTAGCTGCCCGCCCGGAGTTCCTTTTCCAGTTGTGCAGCAGCATTGGGCCGCGCAATCAACCGCGTTTCAAAGTCAAGGCCCGGCGACAGACCTAGATAGGCATGACTGGGACGTGCAAAGCAGTAAATGCACCCATGCTCGCAGCCCCGATAGGGGTTAATCGAGCGGTCAAACGACAAATCGGGCGAGGTATTGCGGCTGATCACCCTGCGCGCCTGTTCCAAGCTCACGTCGGTGCGGGCGACAGGAATGTCGTCATCCTGAGGCAACCAGCCGTCATCCACAGCCTCGCTATGGAGCCGGTCAAACCGATTGTCGGGATTTGATTGCGCGGCCCTGCCCGGCGTGCGGTAGCGTGGGCGCAAAGGAAACTCTGACATCCGTCACGAATAGAACATTGCGCGAACATTCGCAAGCACAGGTCGGTGCAAGCTGTACGAATGTCGTAATTTGTCGCGTGACCTCTGCGACAAAATAGCATTAAATTGCCAAGTAGGATCAGCGCCTTGCGCCTTGGAGGACAAACATGTCGGACGAAGACGAAATCATCCTGTCGGAACTGAATGACGAAGACCTCGTCGCGCAGATGTTCGACGACCTCTACGACGGCATGAAAGAGGAAATTGAGGAAGGCGTGAACATCTTGCTGGAACGCAAGTGGGAACCCTACCGAATTCTGACCGAGGCGCTGGTGGGCGGTATGACAATTGTCGGGCAGGACTTCCGCGACGGTATCTTGTTCGTGCCAGAGGTGTTGCTGGCTGCGAATGCCATGAAGGGCGGCATGGCCATTCTCAAGCCGCTTTTGGCGGAAACCGGCGCACCGCGTGTCGGCAAGATGGTGATCGGGACGGTCAAAGGCGACATCCACGACATTGGCAAGAACCTTGTATCAATGATGATGGAAGGTGCCGGTTTTGAGGTTGTCGACCTTGGGATCAACAACGCCGTTGAAAGCTATCTTGAAGCGTTGGAGACCGAAGGGCCTGATATCCTTGGCATGTCTGCCCTGCTGACAACGACCATGCCCTATATGAAAGTCGTGATCGACACGATGGTCGAGAAGGGTTTGCGCGACGACTATATCGTGCTGGTCGGTGGCGCACCGCTGAATGAAGAGTTTGGCAAGGCCATTGGCGCTGACGCTTATTGCCGCGATGCTGCGGTGGCGGTTGAAACCGCCAAAACCTTTGTCGCACGCAAACACAATCAGGGTGCAACCGCCTGAGTGCCGATCCGGGCTGGTTTGATCCCGCCCGGGTCCCTATCTTGATCGCGAAAGGAGGGACCATGTCCCAAAACCGCTTTCTTGCGATCATATTTGGCGTCATTCTGGCCGCAGGGCTGACGATCTGGGCGCTGACCGCTTTGGGTGTACCACCCGTCTATATCTTGATTGGCGCCATGGTGGGATCGGTTGCTGTCCGGTTCTGGTCTCGCCGGTCATGACCGACCTTGATGCGCGCCTGACAAACACCGGGTTAGAACCAAAAGGCGACAAGCCGATCCTTTTGCTGGCCTGTGGTGCGCTGGCCCATGAAATCCTTGCCCTGCGCAGCATGAATGGCTGGACCCATCTGGACCTGCAATGTCTGCCTGCAATCTATCACAACCACCCCGAAAAGATCGTGCCGGGCATCCGGGCAGCAGTTGCGGCACACCGCGATGACTATGACCAGATATTTGTCGTTTATGCCGACTGTGGCACCGGCGGGCAGTTGCAAGCGGCCTGCGCCGAACTTGGGGTCAGCATGATCGCCGGTCCGCACTGTTACAGCTTTTTTGAAGGCAACGCCGCCTTTGAAGCGCGAGATGAGATGACGGCCTTTTATCTGACCGACTTTCTTGTGCGCCAGTTTGATGCCTTTGTCTGGCGGCCGCTTGGGCTTGATCGGCATCCCGACCTGCGGGACATGTATTTCCGCAACTATGAACGCCTTGTTTACCAGGCGCAGACCGAGAACCCCGAGTTGACCGCAAAAGCAGAAGAGATTGCTGACCGCATGGGGCTGACATTCGAACGGCGGTTCACCGGATATGGGGATTTGGCCGAAGCGCTGCGCGTGCTTTAGGCTTTTGCCGCGGTTTCGCGGATCCGTTCGACCATCGCGCGCAAACCGTTTGAGCGTTGTGCTGACAGATGATCGTTCAACCCAAGGCGGGCCAATTCTGCGGACGCATCTATTGCGGCGACCTCTGCCAGTGGCACATCGTTGTAAAGCGCGCGCAAGACGGCAATCAAGCCGCGCACGATCATGGCATCACTGTCACCTTGGAACCGGAACGTTGCATTGTCGGTCTTGGGCACAAGCCACACTTGACTTGCGCAGCCGTCAACCTTGGTGGCCGGAACTTTGAAGGCATCGTCTAATGGGTCCATTGCCTTGCCCAAGTCTATCACATGGCGATAGCGGTCTTCCCAGTCATCGAGAAACTCAAAGTCGTCGACGATCTCTTCAAAGGCGGCGGTGGCCATGACCTAAACTCCTGCAGCTTGTGACCGATCTAGGACGCATTGCATCAAACGTCCAGCCCGGTGCTTTTCAAGCGTCTCTAAACCCGCTAGCTATTTGACCAGACGAGAAAAAGGTGACCCATGCGCCCTGCCCTGCCCCTTGCTTTGATCGCCGTAGTGACGGCCACCGGATGCGCCCGCGTGGCAGAATCCCGTTTGAACCCGTTGAACTGGTTCGGCAGCTCGACCGCTGTTGCCAATGTGGATGCCGCCGGCAATCTGCGCCCGCTTGTGACCGCAGAGATGGTGCGACGCGAGGTTGATGGCCGTGTGCTGATCGATTCCGTGGAAACGCTGGAAATTTCACGCAATGCGGGCGGTGCGATTGTGCGGGCAACGGGTGTCGCAGCGACGCAAGGCAGCTTTAACGCGCAGCTTGTGCCCGTGGCATTCGAGGGCGGCACATTGACCCTTGCCTTTCGGGTCGAGCAGCCGCAGGGCTTTCAGCCGCAAGGTGCGCCCAATACGCGTCGGGTGACGGTCGCGCGGGTGCTGGATGCGACGATGCTGGCCGGTGTGCGCAGTATTCGGGTGCAGGCTGCGCGAAATGCGCGGATCAGCAGCCGCTAGCGATCGACACAGATCACTTTTGAGCCCTTCACGGCCAAAGCGACTTCGCCGTCGCATAGGCGGAGCGCGTCTTTGCCAAATACCTCTGCCCGCCAGCCCTTGAGTGCAGGGATGTCACGCTTGCCCGCAGCCAGTTGATCAAGATCCTGGGCGTTCGCAATCAGCTTTTGCGCGACCCCTTCCTGATCGGCCTTGGCCTTAAGCAGTACGCGCAGCATATCGGCAATTGCGGGGTTCACTTGCAGCTTTTCGCGGCTGTTGTCCGCCTTGGGCAATTGATCATTTGGCACAGCCATACCGGTTTGAATTGCCGCCAGTATACCGGCGGCGATGTCCCCGCGCCGCGCCTCGCGCAGCAACAGGCGCGACCGGCTCAGGTCTTTCTCGTTCTGCGGCTTGGTCGAGGCAAGCTCAACCAATGCATCGTCCTTGAAAACCCGGTTGCGTGGTATATTGCGTTCTTGCGCGTAGGTTTCGCGAAACCGCGCCAGTTCCCGCACGATCGCCAGAAACTTGCCAGAACTGGTGCGCGTCTTGACCCGCTCCCAAGCGGTCGCAGGATCAGCGGCATATGTCTCTGGCGCGTTCAGCACGGCCATTTCTTCGGTGACCCATTTCTTGCGGCCCGATTTTTCAAGCCGCTCAGACAGGTATTCATAAATATCGCGCAGATGCGTGACGTCGGCCAGCGCATAGGTCTTTTGCGCGTCCGTCAGCGGCCGGCGTGACCAGTCGGTGAAACGGCTGGACTTGTCCAACCCAGCCTGCGCGATCTTACGGACCAGAGTTTCATAGCCCACCTGATCACCAAAGCCACAGACCATCGCGGCCACTTGTGTGTCAAACAAAGGTGCCGGGATCAGCCCGGCGTCGACAAAGAAGATCTCAAGATCCTGGCGAGCCGCGTGGAAAACCTTGACCACGCCCGCATCGCGAAAAAGATCGTAAAGTGGTTCGAGCGACAGATCATCAGCTAGCGGATCAACCAGAACGGCATCGGCGCCTGCGTCATCCTGATAGGCAAGCTGCACCAAACACAGTTTCGAATAATAGGTGCGTTCCCGCAAAAACTCTGTATCGACAGTGACATAGGGGCGTTTGGCCGCCTCGGCGCAAAAGGCGGCAAGGGCATCGGTCGTGGTAATGGTCTGCATCGTGGCCTGTCATTCTTTGTGGCGCGTCACGCGCGCCTGACAATTCATAGGCGATTGCAGAGAAGTTGGGAAGGCTGCCCTAAGCGTCAAGTATGACAGGGGTGCGGTCCCCATTTGCAAAGCGACGCAGAACCGCAGGATAAAGTGCATGTTCCAACGGCAAGACGCGTAGGGCCAGCGTGTCAGGGGTGTCATCGGGCGCGATAGTCAACCGCGCCTGTCCAAGGATCGGGCCGTCATCGAGGTCTGCTGTCACTTCGTGCACGGTGCAACCATGATCCACATCCCCGGCATCCAGCGCCCTGGCATGGGTGTTCAGCCCTTTATGCTTTGGCAGAAGTGAGGGGTGGATGTTGAGTATCTTGCCTTGCCAATGCGTAGTGAACCCTGGTGTGAAGATGCGCATGAAACCCGCAAGGCAGATGATGTCGGGTGCCACTTCTTCCAGCCGCGCGTTCAGCGCTGCGTCAAAGGCATCACGATCGGGGAAATCCTTGTGGCTGATCGCGCTTGTGGGGATGCCCAGATCAGCGGCCTTTTGCAGCCCGCCCGCGTCTGCATTGTTCGACAGCACAAGTACAGGCCGCGCGGGGTGGTCACCCATCATGGATTGTACCAGCGCCACCATGTTCGACCCGCCACCCGAAATCAGGATCGCGACCCTTTTGGTCATGCGAGCCGACCTGCATAGCGCACGCCGGCACCGGTCGTCACATGGCCCAAGGTGTGTACTGTTTCGCCCGCGGTTTGCAGCAGGTCGGTCAGGGCAGCGGCCCGGTCCGGGGCCACGACAAGCACCATGCCAATACCTGCGTTAAACGTCTTGAGCATCTCAGCCTCGGCCATACCGCCTTGATCGGCGAGCCAACGGAACACAGGCGGCAAGGTCCAACTGGAAAGATCGACGTCAGCACCAAGACCATCCGGCAGGACACGCGGCAGGTTCTCGGTCAGACCACCGCCCGTAATATGCGCCAAACCATGCACTCCGCCCGCGCGCGCGGCAGCCAGCGCCTGTTTGACGTACAGGCGCGTCGGTGCCAGAAGGGCCGCGCCCAACGTACCCTCAGTGAATGGCGCATCGTCGCCCCAACCAAGGCCCGACAGATCCACGATCCGACGGACCAGCGAATAGCCGTTAGAATGTACGCCGTCCGAGGCGAGCCCCAACAAGACGTCACCTTCCGCCACATCGTGAGGTAAATCAGCGCCGCGTTCCATCGCACCCACTGCGAAACCGGCAAGATCAAAGTCGCCGTCATGATACATGCCGGGCATCTCTGCCGTCTCGCCACCGATCAGCGCGCAACCCGAGGCTTCGCAGCCGGCCGCAATGCCGTTGATGATGCGCGTTGCGTCGTCGATATTCAGTTTGCCGGTCGCGAAATAATCCAGGAAAAACAGCGGCTCAGCGCCCTGGCACACCAAGTCGTTGACGCACATGGCGACCAGATCAATGCCGATCGTGTCGACGTTGCCGGTATCAATTGCAATGCGCAACTTGGTGCCAACGCCATCGGTTGCCGCAACCAGTACCGGGTCTTGGTAGCCTGCGCCCTTGAGGTCAAAAAGCGCGCCGAAGCCGCCCAATCCCGCCATGACACCCGGACGCGCCGTCCGCTTGGCCGCCGGTTTGATCCGCTCTACCAGTGTGTTGCCCGCGTCGATATCGACGCCCGCCTCTGCGTAGGTCAGCCCGTTCTTGATGGTCATGTCGCCCCCTTGCCAGCTTTGAGCGTCGCCTTACCGCAAGCAGCACCCACTGACCAGAGCCTGTCGCCTGCAACATTGCTTCACTGCTTTGTCAGGGCGTCGTGATTGACAGAATGTCGCAGTCCGGTCCCTTCTGCGATGATCCAATAGGAGGGATAGTATGACACGGAAACTGATTTTGACGGCCTGCGTAATTGCCGGTCTTGCCGCCTGCGAAGAACACGGCGGCATGATGAAGGATGACGCCATGATGAAGGATGGCGACGCAGCCATGATGAAGGACGGCGATGCCATGATGTCCGATGGTGCTGCGATGATGAAAGACGGCGACGCGATGATGTCGGACGGCTGACACTTTGACAATGTGCGAGCGATCCTTGGTCGCTCGCAACACCACTTGAAAGCAGACCCCGTTCTGATAGCAAGGGCCAGATCGGGGGCCTGTAGCTCAATTGGTTAGAGCAGAGCGCTCATAACGCTTTGGTTGCGGGTTCAAGTCCTGCCGGGCCTACCATCTTCGATTCTGAGGGGAAAACTGGCGATTTTTCCCATGAAATTAAGGCCATTAAGACAAAATTAACATTATTCGGTCCCATTTTTGACGTCTCTGCGGGCGACAAAATGGCATGTTTCGCAAGGGCCTTCTTTGTTTAGGATTCCTGACTGCCGCGCAGACCGCGCAGGCAAACCCCTTGTCTATTGATGATATCACCACTGTTGATGACCTTGGCTATTCTTGCATCGATGCGAAATATCTGGATGCAGAATACGATAACCCAGCGCTTGCTTTCACCCTTGCAGGCAAGGTGCGGATGCCCAGAACGTGCCTGCCAGAACCTTGCGCTCGCGCCTTGACCCAATCCGAATTATCCAACCTGACCGGGACAGAGATGGTCCTGCCCCGGTTCCAAAAGGAGTGGGACGACTATTATGCCCGCTATGCAGAGGTGTGCCGCAAGGAAACCGTACCCTTTGGTCGTCAGCAGTACAGCGCGCCGCCTTGGCCAATGACCCCAGAGGTATTTTGGACACCGCTGCTGACGCCACCTATCGTGACGGACGATCTGATCACCAATCTGGCACCGCCCTTTGGCTATAATGCACCCCCTTTCCGCCGTCCTGGCCGAACATGGACGCCCATCGTGCGGATTCCCGCGATCATCATTGCCAACCCGCCAATTGGTCCAGCGTCAGATACAGGGTCCAATACCTGTACCGCGATTCCAGATGGCACGTCCTTTTGGGTGATCGAATCTGATCCGACCGGAAGAACCTGCCGGGCCGGTGGCGGGACGGCTGCGGGCAGTTCATCCAGCGGGTCAGGTACAACACCGACCACGCCACCCACACCTGCACCCGTGCCGGTACCACCCGCCCTGGGAATGCTTGGCAGTGTGATGGCAGCACTGGCCCTGATGGGACGCCGTCGCCGCGCGCGCGCCTAAACCAATCTGCCCCGATTAGGCCGATCCCAAGATTTTTCGGCATACAACTGTATACCATCTTTTCCCCGCCCGCTTTATCCGCTATGGCACGGCCAAACCATTCCAGCCGCAGAGGGACATCATGTCGAAAATCAAGGTAGAGAACCCCATCGTCGAACTCGACGGTGACGAAATGACCCGGATCATCTGGGACTTCATCAAGAAAAAGCTGATCCTTCCTTATCTCGACGTGGACCTGCTGTATTACGATCTGGGGATCGAAGCGCGCGACGAGACAAACGACCAGATCACCATTGATGCCGCCGAGAAGATCAAGGAAATCGGCGTTGGCGTAAAATGTGCGACCATCACACCCGATGAAGCCCGGGTTGAGGAATTCGGCCTCAAGAAGATGTGGCGCAGCCCCAATGGCACAATCCGCAACATCCTGGGCG
Source organism: uncultured Paracoccaceae bacterium (assembly GCA_947492825.1). GTDB lineage: Bacteria > Pseudomonadota > Alphaproteobacteria > Rhodobacterales > Rhodobacteraceae > CANMYO01. The sequence continues at coordinate 1,407,174 of CANLNT010000001.1, forward strand.
GTGTGGTCTTCCGTGCCCCGATTATCTGCCAGAACGTGCCGCGCCTTGTGCCGGGCTGGACGCAACCAATCGTCATCGGCCGTCATGCCTATGGCGACCAGTACCGCGCCACCGACATGAAATTCCCCGGACCGGGCAAACTGTCTATGAAATTTGTCGGCGAAGACGGCACCGTGATGGAAGAAGAAGTCTTCGACGCACCATCATCCGGCGTCTACATGGGCATGTATAACCTTGATAAGTCGATCGAGGATTTCGCCCGCGCCTCGCTCAACTACGGTTTGAACCTTGGCTGGCCGGTTTATCTGTCGACCAAGAACACGATCCTCAAGCAATATGACGGTCAGTTCATGCTGATCTTTGAACGGATCTATCAGGAAGAGTTCAAGGACAAGTTCGAAGCCAAAGGTATCACCTATGAACACCGTCTGATTGACGACATGGTGGCCGCAGCGATGAAATGGTCGGGTGGTTTTGTCTGGGCCTGTAAAAACTACGACGGTGATGTGCAGTCGGATACTGTCGCACAGGGCTTTGGCTCGCTTGGTCTGATGACCAGCCAACTGATGACCCCCGATGGCAAGATTGTTGAGGCCGAAGCCGCCCATGGTACCGTGACCCGACATTACCGCCAGCACCAGAAAGGCAATGCGACGTCCACCAACTCGATCGCGTCGATCTTTGCCTGGACCGGTGGTCTGAAGCATCGCGCCAAGCTGGACGACAACGCGCAGCTGGCAAGCTTCGCCAACACGCTGGAAAAGGTAATTGTCGATACCGTGGAAAGCGGCCACATGACCAAGGATCTGGCCCTGCTGGTCGGTCCCGATCAGAAGTGGCTGACAACCGAAGGCTTCCTTGAGAAGATTGACGAAAATCTGAACGCCGCGATGTAAGATCGCGCATAGATCAAAGTGATGAATACTTGGGCCGTCCCTGCCGGGGCGGCCCATTTGACTCGTGGGCCCTAAAACCCGTCGTTTCCGTAAAACGCATTTTCGTACCCGCGGTTCGCCATGTCCCGCCGCACAGTGTTGATCTCATTGGCGGAGGCGTTGACCGGAACCGACGGCAAGCACCTGTCGCGCATGGCGCGAGCGGCAGCGATGGTGTTGGCGGGCACATCGCTGGAGGCCGGATCAACACCGGTGTTAAGCAGATACCACGCCTCGCAAATAAAGGCCGCGCCTTCTTCTTGCCGGATCGCCGTGCCTTTCTTGAGAAAATCCGCGCCTGCATGGCTTGCCTCGTGGATGGCCGTGGCGCGCCCAAGAGCAGTGTCGAGCACACCATCCGATGCAAAGGCAAAGGCATTCGCCCCTGAATCATATTCCGCATCACTGCCCTCGGCGGTCAGCCGGGCGGGTTCAAAATTGACAGCCACCCGCCCGTCGCGCAACGCATCGGACACCGCACGAAAGTGGCTGGGAAAGACATGCACGTGGCCTAGCCGAAAATTGATCGTCTGGACCGCGGGGCTGATCAGCAAATCGGCCAAACGGTGGCTGAGGGCCCTGCGCGGCATGGGAAGAGGAAAGCAGATACGATGGCGCCAGAACATGACGTGTCCTTTCTGTGAAGGGTCAAAGGTCTCTTGGATTTGGATCTATCAATGATTGCCGCAGACTGGCATCGTCTCGTATCCGATGCGAAGTCAGGAAAGCCTGACCAGACCCCACGTCACAAACGGACATTGCCCATGACTTACCTGTATCTATTCGTCGCAGTCGCCGCCGAAACAATCGGCACCACGGCACTACAAGCCAGCCAGCAGTTCACCAAACCACTGCCCTCAATCGTGGTGGTGGTGTCATATGCACTGGCATTCTATCTGCTGTCGCTGACATTGCGCACGTTGCCGGTGGGGATCATGTATGCCATCTGGTCGGGATTGGGCATCGTACTGATCGCACTGATCGGCTACGCCGTCTTTGGTCAGAAACTTGATGGCCCAGCCATTCTGGGCATCGCACTGATCCTTGCAGGCATACTGGTGATCCACCTCTTTTCAGCGACGACGCGGCACTAGGCAAATCAGGGCTGGCCTTTGCGCGCGCCCCGCGTTATCCGCGCGGCAACTCCGCAAAAGGGCAGACCAATGGACATTCGCAATATCGCGATTATCGCACACGTTGACCACGGCAAGACCACGCTGGTGGATGAGCTTTTGAAGCAATCCGGCGTCTACCGTGAGAATGAAGCCATCACCGAACGCGCGATGGACAGCAACGATATCGAGCGTGAGCGCGGGATCACAATTCTGGCCAAGTGCACGTCCGTTGAGTGGAAAGGCAAGCGCATCAACATCGTCGACACCCCTGGCCACGCCGATTTCGGTGGCGAGGTTGAGCGGATACTGTCGATGGTTGATGGCGTCGTTCTGCTGGTGGACGCCGCTGAGGGCCCAATGCCACAGACCAAATTCGTGACCTCCAAGGCGCTGGCGCTGGGGCTGCGACCTATTGTGGTGGTTAACAAGGTCGACAAACCCGATGGAGAGCCGGATCAGGCCGTCGATAATGTCTTTGATCTGTTCGCCGCTTTGGAAGCCTCTGACGAACAGCTCGACTTCCCTGTGATGTACGCCTCTGGCCGGTCGGGCTGGTGTGATGCGGAACTGGACGGACCGCGCGAGAACCTCGACGCGCTTTTTGATCTGATCGTCGATCACGTGCCGACGCCCAAGCAGATCGCACGCAAGGACGAACCGTTCCAGATGCTTGCAACGACCCTGTCGGCGGACCCGTTCATTGGTCGCATTCTAACCGGACGAGTGGAGTCTGGCACTTTGAAAGCAGGTGACACGATCAAGGCGCTCAGCCGTACCGGCGACAAGATCGAACAATTCCGCGTCTCGAAAATCCTCGCGTTCCGGGGCTTGGGTCAGCAGCCGATTGAACTGGCCGAGGCAGGCGACATCGTGACCGTCGCCGGTATGGCCAAGGCGACTGTGGCTGACACGCTGTGTGACCCCGCGATCGACATTCCCCTGCCTGCCCAACCGATTGACCCGCCGACAATCACCGTGACCTTTGGCATCAACGACAGCCCGCTGGCAGGCAAGGACGGCAAGAAAGTGCAGTCCCGCGTTATCCGCGACCGGTTGATGAAAGAGGCCGAGGTCAATGTCGCGATCAAAATCGCCGACACACCGGGCGGTGACGCTTTTGAGGTGTCAGGCCGCGGTGAATTGCAGATGGGTGTCCTGATTGAAAACATGCGCCGTGAAGGGTTTGAGCTGTCGATCTCGCGCCCACAGGTGATTTTCCGTGAGGAGAACGGCCAGCGCATGGAACCGGTCGAGGAAGTCACGATCGACGTGGACGACGAATACACCGGCGTTGTCGTGGAAAAACTGACCGGCCCCCGCAAGGGCGAGCTGACCGAGATGAAGCCCGCTGGCGCAGGCAAAACACGGATCATTGCCCATGTCCCCTCGCGCGGGTTGATCGGCTATCACGGCGAGTTCCTGACCGACACGCGCGGTTCTGGCGTATTGAACCGCATTTTCCACGGCTGGACGGCCTATAAGGGTTCTATTCAGGGCCGTCGCCAAGGCGTTCTGATTTCGATGGAAAATGGTGCTTCTGTCGCATTTGCGCTGTGGAACCTTGAAGAGCGCGGCAAGATGTTCATCGGCGCGCAAGAAGCGGTTTATACCGGCATGATTATTGGCGAGCACAGCCGCGACAACGATCTGGAAGTAAATCCGCTGAAGGGCAAAAAGCTGACCAACGTCCGCGCATCCGGCACGGACGAAGCTGTGCGTCTGACGCCACCGGTCACCATGTCACTGGAACAGGCGATTGCCTATATCGACGATGATGAATTGGTCGAAGTGACGCCCAATGCGATCCGCCTGCGCAAGCGTTACCTTGATCCGCATGAGCGCAAGCGTCAGGCACGCGCTGCCAGCTAACCCGCTGTGATGACGGTAACCGGGGCGCCCAACTTGATGTGCCCCGGTGTGACGACAGATGCATACCAACCGCCGTGCCCGCGCATTGCGTTGTAGCCGCCGGGGCCAAGCACCTCTTCCATCCGGGAACACGGCGGGCATGGTCCTGTTACATGCAAGATGGCATCGCCGATCCGCAGGTTTGCCTTGCGCAAAGCATAAAGGTTGATGCCCGAGGTCATCAGGTTCCGGCGCAGGTCTGTTGGCTCTACGCCCCCGAGACCTGCCAATGTGGCGATCACCGGAAGATGTTCGGCTTGAATCAACGTCACTGCGCGTTTGCCCGCGCTGGCATGATCGCCCGCCAGTCCATCAGCCGTGATGTCCGCGTGATCCGGTGTCAGGACGGCGCCGCGCCGTTCTGGCCGCAGGCCGATCCAGTCAAGGCGTCCGTCTTGTGCGTGACGCCCCATCATTTCGGCCAGTTGGCCCTTCATTCGGCCTCTTCAATGATGCTCAACTCGCGTTCGGCTGCCCCTTTGGCGTGGCTGAGCGCCTCTTGGTACGCATCCGAATAATAGCAATCATGGGCGGCCTGCAACGACGGGAACCGTGCGACCACATTGCGAGGACGATCCGGCCCCTCAAGCTGCTCATATGCCCCGCCACGGGCAAGGAATTGCCCGCCATGGGCTGCGATGGCCCCAGTGGCAAGCTCGGCATAACGGCCATAGGCCTCTGCGTCGGTGACTTTCACATGTGCAATCCACAGTGCTGTCGGCATCAGATTCCCTCCAGATAGGTCTTTGCGGCAGCAATCGCTTCATCTGCCTTGTCCGCTGACGCACCACCGCCCTGCGCCATATCGGGCCGCCCGCCGCCACCTTTGCCGCCCAGCAGCGGTACTGCTGCGCGCAGGACATCGACCGCCGACACCTTGTTCGTCAAGTCAGTAGTCACACCTGCTGCAACGGCCGCTTTGCCGCCCGCATCGGCAATCAACAGGACCACGCCGCTGCCAATCTTTTCCTTGAACTGATCAACCAACGCCGGCAGGTCCTTACCGGTGACGCCTTGCATGACCTGGCCCATAAAGCACATGCCATTCACGTCCTCTTGGGTGGGCCCCGCGTCGCCAGCGCCGCCCATTGCCAGATCACGACGCAATTGTGCGACTTCGTTGGTCAGCGCCTTACGTTCATCCATCAAGGATCTAACCCGGTCGGCAACCTCTGAAGTGGGGGTTTTGAGCGCGGCTGCCACATCGGCCAACTGCCGATCCTGCGTCCGCAGATAATCAAGGGCCGCCTGCCCGGTCAGCGCCTCGAACCGGCGCACGCCCGCGCTGGACGCGCTGTCACCCAGCGCGACAAAGGCACCAATCTCACCCAAGCGCTTTACATGCGTGCCGCCGCACAATTCGACCGAATAAGTCTGGCCGTCCGTCCCTTTGCCCGATCCTTCGGCCACACCCATTGAAACAACGCGCACCTCGTCGCCATATTTCTCACCAAAAAGCGCCTGAGCCCCCAGCGCGCGGGCGTCATCAGGTGCCATGATCCGGGTTTCCACCGCGCCGTTTTGGCGGATCAGCGCGTTTACTTCGCGTTCGACCTTCTCAATCTCATCCGCGTGCAGCGCTGTTTGATGGCTGAAGTCAAACCGCAGGCGGTCGGGCGCGTTCAGCGATCCGCGCTGCACCACGTGATTACCAAGCGTGCTCCGCAGTGCCTCGTTCAACAGGTGCGTGGCCGAGTGGTTCGCCTGAATGTCGCCACGGCGCGTCGGATCAACGCGCAGTTCTGCGCCTTGCCCCATCTTGATCTCACCTTCAGTCACCTGCGCGACATGCACGAAGACCCCGGCCACTTTGCGGGTGTCGGTCACAGTGGCCCGGCCCGTTTCGGTCACGATCTCGCCTGCGTCACCCACCTGACCGCCGCTTTCGGCATAGAACGGTGACTGGTTCAACGCGATTTGCACTTCGCCCTTGGCCGTTTCCGCCAATGTGCCGTCCACCAGCAAGGCCACGATTTGACCTTCTGCCATGGTCGTCTCGTAGCCCAGGAAATCGGTGACGCCCTTGTCGTCGGCCACTTCGAACCAGACCGCAGCATCCGCTTCGCCGCCTGCACCGGACCATGCCGCGCGCGCTTTGGCCTTCTGTTCCTCCATCGCCGCGTCAAAGCCGGGCGTATCCACCCCACGACCTTTTTCGCGCAACGCATCCTGCGTCAGATCAAGCGGAAAGCCGTAAGTGTCGTAGAGTTTGAACGCCGTCTCACCCGGCAGGTCTGCACCTTCGGGTACATCAACCAAAGCATCGTCCAAAAGCTTTAAACCGCGATCAAGGGTCTGCTTAAAACGGACCTCTTCGTTCAACAATGTCTCTTCAATCAACCGCTGACCCTGGCCCAACTCTGGATATGCGGCACCCATCTGTTGCACCAACGCGGGCACCAGCTTGTGCATCACCGGGTCTTTGGCGCCCAGCAGATGTGCATGGCGCATCGCGCGGCGCATGATCCGGCGCAGCACATAACCGCGGCCCTCGTTGGAGGGCAGCACACCTTCGGCAATCAAGAATGAGGTTGATCGCAAGTGGTCGGCAATCACCCGGTGATGTACATTGCCATCCCCAAATGGATCGGTGCTGGTCACATGACCAGACGCCTCAATCAGCGCTTTGAAAAGGTCCGTATCATAGTTGTCATGGCTGCCCTGCAACAGAGCTGCAATCCGCTCGAGCCCCATGCCGGTGTCAATCGACTGCATGTCGAGCGCCTTCATCGAGCCGTCTTCGAATTGCTCATTTTGCATGAAGACCACGTTCCAGATCTCGATAAAGCGGTCGCCATCTTCTTCCGGCGATCCCGGCGGGCCGCCCCAGATATGATCACCGTGATCGTAGAAAATCTCGGTACAGGGTCCGCAGGGACCGGTCGGCCCCATCTGCCAGAAATTGTCAGAGGTCGCGATGCGGATGATCCGGTCTTCCGGCACGCCCATCTTTTTCCAGATTTCGAACGCTTCGTCATCGGTGTGATAAACTGTGGTCAAAAGCCGCGATGCATCAACACCTAATTCCTTTGTCACCAACTCCCAGGCGAAGGGGATCGCTTCTGATTTGAAGTAATCACCAAAAGAGAAGTTCCCCAACATCTCGAAAAACGTGTGGTGCCGCGCGGTATAACCGACGTTGTCGAGATCGTTGTGCTTACCTCCGGCCCGGACGCATTTCTGTGCTGTTGTGGCCCGATCAAAGGCCCCCGCTTCAACGCCCGTGAACCGGTTCTTGAATTGCACCATCCCAGAGTTCGTGAACATCAACGTGGGATCATTGCGCGGGACCAGCGGGCTGGAGGCGACAACCTCGTGCCCTTGGCGTTTAAAATAATCCAGAAAGGTGGATCGAATGTCAGCAAGGCTTGTCATGGGTATTCCAGGGCATAAAAACTGCGGTTCGTTCCAGATAGCCCCCCGCCCCGTTACTGTCCACCGGGCACGAAAAAAGGGTGCAGGCTTTGCCGCACCCTTTTCCCGGATATTGTCCCCGCGCATTCGGCGCGGGCCAGGCGTTTCAGGTGTCGCCCCGCACCAACTTGATCAGCTTTCGACCAGATCGTCGTCTTCAGTCGGGTCGTCATCCATCAAATCAAAATCCAGACCATGGGCAGCCCTGATCTTGTCTTCGATCTCAAGCGCCACTGACGGGTTTTCCCGCAGGAACAGTTTGGAGTTTTCACGCCCCTGCCCGATCCGCTCATCACCATAGCTGAACCACGCGCCGGACTTTTCGACCACACCGGCTTTGACGCCCAGGTCCAAAAGCTCGCCATTCTTAGAGATGCCTTCGCCATACATGATGTCGAATTCCACCTGTTTGAAAGGCGGTGCGACCTTGTTTTTGACAACTTTCACGCGGGTCGCGTTGCCGACAACCTCGTCCCGGTCCTTGATCGCGCCAATACGGCGGATGTCCAGACGGACAGAGGCGTAGAATTTCAGCGCGTTACCACCGGTCGTCGTTTCGGGGCTGCCAAACATCACGCCAATCTTCATCCTGATCTGGTTGATGAAGATCACCATGCAGCCAGACCGGTTGATGGAACCGGTCAGCTTGCGCATCGCCTGGCTCATCAGGCGGGCATGCACACCGACACTGCTGTCGCCCATGTCGCCCTCAAGCTCTGACTTTGGTGTTAGGGCCGCAACCGAATCGACGATGACCATGTTGACGGCGCCAGACCGCACCAACGTATCCACAATCTCAAGCGCTTGTTCACCAGTGTCGGGCTGCGAAATCAGCAACTCATCAAGGTTCACACCCAACTTTTTTGCATAAGTCGGGTCCAGCGCATGTTCAGCATCGACAAAGGCGCAAACGCCGCCCTTTTTCTGCTCTTCCGCGATGGCGTGCAGGGTCAATGTCGTCTTACCCGACGATTCCGGCCCGTAAATTTCGATAATCCGCCCCTTGGGCAGGCCGCCAATTCCAAGCGCGATATCAAGCCCCAGTGATCCGGTGCTTGTCGCTTCGATGTCGGGCATCTTGTTTTCACCGCCAAGGGTCATGATCGACCCCTTGCCGAACTGCCGTTCGATCTGGGCCAGCGCGGAATCCAGCGCCTTTTGCTTATCAGCGGTTTTCTTGTCAGTCATTTTGAGGAGTTCTGCCGTTGCCATTCTGGTCCTGTCCTTATGTCACGCCCCTGTCAGGGCGGCAATCATGCTCGGTGTTCTTCTTGTGTTCTCATTTCTCTATGAGACCAAAAGTAGAACATTTCAACTAAAATCGACATCAATGAGCCTAGCGAAAAGGTGGTTAAGAAAGGATTGATGACGTAGAGTGGTGGCCGAAGAAGAGACAAAGGATGCGTGAAGTGCTTGTTTTCAGGAAAGAAAAATTGGTCTTTCTAGCGATGCCAAAAACCGGCACCACAGCACTGGAAGGTGCCTTGGCGCCGCGGGCTTCGATGGTGATCCGCGAGCCTGCCGATCTTAAGCATGCACCGTGCTATCGGTATCAGCGATTCATCCTGCCACTGTTAAAAACCGCCAACATTCATGACCTTGAGGTCATGACCCTGATCCGCAACCCCGTGGACTGGCTCAGTTCCTGGTTTCGATACCGGTGTCGCGATGCACTGATCGGGCATCCCAATTCGACGCGCGAGGTGTCGTTTGACGCCTTTGTCCAAGAATACTGCAAAGGAAAGCCGGCACCTTTTGCCAATGTCGGATCTCAGGCGAAGTTTCTGCGCGACACGGATGGGAACCAAAGTGTCGACCACCTTTTTCGCTACGAGGCACAGGACAGTTTGATGGCATTCCTGAAGGATCGATTCGGGGACTTTCCGGCGCCCAAAAAGCTCAACGTTTCCCCTGATTTTCAGGTGAATTTAAGCCCCAAAACTCTTGATAAACTTCATAGAAAACGCGCTGCGGAATTTGAAGCCTGGGAAGCCGCGCAGCACTAACGCACAGATAACGTCCGACTGATTGCATCCTTCCACCCGGCATAGCGCCGGTCGCGAGTCGCATCATCCATCTGGGCCTTAAACCGTTGGTCAAGCGCCCATTCTTGCGCAAAACCTGCCTGATCGGGATAGATCCCTGCGCGCATCCCTGCCAGCCACGCCGCCCCCAGGGCTGTCGTTTCCAACACGGTCGGGCGATCAACGGGCGAGCCCAAGATGTCAGACAGGAACTGCATCGCCCAATCACTGGCACTCATCCCGCCGTCGACACGTAAAACCTGCGCATTATCAGCATCTTGCCAGTCGCTTTTCATCGCCTCTAGCAGATCACGTGTCTGAAACCCGACGCTTTCCAACGCCGCGCGGGCAAGCTCTTCCGGGCCGGAATTGCGGGTCAGACCGTAGATAGCGCCGCGCGCGTTAGCGTCCCAATAGGGCGCGCCCAGACCGGTAAATGCGGGCACCAGATACAGCTCTTGCGCAGGATCAGCCTTTTCCGCGAGGGGATGCGTGTCCGCCGCTTTCGCGATGATCCCCAAGCCATCGCGCAGCCATTGCACCACGGCCCCTGCAATGAAAATCGAGCCTTCTAGCGCATAAGTGGGCTTGCCGTCGAATTGATAGGCGATTGTGCCCAGCAGACGCTTTTGGCTTTCGACCAGAGTTTCGCCCGTGTTCAACAGCGCAAAACACCCCGTGCCATAGGTCGATTTCAACATGCCCGGTGCAAAACACGCCTGCCCGATTGTTGCGGCCTGCTGATCGCCGGCAACGCCCAGAATTGGCAACTCCTCACCGAAATATTCTTTGGCCGTCATCCCGAAATCCGCCGCGCAATCAAGCACTTCTGGCAACATCTTCATCGGAATCCCGTATTTGGCACAAATCGTTTCGTCCCAGACGCCATCACGAATGTTATAAAGCATCGTGCGTGCGGCGTTGGTCGCGTCGGTGACATGTCGCGCACCGTTGGTGAGCCGCCAAATGAGATAGCAATCGACAGTCCCGAACAGAAGATCCCCTGCCTCTGCCGCAGCCTTTGCGCCGTCCACGTTTTCAAGCAGCCACTTGAGCTTTGTGCCCGAAAAATAGGGATCAAGCAGCAACCCCGTGCGATGCGTTATCTCAGCTTCGAACCGTCAGCTTTGAGCGCCTCGCACATCTCGGCTGTGCGCCTGTCCTGCCAGACAATCGCATTGTGGATGGCTTTGCCGGTTTTGCGATCCCAGACGATGGTGGTTTCGCGCTGATTGGTGATCCCGATGGCACTGATGTCAGCTGCCGTCAGGCCCGCCTTTGCGATGGCCCCTTGGGATGTGGCCAAGGTTGAAGTCCACAAATCCTCGACCACATGTTCGACCCACCCCGACTGTGGGAAGTGTTGGTCAAATTCCTGCTGAGCAGTCGCTTTGATCTTCATCGCACCGTCAAAGATGATGCCGCGGCTCGAGGTCGTTCCCTGATCAATGGCAAGGATATGGGTCATGAGGTCGGGTTCCTTTATCCGAAACGGTTTGGTCCGGGCGTGCCACGCGTGCAGAAAAACACGAGAATTACGACGATATAGACGAGGAGGCCAATCCCAAAGAGGCCTGCAAGGGCCAGGAATGATCCAGCCGGTTCAGCGTCGAGTGGCACATCCGCATACATGGAAAACCCAAGCGCGGCGGTTGCAAAAAGCACAATATAGAACCCACCAATCCACCAGCCGCTGCGATTTACGTCGTGTAACCTGCGCCAGGATACGGCGAGCGTCGGCAGCAAAAGGACCAGTGACGCAATAGAATTGAGCGGTGAAAAATCGCCAGTCGCGCCAAGAATGAACCCGTCAACGAAACCGGTGACAAATCCGATCAGCAACTGCCAGAGGAAGAAATACCAGAACTCTGACCGGCTCGCGCGGCCCGAGAAGGTCGCGTATTTACTGAAACACACCTTCAGCGCCTCGGCAAAGCCGCGCGCGGGTGCACCAACATAAAGACCATCATGCCCGACGACCCCGCCTGACGCGGCTGCGCCGATCGGCGGTGGCCCGTCTTGAAAGTCAAAGTGGCGCGCTGCGGGTTCCCAAACCGGCAGGTTTTCGTTCCACACTAACGTGTGGCCTGCGATTGTACCGCTTCGGATCAGCCCTTCGATTTGCGACGTCGAAAAAGGTCCGCGACTATCGCCGCCGTCAACATAGTGCCATTGCTCTGTCGTCATTGCTGCCGTCCTGCGATTGTCATTGCCGGCATGCTGTCAAAGCCGCCCACTGGGGGCAACACCCCGCGAAGAACTCTGTTTGATCTGTCACGCGACTGCCATGGGCGCGTTCTTGGCCATATACTGGTCAAGTGTGGCAATCTGTTCTTGCGTCATCCGCAGGCCAAGTTTGCTGCGCCGCCAAACCACATCCGCCGCAGCACGTGCATATTCATGGGTCATGAGCCAGCGCACTTCAGCCTCGGTCAGCGTCGCACCAAAGTCGCGGCCCAGATCGGCTGCCGTTTCCGCGTCCCCCAGCAGAACACGGGCATCGGTGCCATAGGCGCGGATCAAGCGCTTTGCCCATCGGTCGTCCAGAAAGGCAAAGTCGCTGCGCAGTGCGGCAATTTCCTTGCCGACATCGCCCACGGGAAAATCGCCGCCGGGCAAGGCCACACCTGCCGTCCACGGGCCCGTCCCGCCGACGAGTGGGGCCAGCTTGGCCATGACGTTTTCGGCCAGCTTGCGGTATGTCGTGATCTTGCCACCAAAAATACTCAGCAAGGGTGCGCCGGTGTCATCCAGCGACAGCACATAATCGCGCGTCGCTGCCGTCGCTGATTTGGCCCCGTCGTCATAAAGCGGGCGGACACCGGAATAGGTCCAGACCACATCATCACGCGTCACGGGTTTTTCAAAATACTGGCTGGCAAAGGCGCACAGATAATCCTGCTCTGCCTCTGTTGCGATCGGCGTTCGGTGCAGATCATCATGTTCTGCATCTGTGGTGCCGATCAGGGTAAAATCAGTCTCGTAAGGGATCGCAAAGATGATCCGGCCATCTTCGCCTTGGAAAAAGTAGCACTTGTCGTGGTCATAGAGTTTCTTGGTGACGATATGGCTGCCGCGCACCAGCCTGATCCCTTCAGAAGTGTTCAGCCGCACCGTGTCGCGCACGATGTTTTCAACCCACGGGCCGCCCGCGTTGACTAAGGCGCGCGCAGTGAAGCTTTGCACACCGTCAGGCCCCTCAACCGTCACAACCCAATGATCTGCGCCGCGCCGCGCCGTGGTCACCTTGGTGCGCACCATGATCTTAGCGCCGCGCAACTCTGCATCGCGGGCGTTAAGCACAACAAGTCGCGAATCCTCGATCCAGCAGTCAGAATACTCGTAGGCCTGCGCAAATTTCTGCTTCAGCGGCTGGCCAAGCGGGTCTATTGTCAGGTCGACCGTGCGCGTGCCGGGTAGAATTTTGCGCCCTCCAAGATTGTCGTACATGAACAACCCCAATCGGATGAGCCAGGCCGGTCTGCGGCCTTTCATCCAAGGCATCATCAGCGACAAGAGCCGTGATGTCGGGGTTTCGTTCTCGAACCGCATGTCCTTGTGGTACGGCAAGACAAAACGCATCGGCCAAGAGATATGCGGCATCGCCGACAACAGCACTTCCCGCTCGATCAGCGCCTTGCGAACAAGCCCGAACTCAAAGAATTCCAGATAGCGCAACCCACCGTGGAACAACTTGGTCGAAGCAGAAGAGGTCGCTGAGGCCAGGTCATTCATTTCGGCAAGCGCGACACGCAGGCCCCGCCCTTGCGCATCACGCGCCACGCCGACACCATTGATGCCGCCGCCGATGACAAACAGGTCAAAATCCGTAGACATTTCCGCACCTCGTCGCTGAGCCTGTGCTGTAGCATCCGGCACCATGCCCGCAAGGGTATCTCGCCAACCGGTTCGCTTTACTCACAACGAACATCAATAACCTTCGATTCTACGGCACAATAGCTTTCTATGTATTCGCTTATGACATAAAGCGAACACATGAACTCAACCGAGCGACACTCTGCAATACTTTCAACCGCGCGCCGCCAAGGCAAGGTGCAGGCCACAACGTTGGCGGAACAGCTTGGCGTCGCCGTTCAAACCCTGCGCCGCGATCTGCGCAGTCTTTGCGCCGCTGGTTTTCTGGAACGTGTGCACGGCGGGGCCGTTTTGCCGTCGGGCGTGCGCAACATCGGCTATGATGACCGGCGTGGCGTGAACCGAACCGCAAAACTGCGTATCGCGCGTGCGACAGCCGCACTGATCCCCGACAATGCGTCACTATTCCTCAATATCGGCACCACAACCGAGGCCGTGGCCCGCGCGCTGCGACACCACCAGAACCTGATGGTGGTCACCAATAACCTCAACGTGGCCAATATCCTGGCCGACGCGCCCAGTTGCGAGGTGATCGTGGCCGGTGGTCGGTTACGCCGTGCAGACGGCGGGTTGGTCGGTGATCTTGCGGCTTTGGCCATTGCGCGGTTTCAGGTGGATTTCGCGATCATTGGCGCCTCTGCCATTGCTGCGGACGGGCATCTACTAGACTTTGATCCGGAAGAGGTGCGCGTCAGCCAGCAAATCCTTACGGCGGCACGTCAATCCATTGTCGTGGCCGATGCGGGCAAGTTTGCGCGCAAGGCGCCAGTTCGGATTGGATCACTGTTAGAAGTAGATCACTTTGTTACCGACCGCCTGCCGTCAGAAAGGTTGGCGCAAGCGTTGCTGGATGCCGGCACCAAGGTGCAACTGGCCTAGCCTTTAAAACCACGCGCCACGACAAACTTTTCCGAACTGTCGGACCGCGATGATGGAGGTTTGACATTGGCGACAGAGGTGAAACGGGTCTTGAGCAGCTTTTGCAACTCACCCTCAGCCCCGCCCGCAAGCACCTTGGCGACAAAGGTGCCGCCCTCTTCCAGCACATCAAAGGCAAAGTAGGCTGCGGCCTCGCACAGTGCGATGATCCGCAAGTGATCGGTTTGTTTGTGGCCTGATGCACTGGCTGCCATGTCAGACATCACAACATCCGCGGGCCCATCAAGCCAGGCCATGACCTGCTTGTCAGCGTCGTCTTCCATAAAGTCTAACTGATGCACTTCCGCCCCTGCAATTGGTTCAACCTCTTGCAGGTCGACCCCCAGCACCCGGCCCACGGCCTTGCCCTGCCGCTCTCCTAGCGCGTTCACCCGCCGGACAGCGACCTGACACCAGCCACCGGGTGCACAGCCCAGATCGACTACCCGCGCGCCGGGGACCAGAAACCGGTACTTCTCGTCCAGCTCCAAAACCTTGAACGCAGCGCGCCCACGGTACCCTTCAGCCTTGGCGCGCTTGACGTAAGGGTCGTTCAACTGCCGCTGCAACCACCGGGTCGAGGATGTCGTGCGCCCGCGCGCGGATTTGACCTTGACCGTCAAATCCCGCTGGCCGCGTCCCGAAGTGTTCTTACCTGACTTTTTCATGGTCTTTCTTTTGAATAAAAATATGCACACGCGGCACTGGCCACACATGCGCACTTACACGCATCTGGTTAGTAGGGTGCGTCTTCCAACACCCCATCTGCCGACATTTGTGCATAAAGCAACCCCTCTCGCAGCCCACGATCCGCGACTGACAGCCGATCCGTCGGCCAAAGCCGCATCAGCGCCTGCAAAATGGCCGCCCCGGACATGATCAGCGCCTGCCGATCCTTGCCAATCCGTGGATCGCTCCGCCGTCCCTGTGGACCGAGCGTCAGATAGTTGCGGATCACCGTATCAATCTGGTCGGAGGTCATGCGCAACCCATCCACCTTGGTTCGGTCATAACGCTTTAGGCCCAGATGGCTGGCAGCAACGGTGGTCACGGTGCCACTGGTGCCGACAATCTGAAACCCGTCGCGCCCCTGCTGTTCGGTGGACGGCGCAAATTCACTCAGGTTTTCCTCAAAGAACCACGACATCAGCGCAAAGCGCGCGGCGTCATCCTCGACATCTGAAAACTGATCGCGCAGCGTTGCCACGCCTAACGGCACCGAAATCCAGTCGACCACCTTGGCCGCAGCAAACGGTCCCGGATCAGACCTGAACCCGGCATGCAACCGCATGATGGCGCGGGGCCGTTCGCGCGCAGGCACATGGGCCAGATCAATCCAGACCAGCTCTGTTGATCCACCGCCGATATCCACAACAAGTAACTGCTCTGTCTTGGTGCTGACCAGCGGCGCACAAGAGATCACTGCCAGCCGCGCCTCTTCCTCTGGCTTGATGATCTCCAGCTTCATGCCGGTCTCGCGCCGGACCTGCGCAACAAAAGCATCGCCGTTCTTAGCCCTGCGACATGCCTCTGTCGCGACCAGCCGCATCCGGGTGACCCCATGGCGATCCAGCTTTTGGCGACAAATCCGCATCGCCGAAATCGTCCGGTTCATCGAGGCGCGCGACAACTTGCCGGTGCTTTCCAACCCTTGACCAAGCTGCACTGATTTTGAGAATGAATCCAGCACGTGAAACTGACTGCCCTTCGGCTGGGCAATCAGCATTCGACAACTGTTTGTCCCCAGATCAAGCGCCGCATAAAGCGTGGCCGGATCCGGAGGCTGTGGCGCGGGGGTATCGACCGCTTTGGGGAACGCGCCCGCACCAAAGGGACGCTTGGGCGCCATCTTCACGCCCTCCATTTTCGAGTTACCTTTAACGTAGGCGCTTGGCCGCCACCGCGCAAGCGCCCAGAGCGGCGGGCGATGAATGAAGCTCAATTTCTCTATGAAACGAATGGTCCCAAGGGACACTGGCGGCCCCGCACCGCACGCGGCATAACAACATCGTCGCCCAAGGGTTCTGGCATGTCGAAAATCGGCATTTAGGCGCCGGGCGCGGTGTTACACCGGGGCAAACCAAGGGGTCGGAGGATTCGATGGCAGATGTCACAATAGTTTACTGGCGCGATATGCCCGCACAGGTGATCGTCGGCAAAGGTCGGCGCGGCACCAAACTGCCCCTACCAGAGCGGTTTGAACAGGCGATTGACCGGGCCGCGATGAAGTCGGGAGCCGCTGAATCCGACGCTTACCTTGAAGGGTTCCGCAAGGCAGACCCATATGCGGTTGACGGGGGTGACGCCGATGTGGCTGCCGCCGAGGTCGCGCGCATTGATGCTGAATATGATCTGGACCGGATCAAACAACTGATTGCCAACAATGGCTGGGCCTGAATCCCTGCCCTTCCCCCAGCGCCTGAAGGAGACTGTCGTGTCACTTATGCCGTTCCTCAAGAAAAAAGACACCGCCCCTTCGGTCGATGTGAACCCGCAGGTCGTTGATTTTCTGAAAGACTACTCGATCGAGGTGATGCCACGCACCGCCGAAAAGATCGTGGATTTCCAGTCACTTCTGCCGAAAGGCACGCGTGTCTATATCGCCCATATCGAGGGCACACCGATTGATGACATGGTGGCGACGGCAAAACGCCTGAACGCCGACGGCTACCCGGTCATGCCGCATTTCCCTGCGCGCATCATTAAGGACAAGGCGACACTGGCCGACTGGATCGCCCGCTATCAGGGCGAGGCGGACGTCAAACAGGCGCTGCTGCTGGCAGGGGGCGTGACAAACCCGCATGGCGATTTTCACAGCTCTATGCAGCTTTTGGAAACCGGGCTTTTTGGCGAGGCGGGGTTCACAAACCTACACGTCGCTGGCCACCCAGAGGGCAACAAGGACATCGACCCTGACGGGTCAATGACCAACGTCAATGATGCGTTGCGCTGGAAACAGGCGTTCAACGACACGTCTGACGCCGAGATGGCACTGGCCACGCAATTTGCCTTCGACGCGCAACCGATTATCAAATGGGCCGACGACCTGAAGGCCAACGGCATCATGCTGCCCATTCACATCGGCATCGCGGGCCCTGCCAAGCTACAAACACTGATCAAATTCGCGATTGCCTGCGGCGTCGGTCCCTCACTCAAGGTGCTGCAAAAGCGCGCGATGGACGTCACGAAGCTGCTGCTGCCCTATGAGCCGACAGAAGTCGTCACGGAGTTGGCCGCACACAAGGCAGCAAACCCAGATTTCAACATCACCAACGTCCACTTCTTCCCGCTGGGCGGCATCAAGACCAATGCAAAGTGGGCCATTGCCCAAGGCGGCGAAAACACCACGCCTGCCAACCCCAACAAGGAACCCGCATGACCCGCACGATTGTCGAATCCAAAACAAAAACCGCCATCATCGGCTTTGATCAGCCATTCTGCGTGATTGGCGAGCGGATCAATCCCACGGGCCGCAAAATCTTGGCCGAAGAGCTTGAGCGCGGCGATTTCAGCCGGGTTGAAGCGGATGCATTGGCACAGACTGCCGCCGGTGCCACGGTTCTGGACATCAACTCCGGCGCTGTATTTTCAAACAAGATGGCCGAAGACCCGCGCTATGCCGACAACAACTTTGTCGAACCACCCTTGATGATGGAAATGGTTAAGCGTGTGCAGGCCATCGTTGACACACCGCTTTGCATTGACAGCTCCGTGCCTGGCGCGCTGGAAAACGGACTTGAAGCTGCCGAGGGCCGCCCGCTCCTAAACTCTGTCACCGGCGAAGAAGAGCGGCTGGAACTGGTCCTGCCACTGGTCAAGAAGTACAATGTGCCAGTTGTCGCGATCTCGAACGACGACACGGGTATCTCTGAAGACCCTGACGTGCGCTTTGCTGTCGCCAAAAAGATCGTGGAACGCGCGGCTGACTTTGGCATCCCCGCCCATGACATCGTCGTTGACCCACTGGTCATGCCGATTGGTGCGATGGGCACTGCTGGTCTGCAGGTCTTCACGCTTGTGCGTCGCTTGCGCGAAGAGCTGGGCGTGAACACGACCTGTGGCGCATCGAATATCTCGTTCGGGCTGCCCAACCGCCACGGCATCAATAATGCTTTCCTGCCGATGGCCATGACCGCGGGCATGACGTCTGCAATCATGAACCCCGTCGCCCTGCCCGTCGGCCCAAAGAAACTGGCCGAGAAAAAGGCCGAAGTGGAAGCCGCTGGCATCATCTTGCCTGAAGGGATGGATGATGAGGCGTTTGTACAGATGTTCGGCATGGGCTCTACCAAGCCGCGCGCCGGTAAGGAAATGGAAGCCATTCGCGCCGCCAACTTCCTGACCGACAATGACCCGTCGGGGGGCGAATGGATTAGGTTTAATCGCGCGCCAGTTAAAGAGGGCGAAGGCCGCGCCCGCACCGGACGCCGCCGCCGCGCCTAAGGCTTCAGGCCGGGTTGGCCACGGCTGACCCGGCATTGCGCACCGATGCCAGCATCAGCGCCAGGAATGAGAGGTTCAGCACTGCGTTGAACGGAGCACCGGCCAAAATGGAACAGGTGCTGTCGACGGCAAACCAGCTCCAGGCGGTGATCTTGACCACTTTGGCGGCGGCCACGGGTGCCTCGCCTGCGACATAGGTGCCAACGGCCCAAATCGACATGCCGATACCCACCGTCAAGCCACCAGAGATTGCAAGCAGAACCCCGACCGGCACCACCTGCCCTGCCGGGACACTTGCCATGGGCCAATATGCCAGTTGCAGGAATATGTGTGCCACGGCATGCAACGGTGCCAGTACGGACAACCCGAAAAGCACCCCAATCACGGCCACAATCAATCCATTGCGCCGCATTCCGATTTGAAGTCCCGTCATCTTCTTTCTCCTATGATGTATCGCGACAGGCATGACATGGGCCGGATCATCAAAACAATTACCTTGCAGGTAAGTGCAATCCCGCGTCGGGCTGCTATTCTGCGCGGATGAACACGTTTTCCGTCCTTCTGCGCGATTGGCGCCAGACCCGCCGCTACAGCCAACTTGACCTCGCGATGGCGGCAGACGTCTCTGCCCGGCACTTGTCGTTTCTGGAAACCGGACGGTCACGTCCTAGTATTGGCATGATCCAGCGCTTGGGCGAGGTGCTGCAACTGCCCCTTGATGCACAGAACCGTTTGCTGACGGCCGCAGGATTTGCGCCCCGCTATGCCGCCACTCCGCTGGATGCCGCGGAAATGGCACCGGTCACCCAAGCTGTGCGATGGATGCTGGACCGGCACGCCCCCTACCCTGCGCTTGCGCTGGATCAGCTCTGGAATGTGCAAATGATGAATGCGCCCGCGCGGCTGCTCTTTGCCCCTTTCGACCTGACCGAAGGCGGCAGCCTGCTGGAGTTGACGACCAGCCCGTTGATGCCGCAAGTGGTCGAGAACTGGCCGGAAGTGGCCTATCACAGCGCCGTGCGTTTGCGCGCTGAAAGTGCTGCCGCTGGTGGAATTGCAGTATTGGATGCGGCGGCAGATAGGCTTGCCCAAGACGCGGACCCTGGGATCACCACATCTGGCCCGACGATCCCGACGATTTTTCGCATGGGCGATCAGCGCCTGAGCCTGTTCGGCACAATCGCGCAGTTCAGCACCGCGGCAGATGAAACCCTTTCGGACTTGCGGATCGAATTGTTCTTTCCCGCCGACGACGACACCGGCGCGGTATTGCAGCAACTGGCCGGTGACGCATGTGACTAGCCAGAATTGACAAAACTGGCTGTATTCCAACCCTGCGGCAAATGGCTGTTCATGCGACTCTGCTCCGCCAACTAGACCGACAAATTAGTTGCAGCCTGTTTGCGAAGGTGGTCCGTGGCGGCAGGGCAGCTGTTTGCCAGCGACGGGCACTTCATCATCCAGTGCAACAAAGGCCCGACGCTTTTTTGTTCAAAGAGGGTTCGCCCCCCGAAACAGTTTTCAGCGTTACCGGTAGTATAGCGATTGCCCATTGTGGAATATCTGAACCTTCTCCGGTGCCGCCGCCATCCGCACTGATTTGCCACGCAGATCAGCATGGATACCCGGTAACTTACCGATCACTGCGTCGTTTTCGCCAACCTTGTCGAAGTACAGCAACGTCACTTCACCCAAAGCTTCGGTGATGTTGACCTTGCCTTCAAAAGCGTAGTCGTCGCCGCTGGTTTCCAGCATATCTTCCGGCCGGATGCCAATGTTGACCCGCATCCCCTTGTCTGCGTCCTGTGTTGGCACGGCAGAGGCAACGGTGCCGCCACCATCCAGCTTGACGGTTGTCTGTGCGCCAGTGCCGACCACTTCGCCCGCCAGCAGGTTCATCGCGGGTGAGCCGATGAATTGCGCCACAAACTCATTCTCGGGACGCTCATAAAGCTCGAGTGGTGTGCCGACCTGTGCGATGCCTTTGTTGGCCAGTACAACGATCCGGCTGGCAAGTGTCATCGCTTCGACCTGGTCGTGGGTCACGTAGATCATCGTGCTTTCAGGCATCGATTCCTTAAGCTGCGCAATCTCAATCCGGGTCGCGACGCGCAAGGCCGCATCGAGATTCGAAAGCGGTTCATCAAACAGATAGACCTTGGGATCGCGGACGATCGAACGGCCAATCGCCACACGCTGGCGCTGACCACCGGACAACGCTTTGGGCAGGCGGTCGAGGTATTCGTCCAACTGCAGAATTGTTGCGGCACGGTTCACCGCCTCGTCGATCTCAGCCTGCGACTTTTTCGCCAGTTTCAGCGCGAAGGACATATTGTCGCGCACCGTCATATGCGGATAAAGCGCGTAAGACTGGAACACCATCGCAATGCCGCGCTGTGCGGGTGGCACATCATTCACGACTGTGCCGTCGATTTGCAGCTCACCGCCGGTGATCTTTTCCAGCCCCGCGATCATCCGCAACAGCGTGGACTTGCCGCAACCCGAAGGGCCGACAAAGACGATCAATTCGCCCTGTTTGATATCCAGATTGATGTTTTTGAGCACATCAACCGTTCCGCCATAGGTCTTGGCAACATCTGTCAGTTTAAGATCGGCCATCGGTCCCTCCCGTTAATGCGTCGCGCTTAGGCGCGTTTGACCGCAAGGCATACCTGCCACGGTCCTAAGTGTAATTTCCCGTCAGCCGAGACATGGGCGCTGCCCAATTCCTCGCCCACCGGATGCCAGTCGCCCTGTGGCAACGCAAAGTCGCTGGGGCTGTCGCTGATGTTGAATGCGCAGAATATGGTCTGCGCGTCGGTCTTGCGGGTGAAATAGACCACATCACCCTTTGCCTTGATCCCGTTCTGATCGCCTGACTGCAGCGCCGGATGAGCGCGGCGAAAAGCAATGGCCTTGCGGTAGTGATGCAGCAGCGCACCTGGGTCATCCTCTTGTGCGGCCGCCGACAGGTGCAGATGCTCGGACGACACCGGCAGCCAGGTCCGGGCAGCTTGCGAGAAGCCACCGTTCAGATTGCTTTGTTCCCAGACCATCGGCGTGCGGCAGCCGTCGCGGCCCTTGAATTTCGGCCAAAACTCGATCCCATAGGGGTCTTGCAGATCTTCAAAGGCCACGTCCGCCTCTGCCAGTCCCAGTTCTTCCCCTTGGTAGATACAGGCCGAACCGCGCCAGCACATCATCAGCGTAGTCATCAGCCGCAAACCTGCGTGGTCAAACCCCCAGCGGGTCGCATGCCGCTTGGTGTCATGGTTGGAATAGGCCCAGCACGGCCAACCGTCTGCCGCAACCCGGTCAACCCGGTCCATCACTTCAACGATCTGTGCGGCATTGGGGGCGTCGTTGGCCAGAAACTCAAATGCATAGCACATGTGCATCAGATCATCGCCAGCCGTATACTCGCCCATGATCTCAAGCCCGCGCTGGGCATCACCCACCTCACCTACGGCTGCCGCGCCGAAAGGTTCCAACTCCGCGCGCAGCTTGCGCAGAAAGTTCAGGTTCTCGGGCTGGTTCTTGTCGTAGAGGTGTTCCTGATGGTTGTAGGGATTCACCTGCGGCGCAATGGTCGCATTGCGGCGCTCTGGCGCCAGCGGCGGGTTGTCACGCAATTGCGCATCGTGGACGTAGAAGTTGATCGTATCCAGACGGAATCCATCAACCCCCCGGTTCAACCAGAACCGCGCCACATTCAGCAGCGCGTCCTGTACTGCATCACAGTGGAAATTCAGATCAGGCTGGCTGGCCAGAAAGTTATGCAGGAAATATTGCTGGCGCTCGCCATTCCACTGCCAGGCCGGTCCGCCAAAGATCGACAGCCAGTTGTTAGGAGGGCTGCCATCTGGCTTGGGATCGGCCCAGACGTACCAATCGGCCTTGGCATTGGTCTTGTCCTGACGGCTTTCGGCAAACCAAGGATGCTTGTCCGAGGTGTGGCTAAGCACCAGATCAATCATCACCCGCACACCCAAGGCATGCGCAGTTTCCACCACCGCATCAAAGTCCGCCAGATTGCCGAACATTGGATCGACGTCGCAATAGTCGCTGACATCGTATCCAAAGTCCTTCATCGGCGAAGTGAAGAACGGGCTGATCCAGATCGCATCGACCCCAAGGCTGGCGATATACGGCAACCGCTGCACTATGCCGCCAAGATCACCGATCCCGTCGCCATTGCTGTCCTGAAAGCTGCGCGGATAGATCTGGTAGATCACCGCGCCCCGCCACCAGTCGGGGTTCGCTGTGTTGTCGATGGTCAAAGCTGTGCCGGATTGCACGTTCATAGTCTTTCCCTATTTCACCGACCCGGCCAACAGGCCGCGGACAAGGTATCGTTGCATGGTGAAGAAGACAGCCAGCGGAACCGCGATAGACACGAAGGCCGATGTGGCAAGGATTTCCCAGTCACCACCGCGTGTGCCCAAAAGCTCGACCAGCTGTTTTGTCATCACCGTGGTCTGACCAGAGCTGTCGATCAGGAACACAAGCGCCACCAGCAGGTCGTTCCACGTCCACAGGAACTGGAAGATTGCAAAGGACGCCAAGGCCGGGAACGACAGCGGAAGGATAATCTTGGTGAAGATCTGGAAATCTGTCGCCCCGTCGACCTTGGCGTTTTCGATAATATCCCGCGGCAGCCCGACCATGTAGTTGCGTAACAAATAGATGGCCAAGGGTAACCCGAAACCGGTATGCGCCAGCCAGACGCCCAAATAGCCCTTACCAATGCCGACAGCATTGTGCAGCGACAACAGCGGGATCAGCGCCAATTGCAGTGGCACGACCAAAAGGCCTACGACCGCCGCAATCAACAAAGCGCGCCCCGGAAAATCCATCCACGCCAGCGCATAGGCGGCAAAGGCCGCAATCAGGATCGGAATGATTGTTGCCGGGATCACCACCGTCAGCGTATTGAAAAACGCTTTTGCCATGCCCTCGGCATTTTCCGGGTTGAACAGCACAAATCCGTAATTGTCCAAAGTGAAATTCGGCGGAACAGTCGCCGTGATAAACATCCGCTGGGCGCGCCCGCTGATCTGTTCATCGTTGCCTTGCCAGACATAGGAACCGTCATCATTCAGCGTCAGAACCTCGCCGTCACCCAGATCAGCCGTGTCACCGGCCTGATAGGCATCCAGCGCTCGCGAAGACGTGCCCCAGCTGTCGATAGGCAGCGGATCACCAAGGCCTTCGGCAAACACGTTGCCCTCGACCACAAAGACACCATTGCCTGCATCGACCCGCGCATCATCGGGATCAAGCGCCCGGATTTGCAGGGTCTGCTCCGCGGGGAACAGAGATGCCCACCAACCGGAAGAGGTGATCTGATCACCTGTCCGGAAGGACGAGACAAACAGGCCGAGCGTCGGGAAGATCCACAGGAACACAAGCAGGATCACCGATATGTTCAATGCCCAGACGACAGCGGGTTTATTGCCAGCCATATTTTCCATCAGCGCATCTCCTTGCGGGCGTTCTGAACGTTCCAGTACAGGATCGGGGTGACCATCAGCATGATGATCATCGCCGCAGCCGACCCCATGCCCCAGTCATTGGCGCGGAACAGCTTGTCATACATGTAGTTGGCCAGCACTTGCGTTTCCCACTGGCCGTTGGTCATCGCAAACACGATGTCAAAGACCTTGAGCGTGGCAATCGTGATTGTGGTCCAGACCACAACAATGGTCGACATGATCTGCGGAATCTTGATCTTGAAGAAAATCTGGAACGGGTTCGCTCCGTCTACAATGGCGGCTTCAACCGTTTCTTCGGGGATGCCGCGCAGTGCGGCCGACAAGATCACCATGGCAAAACCAGTCTGGATCCAGATCAGCACCACCATCAGGAAAAAGTTGTTCCAAAGCGGAATTGTCAGCCATTGCTGTGGCTCAGTGCCGCCGAAATAATTGAGGTAGAGGTGGTTGAGCACACCGATCTGGGCCACGTCTTCGGGACGCGCCTCGTAGACCAGCTTGAAGATTACCGATGCACCCACAAGGCTGATCGCCATCGGCATGAAGATGATCGATTTGGCAATGCTGCCCCAGCGCAGACGGTCCGTCAGCTGTGCAACCAGCAACCCAAACGCGGTTGAGGCGGCAGGCACCACGATCAGCCAAAGAATGTTGTTCAGCATCGCCTCGCGGAACTTTGGCTCTCCGAACATGCGCGTGTAGTTGTCAAAGCCGACAAAGGCATATTGGTTGCCTGGCAGCCGCTCTAGAAAGCTGAGCCGCAGCGTGGCGAAGACCGGATAGGCAAGATAAAGCCCAAGCGCGAAAATCGCAGGAAAGAGGAAGAGCCAAGGCCGGATTTGGTTGGCGCGGTTGATATTGCGCCCGGCATTCGGCCCCTTGGCCGGAAACAACACCTTATCGAGAAAGACGTTTGCGCCGTAAAAGTATCCGATACACCCGCCGACACCAATGGCAACGGTCACGAGTCCCAGCAATGCAGGATGCATATCCATCTCCCCCCAGATTTGTTGGTCGCGTTGACCTCTATGAGGTCAGATTGGACGGCGCAGATCAACCTGCGCCGTCCAGAAGTTGGCTGAATTACTTCAGGCCATCCCAGCTATTCTGAATGGCATCTGCCACATCCTGCGCCGACGCACCGCCGACATAGTCGACCATACCGGTCCAGAATGTGCCGGCGCCAACAGCGCCCGGCATCAGGTCAGAGCCGTCAAAGCGGAACGTTGTTGCGTTCTGCAGGATTTCACCCTGACCACGCAGCGTTGCGTCCGCATAGGCGTCCAGGTTCACACCGGTGTGCGGTGTCAAGAAACCGGTCTGCGCCATCATGACTTCGTGGGCTAGCGGAAGCTGGAAGAATTCCATCAGCTCCATTGTCGCTTCTGACTCGTTGGTCACAGCCATCAGCGTGCCGCCACCCAGAACCGGGTTGCCAAGGTCTTCGCTCGCGAAGGCCGGGAAGTAGAAGAAGTCGGCATCAACACCGATTTCAACACCTTCTGGCATGAAAGCCGGAATGAACGACGCTTGCTTATGCATGAAGCACTGAGGCGGCGACGAGAACAGACCAGCGGGGCTGTCGCGGAAGTCGGTTGTCCCAACTGCTGCAGCTCCACCCGACACCATGTCATCGTTCTTCGCGAACATGCCGAAGGTTTCGATGGCGTTCACAACCTTGGGGTCGTTGAACTTCAGCTCGTTTGCGACCCAGGCGTCATAGTCTTCTGGCGACTGTGTGCGCAGCATGATGTCTTCGACCCAGTCAGTTGCGGGCCAACCCGTGGCCGGACCGGATCCCAGACCGATACACCAGGGTGTGTCACCGTTTGCGATCATCTCTTCGCTCAGCGCGATCAGGTCTTCCATCGACTCAGGCAACTCATAGCCCGCGTCTTCGAAGTTCTCAGGCACGTACCACACCAGCGACTTCACGTTGACGTTGTAGAAGAAGCCATAGAACTGATCATTGCCTTCGGCGTCGCCATAAGTGCCCAGGTCAACCCAGGACTGACCAGCAGCATAGTTGTCGCCAACCCATGCGGCCATGTCGCCACCCAATGGGGCCAGCAGGCCTTGCGACGCCATGTCAGACGCCAGACCCGGCTGCGGGAATACAGCGATGTTGGGCGGGCTGCCTGCTTCGGCGTCAATCACGATCTGCTGCTCAAAACCGTCGGACCCCGTGTAGGTCACGTCAGCGCCGGTTGCTTCTTCGAAGTATGCCAGAACGCTGGAAAAGATTTCGTCCTCCGGGCTCAGCCAAGGGCCAAACACGGTGACAGACTGACCGCTCAGGTCGGGGGCATTGGCTGCGTAGGCTTCATAGCTGTCCCAGCTGAACACGCCCTCACCGGGTGTGAATACAAGATGGCCATCAGCCATTGCCGGACCCGCCAGCAAAGCAGCCGCAGCAACACCTGCATAAAGTTTCGTTTTCATAAGTATCCTCCCATTCGCGCGTTCGCCGCGCCACGTAACGTTCCTTCACGCGATGGAATCAATCCAAAGCGCTTTGAAGTGATGCCAACGTCATGCATCTGATCGCACAAGTCAACCGAATAAAGCGATTGCGCTATGATCTATTCAGCACTCAAAAACCAAGCCAAAGTCTCGCATTGCAGCAAAATCTGACACCTAAATCGATTTTGGCACTTGAGATTCACAGCGCTTTGGGTGACTTTGCCCACCATGAACTTGAAAGAGCTGTCATCGCAACTGGGCCTGAGCCAAACGACCGTAAGCCGCGCGTTGAACGGCTACCCTGAGGTTTCGGAAAGCACGCGGCAGCGTGTGATGGCGGCTGCAGAGCAATTTCACTACGCCCCCAGTACCCGCGCGAAGGGGCTGGCCACTGGCAAGGCGCTGGCCATAGGTCACGTGATACCGACGACCAAAAGCCACGAGATGGTCAACCCGATCTTTGCCGACTTCATTGCCGGCGCGGGCGAAGAATACGCCCGCCAGGGATACGAGATGATCCTGTCAGTCCTAAACAATGATGAGGATGAACACCGGGTCTACCAAAACCTCAAATCGCGTCGTGCGGTCGATGGGGTCGTGGTCCACGCCCCGAAAATGGATGATCCCCGGATACCGTTGCTCAAAGATCTTGATCTGCCGTTTGTTGTGCATGGCCGCGCCAGCGGTGTGTCCCTGCCCTATTCATGGCTCGACGTGAACAATCGCTCGGCCTTTCATCGGGCCACCGGCTTTCTTTACGATCTCGGCCATCGGCGCATGGCGCTTTTGAATGGCAATGAACAAATGGACTTCGCGATGCGGCGGCGGCGCGGCTTTGTTGACGCACTGACCGACAGAGGCATCACTGCTGACCCTACCCTGATGCATGCAGACGAGATGACAGAAGACTTCGGCTATCTGACAACGCGCGAAATGCTGGCACAAGACGCCCCGCCCACCGCAATCCTGACATCCTCGATGATCATCGCATTAGGCGTCCGACGCGCGGTCGAAGAATCGGGCCTGAAGATGGGGCGCGATGTGTCGATCATAACTCACGATGACCGGCTGTCTTATCTCCGCAATGGCGGCGACGTTCCGATTTTCACCGCCACCCGGTCGTCTGTTCGGGATGCGGGACGTCAACTCGCAGCCATGCTCTTGCAGATTATTGCCGAACCCGACAAAAACCCGATGCAAACGCTGCTCGAGGCTGAACTGACGGTGGGACAATCCACCGGCCCTGCACCACGCTAAGGACATATCATGCTCAAACGCTCCGACTTTCCCAAGGATTTCATTTTTGGGGCCGCCACGGCCGCGTATCAGATCGAGGGTCATAGTTTTGGCGGCGCGGGCCTGACCCATTGGGACACCTTTGCCGCAGGCCCCAACAATGTGGTGCGGGCCGAAGACGGTGCCGTGGCCTGTGATCATTATCACCGCTTCGAAAGTGACCTCGATCATCTGGTCGATGCGGGCATGGATGCTTACCGCTTTTCGACCAGTTGGGCGCGCGTGATGCCTGATGGTGTGACCGTGAACCCCGAAGGATTGGACTTCTACGATCGCTTGACCGACGCTATTTTGGCACGGGGGCTGAAACCTTTCCAGACACTCTATCACTGGGATCTGCCTGCAGCGCTTGCCGATCTCGGCGGGTGGGCGAACCCCGATATCGCGCATCGTTTTGGTGACTACGTGGATGTGATCACCGACCGGATCGGGGATCGCATGGCCTCGATCGCGACGCTCAATGAACCTTGGTGCGTCGCCTATCTATCGCATTTTCTGGGCCACCACGCACCGGGCTTGCGTGACATCCGCGCGGCATCCCGTGCGATGCATCACGTGATGAAGGCACACGGCGTCGGCATGACCCGGCTGCGCGCTAAAGGCATGAAGAATTGCGGCATCGTTCTGAACTTTGAATACCCGCAGGCCGCAGATGAAACGGCAGAGACCCTCGCCGCCACCAAACGGCAAGAAGCGATTTACAACCACTGGTTCATTCAGGCCGCAACCCAAGGCACCTACCCTTCAGAGGCGCTCGAAGGTTTTGAACCCCATATGCCCGCGGGCTGGCAGGATGACATGGCAGAGATCAGCCAGCCGATGGATTTTCTGGGCGTCAATTACTACACCCGCACGAATATTAAGGCCGATCCGGACGCGCCTTGGCCCCACGTCACGTCAGTGACCGGCACGCTGGACAAGACCCAGATGGGCTGGGAGATTTATCCCGACGGCCTGCGCGATATCCTGTTGATGCTGAAAGACGACTATGTGGGCGACCTGCCTATCTTTATCACCGAAAACGGCATGGCATGGGACGATCACGTTGAAAACGGCGCGGTCTTTGACCCCCAGCGCAGCGCTTATATCGCAGGCCACTTGCAAGCGATGCATGATGCTGTATCCGCTGGGGTGAACTTGCAGGGCTTTTTCTACTGGTCGCTCCTCGACAATTACGAATGGGCCTTTGGCTATGAAAAGCGGTTCGGCCTGATCCATGTCGATTTCGAAACACAGACACGGACGCCCAAAGCGTCCTATCACGACCTCAAAGCCGCCATCGCGCGCTAAGGACACGCCTCATGCCAAAACACGCTGCCAACACCTTTAGCCTTGTTGCCGACATCGGCGGCACCAACACGCGGGTTGCCCTTGCCAAAGGACGCGACATCCTGACCGACACGATCCGCCGGTATCGCAACACCGATTTCCCGGGGCTGGAAAGCGTGATCCGACGTTATGTCGATGATGAAGGGGGTGTTGATGCGCGCGCGGCCTGTGTGGCAGTGGCAGGCCCTGTGCGGGATGGCCGGGCGTCAATGACGAACCTTGACTGGACAATCGACAAGACCACCCTTGCCCGCGCCACCGGGTCCGAGACCGTGGCAATCCTGAACGATCTTCAGGCCCAGGGCCATGCCCTTGGCCATCTGGCGCCGGAAAACATTCGCACGATCCTGACCGGGGTAGAAGCCAATGCAAATGCAGCCAAACTGGTAATTGGCGTCGGCACCGGGTTCAACGCAGCCCCGGTCTTTGATACCGACCACGGACGGCTGGTGACACCATCGGAAAGCGGTCACGCCAACTTGCCCATCCGCACCGCACAAGAGCTGCGCTTGTGCGAATTTGTGTCCAGCGCGCATGGCTTCCCAGCGATCGAGGATGTGCTGTCGGGCCGCGGCCTGGAGCGGGTTTATGCGTTTCTGGGGCAAGAGGAAAACGACCCGCGCGAGGCAGCGGCCGCAAACATCATGGCCGCCTGCGCCCAAGGCGACGATCCCCGCAGCGCTAAGGCTGCGCGAATCTTCACGCGCATCCTGGGCACGGTGGCGGGCAACCTGTCGCTGGTGCAATTGCCCTTCGGCGGTGTCTATCTGGCGGGGGGCGTCGCGCGCGCCTTTGCCCCACACCTGCAAACCTTCGGCTTTGGCGAAGCCTTCCGCGACAAAGGCCGCTTTGCGGGCTTCATGGGCAACTTCTCGGTCAGCGTGATCGAGGATGACTACGCCGCCCTCACTGGCTCTGCCGCGCATCTTGCCGCCATTCTGAAAGAGGCCTGATCGCGCCCAGTTGCACCTTGCCACGTCTTTCGGCTGGGTGTAGCTAGAACCAAATCATGGACCTGATTGTCTGCCTTGGTTGCCTTGTGACCTTCGGCAGTTCGATTGGCTCACGGTGATTGTGCGGGTATGGTGAAAAGGTATCACGAAAGCTTCCCAAGCTTCAGTTACGGGTTCGATTCCCGTTACCCGCTCCAAGACAAGCGCGCCGGCCCAAAGCCCCTACCCTTTGTCTTTCCACCGCACCATCTGCCGCATGATCCCGTGCAACATCTGCACATCTGCGCGCGTCAATGACATGCGCGACCACAAGTTGCGCAGGTTCATCTTCATGTTCGCGGCCTTGTGTTCGGGAAAGAAAAACCCAGCCCGATCCAGCGTGCTCTCATAATTCTCGGCCAGCTTCTCAATTTCGATCTGCGTAGCCCAATCGCCCTGCATCTGTGTGCGCTGCGCGGGCGTCTCGACCGTCGCGCGTTGCCATTCATAACCACACAGCAGCACACACTGCGCCAAGTTTAACGATGGAAAATCCGGGTTTACCGGGACAGAGATGATCGCGTTGGCCCGCGCGATATCATCATTTTCCATGCCCGCGCGTTCGGGGCCAAACATCACCGCGACCTTCTGGCCCGCGGCAATGCGGTCACGCGCATCCGACAAAGCCGCCTGAGGCGTGAAGACGGGCTTGGTCAACTCCCGTGGGCGCGCGGTCGTGGCATAGACA
Organism: uncultured Paracoccaceae bacterium; assembly: GCA_947492825.1. GTDB lineage: Bacteria > Pseudomonadota > Alphaproteobacteria > Rhodobacterales > Rhodobacteraceae > CANMYO01. Next base: position 1,438,070 of record CANLNT010000001.1, read on the forward strand.
TAGTCGCAATCAGCCACAGCATCCGCTGTGCTGTCGTGCAATTGCGCCTCGTCCAGCAACCGCCCCGCGCCAGAGGCCATGGCAACAGCGCTTTGATTGGGCCAGCCATCGCGCGGGGCAGCGACGCGCATCCGGTCCAGACCAAAGTTCCACATCGCGCGCGCGGCGGCCCCGATATTTTCGCCCATTTGCGGGCGGATCAGCACAAAGGCAGGTTGTGGTGTGTCAGTAGGCATCAGGGATATCCGGTTGATTTCGCGCGTGATACGCTGGCCGTCACCATGACACAAGGAGGGGCGAATGGCCTATGATGCGGGATTGGCCGAGGTGCTGCGCAGCGACCTTGCCGAAGAGCCAGGGATCACCGAACGCAAGATGTTCGGTGGCCTTTGCTTTATGAAGAATGGCCATATGGTTTGCGGTGTGCATCAGGGCGGCGGCATGGCGCGCGTTGGCAAAGCGGCAGAGCCGGAGGCGCTGAAAATTCCCGGTGTGGCACCGCTGTCGTTTACCGGGCGCAAGATGGGCGGCATGGTTGACGTGGCCGAAACGACCTTTGCCGATGATGCCTTGCGGCATCAGGTTGTCACGATGGCACTGGCCTACGCCAGCAGCCTGCCTCCGAAGTAGCCAAGCGCAGAAATCCGGGCTAGATGGGGGCAATCTATCAAGAAGGCCCCGACACGATGTCCGATTCAGAGCTGCCGCAGATCTATCTGATCTCTCCACCAGAGTTTGATCTTTCCACGTACCCAGACCGGCTGGCGGCCTGCCTTGATCTAGTGCCCGTGGCCTGTGTACGACTTGCCCTTTCCAGCCGTGATGAAGACCGTATTGGCCGCGCCGCAGACGCGCTGCGCGAAATCACGCATCAACGCGATGTGGCGCTTGTGATCGACAGCCATTTTCGGCTGGTGGAACGGTTTGGCTTGGACGGTGTGCATTTGACCGATGGCGCCCGCTCTGTCCGGGCTGTGCGCAAAGAGCTGGGCGATGATGCAATTGTCGGCACCTTCTGCGGCAATTCGCGCCATGACGGCATGACCGCTGGCGAACTTTCCGCCGACTACGTGGCTTTTGGACCCGTGGGCAGCACGGATCTGGGCGGCATGCAGCAGGCCGAGCTTGAGCTGTTCGCCTGGTGGAGCCAGATGATCGAAATCCCCGTCGTTGCCGAAGGCGCGCTTACGCCCGAGTTGATCAAGGTACTCTCCACCACAACAGATTTCTTCGGCATTGGGGATGAGGTTTGGTCAAACGACGATGCCGCGGCCAAACTGTCAGAATTCCGCGTGCTGATGGGCGGTTAATCCACCCCGCACCTGACATTCCAGATGGCGCGCCAGCGCTTTGCGATCTGCAAAGTCACGCACTTGCACCGGCGTATGGTAGACGACACTGACATGTCCTTGCTGTCTTGCCGCAAGCGTCGACAACAGATGCGGCCCAAATTCCATGTCCCCCCACCAGCCGTAGAACCGTGGATCTGCATCCGGTGGCGCGGTGTATTTCACAGTCACCGCCTGAATTGCCATGATTTCGCGCAAGCTGGGTTCAAAGAAAGCTGCAAACAGTGTCGGTTTGAACGGTAAGACCTGCAAACCGTCGGTCGAGGTACCTTCGGGAAAAAACAGCAGCCGATGCCCGGCGGCCAGTCTATCGCGGAATACAGCAATCTGTGACGCAGCCTCGGTGCGTTCGCGGCGGATAAAGACGGTGCCAGTGGCGCGCGCCAGCCACCCGATCAGCGGCCATTGCGCCACCTCGGCCTTGGAGACAAAGTAGATCCGTTTTCCCGCATTCAGCGCAAAGATATCAAGCCAGCTGGAATGGTTGGCGACAACCGCGCCGGGGCCGGTCATCGGCACGCCTTTTAACTGGAAGCCGATCCCCAATATCCGAAACCCGTTGCGGCAGACAAACTGGGTGATGTGGGGCGTGATCGGACGGCGCAGGCCAAAGAACGGACGCTCAATCAACCGCAACGTAAGCATCAAGATCAGGCCCCCACTCACCAACACGATCAACGGGATCGCACGCAAGACCGCTCGGAAAACGCCGCCCCACGTTGGCGCCAAATGCGGCGCGTGATCGTCGGACCGCCAGGTCGTCATAAGGCGCCATCCGCATACTGCGCCCGCAATCGGTCAGGCATCTGATTGACGTCCACCACCATGCAAACATCCGTGGTGTTGAACGCCTGATCGCGGTATGCGCCATCACCCACCATGCCACCCAACCGCAGATACGCTTTGATCAGGGGTGGGATCGCGGCTACAGCTTCCTTGCGGTTTTCATCAGCCAAAGTCAGATCATCCAGTGGAACAGCGCCTGCCCCCTTTGCGACAGGGCGCAGCTTTGGCGGTGCCAGATAACTTTGGTGCAGATGCGCCAGTGCTGCCGCATGACGGCTGGCATCCGCGCCATGAAAAGACGCCACTCCAAACAGGATCTCAATCTTCTGCTGACGTACATGTGCCGCAAGCCCCTGCCATAGATGATGCATCGCGACCCCCCCGCGGTAGTCGGGATGCAAGCACGACCGACCAAGTTCCAGCAACTTGCGCCCGCCGGCCAATAGCGGTGTCAGATCATATTCCGCCGCCGAGGAAAAGCCGCCGGCCGCATCAGCCTGCGCACGGTTCATTAGGCGATATACCCCAATCACCTGATCATCAGCGCGCCGCCCCAGATCGCGCAACAGCAAGTGGTCCGCATGGGCGTCAAATGCATCCGCCTCTTGCCCGGCTGCGTGATCCACGCCGTCGCTGGTTCCGCCCAGCTCTGCCACAAAGACCTGATACCGAAGGCGCTGTGCCGCCACGACATCCGCATCGCTGCAAGCCAACTGCAAATCAAATTGGGGGGAAACGGTCATTGCGTTTTGTGTTCGGGTCCGAAGGAACAGGGGCGGTTTAGGTGCACATTTACCATTTGGCAACCAAAAGCGCGGCAACATTGTGCGGGACATATTGACGTGCCCGCAGGTATTGCTACCTTAGGTTGTGTTGCTGCCGTGATAGGGGACCAGTATGATCAATGATCCATCAATGACAATTTTACCTGTTTCGCGGAAATTGACCGTGATCCGACCGCCAATATTTGACTGCACCTGTCCCACGCCCCAGTCCGGCTTGTTGGGGTGGGTGACCAGCATGCCGGGTTCCAGAATTGCGTTCAGATCAGACATCACAGCACCCCTTGGCAGGTCATTATGATGCGCCCTGATCTTGCAGCTCTCGTCGGATCGCGCATCTGTCATGACCTTATCAGCCCAATCGGTGCAATCAGCAATGGGGTAGAGCTTTTGGCGATGTCCGACGACAGCCCAAGCGCCGAAATGCAGTTGATCAGCGACAGCGTGGACAACGCCAGCGCCCGCATCCGGTTCTTTCGCATCGCCTATGGTGCAGCAACGGCGGATCAGTTCATCAGCCAGGGTGAAGTGACTGCGATTCTTGGGGCAATGGCGCGTGGTGGCCGGTTCACCTACGCATGGGAGGTCGCCGACGACCCTCGCCGGCTAGAGGTGCGGTTGGTCTTTCTGCTTTTGCAGTGCTTTGAAAGCGCCCTGCCCTTCGGCGGTGAAGTCGCCATCAGCAGCACCGGCACTGCCTGGAAGATTGAGGCCACGGGTCGCAAGATCAGCGCTGACCCCAGTCTTTGGGACGATCTGGGCACTGTTCGTGCCAGCGATGACATCGGACCGGCACAGGTGCATTTCGCATTGATGCCCGACGCGCTGAAAGAGGCGAACCGCAAGCTGACCGCAGATATTCAAAACGACCGTATCGTGGTGACGTTTTAGACACGCACTGTTCCGTCGCCGGTCACGAGGTATTTGAAACTGGTCAATTGCGTCGCCCCTACCGGGCCGCGCGCGTGCAGTTTGCCCGTCGCAATCCCGATCTCGGCCCCCATGCCAAACTCGCCCCCGTCAGCAAACTGGGTCGAGGCATTGCGCATCAGGATCGCACTATCGAGGTTGCGGAAAAACGTATCGGCCACGGCATCATCCTCGGCCATGATCGCGTCGGTGTGGTTTGACCCGTATTGCCGGATATGCGCCACTGCGGCGTCCACCCCGTCGACCACCTTGGCGGCGATGATCATGTCCAGGAATTCGTGGCCAAAGTCATCCGGGGTTGCGGCAACTGTACCGGCCACCCCAGCCGCGCCTTCTGCGCGCACCTCAACACCGGCATCGATCAGATCGCGGATCAGCACATCGCCATGCGCATCCCAGAACGCCTGATCAATCAGCAGACATTCCGACGACCCACATATCCCGGTCCGGCGCGTCTTGGCGTTCAGCACAACCGCGCGTGATTTCTCCAGATCGGCAGAGCCGTCCACGTAGATATGGCAAATTCCTTCAAGGTGGGCAAAGACCGGCACACGGGCTTCCCGCTGGACCAGCCCAACCAGGCCTTTACCGCCGCGTGGTACGATAACGTCAATAAAATCCGTAGCTTGCAGCATGTCCTTTACAGCGGCCCGGTCGCGTGTCGGGACCAGCTGGATCGCCGCCTCGGGCAGGTCTGCGGCCTTGAGTCCCGCTACCAGACAAGCATGAATCGCTGTTGAGGAATGAAAACTTTCGGACCCGCCGCGCAAAATGACAGCATTGCCCGATTTCAGGCACAGCGCGCCCGCATCTGCCGTCACGTTGGGACGGCTTTCGTAGATCACGCCGATCACGCCAATCGGCGTGCGCACGCGTTTGATGTGCAGGCCCGTGGCTTGGGTCCATTCTTCGGTGACGACCCCGATTGGGTCGTCCTGCCCGGCCACAGCGCGCAGCCCGTCGCAAATGCCCGTAATCCGCGCCTCGTCCAGCATCAACCGGTCCATCATCGCAGGCGAAAGCCCTTTGTCGCGGCCAAAATCCATGTCCTTGCCATTGGCCGCAATGATATCCGCGCGTGCAGCCCAGACCGCATCCGCTGCGGCGTTCAGTGCCTTGGACTTTTGCTCTGGTGCTGCGGTGGCCAGCGCGGCAGAGGCCGCCTTGGCCGCCGCACCCATCGTGTTCATCAACTCAGGGGTCATATCGTTCATTGCCCATTCCTGTCTTGCAGCACCATATCGTCGCGGTGGATCAACGCCGCTCGCCCGGTATAGCCAAGGATATCCGTAATGTCAGCGGAGCGTTTGCCAGCGATCTGCGCAGCCTCGTCCCTCGTGTACCGCGTCAGCCCTTGTCCAATCGTTGTATTGTCAGGCCCTAGGATCGCCACAGCATCGCCCCGCTCAAACGCGCCATCGACCGCCCGAACCCCTGCAGGCAGCAAACTGCGTCCGTCATGCAAAGCGGTAATCGCGCCCGCATCCACCGTCACCGATCCGCGCGGCTTCATTGCTGCGATCCAACGTTTGCGTGCCGCCTGCGGTGTGACTTGCGCCGCAAACCACGTTGCATTCGCGCCCTCTTCAAGCCTTTTCAATGGGTTCAGGGGCGATCCTAAAGTAATTGCCATGGCGCATCCTGCCTCTGTCGCGACACGGGCGGCCATAACTTTCGTCTTCATTCCGCCCTTGGACAAGCCTGATCCCGCATCGCCGGCCATCGCCATGATCTGCGGTGTAATCCCCGCCACCATTGGCAAGCGTTCGGCCTGCGCATCCTCAGCCGGATTCGCGGTATAAAGCCCATCAACATCCGACAAGAGAACAAGCTGATCTGCCGCAACAGTTACGGCCACCTGCGCGGCCAACCGGTCATTGTCGCCATAGCGGATTTCATCGGTGGCGATCGTGTCGTTTTCATTTACGATGGGTGTCACACCCAATCCCAGCAAGGTTTCCAAGGTCGCCCGACTGTTCAGATAACGGCGACGATTTTCAGAATCCTCAAGCGTGACAAGCACTTGCGCGGTGGTGATGCCGTGCGGTTCCAAAGCTTCTTCGTAAGCCCGTGCAAGACGGATCTGCCCCACGGCCGCCGCCGCCTGTGATTGTTCTAACGCAAGCGCATCGGTCCCCAACCCCAATGCGCTGCGCCCCAGTGCAATGGACCCAGACGATACGATGATCACATCTGTACCGCGCGCGCGGATCGCGGCCACGTCAGCTGCCAGCGACTTGAGCCAATCGGCCCGCAAGGCTCCGTTGTCGCGGTCCACCAGCAAGGCAGACCCGATCTTGACCACAAGGCGCTTTGCGTCGCTCAGGGCTGCCACGGCGTCTCTTCCTCGACCTCGTTTGCGGCCTGCTTGGCCCTGACCCGCGTATCATCAATGTGCCCACGCAGCGTGCGCAACACATCAACAGTGCCTTCGGTGGTGGCCCCCGACATCAGCATCACAGGCCCATCTACAACTGCCTGCATCTCTTCCAACAGAAACGCGCGTTCTTCGGCATCCAGCGCGTCAATCTTGTTCAGCACCGTCACACGCGGTTTTTCGGCCAAGGCCCCACCGTAGTTTTCCAACTCTTCGATGATGGTTTTGTAGTCCTGCATCGGATCGCCAGAGGTGCCATCGACCAAGTGCAATAGCACCGCACAACGTTCCACATGGCCCAAAAACATGTCGCCCAAGCCGCGCCCCTCGGACGCGCCTTCGATCAAACCAGGGATATCAGCCACGACGAATTCGACGTTATCGACACCAACAACCCCAAGGTTCGGGACAAGCGTGGTGAACGGGTAGTCGGCGATCTTGGGGCGGGCATTGGAAGTTGCGGCCAAAAAGGTCGACTTGCCCGCATTCGGCATTCCCAACAGGCCCACATCCGCAATCAGCTTCAGCCGCAGCCAGATCGTCCGTTCAACACCCTCTTGCCCCGGATTGGCGCGACGGGGTGCCTGATTGGTGGCCGATTTGAAGTGCAGGTTGCCCCAGCCCCCATTGCCACCTTTCGCCAGCAACACGCGCTGGCCAACCTCGGTAATGTCAGCAATCAAGGTCTCTTCGTCTTCGTCCAGAACCTCTGTGCCCACAGGGACGCGCAGCACAATGTCATCACCGGTCTTGCCGGTCATGCCCGATCCCATGCCGTGCTGGCCGGATTTGGCAAAGAAATGCTGCTGGTAGCGGAAATCAATCAGCGTGTTCAGGCTTTCGACCCCTTCCAGCCAGACAGACCCACCATTGCCGCCGTCACCCCCATTGGGGCCACCGTACTCGATAAATTTCTCGCGCCGGAATGAGATACAACCAGCACCCCCACCGCCGGAGCGGATGTAGACTTTGGCAAGGTCGAGGAACTTCATGGTCTGGGCTTTCGATTGGTTAGGTGCCGCTTAAGCTAGTTGCTGGCGCTTCTCAAGCGTCTGCCAAGCAGCACGGGTCAAGCGACGCTGATGAACCAGCGTCGGCAGACCACGGGTGATAGAGCGGATATAGACAGTTTGCCAATGGACAAAACCCAGCCGTTCCAGCACCCGTGCTGAGGCCGGATTATCATGCCAAGTTGAGCCGGTGATGTGATCCCGGTCGCTGGTGGCAAAGGCTGTGGCAACGGCCTTGCGCGTCGCCCGGCCCATAACGCCTTGGCCCTGATGATCGGGGTGCAGCGCATAGCCCAGATCACCACGTGTCACGCCTATGGTGCCGATCAGGCGGTCGTCCCGACAAATCGCCCAGACAAAGCCATCGCCATCGTAAGGTTTGGACCGTTCGCGGATTTGTACCGGATCGGGCGGCCATTTCCAGCCGCCCAATTGGCGCACAACTTCCCAACGAGAGGCAAGCGCATATAGGTCGTCATAATCCGCAGGTCGGATAGAGCGATAGGTTTCAGACATTGCGGGCCTGCCAATCGGCGCGCGCCAACGCAACGCGTTGAATGTCGACCGTTTCTCCTCGCGCGGTGGTCACATCGCGATTGATATGCGTGTCCTGAAACCCAAGCTTGCGCAGAACGGCTGCAGAAGGCCCGTTGCCAAGGATATAGCCCGAGGTCAGTTCGTCGTGCTCTTGTGTGAAATACCAATCAATGGCAACTGTGGCGACTTCTGTCATGATGCCCTGCCCGTGGTGCGCGGGGTCCAGCCAATAGCCCAGTTCTGAATCAACGCTGATTGCGCCCAAAAGCCCGTTACCCCCGTCGATCACCCAGACGACATGCTGGGTGTCGGGAATGAAGCTGTTCAGAAACCAGTCAAAGTCGCACGGCTGATAGGGCCAAGGGACCATCGTCAGCCATCTGGTAACGTCATAGTCGTTCAGGACGCGCACCGCCGCATCGCGGTCACTGGGCGCGTAGGGACGCAGCGTGAAACGCGGCGTCGTCAGAATGGGCGTCAGAGGCCAGTTTTCAGCATGTAAGTCCATGTGGGCACCACCGCATTGCGCGCGATGCTGAAAGCTTCTGCATCGCCAAGGTAATCAAAGCCGGAATTCGTCAAGACACGGGCAGAGCCCGGATTGTCCTGAAACGCTTCGGCAAAGTATTGCGCAGCACTATGCGGGTTGGCGGTCAGCAGGGTGCGCACGGCTTCAGTCGCAAATCCGACATTCCAGAACGCAGGCGCGATCCAGTAAAAGACTTCGGATTGCGCACGATCCATCTTGCGCAGGGAAATCAGGCCCAGAACCTCGGCGTGATCGCTGGCAGAGCCGTCAAGCACCCAGATATCCTCTGACCGGTCGGGCAGTTGCGCCCGCTTGATCATGTTCTCGATTGTGCCCGGCGGCAGCGGATGCGGGATAGAGGCCGTGGCCCGGGCAAGTTTCTCATCCGAGGCATACATGGTCACAAGACCGGTGTCAGACAAGCGCAGCGGGCGCAGCACGAAGCGGTCAGCGACATAGCTGGGCTGGTCAGTCACGGTTTCATGCATCATGTCATTTCCTCCGAAGGCTTTTGGTGCCGCGTCCTGTTCCTAGATGGGAACGGGTCACCAAAAAGATAAGGGGACCGGTTTGCACCGATCCCCCTTTTGAACGTGTTATCAGGTTTTCGGTTTACTCAGCGGCCTCCGCCACCGGCAGGACCGAAATAAAGGTGCGGCCTTTCAGGCCTTTGTGGAATTTCACAGCACCTTCGGCAGTTGCAAAGATTGTGTGGTCTTTGCCCATGCCAACGCCTGCGCCCGGCCACATCTTGGTGCCGCGCTGACGCATGATGATGTTGCCGGGAATGACAACTTCACCGCCGAATTTCTTGACTCCAAGGCGACGACCGGCTGAGTCGCGCCCGTTACGGGATGAGCCGCCTGCTTTTTTGTGTGCCATTGGTCTCTCTCCTTACTTCGCCAGTTCTTTGGCCTGAGCGATCCAGCCTTCACGCTCGATACGGCCTTTGAACGACAGTTTCTCGTCCATAGCAGCAACGTCCGCATCGGTCCATGCTGCGATTTGTGCAAATGTGGTCACACCAGCGGCGTGCAGCTTCTTCTCAAGCGCGGGGCCAACGCCCGACAACTGCTTAAGATCGTCAGCTGCGGCATCGGCCTTCGGTGCGGCCTTGGCCTTGGGGGCAGCTTTCGGCTTTTCGGCCTTGGGCTTTTCAGCTTTCGGGGCTTCCGCCTTCTTGGCCGCTTTCTTGGGTGCGGCTTTGGTGGCAACTGCCACAGCGGCAGCCGACACAGCCATGCCCTTGCCGGACACAGCAGCCTTCACGCCGGATTTGTCAGCACCCTTTTCCAGGATGTCGCCGATCCGCACCAGCGTCAGCTGCTGGCGGTGGCCTTTCTTGCGCTGCGAGCTGTGCTTACGACGACGCTTGACGAAGTTGATCGTCTTAGGGCCCTTGATCTGGTCGATCACGGTCGCCTGCACGCCAGCACCTGCCACTGTGGGGGTGCCCACGGTGTCGCCAACCATCAAAATATCGTTGAATTGGATTTGCTCACCCGCTTCAGCGTTGAGCTTTTCGACACGCAGAACGTCGCCAGAGGCCACTTTGTACTGCTTGCCGCCGGTTTTGAGAACCGCAAACATATCGTCTTCCTTTGTCTTTCGCGTCGGTCCGAGGCCGCCCCTTGGGGCCGTTTGGTGCCTGGCAACTGCGCGCCCGTAGGCGAATATCAGCATAAGCCCGGACAAGGTCCTTGCCCGGATGGCGGCTTATGTGACCGTATCGCGTTCAAGTCAACCCCGTTCGAAAGGCAATTCACATGCGCCGCGCGCTTTTGTCACTCACCGTTTTGGCCGCGTGCTCAGGCGACGCCAATCACATCGGTAATCCCCTTTTGCTGCCCATCACGGGGCTCTCTACGGCGGCAGAGAATGCGACATATAACCAGCGGCGCGGTCAGGTGGAAGTGATCGTAAAATCAAACTTCGACCAGATCCTGCAAGATATCCGCAACGGCGGTGGTCCTGTCCTGACCGAGGCGATGGATACCGCGCGCATCCCCGATGCCGACCGCCCTGCCCGCGTCTTGCAAATGCAGCGCGATCTGGGACTTTATCAGGCCAACCCCGGCGCCTTGGTTGTAGCGCTGATGGTCTACGGCGGCTAACCCGCGCCTTGCACTCTGTGGCTGATCTGCGCTGAATGTCGCGGACAGGCTGTGAGGGAACAGATCATGCAAGACGATGGCTTTTTCGATGCAGAGGTTGCTGCCACCTATGACGCCGTACATGGCGCGCCCTCGGATGCCTCCATCCCGCAGGTTGTCGCGCGTCTGCACGAATTGGCCGCAGGCGGAGCAGCGCTGGAATTTGCCATCGGTACCGGACGCATTGCCCTGCCCTTGCAGACCTCAGGCACTAAGGTTGCCGGCATTGAACTTTCGCAGGCCATGGTCGCAGAGCTGCGCAAAAAAGAGACCGGCGCACCGATGGACATCGCTATCGGGGACATGACCACGACACAGGTCACCGGTGACTTTAATTTGGTCTTTCTGGTGTTCAATACAATCGACAATCTGACAACGCAGGACGCCCAGATCGCCTGCTTTCAAAATGCCTTTGATCATTTGCAACCGGGCGGTTGCTTTGTCGTCGAAACGCTCGTGCCGCCGATCCAGAAGCTGCCTGCGGGCCAGACGTTGCTCGCAAATGATTGCACGGATGCCCACTGGGGCATCGACGAATTTGACGTGGTCATGCAAACCTACACGTCGCATCATATCCGCCCCATTGACGGACAGGACCGCCGCCTGTCGATCCCCTTCCGCTATTGCTGGCCTGCGGAAATGGACGTCATGGCCAAAATGGCCGGTTTTGTGCCAGAGGTCCGGTGGGCCGATTGGGATATGTCGCCCTTCACCCGTAACAGCACAAGCCACGTCTCGGTCTGGCGCAAGCCGGGCGGCCACTGAACCAGCACGCCCGGCCAGACGTACCAACCAAAACGGAGAGGCCATGGACATCCTCAACATCATCTTCGCCCTGCTCAGCATCGGGCTTGGCTGCTTTGGCTGGCTGGCACCGGCCTATACGATGGGCGCGCTTGACCTGACGCCCGGTAAGACCAGCATGGGCGCCTCCGAAGTACGCGCCAGCGTCGGCGCATTATTCGTGGGACTGGGGGTCGGCGCGCTGATTATCGGATCAGCAGACGCTTATGCGATACTTGGCTTTGCTTGGGCCGGGGCCGCAATCGGGCGCGGCACCTCGCTGGTCCTTGATGGGCAAAGCACCAAGAAGTGGATCTATTTTGCAGTCGAGGCGGCAGTGGCCATTGGCGCGTTGTGGGTCAACCTCTGAACCGCTAAAAGAGCCTCCAAGTCGTGTGTAATGGGGGCCGCAATGGCGTTGATTTTTCGGTGGTTGTTGCGGATTACCTCTGGCCTGATCCTGCTGGGCGTCGCGGCCGTGCTGCTGGCATGGTATTTCGCCAGCCGGTCCTTGCCAGACTACGACGCGACCTATCAGATCGCAGAGATTTCCGCGCCGGTGGAAATTGTGCGCGACAACGCCAACGTGCCGCACATCTTCGGCAGCACCGACCGCGATGTCTTCTATGCTCTTGGCTATGCCCATGCCCAAGACCGGTTGTGGCAAATGACAATGCTGCGTCGCACGGCACAGGGGCGCCTGTCCGAACTCTTTGGCGCGCGCACCTTGCCGATCGACAGCGTTATTCGACGTTTTGACATCTACGGTGCCGCCGTCAAATCCGTCTCAGCACAAGACGCGCAGACCACAGAGGCACTGGATGCCTATGCCGCTGGCGTCAACGGTTGGCTGGCCGAAGTGAACAAAGGTGCGCTGGGACGCGGTGCACCAGAGATGTGGCTGTTCAACCATCCCGTCGCGCCGTGGCAACCCGCGGACAGCATTGCGATTATCAAACTGATGGCCCTGCAACTGTCTTCGCATCTTGAACACGAAGTGATCCGCGCCCGCGCCTCTTTGATGCTGCCGCCTGAACGGCTGGCCGATCTTTTGCCCGATGATCCTGGCATGGGCATTGCGGCCCTCCCTGAATACGCGCAACTGATCGACGGTGTCCCGCGCTATGCCGCCAACAGCCGCGCGCCCTTTGACCCGCTGTCCCCGATCAAACTGCGGGCGCTGGCCGGTGCCTCTAATGCTTGGACCGCTGGCGTGACCCGCTCTGCCGCGGGCGCAACCCTCTTGGCCAATGACCCGCATCTGGGGCTGACCGCACCCACAGTTTGGTATCTGGCCCGGCTTGAATTGGAAACAGGTGGTGTCATAGGCGGCACAATTCCAGGCGTCCCGATCGTGCTGACCGGGCGCAGCGCTGATCTGGGCTGGGGGATCACCAGCAGCTATCTGGACGATCAGGACGTCTTTATCGAAGAGCTCAACCCCGACAACCCGACCGAATACCGCACGCCGACGGGTTGGAAGCCGTTTGAGACGCGCGACAGCATTGTGGTGATTAAGGACAGCGCCGCCGTCACTTTGCAGCTGCGCTGGACTGACAACGGCCCAGTGATGCCCGGCGATCAATATGATCTGGGTGCGATCACCCCGCCCGGTCATGTGACTAGCATCGGATGGACAGCACTTTCGCCTGCCGACACCACCATGTCCTCTGGTTTGGCTGTGATGCAGGCGCGCACCGTTGAAGCGGCGCGCGCGGCTGCCGCCGCCTATATTGCCCCAAGTCAGAACATGATCATGGCCGACCGCAACAGCATTGCAATGGTCACGATCGGGGCGATGCCCAAGCGGGACATTAATCACCAAAGCCAAGGCCGTCTGCCCGCCTATGGCTACTTGCCGGAAAACCGCTGGCAGGGGATGCTGCCCTCTGACACCAACCCAAGCATCCTTGACCCCGAAGGCGGCATCATCGGGAACACCAACAACAAAAGCATCGACCGCCCCTTCCCTGAACACGTCTCATTTGAATGGGGCGACACCCAACGCATCAACCGTTGGCGGCGATTGATGCAAGCGCGCGAGGTTCATACCCGCGAAAGCTTTATCGAAGCACAGCTCGACACTGTCAGCTTTACCGCCCGCGCGCTATTGCCCCTAATCGGGGCCGACCTTTGGTTCACAGGCGAAGCCGCACCCGACGGCACCCCCGAACGCCGCCGACAGATCGCGCTCGAACTTTTGGCGAACTGGAATGGTGAGATGAACGAGCATCTGCCGGAACCGCTGATCTACGCCGCCTGGGTGCGGCAGCTGCAGGCCCGGCTGATCCGTGACGAGATGGGGCCGCTGGCGGCCGAATTTACCCATGTGGAGCCGATCTTTATCGAACGGGTGTTCCGCGATGTCGACGGCGCCAGCATCTGGTGCGATGTACTGCAATCGGCCCCGTTGGAAACCTGCACTGATATTGCCCGGCTGGCACTGGACGATGCGCTTGTCTGGATTGATGAAACCTACGGCGGCACCGTCGAAGCATTGCGGTGGGGTCAGGCCCATCAGGCCATTCAGGACCATCCTGTGCTGGGTGAGGTGCCGGTGTTGAACTGGTTTGTGAACATCCGCCAGTCGACCAGCGGTGGCGACAATACACTGCAACGGGGCCGCACATCAGGCACTGGACCAGAACCGTTTCAGAATGTGCATGCTGCGGGCTATCGTGGTGTCTATGACTTTGCCGATCCCGATAGCAGCGTCTTTGTCACTGCAACCGGACAATCGGGCCATTTCCTAAGCCGCTACTATGATAATCTAGGAGAGCTCTGGCGTCGTGGCGAATATATCCCGATGTCACTTGATCCCGAACTGGCCCGTGCCGCAGCGCTAGGGGTTACGACATTGCAACCGCTGAACGCCGGAAACTAATACTTAACGTTTTTGCCATTTAGTCCCCCGCATGGTGCTGCGTCTGATATTTAACGGGCTATTGATGCTGTTGTCTGTGCGGACCCGGCGCCAGCTTCTCTATAAACCAGCCATTACTTTTCTATTGGTCTACGCTTTGCGCTTTACCGCCGAAGCCGCTGTCTCGGGCATCAACCCCGATCGTATCGCCGATGAATTGGTCATTACTGCGATTGTCGCTGCGCCTTTCCTGATGATCGGGATGTGGATCGTTTCGCATATGGAATCCCTGCATGACCGTCTGGCGGCCCTTGCCGCCACCGACGTTTTGACTGAATTGCCCAACCGGCGTGCCTTCATGGCCGAATTGGAAGAAGCTATTCACCAAGGTTCCTTGGGACATCTCCTACTCTTGGATGCGGACCATTTCAAACGGGTGAATGACACTCACGGCCACGCGGCCGGCGACGCCTGCCTGGTGCGGATCGCCGCGCAAATGCGTGTGATCCTCGATCAGTCCACGGCACTTGGTCGATTGGGTGGTGAAGAATTCGGCGCGCTGATCCCGCCATTGAGCTCTGCAGACATGCATTCCCTTGGCATTCGCTTGTCAGCGCCCATTTCCGTCGTGGCACCGGATAGCGGCGACACATTTGACGTAACATTGTCCATTGGCGCCGCCCAATTGCGGGGCGGCGAGACTAGCAGCACCCTTTTTGAACGTGCCGACAAGGCACTTTACGCCGCCAAGTCGTCCGGTCGCGCGCGCATGGTGCTGGAATCCGATACCCCAACCCCTTTCGCCGCTTGAACCTTTGCACCTCTATCAACACCCGACAGTTCGGTAGGTTCTGGGCATGTTGACTCAACCGCCGTCGCTACTGGCCTGTCGTGACTAATAGTTTAGCAAAGCGTTCTTTCTGAAGCTTGGTCCAATAGACAGTCAGCGCATAACCTGCGTCGGTCTGCGTTTCTCCAATAACCACACCTTGTTCAAACAGCCAGGCGCGTGCGCGACCTTCTTCAAATCCCAGTGCAATATCTTCATGGGTCCGTGGGTCCTTTGTCGCATCTGCAATGCCTGCCGCCAAAGCGGCCTGCCCTTCACCGGTCATTGCAGAAATCGCAAAAAGGTTGTCCGTCCGCGCCGCCGTTTCCACGACGCCGGCGCGGTCTTCAACGGACAACTGATCGATCTTATTCCAGACCTCGATCACCGGCGCATTCTCAGCTACCCCCAACGACGAGAGGATCGCATGAACATCCTGTGCCTGTTCCTCTGATTGAGGATGGCTAATGTCGCGCACATGCACAATTAGGTTGGCATCAAGCACTTCTTCCAAGGTGGCCCGGAATGCGGCGACAAGCTCGGTCGGCAGATCCGAGATAAAACCAACTGTGTCGGACATGATCACCTCATCCCCGGTCTCCAGCAGGATCTTGCGCATCGTAGGGTCAAGCGTGGCAAAAAGCATGTCCTTGGCAAAAACCTCTGCCCCGGTCAGCCGGTTAAACAATGTTGATTTACCGGCGTTGGTGTAGCCCACAAGG
Source organism: uncultured Paracoccaceae bacterium (assembly GCA_947492825.1). GTDB lineage: Bacteria > Pseudomonadota > Alphaproteobacteria > Rhodobacterales > Rhodobacteraceae > CANMYO01. The sequence continues at coordinate 1,453,720 of CANLNT010000001.1, forward strand.
GCCACAATCGGGAACGGCACTTTGGCGCGGCCCGCCCGGTGCAGCGTTCTTGTCTTCACAACCTTGTCCAACTGCTTGCGCAAGGCGTTCAACTGCATGTCGATGGCGCGGCGGTCGGCCTCGATCTGCGTCTCTCCGGGTCCGCCCACAAATCCCAATCCCCCACGCTGACGTTCAAGGTGGGTCCATGCGCGCACCAGCCGCGTCCGCTGATAGGTCAATGCCGCCATTTCAACCTGCAACACACCTTCAGCGGTGCGGGCCCGGTCGCTGAAGATTTCCAAAATCAGTGACGTCCGATCAAGGATCTTGAGGTTCCATTCCTTTTCCAAATTGCGCTGTTGCACCGGGCTGACAGGACCATCAATCAGCACCAGCTCCACGTCCTCGGCCTTGAACCGGGCGGCCAGCTCTTCAATTTTGCCTTTCCCGAATAACTTACCCGGGTGGATGCGTGGCAGGCGCACCACATCCTGACCCAGCACAACCAGGTCCGGCAGGGCCGCAGCCAGCGACACACCTTCGGCCAAGGCCGCGTCCGGGTCGCGCGCAACTTGATCGGATTTTACAGTCGGGTGCAGCACCCAAGCCCGCGTGACGGGCTTGTCGTGTTCAAGCAATGCTATTCTTCGCCTTCATACAGGCTGATCGGCTGCGAGGGCATGATCGTGGAAATCGCAGACTTATAGACCAGTTGGGACTGACCATCGCGGCGCAGCAGCACACAGAAACTGTCAAACCAGGTGATCACACCCTGTAGTTTGACACCGTTGACCAAAAAAATGGTCACCGGGACTTTGGTCTTGCGTACATGATTCAGGAATGCGTCCTGCAGGTTGGCTTTATCTGACGCCATGTCAAAAGTCCTTTTCTTCTTTTTGCGCTCCTTAGGAGCGGCTTCTTATTCTTGCGGCTGCCGATCAGCCGACCCCCAATATTACAGATGACCAGTATGTCGCGCCGGCCACGGATGTGAAAGCCCAAATATGCGGCGCTATTTCCGCCAGATTTCGGGATTAAAAAGTGCAATGATTGCCAGCGTTTCCAATCTGCCCAACACCATTGCCGCAGCAAGGATCGCCTTGGCAAGATCGGGAATGCCCGAATAGGCAATCGGGTTTTCAGCCGCGATGCTGGCCAACGGCCCCGTCGTGGACAAGGCTGCCACCGCCAGCACCATCGTTGTTTCAAACTGCACGCCAGTCAACGACAGCAACACCATCACGGCCGCGACGCTGATCGCAAACAGCATGAAAAACACCCAAGAAATGTAGGCCCCTTGCTTGCGCACGCGCCGCGCCTCTGCTCCGCCGCCACCGACGGATGATGGATGCAACAGGCGTTCCAACTCGCGCTCGCTATGGCGATAAAGCGCATAGACCCGCAGCAGCTTGACCCCACCCGCCGTCGTCGCCACACCGCCGCCGATCAATGCAAGCCCCACCAGAAAAAGACCGGGCGTATCCAACCCTGACCATTGTGCAGCACCCAGCCAATGGCGCGATTCAAACCCCGTGGTTGTCAGGAACGACGTCACCGTAAACACCGTTCCCCAAAGCGCCTCAAACGCACCGGGTTGCGCGATCGCTGTTTCCTCATCAATCGAGCCCAGAAAATGCCGTCCGTAAAGCAGCGCTGTTGAGCCAAGGATCAAGGCAATCGCCACTTGTACCTCTGGGTCGCGGATCAATTTACCATCGCGGTCCAGCCCATTGGCGGGCGAAAACGTCAGGCGCGAGATTGCGAAGACAAAGAATGCAAAGATCAGCACCTCTCCCCAGATGCCAGAGGCCGCAAAATAGAACCCGCCGATAGGTGAAATGCCCGATGTCGACAGCACGGCCATGGCATGGCACAGCGCAATGTAAGGCACCTCGCCCAGCATCACCAAGCCAAGCCAAAGTGCCGCCGTCAGTGCTGTGTAGATCGGGGTCAGTTGCAGCGCAAAACGGGTCAGCCGCTCTGATGGGTCGATGGCATGGCCAAATTGGCTGAAGACGCCCCCGGCCCCGCGCCCGACGCCGCCTTTTGCGCGCACTTCAAACCCACCAAGGTTCATCGGTGCAAAAATCGCCACCGCTGTCACCCAGACCAGCAATCCACCCAGCCAACCAACGGTCGCGCGCCACAGGTGTTGCGACGGCGTCAGCCGCCCCGATCCGTCATAAACCGTCGCACCCGTGGTGGTGAAGCTGGACACCATTTCAAACCAGGCATCCAGATAACTGGTATTCCCCACTGCCTCGTAAAACGGGATTGCAAATAAGACCGGCAAGCCCGCAAAGGACCCGATAAGGGTGATCAACTGGCTTCGTGCAACTGATCGCGGCGCATAACCTGCCGTCGCCAGACCCAAAACCAAGGTCAGGAAACCGAACAGGATTGTGCCATAAAAGAAGACCCGCATCGTCTGGTAGTCTTCCATCACCAGCCCATGCACCGCAGGTACAAGCATGGCCAGCGCACCCAGCCCCATCAGCAGCACGAAAAACGGCAGGTCTGTCAGGCGCGCCATCATCAGAAAAAGTCGATGGTGACCTGCAAGAGCCGTTCAACCTCTGGCACGTCGTCGGCCATTGCAAAAATGGCGATGACGTCGCCTTCATTGATGCGGGTATCGCCTTTGGGTTTCACAAGGCCCTTGGGGGTCATCAAGCTCCCCACCAGCGTCCCTTCGGGGAAGTTGATATCGCGAATTTTCTGGCCCGCAATCGGGGACGTGCCCAAAACCTGCGCCTCAATCACCTCGGCCTCGGCATCGCCGATGGAATAGACACCGCGCACACGACCGTGCCGCACATGGCGCAGGATCGATGACACCGTTGTGGCGCGCGGGTTGATATAGGCATCAATATCCAGTGGCCCCATCAACGGCACCAACGTGGGGTCATTGATCAAAGTGATCGCCATCGGCGCCCCCATCCCCTTGGCCCGAACAGAGGCCAGAAGGTTGGTCTTGTCGTCATTGGTCAGCGCCAGAACAGCATCGGCGTTCCCGACCCCGGCCTCTTCTAACAACGCGGAATCCAATCCGTCACCGTTAAGAACAATGGTCCGGTCCAGCGCGTCGGCGGCATCCTCGGCGCATTGGCGGCCCTTTTCGATGACCCGCACCCGCAACCGATCCGTCCGCGCCTCAAGCGCCTGTGCAACAGCAAGGCCCACATTGCCGCCGCCGATAATCACAATGCGTTCCTGCTTGCGCTGGGTCTTGCCAAAGATTTCCAGCGACCGGTTCATGTCCTCTGTCTCGGTGAACAAATAGACCTCATCACCGGCAAAAATCTGATCATTCGCCGCTGGCACGAACAGCACCCCCTCGCGCCGAATGCCAACCACAATCGCGCGCAGGGTCGAAAACAGGTCGGTCAACTGCCGCAATGGCGTGTTGATCACCGGGCAATCATCCTCGATCGTGATCCCCAAAAGCTGGGCGCGGCCCTCTAGAAAACTCTCTGTGTCAAACGCTGCAGGTGCCGCAAGTCGCTGCAGTGCCGCTTCGGCCACCTCTTTTTCGGGGCTGATCACCACATCAATCGGCAAATGGTCGCGGCGATAGAGGTCCGAATAGATCGCATCAAGATAACTTTGCGCCCGCAGGCGTGCGATCTTGCGCCGCACGGCAAAGATCGAATGGGCCACCTGGCAGGTGACCATGTTGACCTCATCGGAATGGGTCGCGGCGATGATCATATCCGCGTCCCGCGCCCCTGCCCGTTCAAGGATATCGGGATAGCTCGCGTGGCCCGCGATCCCCTGCACATCAAGGCTGTCGGTGGCGCGGCGCACAAGTTCGGGGTTGTTGTCGACGACGGTGACGTCGTTCTTTTCACCCGAAAGATGCCGCGCGATTTGCCAGCCGACCTGACCTGCGCCGCAAATAATGACCTTCATCGCAAAACTCCCGTTGCGGTGAACCTGTCAAAACGTGCCTGCGGGCGCGTGTCAATCACCTTCCACATAGGCCACGCGCGCGCCAGCCTTGTTCGTGGTGGCCACACCCAGCGACTTCAGCTTGCGATGCAATGCCGATCGTTCCATGCCCACAAAGGACGCGGTGCGGCTGATATTGCCGCCAAACCGGTTGATCTGGGTCAGCAGGTACTCGCGTTCGAACAACTCACGCGCCTCGCGCAGTGGCAATGTCGCAAGCCCACCAGACAAGACAATCCGGCCTTCCTCTGCGCCTGCTTCTTCGCTTGCCGGTAGCTCTTTGGCGCTAATGTCCCCGGTATTTTCCCCAAGGATCAGAACACGTTCCACGACGTTCTTCAACTGACGCACATTGCCGGGCCACAGCATCGTCTGCAACAAGGCGCGCGCGTCTTCGGCCAGCGCGCGCAGCGGCAAGCCTTGGCTCTTGTTGAACATCCCGATGAAATGTTCGGCCAAAAGCGGAATATCCTCGCGCCGTTCTTCCAGGCTGGGCACATGGATCGGGACAACGTTCAGTCGATGATACAATTCTTCACGAAACGTGCCTGCCGCAATTTCGGTCGGTAAATCTCGGTTGGTCGAAGAAACCACCCGCAAATCGACTTGCACCTTGTCGCTGCCGCCCACGCGGTTGAAGGTCTGATCAACCAACACCCGCAGGATTTTTGACTGCGTTCCCAAAGGCATATCCGCGATTTCGTCAAAGTAGATGACCCCGCCATTGGCCTGTTCCAACAGACCCTTTTCAATCCCGCCCGCTGATTGCCGCCCAAATAGAACCTCTTCCATCCGGTCAGGTTCAATACTGGCCGAGGAAACCGTCACAAAAGGCGCACCAGACCGGTTTGACTGCGCGTGAATGTAGCGCGCAGCGATCTCTTTGCCGGCGCCTGCCGGGCCGGTCAACATAACCCGGCCATTGGATTTGGTGACCTTGTCCAGCTGTGCTTTCAGCGCGCGGAACGCAGCACTATCGCCCAACATCTCGGCCGTCGCCGTTTCGCCCCGTTTGAGCTCCACGTTCTCGCGACGCAGGCGGCTGGTTTCCATTGCGCGACGGATCACCACCATCAACTGGTCGATATTGAATGGTTTTTCGATAAAATCGTAAGCACCCTGCTTGATTGCGGCGACTGCAATTTCAATGTTGCCGTGGCCCGAGATGATGACAATCGGAATGTCGGGATGTTCACGCTTCACTGTCTTGAGGATATCGATCCCATCCATCCCGCTGTCCTTCAGCCAAATATCCAGGATCATCAGCGCTGGGGGCTCTGATGCGATTTCCTTCATGCACTGATCGGAATTCGCCGCCAGCCGCGTGGTGTACCCTTCGTCCTTGAGAATGTCCGAGATCAGCTCTCGAATATCGCGTTCATCGTCGGTGATCAGAATATCGCCCATGTCGGTCCTCATGCTGGAATTTTCTTGGCCGCGGCCCCGGCGGGGCTGAACGGCAGGTCAATAACGGCGCAGGCCCCCACACGGGCCCCGTCACCAAAGGGTTCAGCATCGGTCAGCGTCAGTGTGCCGCCATGCTCTTCGATAATTTTCTTCACGATGGGCAGGCCAAGGCCTGTGCCCTTGTCGCGGGAAGTCACGTAAGGTTCAAACAGCCGCGCCCGATCTTCCGGCAGGCCGATGCCATTGTCTTGAATCGTGATCTGCGCACCATCTTCGGTCAGCATCAGCGCAACCCGCACCTCTGGGACGACCTCGATTTCAGGCTGCTTTTCCCGCAGTGTTTCAATGGCTTCGCCCGCGTTCTTGATTAGGTTCGTCAACGCCTGCGAAATCATGGTGCTGTCCAAATCCGTCATCGCGGGCTGATCTGGCAAGTCCGACACGATCCGCACATCCGGTTGACCGGCCTTTTGCAAAGTCACAGCGTCGCGCACAATCGCCACCAGATCGGCCGCTTTCAATTCCGGCTCTGGCATCCGGGCGAACTTGGAAAACTCATCAACAATGCGCCGCAAGTCATTGGTTTGACGTACAATCACATCTGTCATCTGCTCTAGCGCCGCATCATCCTGCACCTCTGTGCGGAACTTGCGCTTGATGCGTTCCGCCGACAGTTGAATGGGCGTCAGCGGGTTCTTGATCTCATGCGCGATCCGCCGCGCCACATCGCCCCACGCCGCCATCCTTTGCGCGCTGACCAGGTCGGTCACATCGTCAAAGGCCACCACGTAGCCTTCCAAAAGCCCTTCGGCATTCAGCCGCGGCGCCATGCGCACCAGCAGACTTTCCTGTTGCCCCTGCCGAACCAGATTGACCTGTTCCTGCGCTACACCCCGCGCCTCTGCCCGCAAGCGGTCAAACAGTGGCGTGAATTCCGGTACCGCAACGGCCAGCGCCACATCCGCTTGCCCGTCATCTACCGCCAAAAGCCGTGTGGCCGAAGGGTTCACAAAAGTGATATGCCCATCTGGATCCAAGCCCACGACGCCGGACGTGACCGAAGACAGCACACTGTCAAACAGCCGTCTGCGCCGTTCAGATCGTCGGTTGGCATCCAACAATTCTTCCCGCTGGCTTTTCAGCTGCGTGGTCATCTGATTGAAATGCGAGCCCAACTGGCTGATTTCGTCATCACCGTCGTCGGTAATCACCTGAACGTCCAGATCGCCGCGCCCGACACGCTGTGATGCGCTGACAAGCCGCCCGATGGGTGCTGACAGGCGTTCCGCAAAAGACAGCCCCATCCACGTGGCCGCGAGGATCATGATCACCGCAAAGCCCAAATAGAGGAATCCGAACCCAAACAGCAGCCGCCCGCGATCACGTTCCAACTGTTCATAAAGCGAGAATGTCTCTTGCGTCTCATCAAGCAGCGCCAGAATCTCGCCATCCACCGCGCGGGTCACATAGATGTAACGGTCCAAAAAGGTCTCAAGCGGGATCAGCGCGCGGAACTCATTGTTGTCGGGATCCTCTATGATGGCAAAGCCGTTCAGATCGGCCTGCGCAAATTGATCTTGCGTTGGCTGTTCATAGTTGAAGTCATAAGACCGCGCGCCCCGCGTGCGGATCGTCCCTGTCCCATCCAGGAAAAACACCTCTGTAAGGCCCCGATCAATCTGGTTCTGGACCCGACCAATTGCTTGGCGAACGTCGCCATCTTCCATGAAAAAGTTGGTTTGCCGTTCGGTGTTCAGGAACGCGGCAAGTGCATTGCCGTCGCGCAATAGCTCATTGCGCTCCTCGTTTTCATAGGCCTGCGCGGTAGATAACGACGTGCCCAAAACCGTCTGGACCCGCTCAGAAAACCAGCCCTCAAAGCCCAGATTGATCGACAACAGCGCAAAGACTGCGACAATGATCGTGGGGATCAGGGCCAGCAAGGCAAAGACGCCCGTCAATCGCAGGTGCAGTCGTGATCCAGCGGATTTGTTGCGGCGCGCCACGATCATCCGCATCACACGCAGCATCACCAATGCGGCCACGACGATGATATAGATCAGGTCAGCCAACAGAATCAGCCGCAGGGCAAGGCTGTTGCTGCTTTGATCAAGCGGCCCACCAAGCACCACAAAGGTCAGCGCGGTCAGCACAGGGCCAAGCACAATAATGCTCAGCGTCAGCGCATTCTGCACCTCACGCCGTCTGCGCCAGCGCGAAAATCGCCTGATATCAATGCCCAAAAGGGAGCGCTGCACGCGTATCGCCCTGTTTCTGGCGCGGCCAAACCGCGCAATACCGCCATTATATGTGGTCCTGCCGCAGGGTTGTCCCTTCGGGGCCACGGTTATGTTGCGGTTTTACATCAGCTTGCGGCGGCGTGTCACGCGAATATCGAGGTCGGTGATCTTTTTACGCAAGGTATTGCGGTTGATCCCAAGCAAATCAGCACATTTGGCCTGATTTCCGCCCGTCGCATCCAGCGCGATTTCGATCAGCGGGGCCTCAACCTCTTTCAGGATACGGTTATACAGCCCCGGCGGCGGCAACACACCACCATGCAGATCAAAATAGCGCTGCAAGTGCTTGGCGACCGACGCCGACAACTTTTCACCTTCGCCGCCCGACCTTAACGGTTCCATGGCCGGTTGGTTGCCCAGGACCATCTCAACCTCTGACCGGCTGATGTCTTCTTCGGCGGCGGTAAAAACCAACCTGCGCACGGCGTTTTCCAACTGACGCACGTTGCCCGGCCAGCTATAAGCGCGCACCAGCTCAAGCGCGGCACCGCCCAGCCGGCGCACAGGGGCACCTTCCCGCTCGGCACGGGCCAGAAAATGATCCGCGAGAAGCGGAATATCATCCACCCGTTCGCGCAGCGATGGCACCGCGACTGTCACGCCGCCCAGCCGATAAAACAGATCCTCGCGGAACTTACCCTGTTCCATCAGTTCATTCAGATTTGCTTGCGACGTTGCCATGATCCGGGGCGCGTTTTCATCCAGACTGTCCAGCATCCGCACGATGCGGGCCTGCGCCTGATCGTCCAGATCGCCCACCTCATCAAACAGGATCGACCCGCCCTTGGCGCGTGACAGCACGGTGTTGGGCCCCTCGATCCCTTCCAGATCACTTTCTGTGACCGTCACAAACGGCAGGCTGCGCCGGTCAGAAAAATCATGTAGCGCCCGTCCGATCAGCGATTTGCCGGTCCCGCTTTCGCCCACGATCAGCACGGGCAACGCCGTGTTCATTACCCGCGCCACCAGCCGGTAAAGCGACTGCATCGCAGCCGTCCGCCCCACAAGCGGCAGGTCGCCTGCGTCTTCTGCTGCCGCCTCGCGCTTGGGCTGGACACGGCGCTTGACCTCCAGGGCGCGTGCTGCGCGTTTCATCAGATCAGGCAGATCGAACGGCTTGGGAAGATAATCGTAGGCATCCGCCTCTGCCGCTTGAATCGCCGTCATGATGGTGTTCTGAGCCGAGATCACGATCACCGGCAAACCGGGCCGCGCATCAGCAATCTTGGGCAATTGATCCAACCCATTGCCGTCCGGCATCACCACGTCCGAGATGACAAGGTCACCCTTGCCCTCTTCAACCCACCGCATCAGCGTGACCAGTGACGATGTGGCATGCACCTTGCACCCCGCCCGCGTCAGCGCCTGGGTCAGCACTGTCCGGATCGTGCGGTCGTCATCGGCAACAAGGATGGTTCCGTCCATTATTCTTCTCCGTCGTCAGATGTTTGCGGGGCCAATGGCAAGCTGACCCGAAATGCTGTCTTGCCCGGCACGCTGTCGACGCTGATCCAGCCGCCACCATCATGGATCAGCTTGCTGACCAGCGCGAGGCCGAGGCCCGTGCCGTTTTCGCGGCCCGACACAAAGGGCTCAAAAATGTCGGCGGCAATGTCGGGCGGCAAGCCGGGGCCGTCATCAATGATCTCGATCTGCAATGGCAGCCGCGCCTGCGTGCCGTCATGCTGCCTTACCCGTAGCGAGGGGTCATAGAATGTATGAAGCCGGATCGTGCCGCCTTCTGACCCTGCTTCAGAGGCGTTCTTGAGCAAATTCAGAAACACCTGCAGCAATTGATCATCATCGACCATCGCCCGCGGCAGGGACGGATCATAATCAACGATGAAATACATATGGGCGCCAAATCCGACCGCCGCAGATTGCCGCGCCCGGTCCAGCACATCGTGAATGTTGACCGCTTCGCGCTGCGGTGGCCGCAGATTGCCGAACTGCTCGACCTGCTCCAACAACTTTACGATCCGACGTGATTCCGCGACGATCAGGTCAGTCAGCTCCTGATCCTCTGCCGACAGCCCCATCGATAGCAATTGCGCTGCCCCCGTGATCCCCGCAAGCGGGTTCTTGATTTCATGGGCCAGCATCTCAGCCATGCCGATTGCTGATCGTGCGGCCTTGTGGGTCTGTCCGTTCTGCACGATCCGGCTAGCCATTTCGCGCGGACTGATCATCAGAATCATCGTGTCCTCGACATTGCCCAACGGCGAAAACAGGACGTTGCAATGGCTTGGCGCTCGCATGCCCGAACCAACAAAGACGTCATTCAAAAAGATCGACCGCCGCTCTGCTTGGGCCTTGGCAAAGGGGCCCTCGATCTCGGCATCAATCGTGACCTTTTCCCACAGGCCTGCACCTTCCAGCGCCTTGGCCGACAGGTTGAGGAAACTCTCAGCCGCCGGATTCGATTGCAAAATCGTGTCGTCGGAACCAACCAGCAGTGCCGGAACCGGCAGCGACGACCACAGCACATCACCTTCAATCATGCCGCCACCTCTGCGTAATCCAGCGCCATCGGGATCAACCGCGCAACGGTGTCCGGGCTGTCAGCGGTCAGCACCTCTTTGCGCAACTGATCCGGCGTGCCCGCGTCATCCATGTACCAACCCAAATGCTTGCGCGCGACGCGGCGGCCCAAATCCGTGCCATAGAATGACAACATCGCCGCGTAGTGGTCGGATACCAACGCGATCAAATCATCGCCCTGCGGGATTACTGGCGCGGGCGTTCCGTGCAACACATGCGCGACCTGCGCCAGAAGCCAGGGCCGTCCCTGCGCGCCGCGCCCAATCATCACCCCGTCCGCCCCGGATTTGTCCAACGCCGTCTGCGCGGTTGTTGCGTCAACAATGTCTCCGTTGGCGATCACAGGAATGCCGACGGCCTCTTTGATCGCGCGGATCGCATTCCAATCAGCGACGCCCTTGTAGAATTGACAACGGGTGCGGCCATGAATCGTCACCAACCGCACACCTGCCTGTTCGGCTCGGGCACATACTCCGGCCGCATTCAAGGATTGATCATCCCACCCCAACCGCGTCTTGAGTGTCACCGGCACATCCACCGCCTCTACCACGGCCTCGATCAGGCTCAGCGCGTGATCAGGGGTGCGCAACAGCGCCGACCCGGAATATCCGCCTACAACCTTCTTGGCCGGACACCCCATGTTGATGTCGATAATCGCGGCCCCGCTACCTGCGGCCACCTTGGCGGCCTCTGCCATCCAATAGGCATCGCGGCCCGCAATCTGCACCGCCGTACCTGCCTGATCATATCCCAGTTCTGCGCGCGCACGGGCGTCCGGCTTGGCATTGACCATATCTTCAGAGGCGACCATCTCGCTCACCACCCATCCGGCACCAAATGACGCGACAAGCTGACGAAATGGCAGATCAGTGATGCCCGCCAGCGGGGCAAGCGCCACCGGCGGGGTAAGAGAGACGACATCAAGCGCAATGTGTTCTGCCACGAAATTAAACTTTTGCCTGTTTACTGTGCGTTCCCGGCGTTGCTACAGGGTGTTGCGGACCCAAACAACGCGTAATGCCGCACATCTAGGCGGTTTTTGCTAATCGCCTATTTTTTGTGCATCATTCCAGCAGTCCCTTGCCGATTGCATGACAAAGCGTCACCAATGGAACACCACAAAGGACTGCGACCCGATGCGAATTGCCGCCCTCATTGTTGCCGCCGGACGCGGCACCCGCGCTGGCGGCGACCGCCCGAAGCAATGGCAAATACTGCGCGGAAAACCCGTGCTCAATCATGCAATGGCAGCCTTTACGCCACATGTGGCACTTCGCGCGGTGGTTCTGCATCCCGATGACCATGACCTTTGGGACAACAGTCAGCTATCTGCGGATTTGGTGATCGTTGGCGGTGCCACGCGCGACGCCTCTGTCCGCGCCGGGCTCGAGGCGCTGGCAGGGCATGACGTTGATTTGGTGCTGATCCACGATGCCGCACGCCCGCTGGTGTCCGACCGTGTTATCACAGATGTGATTGCCGCTCTGGCCCACCATGCTGGCGCGGCCCCTGCCCTTGCGGTCACAGACGCCCTTTGGACCGGTGACGACAATGTGGTGTCAGGCACCCAGGACCGTGAAGGTCTTTTTCGCGCGCAGACCCCACAAGGCTTTCACTTTGACCAAATTCTTGCCGCCCATCGCACAGGCACCGGCCCCTTTGCCGATGACGTCGCCGCCGCCCGCGCCGCTGGGCTGGACGTCGCTATCGTTCCGGGGGCAGAAGAGAATTTCAAGATCACCGGACCAGACGATCTGGCCCGCGCAGAACAGCAGATGGGAGCGCAGATGGATATAAGGCTCGGCAATGGCTATGACGTCCACCGCTTTGGACCCGGCGATCACGTCTGGCTGTGCGGTGTGAAGGTCTCGCATGACCGCGGATTGCAGGGACACTCGGATGCCGACGTTGGCATGCACGCGGTGACCGACGCAATCTATGGCGCCTTGGGCATGGGCGACATCGGCCAGCACTTTCCCCCCTCCGACCCGCAATGGAAAGGGGCTGCCAGCCACATCTTTCTGGAACACGCCGTGGCACTGGCCGCGCGGCACGGGTTTCGGATTTCCAACGTCGATTGCACGCTGATCTGCGAATACCCCAAGATCGGCCCACACCAACCCGCCATGAAAGCGGCATTGTCACAGATCATGGACCTGCCCGCCGACCGGATCAGCGTAAAAGCCACCACATCAGAACGGCTTGGCTTTACCGGACGCGGCGAAGGCATCGCCAGCATTGCAACAGCCACATTGGTGTCGACATGAGCACATTGATCGCGACCTTCTTTTACATCGGCCACATGCGCCCCGCTCCCGGCACATGGGGGTCGCTCGCGGCACTTCCCGTCGCCTATGTCATCATCCAGATCGGCAGTTGGCCGCTTTTGCTGCTCGCAGCCATCGTGGCCTATTTTGCAGGCCTATGGGCTACGCGGCAGGAAACGGTGGGCAAAGACAACCACGACCCCTCCGAAATCGTAATCGACGAAGTTGCTGGCCAATGGATTGCCCTGCTGCCGGTAGCCATTGGCGCAGCACTCACCGATATGCCGGTGGTTGTGCTCTGGCCCGGCTGGATTGCGGCATTTGTCCTGTTCCGCCTCTTTGACATCACCAAACCCTGGCTGGTGGGCTGGGCCGACCGCCGCGATGACGCGGTGGGCGTGATGCTGGATGATGTGATCGCAGGCATCTTTGCAGCCGTCGGCGTTGTGGTTTGCGCGGCGCTTTATCACTGGATCGCAATGTAATGCAGGCCGCCTCGCTCCTGATCCGGGCCAAGGCGCGCGGCGTAATGGTCGCGACCGCCGAAAGCTGCACAGGCGGTCTGATTTCGGCCGCGATCACCGAGGTGCCGGGCAGCTCCGCCATCTTTGACCGCGGCTTTGTGACCTACACCAACGCGGCCAAGGTCAAGATGCTGGGAGTGCAACTCGCCACCCTTGACGCCAAAGGCGCAGTCTCGGTCGAGGTCGCAGCAGAGATGGCCGCTGGCGCGCTGGCCGCCTCTCAGGCCCAGATCGCAATCTCGGTTACCGGCATCGCCGGACCGGGTGGATCAGACCACAAACCCGAAGGTCTGGTCTGTTTCGGCCTTGCCACCGCCGACCGGGTCCGAACCCAAGCGCATGAATTTGGGGCCATTGGCCGGGCGCAGGTCCGTGCCGCAACCGTGTCCCATGCGCTGGATCTGCTGCTCTTCGGACTCGATCACTTTCCGGTCAAAAATTAGGCAGCCACCCAAATTCACGCCCAACAAACGGGCAGTTTCGGAATTGCCCAAGCAATCAGCACCGCCCAAGCGCATTGCCACTTTTCGCAGCGCCTCGAATCCGGTCTGAGCCCGCCCCAAGGACCAAAAACGAGGGGATTCCAGATATGAACGGAGCAGACACCGCGTGGATCATGGTGGCCACGGCGCTTGTGCTTTTCATGACATTGCCGGGACTGGCGATGTTTTACGGCGGCCTTGTGCGCGCCCGCAACGTGCTCAGCGTGTTCATGCATTGCTACGCCATCGCATGTTTGATGAGCGTGCTGTGGTACGTCGCAGGCTACTCCATCGCGTTTGGTGGCGGCACGTCGGGCTTTTGGGGCGGGCTTGATAAGCTCTTCCTTGCTGGCGTGACCAGCGACAGCCTGTCGGGCACCCTGCCCGAGATCCTTTTCTTCGCCTTTCAGATGACCTTTGCCATCATCACGCCCGCACTTATCGTGGGTGCCTATGTGGAACGCATCGGGTTCGGCTTTGTGCTGCTGTTTTCGTCCCTCTGGATGTTGCTGTGCTACGCGCCGGTTGTGCATTGGGTCTGGGGCGGCGGCATGCTGGCCAACGGTATGTTCTTTGAAACCGCCGTCATGGATTTTGCCGGTGGTATCGTTGTGCACGAAACCGCCGGGATCGCGGCCCTGCTGCTCGCGATATTCCTTGGGCCACGCAAAGATCCGGCGAAACCCCCGCACAACCCCGGCATGGTGATGATCGGTGCCGCAATGCTGTGGGTCGGCTGGTTCGGCTTCAATGGCGGATCGCAGCTTGCCGCTGATGGTGGCGCTGCCATGGCCATTTCGGTCACGCATCTATCCGCTGCTGCTGCCTCGCTCACCTGGGCGTTGTGGGAAAAGATCAAATTCGGCAAAGCCTCGCTTGTCGGTCTGGTCACCGGCACAATCGCGGGCCTGGCCTCTGTTACACCCGCATCGGGCTTTATCGAGCCTTGGCACGCCATCGTCATCGGTGCTGTCGCCGGTGTGCTCTGCCAAGAGGCCGTGGTGCTGATCCGCAACGTCTTCAAGATCGACGACACACTGGACGTCTTTGCCGTCCACGGCGTCGGCGGCATCTTCGGTACGATCATGATCGCAGCATTCGGCATCGGATCATGGGCGGCCCAGCTTGGCAGCCTTGTGATCGTTGGCGTCTTCACGACAGTGGTGACCGTTGTGCTGATCTTTGTCTGTAAAGCCGTCACATCGCTGCGCGTCGATGCAGAAACTGAGACGAATGGCCTCGACCTCGCTGTGCATGGCGAACGTGGCTACGACATCACCAGCTAAACTCACAGAATTCTCCCTGAGACCTGAGGCGCCTTCGGGCGCCTCTTTTTTATCCGCGCATCAAGGCCGTCAGATCGTCAATGTCGGCAGCATGGCAGGCCTCCCACAAGGCTGCAGCTTCGCGCCCCAACAGCGCACGGGCCTTGTTGCGCAATCGGGTCTCGCGCACCTCGTGGGTCAGCGGCTTCGCCAGATCATGCGTGCGTGCGTCGGTCCGTCCGTCGGCAAACGCCACCTCGACCCGCGCTTGCGTTTCGGTCAAATTGTCGTCGGCGACAACGGTCACCGCATCCCGCAAGACATGCAAGGCCGGGTCGTCTGCAGCCGCGTCAGAAAACTGCATGATATCGCTAGTGTCGCGCCCCGAAAGCGCCAAAGCTGCGGCCATCCGATAGCTGAATTTTGTCTCAAGACCCGTTTGCGGCGCGGGCTTATTGCACACGCTCATCCAGCGCGGATGCGTATGCACAGTTACCGCCGCAAGATCACCCTCGACCCCACGCAAAGCCTCGAGCATTGCGTGCAGCCCGTGGCAACAGGCATGAAACTTGTGACTGACCCGCGCGACTTTCCATGGCTCGCTTACGTCCCACGCGCTATCGTCACCTACCCCATGATGGGTCACGCCAAACTGCGCCAATGCATCTGGATCAGAGGTGAGACCCGCCTGCGCCCACAACACCGATTCCACACCACAGCGCGCTGCCAATCCAGCGTTCAGCGGCTTGCCCATTGTGCCAAACTGTCCCTTCAGGCCAGAGGCACCGGTTGCCGCCAGTCCAATCGCGTGGCGCGTCTGTGCTGCATCCATCCGCAAGAAACGCGCGCCTGCGACAGCTGCACCAATCGCCCCGGATGTCGCGGTCTGGTGAAATCCAACCTGATAGTGGTCGCGCCCAAGCCACAGACCGAACCGCACCGCCGCCTCTGACCCGATCAGCGCGGCGTCCAGCACCCTGTTCATCGCCGGCATCATCTGATCTTCGGCCAGCGCCAACACAGCTGGCATCACCACGGCAGAGGTATGGCCGATGTGATCAAAATGGGTGTCGTCATAGTCCAGCGCGTGGCCCGTTGTGCCGTTGATCAGTGCCGCGTCTGCAGCAGAGGTCTGCCCACCCCCCAACACAGAGGCATCGCCTTCAACCCCAGCCTGCATTGCAAGGGCCTGCGCGACAGGTTCGTCTTGCCCCGCCATCGCAACCGCGGCCCAGTCAAACAGGCAAAGCCGGATTAATTCGACCGGGCCGTCACCTTCCCAGCCTTGTGCAAGGCGGATCACCTGATCGGTCACGCTCATCCGTAAAGCTCTTTCGCGCGGCCTTCAAACGCGCGCACAATCGTGCGCATCGCCTGATCAAAGAACATGCCTGCCGCCCCCTGCAAAAGCCTGTTCTTGAATTCAAAATCCACCTCAAATGCCACTTCGCACCCCCCGTCTACGTCCCGGAACTGCCAGACCGAATCCAGATGTTTGAATGGCCCGTCGATATAGGCGGTATCAATTTGTCGCTTGTCAGGCCACAAGGTCACACGGCTGCCAAAGGTTTCACGAAAGACTTTGAAGCTGACCACCAGATCGGCCAGCATCACCTGATGATCGCCCTGATCTGTCGTTGATCTGATCCGCGCCGCTGCCGTCCACGGTAGGAATTTCGGGTAGTTGGCCACATCGGCCACAAGCGCATACATCTGATCGGCGGTATAGGGCAGCACCCGTGTCTCGGAATGGGCAGGCATCTGTGGTCTTTCGCGGGTGACTTCACCTCTCCATGTCGTAAAGTGCCGGTGGAAATCAACCCCGGAGCCGCCATGTCGCACCCCTCCTACGTCATCGACCAGATGATCAGCGCCAAATCTATCGCCGCACGGATCGAGGATCTGGCAGGCGAAATCGCTGCCGAGTTCAGCAATACCGACAAGCTTGTGGTGGTCGGTCTTCTGCGCGGGTCGTTCGTCTTCATTGCTGATCTGGTCCGCGAATTGGACCTGCCGGTCGAGGTCGACTTTCTCGAAGCCTCGTCTTATGGCGACGGCATGGAAAGCAGCCGGGAAGTACGCATCCTCAAAGACCTGCGCTCGGGTATTGAAGGCCGCGACGTACTGGTGGTCGAGGACATCGTCGACACCGGCCACACCATGAAACACGTCCTCGGCCTTCTGGGCGCACGCAAACCGCACAAACTGCGGTCCATTGCGCTGTTGGACAAACCCACCCGGCGCGAGGTCGACGTGCGCGCCAATTGGACCGGCTTTGAAATCCCGGATGAATTTGTGGTGGGCTACGGCATCGATTTTGCCCAACGCAACCGCAACCTGCCTTATATCGGCAAGGTCCGGTTCACCTCAGAATGAACCCACGCTGGTTTTTTCGCGCCAAACGACTGGCCCAAAATCCGCCAAGCTGGGGCCGGGTCAAACTGTTTTTGATCGTGTTGGCGCTTTGCCTGATCCTCGTCGGAGTCGAACGCTTCATCGGTTGGCCCGATGCGCTCACGGTTGATCGGGCCCGCGCACCGCGCATCATCAACTGACAACCCGTCACCCATCTTGCATTTACGCACAGAATTGGTTCAAATTTGCACAGGGGAACGGTCCAATTCTGTGCAAACATGATCCCATTCGGATCAATAGGAGAATTTTCATGACGTTACCGCGTTCACTTCCTACGGCCGCAATCCTTTGTGCAACCTTGGCCAGCGCCGCCTTTGCCGCCAGCCACCTGAGCCCCGAGGTTGCAAGTGCAATCAAAGCGCGCGGCGCTCATATGGGCCTTTACGGACATAACCTTGGCCCCCTTGGTGGCATGGCTCAGGACAAGATCCCGTATGATGCGGCGACTGCCGCAGCGGCGGCCGCGAACCTTGCCGCCCTCGCCAATATGGACCAATCCACTTACTGGGTCGAAGGGTCCGACATTGCCGCCGCCGGAGGCCGCGCCAAATCCGAAATCTGGACCGACCGCGCCGGATTTGACGCCGAAGTCGCGAAACTGGCAGAGGCAAGCACCGCCCTTGCAGCCGTTGCAGGCAATGGCCTGGATGAGCTGAAGGCCGCATTCGGCCCGGTGGGTGCCGCTTGCGGCTCATGCCACAAGGCCTATCGCGGACCGCGGCCCTAAACCGTGCGCTGGCGGCGCTGGACGCTCTATCTCCTGTTGCTGCTCGCGGCGGGCCTTTGGATCACGCGGCCAAGCCCGCTGCCATCTGATGCGCTCGACGGGCTAACCGGCGATGCCGCGGCGGGTGAAATCACCTTCGCCGCCGCCGGTTGCGCGTCTTGCCACCGCGCGCCAGAGGCATCCGATGGCCCACTGTCCGGCGGACGCAGCTTTGTCAGCCCGTTTGGCACGTTTTATGCGCCCAATGTCTCGCCACACGCATCGGCCGGTGTCGGCAACTGGTCCGATCATGACCTCGCCAGCGCGATCATGCGCGGCGTGTCACCGGGTGGCGCGCATTATTACCCGGCGTTCCCCTACGACAGCTACCAAAACGCGACACCACAGGACGTGGTCGATATCATCGCCTACCTGCGCACCCTGCCCGCCAGCGACACCGCCAATCGCCCCCACGACGTCAGCTTTCCGTTCAACATCCGCACCAGTTTGGGCGGTTGGAAACTGCTTTTCGCGCGCCCGGGGTGGGTGCTGGATGATCCGGCCACGGCCGAACTGGAACGCGGTCGCTATCTGGTCGAGGCGCTTGGCCATTGCGGGGCCTGCCATACCCCCCGCAATGTTCTGGGGGGACCAGTGACCGCAAACTGGCTCGGCGGCGCGCCTGATCCATCGGGTCAGGGCCGCATCCCGAACATCACCTCAGGCGGGCTTGATTGGTCGGTTGAAGACATCGCAAGCTACCTCGAAAGCGGCTTCACCCCAGATTTCGACAGCGCGGGCGGCGAGATGGTGGACGTCATCGCCAACACGTCACAGCTCTCGGATAGCGACAGGCTGGCTATCGCCGCCTACCTCAAAGCCATCCCGCCGGTCGCTGCGCCCTAGGCCTGCCCGAGTTTTTTCAGCCGAGCCTCGCGCAGCCGGGCGAAATCATCACCGGCATGATAAGACGACCGGGTCAGCGGCGTGGCCGACACCATCAGGAACCCCTTGCCATATGCCGCCTTTTCATAGGTCGCAAATTCCTCAGGCGTAACAAAGCGATCAACCGCGTGGTGCTTGGGTGTCGGCTGCAGATACTGACCGATGGTCAGAAAATCGATGTCAGCCACGCGCATGTCTTCCATCACTTGCACCACGGCCTGCTTGTCTTCACCCAAGCCCACCATGATGCCCGATTTGGTGAACATCGTCGGGTCCAGCTCTTTCACGCGCTGCAACAGTCTCAGGCTGTGAAAATAGCGCGCGCCGGGCCGCACCTCTGGGTAAAGCCCCGGCACGGTTTCAAGGTTGTGGTTAAACACATCCGGCTTTGCATCCACCACAACACGCAGCACCTCGGGGTCACACTTGATGAAATCGGGCGTCAAGATTTCGATGGTAGTGCCAGGTGACTGGCGGCGGATGGCACGAATGGTCTGCGCGAAATGCTCCGCCCCGCCGTCTTCCACATCATCACGGTCAACAGAGGTGATCACCACATGGTTCAGCCCCAGCTTTTTGACCGCATCCGCCACACGGCCCGGTTCAAACACATCCAACGCTTCCGGCGGTTTGCCGGTCGCAATATTGCAGAAGGTGCAAGCGCGGGTGCAGACCTCGCCCATGATCATCATTGTGGCGTGACCCTGTGACCAGCATTCGCCCACATTCGGACATCCCGCCTCTTCACACACTGTTACCAGCTTGTGTTCCCGCATGATATTACGGGTCTCTTTGTACCCTTCAGAGGTTGGTGCTTTGACGCGTATCCAGTCCGGCTTTTTGGGCTGGCTGCTGTCAGGGCGCTTTTGCTTTTCAGGGTGACGCTGGGCGGGAATTTTCAGATCGCGCGTGGCCATGATGCCTCCGGGTGACGTTTCACCCTACTTAGCGCCTTGCACGCGTGCTGTCCAACCTTGCACGGCGCTGTCATGGCGGGGATGCGACCAGCGCATGATGGCCAGCCGCTCACCCTATCCGTGTATTTCGATTACCCGATCATCGGGCGGAATTTGCCCTGTTCTTCGTAGTGGCGCACCAGCCGCTGTAAGGCGATACGCAGCACGATCTTGCCGGACCGCGCGGACCAACCCATGCTTTTTTCGGTCACTTCGAGACCTTCCAGAAAACAGCAGCAGCGCAGCGCGATATCGGCCAGACCTGGCCCCAATTCGGTGAGCGCCTGAAACACCCGCGCGCGTGCATCAATTGTCGCCTGCGCGGTGTTGGGTTTGACCTTGGCCTGCAAAGCCGCCTGCCAATTCTCGGCAACCGTTGGCCCGACATAGCACAGCTCATAATCCTCACGAAGCCGCTCGCCCGCTTGCACGAGAGCCGGCGACAAAAAGTGCTTACCATCCTTGTCGCGCCGCCGCGCCAATCCAACCAGCGGACTTTCGGTCACGACATACCGCCCGTTGCCCGTATCGCTATCCTGCAGGTCCCAGACATTGCTGCCATCGCGTCGCCGTGGGCTCGCCTCGCGAAACCCCTGTGCGCGGTTCTCGGTCTCTGCCGTTAACCCCCGCAACGCCGCGCGCCCGGCAGCAGTGACAAAATACCGCACAATCCGCAGCGACGGATCAGCCGTGTTGATCCATGATTTCAAAGCCATAGCCTGCGCGATCTGGCGGTCCGCAATCGCTGTGCGAAAGCTCTCTCCGTTCGGATCTTCGCGCACGATCACGGCCGTTTCCATGTCGCGTGCCACGGCCAGCACCGCCCCCGGTTCGCACAGACGGCGCAGGATCGGCAGTGCCTCGGCTTCGATTTGTTCCAGCGACAACGTTTCGCCGCCGCCCTCTTGCGTCGTTTCAATCTTGTTCTGCATGATCTCGGCATCCCCATCCCGTGGCGCCGGTGCCAGGTCATTGGCCACCAGTGCCTTTAGTGCATCATCAACCAATGGATCATCACGCCGTGCCTCGAACCTGCGGACCTGCCGCAGAACCGTGGACGGATGCAATGCGCTGTCTCGGGCCAGTGCCCTTATGGACAGGCCTGCAACCGTATGCGCCAAGTAAAGGTGCACAGGGTGTGGTACCCAGTCCGGCAAACGCAATTGCACCACTGACTGTAACTTTTCGGACATTGAAAGCGTTCCGATCCAAAATTGACCACAATAACTGTTTCCAAACTTGCACTTGTCACACAACCTATGGGTGTATTGTTAACTGATGGTTAACGATAAATGGTCAATGACACCGGTATGACAAAAAACAGTTAACCGTTTTTGGGGGGGTCCGAACGGTCAAATCTCGAAATGCGCAACACACGCATAAGGTGTGTATCTTGATTGACACTCACGTTTGCTGGAACACCAAAGGGGACTAAACATGCTTGATCTCAACAGCATGGTACGGACGCTCAAGCGTCCGCGTTTACTTGTACGGGCCGCGCGTTTTGGCCTGGATGACTACCGTCGCGACCGCGCGCTGCGGCGAATCCTGAAATCTGATGACCTTCCTTCAACCGGGGCCGCGCTTTTGCTGCTGATGGATCTGGAAAACATCGCCAATGAACGCCGCAAGCTGAAGTCAGCCGAATACTCTGTCGCGGCTCACATCACGCTCTTGACTGCGATCATGGGCGAGGCGCGCTTGCTTCAGGCCGCCTATCGCCCGCAGGCCGTCACATAAAGCTGTCGGGCATCGACGCTTTCTTTTCAGCCACATAGGCGCGTAAGCGTGCCTCGATGTCGGGATCGAGTGTGGGCTGCTGGTAAGTGTCGATCATCTTTTGGACGCGCGCGGATGCCAAGGTTTGGGTATCGCGCGCGCCTTCCTCATCCCAAGTTTCGAACGGTTTGTAGTCAAACAGGTCCGAGCGCCAGAATGCCGACTTGAAATTGGCCTGCGTATGCGCGCAGCCCAGATAGTGCCCGCCGGGGCCAACTTCGGCAATCGCATCCATCGCCTGACCATTCTCGGACATGTCCACGCCCTTGGCAAAGTGGTGCAGCGTGCCCAACTGATCGGCATCCATCACGAATTTCTCAAAGCTGGCGACAAGACCGCCTTCCAGCCAGCCGCAGCTGTGCAGCATGAAATTCACACCGGCCAATAGCCCCATTTGCAGGGAATTCGCAGTTTCATAGGCCGCCTGCGCGTCGGGCAACTTGGACCCGCAGAATGACCCGGCAGACCGATACGGCACACCCAACCGGCGGGCCAACTGCCCTGCCCCATAGGTGATATGGCTGGCCTCTGGCGTGCCAAAGGTCGGCGCGCCTGAATTCATGTCGATCGAGGTCACGAATGTGCCCATGATGACCGGCGACCCGGGGCGAACGATCTGACTATAGGCAATGCCTGCCATCACTTCGGCCAGAACTTGCGTCAATGTACCCGCCACAGATACCGGTGCCATCGCGCCGCCCACAATGAAAGGGCTGATGATGCTGGCCTGATTGTTCCGGGCAAAGACCTCAAGCGCACCCATCATGATGGAATCGAACGTCAGTGGGCTGTTGATATTGATGAGCGAGGTCATAACCGTGTTGTTTTGCACGAACTCTTCACCAAACAGGATATTGCACATATCCACCGAATCCTGCGCGCGGCTTGGTTCGGTCACCGCCCCCATGAAAGGTTTGTCCGACAACGTCATATGCGCCAGCAGCATGTCCAGATGGCGCTTGTTCACCGGCACATCCGTGGGTTCGCACACGGTTCCGCCCGAATGGTGCAGCCACTTGGACATATAGCCCAGCTTCACGAATTTCTCGAAGTCAGCCATCGTGGCATAACGGCGGCCACCCTCGGCATCGCGTACAAACGGCGGGCCATAGACTGGGGCCAGCACAAGGTTCCGCCCACCGATTTCCACGCTGCGTTCTGGATTGCGCGCATGTTGCGTAAACGTTGCGGGTGCCGTGCTGCACAGTTTGCGCGCCAGCCCGCGTGGGATGCGCACCCGCTCGCCTTCAACCTCGGCCCCGGCGTCTTTCCAACGGGTCAACGCCTCAGGGTTTTCGACAAAGTTCACACCGATCTCTGCTAACACCTTTTCGGCGTTTTCCTCGATCACCAACAATGCGGCATCATCAAGGACTTCATAGTTGGGAATATTGCGTTCGATGAACTTGGCCGTCTCGACACTGACGGCAGTCCGTTCTGCACGACGCGCGGCGCCTCCGCCCCCACGCCCACGGCGACCTGATCTGACTGCTTCGGACATGGTGCATCCTTCCCATTGACGTTGGCTGCTTGATACGCGGCTGAGGCAAACAGGAGTACGCGACAAACGCCATCTGAGACGGAAAAGCGACATCTTGCGAAGCCGCGCCGTCCGACATACGAAGCGGCATGGAAAACACGACGCACGAACGCCTTTTGATCATCGACTTCGGCTCTCAGGTCACGCAGCTGATTGCGCGCCGCCTGCGAGAATTGAACGTCTATTGCGAAATCCACCCCTATCAGAACGTCACCGATGCGTTTCTGACTGATTTCGCCCCCAAGGCGATGATCTTCTCAGGTGGTCCCGACAGCGTGACTCGTGCAGGATCCCCACGCCCGCCTCAGGCCGCCTATGACATGGGCGTGCCAATCCTTGGTATCTGCTACGGTCAACAGGTGATGATGCAGGACCTCGGCGGCGAAGTGCACGGTGGCAAGATATCAGGCGGCGGCGGCACGGCAGAATTTGGCCGCGCCTTTGTCGCCCCTGAAGGTGAGCTTTCGCTGCTAAAGGGTTGGTTTGCCGACGAAAAAGAACAAGTCTGGATGAGCCACGGCGACCACGTCGCGCGCCTTGCCCCCGGCTTTGCGGTCTACGGCACCTCACCCAACGCGCCTTATGCGATCACCGCTGATACGGCACGCAACTTCTATGCCGTGCAATTCCACCCAGAGGTGCACCACACCCCAAACGGCGCGATGCTGTATGAAAACTTCGTGCGCATCGCCGGCTTCTCAGGCGATTGGACAATGGGCGCTTACCGCGAACAGGCGATTGCCGCGATCCGCGAGCAGGTTGGCGACAAGCAGGTGATCTGCGGGCTCTCGGGCGGCGTCGATTCGTCCGTGGCCGCCGTCCTGATCCATGAGGCCATCGGCGACCAGCTGACGTGTGTCTTCGTCGATCACGGCCTGCTGCGTCAGGGTGAGGCCGAAGAGGTTGTGACCATGTTCCGCGACCACTACAACATGCCGCTCATTCACGCCGACGAACAAGAGCTGTTTTTGGGTGAGCTTGACGGCGTAAGTGATCCGGAAACAAAGCGAAAAATCATCGGTCGTTTGTTCATCGACGTGTTCCAAAAGCACGCCAACCAGATCGACGGGGCAGAGTTTCTGGCCCAAGGCACGCTTTACCCGGATGTCATCGAGTCCGTCAGTTTCTCCGGTGGCCCGTCTGTTACGATCAAATCGCACCACAACGTCGGTGGCCTACCCGAAAAGATGGGCCTCAAACTGGTCGAACCCCTGCGCGAACTGTTCAAGGACGAGGTGCGCGCGCTTGGCACCGAACTTGGCCTGCCGCCCAGTTTCATTGGGCGCCATCCCTTTCCTGGTCCCGGCCTTGCTATCCGTTGCCCGGGCGAGATCACGCGCGAAAAGCTCGACATTTTGCGCAAGGCCGATGCCGTTTACATTGACCAGATCCGCAAACACGGACTTTACGATGAAATCTGGCAGGCCTTCGTGGCCATCCTTCCTGTCCGCACTGTCGGCGTCATGGGCGACGGCCGCACCTATGACTTTGCCTGCGCCCTGCGCGCAGTTACCTCGGTCGACGGCATGACAGCGGACTACTACCCTTTCAGCCACGAATTCCTTGGTGAAACCGCCACCCGCATCATCAACGAAGTCCCTGGCATCAACCGCGTGACCTACGACATCACCAGCAAGCCGCCCGGCACGATCGAGTGGGAATAGCGGTCAGCTGACGACCGACCACACCGAACAGTCTTCAGAATTTCGGATGATGCGCTAATATGCATGATGCGCTATCGTGTGCCGTATTGTGTTGTATTTTGGATAAAAAGTATGTCGGGACTGTTAGACAAGATCAAAGAAAAAGGGCTTGCCCAAACGATGCGGATCGCGCCGCGTCGTGCCTACCTCGAAACGCGGCTTTTTCGCCGTAGGCTCCAACGTATACAGGCCCTCAAGGCACTGAATTACCGCGTAACCTTTCCGAACGAAGGCGGCAAGGTCATCAGTGTGCCAGCGATTTCCACCGCTGACATCACACGTGGCGACGGTGTTTTGATTGATCAGGTCTACGACTTTTCACGCCGCCCCTTCAAAGAAACGCTGCTGCGCCGCACCATTTATGACCTCTTCGGACAGGGCTACCTAGACCCTACGAAATCCATCATCGACATCGGCTGCTGGCTGTCCGACAACGCTTTGGTTTGGGCCAGCTTGCTCAAAGATGGCGGAACCGTTCACGCCATTGATCCGTCGGCAAAGAATTTGGCGTTTGGCCAACGGCTGGCGGGCCTCAACGGCGTCACAAACATCAACTGGGTCGAGGCGGTTTGCGCGGAAAAGTCGGGCATGGTCCTCGATTTCGAAGGCACACTCGACCACACCGCCTTTAATGAGACCGAGGCGCAATCAGCGACCTCGCTGATCTCGCGCACGCTCGATGATGTGGTGATGGATTCCGACGCTCAATCAATCTCGTTGATTCATGTCGATGTCGAAGGCTTCGAAGCAAAGGTATTGCAAGGCGCAAAGGACATCATCGCGCGCGACAAGCCTGTCATCCTTTTTGAACAGCACATTTCGGCGGATGATGCGACATCGTTGGTGACCTGGCTCAAGGGGCATGGATACGCGGTTTACATGATCAATGAGGTCTTGCCGGGTTGCGAACATGACTGCCGCAACCTCATCGCCTTTGATGCCAGTCGCCAGATGCCCAAGGAACTGGCCGTGGACCTGATGACAGGACGCGAAACCGGGATCTGGTTTGCCACATTGGGCGGTGCGCTAGTGCCCATCGAATAGGCCGCTTTGCCATTGACCTTCTGGTCAAAACGGACTTGCCTGCGCCCATGTCGACATACCGCGCATTTGTCATTCTGGCCTGCCTGCCTCACGGGGTAGCCGCCTTGACCTGCCAAGGGGAGGATCCGGCGTGGTCTCTTACTCTTGGCAATGACAGCGCCACGTTCACCTTTCTCGACCGCGCCAGCGACATGACCATCCCGCAAATGTCGACACCCGACGGGCAAGACTGGCCGCGCGCCATGACGCTGATCGCGCCACGCGACAGCGCGATTGTGATCCTCGAGGCCCCCGCCGACCCACAACCCATCCGTATCCTGACCCAACGCGGCGAAACCCCGATCCTGCTAGTGGGCACCTGCGAGGATGACGCGTGAGCGACACCTTCAAGGCCTGCATCTGGATGATTGGTGCCATCGCCTCGTTCACTGCCATGGCAATCGCCGGACGCGAGGTGAGCTTTGAGCTTGATACCTTTGAAATCATGCTGTTTCGCAGCCTTTTGGGCATCGTCATTGTTGTTGCAGTTGCAAAAACTGCCGGAACGTTGCCGCAGATCAACCGCCGCCATCTGGGCCTACATGGTATCCGCAACCTGTCGCATTTTGTGGGCCAGAACCTGTGGTTCTACGCCATCACCGTCTTGCCACTGGCACAGGTCTTCGCCTTGGAATTCACAACACCGATCTGGGCGATCCTGTTGGCCCCGCTGATCCTGGGCGAGCGCATTACGCGAATTGGCATGATTGGTGCGATGGTGGCCTTTCTGGGCATACTTGTTGTCACCCGCCCCGGCGCCGCACCAATGTCGCCCGGGGTCTTCGCCGCAGCAGCAGCCGCTGTCGGCTTCGCGCTCAGCGCGCTTTTTACACGCAAATTGACCCGCACCGAGACGATCACCTGCATCCTCTTTTATCTGACAACCATGCAGGCGGTCTTTGGCGTGATCGCTGCGGGCATTGACGGCGATATCGCCATCCCTTCGACACAGGCCGTGCCATGGTTGATCCTCATCGGTTGTACGGGCCTTTTTGCGCATTTTTGCCTGACCACAGCCCTTTCTTTGGCCCCGGCTCCGGTGGTCATGCCCATCGATTTTGCCCGCCTGCCAGTGATCACAGCCGTGGGCGTCTTGATCTACGCAGAGCCGTTAGACCCCTGGCTTTTGCTTGGGGCGGTGCTGATTTTTGGCGGAAACTACATCAACTTGACCTCGGGGCAGCCGGTAAAACGCTAATTTCGCGGGGTTTTCCGGTCACAGACCCGCATCAATCCAGTCTGACGCGGCGTCACGATTTGACGGAATCACTTCGTGGTCCATAGGGTCAGGTCAGCAACAATCTTTCATGACAGGGATGGAGACATGAAGAATATTCTCACCACAGGGGCAGCCCTGATGCTGACCACCACCGTCGCAACGGCTGGTGGCATCGACCGCAACGGCAATCCGTTTTCGGTCCTGTTCGAAGACGGCAACTATGTCGAACTGTCGTTTTCCAAAGTCACGCCCGACATTTCGGGCGACTATGCAGCACCGCTGAGCGCGTTTGGCCCCAGCACTGAAAACATGGCGAATGATTTCACCTCCGTTGGTGTTGCATTCAAATATGCCGTCAACGATCAGATCGACGTGGGCCTCTTCCTGAACCAGCCCTATGGCGCGGACGCGGAATATACGGCCGGTGCCTATACGGGTCTCGAGGCGGAATGGAAAAGCAGCCAGATCGCTGTCGTTCTGAAGTACCAGATCAACGAAAACGTCTCGGTCTACGGTGGTGCACGTTCGGTCGAATCCGAAGCGACAATCCAGATCCCGTTGTCGGCCACAGCCGTCTACAATGCAGAGGCCGCTGCTGATCGTCAGACGGGTTACATCGCAGGTGTCGCTTACGAGCGTCCCGACATCGCGCTGCGCGTTGCTTTGACTTATGAAAGTGGCGTCAGCCACGAGTTCGCGACAACCGAGCTGGTCAACGGCGCGCCAATCACTCCGGGCACAACGACGACCATCGAAATCCCACAGGCTGTCACGCTTGATTTCCAAACCGGCGTCGCCGCTGACACACTCGTCTTCGGCTCCATCCGCTGGTCGGAGTGGTCCGTTTGGGAAGTCCGCCCCGCTGGTTACGAAACACTGACCGGCGGTGACCGTGTCACCGGTATCGACAGCGATGTCACGACATACCGCATTGGTGTTGGCCGTCGCCTGAACGACAACCTGTCGGTCTTTGGTCGCGTCACTTACGAAGATGCATCCGGTGATGTCGCATCGCGTCTGGCACCGACCGATGGGTCAACTGCCATCGGTATCGGCGGCACTTACACAATGGACAACGTCAAGCTAACCGGCGGCGTCGAATATGTGATGCTGGGCGACGCAACTGACGGATCTGGCACCGCCTTCACCGACAACTCGGCGCTTGGCGTTGGCCTCTCGGTCGGCTTCAGCTTCTAAGCCGTAGCCGGTTACAACATCTCTGAAAGGCCCCGGTCAAAACACCGGGGCCTTTTCGCATTTTCCGGGTTGAGTTCATGCCACCAACCGGATCATGTGCCGGCATGAGCACCGTCCAGAAAACCATCACCCCTTTTGCATGGGCCGAACTGGCCCTTTTGTCGTTCTTGTGGGGTGGATCGTTCCTTGCTGTTCGGATCGCGCTGAATGAAATCGGATTCCTGACGTCTGTGGCGCACCGCGTTGGCTGGGCGGCGCTGATCCTTTGGGGCTATGTCCTGATCCGCCGCTTGGAAATCCCCCGCGATCCGCCCACATGGGGCGCTTTTTTGGTGATGGGTATGCTTGCCAATGCGATCCCATTCTGCCTGATGGCATGGGGGCAGTTGCACATCGAATCTGGCCTGACCTCCATTTTGAACGCCGCCACCGCAATCTTTGGCGTGCTGGCCGCCGCGATCTTCTTTGCGGATGAGCGACTGACCACCCGCCGGATCATCGGCGTGCTGCTTGGCTTTTTCGGTGTGGCGACCGCGATCGGCCTGTCATCCCTTACCCAACTTGATCTGCGTTCATGGGGGCAACTGGCCGTTATCGGCGGCACGATTTCCTATGCGCTGGCCGGTGTCTGGGCACGCAAAAAGCTATCCAATCTCAAACCGCAACTCGCAGCGGCGGGCATGTTGACCGGATCGAGCCTCGTGATGATTCCGGCAGCCTGGATTATCGAGGGACCGATCAGCCTGAACCTGTCTACCGCCACATGGCTCGCCGTTGGGTACTACGCGATCTTCGCCACCGCCGTGGCCTATCTGGTCTATTACCACGTGCTCAAGATCGCGGGCGCAGGCAATGTCGCCCTTTGCACGCTGACCATCGCGCCCGTCGCGATCATTTTGGGCGCGGTGGTGTTGGGCGAAGAATTGCACTGGCAGGCCTACGCAGGCTTTGTGCTGCTGGCCCTCGGCTTGCTGATCCTAAACGGCTGGTTTGGCCGCAAACCCGTCCAAGACAGCCCGCGCCGCGCGTAGCCCCGGCGCATCACCACCCTGCCCCAAACGCTCCATCGTGAGTGCCATCGCGGCGTTCTGGTCATTTGGCTCGCCCAGCACCCGTTGCAACGCCGCCGCAATTGGTGCGGGCTTGCAGTCATGACCAATGTACTCTGGCACGACACGGGTATCGCTGACCAGATTGACCAGCGTCACCGTATCCACCAACAACATTCGGCTGATGATCACCCGGCTGAGCCACGCCATGTCATAGGCAATCACCATCGGCGTCTGATTGGCGGCCAGTTCCAATGACACCGTGCCCGATGCCGCCAGCGCCACATCCGCCGCCCGAAAAGCCGCTGCTTTGTCGGCCTTGTCCTCGGGCGGAATGATCTGCACCTGCGGCCAATCCGCCGTCATCTGCTGCACCAATTCCAGCACCGCAGGGGCGGCAGGCAAGACGATTTGCGCATCCGGCACCGCTGACAACAACTGCTTCAGCGCGGCCCCAAACGTCTCTGACAACCGGGCGACCTCACCCCGCCGCGACCCCGGCAGCGCCAGCACCAGGGGTCCGGTGATCTTATGCCGGTCGCGAAACGCCTGCGCGTCCGCGTCACTTGCAACAGGGTCGGTCACAACCGGGTGCCCGACAAAGTCACACCGCATTCCCACGGCTTCCATCAAGGGCGGCTCAAACGGGAAAAGCGCCAGCACCTGATCCACATGCTGCGCCATCTTGGCCGCACGCCCTGCCCGCCAGGCCCAGACTGTCGGGGCCACGTAATGCACCGTGCGGATGTTGCTTCCAGCCTTCACCAGCTTAGCAACACGCAGCCCAAAATCGGGGCTGTCGATGGTAATCAGCACATCAGGCCGGGTCTCCAGCACCGCCTGCGCCATCTGGTTCACACGCGCTTTCAGGTGGCGATACTTCGGCAGGATTTCCGCCAACCCCATCACGCTCAGCTCATCCATTGGGAACCGGCTGACCATGCCTTGCGCCTGCATCAACGGCCCGCCGACCCCATCAAACGTCACATCCGTCAGCGACTGCAAGCCCCCCATCAGCGCCGCGCCCAGCTTGTCGCCAGAGGCTTCGCCCGCAATCACAAAAACCTTCATCCGCCCCCCTTGGGCCGGACCCAAAGGAACATCTTCTGCGCGTTCAGGATCTGCAGCACACCGGGAAGGTCTAGCACCATCACACCGCCCGCCTCAATCACGATGCCAGCAAGGGCGGCTTCGGCCGCTTGCATCGCCGTATCAGGGCCAATCACCGGAAGGTCCGCGCGGCGATCCTGATCAGGCTTCGGCGCTTTGAACAGAATGCCGTCATCTGCTGTCACCGGCGCCGGTCCATCAATGCCCGACAACCAATCAGCCACATCGCCCAAGACCTCACCCACCGCATCCGCAACAGCAATGATCGGCCCGTGATCGTTTGAATCCTCTTTGAAGCTTTCGTGGAACCGCTTCAGCATCGCCGCCGTGCCGTCCTGCCCCTCGGTCGCCCGGACTTGTCCTACGCGCACGACACAGGCTTGCCCGACATCCCGCGCACCCATCTGCGCCACTGCGGTTTCGCCTGCGGTTGCATCGGCGGCATGCCAGTCTTCAGGCATGACCTCTGTCAGCACACCTTCGGTCGGCAACAGATCAGGGGCGATCTCATGGGCTGCTTTGACGGTAAGTCCGGCATCCTCAAAAATGCCGATCACCGCGCGGAGCGCACCATCATCGCCAGATTGCAACGCACGCAGGATGCGTTCAACAAACGGGAACGTCGCCTCACTGATAGCAGAGGCGTCGATCTCAGGACGCTGAATGGCACCTGCCATACAAACCTCGGTCACACCGCGCGCATGCAGCCCGTCCAACAGCTCGCCCAAATGCTCAATCCGAAAGGTGACATCGGCGCGCACTTTCGGCGTGTTCCCATCAAGCGCACAGACAAAGGGTGGCGTCTTTAGCCGCTCAAGCAGCGCCTGTGGCAGATCGCCCGTGCCTGCGATCAGCGCCAGCATCAGCGCGGCGACAGCAGGCCGCGGTCGCTCTCGCCCAGAATAAAGCGTACCATCTGCCGGACATAGTCGCTTTCGGTCTCGGCGCTTAGCCGTTCCGCCCGGTCGTGGATTGTGCCTTCGCCCTCTTTCAGCGTCATGAACGCCGCACGCAGGGCCGTAATATCGCCGCGCGCCACGCCGCGCCGTTTGAGACCGACAAGGTTCAGCCCCTCCAACTCTCCGCGCTGGCCCATAACAAGGCCATGTGGCACCACATCCGCCGTCACCATCGACAGCGCGCCGATGATCGCGCCCTGCCCGATCCGCACCCATTGGTGAATGCCGCACAACCCACCGATGATCACGTCATCCTCGATCACGCAATGCCCCGCCACGGCAGAGCTGTTGACCACAATCACCCGGTTTCCAACCTGCGCATCATGCGCCACGTGGCAGCCTGCCATCAGAAGGCAATCATCACCCACCGTGGTCACGCCGCCACCCGCGGCCGTGCCGGTATTGACCGTTACATGTTCCCGAATGCGGTTGCGCGCACCAATGCGGAGCGCGGTCTTCTCACCGCTGAATTTGAGGTCCTGTGGAACCTCGCCCAACACAGCAAAAGCAAAAACTGTGGTCTCGTCGCCGATTTGGGTGTCGCCTGTCACCACCACATGGGATTTCAACGTCACACCCCGGCCCAGCACCACTTCTGGCCCAACCACGCAGAACGGGCCAATCGTGCAGCCGTCACCAATGACGGCTCCCTCTTCAATCACGGCAGAGGGATGAACGCCCATCAGCCCTGCAGGTCCATCATCGCCATGAACTCGGCCTCGGCGGCCATCTCACCGTCGACCTCGGCCAGACCCTTGAACTTCCAGACCTTGCCGCCGGGCTTGCCGCGCAAGGTTTCAACCTTCAGCGTCAGCACATCACCCGGGATCACCTTGCGGCGGAATTTGCAGCCGTCAATCGACATGAAGTAGATCAACATATTGCCCTCGGTCAGGCCCATCGTGGCGCCAACCATCACCGCAGCGGTCTGCGCCAAAGCCTCAACAATCGTGACACCCGGCATGATCGGCGTGCCGGGAAAATGCCCCTGAAAGTGCGGCTCGTTCATCGTAACGTTCTTGATACCTGTGGCCGAAGACGTGCCGTCGATATCTTTCACCCGATCCACCAGCAGGAACGGATAGCGATGCGGCAGGATCGCCTGGATCAACTGGATATCAGCCTCGGTCACGGGGGTGGTCATCGTTGTCTCCTCGAAATGTCTGAACTGGTTAGCAATCTCGCCGCGTGGTCACAAGCGGCGTTACTCATCATCCGCGACAGGCGCGTCTGGCATCAACACGGCATCAATTCGGCGGATCGCCTCATTGGTGATATCGGCCGACCGAACCACCACGACAACGGATCGGCTATCAACTACGGCGGTGGCCCCTTTTTCGATCATAAGCTGACCCAAAATCGGGCGCGCTTCTTCGATAAAGCGTTGCCGGACCTCGGCCCGTGCCTGATTGACCTCTGCCTCTTTGGCATCGCGCGCGCGTCGGATGTCGTTGACCTTGGCATCAAAGGCGGCCGCCTCTTCGCGGAACGCCTGTGGGTCCATCGTTGGCCGGCGCAGGGTCAGGCTGCGTTCCTCTGCCGTCAGGTCTGCGACAATCCGTTCATTCTCAATCGCCAAGACCTCGGCTTGTGCTTCAACGGCTGCGCGCAAACTGTCGGCATAGGCGGATGCACCGATCATCCGTTCCAGATCCACGACCAGCACCGCAGCGCTCGGTCCCGTGGCAGCGACCGGTTCCTGGGCCGCCGCCGGTTGGGTCAACATCAGACCCAACACCAGGAACAGCCCCCGCCAGCCCATCAGAATGTGGTCGAAATGGTCACGTCAAAGTTCTTGGTCTTGTCACCATCCTGCACGTCAACCGGTTCGGTGAAGTTGAACCGCAGCGGACCAATCGGCGTATCCCAGAAGATCGACACACCTGCAATCGTCCGCGCCGTGTAGTCGTTGTATAGCACGTCAGCCTCGGACAAGCCGCGCAGATTTCCTACATCCCAGACAGAGCCGTGGTCGATGAAAGCACCACCGGTGATCCCATATTCCTCGGGCAGACCAATGGGGAACTCAGCCTCAAGCCGGGCAACTGCAAAAGCATTGCCGCCCAATGCGTCATCTGTTGCCGCATCCCGCGGACCAATACCACCCGCTTCAAAGCCACGCATCAAGCGGCTGCCAAGAAAGAAACGATCGGTCACACGGCTGTCACCATCATTGTACTGCAGGTATCCACCTTCGATGGTGGCGCGCAGCGTCAGCTCTTCGTTCCAGACCTTGGTCTCTGCTGCAGCCAGCGCCGTGGTCTTGATGAACTGCGTATCACCAATCCCGAACTCCTGCCCAAAGCGCAGGACAAAGCCTGCATTCGGGTTTAACCCGGTGCGGCGGCTGTCATAGCTGTAACCATAGCCGATGGATTGCGTTGTGATCGCACCCAATTCAACCTCTTCGCGGATGATCTGGCTGATGGTCGTGTCGGTCACATCAATGCCCGACAGATTGGTGTAATCCACCGCGTAAAAGACCGACAAACGACCGTTCTCGCTGATCGGAAAGGCCAGCGAAGGGCTGAACCGGAAAACTTCGGTGTCGTAGACAGCGTTCTCAGCCTCGGTCGTGCGATAATCAATCGCCAGACCAAACCGCAGATCGCGGCCCAGGAATTGCGGTTCTGCAAAGTCAAACGCGAAGACACGGTTGGTTTCCGCCGTCGACAATTCAAAGTTCAGCAACTGGCCCCGGCCCAGAAAGTTTCGCTCACGGAAGCTCGCCAGCAAGCTGACCCCGGTGTCCGAATTGTAGTTGGCACCAAACGACAGCGACCCCGTCGGCTGCTCTGCCACATCAACATCCACAATCACCTGATCCGGCGTGCTGCCTTCACGGGCTTCAACGTTGGCGTTGGAAAAGAACCCCATTGCCCGGATACGCTCTGCCGCTTGCCGCACTTCACGTGGGTTGAACGGATCGCCTTCCACCGTGCGGAACTGGTTGCGCACAACCCGGTCCAGCGTGGTGTTGTTGCCTTCAATGTCGATCCGCTCCACAAAAATGCGTGGCCCACGGGTCAGCGCATAGGTGACATCTAGCGTCAGCGCCCGATCATTGCGGGTTATACGCGGATCAACAGCGACAAAATTCAGACCGCGCTGAATCGCCAGACGTTCCAGTCGCGCAATGTCATTCTCGACCCGGCTGGGGCTGTAGACCGACCCGGGCTTCGTCGCCACTGCTGCCTGAAATTCAGCGATGTCTGGCTCGGGGATTTCGGACACCACCGTGATATTGCCAAAGCGGAACTGCTGCCCTTCCTGCACATTGAAGGTCACAAGATACGCGTCGCGTTCGCGGGTCAGGGCAACATCCACGTTCAGCACCTGAAAATCGGCATAGCCGCGCGATTGGTAGAAATCTGTCAGCACCTGCCGGTCAAAACCGATCCGCTCGTTCGAGAACGTATCGCGGCTGATGACGGACCGTAGAAAGCCCGCCTGCTTGGTTTCCAGCACGCCGCGCAAGCGACGCTCGGAATAGCTGCGGTTGCCGATAAAGCTGATCCGCTCAATCTCAGTGACGCCGGACTCACTCACCGCAAAAACCAGATCAACGCGGTTGTCGGACTGTCGAATGATCTGCGGCACGACACTGGCGTTGATCCGGCCTTCTGATGCATAGATCTGCGCAATCGCGGCGGCATCCCGCTCTGCCTGCGCCGGCGAATAGACCCGACGCGGCGTGCTTGTCACGACGGACAGCAATTCGGCATCGCGCAGACGGCTGTTTCCTTCGATGTTGATCCGGTTGATCGTCGGGAACTCGACCACCTCAATCCGAAGCGTGCCACCCTGCGGCGTGATATTCACTGCCTCAAACAGCCCGCTTTCGCGGATCCGCTGGCCTGCGGCGTTCAATTCTCCCGCTGACACGGCCTCACCGCGACTGATTCCCGCAAATGTCAGGATCGCCTGATCGGACACGCGATTGTTGCCCTCGATGATCACGCTGTTGAATGCAAAGTTCTGGGCCTGTGCAGGCCCCGTCAAAAGCGCCCCAAGTGTCAGAAAAAGAACGACAAAGCCGCGCACCCAGGCATTCGCCCATCGCACCGCGGCGTCTTTGATTTTCGATGTCATGAGCAGCGCCTGTTTTTATTGATCCCCGTTGCTTCTGAATTACCGGGTCTCAGGCGGGTTGTCAAAACGAAGAAACGCGCCCGGCGGGGGCGCGCTTGACCATTTCCAGACTGTGGCGGGCCTTACATCATCCCGACGTAGGCACCTGCATATAGTGCCCCGACAAGCGCACCCGTATAGATGATGCGATCCCAGTTCAGGGTCAGCAAAACGCTTACGCCGCGATATCCTTGTGCCAAAGTCTGCATGATCTCACTCCTCAGATGACCCAAATCTAGGGGTCAAATGCGGCGCGAATGTGGCAGATTTGGGCAGCTTCAGGGGCAAAGCACCAGATCGTTGAGCAACGCAAAGGTCATTAACCCCGCGATAATCGCAAGCCCGCCGACCATCAGGAAATTAAGCGCACGGTCACTGGGACGACGACGCGCCACGGCCTCGTAAGCGTGAAACACCAGATGCCCGCCATCCAGAATAGGGATCGGAAACAGGTTCAACAGCCCCACCGCCGCTGACAACATGCCCAGAAACAGCACATAGCTTTGTGCGCCCTGCGCGGCCATCGACCCGCTCGCCTGCGCAATGCCCACAGGCCCTGACAGGTTACAGGTCGAAATCCCGCCGGTCATGATCTCCCACAGGCCCGACAGCGACATGGTGATCGTGAACCACAATCGGTCCACCCCCAGTTTCAACGCCTCCCATGGCCCAATCGGGTCGGTCGCTGGGTCAAAAAAGAACGTGCCGCCAATGCCGATCCGCCAGAACTGCGCATAGCTGCCATCGGCCTGCGGCTCGTCCTGATAGCGGGCCGCCAGTTCCACATCAAAGGTCTCACCATCGCGCCAGACTTCCAATGTGATCGGCGTGCCCTCTGCGGCACCGACGGCGGCCACGATGTCACGAAACGCATTGACCGGTTCGCCATCAATCGCCGTGATGAAATCGCCAACCCGCAGCTTTGCATCATCTGCTGCGGACCGGGGTGTCAGACTGTCCACCCGGCTGATGATCGGATGCGGCCCCTTGACCACCATCTCGGCCCCGTCACGGATAATCGTATAGTCCTGCAACAAGGTATCAGGCAGCGCGTCGATATTCGCGCCCTCTTCGCCAAAGACCACATCGCCCACGGCGATGATCCGATCCCCCGGCAGCAATTCTGACTGGAACGCGGCGGGCACCTCATAGGTGCTTTCCAGCACCAGTTCTTCGCTCGGCTTGCCCTCGTACATCAGGTAGCCCGCAAAGATCAGCGCGGCGAGGATGAAATTCGCAACCGGCCCTGCCCCTACGGTCAAGGCCCTTGCCCACAAGGGCGCCCCCATCATCGTAGTGCGTGGATCATAGCCCGGCACACCGTCATCGCCACCAACGCTCGCCGCATTGGCGTCCCCACGGAACTTGACGTAACCACCTGCCGGGATCGCCGCCAATTGCCATTTGGTGCCGCGCTTATCCACCCGGCTCCACAGCACTTTGCCCATGCCGACGCTGAACACATCCGCATGAATGCCCGTCCAACGCCCCACGATATAGTGTCCGTATTCGTGCACGGCGACGATCACCAGCAAGGCGACGACAAAGGCCACAATGGTGAAGACCGGTCCGCCCAGCGACGGGATCAGCGATGTCATGTCCAAAGGTTCAACCCATTTCCTGCATAAAGCCTGACGCCAACCTGCGCGCGGCGGCATCCGTGTCTGCGACGTTATCTAACGTAATCTGGGCATTTTGCAGCCCATCATCTGCTGACATTTTGGCGAGAACCCGTTCCACGACCTCTGCCATGTCCAAAAACCCGATTTGGCCTGCGATAAACCCGTCCAGCGCCTGTTCCTTGGCCGCATTGAACGCCGCACCTGACAGCCCGCCCATGTCCATCACCTCTGCTGCCAACCGCAACGCCGGATAGCGGGTCAGGTCGGGTGCGCGGAAGGTGAACTGGCCGATCCCAGCAAGATCAAGCCTTTCCACAGGCAAGGTCTTGCGCTCCGGCCAATGCAAGGCAAAGCCAATCGCATGGCGCATATCAGGCGGCCCGACATGCGCCATCAGCGCCCCATCGTTGAACCCCACCAATGCGTGGATCATACTCTCGGGATGTACTAGCGCCTCAATCTGATCCGGCCTGACCCCAAAAAACTCTTTTGTTTCAATCAGCTCCAGCGCCTTGTTGAACATCGACGCGCTGTCGATCGTGATCCGTTGCCCCATATCCCAATTGGGATGGGATGACGCCTCTGCCAGCGTGGCGGTCTTGAGCTTCTCAAGCGGCCAATCCCGGAATGCGCCGCCACTCGCTGTGATGATGATCCGCTCAACAGTATTGATATCCTCGCCGATCATCCCCTGAAACACCGCCGAATGTTCACTGTCCACCGGCAAGATGGTGGCTCCATGCGCCCGTGCCGTCGCCAATAGCAGTGGCCCGGCTGTGACCAGCGATTCCTTGTTGGCCAGCGCCAGCGTGGTGCCGTGCTTCAGCGCCTCCAGCCCCGGCGGCAGGCCCGCAGCCCCCACAATCGCGGACATGATCCAATCCGCAGGCCGCGCTGCCGCCTCACAAATCGCGGCATCACCAGCGGCAGCCCCAATCCCCGATCCTGCCAAGGCGGCACGCAGATCGTCCAGCAATTCAGGATGGCACGTCACCGCAACTTCGGCGTCCAAGTCCTTGGCATCATGGGCCAATTGCGCAATGTTGCGTGCCCCGGTAAGCGCCACCAAGTCATAGCCCCCCCGGTCGCGCCGGATCAGGTCAATGGTGTTCTGGCCGATAGATCCCGTGGCCCCCAGAATGCTGATCCGCCTCAAAAGGCAACTCCGGGCACGTCAAATACATAGGCCACCAGCAGCATGAACAGTGATGCTCCCAGAAGCGCATCAAACCGGTCAAACAGCCCGCCGTGGCCCGGGATCAGGGCAGAGCTATCCTTGACCCCCATCCGCCGTTTCAGCGCGCTTTCCGCAATATCGCCCATCTGGCTGGCAAAGCTCACGATGGCCGAAATCAGGATAATCGCCAGCCCCGCATTGGTGAACAAGGTAAAGATCAGCCCGACCACCGCCGCAGCGACCCAGCCAGCGGCAGTCCCGCTCCAGGTTTTCTTTGGGCTGACCTTGGGCCAGAACTTCGGCCCGCCAAAGGTGCGGCCCGCCAGATAGCCAAAGACATCCGTGGCAACCACAACCATCATCAGCCACAAAATCCAGGTGAACCCGTAATCCTCGCGGAATTGCACCAGCCCCCAGCCTGCGATCTGAATGCCAAATGCAAAGACAAAGAACGTAATCCGCTCATGTTTGACGCGCCAGGCCCCAAGGATCGGCACCAGAAAGATCAGCAACAGCCCAATCGGCGTGCCCAACAGCAGCCCCGACTGGACCGAAGCCACCCCCGCCGCCAGCACCGCACCCTGATTGGGTTTGTCGGCGGCGATCATCATCCACAATTCCCAGACCATCACGGCGGTCACAAAAACCACCAGCATCTGGAACCAGACACCACCCAGGATGACGCCAACCGCACCCACAGCGATCATCGCGATGGAAGAGATTACGCGCGTCTTCAGGTCTTCCCACTTCGCAGGGTTTTGCGGCAGCACCGGCTCTGGTGCGACGGTGGTGGGATCGTCAGTCATGTCAGGCCAGCACGGCCCCAAACCGACGCTCACGCCCGCCATACCCGGCCAGAACCTTGTTGAACTCGGCGGCGGTAAAGTCGGGCCACAGCGTATCGACAAATTCGTATTCCGCATATGCCGACTGCCACAGCAGGAAATTGGATATGCGGGCCTCGCCGCTGGTGCGGATCACCAGATCGGGGTCAGGCAAAACGTGAGTATCAAGGAATTTTGACAGCGTTTCGGCGTCCACATCCTTGTGGGTCAAACGGCCCTGCTCAATCTCAAAGGCCAAACGCTGGGCCGCACGGGTTACTTCATCCCGGCCACCATAGTTCAGCGCAATGGTCAGATGTACGGCATCGTTTCCGCTTGTATATAGCTCTAAGTTGTCCATCAGGGCGACCAGCTTGTCGTCCAGCTTCATCCGGTCGCCAATGAACCGCACGCGCACACCGGAATCAAACAGCGCCTTTGCCTCACGCTCGATATAGCGCCGGAACAGCGCCATCAGCCCTGCGACTTCGGCCTGAGTCCGCTTCCAGTTCTCGGTCGAAAAGGCAAAGATTGTCAGATACTTGACGCCCTCATCGGGACAGGCCTTGACGATCTCGCGCACCCGGCGGGC
The DNA here is from genome assembly GCA_947492825.1 of uncultured Paracoccaceae bacterium. Taxonomy (GTDB): domain Bacteria; phylum Pseudomonadota; class Alphaproteobacteria; order Rhodobacterales; family Rhodobacteraceae; genus CANMYO01. The sequence goes on from CANLNT010000001.1 coordinate 1,493,446, forward strand.
ACCCGCATGGTGGCCAAACAGCCGGGGCCGTCCGCGCTGGGTGGCCCAGCGACCGTTGCCATCCATGATGATGGCCACATGGTTCGGGCCGCGCTTGTCGTTTGTGTCCTTGGGCATCAATGGCCCCTTTCCTGTCCGGTTCTTGCGGCATGTGCGCCGCCTGCCCGTGTGCCGATCATCCAAAGATACGAAACTGCCACACGCACAGTTTCGCTTGTCGCGGTCAAACCTGCATGATTTCGGCTTGTTTGGTTTCCAGCGTGTCGTCGACGGTCTTGATATAGGTGTCGGTCAATTCCTGCACCGCACCTTCCCAGAATTTCTGGTCGTCTTCCGACATACCGTCAGCCTTGGCTTTCTTGATCTGGTCCATGCCGTCGCGGCGCAGATTGCGGATTGAGACCCGCGCGCTTTCGGCATAACCGCCAGCCACCTTGGTCAAATCGCGGCGGCGCTCTTCGTTCAATTCTGGGATCGGCAGCATGATGATCGTGCCGTTCAGCTGCGGATTGATCCCCAGCCCGCTTTCGCGGATCGCCTTTTCCACCTTGCCTACAAGGGCCTTATCCCAAACATTGATCGTAACCATGCGGGGTTCTGGCACATTGACCGTTCCCACCTGGTTAATGGGCGTCATCGAACCGTATGCATCCACCATCACCGGCTCCAGCATGGACCCAGAGGCACGCCCGGTCCGCAAGGACGCAAGTTCCGTGCGCAGGTTGGCGATTGCGCCGTCCATCCGACGCTCAAGGTCATCGGTATCAAGAATAAAATCGTCTGCCATGTCATCTGCTCTAGTTTCGGGCGTTCGCCCTGCTTTTGCTGGTCTTAGTTGAAAACCAGTGACTTGTATAGGTCAGGAAAACCACAGGATTTCGGCAGTTTTTCGTCAGACACACGCGGATTTACGCCGCTTTTGCGTCTGTTTCGGGCGCTTCAGGCGCCTCTGTTTGCTCTTCCGGGGTCGGCGCGGGCAGCGCTTTGGCCTCATCGGGCATTTGGTCGGGCCACTCTATGGTGATCGTCGTCTCGCCCGGCGCGATGGTGATGCGCGGCTGATCTGACAACCCCGCCAGAACCGCGTTCAGCTCTTCCAGCGCGCGCGTCGCTGACTGGCGCTGCGTTTCCTTGACCGCCTCAACGGTGCCCTTCTGGCCGAACAAGAATTTGAACATGGTGATCCCCTTTTGATTGCTTGACCACAATCTGTGCCGCAGCGCAGCATCAAGCAAGGGGAAAAGGTTGCCAAATGCCCCCTGTCGGGGCGCACGGCCTAGTCGCCAACGATGGTATAGGTGCCCTCGCCCGCCAAAATCCCGCGGAAACCGCCCGGTTCATCCAGCGAAAAGACGATGATCGGCAGGTGATTGTCTCGCGCCAGAGCAATGGCGCTGGCGTCCATGACACCCAGATGCTTGGCCAATACCTCGTCATAGCTGACCTTGTCGAACCTCTGGGCATCGTCGTGCTTGGCGGGGTCCTTGTCATAGACCCCGTCAACCTTTGTGCCCTTCAGGATCGCCTCGCAGGCCATCTCATTGGCGCGCAGAGTCGCAGCGGTATCGGTCGTAAAATACGGGTTCCCGGTGCCTGCGGCAAAGATGCAGACCCGCTTTTTTTCCAAGTGGCGCACGGCGCGGCGACGGATATAAGGCTCTGCCACTTCGTTCATGGTAATGGCCGAGATCACACGGGTATGGATGCCCTGTTCTTCCAGGGCCGCCTGCATCGCAAGCGCATTCATCACCGTCGCCAGCATCCCCATATAATCGGCTGTTGTGCGCTCCATCCCCTGTGCGGACCCTTGCAGCCCGCGAAAGATGTTGCCGCCGCCGATGACCATGCAGATCTCGACGCCCATGTCGTGCACGATCTTCACCTCTTGCGCGATGCGCTGCACGGTGGGCGGATGCAGGCCAAACCCGGTGTCGCCCATCAGCGCCTCGCCCGAGATTTTCAACATGACCCGCTTGTAGGTGGTGCTGGATGCGTCTGTCATGGTGGCCCCCGGTCTTGGCATTTGCGATCCCGCGCAAAATGTCGCAACAAGGGGCCAAGTTCAATGCCGCATCGCGGACTTGCGCGCATTCGCGCAAGGCAAACATCACGTTCACCGGGTAACCCTTTGTCACTGATCGACATTCATCCAGAAAAGCCGGTGCTGATTGCGGGGCCCACGGCCTCTGGCAAGTCCGGTCTGGCGCTGCACATCGCCCAGATGCAAGGCGGGGTTGTGGTGAACGCCGATGCCTTGCAGGTCTATGACGTCTTTCGCGTCCTGACCGCCCGCCCTGATGATGCCGATTTGGCGGCTGCCCGCCACGCGCTTTACGGCCATATCCCCTTCGATCAGCCCTATTCGGTCGGCGCTTGGCTGCGCGAGGTGCAGCCGCTGCTATCGGGTGCACGTCCAATCATCGTCGGCGGCACCGGGCTTTACTTTTCAGCCCTGACCGAAGGACTGGCCGAAATCCCCCCCATCGACCGCCAAACCCGGTTGATGGCCGACGCCCGAAGCCTGCCCCAGATGTTGGCCGATCTCGACGCACAGACACTGGCACGGATCGACACGCAAAACCGGATGCGGGTCCAACGGGCATGGGAGGTGCTCAACAGTACCGGACGCAGCCTTGCCGACTGGCAAGACAACACGCCACCGCCGCTTTTGCCGCTGCCACAGGCCAACGCCATCGTGCTCGACGCACCCAAAGACTGGCTGACACCGCGCATCGCGCAAAGGTTTGACCAGATGCTGGACGGCGGCGCACTGGACGAAGTCCGCGCGATCCTGCCCCACTGGCACATCGCGCCGCCTGCCGCCAAGGCCATCGGCGCGCCGGAACTTGTGGCCTATCTGCAAGGCGGCCTGACCCTCGATCAGGCGCGCGATGCCGCTACAATCAGCACCCGCCAATATGCCAAACGCCAGCGGACTTGGTTCAACAAGCGGATGCGTGACTGGCACCACATCCACATGCCGTCCACAGACTTATCCACAGCGCTACGGTTTGTTTCCTGATTTCTTGATTGTTTTTGAACAATTATCAGGCCAGATTTGCACAAATCCAATCTGGGGGATTCATGCTGCACCCGACCGAGAAAACCGCAACGGCGCTTGCGTTGGCGCCGATTGCCCAAAATCCGCAGATGGGCCGCTGGCGGACCGAAGCCATGCGCAGCCATGCCTCGCCCCGCCTGCTCTACGTGGGCAAGGGCCATGGGCGGATCACGGTGGCCGGGCTGACCAGTGGCTACGGCCCCAACAACCTGATCTTCATTCCCGCCCACACCATGTACGGCTTTGATGTTGGTCCTACCGTCTTTGGACAGATGGTCACGATCCCGGGGGCGATGGCCTCTGAATGGCCTGACGAACATGTGCATCTGCGCCTGCGCGACGTCAGCGCGCAAAAGGAACTGCTGGTGCTGCTGGATGGGCTGGAACGTGAGCTGAAGTCGGACCGCAGCGCCCACAGCCGGGCCGCGCACTACCACCTGGGCCTGTTGGCGGTATTCTTTGAACGCCAACTCGACACCCGCAGCGATGATGGGCAAGAGGCGCGTAGCGATACAAGTGCTGCCCGCCTTGTGGCCGCCTATACCGACCTCATTGAACGGGACTACCGCAGCGACCGGCGCGTGGGCGACTACGCCACCGAATTGGGCGTCACACCAACCCACCTGACCCGGTGTTGCAAGCAGACCTGTGGCAAGTCCGCGCTGGCGCTTTTGACGGACCGTGTCCACTATGAGGCCTGCATCCTACTGCGCGAAACCCGCACACCTGTCCAGCAAATCGCCAGCGATCTGGGCTTTCATTCACCGGCCTATTTCAGCCGCGCGTTTCATGCGCGCGCGGGCCGCACGCCGTCCGATTTTCGCAAGCACGGTGCTGCAGCGCAGCGTCGCGCATAGACTATGATGTCGTTTTTGACCAAAGGGACAAATGTCTGACAAATGTCGCTTTTGGACATGTCAACCGTCGCAAACGTGAACTCATTGTCCTAATGTGTGCATTGACGGACGGGGTAAAACGATGCCTGAATGCGACATTGGGATAGTGTGGTTGATCCTGCTGGGATCGCCACGTTGTCGCGCACGGAAGAAATCCGGATGCGACCAAAAAACGAAATGTGTCACAGGGAGATAAGTATGACGCACCACACCAACCTGTCGGTTCACCCGGCAGCATTGACCTACGCAGCCGATGCAAAAGCAGGCAAGCTCAGCCGCCGGGAATTCCTGGCGCGCACGACAGCACTGGGGGTCACCTCTGCGGCGGCCTATGGTCTGCTCGGCCTGAACGCACCGGCCCAGGCGGCCGCACATGCACAGCAAGGCGGCACCGTCCGGATGCAGATGGAAGTCCGTGCACTCAAAGATCCGCGCGCCTTTGACTGGACGCAGATGGCCTTCGTTACTGCAGGCTGGCTGGAATACCTCGTGGAATACAACAGCGATGGCTCTTTCGAACCGATGCTGCTGGAAAGCTGGGAAGTCAACGACGACGCCACCCAGTACACACTGAACGTCCGCAAAGGCGTCAAGTGGAACAATGGCGACGACTTCACCGCCGAAGACGTGGCACGCGTGATCGGCGACTGGTGTGACAAGGACGCCGAAGGCAACTCGATGGCCGGCCGCTTTGCTGTGCTGATCGACGCCGACACCAACAAGGCGCTGGACGGCGCAATTGCTGTCACCGACAGCCACACCGTCACGCTGAACCTGCCCGCATCCGACATCACGCTGATCGCAGGCATGGCCGACTATCCTGCCGCGGTCTACCACAGCTCGATCAACCGTGAAGACCCCGCCATCGACGCTGTTGGCACCGGTCCTTATGTGCTGGAAAGCAACGAAGTTGGCGTGAAGGCCGTTCTGGTCCGTAACGAGGGATTTGAATGGTGGGGCTACGAGGCTGGCAAAGGTGCCTACCTCGACCGGATCGAATACATCGACTACGGCACCGATCCCTCTGCCTGGGTTGCAGCTGCTGCGGCGGACGAGGTCGACATGACCTACGAAACCGTTGGTGACTTCGTGCAGGTCTTCAAAGACATCGGCTGGGAAGAAAGCGCCGTGGCGTCTGCTGCGACCATCGTGATCCGTCCCAACCAGGAAGCCGAAGTTGATGGCATGAAGCCCTACGCCGACAAGCGCGTGCGTCAGGCCATTGCACATGCCTGTAACAACGCTGTCTGTCTGGAACTGGGCTATGCCAACCAGGGTGAGGTCGCCCGCAACCAGCACGTGGGTCCGATGCACCCTGCATGGGCGGATGTGCCGGGGCTGGAATACAACCCCGAACGCGCCCTTGAGCTGCTGACAGAAGCCGGGATGCAGGACTTTGAGATGGAAATCTCTTCCATCGACGATGACTGGCGCAAGAACACCACCGATGCGGTGGCGGCCCAGCTGCGTGACGCCGGCTTCAAGGTCAAGCGGACCATCATCCCCGGTTCGACCTTCTGGAACGACTGGACCAAGTACCCGTTCTCTTCCACGAACTGGAACCACCGTCCGCTCGACACCCAGATCCTGGGTCTGGCCTACCGCTCTGGCGAGGCTTGGAACGAAGCTGCGTTCTCGAACGCGGAATTCGACGCTCTGCTGGCCGAAGCCAACTCGATCGCTGACGCCGATGCCCGCCGCGAGGTGATGGGCAAATTGCAGGCCATCATGACCGACGAAGGTGTCACCATTCAGCCTTATTGGCGCACGGTTTACCGTCACGCCAAACCGGGCTTTGTGGGCTGGGATATGCACATCGCGTATCTGCCGCAGATCTACAAGATCGCCGTGGCAGCCTAAACCAACGATCAGGGCCGCACCGCACACCGGTGCGGCCCTTTTCTTCTGTAGCCGCGCCACGACGGACATACCGACGGGCGCACGTGAATGGCCGGGCAACGCCCCTGCCGCAGACCAACAGGGGTCTTTATGGGACTGTTCATTTTACGCCGCCTCGGGGTCATGATCCTGACGGCGCTGTGCCTGACGTTCATCGTCTTCTGGCTCACCAATCTCTTTCCAAACCTTGAAAAGCTGGCCAAAACCCAAGGCAACTTCCGCATGTCGGACGAAGCCGTGAACAGCTATCTGACCAACCGCGGCTATATGCAGCCGCTCCCGGTCAAATACGGCCAATGGCTCGGGGTATTGCCCGGCTATGAAATTGAAGGTTCGGATGGAGAGTTGCGCCGCCGCTGCGAAGACGGCAAATCCTTCTGCGGCATCATTCAGGGCGATTGGGGCACCTCGACCGTCTTCAAGGATGAAGTCAGCACCATTGTCGGGACCCGACTGGGCCTGACCGGCAAGTTGATGTTCTGGGTGATGGTGGTGATGGTCCCCGGCGCGCTGATTATCGGCGTGCTTGCGGGTATGCGAGAGGGGTCCGGCACCGACCGAACTTTATCGACCTTTTCGATCATATCAACGGCGACACCTGAATACGTGTCCGGTGTGATCCTGATCGCGGCCTTTGCGACCAAGGCCTTCATTGATTGGGAGGCAGTGCCGTTCAAAGGCACGGCCACGTCGGCCACGGAAAATGTGACCTTCGAGAACTTCTTTCTCCCCACGATCACGATCGCGCTTTACGGCATGGGCTATATCGCGCGGATGACGCGGGCGTCGATGACCGAAGTCATGACGGCCCAGTATATCCGTACCGCGCGGCTCAAAGGGGTCAGCTTCCCCAAGATCGTGATCCGCCATGCCCTGCGCAACGCACTTATCGCGCCTTTCACGGTCATCATGCTGCAGTTCCCCTGGCTGCTGAACGGTGTCGTGATCGTCGAGACGCTCTTTAACTACAAGGGCTTCGGCTGGACGCTGGTACAGGCCGCAGGCAACAACGACATCGAGCTTCTGCTAGGTGTCTCAATCGTCTCTGTTTTCGTGGTGCTGGTGACGCAGCTCATATCCGACATCGGATATGTGTTCCTCAACCCACGCATTCGCATTTCATAAGGGAGGATTGATAATGGAAACCCTCACCTGGACCGGATCACTTGGGGCAATTCTGAACCCCGTTCTGACCATCGTGGTCATCCTGCTGGCAATCTCCGTTGTGGCACAAATCGTGCTCAGCTTGTTTGCACCAGCCGTGACCCTGCAATCCAACCCCGACGGGACGCTGATGCAACGTGGCGGCGCGCTTGGCATGGTCGAGAAATCGACCAAATGGCTGTTCTTTGCCGCGCTGATCCTCGTGCTGATCTACATCATTGGCGGCGTCATCATGCCTTACGGCAGTGCTGGGATCATCGGCGCGATGTCCAAGCAATTTGCGCCAGTCTGGATCACCCTGTTCCTGACCTTTCTGGCCTCGATCATGTTCAAACGGCGCCTTGGCCTGTACGGCAAGCTTTTCGACAGCGTCATCGGCATGATCGGCTTTGGTCTGGTGATGTTCTGGGTCTACACCGCGATCTTCGCGGGCATCTTCGACCTCATCGCCACCCATGATCCGCTCTCGCAGATCTCGGGCCTCAAGAACAAGCTGCCCGGTGTGGCCCTGCCCGAAGGCTCGGAAGAGCTTTACCCCCACTACCTCTTGGGCGGTGACAACCTCGCGCGAGATATCTTCAGCCGCATGGTCTATGGCTCGACCATCGTGATCGCGATTGCACCGATGGCGACCGTGTTTGCCTTCATGGTCGGGATCACATTGGGCCTGCCCGCAGGCTTCTATGGTGGACGTCTGGACACGGTCCTGTCGTTCCTGGCCAACTTGATCCTCGCCTTCCCGGTCATCCTGCTGTTCTACCTGCTGGTGACCCCAGAGATCGTGCAGACCGGCATCCCGTCGTTCATGGCGGCCTTCCTGTTTGTGTTCCCCATCGTGTTCTTCGGCGTGCTGCTGAACTCGCGGTTCTACACACAACCGGCCAAACGGACACCGATGCTGATCCTTGTTCTGGGCGGTCTGGCCTGGCTCTATCTGTCGATGATCTCGCAGGCGGGTACGGTGCTGAACTTCCTGCCACCGGCGGTGGACCTCTTTGACATCGCGCCGGGTATTCTGGTGGTCTTTGTTTCGGTGGTCTTCGTGAACTCGCCCACTGTGTTCCGCATCGTGCGGGGCCTCGCCCTTGATCTGCGCACCCGCGACTATGTCGCCGCGGCACAGACCCGTGGTGAGGGTGCGTGGTACATCATGCTCTGGGAAATTCTGCCCAACGCGCGTGGCCCGTTGATCGTCGATTTCTGTCTGCGCATCGGCTACACCACGATCCTGCTGGGAACCTTGGGCTTCTTTGGTCTGGGCCTGCCACCGGAATCGCCGGATTGGGGCTCTACGATCAACGAAGGCCGCAAGCTTTTGCTGATCTTCGTGCACCCGCCACTGCCGCCCGCAATTGCGCTTCTGTCGCTGGTGCTGGGTCTGAACCTGCTGGCCGATGGCCTGCGCGAAGAAAGCCTGAAGGACTGATGGTGTTTCGTCTACATGCTGTTCTGGCGAAAGGAGAAGCACCTGTCGCCGCAAATGAAGTCGGTCTTTATTTGGACCAAGCAGGCTTTGATGCTTTTCGAAGTATGTTCAACGAGAACAGTTTCGAGGACTTGCAACGCCTGTCTCACATCCAACTGCGAGATCACATTCATCCCGCGATCTATAGAACGCAGCAGGCCAAGATGGCTTCAAATGACGTCCTGCTTTTTCCGCTGACCGAGAGTGAGGAGAAATGAAACAAAGGTTCGACCCAATCGTCAGTTTCCTGAAGAGTGCTTTAGCCAGCGCACCGCGCGAAGAAAGCCTGAAGGATTAACATCCTGTGCGGCAACCGGACTGCGTACTGGTTGCCGCGTGTGAACACTCGCATACGCATCACTTGTGCATGGAATGTGCATCAGATGTTGAAAGTCCAAATTGCCCCACCGGAGGCCCCGCAATGACCACAGAAAATTATGACGGACCCATCCTCGAGATCGACAAACTGTCGATTTCCTTCTTCACCAGATTGCGTGAAATCCCTGCCGTGATGGATTTTTCGGCCAAGATCATGCCGGGCGAAGCGCTCGGCGTTGTGGGCGAATCCGGGTGCGGCAAATCCACCGTGGCCCTCGGCGTCATGCAAGACCTTGGCGTCAATGGTCGCATCGTTGGCGGCTCGATCAAGTTCAAGGGCGAAGAGATGAACACCATGACGCCAGAGCGTTTGCGTGACATCCGTGGCAGCCAAATTGCCATGATTTATCAAGAGCCTATGGCATCGCTCAACCCCGCCATGCGGATCGGCAAACAGCTCGCTGAGGTGCCGATGATCCATGAAGGCGTCTCAGAGGCTGAGGCGATGAAACGCGCGCTCGAAGTGGTCACAGATGTGAAACTGCCTGACCCGGCCCGTATCCTAAAATCCTTCCCGCATCAGCTGTCAGGCGGCCAACAGCAGCGCATCGTGATCGCGATGGCGCTGATGTCAAAGCCGTCTCTGTTGATCCTCGACGAACCCACCACAGCACTTGACGTGACGGTCGAGGCGGCGGTGGTCGAACTGGTCAAGGATCTGGGCAAAAAGTACGGCACCTCCATGCTTTTTATCAGCCATAACTTGGGCTTAGTCCTTGAAACCTGTGACAGAATTTGCGTCATGTATTCAGGTGAGGCCGTCGAACGCGGCTCTATCGAAGACGTCTTTGACGAGATGCAGCACCCCTATACACAGGCGCTGTTCCGCTCCATCCCGCTGCCGGGTGCGGACAAGAATGCCCGCCCGTTGATCGCTATTCCCGGCAACTTTCCCCTGCCCCACGAACGGCCCGAAGGCTGCAATTTTGGCCCGCGCTGCGACTATTTCGAAGAGGGTCGCTGCAACGAAAACAAGCCTATTCCGATGTCGCCAGTGGCAGGCAATGAACGCCATGAAACTCGCTGTCTGAAGTTCCAGGAAATCGACTGGAACGCGCCGCCAGAACTCGGCGAACAGAAAGAAAAGCCTGAACCGGGTCGGGTCGTCTTGAAGATGGACAACCTCAAGAAGTATTATGAAGTCGCGGCAAACGCCCTCTTTGGCGGCGGCGACAAAAAGGTGGTGAAAGCCAACGAAACCCTGTCATTCGAGGCCCGCGAAAGCGAAACCCTTGCCATCGTTGGGGAATCCGGCTGTGGCAAATCCACCTTTGCTAAGGTGTTGATGGGCCTGGAAACCGCCACCGATGGGGAAATCCTGCTCGACAACAAGCCCATCGGCAACACTCCCATCGAAAACCGCGACACCAAAACGGTGGCCGATGTCCAGATGGTGTTCCAAAACCCCTTTGACACGCTCAACCCTTCGATGACCGTGGGCCGCCAGATCATGCGCGCACTGGAAATCTTCAAGGTTGGCAACAACGACGCCGAACGCCGCCAGCGGATGCTGGAATTGCTTGATCTGGTCAAACTGCCCCGCGCCTTCGCCGACCGAATGCCGCGTCAACTTTCGGGCGGACAGAAGCAACGCGTTGGGATTGCACGGGCTTTTGCCGGTGACGCCCGGATCGTTGTGGCCGATGAACCCGTCTCGGCGCTTGATGTGTCGGTGCAGGCAGCGGTGACGGACCTCTTGATGGAAATTCAGCGCGAACACAAAACCACGCTGCTTTTCATCAGCCACGATCTGTCCATTGTCCGCTACCTGTCGGACCGTGTCATGGTCATGTATCTGGGCCACGTGGTCGAGCTGGGCAGCACCGATCAGGTCTTTGCCCCGCCTTACCATCCCTATACAGAGGCGCTCTTGTCCGCCGTTCCCATCGCCGACACCTCGATCGAGAAAAAGCACATCGTGCTCGAAGGCGATATCCCCTCGGCCATGAACCCGCCCACCGGTTGCCCGTTCCAGACGCGCTGCCGTTGGAAAGACAAGGTCGATGGCGGCTTGTGCGAAAAAGAGGTGCCCGTAACCCGCGCGCTGGCAGATGGTCACCAGATCAAGTGTCACCTGACCGATGCGCAACTGGCCGAAATGGAACCGGTGATCAAAGTCGCTGCGGAATAACTGGCCACTGCGCGGCGTTCCCGTCCGGGGACGCCGTCAGCTGCCCCAGATGATCCGCACGTAATTCTGGGTTTCTTTGTACGGCGGGATGCCGTTGTAACGCTCCACCGCACCGGGGCCCGCGTTATAGGCGGCCAATGCGTGCGGCCAATTGCCGAATTTGCGATACTGCGTCGCCAGATAGCGCGCACCACCTTCAAGGTTCTGGCTCACATCATAGGGATCAACCCCCAACGCCCGCGCCGTCTGTGGCATCAGTTGTGCCAGTCCCAGCGCGCCCTTGTGCGATCGCGCATTGGGGTTCCAGCCGCTTTCCTGCTGCACCAGCCGCAGGAACAGATCCTCGGGCACGCCATGCTGCCGCGCGGCCGCCCGCGCCATGCTCAGATACGGCCCGTTATAACGCCCGCTATAGGCCGGGCTCGACCCCGGCGCACCGGGCACCACCACACGCGGCGGCTGCAAACGGACCGAACTACTGTACTGCTGGGCCGCACGGTTATCGAGCACCGAAAGCTGGCTGGCAAAAAGCGCTGTGCGTGATCGGGTCGAGGTCCGCTCTTGCGCCTCTGCAATCCCGGCAAAGACCAACACGACACTCAGCGCGATACCACCCAATTTCTGCATCAACTCGTCCTATCCCGACCCACACGGCGCAATCTAATCGTTTTTTCCACAGAAACCAGTCCCGCGTGTCGTTAGACCTCTGTTAACTATGACGCGGCAAACGTAAGTTAGCCAAAATCAAAGATTCGAAGGGGGTCCCGGATGGCCGGATCAGTGAACAAAGTCATTCTTATCGGCAACCTGGGCCGCGACCCCGAGGTGCGCACATTTCAGAACGGCGGCAAGGTCTGCAACTTGCGGATCGCCACCTCCGAGAACTGGAAAGACCGCAACACCGGCGAGCGCAAGGAACGCACCGAATGGCATTCCGTCGCGATTTTCAGCGAACCGCTCGCCCGCGTGGCCGAGCAATATCTCAAGAAAGGCTCCAAGGTGTATATCGAGGGCCAGCTGGAAACCCGCAAATGGCAGGACCAGAATGGCCAGGACCGTTATTCAACCGAAGTCGTGCTGCGTCCCTACCGGTCCGAGCTGACGATGCTGGATGGTCGTGACGGCGGCGGTGGTGGCGGCGGCTATGGCGGTGACAGCGGCGGCTATTCCGGCGGCGGTGGCGGCGGCTATGACAGCGGTGGTGGCAACTACGGCGGTGGCGGCGGCGGATCATCCTCCGGCGGCGGCGGCGGTCGCGATCTGGACGACGAAATTCCGTTCTAAGACTTAGTCGGAAAGCAGAATCTGCGCTTTCCGGCGCAATGCTTCTTCCACAATGGCAGTCGATATTGCAAAGACCGCATTTGAATTTGGCAATGATGCGAAACCGGTCTGTGGATACCTCAGCCAAAAATCGGTGCTGCTGCTGTGAAAGTGACCCAAATGATCTATGATCAGCCCTGCATCAATTTTTGGCGTCGGCTCTAACTCTTCATCGATTTCAGAAAACTCTTTACTGAATGGCTTGGCACGCTCTTGTCGAATGCACTGCGTTGCTCGCTCACCGATCCTTTCAAGGTCCAGCGAAGACTCAGTCAAAAGCCGGTCGAGATTGTGGCCGAATTCCCCTTTCCTGAGTTCGGACAACCATTTGGTATCCTGTTTTTCGTGCAAGACAACGGACTTAAGTCCTAGTTCGATTGCGTGTGCAAACAGATGCAATATGACCCGATCGCCGTAAGGATGATTGCCGCAAAGGCAAGCCCCGCCGGTCAGATATTCCTCAGCGCTATTCGCAAATACGCAAACCACATCCTGCCAGCTACCTGCGACTGGAAAGGCCATCCTGCAAAACCCCCAACACCACGTCGCGCGGCACATCTGATGTCACAAACGCCTCACCAATCCCCCGCGCCATGATGAACCGCAAAGTGCCCTCGACGACCTTCTTGTCTTGCCCCATCAGGTCCAGCAATGCCGCAGCGTCCGGCAGATCGCCCGGAATATCAGCCAGATCCTTCTTCATCCCCATCGCCGCCAGATGCGCCCGCACCCGGCTGGGGTCCTCCTGACTGCATAACCCCAATCGGGCCGAAGTTTCAAAGGCGAGTGCACAGCCTATTGCCACACCTTCGCCGTGCAACAGCCGATCAGAATAGCCCGTCGCCGCCTCCAGTGCGTGGCAGAATGTATGGCCAAGGTTCAACAAGGCGCGGTCGCCCTGTTCGGTCTCATCGCGCGCGACAATTTCTGCCTTCATCTGGCAGGACCGGGTCACCGCGTGAATGCGCGCGTCCATATCGGTGGACATGCGCGGCGCGTTGACCTCCAGCCAGTCAAAAAATGCCGCATCCCCCAGCAGCCCGTATTTCACCACTTCGCCATAGCCCGCCAGAAAATCACGCGCTGGCAGGCTGTCCAGCAGGGCCGTGTCACACAGCACCAGTGCCGGCTGATGAAACGCGCCAATCAGGTTCTTGCCATTGGGTGAATTGATCGCTGTCTTGCCACCGACAGAGCTGTCGACCTGCGCCAGCAGCGTGGTTGGCACCTGCACAAACCGCACACCGCGGCGCAGGATGGCAGAGGCAAACCCCACCAGATCGCCAATCACGCCACCCCCCATCGCCACGATGGTGTCGCCCCGCTCGACCTTTTGCTGCAACAGCCATTCCACGCAACGTTCCAGCTGCGCCCAGCTTTTGGTGGCCTCTCCGGGGGGCAGCAGCAAGGCGTCACTCGTCAATCCTGCACCGCTCAGACTGGTTTGAAGTGCTGCCAAATGCAGCCCCGCCACGGTGGCATCCGTGATGATCGCCACATGTTTGCGCCCACCCATGCCCGCAATGCGCGGACCCGCTTCGTCCAGAACACCGGCCCCAATGCGAATGTCATAGACCCGTCCGGGCAAATCTACTGTCACGGTCTCGATCATGTTGCGGCCTCTAACAGGTCAGGATGTTCCAACAGCAGCTGGATCAGCGACTGCGTTGTCTCATCAATGGAATTGTTGGGTTTCACGCTCAGTCGCAGGGTCGCCAGCGCATAAATCGGCGTCCGTTCTTCGAACAGCGCGGTCAGCGTGGCGAGCGGATCAGCGGTGCGCAGCAATGGCCGCGTGTCTTTGTGCCGCACCCGTTCCCACAGCAAACGCAACGGCGCATCCAGCCAGACCGCCGCCCCCGCCTCTGCAATGATGTCCCGATTGCGCGCGGCCAGAAACGCCCCGCCGCCGGTGGACAGCACCGCCGGCGGCCCATCCAGCAGCCGTTTGATGACTTCGCTCTCGCGACGCCTGAAAAACGCCTCGCCATCGCGGGCAAAGATGTCGGCGATGGTGTCCTGCGCGGCCTCCTCGATGGCCGCATCACTGTCCTGAAACGGCACCTGTAGGCGCGCAGACAGGGCGCGGCCAATCGCGGATTTGCCCGATCCCATCATCCCAACCAGCACAATCGTGCGCTTCAGCCGCAATGCCTTGGTCCCCTCACCGCATTTCATCCAACGTGAACCCCCGCGACGCGCCCAGAAATTAGGCCGCACACCGCTTAGTTTCATTTTCTGCCCTTCAATGGCGTGATCTTGCGCAAAAGGCCATATATAACCCATGACAAACGGCATAAGTCCGAATGGCAGGCAGATTTTGGGGCAATCATGATGTGGCGTCTGATCAAGGCGATCTTCTTTCTGGGGCTACTGGCGGCGCTGGCGCTGGTGGCCTATGCTTACGTAGGGCCAATCTTTTTCCCTGCGGATTTTGCGGCCCCGAGTGTGGAGAACCGCGTGCCAGTGGTATTGGAAACGGACTGACGATGGCCCTGCGTGGCCCTGTCGCAGCACTTTGTATTCTGGCGGCCCCGCTTGCCGCGCAGGACGGATCGCCCCTGTCCGCGATTGACTGGCTTTCCCAATCGGTCGAGGCGGCAGCGCCTGCCGGCACGCAACCCCGCACGATCGACGAACCTCCCGTGGCTGACACGGCCGCCTCGCCAAACGTCACTGTCACTCTGCTCGACAGCCCCTCGCCCGATCCGGTGGGCCTGCTGACCAGCGCCACAACCGGCCTGCCCCGCAATCTCTGGTCAGGCTCCGCCGAAGAAACGCTCGTCACGCTGGTCCGCGCCGAAGCGATGCCCGGCCTGCCCGCTATGCAGGACTTTCTGACTGTGCTGATGCTGGCAGAGGCTGATCCCCCCTTGGGTGCCGGACCGCAAGGCGCGTTGTTTCTGGCTCGTGTGGACAAGCTGCTGGATCTGGGCGCTTTGCAACAGGCCCAGGCCCTGCTGGAAGAGGCTGACGCCAAATCACCGCAGATGTTTCGCCGCTGGTTTGACGTGGCCCTTCTGACCGGGACAGAGGACGCGGCCTGCAAAGTCATGCAAGACCGCCCAGCCATCGCGCCCACCCCGTCGGCGCGCATCTTCTGCCTTGCGCGATCCGGCGACTGGCCCGCAGCCGCACTGACCTTGAACACCAACCGTGTCCTTGGCGATATTTCCGACGAAGAAGAGGCCCTGCTGTCGCGGTTCCTTGACCCCGATCTGTACGAGGACGAAGCCGAACTCGGCCCACCCACACGTGTCAGCCCGCTGGTCTTCCGCATGCGCGAGGCGATCGGTCAGGCGCTCACAACGCCCAACCTGCCGCTGGCCTTCGCGCACGCCGATTTGCGCAGCACAACCGGCTGGAAGGCCCAGCTTGAGGCGGCGGAACGGCTCGCCCGCGCGGGCGCGCTGCCCGCCAACACGCTGCAAGCGCTCTACACCTCGCGTACCCCGTCCGCCTCAGGTGGCATCTGGGACCGCGTTGATGCCATGCAACAATTCGATGTGGCCATCCGCGCGGGCGACCCCGGCGCCGTGGCCATAGCCTTACCCGCTGCGTGGGAAGCCATGCGTAGCATCAAGGCCGAGGTCCCCTTTGCCCAGCTTTACGCAAGTGATCTCAACCGACTGCCCCTGACCGGCGCGGCGGCAGACCTCGCCCTGACCGTCGGCCTGCTCTCGCCTGATTATGAAACCATCGCGCGGGATGCCACCGTGGGCGATCCCTTTCTGCGCGCCCTCGCACAGGGCCAACCGCAAAGCGCCTCGGCCCGGTCTGTGACCGCGCGCGCGGTGCAGACCGGATTTGGCGATGCAGCGGTGCCCGAGCGGCTGGCGCGTCTAGCCCAGAACGGCCAACTGGGCGAGGCGCTGCTGCGCGCCAACGCCATCTTCAACGCAGGCGTCGCCGGGGACACAGGCGCTTTGACCGATGCGCTGGCCTTCTTGCGCTCTGTCGGGCTTGAAGATGTGGCGCGCCGCGCGGCGCTGCAACTCTTGATCCTGGATCGTTCGACATGACCGTCGCCGACCGCCCGATGCCTCATTGGATTCAGACCTTCCTCGAAGCGCAGGCGGCCGAACTTGATGCCGCCACCAACACGCAACTGGCCTACGCCCGTGACTTGACGATCTTTGCGGACTGGCTGTCGCCCAAAGGCCTGCACTTTGCAACCCTGACCCAGGATGACGTCGAAAGCTTCCTGATCGCGTCTGAGGCCGAAGGCCTTTCTGCTGCCACCCGCGCCCGACGTCTGTCCGCGATCAAACAGCTATTTCGCTTTGCGTTTGAAGAAGGCTGGCGCGACGCTAATCCCGCGATCCAGATCAAGGGGCCCGGCAAATCCAAAGCCCTGCCCAAAGTGCTGTCTGAACAAGAGGTCGCAGCCCTTTTGCAAGCCGCCCGCGCGCCGGGCAAATGGGCGCTGCGCGACACCTGCCTGATGGAACTGCTCTACGCCACAGGCATGCGCGTGACCGAGTTGGTCACCCTGCCCCTGTCTTCGGTGCGCGGCGACCCTGCCATGCTGTTGATCCGCGGCAAAGGCGGCAAGGAACGCATGGTGCCACTGTCGCCGCCTGCCCGTGCGGCCATGGCGGCCTATCTGGCGGTCCGCGACGCCGAAGAAGATGCCGCGCGGCAGGCGGGCAAACGCCCTTCGCCATACCTTTTCGCATCGCGCGGAAAGGCCGGTCACCTGACCCGGCAGCGGTTCTTTACGCTGATCAAGGGCATCGCCCTGCGCGCAGGTGTAGCCCCTGACAAGGTCACGCCACATACCCTGCGCCATGCTTTTGCCACCCATCTTCTGGCCCACGGCGCTGACCTGCGCGCAATCCAGACCATGTTGGGCCATGCCGATGTCGCGACCACGGAAATCTACACCCACGTGCTGGACGAACGCCTGACCGCACTGGTGATAGAGCATCACCCGCTATCAAAAGCCGCGCGCAACACTTGAAGCAGGCCCATGGAAACCCCATAACCCTTGCAGTTGTAACAATAGGACCACGATGGAACCCTCCCTTTTTGATGCCGCCTTTTGGGTTACCGCTGGCGCCATCGCCGTTTTGCTTGTCCTCTCGGGCTTCTTCTCGGGCTCTGAAACGGCACTGACCGCTGCCTCGCGCGGGAAACTGCGGGCGAATGCCGACAAGGGGCACAAAGGGTCGCAACGTGCGCTCGACATCACCGAAGACAGCGAACGGCTGATCGGGTCGGTCCTGCTGGGCAACAACGTCGTCAATATTCTGGCCACTTCGCTGGCCACGGCGCTTCTGACCAAAGTCTTTGGTCAAAACGGTGTCGCCGCTGCCACCTTGATCATGACCCTGCTGGTGCTGATCTTTGCCGAAGTGCTGCCCAAAACCTATGCCATCACCAACCCCGAAACCGTGGCGTCCCGCGTGGCGCGTCCGATCGGCGTGGTGGTGTTCCTTTTTGCCCCGATCGTGCGCGTGGTGCGCCTGCTGGTACGCGGCGTGCTGGCGCTTTTTGGTGTGCGCACGGACCCAGATGGTAACATTTTGGCCGTCCGGGAAGAGATTGCAGGCGCTTTGCAGCTTGGCCACTCCGAAGGCATCGTCGAAAAGGAGGATCGTGACCGTATCCTTGGCGCACTTGACCTGAACGAGCGCGCGGTGGAAGAGATTATGCTGCACCGCTCGGGCATCGAAATGATTGATGCTGCCTTGCCCACCGCCGAGATTCTGCGGCTCTGTCTGGAAAGCAATCACACCCGTTTGCCTCTGTTTCAGGGTGATCCGGAGAACATCGTTGGCATTCTGCATGCCAAAGAACTGCTGCGCGCGACCCAGCGGATGATGACCGATGGTGTGATGACGGCGGCAGAGCTTGATGCCTTCAACATCCTCGATGTGGCGATGGAACCCTATTTCGTGCCCGAAACCACCACACTTGATGATCAGATGCGGCAGTTTCTGCGCCGCAAAACGCACTTTGCGCTGGTGGTTGATGAATATGGCACCCTGCAAGGTCTGATCACGCTCGAAGACATCCTCGAGGAAATCGTGGGCGAAATCGCTGACGAATTCGACATCGACGAAGACACCCAGGTGTCAACGACCGCCGACGGCGCCTATCTTGTTGACGGCAGCATGACGATCCGTGACCTGAACCGCGCGCATGACTGGCATCTCCCCGATGAAGAGGCGAACACCGTCGCCGGGCTGGTCATTCATGCAGCACAGATGATCCCGCTCGAAGGTCAGGTCTTTTCGTTCCACGGCTTTCGTTTTGAAGTGGTCGAAAAGGACGAGAACCGTTTGTCCCTGCTGAAGATCAAGCAGCTTTAGCACGTTCCTCACGGCGGAGTGGCGCGCCCGTCCAAATCCTCGACTACCTTCAGGAAGGCCTCTGGCGGGACCGGCCGCGACAAAAGATATCCCTGCGCCTGCTTGCAGTTTTGCGCGGCAAGCCAGGCGTATTGCTCTTCGGTTTCCACACCTTCTGCCACTGCCGTAGCCCCGATCTGGCGGGCCAGTGTCAGGATCAGGCTGATGATCGGTCCTGATTCCGGCAATCTGTCAACAAAGGACCGGTCGATCTTCAGGCATTTCAGTGGAAAGCGCGAGATGTAGGACAGGTTCGAATAGCCCGTGCCAAAGTCATCAATCGCGATGCGATACCCCATCTCGGTGATCTTCTTGAGTTTCTTGGCGATGCTGTGATGGTCACCGAACAGCACGTTTTCGGTGATCTCCAACTCGATCTTGCCGCGTGGGAAATCGGGCGCTCGGGACAGATCGTAAAGCGTGCGCATCAGGCGTTTGTCATTAAACTGCCGGGGTGAGACGTTCAGCGACACCTCAAACTTGTGCCCGGCGCGGTGCCAGACAATCGCCTGAGCCACACCGATTTCCAGCACCTGCCTGCCAAGATCCTCGATCATGCCCGTTTCTTCGCAGATCGGAATGAACTTATCGGGCATAACCAGGCCGCGGGTCGGGTGCTGCCAGCGCGCCAGCCCCTCAACCGAGACAACATTGCCACGCCGCAAATCAACCCGTGGCTGGTAATGCAGAATGAACTGCCGGTTCTGCAAGGCTGCCTTCAATTCTTCTTCAATCAGATCTCGCTCGTGCGCAGCACGGCCCATTTCGTCATTGAAATGGGTGGCGCGGTCCCGGCCTGCCTGTTTCGCCCCATAAAGTGCGATGTCCGCACGCCGCATCACATCGGTGAAATCGATTTGCCCGGGCGTGAATCGGGCGACCCCCATGCTGACCGTGGTGCTGATCCGTGTCGCGTCATGAAAGATCGGCCTTGCGATCGCGGCCTGCAATCTCGTGATCCGCTTGGTGACCATCTCGTCGTCTTCGACATCTTCCAGCAGCACCACAAATTCATCACCCCCAAGCCGGGTGATCATGTCGCGCCCGCGCAGAATTTCGCGGGCGCGCTGCGCGATGTTGCGCAACACCGTATCGCCCGCCTCGTGCCCGTGGCGGTCGTTGATCTGCTTGAAGCGGTCCACATCAAAAAAGATGATCGCACAATCGGGTGGGTCGGGCAGCCCGGCAAGATAGGCCAGATGGTTTTGCAAATAGGACCGGTTATAGCATCCGGTCAAAAGGTCCCGATCAGCAAGATAGCGGGCCTTGTCGCGCGCGACCTTCAACTCGCTCACGTCAATGGCTGTCACAAGGATCGCGGGTTTGCCGGTTGCCGCGTCCGAACAGGATTTGGCCGAGACATCAAACCAGCGCTGCCCATTGGCGGTCTTCACCTCTGTCACCAGCCGATGTTCGCCTGTCGCCGACAGTGCGATCAGCAAATCAGCATAATCTGCGGGGTTAACAAAGAGATTCTGAAAGTCCTGTCCGCCATCGGGCAGCATATTGCGGGCAGCAGGGTTCATATAAAGGCTAGGGCCGTCCTGTCCCACCAGCAGGATCATCACGTCGGTGTGCAGCAGCGCCTCTGCGCTTCGGATATTCTCGGGCTCGTCTTCGGACCCTCCAACCGTTTCGCACAGCATCGCCATGCGACCATCCGCCAGCGTGTAACCTGAAAAGATCACCATCACGTTTTCAGGCGACCCATTGGGGTAAAGCGTCCACATCTCGGTAAAGGTGGCGGCACTTTCGACAAAGTCGCTCTGATATTGCTTCAGCCGCTTGGCAACGGTCGAAGACATGCCCTTCGCCATGTCACGACTGCAAAGTTGTTCCTCGTCTTCGGCCTGCCAAAGCCCACAGGCGGCCTGGTTCGCCAAGACGACCCGCGAATGATCAATGTCATAGACCCACACTGCAACCTTTAGACGCCGCGCAACGGCAAACGCCCGATGATCCGCCTGTTGCGGATCAAACGCTTGGTCGTGCAGGTTCTGAACTGTCGCTGTTTTCATTCAGGTCATCTAATTCAGGCGCCACGCGCCCATCCTATCTGTCATGCCGCTCGCGCGTCTGTCTGGCCAAGTTCGTGCAACGGTCGGAAACCCGGCGTGCGGGCGACTGTATCAATCCATGTGGCGATTGCTGGATAGTCGGACAGGGCAATCCCTGCTTCCTCGATCACGTGGACGTAGCCAAACATGGCAATGTCCGCGATGGAATACCCCGATTTCAACATGAACTGACGGTCCGCAAGATGCGCGTCAAGCCGTGTAAGTCCCGGCCCTGCCGCCGCCTGCCATGCTGCGATGTCATCCGCCCGATTTGCCCGTTCGCTTGGCAAGATGGTGGTGAAAAACCGCGCAGGAGAGATGTAGGGTTCAAGTTTGGATTGCTCAAAGAACATCCACTGCAGCGCCTCGGCCCGGCTGGCGGCATCGGGCGGCATCAGATCGCGACCTTCAGCAAGGTGCCACAACATCGCGTTGCTTTCGCCAATGCCCTGCCCGGATTCGGTCTGCAAATAGGGCACGACCCCCAAAGGATTGATGGCAAGATAGTCCGGAGATTTCTGTTCCCCTTTCAGCACATCGATCAGGGTCAATTCGAACGGTATGTCCAATTGATGCATGGCCAACCACGGCTTCATGCAGTTTCCCGATCCCAAACACGCAAATAGTTTCATCATTCAAGGATCCCCTCGGTTGTGACGGGGATCTCGATAGAGCGTCGCCCTTAAGACGGTCCTAATGATGCAACGCAAATCTGAAACGAATTGCCGATAACTCTACAAATACAACTCTTTCGCTTTTTGTTCTCCGCCAGGTTTCGTTTCTCAAGTTGCCCGGTATTTGGACAATTCTGAAACAACCTATGCGAATGCGATGCGAAATACGTTGAATCTTCGACCTTCAACTCCATTTCTTTCCCAAGGTTAACAATTCCTTAAGGTTATTAGTTAATAATTCGTTAACATTTCTTAACAAATTGGGTGGGCCAATCATGTACGAAAGACAAAATGCGGCATCAGATAGTTATGTCTTTGCACAACCTATAGCAGAGCAAATCTGGCAGGACAAATATAAGTACACGACAGCCGCAGGAAACGTTGACCGTGCCTTGGGGGATACTTTTCACCGTGTTGCAAATGGTTTAGCCGCAATTGAACCTGAAAAATCGCGCCAGTTGGTCGCACAGGAATTCTACCACGCGATGCAAGACTTTCGGTTAATTCCGGCGGGGCGCATTCTGTCAGGTTGCGGAACAGAACGGTCCGTCACCTTGTCCAATACTTTTGTGATGCGCACTATTCCTGATTCGGTTGATGGCATCATGGACACGATCAAGGATGCCGCCAAAACCATGCAAATGGGCGGGGGCATTGGGTTCGACTTTTCCACGCTGCGTCCGCACGGCTGGACGGTCAAGGGTCTGGACTGTCCGGCAGCGGGTCCGCTGGCGGCAATGGATATTTGTGACGCCGTTTGCAAAATGTTGGTTACCGGCATGGGGCGTGGCGCGATGATGGCGACGATGCGCTGCGATCATCCTGACATTATGGACTTTATCACTGCCAAATCCGACCGGACGCGCCTGCGTAATTTCAACGTTTCGGTCATGATCACAGATGATTTCATCGACGCGGTCAGCAAAGACGACGAATGGGATCTGATGTGGGACGGCCAGATCGTGCGCACGGTCAACGCGATGGACCTTTGGGACGCGATCATGCGCCAAACCTATGACACCGCCGAACCCGGCGTGCTGTTCATCGACCGGATCAACGAAGCCAATCCGTTGAACTATCTTGAGACAATCTCGGCCACCAATTCCTGTGCCGAACAGCCGCTGCCGCCCAACGGCACCTGCCCGCTGGCAGCCATCAATTTGTCGCAACTGGTGCTATCGCCGTTCACGCCAGAGGCGCGGCTTGATCTGATC
The DNA here is from genome assembly GCA_947492825.1 of uncultured Paracoccaceae bacterium. Lineage (GTDB taxonomy): Bacteria > Pseudomonadota > Alphaproteobacteria > Rhodobacterales > Rhodobacteraceae > CANMYO01. The sequence continues at coordinate 1,516,064 of CANLNT010000001.1, forward strand.
ACACTCCGGCGCATGGTGGGGACGGCGGTGCGCATGTTGGATAACACGCTTGATATCTCGCACTACGCCAACGACGCGCAACGGCACGAAGCGCTGTCAAAGCGCCGCATCGGCATCGGGGTCACCGGCGTCGCGGATGCGATCATCATGCTGGGGGCTGTCTATGGGTCGGCCAAGGCGGTGTTTCTGGTCGGCAGCTGGATGCAGGCCATCCAGAACGCCGCCTACCTCGCCAGTGCAGAGCTTGCCCGCGAACGCGGTGCTTTCCCATCTTACAATGCCAAGGCGCATATGCCGCAGCCCACGATTCAAGCCCTCGACCCAGAGGTCGGTGCCGCCGTCGCAGCCTATGGATTGCGCAACGGAACGCTGACCACCATCGCGCCCACCGGCACCACGTCAATGTTTGCCGGCAATACCTCTTCGGGGATCGAGCCTGTCTTTGCCAATGCATACACCCGCACCATCACACGCCCCGATGGCCGGAAGGAGGACGAGCATGTCATGGACTATGCGGTTTGGCTTTACCGGCAAATGCACGGACCAGACGCGCCACTGACGGATGCCTTTGTCACGGTCGCAGACCTTGAACCGCGCGATCATGTGCGGATGCAGGCCGCAGCACAACGCTGGGTCGACAGCGGCATTTCAAAGACCGTGAACTGCCCTGCCGACATCCCCTTCGACACCTTCAAGAATGTCTACCTAGAGGCCTATGCCTCGGGCTGCAAAGGGTGCACAACATACCGACCCAATGATGTGACAGGATCGGTTCTGACCGCATGACGATGATGCAAACGATGAAAACGCTCACCCGGCGCGCCCTTGGCCGCGCCGGGGCCACATGGCCGCGCAATGATCTGCCTTGGACCGCAACGCATCGGCACAAGAAAGGCGGGCTTTACCGCCGTGTGGCGGACGCCGTGCTGGAATCCGACCGCTCTGCCGTGGTGATCTATGACGATAAAGACGGCACCATCTGGGTTCGGTCCAAGGGTGAATTCGAAGACGGGCGTTTCACACGCCTGCCCTAACGCCCCTTGAACAGCCCGCCCAAAATGCCGCGCACGATCCGTTTGCCGGTCGTGCCTTTCAGCTCTTTGACAACCACATTGGTGATCGCCTCACCCCAACCGCCGTCCGACGTTTTGCGCCGCGACGTACTGCGCCCCGTGCCGCCACCGTCATAGCGCCGCGCCTTCTTGAACTCACGCAACTCCAGCTCAGCTGCTTCCTCTTCGGCTTCGGCCTTTTCGGCCTCTGCAGCGGCCTTGTCGGCCCGCGCGCGTAACATCTCAAACGCGCTCTCGCGGTCCAGCTTTTCGGCATATTTCAAACCCATCGGAGAGGCTTGCAGCATGGCGGCCCGCGCCGCGCTGTCCAATGGCCCCAGTTGCGACGAAGGCGGGCGGATCAACGTCCGCTCAACAATCATCGGCGACCCTTTGGCATCTAGCATAGAAGTTACCGCCTCGCCGGTGCCAACCTCCTGAATGGCCTCTGCTGTGTCAAAGGCCGGGTTCTCACGATAAGTTTCGGCCGCTTTGTTGAGGTCCTTGCGGTCCTTGGCCGTGAAGGCACGCAGCGCATGTTGCACCCGGTTGCCCAACTGACCCAATACATCATCAGGCACATCCGCCGGGTTCTGGGTGATGAAATAGACCCCAACCCCTTTGGACCGGATCAGGCGTGCCACTTGTTCTACTTTGTCCACCAGCGCCTTGGGCGCGTCGTCAAACAGCAGATGCGCCTCATCGAAAAAGAAAACCAGCTTGGGCTTATCGGGGTTGCCGACTTCTGGCAGTTCCTCAAACAGCTCTGACAGCAGCCACAGCAGGAACGTGGCATACAGCTTCGGGCTCGCCATCAACTTGTCAGCGGCCAAAATGTTCACAGCACCGCGCCCGTCTGTATCCGTGCGAATAATGTCAGCCAAGTCTAGCGCAGGCTCCCCGAACAGCTCATTGCCGCCTTGGTTTTCGATCACCAGCAACTGCCGCTGAATGGCCCCGACCGAAGAGGCCGCAACATTGCCATAGCGCAGCGACAGGTCTTTGGCGTTCTGCCCAACCCAAACCAACAAGGCCTGCAGGTCCTTGAGATCAAGCAGCGGCAGCCCCTCTTCATCCGCCACGCGGAAGGCCACGTTCATCACGCCCTCTTGCACATCCGTCAGCTCTAGCAGACGGCTCAATAACAGCGGTCCCATCTCAGCCACAGTGGCGCGGATCGGATGACCTTGCTGGCCGAACAAGTCCCAAAAGGTGACCGGAAAGGCGCTATATTGCAGATCAAGCCCGATGGTGCCCGCGCGCTTCATGAAAGCATCGTGCAACTTGAAGGTCTCACTGCCCGATGCGGCCAGCCCCGACAAATCCCCTTTGACGTCCGACAGGAACACAGGGACACCCGCCGCCGAAAACCCCTCTGCCAAGATTTGCAGCGTGACCGTCTTGCCGGTGCCGGTGGCGCCCGCGATCAACCCATGCCGGTTGGCCTTGTCCAGCAACAGCTGCTGCGGCTCTGCATAACCGGGGCCACCGCCGCCGATAAAGATACTGTCGGACATGCTGCCCCTCCCCATTTTTGGCTAAAATACATTCTTAACCAATCCATGCCAGAGTAATCGCGCCTGCTTCCCCAAATGTCCCCCGGGGTTGTGGGCACCATTCTCCCTGTCAGACTGGCCGCGCCTTTGGTGCGGCCTTTTTTTCGCCACAGGGCCACCACCCCGCCGCGTCCCAAATTGTGATCGAAACCCTGTTGACGGCGCGCAGGGCGGCGGCTAGCTTGCGCTCAATTAGTCGGCCAAGTCCGACAGGGAGAATGGGAAAGGGGTCCGCTTGCGGGCCCTTTTCTCGTTTTTGCCTGCTCCCGCCGATGTGACGAATTCGGACCTGACATGGTCTGAAAGCCGTGCTAACCCGGTGCCCAAATCAATATGGAGCATGTGATGCAAAGCATCTTGAAACCGTTTGTGCTTGGCCTGTCGTTGCTGGCCGCCCTTCCTGCGATTGCGCAGGAAACCACCACCGAGACAGAGACCGACGCAGAACCGGCACCACCCGCAGGCAGCACCGCCGCGGACCTCAGCCTTGGTGAACCGGTCAACGCCGAAACCCTTGCCGGATTGCAGCCGGGTGCACCTTATATTCTGGAAGAATTTGGCGACTGGGCACTGCGCTGCCTCAAAGCACCCGAAGGACAAAACGACCCTTGCCAACTGTATCAACTGCTGCTGGATGCAGACGGCAATGCCGTCGCAGAGATGAGCATGTTTCCCCTGCCCCCCGGTGGTCAGGCTGCGGCTGGTGCGACCATCGTTGTCCCACTTGAAACCCTGCTGACACAGCAATTGACCCTGTCAGTTGATGGCGGTCAGGCACGCCGCTATCCGTTCACGTTCTGCAACGCCGCGGGCTGCGTCGCCCGCGTCGGCTTTACCGCAGACGAAATCGCGCAGTTCAAACGTGGCAATGCCGCCAAGCTGCGCCTCGTCCCGGCCGCAGCCCCCGATCAAGAGGTTCTGCTGGATGTGTCTTTGACCGGGTTCACAGCTGGTTTTGACGGCGTCGTGAACGTCGAAGAATAAGCGCAACACCAAAAAACAATGGCCGCCCCAACCGGGCGGCCTTTTGCGTTTCTGGGGTCGGCTTACGCCCGGCGCAACGCCAGAACGGCATTTAACCCGCCAAAGGCAAAGGCGTTGGACAGCACCACATCAACCTCAGCCTCGCGCGCTTCATTGGGCACCACATCCAGCGCGCATTCCGGGTCCGGCTCTTCGTAGTTGATCGTGGGCGCGATGACCCCGTCGCGCAGCGCCATGATACAGGCCAGCAATTCCACAGCGCCCGTGCCGCCAATCAAATGCCCATGCATGGATTTGGTCGATGACATCATCAGCCGGTCCGCATGTGCCCCGAAGACATCGGCTACTGCTGCACATTCGGTCTTGTCATTGGCCGCCGTGCCGGTGCCATGCGCGTTGATATAGCCCACCGCATCTTTTGCCACGCCCGCGTCCGCAATCGCACCTGCGATGGCCCGCGCCGCCCCTTGCTTGGAGGGCATCACAATATCAGAGGCGTCGGAAGACATCGCAAACCCCGCCACCTCGCACAAGATATCTGCACCGCGCTTGATCGCATGGTCGCGGTCCTCAAACACAAAGACCCCGGCACCTTCGCCCTGCACCATGCCGTTGCGGGTGGCACAGAACGGACGGCAGGCATCGCGGCTCATCACCCGCAGCCCTTCCCAGGCCTTGATCCCGCCAAAGCACAACATGGATTCCGACCCACCTGTGACCATGACATCAGCCATCCCGCTGCGGATCATGTTGAACGCCTGTCCCATCGCGTGGTTGGACGAGGCACAGGCCGTGGCCACCGTGAAAGACGGTCCTCGCAGGTTCCACTCCATCGACACATGGCTGGCTGCGGCATTGTTCATCAGCTTGGGCACAATGAACGGATGCACCCGGTTTTTGCCCTCTTCATAAACCGCGCGGTAGTTTTCATCCTGCGTGTTCAACCCGCCACCGGACGTGCCAAGGATCACACCGGACCGGTCCGCCAAACGCCCGGTAAACTGCAAGCCCGCCGCATCCAGCGCCTGCCGCGCGGCCAGCAAGGTGAACTGCGTGAACCGGTCATAAAGTGCGATCTGCTGGCGGTTGAAATGCGCCTGTTCGTCATAGTCGCGCACCTGCCCGCCGATTTGAATGGACAGACGATCCACATCGCGGATGTCCAGCGGTCCGATGCCGCAACGTCCTTCGCGCATCGCTTCAAATGTCTCAGGCACATCGCTGCCCAGCGGGTTGATCGTTCCCGCCCCGGTCAAGACCACGCGGCGCATCAGCCCTTGCCCTGCTCCGCGATCAAAGCTTCGACGGCAGTGATGATTGCGGCCACGGATGAGACATCAAATTTGCTGTCTTGCGGCGCGTTGGCGTTAAACGGGACCGAGATGTCAAAGGCCTCTTCGATGGCGAAAATGCTTTCCACAAGCCCCATGCTGTCAATGCCCAGATCGTCCAACCCGTTGTCCAGCGCCACGTCCGATGGCTCCAGCAAGGCTTGCTCGGCAAGGATTGCGATCACCTGATCTTTGACGTTCATTACGGCCTCCGGATGTCTGACGCTGATTTAGTCATTCTGACCAGGCTTTGAAACACCTTTCTGACGCAGCACCGCCTGACGCGTGGCTTTCAGTTGTGCGCGGTAGCTTGGCATCGGTTGCGCGGGATACCCCATCATGAACTGCCCCGCCTCGACGGTGCTCAGCACCACGGCAGCCCCGCCCACGACAACATCCGCACCGACGGTGATATTGTCTTTTACGCCGGATTTGCCGCCCAGCACGACGCGGTCGCCAATGCGGGCAGACCCGGCCACCGCAGCCTGCGCACACAGCACACAGTCCTCGCCCAAGACCACGTTGTGGCCGACCTGCACAAGGTTATCGATCTTGGTGCCACGTCCCACGGTGGTGGCACGGATCGTGCCTGCATCAATCGTGCTATTGGCACCCACCTCCACATCATCGCCCACAACCACGCTGCCCAGCGAATGGATCCGATGCCGCACGGCATCGTTGGGCGGGTCAAGCGGCGCGCGGCCCATCCCCTGAAACGCGCGTTCCTCATTTGATGGCCCCGCTGTCACGAAGGAAAATCCATCAGCCCCAATGACCACATTGGGTTGCAGGATGCAGCGGTCGCCAATCTGCACAGCGCGTCCCAGCCGAACGCCCGCGAAAATCTGACAGGTGCGGCCCACCTTGACCGCCTCGGCCACGGTCACATGGGCGTCAATCCATGTACCTACGCCAATTTCCGCGCCCGGCCCGATCACACTGAACGGGCCAATGCTGACATCGCGCCCGATGGTGGCGGTGTCGTCGATCAAAGCCGTCGGATGGATGCCGGTCACCGCGCGGGGCACGTCAAAAGCCTGCGTCAACTGCGCCATTGCCAACCGCGCGCGTGGCACTTCGATTGCGGCCTCCAGCCCCAGCGCGCGCCAGTCCGCACCGGGCCAGACAAGGGCCGCACGCGCCCGGCTCAGCCCCAGCGGCTCGCTCCATTTCGGGGTCATGGCAAGGGCCAGATCGTCCTTTGCCGCCAAGGCAGGCTCTGCTGGCCGGCGCACTGGCAGTTCCGCATTCCCCAGCGCCTCTGCGCCAAGTGCTAAAGCAATATCCCTGACTGTAAGGCCCATGTCTTTCCCCGCTTGAGGAAAGACTTAGCCGCGAACGGCCCGCACCGCCACCCCTTCGCGCGCCAGCGCCGACCAGATCTGCCCATCGCGACCATAGATATCGCGGCGGAACTGCAAGTCTCCCGTCACATTGGTGAACGCCGTGCGATAGACCAGATGCACCGGCACCGGAACGTCCAGATTGACCCGGCTTTCCGATCCGGAATTCAACCGCCGCTGAAAGAACCCCTTGGGATCGCTTTCCTGCTTGGCCAGCAGCGCATAGGCAAAATCGAACGGGTCGTTCAGACGGATGCAACCGTGGCTAAATGCCCGGACCTCGCGGCCAAACAGGCTCTTGGCGGGGGTGTCGTGCAGATAGATGTTGTAGCGGTTCGGGAACATGAACTTGACAAGGCCAAGTGCGTTGCGCGGGCTCGGCGGTTGCCGCATCGAAAACGGAAAGTTTCGCGCGTTGTAGCGGTTAAAGTTCACCGCACCCCGGTTCACCTCGCGCCCATTGCGATCTGTGATTTTCAGATGACTGACCGCCCCGGGGTTGCGCTGCAACTGCGGCAGATATTCCTTGGTCACGATGGACCGTGGCACGTACCAACTAGGGTTGATGACCATAAACTCCATGACATCGGAAAACTCCGGGCTTTGGCGGTCGGAATCGTTGGCCCCGATGACAGAGCGGGTCGAAAATGTGACCCGGTCATAGTCGACCACATGCGCCGTGAAATCGGTCAGATTGACCCAGATATGACGGTCGCCGCGCGGCTGGTTGATCCAGCGCTCACGCTCCATCGCCACGATGACCGCCTGCATCCGCCGTTCCATCGTGACATTAACTTGCCGCATCGTCCCTTGCCCGGCAGTGCCATCCTCTTCCAGCCCATGTGCGGCTTGAAAGCGGCGCACCGCGTCGGTCAGGTCGCGGTCATAATCGGGCGAGGCTGTACGCCCCAGAAAACCCATTGCAATCAAACGGTTGCGCAGATCAATGACCGCAGGCCCGTTGTCGCCAGGCTTCAGGCTGCCAGCCGATACCGACGGCCCCCAACCACCTTCGGCCAGCATCCGCTCCAGCCGCAGCTTTTCGCGCATCAGGCGGGTGTACTCGGGGCTCGAGGGCGGCAGGCTGCGCAGATACCCATCGGGATTCGCACGGGCGAAATTGGTCAAGGTCTCCAGCCGGTCGCGGTACGGCACCTCGCGTTTGATGGCAGACACCACCTGTGCGGGTTTCAGAATGCCGGTCTGAACGTCGCGGGCATACTGCAGGAACAACCGCGACAGGATGACCTCCATCTCGCCGCGCTCTGCTGGCGTCCGCGCTTGCCGCATCTGGTCCATCAGCGCGTCAACATCATAACGGCTGGCAGGCAGGCCGTGCGCCTCTGCATCGGCAAAGGCACCCAGAAGCGCGTTGCGCCGCGCCTGCGATGTGGCGTCAGCACCCGTCCAGATCCCCGCAAATTCGCGCGCCCGGTAGAACGCCGCCAAATCCTCGTCGCGGGCGGCTGTCTCGGCCACCGCCTGGCGGAATGCTGTCACCTGCGCTGCGGCAGGCGTTGCGACCGACAACAAGGAAACACAGAACATGGCGCAAAAAACCGCCCAAAACGACCGTCTTATGGAAACAAACAAATCAGATCCTCAATTTCTTACTGGCAACCGGTTCAGCAGCGAACCTTTGATGCCACTTCATGTCGTGGCACCCCGTCTTGTCTAATCACAAATGCGGGGGGTCACCATTTGGCAGCAGCCTGTTGCGCCCGTGCATTTGCAAATCGGCCACAGTCGGAACTGATCAAATTTTGCGCAGATTCTCGCCGATTTGGAGTTGGTTAACAAAGATTCCCTAAGAAAAGCTTGGCCGCGGAATCCCATCGTGGCATAAAGCCGATGCATCTGGGGATGAGATGGCAACGGCGTGTAAGCAAACACGCGACAATTGGGCGACGGGACAGGCGCTTTACAGATGGCAAAACTGAACTCTACGGGTATCACTCGGCGTGGGCTTTTGGGTGCGTTCGCAGCCACCGCAATCACTGCCGCACCAACATTCTCCAATGCAGCTGGCTTCTTGCGCGGCGGTGGCGACATCCGCCGCATTCGTATGTTCTCGGGCCGCACCGGCGAACGACTGGACACGATTTACTGGATCGAAGGCCAGTACATCGGTGAGGCCGTGAACGAGGTGAACAAATTCATGCGCGACTGGCGCACCGGGCAAGCCATCCAGATGGACACCCGCACTATCGACATCATGGCCGCCGCACACCGCCTGATGGATGCAGACGAACCTTACATGTTGCTGTCAGGCTACCGCTCACCGCAGACCAACGCGATGTTGCGTAGCCAGTCATCTGGCGTGGCCCGAAATTCCCTGCACATGAAAGGCAAGGCCGCTGATCTGCGCCTTTCGGGTCGCTCTGTCGGCCAGATGGCCCGCGCCGCGGCCTCTTGCCGTGCAGGTGGCGTTGGCCGCTACTCGGGCTCAAATTTTGTGCATATGGACTGCGGTCAGGTCCGCACCTGGGGCCGCTAAGCCGTCACTGTCCTTGTTTTGTGATCAATCCGGCGGGCCTTGGCCCGCCGTTTTAGTTTGCGCAACAGCCCGTCAAAGCATGGCTAGCCAGCGCAGCAACTGCCTGTCACAACACGGATATCCTTGTTCTGACCAGTTGCCATGCCCACGCTTGAAACCCCTCAACAGCAAATCCGCCTGACCGAGGCCAGTGATGCCAACGGCGGCGGCACCAGTCCTGATGCCATTTCCAGCGCGCTTTTTGATCAAGACGCTGACATCCCCAACAGTGCCGGCCTGTCGAACCTCTTTGTCGCCTGGGGCCAGTTTCTAGATCACGACATCACGCTGTCGCCTGAATCCGAAACCGAAACGCTGAACCAAGGCAACACCACGATCCACCGCTCTGAATTTGAGCTTGATGAAGACGGCAACCGCGTCCCTCTCAACGCGATTACCTGGGCCATCGACGGCAGCCAGATCTACGGCTCGACCGAGGCGATGACAGCCATGCTGCGTGGTGATGACGGGCATCTCCGTATGGGAGAGGATCAATGGTCCGACATGGGTCTTTTGCCCAAGGATCACGCCAACCTGATGGCCGGCGGCGGTCAGTGCCCCTTCATGGCAGGTGACGTCCGGGCCAATGAAAACCCCGCGCTGAACGCCATGCACACGCTGATGGCGCGCGAACACAACTATTGGGCTGACCGGCTCGCCGAAGAGCACCCCGACTGGACCGACGATCAGGTCTTTGGCGGCGCGCGCCAGATCGTTGAATTTGAACTCCAACAAATCACCTACAACGAATGGTTGCCGCATCTGGTGGGTGACGCCGTCGGCGATTACACCGGCCATGACCCCGACGCCGACGGGCAAATCTCGGTCGAGTTTTCGACTGCCGCCTTCCGCTTTGGGCATACGATGGTGTCCTCCACGATCCCGTCGATGAACGAAGACGGCAGCACCGGTGAAGCGGGCGACATGGCCATTCAGGACGTGTTCTTTGACGCCGACCCTTTGCGCACAGGCGGTATTGACGACATCCTGCGCGGTCAGGCCGCCAGTCACGCGCAAGAGGTGGATACCAAGGTCGTCGACGACCTCAACTTTGCGCTTTTCAACGACAATGGCGCGAATGGGCAAAGCCTTGTGGCCTTCAACCTTTTGCGCGGTCAGGACCACGGCTTGCAAAGCTACGTCGACACACGCGCCGCCCTTTTGGGCGACATCGACCCTGCCACGCTCGATCCCGGCAATTTCAGTATCATCACCGCCGACCCGGCCCTACAGGCCGATCTGGCAGCCGTCTATGACACCGTCCACGATGTTGACCTCTGGGTCGGCGGACTGGCAGAAGATGCGCTGCCCGACACCCAGATGGGCCCGCTTTTCACCTATGTGATCGCCGATCAATTCGACCGAATTCGCGCAGCTGACGAAACCTTCGGCCAGCTTGATCCGGGCCTTGGCGAGGCGATCCTGACAGAAGTCCAGAACAGCACGCTGTCGGACATCATCCTGCGCAACACCCAGATCGACATGCTGCAGGACGATCCCTTTGTGATGGCCCCCCGTGGCCTGACCGATGTGGCAGCCATGAATGGCACCGAAAACGCCGACGTCTTGAACGTCTTCGCCCAGAACATCCTTGGCGCGCTGACCACGGGCGCGGGCAACGACACCGTCACTCTCGTCGGCGGCAGCCGTGTGGGCGATGGCGTGGACCTTGGCACGGGCCACGATACATTCGCGATGTCGAGTGGAAGCATCAATGGTTGCATCGATGCAGGCGAAGGCCGCGACACGATTCTGCTCTCGGGCGAAGCGACCGTTGACGCCATCGCCACCGGCAATGGCAAGGACAGCGTGACCCTGACCGAAGCCGCCTTTGCCGGCAAGATCACCACAGCCAACGGCAAGGACTATGTCAGCATCGCGGGTCGCGCGGGTGCCGACTTGATTGACACGGGCAATGGCAAGGACAGCATCACGCTGGGACATGGCGCAAATGTGGGGCTCGTCGATGGCGGCAGCGGCAAGGACAGCCTGACCGTGACCGGCGGCCGCTACCGGATCGACTGGCAAGACAATGACCCACACAGCGGCGCGGGCCGTGTTGTCTACCTCAACAAGGACGGGTCAGAGACTGATAAGGGCACTGATTTCGTCAACATCGAAACCGTGACCTGTTTCACCCCCGGCACCCGGATCATCACCGCGATAGGTGTCGTTGCAATCGAGGATCTGCGCGCAGGCGACCGCATCTATACGCTTGATGGCGGCCTGCAACCGCTGCGCTGGGTCGGCCGGACAACCGTGCTTGCCCAAGGGGACCACGCGCCGGTGCGCATCCAGTCCGGGGCTCTTGGCAACATCCGCACGATGGAGGTCTCGCCGCAACACCGCATGATGCTGTCGGACTGGCGCTGCGATGTGGTCTGCGGCACGGATGAGGTTCTGGCCCCTGCCCTGCACCTGTTGAATGACTGCACCATCACCCGCCGCACCGGCGGCACTGTGGACTACATTCACCTGCTGTTTGACGACCACCAGATCGTCTTTGCCGATGGCATCCCGTCCGAAAGCTTCCACCCCGGCCCGCGCGGGATCGCCGCGATGCCCGATGCCACCCGCGCCGAACTCCTGTCGCTCTTTCCGCAACTGGCCGCCGACCTCGACAGCTTCGGCCCCGCTGCCCGCTACTGCGCCCGCGCTCACGAGGTCCGCGTGATTACCGGGCTCTGATTGCCCAAGCCCCAAGATCGCGATGCTCAACCTTCGGCCTCGATCCCAGCAGTATCCTGAAACGCATCAACGTGCCTTGTCGCGCAGCCCCAACCGGATCGTCGCGGTTGTCAAATCCGGATCACCCGTCCGCCACACCTGCGGTTACGCCGGCTTTGCGGACGAAACTGCCGTCCACCTAACGCGTAACAAATCAGCCCAAAGTGCCACCGCCCGGCGCAAGTCCGGGCACGGCCCGACCTCCCCCAGGAGGGCAGTTTTGGACCGTTTCAAGTGGAACAACCTCAGGCCGCTTGCAATGCCCCGCGCCACGGGACCGTCGCAGATGCCCTCCAGGTCGGGACGCACCCGGACTTGGCTTGATGTTACGCAGGACCCGATCCTAACCTTCGCTGCGATCCGCCCGAAGGTCAAAACTCGAGGGCTCGGATTTGGATTCATCCCCGGACAGGAGAATCAAAGTCACCAGCGTTCAACACATGAAATTGGCGGTCCGTAGAGGATTCGAACCTCTGGCCTCTGCCTTCGGAGGGCAGCGCTCTATCCAGCTGAGCTAACGGACCGTTGGACCCGCTATAGCCGCCCGAAACCTGCCCTGCAACACGCAATCGGCAATGCTTCGCTGGTCAGGATTCCCCGACTTTGCCGCGACACCCGGTTCCCGCACCCTAGTGGCACTTTTCAAACCAACACATTTTTGAACGGAGAAATTCAATGACGAAGATGCCCCATGGCATGTCGCGGCTTGACCTGTTTCTCAAGGAATGCCTCGACCATCATGCCCTCAACGATGACCGCCCCCTGCCCCAGATTTTCGGCTATCTGCTGGGCGCCAACCCGGTCACCGGCAACCTGTCCAAGCAAACCATCGTGGATGGCTTTGACGCACTGGTGGAAACCATGCGGGTTGATACGGTCAAGGATGGCCCGGCAGAGGCTGGTATGACCTTCTTTGGTCAGTTCATCGACCATGATATCACGCTGGACGCCACCAGTGCCATTGGCACCCGGATTGACCCCCGCTCGATCCGCAACATCCGCACACCCAACCTTGACCTTGATTGCGTCTATGGCGACGGGCCAGAGGCCTCCCCCTATCTGTACGGCGAGGGTCATCTGTCCGAATACATGCTGTTCGGCCGCAAGGACAGCCCGCACGATCTGCCCCGCAACCATCATGGCCGCGCGCTGATCGGGGATTTTCGCAATGACGAAAACATCCTCGTCAGCCAGATCCAAGGTGCGTTCATCTGCCTGCACAACATCCTCATGGACCACGCAGAGGCGAATGCCGACAGCCACCACGATGTGTCCAACTGTGCCGCGATGGGTATCCGGTCAGAGGTCTGGCACGACACCATCAACCCCGGCCTGCGCAGCTTTGAAGAGGTGCGGCGCTTTATCCGTCTGCACTATCAATGGCTGGTGCTGAACGAATTCCTGCCGTCATTTGTGGATCAGGCCGATATCGACCACGCGCTGGCCCATGACATCTTCCCCGGTGCGCCGATGATGCCAGCGGAATTCTCGGTCGCCGCCTATCGTTTTGGCCATGCCACGGTGCAGCCGGAATACGCGCTGCGCAAAGGTGAAACCCCGCTGGATCTCTTTGCCCTGCGCGGCTTCGGCCCGCGCGACGACGGGGCCACGATTGAGATGGCGCAATTCTTTGGCCCGCACGCGCAAAAGGCGCTGCCGGTTGGCACCGACATGGCCGATACGCTCTTTGAGCTGCCCGACTTCATCGTCGGCTCCGGCCTGACATGGGGCGATCTGCAGATCCCTGTGGATCGCGCGAAGAAGCTGGGGTTGCGCAACATCCTGCGCGACCGCACCGCGATGCTGCTGCCCTCAGGCCAGCAAATGGCGCGGCATCTGGGGATGACACCCCTTGATCCGCCACAGGCGCTGCTGGATCACCATATCACCAAGACGCCACTGTGGTTCTATTGCCTGCAAGAGGCGCAAGCCAGCGGCAAGAAGAAGCTGACCGGTGTGGGCGGCAAGATCGTGGCCTCGGTCATCGTACGCCTGCTCAAGGAAGACCCCGAAAGCGTGCTACACGTCCCTGGCTTCAGCCCATGGCCCGGCTTTGGCAAGCACTGCTCTATGGCGAACCTGATGGCCTACGTCGAAAAGCACCGCGATGGCGTAAAGCACCGCGAAGACCTGTATTGCGGCTAAATCAACCAGCGTCGGGCCAGACTGGCCCGGCGTGCCTTAGCTAAACAGCTCGTGACACAGCTCCAGCGCGTCCACCAAGGTATCCACCTCTTCGGTCGTGTTATAGACGCCAAAAGAGGCGCGGCAGGTGGCATTTACCCCCATATGCTCCATCAATGGCATCGCACAATGTGTGCCCGCACGCACCGCGACACCACGCTTGTCCAACACGGTCGAGATATCATGCGCATGGGCCGCCCCCTCCAGTGAAAGCGAGAATATCGCCCCCTTACCCGGCGCTGTCCCCTGCACCTGCAGCCAATTGAGCCCTGCAAACCGCATCTCGGCATAGTCGCGCACGTCGGCCTCATGGGCTGCGATATTTTCCATGCCCACATCCATCATCCATTCCAGCGCCACGCCAAGCCCGATGGTCTGGACAATGCCCGGTGTGCCCGCCTCAAACTTCATCGGGGCGTCGTTGTAAATGACGCCATCACGGGTGACATCCTTGATCATGTCGCCACCGCCCAGAAACGGCTGCATCTCGGCCATGCGGTCAGGTGCCACATAAATTGCCCCTGACCCGGATGGACCATAAAGCTTGTGACCGGTGATCGCGTAGAAATCGCAACCCAGATCAGCAATGTTGACGGGGCTGTGCACAGCCGCCTGCGATCCATCGACCATCACCGGCACACCCTTTTCATGCGCACCCGCGGTGATTGCTTTCACATCCACATGGGTGCCCAGCACGTTGGACATATGCGTCACCGCAACCAGCTTGGTTTTGGGGCCAATGGCATCAATCACCTTCTGTGGGTCCAGCGATCCATCCGGTTCAATGTCCACCCACTTGATCACCACACCCTGCCGCTCGCGCAGGAAATGCCAGGGCACGATATTGGCGTGATGCTCCATGATCGACAACACGATCTCGTCGCCCGCCTGCAACCGCGGCGCGGCCCAGCCATAGGCGACCATATTGATCCCCTCGGTGGTGCCTGAATTGAGGATGATGCTGTTTTCATCCGGCACACCAAGGAACTTTGCGATGATCCCGCGCACGCCTTCGTATTTCTCGGTGGCCAGATTGCTCAGGTAATGCAGGCCCCGATGCACATTGGCGTATTCCTCGGCATAGGCACGTGTGATCGCGTCAATCACCACTTGCGGCTTTTGCGCGCTTGCCCCGTTGTCCAGATAGACCAGCGGCTTGCCATTTACCTCGCGGCTCAGGATCGGAAAATCGGCGCGGATCGCGTTGATGTCAAAGCTCATAAGGCAAGTCCCTGGGCCGTGACGCCCACCAGTGAAAGGATCAGGGCCAACCCAAAGGCTGTCCCAAGAAAGGCGATCATGATCGTTGCAATCGCTTTGCCGATATTGGCAAAGCCGTGCAGGACATCGACCGCCAGCACCAGCGCAATCGTCAGATAGGCAAAGCCCGCGATGGACACGACCTGCACCATGAATGGCAGGATCAGCACGGTCAAAAGCTGGATGACCTGCACCGCAACACCCATCGCCTGCCACCATGTCAGCAACAGCAAAGCACCGGGAAACCGCCCGGTCCCACCCAGCATCTGCCCGGTGAAATAAAAGGCAAAGACCATCGCAACCAGGATCGACCCCAGCAGGATCGCCAACCCAAAGGGCGGCAACACCATCAGCTGGCTTTGCGACGGCGCAGGAAAGATCGAAAGTGTGCCCACCATCATCAAAACCGACAGGCAGACCACCAACGCCATCATCGACCACAAGATCCCGCGGTTAAGCCGCAGGGCGTTCAGCATGGTCGCCACACCCTTTGGGTCGACAAATGACCGCCCGATGAACTGCAATACCGCGTTCAACTTTCCGCCTCCCGCAGACATTGCAGCCAAAGCCAGCCAAAGCCTGCGACCCAGATGCCGCCTACCACTTGCGTCTGCGCGCCCGGCCCCACGAAGCCGGCCATCAGACCATAAAGCAGCAGCACCGGGGTCGAGGCGAGCAAGGCCCAGAACAGCGCCAGCCGCGCAGTATAAAACGTGCCCTTGCCGCCAATGACCCGCGCCACGACATGGCTGATCGCCGCAATCGCATAAAGCAGCAACGGCCACAGCATCAGCCAGGCGAACAGCTCATAAGACAGCAATTCGGTGATATCGCGCGCCTCTGTCCCCGGAGCCAGATCAAAGCCCGCCGCCTGCCGTGACAGACGCGGGCCTTGGGCCACGAAGATCAGCAGACACGCGACAATCACATAGGCAACGGCCCGATCCTCGCGCCGCCCCTGCGCCAAAAGCTCGCGCATGACGACGCGCGGCCCCCGCCACGTGCGCGCGATATCGGTGGTCACCGCCATCAGCTGTGACGGGCAAGCCAGCCTTCCAGCCGGTCCCGCAACGCATCTGCAAGGGTGTCATCCGCGATCTCTTCCAGCGCCTCGGCCAGAAAGGCCAGCGTCAGCAGGTTGGTCGCGGTCTGTTCATCCACCCCGCGCGAGCGCAGATAGAAAAGGGCTGTTTCATCAATCGCCCCACTGGTCGACCCGTGGCTACAGGCCACGTCATCGGCATAGATTTCCAACTCTGGCTTGGCCAGAAACTGGCTATCGCCATCAAGTAGCAGCGACTGACTGATCTGATAGCCATCGGTCTTCTGCGCGCCTTGCTTGACCAGAATTTTGCCCTGAAACACGCCCACGGCCCCGTTGCGCAGCACCTTCTTGAACACCTGGCGGCTTTCGCAATTCACTGCATCATGGGTGATGAACACCGTGTCGTCATGGTGGAAATCGTCACCGTCGCCGACACACGCGCCCGCCACGTGTGCGGTGGCATCATCGCCGATGATCTCCAGCACACATTCGTTGCGCGTCAACCGCCCGTTCACCGTCAGTGTGAACGACTTGAACGTGCTCTCGCCCGCGACCCGCGCAAAGCAATGGGTCACCGCGCGGCGCTCGTGGTCGCGGCCCTGCGCACGCACGTGGTGGAACGTGCCACCTTCCGCGACATCCACCTCAAGCACCTTGGAAAACCGCGCCGCAGCCGGGCCGGTTTCCAGCAATGTCACCTCTGCGCCCGCCTCGACCCTGACGAGGTTGTGCAGCGCCGCGTCAGAGCTGTCATCACCGTGTTGGTAAATCAGGTTGATCGGCTTTGACGCCTTGCCAGTCACGCGGATCACCGCGCCGTCGGTCGCCAATGCGGTGTTCAGCGATGCGAGTGGCCGCGCCACCGGGTCCTGCCCGCGCTTTTCCAGCACGCCATAAAGGTCCTTGGCCCAATGGATATCAGTGTTCATCGCATCCGCCAGACGCTCAACCTCGACGCCCTCAGCTGTCAGGTCCGTTGATTGCGCGGCGTCAAAAACACCGTCCACAAACACCAGCTTAATCCGGTCCACATCGTCAAACAGCGGACCTTCGTCATTGTGAAACAAGGCGGCCACAGGCGCATCCGGCTGCACAAGGCTGGCGGGGTCAGTGAACTTCCAATACTCATCCCGGCGATGCGGCAGCCCCATGGAACGGGTCCGCGCCAGCGCATCCGCACGCGCGGCCTGCGCCCAAGCTGCAGTCGCCTCTGGCAGGCTCACGGCATTCAACCGCGCCTCTGTCGCGTCTGCCTTCAATTGCGGCAAAGCCATCAGGCCACCTCCGCCAGAATGTCGGCATAACCGTTGTTTTCAACCTCAAGCGCAAGCTCTGGCCCGCCGGTCTTAACGATCTTGCCGTCCGCCATGATGTGCACCACATCGGGTTTGATGTGATCCAGCAGGCGTTGGTAGTGGGTGATCACAAGGAACGACCTCCCTTCAGACCGCAGCGCGTTCACACCTTCGGCCACCAGCTTCATCGCATCGACGTCCAGACCCGAATCCGTTTCGTCCAGCACGCACATCTTGGGTTCCAGCATCGCCATCTGCAGGATTTCATTGCGCTTCTTTTCACCGCCCGAGAATCCGACGTTCACCGGACGTTTGAGCATTTCCGCATCAATTTTCAGCGCTTTGGCCTTTTCACGCACGACCTTCAGGAAATCGCCCGCTGACAGCTCCTCTTCGCCCCGCGCCTTGCGCTGCGCATTCACGGCCGTCCGCAGAAAGGTCATGTTGCCCACACCGGGGATCTCAACCGGATACTGAAACGCAAGAAACAGGCCGGCCGCAGCGCGCTCTTCGGGTTCCATCTCCAGCAGGTCAGCGTCATCCAACATGGCCGAGCCAGAGGTGACTTCGTAACCATCCTTGCCGGACAGCACATAAGACAGGGTCGATTTGCCCGACCCGTTCGGCCCCATGATCGCATGCACTTGTCCGGGCGCAATCGACAGATCGACGCCCTTCAGGATCGTCTTCTCTTCTTCTTCAAGATCAACCGCCAGGTTCTTGATTTCCAACATGTCTTTATCTCCTTAAACGGCAAAGGGGCCGCGCGGGCAGTTGCCCGGCGACGCCTTGAATTCTGTGATGAGTGGGTGGCTTAGGCCAGCGGGATCAAGATCGTCTCGCCGCGCACATATAGCGATGTGGGCGCCGTAGTGGCCTGCACCTGATTGACGTAGTCTTGCCCAAAGACCTGTGCGAACTCTGCGGGTGCGAGCCAGATCAGATTGTGCATCGTCACGAGCATGCAGGCGATGCCCGCGACCTGTGCGGTCATATGGGCCAGTGATTTCTGTCCGATCATCCCGCCAAGGATGAAGATCGCCATCGCGGCCATGCCAAAGTCGATCAGCATCAGCGTGTCGGCTGTGGTCCCGGCCTCGTCGATGCCCAGATAGGTCCAGCGCACGAACCGCGCGCCCATCAGCATCACCGCGCCAAGGATCAGTGCCATGACCAATCCGCCGAACGTGGCCTTTTCGTTGCGCTTCTTTGCGGCCTGCTTGATCTGCTGCTTGTTCACCCGCTTGGGAATAAACGTGCCGGTCTCTCCATCCACGTAGTACGTGTTCTTGGGATCCTTGATACGCTTGATGCGCGTGTGAAAGCCTGCCATCTGGTCGGACATCGGTCCAAACCTCGCTGAAATAACCTAATTCTGAAAAGGTTAACGCGAGATATGGGCAGGATTGCGACAGGCCTGCGTCGGCATCACGACGAATATGGGCAATTTGAGCAGTCATTTATGCCGCCCCAACACAAGCTGCGACAGCAGCGATCCACAGGCTCCGGACACAGCCCCCAGCCCGATTACCTGCCACATCGTCAGCACATCAGTGACCGCATCCACGACGCCCGCAAAGCCTGCACAGAAGCAGCCGGTCAGAAGAGATGTCAGCAGAACACTTTTCATGATGACCTCATTTCTGCGATCTTACGCTGTGTATCTTTGCTATCGGCATTGGATTTTTCACGACGCAGCCGCGTATCAATCGCCTTTGCAGCTTTGATCTTCGCACCAAGCATCTTTCCATGGATCGCCGCCCATAGCCCGGCGGTTCCGAAGGACAAAACGACTGTGACCGCAGCAAGCGACAGGCCCGTCGCTTCAGCCACCGGGATGACAAAGATCGGTACCAAAGCAAACAACACCACGAACAAAACCGAGCCTCCGAACGCAAACACCAGCGTCGCTTCGCTGGACGGTTTGCGCCGCAATGTCTTCGCCAGTTTCCGGCGGCCATCTATGCTGACTTCTGACATCTCAGTTTCCATAACTCGCTCTTGGGCTTTGATCAGCCCACCGACCCCTCAAGCGAAATCGCCACCAGCGCCTGCGCTTCCATCGCAAACTCCATCGGCAGCGCCTGCAGCACCTCCTTGCAGAACCCGTTCACAACGAGTGCAACAGCCTCTTCCTCGTCCATGCCGCGCGAGCGGCAGTAGAACAGCTGATCGTCATCCACCTTGGATGTCGTCGCCTCATGCTCGACACGGGAAGAGTTATTCTTCACCTCGATATAAGGCACCGTATGCGCCCCGCATTTGTCGCCGATCAGCAGGCTGTCACACTGGGTATAGTTCCGAGACTCTTTCGCCTTGGGGTGCATCGACACCAGCCCCCGATAGGTATTCTGCGCACGGCCCGCAGAAATCCCCTTGGACACGATCCGGCTTTTTGTGTTCTTGCCCAAATGCACCATCTTCGTGCCGGTATCGGCCTGCTGCATGTTGTTGGCAATCGCGATGGAATAGAACTCACCTTGTGAATCATTCCCGCGCAAAATGCAGCTTGGATATTTCCACGTCACCGCAGAGCCAGTTTCCACCTGCGTCCACATCACCTTGGACCGGTCGCCGCGGCAATCGGCGCGCTTGGTCACAAAGTTATAGATCCCGCCATTGCCCTCTGCATCACCGGGATACCAGTTCTGCACGGTGGAATACTTCACCTCTGCATCTTCCTCGATGATGATCTCAACCACCGCCGCATGCAGTTGCGCCGTGTCGCGCTTTGGTGCCGTACAACCCTCAAGGTAGGACACATAAGACCCCTTGTCGGCAATGATCAGCGTGCGTTCAAACTGGCCCGTGTTTTCGGCGTTGATCCGGAAATAGGTGCTCAATTCCATCGGGCAGCGCACACCGGGTGGGACGTAAACAAACGACCCGTCCGAAAACACCGCTGAATTGAGCGTTGCGTAAAAGTTGTCCGACGGCGGCACCACCGTGCCCAGGTACTTCTTGACCAGTTCCGGGTGCTTCTCAATCGCCTCCGAGATGGAACAAAAGATCACGCCCGCCTTCTCAAGCTCTTTCTGGAACGTCGTGCCCACGGACACGGAATCAAACACCGCGTCCACCGCCACCTTGCGCCCCTCAGCAGGCGCATCCTCGGCCCCTTCAACTCCGGCCAGGATCATCTGCTCTTTCAGCGGAATGCCCAGCTTGTCATAGGTCGCCAGCAACTTGGGGTCGACCTCATCCAGCGACTTGGGCTTCACTTCCATGCTCTTGGGACGGGCATAGTAATAGATGTCCTGAAAATCGATGTCGGGGTAATTGACCATCGCCCATGTGGGCTCTTCGATGTTTTCCCAACGCGCAAAGGCAGACAGACGCCACTCGGTCATCCACTCGGGTTCGTTGTTCTTGCTGGAAATCAGCTTCACGATATCGGTGTTCACGCCCTTGGGGGCGTAATCCATCTCGATTTCGGTTTCCCAACCGTATTTGTAGTTGCCCGATAGCTCGGCCACCGCATCCACGGTGTCCTGATCCACGCCATCCTTGACGTCCACTTGATCCATAACGGTCATCTCAGCACCTCGCTCACGCGGCCAACCGCGCCTTTTGTCCTTTGGCAATCCACGTCTCCGCGAACTGCACGATATCCTCTTGCCGGGTTTCCAACCCCAAAGAGACGCGCACAGCGCACCCCGCATCGGCCGCCTCAACCCCCAGCGCCGGCAAAACGCCACTGGCTTTGACCTTGCCCGATGAACAGGCCGATCCAGCCGAGACGGCAAAGCCCGCCAGATCCATCGCCATCACCTGCGTCTCACCCTTCCAGCTGGGCGCAATGATGCAGGCCGTGTTGGGCAAACGGTCAAACCCCTTGCCAACCGAAGTAGTTTCAAACGGCGCGGCCTCAATGGCCTTTTCTAGAATATTTCTAAGTTCTGCAACCCGATCCCACCGCCCATCCGCCAGATCACGTTGCGCCGCCGTCGCAGCCGCCGCCATTCCCGCAATCCCAATGATGTTTTCGGTCCCCGACCGGCGGCCCATTTCCTGCCCGCCACCCTTGATCTGTGCCGCCAGATCATGCCCGCGCGGGATGATCAGCGCACCCACACCCTTGGGGCCACCAAACTTATGGGCAGACAGAAACACCATCTCAACCCCTGACCAGGCATAGGAAAACGGCACCCGGCCAAAGCCTTGCGTGATATCGCTGACGGCCAGCCCCTCGGGCAAGCTTTGCACCAGGCCGGTCTCGGAATTGGCCAGTTGCACCACTGATGTTGCCGGATCAGCCACCTGCACCGCACCATCCAACACCGGCAAAACAGGATCGACCCAGGCCGCAACCGCTGCATGCTCCAACCCGCTGGCCTTCAGGCCACGCCCCGACAACGCCAAAGCCGCCGCTTCAGTCGCGCCTGACACAAACACAACATCCGCCTCACCGGCCCCCGTGGCCTCAGCCAAAGCCTGCCGCGCCTCTTCCACAACCCGCTTGGCTCCGCGACCCTCGGCATGCACCGACGATGGATTGCCCACCACATCCATCGCCGCCAACATCGCTGTGCGCGCCTCAGCACGCAGCGGCGTCGTGGCGTTATGATCCAGATAGACCCGACTCACCGCACAGCTCTTTCTTTTGAACAGAAATATGCCAGGGGGTTTGGGGGACAGCGTCCCCCATTCTCTAAATCAAATGTCGTGCGGCGCAGCCGCGCCTTTGGATCAGTCATCGACAACCTCGAACAGCGCAGGGACCGCAGGACAGGGCGCCATTTCATTGCCCACCACATCCGACAGACGGGTCTGGTGCAGAAACACATAGACATGGGCACTCAACCCCTCCCACAACCGGTTGGTCAGCGACTGCGCCCGGCTGCCCGATGCCGCACCAGAGGCACCTGCCCCCTTGTGCATCGCACTGACCGTCTCATCCACCGCACCCAGAATATCCGCCACGCGGATGTCAGAGGCAGGCCGCGCCAGACGATACCCGCCCCCCGGGCCGCGCACCGATTCCACCAGGGCTGCGCGCCGCAGCTTCACAAACAACTGCTCCAGATAGGGCAGCGATATATCCTGCCGCTTGGAAATCTCGGTCAGGTTGACCAAACGTCCATCCGGTTCCAGCGCCAGATCGGCAAGGGCGACCATCGCATAACGGCCTTTCGTGCTCAGTTTCATCGCGCTATCCCCCCATTCTCATTGACGATTGCCCCGTTGCTGATTAGGTCAAATCAACCCCGACGCCGCTGACCAGCGTCGATTTAGAACTCTTCTAAGGTGCCTGAGTTTTTCTGTCAAGAATGCGTGGCCCGCAACCAAAGTTGGAACGACATGCCCGAAGTCATCTTTCCCGGACCCGAAGGCCGCCTCGAAGGCCGCTATCATCCTCAAAAGGACCGGGACGCGCCGATCGCCATCATCCTGCACCCGCACCCGCAGTTTGGCGGCACGATGAACAACCGCGTGGTCTACAACCTGCACTACGCGTTCCTGAACATGGGCTTCACGGTGCTGCGCTTCAACTTCCGTGGCGTGGGCCGCAGCCAGGGCGAATATGATCAGGGCGTGGGTGAGCTTTCCGATGCGGCCTCGGCGCTCGACTACCTGCAATCCATGAACAACAACGCCAAACACTGCTGGGTCGCAGGCTTCTCCTTTGGCGCATGGATCGGAATGCAGCTTTTGATGCGGCGGCCAGAGATTACCGGCTTCATCTCGGTCAGCCCACCCGCCAATATGTACGACTTCAGCTTTCTGGCCCCCTGCCCCTCGTCGGGGCTGATTATCAACGGCAACAACGACCGCGTGGCCCCGCCTGCCGATACTGTCAGCCTTGTGAACAAGCTGCACGAACAAAAGGGCATCACGATCACCCATACCGAAATGGACGGCGCCGGGCACTTCTTCGAAGACCCGCACATGGACCCGATGATCGACCACGTCAAAACCTACGTCCGGCGCCGCCTGACCGAAAACACACGCTAGGCCCGCCCATGTCCTACGTCGACGACACAGCCCTTGAACTTGCGCAAAAGGCGATGGCGGAATCGCGCGCCTCGGGCGATGAAAAGATTGTCGACCAGATTGGTGAGATTCTTGGCGCGTCGTCACAGTCCCTGCAAGAAAGCTATCTGACCTTCGTGCGCGTGCTGCGCGCCGAGGCGCGGGCGCGCAAACTGCTGGCGGATGCGGCGGCCAAGCGCGAACCGGAATGATCTACGCGCAGGCGGACTTCTTTCGTGTCCCGCTGCTCAGCGGGGCCTACGCCATCGGTCAGGTGTTCGAGGTCAAAGGCACCCCTGATGCCTCCGTCTTTTGCGGCCTCTCGAACCGGACCACAGACGATGTCGCCACTGTCCGGCCGCTTGTGCCGGTTGATATCATCGCCTTTTGCCTTGTCGGTGATGCGCACCTGCGCGATCAGACTTGGCCGCTGGCCGGGTTCGACCAAATCCCCAACTTCGATCTGTTCTTTGACTTCGAACAACATCGCGCACGCGATTTCCCCGACACGCCCGTGCATGACCCTGCCGTGATCGAGGCTTTCCTGAACGCCTGGCACGGCCACTATCCTTGGGACGCTTTTGGCGATCTCTTTAATCAAATCGCCGCCAATGGCGTCGACCGCTCGCGACCCGGCACCCCATGACGTCGCCCCGCGCGCAGCAACACATCGCCTTTCTCACGGCGGCGGATGCGCTCAAGGGTGTGACCCGCGCCAATGTGCTGATGGATGGCTCGCGGCACGAAAACACTGCCGAACACAGCTGGCACATCGCCCTTTGGGCGCTTGTGATGGCCGATACCGCCCCTGCGGGCTGTGATCTTGACCGCGCGCTGCGCATGGCATTGGTGCATGATCTGGTCGAGGTTTACGCCGGCGATCACCCGATCCACCTGCCGCAAGACGCCGACCTGATCGCCACCAAGGAAACCGCTGCCGCGGATCGGATATTTGGCCTGCTGCCCGCACCGCAAGGTGCTGAGCTGCGCGCCCTCTGGACAGATTTTGAGGCGGGCACATCGCCAGAGGCACAGTTCATCCGCCGCCTCGATATGACCCAGCCGCTGTTTCAGGAACTGGCCAATCCCAGCCAGTCGCAAACCGACCGCGACGTGGTGCGGGCCATCCTGACCACCGGACGCGCTGCAGCACTTGCCGATACATGGCCCGATATCTACCGCTATGCGGTGGGCCTGCTGGATCAGGCCCCGCCCGCATTGCCCGCCCCAATGGCGGCGCGCCTTCGGTTTCTGGCAGAGGCGGATCGCCTCAAATCCACCCTGCGCGCCACCCGGCTTTGCGACAACTCCCGGCCTGAGAATTCCGCCGAACACAGCTGGCACATCGCCCTTTATGCGCTGGTACTGGCCGAATACGCCGCAAAGCCTGTGCAGATCAATCGCGTCATCCAGATGCTGCTGATCCATGATCTGGTCGAGATCGACGCAGGCGACGTCCCGATCCACTCTGCTGCCGCACGCGATACCGCGGCACAGGCGCAGATCGAACAAAAGGCCGCTGATCGCCTCTTTGGGCTCTTGCCCGCCGACCAGTGCGCAAAGCTGCGCGCGCTCTGGGACGAATTTGAAGCGTCTGAGACCGACGATGCGGTCTTTGCCAAATCCATCGACCGGGTGCAGCCGTTGATCAGCAATCTGGAAACCGGCGGCACCTCATGGGTCGACTACAACGTCACCCACGCGCAGGTCGACACGCGCGTCGGTACCAAGGTCCGGCGCGGCGCTCCCGGCCTCTGGGATGCCATCGCCCCGCGCATTGACGCGTGGTTTGCCGCCCATATGTGATGCCGCTGCACCCACCTTTGTTGACAAGCCCGCCCGCATCGGCGCATCTCCGGCCATGACCCGCTTGCGCGCCCTTGCCAACGCCAGACCCCGCCTGACCGCGCTGATTGTGCTGGCACTCTTTGCTGCGATGTTCGCGCTTCCGGTGCTAATCCATGGGCCTGTCGACCTCAGCAATGCGCAGGGCCTGATTGATCTTCCGCTCCTTCTGGCGAACCTGCCCGCCCAAGCGCTGACCTGCCTGCTTGTACTGGCCATTGTCGCAGCCCTCGGTTGGTGGCGGCAAACCGGACTTAACGCACCTTTTGACCGGCGCGGATTGCGCCTGTCGATCTATATCACCGCCATCCCGCTGGTGCTGTTTGCCGTGATCGCCGCACTGTTGCTGAGCGAAGAGGCCGGACGTGGCCACCTGACCATGTTGTTGGTCATCCTCCTTTTCAATCTGCTGGTGGGCCTGTTCGAGGAAACGCTGTTTCGCGGCATCGTCTTTCACGGGCTGCGACAGGCGCATGGGCTGTGGTTCGCGATCTTGGCCAGCGCACTGCTCTTTGGGCTTTTTCATCTGGTCAACCTCGCCATCGGGCAGGACTGGCACATCACGCTTTTTCAGGTGGTCAATGCCACCGCCCTTGGCATGTTCTTCTGTGCCATCGTGCTGCAATCCGGCAATCTTTGGCCCGCGATCATTCTGCACGCGATATGGAACAGCTACGCAATGGCCGGGCAATTGGCCGTCACCGAACTGCCGTTGGACGACCTGCAACCACAGGCGCTGACCATCCGGCCCGCCAACTATATCCTTCCGCTGCTGATCGCGCTGGCCGCAGTTTGGATCGTGATACTCTGGCAACGACGCCAGCCACCGCCCATCCCGCAAACCGGCGATTCCCCCTAGACACCACGGCGCAACAGGCATAGGCGGCACGCTTATCCCAAACGGACCAGACCCCATGATCACCACCCTTGCCGATGCCCTTGCCAAACAGGGCTATGACACCCTGACCCCCGTGCAAGAGGCGGTGACCAATCCCGATCTTGACGGCCGCGACCTGCTGGTCTCGGCGCAAACCGGATCGGGCAAGACCGTGGGCTTTGGCCTTGCAATCGGACCGACCATTCTGGCAGAGGACGGCACCTTTGGCCCCGCCACCACACCGCTGGCACTGGTCATCGCACCAACCCGCGAACTGGCCATGCAGGTCAAACGAGAGCTGTCGTGGCTCTACCGCCCCGCCGGTGTTGTCATGGCCTCCACCGTGGGCGGTATGGACATGCGCGACGAACGCCGCGCGCTTGATCGCGGCGCGCACATCGTGGTCGCCACACCGGGCCGGCTCAAGGATCACATCCTGCGCGGCTCCCTCGACCTGTCAGCCATCCGTGCCATTGTGCTGGATGAGGCGGACGAGATGCTCGACCTGGGCTTCCGCGAAGACCTCGAATTCATCCTGGGTGAGGCACCCGCCGAACGCCGCACCCTGATGTTCTCGGCCACCGTGCCGCCGATGATCGCCAAACTCGCCAAAAGCTACCAGACCGACAGCCACCGCGTGACCACCGTCACCAAAGAAACCCAGCACAGCGACATCACCTATCGCGCCCTGCAAGTGGCCAATCATGACGTCGACAACGCGATCATCAACGCCCTGCGCTTCTATGATGCGCCCAACGCCATTGTTTTCGCCAACACCCGCGCGATGGTCACCCGCCTGACCACGCGTCTGTCTAACCGTGGCTTTGCCTGCGTCGCACTCTCGGGCGAGCTTTCGCAGCAAGAACGTAGCCACGCCCTGCAAGCGATGCGCGATGGCCGCGCCCGTGTCTGTGTCGCCACCGATGTGGCCGCACGAGGCATTGATCTGCCCAATCTGGAACTGGTGATTCACGCCGAATTGCCCACCAACGCCGAAATCCTGCTGCACCGCTCGGGCCGCACCGGCCGCGCAGGCCGCAAGGGCATCTCGGCAATGATCGTGCCGCCCAAGATGAAGCGCCGCGCGCAGAACCTGCTCAAGTGGGGCAAGCTGAACGCCGAATGGGCCGTGCCACCGACCGCCGACGAAATCCTTGCCGCCGACGAAGACCGGCTGATGAATGATCCGGTCTGGGCGGAAGACTTCACCGAAGGTGAGGCTGCATTTGCCGCCCGTCTGCTGGAAAAGCACGACGCCACCAAAATCGCCGCTGCATACCTACGGCTCTATCAGAACCGCCAATCCGCGCCAGAGGATCTGTCGCCCTACGTCGATATGCCCGACCGCCATGACAAGCCCAAGCGCGAGAAAGCCGCCTTTGGCCCATCCAAATGGTTCTCAGTCGATGTCGGCCGTGAAGGCAAGGCAGAGGCCCGGTGGCTGTTGCCAATGATCTGCAAGGCCGGAGGCATTACCAAGAACGAAATTGGCGCGATCCGCATCCAACCCCATGAAACCTATGTGGAAATCAGCGAGCCGGCTGTGGCGGGCTTCCTGAAAACCATCGGCAGCGACATGCGCCTTGAAAATCAGGCCTCGTTGAAAGCACTCGACGGCGCGCCCCAGATCAGCGAACGCCGTGGCCCCCGGCCTGACAAGCGCGACTATCAATCGCGCGACGACCGTGGCCCGCGACCCCCACGGGACGACCGTGGCCCGCGTCCCTCACGGGACGACCGTGGCCCGCGTCCCTCACGGGACGACCGTGGCCCGCGCAAACCGCGCGACACCTCACCACCGCCGCCCTCTCGGCAGGACGATGTGCCAGCCATCATCCCCGGTGCCGCCGACGATAACGCCCCCCGCAAGCCACGCAAACCGCGTGCTGAAAAGCGCGACCATGATGGCGCCGTCAGCGCCAAGCGCGGCTTTGACAAGCCCAAGGGCGACAAAAAGCCTTTCAAGGGCAAATCAGACGGCAAACCCTATAAGGTCAAGGGCGATGACCGCCCCCGTGGCGAAGGCAAACCGTTCAAAGGCAAGCCCGGTGGCAAACCGGGGGGCAAGCCTTTCTCCAAGGGCAAGCCGGGTGACAAACCCGCCGGAAAGCCCCGTGCCAGCGCCGCTGACACCTCCAAACGGTTCACGCCGCCGGGCAGCAAACCGGGCGGGCGCAAGGGCCCGGGAAAGGGCGGCAGCGCGCCGCCAAAGCGTCAAAAGCGCTGAAAACCCGAACAGAGCGCCACATTTCCGCCACATTTCTGCCGCCGCAGCGGCAGATTTTCATGGTTCCTTAACCTTATCGCCCGGCAAGAGGCGTGGGGATGACCCCCATCAACAGGCAAACCAAGGACAAGATCATGGCCACTGCTCCGCAAGCCCCAAAACCCGCCCCGGCAGCGCCAAACCCCGCGCCTGCCCCGGTCAAGACCAGCGCGCCAAAGCCGCCCGTCTTCAGGGATTACGCCAGCATCTGATTGCGGGTGATGCACGCCCCCGGTCCGCCCCTCCCTGTGCACCGGTCACGCTCGGCCAGCGGCGACAGCTGCGTATCAGCCCGCCGCCTGCTGGCCCTTTTTTCCCGTCGTTGTTAGGGTGCGCCCATGACGGCAATCTCCACTATCCGCAATCTCGGCCCCGCAATGGAACAGGCTTTTGAAAAGGTCGGAATTACCACGGCTGAAGAATTGCGCGCACTCGGCGCAGATGCTGCCTATGCCAAACTGCTGGCCGCCGGCACCAAACCCCATTTCATCGGCTATTACGTGCTGCACATGGCGCTGCAAGGGCGGCCCTGGAATGACTGCAAGGGTGATGAGAAGAAGGCCTTGCGCAAATCCTTCGACGCGCTCAAGGCGCAATCCTTTGATCAGGATCGCTCCGAGCTCGAGGATTTTCTGAACCGCATCGGCGTTGTCCCCGCGCGCGACTAGACGCGTGGGAAAGGTATATTTTTCAGTAATTTAAGGCGCGATATTTATGCGATCTGGTTCAGCGGATCACCCGATGGCCAAGTCCCCGTCAAATCATTGGGATCATTGATATCGTCAAAGATCGTGTCATATCCCATGTCTTCCAACGCGGCCAAAGTCATCTCTGACAGGAAGTTGCTGCCGTCGATATAGCCGGTCATGATTTCGCCGTTGAACGCGTCCTCGTCCCAATGGCCGCCTGCAGTTCCGCTGCCGCCATGGGTTTCAATCGGAACACCAAAGACAAAACCGTCCGCCGCATCCACCGATGGGAACTCAGTCTCATAGACCGCATTGGCATTATCACCGGTAAAGCGCAGATCGCCGCCGTTGATCGACCCTTCGGTCAGACCCATATAGCTCCAAAGCGTGCCAAATCCCATCGCATGCAGCATCTCGTGGAACACGATATCGTCCCACAAACCGCGATCATTGTAGCGCTCTGCATCGGCAATATCGAAGTCCATGTCGCCTTTACTGGGCAAATACCCCGGGAACCGCACCGACCGCGGCCCGGCAGAGCCTAAGGTACCACCTGCCCCGTCGATGTCTTCCAGCGACGCTGAAATGGTGATGTCATCCACGCCATAGTGATCGGGCAGATCGCCCAGAATGATGCTGCTGAAATAGTCAGCCGCATCCACAAAGGCCTGTTGCAGCGCAATCGTCCACGTGCCGGTAAAGTCGATCGTGACGTTATAGGACGTGTCCGCCGGACCGCCACTTGTATAAGTCGTCAACAGCACAGGATCAGGGTCCGGTACGGGATCGGGGTCGGGATCCGGCACTGGATCAGGGTCCGGCACGGGGTCGGGATCGGGCTCAGGATCAGGGTCCGGCACGGGGTCGGGATCGGGCTCAGGATCAGGGTCCGGCACGGGATCGGGGTCGGGATCGGGCACAGGATCAGGGTCCGGAACAGGATCGGGGTCGGGGTCCGGCACAGGATCAGGGTCCGGAACAGGATCGGGTTCCGGTTCGGGGTCGGGTTGATCCTTCGGCTTGCCCTTTTCGGGCTTTGGATCAAAACACTTGTTCACGCCTTTCTTCGATGGGTGTTCTGTGGATTTCCCGGCACTGTCCTGTGGCGTGAATTCAAATTCGTCCGGTGCGTCGCTTTCTTCACCGGCCGGTGTGCCGTCGGGCTCAATCAGGCCGGCCTGTAGTGCCGTATTGTAGTCAACAAACGTGACCCGGTCATGGGTCCAAGTCTCAATCACCAGCGAGTGATCCGCGTGCGGCAGATGTCCCGCCCCATGATCATGGTCATGGTCATGGTCGTGGTCATGGTCAACGCAGCACAACTCACAGCCTTCGCAGTCATCACTGTGGTTCTGCCAATCCACGCGACTGTGATCATGATTACCCATCATCTCAGACATCATCGCGGATTTCTCGCGGTGCATCGCCCAACGGTCTTGATCCTCTGGCGCCTGCGCACCCAGGATTTCAATTTCAAAGTTGTCACGTTCCAGCGTCATTTCTTGCTCCTGCAACTGACCAGATCAAAGTCAGAATGTGTCCGGCACCGCAGCAAACACGCGGCGCACGACCCAATACACGAGCCAAATGAACAATTACTTTGCGCCCCTTTACCGACGAAAACGTGGCAGATCGCGTTAAAAAAGTGGCAAGCGCGTGGCATTTGGCGAGATTTTGCCCCGCCCTCGGCAAAGATCTGCGCGAAAATGTGAAACGTCTTTACATTGGAACTGCTGATCGGTATGTTAATGCCATGAACATCGAACAGGATCTTGACTTCGAACTGGCCCGTCTGCGCAAGACCGCGCGGCGGATGGATGCGTTGTTCTATATCCCGCGCACCCGTATTTCGATTGGCTTTGACAACCTGCTGGGGCTGATCCCGGTGGTCGGTGACCTCATGGCTCTGATCCCGGGTTTGTGGATGGTCTGGAAGGCACGGAAACTTGGCGCCACCCCCGGCGCGCTGGCCTATATGCTGTCAAACCTCGCCGTCGACTTCTTCGTCGGGATGATCCCGATCTTCGGCGACATCTTTGACGTGCTCTACAACGCCAACATCCGCAACTACCGCGCGCT
This sequence comes from uncultured Paracoccaceae bacterium, assembly GCA_947492825.1. Classification (GTDB taxonomy): domain Bacteria; phylum Pseudomonadota; class Alphaproteobacteria; order Rhodobacterales; family Rhodobacteraceae; genus CANMYO01. Next base: position 1,547,106 of record CANLNT010000001.1, read on the forward strand.
GGAACGTAACCTCAATCACCGCGCCGCCGGTGCCCGCATGGTCCATGACCCGGCCACCCTTGCGACCGAACCAAAAGGGCCGCCCCTGCATGGGACGGCCCTGATTGCGTAAGAGGGCAACCTGCCCACCACGTGGCGCTTAGCCGACCAGCTCAAGACCGGAAAAGAAGAACGCGATCTCTTCGGCAGCCGTCTCAGGTGCATCAGACCCGTGGACAGAGTTTTCGCCGATCGACAATGCAAACTCCTTGCGGATCGTGCCCTCTGCGGCATCAGCCGGGTTGGTGGCGCCCATCACTTCGCGGTTCTTCATGATCGCATCTTCGCCTTCCAGAACCTGCACAACGATGGGCTCCGAAATCATGAATTCACACAGCTCGTCAAAGAACGGGCGGTCCTTGTGAACACCATAAAACTGCTGCGCCTGCGCCAGTGTCAGTTGAATCCGCTTGGATGCCACGATCCGCAGACCCGCTTCCTCGAACTTCGCGGCGATCTGGCCGGTCAGGTTACGCTTGGTTGCGTCGGGTTTGATGATCGAAAAAGTGCGTTGGATAGCCATGATATGCCTCTGATAACAAGGGGGCCCGCGGCCCCGGGAATTGAGATTGCCGCGCCCTACCATGCCGCCCGCCCCTTGAAAACCCCGTGAATGGGCTGTCAGCGCGGCATCCAAACGCCTCAGCCCGGACAGGTCGCGACCCTGCGCGTCGCGTGGCAGATTTCAGGACCGGGAATGCGCGGTAGCGCGCCTTTGTTTCACCGCTTCCCTCCCTGCCCGCGCTCTGCTAACCCGCGCCTATGCTCAAGATGACAGACATCACCTACGGCGTCGAAGGCCGTCACCTGATCGAACACGCATCCGTGACGATCCCCACCGGCCACAAGGTTGGCCTTGTGGGTCGCAACGGCACCGGCAAGACAACGCTCTTTCGGGTGATCCGGGGCGAGATGGTGCTGGATACCGGCACCATCGACCTGCCCCGCGGCTGGAAAATCGGTGGCGTCAGCCAAGAGGTGCCCGGCAATGAGATCTCTCTGATCGACACCGTGCTGGCCGCTGACGTCGAACGCACTGCCCTGATGGCAGAGGCGGAAACCGCGACTGACCCGAACCGCATTGCCGAAGTCCAGACCCGGCTGACAGATATCGACGCATGGTCAGCAGAGGCCCGCGCCGCCACCATCCTGCGTGGTCTTGGCTTTACCAACGACGAGCAAAAGCAACCCTGCTCGGCCTTCTCGGGTGGCTGGCGTATGCGCGTGGCCTTGGCCGCCGTGCTGTTCTCCGAACCCGACCTGCTGCTTTTGGACGAACCCACCAACTACCTCGACCTCGAAGGCGCGCTTTGGCTTGAAAACTACCTGACCCGCTATCCGCATACGGTCATCATCGTCAGCCACGACCGCGAGCTTCTGAACCGCTCCGTGGGCGGCATCCTGCACCTCGAAGACAAGAACCTGACCTACTACACCGGCAACTACGACAGCTTCGTCAAGCAACGGATGGCCAAACGCGCGGTGCAGGCGGCTGCGGCCAAGAAACAGGCCGCCCAACGTGCGCACCTGCAAAGCTTCGTGGACCGCTTCAAAGCCAAGGCTTCCAAGGCCAAACAGGCCCAGTCCCGCGTCAAGATGCTGGAAAAGATGGAAACCATCCGCACGCCCGAAGACGCCGCGCGCACCGTTTTTACCTTTCCCAAGCCCGAAGAACTCAGCCCGCCGATCATCGCAACCGAAGGCGCCGCCGTGGGCTATGGCAACCACATCGTGCTGCACGATCTGAACCTGCGCATTGACCAGGATGATCGCATCGCTTTGCTGGGCCGCAACGGCGAAGGCAAATCAACTCTCTCCAAGATGCTGTCTGACCGCCTGCCCGTTGCGCGCGGCAAGATGGTGACGTCGAACAAGCTGCGTATCGGATTCTTCGCCCAGCATCAGGTCGATGAACTCCGCGTGGATGAAACCCCGCTGGAACACCTGATCCGCGAACGTGCCGCCGAAGGCCAATCCAAACTGCGCGCCCGCCTTGCCGGGTTCGGTCTTGGCCCCGATCAGGCGGATACCGAAGTGGGCCGCCTCTCTGGCGGGCAAAAGGCGCGCCTGTCTCTGCTGCTGGCCACCCTGCCCGCGCCGCACCTGCTGATCCTCGACGAACCCACCAACCACCTCGACATCGAAAGCCGCGAGGCGCTGGTCGAGGCGCTGACCGCCTATACAGGTGCGGTGATTCTTGTCAGCCACGACATGCACCTGTTGTCGATGGTCGCGGATCGTCTGTGGCTGGTCAAAGACGGCCACGTCAAACCCTACGAGGATGACCTTCCGTCCTATCGCAAGATGCTGCTGACCCCGGACAAACCCGCCCCCAAGGACAAGCCCAAACCGGTCAAGCCCAAGGCCACCCGCGATCAGATCCTTGCGCTGAAATCAGACGTCCGCAAAGCCGAAGAGCGGGTCACCAAAATCTCGGACATGCGCGACAAGCTGGCCAAGAAACTCGCCGACCCCGTGCTTTACGAAGACGCCCGCAAGGGCGAGCTTGCCACCTGGAACCAGAAATACGCCGAAATCATGAATGGCCTGGACCGCGCCGAAGCCCTCTGGATGGCAGCACTGGAAAAGCTGGAAAAAGCGCAAACCTAAGCCTGTGCTTCCAAGGTCGACTTCGCGCGACAAAGTGCCAGTTCGCTGCATTTGCGCCAAATCCGCTTGGATGAAGCAGGCAGGTCCTTGATTGATCGAGGTGTCACTCACACCTACATCTTAACGGCACTTAGTCGATAATACGTCAGCGAAAAGAAGAAGCGCCCCTTTTCCGAGAGTTCCAGCTGCTCATCAAACCAAGCAGTTGCCTCTGCCTCAGGCATATGGCCATTTTCAGCCGCGTAGCGCGACATCAGATGCATCAACATAAAAGCGATGCCATCACGCCGCAAAGTCACATCACAAAAGGTAAACGGTTCGACTTCCACAGCTGAAAATCCAGCATCTTTTGTCAGTCTGGGCCAAAGTGCAGCCACGCGGGCTTCAGTGTAGTGGTGATCCCATGCTTCTTGGACACGCTGCATTCGGTCGGTGTCTTCCGAGAACCAGTCAAGTGTTTTGCAGCCCGTGTCCACAGCAATGAATCTGCCGCCAACGCGCAAAACGCGGTGAGCTTCGCGAATAGCCGAAGGAATATCTGGCAAATACTCAAGCACTTGCACAGCCACCGCTTTGTCGGCTTCACCGTCTCGCAAAGGAAGCTGGTCAGCGACACCATCCTTGATTTGAGCCGACGGAAATGAGGCACAGCGGCCTGATGCCAGTACGCGCATATCTTCACTGGGATCAATACCAATGACCTGGCCTGTCGTGCCAACAGCGCGCGCAATTTCTTCGGTCAGCAGTCCATTCCCACAGCCAATATCAATGACCGTATCACCCTCGGCAAGGTAGAGAGCATCATAGGCTTTGCGTCTTCTACGCGTTACGTCACCTCCTTGATACGCGATTTCAAGCAGTTTTGCCGTCTCTTCATCAAACTTGAGCATGACCAACCTCTGATATGCGTACACGAGAGAATATATTGTGGATTGATATTAGCTGATTTTCACGCGCTTCGCAGCATAATGCACTTTGGTCTCTCTGCCGCCTCAGGCTGACACCCGCAATAATGCAAGGTCAGCCCCAAGCCCGCGTTCCAGATAAGGCAAATCCGCTCTGGCAATTGGCGGGCCGCTACAGCATCTTGCGCCCGACACCTCCGCCAAAGGCACGGGCCATGACCGAACTCGCGACCCTTATCACCGTCTTTTCCACGCTCTTCATCATCATTGACCCGCCGGGTCTTGCGCCGATCTTTGTGGCCCTGACCCAAGGCATGTCTCCGGCAGAGCGTCGGACAATCGCACTGCGCTCCTGCATCATCTCGGCCGTGCTGATGTTGATGTTCCTTTTTGTGGGCGAGGCTGTGCTGAATTTCATCGGCATCTCGATGCCCGCGTTTCGCATCGCAGGCGGTGTCCTTTTGTTCCTGACCGCGCTCGAGATGTTGTTCCAACGCCGTCAGGCACGGCGCGAGGACAACGCCGAAGAGGGTGCAGCCGAACATAACGACGACCCGTCCGTCTTTCCCCTCGCCCTGCCGCTGATTGTAGGACCGGGCGCGATCACGACGATCATCCTTTTTGCGGGTCAAACCCAGACTGCGCTGGACATGGCAACACTGGCGGCCGTGATGCTTTCGGTGCTGGTGATCGTGTTTCTGGCGTTTCTGTCGTCATCCGCGATCGAGCGGGTGCTAGGAAAGACCGGCCTGAACATCCTGACCCGTGTGTTGGGCATGTTGCTCGCGGCATTGGCAATTCAGTTTATCCTCGATGGCATCCGCCAGTCTTTTGGTCTTGGCGGCTGATGCCTATATCAATGCGATGAACAGTGACCAACTTCTGAATCTGACCTATCTGGGCCTGCTGGGCCTGGTAATTGGCGGCAGCTATCTGATCGCCAACCGGCACAACATGGGTCAAATGGCGCAATACGGGGCGATCTGGGGCCTGATCTTTGTGGGTGTCGTGGCCGCCTATGGTCTTTGGGGCGATGTCAGCCGTGATCTCAGCGGCGTGCAAAGCACCTCTGACGCCGGTGTCATCACCGTGCCACAGGCGCGTGACGGGCACTATTACCTGACGCTCGACATCAACGACACGCCGGTCAATTTCGTCGTGGATACAGGGGCTTCCATGATGGTCCTCACCCAACGGGATGCCGCCCGCATCGACATTGATCCCACCGAACTGCGCTATCTGGGCAGCGCCAATACCGCCAACGGTGTCGTGCGCACAGCCGATGTCTGGCTGGACACCGTCGCCCTTGGCCCGATCATCGACACCGATTTTCGCGCCACCGTAAACCAGGGCCAGATGGAAGGCTCGCTTTTGGGCATGTCCTATCTTGACGGCTTTTCCGCGATCCAGTTCTCTGACGGCCAACTGACCCTTCGGAGATAGCCATGATCCGCGTTCTTCTACTTTGCCTGTCACTGGCCGCTTGCGCAGGCTCAAACGCGCTGCCAGAGGATTTCGACTCAAGCTTTGCGTTCTAGCAATCTGAATTTTCGACAAAAATTCATGCGCCAGCTTCGGCCTTCTTGATCCAGCGACCATCGTCCTGCGCCCAGTATTGTGCTGTGCAGCCCTCTGCTGTCAGCGCCTTCCATTGGCCCCTTGCAGTGTCCAGTGCCGCCCCGTCGGCCCCGTCAAAGATCACGCAGACCCGCTCCGACAGGCCCACCTCGCTGGCGGTCACGTCCGCACCGCCCACGCTCATCACGCAATCAAACCCATCCGCAGGCTCATTGCCCAGCAGGATCGGCTGATCCGCGTCATGCGGTCCGCCCGACAGCCCATGCGGTAAGAACCCATCCGGGTCGCCGCCCCACAGCACCTGATCCAAGCGTTCCAACAGTGGCGCAGGCCCGCGCACCAGCACCCGCCAGCCCGCCTCGCGCGATTTGCCCAGCAGCATCGGCAATGTCGCCTCAAGCGGGCTTTCGGTCAGATGGTAAAAGAACGCAGCTCCCATGCTAGCCCTCGAACTGATCCGCGATCAACCTGTTCAGCGCCGCCACGCCCCAGCCCGTCGCCCCACCGGGGGCCAGCGCCGTGCCGCTTTTGATATGCGCCACACCGGCGATATCCAGATGGCACCACGGCATATCGTCCTTCACGAATCGTTGCAGGAATTGTGCCGCCGTGATCGACCCCGCAGGCCGCCCACCTGTGTTCTTGATATCGGCAATCCTGCTCTTGATCAGCTTGTCATAGCCCGCGCCCAAAGGCAGCCGCCACGCGCCTTCGCCTTCGGCCTCTGCGGCCTTCAGGAACTGCCCGGCCAGCGCGTCATCGTTGCTGAAAACCCCTGCGTTTTCATGGCCCAGCGCGATGATGACTGCCCCGGTCAGCGTCGCAAGGTTGATCATGCCCTTGGGCTTGAACCGCTCTTGCGCGTACCACAGCACGTCCGCCAGCACCAAACGCCCCTCGGCGTCGGTGTTGATGATCTCGATCGTGGTGCCCGACATCGCAGTCACCACATCACCGGGACGTGTTGCGGTACCGCTTGGCATGTTCTCGACCAGCCCCACCAGCCCGACCACATTGGCGCGGGCTTTGCGCAGTGCCAGCGTGCGCATCACCCCTGCCACCACACCGGCCCCGCCCATATCCATCGTCATATCTTCCATGCCAGCGGCGGGCTTCAGGCTGATGCCACCGGTGTCAAAGACCACCCCCTTGCCGACAAGCGCGAACGGGTCCTCATCCCCGCCCCCGCGCCACTGCATGACCACCACCTTTGACGGGCTGGCAGAGCCTTGCCCGACACTCAGCAATGACCGCATCCCCAACTTTTGCAGATCAGGCTCTTCAAGGATTTCGACCTCCAGCCCCAATTCCTGCATTGCGGCCAGCCGGGCGGCAAAGTCATCGGTGGTCAGCACATTCGCAGGTTCATTGGTCAGATCGCGGGTGAAAAATACACCCTCAGCGACGGCCATGCCAGTGCGCGCTGCCACGGCCACGCCTTCGGGTTTGGACACCATCAGCGTCACCCGCCCCTTGGGATCACTATCTTTCGATTTGTGAACGTCAAAGTCATAGGCGCGCAACGCGATGCCCAGCGCCACCTCTTCGGCGCGGCCCAAGGCACCTGCAACAACACACAACCCCGCCTGCCCCAGCGCCTTGCCCAAGGCCGCACCCGCCTTGCGTGCTGCGGCCACATCCGGGCGCTTGGCCAGCTTGACCACCAACACCGCCTCTGCCGCCATGCCCGCAGGAAAACCCATGCGCAGCACGTCACCTGTGCCTGCCTTCTCGAACCGCTCGCTTTCAACCAGGCGCGCCAATGCCTTGCGGGTCAATGTGTTCACCTTGCGCGCACCGGCATCCAGCTTGCCGTCGGGGGTCACAAAGACCGCCACCAGCCCGGACAGATCGCCCAGCGCATCCAGATCAACGGCCTCAATGCGGATATCGACAGGTGTGGTCATGGATGCAGCCTCTTGATTGGTTCGGTCTGCCCCAATCCCTAGCGGTCCCCCGCCGCAATGACCAGTTTGCAGTTTTGTCCGGCACCCGCATGCGCTAGTTTGCGGGCAAAAGAATGGGGTGCGGGCGTTTGCCGCGATTTGACCGATACTTGCTGGCGCAACTGATGATGCTATTTGGCTTCTTCAGCCTTGTGCTTGTGATGGTCTACTGGATCAATCAGGCGGTGCGGCTCTTTGACCAACTGATCGCTGATGGCCAGTCCTTTGGCGTGTTTCTGGAATTCTCCGCCCTGTCCCTACCCGGTGTGATCCGCCTTGCTCTGCCGCTCGCTGCCTTTGCCGCCTCCGTCTACGTCACCAACCGGATGAGCACCGAATCCGAGCTGGTTGTCGTGCAAGCCACCGGCTATTCACCGTGGCGCATGGCCCGTCCGGTTTTGGTCTTCGGGCTGATCGTGGCGGCGCTGATGTCGGTTCTGATGCATCTGCTGGTGCCGCTCTCCAGCGGGCAACTCAATGACCGCCGGGCCGAAATCGCCCAGAATGTGACGGCCCGCATCCTGACAGAGGGGCAGTTTCTTGAACCCGCCCCCGGCATCACCGTCTATATCCGCGAGATCACCCCGGCGGGCGAGCTGCGTGATGTGTTCCTGTCCGACCTGCGCGACCCCGCGGCAGAGGTGACCTATACCGCCGCACAGGCCTATCTGGTGCGCGCCGCCGATGACGCCCAGCTTGTGATGGTCGACGGGCTGACCCAAACCCTGCGCACCGGCACCGGTCGGCTTTTTACCACCTCGTTTGACGACTTTGCCTACAACATCGGCGAGATGATCGCCGTCACCCCCAATGACAACCGCACCGCGCGCGAGCTGATGACATGGGAACTTTTGGCCCCCACCCCCGCGCTTGAGGCGGAAACGGGCCGCACCGCAGCGCAGCTTGTGGCCGACGCCCATGACCGTATCTCTCAATCGCTCTTGGGCACCGTCGCGGCCCTTCTGGGATTCGCCGCGCTGATCGTGGGCGGGTTCAGCCGCTTCGGTGTTTGGCGGCAGATCGTTGGTGCCATCTTTTTGATCATCGTGATCAAGGCGCTGGAAACGACGGGACTGAACATCGCGCGCACCACTCCGTCGCTGTGGTTCGCCAGCTATCTGGCCGTGGCCGCAGGGGCTGTAATCATCACTGTGCTGCTATTCCTCGCCACGCGCCCGTTTCTTTTCAAACGCAAACCGGGGGCGGTCGCATGATCCTTGATCGCTATTTTGCCCGCCGCTTCCTGCTGATATTTGCGGGCGTATTCTTCATCTTTCTGCTGATCTCGGGCTTTGTCGGTCTTGTCGATCAACTGCGCCGCTTTTCGGGGGCTGATGCCACGTTCGGACAAATCTTCCGTTTGTCGCTTCTGGCCGTGCCACAATCCATCTACGGCATCCTGCCGCTGATTATGATCATCTCGGCGATCTCGCTCTTTCTGGGGCTGGCGCGCAGCTCTGAAATGGTGGTCACGCGGGCCGCCGGGCGCTCTGCCCTGCGCGCTCTTGTACCGCCGGCGACCATGGCGCTGATGATCGGCCTTGTGGCCGTGGCCGTGCTGAACCCCATCGTGGCCGCCACCTCGCGGCAATACGACATCCGCGCCAATCTGCTGCAAGGCGAAAGTCCGATCCTGTCCTTGGGCGAAACCGGGCTTTGGCTGCGGCAGGGCGATGACACCGGCCAGACCGTGATCCGCGCCGCTGGGGCCAATCTCGGCGGCACGGTGCTGCAGGACGCGAGCTTTATCACCTTTGCCCCCTCTGGCGGCCCAATCGCGCGGATCGACGCCGCAACTGCCACACTGGCTGATGGCGCTTGGCAATTGCGCGACGCCAAGCGCTGGCCACTTGCCCCCGACACCACGCCAGAGGCGCAGGCCACCACCGCCGCCACGCTCAGCATCCCCTCGACCCTGACTCCCGATCAGATCCGCAACAGCTTTGGCACGCCCTCGTCCATTTCGATCTGGGATCTACCTGCGTTCATCGACCGCCTGCGCAGTGCGGGCTTTTCCGCCCAACGCCACACCGTCTGGTTCCAGATGGAGGCCGCGCTGCCGCTCTTTCTGGTCTCGATGGTGATGATCGGTGCCGCCTTTACCCTGCGCCACCAACGCGGCGGACGCACCGGGCTTGCCGTGCTTCTGGCGATCCTGCTCAGCTTCGCGCTCTACTTTCTGCGCAACTTCGCGCAGATCCTGGGTGAGAATGGCGATGTCCCCGTAACACTGGCCGCATGGGCCCCGCCACTGATTGCTATGGGCCTCGCCATGGGCCTCTTGCTGCACCGGGAAGAAGGCTGATGCGCTGGCGCTTTCTGACCCTGATCCTGTTCCTGCTTTTGCCGTTCGCAGCACAGGCGCAAGTCCCTGCGACCCTGATCGCGGACAGCGTCACGGTCGAAGGCGGCAACCGTCTGGTGGCCAGCGGCAATATTGAGGTTTTCGCAGATGGCACCCGGCTGACCGCCAGCCAGATCACCTATGACCGCGCCGCTGACCGCCTGATCATAGCAGGTCCGATCCTGATCACTGCCCCTGATGGCACCATCCTGACCGCCGACCGTGCAACGCTCGACCCACGGTTGGAAAACGGCATGCTGCTGGGCGCGCGTCTGGTGCTGAACCAACAGCTGCAACTGGCCGCAAACCAGATCGACCGCACCGAGGGGCGGTTCTCGCAGCTTTACAAAACCGCCGTCACCTCCTGCAACGTTTGCGAAGGCCGTGCCCCATTGTGGGAAATTCGGGCCGAGCGGATCGTGCACGACGAAGACGCAGGCCAGCTTTACTTTACCGGCGCGCAATTCCGCGTGGCCGGGGTGCCGCTGGTCTACCTGCCACGTGTGCGCCTGCCTGACCCCAGCGTCGACCGCGCCACCGGGCTTTTGATCCCCCGCATCCGGTCCACCGACCGGTTGGGTGTCGGGCTCAAGCTGCCGTACTTTGTGACGCTGGGCGATCACCGCGACCTGCTGATCACCCCCTATCTCTCTGTCGAAACCCGCACGCTCGAAGCGCGCTATCGGCAGGCCTTTGCACGTGGCGACATCGCGGTCTCTGCCGCCATCAGTGACGACACCCTGCGCCCCGGCGAACAGCGCGGCTATGTCTTTGCCGAAGGTCTCTTTGATCTGGGCCGCGGTTACCGGCTGGCCTTTGACGCCGAAGCGACAACCGACGATGCCTATCTGCTGGACTATGGCTATTCGTCCAAGGACCGGCTGGACACCGCCGTGTCCTTGACGCGGATCACCGATAACGCGCTGCTGGATGCCAGCTTTACCTACTACCAGACCCTCCGCGATGATGAGCTCAACCGTTCTCTGCCGCCGATCGTGGCGGATGTGCGCTATGACCAACGCTTTGCCGCCGCAGGCGGAACGCTGACCCTTGGGGCCTCGGGCAATGCGATTGTGCGCTACGGCGCGGGCACCGGGGATGACGGGCGCGACGTGACCCGTATCGGCGGTGCGGCCACATGGGACCGCACATGGGTTGCGGACGCCGGGCTATTGACAACGGCCACCGCTGATCTGCGCGCCGATTGGTTTCTGGTCAACGATGACCGCAGCTTTGACCAACACTTGCACCGGGTCGTGCCGACGCTGGGACTGACCTTGCGCTACCCGCTGTCCAAGCAAACCGCCAACGCCTCGCATCTGATTACACCTGCGCTGGCGCTGGCCTGGTCAGAGCATTATGGCGACACCCCCCCGAACGAAAGCAGCACCCGGCCCGAATTTGACCCCGCCAACCTGCTGTCCCTCACCCGGTTCCCCGGTGATGACGCGGTCGAGGTGGGCGGGCGCGGCGCGCTGGGGCTGACCTATACCCGCGTGGGACGCGGCGGCAGCCACACCGCCCTGACCTTTGGCCGCATCTTCCGGTCCGAGACGTCAGATGCCTTCACCATCACATCCGGCCAGCGTGATACCCGGTCTGACTGGCTGGTCGCGGGCCATGTCCTTTTGCCGCAAGGGCTGCGCGTCGCAGGCCGCAGCCTGTGGTCGGATGACTTTCGCCCCGTGCTGGCTCAGGCACTGGTGGATTGGGACACCGAAACGCTGAACCTTGGGGCGGCCTACATCTATCAGATCGCCGACGGCGAGGTCGGGCGCTCTGCCACCGTGTCGGAATGGTCCGTCGATGGGGCCGTGCGCCTGTCGCCCAGCTGGGCCGTCAGCTTTGACGCCCGCTATGACATCATTGCTGACGCACCGGCCACCGCTGGCCTCGGTGTGGAATGGCGCAACGAATGCGTGACTGTCGATCTTTCGGTCTCGCGCCGCTATACGTCTTCCACTACGGTGGACCCATCTACGGATTACGGGTTATCGGTGACCCTGGCGGGCTTTTCCGCCGCCAGCATCACCGGCAGACCTGTCGCCCGCTGTACGCATAACTGACGACCCAAAGGACCTTGACGATGCGCCTTGTGACCCTCCTGCTCTCGCTGCTGCTGGCCCTGCCAGCTGCCTTGGCCTCTGCCCAGAATTTTGCGCCTGCCATCACGGTCGACGACAAGGTGATCACGGTCTTCGAACTGGAACAGCGCCGCAAACTGCTGGAACTCTTCCGCACCCCCGGTGATCTGGACAAACTGGCGCGCGAACAATTGATCGAGGACCGCCTCAAGCAAATCGCCTTCGACCGGCGCGGCCTTGCCATCACCCCCGAAGCCCTGGCAACCGAGGTCGAGGCCTTTGCCGGTCGTGCCAACCTCAGCACCGAACAATTCACCGCTATTCTGGCGCAAAACGGCGTGGCCTATGAAACGCTCGAGGAATTCGTGCGCATCGGTGCCAGCTGGCGGGACTACATCCGCTCGCGCTTTGGCAATGCGGTGAACATCACCGCCGCTGACATCGACCGCGCGCTGGGGCAATCCGGTGCCGGGGCCGACGGGATCGAAGTGCTCTTGTCCGAAATCATCATCCCCGCACCACCGCCACGGGCAGCGCAGGCCAACGCGCTGGCGCAACAAATCTCGCAGACCACGTCGCAAGCGCAGTTTTCCAGCTTTGCGCGCCAGTATTCAGCGCTGCCCTCGCGCAATAACGGTGGGCGTCTCGGCTGGCTGCCAATCTCGAACTACCCGCCACAACTGCAAAACCTGATTTTGGGCCTGTCCCCGGGCGAGGTCACAGCCCCCATTGGTATCACCAATGGCGTCGCACTCTTTCAGATGCGCGGCGTGCGCGAAGTGGCGTTTTCCGCACCGGCCCCCGCCAGCATCGAATATGCCGCCTACTACATGCCCGGTGCCGGCACCGACGCAGGCCGTGCGGCAGCGGCTCGGCTGGCGCTCGATGTGGATGTCTGCGACGATCTTTACGGGGCCGCTCAAGGCCAGCCGCCAGAGGTGCTGGAACGCAATACCCTGACACCTGCCGAGATCCCGCAGGACATCGCGCTGGAACTGGCCCGGCTCGACCGGGGCGAGGTCAGCTATAACGTCACCCGTGGCGACAACATCGTCTTTGTGATGCTCTGCAACCGCTTGACCACCGGTGGTGGTGGCGACCGCGAGGCTGTGGCCAACCAATTGCGCAGCCAACGCCTTGCCGGTTTTGCAGCCGCCCTTCTGGAAGACCTGCGCGCCTCTGTTGTCATCAACGGCTGATGTCCCGGCCTCCCATCGTCATCAGTTGCGGTGAACCCGCTGGCATCGGGCAAGAGGTGGCCGTGGCCGCTTGGGCCGCGCTCAAGTCAGAGATGCCGCTGGCGTGGATCGGTGATCCATCGCACCTGCCGCCTGGCACACCCAGTGATTTCCCGGTGATCGCGCGCGACTTTGGCGCACCGCGCACCCCCGGCGTGGCCAATCCCGCCCATGCCCAAGGGGTGATCGACGCCATCGCTGATGGGGTCGCAATGGTGCAATCCGGTCAGGCCCGTGCGATCTGTACCGCACCCATCCACAAAGCCGCCCTGCAGGACGGCGCAGGCTTTGCCTACCCCGGCCATACCGAATACCTTGCCGCCTTGGCGGGTGACGTACCGGTCGTGATGATGCTGGCCTGTGACGCGCTGCGGGTTGTGCCTGCGACCATTCACATTCCCCTTGCCGCTGTCCCTGCGCAACTGACCGCCCGGCTGTTGACCGACACGGTGTTGATTACCGCGCGCGCCTTGCAGCGGGACTTTGGCATTGCCGCACCCCGGATCGCCATCGCAGGCCTGAACCCGCATGCCGGTGAAGACGGCAAGATGGGGCAGGAAGAGTTTGAGATCATCCGCCCCGTTGTTACCGCGCTGCGCGCGCAGGGGCTTGATCTGCGCGGGCCGATGTCAGCCGATACGATGTTTCACGCAGGCGCGCGGGCTGGCTATGACGCGGCGATCTGCATGTACCATGATCAGGCCCTGATCCCGATCAAGACGCTGGATTTTGCAGGCGGGGTGAATGTGACCCTTGGCCTGCCCTTTATCCGCACATCCCCCGATCACGGCACCGCCTTTGACATTGCAGGCACCGGTCAGGCGGACCCGACGTCAATGATTGCCGCTTTGCGCATGGCCGCGCAAATGGCCGAAACGCAGGGGCGGTAGTGCGATTTTTCGTCGAAAAATCGGCGCCTCCGGCGGGCATATTTGTTTTCAAAAGAAAGACCACGCCCCGTGATTGATGACCTGCCTCCACTGCGCGACGTGATTGATGAACACGGGATCGCAGCCAAGAAATCGCTGGGTCAGAATTTTCTGCTGGACCTGAACCTGACGGCCAAAATCGCGCGCCTGGCCGGTGATCTGTCAGAGACCGACGTGCTTGAAGTGGGGCCCGGCCCCGGTGGCCTGACCCGTGGGCTGCTGGCCGAAGGCGCGCGCCGGGTGCTGGCGATTGAAAAGGACCCGCGCTGTCTGCCTGCGCTCGATCAGATCGCGCAGCGCTATCCGGGCCGGTTGCAGGTGATTGGTGGCGATGCGCTTGACGTGGATGTGGCGCAACACCTGACACCGCCTTACAAGATCGCCGCGAACCTGCCCTATAACGTCGGCACCGAATTGCTGGTGCGCTGGCTGTCGCCGCCTGATTGGCCGCCGCAATGGTCGTCACTGACGCTGATGTTCCAGCGCGAGGTGGCGCAGCGGATCACCGCACAACCGGGCAGCAAGGCCTACGGCCGCCTTGCGATCCTTGCACAATGGCGCAGCGATCCCCGGATCGTGCTTGATTTGCCGCCCGAGGCGTTCAGCCCCGCCCCCAAGGTATCATCAGCGGTGGTGCATTTGACCGCCCTGCCCGCACCGCGCTTTCCCGCGGATGCCGCGACCTTGTCACGGGTTGTGGCCGCAGCGTTCAACCAGCGCCGCAAGATGCTGCGCTCTGCGCTCAAATCGGTCTCTCCTCAGATCGAGGATCATTTGATCGCCGCAGGCATCAAACCGACCGAACGCGCCGAACAGGTCGGGCTAGAGGCGTTCTGCGCCCTCGCCCGTAGCCTCGCCGGATGAGGGACGCGCGCGTGCGACAATCATGCAGTTCCGGCTGTAGCGCGGCACCATATCGCAACTGACAACTTCGAACCCGGCGGTGCGCACCATCCGTTCAAGCGCCGCGCTGGTCACCATCGACATATGCGGTTTGCGGCCCATCATCCGGCGCAAAAGATCGGGCAGTTTCAGCGCCTGCGTCGGGCCAGCCACCGTTACCGTCCGGGTGATCAACAGGCCACCGGGGCGCAGCAGCCAGTGCATGCGCTGCAAAGCGCGCGGCACGTCATCCAACAGGTGCAGCAGATCAATCCCCAGCACGATGTCCTGATTGCGCGGCAGGCTCGCGTCTTCGGTGCCAAGGCTGAGACAGCGCACATTGCCAAGGCTGCGAGTCCGTGCGGCTGCCACGGACACCAGATCTTCGGCGGCATCGCTGCAGATATAGCTGTCCACATGCGGCGCGATGTCCATCGCCAGCCGCCCGTCGCCACCCCCCAGTTCAAGCACCTGATCGCCCGGTTTCACAAAACTCAGAATACGCTCTGCCGTCGCATGTTGTGTCGGACACACCGCATCATGCGTATCCGCCCGCTGGCCCAATTGGGCCAGTGAAACCTTGTCTGGCATTCAGTCTCTCTCCCTGTCGGCCACACACACGGCCAGTCTCCCACGTTTGACTTACCCAAGGGTAAGCCATGTGAAAACCTGACTTTCGGACAGGTCAAAGCAAAACCCCGCCAATTGGCGGGGCTTGCGGTTATTCAGCAGCTTCGGGGGTGTTGCCGGAATCCTGCGGCGGCGCACCGCCGTCATTCTTGGGCGGGCGCGGCTTGCGTTGGCGCGGTTTGCGCTGTGGCTTGCCGCCCTCCGGGTTCGGCTGATCCTCTGACCGCGCCTCGGGTGTCTCGACCAATCCGCTATCTGGTTGATCGCCGCCACCGGCTGCGGCCTCTTCCTGCGCGCGCAGACGTTCGTTGCGCTCGCGGTCACGCTCAGCCTGGCGCTGGCGGTTCTGTTCTTCCTGCTCTTCGCGCTTGGCCTCAACCTCGCGCTGCGCCTCTGCCAGCAGGCGAGTGTAATGCTCTGCGTGCTGGGCGTAGTTTTCCGCATCCACCCGGTCGCCTGACAAGACGGCATCCCGGTGCATCTGGTTGTATTTCTCGATGATCTGCTGCGGCGTGCCGCGCACCTTTCCATCAGGGCCCGAGCTATCGAAAACCCGGTTGATGATATTCCCGCCTGAGGGACGGTTGTTGCGGTTCTTGTTCCGCGACCGCGACTTCGAAGATCTCATGATGTGCTTTCGTCAAGCCTGTGGCAAATGTTGCGCTTTGAAGGGCGTGTCGCAGCAGTGCGATCCAAGGGCCCAAGCGTTTTTGGCGACTTGCCGCGGTGAGCCGATGCTCAACCTGCGACGACCTTCAAAAAGCATGAAGTCTGCCGCAACACAAGCCCAAATCCCTTAAGATGTCGCTAAAATACCCTGACTGCGCGGTTTTTCACCGCTTACGACCCGGTCACGCCCGTCCAGATCGGGTGTCACGGCGATGTTTGCGAATCCCGCATCCGCCATCATCGCGCGGACCGCATCGCCCTGCGTCGGGCCGATTTCCAGCAATAACCGCCCGCCTCGCGTCAAATGTGCCTGCGCCTGTGCGGTCAGAATACGGTAGGCCCCCAGCCCGTCACCCTCGTCGGTCAGCGCCATGCGCGGTTCAAAGTCGCGCACCTCGGGTGCCAACCCCGGCATTTCGTCGGCGGCGATGTAAGGCGGGTTGCTGACGATCAGGTCGAAATCCGCGCCCTCCGGCACGGCTGCAAACCAGTCGCCTGCGTGAAACTGCACCCGGTCCGCCACGCCCAATCGCGCCGCGTTGCGCCCCGCAACCGCCAGTGCAGCGGGCGATGCATCGGTGCCAACACCAAAACTCGCCACACCAGATTCCGCCAGCAGCGTGGCCAGAATGGCACCCGATCCGGTGCCCAGATCCAGAACCCGCAGGAACGGACGTTTCAGCGCCTCGGCCACCAGAATTTCGGTTTCAGGCCTTGGGTCCAACACGTCGCCGTTCACTTCAAACTGGCGGCCGTAGAACGCGCGCAGGCCCGTCAGATGTGACACCGGCACACGACGCGCCCGCGCCGCCACCATGTCCATAAACGCCGCTTCCTGCGCCACACCCAAAGCGTCCGGCAACACCAGCGTCACCCGGCTGGCGTCGATGTCCAGCGCGTGGGCCAATATGCGACGCGCATCGCGGGCGGCATCGTCAATGCCCGCATCCTTGAGCGTCGCGATCGCCGCGGCCAACGCCTCTTGTGCGGTCATGCCTCGCCCATCTCGGCCAGCAATTGCGCCTGCGCATCCGCCTGCAGCGCGTCAATCGTTTCATCCAGATCGCCCTGCATCACCTGCCCCAGCGAATAAAGCGTCAGGTTGATCCGGTGATCCGTCATGCGGCCTTGCGGGAAATTATAAGTCCTGATCCGCTCTGACCGGTCGCCCGACCCGACCTGAGACTTCCTGTCCGCCGACCGTTCCGCGTCCACCTTCTGGCGTTCGAGATCAAACAGTCGGGTTTTCAACACCTGCATCGCAATCTCGCGGTTGCGGTGCTGTGATTTTTCGGAACTGACCACAATGATCCCTGTGGGTTCGTGCAGGATACGGACGGCGGAATCGGTGGTGTTCACATGCTGCCCGCCTGACCCGCTGGCGCGCATGGTATCAATCCGAATGTCGCCAGGGTTGATCTCGATATCCACGTCCTCGGCCTCGGGCAGCACGGCCACCGTCGCGGCAGAGGTATGGATACGCCCCCCGCTTTCGGTCTCAGGCACCCGCTGCACGCGGTGCACACCGCTTTCATACTTCAACCGGGCAAAAACCCCCTCGCCCGCGACCCGCGCCGTCACCTCTTTGACGCCGCCCAACTCGCTTAAGGATTGTTCGATGATCTCAAACGACCAGCCCTGCTTTTCGGCATAGCGCTGATACATGCGCAGCAGATCTGCTGCAAAAAGCCCCGCCTCATCCCCGCCCGTTCCGGGCCGGATTTCCAGCAGCGCAGGCCGGCCATCAGCGGCATCTTTGGGCAAAAGCGCCAGTTGCACGTCGCTTTCGGATCGCTCTAACGCAGCGCGCAGGTCCGGCAGCTCCATCTCTGCCAACTCTTTCATCTCGGGATCGTCCAGCATCGCCTCGGCATCCGCAATCTGGCTCACCAGCCCCTGATAATGCTGCACCGTCTCAACCACAGGCTTCAACTCGCTGTATTCCTTGGCGAGCGCTGCGATATCGCCCCCATCCACGCCGCCCGACATCTTCGCCTCCAGAAACTGGAAACGGTCGATGATCTGGTGCATGCGGTCGGTGGGTATCATCCCTTGCAGATGCCGCCTGCGCCCGGTTTCGTCAAGACGGCGTCACAACCAGCGGGCCAAGCTGAGACAGCCAACCAATGATCCGATTGCGGTTCACCGCCAAATCCGCAGCACCAAACTTTGACCGGCCATAGATGACCAACAGCCCATCCTGAAACGCCACCGTGGTAAAATCAGGAAAACCCCAGATCAGGCTGCGGGTCTGAAACACCAGCATATTCTGATCGACGCCGCCCGCGATCAACTGCGTCCGTGGCGCTGCAATTGCGGCGCTTTCCAACGCGCGCAACACGCCCTCTTGGGTGGTCTGCACCTCACGCGCCGCCAGATAGCTGCGCGGTCCGGTGATGCTTTGCACGCCATCAACAGGCGGGATGTCCACCCAATTTGCAGGATCAATCGGCGCAAACCGCACCCAAAACGCGGCGCAAATCAGAAAAACGCCGAGAAGCGCAAAGATTTTAGGAAACAAAGCCGTCCGCCCTTTTACTGCTGGCTACCGATATTGCACGCCGGGCAGGATCGACAAGAGTTCAAACATCAGGTTCGCCCCCGTCAGCGCGGTGTTCCCGCTGGTGTCGTAAGGCGGCGACACCTCCACCAGATCGCAGCCCACAATGTTCAATCCTTTCAACCCCCGGATTAGCTCCATCGCTTGAGGCGTGGTCAGCCCGCCGATCTCTGGTGTGCCAGTGCCGGGGGCATAGGCCGGATCAAGTGAATCGATGTCGTAAGTGATATACGTCGGGTGATTCCCGATCTGCGCGCGGATACTTTCCCCCAATGGCGTCAAAGACTTATGCCACAAGGTTGGTGCCAGATACTGATTGAACCCCCAGCCCGCAGCCTCGGTGAAATCATCCGCAGTGTAGCCCGTGCCGCGCAACCCAATCTGATGCACCTTGTCGGCCACGATAATCCCTTCTTCATAGGCGCGGCGGAAGACCGTGCCGTGGGTCTCGCGCTCGCCGAACATCTCGTCGTTGACATCCGCATGGGCATCCACATGCACCAGCGCGACAGGTCCGTGTTTCTTGGCAATCGACCGCAGGATCGGCAGCGTCATCGTGTGATCCCCGCCAAGGCCCATCGGAATCACATCATGAGTTAAGTGTGCATCGTAAGTCTCTGTAATAATGCGAATTGTGTCGCTCAGGCTAAACGTATTCACCGCCACATCACCCAGGTCCGCACAGTTCAGCGCATCAAAAGGCGCGGCCCCCGTCTGAATGTTATAGGGCCGGATCATCGCGCTTTCCTGCCGCAGCTGTTTCGGCCCAAACCGGGTGCCTGACCGCCAGCTTGTGCCAATATCCATCGGCACCCCGATAAACCCCACATCCAGCCCCTCAGCCGTCGCCGCTTCTGGCAGCCGCATAAAGGTCTGCGGCCCGGAAAACCGCGCCAGATCATTCCCCGAAATCGGCATCGCTGGCATCATTTTTTCCTTTTGTTCCAAAGGTTCAGGCAAATCAGTTCCATCGCTACATGCGCCCCTGCAATCGCCGTGGCCCCGGTGGTGTCATAGGGTGGAGAGACTTCAACCACGTCGCCCCCCACCATGTTGATCCCCGCCAGATCGCGCAGCATCGCCGCCGCCTGCCAACTGGCCAGCCCGCCCCAGACCGGTGTGCCGGTGCCGGGCGCAAAGGCCGGGTCCAGCGCATCAATGTCAAAGGTCAGATAGGTGGGGTGCTGTCCGACAATTTCCTTAATCCGATCAACAACATGCGCGGCACCCTTCTCGTGACAGGTCCGCGCATCAATATAGGGCATCCCGCAGTAATCCTCGCACTCGGTCCGGATGCCGACCTGCACCGACCGCGTCACATCCACCAGCCCCAGTTTCACGGCCTTGTACATGAACGTCCCGTGATCAATCCGTTCCATGTCGTCATCCGCCCACAGATCACTGTGCGCATCAAACTGGATCACCGACATCGGCCCGAATTTCGCCGCGTAAGCCTTTAGAATCGGGAGCGTTATGAAATGATCACCCCCCAGCGTGATCGATCCGACCCCGGCGTCCAGAATGCCCGCGATATGCGCCTCCAACAGGCCAGGAAAGCTGGGTGTATGGGCATAATCAAAGGCCACATCGCCGTAATCCACGACAGCAAACTCGCTCAGCGGGTCAAATCCGTCCCAGCCATAGGGCGGATCATAGGGTTGCAGGCATGATGCCTCTCGGATCGCGCGCGGGCCGAACCGCGTGCCGGTCCGGTGCGTCACCGCCTGATCAAACGGCACACCAGTAATCGCCAGATCCGCCCCACTCAGATCCTTGGAGTAGGTCCGGCGCAGGAACGACACCGCCCCGCCAAAAGCGTTTTCATACCCCAACCCCGCCAGCCCCTTGCGGGTGAAGGCCAGATCAATCTGTTTCTTTGCATTATCCAGCGTCACAAAGTTACCCCTTCACCGGCTGCGCCCGTTCAACCAATCGCGCAAAGAAGGACGCGCCATAAGCGGCTGTTTCATCGTCGAAATCATAACCCGGGTGGTGCAGCCCGGCAGTTTCCCCATTGCCCACGAACAAATAGGCCCCGGGCCGCGCGTTCAGCAGATAGGAAAAATCCTCGGCGCCCATCTCGGCGGCGGCGCCCGTCTCTACGCCCGCGTCGCCCGCAATCTCGCGCGCGACCTCTGCGGCAAAGGCCGCGCGGTCGGGGTCATTCACCGTCGCGGGATAACCGACCTCATAAGAAAACGCGGCTTCTACCCCATAAGACGCCGCCTGCCCGGCAATCACCTCTGGCAGACGCTTTTGCACCATCTCTTGCGTCTCCCTATCAAAGGTCCGCACCGTGCCGTTGATATAGGCCGTCTCGGGGATCACGTTGTTAACCGTGCCCGCGTGAATTTGCGTCACCGAAATCACGATCTCCTTTCGGCCATCGTGGTTGCGGCTGACAATCGTCTGGATCGCCTGCACCATGCCCACCGCGGCCACAATCGGGTCAATGCAATCCTGCGGATAGGCGCCATGTCCGCCCTTGCCGGTGATGTGGACCTCAAACGTGTCCACCGCCGCCATGATCGGCCCCAGCGTGGTATAAAACTGCCCCACCGGCGTGCCGGGCGCATTGTGCAGCGCATAAACCTCGCCCACGTCAAACCGGTCCAGAACCCCTTCCTGCACCATCACATTGCCACCGCCGCCCTCTTCCTCGGCTGGCTGAAAGATCAGCGCCACACGGCCACTGAAATTGCGCGTCTCTGCCAGATATTGCGCGGCCCCCAGCAACATCGTGGTATGCCCGTCATGGCCGCAGGCATGCATCATGCCGTCCACCTTGCTGGCGTAGTCCAGCCCGGTCTGTTCCGCCATCGGCAGCGCATCCATATCCGCGCGCAACCCAATGGTCGGCCCCTCACCCTGCCCGTTGATGATCGCCACAATCCCGCTTTCCGCGATACCTTCGTGAATTTCATCGACCCCAAAGGCGCGCAGCTTTTCGGCCACAAAACCCGCCGTCTTGTGACAGTCAAACATCAGCTCTGGCATGGTGTGCAGATGCCGCCGCCAGGTCTTCATCTCTTCGGCATATCCCGCAATCCGGTTCACAACTGGCATGGCCTTCACTCCCCTGGCTCGTTAGCCTCAGACAACACCAGCAAGGACGCTTTCGCAATGCCCGACAATGACCCCCTGATCCATGATCCCAACGGCGGGATGCCGCGCCTTTTGGAAATCATGCGCCGGCTGCGCGACCCTGACACGGGCTGCCCCTGGGATATTGAACAGGATTTCGACACCATCGCCCCCTACACCATCGAAGAAGCCTATGAGGTCGCAGACGCCATCCAGCGCCGCGACTGGGCAGAGCTTGAAGGGGAGCTGGGCGATCTGCTTTTGCAATCCGTCTACCACACCCAAATGGGGGCCGAGGCCGGGCATTTCACCTTCGATACCGTTGTACGCAACATCTCTGACAAGATGGTCGCCCGTCACCCGCATGTCTTTGGCGACGAATCGCGCGACAAATCCGCCGATCAACAGACCGCCGACTGGGAGGCGATCAAAGCGCAAGAGCGCGCGGGCAAAAAGGAAACCCGCACGCTTGACGGCGTAGCCCTTGGCCTGCCCGCCCTGATGCGCGCCGTGAAACTGCAAAAACGCGCCGCCCGCGTGGGCTTTGACTGGCCCGATGTGTCGCACGTCGTCGACAAAATCACCGAAGAGGCCGCCGAACTGGTCGAAGCACGCGATACCCTTACCCATGAGGCTATGACCGAAGAATACGGCGATATGCTCTTTGTGATGGCCAACCTTGCCCGCCACCTCAAGATCGACCCAGAGGAAGCCCTGCGCGCCGCCAACGCCAAATTCACCCGTCGTTTCGAAGCCATCGAAGACGCGCTCGCCGCCCAGGGCCGGAAACCTGCCGACAGCGATCTGGCTGAAATGGACGCGCTCTGGGACGCCGCGAAAGCGGTAGAGAAACGCAACTGACGCAGGGGATCAGCACATGGACATCACAACGACCCGCGCCATCGTCACCGGCGGCGCCTCCGGCCTTGGGGCTGCCACCGCCAAGGCACTGATCGACGCAGGCGCACAGGTCACGATCTTTGATCTGGCCGCCGGTGGCGCCGATTATGCCGCCCAGATCGGCG
Organism: uncultured Paracoccaceae bacterium; assembly: GCA_947492825.1. Lineage (GTDB taxonomy): Bacteria > Pseudomonadota > Alphaproteobacteria > Rhodobacterales > Rhodobacteraceae > CANMYO01. The sequence continues at coordinate 1,569,629 of CANLNT010000001.1, forward strand.
CTTTCTTTGCCGCGGTGGACGTTACCGATGAAACCAGTGTTGCCAAAGGCTTGAACAACGCAATTGATGCGATGGGCGGGCTGAATGCAGCCGTCAATTGCGCAGGCATTGCCACCACCGAAAAGACCCTTGGCCGTGATGGCCCGCACGCGCAATCCAGCTTTGACCGCACGCTCAAGATTAATCTCTCTGGCACCTTCAACATCTGCCGTCTCGCTGCCGCGCGCATGGATCAAGGTGGTGTGCTGGTCAACACAGCCTCGGTCGCAGCCTTCGACGGGCAAAAGGGTCAAGCCGCCTATGCCGCCTCGAAATCCGGCATCGCAGGCCTGTCCCTGCCAATGGCCCGCGATCTGGCGCGGGGCGGCATCCGCGTGATGGCAATCGCGCCGGGCATCTTCCGGACCCCGATGCTCGAAGGTCTGGGGCAAGAGGTGATGGATGGCCTTGCCGCTGACGTGATCTATCCGCCGCGCCTTGGCGACCCATCCGAATTTGCCGCCCTCGTGCGCCACATCATCGAAAACGACTACCTCAACGGCACCACCATCCGCCTCGATGGTGCGCTGCGGATGCCTTAGCTGGCCGCCTTCTCTTCCAGCTCCAGCCACTCGTCCTCAGCTGCCGCAAGTGCCGCCTGCCGTTCCACCAATGCCTCTGTCGCCTTCTGGAACTTCACCGGGGCCTCTGCGAATAGCTTTGGATCTGCCAACAAGACCTCCAGCTTGCCAATCTCGGCGGTCAGCCGGTCGATCACATCCGGCAACTCCGCCAATCGGTGCTTTTCGGTAAACGACATCTTTGCCTTAGGGGCGGCCACCTCAACCTGCTTTTCCTTCTTGGCCAAGGGCTTGGACGCCACCTTGGCCTCTGCAAAATCGCCGCCGCGCTGGCTGCGATAGTCGCTCCATCCGCCCGCATAAACCACCGCTTGCCCGCGTCCCTCCATCGCGACCGTGGTCGTGGCGACGCGGTCCAGAAAATCGCGGTCGTGGCTGACCAGCAGCACCGTGCCGTCGTAATCGCCCAGAATGTCCTGCAACAAATCCAGCGTCTCGATGTCCAGATCGTTGGTCGGCTCGTCCAGCACGATCAGATTGGCGCTTTGCGCCATCAACCGCGCCAGCAACAGCCGCGCCTTCTCGCCACCAGAAAGCGATTTCACCTGCGCGCGCGCCTGCGCGTCATCAAACAGAAAATCCTTGAGGTAGCTGACCACATGGCGCGGCTTGCCCTGCACCATCACCTGATCGGACTTGCCAGCCCCCCCAAGGGCCGGATCATTGACCAGCGAATCCCAGAGCGTCGCTTCGGGATCCAACTGCGCGCGCGCCTGATCAAACACCACCACATCCAGGTTGGTGCCGTGCTTGACCGTGCCCGCATCCGGTTGAACGTCGCCCAGCAACATCTTGATCAACGTGGTTTTTCCCACGCCATTGGGCCCGACAAAGGCGACCCGGTCACCGCGCTGCACCGTCAGATCAAAGCCCGTCACGATGGATTTACCGTCAAAGGATTTCGCCAGCCCCTTGGCCTCGATCACCTTGCGACCCGATTGCTGGCCTGCCTCAAACGTCAACGCCGCATTGCCCTGCCGCTTGATCTGCGCGGCCCGCTCGGCGCGTAAATCCTGCAACGCTCGCACCCGGCCCATGTTACGCTTGCGCCGGGCCGAAATACCCTCAACTGCCCAACGCGCCTCGGCCTTGATCTTGCGGTTCAGCTTGTGGCGCTGCTGATCCTCTTCATCCCACAGCTTGTCGCGCCAGGCCTCAAACCGGTCAAAGCCTTCTTCTGCCCGCCGCACCTGCCCGCGATCAATCCACAGTGTCGCGCGGGTCAGTGCGGACAGAAACGCGCGGTCGTGACTGATCAGCACGAAACCAGCCCGCGTCTGCGCCAGCTCCGCCTCCAGCCATTGCACCGCTTCGATGTCCAGATGATTGGTCGGCTCGTCCAGCAACATTAACCCCGGCGCTTCCGCCATCAACTTGGCCAGTGCGGCGCGCCGCCGCTCGCCACCCGATGCGGTCGCCACATCGCCTGCGGGATCAAACTTCAACCCCTCGGCCACCATCTCGACCTTGTAGGCATCGGCCGCATCCATGCCGCTGACCGCATAATCGCCCAAGGTCGCAAACCCTGCCATATCAGGGTCCTGCTCCATGTAGCCCACCGTCACACCCGGTGCGGCCACGACACTTCCCGTGTCAGCTTCCACCAAGCCGGCCATCACCTTCATCAAGGTCGACTTGCCTGACCCGTTGCGCCCCACCAGCGCCACCCGGTCGCCCGGCTGCACAACCAATGACAGGTCTTCAAACACGGGATCGCCGCCAAAGGTCAGGGCGATGTCGGACAATTGCAAAAGCGGAGTACGGGCCATGCCGCCCAGCTAGAACGCGCGCAGGATCAGCGCAAGACCTTCACGTCTTCTGGCTAAAATAATCCCCGTGCTGCAGGCGCAATTTTTCGTCGAAAAATTCCTATGCCAACATCGCACGCAGCGCCGCCGCCCGCCGCGCAGGCACTTTGGCCATCTCAAGCCCGGTGAACACATGCAGCGTCTGCATCTCCCGGTCGATCACAGCGTGATCACTGACCCATCCGCCCATGCCCAGATAACTGCGCAACAAGGGCGGCATCGGCGCCCGATCACTCCCGCTGCTGACCGCATCCAGCCGCACAACCTCTTGTGCCCTGATCCCCGGCGCGATCTCGGGCGGGGCCAGATGCCGGTCTGCCAGCCGCTGAAACACCGCCCTGTAAGGCCCCGGATCGACCCCTTCAAAGCTCGCACAGCCAAAGATCAGGCCAATCCGCCGCGCATCCACCACCTGTGTCAGCACACCCCACAAAAGCCGCAGCACATCGCCGTCTTGCGCGCCCGGCGCGATACAGAACCGCCCCAGCTCCAGCATCGGCGCACCAAAATCGGCCAAACGGCGCAGATCATAGCGCGCCCCGCCATAGGTCTGGGCCAAATCACCCCCGTCAACCACTCGGATGCGGCAGGTCGCCACCAACCGCCCGCCATCGGCGATCATCAGATGATCGCATGTCTGATCATAGCTTTCCGCATCCAGCCCTTCGCAACCAAAGAAGCACCGATAGCGCAATTGCTGGCAGGCCACGATATCCGCGTCACTTCCAGCCTGGCGGACCCCATATCGGCCCATGCGAAACGCAATCGTCATAGCAACTCACCTTGCGGGTTGATCCGCGCTGACTAGATTAAGGCCACGGGCTGAAAAAGGAATATGACAGTGGTTGAAAAAGTGACCAAAACAGATGCCGAATGGCGCGCGGACCTTTCGGACATGGCCTATAAGGTGCTGCGCAAACATGGCACCGAACGCGCCGGCACCCATGACAACTTTCCCAAAGACCCCGGCACATTTGCCTGCGCGGGCTGCGGGACGCCGCTTTTTGCGCAAGACACAAAATTCGAAAGCGGCACCGGCTGGCCGTCGTTCTACGCGCCCCTTGATGCTGAAATGGTTGGCGAAAAAGAGGATCGCAGCTTTTTCATGCGCCGCACAGAGGTGCATTGTAACCGCTGTGACGGACATCTGGGCCATGTCTTTCCCGACGGGCCACAACCCACCGGCCTGCGCTATTGCATCAATGGCGCGGCGCTGTCGTTTGAACCCGACAGCACCGACTAAGCACCCCAGCACACCGGCCCCTTGGGCCGGGTGCACTTAGTTTTCACCGATGAAGTCAGCGGCGTTCACGCGCCCGATGTTGCCCAAAAGCTGCCGGATGAACGTGGTATCGGCAATGTTATCGTCGGTGACGCGCCGCGACAGCACGATCACGCGCCCATCTTCCAGCCCGAACCGCTCGATATTGCGGACCACTCCGGCGCTATCAAAACGAATGGCCAGCACCTCGCGCGAAATCTCTACGGGCGCTACGGCACCGTAATGGCGGAACTTGCTGGCGACATAGTAATAGTCACCGCCTGCCAGCACACCACCCGCACTGGGCGGCCCCACAAGTTGCGCCACAGCCTCGCGGCTGTCCTGTCCGATCACGATCCGGTCCAGATCTTCCTGAAACGGGATAAAGCCGTGATTGCGGATGACCGGGTTGCAAGCCACCGCCAGGATCAGCACACCCAACGCCATCACAGACCGCATCCGCGCACTCAAGCCAAGTTTCATTCCGGTCTGCCCTCTTGCCTCGGCCGATATGGCCTTTTATCCCCCCTACAACATCGCAGTGCCCCAATTCAAGAATGGAACCATTCCCTTGGTGACCTTGCCCAGCACGATCCTGCGCCTCGCAGACCTCACAAACCGCCGCGCAACGACCTTTGCGCTGGTACCTTCGGGTGATGAAATGCGCGCAATTGCGGCACATCTTGACCTGCGTGGCCTGCGTAAACTGCGTTTTGCCGGTGAAATTGCCCCGCTGGGTGACACCGATTGGACCCTGACCGCGCAACTGGGCGCCACCGTGACACAAGATTGTGTTGTGACACTCGATGCGGTGAACACCCGCATTGATACCCCCGTGACCCGGACCTATGCCGCCGATCTGGCGGAACCCGACGCGGCAGAGGTCGAAATGCCCGAAGACGACACGGTCGAACCTTTGCCCGCAACCGTCGATGTCGCCGCGGTGATGATCGAGGCGCTCTCGCTCGCCCTGCCCGATTTCCCCCGCGCCGAAGGTGCCAACCTTGGTCAGGCCCAGTTCACCGAACCGGGATCCACCGCGATGTCGGACGATGATGCCAAGCCTTTTGCGGGCCTTGCCGCCCTGCGTGACAGCCTCGCGGATGACGCCCCGAATGACGCCGGCGAAGAGGGTGAAAAATAGCCCCGAAAAAGGGTTGCGCTGAAAAGGAATCGCAGTATGTTCCGCCAACTTCTAACACCCCCACTCGACAGGGCCGCCCCAGTGGCATAAGACCCCGCAGAGTTCTTGAAAATCCGGGCCGTTATGGCCCCCCAGACGATAGGTGGCGATATGGCCGTCCAGCAGAATAAAGTCTCCAAGTCACGCCGCAACAATCGCCGCGCGCATGATGCATTGGTGGCTGCAAACCCCAACGAATGCGACAACTGTGGCGAGCTGAAGCGCCCGCACCACGTTTGCCCCTCTTGCGGTCACTACGCCACGCGCGAAGTTGTGGCACAGGCAAACGAGATTGATCTGGACGACGACGCAGCCTAAAGGCTGAGACAGGCAGCATCCCATGACCAACGGCCAGACGGACCACAATCCGACGCCTGCGTCAGCTGCCCACGTCCTCTCTGTTGACGCCATGGGTGGCGATTCCGGGCCTGCAACGGTGGTTGCGGGCCTTGCGCGTTTTCTGTCCAAGAACCCGCGCGCACAGGCGATTTTGCACGGGTCCGAAACCAAGCTGCAAAAGCACGTCACCAAACACCGGATCGCCGACCGGGTGACGATCCGCAACACCACCGATGTCGTGAAAATGACCGATAAGCCAAGCCAGGCGCTGCGCTCGGGCAAGCAGACCTCGATGTGGTCCGCGATCGAGGCGGTGCGCAATGGCGAAGCGGGCGTGGTGATCTCTTGCGGCAACACCGGCGCGCTGATGGCGATGTCGATGCTGCGCCTGCGCAAGGCCGAAGGCGTGAACCGCCCCGCCATCGCCTGCCTCTGGCCCAGCCGCAATGCGCAGGGCTATAACGTCATGCTTGACGCGGGTGCCGACATCCGCGCCGATCAGGACGACCTTTTGACCTATGCGCTGATGGGCGCATCCTATGCCCGCAACGCCTTTGATCTGGCCCGCCCCCGCATCGGCCTGCTGAACGTGGGCGTCGAAGAACACAAAGGACGCGCCGAACTCAAAGTCGCACATGAAATGATCGGCTCTGCCGCGCCCAAGGGCGAATTTGAATATATCGGTTTTGTCGAAGGCGGCGATCTCCCGTCCGAGCGTGTGGACGTCATCGTCACCGATGGGTTCACCGGCAACGTGGCGCTAAAAACCGGCGAAGGTACGGCCAACCTGATCTCTGAATCGCTGCGCTCCGCGTTCAAGCGCAATCCGCTCTCGGGTCTTGGCGCGCTGCTGGCGCGCGGTTCACTGAACTGGCTGCGCAAACGGATCGACCCGCGCCGTGTGAACGGCGGCGTGTTCCTGGGCCTCAACAAGACCGTGATCAAAAGTCACGGCTCTGCGGATGCCACTGGCGTTGCCGCCGCACTTGCCCTTGGCTACCGCCTCGCACAATCGGGCTTTTCGGACAAACTGGCCGCACGGGTTGCCACCGCCGCCGCCCTCGCCCAAGATACGATCCAAACAGGTGCACAAGACACCACAAAGGATACAGGCAAATGACAAGACGCGCTGTGGTCAAAGGTGTCGGGCACTACCTGCCCGAACGCGTGGTGCCAAATGCCGAGTTTGAAAAATCGCTCGACACGTCCAATGAATGGATCATCAGCCGTTCCGGCATAGAACGCCGCCACTTCGCAGCCGAAGGCGAAACCACCTCAGACCTGGCCACCCACGCCGCCAAAGCGGCCCTTGCCGACGCTGGCATTGACGGCGCAGACATCGACGCCATCGTGTTGGCGACTTCCACCGCCGATATGACCTTTCCCTCTGCGGCCACGATGGTGCAGGCCAATATCGGCAACACCAAAGGGTTTGCCTTTGATGTGCAAGCCGTTTGCGCGGGCTTTGTTTTTGCGCTGACCAACGCCAATGCGCTGATCGCCTCCGGTCAGGCCGACCGCGTGCTGGTCATTGGCGCGGAAACCTTCAGCCGCATCATGGACTGGACAGACCGGTCCACCTGCGTGCTCTTTGGCGACGGCGCAGGCGCGCTGGTGCTCGCGGCGGAAACCGGTGATGGCACCGCCGCCGACCGCGGCGTGCTGTCAACCGACCTCAATTCGGACGGACGCTACCGCGACCTGCTTTATGTGGACGGCGGTGTTGCCACCCAAAACACCGGTGTCCTCCGCATGGAAGGCAAAGAGGTGTTCCGCCACGCCGTTGAAAAGCTTGCACAAACCGCACACACCGCCCTTGATAAAGTGGGCCTGGGCGCGGATGACGTCGACTGGGTCGTTCCGCATCAGGCCAATATCCGCATCATCCAATCCACCGCCAAAAAGCTGGGTGTCGGCATGGATCGCGTCGTTGTCACCGTACAGGATCACGGCAATACCTCTGCCGCATCCATCCCCTTGGCCCTGTCCGTGGGCAAGGCCAACGGCCAGATCAAACCCGGTGATTTGATCGTGACAGAGGCGATCGGCGGCGGTCTGGCTTGGGGTGCCGTGGTTCTGCGCTGGTAAATTGGGCAAAAGCCCACCTTTAACGCCGCCATCCAAGCCCTTGTTATTGACTCTGAAAATCCCCTCCGCCTAAGGTCTTCCGAAACCGCAGGGGGAAATTATGGCCGATAAGACTTTGACACGTATGGATCTCGCAGATGCCGTCCACAGCCAGGTGGGCCTGTCGCGCAACGAAAGCGCTGATCTTGTTGAACGTGTGCTGACCCATGTCTCTGATGCGCTGGTGCGTGGCGAGCAGGTCAAAATCTCGTCCTTCGGCACCTTCTCGGTCCGTGAAAAAGCCGCCCGCGTGGGCCGCAACCCCAAGACCGGGGAAGAGGTGCCGATCCACCCCCGCCGCGTTCTGACCTTCCGTCCAAGCCACCTGATGAAAGATCGGGTTGCGGCAGGCAACAAGAAATAACGACAGGAGCCGCCCGTGGCCAAAGCCCGCGACGCCTTCCGCACCATCTCTGAAGTCTCTGACTGGCTGGATACGCCCGCCCATGTGCTGCGCTTCTGGGAAAGCAAGTTTGCTCAGGTGAAACCCGTCAAACGTGCAGGTGGCCGGCGGTATTACCGGCCAGAGGATATGCAGCTTCTGGGTGGCATCAAGATCCTGTTGCATGAACAGGGCATGACGATCAAAGGCGCGCAGAAACTGATGCGCGAACAGGGCGTCAAACATGTGGCGGCCCTGTCACCCGATCCCACCGCATCTGCGCCAGAGGTGAAGGCGGCGATGCCGCCACCGGCACAGGCCCCGGCGGCTGAACCGGCACCCGTCGTTCCGGCAGATGTTGAACCACCGGCCCCCGCCCCTGTCACCGCAGCACCTGCGGCAGCACCGGACCCAACGCCTGTGGCCGACAATGTCACACCATTGACCGCCATGCCGCCGCCCACAGCACCTGCAGAACCGGTCAATACGCCCGCAGCGCCTGCAGCAACGGCCCCTGAACCGGCCCTCCCGCGCGAGGCGAAAACACCAGCAGAACCGCGCATTTTCGCTGCCCTGCGTGACGCCAGCGACGACCGCTTGCGCGCCAAGGCTGCCCAGATCGCACCGCTTGTCGCACGGCTTCAGGATGTGCGCGACCGGATGCGGCAAAGCTGACACTTCGGGCTTGCCCTGCCGCGATTTTCGGGTAAACACGCGCTCAGTCGGGCTATAGCGCAGCCTGGTAGCGCGTCCGTCTGGGGGACGGAAGGTCGCAGGTTCGAGTCCTGCTAGCCCGACCAATCAAACCGCCCGCGTCCGTCGCGGGCGTTTTGCTATCGTGGGGGACGACATGGATCAGGGCGTTTTAGCCGATCACCAGATCACAGACCTGATCACCGCAGGCGCGATCACCGCGACGGCCCCCATTGCCGATGGCCAGGTGCAACCCGCCTCGCTTGATCTGCGTCTTGGGCCCGTAGCCTACCGCGTTCGCGCCTCGTTTCTGGCGGGGCAAAGCCGCACCGTGACCGACCGCCTCCGCGATTTTCAGATGCATGAGATTCCGCTGACCGATGGGGCCGTGCTGGAAAAGGGCTGCGTCTATGTGGTGCCGCTGCTGGAATCGCTGGACCTGCCGCAGACCATGACTGCCGCCGCTTCGGCCAAATCCTCCATCGGGCGGCTAGACCTTCTGACCCGGATCATCACCGACCACGGGACCGAATTTGACCGCGTGCCTGCGGGCTACACCGGCCCGCTTTATGTTGAGATTTGTCCGCGCAGCTTTTCTGTCGTCGCGCAAACCGGGCAGATGCTCAACCAGATCATCTTTCGCAACGGCGACACCCGCATGTCGGACGCCGCCCTGCGCGCCCTGCACGCCGACACGCCCATCGTTGACGGTGATCCGGTCATTTCCGACGGTCTTGGCTTTTCGGTCGACCTCAAACCCGACAACGGCACGCTTGTCGGTTACCGTGCCAAGCCGCACACCGGCGTTGTCGATCTGGGCAAGCTGAACCACTACGACCCCGCCGATTATTGGGAACCGGTCCATGCAGAGGATGGCTGGATCATCCTTGACCCCGGTGCCTTCTACATCCTCGTCAGCCGCGAAAGCATCGCGATCCCGCCGATGCAAGCGGCTGAAATGGCCCCCTATCTGGCCATGGTCGGAGAGTTCCGCGTGCATTACGCCGGTTTCTTTGATCCCGGCTTTGGCTGGGCCGGGGCCGGTGGCACCGGCTCGCGCGGCGTGCTCGAAGTGCGCTGCCACGAAGCCCCCTTTGTGCTGGAACATGGTCAGGTTGTCGGGCGGTTGATCTACGAACAGATGGCCGCCCTGCCCCAAGCGCTTTATGGGATTGATATCAAATCGAATTATCAGGGTCAGGGGTTGAAGCTGTCAAAGCACTTCAAATCCCCCTGACCCGATCGGTGCACGCGCTGGGGGAGGATCAGCTGCGCACCAGATAAAGCCGCCGTGCCGGTTTAGGTGTCGGGACTGGCACATTGATCCACATCTGCCAGCACTGCGATTTGCCGCATAATGCCGTGACAATCATGATGCCCTCCGCACCGGGCGCAGCCGGTCGTAAATCAGGAAAAAGCCATAGGCGTAGGCCACGTAGAACAGCGTCAGCCAAATGTTCAGCCCAATGGCCTGACCGAATGTCAGCCCGCCAATCGCCATCGCCAGCGGCAGCGTGACGCTCACGGCTGTGAGCTCGTACAGAACCGCGTGCAGAACCCGCACCGCGTTGGGTCGGTCGCTTGCAACACGCCCGGTGCGGCGGCCCTCGATCCGGTCAAAGATGAACCCGTAAAGCGGGGCCCAGATCATCACCGCCAGTGATATGGCGATCATCAGCGCCAGGCTTTCGCTGGCGTGCCCGCCGTAGAACGCCATGAACAATGGGGTGACGCAGGCAATGCCAATCGCCTCAAAGGCGCAGGTCTGTAGAATGCGCTCGCGCAGGGTACGTGTGGCCAGCATGGTGAAAATCCCAATCTTTTCGGTATCTTGCAGCGCCGCTCGGGCCTGCATCTCTTGGGATTTAACTTAACGCCCCCCTGCCTGCGCAACAGTGGGGGTTTCCATACTCCGGCCTGCTTCGGGGTCAGGAATACCCGACCAAACCCGTGCTAATTGCGCGATCAGGCGGCCGCTGTCAGTTTTTTGTGGTCCAGAAACGCTTGATTGCGACCCGCGTCCTTGGCCCGATACAGCGCCAGATCGGCGCGCTTGATCATCTGATTGGGGCTGTCGTCGCTGACCAGCATCGCGGCAACCCCAAAGGATGCCGTGACCGGTCCCAGATGCGTAGGGTAGCCCGCAGCGCCCGCGACTTTCGCCGCAATCGTGCTGCGCAACCGTTCGGCCAGCGTCGTGGCCTGCGCCTCGGTGTCAGCGCCGGTGACCACCAGAAACTCCTCTCCGCCCCAGCGGCCCACGGCGTCACCATTGCGTAACTGCGCCTTTGTCAGGCGGCCCACTGTCGCTAACACCCGGTCGCCCGCATCATGGCCCAGCCTGTCGTTGATCTGCTTGAAATGGTCCAGATCAAACAGGATCACATGGCATGGCTTATTCTCGGTTTGAAACCGGGTCCACTGGGCCTGCAAGGCGGCCTTGATCCCATTGCGGTTCAACACCCCTGTCAGTTGGTCCATCGTCGCCATGCGGTGCAACTCCGCGCTGAGCATCCGGCGTGCGCGTTCGGCGCGCTCTTGCTGAAACCCCGATGCCAGCGCCACTGTGCAAGTGCTTAGCAGGATCACCCCGATCACAAGGGCCTCAGCCGGGATCAGCCTGTCCGGCACACCGACCATCCGATGCAGAACGATCCCCCCCAACAGCGGCACAAAGAACCCAACCACCAACATCACTCGGGTCCGAAGCCCCACCGGCCCGGCCAGCAGCAGCACCCGCGCAAAAGGCCGGTGCGCGTAAAGTGTCAGCACCGCCAAGGCCGCGGGCACCAAGGCGATCAGCGTCGACACCGCCATCTGCCCTTCAAACAAATCCGCCCCAAAGCTCAGCGCCAGCACGTCGCAAACCAAAACCGCCACGCCCATCAGCGCCAACGCCAGCCCCGCGCGGCCCGCGTGGCGGCGGGTGATGGCAGAGGCAAAGAACAAGGCCAGAACCAATGCGGTGTCTGATCCCATGCCAGAGAACGACGCCAAGATCGGCCCAATGATGGCCCCCGCCTCGCCGCCCGACGCCACGAAAAGCCGCATGGCCAAAAGCACCACCAGCCCGCTCAGCAACGTGCCAGACATCGCATAACGCCACACCGGCGTCGGGCGTTGCGGGCGATAGCTTATCAACCCACCGGCCAGAAAAAGCAGGCCCACAGCAGTGGCCGGATGGGTCACCGCGTCGCCCATGATCGCGCGCACAACATCTTCTGGCCCCACAAAGGGCAACAGCAACCCGGCCAACCCCAGCAAGACTGACACCGCCGCCAACGGCCGCCGCAGCCGTTGCGCTAACAGAATAAACCGATAGCGACTGTGAAAATCGCCCGCGGGGTCAACATACATATCCAACACACTTCCCGTTTTGGCAGGAGTGCTAGGTCGTTATGAATGACGAAACGTTAAGATCAGACAATCGATTAAAATGCGATCTTTAATCTTCTTCGAACATATCCACCTGATCGGTGTCGTCCTCGGATGCCTCTTCGGGGTCCGGCAAGGCACCGGGTGGCGGGCGGTTTTCCAACAATCCCGCAGAGCGTAGTTCCTTCAGCCCCGGCAGGTCGCGGGCGTTTTCCAGCCCAAAGTGATCAAGGAACCCTTGGGTCACCACAAAGGTCACAGGTCGGCCCGGCGTCATCCGTCTGCGGCCAAAGCGGATCCACTCCAGCTCGATCAATTGATCAATCGTACCGCGGCTGACGCTCACGCCGCGAATTTCCTCGATCTCGGCCCGTGTTACCGGCTGATGATAGGCCACAATCGCCAGCGTTTCGATCGCCGCGCGGCTCAGCTTGCGGGTCTCAACCGTTTCCTTTTGCATCAGGAACCCAAGGTCAGATGCCGTGCGAATAGCCCAGGCATCCCCCACCTTGACCACGTTGACCCCGCGCCCCTCATAGCGTTTGCGCAGATGCGCCAGCGCCTCTGCCGGGTCCGACCCGTGCGGCATCCGCCCGGTCAGTTCCGTCACCGTCACCGGATCAGCTGTGGCAAACAGGATCGCCTCGACCATGCGTTCCTGTTCGCCCATGGGCGGGGCCTCGAACAGGCTGTCGTTTTGGGGGGCGTCAGTCATCTTGAGGCGCTCTTTTTCGAATTTGAATGGGGGCAAAAGTGTCGGACTGGCGGATGTCGATCTTGCCTTCTTTCGCCAGTTCCAGACTGGCAGCAAAGGTGGCGGCGGTCGATGACCGGCGCTTGGCGGGGTCCATTTCCCACCCTTCGGGCAGATAGCTGGAAATGTCGGTCCACTCGCCCGCAAAGCCAATCAACTGGCGCATCCGGTCCAGCGCCTGCTCCATCGTCATCACCGCCTCGCGGTCCAGCACGAAGGGGCGGAATTCATCCTTGGTGCGGATGCGCGCATAGCCCTGCATCAGGTCCAGCAACGTTGCGGTATAGGTCACGCGCCGCACGCGTTGCACGTCTTCGGTGATACCTCGGGCAAAGAAATCACGCCCCAATTGATCCCGCGCCATCAGCTTGGCCGCCGCCCCGCGCATCGCTTCAAGCCGTTCCAGCTGGAACGCAAGGTGCGCGGCAAGTTCCTCGCCCGATGGTCCCTCTTCAGTCGGGTCAGGCGGCAACAACAGGCGCGATTTGAGGAACGCAAGCCAGGCGGCCATCACCAGATAATCGGCGGCCAGTTCCAGCCGCAATTCCTTGGCCTGTTCGACAAAGGCCAGATATTGCTCTGCCAGCGCCAGAATCGAAATTTCGCGCAGGTCCACCTTTTGCGTGCGGCTCAGCGTCAGCAGCAGGTCCAGCGGGCCCTCAAACGCGCCCACGTCCACGATCAGCGCCTCGGCGGCAAGCCGTTCGGTCACGCTGACTGCGTCTTCCTGAAACTCCGATGGCACTGCCCGATACCCTTACGCCAAAAGCGCTTCAAGTTCGGCAATGGCGGCGGGAATGTCAATCGGAACCGGGGGTTTGCGCTGCGCCAATGCCCGCTCTGCGCGGGCCATCGCCGCATCACTCATCTGCCCCGCTGTGGCGGCAACCGCTTCCACCTCGGCCCGGTCGCCATTGCAGTGCAACACAAGATCACACCCCGCGGCCAGTGACGCCTGCGCGCGGTCTGGCACTGTGCCGCGCAGCGCGTCCATCCCAATATCATCGGTCATAATCAACCCGTCAAAGCCGATGTCAGCCCGGATCACTTGCATCATCGTGGTACTTGTGGTCGCCGGCTGGCCCGGATCAATCGCGTCAAAGACGATATGCGCGGTCATCCCCATCGCCATGTCATTCAGTGCCACAAATGGCGCGAAATCCCGTTCTTCCAGCGCCTTACGCGATACTCTTACAGTGGGCAATTCCTTGTGGCTGTCGACCGTTGCGCGGCCATAGCCCGGAATATGCTTCAGGATTGGCAGCACCCCACCGGCCAGATGCGCCTCTGCACAGGTGCGCGCGGCCTGCACCACCGTGTCCACGTCGCGCCCATACAGCCGGTTGCGCATCACCGGGTGTGCTGCGTCTTCCAGCAGGTCGGCAAGTGGCGCGCAATTGGCGTCAATGCCCACGTCATGCAGTTCCGCAGCGATCAGCCGGTTGCGCAGCCACATCGCCCGGATCGGGTCGCGCGCCCGCTCCATCTGATCCAATGCGGGCAGATATTCGCGCCAATGAGGCGCGCGCATCCGCTGCACGCGACCGCCTTCCTGATCAATCATGATCGGGGCGTCGCGCCCCACCGCCTCGCGCAATTCGCTCGTCAGGCGGCGCAGCTGGTCAGGGTCAACCACATTGCGTGCAAACAGGATGAACCCCCAAGGGTCCGCATCGCGGAAATGCGCCTTTTCCCAATCGGTAATCTCGGGCGCTTGCGGCCCGACGATAACAGCGCCATGCGCCACTTAGCGCACGACCACAGGGATACAATCGGCATTGCCCGCCTCAAGGGCGGCACAGAACCGGCGCGCGTCGCTAAGGTCAGCAAAACCCTTGGCCCGCAGGCGATAGAACGCCTTGCCGTTGCGTTCGGCCTCTTGGATCAATTGTTCCTTGCCGCCCAGATAGGCGCTGAAGCGGCCTTCCAGCCCGACCCAGGCTTGTGCGGCGGCCTCTGGCGTCGGGAATGCGCCCAATTGCACCAGCTTGGTGCCCGTGGGCAAGGCGGCGGTGGTCACTTCGGCCTGCGGTGCAACGGCCTCTGCCACGGCGGCGGCCACGGCACTTTCCGGGGTCACAGCCAAGGCGGCCGGGCGCAATAGCGGCCGCAAAGAGGTCGTGACACCGGGAATGCTGCGGTCGATGATCGTCACCACCGGCGCACCATCCAGCGTCACCGTGGGTTCCACAACTGCGGCGTCATCCAGCGGGGCCATCGGCTCAACCCCTGCGGCCAGCTGATCCACAAGGGCCAGAATGTCGTCTGTCTCAAGCGGGTCCGCAGGCGCATCAGGCTCCGCATCGGTCAGCGCGGCGGGCACCTCAGCGGCTTCAACGGCGGGATCAGTTGGGACCACCTCGTCAGCTTCGGCCATCGGCTGCACGGTCAGGTCTTCCTCGGCCAGATCGGTGACCGCAGGGGCCAGCACCAGCCGATCCTCGGGCGCTGCAGCCGCCCCTTCGGCGGCCACCGCGTTTACGGCCAGCCCGGTGTGCAGGGCGACTTCTCCTCCGGGGTTCTCCGGGGCCACACGCATGGCACCCTCCATTGCACGCACCACCGGGATGCCGGTCACGTCGCGCATGATCAACTGATAGCCCCAGACACCGATCCCGGCCATCAGGCCAAGCGACACTGCCGCACCTGCATAATTCGCGAAAACACCCGCCTTGCGGGTCAGGGGCACGTGTTCTGTGCCCTCTTCATAAACTGCCATGTCCGCCTCACTGCACGGGGCGTTTGCCGCCCTCGATTGGTTACCTCAGCTCACCCGGACACGTGCGCTTTAGCGCATCTCTTCTGCCGGGGTCACACCAAGAATACCAAGGCCGGAGGCCAAAACAACCTGAACCGCGCGGATCAGGGCGATTTTCGCCTGTGTTGTGGCAATGTCACCCTCCTGCAGGAACCGCAGGCTGGTGTCGTCATTGCCCCGGTTCCACAGCCCGTGGAAATCCGACGCCAGATCATAAAGGTAAAACGCAATCCTGTGCGGCTCATGCCCCTTTGCGGCAATCTCAACCAGCCGTGGCCACTCCGCCACCCGCTTGGCGACCTTCAGCTCGGCCTCATGCGCGGCGCGCGTCATATCAGCGCCCGCCAAAGTCGCGTCATCCACGTCCACCTCTGCCTTGCGCAGCACCGAATTGATCCGCGCATGGGCGTATTGCACGTAAAACACCGGGTTGTCCTTGGACTGCTCGGTCACCTTGTCGAAATCGAAATCCAGTGGCGCGTCGTTCTTGCGCGTCAGCATGTGGAACCGGGTCACGTCCGACCCCACCTGATCGACCACATCGCGCAGGGTCACGAACGTCCCTGCCCGCTTGGACATCTTGAACGGCTCCCCGTTCTTATAAAGCTTCACCAGCTGGGTCAGCTTGATATCGAAATCGACCTTTTCATCCGACAGCGCCGCGACAGCCGCCTTCATCCGCTTCACGTAACCGCCGTGATCGGCCCCGAAGACATCAATCATCGCGTCAAAGCCGCGCACAACCTTGTCATAGTGATAGGCAATGTCGGGCGCGAAATAGGTCCAGGCCCCGTCCGATTTCTTCACCGGCCGGTCCACATCATCCCCGTAAGCGGTTGACTTGAACAAGGTCTGCTCGCGCGGTTCCCAATCCTCTGGCAGCTTGCCCTTGGGCGGCTCAAGCGTGCCGCGATAGATCAGACCCTTCTGGTCCAGCGACTGGATCGCATCCTCAATCCGACCGGTGCCATAAAGCCCCTTCTCGGAAAAGAAGTTGTCCATCTTGATGCCAAGCGACGCCAGATCGCTGCGGATCAGATCCATCATCGCCTCTGTGGCATAGGCCCGCACGTCTTCCAGCCAGAACTGCTCGCCCTTGCCAACATAGGCGTCACCCATCTTGGCCTTCAGCGCCTCGCCCACCGGGATCAGATAGTCGCCGGGATACGTGCCATCCTCAAACGCGACCTCTTGGCCATGCGCCTCAAGATACCGCAGGTACACCGACCGGGCGAGCACATCGACCTGCGCGCCACCGTCGTTGATGTAGTATTCGCGGGTGACGTCAAAACCTGCGTAATCCAGCAGGCTCGCCAATGCGTCACCAAAGACCGCACCCCGTGTGTGACCCACATGCAGCGGGCCGGTGGGGTTGGCACTGACATATTCCACCATCATCTTTTTGCCCTGACCCATCCCGGACCGGCCGTAACCGTCCGAAGAGGTCAGAACATGACCGATGAGGCCACCCCAGACGCCCGCCCCCAGCCGCATGTTCAGAAATCCGGGCCCGGCAACCTCTGCCACGGTGATCCGGTCATCCTTGGACAATTCACCGGCCAGCGCCTCTGCAATGGCGCGCGGGTTCATCTTGGCAGGCTTGGCCAACACCATCGCCGCATTGGTCGCCATATCGCCGTGGGCGGCATCGCGCGGTGGCTCAACCGTGATGGCGGCGCGGTTCAACCCGGCAGGCAATACGCCCGCGCCCTCCAGCGTATCAAGGCAGGTCATCACAAGCGCACGGATATCGGCAAAGACGTTCATCAGGGTGGTTCCTTGGGGATTGAAGGGCCGGTTTACCACGCGCGGCACACGCGTCAATCAGCGCGGCACCGGAATCAGGTGGAAAAGTGGGCCAAACTGTGTTAAGAATAAGGCATTGATTAACCTTTGTTCGGTGACAGTAATGTACAAAACGATTGCGTCCGGCCTTTTGGCGGGCATGTTTCTAGCAACTTCCGCAGCACAAGCAGCAGATGTGAACCTCAACGATTGGGTGGCAGAGAATTACCCCCCAGTCAGCGGATTCTCGGGTGCCAACTGGATGGTGAATGGGCCGGGCGGTGAATCCGTCACCCAAACCATCAACGGCCAACCCACAATTTTTTATGCGGATACGCAGGCCCAAGGGACGCAAGTCACCGGCAAGGCCAGCGTGATTACCAACAGCGACAACGACTTCTTTGGCTTCGTGCTGGGCTTCAATCCCGGCGACACCATGAACAGCGCCGCGGATTATCTTCTGGTGGATTGGAAGCAAGCCGACCAGAATTTCAACTTTACGGGCGGTACAGCCAATCTGACCCCCGGCTCGACCGCAACAGCTGGCCTTGCGGTGTCGCGCGTGTCCGGCATTCCAACAGCGGATGAACTTTGGGGCCACTTCGACGGCGCAGGCAATGCGAATGGCGGGGTTCAGGAACTGGCCCGCGCCTCGACCTCTTTGGGCAGCACCGGCTGGAACAACTTTGAAGAATACGAATTTTCATTCGACTTCGGCCCAAACAATCTGGTGATCAAGGTCAACGGGGTGGAGCAATTCAATCTGGCTGGCAGCTTCTCGAATGGCCGGATTGGCTTTTACAACTTCAGTCAGGACACGGTGAAGTATTCCGCTTTCACCACCGATCCCGGCTCATTTGCTGTGCCACTACCCGCCTCTGCATGGCTGCTCATCGCGGCCTTTGGCGGGCTTGGTCTGGCGAAACGACGCAAGGCCTGACGGTCTTCGATCCCGCCTGCTCACGGGCACTTTAATGGAACGTTAAAAACGCCCCGGTTTCTTACCGGGGCGTTCATCATTTTATCCAACTGATTCAACGCGACAGCCGAGGTGTTAACGTAAATTCAGGGTTTGAGGCTGCATGGTTTGTGCATGGGATGTGCATGCTTTGTGCATCACCCAAAATCACCGTGCGGTGGGGTCAACCATCCAGCGTGATGCCCTGTCGGCCTGCCAGATCGGTGAAATATTGCCAGGCCACCCGGCCCGATCGCGACCCACGTGTGGCCTGCCATTCGATCGCTTCGGCGCGCATTGTGTCGGCGTCGATCTTGACCCCATGCGCCGCGCAATACCCTGAAATCATGTCCAAATATTCATCCTGGGTACAAGGATGAAAGCCCAACCAAAGCCCAAACCGATCACTGAGAGAGACCTTCTCCTCCACCGCTTCCGATGGGTTAATGCCTGATTGACGTTCATTCTCTATCATATCGCGTGGCATCAGATGCCGCCGGTTCGACGTGGCATACAGCACCACATTCTCTGGCCGCCCCTCAATCCCGCCGTCCAGAACCGCCTTCAGCGATTTGTAGTGGGCATCGTCATGCGAAAACGAAAGATCGTCACAGAACAGAATGAACCGCTCCTGCGCGTGGCGCAGCAAGCCTAACAAACGGTTAATGCTGGGCAGGTCTTCACGTTGGATCTCGATGATCTTGAGGTCTTTGAAATCCGCCTGAACCGCGCCATGTATCGCCTTGACAAGGCTCGATTTTCCCATGCCACGCGCGCCCCACAGCAGGGCGTTGTTTGCAGGCATGCCACCGGCAAATTGGCGGGTATTGGCAAGCAGTGTGTCGCGTGACCGATCAATACCCACCAGAAGGTCCACATCGACGCGATTGACCTTTGGCACCGGCACCAGCATATCAGGATCGGCCTGCCAGACAAAGGCCGTCGCCATCCCGAACTCAGGTGCCTTCGCCGGTGGCGGCCTCAGCCGTTCCAGCGCCGCTGCGATCCGCTCCATCGGATCACTCACGCCTTGGGCTCCTCGTCCTCGATGTCGCCATAAAGGTCTTCATCTTCGTCCAAAATCCCCTCTGCGCGCATCTTGGCAACCTTCTGCCGTTCAACCCTTGCAACCAGTTGGATCGAGACCTCATAGAGGCCATAAACCACAACGAAAAGAATGACTTGGCTGATCATATCGGGCGGTGTGGCAAGGGCGGCAAGCATCAGAATACCGACCACTGCGTACTTGCGTGTGTTGCGCAATCCCCGCGCCGACACCAAACCGGCCTTGCCCATCAGGGTCAGCAAAACCGGCAGTTGAAAGCACAGACCAAATGCCACGATGAATTTGATCGTCAGGCTCAGATAGGCCTGCGCTGATCCTTGAAACACGGTGCCCGCCGCCTGGGTATCAGACGGAACACCATCAATCAGGCTCTCAGTGCTTTGAAAACCAAGGAAAAAGTCAAAGGCCAACGGGGTGATGACGTAGAACGCGAAGGACGCGCCCAACAGGAACATGAAGGGCGAGGCAATCAGAAATGGCAGAAACGCGCCCTTTTCCGATTTGTACAGGCCCGGCGCGATGAACCGCCACAACTGGAAAGAAATGATCGGAAACGATAGCACCAATCCCCCCAGCAAAGAGATTGATATTGCTGTGAAAAATCCCTCTTCGAGCTTGATGAAGATCAACGCGCAATTGGCTCCGTCACGCTCCAGCGCGTCGCACAGGGGCCGCGTCAGAAACTCGAAAATCGGACGCCAGACCGTAAAACAGATCACCATGCCAACGATAAACGCCAGCACCGACCGGATCAGCCTGGTCCGCAACTCGGCCAGGTGTTCGATCAGTGGTGCTGCGCTGTCATCCATGTCTTCGCTGGAACTCATTGCGCATCACCCTTTTCTGGCGTCGCAGAAGGGATTTCAGCCGGTTTTGCGGGTGGATCGACCGTCACCTCGGGTGCCGCAGCAGCAGCCTCTTTGGCCTTGCGCGCCTCAACCGCCTTGGCGCTGGCGTCCAGCATCCGGTCCTTGGCAGCTTGGCGTTCTTCCGACAGCTTCGCCGTTTCGCTGCCGGGCTTAAAGGCTGACCCGGTGGCCTCGCGCACTTTATCCAAACCGAATTTCTGTGGGTTTGCAGCGGCTTGCACTGTCTTGCTTATGTCCTTCACGCCACTTTCATCAGCGGCGGCTTCCATCGCGCGGGAAAACTCGCGCGCCATGCCCTTTGCCTTGCCCGTGAACTGTCCAAGCGCACGGAACATGTTGGGCAAGTCCTTTGGACCAATCACAATCAGGGCGACGATGCTTAACAGCACCATCTCGCTCCAGCCAAGGCCGAACATCGCAGTTCCCTCCGGGGCTGTGGCTTAGGCTTTGTCTTTTTCGCTCTCAGGCGTCACGTCGCGTGCTTCAGCCATGCTGTCTTCCAGCTCGGCCTTGCCATCGTCGACACCTTTCTTGAAGGCGGTGATCCCTTTGCCGACTTCGCCCATCAGCGACGAGATCTTTCCGCGACCAAAAAGCACCAGCACCACAACAGCGATCAGCAGAAGGCCGGGCAATCCAATGTTATTGAGCATGATATTCTCCTCAAGCAGGCCACACAGCCCGCATTTGCATCAATCCTTGGGTTCTAAATAGGGATGCAACATCCAGTTGGAAAGCCGGAAAACCGGGAAATCACCCCTCACAACCCCCTTTTTTTCTTGGCTTTTCGCAATTTTGCGCCAATAAACTGTCAACTGACAAAAATATGTCACAAGACGAAGGAATCGCAATGCGACGTGCCGACCGGCTGATGCAGATTGTGCAGCTTCTGCGCGATGGTGACCTGCACAAGGCCGGTGACATCGCCGCTGCGACCGGTTCATCGCTCCGCACAATCTATCGGGATATGGAAACGCTCGCGGCCTCTGGCGTCCCGATCGAAGGCGCGCGCGGGATCGGCTACCGGGTCACTGCCGCCGTTACCCTGCCCCCGTTGAACCTGACAATCACAGAGGTGGAGGCCCTGCATCTTGGCCTCGCCTCAGTCGGGCAATCAAACGACGGGGAATTGGCGGCAGCGGCCCAGACCCTGAGCGCCAAGATCGACGCGGTGATGCCAGAAGACCGCAGTCGCGCACCCGCCACGATCAACTTTGCCATCTATCCCTTTGCCGATGCTGCAAAGGGTTTCCAGCACCTTCCGACGATCCGCGCCGCGATCCGGGCGCGGCAAAAGCTGCAACTGACGCTTGCAGATCGCGACCGGACCGTGCGGCCATTGCAGCTGGACTATTGGGGGCGGCTGTGGACCTGCGTGGTTTGGTGTGAAACCACGCGCGGCTTTGATGAATTACGCGTCGATCAGATCACAGCGCTGCGCACCTTGCCGGGGTTGTTTGTGGATGAGCAAGGTAAATCCCTCAAGGATTTCAACCAGATCAAGTCTGCGCGTTAAGGGTCAAAGCCAATCTTGCGGCGCAATCAACGGTCGGAAATAGGCAATCGGTCGCGGTGCTGCGCCATCCCCCCAAGGGGCCACGCCGTGGATCAGATGCCGGTGCAGCAGCGTCGCTTCGCCCATACGGGCGGGCAGCGCGACCCGCGCGCAGGTTTTAAAAACTTCGCGCCGCGCGTCTTGATAGATCTCGGTCACATCCACGTCGCCCCAGCTCGCCGGGTCAATCCCGTCAAAGGCACGGGCGAAAGCCGCTTGCATGATCTTGTGCGACCCGCGCCAGACCACCAGCGGGCTATCCGCCGCGTCAGCCAGCGGTAGCCCAAGGATAAACCCATGCGGTTCTCGCAGATGTCTGCGACGCGCTGATCCCTCAGGCAGTAACCCATCCATGTGTGCAGCGTCGCGATTGCGTCGGAACCGGTGCGCGGTCTCGCTTTCATCAGTGTCTTTCTGCGGGTAGCCCGGATAGACGATGGACAGTTGGGCGCGGTGCCATGTGGCGGGCGGGGTGACCAAAGAGGTCCATGGCCCGTCCAATGGAACGCCGTCTATTGCGCCATCTTTGGTGTTAGGCAGCGCGTCAACGCCGACAAACCACGTCCCTCCGTGGCGTTTCTCGCTTCGATCAACCCGGTGCGCAGCCTTGGCAGCAGCCCTTGCCCACTGGTCGACACGCGGGTCTTGCCCGAAGTGAACACACCCGTCTGCCGCCCAATCTACCACCCGACTGCCTTGCGCAGCATGTTCAGCGCGACAAGGATCAGGAACACACCAAACACCCGCTTGAGCGGCCCCGCGTCCAAGCGGTGCGCCAATGCCGCCCCCCACGGCGCTGTGACCAGAGTCATCGCGATCACCAACACGAATGCAACAAGGTTAACTGATCCAAATGTCAGCGGCGGGGCCACGGCGATCGGCGTCATCAGAAACCCGATGACCGCAGGCACAGCGATGATCACACCAAACCCTGCTGCTGTTGCCACAGCACGGTGAATCGGCACGCTGTAAAGGCTCATCACCGGCACTCCAAAGGACCCGCCGCCTATGCCCATCAGCACTGACAGAAACCCCAGGACGGGCGACAGGACCAACCGCATGACCCCTTGCGGCATGGCCGCGCCCAAGCGCCAGCCCGCTTTGCCGAAAGTCATATACAGCCCAACGATCACAGCGAGCATCCCAAAAATCGCCTGAAGCGCGCCAGACCGAAGCGCTGCCGCCGTCACCACCCCCAAAACAGCGCCGACCACAATCCCGGGCGCCCAGCTTTTCAGTATGTCCCAGTCCACCGCGCCCTTTTTGTTGTGCGACAGGACCGAACGGATTGAGGTGACGATGATCGTCGCCAGCGAGGTGGCAAGGCAAAGCTGCATCAGTTGCGGGCTGTCAAAGCCCAGCACACTAAAGGCATAGAAAAACGCAGGCACCAACACGATACCGCCACCGACACCCAAAAGCCCCGCCAGCACGCCCGCAAAGGCCCCAATCAGCAGGATCAGCGCAGCCATGCCGGCCAGCAAGCCAAAGTCTTCCATCAAGCGGCCTTTTCTGTGACGTGACCCAGTGCTTTCAGCACAACATCCGGTCCTGCACCGTCACGATGCGATTCCTCTGACAGCGTCCGCCGCCATCCACGCGCTCCGGGGCGGCCTTGAAAAAGGCCCAGCATGTGACGGGTGACATGATGCAGGCGGCCGCCGCTGGCGATATGGTCCGCGATATAGGGCAGCATCAGGTGCACCACGTCTTCCGCGGACCGGTCCAGACCGCCGCCAAAGATACGACGATCTGCGTCCAGCAACACGCTGGCCGGGTTGTGATAAGCCGCGCGCCCGATCATCACGCCATCGAGGCCGCCGTCCAAGAATTCTTCTGCAACCTCAAGAGTTTCGACACCGCCGTTAATGCTGATATGCAGGTGTGGAAAGGTCGCCTTCATCTGTCGCACAAGGTCATAATCCAAGGGCGGGATATCGCGGTTTTCCTTGGGGCTAAGGCCCTGAAGCCAGGCCTTGCGCGCATGGATCGCAAAGCGATCAACCCCAGCGGCACTGACCCGCGCAATAAAGTCCGGTAGCACGTGCTGCGGATCCTGATCGTCAACACCGATCCGGCATTTGACCGTCACGGGCACCGAAACTGCCGCGCGTATCGCCGCGACACAATCTGCCACCAGCACTGGGCTTTCCATCAAGACCGCACCAAAGGACCCCGATTGCACCCGATCAGATGGACAGCCGCAGTTGAGATTGACCTCATCATAGCCGAACCCTTCGCAAATCCGCGCAGCCTCGGCCAGTTGTGCGGGGTTCGATCCGCCCAGCTGTACAGCAACGGGGTGTTCTGTGGCATCAAAGCCCAGCAACCTGTCGCGGTCGCCGTGGATCACCGCAGGTGCGGTGACCATTTCGGTATAAAGCAACGCGTGCCGGGTCATGGACCGATGCAGCACCCGGCAGTGCCGGTCCGTCCAATCCATCATCGGGGCCACCGAAAGGCGCGCGTTATGTGCCACAACATCGTTCATGCGCAGCGATATAGGCGATGCTTTGCGCCCTGACCAGCCACGCAGGCGTCTGAGCTTGCGATCAAGACCTAAAGCAACACCGCCTGCCCCGTCGCCGCGCTTTCCTGCGCCGCAAGGCCCATCGCTACCGCGCGCGCACCGTCGTCCACCGTCACTTCCACGGTACCCTCCCCCCGGATCACAGCGTTAAAGCGCTGATGCTGGTAAAAGGTCGACCCGTTGTGATCGCCAGCTTCCAAAAGGGCGGGATCAACCGGGACTTCGCTGACAATCGGCCCTTTGGGTGCGCGGGGGCTGATCACCAATTGCGGCACAGGTGCGGGGCCAAGCAATTGCGGCCAGAACCTGCCCGGCCCCGGCACCAACGCCTCAATCTTACCCTTGGGACCCACGGCGCTGATTTCTTCCTGATACTTTGAGCCTTCCGCAAACATGCACAATTCCAGCATTGCGCGTTTGCCGCCTTCGAAATCCAGAATGACATAGCCATTGTCCCAGATATCCGGCACCCGACCGCCATAATCCTCGTCCTTGTGGTTCAGCGTCTGCCCGGCACTGGCCATGACCCGCACAGGCTCTGCCTTGAGGATCAGCCGCATCAGATCAAAGAAATGGCAGCACTTTTCCACCAGCGTCCCGCCGGTATTGGCGTTAAACCGGTTCCAGTCGCCAATCTTGGGCAGAAACGGAAAGCGATGCTCGCGCACCGTCAGCATCGAAATGCCGCCTGTTGCCGCCTCGACCTGATTGATCAGCGCCTGGATCGGCGGCATATAGCGGTATTCCATCGCGACCCAGACCGGCGCGTCATAGCTATTGGCAAAATCCGCCACCTTCGCGGCATCCGCCGGATCGGTATAAAGAGGCTTTTCGCATAGGATTGGCAAGGTTCTTTTGGCGGCAATCTGGTGCAATTGGTCCACATGCAGGAAATTGGGGCTGACGATGACAACTGCGTCCAGCTCGGGGTGATCCATCAACGCATCGACGCTTTCGGCCACGGTCGCGTTCTGCGCCAGCACCGCCGCTGATTGCGCCAGTTCATCCACCGGATCATAGACAACGCTGACCCGCCCCTGCGGCAACAGGTTGATATTCTGGATGTGCTCGCGGCCCATCATACCACAGCCAATCAGGCCATAGTTCACCATCTTCATCGGTCGTTACCCTTTTCCCATGCGCGACACATAGCGCGCCTTCGTGTTGTCAAACCATGTGCGCGAAAATTCAACCGGCGTGCCATCTGCTGTCCAGCCAATCCGCTCAATATATCCGACGGCAAAGCCTGCGCGTAAGTGAAAGCTGTCAGGTGTCCAGCGCGGCAGTTGCGCGACACCAATCCGATCCTCAACGCTGGCGATCACAACACCCAGTTCATCGCGGTAAAATTCGTACAGGGAATCGGATAAATCTCCAACCGTGACCGCCGCACGTTGCGCACCGTCCAGCCAGATTTCTTCCAGTGCAATCAGGTCGCCATCGAGGCGTCGCAAGCGACGTATGCGGTGCCCTTCGCTGTCCGGCCCAAAGGCCGGTGCATCCTTGGGCTTGGGCATCCGTTCGACCGACAAGACGTCTGCGGTCGGCAAACCACCACCGCGCACCTTTTCGAGCCGGAAAAACGCATAGACGCTTTTGACATCCGGTTTATGCCTGACATAGTTGCCTGAACCTTGCACCCGATCCAAAAGCCCCTTGGATTCGAGATCAGCAAGGGATTTGCGCAGCGTTCCAACAGAGATGCCAAGCTCTGCCGCCATCTCGCGCTCGGGCGGCAATCGCGCGCCGTCGGCAAGATGCCCAGCTGCGATTTCACGGATCAGCATCTCGCTGACGGCGACGTATTTGGGCAGCGCCGAAGCCGTTGCCATCCCGCTGACCTCCCTGACTGCGGAAAATTGATACACTATTGTTTCACTCAAAAACCCGTGCTAGGCAAGTCCCAAGTTGAGATTCTTTTGGGGGAAGCCGACACCATGGATCAAGTGGTCCCAGTCACAAGCGCAGACCTAGACGCCGCAGAGGTATCATGGTTTTCCGCTTTGTGCTCAGATGATTACCAGTTCCTCGGCGTGCCAGACGGCGCGCTGCGATCATCCTGGGAGCACTGCCGCGACATCGCACTTGAGGCCGAAAGGCAAGGCTTTCGCAATATCCTTGCGCCGTCTTCTTATCAGGTTGGTCAGGACACCTTGTCCTTTGTGGCCGGCATGGCCCCACTGACCGAAAGGATGAATTTTCTGGCGGCAATTCGCTGCGGCGAAGTGCAACCAATCATGCTCGCGCGGACCATCGCCACGCTTGACCACATGCTCAAGGGGCGGCTGACGCTGAACGTGATCTCGTCAGATTTTCCGGGCGAGGTGGCAGACAGCGCCTACCGCTACAAGCGCAGCCATGAGGTGGTCGAGATCCTGCGCAAGTGCTGGACTCAGGATGAAGTCAGCTATGACGGCGAGATCTACCAGATCTCCAAGCTCAGCACCGATCCTGCACGCCCCTATCAGCAAAACGGTGGCCCGCTACTGTACTTTGGTGGCTACTCACCCGCCGCGATGGAGCTTTGCGGGGCGCAATGTGACGTCTACCTGATGTGGCCGGAGGTTCAGGAGCAGCTGGCCCAGCGCATGAAGGACGTGCACGCACGCGCGGCCGCGCATGGCCGCACGCTGGATTACGGTCTGCGGGTGCACATGATCGTGCGCGACACGGAACAAGAAGCCAAGGAATACGCCGATTACATCGCCTCCAAGCTGGATGATGAATACGGCAAGCTGATCCGCGACCGCGCCCATGACAGCATCAGCCTTGGCGTGGCCCATCAGGCCCGCGCGCGCGAGCTGGCGGACAAATACGGCTACATCGAACCCGGCCTGTGGACCGGTGTCGGGCGCGCCCGCTCTGGCTGTGGCGCCGCCCTTGTGGGGTCGACCGATCAGATCCTGTCGAAAATTGAGGCTTACAAAAAGATGGGCATCCGTGCTTTCATCTTTTCAGGCTACCCGCATATCGACGAGGCCAAGCATTTTGGCCAACGCGTCATGCCCGAACTGAAAACCTGTTCTTTGCCGCACGCTCATGGGCGTGTCCCGGCAGAAACACCCGCTACGCCTTTGGGCACAGGAGAGCGTCGCTAAATGGATCGCGTCCAGATTACACCAAACCTTGATTTCAGTCGCATCGTCTATGGCATGTGGCGACTGGCAGAGGCAGATGACACGTCAGCCGCCCACGTGCAGGCCAAGGTCGAGGCCTGCCTAGCCCAAGGCATCACAACGATGGATCAGGCCGACATCTATGGCGGCTATGAAGCGGAAGAAGTGTTTGGGGCAGCCCTGAAAGCCGCCCCTGCCCTGCGCGACCAGATCGAGATCGTGACAAAATGCGATATCGTGGCCCCTGCAGGTCGCTATGCTGATGCGCGGGTCAAATACTACGACACGTCTGCGGCACACATTCGTGCCTCGGTCGATCATTCGCTGCGGCTGATGAACATCGACCACATCGACATGCTGCTGGTGCACCGCCCCGATCCTTTCATGGATCATCTCGAAACCGGCGCTGTTCTGGACGAAGTTGTGGCCGCGGGCAAGGTCCGCGCAGTTGGCGTGTCGAATTTCAAATTGCACGATTGGACCCTGTTGCAATCGGGCATGAAAACCCAACTTGCGACCAACCAGATCGAACTGAGCGTCACCGCGCATCAGGGCTTTACGAACGGTGATGTGGCCTACCTGCAGGAACGTGCCAAGCCAATCATGGCGTGGTCACCCTTGGGCGGCGGCAGCCTTGTCACGGGTGAAGGCGATGCCGCAGTGCGCACCACCATGACCAAGGTTGCACAAGACAACGGCGTCGATCTTGGCGCGGTGGCTGTCGCGTGGCTGCTGGCGCATCCAGCCAATATCATGCCAGTCATGGGGACAAATAACCTCAAGCGCATCAATGCCTTGTCAGACGCAATGAAGGTCCGAATGGATCGCCAGACCTGGTACGAAATCTACACCGCAGCGCTCGGTCAGGAGGTCCCGTAATGGACGCAGGCACAATCGCCACGTTTGACCCGTCAACCGATGCCGACAGTTTTCGCGGCGCGCTCGGGACCTTTGTGACCGGCGTCACCGTGGTCACAACGGACAGTCCCGAAGGCCCGGTGGCGATTGTCGCCAACAGCTTTGCCTCAGTCTCGCTTGATCCGCCGCTGGTGCTTTGGTCGCCTGCGAAGTCGTCCAAACGGTTCGAACATTTTGCAGGCTCGCGCCGCTTTGCAATCCATGTCCTTTCTGCTGATCAGCGCGACATTTGCGCCGCAATCGTCAAATCCAAGACAGCGATCTCAGAGGTGCCAACACAGCTTAGTCACTGTGGCATGCCGCTGATCGACGGCGCGCTTGCTACGTTTGAATGCAATTTGCA
Source organism: uncultured Paracoccaceae bacterium (assembly GCA_947492825.1). Classification (GTDB taxonomy): domain Bacteria; phylum Pseudomonadota; class Alphaproteobacteria; order Rhodobacterales; family Rhodobacteraceae; genus CANMYO01. The sequence continues at coordinate 1,598,069 of CANLNT010000001.1, forward strand.
CACGACCCACGACGCCGGTGATCATGTCATCATCGTGGGCCTCGTCACCAAAGCCCATCACACCGACGGGGAACCGCTTGTGTTCCATGCCGGCAAATACGGAACGTTCAACACCACTCCCTAAGCCTTTCTTTTGAATAGAAATATGCCCGGGGGTTTTGGGGGCTGGCCCCCAAGATAAAACGGAGCGTTTGGGGGCTAGCCCCCACCAAAAAATGAAGCGACCGCGCTAGCGGTCACCATATAACAGGGGAGGAGCCGCAATGTCGGTCCTGTTTGGGGTCCTTTGGCCCTTAGAGCGGTTCAATACCGCAATACTCGCCATTGGGCGGTTCATCTCGGTTGCGGCCCTCGCGATCATGGTCTGCTTTATTCTGGGGCAGGTTTTCTTCCGTTACGTGCTCAACGACGCGCCCAACTGGACCGAAGAAGGGGCGCGCTTTGGGATGCTGTGGATGACCGGGCTGATGGCGCCCGTTGCCTACCGTATGGGCGGCTTTGTTGCGATCGACATGCTTGAGCGCGCCCTACCCCGCCTGCTGGCGGGCATCCTGTCGCTGGTTCTGATGGCGATCACCATGTGGGTGCTCTTCATTTTCTGGGAACGCGGGTTGAACAACCACCTCGACACGCTCTCGGGCCGTGGTTGTTCGTCCACACTGCGCTGGCCCTTCGGGATCGAGATCGGCAAATGCGGCGAGAAATTTCAGAACCGGTTCCAATACGCATCGCTTTGGGTGGGTGTGAACCTGCTGATCCTGGTCAATATCGAACTCTTCATCCGACAACTGATCACGCTGGGGGGCCGTGGCGATGGCCTGACCTCCTTTACCTCTGACGAAGAAATTGCGGGGTCGTCCTGATGCTTCTTTGGTTCCTTCCGCTTTTCCTTGTCTTGATCATGGTCGGCCTGCCGGTGGTCTTTGCGCTGCTGGCATCCCCAATCGCACTGATCCTGATGGAAGGCGACACACGTAACGTTGTCGCAGGCCTTTATCGCAACCTTTACAACGGCATGGACAGCTTTCCGCTGATGGCCTTGCCGTTCTTCATGCTCGCAGGCGAAGTCATGAACCGGGGCGGCATCACCGTGCGCCTCGTTGAATTCTCCCAAGCCTTCATGGGCCACCTGAGGGGGGGATTGGCGCACGTCAACATCCTCTCCTCCATTCTCTTTGCGGGGCTTTCGGGTTCTGCCGTGGCGGATACATCCGCGCTGGGATCAACCCTGATCCCCGCGATGGAAAAGAACGGCTATACACGCCGGTTTGCCGCCGCGATTACCGCCGCATCCTCCGTTATCGGCCCGATCATCCCGCCCTCGGGCATCATGATCATCTACGCCTATGTCATGGGCGAAAGCGTCGCGGCGTTGTTCCTTGCGGGCATTGTCCCCGGCATCATGGTCGGCGTCGGCCTAATGGTCATGGTCCGGTTGTTGGCTGACCGCTATGACCTGCCCAAAGCCGAACGGATTGTCACCAAGAACCAGACAATCACACCGGTGGAATACTGGGTCAGCTTTGCGCTGCTGCGCCTCAACCTCGCCTTCGTCCTTTACGCCCTTGGCGCATTGGTGATCCGGATTGCAGGCACCGAAACCTCCCTGCCCGCTGGCTGGACCACCTTGATCATGCTGATCCCCGCGCACTTTATCCTGATGGGATATCGCAAACGGTGCAGCCATGATTTCCGCATGGTGGCGAAAAAGGCCGTGGCCCCACTGCAGACGCCCATCATCATTCTGGGCGGTATCCTCGTGGGCATCATGACCCCGACAGAGGCCTCGGCCATGGCGGTGTTCTACGCGCTGATCGTGTCTTTCTTTGTGTTGCGCTCAATGAATGGCCGTGACCTGTGGCAGGTGCTGACTAAATCTGCACTTTCCACCTCTGCGGTTCTGCTGCTGGTGGGGGCCGCCGTCAGCTTCAAAACCGTGGTCTCGCTGTCCTATGCGCCGCAGATCATGTCGGACTACATCCTGTCGCTTTCCGAGAACCCGCTGATCCTTTTGTTCCTGATCAACATCCTGCTCTTCATTGTGGGCATGTTCTTGGATGCAGGGCCTGCGATCATCATTCTGGGGCCAATCCTGGGGCCGATCTTTGTCGACCTTGGCGTGCACCCCGTCCACTTTGCCATCATCATGTCGGTCAACCTGACCGTCGGTCTGGCAACTCCGCCCATGGGCTTGGTCTTATTCGTGGCGAGTACCGTCTCGGGCGAAAAGGTCGAAACGATTGCCAAAGCAATCCTGCCCTTCCTTGCGGTCGAGATTTTCGTGATCTTCCTGATTACCTACGTCCCGGCCATCTCAATGACGATTCCGCGCTTGACGGGGTTCGTTCAATAAAGGGACAGTCGTCCCCATAACCGACCAATGAACAGGGAGAGAATAATGCTCAAAGGTCTACTGAAAGGCGCGCTTGCCGCCACGCTGTTTGCCGGGGCCTCTGCGGCCTATGCCGATGGCCATCAAGAGTTCACGATCCGCGCGACCGCGAACTCGAACGAAAACGACGAGGACTATGACGGTCTGGTCGTCTTCAAGAACTACGTCGAAGCTGCCTCAAACGGCCGCATCGGTGTGGAGCTTTTCATCGGCACGCAACTGTGCGCCACAGGTGCGGAATGCATCGAAGGTGTCTCTGAGGGTTCGATCGACGTTTACGTGTCCACCTCTGGTGGTGCGGCAGGCATCTTCCCTTATGTGCAGGTTCTTGATCTGCCCTACCTGATGGCTGACGACCGGATCGCCGAAGAAGTGCTGACCAGCGACTTTGTCCGCACCATGCGCGACATGGCCCTGGCTGACAGTGGCGATTCCGTACGCCTGATGACCATCGGTAACACCGGTGGCTGGCGTAACTTTGCCAACACGCAGCGTCGTGTGGCGATGCCATCCGATATGGAAGGCCTGAAGATCCGGACTGTTGTGGCAGACCTGCCGCAGGAATTGGTGCGCGCATTGGGTGCCTCTCCGACTCCAATCCCGTGGCCCGAACTGTTCACATCGTTCCAGACCGGCGTTGTTGAAGGGTCCAAGAACGGCATCACCGACATCATGGGCATGAAATTCCCGGATGCGGGCCTGCAGTACGTGACCCTCGACGGTCACGCCTACATGGGTGCGCTTTGGTGGATGAGCAACGAAAACTTCATGGCGATGCCAGAGGACCTGCGCCGCGTTGTGGTCGACGGTTTCTCTCAGCTGCAGCAGGCCACTTTCGCCTCGCCCAAGCGCAAGTCGATTGAAGCCTATGAGGCCTTCGTCGCGGGTGGTGGTGACCTTTACGTCCCAACCCCCGAAGAGAAAGCCGCATTCGCAGAAGCCGCTGCCCCTGTGCAGGACTGGTTCCGCGCAAATGTTGACGGTGGTGACGCGATCCTTGACGCGCTGATCGCCGCTGTGGCCGATGCCGAAGCCGCACTGGCTGATGACTACGCCAAAGACCTAAACTAAGGATCATCTGATCCTCAAGACAGGGCCGTCCTTCGGGGCGGCCCTTTTTTGTGCAAAGGGGTGGCCTTGCGCACCATGTTTTTGCTCAAGCATCCCCTTGTTCGCCGCCATCGCCTTGCGTCACGCTCTGCGTGTGCTAGCTCTTTGTCACCACACAACAGGAGAGCCGCCATGACCACCTATACCCCGCCCAAAGTCTGGACATGGGATGCCGAGAATGGCGGCGAATGGGCCAAGCTGAACCGCCCAATCGCAGGTGCAACACACGACAAAGATTTGCCCGTTGGTGACCACCCGCTGCAGCTCCATTCCCTGGCGACCCCCAATGGCGTCAAAGTCACGCTGATGCTGGAAGAGCTGTTGGCCGCAGGCCATGCCGCCGAATACGACGCCTGGATCATCAAGATCACCGAAGGCGATCAGTTCGGATCGGGTTTTGTCGACATCAACCCCAATTCCAAGATTCCAGCGTTGTTTGACCGGGAAACCGGCCAGCGCGTGTTTGAAAGCGGTGCGATCCTGCTTTATCTGGCCGAGAAGTTTGACGCGTTCCTGCCCGCAAGTGGTGCGGCCCGGACCGAGGCGCTGAACTGGCTCTTTTGGCTGCAAGGCTCTGCCCCCTATCTGGGTGGCGGCTTTGGTCACTTCTACGCTTATGCACCCGAGAAATTCGAATACCCGATCAACCGCTTCGCAATGGAGGCCAAGCGCCAGTTGGATGTGCTGGACAGGCATCTGGCCGACAACCGCTATCTGGCTGGTGACGACTATACCATCGCCGACATGGCAACCGCCCCTTGGTATGGGCGCACGGTCATGGGTGCCAGCTATGACGCCGGTGACTTCCTGTCTGTGCATGAATACACCCACGTGATCCGCTGGATGGATGAGATCTACAACCGCCCGGCCTATCAGCGTGGCATGATCGTCAATCGGTCCTGGGGCGAAGATTGGGAACAATGCCCCAATCGCCACGCGGCCGCTGACATCGACGCGGTGCTGGCGAAAAAGCCCGACTAACGCGGGACCAAATAGTCGGCGGCAGCGTATCCTGTGACACCGGATGCGCCCGCAAGCGAGACTTTGCACCAGCGCTGACCTTCTTCAGTTACGCAATCAAAGCGCTGCAAGCTTGTTCCATCCGGCAAGCCCAGCAAGACCCTGAACCCCAGTCCGGGGCCAGCGCGTAGCTTTAGCATGTCCACGCCTGTGCCGCTGACCTCCACCTCGTCACCCGTCACAGCAGCGCAAGCGCCAAGCCACAAAACGACGCCCAGAACTGTTAAGCTGCGCACCTGCATCACCTCTTCCGTGTTTTCTTCATGCTCACCCTGACAGATGCACCGCCATTAGGCACGTGTTGGTTGGGGCATGGGTCAAGAAAGGAGCGGCCAGTAAAAATTGATACGATCACCGTCGAACTCACGGCCGCCATTGCAAGAACAACTGCCAATACGGTCACTGTTGATGTGAAAACATTAAATGATCCTGCAAAGGGCATGATCCCGCAACCAATGGTGATAAAACCACCCCGGCATAGCTACGACAATGGAAAGCGCGAGATCGCGATGCCACTGAGAAAGAAGCGCCCCCTCGCGCCCCGACCAACGGATAGAAGTATACCGCAAAATCACCCTCTGAAAGAAAGTTGCGAAAAATCGCCCCTTGGCGACATTTTCTCCACGCGGGCAGTTGACCCCTGCCGCACTGCCGCATAGGGTCCGCTCCATGATACAGATTGTACTAGTCGTAGGAAGTATGCGCATGGGCCGGTAACGGTTGACCCATTCAGGTTCCCATGCGCCCCCGAAACTTCGGGGGCTTTTTTATGACTGGCGCTCAAAAGGACAAAGAAGATGAGCAAACAGATGACCGGCGCGAAAATGGTGGTGCAGGCCCTGATCGACCAAGGTGTCGACACGGTCTTTGGATACCCCGGTGGCGCAGTCCTGCCGATCTATGATGAGATCTTTCAGCAGAACCACATCCAGCACATCCTTGTCCGCCACGAACAAGGGGCCGTCCATGCCGCTGAAGGCTATGCGCGGTCGACCGGCAAACCGGGCGTGGCGCTTGTGACCTCTGGCCCCGGTGCTACCAATGCGGTGACCGGCCTGACGGACGCGCTGATGGACAGCATACCAATCATCGTGCTGACCGGTCAGGTCCCGACGTTCATGATCGGCTCTGACGCGTTCCAAGAGGCGGACACCGTGGGCATCACACGCCCTTGTACGAAACACAACTGGCTGGTGAAAGAGACCGACAACTTGGCCGGTGTCTTGCACGAAGCGTTCCACGTCGCCACCTCTGGCCGTCCCGGCCCTGTCCTGATCGACATCCCCAAGGACGTGCAGTTTGCCAGCGGGACCTACACCGAAAAGGCCAAACGCAAATCGCACTACGCCCCGCAGGTGAAGGGCGATATCGACATGATCACCGAACTTGCCAAAGCGATGGAGAAAGCAAAACGCCCGGTGTTCTACACTGGCGGCGGTGTCATCAACTCCGGCCCCGCCGCGACGCAGCTTTTGCGTGAACTCGTGGCGGCCACAAACTTTCCGATCACGTCAACCCTGATGGGGCTGGGCTGTTACCCGGCCTCTGGCGACAATTGGATCGGAATGCTGGGCATGCATGGCCTCTACGAGGCCAATATGGCAATGCACGACTGTGATCTGATGATCAACATCGGTGCGCGCTTTGACGACCGCATCACTGGCCGGATCGACGCCTTCAGTCCGGGTTCGAAGAAAGCGCACATCGACATTGACGCATCGTCCATCAACAAGGTGATCCACGTTGATATGCCGATCCTTGGCGACTGCGCCCACGTGCTTGAGGATTTGCTGAATGTCTGGAAATCCCGTGGCCGCAAGACCGACAAGGAAGGGCTCGCCAAATGGTGGGGCCAGATCAACGAATGGCGCAGGGTCGATTGTCTGGCCTTTAAACAGGAAGGCAAAGTCATCAAGCCGCAGTACGCGCTCGCCCGGCTTGAAGCGCTGACCAAGGACCACGACCGCTACATCACCACCGAAGTCGGTCAGCATCAGATGTGGGCCGCACAGTATCTGGGGTTCGAAGACCCCAACCGCTGGATGACCTCCGGGGGCTTGGGCACGATGGGCTACGGTTTTCCCGCGTCAATCGGTGTGCAACTGGCCCACCGCGACAGCCTTGTGATTAACGTCGCGGGTGAGGCTTCTTGGCTGATGAACATGCAGGAACTCGGCACCGCAGCGCAGTATCAGCTGCCCGTGAAACAATTCATCCTCAACAACGAACGCCTTGGCATGGTGCGCCAATGGCAGGAACTCTTGCACGGCGAACGCTATAGCCAATCCTGGTCAGAGGCCCTGCCCGATTTTGTGAAACTCGCGGATGCCTTCGGTGCCAAGGGCATTCTGTGTTCGGACCCTGACGACCTCGACGATGCGATCATGGAAATGATCAACCACGACGGCCCGGTTGTGTTCGACTGTCTGGTGGAAAAGCACGAAAACTGCTTCCCGATGATCCCATCAGGCAAACCGCACAACGAAATGCTCTTGGGCGAAAACGCCGACACCGCGAACGCGATTCAGGGTGCCGGTGGGGCATTGGTATGAGGCGGCCAATATGCCAGACTACATCAGGTTAATGTCCCGCGATCAGGTTCTTGATCTTGTCGGCGTAGGGGCATGCTTGCGTGAGAGTAGGCAAGGATACGAATTGGAAGAAGGCGCCGACGGCGATCCGCTGCGTGCGAGACTGTTCATTCAAAAGAGGCACTGGGGAGGTTTGAAAGTCTCGAATGCGACACTTGGCGTTTTGGAAGTCACTCCGCAAAACGGCGCGATTTTTAAAGAAGAAACAGAGGACGCAATCAGCCGTTGCACAGACGGAGGTGTCGGCAACAAGGACCGCATCCTGCAAATGCTGCGGGATTGTAAAAGCATCGTAGCTATTCAAATCATTGATGAAGATCGCAGTCGCAGCGATACGATCAAGCTCTTGGATCCTGCGATCAAAGCGCTCGAGGCGGCCCTGCCCGCCTTTCTTTATGACTGGGGGGTCGCGTTCTACGAAGGCGAAACCTGCATCTATGAACTGTCTAAATAATACGAAGTTGGAAAAACAATGTCCCCATTGAAGATCAAAAAAGGCTCTACCAGCCATTCCGCCTATGACCTCCGCTCGACCTTCGGGGACGAGGTTGAGCGTCACACATTGGCTGTCATTGTCGAAAACGAACCGGGGGTTCTAGCAAGGGTCATCGGGTTATTCTCGGGCCGTGGCTATAACATCGAAAGCCTGACCGTGGCCGAGATCGATCACACAGGTCATCTCTCACGCATCACGATTGTCACCTCTGGGACGCCGCAGGTGATCAACCAGATCAAGGCGCAGCTTGGCCGGATTGTGCCGGTGCACGAGGTGCATGATCTGACCGTAGAAGGCGCGTCGGTGGAACGTGAACTGGCGCTGTTCAAAGTCGCAGGCAAAGGCGATCACCGGATCGAGGCGATCCGTCTGGCCGATATCTTCCGCGCCAATGTGGTCGATAGCACATTGGAATCATTCGTGTTTGAGATTACGGGCACACCTGAAAAGATTGACGCTTTTGCAGACCTGATGCGCCCTCTGGGCCTGCAAGAGGTCGCGCGTACTGGCGTTGCCGCCTTGTCGCGTGGTGTGGAGTAGCACCCCCATAAACGCGCAACTGCCCGGCAGGGAGGCTCCGGGCAGTTGGCAGTTTTGACGGCCCTAAACGTGCGATTGGGGCGACACGTAAAGGGCCTGGGCCGATCAGCTACATAGGCCCGATCAGCCGTCCATTGCAGGCAGGATGCCCGCTTCTGTAGCCGCGGCAATTTCGTCCGCGTCCAGCAGGCCATCGCCCGAGACATCAAGTGTTGTGAAGTCTTCTTCGGTCATCTCAGGCATGGCCGCCTGAAGCTCTGGGAAACTGTACATACCGTCGGCATCCACGTCGATCGCCGCATCCTGCGCAATGGCAGGCAGAGCCATAAGAACAAGGGCTACGGGGAGTGTCAGGATTGTCTTGGCAGTCATGTTGGATTTCTCCTTTGGACATCGCACCAGACGTTATGTCGGTGCTGCAGCGAACATGGATGTGGCATCGGTCGGGTGCCAGATGATGGCCCCCAATGCCGTTAGAACCGGCAGCACTGTGCCAAATCTTAGCCCAACACTCGGCATCCTCGTGCCGGGTGTGGAGCGGGATTTGCCAACCGGCAATTCTTGACCGACGCATCAGGTCTGCATGGGCATCTCCTCGCGCAAGAGGTCGCTGTGAAGAAAGTGAAAGTCGCCTACAAACATCTCAAACAAGGGGTGATCTGCTATTGTGATTCCACGCAATCTGCATTGAAGGACCCTCAAGATGGCCAAAGACCTGCCTCTGTCCGACCTGTCAGCTGTTCGCCGCGATGTGGCGACCGCCCAAGGGCTGCCCAACGCGCATTACGTCGATCCAACTGTTTTTGAAGAAGAAAAACACGCCGTCTTGTTTGCAAACTGGACAGGATTGGCGGTGACATCCGACGTACCAGAGAATGGCGATGCCAAGCCGATCGAGTTGCTGGGCATCCCGCTGTTGTTGATCCGCGACAAGACTGGCCAGGTCCGTGTCTTTCAAAACATCTGTCGCCACCGGGGCATGGTCTTGGTGTCAGAGCCGCGCAAGATCGAAGGGGCAATCCGCTGCCCCTATCATTCCTGGTGCTACTCGACCGAGGGCAAATTGGTCAGCACGCCGCACGTCGGCGGCCCCGGTTACAACACGCACGAGGCCATCGTCAAAGACGACCTTGGTCTGATCGAAGTGCGCAGCCACATCTGGTTCAACACCGTTTTTGTCAACATCGACGGCAACGCAGCCCCGTTTGAAACCGTACACGCCGACCTCTTGGACCGCTGGGCCGAATTTGACGTCCCGATGCATGCAGGTGGTGCCGAAAGCAGCTTTGATCTGGAGGTTCAGACCAACTGGAAGCTTGCGGTTGAAAACTATTGTGAAAGCTATCACTTGCCGTGGGTTCATCCCGGCCTGAACAGCTATTCGCGCCTTGAGGACCATTATAATATCGTTGAATCGGGGCGTTACGCTGGTCAGGGCACGTTGGTTTATCGCCAGCTCAAAGGCCCTGACGACGCCGTATTTCCAGACTTTGAAGGCTTGGCCGAGAAGTGGGACGAGGGTGCGGAATACATCAGCGTCTTTCCCAATGTCCTGTTGGGCGCGCAACGCGACCATACCTTTGTCATCATCCTCCAGCCCAATGATCTGAACAGCACAACAGAACATGTTCATTTGTTCTATGCAAAAGATCAGGTGAACGAGGATATGCGGCACCGCAACGCCCATCTTTGGAAAACCGTGTTCGAAGAAGACATTTTTGTTGTTGAAGGCATGCAGAAAGGCCGCCGAGCGCCAGGGTTTGACGGCGGGCGATTCAGCCCGGCGATGGACAGCCCCACCCATACGTTCCACGATTGGGTCGCAGGCCAATTGCAGGTGCACCGCGCCAACGCGGGCTGATGACGTCACTGGATGACAGCCTGCTCGCCGCGCATGCGTCGGGCGATCATTGGGCGTTGGTTGATCTATATCTGCAGGCCGCGGATCAGGCCAATGATCTGGACGCCTCATGCTTCTATCTGACCCACGCATATGTTTTTGCACTGGAACAAAACCATCCGGCACAAAATGACATTCGCGCCCGGTTGCGGCGTCATGGACGCATCTGACCCCTTGCCCCCGACAGCGCCAGACGACACACTGCGCCCCTGAAGACAAGGAAGACCCATGGCGCCCCGCAAGATTATTATCGACACAGACCCCGGACAGGACGATGCTGTCGCGATCCTGTTGGCGCTGGCGTCTCCAGAAGACATCACAGTGCTGGGCATAACCGCCGTGGCCGGGAACGTCCCTCTGCCCTTGACCGAAAAGAATGCCCGGATCGTTTGCGAACTTGCTGGCAAGACCGACACCAAGGTGTTTGCTGGCTGTGATCGACCACTGGTGCGCACTCTGGTTACGGCAGAGCATGTGCATGGCAAGACCGGCCTTGACGGTCCACAGATGGATGATCCGACCATGCCGCTGCAGGATCAGCACGCTGTCGACTTCATCATCGAGACGTTGCGCACCGAACCGGCAAGCAGTGTCACGCTTTGCCCGCTTGGCCCCCTGACGAATATTGCGACAGCCTTTGAGCGTGCGCCGGATATCATTGAAAAGGTGCAGGAAATCGTGCTGATGGGAGGCGCCTATTTTGAGGTGGGCAACATTACACCGGCAGCCGAATTCAACATCTACGTAGACCCCGAAGCTGCCAAAGCGGTATTTGCGTCAGGCGTGCCAATTGTGGTGATGCCGCTCGATGTGACCCATAAGGCGCTGACAACCCGCGAACGCGTTGATGCCTTTCGCGCAATGGGAACCCGTGTTGGGGACATGGTTGCAGCCTGGACCGACTTTTTCGAACGGTTCGACAAGGAAAAGTACGGCTCCGAAGGTGCGCCGCTGCATGACCCTTGCGTGATCGCCTTTCTGATCGCACCTGCGCTGTTTTCCGGCCGCACCGTGAATGTCGAGATTGAGACGACATCGGATCTGACCCTAGGCATGACCGTTGCCGACTGGTGGCGCGTCACGGACCGCCCGGCCAATGCGCTGTTCATGGGGGATATGGATGCCGCCGGGTTCTTTGATTTGCTGACCGAACGGTTGGCGCGGCTATGACCACGGCATTGATCCTTGCGGGTCCACAGGACGCGCCGCGCGCTTTGGACCTGATGGCGCGGCATCATGAAGAGACGCAGCAACCCTATGATGATGCCCATCGCGAGGCTGTCGTTGCCCCAATCCTTGAAGGTTCACCCCTTGGTGCGATCTGGCTGATTGGGCCACAACGCGCCCCGCTGGGCTATGTGATGGTGACATTCGGTTGGTCTGTGCCCTTGGGCGGTATGATCGGTTGGCTGACAGAGGTTTTTATCCGGCCGTCCGTCAGGCGGCGCGGGATTGGGACAGAGGTGGTTCATTCTGTTGCTGTCTCGCTGCGCGAGGCCGGCATGAAGGCGCTTCACGCCCACGCCGCCGGACCTGACGACATCGCCAGCCGCTTTTGCCGCAGAGTTGGATTTACGGGATCAGAGACGGTCATCTTGATGACCGACCGGTTGTGACCGCGATCCCCTTTGACAATTCATTTGCGCGCTTGCCGGCGCAGATGTTCACGGCATTGCCGCCAACCCCTGTGAAAGCGCCCGCGTGGATTGCGCGGAATGATGATCTGGCGGCCCTTCTTGGCATTGACGGTGCTTGGTTCGGCGCTGATGCAGCGCGGGATGTCTTTGCAGGCAATGCAGTCGCAGACGGCAGCACCCCGCTTGCACAGCTTTATGCGGCGCATCAGTTCGGCCAGTGGAACCCGCAGCTGGGTGACGGCCGCGCGATCCTGTTGGGGGAAGTTGTCGGCACCGATGGGGTGCGGCGCGACATTCAGCTGAAAGGGTCCGGTCGCACGCCCTATTCGCGCAGCGGTGATGGCCGATCATGGCTGGGGCCGGTGCTGCGCGAATATCTGGTGTCAGAGGCGATGCACGCCCTTGGTGTGCCCACGACGCGCACGCTTGCAGCTGTTACGACAGGCGAGGACGTCTATCGCGAAACCCGCCTGCCCGGCGCGATCCTCACCCGCGTTGCGCAAAGCCATATCCGTGTCGGCACATTTCAGGTGCATGCAGCGCGTGGTGATCTGGAAGCGCTCGAAGCGCTTTATCAACACACCACAGCGCGACATTATCCTGACGCCACATCACCCGATGCGTTTCTGCGCGCAGTCGTCGCCCGGCAAGCCACGCTTGTCGCGCAATGGATGGGGCTGGGGTTCATTCATGGGGTGATGAACACCGACAATTGCAGTGTCGCAGGCGAGACCATTGATTATGGTCCCTGCGCCTTTGTGGATGCCTATCACCCCGGTAAGGTCTTTAGCTCTATCGACCAGATGGGCCGCTATGCCTATGGTAACCAGCCGGGAATTGCCGCGTGGAATTGCGCGCAACTGGCAACGGCGCTGATCCCGCTTATGCCGGATCAGGATAAAGCCATTGAGGTGTTTACCGCCAGCGTGAACACTTTTCCCGACCTTTACGAGGCGGCCCACCTTGAGGTTTTCGCTGGTAAGTTGGGGCTGACCAATCCGACGCCCGACGACAAAACACTGATCGAGGATCTGCTGGCGCTGATGGCCAAAGATGGCTCGGACTTCACCAATACCTTTGCCGCGCTGGCTGGAGCGGATGCACAAGATCAATTTGCCGATCGCGATGCCTTCGCAGGTTGGCAGGCCCGCTGGTCAGCCCGGCACGCACCGGATTACGTGGCGATCATGGCGCGTTGCAATCCGCAGGTTATCCCTCGCAATCACCAGATAGAGGCGGTGATCGCTGCAGGCGTCGCAGGCAACTTTGATCCCTTCCACGAAATGTTGGCTGTCATCACACAACCATTCGCCCTGCTTGATGGCACCCGCCAACCTTATGCTGTCCCACCGACAGAGACCGAGATCGTCACGCGCACCTTTTGCGGCACCTAAGCAGCGCTACCGCACGATCAAACGGGCTCAGATCACCGAAGCACCATGATGTCGTGCGGGCTTTGCCCGCTCAATTTGGCAACATCCACGTGCCGTCCGGCCAGAAAGCGTGAAAGGCAAAGGCAAACATTACGTCGTGGGCCACGTCAGCACCACTGGCATCGCGCACCCGTACATTGCCAACATCGCGACCTGCCGCAATCCGCTGGCTGTCAAGCGCCGATGCCTGTCCGGCAGTCCAGCTGAGTGTGACACCCGCCTCTTCGACTTTGCCCTCTTCGGCCAACCGGGTCATCGGCCAAGCGCGATTACCGACGCGGACCACGCGCGCCAAGGCGGGGATGTCGTGCGGCGGCATCTCTCCGGAATACAGGAACGGCCGTTGCGAGCTGTCATATTGCACATATGGATTGGCCCCATACCGACGCGGAAAATTGGGTTCCTGCATTACCAGACCATCTGGGTTGCGGGCGGCAAAAAGCTCCCAACTTTCCATCCAACTGGGCAGCGTGTCCAATTCGACACCAGTCAATTCACCGACGATGCCGGTGCCAACAGCCTGCTGCCACCAACTTTCGGTTTGGCGGTCATACATGACCATATCGGAATTGCGGAGTTTGCCAGAGACGCCAAATTCCAGCACCTGCCCTTGCACCCGGCGATCAAAGGTGATGCCAGAGTTGCACAAAGGGCAGAACGTCACCGCGACCGGCAGGCCACCCACAGTATCGTTCACGATTTCATGCCATGTCAGGTAGCGGATCGGATAGGCGCGCGGTACTTCGCCCTCAATCTCGAGCGTGATGACCGGCTCCAGCGGTTGCAGACGGTTTTCCTCTGCCACGGCAATAAAATCCGGCCCGGTCAGTGCCGGGATGCCATCCTTGGGCGGGCCGCCAGAGAGGATTTCGACCCAGTTTTCAACGGTGGTTTTTTCGAAGTCCGTGTTCGGCCATTCATGGACCCAGAAATCGGGATTGGCATGGGCCGGTGTCATCCACAGCAGCGTGGCGGTCATTAGGGAAATCAAGCGCATCAAAGGTCTCCGGGTCGTGGTTGCCTTACCCTGACCTTTCAGGCGCTTGCGGCATAGCCCCCTCGCGCGAACGTGAGGGGGCTATGAAAAAGAAGTGTTAGTCCGTGACCCGGACCGCAGACATCATGTCGGGTTCGCCGATCACCGCGCCGTTTGGACCGTCGCCGCGTTTGATTGCATCGACCACATCCATGCCCGAGGTCACCTCGCCCACGATCGTGTACTGACCGTTCAGGAAGAGACCCGGTTCAAACATGATGAAGAATTGGCTGTTGGCCGAATTCGGATTTTGCGCCCGGGCCATGCCCACGACACCACGCTCAAAGCTAAGTTCAGAGAATTCGGCCGGAATGTCAGGCAGGCTGGACCCGCCGGTGCCAGCACGCCGCATGTCGCCGCCGGCCTTGCCAAACTCAACATCGCCGGTCTGGGCCATGAAGCCATCAATCACCCGGTGAAAGACCACACCATCATATGCCCCATCCGCGGCGATCGAGGTGATCTGGGCCACGTGCAAAGGTGCAACATCTTCGAACAGATCAACGACGATTGTGCCGTTCGCCTCGCCCGCGATGTCGATCTCAAGCCCGGTTGCCTGCGCTGTCCCGGCGCACAGCGCCAGTGGGATGATCCACTTAAACATCGGCGGCAACCTTGACGCTGACCATCCGGTCAGGGTTCGCAGGCGGCTCGCCCTTGGCGATGGCGTCAACGTGTTCCATGCCTGAAATCACCTGCCCATAGACCGTGTATTGACCGTTCAAGAAGTCATTGTCTTTGAAGTTGATAAAGAACTGGCTGTTGGCAGAATTCGGGTTGGCCGAACGTGCCGCACCCAGCGAACCGCGTGCGTGCGGGATTTTAGAGAATTCCGCGGGCAGATCAGGCATGTCCGACCCGCCGGTTCCGGCACGGCCCGGGTTATAGTTGTTTTCCATATTGGCATGTTCGACATCGCCCGTCTGGGCCATGAACCCATCAATAACCCGGTGAAAGGCCACGTTGTCATATTTGCCAGCGCGGGCCAGTTCCTTCATCCGTTCAACGTGCTTGGGCGCCACATCGGGCAGCAGTTGAATGGTCACATCACCATCCTTGAGGGTCATGATGATTGTGTTTTCGGGGTCTTTGATGTCGGCCATGCCGTTCTCCTACACTTGTTTGTTGGGGCCAGACATATGGCCCAACGGCGCAATTGCCAAGCACGCGCTGTTGACGTTCACGCATCCTTGCCGCATCTGAGCGTCACGTTGACCCAAAGGAGCGTGAAATGGCCTGGAAAACCCTTGATGAGATGGATCTGAACAAGAAACGGGTCCTTGTACGGGTCGATATCAATGTTCCGATGGAAAACGGCGAAGTGACAGATGCCACACGGATCGAGCGCATTGTGCCGACGGTGGACCATATCCAGCACGCAGGTGGCACGGTGATCCTGATGGCGCATTTCGGTCGCCCCAAGGGCAAGGTCGTACCAGAGATGTCGCTGGAGCATATTGCGGGAACAGTTGCTGAGGTGCTGGGCTGGCCTGTGGTTTGGGCGAATGCGGATTACCGCGATGCGGTCAAAGAGCTGGAAGGCGACGAGATTTTGCTGCTGGAAAACCTGCGCTTCAATCCCGGCGAAGAAGCCAATGACCCGGCCTTTGCCAAGCGTCTTGCCTCACTCGCCGATATCTACGTCAATGACGCCTTTTCCGCCGCCCACCGCGCCCATGCCAGCACAGAGGCGATTGCCCACCTGTTGCCCGCCTGCGCTGGCCGACTGATGGAAGAGGAGTTGCGCGCGCTGGAAAACGCGCTGGAGACACCAAAGCGCCCTGTCACGGCAGTGGTTGGCGGCGCAAAGGTGTCAACCAAGCTGGATCTGCTGGGCAATCTGGTTGCGAAAGTCGACAAACTTGTGATCGGTGGCGGCATGGCCAACACCTTTCTTGCCGCGCTAGGCATCGACGTTGGCAAGTCGCTCTGCGAACACGATCTGGCAGAGACCGCCCGCGACATCCTTGCCAAGGCAGAGGCTGCCGGATGCAAGATCATGTTGCCCGAAGACGTTGTTGTCGCCCGTGAATTCAAGGCTGGAGCCGCCCATGAAACGGTCAACGCGGATGCTTGTCCTGCAGATGCAATGATCCTGGATGCGGGTCCCAACGCCGTTGCCGCGATTGCAGCCGCTTTGGAGGCAAGCGAAACGCTTGTCTGGAACGGCCCACTTGGTGCGTTCGAGATCGAGCCGTTCGATGCGGCCACCAATGCTGCCGCGAAAAAGGCGGCGGAACTGTCGAAGGCAGGCAAGCTGACCTCTGTTGCCGGAGGTGGTGACACGGTGGCTGCGTTGAACAAGGCCGGTGCGGCGGACGACTTCACCTATATTTCGACTGCTGGTGGTGCCTTTCTGGAGTGGCTGGAAGGCAAAGAGCTGCCTGGTGTTGCCGCTCTGCAAGGCTAATCGCACCTGATAGCGCCAGCGTTAGCGCCACCAGAATTGTAAGCCTGCCAGCCCTGCCCTAAGCACAAGCCAAGGGACATCACCCTTGGAAATTGAAGGCGGAGATTGAAAGTGCATCAGGACATGGCAGCGCAAGTGCGCAACGGGAACGGGTTTATTGCGGCACTGGATCAAAGCGGCGGCTCAACCCCCAAAGCGTTGCGGCTTTATGGCGTTGATGAAAATGCCTATGCCAACGATGCCGAAATGTTTGATCAGATCCATGCGATGCGCGCGCGCATTGCCGACGCCCCCGCTTTTACTGGTGCCAAGGTAGTTGGTGCCATTTTGTTTGAGATGACGATGGACCGCGAATTTGGCGGCCAACCCGCGGCCAAATACCTGTGGAACGAACGTCGCGTGGTGCCTTTCTTGAAGATCGACAAGGGGTTAGAGGCTGACGATAACGGCGTTCAATTGCTCAAGCCGATGCCGGGGCTTGATGCCCTTTTGGCGCGCGCCAAGGACAAGGGCATTTTTGGCACCAAGGAACGGTCTGTCATCAATGCAGCATCCGAAAGCGGGATCGAAGCCATCGTCACGCAGCAGTTCGATGTGGGGTTTCGCGTGCTGGAGCATGGGCTGATGCCAATCCTTGAGCCTGAAATCAATATCAACATGGCCGACAAAGAGACGGCAGAAAAGATGTTGTGCGACGCGATCCTGCGGCATCTGGCACGGATTCCCGACGGGCAGGAAATCATGTTGAAGCTGACTTTGCCGGAACAGGCTAACATCTATCAGCCGCTGGTGGACCACCCCAAGGTCATGCGGGTCGTGGCCTTGTCAGGTGGCTATGATCGGGCCGAGGCCAATGCTCGTTTGTCACAGAACAAAGGTGTCATTGCCAGCTTCTCGCGCGCGCTGACCGAAGGCTTATCAGCACAGCAAAGCGACGCAGATTTCAACCAAATGCTGAGCGAAACGATTGAGGACATCTTCGCCGCCTCTGTCGCCGGATAAAATCTGCGCATCGCACCATTAAAGGGATTCACAAGGCGATTCGTTTGTGCGATTCTACCAAAACGCAGCCAACAAGAGCTGCAGGAGAGGCAGATGAACCGGCGTACCTTACCCCCGATGGGCCCCCTTTTGTATTTTCTTGGTGCGCTGATGTTGTGCCTCTATTTCACCTTTGCCGCCGTGCAGGGCGACTATGGCGTGTTCAAGCGCGCCGAAGTGAATGCAGAAGCGCGCGATTTGCAGGCAGAGCTTGTCATGCTGCGTGCCGAGGTCTCGCGAATGGAAAACCTGACGACCCGTCTGTCGGACACTTTTCTGGACCTCGATCTGCTGGATGAGCAGGCCCGCGACGTGCTGGGCCTGATCCGCGCAGACGAGCTTGTTATCCGCTGAACGCAACACGGGGTTGTCCTGAGGTGTTGACCTAGGGGCGCATTGCGTCTCGCTTTGGTCCCGGCTATGCTGTAGCGATAGTTTAACGCTAAACTATTCTGTCGCCACCAGGGAGGACACCTATGCCACCGAAGAAAGCGGCCAAGAAGCCGAATGTTTCTGCCGAGGAATTGCTGGGCCATTATCGTGAAATGTTGTTGATCCGCCGGTTCGAGGAAAAGGCCGGTCAGCTCTACGGAATGGGCCTGATTGGTGGCTTCTGCCACCTCTACATCGGACAAGAGGCCGTTGTTGTTGGCCTGGAGGCTGCTGCAGAAGACGGCGACAAGCGCATTACATCATACCGCGACCACGGCCATATGCTGGCCTGCGGCATGGACCCCAAAGGTGTCATGGCAGAGCTAACCGGACGTGAGGGCGGCTATTCCAAAGGCAAGGGCGGCTCTATGCATATGTTCAGCAAAGAGAAGCATTTCTACGGCGGTCACGGAATTGTCGCCGCACAGGTGCCACTGGGTGCCGGTCTGGCCTTTGCTGACAAATATCTCGACAACGGCCGGGTGACCTTCACCTATTTTGGTGACGGGGCTGCAAACCAGGGCCAAGTCTATGAAACTTACAACATGGCCGAGCTGTGGGATCTGCCGGTCGTATTCGTTATCGAAAATAACCAATACGCCATGGGCACAAGCGTCCAGCGCTCAACCAAGTCTCCCAGCCTGTGGGAGCGTGGTGCCGCCTACGGCATCCCCGGCGAAGAAGTGGACGGCATGAGCGTTCTGGCCGTCAAAGAGGCCGGTGAACGTGCCGTTGCCCACTGCCGCGCGGGCAAAGGCCCCTACATTCTGGAAGTGAAGACCTACCGGTATCGTGGACATTCCATGTCGGACCCCGCGAAATACCGGACCCGCGAAGAAGTGCAAAAGATGCGCGACGAGCGTGACCCGATTGAGCAGGTCCGTGACATGCTGCTGACCGGCAAGCACGCCACAGAGGATGATCTCAAGGCGATTGATAAGGAAATCAAAGGCATCGTGAATGACGCCGCCGAATTCTCTAAAGAAAGCCCAGAGCCTGCATTGGAAGAACTTTGGACCGACATTTACGCGAAAGAGGAGGTGTAAATCATGGCAACCGAGATCCTGATGCCCGCCCTGTCGCCGACAATGGAAGAAGGTACGCTGGCCAAATGGTTGGTCAAAGAAGGTGACACCGTATCAAGCGGTGACATCATGGCCGAGATTGAAACCGACAAGGCCACGATGGAGTTCGAAGCCGTCGATGAAGGCATTGTCGGCAAAATCCTGATCGCCGAAGGCACCGAAGGCGTCAAAGTGAACACTGCGATTGCGATCCTTGTCGAAGAAGGCGAAGACGTGCCTGCCGAAGGTGCCGCCCCTGCCCCCGCAGCGGCTGCAGCCCCAGCCGAGGCCGCACCGGCACCGGCTGAAGCAGCGGCGCCAGTCGCCGCACCGGCAGATCAATCGCCTGATTGGCCTGAAGGGACAGACGTCAAATCGACAACTGTGCGCGAAGCATTGCGTGACGCCATGGCCGAAGAGATGCGCCGTGACGACCACGTTTTCCTGATGGGTGAAGAGGTTGCAGAGTACCAAGGTGCCTACAAGATCTCTCAGGGTCTGCTGGACGAATTCGGCGCGAAACGCGTGATCGACACGCCGATCACAGAGCATGGTTTTGCAGGGATTGGGGTCGGTGCGGCCTTTGGAGGCCTGCGCCCGATTGTTGAGTTCATGACGTTTAACTTCGCCATGCAAGCCATTGACCATATTATAAACTCTGCTGCCAAGACGCTCTATATGTCGGGCGGACAGATGGGCGCGCCGATGGTGTTTCGCGGGCCAAATGGTGCGGCTGCACGGGTTGGCGCACAGCACAGCCAGGACTATGCCGCATGGTACATGCAGATCCCGGGACTGAAAGTTGTGATGCCTTATTCGGCCTCAGATGCCAAAGGCCTGATGAAGACGGCGATCCGCGACAACAATCCCGTCATTTTCCTTGAGAATGAGATTCTGTACGGGCGGTCGTTTGATGTGCCGGTCATGGATGACTTCACGATCCCATTCGGCAAGGCCAAGATTGAACGCGCCGGTGATGACGTCACGATCGTATCGTTCGGGATCGGTATGACATATGCACTCGAGGCCGCAGAAAAGCTGGCAGAAGAGGGTGTGAATGCGGAAGTGATCAACTTGCGCAGCCTGCGCCCGATGGACATGCCCGCCATTCTGGAATCGGTGCGCAAGACAAACCGGCTGGTCACCGTCGAAGAAGGTTGGCCGCAAGGCAGTGTCGGCGGCTATATCGCCAGCACCGTGATGCAAGAGGCGTTCGACTATCTAGATGCCCCGGTCATCACCTGCACCGGTAAAGATGTGCCCATGCCTTATGCTGCCAATCTTGAAAAGCACGCGCTTGTGACGACCGCAGAGGTCATCGAAGCCGTCAAAAAAGTCACCTACCGTTAAGGAGAACGCGCGATGCCGACAGAAATTCTGATGCCCGCACTGTCCCCGACAATGGAAGAAGGGACCTTGGCGAAATGGCTGGTCAAAGAAGGCGACACCGTATCCAGCGGTGACGTCATGGCCGAGATTGAAACCGACAAGGCCACGATGGAATTTGAAGCCGTCGATGAAGGCGTGATTGGCAAGATCGTCGTGGCTGAGGGCACCGAGGGTGTGAAGGTCAACGATGTGATCGCCGTGCTTCTTGAAGACGGTGAAAGTGCCGACGACATCGAAGACACGACCGCAGCAGCAGCGGCCCCTGCCCCTGCAACCGCACCAGAGGCGGCACCCGCTGCGCCATCGTCCGCGCCTGCGCCTGCAGCACCTGCGAAAGATGGCAACCGGGTCTTCGCATCTCCGCTTGCGCGGCGTATCGCGGCTGACAAAGGTTTGGACCTTACTGCGATCAAGGGCTCTGGCCCGCATGGCCGCATCGTCAAAGCCGACGTCGAAAACGCGCAACCCGGTACCAAACCTGCAGCGGCACCTGCGGCCAAAGCGGACGCCGCACCGGCAGCACTTGCGGCTGGTCCATCGACCGATGTCGTAATCAAGACCTACGAAGGTCGCCCGTTTGAAGAGGTCAAACTGGATGGCATGCGCAAGACCATCGCAGCCCGTCTGACAGAGGCTAAGCAGTCGGTGCCGCATTTCTACCTGCGGCGTGACATTCAGCTTGATGCGCTGATGAAGTTCCGCAGCCAGCTGAACAAACAGCTTGAGCCGCGCGGCGTGAAATTGTCGGTCAACGACTTCATCATCAAGGCCTGCGCGCTTGCTTTGCAGCAAGTCCCAGAGGCGAATGCTGTCTGGGCCGGTGATCGGACGCTGAAATTCGAAAAGTCGGATGTGGCCGTTGCCGTTGCCATCGAAGGTGGGTTGTTTACTCCGGTGTTGAAGGACGCCGAGATGAAGTCTCTGTCCGCCCTGTCCGCGGAGATGAAGGACCTTGCAGGCCGCGCCCGTGACCGCAAATTGGCGCCACATGAGTATCAAGGCGGCAGCTTTGCGATTTCCAACCTTGGGATGTTCGGGATCGACAACTTTGATGCCATCATCAATCCGCCCCATGCTGCCATTCTGGCCGTTGGTGCGGGCGTCAAAAAGCCGATTGTCGGGACCGATGGCGAATTGACAGTAGGGATTGTGATGTCAGTCACGTTGTCCGTCGATCACCGTGTGATCGACGGGGCTTTGGGTGCAAATCTGCTGCAGGTAATCAAGGACAACCTTGAAAATCCTATGACGATGCTCGCCTGATATCTGCTTGAAAACAAAAGATAACGCCGGGCGATGCCCGGCGTTTCTGATTCTTGGGCTTAGTCCAGAATGCCGAGACCCTGATCCATCGTGATCGATGGTTGGGCGCATCCCGCCTCTCCCACGATTTTGGCTGGAACACCTGCCACGGTCTTCATCGGAGGCACATCTTGCAATACCACAGACCCAGCCGCGATCCGGCTGCAGTGGCCCACCGAGATATTGCCAAGCACTTTTGCACCTGCCCCGATCAGAACGCCGTCACCAATTGTCGGATGACGAATCTCTTCTTCTTTGCCGGTCCCGCCCAATGTCACCGAATGCAGCATTGAGACATTGTCGCCCACGACAGCCGTTTCGCCGATCACGATGGAATGGGCATGGTCAATCATGATGCCTTTGCCGATGCGCGCGGCGGGGTGAATATCGACGCCAAACACCTCTGACACGCGCATTTGCACGAAATAGGCCAGATCGTGTTGCCCGTTGATGAACAGATGGTGCCCAAGGCGATATGCCTGCACAGCCTGATACCCTTTGAAGAACATCAGCGGCTGCATCAGCCGGTGGCAGGCAGGATCACGATCATAAGTCGCCACCAGATCAGCGCGCGCGTCCTGCACGATGTCTTCGTTTGCGGTATAGGCCATACGCGCAATTTCGCTGATTGTCTGCGCTGACATCTCGGTCGAAGCGAGTTTCATCGCGAGCCGATAGCCCAATGCAACCTTGAATTCGGAATGCTGCAAGATGCCATCATGCACCAAGGACCCGACCAAAGGTTCGCGTGTAACGCTATCCTGCGCGTCCTGACAGATGCGTTGCCAAACAGGATCAATTTCGCGCAGATGTGTACGAGCTTCGGCCATAACGCCACTCCTTTGTTCAGCTTTTGCTTATCCCAGATAGGCAACGTTCGCAAAGAACAAAGGTTTGATGGGCGAAATCACGTGGTGTGATGTGGGGATTTGACCAATTGCGCCTCCAGTACAATCGACAGGCAGTGCAGGTAGTCTGCATCACAATGTCGAGGCAATTTTCCACGTGGAAAACTGCGCGCCGCATCACCCAGCGACCCTTGTCCATATTCGGGGTGAGGTCGGTGATGGTGCTTGCTATAGCGGTCCGCGATATCTGCGCGCCAGAGTATGGCGCGCGCAAGTTGTCGTCGTTCGGCATCGGGCGCGGGCATCAAGGCCCTTGCTGCGTCCTGCAAGTCACTTGGATAGACTGGGCGCATCAGGGTTGCTCGATCACGACGCTGCGGAATGGCCCCGGCCCGTACCTGTCTGATACCTGGGCAACATGAATGGTAAAATCATTGCCGTTTGTCTCGGACGTCATGTTGGCGGCGCTATAGCTCCAATTGGGGGCCAACCGTGTCACTTCGCGCAAGATCGCGTTACCCTGTCGCACCTGCACCACATAGGCCTCGCTGGTCTCGCCGAGTGGCACATCCCCCGCACCCCACATATCGCCGTCAATCCGGGTCCGCCTGATCCAGTTCACATCCAGACCGCTGCCGACTGGCAATGCCTGAAGGTGGGAGACTGGATAGGGTCGATAGCCATTGCCTTTGAACCTCAGCTCAAGATGGCGATAGCTGCGGTCACTGACGGGCCGTTTTACCGGTCCATAGCGGTAGTGACGGGGATTGCCGCGTGACGCGGTCGGGATCGTGATTTGTTCAGGCCGCCCGTTCAGCAGCACAACCTTGGAACCAACAGGCCAGACGTTGGGCATTATGCCATCTGACCCGGATTGGCCGCGCAGAAGGCCTGTCAATTCGTAGGTCCTGGGCTCAACAAGGGTGGCATCTGAAAACTGCAGGACTTCCCAGTTGTCGGTCGTGCCATCGCCTATTGCAAGGGTATTGGCGCCCGAGAACAGCACCTCAGGCGTTACCGATTGCAGCGAACCGCTGACAAGCTTCACGCGAAAACCGCGGCGATCCCAGATCCCCAATGGACCGTCATGCAGGGCTGTCTGCGTGATCCCTACGGTACTGCGATACCGCATGATATCTTGCAGGATATAGTTGCTGTCCTGCGGTGACGAATAAAGCGCCACCCCGCCCGACCAGGGGCTTGCTGTCAGCGCCAGATGCGGCTCGTGCGGCACCTCATTTCCCGTCAACAGTGGGAGATCAAGAAAGATCGCCTCGACCGGGGTAGGCGCGACAAAGGGTTTCAGTCGCGCGCCCTCTTCGATCTGCGGTTGCGGCAGATAGACTTCATGGTCCACGCGTGTCGCCTCTGCCAGCACCATTCCGGCGTCATCGGTGCGGTCGATACGGTAGTGCCCTTGATGGCCGGTATCGCGTAGGTCGACGATGTCACCCGCACCCAAGCCGGACTGCGACAGGGGTAAAGCAAAGGTTACGCTATCTTTTGCCACCCGCGCCTCGTGGGTCCAGCGCGCTGCAATTCGCGCGCCTTCGGCCCGCGTCAGGACCAGCGGGAATTCTGACCGCGCGATCGTTGTGGTCTGTTCGTCTGGATGGATCGTTTCGCTCACGGCAACGTCGTAGTCGGCTTCGGCATCCAGAAACCCGATCTGAACCCGTCCAGCGACTTCAACCGACGGCGCCCGTGTATGAACGGCTGCGGCGTCTTTTTCAGGATCAAGCGCCAGATCATCCTGCCTCAGCACCGCATCGGAAAGACCATCGCGGTTGAAGAAGACCAGCATTCCTTCGCGTTCCACTGCATCAAAGCCATACGCCAGCATCAAAGGTTGCAGGGCGGCCCGCGCACTTCCCACATCCGACACCGCATAGCCCCGCACCAGTCCGTAAAGCTTGCTGACATCGTAGTCCGCCAGCCCAGCCCGTTCACAGATTTCCGCAACAACGCTTGCCAAAGTCCGAGATGAGCTACGGCCATTCAACCAATGCCCGCGCGCGTAGTTGTCGCCGTCCGACCAAAGCGCGGCGTTTGACGGAAAGAACGGAAATGGCCGCGCGTCCCAGGCCCAAACATGGGCGCGGGACATGTCCAGCATGCGACCGGTATATTCCACCTCCGTATAAGGGTTGTTGGCACCATTGGCATAGTGACCATAAAACGCACGCAGATATTGCATCTGCATGAAGTCGTCCCGCATCCCGTTCGAGAAATACGGCAACAGGGATTCCGACGATTTCGGATCAAGAAACTTGTTGGGCTGGTTTGTGCCCTTATCAATTGCTGCACATCCAAATTCGGTGAACCAAAACGGTTTAGACTTGGGGACCCAGCTTGTCGGCGTCGCCTGCCGCTGCCCGTTTATCCGATTGTGGTGGGTGTGCGACCACCACCCCGGCAAATCCTTGTAGCGCCAGACCCAGGGTTCACCATCACCGTCGGTGATGGGTGTTCTGATCTGCGCCGCCCGTGCCTCGGGAGAGTGATAGAACCAGTCATACCCTTCCCCGCCGGTGACATTAGACTGCAAGTAGGACAGATTGTAGATTGATCCCCAATCAGCGTCCGTATGATCAGAGCCATCCCGCCAATCTGACAGCGGCATATAATTGTCGATACCAATGAAGTCGATATTCGGATCAGACCACAACGGATCAAGGTGGAACAGCTTGTCGCTTGTCCCGACCGGTTGATAGCCGTGGTACTCCGACCAATCAGCGGCATAGCTGATTTTGCAATCTGGCCCCAAAATCGCGCGACATTCGGATGCCAACTGCCGCAGCGCCGCGACGGCCGGAAATTGCCCCCCCGCGGCACGGATCTGGGTGAGCGCAACCATTTCCGAGCCGATACAGAACGCGGATACGCCACCAGCCGCTGCACACAGATGCGCATAATGCAGAATAAAACGGCGATATTTCCATTCCTCAGGCCCAGTATATCGCACCACTTCACCATCTATCTGAAAGTCAGACGGTTGCGCGGTCCCGAAGAAGTCTGCGACCTCCGCAGCAGCGCCTGCGGTTTGGTCAGGAGTGCCTTGCTGACCCGGCGCTTTTGAGGTCGTGATACGCCCACGCCACGGCAGTTTGGGTTGACCGACCTCACCCGTCCACGGGTCGGGCAGCGTATTTCCCCCCATCTGCTCCATCAAAATGAACGGATAAAACATTGGGCGCTGGCTGCGCGCCCGCAACGCCTTGATCGCATCTACAACAGAGGCATCGGACGGCGTGCCACCATAGACGGGCCGCCCATCCAATTGGGGAACGACACCCGCACTTGACCGCGTCGCGCCTGCAACGCCCCAAACCATCGGTTCGCCTTCGGCAGTCTTCTGCTCGACTTTAGGGGCTACCTCGCAATCTGCACAGCGCAAGTCAGACCCGAACCACGAGACGACAAGCGACACCGACCGACAGGCAGGCAGTTCATCAGCCAGTGCTGTGGTCGATGTGATGAAATCGCTTTGCCCCGAAGGCGCGTTTTCGTTGATCGCAACTTGCTCACCAAAATCACCGCTCAAATAGACCGGGTCTTTGGCCAACGAAAACTCCCCGGTGCCGGGGATCATCGCGACCCCTTTGACCTGCCGCGCTATGTCCGCGCGCGGACGTGGCTCATCTGGTTCTGACGGGCGCATGACTTCAAACGTAAGCTGCGGCACGCGGTTGCCAAACTGGTCCAACTGCAAGTCTTCCAGCACCACATACGCGACACCGCGATATGCCGGCGCATTTCCGTTCCCCTCAACCGCGACAATTTTGGGATCAGGTTGCTGTAGCCGGTCGCCCTTGTAGACCCGCATGTTCAAGGCTTGCGGCGAAATCTCTGTCCCATCCGCCCAGACTCGGCCGACGCGAGTAATCTCGCCCTCGCACAACGCGATGGCAAGGCTCAACGAATAGCTGAATTCTGTCACAGTGGGCTGTGGGCCTGCGCCCTTTCCCCCACCAGAGGTGGTTTCTGTTTCGACAAACTGCGTGGCCCAAATGACCTGACCGGGCACGCGCATGCGGCCAAATACCGACTGAACAGCCATGCCCTCGCTTGCGCCGGTCAGGCGAAAACGATCAACACGACCGACCTCGACCGGTTCAGATCCTGCGCCCAGGATGCGCTGGTCGATCGCACGGCCAAGAACAGCGCCCGCCGCGCGCCCAATCGTTGCCATCGACAACCCAAGTACTGAACCGCCAATAGATCCGCCGAGTGCCATTCCGGCTGCAGATAGGACAATCGTTGCCATGTGCGGTTACCTCTTCTGAAATTCAAAACGCGCCGCGATACGGCGGCGCCATGGGTCTGTCAGCGGGCTTTCAACCACACCATGTCGCGCATAGGCGTGCACAAAACATGGGTCGGGTTCAGCTTGACTGAGAATGCCCAGATGCTTGGCAATACTGCCTTCGCGCATCCGAAACAGCAGGATCTGGCCTAGGGTCCAATCGTCTACATCGGCACATTGCGCCATATGTCGCGACGCGGCTTGCCACAGTAGCTCTTCGCCCTGCGGCTCGCCCCAATCGGGGGAATAATGCGGCGCCTGTTCAGGCTCGGCACCGTGAACTTGCCGCCAGACACCCCGGATCAGGCCAAGGCAATCGCACCCTGCCCCCCGGACAGAGGCCTGATGCACATAGGGCGTTCCAATCCAACGATAGGCTTCGGCGACGATCTCGCTCAACGAACAAGGCTCCCGCCATCGCTGTCATCAGAAGACCGCGGCACCGACATCAGCCAGTCTTCACCGGGCATGTCCGGAAAGCCCTGAAAGTTGATAAAATTGTCGAATTTGACCCTACAAGTCTCTGCGCGCTTGTCGCATCCGGCGTCGATCCGCAGTGTATCCCCGACCGCAACCTCTGCGCGGATTGGATGCCACAGTGTGATCCTGTGGCGGTTCCCCTCCTTGCGGTCGTGCTTGATGGCACCGGTCAGGTCGGATGCCTCGCCCGTCATCACTGTCAAGATGCCTTGCTCAAACCAACGGTCCACATAAGGTCCGGCGTTCACAAGGAATGTGCGATTTTCCACTACGTCAAGAACGTCAGCCGTCAACCGAAAAGCGGCAGCGTTAAGGTTGAAACCACAGGCCGCATCACCCAAAACCGCCGAACAGCGGCGTAGATAAGACCGTCCTTGTGGCTGGTTTAGCGCCTCGGTCAGCCCGCGCAGCTCTGCTTCGAATTGGCCTGATTTGCGTGTGATCTCGCCAATCGTGCCTGCAAAGCGGACCTGCCGGTTGTCCACCGCATCCCATTGCACAAGCCACGTCTTGACAGCCGCCCCATCGAAACGGCCCGCGACAATATCGGCCTCTTTGATGACATCCGACTGCAAAAGCCCCATCGCGTCCGTGTTGTTCACAGACAATCCGGTGCTGGCAGCAAGCGCCTTGGCGCTCATACCGCTGTCGGCCAGAAAGGTGATGCCATCAAACGTCAGCGGATTATCATGGTCGGTGAAGCCAAACGTCACACCGTCCTTACGGGTGATGGCCCAACACTGACACACATGGGTCTGCCCGGTTTTGAGATGATCCAGAAGCCCCTGCACACTCATATCCGCACCTCGACCACTGGGACGGACGGCGCCTGACCGGCCTGAAAACTGGCAACCGCAGTGGCGATCCGATCTGAATCAAATCGGACGGGTACGTCAAATTCATAACCTGCACGCACAATTGCCCCTAGATCAGGCGGATGCGTGAATGTCACAATCCCGGTTTTGACATCTACTGTGTAGTCAATTCCGTCCTGCTTCTCGTCACCGCCGACCGAAATTCGTACAGTGCCTTCCACCGGCTTGCGAATGGGGCGTTCATAGCTTTGTCTGCCCGACACATAGGTCTTGATCAGCTGCACCTTTCGGGTCGTCTCATCGCCGGTAAAGATGATCTGATCCTGCGATGAAGCGTCCTCTGACGGGCATGACGATTTGTAGTCGCCCCAGTCTTTCCAGCGAAATGCAAAAAGCTGACCTTGGCGAGCTTCAAAGAACGACACCAACTGCTCTACATCATCTAGCGACCGCAAACCCATTCCGGCGTCATAGCGCCTGCGGGAATGGGCCCAAGGTGTGTTACGCTCTTCAAAGCCATTGGCAAGGGTGACAACCTCGGTCCGGCGCTCAGGCCCGCCAATCGCGCCAAAGCTGAGGTTTGCCGGAAATCGGACTTCGTGGAATGACATTTTTGTCCCCTTCAGCGGTTACGTTGACCACGTCCGAGGACGCGCGCCATTTGTGCAGCGATTTGCCCCTGTGAACGCTGAAACGACTGCGCATCCGGGGTTGAGATGTTCATGGTGACATTGACGGAGCCGCCTGCGCCGCCACGTACACCCAGCTTTCCGTCAGAGCCGCGTGCGAGCGGCATGATTGCCTCTGGCCCGGCTTCACCCATCAGCCCGGTGCCGCCACGCATTGGAAACGTCGTGGCGCTGGACACCACACCACCGTTGGCAAAGGGCATCACCCTGCCCTGACTGAATGGCGCACCGTTCGCATAAGGCATCAGCCCCGAAACAGCGGCATTGATACCGTTAGATAGCATGCCGCCCAAATGATCCGTGATCGGGGAAATCGCCGCTGAATAGGCCGTATCAATCATCGATTGCGCGACCGAGTTCAGGGCGTCCGTCAACTTCATGCCGTCAAACACCAAACCATCAAAGGCCTTGCGCAACCCGCCAGCGAACCCGCGTTCCAGGTTTCCCAAATCGCGCGTTGTTTCGCCCAACGTCACCTGAACAGCGCGCAGTTCACTGTCAAAGCTCGCCGTCAAGGCAGAAGCATCGCCTAACGTTTGCTCAAGCGCGCTCACATTGGCCTCTAGGTCGTCGAACCGTTCGAAATCATCCATGTGTTTCATCCTTCTTGCCCGGCGTGTCGGGATAGCTTTGCAACAGCGCGTTCAGGCGTTCCCGGTTCAACGGTTGGTGACGCGCACCACCGCCCAGCATCATCGACAGTTCAGCCGGGCTTAGCCGCCAGAACGCATCGGGATGCAGGTGCAAATGGTGCAGGCCTGCATGCATCAAGGCTTGCCAATCCATCCGTCATCCCATCGGCGCAAATGCACGCGCAAGAAGCGTCGCTGCCAGGCGCGCGGCTTCAATCGGCCCACCGCCAATATCTGCTGACAACAAATCCTCGGACCGGCCAGACCAGCCACCACCACGCAGCCCAGCCACGATCAGCGCCATGACATCCCGGCTTGCATAGCGCTGCTGCTCAAACCGTTGGACAAGCGCTACGAGGCTCTCTTCGTCCAACGCGTCCTCAAGTTCAGCCAGTGCGCCCAATGTCAGCTTTGCGACATGAGGCACACCATCAATGGTGATCGACACCTCCCCTGCCAATGGGTTCACCATCAGACCAGCGCAACAAACGTTAGTTCACCGGCAGACGCCAATGACATCTCAAACGTGGCCTCTCCGTCATGCGTTCCCGCATACTCGAGGGATGAGATCTGGAACGCCCCCTCGACCGTGCCAAAGTCTGGGATGACGACCTGAAAGTCTGGCGTTTCGCCATCAAAAAAGACCTGACGCACCCGCTCATCCGTCGTGGCGTCCTTGAAAATTCCGGACCCGGAAATTGATGCCGTCTTGACACCGGCACCTGCCAAAAGCTCGCGCCAGCCGCCCGCGCTTTCCAGACTGGTCACGTCCACGCTCTCTGCGTTGAAACTGATGCGCGATGCCCGCAACCCCGCGGCGCTTTCAAACAGGCCGTCACCCGTCATATCAATCTTGATCAAAAGGTCTTTGCCGTTTTGCGCAGCCATAATGTCACTCCTTGACTGTAAGAATTGGCGCTACGTGTCGGAAACACGAGCGCGGAAAACCATATCGATACGGCGCATGTCGCCTGTTCCTACCCGCGCAGCCGTAGCGCGGCGAAAGCGCAACCCGATCAGCGTGCCGCGTGTCAGCACCAGGTCGGCATCCACGAGGGCGTCGGAAATAATACCCGCAGCCTCTTTCGCTTGCGCAAAACCGGGGCTTTCGCTCACGACAGAGATGGTAAACTCATGCCATGCGCCATGGGCCAGATTGTCGGATGCATCCCGCACCTTCTCTGGCCCAAGGGCCACATAGATGGCTGGGACCGACCCACTTGGGATCGCATCAAAGATGTTGCCGCTGACAAGGGCCACCAACGCAGCATCATTCGAAAGGCGCTGAAACACCGCCGCCTGCAACGCCGAAGAAATCGCATAGCTCATACTGCCACCTCTTCCTGCGCCTGACACAGCAGGTACCGGCCTTCGCTGTCTTGTTCCGTGACTGCATTGATTGAGAAGATGCGCGAACCTTCGCGAAACCGCTGCCCCGCATGGGGCCGCGAGGGCGCACCAACGGGTGCTGCACGCACGGTCACCTTGTATGGTACACGTGACAAGGGCAATGCGTTCACTGCCTGCTCGCGACCGGTACCTGCAATGACTTGTGCCCAAAGCTGCCCCAGCGGTTGCCATTCGGTGGTAAAACCACCAGCGTTGTCTGGCACGCGGTAACTGTCTTCCAGCGTCAGCTGGCGATTTAGAACCGGTGCTTTCATTGGCCGCTTCCCATGAACAGCCGCACCGTGCGGTAACGATCAATCAGGGCAGATACGCCAAACGGCATTGTTCCTCCGTGCAGCGCCGCCTCATGCCGATATTCGTAGAAGTGCGCTGCCAACATCATCACAGCCTGCCGCAGATCAATCGGCAGATCCGTCCAATCAGCGCCATAGCCTGCAACAACTTCGACCTTCAGGCTTCCGCCCGTGGGGATACTCGGCAAACAGCTTGACGTTGCCAGAACAGAGGGGCGCTGGTCGTCCTTTTCCAATTGATACCGGTGGTCGGGGATCAGGATCTCGCTCCCGTCGCGCGCAATCAGCACCATTCGGATGATCGCGTGCACCGGTGCCAGCGGCAGCGGCTGGCGTTGTTCGTCGCGCCAACCTGTGATGGTCCAGGAAAAGTCGCGCGTCACCAAAATCTTGCCGGTCCGGGCTTCAATAGCCGCGAGCGCTGCGCGCAGGAAACCTTCAAGCATCTCGTCCTGCAGCCCATCGTCAGAAAAGCCAGAGCCCAAGCGCAGGTGGTTCTTGAATTGGGACACCGGCAACACAGTTGGTGGCACGGTCGTCAGCTCGGTTAACATCATCGAAACGTCTCCGCAGGGTGCTATTTCATCGGACGGTGGTCCCGAAGGCGCGGCGACTCCCGACGTTGCTCGGACGGATCAGAGCAGTGGGACAACGCCAGGTGAAACAACGCCTTCGGGATAAGCCGCGAACATCTCTGCCCGCGCCTTACGCTTGCGGTTTAGCTGGTGCCAAACTTCAACAACTTGATGGCGGCAAAATCGCTCACCGCACCACCAACGCGCTTAGTGGCGTAAAACAGCACATGTGGCTTGGCCGAGAACGGATCACGCAGAACGCGCAGATCGGGACGCTCTGCAACGGTATAGCCTGCGGCAAAGTCACCAAAGGCGATCGGCGTGGCATCGGACGCTGCATCAGGCATGTCTTCCGCGATCAGCACCGGATAGCCCAGCAATCGCGCAGGTTCACCCGCAGCAAGTCCGTCAGACCACAAGAACCGCCCGTCTGCGTCTTTCAACTTGCGAACCAGGCCAGCAGTGCGGCTATTCATCACAAAGGCAGCCCCGGCACGGTATTCGGCGCCCAATGCATAGACCAGATCAATAACCGCATCCGCATCGCCAATGCCACCGTCCACGCCAGTTGGCACATAGCCAAGATTGCCCCAGGCCCAGACGCCATTGTCGACAGTTGGATAAGTCATGATGCCCATTGGCTTGTCGACACCGTCACCGTTCACGAATGCATCGGCTTCGGACCGGGCAAACTTGTCTGCAATCCGACCGGCCAGCCATCCCTCAATATCAAAGGCGCTGTCATCAAGCAGGCGCTGGCTCGCTTTTGGCAAGGCGGACAATTCATGCAGCGGGATGGTGATCCGGTCGATCTGCGGGCTGTCTGTCTCAGCCGTCGGGTCGGTTTCGGTGGCCCATCCAGCACCCATTTCAGTGTGATCAACCAGCACATCGTAGGATGTCGCATCGACATTCACGACGCTGGCAATGGACCGGATCGATGCCGTGCTGCTCAGCGTGCTTTGAATGGCGTCCGCTGTCTGCGGATCAACCAGATAACCGCCGTCTGCTGCCACGGCAGAGCTCATCGCCTTGCCTTCCAGGCTTAGCCCGCGCAGGCCTTCGTCGTCGCCGGACCGCAAGTAGGCTGCAAAAGCCTTCTGGTGCGGTGCTTCCTCTGCAGCAGCCATCGCCAAAGCGGGGCGGCCTGCCATCATCGTCTTACGGTCAAGCTTGTTCATGCGGTCTTCCTGTTTTTGCATCTTGGCGTCAATGCCGGTTGAGAATGTCTTGAATTCGCTGACAAACCCGCTGATCGCGGTACGCAGCTCCTCGGCCGGAGACAGATCTTCCCCGGTCCGAGACTTGGTCTCGGTCTGTGTCATCTTGGTCCTCTTGTCGTGGGTGGCGCTAATCAGGTGTCGGTTCTGACCAGCTCGGATCGGGCGGCACTAAAAACGGCCGCCAATTCGCGCAATGTGGCATCAGCGGGATCGTCCGCCTTGGCCGCCACCCGCGCATCGGGCAACATGGGAAACGTCACAAGTGAGACCTCCCACAATTCAAGCTCTGACAGCACGCGGCCGCCATTGGTGTCTTTGGTGGCGCGCACCGTGCGGTATCCGATGGACAAACCGTCAATTGCGCCTGCCGTGATAAGTGCTGCAGCCTCTCGTCCTTTCGCCACATCCTGCAGGATGCGTCCTTTGACCCACAGCCCCTTGCCGTCCTCGCGGATTTCGTCCCAAACGCCGATGGGTTGCGCCGGGTCGTGCTGCCACAGCATTTTGACCGTGCTGCCTTTGTCCTTCAGCGCCTTGAGCGCTGCGACATAGGCCCCTTTGCTCACGACATCACCACCTTGGTCTGTTTTTCCAAACAGCGAGGCGTAACCCGAAATTTCGGCACCATCGGTGACAGTCAGGCCGGCATCCATCTGACAGAACTTGTGCTCAAGTGTCATGTCGTCTCCTTTTTCGCGTTAGCTCTGCGGTGAAAATGTTTGAATGATTTCAAAAAGAAGCAGCGCAGCGGTGCCGCAAACCAGCATCAAGATCTGCCATTCCAGCTTCTGAATGATGCTCTCGATCCGCGTCAGACGTGCATCAACCTGAGCGAACCAGAAGTCTGTAACAGGCAGCGGTGTAGACCTGCGGCCTTTGGCTGAAATCTCGACAATATTATCCTTCATTGCCCACCTCCTGCACCGGCAGCCCAAGAAGTGCGCGCTTCTCCGATGCGGTCAGAAAACTCGCCTCTGCAATGCGCCGCCATTGCGCATCGCGCTCAATCGACAGGGCTGGAATTTGGTCCAGATCAGGGCGTAGCTCGACGACCTCTGCAGTATAATCCGAAAGCCAGTCAGCAATCGCACCACTGACCCGCGTCACCAGCGGCAAGACCGTCAGACGATAGAATGCCCGGTTGGCTTCCTGGTAGTTGGCGTAGGTGGCGTCGCCCGTAATCCCCAGCAGCATCGGTGGCACACCAAAGGCAACAGCAATCTCGCGGGCGGCCGCCTCTTTGGTCTTTTGGAACTCCATGTCCGAAGGCGAAAAGCCCATCGGCTTCCAGTCCAACCCACCTTCAAGCAACATCGGTCGACCAGCATTGCGCGCGCCCTGATGGTGGCTCTCCATCTCGCTCAGCAAGCGGTCATATTGATCAGATGATAGCTGTGCCTGCCCTTCGGCCCCTTTGTAGACAATCGCACCGGATGGTCGCGCGGCATTGTCCAAAAGGGCTTTGGACCAGCTGGAAGCCGCATTGTGGACATCAATCGCGCCTGCAGCGGCCTGCATGGCTGACAAGCCGTAGTGGTCGTCTTGTGGATGGAACGATTTGATATGACACACCGGGCTCGCACCACCTTGCAAGGTAAAGCGATGCTTACGACCGTTGACGTTGTATTCATATGCAACCGGCCAGCCATCCGCACCAGGGACAAGGCTCATCCGGTCAGAGCGCAGCACATGCAACTCACCGGGCAAACCTTCATCACCAACGGCCTCGATATAGGCGTTGCCAGTCAAAAGGAGCTGCCCAAACAGGTTCTCCAGCAATTCGGCGCGCCCTTGCCCCGCATTCGGACGCGAAAGAAGCTCTAGAATGGGGTGAACATCATAGCGCTGTTTTTGATCTTGCAGGACCAACGGTACTGCGGCGGCAGCTTCTGCAATCAGCTTCACGGCGCGGAACCCAATCGGGTTGGACGCAAAACCGGTCTTGGTCAGTGACACGGTGTCGCGTGCCGACCAGGCAACGCGGCCTTGCGTCGACCATGCGATCACACGGCCCGCAGCCGAGGCTTTTGTTTCCGCAACCGCCGCAGCCGTCGCGTCGCCCTTGCCAAAAAACTGGAACATCCACTTCTCCTTGCTGGCACCACATCCTGGCGCGCCGTCTTGTTCGTTCGAGCAATCTGCCCGTAAAGTATTGAAAGTTTCGATGAGCACCGCACGGTGCCCGGCACTCCAGAGAATCCAGCTACAATCCACGCACTTGCGGTGCCGCCCATGACTTGGCGGGGATCAGCATCAGCTCTGTCAACGCCCAGACAAGCGCGTCAACACGGTCGGGCGATCCTTTTCCCTCAAATCCCAGCAGCGTCATCTGGCCCATCTCAGCCTCAAGGTCTTGCAGCCCTCTGACATGGGCTACCCTGCCCTGCGCGTACAGCGCCGCCACAGGTTCTGCGCGTGCGGCTTTCCCGCGCGAGGCGTGCAAGCCTTTCACAGGTACCAATGGATCAACGCTGCGGATGACTGTCTCAACCAAATCACCGCCTTGGTTCACCTCCGCGACCAAGCGGTCTGCCTGGTGCCGGTGCAAGGCGGCTACGGCCGCTTTGGCCCAAGTCAGCGGCGCTGCCGCCGCAACACTTGCGTCCTCCAGCACATAAGCTCGCCATTCATATGGCGGCCCTTTCATCACGACACCCGCCACAATGATTCCGCAGGCATCCGACCGGGCATGTCCGCTGACCGGCGGATCGACTGCCACGACAATGCGATCCATTTCAGGTGCTGTGCTGACAACCTGCCGCGCGACATCATCCATGTCCCACAGGCCCCCTTGCACATCCGTCAACAAAGCACCGTCCAGTTCTTGCCGACCCAGCCGTGTCCCAGCATAGCGGCCCTGCACTTCCTTTAGAAAACTGGGCGCAAGGTTCGCGGCATTGTCGAATGTCGTCGCACGTGTCATCCGCGTGCTGTCAGTTTCCAACAACCTCCGCAACAACGGAACGTTGCGCGGCGTCGTCGTGACCGTCGCGCGCGGCGCCTCACCCAACCGCAACCCAAATTGCAACATATCCCAGGCTTCGTCGGGATGCGGCCATTTTGCCAATTCATCCACCCATGCCCCATCAAACTGCGGTCCGCGCAGGCTTTCTGGATCAAAAGCAGAGAATAACTGCGCTGTTGCCCCGTTTTCCCATTGCAGCATTTTGCGGCCGGCGACCCAATTAGGACGAAATGCAGGTGGCGACATCGCAAGGATCCCGCTTTCACCAAAGATCATGACCTCGCGGGCCTGCTCAATCGTCTCGCCCACCAGTGCGATGCGCTGTGCCTGTCCTTGCAAGGTCTGCGTTGGCCCTTCGACCATCGTGCGCACCCATTCGGCCCCGGCGCGGGTCTTACCCGCGCCGCGCCCACCCAAGATGACCCAGGTCCGCCAATCCCCCTCCGGTGCCAGTTGATGCGGCATCGCCCAAAAGGCAAAGAGGTAGGGCAGCATTTCCAGTTCAGCTGGCGTCAGGGTCTTCAGAAACCGCCTTTGCACCGAGCGTGGCGCGGAGGCGATCAAGCCTGCGCCCAATTTGATCCCGGATTGTTTCAAGATCGATGGGCTCATCAGTTTCTGCGTTTTTGATTTGGTCATATAGGGCCTCTTCGGCTTTGAGCAGAAGAGCCTGCAACCTTTGCAGCTCATTCAACTTGCGTTTGACAACCTGCCCGGTCAGCACTTCTTTGCGACTCGTATGGCTGCCGTAGAAGGCCATCATCCGCCTGATTTCGCGGAACATCTCGCGATATTCCGCAAAGCGTCTGTGCACCTGCGCGTGCTTAACGCGCGGTGGATCTGTCGTTGATGTCATTGGTCGCGCCTGTACTGGTTCCCGTCCGATACAGTCCGCAAAACGATGCCTTCCCCGCACCTTTTTGCAATCCCGACGCTACAGCAATCGCAGGCACATGGCAAAAAGGCGGGCAACACTACCGTGCGCCCGCCTCAGCATTTCGTTTACCAAGATTGCAGTTTAGCCGTCGTTGTTGGCAGCCCGATCAGCCTCAATCTCACGCCACCGCGCGACATTGCGGTTGTGGTCTTCCAGATTGGTTGCAAAGGCATGACCTCCGGTTCCGTCGGCCACAAAGAAGATGAAATCTGTCGTATCAGGATCAAGTGCGGCCAGAATGCTCTCGCGGCCCGGGTTTGCGATCGGCGTCGGCGGAAGCGCTGGAATAACATAGGTATTCCAAGGGGTTTCGCGCCGCAACTCAGACTGCCGCAAGCCACGCCCCAACACACCTTCACCCTTGGTAACACCATAAATGACTGTCGGGTCAGTCTGTAGTTTCATCCCTTGGTTCAAACGGTTCACAAACACGCTCGCAACCTGCCGTCGTTCTTCCGGTACGCCGGTTTCTTTCTCAACGATGCTTGCAAGGATCAATGCTTCTTCAGGTGATTGCAGCGGCAGCCCATCCGTCCGGCCCGCCCATGCCTCGGCCAAGAACGCCGTCTGCGCTGCGGTCATTTGCGCGATCAGGTCATTGGGGTTGTCGCCAGGCCGAAACTCATAGTTGTCGGGTGCCAGACTTCCTTCGGGCGGAATGTCGTCAATCGTACCTTCCAGCACATTCAGATTATTCAGCGCCTCGCGTACCTGCCAACTTGTGACGCCTTCGGCCAAAACCACGTTATAGCTGGTGTCGCTATCCTCGCGCGCGGCCTGATACGCCTCAGGCTCTGCCTCACTTGGATCAAAGCGTGCCAGATCAACAAACCGATTGCTGGCCGGGTCAAGCTCTCGAACCTGCACCTGCTGCGAATTCACACCGACACGGTAAATGATCTCTGTCCCGCAGGTGTTTTGCCCACCACGCGTGATGATATCGGCGATCTCTTCCATCGAGGCGCCCTCGGCCACGCGGAAACTCCCTGCTTTCAGATCACCGGACTTGCCTGCATAATCCACACCCATCCGAAAAATGGCGGGCGAAGAGACAGCACCTTGCGCCTCAAGCGTCTCAGCGACGCGGCGCATGTTGCTCCCGCTTTCAACCCGCAGACACATCGCTTGTGCCAAAGGTCCCGGTGCCGTGTACTGACTGCTACCCCAAGCAATCACGCCACCCGCAAGGAACAGCGCAACCACAAAGAACGTCAGTGCATTAGACGCGATATGTCGCCACATCAGGTGACTTTCCCCAAGACAAGGCTTGCGTTGGTGCCGCCAAATCCAAAGGAGTTTGACAAAGCCACATCAATCCGGCGCGGACGCTTTTCGTTTGCACAAAGATCAACTTTGGTATCCGCCGCAATCGTATCGAGGTTGATGGTCGGCGGTGCGACCTGATCGCGGATCGCCAGGATAGAGAAAATCGCCTCAATCGCGCCTGCCGCACCCAACAAGTGCCCGGTCATCGACTTGGTAGATGACATTGTCAACTTTGCCGCTGCAGCCTCACCAACCAAACGTTCAACTGCGCCAAGTTCGATGGTATCGGCCATCGTGGACGTGCCATGTGCGTTCACGTAGTCAATCTTCTCCGGTGCAATGCCCGCATTGCGGCAAGCCGCGCGCATAGCGCGTTCCGCGCCCTCGTGATCTGGCGGCGGGGCGGTAATGTGATGGGCATCGCCTGACAGGCCATAGCCCAAAATCTCGGCATAAATCTTGGCGCCGCGGGCTTTGGCGTGCTCGTAGTCTTCCAGCACAACAATCCCCGCACCTTCACCCATCACAAACCCATCGCGGTCTGCATCCCATGGACGGCTGGCCTTGGTTGGATCTTCAGCATGCGCTGTGCTCAATGCCTTGCAAGCGTTGAAACCCGCGATGCCCAAACGGCAGATTGCTGCCTCTGCACCACCGGCAATCATCACATCGGCATCGCCATGCTGGATCAAACGGCTTGCATCGCCGATTGCATGAGCACCGGTCGAACAAGCCGTTACCACCGAATGGTTCGGCCCCTTGAACCCATACCGGATCGAGACTTGACCAGAGATCAGGTTGATCAACGCGCCCGGTACAAAGAACGGCGACACACGACGTGGACCTTTTTCTTCCATCATCACAGCGGTGTCCGCGATAGAGTTCAGACCACCTATGCCTGACCCGATCAGAACGCCGGTCCGCTCAAGGCTTTCAGCGTCGTCTGGCATCCAGCCCGCATCTTCAATGGCTTGCTGGGCGGCAGCCATCCCGAACAGAATAAAGGTATCGACCTTTCTCTGTTCCTTGGGCTCCATGTATTTGGCAGCGTCGAATGTACCATCTGTACCGTCACCAAACGGGACTTCGCAGGCATAGGTCGTGGTCAGACCCGTGGTATCAAAACGGCTGATCGCTCCAGCTCCGGACTGACCGTCCAAGATCCTGCTCCAGCTGGCCTCGACCCCGTCAGCCAATGGCGTGACCAGACCCAGTCCCGTGACAACTACGCGGCGCATGTTTTGCCCTCACCTCTGATTAATTGGCCCCTGATACCGCAGCCCTTTGGGCGGGGGCAAGGGCCGAGGATATAAACCGCAACTTCATGCTTAAACGCCCTTTAACCATACTCGAGTTAACACAGCACATGTTCAACAAAACGCCATTCAAATCTTCTGTCCTTGCCCTCGTTGCAGCACTGGCCATGCCACATGCCGCAAAAGCCGCGGTGGACTGTGACGCAATCAACGCGTTGTCCCGTATTTCGGACACGGTGACGTCCCATAACAACTGGCCCGTAGATCAGGTGCTTCCAAACGGATTGCGTCGCGATTTTGCGCGTTTCAACCAATCCAACATCCGGCATCTGTTTGAAGAATATCCGGATGCGCAGGCCATTCAAACCCTTGAAAATTTTGGACAAACAGCGCAAAGGATCGCGCAGCTTGCGCGCAGCAATCGTGGTGCGGACATCCATCTTTTGCTGCAATCACCTGCGATTGTTACGCTCTTTGATGACGCCAAAGATGTGCTTGATCAACTGGGCTGCAATGGCCCTCGGGCCGCGGCAAAAACGCAGCCAGACACCGTTTCAAATGCCTCGGCCCAAGGGGGCGCATCAGATGGTTTGACAGAGGTCTCAACAGGCTTGGGGCTCGTGGTTTCGTCACGACCGATTCTGCTGATAATTTGCTTTTTGGTACTGGTCGCCGTCTGTTTTGCCAGCATTCTGATACGTCAGCGCAGCGTGGCAGTGCGGCGCAAAAGACGCCGCTTTGTGCTGAACCAATCGGTGGAGTTTTGCTGTGATGGGCCGCCGTTGAATGGCAGGATTTTGGATATCAGCTGCTTTGGCACCAAACTGCACCATTACGGCCAATTACCGACCGACGACCAGTTCGCGATTCAGATCCTACTGAATAACAAATGGCGGGATGCAACGGTCAAATGGGCCAATGATCACTATGCGGGGCTGGCATTTGACACGCCACTTTCCCGGGCCAGTGTGTTCCAAATCCTTAAGTCAAAACAAAAGGATAAAGCTCCACCCGCAAAAAAAACGACGCCCGCACGGGCGCCGTCTTTAGAAAGCACTGATCTTTGACTTACTTGGAGTCAGAGATGAACTTCACCGCGTCACCAAACGATTGAATCGTTTCGGCGGCGTCATCAGGAATTTCGATGCCAAATTCTTCTTCGAACGCCATCACCAGTTCGACCGTATCAAGGCTGTCTGCGCCCAGATCATCAATAAAAGATGCACCCTCGACAACTTTGTCTTCTTCCACACCAAGATGCTCTACAACAATCTTGCGTACGCGGTCTGCGACGTCGCTCATGGCTATTCCTCACGTTCTGCTGGGCATTTGCCCGGTTTTTGGGGCCCTTGGCGGGTCGCCCGTCTCAATCTTCGTGGCCTATAGCAGAGATTTTGTTTAGCGCAAACGCTTTCCGGCATCCCCGCCACAGCATCGTCAGAACATGGCCATTCCGCCGTTCACATGCAAGGTGGCCCCGGTGACATAGCCTGCTTCGGCACTGGACAGGTAGGCGACCGCCCCCGCAATCTCGGCCGCGCTGCCCATCCGACCTGCAGGAATTTGTCCAAGGATTCCAGACTTTTGATCGTCGTTCAGCTTGTCCGTCATCGCGGTTTCAATAAAGCCAGGCGCGACACAGTTCACGGTGATGCCACGGCTTGCGACCTCGTAGGCGATCGACTTTGACAGGCCGACCATCCCTGCCTTGGAGGCAGCATAATTCGCCTGCCCGGGATTGCCGGTGGCACCTACCACACTGGAAATATTGATAATTCTGCCCCAACGACTTTTCATCATCCCGCGAATGACGCCCTTGCAAAGCCGCATGGTCGAGGTCAGGTTCACCTCAAGCACGCTGGCCCATTCCTCATCTGACATGCGCATAAAGATGTTGTCGCGGGTGATACCGGCGTTGTTGACCAGAATGTCGACGCCTCCCATCGCCTCAACCGCTTGTTTTGGCAGGTTATTTACAGCATCTGCATCTGACAGATTGCAGGGCAGCACATGCACCCGATCCCCCATCTCTGCGGCCAAAGCCGTCAAAGGATCGACCCGGGTGCCAGAGATACCAACGGTGGCGCCTGCGGCATGCAATGCCTTTGCAATCTCGCCGCCGATACCGCCGGACGCGCCGGTGACTAGCGCATTTTTTCCTGTCAGATCAAACATCTGTGCTTCCTTCCTCAAGTATTTATTCTGTGCTGTTCATCACGGCATTGACGTCTTCAGGCGTGCCAATATTGCGGGTCCCGACGTCGCGATTGATCCGCCGGATCATGCCCGACAAGGCCTTGCCAGAGCCGATTTCCCACATTTCGGTCACACCTTGCGCAGCCATCCAGTCAACAGAAGCCCGCCAACGCACGCGACCTGTGACCTGTTTGACCAGTAAGCTCCTGATTTCATTGGGGTCTGTCACACTTTGCGCGGTGACGTTCGCCACCAGCGGGACGGCAGGTGCGGTGATGTCGACCGCGGCCAGCGCCTCTTGCATGCGGGTGGCTGCGGGCGACATGAGGGAACAATGGAATGGGGCTGAGACCGGCAGCATCACCGCACGTTTTGCGCCGGCTTCCTTGGCCAGGTCTACCGCCCGTTCGACGGCGTTTTTATCACCAGAAACAACGGTTTGCGCAGGATCGTTTTCATTCGCGACCTCGCAGACATCGCCTTGTGCTGCCGCTTCAGCGACGGTCCCTACAGCATCAATGTCCAAGCCCAGAATGGCGGCCATTGCACCCTGACCTGCAGGGACGGCGGCTTGCATGGCGTCGCCACGGATGCGCAAGAGCCGCGCGGTGTCGGCGATGCTGATGGACCCAGCGGCGGCGAGGGCGGCATATTCGCCCAACGAATGGCCCGCGACGAACCCGGCGTCAGTGATGCTAAGCCCTTCTGATTGCAAGGCTTTCATGGCTGCAAGCGATGTTGCCATCAGGGCGGGCTGCGCATTGGCCGTCAGCGTCAACGTCTCAATCTCGCCTTCCCAGATCAGGGTTGAAAGCGCTTGCCCGAGGGCATCGTCGACTTCTTGAAAAACTGCTTTCGCATCAGGGTATTGGGCGGCGAGCGCCTGTCCCATTCCGATGGTTTGTGCCCCCTGCCCGGGAAAAATGAATGCCCGCATTGTGCCGTCCTTTTCTTGATCGCGTTTTTACGACTAGCCGTTCATCCGCTTATGCACAATCCATACACATCGCGGCAACAACCCATGTGTATCGCGCACAGAATCTGAGCGCTGGTGCTGAATTGCGCCGCCATAGCTGCGTGTTAGTGTGCCCTTGCACAGAACTGGAGCGCCACATGACTGCCACCCCCCCTGCTGTTTATGGATCTTTAACCAAGGTTTTTCACTGGCTGACGGCCGCACTGATTTTGGCGATTATTCCGCTAGGTTTGGTTGCCAATAAGTTACCGTTTGAGACGAGCGCAGAGCTGGCGTTCAAGGCGCAGGTCTTTTCCTGGCACAAGACATTGGGGGTGGCGGTTTTCCTTGTCGCGCTGCTGCGAATCCTTTGGGCGATCACGCAAGCCAAGCCCGGACCGCTGCATCCGGAACGCAAGGCGGAGACGTTCCTGGCCGAGACCGTGCATTGGCTGCTTTATGGGTCGCTGGTGATCGCGCCGCTGACGGGGTGGATTCACCATGCGGCGACCGCGGGGTTTGCGCCAATCTGGTGGCCGTTCGGGCAGAACCTGCCGCTGGTGCCCAAGGATGAGGGGATCGCACATGTGTTTGGCAGCCTGCATTGGGTGCTGACCAAGGTGATGGCGGCTTCGATCCTTTTGCATATTGCGGGCGCCCTGAAGCATCAGTTTGTAGACCGCGATGCAACGCTGGGCCGGATGTGGTTCGGTCGCCGTGATATTGCCGCCGTTCCTGCCCACCGCGCCCCGGCGGCAGCGCCTTTGGCAGCCATTGTGGTTTTTGCAGCGGCGAGTGCGGGTGCTGTGGCGATGTCAGGCGGTGGCCATGACGGCCCGGAAGCTGCGGCATTGGCAGAGGTGCAATCCGGTTGGGTCGTGCAGGACGGTGGCACAATGGCGATCACCATCACCCAACTTGGCAGTGAGGTGACAGGCACATTTGCGGACTGGA
Organism: uncultured Paracoccaceae bacterium; assembly: GCA_947492825.1. GTDB lineage: Bacteria > Pseudomonadota > Alphaproteobacteria > Rhodobacterales > Rhodobacteraceae > CANMYO01. The sequence goes on from CANLNT010000001.1 coordinate 1,641,662, forward strand.
CGGCGGATATCACCTTTGACGCCGATGCAGGCCCCGACTTTGGCGATGTCACCGCGCAGATTGCGATTGGGTCGCTGACGCTGGGGTCGGTCACAGATCAGGCGATGGGGCCGGATTATTTTGATGCCACGGCCTTTCCCACAGCCACGTTTGCCGGGCCGATCACATCAGATGGTGGGGCGACCTACCGTGTGGATGGGGAATTGGAGCTGAAGGGGGTCACAGCACCCGTGACACTGCTGTTTGATCTGCAGGATCAGGGGGATGGCAGTGTGCTGATGCAGGGGTCAGCGGTGATTGATCGGATGACGTTTGATATTGGCGCGGGCCAGAATGATGAAGGCACGCTGGGGTTTGAGGTGATCCTGAACCTCGACTTTGTCGCCAGACCTGCGGAATAGAAAAAGGGCCGCAGGTTGCCCCTGCGGCCCGATCTTCGTGTCGATAGGACGGGTTATTCGGCTTTCATCGCCTCGACCGAGATCATCACTTCGACCTCGTCGCTGACGAAGGGCGCGAAGTTGCCGACGTTGAAGTCAGACCGCAGCAGGGTCGTGGTGGCGTCAAACCCGGCCCACGGCTTTTCGGCCATCGGGTGGTCGCCAACCTGGTTCAGTGTGGCGTCGAGCACGACGGATTTGGTGACATCGTTCAACGTCAGATCGCCCGTGATCAACGCGGTGTTGTCGCCTGTCACTTCGATTGCGGTTGAGGTGAATGTCACCATCTCATCATCGGAGGCATCGAAGAAGTCGCCGGACATGAAATGTTCAAAGCGTGCTTCCCAACCGGTCATCATGGACCGGACAGGGAAGGAAACAGAAACGGAAGAGGCGGCAGGATCTTCCTGATCAAAGCTGATTTCACCTTCAAAGCCCGAGAACATGCCAAAGTTTGTAGAATAGCCAAGGTGGTCGTAGCTGAACACGATCTGGCTGTGGCTTGAGTCGAGGACATAGACCTCTGGTGCGGCGACGGCGGGTGCGGCCAGCAGGGCCAGAAGGGCTGTGGTGGTGGCAAGTTTCATTGATCTCTCCAATGGTGTGTGAATCTGTCGGGACAATGTGATGGCGCACCGGTGCGAGGCAATTACGCAAATCTGAACATATTGTGTTCGCGCAAAAAAGCGCCCCGGACGGGACGCTTTTGGCAGCATTACGCTGATGTGTTTGGATCAGAGTGCGGTTGGCACAATCGTCTTTTCGGCGCGCCGTGGGACGGCGTCCATCATCATGTCGCGGCCCAACCGGTCACGCAGTGGTTCCAACGCGTCAATGCGGCCACCCACCACGGGCAGCGTCTGGGCGGTGTTGCGGTAGCGCAGGACCAGCACCGCCTGATTGCGCGGCGCATTGGCGCGGTCGAGGAAGACGCCACCGATACTGTCAAAGCCGTAGCGACCAATCAGCGTCGAGCGGCCAGCGCGGTTGCGCACAACTTCGCGGACTTCGCCCAGCGAGGTATCAATTTGCAGTTCGGATTCGGTGCCACGGCTGGCGAACCAAAGCAGGTAAGCGGCCAAACCGAAGAAGATGACAGCGGCCATCGCACGGATCGTGAGATCAACCGCCCCTGCCAGCACCTCTGGCAGCAACAGCAGGCCAAGGCCCGCGGCCACAAACGCGGCGCCAAAGAACATTGAGGCGGCCTGCAGCACGACCGTCCCGATCTTGGGGCCTTCGGTGTTGCGGATGATATAGCCCCAGTAGGTTTCGTCCACGGCGAAGGATTTCTTACGGGGCGCCAACTCGGCATCAATCGTAATCGGACGCACAACGTTTGACACATCTGACATTGCTGCATTCTCCAATAGGTATCGATCAAAATCTGATCCTAAACTGGGGCAAGAAATGGGCAGGCACGTGACGCTGTTAAGGTTTTGTTAACTTACGTTAAGGAAACCCGAGACATGCAAATGGGCTTGCGTGGACAGGCGATCGCTGTATAAGCCCGCTACCTTCCGCGAGCTTTTATGAACTGCGCAGTCTCTCGTGGGTTGGGTGCGGAAGCGACAACGCCCATCCCTATGAAATGCGCCGAGAAATGAATGGAGCCCACATGCCGCTTTATGAGCATGTTATGATTGCGCGTCAGGACCTGTCCAACACGCAAGCCGAAAGCCTGATCGAACACTTCAGCACCGTCCTTGCGGACAACGGCGGAAAAGTCGTTGAAAACGAGTACTGGGGCGTGAAGACGATGGCCTACAAGATCAACAAGAACCGCAAGGGCCATTATGCCTATCTGCGTTCCGATGCACCGGCACCTGCCGTGCAGGAAATGGAACGTCTGATGCGTTTGCATGATGATGTGATGCGTGTGCTGACCATCAAGGTGGATGCACACGAAGAAGGCCCCAGCGTTCAGATGCAGAAACGTGATGAGCGCGACAGCCGTCGCGAGCGTCGCTAATCGTTGATCAGGAAAGGACCATAACTCATGGCTACTAAACCGTTTTTCCGCCGTCGTAAGTCTGATCCGTTTGAGGGCGACAACGCCCCCAAGATCGACTACAAGGACACACGTCTGCTGCAGCGCTACATCTCTGAGCGCGGCAAGATCGTCCCTGCCCGTATCACCGCTGTTGGTGCCAAGAACCAGCGTAAGCTTGCCCAGGCAATCAAGCGCGCGCGTTTCCTGGCCCTGCTGCCCTACGCTGTGAAGTAAGGAGACACCGCTATGGAAATCATCCTGCTTGAACGCGTCGCCAAGCTTGGCCAGATGGGCGAAGTTGTGTCGGTCAAAGAAGGTTACGCCCGTAACTTCCTGTTGCCACAGGGCAAGGCGCTGCGCGTCAATGCCGCCAACATGGCCCGGTTCGAGGCCGAGAAGGCCCAGTTGGAAGCGCGCAACCTTGAGACCAAGAAAGAAGCTGAAAGCCTCGCTGAAAAGCTGGACGGTCAGCAGTTCATCGTGATTCGCTCTGCCTCTGACGCGGGTTCGCTTTACGGGTCTGTCACGCCCCGTGACGCCGCTGATGCAGCCACTGCCGAAGGGTTCACCGTGGACAAGAAGCAGATCGTGCTGACCGGCCCGATCAAAGAGCTTGGCCTGCACGACATGGACGTGAACCTGCACCCCGAAGTTGCAGCCAAGATTACGCTGAACGTCGCACGTTCCGCGGAAGAGGCTGAACTGCAGGCGGCTGGCAAGTCGATCCAGGAACTGGCCGCGGAAGAAGAAGCCGCTGCAGAGTTCGAGATTCAGGAACTCTTTGACGATATCGGTGCTGCGGCATCCGAAGACGAAGAGTTGGCTGAAACCGCTGGTGTTGAGGTGGCCGAAGAGGCAGCCGACGACGCGGGCGACGACGACAACAGCTAAGGCGTTCTGCCAAAATTGCAAAGGGCCGCGTCAGGTATGACGCGGCCCTTTTGCGTGGGCGGCACGAAAACTGCCTGCCACGGTCGCAACCCTGCCATTTTTGAATGGTGCAAGGGCTACCATGACGGTGATGCAAGACATTCAGGCCGACCCACGCGCGTTGCAAATCCTGTATCAGGGGCGCGACCTAGAGGTGCTGTATCTGCCAGGGCGCGCAGCCTATGCGCTGGTCAGCTTTGACATCATGCATGCCCGCGCCAATGGTCGCACGGGGTTCGCGCTGAAGCTGGCGCGCAAGAATGACATTCCGCTGTTTGCTGTCGTACCGCGCCGCCCCCACTGGTACCCCCGAGCCGAAGCCGAAGTGGCGGCCAAGCTGATTGCTGCCGCCAAGGACCGTCCCACGATTGGCTATGGTGCTTCGATGGGCGGATATGGTGTGTTGAAATACGGGCGGCTGTTGAACACGGACGCAACGCTGGCCTTTTCGCCGCAGATCAGCATCGACCCTGGCGTTACCGGCGCGCAGGACCGGCGCTATGGCCGGTTTTATGATGCGGCCGCCAACGGTGAGATGGCCGTAACACCCAGCGACGTGGCACCAAACAGTCGGATCATCTATGATCCGATCTTTGCGCCGGACCGCTATCAGCAAGGGTTGCTTGCCCCGGATGTCGCAACCCGGATCGGTCTGCCGCACATGGGGCATCGGGCAATTGCGACGATGGCGGGGTCCGACAATGCGATGGCGGTTTTTGCAGCGGCCCTTGCCGGTGACGACGCCACGATCCGCAATGTGCTGCGTCGCAACCGCAGCCAGACGCGCGACTATTACCAAGGGCTTGCCGGCGCTGTTCTGGCCCGTGGACGGCCCCAGCTGGCGCTGTCGATCCTGCAAAAGGGCGCGGCCCTGTCCGACATGGCGCAAGACACGCGTCTGATGCGAGCCCGGATCTACAGCCAATTGGGACAGGCTGAACGGGCCATTGCGCTGGTTGAACCCCTGATCGCCGAACAGCCCCATCAGGTGATGTTCAAGCGGGTGCTGGTTGATGTGTTGGAACAGGCCGGGCAGACCAAACAGGCCATCGCGGTGCTGCAAGAGGCGCTGGCACAGTCACCCAACGCGGTGCTGGCGATCCGGTTGTCACGGCTGCTGCACCAGACCAACCCGCGCAAGGCCAAGGCATTTGACGTCACGGCCCGTGCCACATGGCCCGCGCATGCCGACCATTTTGCCGGACAGGTCGCGCGCGCACCCCTTGCCTGACCCCGGTCCAAGACAAGAATTGCGCGGTGGGCCCGATCCACGCTAGGCTGAACCTGTCCGGCGCTGTCGCCTTGCATATCCCTGTTACAAGTTCCTGCCAGACAGACGTCTGCCAACACCTTTGCCAAGGGGGATTACCTATGACTTTTCGCTTGAACCGCCGCCATTTCCTTGCCGGCTCTGCCGGGATGATCGCGATGCATCCATTTTCGGTGAATGCCGCGGGCAATCAGGCGCATTTGCGTCTGATGGAGACCACAGATTTGCATGTGCATGTTTTTCCCTACGATTATTACGGCGACCGGCCGGTGGACACCGTAGGGCTGGCCCGCACTGCCAGCCTGATCGAAGAAGTTCGCGCGGAAAGCACCAATGCGCTGTTGTTGGACAACGGGGATTTCCTGCAAGGCAATCCGATGGGAGATTACATCGCCTATGAGCGCGGCATGAAAGAGGGTGACATGCACCCGGTGATCACCGCGATGAATACGCTTGGGTTTGATGCCTCGACCCTGGGCAATCACGAATTCAACTATGGTATTTCGTTCCTGATGAAGTCGGTGTCGGGTGCTGCTTTCCCGGTGGTGAGCGCCAATGTGGTCAAGGAAATGGGGGCCACCCCGCGCGAGGACACCACGCTGGTGCCGCCTTATGCGATCCTTGACCGGATGCTGACCGACGGCAACGGCGCGGAGCATCCGATCAAGATCGGGCTGATCGGCTTTGTGCCGCCGCAGATCATGAATTGGGACCGCAAGCATTTGGAAGGCAGTGTGCAGGCGCGCGATATCGTGGCCGCAGCACAGGCATATGTGCCGCAGATGAAGGAACAGGGCTGCGATCTGATTGTGGCGCTGTGTCATTCGGGGATCGGGGCGGCCACGGCCGAAGACGGGATGGAGAACGCGGCGATTCCGCTGGCGGCTGTCGACGGGATTGATGCGATCCTGACCGGGCACAGCCACCTTGTCTTCCCCTCGTCCACCTATGACGACTGGGCGGGCGTGGATACAGGTGCCGGCACCATTGGCGGCAAGCCCGGTGTGATGGGCGGGTTCTGGGGCAGCCATATGGGGCTGCTTGATCTGATGCTGGAGCGTGACGGCAATGGCTGGCGCGTGCTGAGCCATACCGCAGAAGCCCGGCCGATTTCGCAGCGCGAAGAGGATCGCAGCATCACGCCGTTGGTCGACAGTTTCCAGCCGGTGCTGGATGCGGTGCAGGCCGATCATGATGCCACGCTCGCCTATGTGCGCACGGCGGTGGGCAAGACCGATGCGCCGCTTCACAGCTATTTCGCGCTGGTGGCGGATGATCCATCGGTGCAAATCGTGTCGAATGCACAAGTATGGTACATCAAGGACCAACTTGTCGGGACCGAGCATGAAGGCTTGCCGATCCTGTCAGCCGCCGCCCCGTTCAAGGCCGGTGGCCGCGGCGGGCCAGAGTATTTCACCGATGTGCCCGCCGGTGATGTGGCGATCAAGAACGTGGCGGATCTGTACCTTTATCCCAATACCGTGCGTGCGGTGCGGGTGAATGGGGCCACGGTGAAAGAGTGGCTGGAACGAAGCGCGGGCATGTTCAATCAGGTTGAGAGCGGGTCCGAGGATGCGGTGCTGCTGAACCCTGATTTCCCCAGCTACAACTTTGATGTGATCGACGGGGTGACCTATCAGATCGACCTGACCCAGCCGATGAAGTTCAACCGCGATGGTGAAGTGATCAACCCCGATACCAATCGGATCGTGAACCTGATGTTTAACGGGGCGCCGATTGATCCCGATCAGGAGTTTATCATTGCCACCAACAATTATCGCGCATCAGGTGGCGGCAGCTTCCCCGGTGCCGATGGATCCACGGTGATCTTTGAAGGCCCCGATACCAACCGCGACGTGATCGTGCGGTACATTGTTGAGCAAGGCACGGTCAGCCCCAAGGCGGACAGCAACTGGTCCTTCGTACCAATGGACAAAACATCGGTGTTGTTTGAAACCGGCCCAGCGGCAGAGGCTTATGCAAATGATGTCTCGGGCGTCAAACTGGCCCCGGCAGGCACCAACGACGAAGGCTTTGTCCAGTTCCGCATGGCTTGGTGATTTGAGATGGGGGCCGCCTGTTTGCGGCCTCCATCTGCCTGAGCGGGGCAAAATCCTTGGAAAGGATTTTGACAAGACCTTTTGAAAAGGTCTTGTTCCGCCCCTAGTAGGTTTGAAGCGTCAGCACTGCATCACAGACGTCACCGTCATAGGTGCCGACCCAGACATCCAGATAACCATCAGAGGGGCGTGTGAGCGTGATTTTGGGATCATAGTTGCCGTTGTCGTCGTCGTCATAATACCAGTTGGCGGCTGAGGTATTGATCAGCAGGGCCGCGTCACATTGGCTCACGACGCTGACTGCGAGGCGACTGCCGCCCATGCCGGACAGAAGAAACGTGAAATCCGGGCGCGAGGTGAAATACCCTGCCCCGCGATCTGTTCCGGGCTGCACATTGGGGCAGTTCCACACAAGGCTGTTGCCGCCTGCCTGTACGCCATAGGATACGCCTTTGCGCATCTGGGCTGCACTGAGTTCCGCGCCGGGGCCGCTTTGATTGAAATCGGGACAGGCAACTGCCCCTCCGGCGAGACCAGCAAGAACAACTGCCAAACCAAAAATACGTTTCATTAAAAAACTCCTTTTACCTTCCAAAACCAGATTAGGGTGACAGGTGCGGTTTTGCCAAGCTGGCCTTTTGGTTTTTTTTGGAAAGGTGCGTCTTAGCGGAATATACTGTCCCAGGTTTCATTCAGCGCCTCGCCCGGGGACAAGGGACAGCCCGGACCGGGGCAGTCGCCGCCGACGCCAACGGTACGTGGTTGACCGACGCGCGGGGTCCGGGGGCCTTGCGCCGGGGTCGCGGGATCACGCGGGGTCTGTGCCGCGGTACGCACCTGGCAGCGCAGCCCGCTGGTTTCCACGGCGCTGCGGTTTTCGGGGGTTGGCTGCAGCGCATCTGCCGCCAGCGTTTGGCCCGATTGCCGCTCTAGGATCAGCGCCAGCGCGCCGCGCGAGGCCGGCCCCCAGATGCCATCCACACGGGCCCTGTAGCAGCCCTTGTCCGCGAGTATCTGTTGCAGGGCCACGGCATCCGCGCGGGTTTGGGCCTGAGCCGGGGTGATCAGGATCAGCGCCCCGGCGATTGCAAGACCCGCGAGACGCGGGCACGCAAACGATCTTCCCATTCTCGCCACTCCTTTATGTCTGGCAGCTGTTCCAGCCGCTTTTGGCTTTGCGATTCATCCCAGGCGATGAAGGCGTCGATCTGGGTCCGGTCGGCGCTGCGGCAATAGAGCATGAACCGGCTGAGTGCGGCCATCAACGCATCACGGGCGGTGCTGCGTTTGGCGGCCAGCGTTCTGATCTGATCCTCTTGCGCGGCTTTGTCATCCGGTTCCGCCTTATCTGTGGCGGCCAGATAGGCGGCGGCTTCGATCAGGCGGCGCCAACTGACCACATAAGCGTTCATCAGGGCCACGATGTCTTCGCCAAGTGCCGAGCGGCGTTCGGTCAGCGCCTTGCGTCGCAGGAAGCTGTCCTGCCAGCGCGGATAAAGGATGTGGGCCGTGACCCCACCCACCAGCAAAAGCACGAGAGGAAACAGCAGATACCGCAGGATCGTATAAGCCCCGCCGCTGTCGTCAGCAAAGGCTGCCAGAAAGTCATCCATGATAAGGCTCGCCGCAAAATTCGACGGGTAACAGTGCAACTTGAAATGTGGCCATGATGCCCAAAACAGCCTTCCAAGTCGAGTGTTGGGGCGGGTCAGCCTTTCCTGACTTGAGCCGCACAGGGGCGTCGTGCGTTGATAGCGGCATTTCGATAGATCATTTCAAGGAGGCCCCGATGCCACTGACAGCATTTTTGAAGATTGACGATATCCCTGGTGAATCGCACAGCACCGGGCACGAGGAAGAGATTGACGTCCACGCCCTGCGCTGGGGTGTCGAGCACACGGTGCGCGCGCAGGTCGGGCGCGGCCGGGCGCGTGCGCGGGCGGATGTGGATCAGCTGGCGCTACACAAATTCTATGATGCCGCGTCGCCCTATCTGTTTCTGGCCTGTGCACAGGGCAAATCCTTTGCCGAGATGACGCTGGCGGTGCGCAAGGATTCAGGAGAGGCACATCTGGATTACCTGATCATCACGATGGAAAACGTCGTCATTGCCGATGTCGAGATGTCCAACACCGACGATTCCGAGACCGAAGAGATCCATGAAGTGGTCAAACTGGCATTTGAGAACGTCACAATAAAATACATCACGCTATCGGATGACCATTCCGCAGGGGATGAGCACGAAATCACTTACGACATCGCTGCTGGTGTCTGAATGCAAAAAGGGCGCCGCAACGGGCGCCCTTTTCGACCGGTCCGGTGGACAGGCTTATTCGTCTTCGAGCGCTTCGACCGCCTTTTGCAGGTCTTCCTTGCTGACCTCTTTGTCCTTCACAGTGGCCGCTTCGAAGATGTGGTCAACAACCTTGTCTTCGAACAGCGGTGCCTGAAGCTGCTGACGGAACTGGGCGTTCTGCTGCACAAATTCAAAGAATTCGCGTTCCTGACCCGGATATTGACGCGCCTGGTTCATGATGGCTTGCGTCATCTCTTGATCTGAGACTTTCACCTCGGCCTTTTCACCGATGTCAGCCAGAAGCAGGCCCAGCTTTACCCGACGCTCTGCCAGTTTGGTGTGCTCTTTGGTCGGCTCGATCTCGGGGTGATCGTGGCCTTCGACGTCCGGGTTTTCTTCGTGCCACAGCTGATGGGCGATTTGACCCGCTTCGGCCGATACAAGGCTTTCGGGCAGATCAAACTTGATCTGCTTGTCGAGCGCATCCAGCAGCGCACGTTTCGCAACCGCGCGCGATGCGCCGGTGTATTCGGCTTCCAGACGTTCAGTGATCTGGGCCTTCAGACCGGCAAGGTCTTCGGCACCGAACTTCTTGGCCAGCTCATCGTCGATTTTCGGCGCTTTGGGGGCGCGGACTTCTTTGACGGTGACGCTGAACACAGCCTCTTTGCCGGCCAGATGTTCGGCCTGATAGTCGGCGGGGAAGTTGACGGTCACGTCTTTTTCGTCGCCCGCTTTGACCTTGAGCAGGCCATCTTCAAAACCGGGGATGAAAGAGTTGGAGCCCAGTACCAGCGGGTAGTCTTCGGCTGAACCGCCTTCAAAGGCCTCGCCGTCGATCTTGCCGACAAAGTCGATCAGGACCTGATCGTCGTTCTTTGCTTGGGTCTTCTTGGCCTCGTAGTTCACAGCCTGGGGGCTTGCAGCGAGGTTATCAAGCGCCTCTTGCACGGCGGCGTCGTCGGCTTTGACGACCATGCGTTCAAGCTTGATCTTCTTGAAATCGGCTTCGGGCACGGGCGGCAGGTTTTCGTAGTCGACGTCGACGACGACATCGTCGCCTTCTTTCCAGTCTTCGTTGGTCATCTTCATGCCGGGCTGACCGGCAGGACGGTCACCGGACTTTTCCAGATGTTCTTTCATGGCGTTGTCGATGCTTTCCTGCATCGCTTCGCCCATCAGGCGCTGGCCGAACTGTTTGCGCAACAGCGCCATCGGCACCTTGCCCTTGCGAAAGCCCTTCATCTCGACTTCGGGCTGGGCTTCTTTCAGCTTGCCTTCGACGGTCGCATCCAGCTCTGCCGCGGTGACGGTGATCTGATAGCCGCGCTTGAGGCCTTCGTTCAGGGTCTCTTTGACCTGCATGAGATGTCCTTCTTCTCAACTAATCTGGTGCGGGTGAAGGGACTTGAACCCCCACGCCTTGCGGCGCCAGAACCTAAATCTGGTGCGTCTACCAATTCCGCCACACCCGCATGTAAAAAGGGGGTAGTGTAACCACCCCCCGACTTGGGCCGCTCAATAGCAAAGGTTATGCGGGGATGCGAGTAGAAAAAGCAGGGGTTCCGGGGTCAATCCATGCGGATTTGTGGCCTGCGCGCCGCAAGTGGCAGGAAAATCCGCAGAATCAGCAAAAGCCGCAACATGGTCACGCCAGTTTCTTTTAATGAGCACGACTTGGGCCACATTTCGCCACATTTGGGTCCGAAGCATGGTGTCATCAAACAAAGCAAGAGCGGGATACACGCCATGCAACTGGGAATGAAAGAATTTGAAGCCGATGTGCGCGTCGCAGAGACGCAGACAGCCGGCATCTGTGCGGGGACCACGATCATGACGCTGGACGGTGAAATGCCGGTCGAGCATCTGAACGCCGGGGACCGCGTGATCACACGTGACAGCGGCATGGCCATCCTGCGCGACATCAAGGTCACAACCGTCAAGGCACATGCCATTCGCATCAAGGCCGGGTCTTTGGGTCACACACGCCCTGACCGCGACATGATGGTGATGCCGGGCACCCAGCTTCACATCCGCGACTGGCGCGCTGAGGCGCTGTTTGGTCAGCCTGCCGCATTGGTCGCCGCAAGCCGGTTGGTCGATGGCGAATATCTGGCCGAAACCAACCTGCGCGAAGTCAACGTTTACGAACTGACCTTTGATCGCCAGCACATCCTTTATGCCGACGGCATGGAAGTTGCATCTGCGGCAGTCTAACGACCGGGCACACCCTCACACACACACACCTGCCCCAAAGGGTGCGCGATCTGCTCGCGCACCCTTTTGCGTTGTCAAAGGAATGGCGTCAGAGCCCCAGCGCGCGAAAGACCTTTGGGAGCGCCTCGGGCAGGTCTTCGGCAATCAGGCCGGGGCCAAAGCTGCGCGCGGCTTCAGTATGCAGCCAAGCGCCAGTTTTTGCCGCCTGCTGCGGGGCAAAGCCACGCGCAAGCAGCCCGGTGATGAAGCCTGCCAGCACATCGCCCGACCCGGCCGTGGCCAGCCACGGGGCCGCGCGGTCATAGGCTGAGGCGTTGATGGCGCAACGGCCATCGGGATGCGCGATCACCGTGTCGGCCCCTTTGAACAGCACCACGCAGCCTGCACGTTTGGCGGCGTCGCGTGTGGCATCGACCTTGGAATAGGCGGGTCCTGTGGTGGCAGGTTCCGCCAGTTCGGCGGCGATATCGGGGAAGAGCCGCGCAAATTCGCCGCCGTGCGGGGTCAGAACGCAGCGGTCGTGCAGCAGGCCGAAGAGGTCTGAATTCTGGCTGAGCAGGGTTAAGGCGTCAGCGTCCAAGACGGTGGCCCGATCACTGGCAAGCGCGGATTTGATGAGATCGCGTTTCTGGTCACTCAGGCCCAGACCAGGCCCGAGGCAAAGCGCGGTGATACGCAGGTCGGCCAGAATGGCATCGAGTGCTGCGGCGTCCGGCACCTTGCGGGTCATCACCGCATCCAGCGCCATGGCGTTTTCCAAGATTGCCGCAGGCGGGCAGCCAAGTGTCACGACCCCTGCCCCGATCCGCAAAGCGCCCCGCGCCGCAAGCCGCGCCGCACCGCCCTGTCCGACACCGCCCGACAGAACCAGCGCGTGGCCGTGGCTGAATTTGTGTTGCCCGTCTTTTCCAATCCGGTGAGCAACCCACGTGCCGGTGAGCGCAACGCCCGGCAGACCCAAGTTTGAGTGCTTGTTCGGCAAACCGATTTCGACCACCCGAAGCGCATGGGCCGACGTGATCCTCCCACCCTCAGACAGAATGTGACCGGGTTTTTTTGCGTGAAATGTCACTGTCAGCGCGGGTTCCCAAACAGGTCCTAACCAACGTCCACTTTCCGCACACAGTCCACTAGCGATATCGATGGCCACGCTCCTGTTTGCGAATTGGGCCAGGTCTTCCTCAATGTAGTCGAACATTTCTGCAATCTGACCGCTCATCGGGCGGGTCAAACCGATCCCAAAGACAGCGTCAATCAACAGGCCGAACGGCCTTGCTGCCATGACGTTGCTTAGGGAGAGCGGCTCTACCGCGCCCATCTCATACCACCGCTCATAATTCACCCGCGCATCGGGTGGCAGTTTGTTGGGGTCGCCATAGAGGAACACTGCGACCGTCCAGCCCTTTTCGGCCAAGAGCCGTGCGACGACGAAGCCGTCGCCGCCGTTGTTGCCCGGACCGCAGAGCACGACGGCCCGCCCACCGGCGCGATCAAGCTCAGGCCATTCCGCGAAAATGGCCTGCACCACGCCCTGGCCTGCACGTTCCATCAGGTCCAGGCCAGTCACCTCGCCACTGGCAATGGCGGCCTTTTCAACAGCGCGCATTTGGGCAGAGGTCAGCAGTTTGGTCATTGGGTCTTGTCCTTGCGATTCAATTCTGCGCAATTTGCATGCGCACCGCCTAATTTTTAAGCAAACATATTCAATTCGCCGAAGCGGGCCACCGGCAATGGCGCGCGCGAATTGTCCCTGTGCAACGAAGATGGTCTGACCCCCCTAGTAACACCAAGGGGGGAGTCGTCCCGTGAAAAAGATTGAGGCGATTATCAAGCCATTCAAACTTGATGAAGTGAAAGAAGCGCTGCAAGAGGTTGGCGTGCAGGGTCTGTCTGTGGTCGAGGTCAAGGGATTTGGCCGTCAGAAAGGCCATACAGAACTTTATCGCGGTGCCGAATATGTCGTCGACTTTTTGCCAAAGGTGAAGGTCGAAGTCGTGCTGGCAGACGATCAGGTAGACGCTGCCATTTCTGCGATTGTTGATGCCGCCAAGACCGACAAGATCGGCGACGGCAAGATCTTTGTGTCGACCATCGAACAGGCGATCCGCATCCGTACCGGTGAGTCCGGCGAAGACGCGCTTTGACCGCATAGACACCACACATCCAAATACCTGCTAAAAAAGGACCATCCTGATGAGCAACAAAGACGTTCTGAAACTGATGAAGGACGAGGAAGTCGAATATGTCGACATCCGTTTCACCGACCCGCGCGGCAAGCTGCAGCACGTGACAGTCGTGGCCGATCTGGTCGACGAGGACTTTCTGGAAGAAGGTTTCATGTTCGACGGCTCATCCATTGCTGGCTGGAAGTCCATCGACCAGTCCGACATGAAGCTGATGCCACAGGCCGACAGCGCCTATGTTGACCCTTTCTATGCCGAAAAGACAATTTGCCTGCACTGTAACGTGGTCGAGCCCGACACCGGGGAAGCCTATGACCGTGACCCGCGCGGCACGGCAGTGAAAGCAGAGGCTTATCTGAAGTCTTCTGGCATTGGTGATGCGGCCTATTTCGGCCCTGAGGCTGAATTCTTCATCTTTGACGATGTGCGGTTCGCCGTGTCGATGAACAAAGTGTCCTACGAAGTCGACGCAATTGACGGCGCGTGGAACTCTGACACCGAATACGAGATGGGCAACACTGGCCATCGTCCGGGCATCAAGGGCGGCTATTTCCCTGTCAACCCGATTGACGACGCACAGGACATGCGCGGCGAGATGCTGAGCACCATGAAGCGCATGGGCATGAAAGTGGACAAGCACCACCACGAGGTTGCGTCTTGCCAGCACGAATTGGGCCTGATCTTTGGTTCGCTGACGCATCAGGCGGACGAGATCCAGAAGTATAAGTATGTGATCCACAACGTCGCCCAATCCTATGGCAAGTCGGCGACCTTCATGCCCAAGCCGATCGCAGGCGATAACGGCACAGGCATGCACGTGAACATGTCAGTCTGGAAAGACGGCAAGCCGCTGTTTGCGGGCGACAAATACGCCGATCTGAGCCAGGAAGCGCTGTATTTCATCGGTGGTATCCTGAAGCACGCCAAGGCGCTGAACGCGATCACCAACCCGTCGACCAACAGCTACAAGCGTCTGATCCCGGGCTTTGAAGCGCCTGTACTGCGCGCCTATTCCGCCCGCAACCGGTCGGGATGCGTGCGTATTCCATGGGCCGAAAGCCCCAAGGCCAAGCGCGTCGAGGCCCGTTTCCCCGATCCAAGCGCCAACCCTTATCTGTGCTTTGCAGCACTGCTGATGGCTGGCCTTGACGGGATCAAGAACAAGATTGATCCGGGCCCCTCGTCCGACAAAGACCTGTATGATCTGCCGCCGGAAGAGCTGGCTGCGATCCCAACGGTCTGCGGGTCCTTGCGTGAAGCGCTGGAAGCACTGGAAGCCGATCACGACTTCCTGCTGGCCGGTGACGTGTTCACCAAAGATCAGCTGGAAGGCTACATGGAGCTGAAGTGGGAAGAGGTTTACGCCTACGAGCACACGCCGCACCCGATGGAATACAAGCTGTACTACAGCTGCTAAATCTGGCGGGCAAATTGCCCACCTACAAGATCAGGGCGTCCCGCATCGGGGCGCCCTTTTCGCTGTCAGGGCCTTGCCCCAGCCTTGCCTTGACCCTGCCAGATTGACCTGATCAATCTGGGACATGGCGAAGAAACTTCATCCCCTCGACGTGCGCTACAAGGGCCCGTCAACCGCGTTTACCGGGAAATCCCGTGCCACCCGAACTGGCCCGGCTGATCCTGTTGCGCGATCCGATGAGCGGCTCGTCCCAGCGACACCACCGCCACCGCCGTTGCCGAACACCAGCCCGACGGCACCTGTCGCCAGCCCATGGGGGACGTTGGACCCGCCACCGCCACATCCCGCTTTGCCGCCCTTGCCGGTGCCAAAGCGCAAGCCAAAGTCCCGGCGCAGCGTGATCCGCGTGCTGATCGGGTTGGCCATCATGGGACTGATCGTGGGCGGCAACATCATCGCCACACGCGGCTACAACGGTGCCTTGTTTGACTTGCAAACCGAGATCAACGCCGTCGACCTTTAGCGCCGCGTCACCGTGGTGTGGATCGTAAAGGCCACAGCATCCGAATCCGGCAGGCGCAGAAGCGTTTGGCGCTCACTGCGCAGATAACGGCTTTGGCCGTCGCCTACGGGACGCGGGTCCGCTTCGGTGCGGGGTTGGAACAGGGTTGGGTCTTCATAGGCCAGCAGATTAGCGCGCCAAAGCGGCTGGTCTGTGCGCAGATTGTCAAACAACCGGGTCACACGCGCTGTCATCTCTGCCCCGAATCCGGGCACGGGGGCATGGATCGGGCCAAGCGGTTTGCCGATTTTCTCGGCCAGCATCCAACTTGCCGGAAAGCACAAAAGGGCGGCTGTCAGCACATATGAACCGCCGTGTTTCTGCAGAATGCAAATGTCTTCCTGCAGCAGTTGCGCAAGGGTCAGGAGAGGATCCGTGCTGTCGCGCGTCACACTGCGGCCATCGGGACAGGTCACGGCGTCATCATTGACCGTAAAGCCCGGCAACTGGCTGAGGTCTTTGGCGGTCACCTCTAACATTTCTGCGCAGGCATCCTGTGCCCGGGGCAGCACGGCGAGAACCGCTGCCCGCCGGGTCTGCAAGAGATCTCGTTTGGTTGCGATCTGGGCGGCATAGGCATCATCCACCGTGATCCAGCCGCCCTGCACCGGTTGCATCCCCGGCAAGCGCCGCGCCGCAAGCGCCTGCTGCGCGGGGTCAAGGGCAGATTGCAAAACTGGCCCGGATCCTCGTATTTTGCCTGTTTGCACCGATTTGCCCCATGCGCGATGTCGGAAATGGGCGATCTTTGCCCCCTTCCCCGCGCCATGCTGCGCTTTATGGCGGCGGAGGACAAGATGAACACCCACTATCGCGACACCCGCAAGATTGACCCCACGCGCGGGGCAACGCTGGGCGACGGCACCCCAAATGATCAGGACCGGGTCGAGATCGGGCCAACGCAATTGGCCTTTGCCGAATGGGCCGCCGCTGGCCTGCAATTGCCCGATCTTCCGGCAATGCGGGCCTATCGCCATCAGCGGCTGGTGGATGCCGTCAATCAGCGCGAATGGGGTGGTATTTTGATGACCGACCCGCTGAACATTCGCTACGCGACCGACAGCACCAACATGCAGCTGTGGAATACCCACAACCCGTTCCGGGCGCTTTTGGTGTGTGCGGACGGCTATATGGTGATGTGGGACTACAAAAACGGCATGTTCCTGTCCAAGTTCAACCCCTTGGTGCGCGAACAGCGCACCGGTGCGGACCTGTTCTATTTTGATCGCGGGGATCAGATCAAACCCGCAGCCGACGATCTGACTGCGCAAATCCGGGATCTGTTGGTGGAACATGCGGGCGGTAATCTGACACTGGGTGTCGACAAGATCATGATCCACGGGTTGCGCAGTCTGGAAGACCGCGGAATGACCGTGATGCCGGGCGAAGAGCTGACGGAACATGCCCGGTCGATCAAGGGGCCGGACGAGATTTTGGCGATGCGCTGTGCGTCACATGCCTGCGAGACCGCGTGTTACGCGATGGAGGACGCCGCCCGTGCCGGTGTACCGGGCGGCACGATGTCTGAGGATGACATTTGGGCGGTGCTGCACGCGGAAAACATCCGGCGCGGCGGTGAATGGATCGAAACCCGGCTGTTGTCGTCAGGGCCTCGCACGAACCCGTGGTTTCAGGAATGCGGGGGCCGGATTGTGCAGAACAATGAGATCGTGGCCTTTGATACCGATCTGGTGGGCGCTTATGGGATCTGCGTCGATATCAGTCGCACCTGGTGGATCGGTGATCAAAAGCCCCGCCCTGACATGATTGAAGCGATGAAATGGGGTGTCGCGCATATCCAGACCAATATGGAGATGCTGCGCCCCGGCGTGACCATCCCGGAACTGACCGCGAATTGCCATCAACTGCCAGACAAATACTGGAAGCAGAAATACGGCTGCCTGATGCATGGCGTGGGCCTTTGCGATGAATGGCCGCTGGTGGCCTATTCCGACAAGGCCGTCGAGGGCGCATTTGACTATGCGCTGCAACCGGGCATGACGTTGTGTGTTGAGGCGCTGATCTCACCCGAGGGGGGAGATTTCTCAATCAAGCTGGAAGATCAGGTGCTGATCACTGAGGACGGGTATGAGAACCTGACGCAATACCCCTTTGACCCACGCCTTACCGGCGAGGCTTAAGGAGTAGGTGCGCGCGCCTCTGCCGCCGAATAGATCAGCAGGTCCCGCTTGAGCTGCGTGCGGAAGGCTGAAAAGGCGTCGCGCAGTGTGGCTTCGGTGACAGGTTTGCCTGCGTTTCTGCGGCGAAGCAGATCCTTGGCCTTCGACAGTTTCTTCATCGCGTCAAAGCTAAGATACATCGCACCACCTTGGGCGAAATAGACCGTGTTCAGCTTTGCAAGTGCCGCTGATGCGGCATCTGGCGTCAACTCTGGCGGCTCTGTCTTGCGGAAGGGCTCGCTCGCCGCCCAAAAGCAGGCGTAAGCCTCTGCGCGTTTGGTCGCGATTTCCTGCACCAGATCGGCGCGCGCCTTGCTGCGTTGTAGCAAGTAATTCAGGCCCGCCACCGCAATGACAATCAGAAGGGCCAGCGCGCCCTTGTCCAACAGGATGAGTTTGATTTCGTCCGAAAAATGCATCTTTGGCCCCTCTCCGAAAACCTCTAACATAGCGGCAACCCACCGGATCAGGCAAACCCGCGCCAGACTTCAATCTGTCACCACCCCGTGAACCCCCTTTCAGGACGCGCGCCCAATGCCTACCCTTGGGCAACCCAATTCAAAGGACGCGCCCTATGCCAACCGAACGCTTCACTTTTCCCGGTCATGCCGGTCACCAATTGGCCGCACGGCTGGATCTGCCCGACGGGCCGCATCTGGCGACAGCCCTTTTTGCCCATTGCTTTACCTGTTCCAAGGATATCACTGCCGCACGACGTATTGCCGCGCGCCTTTCAGCGATGGGCATTGCTGTGCTGCGGTTTGACTTCACCGGTCTGGGCCACTCCGAGGGTGAATTTGCAAATACCTCGTTCACTTCAAACGTGGATGACCTGCACGCCGCCTGTCGGGCGCTGGATGCCCGCGGGATGCCACCTGCACTGCTGGTGGGGCATTCGCTGGGCGGGGCCGCGGTGCTGCGCGCGGCTTCTGAAATGGACCAGATCAAGGCGGTCGTGACCATCGGCGCGCCCGCTGACCCCGGCCATGTGACCCACAACTTTGCCGAGGCCTTGCCCACCATTCTGGCCAATGGTCAGGCAGAGGTCACGCTGGGCGGACGGCCATTTACCATCGGCAAGGACTTTGTCGAGGACGTCGAGATGGCCAATCTGACCAAATCACTTGGCAAGCTGAACGCGGCGCTGCTGGTCATGCATGCCCCGCGTGACACGACAGTGGGCATTGAAAACGCCGCAGAGATTTTCACCGCAGCGCGCCACCCCAAAAGCTTTGTCACCCTTGATAACGCAGACCATCTGATGACCGACGCCGCTGACGCGGAATACGCCGCTGACACCATCGCCACATGGGCGGGGCGCTACATTGACCTGACCGCGCCTGCAACGCCGTCCGATCTGCCCGAAGGCGTGCTGCGCGTGACAGAGGCAGATGCCGCAGGGTTTCTGCAAGACATCCAGTCAGGCCCGCATCACATTGCCGCCGATGAACCCGCCAGCTATGGCGGCACCAACAAAGGTCTGACACCCTACGGGCTGGTCTCCGCAGGTCTGGGCGCCTGCACAAGCATGACGATCCGCATGTATGCCCGGCGAAAGAAATGGCCCCTAACGGGCGTGCATGTGGACATCAGCCACAACAAATCGCATGCCACCGATGCCGGCAGCGACACGCCCACGAAAATCGACACCTTCACTCGCACCATCACATTGCAGGGCGATCTGGATGCCGACCAACGCCAGCGCTTGTTGGAAATTGCGGACAAATGCCCGGTGCACCGCACACTGGAACAAAGCAGCCACATCACCACCGCGCTGGCCTGATCTTTCTTTTGAAAGAAAATATGCCCGCCGGAGGCTCCCGCCCCGCGCACCCCGGCGGACCATCTGTCAAAAAGGCGGGCCCGCATAACCAGGCGCCAGAATGAAGAAAGGCGCAGCCAACGGCTGCGCCTTGCAATTTAACAGGTGGCGGTTGGGTCAGGCGCGAGCGTTGCCCAAAAGCTTCCACAGGCCCGGCACCAGAAGTGCGGCCAGCACCAGCTTTATGCCATCACCGATCAGGAACGGCCACAGGCCCCAAGCCAGGATCGGCTGGTCCCAGCCATAAAGCACACCCAGCCAGGCCACACCCGGCAGGTAGATCAGCGCGTTGCCGATCAGCATCGCAGCCCCCATCAACAGGATCGAGCGGTCCCAGCCCGCGCGCGCAGCAAATCCCAGCGCCAGCGTGGCAATCACATACCCTACCAGATAGCCGCCGGTGCCGCCCATCATGTACTCAAGGCCAAACTTTTCCGCCGAAGACCCGGCAAAGACGTCAAAACCCAGCGCGCCGACGATCATGTAGCCCAGGATCGTCGCCAGACCCAGACGCGGGCCATAGGCCGCACCGATGGTCAGGACCGCAAAGGTGCCCATGGTCACCGGAACGGGCCACATTGGCACCTTGATCTTGGCAAAAATCGCCAGTGCCACGATCCCCAGAACCACCATCGCCGCTTGCTTGACCCGGAGTGCTGTGCCTTCAGTTGGTCCAAAGGCTTCGGTCAGAACTTTATCGTTGAGTGCGAGTGCCATCGGCGCTCCCCCTTTATTTCGTTGCTTTCCCCTTCTTTACGTACCTGCGGCGTAACCGCAAGACTGCTTGCGCAATCAGTCGCGGTTGTAGCGGGCAAAAGACACATAGTCCTTGCGCGGGCCAGTGACGGTCCAGCGGGCCGTCCAGACCGGCCACCCGCCAAAGTCATAGCGCACGTCATAGGTGTCAGCGCCGCAAAGATGGCGGATATCATCGCTTTGGCCCGTGGGCACAAAGTCATGAAAGGCACGACCATCATCAAACAGCATCTGCACGCCGTCCTCATCAAAGACCCAAAGATACCGACGCTCAGCCTGAAGCCGGGCGCCGCTGTGTAATTGAAACGTACCGGTTTCATGATAGTCGAGCCGCCCTGCCCCGGCATCCGTCAGGGTGGCCCTGCCCTCAAACTGGCCGCTTTGCTGGCCCAGATGATCGGTGATCTGCCGCTGCAATTGCCAGACACCGGCAAACGCCGCAGGCCCAAGCGTCATTTCAGGATGGTTCCCTGACTGACGCTGCGGTCGGAGCCGATGAACTGCACCAGATCGCCAGCGAGATAAAAGTCATAGCAGGTCCAGGTGTCAGAAGGCGGCCAGACAGAGCAATACTGCCCAGCCCGCGTGGCCCAGCGACCGTCCGCGGCGCGTTCGGTGATATATTGGGTGTCGCCTGCCTTGCTGAAGTGCTGGATCGTATAGGCGTCATACCGCACGGTTTTGCCGCCAAGGGCCGCCATAATGCCCGCGTCATCCTGCCGGACCCAGTCTTGTGCCGCGGCCATGCCCGGCAAACACATCAAAACAACTGCCAATGCGCGCATCTGGCCGCCTCCTGTCTTGTGACCCTACGCCGCACACCTTATGACGCCCGCGACGGCTCTGCCATTCACAAAAAGGCCAAATCCATGATCCCACGCTATGCCCGCCCCGAGATGACTGCCATTTGGGACCCTGCCACCAAATTCCGCATTTGGTACGAAATCGAGGCGCACGCCTGTGACGCCATGGCCGATCTGGGCGTGATCCCGCGCGAAAACGCGGACGCGGTGTGGAAGGCCAAGGACGTGGAGTTCGACGTGGCCCGCATTGACGAGATCGAGGCGGTCACCAAGCACGATGTCATCGCCTTTCTGACCCATCTGGCGGAACATGTGGGCAGTGACGAGGCACGGTTTGTGCATCAGGGCATGACCAGCTCTGACGTGCTGGACACCTGTTTGAACGTGCAGCTGGTCCGGGCGGCCGACATTCTGATTGCCGATCTTGATGCGTTGCTGGCCGCGCTGAAAAAGCGGGCGATGGAACACAAGATGGATGTGCGCGTCGGCCGCAGCCACGGCATCCACGCAGAGCCCACCACGATGGGCCTGACCTTTGCCCGCTTCTATGCCGAGATGGACCGCAACCGCGCCCGCATGGTCGCCGCGCGCGACGAGATCGCAACCGGGGCCATTTCGGGCGCTGTGGGCACATTTGCCAACATCGACCCTGCGGTCGAAGAACATGTCTGCGCCAAGCTGGGTCTCGCGCCAGAGCCGATCAGCACGCAGGTGATCCCGCGCGACCGCCACGCGATGTTTTTCGCAGTGCTTGGGGTGATCGCCTCTTCCATTGAAAATGTCGCCATTGAAATCCGCCACATGCAGCGCACTGAGGTGCTGGAGGGGGCCGAATTTTTCTCGATGGGTCAAAAGGGATCTTCGGCGATGCCGCACAAGAAGAACCCTGTGCTGACCGAAAACCTGACCGGTCTGGCGCGTCTTGTGCGCATGACCGTGATCCCGGCGATGGAAAACGTGGCCCTGTGGCACGAGCGCGATATTTCGCATTCCTCTGTCGAGCGTGGCATCGGGCCGGACGCGACGATCACGCTTGATTTTGCGCTGAACCGGCTGACCGGTGTGATCGACAAGATGCTGATCTTCCCCGATAACATGCTGGACAACATGAATAAATTCCCCGGGCTGGTGATGTCGCAACGGGTGTTGCTGGCGCTGACGCAAGCCGGTGTCAGCCGCGAAGATGCCTATGCGATGGTGCAGCGCAACGCGCTGAAGGTCTGGGAAGAGCGGACAGATTTCCGCGAAGAACTGCTGGCCGACAACGATGTGGTCGCGGCATTGGGCGAAGAGGCGATTAACGCAAACTTCAACCTCGACTATCACACCAAGCACGTCGAGACGATCTTTGCGCGGGTGTTTGGCGACAGCTAAGAGGTGCTGACAGAAACGTGAGGCATGACTTTTGCCGCGTCTGTGCTAGCTTTTGGTCACGAAACCAAACGGAGGCCAAGATGAAGATCAAGACCACGTTTGCTGCATTGATCCTGACTGTAATGCCCGGGCTTGCATTTGCCCAAGGGTGCCACGGCGGGGCCATGCACGAAAACACAACGGCCATGTCCTGCGCAGAAGGGTCGATGATCGACCCTGAAACCGGGACTTGCGTGCCGCTTGTAACCGGCTAAGGCCGCGTAGGGTGGGCAGTTTGCCCACCCTCACCCGACATCAGACCGACGGCGCGTGAACGACCGCAGGCTGTGGACGGTGCGTAGCTGCAGGCGGGATCGGTGTGCTGCGTTCCACCGGCATCGCCAGCACGGCATAGCGCCGCCCGTCACCTTCGTTCAGGTATGGGTCGCCAATGCGCTCTGCCCCGAACCCAAGTTGACGCAGCGCGCGCATCAGCGCCAGTGGCGAAAGTGACATCAACCTGTTGGCCCCTTCGTCGGCGGCAACGTCGATCAGCCCCTGCACAATCAACGAAAGGCAGGTGCTGCGCGCGGCGTGGGTGTTGACATCATCCGACATGACAAGGCGTGTGCATTCCCAGACATCCGGGGTGCAGACATCGGCCTGCATCACGCTGGGTGGGATGTCGATCAGCTTCCCCCTGAGTGCATCCCGCAGCATATAGCTGTGGCTGCCCCATTTGGTTGTGGTGGCCATGGCGCGCGCGCCACCCACAACTTCACCGTCCTTCAGGACCAACGAATACCACGCCCTAGGGTTGTCATACTGGTCCATTTCGACGTCGTCATCATGCGGGATGTCCCACCCCAGCGTGTCGACAAAGAATCGTTTCCGCAGTGCGAGGAAATCGAAGAAGGCAGACCCGTGAATGTGCATTTGTGCCAGATTGAATGTGATGTTTTCCATGTACCCTACTCCTTTTAAGTGCTTTTGAGGGTATCATCACAACGTCTGGTTGCGCCATAGAGTCAGCAACAAACCCACCAAAAAAGGGGAATTGACCAAAGATCGGAAACAGTGGAACGGCGTCAGATGATGCCGTATTGCGCGGCCATTGTCGCGGCCTGCGTACTGGTCTTGGCGCCCAGCTTGCCCTTGGCATTTTTCAGCCGTTGTTTGACCGCACCTTCGGTCACGTCGAGTTCGAATGCGATCTGTTTCAGGCGCATCCCTTCCTTGACCATCCGCAGGGCCGAAAGCTCTGCCTCGGTCAGGTTAGTGGGCGGGGCCATTTCGCGGTGACGTCGATGAACAAAGGCCTCTAACAATTTGATTTCCATATCAATAAATGGCCTGTCACTACGGGAAAACGACCCAAAGGATCGCTGGCCTTCGGCATTGCCATCAAAGACGGAGATCGTAATTCCGTGGTGCAGCCCGTGTTCACGGGCACGGTCCAAAATACCCTTGGGGTCATCCCCGGACAGGTCATTCCAATGCACGACACCGGTATGGGCGTAGGCCCAGCGCACGACCGGATCAAACAGCATGTAACGCTGGCGGGTGTAGTGTTCGACCCAAGCCGGAGGGAGCGCGTTCACCTCTTCCATGGGGAAGGCGAATCCAATGCGCAATGCAATGAAGTAACCCGCCGGAGCCAACTGTCCGACATCTTCAAGGCTAAGCACTGTCGACATGAACGTCCCTTTTCACGGGTGACACGACTTTCGCCGTCAGAACGATCCAGATAGGATTTGCCTAGAACCGAACGCCCATAGACTATTTCCTGGCGTGTCACATTGGCAACCTCAAAGCGAGTAGCAGGACAGAATGACGATAGACGACAACATCAGCCAAACCTTGTCCGCGCTGAAAGAAAAGGCCCCGGTTGGATATGCGCTGGCGTTTCACATTCGCTTTACGACGCCGACGTTCCTGTTTCAAAGCTATCCTAAGGCCTGGACGGATTATTATTCGCAAAACGGGCTGGTCATGTCCGACCCAACTGTGGCCTGGGGATTTGAAAACCTTGGGACAAAGCGCTGGTCGGAACTGGCGGAAAACGATCCAGCTGATGTGATGGGCAAGGCGGCAGAGCATGGGCTTGCCTATGGTGTCACGATCGCGGTTGAGGCGGACGAGAGCCGGTCGCTGTCCAGTTTTGCGCGCGGTGACCGCGAATTTGACGCGGTTGAAACCGCAGCACTTGAGGCTGACGTGCGGCGCTTGCACGAGATGACAGCGCAAATCAGTGCGCTGTCCCCCGATCTGGCGCAAGAGCTGCGGAAAATGTCTGTCATCGTCGCAGCGGGCGGCGAGGCGTAACGGTTCTTTAGGGATGTGTCGCGTAGAGATGCGCCATGTCAGTCAGTCCCGCGCCCGTCCCCGCAGCGCCTTCGCCGCTTGCCCATCTGACCCGCCGCCGCAAGGCCGCGCTGGTGGTGCAATTGCTGATCAGCGATGGCAATAAATTGGCCCTCTCATCCTTGCCAGAGGCTGTGCAAGCCGAATTGGCGCAAGAATTGGGCAAGATCAGGTTGGTCGACCGCGACACGGTCAACGCAGTGGCAGAGGAGTTTGCAGGTATCCTTGCCTCAATCGGGTTGTCTGCACCGGGCGGTGCCAGTGCGGCGCTTGCTGCCTTGTCCGAACATATCTCACCCGCTTTGGCGCGCAAATTGCAAGCGGAGCTTGACGCCCAGAAAGGCAGCGATCCCTGGCCGCGCATCGCCAGTCTTGAGCTGGACCAACTTTTGCCGATTTTTCAGGCCGAAAGTGTTGAGGTGGGGGCGATTGTGCTGTCGAAACTGACAGTTGAACGCGCAGCAGAGGTGTTGGGCGGATTGCCCGGTGATCAGGCGCGGCGGATTACTTTTGCGGTCAGTCAGACTGAAACAGCGACCCCCAGCGCCATCGCCCGGATCGGAGAGGCGCTGGTGCAGGATTATTGCCAGACGAAAGAAGTGGCGTTTGAAAAGCCGCCTGTTGACCGGATTGGCGCGATCCTCAATTCCAGCCCAGCGTCAACGCGCGACGATCTGCTGGACGGGCTCGAAGGCAGCGATGCGGATCTTGCCAAATCGGTGCGCAAAGCGATCTTTACATTTGCCGATATCCCGGCGCGGATGCAGCCCACGGATATACCGGCGGCCCTGCGCAGTGTTGACCCTGATGACCTGAATACTGCGATTGCCTTTGCGCTCGCCTCTGATGGACCGTTGAACGACTCCGCGGAGCATGTGTTGGCCAATATCTCGCAACGGATGGCCGGGCAGATGCGCGAAGATGCAGAAGAGATGGGCAAGGTCAGCACCAAGGTCGGGGAGGCCGCGATGAACAAGGTCACCGCGGCTATCCGTGCCCTTGCAGATGCAGGCACGATCAAACTGATGTCCCCCGATGAAGAAGGCGACGAGGCAGAGGCGGCCTAAGGCCGGTTTGATACCTTGGGATGCAGTGAGACCCGCGCATTTCTGTGACCGCTCAGCGGTTTGTGGCGCGTTGACGTCGGCGTTCGGCTTTCGAAGTTGGTGCCGGAGGGGCTGGACTGTGATGCCGGAGGGTCTGGACCCTGACGGTCAGAGCGCCTAGCTTGCGGGCATGGCAGAGACATCTTTCACAGGCCGCCGCTGGCACGACATGGGCGGCGATGCGGCGGGTCCGGTACCTTCGGATCAACATGACTTTTCCCTGTGGGAAAAACGCGTGGATGCGCTGATGGTGCTGTGTTCCGGCAAAGGGCTGTTCACCGTCGACGGGCTGCGCCGCGTGCTGGAAGACATGGGGCCGGACAGCTTTGAAACGATGAGCTATTATGAGCGTTGGATCGCTTCGGTGAACCAGAACCTGATCGAAGCGGGGGCCTATTCGACAGCAGAGCTGGCCGCCAAGATGGCCGAGGTGCAGGCGCGCGGCACAACCTATGGCGAGGCCGCGGATGCAACGCGTTAGAGTCCGCGCCGATATGCCCCCCGGTCATGTCCGCACCCCCGCCTATCTGCGCGGCAAGACAGGCGTGACAGAGCGGATTCTGGGCCCCTTCCCCAACCCCGAAGACCTGGCCTATCGCCGCGCGGGCACGCCGCTTAACCTGTACCGGGTGCGGTTTCGAATGGGTGATCTGTGGGGTGCTGGCGCAGAGCGGCCTGAAGACACGCTTGAGGCCGAAATTTATGCCCATTGGCTGGAGCCCGCAGATGCCCCATGACCACCACGATCATTTGTCACCGTCAGGCCATCCCTATCGGCCGGATGACGACCATCCGCTGACCTATTGGCAAACG
The DNA here is from genome assembly GCA_947492825.1 of uncultured Paracoccaceae bacterium. GTDB lineage: Bacteria > Pseudomonadota > Alphaproteobacteria > Rhodobacterales > Rhodobacteraceae > CANMYO01. The sequence goes on from CANLNT010000001.1 coordinate 1,668,227, forward strand.
CTGGAAATCGCTGTGCGCGAATTGCTGGTGGAAAAAGGCGTCACCACAGCGACCGAGATTGCAGGCCAAATTGATGCGATGGATGCGCGCAACCCGGCGATGGGGGCCGCAGTTGTTGCCCGCTTCTGGACGGACCCGAATTTTGCAAAGGCGCTGCTTGCCGATGGGTCAAAGGCCACGGCAGAGATGGGTTATGACATTGGTCCGATGAAGCTGATCGCGCTGCCCAACACGCCCAAACTGCACAATGTGGTCGTGTGTACCTTGTGTTCGTGCTACCCGCGCAACCTGCTGGGGTTACCGCCTGATTGGTATAAATCGCGCGCCTACCGGTCCCGCACGGTGCGTGAACCGCGCCGGGTGCTCGCCGAATTTGGCGTCACCTTGCCCGACACGGTCGAAGTGCGGGTGCACGACAGCACCGCCGATATGCGCTATATCGTGATCCCAAACCGGCCAGCAGGCACCGAGGGTTGGGGAACAGATGATCTGGCCGCACTGGTCACGCGCGACAGCATGATCGGCACCGGGCTTGCCCGCACGCCATGACGGACCGCACCGATTGGCTGGCTGATCGCGCGCTGCGCGGGCTGATCGGCAGCGTGATGCGCCTGCCCTACGCCAGCCGCGTGCCGATGATGGGCAGCACATTGCGCCGCGGGATTGGCCCGCTGGCGGGCTATCGGCGTCGGGCGATGCGCAATCTGGCGCTGATCTATCCCGACATGCCAGACGTCAAACGCCGCCAGATTGCCGGGGCGGTTTGTGACAATTTTGGTCGGACGCTGATCGAAAACTATTCCCATCAGGACTTTGCCCGGCATTTGCGAGGGACCGAACCCACCGGTGACGGGATGCTTGCCCTCGCGGAGGCTGCAGCCAAGGCGCGGCCCGTGATTTTTGTGACGGGGCATTTTGGCAATCACGAAGCCCCCCGGCAGGTGTTGACCCGGTTGGGGCACACCATTGGCGGGCTGTATCGTCCAATGGCGAATGCCTATTTCAACGCACATTACGCCAAGACCATGACATCCTGGGGCGGTCCGGTGTTTGCACAGGGGTCAAAGGGCACCATCGGCTTTGCGCGGCACCTCAAATCAGGTGGGATGGGCACGCTGCTGTTTGACGTCAACAGTGATGCAGGTGAACCGATTGAATTCATGGGACGGACCGCGATGACGGCGACCTCGGCGGCGGATATGGCGCTGAAATTCGATGCGCTGGTGCTGCCCTATTTTGGCACGCGCAAAGCGGACGGATTGCACTTTGACATCGTGGTTGAAGCACCGATTGCCCTAAGTGACCCGATCACCATGACAGCAGAAATGAACGCCCGGCTGGCCGCACGCGTGCATCAGACGCCAGAACAATGGTTCTGGGTGCATCGCCGTTGGAAAAACAAGCAGGGTAGGATTTAGCGCAGGCGTGCGGCCCCGAGGATCGGGCCAGAGGTGCCGTCCTGGATGATCACCACAACCGGTTCTGCACCTGTGACCTGCGCCTGCATGGACAGCGGCTGTTGCGGGTTCCAGCGGCCCGCGACCTGCCAAGAGGTTACAGTATTTGTGTATGTGATTGTCTTGCCGGCGTTCTCGCCGCGCTTAATGTCGCGGGTGACGGCAGGCACATAGCGTACGACCTGCACGACAGCTTCGCGCGGCAAGGCGCCGCGACCGGTCGCGTTGATTTGCAGTCGGTCGCCCGACCGCGACAGGGTGACGGACACCCGATCAGCGGCGGCATTATGAGCCTGGATTGCATCCATCACCTGCATCGGGCGCGAGCCGATCACATGGTCCACCCCACCGATCACCATTTGAGGCGTGTAGACTGTGGCAGAGCCTGCAGCCTCGGCAAAGCCCTTTTGGCGGCGGGTGAACGCAGGGCTGGCAAGGTCATCCTTCCACCCCAGATAGTCCCAGTAATCGACATGCAGCGCCAGTGGAATGACGTCCCCCCGCGTCGCAAGCTGCGCCAGCATCGCGTCAGCAGGCGGACAGCTGGAACAGCCTTGCGAGGTATAAAGCTCGATCACCGTGTCCGCAGACGCGGCACCACCGGTCAGGGTGGTTGTCAGGGCAAGGGCAGCAAGCAGTCGGCGCATATCGAATCCCGTTCATTTTCGTGTACAAGATCGGTCTATCGGCCAAGGACTGTAATGACCAATCAACCAATTGCGACGTATTGGTGAGGGATGTTTCAAGGCCACAATAGAAATGTATGCAATTGTATGCCGAAAATACTTGAACCTGTCCGCGCCTTGGGGCAAAAGCGCCTCAACAGCCAAAATTCCATAGCCAAAAGGGGAAAATCATGACCGTCACAGTCGGCATTGATACCGCAAAGACCCGTAAAACCCTGACTGTAGGCGACCAGTCGGTTGCCTATTATTCCATTGCTGCGGCAGAAGCTGCAGGCCTGGGCGATTTTTCCAAGCTGCCTGCCGCGCTGAAAGTGGTGTTGGAAAACATGCTGCGGTTTGAGGACGGCAAGACTGTCACCACCGACGACATCAAGGCGTTTTCGGACTGGGCCACCAAGGGCGGTCAAAACCCGCGCGAGATTGCGTACCGCCCTGCCCGCGTGCTGATGCAGGACTTCACCGGCGTGCCTGCCGTGGTCGACCTTGCCGCGATGCGTGACGGGATTGTGGCGCTTGGCGGTGACGCCCAGCAGATCAACCCGCTGAACCCGGTGGATCTGGTCATCGACCACTCGGTCATGATTGACGAGTTCGGCAACCCGCGTGCGTTCCAGATGAACGTGGACCGCGAGTATGAGCGCAACATGGAACGCTATCAGTTCCTGAAATGGGGCCAGTCGGCGTTCAACAATTTCCGCGTGGTGCCCCCGGGCACAGGCATTTGCCATCAGGTGAACCTGGAATATCTGGCGCAGACCGTCTGGACCGACACTGACCAGAACGGTGAGGAGGTCGCTTATCCCGATACGCTGGTCGGCACCGACAGCCACACCACGATGGTCAACGGTCTGGCCGTCCTTGGATGGGGTGTTGGCGGGATCGAGGCAGAGGCCGCGATGCTGGGTCAGCCGATTTCCATGCTGATCCCCGAAGTTGTGGGCTTTGAGCTGACAGGCGAGATGATGGAAGGCACGACCGGTACGGACCTTGTGCTGAAAGTGGTCGAGATGCTGCGCGAACACGGTGTTGTGTCGAAGTTCGTGGAATTCTTTGGCGACGGTCTGGACCGCCTGCCACTGGCCGACCGGGCGACAATCGCCAACATGGCACCGGAATATGGTGCGACTTGCGGTTTCTTCCCGATTGACGGCGAAACTCTGCGCTATCTGCGCAACACGGGCCGGGACGAAGACCGGATCGCGCTGGTCGAGGCTTATGCCAAGGAAAACGGGTTCTGGCGTGATGCCGATTATGCGCCTGTCTATTCCTCGACGTTGAAGCTGGACATGGGCACGATTGTGCCCGCGATTTCCGGGCCGAAGCGGCCGCAGGACTATGTGGCCCTGACGGACGCCAAGTCAGCTTTCGCCAAGGAAATGGCAGAGACCTTCAAGCGCCCGATGGGCAAGGAAGTTGCCGTCGCGGGCGAGGATTACACGCTGGAAAGCGGCAAGGTGGTGATCGCCTCTATCACGTCCTGCACCAATACCTCGAACCCATATGTGATGATCGGCGCAGGCCTTGTGGCCCGCAAGGCGGCGGCCTTGGGTCTGGACCGCAAGCCGTGGGTCAAGACATCGCTGGCGCCGGGTAGCCAGGTTGTGAGCGAATATCTGGAGGCTGCGGGCCTGCAAGAGGATCTGGACAAGATCGGGTTCAACCTTGTGGGCTATGGCTGCACGACCTGCATCGGCAACTCTGGTCCGATCCAGAAAGAGCTGTCAGAGGCCATCGCAGAAGGCGATTTGGTGGCCACATCAGTTCTGTCAGGCAACCGGAACTTTGAAGGGCGCATCAGCCCGGATGTGCGGGCCAACTACCTCGCCTCTCCGCCCTTGGTGGTGGCCTATGCGCTGGCCGGGACGATGGACATTAATCTGGCGACGGACCCCATCGCGCAGGACAAGGACGGCAATGACGTCTATCTGAAAGACATCTGGCCAACCTCTGCAGAGATCAATGCGCTTGTTGAAAAGACAGTCACCCGCGAAGCGTTCCAGAAGAAATACGCGGATGTCTTCAAGGGCGATGAAAAGTGGCAGTCGGTTGAGGTGACGGATTCCGAGACTTACGACTGGCCCGCGACCTCGACCTATGTGCAAAACCCGCCATACTTTCAGGGCATGGCCAAGGAACCCGGCACGATCAGCAACCTGAAGGATGCCAAGGTGCTCGCGATCCTGGGTGATATGATTACAACCGACCACATCAGCCCGGCGGGTGCATTCAAGGACACGACGCCCGCGGGCAAGTATCTGATCGAACGGCAGGTGCCGGTGCGCGAGTTCAACTCTTACGGGTCGCGCCGCGGCAACCACGAGGTGATGATGCGCGGCACTTTTGCCAACATCCGCATCAAGAATGAGATACTGGATGGTGTTGAAGGCGGCTATACCAAGGGCCCCGATGGCGCGCAGACCTCGATCTTTGAGGCCGCGATGGCGCATCAGGCCAATGGCACACCGCTGGTGATCTTTGGCGGCGAGCAGTATGGGGCTGGATCGTCGCGCGACTGGGCAGCGAAGGGCACGAACCTGCTGGGCGTGAAGGCCGTGATCGCGGAGAGCTTTGAGCGGATTCACCGCTCCAACCTTGTTGGCATGGGCGTGATCCCGTTCGAGTTCACCGGCGGCGACACCCGAAAGACGCTGGGCCTGACCGGCGACGAGGTGGTCAGCATTGACGGATTGGACAGTGTCTCACCGTTGGACCTGGTTGATGCGCATATCACGATGGCAGACGGGTCGACCAAGTCGATCAAGGTCAAGTGCCGCATCGATACCGCGATCGAAGTTGAATACATCGAACACGGCGGCGTGCTGCACTACGTGCTGCGGAACTTGGCTGCGGCGGCTTAAGCAGCCCACTGTCTGACATGCAAAGCCCCGCTTTTGCGGGGCTTTTTTGTTTGGATGGCTGAATTGCGTCCTGAGCAACATAAGGCCAAGTCCGGGCACTGCCCGACCTGGAGGGCATCCGCAACAGTCCCGTGCGGTTGGGCATCGCCACAGGTCTGACGTCGTTCTGCTTGAAAGGTTGTAAAACTGCCCTCCTGGGGGAGGTCGGGCAGTGCCCGGACTTGCGCCGGGCGGTTGCGCTTGGATGGTTCTGTCTCGCGTTAGGTGGACGGTGGTTTGGTCCGCATTTTGCCCCTACCCATCCTGCATGTCGCACCACGCCTTTACCACGCCCACCAGTTGGTCCCGTTTGGCTGCGAGGTCGTCGGCATCGGCGAACTTCATCGAGCGGCCTTCGGCGGCGTCGCCTTCCAGGGCGGGCCAGTTGCCGGGGATGGTGGCGCCTTTGTGGAACATCAGTGAGGCGTGTTTTTTGGCCTTGGGAAAGAACGACGCGATGTTGCCCTTGTAGACGAAGGTGGGCGCCTGCCATTTGATACATTCGGTCACGCGGTCATCGGCGGCCAGAATGGCCTCTCGGACGGCGGCAACAAGGTCTTTCTGTGGGTTGTCGTAGGCGGCGAGCCATGCATCTACTTCGGGAGATGTGTTCATGGTTTCGGTCCTTCCAATGTTGTCACCAGTTCCGCGATCAAGCCGTCGCGCATCACATAGCGGTTGTGACCGCGCCCCTGCCCGCCGGGGATGGCGGGTGAAAAACAGGTCCAGTCGAGGTCGATCACGGCACCATTCGTTTCAACCCGGTCCACATTGATACGCATGTCGGGCATCGGGTTGTCCCAACCCAGCGCCATCGCCTGCATGACCGCGTCGCGGCCGGTGTGGCGGCGGGTTTCACCGGTAAAGGGTTCTTCATAGACCGCATCTTCGGCAAAATGGGCGGCCAGAGCCTCTGCCCCGGCCTTCCCGGCTTGCATGGCCAGAAAGAAGTTCGCAATCTGGGTGGGTAGCATCAAAGGGGTCCTTTATGTTGACGGAAGACGAAAAGGCGCATCTGGGCCGGGCGCTTGCGGCGCTGGGGCAGGATGATGCGCCGTGGCAATCGGTGGCCGCTTTGGCGCAGTTGGCGCAGGCAGGCACGGATGTCAGTGTGGATTTCAGCACAACCGAAACGCTGGGCGCACCGGTCATCATCGCGCAGCGCAGTGCGCCGCCCCTGCCCGAGGGGCTGACGCCGCGCCAGCAAGAGGTCTGCGCCCTTGTGGCCCAAGGCCTGTCGAACAAGGCGATTGCGCGGGCGTTGGACATCAGCCCGGCCACGGTCAAGGACCATGTCCACGCGATCCTGACTGCGCTGAACCTGCGGAGCCGTAGCGAAGTGGTATCGTATCTGCATCACGGCAAAGTCTAGGCCAGCCCGGCCACTCTGCCTATCCATCCAAAGATGGATGTCAGCGCGCCAATGCTTTTTCCAGTTCGGGCAGGAACCGCTGTTCATAGTCCGAGGCGACAAGCGGCCCAATGTAACGGAAGAGCACGGTGCCGTCGCCATCGACGATAAAGGTCTCTGGCGGTGCGGTCACACCCCAGTCAATTGCGATGCGCCCGCGCGGATCAAAGCCGGTGGCGAAGAACGGGTTTTCGTCCTCGATCAGATAGGCGCTGGCATCATCGGCGGCATCCCGGAAATTCACGCCTGCGATGCGCACCCCATCCGCCTGCAAGGCCAGCAAGTTGGGGTGTTCGGCGCGGCACGGCGGACACCATGAGGCCCAGAAGTTGACCAGCGTGACCTCGCCACTGCGCAAATCTGCATCCGTCAATTGGGTGGTGCCCGGCACAGCCTCTGCCGGGACACCGGGGGCTTGTTGGCCCACCAGGGTCGAGGGGATCTCTCCTGCGTTGTCGCGCATCAGGCCAGCAAAGAAGAGCCCGGCAAGGGCTGCAAAGACCACCGGGGGGATTACAAGAAGTGGCGAGACCTTAGCCATGTTCCACCTTTTCCAATGCCGCTTTGACAGCGCGCGACCGACGCACGGACAACCAAACGATCAGGACCAAAAGGGTCAGGCTGACACCGTAGGCGGCCAGCACTTCGACGGCGTATTTTCCCAGATCAGGCACGCGCGGCCCTCGCCATCAGGGCCTTGATCCGGCGGGCGCGGATTTCAGTGCGTGTGCGCAGCAAGACAAGGGCGATGAACAACAGAACGAAGCCTGCGATGCAGACCAGCAGCGGGATCCAGAAGACGTCAGCCACGTTTTCCTCGGCGTCGAGCGACAGGGATGCGCCTTGGTGCAGGCCCTGGTTCCAGAAGTTCACCGCATAGCGCGACAGAATCGCAAAGACAGAGCCGACGATGCACAGAATTGACGTCAGGTCTGCGGCGGTATCTGCATCCTCGATCGCGGCCCAGAGGGCAACGTAGCCCAGATAGAACAGGAACAGGATCAAAAAAGAGGTCAGGCGCGGATCCCACGCCCAATAGGTGCCCCACATCGGCTGGCCCCAGATTGCGCCGGTGAACAGCGCCATAAGCGTCATGACAATGCCGACCGGGGCCGCCGCTTTGGCCGCGAGGGCCGAGACGTGGTGCCGCCGGATCAGCCAGATCAGTGAGGCGACCAGCATCATGAACCACGTGTTGATCGCCATCAGCGCCGATGGCACGTGCAGGTAGATGATTTTGACGGTTGAGCCCTGCCGGAAGTCATCGGGTGTGAAGAAAAAGCCCCAGATCAGCCCGATGCCAAGGCAGAGTGCCGCACCACCAAAGGCCCACGGCAAAACCGGGGCTGTCCAGCCCATGAAACGTTTCGGATTTGCGAGTTCCCACAATGACATGACGCCTAACTAGTCCTCTGGTTCCACAGGCTCAATCCCCCATCACCGCAGGTTGATGCGCAACACGGTCGCAGCCGCAAACGGAAGCAGAGCAACCGAGGCTGCGGTGATCGCGGCAAGCAGCATCAGGGGCGCGGTTGTGGACAGCCCGTCGATGCCACGGCGCACCGCCTCTGCCCCGAAAATCAAGGTCGGGACATAGAGCGGCAACACCAGCAGTGACAGCAAAAGCCCGCCGCGGCGCAGGCCAACGGTCAGGGCCGCCCCAAAGGTGCCGATCATCGACAGCGCCGGCGTGCCCAGCAGCAGGGACAGCAGCAAGATGCCATAGCCCTGTGGCGGCAGGTGCAGCAGAAAGCCCAACACGGGTGCGGCAAGGGTCAGCGGCAGGCCAGTAGTGATCCAATGCGCGACGGCCTTGGCCAATGCCACGCCCTCGGCCGGGATCGGCGAGGTCGCGAGAAGTGCCAGCGACCCATCCTCAAAATCAAGCGCAAAAATCCGATCGAGCGACAGGAGTGCCGCCAAAAGGGACGCGACCCAGAGGATGCCGGGGGCGATGCGGGCCAGAACCTCGCGCTCTGGTCCCACACCGAAAGGGACCAGCACCACAACGATCAGAAAGAAGGCAAGACCAAGTCCGAAGCCGCCCCCTGCCCGCACAGCAAGGCGCAGGTCGCGCAGGATCAGCGCCTTCATAGAAACGCCTCATCACTGCCGCCGCCTGCATCGGGGGCCGCGACAAAGGGGGTCAGGTCCAGTTCGGGCGCGTCAAGGCCAAGGCCGATGTGGGTGGCGATTACAGCGCAGCCGCCAACGGCAAGGTGGTGGTCGCGCATCCAATCGGCAAACAGTTTCACACTGAACCGGTCGAGCGACACGGTGGGTTCGTCCAGAAACAACACTTCCCGGCCGATCACGCCCAAACGCGCAAGGCCCAGCCTGCGCTTTTGACCCGCGCTGAGCGTGCCAGCTATGCGGTCACGCAAATCATCCAGATCGAAGGCCGTAAGAATGCCATCGGGCATGGGGCGGTCGTGGACATCGGCCCAAAATGTCAGATTCTCTGTCACGGTCAGCGCGGTCTTGACCCCGTTTGCATGGCTGGCATAGGCACCTGCACCATCGGGGTAATCAATCGTGCCACGCAGCGCCGGTTGCAGGCCCGCGAGCGTGCGCAACAGGGTGGTTTTGCCGACACCGTTGGGGCCGCGCAGCACAAGCGCCTGACCGGCGGCGACGTCAAAGGACAGGTTTTCAAGGACCGGGACACCGCCGCGCGCGCAGGCCAAATCCTTGACCGCGAGCATCGCGCCTAGACCGGGATCAGGGCCAGCGCCACGCGCCGCCCTTCGCTGAGCAGCACGTTGTAGGTGCGGCAGGCGGCGGGTGAGGCCATCGCCTCGACGCCCAGCCCCGCCTCTTCCAGCGTGGTGCGGAAATCGGCAGGCACATGGGCGACATCTGCACCGGTGCCGACAAAGACCACGTCAATGTCGGCCTTCGACAGGGTGTCGGTGTCGGTATAGCCGCCCCATGTGCTGACACCGGTTGGCAGCACAAGCACAGGCCCTTCGAAGACCTGACCGCCAATGCGGAAAAAGCCGGGGCCATAGCCATCCACGGGCTTGGCATCGGTATATGTCACCTCATTGAGGCGCATCAGGCGTCGATATCCGCATAGCGGTTGCCTTTGTCGAGGCTTTGCTTGGACCAATCCCGCTTTACGCCCAGCACCAGTAGGATCGCGGTGGCCACGAAGATCGAGGAATATGTGCCGATCACTACGCCCCACATCATCGCAAAGACAAAGCCACGGATCACATCACCGCCCAGCACAAAGAGCGCCAGAAGCGCCAGCAGTGTCGTGCCAGAGGTCATCAAGGTCCGGCTGAGGGTCTCGTTGATCGAGACGTTCAACACCTCTTTTAGGTCGCGTTTCTTGTATTTGCGCAGGTTCTCGCGGACGCGGTCAAAGACGATCACCGTGTCGTTGATCGAATAGCCGACGATGGTCAGCAAGGCCGCGACAATGGCAAGGTCAAAGCGGATTTGCAGTTCCGAGAATATCCCAACGGTCAGGGCCACGTCATGCACGAGCGCCAGCACCGCGCCGACGGCGAACTGCCACTCAAAGCGCAGCCAGATGTAGAACAGGATCGCCACAACCGCGAGGGCAACGGCGATGAACGCGGTGCGGATCAGCTCTCCCGAGACTTTGGGGCCGACGGATTCAACGGATGTCTGGTCAATCGTGGGGTCAACTGACTGGAGAGCGGCCATCACTGCGGCGACTGTGTCCGAAGATACGGCCTCATCGCCTTCTTGTGCAGAGATACGGATCATTGCGACGTTTTGGTCAGCCTCGAACGTGGGGTCGAACACCTCTGTGATCGAGAGATCGCCCAATTCGAGCGGCTCAAGGGCTGCGCGATAGGCGCCGACGTCGACGGCGGCCTCGCCATCGGTGCGTATCGAAGTCCCGCCCTGAAAGTCGATGCCGTAGTTCAGGCCCTGGATCGCAAAAGAGATCAACGCCACAACGATCAGCACCATCGAGATGCCTAGCCAAAGCCGCGCACGGCTGAAGAAGTCGAAATTGGTGGTTTCCTTGACCAGTCTCAGGCGCATCTTCAGACCTCGATTGTTTTGGGGCGACGACGGGCGAACCAGATCGCGATCAGCGCACGTGTGACGAAGATGGCCGTAAAGACCGATGTGATGATCCCAAGGCCGAGCGTGATGGCAAAGCCGCGAACAGGGCCAGAGCCCATGACATAAAGGATCAGCGCGGTGATAAAGGTTGTGGTGTTGGCGTCGATGATCGACGACAGCGCCTTTTCATAGCCCAGTTCGATCGCGCGTGCCGGTCCTTTGGCGGTTTTGAGTTCTTCGCGGATTCGCTCAAAGACAATCACGTTGGCGTCCACCGCCATACCGATGGTCAAGACGATGCCCGCGATACCTGGCAATGTTAACGTAGCCCCGATCAGGGACAAAAGGCCAAAGATCAGACCGACGTTGACCACAAGGGCCACGTTGGCAAAGACCCCAAAGAGGCCGTAGCTCGCAAACATGTAAAGCAGCACGGCAAGGCCCGCGACGAGGCAGGCGACCTTGCCAGCATCAATGCTGTCTTGCCCAAGTTCCGGTCCGATAGTGCGTTCTTCGAGAAAGGTGAGTTCTGCGGGCAAGGCCCCTGCCCTGAGCAGGATCGCAAGTTCGGTCGATTCTTCGACCGAGAAGTTGCCGGTGATGATGCCGGACCCGCCGGGAATGTGGCTTTGGATGACGGGGGCGCTGATCACCTGATCATCCAGCACGATGGCAAAAGGTGAGCCGATGTTGTCCAGCGTATAGTCGCCGAATTTACGTGCGCCCGAGACGTTGAAGCGGAAGTTGACGGCGGGCCGCCCGTTTTGGTCAAAGGCGGGCTGGGCATCGACCAATTCCTCGCCCGTCACAACGGGTTGCTGTTCGAGGATGTAGAACACGCCTTCTTCGTCGATGGATGGCAGGGTTTCATTGCCAGCGCCTGCGGGTTGGTCAGCTGAAGATGCGCGGTTTACAACAGGCTGAAACGTCAGCTGCGCTGTCTGGCCGATCAAATCCTTGACCTCTTGCGCAGAGCCGACGCCGGGCACCTGCACAAGTACGCGATCAACGCCTTGGCGCTGGATGGTGGGTTCGCGTGTGCCCGCCTCATCAATTCGGCGGCGGATGATTTCCAGCGACTGCTGCATGGTGCGTTCGTCGATAGCCGCCTGTTCCGCTTCGGAAAGTTCAATCGTGATCAGCGGGCCCTGATTGCTGACGACGATGTCGGTGGTTCCGACCCCAGTGATTGACTGCACGGGACGCGCAAGGCCACGTACGATTTCAAGCGCGCGGTCGATGCCGGTGGGTTCGGAAATGCGCACCCGCAGGATATTGGGTGCGGCCGATTCATCGCGTTCGACAAAGCCCACGGTGTCACGCTCTGCGGCCAGCGCATCGCGGACTTCTGGCCATGTGGCCAGCATAATTGCCTCGTGCACGTCTGTCACATGCACCTCTGCCAGCAGATGCGCACCGCCGCGCAGATCAAGGCCAAGGTTCACAAGGCCAGATGGCAGGAAAGACGGCCAGCTGCTGTCCTCTGCCCCAGTGGCGATGGCGTCGTTGTGGGCCTCTACCCGGGGGTAGAACCCATTGGGCAGCGCCAGCAATAGGCCAACGGCCACCGTCAGCCAGATCATGACCTGCCGGAACGGAGAGATATTCAGCATCAGGTGCGCCCTTCAGGCTTATTTTGCAGGCTCGGTCTTGTTCAGAACGGTCGCGATGGTCGAGCGCACAACGCGGACGTTGACGCCGCTTGCGATCTCGACCTCGATCTCGTTGTCGTCTTCCTTGACCTTGGTCACTTTGCCGACGATGCCACCTTGGGTGATCACGCGGTCACCGCGGCGCAGGGCCGCCACCATGGCCTGATGTTCCTTCAGCTTTTTCTGCTGTGGCCGGATCAACAGGAAATACATGATCCCGAAGATCAACAAGAGCGGAATGATTTGGCCAATACCCTGCATGGTCGTCCCTTTTACTGGTCATGCGCTACGGGATAGCCCCATGCGCGAAAGTCGCGGCACATTATGTGCCGCACCCCTGATTGGCAACCGTCGTTGCGCCCATTTGGGGCGCGCGGATGCACTGCTTTGACAGGCCATATATGAATGGCAGCGCGCTGCACCAGTCCCAAAGGGCGCTGACGCGACCGAAGGGCGCAGTTTTATGCAATCACGCGGCCTGCGCCCCCTTTTCGGGCGGGTCCTAATCAGGCATATGACCCGCACCCTATCAACCAAAGGAATGATCCGATGCATGACATCAAAACCATCCGTGAGAACCCCGGCGCATTTGATGCCGCCCTTTCTCGTCGCGGGATGGATGCGATGTCATCCCGTATTCTGGAGATTGACAGCGCCCGGCGTGCGGCTATTCAAAGGGCCGAGGATGCACAGGCGGAGGCCAATAAGGCCGCCAAGGAAGTGGGCGCGGCCAAGGGGCGTGGGGACGAAGCAGAGTTTGAACGCCTGCGCGCGCTGGTCGCCGAAAAGAAGGCCGAAATTGCCAGCCTGCAAGAGGCCGCCAAGGCGCATGACACAGAGCTGCACGATCTGCTGCTGGCGATCCCGAACCTGCCCTATGACGATGTGCCAGATGGCGAAGACGAGGACGACAACGTCGAAATTCGCCGCGCAGGCAGCCCGCGCAATTTCAGCTTTGATCCCAAAGAGCACTATGAAATCCCCGCCGTGCAGGACGGCATGGATTTTGAAACTGCCGCGAAGCTATCTGGAAGCCGCTTTGTCCTGCTGTCGGGCGCGGTCGCGCGGCTGCACCGCGCGCTGGCGCAGTTCATGCTGGATGTGCATGTGGAAGAACACGGGTTGACCGAAACCATCACGCCCGTGCTGGTCCGTGAAGAGATGATGATCGGCACCGGGCAACTGCCAAAGTTTGGCGAGGACAGTTATCAAACCACAAACGGCTGGTGGTTGATCCCTACCGCAGAGGTGACGCTGACCAATATCGTGAATGGTGTGACGGTGGATGAGGATTATCTGCCGCGCCGCTATGTGGCCCATACCCAGTGTTTCCGGTCCGAGGCAGGGAGTGCCGGGCGCGATACGTCGGGCATGTTGCGCCAGCACCAGTTCGAAAAGGTCGAAATGGTGTCGATCTGTCATCCCGACCATTCGGATGCAGAACATCAGCGGATGACCGGTTGCGCCGAGAAAATCCTTGAAAAGCTGGGGCTTGCCTATCGCACCGTGGTGCTTTGCACGGGCGATCTGGGTGCGGGCATGCGCAAGACCCATGACATCGAGGTTTGGCTGCCCGGGCAGAATACCTATCGCGAGATCAGCTCTGTCTCGGTCGCGGGGGATTATCAGGCGCGGCGCATGAACGCGCGGTTCAAACCCGCAGGCGGCGGCAAACCGCAGTTCGTGCATACGCTGAACGGGTCCGGTCTGGCGGTGGGGCGCGCGCTGATTGCGGTGCTGGAAAACGGCCAGCAAGAGGATGGATCAGTTGATCTGCCCGCAGCCTTGCATCCCTATCTGCGCGGCAAGACGCGGATCACGGCAGACGGCGCGCTGGTCTAACTGAGCAAGGCTTGCAGGCGCGCGATGACCCAGCGCAATGCGCCGGGTTGGTAAGCGCCTGCGGTCTTGGCAAAGCGTTCACGCGCGGCATCCGCCACGCAGCACAGATCATGTGGGCCGTCGCGGTCTTTGCTGCTGAGCGCCAGCAACTTGTTGGGCAGTCTGGGTCGCGTCGTGGCGTTCAGCGGGCCAAGGATATTGCGTTGCTTTTCAATGCGCGCGCGGACCTCTGGCCGCAGATCAAGGCCAGCGGCCTGCGCACCCTCGGCTACCCAGTCAAAGCTATAGGCGGCCAGCCCGCGTTGATCGCCCCCGCCCCCGATGGACCCGTGATCGCCGGGAAACCATTCTTCGCGGTAGTCCCAATTGGGTGCGGTGTCGGGATCAAGCGGCAGGTCGGTGGGCAGGCCAAGGCGCTTGGCGTTGAGGAATTCCAGATTGCTCCACTGAGTCGGCGGAAAGGTCTTGCGCCGCTCATCCAGCGCCACGGCATGGCGCGCGGATTTCACGGTTTCCGACAGTTCGGTGTCGTGAAACTGATGCCTGCTGTTCAGCAAGGGTGCGGCCATCCAATAGCCCGGCACACCCATTGCGCCCACCGTGTCCCAAACCCCCAGAAACTTGATGTCCAGCAACACCGGATTGCCTGGGCGGGATTTCTGACGCCATGCCAGTTCTTCCGGGGTGGTTGCGGTGTCGGGCGCAAATTCGGCCCGCCACAGGAATTTGGACGGGTGATTAGCGTCGCGTATGTCATGTTTGGGGCGGCGGTATTCCTCGATCGCTTCGGGGATGCGATGCGCGTTTTCGCGCGGGCAGATGCCGACGGCGCGTAGCAGGCCCGCAAGGGATCGCGCGGTATAGGCCCCGCGCGAGAAGCCAAATATATAGATCTCGTCGCCCGGTTCATAGGAAAACACAAGGCTGCGGTACGCGTCTTCAATGTTCTGGATCAGGCCCCAGCCAAGCGCGCCGCCCATCGCACGGTCCGTGAAGCGCGCCAGCGCATTGGACCCACGCCCAGAGCCCACACCCATGAAATAAAAGATCTGCTGAGATATCTTGTCATCCGCCGTCTGTTTGACAGCGCGCGCCATGCGCACGACGTTGGTTTGCGACTTTGAGTCGTGTCTGTTCCACGTCCCGTCGCAGAAAATTGCAATGCGTTTCATGCCAATCGTCCCGATTGAAATGACGTTATCCTTGCCAAAAGTGCAAAGTGCCACAAGTCAGGTGTTCCCGACTTTCCTTGAACCTGACAGAGACCCGATGACCGCTTTTCTTACCTTTGCACTCGCCCTGGCCTTTGCAGTCGCCCCGGCGCTGACCTCGCCCTTTATGGGGTTTACTGAAGACCAACTGCCCAATCCTCAAATTGACCCGCCGATCCAGCCAGCGGGTTATGCCTTTGCGATCTGGGGGTTGATCTATGGATGGCTGCTGGTGTCGGCGGGCTATGGCTTGTTGCGGCGACGTCATTCAGCGGACTGGAATGCCGCGCGCCAGCCGTTGATCGTCAGTCTGGTGGTTGGTGTGCCGTGGTTGTCGATTGCCAACGCCAGCGCGATTTGGGCCACGGTCACCATCTTCATTATGGCGGGTTTCGCCATCCTTGCGTTGCTGCGCGCACCAGATGCGGATCGCTGGTGGCTGAAGGCACCCATCGGCATCTATGCCGGTTGGTTGACGGCCGCGTCATTCGTGTCGCTTGGCAGTACAGCAGCGGGCTACAACGTGCTGACAGATAGCTTTGGCTGGGCTTTGATCGGCATTGCCTGTGCGTTTGTCGTCACGGTGGGCGTTATGCGCCGCAAACCCGGTGCGCCAGAATACGGATTACCGGTCGTTTGGGCGCTGATCGGGATCATTGTCAGCAATCAGACGGACGTGATTGCCGTGTCAGCGGCGGCCGCGATTGGTGCGACCTTGCTGATTGTCATGACACTCAGAAACAGCAGTTTTTCAGAGGCTTAGCCACCCTTCTTGAGGTGCTTTGACAGGCGCGAGGGCTGGGACGACTTCTTGCCCTTGTAGGGGTTCTTGTCGCCCTGATCCCGCAAGGTCAGCCGGATCGGCGTACCGGGCATGTCGAAATCCTCGCGCAGGCCATTGACCAGATAGCGGGTGTAGGATGCCGGCACCTGATCGGGGAACGAGGTCATCACCACAAACCCCGGCGGACGGGTTTTGACCTGCGTCATATAGCGCATCTTGATCCGCTTGCCGCCCGGTGCGGGCGGCGGGTGCTGTTCGAGCATGCCGGTCAGCCAGCGGTTCAACTGAGCGGTGGTGACGCGACGATTCCAGACGTCATGGGCGCGCATGATCGCCTCTTGCAGACGATCGAGGCCCCGACCCGTCTTGGCCGACACGGTGATCAGCGGCGCGCCCTTGAGCTGCGGCAACATGCGCGCAAATTCTTGTTTCAGCTTTTTCAGCTTGTCCTGTTTTTCGTCTTCGACGTCCCATTTGTTGACCGCAATGATCACGGCGCGGCCTTCACGCTCTGCCAGATCAGCGATGCGCAGGTCCTGCTGTTCAAAGGGGATTTCGACGTCGAGAAGGACAACAACGACTTCAGCAAACTTGACGGCACGCAACCCGTCGCTGACCGAGAGCTTTTCGAGCTTTTCCTGCACCTTGGCCTTTTTGCGCATGCCAGCGGTGTCAAAGATGCGCATGGGCACACCGCCCCAATCGGTTTGCACGGAAATTGCATCACGGGTGATGCCCGCTTCTGGCCCGGTCAGCAGGCGTTCTTCGCCGAGGATCTTGTTCACAAGCGTGGACTTGCCCGCATTGGGGCGGCCAACCACAGCGATTTGGAGCGGTTTGTTTTGTGTCGGCACGCGGGCTACGTCTTCGTCATCTTCGCCGACGTCCACATCGGTTTCGGGCGCATCGGCCGCGGCGCGTTCGGCGAACTGATCGGCCAGTGGCAGCAGCATGTGATAAAGTTCATCCAGCCCTTCGCCATGTTCGGCAGACAGGCGGATCGGTTCGGTCAATCCAAGGCCATAGGCCTCGAGGAACCCGGCTTCGCCCGCTTTGCCTTCGGACTTGTTGGCCGCGAGGATCACGTTGGCGTTTTTCTTACGCAGGATGTCGGCGAAAATTTCGTCCGTGGGCAGCACACCGGCACGGGCGTCGATCATGAAGAGGCAGACATCGGCCATTTCAACGGCACGTTCGGTCAGGCGGCGCATACGGCCTTGCAGGCTGTCGTCGGTGGCGTCTTCCAGACCGGCGCTGTCAATCACTGTGAACCGCAGATCACCAAGCCGCGCTTCACCTTCGCGCAAATCGCGCGTCACGCCGGGCTGGTCATCGACCAGGGCGAGTTTCTTGCCAACCAGACGGTTGAACAGCGTGGATTTGCCCACATTGGGACGCCCCACAATGGCAAGGGTAAAGGTCATCTTTGCGACTCCGGCCTATCAGAGCCGGGGCGATACACCATCCGTGCGCTAACGGAAAGCCACCAACTGCCCGGCCTTGGTCACCACATAAAGCGTACCACCGGCAACGGCGGGGTGCGATGCGGCACCACCGGGCAAGGCGGCATTGCCAACGAGTGCGCCAGAGCGGGGATCAAAGGCCCGCACTTGACCGTCAGAGGAGGCAACGATCAGGCGGCCACCTGCCAGCACCGGGCCGTAATGGGCATAGACCGAACGGCGCTGGCGAAAGACGCCGCCCTCTTCGAATTGCGGCAATTGGGTGCGCCAGACGGCGGTGCCAGTTGCCGCATCAAGCCGCACGAGTTCGTTGATGTCGTTGACCAAAAAGACCGCGTTGCCCACGGGCCAGACCGGGCTGACAGCACCATCATTGGCGGTCCAAATCCGTTCGCCTGAAAAGGCGTCGATGGCGGCTGTGCGCCCGGCGACGTTGCCAACGTAAACCCGGTCGCCGTCAATGACCGGATCGCCCCCGATATCGGACACCAGTGCGCCCGCTGTCCCTGTCCGGGCACCAGACACGGCTGTGGACCAGCGGCGCAGGCCGCCTTGCGGGAAGGTCGCGACCACTTCGCCGCTGTCAAAGGGGAAGATCGCCAGATCGCCCGCAACCGCAGGCCCTGCCCCGCCCGCAAAGGCCGAGACAGAGGGCGTGCCGGTTTGCTGCCAGCGCACGCGGCCATTGCTGACCTCAATCGCCCAAGCGGTGCTATCGCGACCGACCACATACAGCAGATCGCCGGATACGGTGGGTGCTGATGTGCCCGGCGCATCAAGGTCTTGCGTCCAAAGCGTGCCACCGCTGGCGGCATCAAGGGCTGTCACCTCGCCAAAGCCAGAAGTTACAAAAAGGCGGCCATTGCCATAGGCCAGACCACCGCCAGAGGCATCGGTGCGGTTGTCGTTGCCCGGCTGCACATCCGCGACCCAAACCGGCGCGCCGGATGTGGCGGTGGCTGTGACACGGGCGCGGGAATCGAGGGTGTAGATGACACCATTGGCCACGACCGGATCAGCGGTGATGCGCGCCTTGCGGCTGTCGCCTTCGCCGATGTTGACGGCGAAAATCTGGTTCAGCCCCGACAAGGCCGGGTGCGTGATCGTGTGATCCGCCTCGCCGTTGCGATGTGTCCAATTGGCATTGAGCCGGGTGGCGGGCAAGGCGATGGGTGCTGTGGTATTCACGCCGTCGCCTGGGCGGATTGCTTCGCGCGTGCCGGGCAGGATCACATCCGGCTCACCACAGGCAATCAAAAACGACAGGCTGAAACAGGCGGCAAACTTGGTCTTGGCAATCACGAAATCAGCCCCTTTGGCGTCTTATTGCAAGGTCGCGAGGCCGGGAAGCTCCGCGCCCAGCGCCACCATTAAGGTTTGCGCCCGCACAAGCAAGCCCCGCGGGACACCGGCGTCTTCGACAATGGCGGTAAGTCGCGTGATCGCGGCGTCAGGATCGCCTGCGGCCAGATCAGCCAGCGCAAGCTGTTCCTGCGCCAAAAGCGCAAAGGGCAAACCGGGCTGCGCCATCGCTTCGAGGCTGGTGCGCCGTGTCGCTGGATCGGGCTCAAGCAAGGCGGCCTTAAACGCCGCAAGCTCGTTATAAATGACCGGCACATCGGTGTTCACGGTAAGGTCTTGCAGCGTTGCAACCGCCGCGGCGGTATCGCCCGCCTCTTGCTGGCTGGCCGCTGTAATCAGCGCGGTCACTGCAACGGCGGATCCTTCTGCCTCGACCTCGGCCACGGCGGCCATGCGGAATTCAGGGTCATTCTGCGACAGGGCATTCATCAGCGCATCACCTGTGGCCTGCGCCTTCGCGGTCGCTTGTGCCTTGTTGTATTCGTTCCAGGCAGCCCCGCCCACAAGCACAACAATCAGCACTACAGCGATCCAGCCATAGCGCCGCAGATAGCCATAAAGCTGGTCGCGGCGGACCTCTTCGGTCACTTCATTGATGAAACTGTCACTGTCGCTCAACGGCTTGTCCTTTGTGTCGCGCGGTGGGCGCGTTTGATCGTCTTGCAGGGGCGTGTTTTGGGTGCCTTTGGTGGACGCGCGCCGCTGCTTTGCAGCTTCATATCGTGAAGCATCACGGAATGCCAAGACCTGCGGCAGACACGCTCTTGCGATCCGTGGCGAAGCCATCTAAACTGAACCGAACAGTTCAGCTTGGATTCCTTGTGATCCAAGCATATGTCCGAGCGTACAAACAATAACAAAGCCCGTCCTTATTCTGCGCGGGTTGGAAGCCCAACAAAGGCGATGTCATGCGATTGGTGTCAATAATTACCGCAATTCTGGTCACCGGTGGCCTGTATCTTCTGGTATTTGAGCGTGAGCTTTTGTTGCAATTTGCCAGCGATACGCCGCTGGCAGCCCCGGCAGAGGCCAGCGAAGGCGATGCGCCAGAGGCCGAGGTCGCGATGGCAGAGGCGGAACCCGACATCGACACGTCCGACGCTGACCCCGACCTGGTGCGCGTCGTGGCCCTGGCATCCGAGGCACGCACGATCGAAAGCGCGGTTATCCTGCGTGGCAGGACGGAAGCCGCGCGTCAGGTGACAGTTGCTTCCGAAACCTCTGGTCAGGTGATTTCAGAGCCGCTGCGCAAGGGCGCATTTGTCAACGCTGGCGACATGATGTGCCGCCTTGACCCCGGCACCCGCGAGGCATCGCTGGCCGAAACACGCGCCCGGCTGACCGAAGCCCGGGGCCGCGTGCCAGAGGCGGAAGCCGCCTTGGCAGAGGCGAACGCCCGTGTGCGCGAGGCTGAAATCAACGTCAACGCCGCCCGCAAGCTCAGCGAAGATGGCTTTGCTTCTGAGACCCGGTTGGTCAGTGCCGAGGCTGTGGCCGAAGCTGCTGCCGCAGGCATCCAACGCGCCAATTCCTCGCTTGCCTCTGCCGAGGCGGGTATTGAAGCCGCCGCCGCCGCGGTGGCCGCGGCCGAGCGTGAGATTACCCGCCTGACGATCACCGCCCCGTTCGCGGGTCTGTTGGAAACGGACACCGCAGAGTTGGGGTCGTTGATGCAGCCCGGCAGCCCTTGCGCGACGATCATCCAGCTTGATCCGATCAAGTTGGTGGGTTTTGTGCCAGAGGCCAATGTGAACAAGGTTGTGGTTGGTGCCTCTGCGCAGGCGCGGATCAATAGCGATGATGTGGTCACGGGCCGGGTGACGTTCCTGTCACGCTCTGCTGATGACACAACGCGTACCTTCCGTGTCGAAATTGAGGTGCCAAACGCCGATCTGGCGATCCGCGATGGACAGACGGTGGAAATCGTCGTGGCCGCTGATGGCCGCACCGCGCATCTGATCCCGCAAAGCGCATTGACGCTGAACGATGATGGTGTGCTGGGCGTGCGGACGGTGGATGCGGGCAATGTGGCCCGATTCATGCCAGTCACAATGATCCGCGACACCGCCGAAGGGGTTTGGGTCGCGGATCTGCCCGATCAGGTGAATATCATCACCATCGGTCAGGAGTTTGTCATAGATGGTGTGACTGTTGCCCCCACATTTAGCGAGGCAGGCGGATGACCGGACTAGTTGATTGGGCCGCATCACGCGCCCGCATGGTGTTGGCGTTTATCGCCCTGTCCTTGTTGGCGGGCGGTTTTGCCTATGTGGGCCTGCCCAAAGAGGGTGAGCCGGACATCGAAATCCCGGCGATCTTTGTGTCGGTCCCCTTCCCCGGCATCTCAGCCAGCGACAGCGAAAGCCTGCTGGTCAAGCCGATGGAAACAGAGTTATCGGACCTTGATGGGTTGAAAACCATGTCGTCGACCGCCGCCGAGGGCTATGCCGGTGTCGCGCTGGAGTTCGAGTTTGGCTGGGACAAGACCAAGATCCTCGCCGATATCCGCGATGCCATGAACAAGGCGCAGGGATCGTTTCCACAAGGGGCCGAAAATTACTCGATCAACGAAATCAACTTTTCCGAATTCCCGATTCTGATCGTGAACTTGACGGGCGACGTGCCCGAGCGGACGCTGTTGCAGGTCGCCAAGGATTTGCAGGATCGGATCGAAGGTCTGGATGCAGTGCTGGAGGCCGGTCTGGCCGGTCAGCGCGACGAGATGCTGGAAGTGCTGATCGATCCGCTGAAGCTGGAAAGCTATAACGTCACCGCGGGTGATCTGATCGGCGTGGTGACCAACAACAACCTGCTGATCGCAGCCGGTGAAGTTGACAGCGCGCAGGGGAGCTTTGCGGTCAAAATCCCGTCGTCTTTTGACGAAGCACAAGATGTTTACGAACTGCCGGTGAAGATGAACGGCGACCGCGTCGTGACGCTGGGCGATATCGCCACGATCAAGCTGACGTTTGAGGACCGGATCGGTACGGCCCGCTTTAACGGGGTCAACACGGTCGCGCTGCAGGTGGTCAAGCGCAAAGGGTTCAATCTGATCGACACCGCAGAGCTGGTCCGGCAGGAGGTTGCGGCTGAACAAGCCTCTTGGCCGCCAGAGTTGCGTGCCGCGATTGATGTAGGCACCTCGAACGACCAATCCACAAACGTCAAATCCATGGTCAGCCAGTTGGAAGGCTCTGTCCTGACGGCGGTGGCACTGGTGATGATCGTGGTGCTAGCAGCCCTTGGCACGCGGCCTGCCCTGTTGGTGGGCTTTGCCATTCCGACCTCGTTCTTGCTGTGCTTTGCCTTTCTGGCGGTCATGGGTGTCACGATTTCCAATATCGTGATGTTCGGTCTGATCTTGGCGGTGGGGATGCTGGTGGACGGTGCGATTGTGGTGGTGGAATACGCCGATAAACGCATTTCCGAAGGATCTGGCCCGATGCAGGCCTATACAGAGGCCGCCAAGCGGATGTTCTGGCCGATCATTTCGTCAACTGCCACAACGCTATGCGCGTTCCTGCCAATGCTCTTCTGGCCCGGAGTACCGGGGCAATTCATGGGCATGTTGCCGGTCACCTTGATCTTTGTGCTGGCCGCATCGCTTGTCGTCGCGCTGATATACCTACCCGTCATGGGGGGCGTCACCGGCCGGTTCAGCCGCCTGATCGGTCAGATGTCTGACGGGTTGCGCAGCCGGTTGCCTTGGGTGATCCGCGCCGCACTGGTCCCCGTCGCCCTGATGATGGTTTTCGTCGGCGCGATGATGACGCTGAACCCCGGCTATCTGGCGGGTGAGGCTGTGCAATCGGGCGGCTTTGGCGACAGCCTGCCGGGGATTGCGCTGTTCCTCTTTGGTGCGGTTTTCGCCTCTGTCGTGATGGGGGCTGCGCAAATCCAACGCCGGGCGAAGAAGGTTCGTGTCGGCAAGCGCCGCACACCTTTCGGCTATTTCATGAGCTTTGTGACCGGCAATCCGATCATGCCACTGGTGACGATTGCCGGTGTGATCGCCTTTGTGATGTATACGTTCAGCTACTTTGGTGCCAACAACAACGGCGTCGAATTCTTCGTTGAGACAGAGCCTGAGCAGGCGATTGTCTATGTGCAGGCCCGAGGCAACCTGTCGATTACCGAAAAGGACCGGCTGGTCAAACAGGTCGAAGACGTGGTGAACCGCCATCCCGGCGTTGAAAGTGCCTTTGCCTTTGCCGGTGACGGCGGCTTGAATTCGAACACCGGCGGGGCCGAAGGGCCTGCTGATGCCATCGGACAGGTGCAGCTAGAGCTGACCCGCTGGGAGGACCGCAAGGATAACCCCGATCTGGACGGCAACCGTGTGATCGCGGACCTCGAAGAAGACCTGCGCGACATTCCCGGCATCCGTTATGAGGTGCTGAACCTCGCGATGGGCCCCGCCTCTGCCAAGCCGGTGCATCTGCGGCTGAAGTCGGACAATTGGGAAGAATTGCTGGAAGGCATGGCCATTGCGCGCGCGCAGTTTGACGCCACCACGGGCCTGACCCAGGTTGAGGATACCCTGCCCCTGCCCGGTATCGACTGGCAGATTGACGTGGATGTCGAGAAGGCCGGGCGCTTTGGCGCGGATGTGGCGACCGTGGGCGGCATGGTGCAACTGGTGACCCGTGGTATCCTGCTGGACACGATGCGCGTCGATAGCTCTGACGAGGAAATCGACATTCGCGCCCGCCTGCCCGCGCAGGACCGGGTGCTGTCCACGCTGGACACATTGCGGGTGCGCACGAATGCGGGCCTTGTGCCGCTGTCGAATTTCATCACTCGCACGCCGGTCCCGAAGCTCGCGCAGATCAACCGGGTTGATCAAAAGCGCTATTTTGACGTCAAAGCGGGTGTTGCAGGTGAGCTGGTCAAGCTGACCGACACCGCGACAGAGGAATTCCGGATCATCCCGGCCGCCGACTATGATGCCGATAGCAGCCTGAAGGATCAGGTCACTGGCGGCGATCTGCGGATGGAAGTCGTGACCCCCAATGAGCGGATTGCGGTGTTGACCGAATGGTTGGAAACCGGCCCGCTGCCGCCCTCGATCAGCTATGAGTGGACGGGCGATCAGGCGGATCAGGCCGAAAGTCAGGCGTTCCTGCAAACGGCCTTTGCCGGTGCGCTGGGGTTGATGTTCATCATCCTGCTGGCGCAGTTCAATTCGTTCTACAATGCGATGCTGGTGCTAATGGCGGTGGTGCTGTCCACGGCTGGCGTGCTCTGGGGCATGATCATCATGGATCAGCCGTTTTCGATCATCATGACCGGGACAGGCATCGTCGCCCTCGCCGGGATCGTGGTGAACAACAACATCATCCTGATTGATACCTATCAGGAATACAGCCAATACATGCCCCGCAAAGAGGCAATCGTGCGCACGGCACAGGCCCGTATCCGTCCCGTGCTGCTGACCACGATCACCACGATGGCGGGTCTGGCACCGATGATGTTCGGCCTCAGCCTTGATTTCTTTGGTGGCGGCTATTCCATCGACAGCCCGACGGCCCTGTGGTGGAAGCAGTTGGCAACCGCCGTGGTCTTTGGCCTTGGAATTGCGACCATGCTGACGCTAGTCTTCACCCCGTCGATGCTGGCTGTGCGGGTCTGGGTGACGACCTATGCGATCTGGATTGCGCGGCTTCTGGCGCGCCTGTCGATGGGTCGGTCCAGCCGGGCAGCGCAGGACTGGGCGTTGCGGCGGCAGGCCAAGAAGGTCAAAGCGCCAGAGTTCATCTGGACCGAAGACCCCTTTCCCGTGCCTGACCCGGTGGCCACACCGCTGCGCGCGGCTGAATAGGCGCGCGGCGGGATCAGCCCGCCGCGGCCATCCGCCGGAACGTCATCAGTGCCAGACACAGCGCCAGTACCGCACACAGTGCGATGGCGGCGACCATTGGTGTGGCTGTGCCGTCGAAGAACGGGCCCGTGGCCGCGACCATCAGCCCACCGGCCAACATCTGGAACGTGCCGCCAAGGGAAGAAGCCAGGCCCGCGATCCGGCCATGACCGTCCAGCGCCATGACCATCGTCGTCGGGATAATCAGCCCAAGGCAGGCATTGGCACAGAAAAGCCCCGCCACGATCACCACAAGGCTGCCACCGCCCGCCAGTGTGACAGACAACAGGATCATCGTTGCTGAGGCGAACCCGATCACGGCCCAGCGCATGACCGGCAGGATACCAAGGCGTTCGCCAAGTGGACCCGCCGCCTGAGACGCGCCGAAAAAGCCGATGGCGTTGATCGCAAAGGCGATGCTGAACCCCGTCGGCGTCAGCCCGAACTGGTCGGTGTAGACGAAGGATGCACTCGCGATGAAAACCATGAAGCTGGCAAAGCCAAAGCCACCGATGAACGTCAGCCCCATGAAGATCGGGTCGCGGATCAGCACTTTGCAGCCCGCCATCAAGGACCGCAGGTTGACCGGGATGCGGTCCTGTGCCGCGAGTGTTTCTGGCAGTGCTTGCGATGTGATCAGGAGGCTGAGCGCGGCCGCACCGCAGAGCACCCAGAAGATCAGCCGCCAATCGCCCAGCGTGATCAGCCCGGCGCCCGCAAGCGGCGCAAGCATGGGCGAAACGGAGATCACCAACATCACCATCGCCATCAGCCGCGTGGCCTGTGTGCCGGTATGCAAGTCGCGGATGATCGCGCGCGGCACCACCATCAGGACCGCACCGCCAACACCCTGCAGCGCGCGAAAGGCGATCAGGGTCGCAATGTTGGGGGCCAGCGCGCAGCCAATGCTGCCTGCGATAAAGATCACCAAACCAACATAAAGTGGGGTCTTGCGGCCCACCTGATCGGCCCATGGGCCATAGAAAAGCTGCGACAGGCCAAAGGCAATGAAATAGGCCGTCAGCGTCCACTGCACGGCCGAAATCTCGGCCCCAAGGCTTTCTGCGATGGCCGGCAAAGCGGGCAGATACATGTCGATGGCAAAGGGGCCAACAGCCGACAACAGGCCCAGCACAAGGGCGGCGCGAAACAAGGTCATGGGATCACCGTGTGGTTTGTGGCCTGCCCCAGCGGCAGCCTGAGACTGCACGCTATGGCGGTGGCTGCGAATTGGCAATCTGGTGCGGACTACGACGCGCGTCCGTGCTGACAGGGGGTGTCAGCAGAGCGCAAATCAGGCTGGCACCTCTTCGTCGGCCTGCCGGTTCCACAGATGCGCATAACGACCATCCGAGGCGAGCAGCGCATCGTGTTTGCCCTGTTCCACCACGACACCGTCTTCGAGCACGACAATCCGGTCGGCGTCCGCAATCGTCGACAGCCGGTGCGCAATGGTGATCACGGTACGCCCCTCGCCCATCGCTTTCAGCTCTGCCTGGATCTCCATTTCGGTTTCGGTGTCGAGCGCGCTTGTCGCTTCGTCTAACAGCAGGATCGGGGGGTTCTTCAGCAAGGTCCGGGCAATGCCGACCCGTTGCTTTTCACCGCCCGACAGTTTCAACCCACGCTCGCCGACGGTTGTGTCGTACCCATCGGGCAGCGACATGATGAAGTCGTGGATTTTCGCAGCACGGGCAGCTTCGCGGATTTCGCCTTCTGTAGCAGAGGGCCGACCATAGGCGATGTTGTAGTGCACCGTGTCGTTGAACAGCACCGTGTCCTGCGGCACCACGCCGATTTGGGCGTGCAGGCTTTCCTGAGTGACGTCGCGCACGTCTTGTCCGTCAACCGTTAGCGACCCGCTGCCGACATCATAGAACCGGAAGAGCAGCCGTCCTATGGTTGACTTGCCAGAGCCGGAGGAGCCGACAATCGCTACCGTCTCGCCCGGTTCGACTGAAATGTTGATGCCTTTCAGGATTGGGCGTTCCGCGTCATAGCCAAAGACCACATCACTCAGACGCACGGCACCGCCTTGCACTTTTAGAACCTTAGCACCTTGTTTGTCCTGCACTTCGGGCGATTGCTCCAACAAATCGAACATGTCGCCCATGTCGATCAGGGCCTGCCGGATCTCGCGATAAACGGTGCCCAGAAAGTTCAGCGGCATGGTGATCTGGATCATATAGGCGTTGACCATCACGAAATCGCCCACTGTCAGGTCACCCCGCTGCACGCCCATCGCAGCCATGACCATTACGGCCACAAGCCCCCCGGTGATCAGCAGAGATTGACCAAAGTTCAGGAAGGCGAGCGAGTAATTGGTGCGGATTGCTGCACCTTCATAAGCCTCCATTGCGCGGTCATAGCGGTCGGCTTCCCATTTTTCGGCCCCGAAATATTTGACCGTCTCAAAGTTCAGCAAACTGTCGATCGCCTTTTGGTTGGCGTCGGTGTCCTGATCGTTCATCACCTTGCGGATTTTCACGCGCCATTCGGTCACGGCGAAGGTGAACCAGACGTAAAGCGCGATGGTCAGCACAACGACCGCCAGATACCAGACGTCGAACAGGAAAAAGAGGATGACCGAAATCATCAGCAGTTCCAGCATCAGCGGCCCCATGCTGAACAAAAGGAACCGCAACAGGAAATCCACACCTTTCACGCCGCGTTCGATCACCCGGCTTAGGCCGCCGGTTTTGCGGGTGATGTGATAGCGCATCGAAAGGCGATGGATATGGGTAAAGGTTTCGCGCGCCAGCGTCCGCAAGGCGCGCTGGCCGACGCGTGTAAAGATGACGTCACGCAGCTGCTGAAAGCCCACCGTCATCAGCCGCGCAAAGCCATAGGCCAGCGTCAGGCCAACCGCCCCAAGTGCCAGAAAGGTGGCCGGGTCGGCACCTTCAGGGGCCAGCGCGTCCACCGCTTGCTTGTAAAGCACAGGGGTGGTGACTGCGATCACCTTGGACAGTAACAGGACCAGAATGGCCGCAACGACGCGACGTTTGACCCACGTCTGACCCTCGGGCCAGAGATAGGGCACGACCCGGCGCAGCACCATCCAGCCTTGCACACGGGCGGTATCTTCCAGATTGGCATTGGTTTTGGTGAGGCGACGCATCAAGTTCTCCGGTCAGGCGGGTTTAGGTAATGCGCCTTTGACCCGAGCGCCAGCCCCGGCGGTCATTCATCAAGTTGTGGGATGCGAAAGACCTGACCGGGAAAGATCAGATCGGGGTCGCGGATCAGGTCGCGGTTCGCCTCATAAACAGCGACATACATGATCCCCTCTCCCATCTCTTCCTGCGCGATGGCCCAGAGCGTGGCCCCCGGCTGCACCGTGCGCACGGCCACGTCAAAACCGTCCTGGGCGGTGTCCTCTGCCATGACGGCAGCAACGGCTTCCGGCTCTTCGCGTTTGAACGGCGTTTCGATCCGCGACACCACGGTGCCGTCGGCATCAACCTCGTCAATGCGCAGCGTGTAGATGCCGGTATCCACATCCGGCAGATCGGTCCGCCACGCGCCTTCAGCGATGCGCGAGGTCGTGACCGGTCGATTGTCGACATAGACGCGGACAAAGCCCGCCCCTACAGCGCGCCCGGCGAGTGTGACATCGCCAGCGGGGTCATAAGTGATCGTATCAAGCGCAATCGCTGACATGACATCAGGCGCGCGGTCGTCCTGCACCACACGCACCCCGTCCTGATCGGCCACGATGATGGTCGGTGTTTCTGGTGTGGCGTTGGGTTGTGGTTCGGCGGCCTGCGTATCCTGCGGCGCAGCAGCGGCAACGTCTGTGACTTGCGTACCGGGTTCCGGTGCGGGTTCGGCCACGGCTTCGGGGGTCGGCTCAGTCGTCGTCTCTGCCACTGCGACGGTCGTGTCTTCTGTGTCGGGCGTGGGCGGATCATCCTGGGTGACGTCAATGGCGACGTCCTCAGTCGGTGCCGCTGCGGTGTTTTCGGTCGCCTGAGGGTCTACGGTCGCGTCATCCGCCATTGCGGCGACGCTGTCCGCCTCGGGTTCAGGCGCAGTCACCGCGCCGACAACAACGGGGGTATCTTGCGAATCTTCCTCGGCGGGCGCGGCCAGCGGATCAGCGATGGCCTGAACGAAGAACTGGCCCGTCGAGGGGAGGCGTGCGCCGTCAGGGTCCCCCATCAATGACAGGCGGCGCGGCTGGGGTGAGGGATCAAGGGCCAGGGCGGTGGCAAACTTGCCATTGGCATCTGCGGTAACCCGCTCCACCGCATCGCCGGACACCAGCACGTCAATCACCTGACCCGGCTCTGCCACACCGGAAACACTGCCAAAGCCGTCGGGGGCCATGCGCAACTGTTCAATTCGCGGAGGTTCTGCCTCAGCCGTTTCTGTTGTGGTCTCGGATTCTGCGGGAGGTGTGGCCCGTTCGACTTGGGCGGCGGCGTCCTCGGTCGCGGGTGCTCCCTCCTCCGCAGGGGTTGCGATGACAGGGGTCGTCGCATCGTCCGGCGTTGGCCGATCCGGCCCCGGCACAAGCAGGACAAACACGACGCCAACCGCCGCAGCCGCCAAAGCGCCCAGCCCAAGCTGAAGCCCGTTCGATGCCATGTCCAAATTCCTGTTGCCGTTTGTCCCCAGGGCCGCACAATACCTTGTGGCATCGCGGTTGAGCGACCATAGCAACAGGGGTATCAGCGGTCAAAGGGTCCGCATCACAATGAGACGAGGTCACATGTCCGATTTCCAACACTCCGTCTGTGTTTACTGCGGATCACGCGATGGCGCGGACCCGACCTATGCCGCTGCCGCAGATGCCGTCGGCCAGATGCTTGCCAAAGATCACCTGCGGCTGGTCTATGGCGCAGGCGATGTCGGGCTGATGGGGCGGGTCGCACGGGCTACGCAGGCCGCAGGTGGCGTAACCTTTGGCGTGATCCCGACCCATCTGCTGGATTGGGAGGTCGGCAAGCGCGATCTGGACAGTTTTGTGATAACCGAAACGATGCACGAACGCAAAAAGGTGATGATCATGAACGCGGATGCGGTTGTCGTTCTGCCCGGTGGTGCCGGGTCACTGGATGAATTCTTTGAAGCCGTCACCTGGCGGCAGTTGGGTCTGCACAAGAAGCCGATCTATTTGTTGAATATCAACGGCTTTTGGGACCCGCTGATGGGTCTGCTTGACCACATCGTGCAACAGGGGTTCGCAGGTGAGGATGTGCTGGCTTCTGTGCAGGTGCTACCGGATGTCCCTGCCCTGCAAGCCGCATTGACGCGGGATCTGGCGGCCTAACTGAGCAGCGCCTGATAGCGCGCCATGCCGATGTTGGATCCGCAGGCGATGATCCCCACGTTTCGTCCCTTTAGATCGTCGCCCAAGGGGCCCTTGATCGCGGCCAGTGACGCGGCACAAGCGGGTTCGGCAATGATGCGCAGCACATCGGCATAGTCGCGCATGGCTTCGCGCATCGCATTGTCGTCAATCTGCACCATGCGGTCGACGTGGTCCGCTGCGACACCAAAGGAGAGCGGCAGCGCCTTGGGTGACCCGAGGCTGTCGGCGATGGTGTCGACTTTGTCGAGCACCACCGGGTGCCCAGCCAGAAGGCTGCGTGTGGTGCTGTCCGCGCCGGTGGGTTCCACGCCAATCACCCGACCCGAAGGCCGCAACAGTTTGAACGCCAGCGCCATGCCCGCGATCAGCCCGCCGCCGCCAACGGGCACCACAAGCGTGTCAATCTGGGGAGCCTGGGCCAGAAATTCGGCGCCGCAGGTGGCTGCCCCCAGAATCATGTGCGGTGCCTCGAACGGGTGCATGAGGGTGGCACCTGTTGCCGCGATCCGCTCCATCTCGGCAAAGGCGGCGGCCATATCGTCATGCAGGGTGACGGTCGCGCCCATCGCCTGACATAGGCGAATGCGCTCTGGGTCGGTGGCGCGGGGCATGGTGATCTGTGCAGCAATCCTTGCCGCACGCGCAGCCCAGCTGACCGCAAGTGCGTGATTGCCACCACTGGCCGCGACCACGCCCGCTGCGCGCTCTTTGTCAGATAGTCCCTGAATGCCCAGCCAGGCCCCGCGTACTTTGAACGACCCTGCTTGCTGGAACAACTCCAACTTCAGCGTAACGTTAGCCTTTGGCAGCCCCTGCCAGCGATCAGACGCAAGCGGCAGCACGGGCGTTTCCAGCGCGACGCCTTGCAGACGCGCCGACGCGGCAGAAATCTTGTCCAAGTCAAACATCATATCCCCCAAAGAAAAGGCCCGCAGGAGTGATCCCACGGGCCTGTTCGCATGTCGAATACAAGCCGATCAGAGGCGGCCTGCGACGTTTTCCCAGTTGACCAGATTGTCGAGGAAGTTGGTCAGATAGGCGGGACGCTTGTTGCGGAAGTCGATGTAGTAGGAATGTTCCCAGACGTCGCAGCCAAGCAAGGCGGTCTGACCAAAGCACAGCGGGTTCACGCCGTTTTCGGTCTTGGTGACTGCCAATGAACCGTCAGCGTTTTTGACCAGCCAGCACCAGCCGGAACCGAACTGGCCCGCGCCTGCGGCAGAGAACTGCGACTTGAATTCATCGACAGAGCCGAAGCTTTCGGTCAACGCTTTTTCCAGCTCGCCCGGCATCCCGGCATCGCCCGGACCCATCATTTCCCAGAACTGATTGTGGTTCCACAACTGGCTGATGTTGTTGAAGATACCGTTCTGGGCGACCGCCGATTTATCGTAGGTGCCGACGATGATCTCTTCCAGAGACTTGCCAGCCCATTCGGTGCCTTCGATCGCCTTGTTGCCATTGGTGACATAGGCGTTGTGGTGCAGGTCGTGGTGGTATTCCAGCGTCTCTGCGGACATGCCTTTGGATGCCAGCGCGTCGTGCGCATAAGGAAGATCGGGAAGTTCAAAAGCCATATTATGGACCCCTTTTGATGCGAAGTTGCTTTGCCGCTTAACAAAGCGTGATTGGCCCGCGCGTCAACCCCGAAACGCCCCACTTAGCCGGTGGGGAAGTGTCCGACGGGGCCGCCCTTGGCCGCAGCGGCCAGCAGATCAAAGGCGTAGTCAGCGACGGAACGGAAGCAGACAACCTCGACACTTTGGTCATCGCGCATCCAGAACGCGGCAGCCACCTGCCCCAGACGCGAGCGGCGGAAGTCGCCGGGGCCAAAGCTGTCAGGGTGCACGTCAACAGGTGCCAGTTTGGCAAAGACATCACGGACAAAGGGGCCTTCGACCACCATAACGGCACGCGCGTCCGAAACGTTGACCGCCAAGTGGTGCTGGCCCTTCAGCGCCTTTGCGATCCGCGCCAGCGCGTCTGCCACCAGGTCATGGGGCACCATCACCAGCACCTCATCCGGGGACATCCACGCAAGGCCCGCGTTGCCCGCACCCTGCGCGCGCCCCTGTGTGGGAAACGCGACACCGGTCAATTCGGCACAGACCGACTTGAGTTTGCTGTTCGGCATATCGCCCCTAAGGCTGATCATGCCGCGCAGACCATCCTCGCGGATTGTCACGTCACCTTGGGCGACTTTGCCGTTTAATGCGCTGACAGCATTAGACATTCTGCTTCTCCCCCTCAGGGTCATAGAAAACCTGATCTACGATTTTCGCCTTGATCGGTTCGCCCCCGATATTGGTGAAAGAGATCACCTCGCCCATCCGGTCAGGGCCATTGTGAACGAGCCCCATCGCGACGCCCTTTTTCAGGGTCGGTGAAAAATAGGTCGAAGTCACCCGTCCTTGGGTGTTGCCCTGACCATTGGCGTTGACACCGTCGGCAATGGCATAGGCCCCGTCGGGCAGAACCGCGCCATCCAGCGTCTCAAGGCCGACCAGCTTCCAACGGTTCGGATCTGCCATGTGGCTGCGCGCATGTGCGCGTTTGCCCAGATAATCCTCTTTCTTTTTGGACAGCGCCCAGTTGAGGTTCAGATCCTGCGGGATGATGGTGCCATCGGTTTCGTCCCCGATCATGATAAAGCCTTTTTCGGCGCGCATGATATGCAGCGCCTCGGTGCCGTAGGGCATGATCCCGAATTCCTCGCCCGCCTCCAGCAGCGCGTCCCAGAAGGCGCGGCCCTGACTGGCCGGCACGGCAATTTCATAGGACAGCTCGCCCGAGAAACTGATCCGGTAGACCCGCGCGTCAAACCCGCCAAGGGTGCCATCGGCCCAGTGCATAAACGGCAAGGTTTCTTTGCTGACATCCATGCCGCCCAGCTTTTCCAACAGCTTGCGGGCATTGGGGCCAACCACGGCGACCTGCGCCAGTTGTTCGGTCACATTGGCGACATAGACCTGCCAGTCCCACCATTCGCATTGCAGCCAGTCTTCCATCCAACCGTGGATCCGCTCTGCCCCGCCGGTGGTGGTGTGGCACAGCCACGTGTCCTCATTGATCCGGGCCACAACGCCGTCATCACTGAGGAAGCCGTTTTCGGTACACATCAAGCCATAGCGGCATTTGCCGATGGGCAGCGTGGACATCATGTTGGTGTACATCATGTCCAGAAACTTGCCCGCGTCTGGCCCACTGACCACCAGCTTGCCAAGGGTAGAAGCGTCCAGAAGCCCGGTGTTGGTGCGGGCGTTCACCACCTCGCGGTTGACCGCGTCGTGCACCGTTTCGGACCCACGCAGATAGGCGTAGGGCCTGCGCCATTGGCCGACCGGTTCATAGAACGCGCCGTTTGCGGTGTGCCAGTCCGACATCGGCGTTTTGCGCACCGGCTGGAACAGGTCGCGCTGCGCGGGACCGGCGATCGCGGCCATTGAGATCGGCGTGTAGGGCGGGCGGAACGTAGTTGTCCCAACGTCCGGAATATCCGCACCGAGCTGATCTGCCAGGATCGCCAGGCCGTTGATGTTGCTGATCTTTCCCTGATCTGTCGCCATGCCCAGCGTCGTGTAGCGCTTGGCATGTTCGACGCTTTCAAAGCCTTCTTTGGCGGCCAGTTGCACGTCAGAGACTTTGACGTCGTTCTGGAAATCCAGCCAAGCTTTGGACCGCAGCGCATAGGATGCGCCCTGTGGCATCAGCCAGACGGGCGACAGCGCGCCTTCGGCCGCATCTTCGCCCATTGGCGCTTGTCCGGGTTTTTTGCTGTGTCCGGCCGCATTGGCTGCAGCACGTCCCGCGCTGAACCCGTCAGCGACACCTTCAGCCGTGAAGAGATGACCGTTCGCCACGCCTGCGACTGTCACGAAGGCTTGCCCGTCAGCACCCGTTGGCGCGCGCGCGGCATCGGGGCGGAACATGGCCTGATCGGCGTCCCACGACAGTTTACCACCGCAGTGGGACCACAGGTGCACGACCGGAGACCAGCCGCCCGACATCGCCACGCAATCGCAGACGATCTCTTCCAGAACCGCGCCCTCACCCGCCTGCGCGCAGATCGCGACACCTGTGACGCGCTTGCCACCCTTGACCTTTGCGATTCCTTTGCCCGTCTCAACCCGGATGCCGAGTGTGCGGGCTTGTTCGGGCAGATCGCCCGTGACCGCAGGGCGCGCGTCGATGATGGCAGGCACGTCCAGCCCCGCTTCTTTCAGCGTGATCGCGGTGCGATAGGCGTCGTCGTTGTTGGTCACGATCACGGTGCGGTCGCCCAGCGAAACACCAAAGTTCACCACGTAGTCGCGCGCAGCGCTTGCAAGAACAACACCCGGCAAGTCATTGGCTGCAAATGATAATGGCCGCTCAATCGCGCCAGTTGCCGTCACCACTTGCTGTGCGCGGACGCGCCACAGGCGATGCTTGACCGCGCCAGGTCGCGGCGCATGATCTGTCAGGCGTTCATAGCCCAGCACATAGCCGTGGTCGTAGACACCTGCCCCCATGCAGCGGGTGCGCAGGGTGACGTTGTCCATCTGCGAGAGCGCAGCGACGGTCTCATCGACCCACTCTTGCGCAGGCATCCCGTCGATCACCGCGCCATCCACAGGCGCCCGCCCGCCCCAGTGGGCGGTCTGTTCCATCAGCACGACCCGCGCGCCGGATTGACCCGCGGCCAAGGCCGCGGCCAGACCGGCAATGCCGCCGCCGATGACCAGCACATCCACTTGGATGTGAAAGTGTTCATAGGTGTTGTCGTCCCGCGTCTTGGGCGCTTTGCCCAGACCGGCGGAATTGCGGATGAAGGGTTCATAGACATGTTTCCAGAACGGACGCGGAAACATGAACATCTTGTAGTAGAATCCCGCAGGCAGGAACCGTGACAGGTGGGTGTTGATGGCGCCAACATCAAATTCGAGACTGGGCCAGTGGTTCTGGCTGGTGGCGTGCAGACCGTCAAAGACCTCGGTCGTGGTCACTCGGGCGTTAGGTTCAAAGCTGTCGCCTATGCCCAGATTGACCAGCCCGTTGGGTTCCTCTGCGCCGGACGCGATCACGCCGCGCGGGCGGTGATACTTGAACGACCGCCCTATGAGCATCTGATCATTTGCCAACAAGGCCGAGGCGAGCGTGTCGCCTTCGAGGCCTCGCAGGTTCTTGCCGTTAAAGGTAAAGGCTACAGGCTTGCTTTTATTGACAAAACGCCCTTCGCGGGCCAGGCGCGTGCTCATGATTTCGCCCCCTTGAACCAGTTGGGTCTGCGTTCTGCGATGCGCTCCATGATCTCTTTGGGGGGTTCCAGCGTCTGCGCGGAATAGGTGCCAAAAACCTCGAGCGTGTTGGTGCAGCGCGCGGCGTGAAACCACTTGCCGCAGCCATAGGTGTGATGCCAGCGTTCAAAATGCACACCTTTGGGATTTTCGCGCATGAACAGGTAATCCTCGAACTCCTGATCGGTTGATCCGGGGCCAAACCGGGTCAAATGCGCCTCTCCGCCGCTGTGCAGATCGGTTTCGTCGACATCGCGACCGCAATTGGGACAATGCAGGATCAGCATGGGGTCACCTCAACTTCGATGGGCATCCCAACGCCACGCCATGCGGACACACCAAAGGCGGACGCATCTCTGCGCCCGCCTAAGGTGTGTGAGTGGTGGTGGGGGTTATTCGGTAACGGCAGGTGCCGCGGCGTCGGGTTCAACCGCGATGGCCGCGCCGGGGTCTTCAGACAGTGTTGCGGGGTCAAGTGTCGTTGTACTGCCGCCGCCCGCGAAGAGGGCGTAAAGCAGCACAAGAACGACCACTCCTGCGGCAAGGTACAACCCGATGCCGCTGCCGCCTGTCTTTCCAGTTGTGTAGTCAACCATGAGTATGCCTCCTTTTCAGGTGACACCATCATGGGGGAGGCCAACGGGGTTTCCAGATCGGCAAGAATCCCCGGACGTTTTGGGCTATGCTTGGCCGGAATGACCTTGTCAGAGTGGCAATTCGCCGCCGCATGCCCCATATCAAGGTCATGGAGATCGTATATCTGATCATCGGCGGCATGGTCCTTGCCGCTGTTGTCGTCATGTTGATCGAACGCAAGCGCGGCCGCGCGTTTCGCGCAGACCTGGACCGTACCGGTCAGGGCAACAGCCACGCCGACCGGGAGTTGACCCGTATCGACAGCGAGATCAGTGACCGCACGATGGGACATCGCGATCCGCATTAGTGCGCCACCCCGGCGGCCACGCTTTCGTCGATAAACTTGCCTTCGCGAAACCGGAACATGTTGAATTCTTCGGTCAGCGGCGATTGGCCCTTTGCCATCAGCTCTGCCATCGCCCAGCCAGACCCCGGAATTGCCTTGAACCCGCCGGTGCCCCAGCCGCAGTTCACAAAGATGCCCTCAACAGGTGTCTTGGACAGAATGGGAGAACGATCGCCGGTCACGTCAACGATCCCGCCCCACTGGCGCAGCATCTTGAGGTTGGCGATCATCGGAAAAGTCTCGACCAATGCGCGTACGGTTTCTTCGATGTGATGAAAGCTGCCGCGCTGGGTATAGGCGTTGTGCCCGTCTGTACCGCCGCCGATGACCATTTCACCTTTGTCGGACTGCGACATGTAGCCGTGCACGGTGTTGGCCATCACCACGATGTCCATGCAAGGCTTGATCGGCTCTGACACCAGCGCCTGCAATGGCACCGATTCGATGGGCAGTTGGAACCCGGCCTTTGCGGCCAGCACAGAGGCGTGACCGGCCACAACCATGCCCAGTTTGTCGCAGGCGATGTCACCTTTGGTGGTGTTCACGCCGGTGACTTTCCCACCAGATGTCATCACGCCGGTGACTTCGCATTTCTGGATGATGTCCATGCCCATGTCTGAACAGGCCCGGGCATAGCCCCAGGCCACCGCATCATGGCGCGCGGTGCCGCCACGGGCCTGCCATAGACCGCCAAGCACCGGATAGCGCGGTCCGTCGATGTTCATGATCGGGCAGATTTCCTTGACACGTTTGGGGTCGATCCACTCTGTCGTGACCCCTTGCAGGCTGTTGGCATGTGCTGTGCGCTTGTAGCCGCGCACCTCGTGTTCGGTCTGGGCCAGCATCAGCACGCCGCGGGGGCTGAACATGACGTTATAGTTCAGATCTTGGCTCATCGTTTCATACAAGCTGCGGGCTTTTTCGTAGATCGCGGCAGAGGGGTCTTGCAGATAGTTGGAACGGATGATCGTCGTATTTCGCCCGGTGTTGCCACCGCCCAACCAGCCCTTTTCGATCACGGCGACATTGGTGATGCCAAAATTCTTGCCAAGGTAATACGCCGTCGCCAGTCCGTGCCCACCTGCGCCCACAATGATCACATCGTATTTTTTCTTGGGCTCTGGCGAACGCCATGCGCGTTCCCAGCCGGTGTGCTGGCGAAACGCCTCGCGGGCAATGGCAAAGGCCGAATAGCGCTTCATGTGCGATTCCTCTGGTGGACAGACCGGACGTTAGCGACTTACTGGCCTGTCTTTGCGTTGTGAAGGATACTGCCAGCGGCAAGCAGCAGTGGATTTGCGACATGGTGTCTCGTCACAGGCAATTTGCAAGGGCCAAGCGCTTTCCACGCCGCGATGAAGCCCCTAAGTAAGGGGCTCAATCGAAGGGGAAGCTATGTTGTTTTGGATCATCGCCGGTGTTCTTGCCGCTGTCGTTCTTGCGACGTTGGTCAAACCCTTGCTGCGCGACGCGGCAGCGCCAGAAGGGGCCGGGTCGGATGTGGCGATCTACACCGCGCAACTGGCCGAGATCGAGCGTGATCTGGCCCGCGATGTGCTGGACCCGACAGAGGCAGAGCGCGCCCGCACCGAAGTGGCCCGCCGCTTGCTGGCCGCCAACGCAGCACCGCGCGTAGCCGGTGTTCTGCGTAGCAGCCCGGTGACGGCGATTTTGACAGCGATCGTGGTGATGGCGGTTTCTGCGCTGACTTATTGGCAT
Source organism: uncultured Paracoccaceae bacterium (assembly GCA_947492825.1). Taxonomy (GTDB): domain Bacteria; phylum Pseudomonadota; class Alphaproteobacteria; order Rhodobacterales; family Rhodobacteraceae; genus CANMYO01. The sequence goes on from CANLNT010000001.1 coordinate 1,706,199, forward strand.
TTGGGTTCACCAGCGGTGCCCGATCAGCCGCTAGCGCAACGGCTTGCGGCCTCTGACGCGATGCGCGCCAACCGCCCGGATCAGGCCGCATTGGAGGCCGCCGCGCCAACGCCACCGCCGGTCGACGCGCCCGCCACCTACCTCGACAGCGTGAATGCCTTGCGCGACGCGATGATCACGCGGCCCGACGATCTGCAAGGGTGGGAACTGCTGGCCTACCACGAGGCAGAGCTGCGCAATTACAGCGCGGCGGCCAAGGCACAAGAGCGGGTTGTGACGCTGAAAGGGGATGCTGCCAGCGACGAAGACCTGCGGCGGCAACTTGACCTGATGACGCTGGCCACCGACGGCTTTGTGTCGCCGCAAGCCGAAGGATTGATCCGTCAATTGCTGGACCGGAACCCGCAGAATGTCGCCGCGCGCTATCATCTTGGCGCGCTTTACGATCAGACCGACCGGGGCGACATCGCGTTTCGCCTGTGGCGTCCGCTGGTCGAGGATGAACCGGACGGCTACCACGTTTCGCTTGCCCGGTTGCAGATCGAAGGTGCGGCAGCGCGCGCCGGGATCGACTACACCGCACCGGCAATGCGCGGCCCATCTGCGGCTGATATCGCAAATGCCGAGAATTTGGCGCCAGAGGATCGGGCGGCGATGATCGGCAATATGGTCGCCGGGCTGTCTGACCGCTTGGCGACAGAGGGCGGGACCGCGGCCGACTGGGCGCGCCTGATCACTGCGCACGGCGTTTTGGGCGATATCGAACAGGCTGGGCGGATCTGGGCCGAAGCGCGTCAGGTCTTTGCCGCCGACGATGCTGCCATTGCCATGCTGGCAGAGGCGGCCAGGAATGCAGGATTGACCGAATGATCATGGATGACCCCGCTGCCTTTGCAGCCGCCCTGCCCGCTTTTGGCCCGGTGGCGGGTCTGGACCTTGGGACCGTCACGCTGGGCGTGGCGGTGTCGGACCGGATGCGCGGCGTCGCCACGCCGGTTGAGACAATCAAGCGCAAGAAATTTGGCGTCGATGCTGCCGCCCTGCTGGCGCTTTGCGAAAAGCGAGAGGTCACCGGCCTTGTCCTTGGTTTGCCAATGAACATGGATGGCAGCGAGGGGCCGCGCTGTCAGGCAACCCGCGCCTTTGCCCGCAATTTGAACAAACTGACGCCGCTGCCGATCACGTTCTGGGATGAACGCCTGTCCACCGTTGCCGCCGAACGCGCCATGCTCGAGGCGGATATGTCCCGAAAGCGTCGCGGAGAGTTGATCGACCACGTGGCCGCTGCCTATATCCTGCAAGGGTTGCTGGACCGGCTGGCACATTTGGGAACCACATCATGACCGATGAGATTTGGAAACGCGCCGAGGTCGAAAGCCCCTGCATCAAGATCTGCGTGATCCAGCCGGAAACGCGGCTTTGCACAGGCTGCATGCGAACGATTGACGAAATCGGGGCGTGGTCGCGCATGACGCCAGAAGAACGCCGGTCTGTCATGACAGAGCTGGAAGGGCGTCGCGGGAAACTGACGCGCAGGCGTGGCGGGCGTGCGGCGAGGCTCGCCTAAGCCGCGCGCGGAAAAACGAAACAGCGGTCGCGGCGGATCATCAGCCACAGGGCCGTGCCCCTTTGAGGCAGAAACACCGACGGCACGAGCGCGCGCAGCACAGAGCCGTCATAGTCCATCTTAAATTCGACAAGGCTTTCCTTGCCCATATAGCGCGCGCGCAGCACAACACCGCGCGCCGGCGTGCCTTCGACAGGGGTCGGGCTTGGGCCGCGCCCCGCGCGGTCAAAGTCGATTTTCAGGTGCTGTGGGCGAATGCAAATATCAACTTCGGTTCCGTCAGGCACGCCCGGAGCCAGAAATTGACCAAACGGCGTTTCCGTCAAAGCACCTTGAACTTTACCGTGGATCACGTTGATATCGCTAAAGAAAGACGCAGCCAACAGATCAACGGGGGCGTTGTAGATGTTATAGGGCGCGCCGCGCTGCACGATGCGTCCATTGCGCATCAACGCGATTTCATCGGCCATGCGCATCGCCTCTGCCGGTTCATGAGTCACCAGCAAAACGGCTGTGCCTTCTTCTTTCAGCACGTCCAGCGTTTCATCGCGGATATCATCGCGCAACCGGTCGTCGAGGCCCGAAAAGGGTTCGTCCATCAACATGATGCCCGGCTTCGGGGCCAGCGCACGGGCCAGAGCAACCCGCTGTTGTTCGCCCCCGGACAGCTCATGCGGGAAGCGGTCAATGTGCCGTGACATGCCGACCTTGGCCAACAGGTCTTTGATCCGCGCGGCCCGCTCTGATTTCGGCAGGCCAAAGCCGACGTTCTGCGCAACGGTCAGGTGCGGGAACAGGGCAAAGTCCTGAAACATCAGGCCTATGCCCCGCGCCTCGGGCGGAATGCGGTGTACGGTGTCGCAGATCAGTTCGCCATCGACGTGGATCGTGCCGCTGTCCTGCATTTCGACCCCGGCAATCATTCGCAGGGTCGTGGATTTGCCGCAGCCTGACGGTCCCAACAGACAAGTCACCTGCCCCGGCATCACTGTCAGGTCGATGTCATCGACAATCCGCCGCCCGTTAAAGGCTTTGGTCATCTGCGTGATCTGCAGCCTCGGCGTGGTCATCGGCGCAAACTCTTGAGCAATTCAGTCAGGAAAGCACCTAACAACGATCCCCCATCAGGACAAGGCAAAGTCAGCAGCCGCAACCTGCCGCCCATTGACCTGCAGATGCACCCGGTGCGCGCCCGGATAATGCGTGAAAGTCGTGGCACCTTTCTTGAAAAGATGCTTCTTCTTCAACACGACTGGCTCGCCCGCCTTGGCCTGCAACACTTTCATTTTGAAGACTTTTGGCGCGCTCGATCCATTGGCTTTCACAAAATCGATCACATAATCCACAATCAATGGCGCATCAGTCTTGGTGGTCAGAGTCACAGACACCTCTGCTGCGTCGCCAATTGCCAGCGCGGCTGGAGCCATCGTCACCTCGGCATTGGTCAGGGCCACGTCAGGCGTATAGCCCAATTGCGCCATTGCACTGGGATGCCCCGCTTTGACCAAACCGCGCAGGGCATGGCGCGACATCCAATCAAGCTCTTTCGGGGTTTGGTGATCCAACTTTGCCCACTGCGCCAAACGTTCCAAAGCAAGCTGAGGTTCTTTTTTGGTGATATCATTGAGGTGGTTCGCGACTGAGCGGGTGACAAAACGCGTTCTGTCGCCGTGTAGGGTGTCCAAAAGCGGCAGCGTCTGGTCGGCGCCAATCCCGATGCTTTGCCCCCAAGGCAGCTTGGGCCGTGTGCCTTCGCTGACCAGCCGGCGCACATGATAGCTGTCGTGGCGCACCCAATCCTGCATCCGCGCCAAGGTTTGATCCGGCCACCGGTTCAGGAAAGCACGGATCGAATACTCCATCGAAAACCGCTGCGTCAACTCTGCCAAAAGGTCCAGCGAAGTTGAAAGATGCCCTTCAAGCCCATGATTTTCAACATAAACGCCCAAAGGCGCAAAGATGAAATGACCAAAGTCATCGTCCGTCAGCGTTGGATCCAACTGCGGGGGCAGCGCGCTTTGGATTGCGGTGGCTGCTGCGGGAAAGTCGGCTGGCAGAAAATCTGTCAGCACATCCGCGATCATGTTGATGCGCGCCTTCAGCTCGAGCGGTGGCATTTGCGCCATGACCACCGCCTCGAATGGGGCGGCCTTGAACACGCCCGCCGCGTCGAACCCCTGGGCCAATCGGGCGACCGTGGTTGCGTTGAACAGATCGTCCTTCAGGCTGAAACCCTGCGCCATTGTCAGAGCGTTGTGTTGGTGGCGCCACCGTCCAGCAGGATATTCTGCCCCACGATGTATCCGGCGTGCTGCGAACACAGAAACGCGCAGGTCGCGCCAAACTCTTCCGGTGTGCCGTAGCGACCTGCGGGGATGGTGGAGGTGCGCTGTGCTGTGGCCTCGTCCATGCTGATGCCCTGCGCCTTGCTGACAGTACGATCAAGGCTGATGGCGCGGTCGGTGGCGTGTATGCCGGGCAGCAGGTTGTTGATGATCACACCCCGCTGAGCCACTTGCCGTGAGGTGCCAGCCACATAACCGGTCAGCCCGGCGCGCGCAGAATTGGACAGGCCAAGCTGAGGAACCGGTGACTTGACCGAGACAGAGGTAATATTGACCACCCGGCCCCAGCCTGCATCCATCATCGCTGGTATCAACGCCTTGATCAGCGCAATCGGGGCCAACATATTTGCATCAAGCGCGGCGATGAAATCATCGCGGTCCCAGTCGGACCACAGGCCCGGCGGTGGGCCACCTGCGTTGTTAACCAGGATATCAACGCCCTGTGAGGCCTCAATCAGTTCGGCGCGACCTGCATCGGTGCTGACGTCAGCCGCCACGGTGGTCACGTTGACGCCAAAACCGCGCAGCTCTTCAGCTGTCGCCTCCAGCGCCTCTGCCCCGCGGGCGTTCAGCACAAGATCAACACCTGCCTCGGCCAAGGCTGTCGCACAGCCCTTGCCCAACCCTTTGGAGCCTGCGCAGACCAATGCGCGTTTTCCTTTGATCCCCAGATCCATGATGCTTCCTTTCGTTGTGTTGTCTTAGACCTAACACGCCGGGACCGGGATGACAGGGGGTGTGCGGCGTTGACCTGCGCGGCACATGACCGTAGTTTGCGCCCACTCACACTCCATTGGTTTTCAGCATATGACATCTACCGAAACCTCGCGCAGTCTGCAGGCTGTTCCGGTCCTGAATGCAGCTGATTTCAGCGTGACCGACGGGGTGGCACTGGGGGATGGTATGTCCTTTGCGGACGAGTTGGTGATGGACGATGTCTATCAACTGCAAAGTGGCGCAAATCGCCAGCGCCTGACGCTGGCGTTGTCAGATGAGCAATTGTTCTTTGAGATCGATGACAGCAGCGAAGTTGGCAAACCCGGCAATGCGGTGGTGCTGGACTGCTGCCTGACACTGATGGCCCGTGACGGGAGCACGTTCGAGGCGCTGGTCATGGTCGAGATCGAGCAGGACGGGGTCGAGGCGGTCTATCTTTTGCCGCTGGCAACACTGGCCCCGAAAACCGACTATCGGCTTGTGGGTGTTGACCGCGAAGCGGCCGCAACCCGGTTTGCCGAAGTCGCCTGTGTATCGTTCACGCGTGGCACGCATATCACGATGGCCTCTGGCCAGCAGGTCCCGATTGAAGACCTGTCTGTCGGGGACAAGGTGCTGACGCGCGACGACGGCCCGCAGCAGATTCGCTGGATTGGGCAGACCACCCTGCGCGCAGTGGGTGAATTCGCGCCCGTGGTGATCAAGGCCGATGCGCTGCACAACATCAACGATCTGGTCGTCAGCCCCGATCACCGCCTTTTTGTCTATCAGCGGCAGGATCGGCTTGGCGCTGGCCGCAGCGAGGTGCTGGTCAAGGTGCGGCATCTGATCAATGACGATACGGTCTATCAGCAAGATGGCGGGTTTGTGGATTACTTCCAGCTGCTTTTTGACAACCATCAGATCATCTATGCCGAAGGGATTGCTGCGGAATCGCTGCTGGTCGATCCGCGCACCCGCGCCGCCTTGCCCGGTCATAGCACCCACAGCCATCGGCATCATCTGGACTATGAGGTCAACAGCAGCTTGTTGTCGACGCCTGACGCCGTGGCCCTGCTGCGCAAAGCATCCAGCAGCTAAGGTGTGGCGGCAAAGAAAGTGCCGTCGAAAATGTCCTGACCGGTAGGGCCTGTGACGTCGCCAAACAGCAAGCCGCTGACGCCTTCCTGATCGCGGCCTCTGAATTCTCCTGCGATTTCAGCATCAATCACAAAGGCCGAGACACCTTGTTTCAGCGTGCCATTCACGTCGCCGGTGAAGGTGAAGTTCTGGCTGGTGTTGGTATTGCGAAACAGATCGCCCTGCCGGATGAGCAGCACCCCGGTAAGCTGGTCATTTCCAGCCGCAAAATTGCGCGCAGTGCCGGTGACTTGATCGCGCGAGGCGGCGAAATCGACATTCATCGTCAGATCACCCAGATATTCCGTGCGCGCACCCCCTGCCCCTGTCGGGAGGCCAGCGGTCATGAAACCTTGATATGTTGTGCTGCCGGTCGTCGGCAGCGTCGCCGGGTTGGTGATATTGGTGGCAGACAGAGTTTCTTCCAGGTCTGCGGCTTGCGCGCTGCGGCTGAGCGTGCCGCTGTTGCTGCCGCCTGTGCCACAGCCCGCAAGTGCCAGCACGGTCAGCACATAAGTTGTAAATCGCATCCTGACCCCAGTTCTGATGATCCGGGGTCAGGGTTTCACAATGCTGGTTAATGGCCGGTTAACCGGCCTTCGCCATCGCTGTCTTAACGTTCAAGCACCAGACCGCCGAAAAAGGACCCGCGCGTGCCATCCACCGTAAGGTCACCGCCAATCAGGCCGCCGATCACCTCATAATTCGGATTGCCAAAACCAAGGACGGACCCACCGTCCACGACGATCCGCTCTCCGGCGGGGCCCGTCAGGCGACCGGTCACATCCGTTTCCATCACAACTTCGCCTGGAAACAATGAGTTGCCGCCACTCCGATCAATGGTCCCATTCGTCATATTCAAACGCCCCGGGTAGCGCTGGTTTGCATCATTCACGATGTTGGTGATCGAACCGGACAGGGTATTTGAACCAAAGCCGACACGCATATTGGCGAGCCCGGCCAAGGCAGTCACCTCACCACCAACGTCAGCTTCTGCTGCCATGATGCCGCTATAGTTTGCTGAACCGGAGGTCGGCACATTACGAATGGGTGTGGACGACACATTCTCAAAGCGGGTGATCAAGGGATCTGCGCGATTGGCAATCTGTTGAAAGCTAAGCGCCCCGCCGCCCGTCGATCCACCACCGCATGCGGCAAGGCCCGCCAACGCTGTCGCCGCGACAGCCAACTTTACCATTCTGATCATCAACTTCACCCTTCCAAGAATCGCTATCTATTTTCCTGGCAACCATGTCGGAAATCCGACGATGGACCAGAGGATGTGTCTGCCGACGAATGCAACGTTGCCAAATAGTTACAGGAAGGATCACGTCACCGCTTTAACGCTCTAATTGCGTCCGCAGGTCCAGATCGCCGCGCACCCCATCAACGAAGATATCACCAGTGATATCGCCGCCGATGAATTGGACATTATTCCCTTTGAACCCACTGTTACGCAGACGCGCATCGACGGTGATGAATTCGCCTGCGGCACTGCGCAGATTACCGTCAACATCGGCAAATATGGCGACCTGCTGGCTGTTGCTTTGGCGGTTCAGGACCCCGTTGTTTAAGCTCAGCGTGCCGTCAATTGGATCCCCGGCGCGGGTCACGAAATTCCCCAAAAGACCGCCCACCCGGTCGCGGGAAAAGTCGACGTCCATCGCCATCACACCGGCGACATCCGTCACGTTCCCTTGCACGGCCACCGTGCCACCAACTGCCCCTTGATACGTCGCGCCACCGCTGATCGGGACCTGCGCCTTGGGTGTGATGCCAACAGAATTGTAGCCACGGTTCACGTCGTCGGCGATGTCGGCAATCTCAGCAAAACTGAGAGCGGCGCTTGGCACCGGATTGGTGGTGGTCACAGGTGTGCCGGTGCCACCGCAGGCGCAAAGCCCCAGCAGGGCCAGTGCGGAAAGTTTCGTATTGATCATGGTGATCCCCTCTGATGCAGATATCTCTGCCAGGGGTTAAGGACCTCGACCGTGCCGCTAAGCAATAATGCCGCCGCGCTATCCGATAGCAGGGCGGCATTTGGCCGGATGCTGCGTGGCCGCTGCGCGGGTTCTGGCCGCGCAACATAGGTTTCAGCTGCAATCGCCCGGTTTGAAGCTCATCAACAGATGTGAACCACATCAGGAAATCGCCCTGACCCCGCTGATTGCCCTTTGCAGCCCGCCGCGCTAGAGGATGGCCATGACAAATCGCCCTGACCTTCCTGCCGAAATCGCCCGCCGCCGCACCTTTGCGATCATCTCGCATCCGGATGCGGGCAAGACCACACTGACCGAGAAATTCTTGCTGTATGGTGGCGCAATTCAGATGGCCGGACAGGTCCGTGCCAAAGGCGAAGCGCGCCGCACGCGGTCGGACTTTATGCAGATGGAAAAAGACCGCGGCATCTCTGTCAGCGCGTCGGCAATGTCATTTGATTTTGCCAATGCGGACAACAATTTTCGCTTTAATCTGGTCGACACGCCCGGCCACTCTGACTTTTCCGAAGACACCTATCGCACGCTGACGGCCGTGGATGCTGCTGTGATGGTGATCGACGGGGCCAAAGGGGTCGAGAGCCAAACGCAAAAACTGTTTGAAGTCTGCCGCTTACGCGACCTTCCTATTCTGACGTTTTGTAACAAGATGGACCGCGAGAGCCGCGATACGTTCGAAATTATCGACGAGATTCAGGAAAATCTGGCGATTGATGTTACCCCCGCAGCCTGGCCTATCGGTGTTGGGCGCGATTTCATGGGCACCTATGACATCCTGCGCGACCGATTGGAATTGATGGACCGCGCCGACCGCAACAAGGTCGCGGAAAGCATTGAAATCAAAGGACTTGATGATCCCAAATTGGCCGAACATATCCCGGCCCATCTGCTGGACAAGTTCCTTGAAGAGATCGAGATGGCAAAAGAGCTGCTGCCCCCACTAGACCAAGAAAGCGTATTGAACGGGTCGATGACGCCGATCTGGTTTGGTTCTGCGATCAACTCTTTCGGGGTGAAAGAGTTGATGGACGGCATCGGCACCTATGGCCCCGAACCACAGGTGCAAAAGGCTGAACCCCGGTCAATCGCGCCCGAGGAAAAGAACGTCGCGGGTTTCGTCTTCAAGGTGCAGGCGAATATGGACCCCAAGCACCGCGACCGCGTGGCCTTTGTCCGCCTCGCCTCTGGCCACTTTCAGCGCGGCATGAAGCTGACCCATGTGCGGTCAAAGAAGGTGATGGCGGTGGCAAATCCGGTCATGTTCCTCGCCGCTGATCGCGAATTGGCCGAAGAAGGCTGGGCGGGTGACATCATCGGTATCCCGAACCACGGGCAACTGCGCATTGGTGATACGCTGACCGAGGGCGAAGCGATCCGGGTGACTGGCATCCCCTCTTTCGCGCCGGAGTTGCTGCAGACGTGTCGCGCTGGTGATCCAATGAAGGCAAAGCACCTTGAAAAGGCGCTGATGCAATTCGCCGAGGAAGGGGCCGCCAAGGTGTTTAAGCCGACGTTCGGGTCGGGCTTTATCGTAGGTGTCGTCGGTGCCTTGCAATTCGAAGTGCTCGCCAGCCGGATTGAGATGGAATACGGGCTGCCCGTTCGCTTTGAGGGTTCTCAGTTCACATCGGCACGTTGGGTTCATGGTGCGAAAGACGCTGTCGACGCCTTTGCCGCTGCCAACAAACAGCACATTGCCCTTGATAACGATGGCGACACGGTGTTCCTGACCCGTTTGCAATGGGACATCGACCGTGTCGGCCGTGATTATCCGGATGTGACCCTGTCAAACACAAAAGAGATGATGGTCTGACCTACCCGTGAGACAATGGTTGCCGCTACAATTCTTGCTGCGGCCGCACCATTTACTGGTTCAGCGGCACAATTGATGGACGCGCGTTACGCGTCTCCTTTGGTCGACAACAACAAGAACGGGATGTCGTTCTGGTTCAACGCCACGAAGACAAGCGATGCGGCCGATCAAACTGTTGCACAGCACTTTGACTTCGTTGGGTTCGATTCTCATGGTGACTTCAACCTGAACCATGCTGACTTGCCAGACGGCAACCTCAACGACGTGCCCCTGCCAGCAGCCGGCTGGTTGTTGATTGCGGCATTTGGTGGTCTGGCCGCAGCAAAGCGCCGCAAGGCCTAAGAATCGTCGACAGATTGCAAAGGGGGCGCCTTACTTAGGCGCCCTTTTTCGTTGTTGGTCTTTGGGTTTTGTTAACCAATCTGCCAACACTGTGCGGGCATGTGGCGCATACCCCTTCTGTTCCTGCTTCTCGCGGGATGTATCCGCGACCAAGTCTTGGTCACCAGAGATGCATGGACCGGACATCAGACAATCACTGTTCAGGAACGCGAGATTTATCGCGACGATGATGCAATCCTGGTGGTGCGCCCCACGATCATCGTCAAAGACGGGCAAACGGGATATGCGGCACTGACCAATCTGCGGCGGCGCGACGCAAATGGACCGCGGATCGAACGGGTCACCTCTTTAGGGCATGACATGGTCTACGTCCGCCATGACCGACTGCGCACCCATTGCATCGACGGATGTCAGGCAGCAGAGGTCGGCGCTGTTCATCTGTCCGAAGCGACCTTTCGCGCCGCCGCCCGCAGTGGGCTGCCATTGCGGGTTTGGGGTTTGCGCGGACGTGCCGAAGGCATCGTTCCGGCAGAGGCTTTCGCCCGCGTACTGGCGCAACTGCGTCAGACCCCCTAACCTGCCGGTATGCCTTTGCAAAACCGTGTCCTGCCTGACGGCCAGATCGTCGCCCTGTCCGCACGCGGAACGATGACCGGCAACCGGGGCATCCTCCATAATCCCGATCGCACCCTTGGAACCGCACGCTGGCGGCACAAGGCCTGGATTTGCTGCGTCTTGCACTGGCAAGGCCGCAAACGGCAGGTCATGACCGGACGCAACTGGACTGAGTTGTTCTTTTTGGACGAGGCCGTGGCAATTGCAGCCGGGCACCGCCCTTGTGCCTATTGCAGGCGCGCGGCCTACCTGCGGTATCGCGAGGCTTGGACCGATGCCACAGGGTCCGTCCCGAGTGCACCAGACATGGATGACGCCTTGCATCGAACCCGCGTCGTCCCGCGCCAGCATCGGCAGGTCACCCATCGTGCACCCGCTGCGGATCTGCCGGATGGCTGTTTTGCGCTGGTGGCTGATCGCCCGCACCTGATCCGGTCCGACCATATGCGCGCCTACACACCTGATGGATATGGCCCAAAACGGCCGCGCCCCAGAACCGGTGACATGACAGTCATGACGCCAGCACCGTCGATCGCCGTTCTACGCGCCGGATATTGCCCCGATTTGCACCCTTCGGCCGAATAAGCCCCTGAACCGGCAGGTTTCCTTGACCTTTCTGAAAGAAGGGCGTAGGGGCTTTTTTGTCGAACGCTTGGACAATCCGGTCCAGCGGGCCGCGCAATCTTGCGGCCAATAAAGCCGCAAGACTTGAAAGGGCTACATGACAAAATTCTCTGATCTGAACCTCGACAAAAAGGTTCTGAAAGCCATCGACGAAACGGGCTATGACACGCCGACCCCGATTCAGGGCGGTGCCATTCCACCCGCTCTCGAAGGCAAAGACGTGTTGGGCATCGCACAGACCGGCACCGGAAAGACGGCGGCCTTTACCCTGCCGATGATCACATTGTTGGGCCGGGGCCGCGCCCGCGCGCGGATGCCGCGCAGCCTTGTGCTGGCCCCCACCCGCGAGCTGGCCGCACAAGTTGCTGAAAACTTTGATACATATGCCAAGTACACCAAGCTGACCAAGGCGTTGCTGATCGGTGGCACCTCGTTCAAGGAACAGGACCTGCTGATCGACAAAGGCGTCGATGTGCTGATCGCCACACCGGGCCGACTGCTGGACCATTTTGAACGTGGCAAGCTGATCCTGTCAGACGTCAAGGTCATGGTGGTGGACGAAGCCGACCGGATGCTTGATATGGGCTTTATTCCGGATATCGAAGAGATCTTCAAAAAGACGCCCTTCACCCGCCAGACCCTGTTCTTCTCGGCCACCATGGCGCCCGAGATTGAGCGGATCACCAATACCTTCCTTTCTGCCCCGGTCAAGATTGAGGTCGCCCGCGCGGCAACCACGAACGAGAACATCAAACAGGGCGTTGTGATGTTCAAAGGCTCGCGCCGTGACCGTGCCGACAGCGAAAAACGCAAGCTGTTGCGTGCGCTGATTGATGCCGAGGGCGAGGCGTGTTCAAACGCGATCATCTTCTGCAACCGCAAGTCGGATGTGGATATCGTTTCGAAATCATTGAAGAAATACGGCTACGATGCCGGTGCGATCCACGGTGATCTGGACCAAAGCGTGCGGACGCGGACACTGGATGGCTTTCGTGAAAATCGCCTGCGTTTTCTTGTGGCCTCTGACGTGGCGGCGCGGGGTCTGGATATTCCGGCCGTGAGCCACGTGTTCAACTTTGATGTGCCCAGCCATGCCGAGGACTACGTGCACCGCATTGGTCGCACGGGCCGCGCTGGCCGCTCTGGCGTTGCGATCATGATCTGCAATCCGCGCGACGAAAAGAACCTTGCTGACGTTGAACGGCTGGTGAACCACGAAATTCCCCGGCTGGACGATCCTACGCCCAGCAAAGGTGGTGCCAAGCCCGAAGAAGATGCCCCTATGCGCGAAGACAAGCCGCGCCGCACCCGCTCGCGCAAGCCGCGTGAAGAGGTTGACGCAGCACCCGTGACAGAGGCCCCGCAAACGGACGAGCCCAAATCTGCTGAGACTACGGATACGTCCAAGGATAAACCGCAGCGCGAACCGCGCCAGCGCGGTGGCCGTAATCGCGGCGGCAAGAAGGGTGACGGTGGCGGCAAACAGCACGAAAAGATCGTGGGCATGGGCGATGATACCCCAGCCTTCATTGCGCTCAGCTTTGATGAACGGGCCAAAGCATAAGGCGATTGCTGCGGTGCTGGCCATTTGCGCCAGCACACCGGCATTGGCTGACGATTGCACCGTGCGCGTCAACGCGATGGACGTTGTGGTCAACACTGATCTTTATGGCGACGGTGCTACGATCCGCGAGAATATGCTGTCATGGCCGCGTCGCAGCCTGAATGCGTTGACCGGCACCCTGCCCACCTGCGCCAGCGATGTCACACTGGATTTCATGGCTGGCATTGAGGGCCTGCCCAATACCGACGGCTATTGCCTTGCCGAGGGCGATGCGCAGACCGGCTGGCTTTTGGTGCCAGGGCAGCGCAACTTTCGCGGACGGTGTGCGGTGTCAACTTGCCAGCAAATCAACGGCGCGGCAGATGAAATCGTTGGGCTGACCAATCGCATGGCTCTGATGCTTTATGCCCAACCCGATCCCGACAGCGCGGTTATGGCGCATGCGTCTGGCGTGATGATCATGACGCTGGGCCGCGACGTCTTGCAAGACAAGGCCGAGGAATTGGGATCAGCCGCGCTCGCCGCTGCCGCGACGACCCCCATGGGGCTGTCAGCCACTGCGCTGAGCGTGGTCGCCGTGGGCGGTGGCCTTTGGATGTGCAACGGCTAGGCAGCGGGACCACGATTATTCGACGAATAGTCGGGCGCTAGCTGAGACGGCTGACGATCACGGTGACCTCGGGCTTCTTGCCGATCTCGCCCTGGGCGCTGCGCCGGGTGATCGACTTCAGCTCTTTTTCAAGCTTCACGTCATCACGCAGCGTCTTGGCATTGGCGCGGTTCACAAACTGGCTGAGGTCTTCTTCGATCACCTCGACCAGGGCCGCATTTGACGTCCCCGTTTCGGCCAGACCGGCCAGCTCGACCCACGGATCACCCAGCGGTTCATCGTTTTCGTCAATAATCAGCGTCACCACAATATGGCCGTTCAGCGCCATCTTGATGCGTTCGCGCACGATCCCGTCCATTGCACCGATTTGCACCGAACCATCCAGATAGGTGCGGCCTGTGTCGATGTATTCGGCGACGGTGGGCTGATTGCCTGACAGGTCAACCATCATCCCGTTGACGGCCACGATGCCTGACAACCCGTTTGCCGCACCCACCTTTACATGTTCGCGCAAGTGCCGGTGTTCGCCATGCATCGGGATCAGGATCTGTGGTTTCACGATGCGGTGCATCTCTTCCAGATCGGGCCGGTTGGCATGACCAGACACGTGGTATTTGCCACCCGCGTCGTCCACCACATCCACGCCCAGTTCGGAAAACTGGTTCATGATCCGGATCACGCCGCGTTCATTGCCGGGGATCGTCTTGGACGAGAACAGGAAGGTGTCACCTTCCTTCATTTTCAGCCCCAGATAGGACCCATTCGCCAATTGGGCAGAGGCCGCGCGTCGTTCACCCTGCGATCCTGTGACCAGAAGCATCAAGTTTTCGCGCGGAATGCTTTGCGCATCCTCTGGCCCAACCGTCGGTGGAAAGCCGGTCAACAAACCGGTTTCTACCGCCGCTTCGGTCATCCGTCGCATCGCACGGCCCAAAAGGCAAACGGTACGACCCGCCTCGTGGGCTGCCGTGGCCAGTGTCTTCAGTCGTGCAATGTTCGACGCAAAGGTGGTCGCCACCACCATGCCCGGTGCATCGCGCATCAGGCCTTCGACCTCATCCGCGATTGAGGCTTCGGACCGGCCTGCGTGTGGGGAAAAGATATTGGTGCTGTCACAGATCAGCGCCTTGACCCCATCCTTGGAAACATCTGCCCAGAGGTCCCGATCAAAGGGGTCCCCCACCACCGGCGTGGTGTCGATCTTGAAGTCGCCCGTATGCAGCAACCGCCCTTCTGGACTGTCGATCACAAGGCCCGCGCTTTCGGGGATTGAGTGGCTGATCGGCAGATACCCCACCTTGAACGGGCCGCAATCAATTACCTGCGGCCAGACGTCCACAACGCTGACGACACTGTCAGGATGTCCGTGTTCGGACAGTTTGCGTCGGGCGATATTGGCAGTAAATTTGCGCGCATAGACAGGCGCGCCAAGGTCTTCCCAATAATGTCCGATGGCGCCGACGTGGTCTTCGTGCGCGTGGGTGATGAAGATGCCCTCGATCTGCGCCTTGCGTTCTTTCAACCAAGCGATATCGGGCAGGATCAGATCAACGCCCGGTGTGCCGTCCATATCAGGAAAGGTCACGCCCAGATCGACCACGATCAACCGTTCTTTGCCGGGTTTGCCATAGCCATAAACATAGGCGTTCATGCCAATTTCACCCGCCCCACCAAGGGGCAGATAGATCAGGCGGTCATTGGCTTTCGCAGCACTCATGCGATGTCCTTGTTATAGCGGTGGATGACGGTCAGACCGTGCATCGTCAGATCGTCCTCAAAGGCATCAAACAAGGCCTCGGACTGTTGAAAAAGTGGCGCCAACCCACCGGTCGAGATCACCTTCATCTCGCGCCCGCGTTCGGCTTTGATCCGTGCGCATATCTCGCGCACCAGTCCGATGTAACCCCAAAAGACACCTGACTGCATACAAGCCACTGTGTTGGTGCCAATCACCGACTGCGGCTTGCTGATATCGACATGCGGCAGGGCGGCGGCGGCATTGTGCAGCGCCTCAAGCGACAGGTTCACACCGGGCGCAATGACGCCGCCGATATAGGCCCCGTCATCGTCCACCACATCAAAGGTCGTCGCAGTGCCAAAATCGACCACGATCAAGTTGCCACCGTGGCGGTCAAAGGCACCGGCAGTATTGACCAGACGATCCGGGCCAACGGCAGTGCCCGCATCCACCCGAGGTTCAACCGGCAGCGCGCATTCAGGCTTGCCCACAACAATGGGGCGGCAATTAAAATAGCGGTCGGACAGGACCCGCAGGTTGAAGACCACACGCGGCACGGTGGAACTGACGATCACCTCGTCAATCATGATGCCTTCAAGCTTTTGAAACCGCATCAGCGACGACAGCCAGACATAGTATTGGTCCGCCGTGCGCTGCCACTCGGTACTGGTGCGCCAGGTTGCAATTTCTGTGTCGCCATCAAGGATGGAAAAGACCGTGTTGGTGTTGCCGCAGTCAATCGCCAGAAGCATCCCCTGCCCCCCTTAGAAATGGATATCGGCCGCCGCAATCTTGCGCGGGCCTTTTGCGGTGATCAGCACTAAATTGCCATCCGCATCAATGGTATCGAAAATGCCCTGGATCATCTCTGCGCCTTGCAAAGCGGTGATCGTCTCGCCCAGTTTGGCCGCGTGTTTCAGCCAATCGGTGCGGATCTTGTCAAAGCCGAAGCGATCCAGCTTGCCCTCTTGCGTGGCGATGTTGCAGGCCAGATAGACAAGAAATTCATCTGCATCGACGGTAGCTCCGCCTTCGCTTGCCAGACTGACGGGCGGGAACTTTGCGTCTGCGACGCCTTCTGGCACCTCTGTCAGGTTCACGCCAATTCCCACCGACAGCCAATCCACAAAGGGACCACGCCCGCTGGTTTCCAGCAGGATGCCCGCGACCTTGCCGCCGTTCAGCAGCACATCGTTGGGCCATTTCGTCGCCAGTTTGCCGCGATCGACATAAAGCGCCAGCGTTTCCAAAAGGGCATTGGCTGCCACAAACGACCGCTGTGCTGCGACCTGCGGCGTGCAAAGCGGATGAAACACCAGCGTTGCGGCAAGATTGCCCGCTGGGTTCTTCCATACCCGGCCGCGCCGCCCGCGTGCGGCGGTCTGCGCGCGCGCGGTGATCCATGTGGGGCCATCAATACCGGGGGCGAGGCGCGCGGCCTCGGCCATTGTGCTGTCCAGCGTATCATAGGCCAGACAGCGATAGCCTTGCGGCCAGTCGTGATGCTTGTCGGGTCTAGTTGACAAGGGTCGCGGCTGCTGCGGCGGCGACAGGCTCAATCCCGAAAAGGTTGATCCCGGGCAGCCAGGCGACGGCGACGATCACGCCACTGACCACGGCGGCCGTCCATAGAACCGGTGTCGGGCGACCGTCGGTACCTTCGCTCTCTGCGCCAAAATAGACGTAGTAAACGATGCGCAGGTAATAGAACGCGCCAATCACCGATGCGATCACGCCCGCCACTGCCAGCCAGCCAAGGCCCGCGTCGTAGGCGGCACGCAGCACGTAGAATTTGCCGAAAAAGCCGAGCATCGGCGGGACGCCCGCAAGGCTGAACATCATCACAAGCATCACGAGCGCCATCAGCGGATCACGTTTGGAGTAGCTTTGCAGCGCCTGAATGTCAGTGACCGGACGACCATCTTTTTCCATGCTCAGGATCAAGGCGAAGGTGCCGATATTCATTGTCACATAAATCGCCATGTAGATCAGCATCGCCTGCACACCCAAAGCCGTGCCAGCCGCGAGCCCCATCAGGGCAAAGCCCATATGCGCGATCGAGGAATAGGCCATCAGGCGCTTGATGTCGCGCTGACCGATGGCAGCGATTGCACCAAGGAACATGGAAACGACCGCAAGGAAGGCCACGATCTGCTGCCAGTCGCCGACGATCCCGCCAAAGGCGTCATGTACCACGCGGGCAAAAAGCGCCATCGCAGCCACCTTGGGCGCCGTCGCGAAAAACGCGGTGACAGGTGTTGGCGAACCTTCGTAAACATCCGGCGTCCACATGTGGAACGGGGCCGCGCTGACCTTGAAGGCAAAGCCCGTGACAAGGAACACAAGGCCAAACAGCAACCCCAGCGAGGCACCATCTTCGACCGCCGCAATGATGCCGGAGAACAGCGTCGTGCCCGCGTAGCCATAAGTCAGCGATGCGCCATAAAGCAGCAGACCGGACGACAGCGCGCCAAGCACAAAGTACTTCAAGCCCGCCTCGGTCGACTTCACGCTATCGCGGCGCAGCGATGCAACGACATAAAGCGACAGCGACTGCAGTTCCAGCCCCATGTAAAGCGCCATCAGGTCGCCTGCGCTGACCATCACCATCATGCCAACGACGGCCAGGGCCACCAACAGCGGGTATTCAAACCGCAACAAATCGCGGCGGGCCATATAGCCCTCGCTCATCAGTAAGACGATCGCGGCAGAGATCAGGATGACGATCTTTGCAAAGCGCGCAAAGGCATCCTCGACGAACATGCCGCCAAAGGCCGTTGTGGTCCCCTCGCCGTTGATGCCGATCCAGACCGCCATCAACACAAAGACACCTGCGGTGACCCATGTCAGCAGCGCCGCGGCCCCATCCTTGATCGTGTAAACAGCCGCCATCAGCGCCGCCATCGCATAAAGCGACAGCACGATTTCCGGCAGAACAGTTTGGATATCAGCAGAGATCATAGCCCGGCGTCCTTAGTTCGATGCAACTTGGTTCGCGGCCTCAAAGGTCGCGGTTGCGATGTCATATTGCCCGATCAGCGCCTGTACGCTTGGCCCGATGGTGTCCAGCACAGGTGCCGGGTAAACGCCCAGCAGCAGCGTCATGAAGACCAGCGGCGCAAAGATCGCGCGTTCGCGCGTGGTCATATCGGAAATGGTTTTCAGGCTTTCCTTGATCAGATCACCCATCACCACGCGGCGGTAAAGCCAAAGCGCATAGGCCGCCGACAGGATCACACCCGAGGTCGCGATCACCGCGATCCAGGTGTTGACCTGGAAAATCCCCATCAGGGTCAGGAATTCACCGATAAAGCCGGACGTTCCCGGCAGGCCGACGTTCGCCATCGTGAAGAACATGAAAATCAGCGCATAGGCCGGCATCCGGTTCACCAACCCGCCATAGGCGTCAATCTCGCGCGTGTGCATCCGGTCGTAGATCACACCGACACACAAGAACAGCGCGCCCGAGATAAAGCCGTGGCTGATCATCTGGAAAATCGCACCGTCGATGCCCTGTTGGTTCACCGCAAAGATGCCCATTGTCACGTAACCCATGTGCGCAACCGATGAATAAGCAATCAGCTTTTTCATGTCCTGCTGCACCAGCGCGACCAGCGAGGTGTAGACGATGGCAATGGCGGATAGCCACAAGACCAGCGGTCCCATCACCTCGGACCCAACGGGGAACATCGGCAAGCTGAACCGCAAGAAGCCGTAGCCGCCCATTTTCAACAGAATTGCTGCCAGCACGACCGAACCTGCGGTGGGCGCTTGCACGTGTGCATCGGGCAGCCAGGTATGCACTGGCCACATCGGCATCTTGACGGCGAAGCTTGCGAAGAACGCAATCCACATCAGCGTCTGTGCGCCACCAATGATCTGGATACCCAGCAGGCTGAAGCTTTCAGAGCCAAAGGAATGCGTCATCAGCGTCGGGATATCAGTGGTGCCCGCGTCCACGAACATCGCCACCATCGCCACCAGCATCAACACAGAGCCAAGGAAGGTATAAAGGAAGAACTTGAAGGACGCATAGATGCGGTCCTTTCCGCCCCAGATTCCAATAATCAGGAACATCGGGATCAGCCCGGCCTCGAAGAACAGGTAGAACAGCACCAGATCCAGCGCCATGAAGACGCCCAGCATCAGCGTCTCAAGGATCAGGAAGGCAATCATGTATTCCTTGACCCGTGTTTTCACGTCCCAACATGCGGCAATCACCAGCGGCATCAGGAATGTGGTCAGCAGAACAAACAGCACGCTGATCCCGTCGACGCCCATCTTGTATTTCAGGCCCAGCAGCCAGTCGCGTTCTTCCACGAACTGGAACCCGGTGTTCTGCGGGTCAAACCCGAACCAGATGAACAGCGACACAAGGAACGTGGCCCCAGTGACGACCAACGCCACCCATTTGGCGTTGCGTTGTGCGGCCTCGTCATCGCCGCGCAGGAAGATGGCCAGAATGGCCGCCCCCAGCAGCGGAATGAAGGTTGTGAGCGAAAGGAGGTTGCCCATCAGTTATATCCCCCGGACAGAGAAACCCAGGTCAGCAGCACAGCAAGGCCCAGAACCATCGCGAATGCATAGGTGAAAAGATAGCCAGACTGCGCGCGCCCGGCGAGCTTGGTGAAGAACGGGATGATCCCCATTGCCACACCGTTGATGCCACCGTCGATCGTGCCCTGATCGCCGCGCTTCCACAGGAAGCTGCCAATCGCCTTGGCGGGCCGCACAAAGATCAGGTCGTAGAGCTCGTCAAAGTACCACTTATTGAGCAGGAAGTTATACAGCGGGCGCTGGTTTTCGGCCAGTTTCGCAGGCCAGTCGGGCCGCCGGATATACATCTGATAGGCCAGCAGGAACCCGGCCAACATCGCGATGAACGGGCTTAGCTTGACCCACTTGGGCACCAGATGCGCCTCGTGCAGGACATGGTTGTCGGGATGCTTGAAGATCGCGCCCTTGCCCGGCTCGGCAGGCCATTCCGCACCGTGTTCGTCGCCGTGCTCATCCGTCTCTTCACCCGCAGCAAAGGCCGGTGAAATCAACGTAAAGCCCAGCTCGGCATGTGCTTCTTCCTTGGCTTCGATCACGCCAAAGAATTTGCCCACACTCGCGTCCGAGCCAAAGTAAGGCTTGTAGAACACCATGCCGCTGAAAATCGCGCCCACTGCCAGAACAGCGAGCGGAACCAGCATCACATTGGGGCTTTCGTGGGCATGTTCATGGGTATGCGCATCCCCTCGTGGTGTGCCATAGAAGGTCAGGAACATCAGACGCCAGCTATAGAAACTTGTCATTGCGGCGGCCAGAACAAGGATCCAAAAGGCATAGCCCGCATGCGCTGCATAGGCGCTTTCGATGATCGCGTCCTTGGACACGAAGCCCGCAAAACCAACCGGGAAACCGATATAAAGCAGCGGAATACCAACGCCGGTGATCGCAAGCGTGCCGATCATCATCGCCCAGAACGTCTTGGGCATCTTGTCTTTCAGCCCACCATAGTTCCGCATGTCCTGTTCGTGATGCATCCCGTGGATCACCGAACCGGCGCCAAGAAACAGCATCGCCTTGAAGAACGCGTGCGTCAGCAGGTGGAACATCGCGACCGAATAGACGCCGACACCTGCCGCCACGAACATGTATCCCAACTGCGAACAGGTGGAATAGGCGATCACGCGCTTGATGTCGTTCTGCACCAGACCCACGGTCGCGGCAAAGAACGCGGTTGTGGCCCCCAGATAGACGATGAATGTCTTGGTCTCTGGCGCGAATTCCATCAGCGGCGACATGCGGCAGACAAGGAACACACCTGCCGTCACCATGGTCGCGGCGTGGATCAGCGCGGACACCGGTGTCGGGCCTTCCATCGCGTCGGGCAACCATGTGTGCAGGAACAGCTGCGCCGATTTCCCCATGGCCCCCACGAACAGCAGGAAGGCCAGCAGGTTGGCGGCATTCCAGTCGGTCCACATGAAGGTCAGCGTGGTTTCCGCCAGCTCGGGGGCTGCGGCAAAGATGTCGTCAAAGCGGATGCTGTCGGTCAGATAGAACAGGCCGAAAATCCCCAGCGCAAAGCCAAAGTCACCCACACGGTTGACCACAAAGGCCTTGATCGCGGCGGCGTTGGCGCTGGGTTTCTTGTAGTAGAACCCGATCAGCAGGTAAGACGCGACGCCCACGCCTTCCCAGCCAAAGAACATCTGCACCAGGTTGTCCGCTGTCACCAGCATCAGCATCGCAAAGGTAAAGAACGACAGGTACGCAAAGAACCGGGCCTTATAGGCCACCCCTTCGCCAAAGTTCTCGTCATGGGCCATGTAGCCAAAGGAATAAAGGTGTACGAGCGCCGAAACGGTGGTGATCACAATCAGCATCGTGGCGGTCAATCGGTCCATCCGAATGGCCCAATCGGTGCTGAGTGTGCCGCTTTCGATCCAACGCAGGATCTGAATGCTCTCGGTTGTGCCGTCAAACGTCAGAAAGACGATCCACGACAGAAAAGCCGACAGGAACAACAGCGAGGTTGTCAGCCACTGCGCAGCTGTCTCGCCCATGATCTTCCAGCCAAAGCCTGCAATCAACGCGCCCACCAGCGGGGCAAAGAGGATGATGGTTTCCATCCGTTCAGCCTTTCATCACGTTGACGTCTTCAACGTCGATGGTTCCGCGGTTGCGGAAGAAACAGACAAGGATCGCCAGCCCAATCGCGGCCTCGGCGGCAGCGACAGTCAGCACGAAAAGGGTGAACACCTGCCCGACCAGATCGTTGAGGAAGCTAGAGAAGGCCACAAAGTTGATATTCACTGCCAGCAGCATCAATTCGATGCTCATCAGCAGGATGATCACGTTCTTGCGGTTCAGGAACAGGCCGAAGATGCCAATGACAAAGAGCGCCGCCGCGACCGTGAGGTAGTGTTCAAGTCCGATCATTGGTCTGTGTCCTTTGCAACCCGCGCAAAACTCTTCGAAGAGTTTTGGCAAATTTCTTCGAAGAAATTTGTCATAGCCCCTGCCCCGGTTTCACATCCTTCAGCTCCATCGCGGTCGCCGGATCGCGGTGCATTTGGGCGATCACGTTCTGGCGCTTGATGTCCACACGGTGGCGCAGGGTCAGGACAATCGCCCCGATCATCGCGACCAGCAGGATCAGACCCGCAAGCTGGAATAGCATGATGTATTTGTCGTAAATCAACAGACCAAGTGCTGCTGTGTTTTCCGCGTCACCCACCGGTGCCGCAATGTTGGCAGCGGCGTTTTTGTCAAAGCCCCATGTGCCAAAGGCAATCGCCATCTGCATCAGGATCACCACGCCGATCAGCAAACCCAGCGGCAGATACTTCGACATTTCCGCCTTTAACTCGGCGAAATCCACGTCCAGCATCATCACGACAAAGAGGAACAGCACCGCGACTGCACCCACGTAGACGATGATCAGCAGCATCGCCACAAATTCGGCCCCCAAGGTCACGAACAACCCGGCGGACGATAGGAAAGCAAGGATGAGCCACAGCACCGAATGCACCGGGTTTCGGCTGATCACGGTCATCAAGCCGCCCAGGACGGTCGAGATCGCGAACAGATAAAAGGTAAAGGCAAACACGGTCATGCGTCGCTATCCTTGTCTAAGACTTCCGTGGCGAGCTCCATCGCCTTGGTCATGGCTGGCACGCCGCCAAACATCGCGGCCTGCGCGATGGTTTCGGCAATTTCCTGTTTCGTGGCCCCCGCTTCGACCGCGTGGCGCACGGTCAGGCGCACCTGCGCTTCGGCCTGTGCGCCCATGATGGTCAGCCCCATCAGCGTCAGCAGCAGCCGAGTCTTGGCGTCCAGCCCTTCGGGGTTCATGCCTTTTCCGAGGAAGGTTTCCATCAGGTCCTTTGGCATGGTCGGGAACATGTCTTCGAACCCCTTGGGCGTGAACGCCTCCATCGCCGGGTTGAATTGCTTCACCCAGTCCTGACTCATCTTCATCATTGCATCAAATGGGTTCTGATCGGTCATGCGGCATCCTCCGCCTCAAAGACCTCAATCGCGGCGTTCAACCCGTTAATCATCGACGGAAAACCACCATACAGAGTCATCTGATAAATGATCTCACAGATCTCTTCTCGGCTGGCGCCAACGTTGCGGGCGCTGGCGATATTCACCTTCAATTGCGGTTTGGTTTGACCACCCTGGGCCGTCAGGGCCGCAATCGTTGCCAACAGCCGCGTTTTTTCATCCACAACGCCACGGGCATAGAATGTACCGTAAGGCACCTCGACAACCATCCGTGACAAGCCCGGCACAAGATCGTCGTAACGTGCCGCAAGCGCCGCCTCCATGCCGGGGTTGACCTTTTCTGAAAGAGCCTGACCTTGCTGATATGCCGTGGTGCTTTGTGTCATCGGTAGGGCGCATCCAGTTCGAGGTTGCGCGCGATCTCGGCTTCCCAGCGGTCACCATTGGCCAGAAGCTTGTCTTTGTCGTAGTAAAGCTCTTCACGTGTTTCGGTTGAGAACTCGAAATTCGGGCCTTCGACGATGGCATCCACCGGGCAGGCCTCTTGGCAGAAACCGCAATAGATGCACTTGGTCATGTCGATGTCATAGCGCGTGGTGCGGCGGCTGCCGTCGTCACGTGGTTCGGCGTCGATGGTGATGGCTTGCGCGGGGCAGACGGCCTCGCACAGCTTACATGCGATGCAGCGTTCTTCACCGTTGGGATAACGACGCAGCGCGTGTTCACCCCGGAAACGCGGGGACAACGGCCCCTTTTCATGGGGATAATTGATCGTGACCTTGGGCCGAAAGAAGTGTTTGAACCCCAGTCGGAACCCCTGCCAGAAGTCCATCAGCAGGAAATATCTGGCGGCGCGGTTGTAGTCCATTCTGTTACTTCCCCACTTACCTGGCCTCTAACGTCATGCGACGCCAGACCCGCAAATCAATTTCAAGGTCGTTTTCATGTTCAAACATCTTCGAAAGCAGCAATTGAATACTATCTTCCTGAAACTCCGCTCCTTCATCAAAGTAGCCTTTTGGTGGATCGACTCCGTCGGAGTAAATCTTAGCTTCACGGTATTTCCCGCCAATTAGCTCGGGCTGCTTCGAATATGTGTAAATGTCCACCGGATCAGCCCCCAATCGCGTAGCGTGCCCAAAGGCCGCCAAACACTTCAAATTTCGCCATAAAGGCCACGAACACGACCCAGGCCAGTGACATCGGCAGGAAGACTTTCCAGCCAATGCGCATCAATTGGTCGTAGCGGTAGCGCGGGGTGATCGCCTTGACCATCGAGAAGGCAAAGAACACCAGCGCCATTTTCAGCACCATCCACAGCACGCCATCCGGCAGGCCGGGGATCGGTGACAACCAGCCGCCGAAGAACAGCAGCGACACCAGTGCGCACATCAGCACCACCGCCATCAGTTCGCCAATCATAAAGAGCAGGAACGGGGTCGAGGAATATTCCACCTGATATCCGGCAACGAGTTCCGATTCCGCCTCTGGCAGGTCGAACGGTGGGCGGTTTGTTTCCGCCAAGGCGCTGATAAAGAACAGGAACAGCATCGGGAAATGCGCGACCCAGTACCAGTTGAAGATCCCAGCGTTGCCATCTTGTGCCGCAACAATCGCCCCGAAGTTCATCGAACCGGTTGAGATAATCACACCGATGATGATCAGGCCCAGTGAGACTTCGTATGAAATCATCTGCGCGGCAGAGCGTAGTGAGCCAAGGAACGGATACTTTGAGTTCGACGCCCAACCGCCCATAATCACACCATAAACTTCGAGTGAGGACACCGCGAAAACATAGAGGATTGCGACATTGATGTCTGAGACGACCCAGCCATCGTTAAACGGGATCACCGCCCAGGCAATCACGGCCAGCACGAAAGAGATCATGGGGGCAAGGAAGAAGACCGCCTTGTCAGCACCCGCAGGCACGACGATTTCCTTGACGATGTATTTCAAGAAGTCCGCAAATGATTGCAGCAGACCAAAGGCACCCACAACGTTGGGGCCTTTGCGCATCATCACAGCGGCCCAGATTTTGCGGTCGGCGTACATCAGGAAGGCCAGCGCCAGCAGCAATGGCACAAGCACCAAAAGGCATTGCCCCAGGATCACAAGGCCCATGCCCAACGTGGTTTCTGTAAAGAATGCCATCATCGTCTTCGTCCCCTACGCTGTTGGTATGCCTGATGCGCCGCAATTGGCGACGATCACTTCAGCGTCTATCGTTTTGGCCCCGGCTGGCAGGTCCGGCGAGATTGTGTAAACAGCATCGGCACGCCAAGTGCCACCCTGCTTGTCCAGATTGGTACGCACGTGGCGTGCAAATCCATATCCGCGGATCAGCGCATATTGCGCCGCCGCGCATTCGGCATAAGTCGTGACGGCCTCAGGCCCGTCCGCCCCGCGCAGCGCCACATCAAAACCAACCAGATCACCTTCCAGCAGCCGCGTCTGCACGCCGTCATAAGACGGACGCGCACCACTTTGGCTGACCTGCGGGTCAGCACATGCCGCAAGGGCTGCGCAAGTTATGATGGGCCAGACCCGCACCGGTTATTCCGCAGCCACCGCAGGTGCGTTGCGGGCTTTGGCGTTGGCGCTCAGTTCCGCCATTAACTGACTCGCGCGGGCAATCGGATTGGTCAGGTAGTGATCCTTGATTGCCCCTTTGAAATCAGCATCGCCCATCTTCTTGGCGGGCAGCGGCTGCCACGCATTCTCGGCCACTTCGTCGATGTCGCCCAGATGCGGGTGTGCTGTCACAAGCGCGTTGCGCAGTTGCGCCAGTGAATCGAACGGCAATGCCGCGTCCAGTTCCGCGGACAGCGCCCGCAAAATAGCCCAGTTTTCCTTGGCCTCGCCGGGGGCAAAGCCCGCCCGCATCGCCAATTGGGGCCGCCCTTCGGTGTTCACAAACAGCGCGTTCTCTTCGGTATAGGCCGCCGCGGGCAGGATGATATCCGCACGGTGCGCACCCCGGTCGCCATGACTCCCCTGATAGATCACCACTGGACCCGCCGCGATTTCAACCTCGTCAGCCCCAAGGTTGAAGATCACTTCGGCGTCCTTCAACGCCTCCATGCCGCCCTCGGTCGTGGCATCAACGTCCATCGCGCCAACGCGGCCCGCAGCCGTATGCAGCACCATGAACTTCGACGATCCGGCCTCTGCCATGGTCATCGCGGTGCCAAGCACCGCCTCACCATCGGCCTCGTTCAACGCGCCTTGGCCAATGATCATCAGGCCTTTGACACCCGCCTTGTCGGAATGGTCCATCTTGGCGACCTCGGCCAGCGCCTTGCGACCTGTGCCAAGTTCCATCACCGGGAAGGTCAGATCATCCGGCGCGCCGATCCGTGCGATCTTGGCACCGCGCGACCATGCCTTGCGCAAACGCGCGTTCAGCACCGGCGCTTCTTCACGCGGGTTGGTGCCGATCAGAATGATCATCTCGGCCTCATCAATGTCTTCAATGCATCCCGTGCCAACATAGCCAGACCGGTTCCCCGCAGGCAGCTTTGCGCCATCGGTGCGACACTCAACCGTGCCGCCCTGCCCTTCGATCAACTGCTTCAATGCGAACGCGGCCTCAACCGGGGCGAGGTCTCCGACCAGCCCGGCAACCTTCTTGCCTTGCATCGCCGCTGCTGCAGCGCTGAGCGCCTCTGGCCAGCTTGCGCGGCGCAGCTTGCCGTTTTCGCGGATGTAAGGGGTGTCGAGACGCTGACGGCGCAGGCCGTCCCAGACAAAGCGTGTCTTGTCGGAAATCCATTCCTCGTTCACGCCGTCATGGTTGCGCGGCAAAAAGCGCATCACTTCGCGGCCCTTGGTATCCACGCGGATATTGGACCCAAGCGCATCCATCACGTCGATGGATTCGGTCTTGGTCAGCTCCCACGGGCGGGCGGTAAAGGCATAGGGCTTGCTGACCAGAGCGCCCACGGGGCACAGATCAATGATGTTGCCCTGCAAGTTCGAATTCAGTGTCTCGCCCAGATAACTGGTGATCTCTGCGTCCTCACCACGACCGGTCTGGCCCATCTGATGGATGCCCGCGACCTCTGTCGTGAATCGCACGCAGCGCGTGCAGGAAATGCAGCGGGTCATATGGGTTTCAACAAGCGGTCCCAGATCAAGGTCATCTGTTGCACGCTTCGGCTCGCGGAAACGGCTAAAGTCGACGCCATAGGCCATCGCCTGATCCTGCAAATCACATTCGCCACCCTGATCGCAAATCGGGCAATCCAGCGGGTGGTTGATCAGCAGGAACTCCATCACGCCCTCGCGGGCTTTCTTCACCATCGGAGAGTTCGTCTTGACCTGCGGCGGCTGTCCTTCGGGACCGGGGCGCAAATCCTTGACCTGCATCGCACAAGACGCAGCTGGCTTAGGCGGACCGCCCACAACTTCGACCAGACACATCCGGCAATTCCCGGCAATCGACAGACGTTCGTGATAGCAAAAGCGCGGGATCTCGATCCCGGCTTCTTCACAGGCCTGAATGAGGGTCATTGCCCCATCCACTTCGACCTCGTTTCCATCGATGACAAGCTTGCGCAGATCGGACATCACGTGCCTTCCGTTCCCTGGTCGCGGCGAGGCGGCTATGCCGCGCGCGCGTTTGGAACGGGTTCTAACGCTATCGGTGGCGCGATGCCAGCGCCAACAGTGATTTTTTGAAGCTCTGAGGCGACTTAACGCAACAGCCGTCCAATCGCGCTGCCCTTGGCAATCTCGGCTCGCCCGACTGTGCAATGGCTTTGCGCATTTCCGGGCACGGCGCCAAGGTCCGCCAGCCGCGCGCGCGCAATCCCTTCAAGGCGATTTTTCTCTGCCTTATCATCTATGTAGGCGTCGATTTCTGCCTCGGAATAGCCAAGATCGCGGGCATGGCTTTTGAGCCCGTTCAAAAAGCTAAGCCCACGGAAAAGCCGGGCCGAAATATCGGCGCATTCTTCGCTGATCTCATAGGCGATGCCCGCGGCAATGATGCCCTCGCGCACATAAGCCACATCTTTCAGCGCGGGCTTGGCCGAACTGGCCCCGGCGACAGTCACAATGGCCAGCGTCGATGCGGCAAATAGGGTTCGTTTCAACATGCTCTTCCTTTGTCCGGGCTTGAGGCCGGTTTCAGGTGTCATGTCGGGGATTTGTCGCTGCTATTCAATATCAGCGTTGGGTGTCGCGCGAAAACCCGCGCGTCAGGTGATCAACGTGTGGTGATAACCCACCTGAACTGCAACAAGCAGCACAAAGAAGTAATAAGCCTTGCGCATGTCATTCTTTCTTTTGAATGACTTAACGTTAATGTCCATCGGGCAAACCACCAACTCACTATTCTGACAGGGTTAACACTACCCGCCAGATCTTAACAAATCCCAACCAAAGGCGTCTTCCGTATCGCCTTTTGTGCGGCGCATGTCGAGTCGTTCCAGTGCTTCGTTTAGCGTTGGCCGATGTCCTTTCGGCACCCACCACATCACGAAATGCTGCTCACCCAGAACTTCGAACCATTCCTTGCGGCGGGCGAAAAACTGTTTGTGGATTGTGCCCCAGACGAACTTTTCAAGGCTGGTTGCGTCTTCCCACACGGTCAGATTGGCAACAAACTGCGGGTCACCGTCGATTTTGGCCTCGGTGTTTCCGGTGCCCGGTTCGCCCGAACCTTCCATCATCCAGACAAACCCCGGCATCCGCTTACCCAACCCGTTCACCCGGTCGAGGTTATCCATGAATTCCTTGACCCTTGGATCATCAGTGGGTGCAAGCAAGCGCCCAACATTCAGTTCTGCCAAATGCATCATCTATCCAATTATCATGATCACAACGGGGATAACCGCACAAAGGATGATGAAAGCCAAAAGGATAAGCAACCACCGCCCGTGCCGCGCGCGGAAACGCTGGTAGTGATCCCACTCTTCACCAACAAACCCGCAAGACGTGCAGGCCTCGCCGCGCGGATAAGGCTTTGTGTTGCACGACGGACAGACATCAGGATGCAGAAACATCGGCCCGCCTCCGAAGCTCTGCCCCACCAAAAATTGGCTTACTTGGCCCCTCTCGCATCAAATCTTCCCAACGCGCCATCCCTTCCGCGACTGTTGGTCGATACCCTTCTGGCACCTCCCAGATCACCAAATGGCTCCGATCATCGGCCTTGAACCATTCGCCCCCGCGCCGCAAGAACCGACCATGCAGGGTGTTTTCAACAAACTGCCAAAGGCTCTGCGCATCACGCCAAACCGACAACGTGCTCGCCGTATTGGGCCGATCCTTCAACGGCCCCTGCGGATCGTTCTGCACCGCAACCATTCCGTCTTCATCCAGCATCCAGATGAACCCTTCGGACCGTTGCGCCAGCGCATTCACCCGGTCGAGATTATCCTGAAAATCTTTCAACCGCGGATCATCCCACGGGTATTTCAGCGTACCAAAGTTGAATTCAGCCAGCGGCATCAAGCGCCGCCAAAGAGCCACCGGTAACCGATCACGCCCGCAACGGCGACAACGATCAACAACCCCAAAATGACCCAGAACGAGAAGATCGCCCCGAAGAACCCACCAACTGCCGCCCCGCCAAGCGCGTAGACAAGCGAAGGTGCCGCTGCCGAGGCACTGACCGTGCTGTAGAAATATCCCAGCAGCCCGCCCAAAAGCGCCCCAACCAAACCCGTTACAATCCGCGTCCATTTGGTGCCTTCGGTGCCTGTGACCAGATCAAAATCGTCCAACATCGCAATTCTCACTCAACTGAAACACGCGGTGTTGCCAACAGCTCGTCTGACGCATCACCATCATGCGGCAGTTTCGCAAAGGTCCCATTCAATTCACCTTCAATTGGCTTCAGAAACGACCCGGCCATTGTCCCTTGGGCAATCTCACGCTCGGCATCCTTGCAATCATCCACCAGCCCCCTGCGACCGACCATCCCAATTGCCCGCGTTCCGATATCGACCGTCACACCTGCGTTCCGTATCAGGAAACCGGTATCAACGTCAGGCGCTGACAGCCCATCGTAGCCGTTTGCAACAACTTGCTCTGCGGTCACATCAATTCCCAGGCGCTGGTGAATACCTTCAAGTGTCGCTGGATCGTCAACCGCCAACCGTTCCATTTCGTCTTCAAAGAACCGCATTTGACCGTCTCGCGCAGCCTCATCAAACGAATATGCGGGACAGCCCTCCGCGGCACGTCGGGCTGTACTGCTCGCGATAATGGTGTCCACAAAGAGTTGATACCCCACGGCAGGGGTCTCGACAAAACCACGTTCAAGCTCAACAGGGCGTGGGGCGACGTCACAGGCCGTAAGGGCCAAAAGTGCGATGGCCCCGCGTCGCATCACTCCGCCGCGACGCCCACCCGCTTGTGGGCGATCCGGTCTTCGATCTCGTCGCGGAAATTCTTGATAAGCCCCTGAATCGGCCAGGCCGCCGCATCGCCAAGCGCGCAGATCGTATGACCCTCAACCTGCTTGGTCACGTCAAACAGCATGTCGATCTCTTCGGGGCGCGCGTCGCCTTCGACCAGTCGCTTCATCACCCGCATCATCCAGCCGGTGCCTTCGCGGCAGGGCGTGCACTGACCACATGACTCGTGCTTGTAGAACTTCGACAACCGCCAGATCGCCTTGATCATGTCGACCGAGTTATCCATCACGATCACCGCCGCTGTGCCAAGGCCTGACCCCAGCTCACCGCGTAGGTAATCAAAGTCCATGATCGCGTCCTTCATGTGCTCTCCGCGCACACAAGGCACCGACGACCCGCCGGGGATGACAGCCTTGAGGTTATCCCACCCACCGCGAATACCGCCGCAGTGTTTCTCGATCAACTCTTCAAACGGGATCGACATCTCTTCTTCAACCACACAAGGGTTGTTGACGTGGCCCGAGATCGCAAAGAGCTTGGTGCCCGCATTGTTCGGACGGCCCATGCCCGCAAACCATGCACCGCCCCGGCGCAAGATCGTTGGCACAACAGCAATCGATTCCACGTTGTTCACCGTGGTCGGGCAACCATAAAGCCCCGCACCCGCCGGGAACGGTGGCTTCATCCGGGGCATGCCCTTTTTGCCCTCAAGGCTTTCCAGCAGCGCGGTTTCTTCGCCGCAAATGTATGCCCCCGCGCCATGGGCCAAATAGATGTCGAAATCCCAGCCCGACTTGGCCGCGTTCTTACCGACCAGCCCAGCGGCATAAGCCTCATCAATGGCGTGTTGCAGCGCCTCTTTCTCGCGGATGTACTCACCACGAATGTAGATGTAGCAAGCATTCGCATTCATCGCGAAGCTCGCGATCAGGCAACCTTCGATCAGCGTATGCGGATCATGGCGCATGATCTCGCGGTCTTTACATGTGCCGGGTTCAGATTCGTCAGCGTTCACAACCAGATAGGCTGGACGACCGTCGCTTTCCTTCGGCATGAACGACCATTTCAAACCTGTTGGGAAACCAGCACCGCCGCGCCCGCGCAAACCGCTGGCCTTCATCTCGTCAATGATCCAGTCCCGGCCCTTTTTGATGATGCCTGCCGTGCCATCCCAATGGCCCCGCGCCTGCGCGCCTTTCAGCGTGCGGTCGTGCATCCCGTAAAGGTTGGTGAAAATGCGGTCCTGATCTTTGAGCATCAGATACGTTCCCTTGCTAGCTACGTGTCTTTTGCCACAGCTTCCACGTGACGACCAGTGACCAAATGAACGCAGCCAAGGATATCAGGTAGAACAGAATTTCAAACTTCGGGGCAAGGCCCAACGCGGTGGTCAACCAAGGTGCCGCAATCGCCAGCACACCGGCAATGGCGATGGTGATCGCAATGATCCGCCCCTGCCGCGCCGTGTCGTCGTTGTGCCCGTCCATCGCCGTCTCCACGATTCTGACGCTGATGTAGCCGCGCAGCACTGCCCTGTCGAGCGGCCAGCCCCTTCTTCTGGCCAAAAATATCCCGGGGGGCCAGCTTGCTGGCGGGGGCAGCGCCCCCTCCCCGGTTTGTAACGCAAAGCCCCGCCTGCGGTCACAAGCGGGGCCTCTCATCACGTTGGCATCGTCCTAGTAAACGTCGCCCTTTTTCACTTTCTTCGAAAACGCGGTGGTGCCGCCCTTGGCCAATACCTTGGCCTGCTTGACCCATTCGTCGCGGCTGACCCGGCCTTTGAAGCCTTCCAGGTTTTCGTCAACCCAAGCGACCTCTTTGGCGCGCCATCCGGCGACCTGATCAAAATGCCAGACGCCCATCGAGTTCAGCAACTTTTCCAGCTTTGGCCCAACACCCTTGATCTGCTTAAGGTCGTCACCTGCACCACCGCGCGGGGCGCTCAACATCTCGGGCTTGCCATCTGCGGCAACCGGTTTGGCCTTTGGCTTGGCTTTGGCGGCAGGTGCTGCTTCGGCCTTTTCCACTGGCTTTGCAGCAGGTGCAGGCGCGGGTTCCGGGGCAGATGTCGCTGCGACGGGCGCAGACGCCGCCGCCGCGGGTGCCGCCGGGGCAGCCTTTGTCACCGGTGTATCGCTTTCGCCCGCGCGCGGGGCCGGTTCACGCCAGCCGAGCATCAGTAGGATTGCCACGATCACCGCGATAATTGCGCCGATGAACAGCGCGCCAATCGCGCCAAAGTCCCACATGACAAAGGCGACACCGGCCGCGATCAGGCCGAATACGACCGCCACGGCGATGATCCCTGAACTGATTGGTGCAGTATCTTTCATCAGAATGTCTCTCCCTCAGGGCCGCTTTGGACGCGTCCCGTACTTTCCCGTTATCGCAATGAATATGCGGCCATATCCAAGTCTCCCCGCAGTATTAGCGGTTTTTTGCACGGAAATATAAGAGAATTTGCTCGGACCGTTCCCCGCAAGCGGAACGACCCGGACATCTGCCTACTTTTTGGCCAGCTCTGCGGCTTGTGCCATCCAGTTGTCGCGTTCGATGCGGCCCTTGAATTTCAACCGGCTATCAACCCATGCAACCTCGGCCTCGGTCCATTTGGCAATCTGGTCAAAGTGCCAGAAGCCCAATTCATTCAACACGCCTTCCAGCTTGGGCCCGACGCCACTGATCAGCTTCAGGTTATCCGCCCCGGACTTGCGCGGCGCGCTCAGCGTGCGCGGCTTTTTCTCACCCGCCGCTGCTGCTGCAGGCTTGGCCGGAGCTGTTGCCTTCGGCTCTGCCTTTGGTTTTGGGGTCGCCTTGGCCTTGGGTGCGGCCTTTGCTTTGGTCGCTGCTTTGGCTTTGGCCGCTGGCTTGGTCTTTGTCGCCACACCTGCCCCGCCATCAACCCACGGCGTCAAAATTGGCACCTCAGTGCCGTCGATCCGCTTCACCGTGTCTCCGATGTCGGTCGCAAGCTGCACACTGGCGTTATACTTGGTCTTGCCGCTGTCGTATTCTTCAAGGCTTGTCAGCCCTTTCAGCGGCTCTGCGGCAAAGCGCCCGTTCTGTGGACCGGGCACCGGCACACCACCGGCGGCGAGTTCGTCGATGATCTCGCCCATACGTGTCGCGGTCAGATCTTCGTAGTAGTCCTTGCCGATCTGCGCCATCGGCGCATTGGCGCAGGACCCAAGGCACTCGACCTCTTCCCAGGAAAACTTGCCATCTGCGGACAGCGCATGCGGTTCCGCCGCAATCTTTTCTTTGCACACGGCAATCAGATCTTCAGCGCCGCAAATCATACAAGACAACGTACCGCAGACCTGAATATGCGCGACCGAGCCAACGGGCTGCAACTGGAACATGAAGTAGAACGTCGCGACCTCAAGCGCGCGAATGTATTCCAGTCCCAGCATCCGGGCGACATATTCAATCGCCGGACGGCTCAACCAGCCTTCCTGTTCCTGCGCGCGCCACAAAAGCGGAATGATCGCGCTTGCCTGACGGCCTTCGGGGAACTTGGTCATCTGGCCCTCGGCCCAGCGCTGGTTTTCTGGGGTAAAGGCGAAACTGTCGGGTTGGTCAGGGTGCAAACGGCGCAGCATATCAGTTCATTCCGGTCAAAAGGACGCCAGCGGTCAGGCTCGCGAAAGTCAGCGTGGGAATGGCAGTGGTGCCAAACCCTGTCAACAGCAGGACGGTGCCAATGCCCGAGCCCACCAAAATCATCAGGCGCAGGTGCTCGTGGTCACGCGGATTGCACCGTCACCTGCCACTTCAGCGCGGCCTTCGGCGCTCAATTCTGCGGTCAGCGACTTGAGCTCTTCTGTGCCGATGGTCGCCTCACTCAGGATTGCGCCCACGTTGGATGCATTCAACTGGCAACCATTCGCCTCAATCGCGCCAACCAACCGCTCTTTGGCGGTCAGCATCACAGGGGCCGGTGTTGGTGCCGGGGCAACAGCGGGGGCCGGGGCCGGGTTAGACCCACGAAAATCGGGGATCTGGATCCCGTTTGCACAAGCAGATAGGGCTACGAAAGCTGTCAGCGGCAAAAAGCGTTTCATCGGTCAATCTCCCCAAAAACAACGTCCATTGTTCCAATGATGGCGGCCACGTCGGCCAGCTGGTGGCCAGTTGCCACGTGGTCCATCGCCTGCAAATGCAGGAACCCCGGCGCGCGCAGCTTGGCGCGGTAGGGTTTGTTGCTGCCGTCAGCGACCAGATAGACACCAAATTCACCCTTTGGCGCCTCGACCGCGGCATAAACTTCGCCAGCCGGCACGTGGAACCCTTCGGTATAAAGCTTGAAGTGGTGGATCAGGCTTTCCATGTCGGTCTTCATCGCGGCGCGCGTGGGCGGCGTCATCTTGCCCCGCGCCATGATGTCACCCTTTTCGTGGCGCAGCTTTTCGCAGGCCTGACGGATGATGCTGGTCGATTGCCGCATCTCTTCCATGCGACACAGGTAGCGATCATAACAATCGCCGTTCTTGCCCACGGGAATCTGAAAGTCAAACTCGTCGTAGCATTCATAAGGCTGCGCACGGCGCAGGTCCCAGGCAAAGCCCGATCCACGTACCATGACGCCGGAAAAGCCGTAATTCTGAATGTCTTCTTCGGTCACAATGCCAATATCTGCATTGCGTTGCTTGAAAATACGGTTCTCGGTCAGCAGCCCGTCGATATCGTTCAACAGTTCGGGGAAGGCCACCGCCCAAGCATCAATATCCTCGATCAACTGATCGGGCAGGTCCTGATGCACGCCACCAGGCCGGAAGTAAGCAGCATGAAGCCGCGCACCACAGGCCCGTTCGTAAAAGATCATCAGCTTCTCACGCTCTTCAAAGCCCCAAAGCGGCGGGGTCAGCGCGCCCACATCCAAGGCCTGCGTGGTCACGTTCAGCAGGTGGTTCAATACCCGGCCAATCTCGGAATAAAGCACCCGGATCAGGCTCGCGCGGCGCGGCACTTCGGTCTTGGTCAGCTTTTCGATGGCCAGACACCAGGCATGTTCCTGGTTCATCGGCGCCACATAATCCAGCCGGTCGAAATACGGCAGGTTCTGCAGATAGGTCCGGCTTTCCATCAGCTTTTCGGTGCCACGGTGCAGCAGCCCGATATGCGGATCGCAGCGTTCAACAATCTCGCCGTCAAGTTCCAGCACAAGACGCAAAACACCATGTGCCGCAGGGTGTTGCGGGCCAAAGTTGATGTTGAAGTTGCGGATCTTCTGCTCACCCGTGCGCGCGTCGGTGGACCCGTCATCATAGGTGTTGGTGCGAATATCGCCGTCCATCATGCGCTCACCCTCTCAAGGTTGTTCTGCCACGCCTGCGGCAAGGGGCCAAAGGTCGCCCTGGCCCAGTCGTATTGATCTTTCAGGAAATTCATCGCCATCTCGCGCAGGCCCGGTTCCATCTGAACCTTGACGCCTGCATGTACCGGCTTTTGCGTATCAGCCGCTGCCTTGCGAATGCCCAGAAATCCGCAGACCTGTTCAAACCCGCCGGGGGCGAACATTTCTTCTGTGAACATCAATGACAAACGGCTTTCGGGCACGACCGCGGTCAGGCGGTCAACGGCTGCCGCATAGTCGCTGCGCAGGCTGATCTGCGCATGAGATTCGCCATTCAGCACACGACGCAGGATATAGTTTGCGCGGCTTTCAAGCTCGGCCCCCTCACCCACTTTGCGACGTGCGGCCATGCGCACATGGCTCCACAACCGCGCCAACGGGTCGCGCATCAGATAAATCACGCGGGTCTTGGGGCTGACCCTCACCATCCGCTCCAGCGCGGGGCCTTCCAGCAGCGCATAGCTGGGTGAGAAGTCGGCGACGACCGCCTCATCCACGCGCTCGCGCGTTAGCCAATCCAGATAGGCCGCGTTGCCCTGTCGGTCAGCACATAGCATGTCGATCTGTTCGGTCAGCGCTGCAATCTGGCGATCCACATTGGCCGCCTCCCAACCACGATTGCCCAGATTGGCCCGGTGACGGCTTAACCGCAACTTGTGAAGCTGCTTTTCCAGTGTTTCCAGATAGGCCAGCCGGTCCGCACCATTCACCGTATCCCAATAGTGCGCTTCCTTGATGTCGCGCAGCGCGCAATCCGCATGACCCTTCAACGCATCATACAGCCATGACGTTCCCGCCTTGGTTGCTCCGACACCGTAAAGGATCGTGGGCTCGGTCATCGCGGGCCTTACGCCTCTTCTTTCTTCTCGTCACCCGGCAGGATGTATTCCGCACCCTCCCAGGGGCTCATGAAATCAAACTGGCGGTATTCCTGAACCAGCGATACCGGCTCATAAACCACCCGTTTCTGCACCTCATCATAGCGGACTTCGGTGTAGCCAGTCGTCGGAAAATCCTTGCGCAGCGGGAAGCCGCGAAAGCCATAATCGGTCAAGATGCGGCGCAGGTCTGGGTGGCCACTGAACAGAATGCCGAACATGTCAAAAATCTCGCGTTCAAACCAGTTGGCACTGGGGTGAACACTGATAATCGAGGGCAGCATATCTTCTTCGCGGATCTGCACCCGCAGCCGGATGCGATGGTTCTGATACATGCTCAGAAAATGATAAACGACGTCAAACCGCTTGGTCCGCGTCGGGTAATCCACCGCCGTGATGTCGACCAGGGTACTGAACTGGCAGGCCTGATCTTCGCGCAGGAACTCCACGAAGCCCACAAGGTTCGACGGGGCCACTGTCACTGTCAGCTCATCATGGGTGATATCCCAGGACAAAACGCAATCCTTGCGCTTCAACTCCAGATGGGTGCCCAGTTCCTGCAAAGCTTCGGTCATTGTCTTGTCCTTTCTGCGCCCGTATGCCGCGCAGTTGCGCGCTTAGCGCTTGATCGTCCCGGTGCGGCGGATTTTGCGCTGCAATTGCAAAATGCCATAAAGCAACGCCTCTGCCGTTGGCGGACAGCCCGGCACATAGACGTCCACCGGCACGATCCGGTCACAGCCGCGCACCACCGAATAGCTGTAGTGGTAGTAACCACCACCATTGGCGCAGGACCCCATCGAGATCACGTAGCGCGGCTCTGGCATCTGGTCGTAGACCTTGCGCAGTGCTGGCGCCATCTTGTTGGTCAGCGTGCCGGCCACGATCATCAGATCGGACTGGCGCGGGGATGCGCGCGGAGCTGTACCAAAACGTTCAAGGTCATAGCGCGGCATGGATGTATGCATCATCTCGACCGCGCAACAGGCCAGCCCAAAGGTCATCCAATGCAGCGACCCGGTACGCGCCCAGTTCACGATGTCCGCGGTCGAGGTCACAAGGAACCCCTTGTCCTGCAACTCACGGTTCAGAACCTGCGTGGCAGCCTCTTTATCGGCCCCGACCTGCGTTCCGGTCATCACTCCCATTCGAGCGCCCCCTTCTTCCATTCATAAGCAAAGCCAATGGTCAGCACCGCCAGGAACACCATCATCGACCAGAAACCGACCATGCTGATGTCCTGAAAGGCCACGGCCCAAGGGAACAGGAACGCCACTTCGAGGTCGAAGATGATGAACAGGATCGACACAAGATAGAACCGCACGTCAAACTTCATCCGGGCATCATCAAATGCGTTGAACCCGCATTCATAGGCGCTGACCTTTTCGGGGTCCGGGTTCCGCACCGCGACAACAGCGGCGGCCAGGATCAGGATCAGGCCCATACCAATGGCAAGGCCCAGAAAAATCAAGATTGGCAGGTATTGCGTGGCAAGCTCTTGCACGGGGGTATCCTTTCCCAAAGCGGTGCGGTGGCGAACCAGCACCATCTTAGCGCCGACACTTACCTGCCGTGCTTGGGGGGGTCAACGGCTGGCGGGCATTCTGCGACTGTTTTCCGCAGCTTGCCGCAGCTTCAGATCATCCAGCGGGCTTTGCGCTTTTCAAAAAAGGCCGCAATGCCTTCGGGCGCTTCGTCACCCTCCCATTGCGCGATCAGCGCATTGATCGAATGGGCCACCGCATCCGCGTCGATGCCCGCCCCCAGTCTTTGCGCCAAGGCCTTGGCAGCAGCCACAGCCCCCGGTGCGCACTCCAGATAGGGCGCGACCTCAGCCTCGACCGCTGGATCAAGGCCTTCTGCCGCCACAACACGCGCCACGATGCCAAGCGATTGCGCCTCTGCCGCACCAAACCGCCGCGAAGACATGAAGACCCGTCGCGCGCGCGCCTCGCCCATGCGTGCAATGACATATGGCCCGATCGTCGCCGGGATCAGCCCCAACCGGGTTTCGGTCAGACCAAACATCGCGCCATCTACCGTCAGCGCCACATCGCACACGCAGGCAAGCCCGACGCCGCCACCAAAGGCATTGCCCTGAACGCGGCCAATCACGGGCTTGGGCAGGCTGTTGAGCGCGCCCAGCATGGCCGCAATCGCCTCTGCTCCGGCGCGCCGCGTCGCGGCATCTGCTGCCATCTGGTCCCGCATCCACCCCAAATCGCCGCCAGCACAAAAGGTTGGCCCATCGGCCGCCAGAACGACCACCCGCACCTGCGGATCATCGCCCAGCGCCAGCGCGGCCGCATGTAGGTCAGCGATCAAATCCGCCGACAGCGCATTGTGTTTGTCGGGGCGCGCCAGCGTCAATGTCGCCACCCCGCGCGCATCCGTCTCAACCCTGACCAGCATCATTGCCTCCTCGCATCGCGCGCGCCATCTCGGCCGCGTCACCCAGCTTCCCAGCATCCACGCCGGTTTCAAAACCTGCATCATGCAGCATCGCCACCACGGCCTCGGTCGCAACATTGCCCGGCGCGCCTGGCGCATAGGGGCAACCGCCCAAGCCCCCGGCAGCTGCATCAAAGCTGCGCAAGCCCTTTTCAAGCGAGACCGCGATATTCCTGAGCGCTTGCCCGCCGGTGTCATGGAAATGCCCGGCCACCTCAGCCGCTGGCACCTCGCCCAACGCCGCATCCAGCATCTGCCCGACCCGCTCTGGCGTGCCCTTGCCAATGGTATCCCCCAATGACACCTCGCCTACGCCTAGCGCACGCAAGCCGTGCAAAACTTGGGCCACCTGCCCCGGCGGCACCTGCCCTTCATACGGGCAATCGGTCACGCAAGAGACATAGCCCCGCACCGCAACCCCCGCTTCTTGTGCCGCCGCAATCACTGGTGCGGCCCGCTCCAAACTCTCTGCGACTGAACAATTCAGATTGGCCCGGCTGAACCCTTCGGTGGCTGCCACAAACACCGCAATTGCATATTCTCCATGCCGCTTTGCCGCCTGAAACCCCTGCCAGCCGCGCAAGTTGGGCACCAGCACCTCATAGACCGGCCCCGGCGTCAGCGCGGCCATCACCGCATCTGTCCCGGCCATCTGCGGCACCCACTTGGGGCTGACAAAGGACCCCACCTCGATCCTTGGCAACCCGGCCCCGGCCAACGCCTCGATCAAAGCGACCTTTTCGGCCACCGGGATCACACGCGCCTCGTTCTGCAACCCATCCCGTGGGCCCACCTCGTGCAGCGTCACAAAGTCCACAGCGTTCCCCGCTTCTTCTGGCCAAAATAATCCCGGGGGAGTCGCCTTGGCGACGGGGGCAGCGCCCCCAAACCCGGCGTCATTCTAACGGCCACGGTGCATAAAAGTCCCGATCATATAGCATGTCGCCGTCCGGCAATGCCGCCTGAAACGCCTCGCGTTCGGCTAGCCGCGCGTACCATGCCGCGACCTTGGGCGTCGCGTCCAGATGCACGAAGTGTTTGGCCATAAAAACCGCCTGCCCAACAGCCACATCCGCCGCCGAAAACCCCG
This sequence comes from uncultured Paracoccaceae bacterium, assembly GCA_947492825.1. Taxonomy (GTDB): domain Bacteria; phylum Pseudomonadota; class Alphaproteobacteria; order Rhodobacterales; family Rhodobacteraceae; genus CANMYO01. The sequence goes on from CANLNT010000001.1 coordinate 1,746,396, forward strand.
ATCCCAAAAGATAATCGCCCGCCAGCCGCGCCTCGGTCGCCTCCAATGTCTTGCCCAGACGTGCGGCCTCCAACTTCATGATGATGGGTGAGCGCATGTGATCCTCGCGCAGCATCAAATGCTGCTGGGTCAGGTTCGCGCAATGGGCGCTGATCGTCTCGGCGAAGTGAATCCAATCCAGCCAGGCCACGTGGTCCTTGTGCCCCAAAGGCCGCCCCAGTCCGCGCGGGTCAAACCGTTCGCACAAGACCTGTAGGATTGCCCCACTTTCGCGGATGATGTGACCGTCCAGTTCCAGCGCTGGCACCCGGCCGGCGGGGTTCAGCTTCAGATAGGCCTCTGACCGCAGCGTTTTGTCGAATGGATAGACCTCAAGATCAAAGTCCACCGCCAATTCATAAAGCAACCACAGCACCCGCATGGATCGGGTGCCGGGGCAATGATGCAACCGGATCATGACGTCACCTCCAAAGTCACCAGCGGAGCGCCCGCCGCAACCTGCCCGCCCGTTATAGCGTTGACCTCTGCCACAGTTCCGTCGCGCGGACTGCGCAGCACGTGTTCCATCTTCATTGCTTCGAGAACCACCAGCCGCTGCCCTTCTGTCACCACATCACCGGGCGCGACTGCTACCGCCTGCACCAGCCCCGGCATCGGGGCCAGCACCGCATCTCCCCCTGCTGACCCGCCACCGCGCGCCAATGGATCGGGAATGTCGTAGGTGAGCGGATCTGCCCCAAAGACAGTAACCTGTGCCCCATGGGCTTGCGCGGGCGGGCAACGGCGCGTGCCAACAAACCAGTCTGCGCCGCGCCGCGTGAAATCATGCGCTTCACCGTCCAGCGTGACCCTGATCCCATCGCCTGAGACCTGCAAAACCGGGTTCAGTTCCAGATCACCAACCCGCAACGTCACACTCCGTGCCATGGGCTGCCACAGGGTAAAACCCGCATGCGCCCCCGGCTGATCACAGCCCGCCGCGACAATGGCCGCAAAGCATGCCCGCCAGCCGCCTGCATCGGGTGCCGCTGCCATTTCCGGGTGGCGGGCGATCAGGCCAGTGTCCACCTCACCGCGGCCAAAGCCCGGATGTGCTGCCAACCGCTGCAGATAGCCAATGTTCGTCACCAACCCGGCCACTTCTGTATCTGCCAAGGCCCGCTGCAACTGGCGCAAGGCCGCCGCGCGATCCGCGCCATGGGTTGTAACCTTGGCAATCATCGGGTCGTACCACGGCGAAATCTCATCCCCTGCCACCACACCGCTATCGATCCGCGACGATGCCGGAAACGCCAGATGCGCAATCCGCCCGGTCGCAGGCAGGAAACCCGCGGGCACATCCTCGGCATAAAGCCGCGCCTCAAACGCATGACCGTTGATTGTCAGATATTCCTGGCGTGCCGGCAATCCGCCACCAGCGGCCACCTGCAATTGCCAGGCCACCAGATCCACACCGGTGATAGCTTCCGTGACCGGGTGTTCGACCTGCAACCTTGTGTTCATTTCCATGAACCAGAACCCGTCCGTGCGCAGCCCGTTTGACCCGTCCACAATGAACTCAACCGTCCCTGCCCCGGCATAACCAATCGCCTTGGCAGCCTTGACCGCCGCCGCCCCCATCGCTGCGCGCACCGCGTCGGTCATGCCCGGTGCGGGCGCCTCTTCAATCACTTTCTGATGACGCCGCTGGAGCGAGCAATCACGCTCGAACAAATGCACTGCGTCGGTGCCGTCGCCAAATACTTGAACCTCGATATGACGCGGACTTTGGATAAACTTCTCAATCAGGACCCGGTCATTGCCAAAGGCCGCGCGCGCTTCGGTCTGGGCGCTGGTCAGATTTTCCTCAAAATCTGGGGCCGCGTTGACCAGACGCATGCCCTTACCGCCGCCGCCCGCCACAGCCTTGATCAAGACCGGATAGCCGATATCGGCGGCCGCAGCGGCCAAGCCCGCTGCCGACTGATCGTCGCCCTGATACCCCGGCACCACCGGCACGCCAGCCTGCGCCATCACATCCTTGGCGGCGTCCTTGAGCCCCATCGCCCGGATCGCATTGGCAGTTGGGCCAATAAACACCAGCCCGGCCGCCGCCACATCCTCTACAAAGTCGGGATTCTCGGACAAAAAGCCATAGCCGGGATGGATCGCCTCTGCCCCGGCCTCCAACGCCGCTGCGATGATGAGATCACCGCGCAAATAGCTGTCTGCGACTGGCGCAGGCCCGATGCGGACAGCATGATCCGCCTGAACCACATGCTGCGCTGTTGCATCGGCATCCGAATAGATGGCCACCGTCTCGACACCCAATTTCCGCGCAGAGCGGATCACGCGGCAAGCAATCTCGCCCCTGTTGGCGATCAAGATACGGTTAAACATCCGCGCAATCCTTGACCACAGCACGGTTAACGCGGCTTAGGGTTTGAGGATGCCCGCAATGTGTATGGTTTGTGCATGTCATGTGCATCCCCCCGATCACATCCGGAACACGCCGAAACGGGTGTCCTCAATTTCGCGGTTCATCGCCGCCGCAAGCGACAACGCCAGCACTTCGCGCGATTTGCGCGGGTCAATCACGCCGTCATCCCAAAGCCGCGCGCTGGCATAAAGCGGATGCGATTGTTCCGCGAACATATCAATTGTGGGCTGTTTGAAGGCTGCTTCATCGGCCTCTGACCAGTCTTTGCCTGCGCGCTCCATTGCGTCGCGTTTGACCGTTGCCAAAACGCCTGCGGCCTGTTCTCCGCCCATCACAGCGGTGCGTGAGGTCGGCCATGACCACATGAACTCCGGGCTGTAAGCCCTGCCAGCCATGCCATAATTTCCCGCACCGTAGGATCCACCAACGACCATCGTGATCTTTGGGACTTGCGTTGTTGCGACGGCCGTGACCATCTTGGCCCCGTGCCGCGCGATACCTTCGTTTTCGTACTTCTGTCCGACCATGAAGCCGGTGATGTTTTGCAGAAAGATCAGCGGGATTTTTCTTTGCGAACAAAGCTCTACAAAATGCGCGCCCTTCTGCGCGGCCTCTGAAAACAGGACCCCGTTGTTGGCGACAATTCCGCAGGGCCAACCGTCGATCCGGGCAAACCCGGTGACCAGCGTTTCCCCGAACCGCGCCTTGAATTCATCAAACCTGGACCCGTCCACGATGCGCTTGATCACCTCGCGGATGTCATAAGGCGTGCGCAAATCAGCCGGGATCACGTCGAACAATGTGTCGATGTCCATGACAGGGGGTTCGGACGGCAGTCTGTTGTTTTCACGCGACTTTATGCTGCAACTGGCGACCGCCTGCCGGGCCAGCGCCAAGGCGTGAGCGTCATCTTCGGCCAGATAATCGGCCACGCCAGACAATCGCGTGTGAACGTTTCCACCGCCCAAATCCTCTGCGCTGACCACTTCGCCGGTGGCGGCTTTGACCAGCGGTGGCCCGGCCAGAAAGATCGTGCCCTGATCCTTCACGATGATCGAGACATCGGCCATCGCGGGCACATAGGCCCCGCCTGCCGTGCATGACCCCATGACCACGGCGATCTGCGGGATACCTTTGGCGGACATCTGCGCTTGGTTATAGAAAATCCGGCCAAAGTGGTCGCGGTCGGGGAAAACCTCATCCTGATTGGGCAGGTTCGCGCCACCAGAATCGACCAGATAAACACATGGCAAACAACACTTTTCTGCAATCTCTTGCGCGCGCAGATGCTTCTTGACGGTCATCGGATAATAGGTGCCGCCTTTGACGGTGGCATCATTGCACACAACCATGACCTGCTGCCCGGCCACCCGGCCGACGCCCGCAATCACGCCCGCGCAAGGGGCCGCCCCATCATACATGCCATGTGCCGCCGTCGCCCCGATTTCCAGAAAGGCGCTGCCCGGATCCAGCAGGTTCGCCACTCGGTCCCGCGGCAACATCTTGCCCCGGCTTACATGGCGCGCGCGCGATTTCTCTCCGCCGCCAGCGGCCGCCGCGTCTGCAGCTTTCCGAACGATTTCAAGGGCCTCCAGATGTGCGGCTTTACTCATGCCTCTGGCCCTCCTGCCATATCAAGCAACTGCCCCTTCGCGCCTGCCGGATAGACCGCCTGCCGCCCGTCGGAATGCTGGCACCGCACCACAAGCCGAACATCGCCGTGCCCAGCGGTCGCGACACAATCTGTCAATCGCGCCCCAGCCCCGAAAGTCGCAACATATTTTGCGGCATAACGGTCAATGATCTCTGTCTCAGTCACCGGTTGCCCTGTGCGCCAGCCCAGAACAGCGGCCAGACAAATCAGTCCGGCGAATGGCAGATGCAGCCACCTCATCCCATCGTTTCCATCATCTCGCGACCCACCAGCATGCGGCGGATTTCAGAGGTGCCGGCCCCGATTTCCATCAGCTTCGCATCCCGGAACAGCCGCGCCACGGGTGCATCGGCCAGAAAGCCCGCCCCACCCATCGCCTGCACCGCCTGATGCGCCTGTTTCATCGCTTCTTCGCTGGCATAAAGGCAGCAGGCGGCGGCGTCCTGACGGGTAACGGTGCCGCGGTCACAGGCCTTGGCGACCTCGTATACGTAAGCCCGGGCAGAGTTCATCGCGGTATACATATCCGCGATCTTGCCCTGCATGAGCTGAAAGCACCCAATGGGTTGGCCGAACTGTTTTCGGCTCGCCAGATAGGGCATCACTTCGTCCAGACAGGCCGCCATGATGCCAAGGCCGATCCCCGCAAGCACAACGCGTTCATAGTCCAGCCCTGACATCAGCACTGCGACCCCGCGCCCTTCTTCGCCCAGCACGTTGTCGAACGGCACTTCGACGTCTTCAAACACCAGCTCTGCCGTGTTCGACCCGCGCATTCCCAGCTTGTCGAAATGAGGGCTGGTGCTGAAACCGGTCATTTGCTTTTCGATCAGAAAGGCCGTGATCCCGCGCGACCCCGCACCCGGATCGGTCTTGGCATAGACCACCAAGGTGTCAGCGTCCGGTCCATTTGTGATCCAGTATTTGTTGCCATTTAGCCTATAGTGATCGTTGCGCTTTTCGGCCTTCAGCGACATCGACACAACGTCAGAACCGGCTCCTGCCTCTGACATCGCCAATGCGCCGACGTGTTCGCCCGACACCAGTCGCGGCAGATAGGTCTGCTTTTGCGCTTCCGTCCCATTTAGCTTGATCTGATTCACGCACAGGTTGGAATGTGCGCCGTAAGACAAGCTGACAGAGGCGCTTGCGCGCGCGATTTCTTCGACGGCGACCGTGTGAGCCAGATAGGACATGCCTGCCCCGCCGTAAGCCTCGTCCACGGTCACGCCCAACAGGCCCAATTCGCCCATTTCCGGCCAAAGTTCAGGGGGAAAAGCATTGCCCGCGTCAATCTGGGCTGCCATCGGTTTGACACGGGACTGCGCCCAATTGTGGACCATATCTCGCAGGGCGTTCACCTCTTCGCCAAGGTCGAAAGTCATCGAGGACAGGAACATATGGCGGCTCCACTTAATTGAACGCTTGTTCATTTTAAGGAGATGCCTTGCCCCTGTCGAGTCATTTCTCTTACCGGATTTGCACGGGCCGGAATACCGCGTATCAAAACCGGCATGGAGATTCCTGCGGATGTCGCGCGCCTTTACCACCTGACGCCACTGCGCCATGTCGCCAAGACAGGAATCGCGGATATTTGGCACGTCAGGCTGCCTGATGGCCGCGACGCCGCACTCAAGGTTTATGAAGCGCGCGATCCGCGTGATGAGGCACCCGGTTTTGACGTCATGCGCACCGCTGATGGCAGCGGGGCCGCACAGGTTTTTGCCTACAATGACGGGGTCGCATTGCTAGAATGGTTGGATGGTCCGACGCTGGGCGACCGGGTGCGCGCGGGCAATTTGGCGACGGCTGATCACGATCTTGTCCAGACGTCGCAGGCCATGCATGCGGCGATCACATCGGTCAACCGGCCTTTGCGCAGCGTGCGCGACTGGTTCGAGGCGCTTTTCGCGATGACGTTTGACCCGACCTGTCCCGCCTCTTTTGTGGCAGACATCAAAAGCTGCCAGCAACTCGCGCAGGCGCTGCTGGAGACGGAACAGGTTACGCGTCCGCTGCACGGCGATTATCACCACGACAACGTCAAAAAGGGGCCAAACGGCTATCGCGCGTTTGATGCAAAAGGTGTCATGGGCGAAGCCGCGTTTGAGGCGTCCAATACCTTTCGCAACCCACTTGGTGCCGATGACGTCATCCGGAACGAAGCCCGCGCAATGCGGCTGGCAGAAGACTGGGCAAAAGCAACGCAGACCCCGCCACAGCGGATTCTGCAATGGGCGGCAGCGCGTGGGGCGCTGTCACTGGCCTGGTCCTGTAGCGGCCATTTGACACCGGATGCAGATGATCTGGATCTGGTGCCGCTTTATCTTAGGCTGGCTGCGGCTGCATCGCCTGATAGACCGCGCTGACCTCTGCCCGGATAATCCGCGCGATCAAGGCACAATCGTCTTCACTAAATGTCAGCGGCAAACGCATATCAACGATCCCTGACAGTATTCTGTCGCTGGCTGGCATTCGGTCCGAAGGCGCATAACGCCAACTGTCATAGCGGCTGGTAAAGCCCACAGGTTCCGCCCCGCCAAACCACTTCAGATCAACCCCGCGCGCGGCACAGCGCGCCTGCACGTCTGCGATCGCATCGTCCGACCACTCCAGCAGCAGGAACTGAAAGGACGAGGCGACAAAGCCTTCTTTCGCGGAGCGTGGCACCAAAGTCAGGCCCGGCACATCACGTAAACCCGCCTCGACCACGCGGTAGCGCGCATTCCACCGCGCGGCTTGCGTGCCAAGATTGCGCAACTGGGGCCGCAGGATCGCCGCGCGCAGATTGTCCATCCGGCCAGAGATATTGGGGGTTTCATAGCGTGCAGTGGCGAAGGCTTCTGGCGGCGGCCCGGCGGCATGCGTGCCAAAGAGCATGTAGCTACCCGACAGCATCGTTGCCCGCGCCATGCCGTCCACGTCATCTGACACCAGCAGCCCGCCCTCGCCCGAGTTGATATGCTTGTAGGTCTGTGTGGAAAAACAACCAAAACGCCCAAAGGTCCCTGATGGCTTGCCGTTCCAGGTGGCCCCCATCGTATGCGCGCAATCTTCGATCACGATGACGCCCGCCGCGTCACACAGCGCCATCAGCGCGTCCATGTCGCACAGATGGCCGCGCATATGGCTGAGCAGCAGGACCTTCGCCTGCTCCAGTTTGTTGGCCAGATCATCAAGATCAATGACCAAGGCCTCCGTCACGCCGACATAGACCGGCACGCCGCCGACACCGGCAATCGCGCCGGGGACGGGTGCCAATGTAAAGGCATTGGTGAGCACCTTGTCGCCCGGCTGTACACCGCAGGCGCGCAATGCAGTTCCAATGGCATAGCCGCCTGACGCCACGGCAAGGCAATAGGTCGCCCCGACAGAGGCGGCAAACTCCTGTTCGAGCAACACGGTTTCCGCCACCTCGCCCGGAACTGTGTTGTACCGATGTAAACGACCACCCTGCATCAAAGAGATCGCGGCTTGGATCGCCTCCTCCGGGATGGGTTCTTGCTGGGTAAAACTGCCGGTGAATCGTTCTGTCATGGTGCGACAATGCCTTGGTGTAAGCGCTTACGTCAATCGGGCCCGGGCGACATGCATGTCGCATTCAGACGCGCCGGGCAAATTGCAGATGCCAAGCTAGGATCATGCAACCGCGCGATTTCATCCATGATTTTCAGCTGCACGACCTGCCTGCACAGGTCGCCGCGCAACTTCCGCTCGCGTTAATGGACCTTATTGGTGTGGCCGCTGGTGGTGCCGAAACCCGTGCAGCCGGGAATATGGCGCAGCTCGCATGCCAACAATTCGGCGGCACACAGCCGATGTTATTTGCAAATGGCACGGCGTCTTCCTCTGGTGTTGCATTGTCTGCTGGCATGACCATTGACGCGCTCGATTTTCACGATGGCTTTAACCCCGCCAAGGGCCACATCGGCTGCCCGTTGTTTGCCGCGATCCTGCCAGTGGCACATCGCCTTGACGCCAGCGGGCTCGATTTTCTGGCGGCCCTTGCAATGGGCTACGAATTCGGCGCGCGCGCCTCGGTTGCGCAGCACGCCACTGCACCTGACTACCACACCTCTGGGTCTTGGGGTGCGGTGACCGCGGCTGCGGCCTGTGCGCGCCTGATGGGTTTGGATGCGACACAGACCCGGCACGCACTGGGGATCGCGGAATACCACGGGCCGCGCAGCCAGATGATGCGCTGCATCGACCACCCCACGATGCTGAAAGACGGATCCTCTTGGGGTGCGATGGCGGGCGTTGCGGCAGCAGAACTTGCCGCCATGGGCTTTACCGGCGCGCCTGCGATCACGGTCGAGGATGCGCCGGATCATTGGGCGGATCTTGGGCATGTTTGGCAGCTAAATCAGCAGTATTACAAAAACTACCCGGTCTGCCGGTGGGCCCAGCCCCCGATTGAGGCGGCATTGTCGTTGATGCGGGATCACAGCCTTCACCACAGCGCCATCACTGGCCTGCACGTCACAACCTTCCATGCCGCAACACGCCTCGCCACCGCGCATCCCGCAACCACCGAAGAGGCGCAATATTCCACCACCTTCCCCACGGCAGTGGCAATCGTGCGCGGCGACGTCACCCCTGCGGACATTGCCGATGATGCGTTGAATGATGCCGATGTGAACCGCTTGTCAGGCTTGATGACGTTTTCAGAGGATGATCACGCCAATGCGGTTTTTCCACATCAGCGGGTGGCTCAGGTAACCCTGACGCTCGCAGACGGGCAGACCCTGACGAGTGACTGGCACGAACCGCGGTGGGATGCGACCAATCCGCCAAAGGCGTCCGAGCTACGCGCCAAATTCGCCGCCCTGACAAGGCCGCGCCTTGGCGCTGCCTGGTCGGCAAACATTCTAGAGGCGATCAACACACTGAACGGCAGGCCTTTTGCCGATCTCGCAGCCTTGATCTGTCAGCCGATCAACCGCGACACCTCTGCCGGCAACTCTGCATAGCTGCTGATCAGCCCTTCGGGTTCAAGGGCGGCCATATCGCCGCCACCGGGGCCAAACGTGACAAGGATACTCGGCACCCCAGCGTTTCGTGCGGTATTGCGGTCGGTGTCGGTGTCACCCACCAGCACAACACGGCGCGGATCAGCGCCAGCGCGACGTGCGGTTTCATCCAAATGTTCCGGGTCTGGTTTGCGCACAGGCAAGCTGTCAGCCCCCAGCACTGCCCCAAAGTCTTCCAAAACTCCCAGCGATGTCAAAAGCTGCCGCGCCAAACCCTCGGGCTTGTTTGTGCAAATGGCGACTTTATAGCCCGCGCCGCGCAAATCACGCACCGCATCCATCGCGCCGGGATAAAGGACGGTGTGGGTGTCAATCGCACCCTCATAGTGCTGCAAAAGCGGCCGATACTGGCGATCCACTTCGTCTTCGCCGTGACTGCCGGTGCGCGCAAAGCCAAGCCGCAGCATCGCACGTCCACCTTTCAGCGCAGTTCCCGCATCCCGGACCGGATCTAGCACATCCCCAAGCCCAAGCTGGCGAAAGCAAGCATTCGCCGCTGCGATAAGATCACCGCTGGTGTCCGCCAACGTCCCATCAAGATCAAAAATTACGCCGCGCATCCTGCCCCCGTTGCCTGTGTGGGGTTGTAACGATGCGTAATTGGATGTGAAGCCCCAAGTCTTGTGATATCCTTCAAAGCGGATACAAGACCCAAAAACGGGCGAGACAGGTTCATGGCGACAGCTTTCATCATTTTGGCGGCAGGCAAAGGCACGCGGATGCAATCCGACCTGCCCAAAGTGCTGCACCCTTTGGCCGGTGCTCCGCTGTTGATCCATGCGATGAAATCCGGCGCGGCACTCGCGCCAGAGCGCAACGTGGTTGTAGCGGGTCATGGCGCAGAGCAGGTCCGTGAGGTTGCAACCGAATGGGACCCTGAGGCGCAGATTGTCGTGCAAGATGAACAGCTTGGCACCGCTCATGCCGTCGCACAGGCGGCACCTGCCCTGCAGGATTTTGCGGGCGATGCCTTTGTCCTTTATGGCGACACACCCTTTATTTCACCAGACACGCTGGCCGCGATGGCCGCCGCACGGATCACCCATGACGTGGTTGTTCTGGGGTTCGAGGCAGCAGACCCCGGCCGCTATGGCCGGTTGGTCATGGATGGCACCACATTGACCCGGATTGTCGAGTTCAAAGACGCCGATGAAGTCACCCGCGCAATCACAATGTGCAATTCAGGTGTGGTTTGCGCCGATGCCGCCACGCTTTTTGATTTGGTGAATGCCGTTGGCAACGACAACGCCGCTGGTGAGTATTACCTGACCGACATCGTGGCCATTGCCCGTGAGCGCGGCCTGACTGCCACCGCCGTGGCCTGTGAAGAGGCTGAAACCCTTGGTATCAATTCGCGCGCCGAGCTGGCCGCGGCAGAGGCGCAGTTTCAAGCCCGCGCCCGCACCGATCTTATTGCGCAAGGCGTGACGCTTCAGGCCCCTGACACGCTTTTTGTGTCGCACGACACGGTGATCGGGCGCGACGCGGTGATAGAGCCCAATGTGGTCATGGCCCCCGGTGTGACGGTCGAAACCGGCGCCACGATCCGCGCCTTTTCCCATCTTGAAGGGTGCCATGTCAGCCGCGGTGCGATTGTTGGCCCCTACGCCCGCCTGCGTCCGGGTGCAGAGCTGGCCGAGGACGTGAGGATTGGCAACTTTGTCGAAATCAAAAGCGCCCAGATCGCCGAAGGGGCCAAGGTCAACCACCTGTCCTATGTGGGCAACGCCACTATTGGCGCACGCAGCAATGTGGGTGCGGGGGTGATCACCTGCAATTACGACGGTGTTTTCAAGCATCAAACCACCATTGGTGAAAACGTCTTTGTCGGCTCAAACACCATGCTGGTCGCCCCGGTGACGCTTGGGGATGACGCGATGACCGCCAGTGGATCGGTCATCACACGCGACGTGCCAGCCGGTGATTTGGCGGTCGCCCGCGCGCGGCAAGATAACAAGCCGGGGTTCGCGCGGCGGATGTTTGCAAAGTTGAAAAAGATCAAAGCTGACAAGGCAAAAGGGGCCTGAAATGTGTGGCATTGTTGGTGTTCTGGGCGATCACGAAGCAGCCCCCATCCTTGTCGAGGCGCTCAAGCGGCTTGAGTATCGCGGCTACGACAGCGCTGGCATCGCCACGATCCACAACAAACGGCTCGACCGGCGGCGCGCGGTGGGCAAGCTGGTCAACCTTTCGGATGCGCTGGTGCATGACCCGTTGGCGGGCAAATCCGGCATTGGCCATACCCGCTGGGCCACACACGGCGCGCCTACAGTCTCAAACGCCCATCCCCATGCCGCCACTGGGGTGGCCGTGGTGCACAATGGCATCATCGAAAATTTCCGCGAGCTGCGCGAGTTTCTGGCGGCGCAAGGCATCGGCTTTTCAACAGAGACTGACACTGAAACCGTGGCCCTCTTGGCGCAATACTATCTTGACCAAGGCAACAGCCCCCGTGACGCCGCCGAACAGACCATTGCCCGGCTCGACGGGGCATATGCGCTGTGTTTCCTGTTTGATGGCGAGGATGATTTGCTGATCGCGGCGCGCAAAGGCTCTCCGCTTGCCATTGGGCATGGGCAGGGTGAGATGTTCGTCGGCTCTGACGCGATTGCGCTGGCGCCGATGACAGACAAAATCACCTATCTGGACGAGGGCGACTGGGCCATCATCACCCGGAATTCGGTTGAAATCCGTGACGCCAATGGTGCGCTGGCGAACCGTGATATGCGAGTGATCCAGATCGACACCGCCCGTGTGGACAAGGCCGGATTCAAGCACTTCATGGCCAAGGAAATCGCCGAGCAACCCACCGTACTGCAAGGCGCGCTTGCGCATTATGCCGATGGCGCGCAGATCACCCTGCCCGCGCCCGGCCTTGACTTCGCGCAAGTTGACCGGCTGACAATGGTGGCCTGCGGCACGGCCTATTATGCCTGCATGGTGGCGAAATACTGGTTCGAACAAATCGCCCGACTGCCGGTTGAAATCGACGTCGCGTCAGAGTTCCGCTACCGCGAACCCCCTGTCACCAAAGGCACCGTCGCACTTTTCGTCAGCCAATCAGGAGAGACCGCCGATACCTTGGCCGCCCTGCGCTACATGGCTGGCAAGGCCGACAAGATCGTTTCGGTCGTCAATGTCGCCGAAAGCTCGATCGCGCGCGAAAGTGATCTGGCCTTGCCGATCCTTGCCGGCGCAGAAATTGGCGTGGCCTCGACCAAGGCTTTCACCTGCCAACTTGCGACGCTTGCGATGCTTGTGCTGAAGGCCGCGCAAGATCGCGGGTATCTTGATGATCTCTCTGATTTGCTGGCGGCAATGAATGGCCTGCCCGGCTTGATGAACGCCGCGCTGACCATCGAAGGCGCTGTGCAAGACATTGCACAAGATCTGGCAGAGGCGCGCGACATCCTGTTCCTGGGCCGTGGACAGATGTATCCACTTGCGCATGAAGGCGCGCTAAAGCTAAAAGAAATCAGCTATATACACGCCGAAGCTTATGCCTCCGGCGAGCTCAAGCATGGCCCCATCGCGCTTGTTGATGCCCATGTCCCGGTGATTGTCATGGCCCCGCGCGATGCGCTTTTCGACAAGACGATCTCGAATATGCAAGAGGTCATGGCCCGTGGTGGCAAGGTCTTGTTGATCACCGACCGAAAAGGCGCCGAAGAGGCAGGCGATGGCGTTTGGCGCACCCTGATCATGCCAGAGGTGCCCGACCTGTTGGCCCCCATCGTTTATGCGGTGCCCGCGCAGTTGCTGGCCTATCATACAGCTGTTGCCAAAGGCACGGATGTGGACCAGCCGCGCAACCTAGCCAAGTCTGTGACGGTCGAATGAAGGCATCCGATGCCCTCGCACAATTGGGGGGCGACCCCGGCAAAGCCGCCGAAATGGCAGCCTATCACAAGGCACCGCGCGTCTATCTGGGCGTCGCAAACCCGGTCATTGACGGGCAGGTTAAGCAATGGCGCGCGGCACTGACGCTTCAGGACCGGTTGGCGTTGTCGGCTGATCTTTGGGACAGCGACGTGCATGAGGGCAGGATCGCTGCCGCAAAGCTGTTGACCCAGGCCCGTATCCGCCCTGACGACACCGATGCCTGGGAACTGATCAGAACCTGGGTTCCGTCATTTGACACCTGGGCCGTGGCTGACCACGCCAGCATTGCCGGGCAAAAACGGCTGGTGATGGATCCGGCGCGGCTGGACCAGATCGAAGGGTGGACCACCTCGGACCATATGTGGACCAAACGCGCGGCTTTGGTCATGACACTGCCGTGGACCAAGCAGAACAATCCAAAACCCGCCGAATTGGACGCGCGTGATCGCGTTTTAGGCTGGGCCGCGACCTATGTGACCGACCATGATTGGTTTATTCAAAAGGCCGTCGCGTGGTGGTTGCGCGAGTTATCAAAGCACGATGCGCCACGGGTCGTAGCGTTTCTGGATCAATACGGCGAAGCCATGAAACCCTTTGCCCGCAAGGAAGCCGCGCGCAAGTTGCCCTGACCGGCCCCGTCTATTCCGCGAAGATCATGATCTCGTGCAAACCGACCAGCGGCGCTTCGAGCAGGCGCATCGCGGCGAGCGAGATTTCAGCACCCGATCCCGCTTGCCCCCCGGATGGCCGCAACTCCACGTTCACCGAATTGCCTTCCCACGTGATCCGCCCCGGCTTGAGTTCTGTCACCAGGGCTGTTTCAACCCAAATCCCCGGATCTGCGGGATTACCAAGCGCTCCGATGGCTGTGCCAAGCGCTGTTTCACCCGCGGGTTCGGGGGCGGCAAGTGCCGCTTCTCGGTCTTCGGCGGTTGTGGTGTCGAATTCCGCGACCGTCCGCGCTGTGGGTGGCGGCGGCGGTGGCGGCGTTGGATCAAGGGTCGGCGCAGGTGGTTCAACGGGCGCATCTACCACCGGTGGTGCAAAGGCCGCCTGAAATTCAGTACAGGCTGAAAGGGCAAGCGCGGGCATCAAAATAAGGCGTTTCATAACAAGGACGTTATGCTGCGGGCTGCGGGGTGACAAGCGCTGTGTCATGTCTTGCGCAAGGCCTTGCCGGGGCATAGTCTTTCGCAATGACCGCCCCCCTGATCGACCCATTTGCACGACCGATTACCTATCTGCGCCTGTCCGTGACAGACCGCTGCGATTTTCGTTGCGTGTACTGCATGTCGGAAAATATGACCTTTCTGCCCAAGAAAGACCTGCTGACGCTGGAAGAGCTTGACCGGCTGTGCACGGCCTTCATCGGGCTGGGCGTCAAAAAGCTGCGGATCACAGGTGGTGAACCTTTGGTGCGCCGAGATATCTTGAGCTTTTTCAATGCGATGTCGCGCCATCTTGAAAGCGGTGCGTTGGAAGAGTTGACGCTGACCACCAATGGAAGCCAGTTGGAGAAACACGCCGCAGCACTTTATGCGGCGGGGGTGCGGCGGGTGAATGTGTCACTTGATACGCTGGACGAGGCGAAATTTGCGCAGATCACACGTTGGGGGCGGTTGCCGCAGGTTCTGCGCGGCATTGAAGCCGCGCAAGCCGTTGGTTTGAAAGTCAAAATCAATACCGTTGCGCTAAAAGACTTTAACGAGGATGAGCTTTTCACGCTGACCACATGGTGCGCGGAACGTGGCCTCGACCTGACTTTCATTGAGGTTATGCCAATGGGCGATATCGGCAATGAGGACCGGATCGGGCAATACTGGTCGCTGAAAGACCTGCGCGCCACGCTTGAGACGCAGCACGCATTGACCGATTTGCCCGACCGCACTGGCGGCCCCGCGCGATATGCGCGCGTGAACGAAACCGGTCAACGCATTGGTTTTATTACACCTTTGTCGCATAATTTTTGCGAAAGCTGTAACCGCGTGCGGATCACCTGCACGGGCGAGATCTATACCTGCCTGGGGCAAGAAGGGCATGCCGATCTGCGCGCACCTTTGCGGTCATCTGAAAGCGATGGCCCGTTGAATGATGCGATCCGGGCGGCAATTGCGCTGAAACCCAAGGGCCATGATTTCGACTATTCCCGGCAAACGGTAGACGGCCAAGTCAGCCGCCACATGAGCCATACGGGCGGTTGAGATTCCGCATACACACTGCATGCACAAAGCATGCACATGTCATGCAGCAAAAAGTCTGAAAATCTGTTAACCTTGTTGCCGTGAGAGGATGTCACGCGCCAGCCGGTCTTCGACCGTGTCGCGCTCTATCTCATCCACGATCCGCATCACGCGTTTGAAATGTTTCTGGGCATCAACGGTCTTGTTAGACCCGCGGTTGATCTTGGCCTGAAGCTCTGCATCCGAGCGGGTGTAGTAGTGGTTCAGCTGGATCGCCGCGCGAGAATAGAACGCGCGATTGGCGCGGTCTTTGTGGGTCGCAAGAACACCAACGTCATTCACCCCGATCCCTGCCCCGTCTATGTCAAAGCCGTGGACACGGACGCCGGTCACGCGGGTGGGATCAACGATGCATTTCCAATTCTGGCTGTGCCTCGCCTGCAAAGGGTCGGACCGCAACAAATAGTTCCGTAGAATGCCGCCGGGCGGTGGCGTGTCATGCCCCCCGCGCCCGAACATATGCCACGGCAAAGAGACATGCGCATGATCCGACAAGGCATTAAGTGCTGTCGGCAGGTCATCTGCCACAACGGGCAGCATAAATTCGTCCGTGTCGATGAACGCCAGCCACCGAAAGCCTGCGCCAAAGTTCCGCAGCGCATGTGCATAGGCCAGCACCTGATTGTGGATTTCAGCCCCACTCCGGCCATCGGCGAGCTTTTGATCCCAGGGCAGAATGGTCAACGCATGGTCTGGCAGCACCCCCCTGAGCACAGCGGTGGTGCCATCGGTGCTGCCGTTGTCATAGACGATGAAGTGGCGCACACCTGCGGCATGATGGAACTGCGCCCATTCAGCGATATGCGCCGCCTCGTTCCGGACAATCAGCACAATGCCAAGCCCGTCGCGGTTAGGAAGCCCAATGGGCGGCGTGAGTGTCAGTTTGCTGATGGTGCGGTTGCGCCAGAGCATCAAATGTCCCCCTTCAGGCGGGCGGCGATGCGCGCTTGATCATACCCCTGCCCGTCCTGCGGGATATAGTAGCGGGTTGCAAGCCATGTCAGGAAACGCTGGCGCAACCCCTTGTCGCACGGCAGGCCTGCCACGCGTTCCAGCAAACTTTGCAGGGCATCGTCGCTGCTGGCGTCGTGCGTCAGGCCGGGCAGCGCATAAAATGCTTGCCCGGTTGTGATCACCGGCTTGTCCCAGAACATCGCTTGCAGCCCCATTGAGGAATTGACAGTCAGCACCGCACGGCTGCTTGCCAGTTGTGCAAAGCTGTCGGTTTGGTTGTCCAATGCGATGCGCGCGCCAGCGGCGATAGCGGCGTTGATCTCTGCGGTCAGCGGCTGTTTGGCGCTGGGGTGTTCCTTGATCCGCAAGTGCCAGCCGTCGGGCAACGACTGGGACGCCGCAGCAAGCACCGTGACAAAACCCGAGGCCGAACCCACCCAACCGGCAAAGAGGATCATCTGGCTGTCATCAGGCACTTGCAGCGGCACAAAAATGTAGGGAGCATCGGGCAGGTCAGCAGAGGTCTGCCCCACATCGGCGCGGCGCGCTGCACGGGCCTGAAACTGTGACTTGATCCGCGCGATGAGCGCGGCGTCTGGGTCAACATTGTCATAAAATGCGGGATCTTGCGGCACCGAACCTTCGGCATTCACACCCTTGGGGTCGAGCGTCAGGTAACCGGGCAGTGGGCTAAGCTCTGCAAAGAGACGCGGCACGCTCGCGTCTTGCGCGCCCAGCATCACCGCGCGGCGCGCACCGGTCAGCCCCTGCCAACACAAGGCGGCATGGTCGGGGTGTTTGAGGAACCATCGCCGGGCATAGTTGTAGCGCCCTTTGAGAAACGCCAGTTTCACGGCCCTGCCAAGCGCGCCCTTTGGTTGCCGCTTGGCTCGGGTCAGACAATCTGCGGCACGGGCGTTGGTTTCCGGGAAGCCGCGCCAAGAGACTGCAAAGGGCGACAGCGCACGCCCGCCGCCCGCGACCTGCGCAATGGCCGCAAAAAAGCGGGCCTTTTCAATATGTTTGGGCGGCTCTGGCAGCCATGCAATGCGGGTCATGGCTGCCGTGATACGCGATCAGTTGTGCAAACGGTAGACATTAGGCCCGTTTTGCGCACGCCGCGCCTTGGGCCGCCAAACCGGCGGCGCAAGGTCAGGCACCTTATCAACGGTCGCGATATGGCCCTTCGTAAATGTCGAAGGTGAACTGTGAAAAGTCGACGGTATTGATCGCTTTGCCAGTGTTCACGCAATTTGTTTCCGCACCGATCATCCCACGGCTGACGTAGGAATTGTTGACCTGATTGAAGAAATTCAAGTTGCGCGACAGCACTTCGCTGCCGGCAACAAGGCGTGACTTGTCAAGCACCTGACGGTTCAGGCGTGAAAATTTCGGGCCACCTTGCGAGGCCCAGGCACCACGCAGCACCAGTTGTCCCTCGCCGGTTTCCCGCACCCCAACAGACAAGGTGATCTTACCACTCCGGTCCCAAGGAAGCGTGGCGGTCAAGAAGTTATCATCTACCGGGACGGTTTGCGACTGTACGGGAGTTGCCACCAGAAACAGAGCAGCGGTAACGTATAAGGCTTTCAACATGTTCAACTTTTAATTTGTGATTGCACAGATCTCCTAGCTGGCCGTCAGGTGCTGTCCAACCGACTCTGTCTTACAGGGTCGCTGTGCCCAAGTAATCTTCATGCATGATGGCGACGCCTTTCGCGCCTAAACGCCAAGCCGCTGTTTTGCTTCGTCATTGAGGAGATGCAACAACTACCGGATCGGTTCTATCTTTGGTCTAGGCCACCGACCACGCGCTTCAGTTTTGCTGCGCACGACTTGAGAGACTGCCGTTTGTTGCCAATTTGCTTTGGTTCCTCTGAAAGCCGAGACACCAAGGACATCGGCTAACAGAGACAACCGAAGGAGTCACAGCCGGTAGCGCCCCTGGCGGAATGAAATGGAAAAACCACCAAGCCCACCGAGTTGTTCGACCGTTTGTCCCGTCGAGCGGCAATTGGCGACTTGACCGATCAACTCTTCGTTTACGTGCGCGCGGTTTGCGATTGAGAAGAACGACAGATTTCGCAAAATAGTCGCGCCGTCTTTGGTAATCCGCGCTTCACGCATCAATTTCTGGTTGAAGCGGTTGGTACGCGTGCCATTGGACAGATTTGCATAAATTCCACACAGGTGCACAATCCCGTCGATCTCTACGGATTTCCACCGCATGTAGGCTGCACCGCCCTTGGACCAATTCATCGTGTGTGACCCGAAATTTTCACTCACAGCCACGCCCTGTGATTGCGCTGGTGCTGCCATCAGAAACAGGGCAGCGGCTACGGATAAAGCTTTCAACATGTTCAACTTTCAATTTGTGGTTGCGCGGCCTTCCTAGCTGGCTGGCAGGCGTTGTTCAACCACTTCGGCCCACCAGGAACAGCCCGCTGGGATGGCTTCGTCGTTGAAGTTGTATTCGGGGTGGTGGACCGATGCGCCGTCGCCGTTACCCACAAGGATATAAGCGCCGGGACGTTCTTCGAGCATGAAGGCAAAGTCCTCTCCGCCCATCACAAGCGGTGCGGTATCGCATTGGCCCGAGACGGATTTTGCCACTTCTGCGGCAAAGGCGGTTTGTTCATCCGAGTTAATCATCACCGGATAGCCGCGCACGTAGTCGACCGTTGCGGTGCCACCGAATGTCGCGGCGATGCCGGTGGCGATCTCTGACAGGCGCCTTTCGGCAAGGTCACGGATCGCAGGCGAAAGGGTGCGCACAGTGCCGCGCAGTTTGACAGTCTGCGGGATGACGTTGTGGGCCTTGGATGAGGTTTCAAAGCTGGTGACCGAGACAACGACCTGTTCAACCGGGTCAGCGTTGCGGCTTGCGATGGTCTGGAAGGCCACGACCATGTGGCTGGCCATCACCGTGGTATCAACAGTTTCTTGTGGTTTGGCAGCGTGACCGCCTTTGCCTTCGACCACGATTTCAAACTGGTCGGCGGCGGCGAAGAAGGCACCGGGGCGGATCGCGAAGTCGCCGACAGGGCGTCCGGGCCAATTGTGCATGCCGTAGACTTCATCAATGGACCAGCGGTCCATCAATCCATCTTCGCACATCTCGCGACCGCCGCCGCCGCCTTCTTCGGCAGGTTGGAAGATGACAACAACGGTGCCGTCGAAGTTGCGGGTTTCGGCAAGGTATTGCGCGGCCCCCAACAGCATCGTGGTGTGGCCGTCGTGGCCGCAGGCGTGCATCGCCCCGTCTGTTTTGGAGGCATAAGGCAGCCCTGTTTGCTCGTGGATCGGCAAGGCGTCCATATCCGCGCGCAGCCCGATAGTGCGGCCCGAAGTATTGGTCTTGCCTTTGATCACGCCCACCACGCCCGTGCGGCCAATGCCGGTTGTGACCTCATCGACACCGTATTCCGCCAGTTTGTCGGCCACGATTTGCGCGGTGCGGTGGGTGTCGAACAGAATTTCGGGGTTTTCGTGCAGGTCGCGGCGGATCGCGGTCAGATCAGGCAGAAGTTCGGCAAAGCGGTTTTTGACAGGCATCGTTTTAGGTCTCCTTTGCGGACAACATAATGTCTCTTTGGCAAACGAACAGGGGGCTCTGCCCTCCGGTCGCAGGGCGGCCTTTGCCGGTATTATTGTGGCCAGAAGAAGATCAGAGGTTGGGACCAAGCGACAACGCACTGCCATCGGCGAACCGGGCGAGACGGAAGCGGGACAGATCGTGTCCGGGGTCGGTGCCGGTCGCAAGGGCGGCGGTAATGCGGCCAAAGGCGGGGCCGATGCCAAAGCCGTGGCCGCACATGCCCGTGCAGATCGTGAGGCCGGGGAGTGCCGCGCATGTATCCACGATCGGCACCACGTCAGGCAACGTGTCGATTAGCCCCGCCCAGGCACGCTTGATCCGGGTTGGACCCAATGCCGGGAATGTCGCTGTGAAATCGCGCGCCAGCTTGGCAACTTTGGCGCGGTTGGGGGATGGGTCGAGGACGCGCATCGCCTCGAACGGGCTGGGGTCATCGCCAGACCAACGGCGCGGTGTCCGCCAAGCATCCGGGTAGCCGCGCGGCGCTGCAGGCAACAGGCGCGTTCCAAGCGGGTCTTTGAACAATTGAGGTGCAAATCGGGCGAAGGCGCGGAAGGCGTCGGGGCCTACAAAGAGTTCGTGAAAGCCTTCGGGGGCCAAGGTGTAGCCGCCATCTTCGCGCCGACGCCATGCCAGCCGGTTGTCGACCGCGCCGCCCAGATTGGCAAGTTCGGCCATGGGTTCGGTTTGGGCAACGGTCGCCCGGACCGAGAGTTGCGGGATGCTTACACCGTGGCGACGTAACAGCAGCGATGACCATGCACCGCCTGCCAAGACAACAGCATCGGCGGCGATCCGGCCCTTTTCTGTGACCACGCCTTTCACGTGCCCGGCTGAGATGTCCAACAGGCGCACGGCACAGTTTTCGATCACCTTGACACCATCGCGCACGGCGGCACGTGCGAGTGCCGGGACGGTCTGCCAGGGTTCTGCCCGCATGTCGGTTGGCGTATGAAGCGCGCCTGCCCATGACCGCCCTGCCCCCGGTAGCATGGTGGCGACGTCATTTGCGTTCAGGATGCGCGAGGAAACTTGATATGGCGCCGCCTGTTCCAACCACTTGGCGTAGTGGTCCATTTCCGTGGCGTCTTTTGCAAGGTAGAGCGTGCCGGTCTGGCGCAAGCCGAAACCGCTGGTGACCTTTTCCAAACCGGGCCACATGGCTTGCGCTTCAAGCGCAATTGGCAGTTCTGCGATGTCGCGACCCTGCGCGCGAATCCAGCCCCAATTGCGGCTGGATTGTTCGCCTGCGATGCGGCCCTTTTCCAGCAGCACCACCTTGTGCCCTGCCTTGGTCGCTTCCCACGCGGTCATGACACCAATGATGCCACCGCCAATTACCACGACATCAGCCTGACGCGGCAAGGTCGCGCGATGTTCGATGGCAGTGGCGGCGGTGATCATGCGGCGAGCGTATCCACCAGACGGGCGATAAACGCCTCGCCCTGCTGAAACTGGTCGACGGTGATGAACTCGTTAGGCTGATGCGCCTGTGCAATGTCACCGGGACCGCAGACCACAGCCGAATATCCGCGTTCCTGAAACTGCCCCGCTTCGGTGCCATAGCTGACCACGTTTTGGGAATTGTCCCCGGTCAGACGCCGGGCGAGTTCTTCGGCACTTCCCATATCCTCTGGCACAAGGCCGGGCAGGCCAAAGTACTGCGTGGCCGTGATGCCAGCCTCTGGTCGGATTGCTTTCATCTCGGCTGCGAGTTCGGCAATTTTCGCGTCAAACCGCGCCTTCCATTGCGCAATGTCATCGCCGGGGACAAGGCGGAAATCAAAGCCAAAGTGGCAGTCTTTGGCGGTGATATTATGGGCGGTGCCGCCCGAGATCTGGCCCACGTGCAAGGTTGTGTAAGGTGGATCAAACGGGGCGGACAGGGTGTTAGGCGTCTGCGCTGCATTCTCGGCGTTCACCTGATTGGCCCAGTCAATCAGCTTGGCGGCCATCATGATCGCAGAGACGCCTTGATAGGCGATCGAGGAATGCACCTCGAACCCCTGAAAATGCATATCGTAGCCCATGCCGCCCTTGTGGCCGGTCACGACTTTCATCATCGAGGGTTCGCCCACCAGCACAGTATCGGCGCGGGGCATGCCGTGGGCAACCATGTGGTCGATCATTGGTGGCGCACCAAGGCACCCGACCTCTTCGTCGTAGCTGAGCGCGATTTGCAGCGGACGTTTAAGGCCGCGTTCCAAGGCCAACGGCACGGCGGATAAAGCCAGTGCGTCAAAGCCTTTCATATCGCAGGTGCCGCGCCCGAAGAGCTTGCCATCCTTTTCGGTCACGGTGAAAGGATCGGTGTCCCATGCCTGCCCATCCACCGGCACGACATCGGTATGGCCCGACAGGACCACGCCGCCATCCACATCTGGCCCCACATGTGCGTAAAGGGCCGCCTTGGTTCCGTCTTCATTGGGGACACGCACCGATTTGACACCGAATCCATCCAAATAATCCGCGACGAAGTCGATCAATTCGAGGTTGCTGTCGCGGCTGACGGTCGGGAATCCGACAAGGCGGTCCATGAGGTCACGGGCGGTCAGTGGCATGGGCATGTCCAATATCTCAAGGGCTGAAAACGCTTGCAGGGTGATGCAGAAACCAGCGCCACACCAGTCTTGCCGTAAGGGCAGATCAACGCAATGTGGAAATGGCTTGCGGGTCTGAATTTCCGTGTTAGCGTGAACCGCATTGCAAGTCCGCGCAACGACGGATGCAAATATAACAATCGTCTGAACCACTTGGGAGGTGCGTTCATGCCCGATGGGGCGCTGCCTGTCCTGGATGTCCGGGATCTCAAAACTGTATTCCAGACACGAGGCGGCGAAGTGCATGCCGTGAATGACGTGTCGTTCGACCTGCGCCCCGGTGAGTTGTTGGGCGTCGTGGGCGAAAGCGGGTCGGGAAAATCGGTCACGATGATGTCGCTGCTGGGGCTGTTGCCCTCTCCGCCTGCGGATGTGCGCGGCGGAACCGTGACATTTGATGGCAAGGACCTGTTGCAGCTTGATCCCGAAGGATTGCGCGCGGTGCGTGGCGGCAAGATCGGGTTTGTGTTTCAGGATCCGATGACATCGCTCAACCCGGTTTTTACCGTTGGCATGCAGTTGGCCGAACCTTTGCGCAAGCATATGGGCATGACCAAAAAGCAGGCCGCTGTGCGTGCCAAGGAACTGCTGGAGCTGGTCGGCATTCCTGATGCGGCCCAACGCCTGCAGGACTACCCGCACCAGTTTTCAGGTGGGATGCGGCAGCGGGTGATGATCGCCATAGCGCTGGCCTGTGATCCCAAGGTGCTGATCGCGGATGAACCGACAACGGCGCTGGATGTGACCATTCAGGCGCAGATTCTGGAATTGATGAAAGAGTTGCGCGACAAGCTGGGCATGGCGGTGATCTGGATCACCCATGACCTTGGCGTGATTGCGGGTATCGCTGACCGTGTGATGGTCATGTATGGTGGCCAAGTGGTCGAACATGCGCCTGTGCGCGAATTGTTCGGCAACCCCGGGCACCCCTACACCAAGGCGCTGCTCACAACGATCCCCAAGATTTCTGGCACACGCGAAAAGCGGCTGACAATCATTGAAGGCCAGCCGCCGATTTTGGCGGGTGCGCCAATGGCCTGCCCGTTCCTTGATCGGTGTGACGCCGCATTTGACCGATGCGCCAAGGAAAACCCGCGCCGATATGACGTGGGCGAAGGCCATGATGTCGCCTGTTTCCACGCGGAAGAGATGTGATGCTGGATCGACCCCCTGCCCCATTGGTCAGCGTGCGCGACCTTAAGATGCATTTCCCGATCTACGCCGGCCTGTTCCGACGCCGCGTGGGAGAGGTCAAGGCCGTTGATGGCGTCAGTTTTGACGTTTTTGAGGGCGAGACGCTGGGCCTTGTCGGCGAAAGCGGCTGTGGCAAGTCGACCTGCGGGCGCGCGGTGCTGCGGCTTTACGACATTACCAGCGGTCAGATCAGCATCGACGGGCGCGAGATTGGCGATGTGCCGCAGCCGGACCTGCGCACCATGCGGCCCACCATGCAGATGGTGTTTCAAGACCCGCAGGCCAGCCTGAACCCGCGCATGACGGTCGAGGCGATCATCAAGGAACCGCTGGACGAACACAGCACCATGTCCGAGGCCGAAAAACGCGAAAAAGTGGCCGAGCTGATGGATGCGGTCGGGCTGAACCGCAAGTTCGCCAAGCGTTACCCGCATGCCTTTTCCGGCGGCCAACGTCAGCGGATCGGGATTGCCCGCGCGCTGGCGCTGAACCCCAAATTTATCGTCTGTGATGAGCCGATAGCAGCGCTGGATGTGTCCATTCAGGCGCAGGTGGTGAACCTGCTGGAAGACCTGCAGGAAAAATTCGGCCTGACCTATTTGTTCATCAGCCACGATCTGTCGATGGTGCGCCATATCGCGACACGGGTTGCGGTGATGTATCTGGGCAAGGTGGTGGAATTGTCCCCCCGTGAAAGCCTTTATTCCGACCCGTTACACCCCTACACCAAGGCGCTGCTGTCTGCGGTGCCCGAACCCGATCCAGCACTCGCCAGCACGCGCGAGCGGATCATTTTGCAAGGGGATGTGCCAAGTCCGTCAAACCCGCCCAAAGGCTGCAATTTCTGCACCCGTTGCCCGGCGGTCATGGATATCTGCAAACAAGCTGAGCCCGCCACATACGAGGTTCAGCCCGGGCGCTTTGTCGCCTGCCACCTATACAATGACACTGCGGGCCAAACCGCAGGAACCGAGGCTTCAAGAGCGTCCAACAAGGAGAATGGATAATGAAACTCAAAACAGCAATGCTTGGCGCTGCCGCGTCGCTTGCCCTTGCGCCGATGGCCTATGCCGACGGTCACGAAGGTGAGCGGGGCCGCGACGGCGAGCTGAAGATCATCTATTGGCAAGCGCCATCAATCCTGAACCCCTACCTGTCTGGTGGCACAAAGGAAATTGAAGCTGCCAGCCTCGTGATCGAACCGCTGGGTCGTTATGACGAAACCGGCGCGCTGATCCCCTATCTGGCCGCAGAAATCCCGACCGTTGCCAATGGCGGCGTGTCCGAGGACCTGACCCAGATCACCTGGAAGCTGAAAGAGGGGCTGGTCTGGTCCGACGGCACACCTGTCACCTCGACCGACGTCAAGTTCACAGCTGACTATTGCATGGACCCCGAAGGCGGCTGCGCACAGGGCGCAAAGTTTGACGGTGTCACGGATGTGTCCATCGTGGACGATCTGACCGTCACGGTGACATTTGATAAGCCTACACCAAACCCCTACGGCCCCTTCATGGGTGGTCAGTCGCCGATCATTCAGGCCGCTCAGTTCGCGGACTGCATGGGCGCCAAAGCACCTGAGTGTACCGACGCCAACTTTATGCCTATCGGCACCGGCCCATTCGTCGTCACCGAATTCCGCACCAATGACGTGTGGACCGGTGTTGCGAACGAGAACTTCCGCGAAGAAGGCAAGCCTGCTTTCGCTTCGCTGACGTTCAAAGGCGGTGGTGACGCAACTGCTGCTGGCCGTTCGGTTCTGGAAACGGGCGAGTTTGACTATGCCTGGAACCTGCAGCTGGCACCTGATGTCATCTCTTCCATGGCAGCCGCAGGCGTCGGCACGCCGGTCTCTGCATTCGGCACATTGGTTGAGCGTCTGGAAATGAACCTGACCAACCCATCGCCTGATCTGCCCGAAGGCGTTCGGTCGACCGTGGCAGAGCCACATCCGTTCCTGAGCGATCAGGCCGTGCGCACAGCGCTGTCCATGGCGATTGACCGCGAATTGCTGGTCGAAGTGGGTTATGGTCAGGCCGGTCGTCCGACCTGTAATCTGGTTCCCGGACCTGCAATCTATGCATCCGACAACACCGGCTGCCTGACACAGGATATCGCCGGTGCGAACGCGATGCTGGAAGAAGCCGGCTGGGTTGACAGCAATGGCGATGGCATCCGCGAAAAGGATGGTGTTGAACTGCGCATCCTGTACCAGACTTCGACCAACGCCGTCCGTCAGGACTTCCAAGCGCTGATCAAGGAATGGTGGAGCGAAATCGGTGTTGAAACCGAGTTGCGCAACATTGATGCATCCGTGTTCTTTGGTGGTGATCCGGGTTCGCCTGACACCTTCCAGAAGTTCTATGCGGACGTGGAAATGTATGCCAACAACTTTGACGGCACGGATCCGCAAGCCTATCTGGCGGCTTATCGCTGCGGCAATGAGCCAAAGCCAGACAGCCAGTGGCAGGGTGAGAACATCAACCGCTTCTGCGATCCCGCTTATGATGCGATGATCGACGAATTGGCGCAGACCGCTGACCTTGACAAGCGCGGCGAGATTGCCCGTGCGATGAACGACATGCTGACCAAAGACAGCATGACAATCGTTCCGCTTGTTGATCGCGGTCGTGTGTCGGCCCACGCCAACACCCTTGGTGGTGTGATCCTGAACACCTGGGATTCAGAGCTGTGGAACGTCGCTGACTGGTATCGCACCGAGTGATCAAGGTGGTGCCGGGGTAAACCCCGGCCTACCCCAAACCATACGGGTGGGCAGTGATGCCCATCCGACCCCGCACCGACCAAACCACTGAACCAAGGCGCCGCTGATGCTGACCTACACCATCCGTAGATTGCTTTTGTCGATCCCGACGCTTTTGTTCATTGCGTTTGTCATTTTCATGTTGCTGGAGCTCGCCCCCGGCGACCCAATGGCGCAGATGCCACTGACCATTCCGCCCGAGGTGAAGGAAAAGATGCGCCTTGCATTGGGATTGGGTGAGCCGTGGTGGGTGCGCTTTCCGCTGTGGCTCAAGCAGTTCTTTATAGTAGAGCCACAATATTGGATCGACGGGGCATTTGGCACCAATTTCGCCGATGGCGCGCAGCGGATCATCAGCTTTCAGTCCCGCAGCCCGGTCTTTGACACGATCGCAGAGCGGATGCCCCAGACCCTTTGGGTGGTCGGCATGTCCTATGTCGTCGGCGTGCTGATCGCCCTGCCCATCGGGATCATCAGTGCCTATCGGCAGTATTCGGTCTTTGACAATGTCGGCACGTTCGTTTCAATGATCGGCTTTTCGGTGCCGCCGTTCTTTTCCGGTGTTGTCCTGATCGTCATCTTTTCGGTGCAACTGGGCTGGCTGCCGTCGATTTATGACACGACCCATGTGGTCAATTCATGGGCGACCTTCAAAGTGCAGCTGCAACAGATGGTGATGCCGGTGATGGTGCTGGCCCTGCAGACCACGGCACAGGTCAGCCGCTATATGCGCGCCTCGATGCTGGACAATCTGGGGCAGGACTATGTGCGCACCGCCCGCGCGAAAGGCATGACGGAGAGCGTCGTGGTCCTAAAGCACGTGCTGCGGAATTCGATGATCCCGGTGATTACCGTGATCGCGCTGGGGATCCCCAGCATCTTTGGCGGTGCGATTATCACCGAGCAGATTTTCAAGGTGAACGGTCTGGGCCAGCTTCTGATTATCGCACTGCAGGGCTCTGATATCCCGATGGTGATGACGATCACCTTCCTGCTGGCGGTGCTGATCGTGATGATGAACCTGATTGCCGATATCCTTTACGGCATTCTGGACCCGAGGATCCGCTATGACTGATCAAGCCGTCGAAACCGCAGTGGAAGAGCTGACAAAGCCGCGCAATCAATGGCTGGATGTCTGGGACCAGTTCAAGACGCACAAGGGTGCTGTCATGGGGCTGGGGTTCCTGATTTTCATTACCCTCTTTTGCGCCTTTGGTCCGATGGTTTGGGATGTAGACCCCGGCAAGTTGGACATTCGCAACAAGGACGTGCGGCCGATTTACATGGCGATTTTCGATAGCGACGCCAAGACAAGCTGGGCCCGACCAATGGGCACCGATCATCTGGGCCGCGACATCATGGCCAATACCATGCAGGGCGGGCGGATTTCGCTGGCCGTGGGCTGGACCGCGATGATCCTGGCGGTGTTGATTGGCACGTTTATCGGTGTGCTTGCAGGGTATTTCCGGCGTTTGGACGGCCTGCTGATGCGGTTTACCGATCTGGTGCTGTCGTTGCCGATCCTGCCGCTTCTGCTCGTGATGATGCTGCTGTTCCGCGATCCCTTGCGGGCAGCCTTTGGACCGGAACAGGGCATCTTCATACTGATCGTGACGGGTATCGGCATCACAAGCTGGATGCAGACTGCACGGATCGTGCGGGGCGATGTAATGGCGATCAAGGAACGCGAGTTCGTTCTGGCCGCCCGGTCCATCGGCACCCCTGCCCGGCGCATGATCACTCGGCACCTTTTGCCCAATGTCATGTCGCCGATCATGGTCAGCGCCACGCTTGGGCTGGCGACGGCGATCATCACCGAAAGTGCGCTGTCCTTTCTGGGGCTTGGCTTTCCATCGGATTTCCCCACCTGGGGGAAAATTCTGTTTGATAGCGTCGACCGGATGACCGCATTTCCAGAGCGTGTGGTCTGGCCCGGTCTTGCGATTTCACTGACCGTATTGTCGGTCAATTACATCGGGGACGGTTTGCGCGACGCGCTTGATCCCCGGATCAGAGGGCAATAGATCCGCCCTCGCAAACCAAAGGTGCAGGATGCCGGAACAACCGCTTGCCCCGGGTGTCTATATCGAAGAGGTGCCCTCTGGCGCGCGCACGATCGGCGCTGTGCGCACGGATGTCACTGGTCTGATCGGTCATACGGAAACGGGGCCACACCTTGCGCCCACTCTGATCACGTCGCTGGCAGACTACGAGGCCACCTTTGGCGGTCCCGCCACGTTGGCCGTAGATCTGGACGACGGCGGTGGAGCACTGACCGCGCGGCTACGCAAAGACAGCCGGTTCTATCTTTATCACGCGGTGGCGCAATTTTTCACAAACGGCGGCAGTGTCTGTGTGATTGTTTCTGTTGGTGACTATGGCACGCCATTCGCCCCTGTTCGCAAACGCCGCAAGGTGTTGCGCAGCGGACTGAAGAGGCTGAACGAGCGGTCTGACATCCGAATCGTCAACATCCCCGATGCGGTGCTGTTGTCGCGCAAGAACTACGCGCGGTTGCTGAAAAGCACGCTCAACCATTGTGAAACGCACGGCGACCGCTTTGCCCTCATTGATGTGCACAAGGGCCACAAGGCGCGCGATCGCGACCCCGATCACGACGTAATCACAGGGAGGCTGACCGGCTTTCACACCATGGTTGATGGCCACGACCCCAGCTTTGGTGCGGCCTATTACCCATGGCTTGCGCCCGCAGGCACAGATCCCGGTTTTGTCCTGGACACCGCCGGGGTTGCCGCACTACAGCGCGTGGTCGAAGCCGCCGGGCCCCGCCCTGATGCCACTGAAATGCTATCGCGGGCCAGCACGCAAGACCCGGCCGAACTGCTTGCGATTTTGAACGGTTTAGCGGTCGAATGTGCCGAGGTTGCGGCAGCGCTGTCGCAGATCAAGGCACAGCTGCGTTATGCGCCCCCCGGCGGCGCGGTGGCCGGGGCTATGGCTCAGACCGATAGCACACGCGGCGTGTGGAAGGCCCCTGCCGGGGTCGCGCTGCGCGGTGTGACGGGGTTTGCCACCGACCTGACGGAAATGGACCATGCCGCGTTGACTGGCGGCGGCGCTGGCCCTTCGGTGAACAGCCTGCGCATGATCAGCGACATCGGTCCGGCAATCTGGGGCGCGCGTACGTTGGGTGGCGACATTGACTACCGCTATGTGCCCGTGCGGCGATTTGCGCTGCTGTTACGGTCCTCATTGCACAATGGGCTGCAGTGGGCAGTCTTTGAGCCCAATGACGCCAACACCTGGATATCCATCCGTCGCGATATCGATGCCTTTCTGAACAGCTTGTGGCGCGAAGGGGCATTTCAGGGCAGCAAAGCGTCAGATGCGTTTTTCGTCAGGGTTGGTCTTGGCGAGACCATGACTCAAGCCGATCTGGATAACGGGCGGCTGATTTGCCACGTCGGCTTTGCACCTCTGCGCCCGGCAGAGTTTGTCGTTCTAACCCTCAACCTGTCTGTGGCTTAGAACCGGAAATCGGCCCACCTGCCCTAGTCCAGATGCTTGCGGATGCGTTGGACCATAAACCAGACCAGCAACAGCACAATTGGTGTCACGCCCGCGGCCATCAGCGTCTTTGAAATACCAAAGGCTTTCTCGACCGGTCCGGTCATGTAAAGCACCAGACTGACGGCGTAATAGCTGATCGCCACAACCGACAGCCCCTCGACCGTGCGTTGCAGGCGCAACTGCAGATCGGCCCGCTTGTCCATGCTTTCCAGCAGGTTCTGGTTCTGGGCCGAACGTTCCACATCAACCCGCGTCCGCAGCAAATTGCCCGCCCGCAACGCCCGGTCGGACATGGTGCGCAGCCGCGCCTCTGTCGCCTCGACCGTTCGCATCGCAGGATCAAAGCGCCGCATCATGAACTCCGCAAAGGTCTGGCGGCCCCGAAACCGTTCCTCGCGCAGCACGGAAATGCGTTGGTGCACGATCTGTTCATAGGCCTTGGTAGCCCCGAACCGGAAACTGGCCTGGGCTGCGATGTTTTCCAGATTGGCCGACACTTCCAACAGTTCTTGCAGCACCTCGGCGGGGTCGCTGGGCGCGCCACTCATCCGGCTGAGCAATCCCGTGAGGCGCTTGTCCATCTCGCCCATCTGCGGCGACAGCTTTCGCGCGCGGCTGAGGCCCAGCATCGACATCGCCTTGTAGGTTTCGATTTCGCACAGCCGTTGCAAGACGCGGCCAACCCGGCGGCTGCCGGTCTGGGGCCGCGCAAAAACCGCAAACCGCATGTGCCCGCCTTCATCAATGCGAAAATCGGCCGCCACGATCAGTTCATCATCCAGCACCCGGCTAATCGCAAGGCTTTCGGGCACGAACCAATCCTTGACCTTGTCAGTGATCCCTTCATCGCCTTCGGCCACTTCGACCCGGATCAGCGCAGAGGTGACGCGCGTTCCCGGCGCTTCGTCAAGCCAGTCTTGTGGGAAGACACCAAAGGTGCCCGCATCAAACGGGCGCTCGGCCAACCCCTCGCCAAAGACAGTGTAGGTGACAAACTCTGTATGGCTTTCCCACTTCATCGTGTGCTTGCCGATCTGGCCAGAGTAATGCGTGGCACCGGGTTGCGGGTGCTGCGCGCCGAAACGGTCCAGCAAGGCAATCAGATGCGCACGGTCGGCATCGCGGTCACGGCCTGCGGCGTTTTCCGCAGGCTTGATCGCCAGATAGGCGGCACGGCTGGGCGCTTGCACATTTGGGAAGGGCCGCGCGTGCAATTCATTGGCCATCGCATAGCGAAGTGGGTGGTCGGCAATCGGTGGCATGTCTGGCCCCTTGATGACGTGTTGGGGGTGAACCTAACGTCAAAAGTCCGCCAAGCAAGAAAAAATTGTTCATTTATAAATAGTTAGCCGCGTACAATGGTATACCGTGGGCGAAATCAACTCGAATGGCTGCGCTTTCGACGTGGACCTTGGTCCGCAGATCGGGCTAGGCACGGGCCATGACCCGCGTGATCTTGTTCAACAAACCCTTTGGTGTGCTGTCGCAATTCACCGACGCGCGCAGCCCGTCGCCGCGGCCCACGCTGTCGCAATACGTTGATGTGCCAGCGGTTTATCCCGCGGGCCGGTTGGATCGGGACAGTGAGGGGCTGCTGGTGTTGACCGACAATGGCCGATTGCAGGCACAGATCGCGGACCCAAGGTTCAAGGCCGACAAGACCTATCTCGTGCAGGTCGAAGGCGCGCCAACGGACGTCGATCTGCAACCCCTGAGGGACGGTGTGACGTTAAAGGATGGGCCGACCCGACCCGCACAGGTGCAGCTGATTGATCCCCCTGCCCTGTGGGACCGCGACCCGCCAGTGCGGTTTCGCAAATCGGTGCCGGATCGCTGGCTGCGCGTTACCCTGCGCGAGGGGCGCAACCGGCAGGTGCGACGGATGACGGCGCATGTGGGGTTTCCCACGCTGCGACTGGTGCGGTGGTCAGTGGGTGATTGGTCGCTTGAGGGGATCACCCCAGGCAGATGGGCAGAGGTCCAACCCTAGTCGATTACCGCCACAATCTCGAGGGTGACCGGCGCGTCGTCGCCATCGCTGTCGAGCGAGAACCCGTTTTCATCCAATGCTGTCAGCCCCTTCATTGGGCGACCCGGACGGCTGGGGTCGGTGCCCAGAAAGCGCCCAAGCATCACGCCCGAAATGCTATAGCGGTCGTCGGGGGTTGTCAGAATACCACGATACTCCGCGAGGAACTGATTGGGGTCGATCGGATCGTCGGGATCAGGGCCAATCGAACTGCCGATGCTGCCGATCCGGATCACGCCATCCACGTCAAAAACGCTGGCATTGCTGCGATTTGTGCCCTGCGCGCCGATCATGTTGTCAATTGTGCCTGTGACGCGCCCATTGCCTGCAAACTGCGCGGTGAGGCGCGCGTCACCGATGATAGCGACGTCGTCGGCATCGGTTGCCGCTACCGGATCGATGATCAGTCCGGCCACGCCCGAAAAGCTGGCGCTGCCGGTTGTCGGCATGGCAGCGAAGGTGGTGCCAAAGCGCGGCAGATCTCGGCCTAAACGCTCCCCCTCGGCTTGGCGGTCCAGAAAACTGTCCACTGTTTGCACCGTGACCGGTGTGCCCGTGCCACCGCAGGCGCACATCACTGTCAAAGCAATCGCTGAAATCATCAGTTTCATCGTCAAGCCTTTACATCATTCAACAACTTTAGGGACGATGTAGAGGGTCGTCCGGCGTTGCAAGGAAACAAAGCGTTTCGGATGCCCCAAAGCATTGATCTATATTTGTTTTCCGCCAAAGACGCGAAACGCCCGGTCGGATTGACCGGGCGTTTCTGATTTTGCGCGTGATGGGCAACAAACCCGTTTGCGGATCAGTCGATCTTGGGCAGCAGGCTGTCCAATGACGCCTTCGCATCGCCGTAGAACATCCGTGTGTTGTCCTTGAAGAACAGCGGGTTTTCGATGCCGGAATAGCCGGTGCCCTGCCCGCGCTTGGACACGAACACTTGCTTGGCCTTCCAGCATTCCAGCACTGGCATGCCAGCGATTGGGCTGTTGGGATCGTCCTGTGCCGCAGGGTTCACGATGTCATTGGACCCGATCACAATGGCGACGTCCGTGTCGGGGAAGTCGTCGTTGATCTCGTCCATCTCCATCACGATGTCATAGGGCACTTTGGCCTCTGCCAGCAGCACGTTCATGTGGCCCGGCAAGCGGCCCGCAACCGGGTGGATCGCAAAGCGCACGGTCTTGCCCTGTGCCCGCAGCTTGCGGACCAGCTCGGCCACAGCTGTCTGCGCCTGTGCAACCGCCATGCCGTAGCCGGGGATGATGATGACGCTGTCGGCTTCGTTCAGCGCGGTGGCCACGCCGTCGGCGTCAATTGCCACTTGCTCGCCCTCCACGGCCATCTGCTCTCCTGCGGGGCCACCAAAGCCGCCCAGGATCACAGACACAAAGGACCGGTTCATCGCCTTACACATGATGTAGGATAGGATCGCACCGGACGAGCCGACCAGCGCGCCCACAACAATCAACAGGTCATTGCCGAGGCTAAAGCCGATGGCCGCAGCCGCCCAGCCAGAGTAGCTGTTCAGCATCGACACCACGACAGGCATATCCGCGCCGCCGATCCCCATGATCAGGTGGTAGCCGATGAACAGTGCGGCAAGTGTCAGCAGCAAAAGCGGCAGGAAACCGCCAGAGCCCAGATACCAGATCAGACAGACAACCGAGACTGTCGCCGCCGCGATGTTCAGCAGATGCCCACCGGGCAGTTTTTCCGCAGAAGAGCTGACGCGGCCCGCGAGTTTGCCGTAAGCGATGACAGAGCCGGTAAAGGTCACGGCACCGATCCAGATGCCCAACACCAGTTCGACACGCAGGATGTTAATTTCGACCCCGGTTTTCTTTGCGACAATCGCCGCAAAGCCCCGGAATTCGTTTGCCGTTTCTTTGGCGGCCCCGGTCAGAGTGCCATAGTCCAACTGCGGGAATGGCAGGTCAGCGGCCGCAAAAGCCGCAGCCACACGCCCGATCTCAATATGCGCGTTCAGGCCCACAAAGACCGCTGCAAGGCCTACAAGGCTGTGCATGGCAGCAACCAGTTCGGGCATTTGGGTCATTTGTACGCGCTGTGACAGCTGCATCCCGATAAAACCACCACCGGCGATCAGGATCAGCGACATCAGCCAGAGGCCAGCCCCCGGCCCCAGCAGCGTGGCGACCACGGCCAATGCCATGCCCACGATGCCATACCAGACCGCGCGCTTGGCGCTTTCCTGACCAGACAACCCGCCAAGCGAGAAGATGAAAAGCACGGCCGCGACGACATAGGCCGCTGTTGTAAAACCGAAATCCATTGTACTTCCCCCTTAGGACTTCTGGAACATGGCGAGCATCCGCCGTGTTACCATGAAGCCACCGAAAATATTGATCCCAGCCATAAAGACCGAGAGTGCGGCCAGGATCATCACCAGCCATGATCCGGACCCGATCTGCATCAAGGCACCCAGAATGATGATCGACGAGATCGCGTTTGTAACCGCCATGAGCGGCGTGTGCAGGCTGTGCGCCACGCCCCAGATCACCTGGAAGCCGACAAAGACCGCCAGCACGAACACGATGAAGTGCTGCATAAAGCTCGCCGGGGCCACAAGGCCGACCAGCAAGAGCGCCGCCGCACCAACGGACAAAAGCGTGACCTGATTGCGGGTTTGCTGTTTGAAGTCCGCGACTTCCTTGGCGCGGATTTCTTCTGGCGTCAGTTCCTTGACCTCTGCCTTGGGCTGGGCCGCGATTGCAGCAACCTTGGGCGGTGGCGGCGGGAAGGTGACTGCCTTTTCGTGCGCGATGGTCGCGCCCCGGATCACGTCGTCTTCCATGTTGTGCACCACAACGCCGTCTTTTTCCGGCGTCAGGTCGGTCATCAGGTGACGGATGTTGGTGGCGTAAAGGGTCGAGGCTTGTGTTGCCATCCGGCTGGGGAAGTCGGTGTAGCCGATGATTGTCACACCGTTGTCGGTGACGATCTTTTCGTCCGCGACGGTCAGTTTGCAGTTGCCGCCTTTTTCCGCAGCCAGGTCGACGATGACCGAGCCGGGCTTCATCGCCTTGACCATATCTTCGGTCCAAAGCTCTGGCGCTTCGCGGTTCGGGATCAGCGCCGTGGTGATGACGATGTCGACTTCTGGGGCCAATTCCCGGAACTTGGCAAGCTGAGCTTCGCGGAATTCTGGTGAGGAAACCGAAGCATAGCCACCAGTCGCAGCCCCATCCTGCTGTTCTTCCTCGAAGTCGAGGTAGACAAACTCTGCCCCCATGCTTTCGACCTGTTCGGCCACTTCGGGACGCACGTCAAAGGCCAGTGTCACGGCACCCAGCGACGTGGATGTGCCAATCGCGGCCAATCCAGCCACCCCTGCGCCCACAACCAGCACCTTGGCCGGTGGTACTTTACCTGCGGCGGTGATTTGACCGGTGAAGAAGCGACCAAAGTTATTCCCCGCCTCGATCACGGCGCGGTAGCCTGCGATATTTGCCATCGAGGACAGCGCATCCATCTTTTGGGCGCGGCTGATACGCGGGATCATCTCCATCGCGATGACGGTGGTGCCTTTCTTGGCGGCGGCCTTCAACTTGGCCTCGTCCGCAACGGGCGAGAAGAAGGAAATCAGCGTCTGACCATCGCGCAGGCGCTTCATTTCGGTGTCAGAAGGCGCGCGGACCTTGGCAACGGTATCCGCCTCTTTGAAAAGGGCTGCGGCGGTTTTGACAACCTTGACGCCCGCCGCTTTATAGTCTGCGTCGCTGAATCCGGCGAGCGCCCCGGCCCCGGTTTCGATCAGGCATTCATGCCCCAGCTTTTGCAGGTCTTTTGCAGAAGCGGGCGTCATCGCGACGCGGGCTTCGCCCTCAAATACTTCTTTTGGCGCACCGATTTTCACGAAGGATCCCCCTTAGACGGTCAGCTTTGGCGGTTGGTTATCGCGCTGAACAATGTTTCACAAGAGAGGGCCAGCGCATCCCAGCGGTGTTAGCGCTAAACCCAGCGCCGGGTGTTTGCTGCATAGGCATCAAAGGCCGGGCCGAACGCTGTACGCAGCCGGGCCTCTTCGGCGGTGATAAACCGTAAGTGGATGACCCACATGAAGACCGGCACCAGCAACAGACCGATAGGCGCGTCCCAGCGTAGGGCCAGCCCTGCCAGAATTAGTGCATCGCCCAGATAAATCGGGTTTCGGCTGTACGCAAAGATACCGGTATCGACCAGCACACGCGGTCGCATATGCGGGATCACGGTAGTGCGCTTGCGCTGCATTTCCCAGATCGCGGCCAGCATCAGGGCAAGGCCGACGCAGACCAACACGGTGCCAAGCCATTTGGGTAAGGCAAGTGTCACGACGCTCTGGCTGAACCATGTCAGAACGGCAAAGGCCAATAGCCAGATCGGCGGCAGATCAATCCATTTCATGTGGGTCACCATGCCCCCTTGCTCGCGCGCTGTCACCCGGTAGTCTGACCACAATCAAGGGGGCATCATGGACCACAGCGGGAAACATGCGCTGGTGACCGGCGGCGGAACCGGCATCGGGCGCGGTATTGCAGAGGCATTGGCCGCAAGCGGCGCCGAAGTCACGATCACCGGGCGGCGTCTGGATGTGCTTGAAGGTGTCGCCGCCAGCAGCCCGCGCTTGCACGCTTTGCAGATGGATGTGGCGGATGAAGCATCGGTGCGGGACGGGGTCGCCAGCGCCGCAGCGGCGCGCGGCCCGGTTGAAATTTGCGTGGCCAATGCGGGCATCGCTGAAGGTGGCGCTTTTGCCGGTCTGAGCCTTGCTGATTGGCGGCGTACCATGCAGATCAATCTTGATGGTGTGTTTCTGACGTTTCAAGCCGCGATGGCAACGCTCGCCCCTGATGCGGCGGCGCGGATGATCGTCATCTCCTCTATCGCCGGGGTGCGAGGTCTCAAAGGGGCGATCCCCTACACTGTCACCAAGCACGGGGTGATCGGGCTGATCCGGGGCCTGTCAGAGGAATACATGCGCAGTGGGATCACGTTCAATGCGATCTGTCCGGGTTACGTGGACACCGACATCGTGCAAAATCAGATTCCCCGGCTGATGCGCCGTTTTGACACCGATGAGGCAGGCGCGATCAAAGCTATCGCCAAAGGCAACCGGCATCAGCGGCTGCTGGAGGTAGACGAGACAACCTCTGCCGCGATGTGGCTCTGTTCCGACGGGGCGCGCAGCATCAACGGGCAGTGTATTCAGATTTCGGGCGGACAGGTCTAGGCGACCAAAGGAGGGGCGGCGATGATTGCGACAATCCTAACGCTGGTAGTGGCGGCGATTCATCTCTATTTCACTTTGCTCGAAATGGTACGCTGGGAACACCCGCGCACCCGCGCGATCTTTGGCACCACGGCGGAACTGGCCGCAGAGACCAAGGTGATGGCCGCCAATCAGGGGCTTTATAACGCCTTTCTGGCCGTGGGACTGATTTTTGGCGCAGCCACTGGCAACACACCGATGGTTGCCTTTCTTTTGGCCTGTGTGATCGTTGCCGGGGCCTATGCCGCCACGACAATGGGCAAGCGTGTGTTGCTGGTTCAAAGCCTTCCTGCAGTCCTGGCTTTGGGGGCGTTGGCGCTGGGGATCTAAAGCGCGCGCTTGCTGTACTATCCGGCAAGGACCGGCAATTTGTTGCCAAACCCCATTTTGGATTAGGGTAAAATCACTCGAGGCGTTACCCTAATCGTGTTTAAGTTCAGCGGCGATCGGTCACTTTTTTGCGCCGATCGCGGGTGAGCGATGTCAATTTGTAAAGGAGTATTTTCATGCCTGAACTCATTACCGGAACCAACACCTCGATCAGCATCAGCGATGACATCCATCGGATCGTCGCGACGACCGCGACGGTGTCTGGCGGGATTACTTTCAGCGGCAGCACCAGCCCAGGCCAGTTATCGGTTGCCGGGACCGTTTCTTCGGCCTCAGGATCGTCCAGTGACGGGCTCTTTCTTAACGGGAACGATCTGATCACCGTCACGCAAACCGGTTCGGTCTATGCCACCGATGACGGCATCGTCAGCACAGGTGCCGGGAACAGGGTCAATGTTGCGGGTTATGTTTTTGGTGGCGACAACGGGCTCTTCAACTTTGCCGCAGACTATGAAGCGACGATCACCCAGACCGGCGTGGTCCAGGGCGGATCAAACCGGCAAGGCACAGACACAAGCATCCCATTTGCCGCAGCCGTCGCGATGTCCCAATCGGGTTTGGCGACAATCCACAACCACGGCACGATCCTGGCAGACACGAACCCGACAACGGGCGGCACCATTGCTGTGCTGAATGCAACCAGTAGCGGGATTTCAGATAACGCCTTGGGTTTCAATCCGACGTTTGAATCTTCTTTGCATTTCTACAACACCGGCATCGTCGAAGGCGATATTCTGTTTGCGGCAGGCGAAGACCTTTATGACGGGCGCGGCGGCGGGTTTGTGAATGGTGAGATCGCCATGGGGTCCGATGATGACATCTTTCGCGGCGGGGCATTGGCGGAAACCGCGATCGGCGGCGGCGGCGAAGATCTTATGATTGGTGGTGCCGGTGATGACGACCTGAGCGGCGGCGGCGGCACTGATGACCTGCGCGGCGGGCAAGGCGATGACACATTGCGTGGCGACAATGGCAACGACAGCATGCGTGGCAACAAAGGCAATGACGACATACGTGGCGGCAGCGGCAATGACAACATGCGCGGCGGTCACGGGGACGATAACATGGTGGGCGGCGGCGGTTCCGATGTGATCTTTGGCGATCGCGGTGATGATGCGATGTCCGGCGGCACAGGCGGCGATACATTCGTGTTCCGCAGCGGTTTTGGTCATGATGTCATCTCGGACTTCAGCGACAACAACAATGAAAAGATCAATCTCAGGGATGTCGCGGCCATCACGGGGTTTGGTGATTTGGTGAACAACCATTTGACCCAAGACAATGGGGACGCGGTGATCACGGTCGGCGACAATTCGATCCGATTGACGGGTTTTGCTGCGAGCGCGCTCGACGCAGGCGATTTTCTGTTCTGAGCTTTGGGGCGGTGCTGTGTGGCTACGGCTCGCGCAGCGCCTCTCGCGACCGGTAAAGCGGCTTGGTCAGATAGTGTAGCACCGTCTTTTCACCGGTGTGCAGTTCCACAGCGGCCTGCATGCCGGGACGGATCAGGATTTGCTGCTGGCGTGCGTCAAGATTGGCAGTGTCGACCTTCAGCGTCACCTTATAGTGCGCATCCTCGTCGGCCCGGCGTTCGTCTTTGAAGGTATCAGCAGAGATCACCGTGACCTGACCGGTCAGGCTGCCGTAGATCGTGTAATCGTAAGCCGAAAACTTGATTGTCGCCGCTTGACCTGGAACAACGTTGGCGATGTCCTCGGGCTTCACATGGGCTTCGACAAAGAGTTCGTCATCCAGTGGGATGATCTGGAAAATTTCTTCGCCCGGACGCACGACGCCACCGATGGTGGTGACACCCAAATTGTTGACGATACCGCGCATCGGTGCGCGGATCGTCGTACGCTGCAACCGGTCAGAGGCCATGCGCAGATCTTGGGCCAGTGTTGCCAGTTGCTGCAATGTCTCGGAATAGGCCCCTGCCCGTTCAAGTTCTGCCCCGGTGACGATTTCGTTGTATTTCACCTCTGCATCGGCGTGGGCCTTGCGCGCGCGGGTTGTTTCCAGCAGCGACACGATTTCGCGGGCATACATATCTTCCATGCTTGCCAATTCGCGCTTGGTCTCGGTCAGGACCCGCTGCGCGCCGTCCACCTTGGCCGCGTAATCAGACTGTCGTGCCGCCAGCAGCGCCCGTTCAGAGGCGAGGATTTCGGGGCTACGCGCCGCAACATCGGCGGGCACCGTGAAATCGAACTGTCCCGCGATCTCGGCCTCGAGCCGCAGCCGCCGGATTTCGGCAGCAATCACCTGATCTTCGAGGTCGGTGACAGAGGTTGAAAACTGGGTGCCACGCAGGCGCGCCAGCACATCGCCTTTTTGCACCACATGGCCTTCACCGACGAGCAGTTCGGCCAGAATACCGCCTTCGAGGTTCTGGATGATCTGCGGGCGCGAGGCGCTGACAACCTCGCCCGGGGCGCGGACGATTTCGTCAATCCAGGCGAATTTCGCCCAAAGCAGGAACAGCAAAACCGTGGCCCCAACCAGCCAGATCGTCAGGCTGGAGCCACGCATGCCGCTTTCGAATTCTGCGTCAACGGTCGCCATCAGCCCGCCTTTTTCTTGTTCTTTTGCATATGCGCCAGCACTTCATCGCGGGGGCCATCCACGGACAGCCGCCCGTTTTGCAGGATCGTGACCCGGTCCGTCAGTTGCAGGATCGGCACCCGGTGGGTCGCGATGATCGCGGTGCGGCCTTCAAGCCACGTGGACAGGCGGCTAACAAGGGTCTGTTCCAACGTCTGGTCGAGGGCGGCAGTGGGTTCGTCCAGCAGGCAGACGCGCGGGTCTTGCAGCCACAGCCGCGCCCAGCCGATGGATTGGCGCTGGCCGATGGACAGACCTTCGCCCCCGTCGCGGATTTCAAGGTCGAGGCCTTTAGGGTGGTTCGCGACAAAGGGGCCGAGGCCAGCAAAATCGAGGGCGGCCATCAGGCGATTGTCGTCGCGTTCCAGCAGCGTCAGGTTCAGGTTCTCGCGCAAGGTGCCGGCGAACAACCGTACCTCTTGCCCCAGATAGCCGATGGACCGGCGCAGGTCGCGGGACATCACTTGCCCCATATCCACCCCGTCGATCAAGACGCGACCTGTGGTCGGGCGGTGCAGGCCGGACAGGACTTTCAGCAGCGTGGACTTGCCAGAGCCATTGGCCCCAAGGATCGCCACGTGTTGGCCTGCCGGAATTTTCAGGGCCGGAATATCAAGGGTTCGCGCGCCGTCCTGATCATAGGCATAACCCATCTCGCGGATCTCATATTCACCGCGCAGCGCCTCGCGGCGCAGATAGGTACGGTCTTCTTCGTTGTCCTGTGGCGCGTCCGCGATCTGGTCCAGCGCCTCGAGTGCAGCTTTGACGTTGGCCCAACGTGCCAGCGTCGCGGCAAGGCCGGTCAGTGGGCCAAGGGTACGGCTGGTCAGGATGCCTACCGCAATGATCGTGCCGATCGTAAACGTGCCCTGAAACACCATGAAAGTGCCGACCACAACGGCGGCCACATAGGTCGCTTGCTGGACGCCCTGGGACCAGAACGTCAGCGTTGTTGCCAGTTTGCGTTGTTCAGACGTGGCGATAGAAGAAAGTGCCGTCAGTTCACCCCAGATGCGGCGAAAGCGTTCTTCGCCCCGCTGCGCCTTGATCGTATCGGCATCATAGATAGCTTCGTGCAGCAGGCGGCTGGATTTGGTGCTGGCACCTTGTGTGGCAAGCGTCAGCTCCATCATCTTTTTCTGCATAAAGAAGCTGGGCAGCACCATCAGAATACCGCCAATGAACAACACCCAGACCACGTTGCCGCCAATGCTGGCGACAAGGGCAAGGAACAGCACGATGAACGGCAAATCCGTCAGGGTGCCAATGGTCGAGGCCGTGAAAAATTCGCGGATGGCCGAAAACTCGCGCACGGCGGCAAAGGTGCCCGAAGGCGTCTGGCCCGGCTGACCGGCGCGCATGCCCAGCAAGCGATCCATCAGCAGGGTCTGGATACGCATCTCGATCCGGCGGCCTGCGCCGTCCATCAGCCGCGCACGGGCGATGCGTAGGAAAGCCTCGAGCAGCATCGCCATGCCCGCACCGATGGCCAGCACCCAAAGGGTCGCGATGGATTGGTGCGGGATGACCCGGTCATAGACCTGCAACGAAAACAGCGCCACGGCGACAGCCAAGAGGTTCGCCACAAAGGACCCCAGCGCCACCTCACCCACGATCCGGCGGAATTTGTAGATTTCACCCCAGAACCAATGCGCCTTGAGCCCGCTGGTGGCGTGGCGGCGGTTCAATTCGGTCAGCGCGATATCGGCGCGGATGATCTTGCCTGCGAAAACCGGCAGGAATTCATCAAGCGCCACTTCGGCCTGATTGTCAGTCTGGGTGGTGTCGTAAACGGTCAGCGTGTCGCCATCCTGACGCAGGACCAGCACCACCTGCCCGCTGGTCATCTCGGCCAGTGCGGGCCACATCTTGGATTTGGGTGGCCGGGCCGTGGTGACATTGGCGATCAGGCCGACGTTGGACAGGGCCGCCGCGATCGCGTCACTGGACAAATCATCGCTGTCGGCGGTCAGCCGTTCAAGGATATCGGTCTTTTGCAGTTCGACCCCAAGGATCCCTGCGTAGACGGCGGCAATGTCCGCGCGGTGAACGGCGCGTTCACTGAACCGCGATGTGGGTTCTTCGACGTGGACGATGGGGGCTTCGTCAACGGTGTTGGCAACCGCCACTTCGACCTGTTTCGGCACGATCCGGCCCAGCTTGGCCCCTTGGGTGGCGTTCATGTCAAAAGCCAGCACCGGTCCGGTCATATCTTGTCCCCGTCCACCAGCACGCCCTTTTGCGCCGCGATTTGAAGCGCGACACGCGCCACATCGAATTTTAGTGCTGCGGCCTCACGCTCTGCCCGGACCTTGGTTTCGAAAAGGCCAACGGTTTCGGGCACAGACCGGGTGCCTTCGCGTTGCTGGGCGGCGTAGACTTGGTAATTCGATGCGGCCTGCGCGGCGAGCGTTTGCGCCTGCGCCTCTTGCCGTTGTAGCGAGGCGAGTTCCGCCTCCAGCGCGCGCAGGGTGCGGTTCGTATCTTCGCGCACCTGCCCCACGCGGGCATTGGCGGCGGCTTGGGTTTCTTCCAACGCTTTGAGCGATGCGCCGGTGCCAAACCCGATCCCTGCCCCGCCGAGATTTAGCCCCGTGTTGGTCTCTCCACCCGACCGGCTGGCCGATGCGGTCAAACTGGGCAACAGCCCTGCGCGGGCCGCGCGGGCCTCGGCCATGGCGCGGGATGCCTCGGCCTCTGCCTTGAGCACGGCCAAGGGCTTGGCTGTGTGTTCGGCGCCAATGGTCGAGATGCCGGTGATCCCGTCAACAGAGCTGGCCGACATGGCCGACAATTCGGCCAAAGCGGTATTCGTGGCCTCTTTGTCAGAGGCCATCTGCGCCTGCATCTGGTTCAGCTTTTGCTGCACGATGTTCAGGTCCACGCGGCTTGAAATGCCACCCTTCACCCGTTCGGACATGATGTAGGCGTAGCGTTCCATCTGCGCCATGGCGTCTGCGTTCACCTGCGCCTGCGCGCGCGATTTTTCGGCAGCCAGATACAGCTCCAACCCCTGCAGGACGCGTTCATTGGTGTCCTGCGCCAGTGCCACTGCAGCCACTTCCACGTCAGCGGCAGCATAGTCGCGCTCTGCCTTTTTGCCGCCGTTGTCAAAGAGGACAGCATCGACGACCAGCGAGGTCACCACGTCACCCAAAGACGTCAGAGAGACGTTGGGGCCAATCGTTGGCAGCCAGTTGGAATTGCGCGCCTCTGACCGCAAACGCGCGGCGCGCAGGTCCGCCTCTGCCGCGCGGGAATTGGCGGCCAGGACGGCGTTTGAAACCTGGGCGTAAGGGCCAGAAGGCAGCAAGGAGCGTCGGTCAATCAGGCTTTCGATGATCGCAGAGCTGTCGCCATTGGCCTGCACTGGGGTCAGCGCCTGCGTGCTGGGTTGGCTGGCCGCCCCCATTGAGGGCAAGGATGGGATGTTGTCGCCCATGCCTTCCATACAGCCCGCAAGAGCCATCGCTGCGCAAAGCGCACTTGTTCTGTAGAAAACTGCCTGTCGTACCACCGCTTGTGCCCCGGATGTTTATTATTGTCGCTTGGGCGAAACGGGGCCGGATCTGGCCGGCCCCGGTCTTTGTCGTCTTAGACCACGGGCGTGATCAGATTCACATCCTCGCCGATGATCAGCTTACCGCCATCATCGCCGACGGTGTAAACGTCGTATGTTTTGCTATCGATGGTCGTAGTGCCCGCTGCTGTTGCCGCAGTTTCAAGGGTCACCGTGTCATCTGAATTACCGTGGATAATCAGCGTGTTGTCGTTCTGGCTCATCGCTTCCAGATCAGAGAGCGACAGGGTCAATTCGCTGTCTTCGGCAAATTCCAGATCGATCGCACCAATGTTGAACCCGTCCAGTCCTGCGCCGGTCACATCCACGGTGGACCCGTTGATGTCGTCCAGCACAAACAGGGTAGAGTT
This sequence comes from uncultured Paracoccaceae bacterium, assembly GCA_947492825.1. Taxonomy (GTDB): domain Bacteria; phylum Pseudomonadota; class Alphaproteobacteria; order Rhodobacterales; family Rhodobacteraceae; genus CANMYO01. Next base: position 1,790,490 of record CANLNT010000001.1, read on the forward strand.
GCTGTTGCCCGCCGCGTCGCTGTCGGTGACGACGATGTGGCTGCCATCTGGTACGGATTGACCATCTGGGAACTCGTACCAGGTCTGGGCGCTGGGGCCGGCAAAACCGGTGGCGTCCAGTGCTGTGGCATCATCGCCGCCGTTTTCGGTCGCGTGGAACTCGCGCGGATTGGCGAGACTATCACCTTCGGCCAGCACGCGAACGGTATCGACACCCTCGTGATCCTTACCAAAGCCCTGTATGTTCGGCGCATCAGGCGCAACGGTATCCACGGTGAAGGTATCGGTGATAGAGGCTGTGTTGCCTGCGGCATCTGTCGCCTCGATCACCACGTTTGCGACATATTCACCCGACGGGATTTCATCGGCGGCAAAGTCCACTGACCACGTGCCATCAGTGTTGACCGTAGCCGCGTGGGTTACGCCTTCGAAGGTCACGTTCACGGTTGACCCCTGCTCGACCACGCCCTGTAGGGTGATGCCATCGGCCGCCTCTGCATTGCTGACAATATCGTCACCTTCAACCACGCCGACATTGGCAAGGCGATTGACGTAAGTATCAAGCTGCACGGTGCCGCTGGTCGTGGCCACGTTGCCTGCCGCGTCGGTCGCAGTGACCTGCACGGGCGCGCCGACCTCAACATCGCCGGTACGAATTTCGCTGGCGGCAAAATCCGCGGACCAGTTGCCATCATTGTCAGCAACCACATTGCGAACGCCGTTTTCAAAGACGACCTGCACATTTGCGCCTGCATCCGACGCGCCGGTCAGCGTCACGCCATCTGACCGCTCGACCATGTTCACGACACCATCGGTTTCGACGTTGTCGGTGTTCACGGTCACGTCGAGCTCTGTATCAATCTCGAACGTGCCAGAGGCTGTTGCGGTATTGCCTGCAGCATCGGTTGCCACAGCTGTCACCTCTTGCGTCAGGGTGCCGGTTGGCACCTGCGCATTGGTGTAGGTTGTGGTCCAATTGCCATCTGCATCGGCCTGCACCGTGTTCACATGGCCGTTCATCGTGACCTCTACACTGGCATAGGCCTGTGCTGTGCCGACGACTGTCGCACCACTTTCATGCTCGAACATGTTGATCGTGTTGTCGCCACCAACTGCACTTGTGTCGACGGTTACGTTTGTGATCGTGTCGATATGCAGCGTGTCCATCGTAGACGCCGTGTTGCCGTAGGCATCGGTCGCCGTCACGGTGATGTCGACATCATATTCACCCTGCGCGAAGGTGCCCGCGGGCACATCCAGCGACCACGTCCCGCCCGTGACGGTCGCCGTGTAGTCGTTGCCGCCAAAGCTGACCACAACGCTGGACCCTTCCTGCGTCGTGCCGGTCAGAACAACGCCATCAGCCTCTTCGTCAAAGTTCACCACGCCTTCACCCTCTACGGTGGAAGCGTCAAAGCTGACGGTGGTAAAGGTGTCGATCACGACAACATCGCTTGTCGTGGCACTGCCGCCTTCGTTGGTCAGGGTGACGGTGACGTCGACTTCGTATTCGCCACCCTCAACCTCTGTCGGGTCAAAGGTCACGGTCCAGTTACCATCATCATCAACCGTGACGTCGTGGGTCGCGTCGCCCACGGTTACGGTGCCGGACGCGCCAGGCGTGCCAGAACCGCTGATTGTGACGCCGTCGCTGTGGTCGTCGTCATTGACGACGTGACCCTGCGACTTGGTGCCCTCGGTGATCGCAACAACCGGCGGATCAACCGGGTCAACGGGATCAACCGGATCGGTCGGCTCTTCGGGGTCAACCTCTTCAGGGGTCGATGGGCCGGGGGCATCAACACCACCACCGCCGCCACCGGTATTGACGTCGTCAACCGGGTCGGGATCACTGCCGCCACCCAGCAAGAGCGGGATGCCAGCCGCTGCGGCGATGGGAACCGCCGCACCAAGCCCGCCAAGACCCGCCATCAGCGGCACGCCAAGCATGCCCGCCTCTGACGCGGGCTCTACCCCTGCAATCGGCAGATCAGCGGCTTGCACAAAGTAAAGGTCATCATCGGGCGACCATTTGCCAAAGCTGTCGGCATCCGCGTATTGCGCGAACAGCAAATTGCCCTCAGAGGCGGTTAACTGCACCTCTGCCAACTGACCGCTGGACGAAATGAAAAGCTGGTTCTCGACAGCGCCACCGGCATCAAAAAACCCTTCAATCGTGATCACCTGACCATCAACCAGCGTAATCTGAAGCGCCTGCCCCTGCCGCATGTAAGACAAGATGTGACTGCGCTGCAGGTTCAGGGAAATGTCCTGACCCGCACCAACAATAATATTGCCCGATCCAGTGATCGCGCCACGCTCTACTACGCCCGCATCACCACGGACAACGAAATCAATCGCTGACATTCTATTTGCTCCGCCTCATTGCACGCCCTCTTTTGGGGTCGTGTCCATTTTGATTGGAACCACACTATCTTGATCGATTCGCTATTTCTAGAAAAAGTTAGGGGGAATCTCGCCGTTTCTGCGCCTTATTTGTGACACATTCGGCAAAAGTGCCTATTCCTAGCGCGCTTCACCGTCGATGCGGCCATGCACTTGCAGGTTTAGCGCCGCGCCCAGAAGGATCAGGTAAGACGTGATATAGAGCCACAGCAGCATACCAATGACCGCCCCAAGCGAGCCGTAAACCTCATTATAACTGGCGAAGTTGGTCAGGTAATAGGACAGCCCGGCAGAGGCCGCGATCCACAGGGCAATTGCGGTCGCCGCCCCGATCGTAAACCAACGGATGCGCGCACCGCGCTGGTTGGGCCCAAACCGGTAGAGCAAGGCAAGCGCCGCATAAAGCACACAGAATGCCACAAGCCAGCGCACCGCCTCTAAGATCAGTGCGCTGCCCGCGCCGATGGGCGCAAAGGCGATCACGATGGGGGCTATGATCACCGCCATCATCGCCGTGATCGCAAGTGCCACAAGGCAAATGGTCAGTGTCAGTGCCACGATGACTTGCTTGAACCCGTTGCGTGGCGGGCGATCTGCAATCGCATTCAGCCCGCCCATCAAGGCTGCCACCCCTGCCCGCGACGCCCAAAGTGCCAGCGCGATAGAGACAAATGTGGCCCACCCCAAGGTACCCGTCCCTGCGGCAAGTAGCCGCCCCATCTGCCCCACCAACAAGGCGTAGGCCTCTTGCGGGATGATATCTTCCATCAGGGCGATCTGTTCGAGCACGATCACCGGGTCCGCAACCAGACCAAATATCGCAATCACTGCGGAAATCGCCGGAAAGATTGCAAAAATCCCAAAGAACGCCACCCCGGCAGAGATCAAACCCACGTGCCGTTCGCTTGCGACGTTCCACGTGGCGTAAAGCAGCGACCAAAGGCGCAGAGGCCAAATGCGGTGTTTCGGTGGGGTTTCGGGCGCTGTGGTCATCCGCAATAGCTAGGCCAGATGCCCGCCGCCGCCAAGTACCGCCGTTTTTTGCCGGTGCAGCATTTTGCGCTCGCGCAGGTCCAGCCCATTGCCTAGTCTGACCAAAAGCAAAGCGAACAGAGCAGGTGAACCGGTGCAGGATATTACAATGCACGTCAACACGTTGGCCGAACGGGTGCACGAACTTTGCGCGCAGAATCCACGCGTTCTGGTGGGTATTGCGGGCGCACCCGCCAGCGGCAAATCGACCCTTGCCGAAGAGGTCGCGCGTCGCCTGACATTGCAAAAAGTACGTACCGTTGTGGTGCCGATGGACGGCTTTCACCTTGATAACGCCATTTTGGAAGCGCGCGATTTGCGCCCGCGCAAGGGCGCGCCAGAAACCTTTGACGCCATCGGTTTCATTCATCTTATCAACCGCTTGAAAGAGAATGTTGAAGTTTTCGTGCCGGCCTTTGATCGGGTTCGCGACCTGTCCATCGCAGGTGCCATTGCTGTGCCGGCCAACACCCAGGTGGTGATCGTCGAAGGCAATTATCTGATGTTTGACGAGGCCCCGTGGGAGTTTTTAGCCCCTTTGTGGGACTTGACCGCCCGTCTGGACATCCCGATGGAGCAATTGCGCGCGCGGCTGATCCATCGTTGGTTGTCTTTGAATTACTCGCGCGCCGTTGCAACCCGCCGGGCCGAAGGCAACGACATTCCCAATGCTGAACGCGTGCTCAAACACGCACTGCCCTGCGACATCACGCTTACATGAACATGAAGTTAGCGGCGCAACCCTATGAAAAAAATTTGAAAATCCCACATCGCATGGGGCGCATGGCGCTTGCCCGTGGCGCACCCTATATTAGCGGTAAAGGTACGGATTGGCCGCGCCTGACAGGACTTTCGTGACATGGCACTGCCACCGCTCACAGATCTGGTTGCCTGCCCGCATTGCGACACGTTGCACAGCGCGGCGGCCCTGCCTGCAGGTGCCTCGGCCTCCTGCATGCGCTGCCACGCAGTGCTACAGACGGCCCGCCCCGGCGCACTGGTCAGTGTGGTGAGCCTTGCGATCTCGGCGATGGTGCTGATGGTGGCCGCTATCAGCTTTCCATTTATGGACCTGAATGTCTCGGGCAATCACAATGCCACATCGGTTTTCAACGCGATTGCTGCGTTTAACGCAGGCCTTGCCATGCCGCTCGCTGTTGCGGTGGCGCTTTTTATCATCATCTTGCCCCTGACCCGGCTGATCGCGATCGTCTATGCCATCAGTCCGCTGATCCGTGGCGCCACCCCCCGCCCTTTGGCGCGACAAGCCTTTGGCCTGGCCGAAACCTTGCGCCCGTGGGCTATGGCCGAGATTTTCATGGTTGGCGTGACCGTCGCGCTGATCAAAGTGGCTGGTATGGCAAGTGTCACGCTTGGCCCCGCGTTTTATGCCTTCGCCGCACTGGTGGTGATCACCGTTTTCAAAGACCAACTGATGAACAGGTACGCGATTTGGGAAGCTCTGGACAAAGCCACCCCGGCGGCCTGATCACCGCGCGCGAGGCCGGGCTTGTCGCCTGCCGCCGTTGTGGACAGGTCCACCAGATGGGCACCGCGCATTGCACGCGCTGTCACGGCGCGCTGCAAAGCCGCGACACCCAGAGCCTGCAAAAGGTCTGGGCATGGCTGATTGCGGGCATCATTCTGTTTATTCCCGCAAATATTTACCCGATGCTGATCACCAACACGCTGATCGATCATTCGGAAAGCACCATTCTGGGCGGCGTCGTCGAACTGGTGCATTATGGGTCTTATGGTATTGCGGCCATCGTCTTTGTGGCTTCGATCATGATCCCATTGGGTAAGTTTCTTGCGATCGGCTATCTTGCCGTCTCGGTTCAGCGCCGGTCCGTCGCAAATATGCACCAGCGTCACAAGCTTTATGACGTTGTGGAATTCATCGGGCGCTGGTCGATGATTGATGTCTTCGTCGTTGCAATTCTGTCAGCGCTCGTGCAGTTGAATACCATTGCGACAATCAATCCCGGGATTGCAGCGCTAAGCTTTGCGCTTTCGGTGATCTTCACGATGTTTTCGGCCCAAAGTTTCGACCCCCGGCTGATTTGGGACGCAGACAGGAAAACCGCATGAGCGACACGCCAACCCCTGCCCCGCTTGACGTCCAGACCGCAAAGCCCGGCCTGTTGCAGCGGCTGTCGCTGGTCTGGCTGGTGCCGCTGATTGCCTTGGCCGTCAGTCTTTGGGTTGCTTATCAGAACTACGCCAATCAGGGCACGCTGATCGAGATTGCCTTTGAAAACGCATCTGGCATCAAAGCCGAAGAAACCGAGCTGCGCTATCGTGACGTGGTGGTTGGCCGTGTCGAAAGTGTCGAGTTTGCCGACGGGCTGGGACAGGTGCTTGTCAATGTCCGAGTAGATCAGACCATTGCCCCCTATCTGGATCAGGATGCCAGTTTCTGGGTTGTACGACCGGATGTGTCGGTGCGCGGGATCTCGGGCCTCGATACGGTGTTGTCAGGGGTCTACATCGAAGGCAGCTGGAATGATGATCCCGACAATCAGCAGTATTCGTTTATCGGGTTGGAAGATCCGCCCATCGCGCGGGTTGATCAACGCGGCGTTGCCATCACCCTCCGGACCAAGGATGGCAGTTCGCTGACCTCGGGCGCGCCGATCCTGCACAAGGGCATTCAGGTCGGATACCTTGAAACCCCGCGCCTGTCACCGGACGGGCAAAGCGTGACGGTGGCTGCCTTCATCGAAGCCCCGTATCACCGTCGGGTCACGACCAACACGCGGTTTTGGGACACCTCTGGCTTTTCGATCTCGCTGGGTGCGGGCGGCATTGCGCTGAACGTCAATTCAATTGCCTCGCTGATCGAAGGCGGGATCGCGTTTGACACCATCGTCTCGGGCGGGGAACCGGTCGTGGACGGCGATACTTTTGACCTTTTCGAAAGCGAAGAAACTGCACGCAACAGCCTTTTCGACGATCCGGACCTGCCAGTTCTGAACCTTGCTGTATTCTTTGACGGCTCGGTCAGCGGGTTGACCACCGGGGCCGATGTCAGGTTCCGCGGTGTACGTGTGGGTACAGTCACGGGCCTTGGTGCCGTCGCGGTAGAGGACCGTGTCAGCGGCCCACTGGTGCGGTTGCGCACGATACTTGCCGTTGAACCGGGCCGTATGGGCCTGTCCGAAGAGGCCACGCCTGAGGACGCGCTGATCTTGATCACCGATATGGTGCGCACCACCAACCTGCGGGCGCGGCTGGTGACAGGCAACATTTTGTCAGGTGCATTGAATGTAGAGCTGTTCGAAGACCCCGACGCCGAACGCGCGTTCGTCGACTTGGGCGCAGAACCCTATCCGGTCTTGCCCACTACCGACAATGCCATCGCGGACGTCGGTGACGAAGCACAAACCGTGCTGGACCGGGTCAACGATCTGCCAATCGAGGAACTGTTGACCTCTGCCATCGACCTGATGGACAGCCTTGATCAGGTGGTGCGCAGCGACGGGGTCAGCCAAGCCCCGGACGAAATCGTCGCGCTTCTGCAGGATACACGCAGCATTGTTGCATCCGAGGACATTCAGGCCATCCCGTCAGAGCTGCGCGCGATCGTGACAGAGCTGAACGCGATAGTTTCCGACGCGGGCGAGGCTGATCTGGTCGGACGGATCAGCACCGTGGTCGAAACCGCTGGCACCGCCGTCGACAACATCGACGCGGCCACAGCCGACCTGCCAGCACTCACAGCAGAGATTTCGGCGCTGGTGGCCAAGGCCAACGCGCTCGAGCTGGAGGCGCTGGTGACCGAAGCCACCGCCACGCTGAACCAGATTGATGCCTTCCTGGCAGGTGAGGCATTGCAGGCAGCACCTGCGTCGCTTGTGGCGCTTGTCGAAGAGGCGCGTGGCCTGATCGCCTCGGATGATGTGCAGGCAATCCCTGCTGATCTGCGTGGTGTTGTGGCCGAAATTGACGGCATTCTGGCGACACTTGCAGCGGCGGATGTGGCAACGCAGTTGACCTCTGCCATTAACGCGGCCAACAGCGCGGCGGCGAGCATTGATACCGCCGCCACCGACTTGCCAGCGATTACGGCAGAGCTGAACGCGCTTGCAGCCAAGGCCAATGAACTTGACCTTGAAGGGCTGGTCGCGGCGACGGCTGCGACGCTGGACAGCATCAATACATTGGTCGGCGCAGATGCGACGCAGGATTTGCCGGGCGCGTTGACCGTGGCGCTTGATCAGATGTCGATGTTCCTGGCAGAGGTCCGCACCGGCGGGGCCATCACGAATGTCAATGCGGCCCTTGCTTCAGCGGCGGATGCCGCCCGCGCGATTGAAACGGCGGCAGAATCCCTGCCAGCGTTGTCGGCTCGCGCGACGGCATTGGTCAATCAGACCGACGCGGTGCTGCAATCCTACGGCGAACGGTCGCGGTTCAACGCCGAGACACTTTCTACACTTCGGGATATCCAGGAAGCCGCAGATGCCGTATCGTCGCTGGCACGCGCAATCCAGCGCAATCCCAATTCACTGCTGACGGGGCGCTGAAATGTTGCGAACAACTTTAACGATGATGGCGCTGGTCGCGCTGGCGGCCTGTTCCGGCACGCTGACACGCGTGGCCTATCCCACGGCACAATCCACGCTGGACTTGCGCGCCTTTGTGGGCTCTGCGCTGGTGCAAACCGTGTCGCTCCCTGCTTATGCCGCGGCGGAGGAACTGGCGATTGAAACAGCCCCCGGTGTGATCACCTCAACCGGAGAGCTGTTGTGGGCCGATGATCCCGCCCGCGCCGTGACGCTTGAGATCGCGCGGCATCTGGACGACATCCTGACAGCCACCGTTGGGCCCGACCCTTGGCCATTTCCGGGCCTGCCAGACGTTGGCATTGATATCCGGGTGTCAGACATGATCGCGCGCGCGGATGGCAATTTCCATCTGGTAGGCACCTATTTTGTCGGCGGCGATGGCATTGATTTTCGCAACACATCGTCATCCTTCAACATCACGATCCCGCTTGCCTCGGCCGAACCAGCAGCGGTGGCGGCGGCACAATCGCAAGCGATCCTGCAGCTGAGCGAAGATATCGCGCGCAAGCTGGGCCGATAGCCCGGTGTTCTGCGCCACTTTGGCGCGCAGAACGCAGCGAACTGCCGTCGGAACCGAGATTAAGCCTTCTTCAACAGCCGCTTGATCGTGTCCAGCAACTCTGGCTGGGCAAAGGGCTTTTGCAGGCCTGCATTGGCGCCGATACCGGCCGCGTTGGCCAGCCCGAATTCCTTGCCCAAAAGCCCGCCTCGCCCGGTGATGGCGATGATCGGCACATCGCGGTTCTGGGCGGCCTTGCTATATCGCGAGGCAGCCCTGATCCCACCGATGAGAGTTACGCCGCCGTCAGGGATCAGCTGCCCCTCGGCTTCGACAAATACATCTGTAATGACCAAATCAATCCTGGCCTTTTCAAGAAAGGCCAATGCCTTGGAGGCGCGATCAAAAAGCGTCACCTCGTAACCCTGGTCTTCCAAACCTTCGGCCATCAGCGTGCCAAAGTCAGTGTCGTCTTCGAGAATTAGAATATGCGTCATGTCGTTGTCTGGTATTAGGTCTTTGTCTTGGTAGAGGACTTAGGTGTGTTCAGGGCGTCGTAGAGCGTGTGCCCCAATTCGTCGGGGGGACAGGGTTTCTGGATCAGCGGGGCGACAACTTCGCCCATCTCAGCCTCAGAGAAGCCGGTGTAGCCAGACATATAGAGCACAGGCTTTTCAGGGTCGATCCTGCGCACCGCGCGGGCCAGATCAAAGCCACCCAACTTGCCCGGCATCACCACATCCGTCAGCAACAGATCATAGTCCAGACCGTCTTCAACAATTGCCAGGGCCTGCGCGCCGGACGTCGCGGTTGTGACCTTGTAGTCCAGACTGATCAGCAGTTCGGTCATAATGTCCAGCAGCCGCTCTTCGTTCTCAACCAGCAGTACATGTTGGCCGTTACCGCTGACGGCGCGCTTGCGGGCAACAGGCCCCTCGCGCCCGCCCTCGTAGGTGCCACGCGGCAGCAAGATGCGCACAGTTGTGCCGTGCTCCAGCTCTGAATAGATGCGCAGCTGTCCCTGCGATTGAGTCGCAAAACCATAGACCATCGACAGACCAAGCCCGGTGCCTGCGCTACTTTCCTTGGTGGTAAAGAAGGGGTCAGTGGCGCGTTTCTTGACCTCTTCATCCATGCCGGGGCCATTGTCACTGACGGCCAGTTCGACAAAGCGCGAAGACCGGTCATCGTCGGGTTCCGCGTTGTCAGAAGTTGCGGCCTGTCCATCGCCATCAATGGTCTGGCCCAATTGATTGGTCACATTGCGCGCGCTAATGCGGATGGTGTCCCCGTGTCCGGATCGCACAATCGCATCACGGCTGTTCAGCACCAGATTGAGCATTGCATTTTCAAGCTGGCTGCGGTCGCAAAAGATGTACATGCCCGGGTCTTCGATGCTGAACACCAGGGTGATCCGCTCTTCGATGGTCGGTTTCACGAGAGCTGAGAAGTGATTGAAGACATCCTCAATCAGCCATGACTTTGCGAGCCCCGGCTGGCTCTTGGCAAAGGCCAGCAGGCGTTGCGTCAAATCCGCGCCACGACGGACAGCCCCTAGTGCGGTTTGTAAAAAATCGTTGGCGCGCGCGGGGTCGTCCTGATCCTGAGACAGCTGCACGGCATATTCGATTGTGGCCAGCATGTTGTTGAAATCATGTGCGATTCCACCCGTAAGCTGCCCAAGTGCGTCCAATCGGCTGGACCGTTCAATCTGTTGCCGGTTGCGTTCCTGTTCCGAGATATCGTCAAGGATCAGAACAGATGTCACATCGGTTTCAAAGCCGCCGTTCACCTGTGCATTTGACATCCGCAAATAGCGCAGGTCGGCCCCGTTGCGGCGGCGGATCACATAAAGTTCTCCGTTCAGGGCCTCGCCGCGCAAGGATCGCTGGACCGGAGAGTCTTCTTCCTTGATCGGCAACAGATCATTGGGACTAAGAAACAGGTATTCGGGCGGCCAAGGCAAGGGCGGTTCTTGTTGCAGCGCCCCCAACATGTGCCGCGCCGCGGGGTTGATAAAGCTGATCTGCCCCTGCCCGTCCAACCCGATGATGCCACTGTGGGCGGCGTCAAGGATTGCGTTCAAGCGCGCATTGGTCCGTTGAAAAGCGTCCTCGCGCACCTGAGCTGCGACGATCAATTCTGTCAGGTCGGTATGCGCGCCCAAAAGCCGCACGGCCTTGCCGGTTTCATCCCGAAGGGCCAATCCCCTACACCGGACCCAGGCCGTGCTGCCGTCGGCCTTGGTGTATCGCACAACCTGATCATACGGATGGTCAGGGTCTTCGATATGCCGACCCACGTTGACCTGGGCGATCTTCAGATCCTCTGGGTTTATGATATCCTGCCAAGCGTCCGCCAGATGCGGCATCTTGTCAGGATCATAACCAAAGGTTTGCCAGAACTCAGGGCTCATCCATTCGTGCGCCGGGTCTTCAAGATCCCAGAACCAGACACCATCCAGCGTCGATTGCCTGATAAATTCCCATATCTCGGGGTCCCGTGACAGACGCTCTTCTAGCTCTGCCTCAAGATAGTGTTTGTCTGTCATCACCGCCCCGCGGACAAGGATTGGGACGCCAAAGCATCAACATAAACTGGTCAACATCAAACTGGGAAAGCCGCATGCACGGGCGCTCGCCTTGCGCGACCCTAGTGCATCGCGGTTATCATTCAAAGCCCGCAAGTGTCAGAATGGAACTGATAACCGGTGACATATCGTCTTGCCGCTGACTGACCATGACAAAGGGCTTGTCACCCCGCATCCGCGCCGCGTCCCGGCGCATCACGTCCAGATCAGCGCCGACATAGGGTGCCAGGTCGGTCTTGTTGATCACCAACAGATCGGATTTGGTGATCGCGGGTCCACCTTTGCGCGGAATCTCCTCGCCAGCGGCCACGTCGATCACATAGATAGTGATATCGGCCAGCTCGGGGCTGAATGTCGCCGACAGATTGTCACCACCGCTTTCGATCAGCACCATGTCAACCTCGGGGTGCCGGTCCCGCATCTGCGCCACTGCTGCCAGATTGATCGAGGCATCTTCGCGGATCGCCGTGTGCGGGCAGCCGCCCGTTTCGACCCCGATGATCCGGTCGCTGGGCAGCACCTGCATGCGCACCAGCGCTTCTGCGTCTTCCTGCGTGTAAATGTCGTTCGTAATCACGCCAATCGACATCTTCGGGTGCAGCGCACGCGCAAGATTGGCCGTCAACGTGGTTTTGCCCGCGCCAACAGGACCTCCAATGCCAACGCGCACGGGTCCGTGGGTGCTTTTCATGTCCTGAATATCCTCGTCGTCATGGTTTCGTGCCGCATCGCGGCAATATCGGACATCCAGGCGCTGCTATGTAGATCGTCCAGCCCGGCACCGTCGGTCGCCGCCGTGACCTGCGCCACCACAGGGCGCAAAGCGTTCAGCACCCCTTGCGCGTCGGTTTGGCCCAACGGCATCAGCCGCTGTGCTGCGGACACAAGGTTAGCGACAAAGGCCTGCAAATACATCGCCACCGTTGCATTCATCGGCAGCCCCTTTTGCGCTGCCGCCTGCCCCACAGCCACCGGATAGGCCAGCGCGTCCAGCACCATCCCTTCGGTTGCGGCCAGCGTCTGGCAAAAGGCGCGGCCTTGCAGGTCCATTTCCTGCAGACGTTCAGCGCTGGCGGCAAAGGCGCGGGCATGGGCGTCAGCCTCTGCCGCATCGCCAAAGCCCGCGCGCAACAGGATCGCGTCACAGCGGCCACTGCCATGTTCCAGCACATCCGTGAGCCACGCGGTCAGGCTATCTGCATCCCTGACCTGCCCATCCGCGATTGTAGCCTCTAATCCGTGCGCATAGGCAAATGCACCGACCGGGAACCCCGGCGACAGCCATTGGGCCAGCACCAACGTGGGATCAATGCTCATGCGCGCTGTGTCCGTGTTCATGCGGCAGGGTCCGGCCGTGCCCATAGGCCCCGCCTTCGGGGCGGAACCGCGCGTCAACCTCGGTCACCTGCGCCTCAAGATGTTCCAGCATATGGGCAATCACCAGATCACGCTGGATCAGCAGGTGGTCCGCTTCCATCTGGCACGGCGTATGCCGATTGCCGATATGCCAGGCCAGACGCGGCAGATTGCCCCTGACCATCAAGAGCGGTTCAACCGCGGCATGGACCATCACAGTGCGCCCGTCATCCAGCTCAAAAAAGCTGCCTTCATCCATGGATGTGGTCTGGGCCAGATCAACCACAAAGGGCCAGCCAGCGTCCGTCATCAGCCGTTTGCGCCGCACAAATCGGCCATCATAGTCCAGCGTGCAGCCCGCATCATGCGCGCCGCCCAGCGCCACGGGATGGGCCTTGATCGCGCGTGGCAGGCTGGTCATTGCACGGCCTCGATGCGGATCAAGTCATAGGTTTCGGTCGGTTCGTCGTCATAGGTATAGGCCATCAGAAGCCCCAACCCCAGCGCAGGCAGATAGTGCACTGTTTCCACAATAGCGCCCTCATCACTGTCATAGCGCACATCACCAACGATCCCCTCATAGGTACACTCACCAATCCGAATTTCGGTTGCTTCGCCCCAGTTATGCGACTGCAATTCTTTGTAGCTGCCAGAGGTGTCGGTGATCGTTGTGCGTAGCTTGTCCTGCATGCCCGGTGTTGGCGGCACCATCGCAGCCGGGTTACGATCATATGTCGTCTGCATCACACTATCGAGGTCGAGCACACCGCCGTCCTCGACCGCCAGCCGCAGCACATAAACGCCCCGCGCAAGCACGTTCTTGGCAACAGAACCATCGCCAAAGTCGATCTCTTGCGCGACCGTGCCGTCACCCAGATCGCGATAGACATCGACGGTGCCGTCCGCAGCCGTCACTCGGATTCCAGTCGCCAAATCTTCGGCCACCGGACAGGCCCATGCGGTCTGCGCCATCAACGCAAGTGGCAGGGCGACCCACCTCAAAACAGGAAATACCTTTGCGCCATTGGCAGCACCTCTGCGGGTTGGCATGTCAGCAATTCTCCATCTGCGCGGACCTCGTAGGTTTCCGGGTTCACTTCGATCTGCGGCAACGCGTCGTTCAGGATCAGATCCTTCTTACCAATTCCGCGCGTGCCTTGCACGGCAACTGTATCCTTTGCCAGCCCCAGCTTATCACCAATCCCATCCGCCTGCGCCGCTTCGGACACAAAAATCACGGCAGAGCGTTCGACCGACCGGCCATAGGCCCCGAACATCGGGCGGCTATAGACCGGCTGCGGCGTCGGGATAGAGGCATTGGGATCCCCCATCTGCGCGCAGACAATCGTGCCTGCCATCAGCACCATTTCAGGCTTCACACCGAAAAACGCCGGATTCCACAGAACCAGATCAGCCCGCTTACCTTCGGTGATCGAGCCGATTTCGTGGCTGATACCATGCGCAATGGCCGGGTTGATCGTATACTTCGCGATATAGCGCCGCACCCGCATGTTGTCATTGTCGCCAGTTTCCTCGGCCAGCGCGCCACGCTGCTTTTTCATCTTGTCGGCGGTCTGCCATGTGCGGATCAGCACCTCGCCCACACGGCCCATGGCCTGACTGTCTGAGGCAATGATGCTGAAGGCGCCCATATCGTGCAGAATATCCTCTGCCGCGATGGTTTCACGCCTGATCCGGCTTTCAGCAAAGGCCACATCCTCAGGGATCGATTTGTCCAGGTGGTGACAGACCATCAGCATATCAAGGTGCTCTTCGATGGTGTTTACCGTGAACGGTCGTGTTGGATTGGTTGAGGATGGCAAGACATTGGCATCGCCACATATTTTGATGATGTCGGGGGCATGTCCGCCACCCGCACCTTCGGTGTGAAAGGCGTGAATCGTGCGGCCTTTCATGGCGGCCACCGTATGTTCCACAAAACCGCTTTCGTTCAAAGTATCGGTGTGGATCATCACCTGCACATCCATCTGGTCAGCCACATCCAGACAGCAGTCAATGGCCGCGGGCGTTGTGCCCCAATCTTCGTGCAACTTCAGCGCGCAAGCCCCTGATTTGACTTGTTCTTCCAGTGCTGCTGAAAGTGATGCATTACCCTTGCCCGCGAACGCGAGGTTCATCGCAAAGGCATCCGCTGACTGCAGCATGCGCCCGATGTGCCAAGGCCCCGGTGTGCAAGTCGTTGCGAGTGTCCCATGCGCCGGCCCCGTGCCGCCGCCCAGCATCGTGGTCACGCCCGAATGCAGTGCGTCGTCGATCTGCTGCGGGCAGATGTAATGGATATGGCTGTCAAAGCCACCAGCGGTCAGGATCCGCCCTTCGCCCGCGATGGCCTCGGTTCCCGGTCCGACGATGATATCCACACCCGGCTGCGTATCGGGATTGCCCGCCTTGCCGATTTTGTGGATGCGCCCGTCTTTGAGGCCCACGTCAGCCTTGTAGATGCCGCTATGATCAACAATCAGCGCATTGGTAATGACGGTATCCACCGCGCCTGCAGCGCGTGTGACCTGCGACTGTCCCATACCATCGCGAATGACCTTACCGCCGCCGAACTTGACCTCTTCTCCGTAAACCGCAGCATTGGGACCCTGCCCACCGGTTCCAGCGGCCCCGACAGCCTCTGCCGTCAAATCGCGTTCAACTTCGATGATCAGATCCGTGTCGGCCAACCGCACCTTATCGCCGGTCGTCGGCCCAAACATCGCGGCATAGCTGGCGCGGGAAATCGTTGCGGGCATTCAGAGCCCCCCCATGACTTTTTGATTGAAACCATAAACCACGCGGCTGCCCCCAAACGGGATCAAGTCCACCTCGCGCCTTTGGCCCGGCTCGAACCGCACGGCAGTGCCTGCGGCGATGTCCAGGCGGTGACCGTGGGCTGCATCGCGGTCAAAGTCGAGCGCGGGGTTGGCTTCGGCAAAGTGGTAGTGACTGCCGACCTGCACCGGGCGATCGCCAGTGTTTGCAACCATTATCCTAACCGCCTTTGCATTGGCGTTCAGCGTGATTTCACCTTTTACGGCAATGACTTCTCCGGGGATCATGATGTGCCTCCTTTAGCGGATCGGGTCATGGACAGTGACCAGTTTGGTGCCGTCAGGAAACGTCGCCTCGACCTGCACCTCGTGGATCATCTCGGCAATGCCATCCATCACCTGATCACGGGTCAGCACATGCCCCCCCGCTTGCATCATGTCGGCCACGGACCGGCCGTCGCGCGCGCCTTCGACCACGGTGTCAGTGATCAGCGCAATCGCTTCGGGGTGGTTCAGCTTGACGCCGCGCGCCAGCCGCTTGCGCGCCACTTCGGCGGCCATGGCCACCAGCAGCTTGTCTTTCTCGCGGGGAGTCAGTTGCATCTGGTCACAGTCTCCATGATGTCGGCAGTTGGTTGTCAGTGAGATGATCAAGGATCGGTAAAAGGTCTTGCCGCAAGGCAAAGCTGTCAGCGGCCAACATGCGCACCACCAGCAGGTCATCGCCGATCAGGCTCGCCCCGGCGGTGGCGGGCAGTTGACTGCGCACCACCGGCAAAGATGCGGCGGCCATTGGTCCGACCATGACCACCTGTGCCGCTGCCCGAGCCCCCCCGACCTGCGCACCGCGCTGCAGCTGGGCACCGGTGGTCAGACGCGTGCCATCAAGGTAAAGCGGCAGGCCCGCCCGCCGGACAATGATACGGTCGTCCAGCAAAAAACGAGACAGGTCTTCGCCCATCGCCTGACGGCCAAAAACAAGCGGTTCGACCAACAAAAACTGGGCATCTTGGGCCATATCAACCGCAAAGCGACGGCGCAGGGCACCCCCTTCGAACAGGATCGTTTCCTGCGGCAGCCAGTGCAGTTTTGCGCCCTGCCCGACGGTGATCTGCGTGCTGATCTGACCGCTGCCGCTTTGGGCACGGTAGACCCGCTCTGCCGCTTGTGTCGTCAGCCGCAGATGCGCGCCCGCGCCTACATTTGCGGTCAGAAAAAAACGATCACCGCCCGTGATCCCGCCAGCGGAGTTGACCGCGACAGCCTCGACATCGTCAACACCGTGACGGCGCGGGAATACCAGCTTGAGCGCGCCAGACTGGCGCAAATCCTGCAGCCTTGTCCGCCCTGCCTTTCGAGCCACAGCAACATGGGCAGACCCCTGCGCGCGCGGCGGCGAGGATCCCTCTGCAGCAGACGCAGATTGGACATTTTGTGTGATCACTCCCATACCCGACAAAAAGGCCGCAGCGGGCGACAGGGTCAATGGGCGCTCGGTTGGATTTAGGTGGTTCGCCGCGGAAATCGCCTCTTTTCTAGCCACGCGCCCAATTATTGAGCAGACCGCAAAACGAACAGGACAAGCAACAAGGCAAATTTGCATGTCAAACTAACTGGCAATTAACACTGCAACTCTATGGAGAATGAAACAGGAATGACTCGGCCCGCGATGCAGCATCACCTAATCAACCTCGGACCGTCGATTGCGCCGCTGATCCAGGCGATGCAGATGCCTGCAATGGCGTTGTCGATTGATGGCAAGGTTACTGTGCTGAATGCTGCAGCGGCGGATACGCTGGGCCTGTCTTCTGAATCGATTGGTCCCGGCCTGCGGTTTGCGGACCTTCTCAGCCCCCCGGATCAGGTCGAATTTGCCAGCGTGCAAGCCAGGGCCGCGGACGGGAAACCGATTGATCCGCCAACATTTGCGCTGCACTGGCGCGGCAAAGCGGCAAGTTTCGTGGTCAGTGATTTGCGGGATGATGCCGGCGCGCAAATTGGGTTTCTGGTGCAGCAGCCACTCGACATCCAAACGGCGGAACTTTTGACATGGCAAGATGCCCTGCTGAGCGGCGATTACGGGCTTTGGGAAATTGACGTCTGCAGTCAGGTCTGCAGCTACAACGATGATTGGTATCGGATGCGCGGCCGCAGCCGCAGTGACATCAATCTAACGCGGCCAGACAGCATCTTTGAACGCGTTCATCCCGAAGACGCTGCCCGTCTGCGCGAAAGTCTTGCCCATGTCATGACGCATGGTGGCGACAAATTCTCGATCGAATTTCGAGAGCGTCACAATGACGGGCATTACCTGTGGGTTCTCAGTCGCGGCCGGGTCGTGGCACGTGACACAGACGGTAATCCGCAACGGTTTGTTGGCACGGACACGGACATAACCCAACCCAAGACCAGTCAGACCCTCATTGATGACCTGACAGAACGTGAATTGCGCTGGAAGGTTGCCATCCAAAGCGCCGATCAGGGGGTCTGGGATCATGACAAGGGCTCTGGTCAGCGGTTCGTGTCCGATACCTGGCGCAAAATGCGTGGCATGCCGTCTGAAGAAGACGTGCACCAATCGGTGGACGCTTGGCTGGCCGATGTGCATCCAGATGACATCGACATGGTGAAGGGCGAGATTAAGCGCCATGAGTCGGGCGAAACCGATGTGATCAATTACCAATACCGGCAGCGGCATCGCGACGGTCACTGGGTCTGGATCCTCAGCCGTGGCCGCGTGGTCGAACGGTTCGACGATGGGCGATCTGCCCGTATCATCGGCACAGACACCGACATCACAGAGATCAAGAAGGTCGAGGAAGAGCACGAACAGATGTCCGACCGCTTGCGCGTAGCGATGCGCGCGGCTGAAATGGGGCGGTGGGAATTTAACGTGCGCGATAGCGTTGCCTATTGGGATGACCGCCTGCTTGAAATGTTCGGGGTGCCGGAACTGGACAATTTCCAGCCCGCCGACTTTTGGTCGACCTTGATCCATCCTGACGATCTGGAACGCGCCACTGCGATTTCAGAGGATTCTGTCAAACGCGGCATTGATCTTGCACTCGATTATCGCATCCTCCGGCCTGACGGTAGCATCGTGCATGTGCGCAGCCGTGCGATCTTTGTGGCGGACGCCAAGCGCGGCGACCGGTTTGTAGGTGTGAATATCGACATCACCAACGACATCCTCCGTCAGGAAGAACTGGAGGCCGCCCGCGCCCTGCTGGAACATGAATCGCGCCACGATGCGATGACAGGCCTCACCAACCGCCGCGGTCTGGATGAATTACAGGGCGGCTTTCTGCGCGATTTTCCCGATCAGCGGCAGGCGGTGCTGCACCTTGACCTTGATAACTTCAAACAGATCAATGACACGCTTGGCCACGGCGCGGGTGATGCGGTGCTGATCCACGCCGCTGACATCCTGCGCCAATCCGCCCGCGACGATTGGGTCGCGGCCCGGGTGGGTGGCGATGAATTTGTGATGCTGATGGCCGATGCGCCCTCTGACGCAGAGCTGGCCGAGGTTGCCGGGCAGATCATCAGCAAGATGAATGCGCCTTTTGCCTTCAAAGGGCAGCCCTGCAATTTTGGCGTCAGCATCGGTATCGCGGTCTCGGACCGGCAGCAGGCACCCGATGCCTCGTTGTTTGTTTCAGCCGATCTTGCGCTTTACGCAGCCAAGGCAGACGGACGGGGCCGATTTAGGTTCTTTGACGAAGCAATGCGCAAGGCCGCCGCAGACCGCAAAGATGCCTTTGACGCGCTCCGATCTGGCTTCAATCAGGGAGAGATCATTTGCCACTATCAACCGCAGTTTGATGCCCACACGCTGCAACTTACCGGGCTTGAGGCCTTGGTACGCTGGCAAAGTCCGACCCGCGGCCTGATCATGCCCGATGCATTCCTTGGCACCGCGGAAGAAATGGGGATGATTGCACAGTTTGACGCGTTGGTCCTTCAGCGTGCGCAGCACGATTTGCAGCAATGGCAAGAGGCGGGGCATGATGTGCCGCGTGTTTCTGTGAATGTATCAGCCATGCGCCTGTCAGACCCCGATTTGATCCGCACGCTGGAAGGCATGAATTTGGCACCGGGCAAGTTTGCCTTTGAGCTGCTGGAATCGGCGTTTCTGGATTCCTATGGCGACGAACTGGCCGATAACCTCAGCGCGCTGCGCAAAATGGGCATTGATGTCGAGATTGACGACTTCGGCACCGGCCATGCTTCGATTGTCAGCCTTTTGCAGGTGTCCCCTGATCGGCTCAAAATTGATCGCCAATTGATCAGCCCCATCACCCATTCCAAACGCCAGCGGAACCTGATTGCAACGATCATCAACATTGGGCGGATGCAGGGTGTGGCAGTTGTGGCCGAAGGCGTGGAAACCGCCGAACACGCGCGCATTCTGCGCGATCTGGGGTGTGATTATTTGCAAGGCTATGCCCTTGGCCGCCCCCTGCCCTTTGATCAGGTCATGGCGCTGCTCGGCCAGCTTGACGCAAACGCCGGGCGCCTGATCCTCGCGGCGTAGTCCGGTCATCCTGCCGTCAGGACCACAAAAAGATCACAACCAGCCGTCGGATCAGGCCTGTCTATGTTTTTCTGGCCACTGAACTCAGGCGCCAGATGGCCCGCTTAGGCTACGCGGCGCCGGTCAATTCTGACCACAAACCAGCATAGGCCCTTAGCGCATCCAAAGGCAGAGTTGGTTCTTCTTGGTCAAGTTTTGGCGGAAACTCATCATCGCCAAGCAACATCGCCGCGCCGATGCTCGTTCCCGTCACCGCCGCATTCGTGAGCACTGGGCGCTCCGTCACAGCTTGAAGCATCGCAAGGTATTCGGGGTTTCTGGCAAACGGGCCCTCCACGATTGTCGGGCCATCGCCTTTGACAAGGTTCAGGCAGGTGCCCGTCATCAAAGCCAGATAGAACGAAAGCGCCGCCGACCTTTGGCCCGTTCCGACCTCTGGTTCACCGTTATGCCAATGCATCTGCCGCCCTTGAAAAGGTCCCGAACCGGTTTCGACCGATGGCAGCAACATGCAGGGCCGTTCCAGAACCGCCGTCACCTCTTGTTCGGTCGGTGCGACCTGCTGGCCTTGCTGGACCATTTCAAATTCTCGCCCGCCCATAAAGCGCGCACTGGCAACCGCTTGTTCACGCGCATTGACGTTGACAAGCGTGTCCCGAGACGGGTCGAGCGCGGCAGCACCCTCCGCTTTCATCGACATGACAATCACCCAGGTCCCGGTGGACACAACAGAGACAGGGCCGTCCTGCGAAATGACATGCGGATAAAGCGAGGCATTCGAGTCATGGATACCGACGCAAACCGGTGTTTCAGGTGCAAGCCCGGTGGCTTTTGCAATCTCTGGCAAGATCGGCCCCAAGATGTCGCTCGGGCGGCGCACGGGTGCAATTTTATCGCGAATACCAAGCTTTACCGGCAGGTCAGAAAACGCCCCCTCATAGGGGTTCCAGAGGTCCGTATGGCAGCCGATGGATGTGACATCGGTTGCAGTCACGCCGGTCAGACGGTGCCCCCAATACTGCGGGTAAGTGACGATCTGGGCGGTGCGATCATTCAGTGTCGGATCACGGGCCAAAAGCCAGTGCAGTTGCGCGCCGATGTTCAGGCCACCTGCAAGCCTCGGCGATCCAGTTTGCGCAAAGTCAGGTTTGATCGCGTCGTAGTCATCGACGATCTTGGCGGGATAGGTGTGTTCATAATCCAGAATGGGTGCCGCCAATCCGCCTGTGGAATCGAGCAACGCAGCACAAGCCCCGTGGGTCGTCACTGAAATTGCGTCGATACGGTGATCTCGGTGGAACTGTGCCAAGGCATCCAAAAGGAACGCCCAATGCCCATCGACATCATAGTGCGGATAAGGAGGCGCCGGCTGCACGATATTTGGCCGCGTGACGACCGCCATTTCGGTGAGGGTCGACAGATCAACCAACGCCAGTTTTGCATTGGTTTTGCCAATATCAATGACGGCGATGTGGCGGGGTTTGGTCATGGCATATGAAACAGGGGCGTTAGCGCCACGGCAACGGGCGAGCTGTCCTCGTTCGTCTCCATGATATCGCCCATATACGCCCACCATTTCTGCATCACCGGATGATCTGGCAATGCGTCCATGCTGTGATCATCCGTGCGGGTCAGGACGCCAATCAGGTGGCCGGTTTCCGTGTCCAGATGGATCGAATAGTCACTGAGGCCTGCGTCGCCCAGCAGTTCAACAAGCTCGGGCCAGATCGCATCATGGCGGCGCTTGTATTCTTCAGCCATTCCATCGTTCAGCCGCATGCGAAAGACAAATCGTTCGCTCATGATGCGCGCCGTGCTGCAGCCATCGCCCAAAGACGCGGCAGCGCAATCACCCCAATCAACAGCAGGCCGATGAAGATCGACATGACGATGCCGGGCACATTCAATAGGCCAAGCCCAAAGGTGACAAGCCCCATGACGAAGGCCGCGATGACGACACCGGGGATCGTTCCAGACCCACCAAGGATGTTGACGCCCCCCAGAACCACCATTGTGACGACTTCAAGCTCCATCCCCGTGGCAATACTTGGCCGTGTCGACCCAAGGCGCGACGTCAGGCAGACGGCTGCAATACCCGACATCAGGCCAGTCAAAAGGAACAGGATGAATTTCACGCGGGCCACGCGGATCCCGCTAAAGGATGCGCCGGTCGGGTTGTTGCCGATTGCATAGACGGCGCGACCAAAGTTGGTCTTGTGCAACAGCACCCCATAGATGATGGCGATGATCACGAAAAACAGCATCTCGACTGTGAAGACCCAATAGATGTAACCCTGCCCGAACCAGGAAAAGCTGGCGGGATACCCGCGGAAAGCGTCATCGCCAAGAATGATGAAGCTGATACCGCGGAACAGGCTCATGGTACCAATTGTCACAACAATTGACGGCAGGCCAAGGACGGTGACAAAGAAGCCGTTGAACGCCCCGCAAAGAACACCAACCGTCAGGCCGATCACGACCAACTCTGGTGTCCCTGCCCCGTATTGCAGTGCCAGCCCCATCGCCGTGCTGGCCAGCGCAATGATTGATGCGACTGACAGGTCAATTTCGCCCGAGATGATAAGAAGCGCCATCGCAAAGGCGATCATGGCTTTTTCGGTGAAGTTGAACGTCGCGTCGCTGAGGTTCCAAGCGCTCAGGAAATAGGGCGATGCAAAGCTATTGACCACGAAGATTGCGATTGCCACGGCCAGCAACAAGGCTTCCCAGCTTTTGAACACGCGCGCGGCGCGGCTGTTCAGCCGATCGGGGACATGTCGGGTTTGGGTTTCGTCCGTCATTGGGTTGTCTCCGCCGATTTAAGGATGATGCGGCCTTTGGTGCGGCCTGCACGGGCGTTGAACGCCACGGCGATCAGGATCGCACTGCCCGAAATGGCAAGCTGCCAGAACGGCGAGATGTTCACGACCGGAAGGGCATTTTTCACGACGCCTAGGAAAATCGCGCCCAGCACAGCGCCCCCGACAGAGCCGACCCCACCAGCAATTGAAATGCCGCCGATGACGCAGGCCGCCACGACCTCAAGCTCGAACCCGCCTGCGATGTCGACGTAGGCCACAGCAAAGCGCGACACCCAAAGGTATCCGGTCAAACCAGCCAGAGCGCCGGACACAACAAAAGCCCAGAACTGCGTCTTGCCAACATCAATCCCGGTGTAGACGGCTGCATGCGGGTTGCCGCCCACCGCGAAAATCGAACGGCCGAATTGCGTGCGCGCCATCATCACACCGAACAGGACGATTGTGATGATCGCAGCCCATGACAACACTGGCAGGCCCAAAAGCACCATGCGGGGGAAGTCGGTGAATGCGGGCGACATTTCATGGGAATTCACCCATTTGCCGTCAGAGATCAAAAAGATGATCCCGCGAAAGATGGTCATTGTGCCAAGCGTCACAACAATTGGTGGGATGGCGAGCTTCCAGACCAGCAATCCATTGATCGCCCCCATGACCGCGCCCAGCAGGATTGCGATCGTGATAATGACTGGGATCGGCAGACCGGGCATTGCCACATTGATCATCGCCACGACCATGCCAGTCAGTGCGAGGTTCGCGGCCACCGACAAGTCAATACAGCGGGTCAGGATCACAACCATCTGCCCGAGCGCGAGAATGATTAATGGGGCAGTATCGTTAAAGACGTTCGCCAGATTGGACGGGGCGACAAAGCCTGAAAAGCGGGAAGAAATCAAAAGCAGAAGAACCAGAATGGCACCGGCCAAAATCGCTTCGCGTACGGGTATGAAACGGGTCATGCTGCCACTCCGTCAGATGTGATGCCCGCTGCGTGGCGCACAAGGGTTTCGGGGGTCAATTCGTCTTGTGTCAGCTCCGCCGCGATGCGGCCGTCCCGCATGACGATCACGCGGTCTGACATGCCGATGATTTCCGGTATTTCCGAGCTGACCATGATGACGGACAGGCCCTGTGCTGCCAATTCGGCCATAAACTCATGCACCGCAGCCTTCGATCCAATGTCGATGCCCTTGGTCGGTTCGTCCAGAATGATGACTTGGGGCTGGGTCGCCAGCCATTTGGCGATGACGACCTTTTGCTGATTGCCGCCCGACAGATTGCCAACGTCCTGATCAAGCGACGCCGCGCGAAGATCCAGTCGCTGCGAATACTCACGCGCCAGCTTGAATTCTTCGGCGAGCTTCAGGAATCCGTTTTTAGAGGTGCTCCCCAAAGACGGTAACGTAATGTTCTGGAAGATCGGCAAACCAATGATCGCGCCCTGTTTGCCGCGATCCTCGGGCACATAAACAATCCCGTTGGACACCGCATCAGCAGGCGAGCGGATGTCTTTGACGTCACCATTGATCCGGCAGACCCCGTTCGAGGGTTTGGTGATCCCGAACAAGGCTTGCATAAACTCGGACCTGCCTGCGCCGACCAGCCCGTAAAAGCCAAGAATTTCGCCTTTGTTAAGGCTGAAATTGATGTCCGCGAATTCCGTCGGGTGTTCATACCCTTCGACCTTCAGGACTTCATCGCCGATGTCATGGTCGGTTTGCGGGAAGATCTGGTCAACGGATCGTCCGACCATCATCGTCACCAACTCCCCTTCCGTGATGTCAGCGATCCGGCCATCGCCGACGAATGCACCGTCGCGAAAGACCGTGTAACGATCCGCAATGCGAAAAATCTCATCGAACTTGTGGCTGATGAACAAGATCGCCTTGCCTTGGGATTTCAGTGTTTCGACCAGCTCGTACAGCTCTTCGATTTCCTTGTGGGACAAGGCCGCGGTCGGCTCGTCCATAATGACCACACGTGCATCGACAGACAGCGCGCGAGCAATGGCGACCAGGTGTTTGTTGGCAATTCCCAAGTCGCGCAACTGAGTGTGGGAACTGAAAGGCGCGCCGATGTCGGTCAGCAGCTTGGCGGCGGCGCGATGCATTTGTGCCGTATCAATCAGGCCGAACCGCGTCCGGGGTGCATGACCGATGTATATATTCTCTGCCACGGAAAGCTCATCGAACAGAACCGTCTCTTGGTGGATGGCCGTGATACCGGCTTTCGACGCGTCGTTCGGCGTGGCAAAGGAAATAGGATCGCCGTTGATGCGGATTGTGCCGCCGTTGGGCTGATAGATTCCGGTCAGAATTTTGACGGTGGTGGATTTACCGGCACCGTTCTCGCCGACAAGGGCGGTCACTTGACCGGGGTATAGGTCCAGTTTCACCTCATCCAGGGCTTTTACCCCGGGAAATGTCTTGGTGATCATGTCCATTGAGACCATGGGGGACACGTCAGGCGATATGGCGGGCGCGGGGCGAGTCGACATCCGAATACTCTCTCAGGAATGGGGGTTGGGGTAATCCGGCCCAGCGCACGTGTTGCGCCGGACCGAACCAGGGAGACGTCTTAGAAGATCGACTTGAACTGGTCGATGTTGCTGGCGTCGTAGACGAACGGATCAGCCATTGCACCTTCGTTGTTCTCATCCAGCGTCAGGCTGCCCATGCGGCCCATTGGCACTTCGGCACCTGGGGCGGCTTCGACACCATTTTGGCTCAGCTCATAGGCAAGCATCGTCGCGGAGTAGCCCAGATCAATCGGGTTCCAGATCGCAAACGACTGCGATGCACCGGATTCAATGGCACCAGCCATTTCGGACGGCAGGCCAAGGCCAGTGACGTTCACTTCGCCAACTTTGCCAGCATCCACGACAGCCTGCGCTGCGGCCACGATACCAACGGAAGTTGGTGCAATGATCGCGTCCAGATCAGGATAGGACTGCATCAGGCCAGTTGCTTCGCGGTAGGATTTGTCAGCAAGGTCGTCGCCGTAAACTGTCGCCACGACTTCGATGCCGGGGTAGTCGCCCATCACCTTATTCATCTCTTCGATCCAGATGTTCTGGTTCGTCGATGTGGTTGTCGCGGAAAGCAGCGCCACTTCACCGCCATCTGGCAGGTGATCGGCAGCCAGCTTGATGATCATGTTACCGATCAGCGGGTTGGACGATGGGTTCAGGTGCAACTGACGGCCTTCGGGGGCAACGCCAGAATCCCAGCTGATAACCGTAATGCCGCGCTGCATGGCACGCTGAAGTGCGGGCACCAATGCATCAGTATCGTTTGCGGAAATCGCAATCGCGTCAACGTTCTGGGCGATCAGTGCGTTGATCACTTCGATCTGGCCTTCAGCAGTCGTATCTGTCGGTCCGGTATAGATGATCTCGACATTGCCAAGTTCTGCGGCGGCTTCTTCCGCACCTTCTGCGGCGGCTTCGAAAAAGCCAATGCCCAAGGCTTTTACGACCAGCGCGATGCGCACGTCGTCTTGGGCAAATGCTGGCGTCGCGATCATCGCTGCGGCCATTGCAGCGGATGCTGCCAGTTTCTTCAGTACACTCATGGTTTCCTCCCTGGAGTGGTTTTAATCAGGCTGGCAAAGACGCCATCCCCTCTTTCTGCGTGGCACCGGACGGCACCACGATCAGTCTTACATCCGCCGATTCCAGCATGGCCGCGGTGCGGTCATCTATCATGTCGTCGGTGATGATTGTGTCAATCCGCTCAAGCGGGCACAGCACAAGGCTGGAGCGTTGTTCAAACTTGGTGCTGTCCACCAGAACGATCAGTTCTTCGGCTTGGCCGATCAGTTTTTGTTCGGCCTGGATCAGCAACGGGTCGCCTTCCATCAGGCCCAGCGGACCAATGCCTTGCGCGCCCATGAACATGCGTTTGGCGTAGAAATTCCGTGTCACATCGTTCTCGAACGGCGACAGGATGATGTTCTGTTCACGGTACAGGATACCGCCCGACACCATGACGGTGTTGCTGGTATTCTTGATCAAGTGCTCGGCGATCGGGAATGAGTTGGTGAAAACCTGCATGCGACGCGACGCCAGCGGGTGGACCATTTGAAACGTCGTTGTGCCGCCATTGATGATGATCGGCTCGCCATCGTCACATAGCTCTACTGCGGCGGCAGCAATCGCCTGTTTTTCAGCACTATTCAGTGTTTCGTTGACCGAGAACGGCCGCCCGGCAAGGCCGACAAATGGTGTAGAGGTCAGCGCCTCTGCACCACCGCGCACCCGGCGCAGCTGCTTTTGGTCATCCAATGTATTGATATCGCGACGCACCGTTGCCTCAGACGCGCCCGTCAACGTGCACAGATCAACGACCGTCACAAGTGACCGGTCCTGAACGGCAGATAGAATGACTCTGTGGCGATCTTTTTCGTGCATGGGGTGTCCCTTTGATGATCCGAACGTGGAGCGAATCGCGACAACTTGTCAATCATTAATTGTCATATTCAATCATTCTGCACTGCAGCATGATTGTTTGTGATCGAAAATGATTGACTTGTCCGCGCCACACCGCCACGTTGATTTCTGAAACTTAGTCTTAACCCGCCGTCCACGGAGACACACATGACCTCTTCCACAAACAGACAACGCCTTGAAAACAAATGGGATGATGCCCGCGCCAGCAAGATGAGCGAGTCTGAGAAGCTGCTATATCGGTCAAATCTTTTGGGGTCTGATAAGAGAATCACCAACTACGGCGGCGGCAATACCTCTGCAAAAGTCATGGAAGATGATCCGTTGACCGGCGATAAAACGGAAGTGTTGTGGGTAAAAGGATCGGGTGGCGACGTTGGCTCGATCAAGATGGACGGGTTTTCGACGCTTTATATGGACAAGCTGAACGCGCTGCGGGGCCTTTATCGCGGGGTAGAGTTTGAGGACGAAATGGTCGCCTACCTCCCCCATTGCACGTTCAACCTGAACCCGCGTGCAGCATCTATCGACACGCCACTGCATGCTTATGTGCCTGCAAAACATGTCGATCATATGCACCCCGATGCAATCATTGCAATCGCGGCCGCCAAGGACAGCAAGGCGCTGACGCAGCAGATCTTCGGGGACAGCATCGGCTGGTTGCCCTGGAAGAAACCGGGTTACGAATTGGGCCTTTGGCTGTCTGACTTTTGTGAAAAGAACCCGGATGCAAAGGGCGTTGTCCTTGAAAGCCACGGCCTGTTCACCTGGGCCGATGATGCAAAGGACTGCTATGAACTGACGCTGCATGTGATTCAGACGGCGATGGATTGGTTCGCCAAGGAAACGGCTGACAAGGCTGCGTTCGGCGGCGCCGTTCACCAAAGCCTTGATGCCCAAGCACGTCGCGCCACCGCAGCTCGCCTGATGCCGGCCATCCGCGGGTATGTATCCGGCCAGCAGCATATGGTCGGCCATTTTACCGACAGCGACGCCGTGCTGGAATTCGTCAACGCCAAAGATATGGAACGGCTTGCCGCACTTGGCACCTCCTGCCCGGATCACTTTCTGCGCACGAAAATCTGTCCGCTCGTCGTCGATTTCGATCCTGCAAACCCGGACGTCGATGCCACCATTGCGGGCCTCGACGCGGCCATCGCTGACTACCGTGTCGGCTATCAGGCCTATTATGATCGCTGCAAACATGACGACAGCCCTGCCATTCGTGACCCGAATGCTGTTGTCTATCTGATCCCCGGTGTCGGCATGATCACCTTTGCCAAGGACAAGGCGACGGCCCGCATTTCCGGTGAATTCTACGTCAACGCCATCAACGTGATGCGCGGTGCCGATGCCGTGTCCGAATACCAGGGCCTGCCAGAGCAGGAAGCCTTTGACATCGAATACTGGCTTCTGGAAGAGGCCAAGTTGCAGCGCATGCCTGCGCCAAAGTCCTTGGCCGGTCGCGTGGCCTTGGTCACCGGCGGTGCTGGTGGCATCGGGGCCGCCACCGCAGAACGGTACCTGCGCGAAGGGGCCTGTGTGATGCTGGCTGACATTGACGATGCCGCCCTTGCCGAGACGCTCGAAGGTCTGAGCGCGAAATACTCTGCGGATGTGGTGCGCACGGTCAACATGAACGTCACCAACGAAGACGCCGTCGCTGCGGCCTATCATGATGTCGCGGCAGAGTTTGGTGGTGTCGATATCCTTGTGTCCAATGCCGGCATCGCAAGTTCCGCCCCGATCGAAGACACCTCTCTTGATCTGTGGAACAAGAACATGTCGATCCTTTCGACCGGCTATTTCCTTGTCAGCCGTGAAGCGTTCAAACTGTTCAAGGTTCAGAACATGGGCGGCGCTGTTGTCTTCGTGGCCTCCAAGAATGGTCTTGCCGCATCTCCAAATGCATCGGCCTATTGCACAGCCAAAGCGTCAGAGCTCCACCTTGCACGGTGCCTTGCCCTCGAAGGCGCACCGATGGGTGTCCGGGTGAACGTTGTGAACCCGGATGCAGTGCTGAAAGGGTCCAAGATCTGGCAAGGTGAATGGCTGGACCAACGGGCTGGCACCTACGGGACTGACAAAGACGGACTTGAAGAAATGTACCGGGACCGCTCTATGCTGAAACGCTCTGTGCTGCCCGAAGACATCGCAGAGGCCGCGTATTTCCTTGCATCCGATCTTTCGGCCAAATCGACAGGCAACATCATCAACGTTGACGCCGGCAACAAAGAAGCGTTCACGCGATAAGTGTTCGAGGGAGGAACGACATGAGCTATGAGAGCGCAAAAAACGTCTTTGCAGACTGGGGCGTAGATACAGAGGCCGCCCTGAACCGGTTGACCGACATCCCGATCTCCATGCACTGCTGGCAAGGCGATGACGTTGTTGGATTTGAAGCCAAAACCGGCAGTTCAGGCGGCGGCATTCAGGCCACGGGCAACCACCCTGGCCGCGCCCGCACGCCGGATGAGCTGCGCGCAGACCTGGAGTTTTCCTACGGACAAATCCCCGGAAATCACCGGCTCAACCTGCACGCCTGCTATCTTGATACCGACCAGAACCCTGACCGGGACGAGATAGAGTACAGCCATTTTGCCCCTTGGGTTGATTGGGCAAAAGACCAGGGCCTTGGCCTTGATTTCAACCCGACGTTCTTTGCCCACGCCAAGGCCGACGACAATCTGACACTCAGCCACCCCGATCAGGGGATTCGCGATTTCTGGATCGAGCATGGCAAACGCTCACGCGACATCGCGGCACAGATGGGTGCGGCGCTCGGCTCGCCGGTTGTGAACAACATCTGGGTGCCTGACGGCTACAAGGACACGCCCGTTGACCGTATGGCCCCCCGCAAACGTTTGGAAAACTCGCTCGACGCGATGATGGCCAGCCAACACGACAAAGCCCAGATGCTGGATGCGGTCGAAAGCAAGCTTTTCGGGATCGGTGTTGAGGCCTGCACAATTGGCAGCCACGAATTCTATATGGGCTACGCGATCCGCAAGGGTACCTTGTTATGTCTCGACATGGGGCATTTCCACCCGACCGAAAACGTCGCAGACAAACTCAGCTCGGTTTCCCTGTCGGTCGATGAAATCCTGCTTCACGTCAGCCGCCCCATGCGTTGGGATAGTGACCACGTGATCCTGCTGGACGACGCAATCATGCAGATGGCACAGGAGCTTGTCAGCGCCGATCTGTTGGGCCGCACCCACATTGGCCTCGACTTCTTCGATGCCACGATCAGCCGGACAGCCGCTTGGGTGATCGGAACACGAAATATGCAAAAAGCGTTGCTCCGTGCGCTTCTGGCCCCCTGGTCAAGCTTGAAGTCGGCAGAAAACAACCTTGACTACACATCCCGTCTGGTTGTCACCGAAGAAATCAAGGATCTGCCGTACGCAGCCGTCTGGGCCGAATTCTGCAACCGGATGGACGTCGCAAGTGGCCAAGCTCTTGTTTCAGATCTCAATCGGTATCAGGAAAGTGTCGCAGGTCGCGGCTGAACTCGCTCTGGTGACCGCCTCCGGGCGCGGGCAAATCCACCACGGTCAAAGATGGCCCATCAGCCCATGATCCGTTTGCGCCGTTCTTGCATTTTCGCGTTTGCGGTGACCGTTCCATCATGGAAAGAGCCGAACCACTTGTCCCACGGAATTTCCAGACTGCCGTAGTTACACTCGAAATAGCGGTGATGCATCTGGTGATGAAACGTGCCCAGGGCCAGTCGGTTCTTGTCGCCAACAAGCAACCCCTGAAAACCCGTATGCGTGGTGATGGCCGTCAGGAAATAATACTGCAGATGGAATAGAATATGCACCGGGTGCGCCCCGATGATAAGATGCACAAAGACAGAGCCAAGGAAGATGAACTGCTCTGCCGGGTGCATCGACATGCCCGACCACGGCCCGACATTGATGTTGCGATGATGAAGCGCGTGCACATGCTTGTACAAAAACGGGATGTGAAGTGCGCGGTGGATCACGTAGAAATAGAAGCTTTCCCAAATGGGGATCAGAAAGAAGATCGCCACAAACCAGATCGGATCAGCCTGAAACGTGATCAGGCGGATGTGTCCATTGGCCAGTGCCCAAAACAGCAAAACCTCAAAAGCGGTCCAGATCAGAACACCGCTACCGAGGGTCCAGAACATGTTGTCCCGCACCTGGCCGCCTAGCGTGAATTGCCGCCCCTTGACCATCAGCGGGCGCGGATCAAACTTTAGCTTCTGGCCCTGTGCAGAGTAGGTGTAGAACCACAAATGCAGCGAACCTGCGACAAGCAGTGTCAGCACGATATTGCGGGCGTACATCTGCGCCATCCAGCTGAATTCGAAATTCTGCGCGGCCTCCAAAGGCGGCTGGAACCAAATGTAGCAGGCAAAGGCGATGCCAACGATGATCAGCTTTTCGGTGATAAGAAACCATGAATTCCAGACCCATTTCACCATCTCGCGCGGATTAAGCGGCCAGATGAAAAAGGGTGACGTCTTGATAGGAACATCCGGCAGATGGTTCCATCCTTTGAGTTGTTCTTCTGACATCCCGCCACTCTCTCTCATTGTCGCGGGGCCAGACTGACATCAGCCACGTCCCGCAACAAACAGAATTCACCAATGATCCAAATCGGAAATGCAGCCTGGGCCGGGATCGTGAATGCCAACAGGATGCTTCACACCACAGATCTTCGTCGCCCCAGTAGCCAGACAAAGAACACCCCGCCCACGAGTCCTGTGACGATGCCGATTGGCATATCTTCCGGTGCCATGACCTTGCGGGCCGTGATGTCCGCCCACAGCAGAAAGACCGCCCCGATAAGGGCTGAGCCGGGCAAGACACGCGCGTAATCACCGCCAACCAGCATGCGCACGACATGGGGCACCATCAGGCCAACAAAACCAATGATGCCAGAGAACGCGACCATGACCCCGGTGATCAAAGCCCCCACGACAAAGACGGATAACCGAAATCGCGCAACCGGAATACCAAGGGTTGATGCCGTCTCGTCCCCCACTGTCATTGCATTCAGGTCTTGGGCTTTCCACATCAGCCATCCGGCGCAGATGACCAGAATGACCAGCGGATAGATCAACTGGCTCCACTGCGCGAGGCCAAGCCCCCCCAACATCCAGAAAACCACGATATGGGTGGCCTTGGGATCAGCCAGAAAGATCAGTACATTGGCGCAGGCCATGATGATGAACGACACGGCCACGCCCGCCAACACAAGCCGGTCAGCACTTGTGGCATCCGCAAGTCGTGACACACCCAGCACGATGAGTGTCGCGCCAAGTGCCCCCGCGAAAGCCAGCAGCGGCACGGTCAACAAGCCAATGAACAAGCCGGTATGCAGCAGCGCGAGGATTGCGCCAAACGCGCCACCCGACGAAATCCCCAAAAGGTGCGGATCAGCCAATGGGTTGCGGGTAACGGCCTGCAGGCTTGCGCCAACCATCGCCAGCCCGGCCCCGACCATCATCGCAAGAAGGGCGCGTGGAAACCGGATTTCCCAGACAATGGCCTCCCGGCTTTGTGACCATGTTTGCTCGATCAGGCCCGGCGCAACCTTGTTGCCAATGACGCCCCAGACCGTCGTCAGCGGGACCGGGACAGCACCAACTGAGATCGCAAGTGAAAGCGAGATCACCAGCAGAACCACCCCACCCAAAAGGAATGCGGTCATCCCGCTTGGATGTCGGACGGTGGCTTGCGTCTCTGTGACCTCGCTCATCTGCTCAATTCGCCCAGAAGGCTTCTGCCAAGGTCTTGATCGCTTGAATGTTGCGCGGACCGGGTGTCGCCTCTACGTATTCCAAGGTCACGAAGCGGTCGTTCTTGACCGCGTCCAGATCGGCGAACGCCGGATTTGACATCATGAATGCGCGCTTTTGTACGGCGGTCACTTCGCCATAGTTCACAATCATGATGACTTCGGGATTGCGTTCAACGACCTCTTCCCACGTCACTGTTGCCCAGCTTTTCTCAAAATCATCCATGATGTTGACGCCGCCTGCAGCCTCAATCAGTGCGGTGGGCATGGCGTAGCGACCAGCGGTGAATGGCGTGTCTTCCCCGCTGTCATAGACGAACACACGCAAAGGCTCACCGGTTTCCAACTCATCCGTAAGGGCAGCAAGTTCTGCCCGATAGCCGTCCACCAGTTCGGCGGCCCTGTCTTCGATATCAAAGATCGCACCAAGGTTCATCAGGTCAGCGTACATCATGTCGATGCTGGCCTTTTCGGTTTCCATGATGTGGGCGCAGGACTCAGTCAGTTCGTAAACCTGAATGCCAAACGGCTCCAATGTTTCTGGCGTGACCTCGCCGCCCACCTTCATGCCGTAGTTCCACCCCGCGAAGAAAAAGTCAGCGTCCGCACCTACGATGACCTCTTTCGACGGATATTTCGCGGACAACTCGGGCAATTGCGCGACACCGGCGCGCATCTCTTCGTCCAACGTCTTCCAGCCGGAAATGCCCGTATAACCGACCATCCGGTCTGCCAGACCCAGCACCAGCATCATTTCTGTCAGGTTGACGTCGTTTGAAACCGCGCGCTCTGGTGGTGCGTCGAAATTCACGGTGCGGTCGCA
Organism: uncultured Paracoccaceae bacterium; assembly: GCA_947492825.1. Lineage (GTDB taxonomy): Bacteria > Pseudomonadota > Alphaproteobacteria > Rhodobacterales > Rhodobacteraceae > CANMYO01. The sequence goes on from CANLNT010000001.1 coordinate 1,824,122, forward strand.
GCTTTGGACGGCCGTTTCCGCAGCGGCAGTGCTTGCTGTGACCATCAAGATTGCTGAGCTCACGAGGAGTGCCTTCACGTGGATGTTCCTTTGTTATGAAGGTGAAATGTAAGGTGGCCGGTGTCGCTTTTGGAAAGCTGTTCACGTTGGGCGATGACTTGGAATGCGTCAGAGACAGCCGCTTCTGACAGCACCCGATCCGGGGGGCCAAACCCGATGGTGTGACCGGATTGAAGGAGCAGAACATCGTCGCAAACCCCTGCTGCGAGGTTCAGATCATGCAGAGATGTGACAATGGTCAGCGGCAGGGTGCGGATAAGGTCAAGCACCTCCAACTGGTGTCGGATATCCAGATGGTTGGTCGGTTCATCCAGGATCAAAATGCGCGGTTCCTGTGCCAATGCGCGGGCAACCATCACCCTCTGGCGTTCTCCGCCTGACAAGGTGCCCAGATGGCGATGGGCCAAACCGTGCAGGTCCAAGCGGCCCAATGCACCATCAACAATGGCCTTATCTCTGGATCCTGCGTTTCCGCCGAACCCGCGCCGGTACGGCGTGCGGCCCAAGGCTACGATCTCTCCTACTGTCAAAGCAAAGTCGCTGGGCTGCTCTTGCAAGACGGCCGCAACGCGCTGTGCTACTGCACGTGCCGACAGGGTCCAGATGTCATCTCCATCAACATGCACAGTTCCGGTCATCGGTCGGTGAAACCGGTAAAGCAGACGTAGCAGCGTTGTTTTTCCGGCTCCGTTCGGACCAACGATCCCCAGAACCCGTCCGGCCTCTACCATGAAACTGGTGGGCTGCAGCAGCGTTCCAGCACCACGTCCTGGCGACCAAGACAGGTCCTGCACTCTGAGGGTCGCAGCACTCACGATGCACGCGCCTCATTTTCCTCGATGACCATGATCGCGGCAGGCACACGGGCCAATGTCGACTTGCGCAGCTTTCCGGGGCGATCCACCGACGAACACCAGCCATCGTGCAGATAGGCATATTGCTTGGCAAAGGTCACAAGGTCTTCGACATCGGTTGCAGGATCGATATCGCCAAAAAGATACGTCGCCTTTTTTGTGCCGTGATAGGCCACAGTGCAGGGGCGGTCACACCCCGCCATACAGGCCACGCCCGAAATCTCGAATGCCTCGGGAACTGCGTCCCCTGCATTGGCAATGGCCAGCCGCAGCTTTTCGATCAGCTCAAAGCCGGGGCGACATTCAGTGCCTTTGTGCCGACAGGATGTGCAAACTGTTATGCGATGATTCATCGGGCCCTCCGCCTCTCAGAAGGGCGAAGGAAGAACCACGTTGATGCCGGCAAAACCGATTGGCCATCATATGCTCCTGACCAGGCACCCCGCCTGCATCGTGTTGAAATGCCGGCATGCGATACATGCCGGTGATGGCAGGTCTCCTGACTCGCGGGTCGCAGCTTCCCCGAACCTTCCCGGACATCTTGTCCAGTGGTCCATATCGGGGTCGCTCACCGCTCACAGTTGCGGGGGCAGTCACGGATTTGGTGCCTACTGGCTACGCCTCACCGTGTTCCCTTTTCATCTCATTTGCCTTTGGCAGTTGAGAACCATCGCCCAAAGCAAATCGCAAAGTCCAACCGCAGTCAATGACCGAACCATTCCAGTCGCAAATTTGGCCTGTCGGCTAACTTATGATTGTTCTGCATTGCAAACTGAGAACGCGCGTTCGGCCGTGCTGGCCGCATATGCCAGCATAAGGTGATGCGCCCGACGCCTCGCATTTCTTGATTGGAATTCGACATCGGGGCGCCCCTGCCCTTGCGAAGCGGCGCCATGCAGAACCACTAGGCCGGTTAGGCAGCACGCATGACCTTTTGCACCGACCGGGCAATCTTCCGAACCGCCACCTCAATCATCGGTTTTTGTCTGATGAACCGCGACGTCGGGACCGGGACCGAAATAGCGTGCAGTTCATCGGAAAGATCGCGGAATGCAAATCCAACGGCAGAAATTCCGTCCGAATGCTCGTCATTGTCGTATGCAAGTCCGGTCTCGGTGACTTGATCCAGAATCTTCGCAAACGCGTCAACGTCGAAGCCACCGTCAGTCTGGGCTGCCTCTGTCTGCGCATGCTTCAGAGCTAGGTCGCGCGGTAACTCTGCAAGACAGGCGCGCCCATTCGCTGTCGTTGTCACAGGAAACACCTCCCCCACCGAGGACACGGTGCGCAGGCGATGTGTTCCGGGAACCTGGTCGATGAAGATCATTTTGTTGCCCCGCAAGACGGACAGATCAGAGGTTTCGCCTGTCGCCTGCGTCAATTCAGTCAAAAGCGGCCGACACAATTCAGCTGTGTTAAATCGGGCCGCTTCAGCCAATGCGCCCAACTCTGGGCCCAAGCGCACGCCACCACCCGATGTGTTCGAGATCAACAGGCGTTCAACTTGCAGGGCCCCGACAATCCGCTGAACGGTCGAGCGCGGCAAACCGACCTCTGACGCGATCTGCCCAAGGCTCAATCCTTCAGGATGCTCTTTCAGGCTGCGCAATACTGTTGCTGCGCGTGAAATCACCTGAATTCCGCTTCTTGCGTTTTGACTTTCTTGCATTGCTCAAGGGCCTCCGCTGGTGCTGCTAGCATCTCATACCGCTACAGCCGCGCCCGTCAATACCAAACCGCATTGCGGTACAAGTGATCTGCAATGCGATTTATTATTGACCGCAATGTGGTGCAAGTGTACCAAAAAGGAAGAATCGGGCTGGGTGGCCTAAGCAACAATTCAAACGCAACGCGCACCGCTTCGGCGGTGAACAGAGGACCTGTATCCATGGTGGAAATTCGCGGAATAGAATTCCAATCAAACACAGAAAATGACATGGGGCTCGAGTTTGTGAACCTCAGCCACCGGTTTGGCTATCAGTGTCCGAACTGGCCTTACTTCAAAGACGTCGCCATTGAGCGGAAGCACTACATGGCGAAGTCAGGTGTGCTGAGTCAGACGATCACCACCACCATGCATGTCACCACGCATATCGACGCGCCCGCCCACGTGGTTCAGGGAACACCATTCATTGATGAGGTGCCACTGCCGCACTTCTTTGGGTCCGGCCTTGTCGTCTCGATCCCAAAGAAAAAGTGGGAATCCATCACTGGCGATGATCTTGAAAAGGCCTGCGGCCACGCCATCCGCAAAGGCGACGTACTCATCATCAACACAGGCTGGCACAAGCAATACGAAGACGGTGATTACTTCGCCTACTGCCCCGGGCTTGTGCAATCGGCCGCCGATTGGATGGTTGAAAAGGGCGTCAAAGTGGTGGGGCACGACACACAAGCCAATGACCATCCGCTTGCAACGGCAATTGGCCCGCAGCGCAATGGCCCGATCCTGCCTCATCTCGAAGAGGAATACAAAGAATGGTCCGGCGGAAGGGATTGGAAAGACGACTTCCCCGAATGGGAGCCGGTCCACAACACATTGTTTTCAAACGGCATTCTTGGCATTGAAAATGTCGGTGGCGATTTGGACTCTGTCACTGGCAAACGCGTGACGTTTGCGTTCTTCCCCTGGAATTGGGACCGGGGGGATGGCTGCATCATTCGCCTTGTCGCAATGACAGACAAACAACAGGCCTACCGCATCGAAGCTGGCGAGACGTTCTGATGCACGTCAAACGGTTTGCCGATGCCACGACCTATGACGCACCTAATCACTGGGGCGTCACGGGCCTTCGGCTTCAGGGGTTCGAAGACGGTGGACCCGAAAACCAATGGATTGGATTTTCCCAGTTTCTGCCCGGTGGCGGTGCGGGGCCAGACAGCACGCCGTTTGAAAAGGTCTACGTCGTTCTCGACGGGGAAATGACGGTCGAGGTTGATGGCCGGGAAACCATTCTCGCGGCGATGGACAGTTGCACCATCCCGCCAGGTGAAGTCCGGCGCATCGAAAACAAGACGAACCATATTTGCAAAATGCTTGTCGTGATCCCGTATCCCAACGGCAAGAGACCGGAGTAACCACATGTCCCTCGATAATCCGCTCTCGATGTTTGATGTCCGCGGCAAGGTGGCCTTGATAACCGGGGCCTCTGGTGCCTTTGGCGCGGTAGCCACACGCTGCCTGTCTGGCGCTGGATGCAAAGTCGTCCTCGCCGCTGGTAACGCCAAAGCTATGGCAGAGGTTGCGAACACCTGCGCGGGCGAGGTCCACCAGATCAACGCCCGCCCCGACAGTGAAGCTGCGTGCAACCAGTTGGTGGCAGATACGGTCGCTGCATTTGGCAGTGTCGACATTCTGGTTGTAGCCTCCGGCATGAATAAGGTCGCCAAGATCACAGAAATGGAGCCGGATACCTTCGATGGGGTGATGGACGCCAATGTGACGCAATCGTGGCTCATCGCTCGGTCTGTATCTGCGCAGATGACGGCGCAGGGGACTGGCGGAAAGATCGTGTTCGTGTCGTCTGCACGCGGCCTGCTTGGTCACCCAGCAGGATACACCGCGTATTGCGCCTCAAAGGCTGCGGTGGACGGCCTTACAAAGGCCCTCGGCTGCGAATTAGGACCGACGGGGATCACTGTGAACGCAATTGCCCCGACAGTGTTCCGCTCTCCGCTTACCGCATGGATGTTCGAAGACACACCAGAAGCGACCAAAGTCCGCGATGGATTTCTGGCCAGAGTACCCAAAGGACGGTTGGGAGAGCCCGAAGATTTGGCTGGCCCTCTGCTCTTTTTATCCTCTGCCGCGTCTGATTTCTACACAGGCCACATCTTGTATGCCGATGGCGGCTATACGGCGGGCTGAGCGATGCGCAAGAACATCCAAACCGCCGTAATTGGTGCGGGCCTGATGGGACACGGCATCGCGCTGACGCTGGCGCGTGCAGGCCAATATGTCCGCATCACCGATCCTGTTGATGCCGCCCGCGAAACTGTGGCGCAAAGGATTTCAGATAGTCTCAGAAGCCTCGGCGAAGCTGACGACCAAATCCCCAAGATTCTGAAGAAAATTGAAATCTGCGGCACGGTGTCAGGTGCCGTGCACGACGCGGAGATTGTTTTTGAAGCTGCGCCTGAAAAGCTCGACCTGAAGCAAAGTATCTTTGCAGAGGTAGAAGCACATGCGCCTGACACCTGCATTTTGGCATCGAATACGTCCGTCATGCCGATCACCAAGATAATGGGGAACCTCAAGTTCAAGAACCGCGCACTGGGGACACATTGGTGGAACCCACCCCATATGATTCCACTAGTCGAAGTGGTCCGCACGGAATGGACCGATGCCAAAGTTGCCGATCATGTCTTTGCGTTGCTGGCCGATGCCGGGAAGACCCCGGTCAAGGTCAAAAAGGATGTGCCCGGCTTCATTGGCAACAGGTTGCAACATGCGCTTTGGCGCGAAGCCATTAGTCTCGTTGAAAATGACATCTGCGATGCAGAAGCAGTCGACACCGTGGTCAAATCCAGTTTTGGCCGCAGGCTTGCGGTCTTGGGTCCGCTTGAAAACGTCGACCTTGTCGGAACGGATCTGACGCTGGATATCCACGAAAACGTTCTGTTTGATCTTGAGCGCCGTGCCGCCCCATCGCCGTATCTGGAGGCCCTCGTCGATCAGGGCCGCTTTGGCATGAAGTCGGGCGAAGGCTTTCACAGCTGGACAGAGGAGGAAGCCGCCCAAGTGCGCGCGCGCGTAGCCCAGCATCTCCAAAGATTGGACGAAATACTTTTAGACTGAAGCAACGAAACCGGTTCAAGAAACCGGACAAGGGAGGAAAACATGACATCGAAAACATCAACTTGGTCGCGCCGCCGTTTCTTGGCGGGCAGCGCCACAGCGTTGGCAGCCCCCGCCATTCTGACCGGCGGGCGCGCCTATGCAGACAATCCAGTGATCAAGGTCGGCCATGTCAGCCCGCGAACTGGGCCATTGGCCGGTTTTGCCGAGGCCGACGATTTTGTACTGGAGGCGGTTCAGGCGGCACTGTCGGCGGGTCTGGAAAACAACGGCAAAGCCTACACGGTTGAGATTATCTCAAAAGACAGCCAATCAAACCCGAACCGCGCCGCAGAGGTTGCTGCCGATCTTATTCTTGGGGATGAGGTCGATATCATCGTCGCCGCCTCCACACCTGACACCGTGAACCCGGTTGCCGATCAGGCCGAGATTAACGAGGTCCCCTGCATCACCACCGATTGCCCATGGCAGCCTTATTTCTTTGGCCGCAACGGCATCCCCGGCGAAGGATTCCTGAGCACCTACCATTTCTTCTGGGGGCTTGAGGATGTGATCGGTGCCTTCCTGGACATGTGGGACACAAGCGGCGTCGCAAAACAGGTGGGCGGCCTCTTTCCGAACGACGCAGATGGCAATGCATGGGGCGATGCCGAACTCGGCCTGCCCAAACCCTTGGCAGCGGCTGGCTATGCCCTGACCGATCCGGGCCGCTATCAGCCGCTCTCGGATGACTTCAGCAATCAGATTGCTGCCTTCAAATCTGCCGGCTGCGAGATCATCACCGGCAATATGATCCCCCCCGATTTCGCAACTTTCTGGGCGCAGTCAGCCCAGCAAGGCTTCAACCCCAAGGTCGTAACCATCGGCAAGGCGCTGCTTTTCCCGTCGGTGATTGAGTCGCTGGGAGAGCGCGGTGACGGCCTTTCGTCAGAGGTCTGGTGGTCCCCGAACCATCCGTTCACCTCGTCCCTGACCGGTGCCAGCGCCAAAGAGCTTGCCGAGGGGTACACGGCGTCTTCCGGGCGCCCTTGGACTCAGCCGATCGGTTTTAAGCACGCGCTTTTCGAGGTTGTGGCTGACGTGATCAAACGGGCCGAAGATCTGGAAGATCCTGCGGCCATCGTATCTGCGATCGCGGCGACGAACCTCGATACGATTACGGGCAACGTGAATTGGTCCAACGGCCCCATCAACAACGTCACCAAGACGCCGTTGGTTGCAGGCCAATGGCAACGTGATGGCGATGCGCTTGACCTCAAGATCGTCGCAAACGCCGCTGCACCGGATATTCCTTTGACCGGCGAACTGAAACTTTTGTCGTAAACGCAGTCCCACGGCAGCATGGCACAGGTCATGCTGCCGCCCCTACCCCCAAGAGGTGTCATGTCCACGTTCCTCCAACTGGATCAGGTCTCAAAGTCATTTGGCGCGGTCACCGTCGCCGATGGGCTGAGTTTTGAGGTCGATGCCGGGCAGGCCCTCGGCGTGATCGGGCCAAATGGTGCTGGCAAGACCTCCATGTTCAACTTGATTACAGGGACCTTGTCGCCCAACTCCGGGCAAATCATGTTTGATGGTCAGGATGTGACGCGCAGCAGCGCCGCCAAACGATGCCGGGCGGGGATGGCGCGCAGTTTCCAGGTCCCGCAACCGTTTTCGGGCATGACAGTCTTTGAAAATGCAATGATTGCAGCGACCCAGGCTGGTGGGATGATTGGCAAAGAGGCCGAAAATTTCTGTCTCGAGGTCTTGGACCAGACAGAGCTAATGGATCGTGCCAATACGCTTGCCGGCGGGTTGCCCCTGCTGGGTCGCAAGCGGCTGGAATTGACCCGCGCACTTTGCGCAAAGCCCAAGCTTCTGATGCTCGACGAAATCGCGGGCGGCTTGACCGAAGCGGAATGCACGTCACTCGTGCAAACGATTCAGGACATCCACAAACGCGGGGTCACGATCATCTGGATCGAACATGTGGTGCATGCCCTTTTGGCAGTTGTGGACAAGCTCATGGTCATCGACTTCGGTCGCAAGATTGCCGAAGGCGACCCCCGCACAATCATGGAAAGCCCCGAGGTTCAGGAAATCTATCTGGGAATTGATGGCGATGGCTGAACACATGCTGAAACTGAGCGGCCTAGATGCTTTCTACGGCGATTTCCAAGCACTCTACGGCGTCGATCTAGAGGTCTCGCAAGGCGAAATCTTGGCCATTATCGGTGCGAACGGCGCGGGCAAAACGACGCTGATGCGGGCGATCTCGGGATTGACGCAAAGCGGTGCGCCGATGGTGCGCTATCGCGGCGAAGACATTGGCGCACTCCGCGCCGACGAGGTCGCCAGCAAAGGCATCGCCCTGGTGCCCGAGGGCCGTCAGCTTTTTCCGTCTTTGTCGGTCGAGGAAAACCTCATCATCGGCGGGCAAATCGGGCGCAAGGGGCCATGGTCCTTGCAAGCCGTCTACAAGCTCTTCCCGATCTTGCAGGAACGCAAGCGCCAGCAATCGACCTCGCTATCGGGTGGTCAGCAGCAGATGGTCGCGATTGGGCGCGCGCTGATGGCCAACCCAGACCTGATCCTGTTCGACGAGATCAGCCTCGGACTGGCCCCGATCATCATCAAAGACATCTATGCGGCTTTGCCCGGCATCATCGGCGAAGGAATGAGCGCGTTGATTGTGGAACAAGACATCACCAAGGCGCTGTCGGTGTCGCAACGTTTCTATTGCTTGCAAGAAGGACGCGTCTCGCTCGAAGGGACGTCCGCGACCGCCGCGCGAGAGGATATTTCCCGCGCCTACTTTGGGGTGGCATAAGATGGATTGGGTCAACGCAATTGTTCAGGGCACGCTATTGGGCGGGCTATATGCGCTGTTCGCGGCAGGGCTCTCGCTGATTTTCGGGGTGATGCGTCTGGTGAATATCGCCCATGGCGACCTGATCGTTCTGGGTGCCTATCTGGGTCTTTCCGTCACCACGATTTTGGGGCTGCACCCCCTGTTGGCGCTGGTTCTGGTCGTCCCTGCAATGGCTTTGATCGGCTATGTCCTTCAACGCGGCATTCTCAACCAGACCTTAGGCAAAGACATCTTGCCCCCGTTGCTGGTGACCTTTGGTTTGTCCGTCATCATCCAGAACGCGTTGCTGGAAACATACTCCGCCGATCCGCAGAAAATGAATGCGGGCACGCTGGAAACGGCCAGCATTTCGACCGGTGGCCTGTCGCTTGGCGTCTTGCCAGTCACGACATTCGTGATCGCCGTGGTCGTCATCGCAAGCCTGCAATGGGTGTTTTATCGCACGGCCCTGGGGCGCGCCTTTCGCGCCACCTCAGACAACCAAGAAATCGCGCAACTGATGGGGCTGAACCGGCGTCACATCTTTGGTCTTGCAATGGCGCTCGCGCTGGCTGTGACGGCGATTGCGGGCATCATGTTGGGCATCCGCACAAGCTTCGACCCCTCTATCGGGGGCGGGCGTCTGATCTTTGGGTTCGAGGCCGTCATCATCGGCGGTCTTGGCAACCTCTGGGGGACTTTGGTCGGCGGGGTGATCCTTGGTGTGGCCCAGACGATTGGGGCCAAGATCGACCCCGGTTGGCAGCTATTGGCGGGGCACCTCACCTTTCTCGTCATCCTTGCCATAAAACCCAACGGCCTATTCCCAAGGATCAACGAATGACCCAGCACAGCACATACGTCACGCGATCCTCCCCTGCGACCAGGACGATTGCTGTTGTTTGCGCACTTGTCTTGGTCGTCCTGATCGCCGCGCCCTATTGGGCTGGCCGCGCTGATCTGAGGTTGATGGGCGAGATCTTCCTATACCTCGCACTCGCGAGCCTTTGGAACCTCATGGCAGGCTATGCCGGGCTGGTCTCTGTTGGGCAACAAGCCTTTGTGGGCCTTGGCGGCTACATGCTGTTTGCATTCACCATCTTCGGCGGGGTGCATCCGCTCACCGCGCTCGCCCTTGCCGGCGTGGTTGGTGCAATCGTCGCCGTGCCCGTGGCCTTGCTGATCTTCCGCTTGCGTGGGGCTTACTTTGCCATTGGCACCTGGGTCATTGCAGAGGTATTCCGCCTGTCGTTTGCTCAAATCTCTGCCTTGGGTGGTGGATCCGGGTCATCATTGCCGGTTGGCATTGTGCGATCTTTGGCATCATCGCGCGCGGGGCGCGAACACCTGAGCTATTGGTTGGCATTGGGGTCGGCCATCCTTGTGATCAGCGCGGTCTATCTGTTGCTGCGCTCGCGCAATGGTCTGGCGCTGACGGCGATCCGTGACAACGAACTTGCCGCCGGGTCGCTTGGCATCGACATCTGGCGAACCAAATTTGTCGTCTACCTGGTAACGGCGGCCCTGACCTCGGTCATTGGCGCATTGATCTTCCTGCAAAAGTTGCGGATTTCGCCCGACGCCGCCTTTTCGGTGAACGATTGGACAGCCTTCGTCATCTTCATCGTTGTGATTGGCGGCATAGGCACCATCGAAGGCCCGATCATCGGCACCCTGATCTTCTTTCTGCTGCGCGAAACGCTTTCCGATCTGGGAACGTTTTATCTGATGATCCTCGGGGTCGTAGCGATTGTCATCATGCTCAAAGCGCCACAGGGCCTTTGGGGGCTGATCCGCGGTCGCTTCGACTTTGAACTCTTCCCGCTCAGCTATCGCGTGAAGAAAACCATTTCCTCTAAGAAAGACTGACCCATGGCCAAGAAGAAGCAAAAAACCATCATCACTTGCGCGGTGACGGGGGCCATCCACACGCCCACTATGTCTGACGCCCTGCCCTATAGCTATGACGACATCACGCAACAGGCCGTCGACGCCGCAGCGGCAGGCGCGTCAATCCTTCACCTGCACGCCCGCGACACACAAACCGGTGCGCCCTCGGTCGCGATTGATGATTTCGCGCCCTTCCTGCCAAGGATCAAACAGGCCACCGACGCCGTCGTGAACATCTCGACGGGCGGATCGCTGACATTGTCAATTCAGGATCGGATAAACCCGGCCAAGACATTCTCGCCCGAGATGTGTTCGATGAACATGGGATCAATGAATTTTTCATTCCACCCGCTCGCCGGGCGTTACAAGGACGACGACTGGAAGTTCGATTGGGAAAAAGACTACGTCAAGAATTCTGACGGCAACATCTTTCGCAACACCTTTCGTGACATTCAGGAAGCCGCCGAAACACTCGCGCCGCACAACGTCAAGTTTGAGCATGAATGCTATGACGTCGGACACCTCTATAACCTGAAATTCTGCATGGATATCGGGTTGTTCAAGGCGCCGGTATTTATCCAGTTCATCTTTGGCATTCTGGGCGGCATCGGGCCAGAAGTGGACAATCTTGTTTTCATGAAACGCACCGCAGATCGGCTTTTTGGCGACGACTATCGGTGGTCAGTGCTGGGGGCCGGTGGCGCCCAAATGACCCTTGGCACAACGGCAAGCCAGATGGGCGGCCACGTCCGCGTCGGACTAGAGGACAGCTTGTTTATTTCACGCGGCGCTCTTGCGGAAAGCAACGCGCAGCAGGTCACCAAGATTCGCCGCATCGTCGAGGATTTGGGTTGTGAAGTGGCCACACCAGATGAAGCGCGCGAAATACTTGATCTGAAGGGCGGCGACCGCGTGTCCTTTTGAGATCACGATGATCGGCCTGAACCAGAACACAGACAAACAAAGAGATTGATGATGAAAAAAGTCTATCCAAACGCCACCAGTGCGCTGGAAGGCATCTTACAAGATGGCATGCTGATCGCCGCCGGTGGCTTTGGCCTATGTGGCATTCCAGAGCTTTTGATCAACGCGATCAAAGAGGCTGGGACCAAAAACCTGACCTTCGCCTCCAACAACGCCGGTGTTGACGATTTTGGGATCGGGGTGCTTTTGCAAACCCGACAGGTCAAGAAAATGATCTCGTCTTACGTTGGTGAAAACGCTGAATTCATGCGGCAGTACCTATCCGGCGAGCTAGAGCTCGAGTTTAATCCTCAGGGAACGCTTGCCGAACGCATGCGGGCGGGCGGATGCGGCATTCCGGGCTTTTACACCAAAACCGGTGTCGGGACCGTGATTGCAGACGGCAAAGAGCACAAGGAATTCAACGGCGAAACCTACATCATGGAAGAAGGCCTGTTCGCCGACCTTTCTATCGTAAAGGCGTGGAAAGCGGACGAAACGGGCAATTTGGTGTTCCGCAAAACGGCGCGCAACTTCAACCCACCTGCCGCAATGTGTGGCAAAATCTGCATCGTCGAGGTCGAGGAAATCGTGCCCACAGGATCAATCGATCCCGATCACATTCACCTGCCGGGTATTTATGTGCATCGGCTGATTCAGGGCGAACACGAAAAACGTATTGAACAACGCACGACGAGGGCTGCCTAATGTGGGATCGCAATCAAATGGCCGCCCGAGCGGCACAGGAACTGCAAGATGGTTGGTATGTAAACCTCGGGATCGGCATCCCCACACGGGTCTCGAACTTCATCCCTGATGGAATTGAGGTCACTCTCCAATCAGAGAACGGCATGCTTGGCATGGGGCCCTACCCGTCCGACGACATGGTTGACCCGGATCTGATCAACGCCGGCAAACAAACGATCACAGAGCTCCCGCAAACCGCGTATTTCGACAGCGCACAAAGCTTTGGCATGATCCGGGGCGGAAAAATCGCCATGGCGATACTCGGCGCAATGGAAGTCGCGCAAAACGGTGACATTGCGAACTGGATGATCCCGGGAAAACTGATCAAGGGCATGGGCGGCGCGATGGATTTGGTGGCAGGCGTCGGCCGCGTGGTGGTTGTGATGGATCACACCAACAAACACGGGGCCTCAAAAATCCTGAAAGAATGCACCTTGCCGCTGACGGGTAAAGGCGTGGTTGACCGGATCGTCACGAACCTTGGCGTTCTGGACGTTGTCCTAGGTGGCTTGCAGATCGTCGAAGTCGCCGACGGCGTCACCGAAGAGGACCTGCGCGCAGCAACAGAAGCAACGATCGTTTCATAAGAACTGATCCCGAATTTCGCCGACCGAAGGAGACCCAACATGGATGGAAATAACCCGGCTCAGCCGACCGGATGCCCAGTGCTGCACGGAAGCAATACGGCACAAGGTCAAACCGCAACCGGATGGTGGCCGAATGCTTTGAACCTCGGCATTCTCCACCAGCATAGCGCGCGGACAGATCCGATGGATCCCGATTTCGACTATCATGAAGCTCTTAAAACTCTGGACGTTGACGCACTCAAGGCAGATTTGCGCGATCTGATGACGGACAGTCAGGACTGGTGGCCGGCTGACTGGGGCAGCTACGTTGGTATGTTTGCGCGGGTGGCGTGGCACGCAGCCGGGTCATACCGCACTTTCGACGGGCGCGGCGGTGCCGGAAGCGGCAACCAACGTTTCGCGCCGCTGAATTCCTGGCCAGACAACGTGAATACCGACAAAGGCCGACGCTTGCTGTGGCCGATCAAACAGAAATACGGCAACGCTATCAGCTGGGCCGACCTTATCGTTTTGGCAGGAACAGTTGCTTACGAAGTCGCCGGGCTAAAGACCATTGGATTTGCCTTTGGCCGCGAAGATATCTGGGCCCCGGAAAGCGACATCAATTGGGGCCACGAAAACGAATGGCTTGCCGCAAGCGACAACCGCTATGACGATGTGGATCACGCCGAAACCCTGGACGCACCGCTCGCTGCGGTTCAAATGGGCCTGATCTATGTGAACCCCGAAGGCGTCAACGGCGTCCCCGACCCGCTCCGCACCGCAGCCCATATGCGCGAAACCTTCGCTCGGATGGGCATGAATGATGCCGAAACAGTCGCTCTTACGGCTGGCGGTCACACCATCGGCAAATGCCACGGCGCAGGGTCCGAAGCCAACCTCAGCCCGGATCCCGAAAAGGCCGGACCGGAGTTTCAGGGCATCGGATGGATGAACACCAAAGGCCGTGGCATTGGCCGCGACACCATGGTCAGCGGTCTCGAAGGCGCATGGACGACCGAACCGACGAAATGGGACATGGGCTATTTTGACATGCTCATGAACCATGAATGGGAATTGACAAAAAGTCCCGCAGGCGGCCAGCAATGGCAGCCTGTTGCCATCAACGAAGACCACATGCCGGTCGATGTTGAAGACCCGTCAATCCGGCGGATGCCGATGATGACGGATGCGGATATGGCGCTCAAGGTCGACCCGGCCTATCGCGCGATTGTCGACACATTCCGTGCAGATCCCGCATCCTTTGATAAAGCCTTCGCGCAGGCTTGGTTCAAATTGACACATCGCGACATGGGTCCACCTACCCGCTACCGCGGGCCCGACGTGCCGCATGAAACGTTTGTCTGGCAAGATCCCGTCCCGGCAGGTCCGACCGATTTTGACGTCGAAGCCGCAAAGTCCCTTATCCGGGCAACCGGGCTGAATGGAAGCGCGCTGATCGCAACCGCTTGGGACAGTGCCAGAACCTACCGTGGATCTGACAAGCGCGGCGGCGCCAATGGCGCACGCCTGCGGTTGCCCCCACAAAAGGACTGGGCCGGAAACGAACCTCAGCGGCTGGCCAGAGTGCTTGCGAAATTGGAACCCGTTGCTGCACAGATTGGTGCCTCTGTTGCTGACATCATCATCTTGGCTGGGAATGTCGGCCTCGAAGATGCGATCGCGGCAGCCGGTCACAAGATTGACGTCCCTTTTGCGCCAGGTCGCGGCGATGCGACAGAAGCGATGACTGACGTTGCAGCGTTCGAGGTTCTCAAGCCCCTCGCAGATGGGTTCCGGAACTTCGCGCCAGACACACCAGTTGCAAGCACCGAAGAACTGCTTCTGGACCGCGCGCAACTGCTGGGCCTTACAGCTGTGGAAATGACCGTTCTCATCGGCGGGATGCGTGTCCTGGGTACGAATTTCGGTGGGACTGATTACGGGGTCTTCACAGATCGTGTGGGCGTTCTCTCTCCTGATTTCTTCAACGTCTTGACGGATATGAAATACAGTTGGCACCCGGCGGACGATGGGCACTACGACATCAAGGACCGAACGTCAGGACAGCCGAAATGGCGTGCAACGCGGGTTGATCTGGTCTTCGGCTCGAATGCGATCCTGCGCGCCTATGCGGAAGTCTATGCGCAAAACGGGAATGCAGAAAAATTCGTCCGGGATTTCGTATCGGCCTGGACGAAAGTCATGAACGCAGACCGCTTTGATCTTTGACATTGCCCAGATTGCTGGCGTGGTTGAATAGACCACGCTGGCAAAAATTTGAACGATATCGGCGCTATCGGCCATGATGGATGGTGACACAGACAGCGCGCCCTAAGCCCAATTCGGGCGTAACGGCGCGCCAAAGATCTGGCCTGTTGCTTTGTCAGCGAACCAAATCGCGACATCACAAATACCTCGTTCCCGGCCAGCCATGTTGCGACAAAGGTGTAAGTGACAAAGCTTCAAGGCGAAAAATGCATCACCTTACAGGCTCCTCAACATCGAAATCGACCGTAATCAACGCGCCACATTCGGACAGACCATAACAGCATGATGGCGGAGGATCAGTCTGTCGAACTATTCCGCGAAACACTTGAAATAAGTAGTATATTTGACTGACAAGAAATTATTGCCACACCTTACACCACACTCGCACCTCAAAAACGATACGTTCGGCCTATTGCGGACCTGCGAGCACCCTTCAAAATGCTGCGTTTGCAGCCCGTATTGCTGCCGTTTGTTGATGCACCTGTTTCGCCGTGGGCTGAGCTTTCTTGGTAAATGCGCGTTTGGAAGCAAGCGTGTTGAGCGGATGTGATCCTCGAAATTTTGGCCAAGGACCAAGGTCGTTTCAAAGAAGTTCCGATGCGAAAAGATTTTGCGAAAGAAAGACGACAGCGGCCGTGCTTGCACCTGTCTCCTGAAGACAAGAAATGTCCTGCGTAAAATCAGGTCCTTCCGACAGGCTTCAGCTCTGCAAACGCCAGGCCGGTGGCTTCCTCATATTCTGTTTCGTCCCAAAATCCGATTAGGATACCATCTTTTGCGGCCCGTTTTTGGCGGGCGAGGACGGCTGGTGTTGCGGTGATCCGTGTGTGGTGACGCGTCGCCCAGTGAAGGAGCGCGGCCTCCATCCGTTTTCGAATGCCGATATATTCAGGATTGTCAGATTGGCCAAGGTCCGTGAGTTCGCCCGGGTCGCTCTCAACGTCGAACAGGATCGGTTCGAACCCCTCGCATCTAATATATTTCCAGCGGCCATCGAAGATCATCGTCGTGTGCGCATCTTCTTGGCTTACGTCCAGCGCACGCGCCATTTCGGACCAGTGGTAATCATGCTCGCTGATGACATACTTACGTGAAAATCCATCGGTTCCGTGCAGGATTGGCGTCAGGTCACGGCCTTCTATGACGTGCGGCTTGGCCTCGCAGCCCAAGGCATTCATGAAGGTTGGCGCAAGGTCGATCATTTCGACCAAGGCATCTGACACGGTGCCTCGGGTGGCGTCCGCCTGCGATCTCGGGTCGCTGATGATAAGAGGAACCTTGACCGCCATCTCATGATAGAAGTCTTTGTCGCCCATCCAGTGATCGCCCATGTAGTCCCCGTGATCCGAGGTGAAGGCGATGATGGTATTCTCGCCAAACCCATTTTCATCCATCCAGGCGAATAGCCTGCCAAGGTTGTCATCAAGCTGCTTGATCAGCCCCATATAGGCCGGAACAACATGGGCGCGCACGTGATCGCGCGAAAAGCTGCGGCATACACGTGCCTCCAGATACGCGCGCATCAAAGGGTGCCGGGTCTCGCGTTCGGCGTCCGCGCGGACCGGATCGATGATATGCGTTTCATCGTACATGTCGTGATACGGTGCAGGAACGATGTACGGCCAATGTGGCTTGATAAAACTCAGGTGACACATCCATGGTCGTCCATCGGCCTCGGCCTCCTGCATGAAATCCATGGCGCGGTCGGTCATATAGGCCGTCTCGGAATGCTCTTCGGGCACATTGGCGGGCAGGCGCGAGTTCTTCAGAAGCCAGGCCGAAAGCAATTCGCCATCGTCATCGAGGCCGGAATTGGCGAAGTCTTCCCAGGGATTGTCGCTCTCGTATCCATGGGCGACCAGGTAATCATCATAGGCCGACCATTGCTGGCGCGCGCTATCGGGGTGAAGGCCATCGTCACGTTCGAACGGTTCGAATCCGCATTCAGACCGCCGCACACCGATCTCGCTTTTCGGATCGATGCCAAGCCACGCCATGCCTTCGCGGTCTGCGATCATATGTGTCTTGCCCACCAGCACTGCGCGCGCGCCGGCCTCGCGCAGGTGATCGCCCAAGGTCGGCTCACCGACGCGCAGCGGCATGCCATTCCAGGTCGAGCCATGGCTGCGCACATATCGCCCGGTATAGGCAGACATCCGCGAAGGGCCGCACACCGGCGATTGTACATAGGCACGGTCGAAACGCACGCCGCGCGCGGCCAGCGCATCGATATGCGGCGTGTGCAGGTGTGGGTGGCCATAGCAGCTGAGGTAATCGAACCTGAGTTGGTCGGCCATAATCCAAAGCACATTCGGGCGGTCGGTCATGGCGCAACCTCGGCACCAAGGCTTTCGGGCAAAGGCGCCTCCACACAGGCTTCGAAACGGTCGATGAGCCCGATGAAGGTGTCCAGCTCTTCTTCGGAAAAGGTCCGGGACAGCGCCGCGCGGCGGGCCGACATGACGACCGAAGTCTGCTTGAAGACCTCGCGCCCATGGCCTGTCAGCTCAACTAGGGACTGCCTGCGGTCGGTCTGACTGATGCTGGTTGTCACGTATCCTTTGCTGACCATCACGGGGATCGCGCGGCTGATCAGGGCATGATCGGTCCGCTGAATTGCGGCCATTTCGGTCACGGTGAGCGGACCGGCCTCTGCCAGATCCCACAGGACCCGCCATTCGGTGATGGACAGCTCTCCGGCAGATTTCAGCATGCGTTGCGCCTGAACGCGGGAGGCCTGGGACGCCGCTGCCAAGCGACCGAACAGATTGCGGTTCTGTTCAAGCTGGCGGTCTTTGACCTTGTCTGGCCTGGTTTTGATCCGGTTTGTCATGTGATCTCCCTCACCAGCGATAAGACCAGCAAAACTTTTACGTGACAAGTCACATAATTTTTGTAACGGTGAATCAGGAAACCCGCAAAAGGCGGGTCATTTGCCTGCGCCACGGCGCTGCATTGGGAGGAAGCCATGATCAGAAATACCATCGCCGGGGCGATTTTTGCCTCGTTGCCAGCCGCCGGTTTTGCACAAGTGACACTTACGGCAGAGACCACTTCACCCGGGTCAACCCCACACTACATTGATACGACCTTGGCGGCAGTTCTGGATGCGGCGGGCGTCGCCACGATGCAGATCACCGAAGGTGCCACGCTCACCAATTCGGTGCAGGCCGTGGCCGAAGGCCAACTGGATATGGCGCCGGCACCCTTGATCCTACCATTTCTGCTGTCCCGTGGTGTAGGCCCCTACTCCGGCCTGGGGGAAGAGCGCGGCGCCGAGCTGGCCGGGAATTTGCGGGCGCTGTTCTTTTCCGCACCCTCGGCTCAACTCTTTGGTCACTACAACAGCGGCGCAATTCAAAGCCCTGCCGATATCGAAGGCAAGCGCATCTACAACGGTCCGCCGCGTGGCGCGGCGTTGACGACGGGTCGCGCAGCGATCCAGTTGCTCAGTGGCCTAAAGGATGGCGAAGGCTATGAAGGCGTCCAAACACCTTGGCCAGATACGGTTTCAACAATCACGGGCGGTGCGGTTGACGGCTGGACCCTTCCCGAAGGCTTGCCCTCCGGTCGGCAGATCGCCATCGCCGCAGCAGGTGGCACGACGCTCTACGATATTCCTGCGGATGTTCTGAACAGCGAGCTTGGGCAGCAGATCGTGAACGCGCCCGGAAACGTCGCATATTCCATCCCGGTCGAGGAATATCGCGCGGCCTATGAAGGCAATGACATCACGATCGTCACCGATGATGATACGTTTGATACCTTTGCGCTGGCTTTTGCGCAGATCGTTCCGGCCTCCATGGACGAGGAACTGGCCTACAAAATCACCAGCGCTTATCTGGCAGAGCAGGAACGGTTCTTGACCGGGTCGCCGCGCGGTCCCTACCTGTTCCTGAGTTTCGGCGACATTGACGGGGCGCCCCAGGGTATTTGCGGTGCCGTCAAGCTGACCATGCATCCTGGCGCGATCCGCGCGTATGAGGAGGCTGGACATACCGTAGCCGATTGCGCCCGGCCTTAGGGGGCAGCAGCGCAGCCGGTGGGAAAATGACCGACGCACATACCATGAAGCCAAAGGGGCAGCGCATTGCGCTGTTCCTAGCGTTTGTTCTCGTGTGTGTCGGAATGCTCAACACCTTGCCCGAAATCCCGGGACTTCAGGATTGGGCGCGCGAGATCACAGGCATCCGGTTCTTTCGCATTTCCGGCTTTCCCACTGAATTCTTCTTTCCGCCGATCTTTGTTCTGATGATGGTGATCGTCGCACTCGACGCGAGCCTTTACCGCAATTGGCGCACGACACGTCCCGCGCGCGCCTGGCTGGGTCTTGCCCTGGATGTGGGACTGATTTTGGCAGCATTGGCTGGCGCGGTGGGTTTCTGGATCGAGATCGACTCGGTCTGCCTGATAGACCAGATCACCGGCGAACGAGCGCGCTTGATCGAAGAAGCGATGGGGCGATCCGCCAATCTGATCCCCGGCATGACCCTCGAAGCCGAGGTGCCGGCCTGTCAGGCCCGCCTGGGCATCTGGGCTCTGCCGCTGCTGTTCACCATCATCCTTCTGTTCTTTCTCTACAACCTGCGAGTCTGGGGGTTGCCGCTGGTTGTCGTCGCCAGCATCGTCGTGCTCTACACGATCGCGACAGCCCTGATCTGGGTCTTTGGCCTGAGCGAGCACAACTTCTTTCTGACCAAACTGGGGGCGGATGGAGGCGATGCGCTGGCCGCGGCGATCCAGAAGGCCACAAATGTCTTCATCACGCCCGATGGGTTCATGGGCCGTTTCATGGACATCATCATAAACCAGGTGTTCCCATACGTCGTGTTGGGGGCACTTTTCGGGTCGTCCGCGGGTGGCACGTCGCTGATCAAACTCGCCGTGCGCCTGACGCGGAACCTGCGCGGCGGCCCCGCACACGCCGCGATTGTCTCATCGGCCATGTTCGGCACGATCACCGGTGGCCCGGTCACCAATGTGCTCTCGACCGGTCGGCTCACCATCCCGATGATGCGTCGCAATGGCTTTTCGTCACAGTTCGCAGGCGGGGTCGAGGCGGCGGCCTCGTCCGGTGGGCAGATCATGCCACCGGTCATGGGCATTGCAGCCTTCGTTCTGGTCGCACTGACGTCGGTGCCCTACACCAAGGTCATCACGGCGGCTTTCATCCCGGCCATCGCGTTCTTCTTCTCGATCTTCCTGGCGGTCATGTTCCAGGCACGACGCGAAAAGGTCGAGCCGATGCGCACTATCCCTGAAGATTTGATCATGGAGCGGCAGGATTGGCGGAACCTATGGATCATCTTTTTACCCATTCTTGTGATCCTGTTTTTGCTTCTGGGAAACAAGGATGCCATCGGCGAAAGCTGGATCGCCTTTGTGCTTCCGGAGGTTGTCATCCAAACAATCGTCAACGCCACCGGTGACGCCGTGTCGGCCGGTTGGTGGGCCGTGGCGATCCTGCTGCCCCTGTTGCTTCTGGACCCAGCAACTCGCGCGCACCCTCGCAAGATCGCAATGGCGCTTGGCGAGGGTGGCATCCTCATTTCGCGCTTGTTTCTGCTGCTTTTCGCGGTTTCGATTATCGCGGCTTTCCTGAACGAAAGTGGCCTGACGGGTGAGCTGACCCGTGCTGTTACGACTTGGCTGGAGCAGGTCACGTCGATCCGCGTTCTGGGGTATGAGATCCAGATAGCCGGTGGCGTTTACCTGATGCTTGCCCTGGTGTGCGCCATGTTCTGCGCAATCCTTCTGGGCATGGGGATGCCAACCGTTCCGGCTTATGTGAACGTCGCCCTGCTGCTTGGCCCGCTTCTGGCGGAGCTCGGTGTCAGCTTCTTCACCGCCAACATGTTCGTCTTCTACTTCGCTGTGGCCTCGGCCATTACGCCGCCAGTTGCGGTCGCGGCCTTTGCCGCGTCGTCGATCACAGGGTCAGAACCCATGCGCACGGCCTTTTCGGCGGTGCGGGTGGGCATCGTCATGTTTACGATCCCCTTTGTCTTTGCCTGGTACCCCGAATTACTGCTGATCCCCGAGGCCGTCACGATAACCGATGAGACCGGACGGCGCGTGTTCATGGAAGGATATTCAGGCGAAACTGAATTCGGGGCACTCGCGCTGCTCCTTTTCCGGCTTTCTGTGGCGCTGTACTTGTTGGCCTCCGCTCTGGCCCGTTACGATCATACGGCACTTTCCGGGTGGGAAATGTCACTGCGGATTCTCGCGGCGGTACTCATTCTCTGGAAGGCGCCGTTGGTGATGTTCGTCGGGGGTGTGTTGGCGAGCGTCCTGGTGGCGGTTCACTATTTTCGAAGAAGAACGCTGCACTAGGAATGGTGGCCGATCGGCAAATTTGGATTAAACCATTTAGGGTTTGCTGACAAAAAGGGTTTTGAACGGCCCTTAGCTGCCATTGCAAGACTTGAAACTAGTCCAATTTCTACGCCCCAGAGCAAAGCGACCAGACAATACTCCCGACTCAAAGGTCGCTTGAGCAAACAGCGCCAGCCATCCTCTGCAATCTAAGAGGCACCCTGTGATGCCTCTTTTCTTATTTGCCTCGCTTTGAACCTAAGTGGCCCTCGCCAAATACGCTTGCTCTTCCTCCATGTTCTTGACCTTGCGTGGATGCCATTCGCCTGTTTCTACATAGTGCTTCAATTCTTCAACACCGCGTAGAAAGCCGGGGTTCAGCATTCCCTTTGTACCGGGGATAAGCTTTGCAAGCAGCTTCAGGCGCGGTTCACCATCCCAGACAATCCGGCAGGTCGTTGTTGTGATTGGCTCAATCCACACTTTCACGCTGTATCCAATCAACGGGTTCACAAACGGTGTGTTCATCAGTGTGACTTCGACGGCCAAATACTTCTTGGCATCGTCGTAATCCACAAGCACTTCATGCTGATAGATCCCATTTTGCTTTGACAACAGGTAAGAGTTGCGACCAATTGCCGGTGCTCCGCTCACTTGTGTTCCCTTGCTGATCGGTTCAGCACGCACAATCGCTGCCATCCAATTTTGTACATTCACAAAATCACGGCCAAAAATTTCCCATGTATCCTCGGCAGATGCGTCAATTTCCAAAATGGTCTTTGTCATTTTCAGTCTCCAGTTTCGGTAGGCCCGTTGAAGAGCCCATTCAGTCATTTGATGAGTTAGAAGTACGCTCTTGTGGGGAAACCTAAATGTGCCAAAGTTGATCATTGCGTTACGCTGAAGTAACAATAGGAGTATGAAACCGTCTGACTGGGAATACTTGCCATTCTTCTTGGCCGTCGCCCGCGCGGGCAATCTACGTGCGGGAGCGGCTTTGCTGAATGCGAATTACGGCACCGTGAACCGCAACATCCAAGCGCTTGAGGCAAGCTACGGCGTGCGCCTGTTCAATCGCTCGCGCAAAGGGTTTGCGCTCACCGATGCCGGCGAAAGCCTTGTCCCGATCGCGGAAGAGACGGAACGCACCGTTATCTCTGCACGCCGCCAAATTGAAGGGCACGACAAAACTGAGACTGGAACAATCCGGTTTTCTGTAACGCCCACTCTCGCCTATGATATCGTCGCGCCGATCATCGGGACGTTTCACGCAAAATACCCAGATATCCAAGTTGAAATGCGCATTACGTCCGAGATTGAATCGATCAACCGCGCTGAGACTGACATTTCTCTTCGTGCCGCGATGGAAGTCACAGATGACGTTGTGGCCCGCAAACTTTACGCGATGGCTAACGGTGTTTTTGCCAGCAAACGCTATGTCGCGAACGTCGTCCCGCAGGCCGGTCCACTCGGTGACGGGTTGGACTGGATCGGCTTTCCGGGCGCCGTCGACCCTGCCGCCTGGCTCGCCAAAACACAGTTCCCGCATGCGCGCATCCGCCATTCAATTGGTGACGGCCCCATGCGTATCGCGATGCTGCGTCAGCACTGCGGGATGTCTGACCTCCCTGTGATCTTTGGGAAAATCCATCCCGATCTGGTTCAAGTCCCGGGAACCAAGACTAAGCTTGGCCCATCGCTTTGGGTACTTCTCCATACGGACCTACGCCGAACGGTGCGGGTGCGACGTTTTGTTGATCATCTGTCCGAGGGTTTGCTCGCGCTCAAATCGGACATGCAGGCAGGCGCGACCTAGCAAACAGGTTCAGACGATCACGGCCCATACCCGCCGTTCGATCTCAATCCTAAATTCTGCGATTGCAGCCCGCTTTGCGGACATTCGCCGCAAGCGCGATCTCCGGGCATCGTCTGACTCACGCATTGCGGACAGTGTTGCCGTTGCTCAAGCGCCAGAATCGATCATGTCTCTAATTTTTACTGCCTTCTCAAAATGATCAAGCTCGTGAGTTTTAATCCACCATTCAGCCGCTTCCATAAGCAGCTCCGGATCTTCATTCTTGTTGGCAAAAAATGCATAAAACGAAAGGCCTACTGTCACTCCCTTTTTCGCAATCTTTTTGTTGCAAACAGCGATTGCTTTTGTTCTTAGCGTTTGCCGCATTGTAATTTTGCCTACTCACCTCTGTCCCAGCAACCGGAACATAAAGCGAACATACGATTTCTGCAACACTCTGGCACTGTAGCTTTGGACTCGTTGCCGCCAACTGAGCTAGTGCAGCCTAGAGACGCCAAAACTGATCTTCGGATCTGAGGACGGCCCATATCCGACCTTGGTCAACCTCTTTGAATGCTGCGGTCGCAGCCAGCTTGCCCGCCATTCACGGCATGAACGAGAGCGCGAGGCAACCGGACTCATCAAACG
Organism: uncultured Paracoccaceae bacterium; assembly: GCA_947492825.1. Taxonomy (GTDB): domain Bacteria; phylum Pseudomonadota; class Alphaproteobacteria; order Rhodobacterales; family Rhodobacteraceae; genus CANMYO01. Next base: position 1,847,865 of record CANLNT010000001.1, read on the forward strand.
GCTGCGCCAATGTCCCGTTTAAGGTAACACAAGACGTAAAACCACCTTCTGAAATTCGATTTTCGGTCCTATGAGATACAAACCCAGAGTGTCATGTCCATAGCGTCAGTATGGCAATCAAGCGAGCACGTAAACATCGTACCGACTGAACGCCAAATCCTTAACCTGTTTCAGCGATTGATAGTCAGGATGGTCAAAGACCTTTAGGATGGCTTGGTCATTGGGATATTCAATCAAAGAGACGTAATGTGGGGGTGCTGAACCGGACAAGCTCTCCGAAACTTCATGTCTGCTAATCAGCTTTGCGCCTGCGGCCTCCATAAGAGGCGTCACGACGGACACATATTTTTCAAGCGCATCGCTGCCATCCGCTTTCGTGGACGTCATTGCTAAAACTGTCTTTGTCATGTCGGTTATCCTCATCTTGCCTTCATGCAGACAATCACATTTTCAGCAAACTCATCCATCAAGAAAGCTGGTCGCGAACACTGACAGACGGCCTTTCGTTGGTCGCGCAGCATCGGCCAGTTTCGGCTCTCTCCTGCCATCCGAGGCAGTGCAGCATCCTGTGATACACTGTGTTGGCCAACGTCAGGTCGCCGTTTTGTGCTGTTCATGACGACGGATCAGTTTATCCTGACGCATTTGATAAATCACTAGTCTTTTGCGAGGTGTTGAATCTAGAAATTGATTGCTTGTTCGAGGATGCTCTCAGTAGCAGTCAACAACCGTTCTTTGTAGTCATCTTCAAAATTCAAAGGGATCGGTTTTTCGCCGACAAACATCTGACCGGTTGTTCCAGTTAGCTCCGTCTCCGTAGCGACATAGATACCGCTTTGGCATTCGATTGCCATGAACATCCGAGCAAATCCAAATATGGTGTTTAAAGGGAAACGCAGACTGCGGAATAGGTCCGATTTGACAGCGCCTGGATGAAATACATTGACGTCAATGTTGTCTGACGCGAACCGTTCTGCAAGAATTTCGCTCATCACAGTTTTTGCGTGCACGGCCACTGTGGAAGCACTCATTATGCCGTAGTTCTTCTCCGATTGAATATCTTGGAAATTCAAAATTGGCTTCATTAGCCGGGCTGGTGGTCCGCTGACGTTTACAATTCTACCGTGATTTGCTGCGGCCAAAGCGGGGCGAAGTTCATTCGAGAGGATAAAGGCGCTCAAGTGACCAATGGCAAAGGTCTTTTCGACACCCTCCGGCGTGAGCAGCCGGTCCGGTGACATAATCCCCGCAATGTTTGCAAGCACATCTAGTTTCGGGACTTGGGAGACAAATTTTTGGGCGAAGGCGCGCACATCTCTGAGATTGCTAAGATCCAGACTGATAAATTCTGCATCGCCAGGGCCAAGAGCTATTAACTCCCGCTCAACCCGATTGCCTCGATTTTGGTCTGTGCCGACAACATAGACCATTGCGCCGATGCGTACCAAAGCCTTGGCTATGGACAGACCGACGCCGGACGTTCCGCCGGTGATTAACGCAGTCTTTTTCGAGTTTTCCCTTTTCATGTGGAAGAAAATAATAGTGAAAAATTGCACGTCAATCAGTGACTTTTCATGGTTGCTATGCAAAATTGCAGGTATGCAATGGGATGACCTTAGACTTCTGCTTGAGCTCTCGCGCTCGAATACCATGACCGAGGCCGCGGTGCGTCTTGGTGTTGATCAAACAACCATTTCACGCCGTCTGCGCGGATTGGAAGATGCGACAGGCGTTTTGTTGGCCACGCGAAATCGAAGCGGGATCGAACTAACAAATGCAGGTCTAAAGGCTGCCCATTCTGCAGAGATTATGGAAACGGTTAGCAACGACCTTGAACTGACCCTTGCAGGAACAGATTCTCGTCTAGCAGGTAGGTTAAAAGTTACGACATTGGACTTCGTAACGCATTTTCATCCTGACCTTTTCACAAGCTTTGCTGCGCACTACCCAAACGTTGACATCGAGGTGGAAACCCACACTGACCTACGCTCACTAGCTCGGAGGGAAGCGGATGTTGCTATCCGTTGGACATCTGATCCGGGCGATGGGGTTGTTGCGCAAAAACTTGCACGCGCTGAATTCGCGCTTTATGCGTCCAGAGACTTGGTCAAAATGATTGGTAGGCAGTCAGGTTTGTCAAATTATCCATGGCTTGCATTCACTGCTGGCAACAAATCAATCTTAGTAGATGATTTCATACGCAAACACGCACCTGATGCCAGGACCCTATGTCGTTACGACAATGCGATGTCGATGCATGCAGGCATAAAAGCTGGCAAAGGAATTGGGTTCATGCCGTGTGCCTTTGGCGACCCTGACCCTGAATTAGAACGACTACACCCTATCCAACCAAATTTTGGCAATGACATTTGGTGTTTGGCACATGCAGAGCTAATTCGAACAGCACGCGTGCGAACTTTCCTCACGCATGTAAATGCATTCTTTGCGGCCCGCGAACAACAGTATGCTGGCAATTGTCCGGACGTTGGTTAAGGTGCGCTCACTACCGACTTTGGACGCGGTGCGGCATCGGCGCAATCCGGGGCGATCGACCGAGCAAGGACGGCCCTTTGCTGCCATTCATCCACCAATCAAGATGCTGCGGTCGCAGCCCGCTTTGCGGTCATTCGCTGCGACCGCAAAATCTCGAAGCTTATGAATGGGAAAGTTGCGGACAATACCGCCGTTCAATGCGCGTACATGAATGACTGCATAGTGTGGAGCCGGTTGAAGTAAGACAAAATTAGCCGCGCTCACACGTCGACTTATTTCCTGCCATAGTCCCAACAAGCAACGTAATAGGCCTCGCGACTTTTCAACAGGTTGGGCTAAACCGACGGGCATACAAATAATGACGATGCGGCTCGAAGGGCGCAAAAATCTGTGAGGCCGAAAGAAAATAGCTACCCAAACATACACAAGACACCGTACGTTACGTAAACCAGAGACACTGTGTGATATTTATGAAATTTTTCAGAAATATATTGATATTCTTCGCGCCTTTTGTCGTCGGCCTCGTCGCGGGCGCTTTGGGTCTCTTGATAGCCGGAAAAGTTGTAGAGGACCCGCTAGCGCTTACTTACATATTGGCTTCACTTGCCGGCGGATTAATGGTCATACTCTTAGTTTGTTGGGCAGCCTACCGAATTTTCATACGCACGAATTCGGATCGTTATAGAATTTGGGAACAAAGCGAAATCCAAGAATTAATCCGCTCACCCAATCTTGTCTTGGACAATCATTATCGCGAACAAAAATTGGTTCCGGTCTTGCGCCGGTTTGGCAGCTTGGTTGGCGCGTGGTTCGGTTTTGCTGCAGCATGCGGCGTCATCACCGTGTTTTTGACAAACGTTTTGTTGCTCTCGACTCTTGTTGTCCAAATGGCTTCAGTTGAGCGGTTGGATGGGCAAAACTCGCTACTTTACAACCAAAACAAGCTTGTCAACCTGCAGGCCAGGATAGAAGCGATTTCGAACCTCGACAATATTGAAAGGCGATATTTTGAGATCTTTGGCCACACCTCGTTCATACACTCGTTTTATTTATCAGGATATGGCGAAATGAGAAATGACGGACGACGTTTGTTCTTGCAAGTTGGACGAATGAGTTTCGATTGTTCCGAGGGCCTAACTAACCCTTGTGGTTTTGATATAGAGGAAGCTCTCGCCGCGACGCTTCAAGGGGACAAAAATGACGAAAATCTGCCCAACAACTTTTGGAAATTTGTTCATCTTCTTGGCAAGCAGCACAAAGCGCGCCAGACTGACGTCCGTGAAAATAGTACCATTGCAGACATAGGGGAACAACAGAGCTCGGAGGCCATGGCAGGCCTTTATCGACGCGCGGCTACAGAGTGTCTAGCTCCTCATAGCCACGTTACTTCTGTCACCCACCAACTTTATCTGCAGTTGCGACTGGAAGAAGCGGCTGCCGAGTTAATCGATAGAAGGGTATCGTCGCAGGACGGCGAATACGCTGAAAGCCAAATTGCTGCGGTAAGTGACTTTAGAGACGCCTACATTGCTTTCCGAGACCATTGGGCCGAAGCGCGCGGAACTTTATTGAATCGACTGGATTTTCTTGAAAGAAATTTCCAAGAGCCCCTCCGTACTCTACAGCAACAAATTGAAATCACACGGAAGTTTTGTAGCGATAAGTCTGAAGAGCGTAACCGGCAAATCCAGGAGCTACATGACTTTTTGAACGGAGCAGATTTACTCATGCCTGCTTTCTTACCATAAGAATTTGTGTTGGTTGCTGTTCGGCTCCGTCAAAGCGCTTGTCGTTGCGTGCTCATCCCAAGACGCACAATCTTGTTGGGAAGCAAATCAAACGTCATTTTCGGGCAGACCCTTCGCTTCGGTCAAGAAGAGTGCAGCTGTGCTTCGAATGCTAACCACCTGCACAGGCTGTTTGTGCTGTGTTTTCTAAAAAGCATACCTTTGAACAGATCGCAGCATCGGTCGCTCTTGGGCTCACTACCGCCATTAGAGCACATGCAGCATACCGTGTACCAGCCGTTGCGCAACCTTCGTAGGCGGCCCGAAGCTGACGTTGGGTTTAGCCCGAATATTCTGCCGAAGCAGCCATTCGCTGCATCTGCAAATCCTAGAGAACTAGTTAGGTAGGCAGCCTGAGCGAAATCTGTCAGTCCCCTAGGACTAACTTCTTTTCATGGATCACATCTGAATTACTACAAATTGGAGTTATGGTTTTAACCTTCACTCCTCGGTAGTTTCAGATGAAATTCCTACATACGGGCGGTCTCTAACATAGGGCTCAGATATCCGTAACGCTTTGATCCTGCGACCCGGGGTCAAGATAAACCGGGCAGGAACTTCATTTTGAATTTCTGAAATGGCGAGAACTTGATTTGTGACTACATCCTTCAACAACCAATCAAGTAAATATGTGTAGGGCTCCACTTCAGCGTAGAGAAACCCCCACATCGTGTCCAAAAATTCGCCAAAGGTCGTTTCATATTCAACAAAAAACTCCAGAGCGTCATCTGAGATTCTATTTTCAATCTCTATCAAGTATCCCGAATATGCCGATGGGCTGTCTCTAACAGCTGCTTCAATCGACATGAATTTCTTTTCAAAGTAGTCCCGATCTAAATCTCTTTCTTTATGATAGATCGTTTCGGTGGTTTTTACCTTTGCCTGGTCTAGAAGGGAGCGGAACTCTTCAAAACATGCCTTGGCTATCAGTTCCTCAAAGTGGACATTAAACAGTGGAAGTAACTTTCTTAAGAATTCGAGACATCTCTGCTCCGTATCAATCCTATACATCTGCCATTGTGAGAAAGGTGCAGGTACTTTCGCAATATCTTCAATCCCGATAAGCAGCGGAATTATCTCAAGTTCGCTAGACGCCGCCCCAAAACCTGCTTCGAACTTTACCCAATCTGATTCAATACCTGCCTCGGTACATAGCACGACTACAGCTTGAGACTTCCGAAGCCTCTCCGAAAGCGCAGGGAACCATCGATCACTCGGATGCATGCCGGACTCGGCCCGACCGTCACTAGAGTGCCAAATTCTTATTTGCCTAAGAGAACACTTCTCAATTAATTCTCCGAGTCCGTTGCAAATGACTTGATCAAGAGATGAATGACTTATGAAGACTTGTTTTTCAGGCAATCTAGTTTCCTCGAAGTAGGTGTTCAGTGCGACTAAAGCTACAGAAACCCTTTTCCGCAAGCACTACAGGACGTGGCTTTAATTCACTTTCCATCGGGTAACACCAGCTGCAAGATCTCTTTTGATTGCGTTTATTATTGGCTGCATCCAAATGGCTTCGTTCACAGCATAACTGCCAGGTTGTCCATTTAATCTGTTGATTTCTGTGCCTCCTGCATGATGGAGGCCAATCATTTCAAGACTGGCGTTTAGCGCTATTCCGCCAGAGCTTCCGGGTATGGATGGAGTGGTATAGTGGATCAAGCCAGGTATGAGGCCGTCTTTTCCCGTGGAAATCGCATCATGATCAATCAGGTCTGTATTCTGGAACGAATAGGATACGCCATCCCTCTCGGGGTGGCTGATCAAGAAAACTTCGGCTGGCTTCTCAGCGTCGACTTTTGGAACATAAGAGACTAGCGGAATATTTGACTCTTCTATAGGTGGCTTTCCCTCGATTTCGAATAAACAAGCATCGTGGGCCCCATACGGCGACGACCAGATTACTCTTCGGATCGTGAACTTTTCATCGGGACGCTGTGAGCCGGTAAACCTCACAGCGGCTTCTTCCGGTCTTAATGGCCTGCGCTGAGCGGAGTACTCATCTGGATATTCGCTTACTACGTGGTCGTTGGTAAGTAACACGAGTTGTCCAGCCAGTTCTTCCGAGAACCATTCCCCACCCAATACCGAGCATGTACCCAGTGGTTCATCCGTGCTAATATCAACCACGGACGCAACACAACTACCACGAGCAATGTATTTCCTCATCCAGCCATCAGATCTCATTCTATGGTGACTATGGAGTGCCTGAAGTTGCTCTTCCGTCACAGATCTTTGTCTGTGGATATCTTCAGAGTCGAGTGTGATCTCTCCGTTGGGCTGGCCTAACATGTTGCGCTCGAGCCACGTGACCATTACGGCCGCATCTTCGCCTCTGTCTTGCAGGAACCAAACTTCCTTGAACTGACGAAGTGTTCCGTTCAGCATGAAAGGCTGTGCCTTTCCCGTTTCTAACGCACTTACTATTGCGAGGGTTGCTTCCTGCCAGTTTTCTTTCCAAACTTGCGCTTCGGCCAAGCTGGCCCAATCCCAATAGGACCTATTCGGCTCTTCGATGCGACCGATTGATTCAATTACGGAGTCCGCTACGTCGTCTGGAGAAAGCATATTCGGCACGCTGTAGTCGTTCGCCGAAGCACTAGAAGCAAGAGCAAGCAGATTTACTCCGTGCCAAACTCGCACTTCTGGTGCTCGATGCCACGGCTCCCAATATGCACGAAATGCTCTTTCTAAGTGCCGAGATGCTTCGCTTGAGTCTTTTGGAAGTTGTGCGAGGTATAAGTCTTTGTGGACTCGGCCGATCAATCCACTTGCCTCAGAAAAATCTTCAGGATCGTTCCTCGCATCGCTGTCTCGCAACATCAAAGTTAGGATTGGTAGCGCCGATTGAGCGTGCCCCGTATCTATTTGCGCTTGAGCATAGTGCTTGTCAGTATCGAACGTATTGCGGCCTTCGGAGCTCAGCATTTCACCATATGCGATCATATAGTCATGTTGTTGATGGTCTCTCAGCAGTTGATTTACTGTTTGGACGTCTTGAAGACCAAAGGTGTTATCGCCCTCAGCTACGCAGCGCAAAATTCTTGAGACGGCTTCGTCGGTTCTCCTTTCGTCACCATCTTGAAGCGCGCTGTTCAAGTCCTCTGTCAACGAATGGAGCTCGGTCATAACCTCTTCAACTCCGAACGTATGACCTCTCTCAAACCAGCTTGCTTTGCATATTTAAGCATTCCATGGGTCCAAACCCCGCCGTTGCTTTGACGAATATCAACGATGCGTTTGGTGCCATGCTCAAGGAAATCGTTGCTCAGTTTTGGATCCGCTCGGCTCACCACGTCCACCGGATCGTAGACATTGTGCCAAGATGAAACGACTTTTTCGTGTGTGTAGCCATCAAACTGTGAATATCCCGGATCCAATTTGTCCTGCATCTCGGACATTCCCAGAGGGCTACCCACAGTTATCAAGCTTTCAATACTTGGACACTCAGGGACATTCTTCAAACAATCGTATGCTATGACTGTTCCGAGGCTATGAGCGACAACAATGATAGGGCCGCCTTCCCTCGCGGCTTTGAGTGTTTCTATGAAACGTTTCCGTATTTCATCTCGAACTCGATACTCGAATCCTTCGCGCGGTGAATGCGTGATATTGAATAGATAGTGGTGCGCATCTCGAACAAATGCTTTCATCAAGGGCCTTTTGAGAAACCAAGGAAGAGGGATTGCCTCAGCGGCAGCAGCAGCCATTGTTTCGCTGTCTCCACCATTTTCTTCCACCATGGATGAAGACCTTAGATCATTCGAATTTATATCTAGATTCTGAGACAAACGCTCTATCCAGTCATCAGAAACATGATCAAGTGATGGAGTGTCGCCAGTCATTGCGTTGGATATCTCTATTGAAATGCTCGAACTTTCTGCACCTGAGCGCGACTTTGCATAGTCAGGATAAAGCACATCTGACCAGTACACTAATTTAGTAGAAGCACCGTAGGTGCCAACTTCGACCCCATCGCTTTCAGCAGTGTCCGTCGCTAACGAATTTTCCCAAAGCGAAAGCAAAGTAGAAGGTTTCGGCATGTTTGAAATGCCGTGAATAAATATGACCGTTGCCAATTCGACTCCAATTCAATGATGTAGATTAACTAAATAATATTCTTGAGATTACTCCAGCGCTCAACGGGAATTTGGGGATTGTTTCTGACAGCATCGGGCAGGCTATTGGGAGCTGTGTCACCCTTGTGGACTGCTATGACTCGCTTGCCAAGCTCTAGTGACTTCTGAACTTCCCAATTCACCCAACGGCTGTTTTGTGTCTGATCCGACACATAAACTACGGTTGTTGAAGACTGTCTTATACGTTCAGTAATTTGGCGCTTGATGTAGTCGGCGTTCTTGCTGTCAAAAGCATCTTTCACAGACCAGTCGTTAAACTCGATATCCGATCTTTCGCTTTTTGCCTGTCCTCTAAGAAGATTGACTTCATTGGCGTCTTCGTAGGCAAAGCTAATAAACAGGTTCTTTCTTCCTTCATTGTTCAAGCGATCTTTGGCCTCTTGAAGCAACTTATCGACGTCGCCTATGTTTCGATAGCCGCCAGTTCCACCACCACCCATATCACTCACCCCCAATTTCAAATTCTTTGCAAGCAATACATTCCCCGCATGGTATTGCGGAACCAACATGGCAGGAATAGGTCTGCCCAATGCCCTTTGCTTCAGACATGGCAATAACTTGCTGCTTTGAGAATGCCATCAAAGGCGCTTTGATTGAGACTGTCTGCCCCACAGCTGAGCACAAAAAGCTCTCGGCTCTCTCAAGATAATCCGTCGTTTGATCCGAAAACAGATGGTATTTCTCGTCTAAGAGGCCGATCATTATAGTATGCGCGCCAATAGTTGCCGCATAAGAGGCCGCGCTGAGTAAGAAGAGGCTATTTCTTCCGGGAGTGAAAGCTTCATCCACAACATGCAGATCGGCGTTCGTCAAACCTGAGGGAATGAGCTGCCCGAAGCCTTTCAAATCCGCGACGATGGGGCTGCGAATTTTGTTTTTGGCCATTGCTTTAGTGCAATGACTGAGTTCTATTTTTGCGGCTAATTGGCCATAGTCGACGAACAACGGAAATACATCATACCCTTCTTCTGATGCTAAGAGTGCAAGCAGTGTGGAATCTAACCCACCTGACGCTAGAACTACTGCCCGCATTCAGCCACCCTCCTACCAGCTGCCCTCATAGTTATCCAAATTGCGACGTCTAGTGCATCAGCACGAATATTTCTCTCCGAAGAATAGGACAAAAACGTCGTTTCCAAGCGTTCGTATTTTTTCCAAGTAGCTGGCATGTTGGCCCCCTCTGTAAGTCCCACCAACTGGAGGTACTTTAGGATGTGGCGATCCAAAACTGCGATCTCTTGACCATACCCGCTACAGCTAAACAGAAAACTGGCCTGTTTAGGGCCAAGTCCTGGCACTAATTCTGCCATCATTTTCCTGTTTCTAAACACACACTTCGGCTTGTCCAGCCAAACGACAGTTGCGTCCAGAACTGAAGCGTGATTGGCAAAGATTGCGCTCAGTCGCTTCTTGGTTTGGTTTGGAAACCTATGACGCGATGAAACAAGTTCAATCTGACGAGTAGTGGGGTTCTCAACAAGAGTCTTTGCCATCGAAGATGCAAGTTCATAACGAACACCACTGCCAATCACGGCAGCAACAACCATTTCGCGCAGACGATAAGGGCACTCGACGGGGGGATTGGGAACCTCACTAGAAAACCGCCGACCAAAATCTAAGGCTATTTCCTCAATCTGAGTTGCTAGTCCCATCATTGGCACTCCTCGATCAATTTATTAGCTATCTGATACTCGTTCCCCAGCTCTTTGTAAGTAAAAAGCTGTTCATATTCATCATCGCGGTCATGAGTTCGTATAGTCTCACTTGCCTGCATGAAAAATGCCATATTATGTAGCGTAGCCTTTGTAATCCAAGGAACTGCTCCGCTTTGGTCCTTAACCAGTTGCGCTAGCTCTGGCCTTTCAATGAGACCATGTTGTGACGCAAAGATATCCCATTGTTGGAAATGATAAAGCCGCCAACGCTGACCATCGATAGCCGTTCGGCACCATTCTAGACCGTCGAAAAAATCCGCTCCGGCCATCGATAGAAACGCCATAGTAATAGGGTTTCCAGTTCCCAGAACATGTAAGAATGTTGTCGAGCCTTGGTCAGTGAGCGCTTTTCGTATCTTTGCGATGGTTCGAACCCGTTCCATCAGACCGTCGCCAAGCTCGCGTTCTGCTACGGCAATCATTGGCGGGTCTACGGCTCGGACAACTCCACAACAGATAGCTGGCAACAGGTCGTATCGATATCGCATGCCCGAAAGTCGTGGGGCGTGAATGATAGGTGCAACAGCACAACTAACCAAAGAGTGGTCCCTTTGATATTCGCTCGCAATCACATCAATCCGAGATTGTGCGTTGGCTTTTTCGAATGTCGTTTCTTTCGGGAAGCTATCGTGCGTGAACGCAAGATCGACCTCAATGCGCTCCTGAGCTTCTTGCAGACGCCGATTACTACGCTTCCAGTCCGGGTCCTTATATCTCATTGCCTCGTAGTTACCGGAATCCAAGAAGACTACAGAGCCTGAATCACGCAAGCTCTTGATCGAAGAGACACTACTGATCTTCGGCTTTGTCCGTGACGCTTTCGTCTTTCCCTTTGGTCTTAACAGGTCGTATGCGGACACTAGGACCGCAGTCGGGTTGACCTTGCTGAGTAAGTCCAAGGTAGCCTCAGGTTCGATCTGTGTTTCAAATGAGGACACTGATAAGACCATACTCGGAGCAAGCAGTTTCTTGTTGTTGAGAGTGAGCGCACGTTCGTGACTTCCAGCAGCACCAAAAACAGTCCTAATCTTTTCAGTCAATTGCTCGTCCAAACCTCCACCTGCTCCAATTACAAGCTGATGCCTCGGACCATCGCGCAGCCCAAAAGGTGCCTCGTTTACATCACCCAGAAACAAGCCGAGAAGAGGTTTTGAACCTTTGACAATTTCACGTGCTTCATCTCTAACAACAGAGTTCTTGTTGGCGGCATTGGACCATACAACAACCGCGCCGACACACTCTTGTGAAGCAACCAGTTCCTCAACTTCGGAGTGCCAATCAGTTCGACTGTCATCGTCGGCGAGCCAAGACAAAAAACCGGTTGCGTTGATCGTTTGGGCCACCTTTCGCGCTATGGCGATATCAGACAAATCGTAGAAAACTATAATTTTTTTCATCAATTGCTCAACTGAGGAAGCTCACGATACGCTTAAATGCACGACACAGTTGTAGTGGTAATGTACGCTCTCAGTCTTGTCTATACGCTGGCTTAGAGGCAGGTTCTGGCATTCGTTGCTTGAGCAATACTTCGAAATACCGTTCAAATTGCGCGTCGGGGAGCTTATTGCTCGGTTGTCAAAATCATTCCGTATAACCAAGTAAATCTTGAACTACCGGTATCATTGGATGTGGGGGTCTGCTTTGACAGCCGAGCCAATCCGATGCTGCGGTGCAGCGAAAGTCAGCTTTCCGCCCAATGCTGTTGAAGAACTCTGTGTTGCAGTGCGGCAAAGGATTGGAATGAAGACGAGCTCGGGCAGCAGGAAACCGCGCGGCCAGGGAATATCTCGAAACGCTGGATGATGCGGCCTTCGGCGCTGCCTCTCCTGACCAGCCCAAGTTTGTCGCCAAGTGTGATCCAGCCGCCCAATGGACGCGCACCGAGGTGAGCAGACCATACTTCGCCTACGCCACCAACTATCTGATCGACACCAAGAGCTCAGTCATCATGGATGTTGAAGCAACGCGGGCGATCCGTCAGGCCGAAGTAGGTGCTTCGCAAACAATGCTGGATCGCACCGAAAGCCGCTTCGGTATAAGGCCGGATTGGCTGGCCGCAGACACAGCATATGGCTCCAGCGATAACTGAGGATGGTCGGTCAAGAAGCGCGGGATCATCCCATTCAGTCCTGTAATTGGTCACGCGATCCGCAAAGACGGGGCATGGACGCGGTTTGAGTTTGAATAGGATGAAGACAACGATCAATACATTTGTCCAGAAGGCTTCGTGCTCAAGCAGTTCCGACGAAACTACTCCGATCCCAATCGCGGCTAGAACATCCTTGGCACACGAAAGTATCGAGCCTTAAAGTCCGACTGCCAAGGGTTTCCCTCCAAAGAAAAGTGCTGTCCCAACGCAATCTGCCGATCAATCAGCCGGGAAGAGCATGAAGACGCACGAGACTTTGCGCGATCCTGTCGGAAGACGAAAGCGTGCAAAGTCAGCCGCGACAAACGCAAGAAGGTCGAGATGCTCTTTGCACATCAAAAGCGCCTCCTCAATCTGACCAGGTTGCGATGACGCGGCCCAAACGGGGCCAAGGGCGCGCGCTACCCTGAAGTGCGACTCCTATTCGAAAACAATGAGTTACCTGATGGGAGCATTATCGTATGCTCGACCTCAAAAACCGAAACCTCACCAAAATCTGCAATGAACGCAACAGTCCCGTGGCAGACGCGAAGAGAAGCGGAGTTGGCCATCCTCCAGTACATCAACGGCTTTGCAATCCGCGACGGCGGCACTCAGCATTGGGCTGGAAAAGCCCTGTCGCTTTCGAGAGAAAAGTTGCCTAAACGAGGGCATGGGTCGACACTAATACGGGACAGGTCCAGATCACTTCAGAGGGAAAGGCTATCTGCTTGGATGTCGATTCGAAAAAACCCGTCACGCTAAAAGATGTGTCCAAGGCTGCTGGCCTGTCGCTGATTACAGTTTCGCGGGCGCTGCGGCAGCCAGAAACTGTCCATGCCGAAACCCGAAAACGCATTCAAGAAACGATCGCTGAGCTTGGATACGTTCCCAATCTCGCAGCACGGTCATTGACGTCGAAAAGGTCAGACATGATCGGCGTGGTTGTGCCAATTCTGGCCAGTTCGCTGTTTTCCGATTTCGTTCAGGGCGTAACAGAGACGCTCGACAGGCATGGAATTCGCGTATTGCTCTCTGTCAGCAACTGGTCGCAGGACGCCGAAGAAGCTGCTGTCAAAACATTCATTGCGCGTCAGGCTGACGCGATCATATTGACTGGGTTTTCCCACACGGATGCGACCCGAAAATTGTTGGAAAGGTTTCGCGGGCCGGTCGTGGAATCCTGGAACATTTCGGACAGTGTGATTGATAGCGCGGTTGGGTTTGACAACTACGCGGCTGCAGCGGATATGACCCGATTTCTGATTGAAAAGGGGTACGAAAATATCGTGGTCGCGGGTGGCTCTTCCGCGAACAACGACCAGGCTGCCGATCGAACACGCGGCTTTGTCGACACGATCCGGGCGTCGGGGCGGGCCCTGCCACCTGACACGGTCGTTGGTTTCGAACACCCCGCAACCATCGAGAGTGGGGGCGTGCTCATCCGTCAGTTGCTGGAAAGAGAAAACCCGCCCGATGCGGTTTTCTTTCTCGCCGAGTTGCCTGCACAAGGCGCAATGCTTTGGTGTCTGTCGAATGGTGTCAAGGTGCCCGAAGATGTGGCGATCGCCGGTTTCGGCGATCTTAGTCACTCGGCGCTCCTGCCAGTTCCAATGACAACAGTGCAGATCAGGGGGCGGGCAATTGGTGAGCGTGCAGCCGAGATTGTCTTTCGACGCCTTCAAGACAGCCAGACCAACATCGTAACCGATGACATCGGCTACAGTCTGAAAATCAGGGAAAGCACATGATTGGGTTGCCTGAAGCAACCCGGCCTCTTTTGAGCGCTTCGATCATTGGCGCCGGGCATCTTGCCTATCGGATGCATATTCCAAAAACCGATGAGTCTTAAGCCGAACGCGGCGCGGCGTCGGCGTTGCTGCAATGTTGAAAGAAGAAAAAGGCTGTGCAGACGCGCATCGCTCGCACATCTCCCCCCGGCCTTAAGCGACCCCTAAGATGAGCGCGCGGATGCTTCCCGGTCGGCCGAGCGCTGGCCATCAATGTTCCGGCAAATCCCAGACAGATACGATTTGACCGCCCCTGCGCATCTCATCCAGCATCGCAGCTGTCGGCATCGCGTCGAGGACACCACTCGGGACGTCGCCTGCTGCGTTTGGGCGGGCCAGAACCCAGCAGGCAAACCCCCAATCGCCGGGTTCAAGGGACGCTGTCAGTTGCGGGACCCAACTCCGCGGGAACAGAATATTTGTGTTGGGCGTCGCGGCGATCACGCGGGCATTGCGCTTGATTGTCGTGGCGATTGGCGCTGGCGCGCCTTTCAGGATCGTCGCATCCGTCGCGGTGGTGAAGCTAGCCGTGTCTGTGGCTTTGACGCCTGCAACGGCGGGGGCAAGCGCAGAAATGGCCGGATCTGTGTCCCGACGCGGAATTGAAAACCCGCCCTCGATGGTTTGAACAGGACGTTTGGTACGGACACGGTGAATGCGCAGATGCCATGGCGGATGCGCCAAAAGCCAGGTTTCGACATCAACCTCTGGCATGGGTGACCAAGACGAATACATCCAGTCCGGTCCAATCCGCGACGCGGTTTCGTGGCTTCGGAACTGCGCGACCGCTCCGTCCTCGGAAAACGCCAGCATGTTGTCATGCGGACCGGATGCAAAACCTCTGGCCTCTGCTTCGACGCTAAAGGCATACCGGGTTGAATAGGCGAACTTGTTATACTTTTCCGCAGCGCGTCCAAAATTCATCGGTTGTTGCCCGCCGGCCAGAACGGTCACATCGCCCGCGTCTTCCCATTTGATCATGCCCGGCTGCGGCATCGACACGATTTCAACGCGATCTTCAAACGGGCATTCTTCGGTTGTCCAGAACGGGTGGTCTTCGGGCAAGGCCAGCGGCGCAAAGGCCTTCATGGCCCAATAGGGCGATGCAGGAGAGTTGTACCGCTCGGCCATCGCAGGTTGGGTGTAGCCATATCCGATGGACAGCACGCCGCTGCGATCAGCAATATCCTGTTCTGACCAATACCGCAGATTGCGGGCCCAATAGCCCCTGATGTCCCCCCACGGCAAAGCGTCGACATCCGCAAAGGCCAGCGCCCCCCAAATCCCCGCATGCGCAAAGCGGTAGGTCAAAGAGCGGCCATAGGGCAATCCGGCACCGTCAGCTGCAAACCAATGGGCGATCTGCGGCATACTTTCGCGGGCACGGGCGATAAACCGGTCGCGGCGGGCCTGATCTGTGTCCGGGCCAAGCTTTGCGTAAATCATGCCGTAGAAATGCATGGCGAATGGAATGTAGTGGTCGGCACGCCGATCCATGCCGTCGCGATACCACCCATTGTCCATCGCGTAACTTTCGAGCTCATCCAGATCGGTCGCGATGATCGACGCCTCATGCGGAATGCCGACCCGTGTCAGCCCAAGCGAAACCATAACGTGGAAAAAGTGCCAGTTGTTGTCTGGCGGCGCGCATGCGAGGGAGGCCACGAGCCAGTTCGCGAGGTTGTATCGCCCCTTTTCCGTCATCCCGTCCCAGAAGGTTTCAGGGGCAAGCGCAAGCGCATACCCAATCGCCGCGCTTTCCACCATGCGTTGGTCACGATCCCGGACGGGCCCCCAGTATTCCGGGTGCTCTGGATCGGCACCATTGGCGATCCCTTCCACGAAATCGGAAATGCCTTCGAAGTGCCCGCCCCCGGCCAGAAGCGGCGCAAGACCCCAGAGCGGTCGGGCCAGCCCTTCGAGATGTGCAGCGGAGGTGTCGAAAAACGCCTCGGCACTGCCCAGATGCACCCGCGCCTTGCCGGGCGAAAAGGCGGACATCAGGGGCGTTGTCAGATCGACAACCGCCTGTTGCGCATCCTGCCGCGTGCGGAACGGGTTGCCGCCAAGCGGGTTGGAAAGGGGCGCGAATGTCATGCGGTCTGGGTTGCCCTGATCAGCCGGCGCTGGCGCGGATCGGGGACGGGAACGGCAGAAATCAACCGTTGCGTATAAGGTTCCTGCGGCGCATCACAAATCTGCAGCGCAGTACCTGTTTCCACGACACGGCCCTTGTGCATCACTGCGACGCGGTCGCAGAAATACCGCACGACCCCAATATCATGCGCGATGAACAGGATCGCCAGGTTGAATTCGACTCTGAGATTGAGAAGCAGGTCGAGGATCTGCGCACGGATCGAGCCATCAAGCGCAGACGTCGCCTCATCCGCGATGATGATCTGTGGATTAAGTGCAATGGCCCGCGCTATCCCGATGCGCTGACGCTGCCCACCGGAAAACGCGTGCGGATACCGTTCCATGATACTTGCGGGCAGGCCCACTTTTTCCAGCAGTTCGCCCACCTGCTTGCGCAACGCTTCACCCTTGGCAATACCGTTTACCAGAAGTGGTTCGCCGATGATCTGTTCGATTGTCATACGTGGATTGAGAGAGCCGTAGGGATCTTGAAAGATCATCCGCATTTCACGGTAAACCTGCCCATCTCGAAAACTGGACGCCTTGGTCAAATCGACAGCTTGCCCGCCCCGCGTCTTGAAAACAGCCTCGCCGGATTGCGGTTTATATCGGCCCATCAAGACCCGTGCCAGTGTCGTCTTACCGGAACCAGATTCCCCGACGATGCCCAGAATTTCGCCGCGATGCAGATCAATCGAGACCTCATCAAGTGCCTTGACGCCCGCGTCCGGATTGCGCTTGTCATACCCGAACGTCAGACAAAGATCGCGCGTCGTGATCAGGGCCTCTGTGCGGTCTTGCTGTTCCGGTCGCGCGGCGGAATGGTTCAACCCGACCGCTGCGTTCAAAAGTTTGCGCGAATATGGGTGCTGCGGCGCGTGAAATATGTCGTCGACTTCGCCGGATTCGACGACACTGCCATGCAGCATCACCACGACCTGATCCGCGATTTCTGCAACCACCCCCATGTCATGGGTGATGAACATCATCGCCATGCGGCGGCTCTCCTGCAAACTGTGCAGAAGCCGGAGGATTTCGGCCTGCGTCGTCACGTCCAGGGCCGTCGTCGGCTCATCCGCGATCAGGATATCGGGCTTGCAACCAAGCGCCATGGCGATCATCGCGCGCTGGCGCATACCGCCCGAATACTCGAACGGGTATTTGTCGACAGCCAGTTCCGGATCGGTGATCTGAACTGCGCGCAACGCCTCAATCGCAATCTCGCGGGCCTGAGCGGCATCCACATCCTGATGCAACAAGATCGCTTCGATGATCTGTTCGCCAATGGTGTGAACCGGGCTGAGCGAGGACATCGGCTCTTGGAAGATCATGGCGATGCGGGCGCCGCGCACCGCGCGAATTTCGAGCCCATCGGGATCAAGGCCGGAAAGCTCCAGCTTTTGTCCGGCTTCCAGATCAACGAGGTTGATTGCGCCGGCCCGGATCACCGCAGGTTCGACGATGTTCATGACTGCGCGGGCGGTCACGCTTTTGCCTGACCCCGATTCCCCGACAAAGCAGGTCGTCTGGCCCAGGCGCAGGTCGAAACTGACGTCCTGGATGGCAGGCGTTGCGCCGTGGCGGCTGGGGAAATCGACGCTGAGGCCACGGACTTCGAGAACGGTGTCGTGCGTGTTGGTCATTGTCTCAACCTCAGTGTGAATAGGGATCAGCGGCGTCGCGCAAACCGTCGCCGACGAAGTTCATCGCCAGAACGGCAATCACGATTGCGAGGCCGGGCACCAGTAGCCATGGGGCGGTTGCCAGGGTGCGGATGTTCTGGGCTTCCTGCAAAAGCACGCCCCAGGAAATCACCGGCGCCTGAAGTCCAAGACCCAGAAACGACAAGGCTGTTTCGGCCAGGATCATCGACGGAACCGCCAGCGACGCGGCCGTGATGATATGGCTGGTGAACGACGGCACCATGTGGCGAAGGATGACGCGCGTATGCGAACAGCCATCATAGCGCGCCGCGGCGACATAATCCTCGCCCTTGAGCGCAAGAAAACGCCCCCTGACCACCCGCGCAAGTTCCGTCCAGCCCAACAGCGACAGGATCAGAGTGATGGCGAAATAGACCTGTAACGGGGACCAACTGCTTGGCATCGCGGCCGCCAGTCCCATCCAGAGCGGGATTGTGGGCAGGGATCGGAGAAACTCGATCACCCGCTGTGTCGCGGCGTCGAAGAAGCCTCCGAAATATCCGGCGAAGCCCCCGATGATGACGCCAAGAACAAGGCTCATGATCACGCCGACCAGACCAACGGAAAGCGAGATGCGCGTCCCATAGGCCAAGCGGGAAAACATGTCACGTCCAAGACGGTCGGCGCCAAGAATGAAAAGCGGTTTCCTTGGTTTTTCAGTGCCGATCAAATGGATGTCGGTCGGGAAGATACCGAACAGCTTGTAATCCCAGCTGCGCTTGAAGAACTGAAGATAGATCTTGTCGGTCTTGTCGATGACGAAGACACGTCGCAAGGCTTCTGGTTCGACCTCAACATCGTAGCCATAGACATAGGGCTTAATGCGCCAGCCGCCGTCCTCTGTCCGGTCAATAAAGTGGATGCCTTGCGGCGGCGCATAGGTATAGCGCGCCTGCACGTCATTGGGATCGTTTGGCGAAATGAAGTCCGCGAAGACTGCGACAAGCACGAAGAAGCTCAGGATCCACAGACTGATGACCGCAAGGCGGTGCTTGGCGAACCTGCGGCGAATAAGCTGCCATTGGTTTTCGGTGCCGGTCACGTGTCCGATCCGGGGGTCGACACCGATTTCATCAATGTCGCTGTCCGCGGCCGCGTCCAGATTGGTAGGTTTCTTCTGTTGCATCATTTCGCCCCCACCATGCCAAGCCGGATGCGCGGATCGATCCAGGCCAGCAACAGGTCAGAAATCAGGGTGCCGACAAGCGTGAGTACCCCCATGAAAAGGATGAGCGCCCCGGCAAGGTACATGTCCTGACTTAGAAGCGAACGCAGCAGGATCGGCGAGAGTGTCGGCAGGTTCAGAACGATAGCCGTCACGAAAGAGGATGAAATCACCGTCGGCAGGACCCAACCAACCGTCGAGATCAGCGGGTTCATGGCGACCCGAACCGGATAGCGCCAGATCACGCGTCGCTTGGGCAAACCCTTTGCCCGTGCAGTCAGCACATAGGGTTTATTCAGCTCGTCAAGCAAGTTGGCGCGCAGAACGCGGACAAGTTGCGCAGCCCCCGCGGTCGAGATGACCAAAATTGGTGCCCAGACATGGGATGCGAAATCGAGAAACCGAGCCAAAGACCAACGCGCATTCATGTACTCGGTCGAGAACAGGCCGGTGATGGTGACGCCGAACCAGTTGTAGCAAACGTACATGAGCACAAGCGCGAACAGGAAATTCGGGATTGCGAGCCCCAGGAACCCGAGGATTGTGAAGGCATAATCGCCCAACGAATACTGATTGACGGCCGAATAGACCCCGATCGGAACGGCAATGGCCCACATGAAGACAACAGCAGTCAATTCAACGGCGAGGGAAATTCCGATCCGTTGTCCAAAGATTTCGCCCACCGGCTTCTGCAACTCGAAACTGTAGCCGAGATTGCCTTGCAACAATTGCATCAGCCACGAAAAATACTGAACCAGGACCGGGCTATCGAGCTTGTAGCGCTCGCGCAGGATTTCGATGGCTTCCTGATCCACGGTTTCGCCGGACGCAGAGAGGCTGGCGACATACGATGTCACGAAGTCTCCGGGTGGCAGCTGGATCACGATGAAGACGACCACCGACAGAGCGAGCAACGTCAGGATCATGGTGATCAGTCGTCGCGCGATATATGTCCACATGTTCGCCTCCTCCGCGATCAGGTTGGGTGTTTGGGAACTAGGCGGGACGCGGGAAGGGAGTGTCCCGCGTCCCCAGTGACATCACTGCTTGTAGAACAACTGTGACGTCTGCATTGGACCGGGCTGCGGGTAGAGCCAGGTATAGATCTGGCCTTCCGGCACGTTGCCCAGGTTCTTGTTCGCGACCATGTAGCCATCGGCAGGCAAGACGGTACCCATCACGTAGAACTGCTCAGCCGCGATCTGCAAGACCTGATCGAACAGCTCTTTTTGCTCGGCGGGATCACCCGTCTTCGCAATGGAGTTGTACAGGTCCATCTGTGCCTGAATTGCTTCCGGCGGTGCCTCTGCAAGGTTGCTGCCCGTGCCCATGAAGTGCTGCGCCCAGGCCTGTGCGAAGGCCGACTCCAGATTGAAGGGCATGTAGAAGCGCGGATCGAGCATCGCATCGTTCATTCCGCCGTCACCCCACCAGACATGCATGTCGTGCTGGTTGTTCTGGATCTGCTCGTAAACCAAGCTGCGCTCGGCGTTGCGGGCGTCCAGATCAATGCCGATCTCTTTCCACTGCTCGGTCACAAGCTGGGCGATGTCGCCGAACTCGGATTGATCGGACGATGCCAACAGCTGAATGCGGATGGGTTGGCCGTCAAACCCCAGGCGGATACCGTCGGAATTCTTCTCGGTCAGACCAATCTCGTCCAGCAGCGCGTTGGCGGCGTCGGGATCATACTCGGTAAATTGTTTGGCGAGCTGTTCGTTGTAGAACGGCGAACCCGGGCGTGGTGCCGCCTGATGCGGCTCACCCTGACCCGCATAGACCACATCGATGATTTCCTCGCGATCCATACCCATCGACAGGGCCTGCCGGAACTCAACCATACCGAAAAGCTTGCGCTTGTTTTCATCGGGATGGGTGATGTTGAGCTGGAGGATGGCATTGTTCATCCGGGCGTCGACGGTGGATTTCAGCGTGTAACCGCCGGCTTCCTGCCCGTCGAAGATCACCGGCTTGTTCGCCACGGTTGCAAAGTGGCGGTTCGAAAAGTCGACCTCGCCATTCACGACCTTCAGCACGATGTCCTCGACACTTTCGGTCTGCACCATCTTCACATCATCGATATAGGGCAACTGCTGACCCTCGGTGTCGACCTTGAAGAAATAGGGATTGCGCTCCCACTCGACCAACTGGGTCAGACCATCGTAGTTGGTGACCTGATGCCAAGCGAACAGCAGCGGACGGTTGGCGTCCTGGAAGTTGAAAAAGCAGGTTTGCTCGATCGCCTGGCTCCAGTTGTCGAAACCGCGCTCCTGCGCGACGGCATTCGCATCAGGATTGATCTCGGGGAACAGGGGACCACAATAGTGCTCTGCGGCATTGACGATGAAGGGGCCTTCAACTGTCGCCAGTCGCTGCAGAAACAGCCCGTTCGGTTCTTCGAGCATGATCTTGAATGTGGTCTCGTTCACTACTTCGCCCGTGACGCCGCCAAGCGGGATGTTGACCTTGCGTCCCGCATAATCGGGGCTGGTCATGACCTTCAGTGCGAAGTCGAGGTCGTCTGCCGTGAAGGGTTCCCCATCGGACCATTTGTGCCCTTCCCGCAGGTAGAACGTGAACTCGGTCGCGTCTTCATTGACCTCAAAGCGCTCCGCGACATTGGGTACCACCTCGGTCCAGTCGTAGTTGAACGCAACCAGTGGCTGATAGCCGATGGTGCGACGAATCCAACCTGTGTCGAATGACCCCTTGAGGGCGGATCGCCAGACGCCGCCATACGTTCCCACCATTTCGATAGGTTCGACGACCAGCGGATTGGCGGGCAGCCGCTCTTCAACGGGCGGCAAAGTTCCCGCCGCAACAAGCTCGGCCAATTCTGGCGCTTCCTTGTACTCTTGCGCGGTCACTGGCACCGCGAATGCGAGCGCCGCGAAGAGCGGAACCGCGCTTTTTCCAATACGTCTCATTTCTTTCCTCCTGGTTTGATTCTGTGGCCATTGGGGTGTGGCCCCGGTCCCAAGGCGTCGCTGAACCGCTTGAAATCGGAACAGTATGGAACATGCACCTGGAACCATTTCTCACCCCATGGCTTTTCACCCAATATCGAATGATACCCGAATATCATTGGCTGTTGACGGACGCTAATCGCAATGATACTCGTATGTCAATTGATTTTCCGAACGCTTCGAAACGGCCAACGGACAGGCGCGCGGGCGAAAGTGACACGCGTTGTGGACCTGGGGTCAAACGCCCTGCGCAAGCGCGCCGGAATCAAGTCAAGACCGGGGATGCGACGCTTTCCCACGGTCCAGAGCAGGAAGAAGGCATGATCGACACAAGTTGGACAGACGATGCATGGACGGCACTGGTCGACAAGGTGAAGAAAACCAGCACGGCCATCGGACCGCGCTTCCCGACGATGACGGATGACACCGGACGTTACGTCCTCACCGACGATACGTGGCGATGGGTTACGGGTTTCTGGCCGGGTCTGCTTTGGCTGCTGCACGACGACACAGATCACGCCCCTTTCGCTGACATCGCCCTGCGCTGCGAGATGCGGATGGACGAAGCCCTGAACGCATACGTCAACCTGCACCACGACGTCGGTTTCATGTGGCAGCTGACGTCCGTCAAACGTTTCAAATCGACGGGAGACACGGAAGCGCGACGGCGGGGTCTCGTGGCCGCCAGCCACCTTGCAAGCCGGTTCAACATCAAGGGCAACTACCTGTCCGCCTGGAACGTCAATGACGTGAACGATTCCGATCCAAGAGGTTTAAGCATCATCGACAGCATGATGAATCTGCCGCTGCTCTACTGGGCCAGTGAGGAAACCGGCGATCCAAGATTTCGACATGTGGCCATCGCCCATACCGAAACCGTCATCAAACACTTCATTCGGTCCGACTCCTCGATCAATCATATGGTCGAGTTTGATCCCTTCACGGGCGAAAAAGTGAGGGTGCGCAGCGGGCAGGGATTTTCGGAAACCTCTGCATGGTCTCGTGGAACCTCATGGGCGGTTCACGGCATGGCGCTTGCGTATCGATATACGAAAGACCCCCGCTACCTTGAAATCGCCAAAAACGTCGCCGACTTTTTCATTCGCGAACTGCCTGCGGACAATGTCCCTCACTGGGATTTTCGCGTACCGCGGACCGAGGCGACACCGCGGGATACCTCTGCCGGAATGTGTGCCGCGTGTGGCATGCTCGTTCTTGCATCCCAACTCGAAGAGAAAGAGGCCCAAAAATATCTCTCAGCAGCCAACGCAATTGCCAAGTCCACATACGAGGCTTTCGGCAATTGGGATAATGAAAGCGACGGGATCATTCGCGGAGGGACATTCAATCATCCTGCGGGCTTGGGCATAGACGTCTCACTGATCTACGGTGACTACTATTACGTCGAGGCGCTATCGCGGCTCAGGCGAATTGTAACCCCCTGAAAAGACAGAGCCGCAAGCTGGAATGATAGTCTGGTGAGTTGGATGCCCCCATTCGACGGAATCGAATGCGCCCTGAAAACACTCTGTAGACCCGTGCGATGGTGGTACACAACTGGCACCTCAAGCTTCTTCACGCCGCGGCACCCCCTTAATCAAGAGGTGGGGAAGCCGGATTGGTGTCGAAGTCCAAGGCTATTTCCTGCAGCGCATGAAGACCAAATGGGGAAGCTGCAACGCGAAACAGCGGACCATTCGCCTGAATACAGAGTTTGTTAAGAAACCCCGGGACTTGCTCGAATACGTCGTTGTTCACGAGTTGATCCACATACTCGCACTGACCCAGTGCCCAAGGTTCTTCGATCACTTGTCAACGCACTATCCGAGCTGGTCCGAGGCGCGCACTGAATTGAACGAGTTGCCAATCCCGGCACTCTGAAACCTGAACTTCGGCACTTCTTGGATCATGATGTTCTCAAACACATTCTGTAGGTCGGCTTCGGCTGTCGGCAGGCAGCGGTGTTTGCAGCAGCCGCGAACGACCGCTTCCCGCCCCTCGCCCCGACGGCCTGCCCGGTTAAACCGGGCAGGCTCAGTGTTGGTTCGCCGGAGCTTTTTTGATCCAATCGAGCGCGCGCCGACCTTTCGGACAGTGCCAGCTAAGCAGCTTGTCGTATTCACTCTGAGCCAATCCGCATCGTAGCCACGCTCTTCGAGAAGTTATTCGGCATTTGGCAGGCTGCGGAGCAAGGCCCGCGCCCCGTTGTCGTCGCTGACCCTAAAGTCCCAGCTGCGAGGCAATCTATCAACCAGAGCAATCTTTTCATCGCCGGTCAGCTGCCTCAGGGCACGACCCTTCGAACCCGCGTTGTGTCCAAGTTCCATTCTGCGTTCCGCGTGCGTCAAAGGTCGTTGGTCAGGATGAGTATTGGCACCTCAGACCCTTCGGAAAGCCTTTGGCCAAATCCATAAGCCGAGCCATCGTGGCGACTTTGCGCGAACTCTTTATCTGGCTTATTCAGCGCGACGGATTTCGCAGTCGGATCAGATGGCAGGACGCCGATTATTTTCGCCTTTCCCGTCGGGATGAAGCCGAGGCGCGTGCGGCATCGGAAAAGCAAGCCCCCAGCATCAACCAAGCGAAACGCGCCTAGTCGATGATGCCCGAAGGCACGCGCGCCGGGGCTGCGATCACGCTGCGGGTCAAACACGTTGATTTCGAGGACACGTCAGTGCGCCAGAACCCGCGCAATGGTGCGACCAAGTTCGGCAAGAATATCGAGAGTTTCTTTCACAAGGGCGTTCCCAAAGCCGAAGAGATTTTGGCCCGTTGGATCACCTATCTGGACGCAACCGCTCTTTATGGCCCGGACGATCCTCTGTTTCCTGCATCAGAACGCGTGGCGGAAGGATCAGCGACGCTTGATTACTGGCGAAGAACGCGGTCACAACGACGCATAGACCCATTTTGCGAGTCGCGTCAGATGTAGGAGCAGGTGTGGGAACGAAAAGCGAGATTTCGAAATCTACTTTTTAACATCAAACACCTACGTGGTTGATGTGGCGGAGGCTCAGGGATTCGAACCCTGGGAGGACTTTCACCCTCGTCGGTTTTCAAGACCGGTGCATTCGACCACTCTGCCAAGCCTCCGCTGAAGACGGGGTTTAGTGCCTTCCTTGCCGGTCGTAAAGACATGATCACGCTTTGTGGAAATCCGCCGAACAGACGCGCTCCGGCCTTCCAAAACGGCCCCCTCGCCGCTATTGTAGCGCTAGCCAGCCGTGGGGCAGGCACGCAAGCGGCGTGACCTGTGCTATGGGTGGCACGTGGGTGTGCAGAAAAACGGTTGATCCAACAACCTGTGGTGCGCGCCTGGGTGAGGATAAATGCAAGGGGCGAGCGATGTCAGGCGATGTTCAATTGAAGACCGGTTTAATCCGGCTGAGTGCTGCGGCTTTTGTGGTCATCGGGCTGGCGGCCTGTGACGAACAAGGCAAGTTCCAGATGCCAAGCTTACCAGACTTTGGTGGCGATGGCGCGTCTGCGGAAGGCCCCGCCGATCCTGCGGCCCCGCTGAGCGCCGGGCCCACCGTGGAACGCGATGTCGAAGCGCCAGAGGTGTTTTCCGTCAGCGAAAACGGCCTGTGGGATGGACGCCCCAGCCTTGGTGGCGTCTGGGTCGCGCACCCGGATGCCTCTGGCCCAGAACGGGTGATCATCCGCAACCCCAGCAACGACAAGTTCGTCATTGGCGCACTTTTCCGCCGCGAACGTGAAAACCCCGGCCCGGCCTTGCAGGTCTCCTCTGACGCCGCCGAAGAACTGGGCATGCTGGCCGGTGCGCCGCAATCGCTGTCTGTGATCGCCCTGCGGCGCGAAGAAGGCCCTGCCGAAGTGGCCGCTGCCGTCACCGATTTCGACAACCCAGTCGAAATCACAGCAGAACCGCTTGATCCCGTTGCCGGCGCCGCCGCTGCCGCGATTGAGACGGCAGAATTGGCCGCCGCGGCTCCAACCCCTGCCCCCGCGCCTGCGCCGGCCCCTGCCCCCACATCAAGCCTTGAAAAGCCCTTCATCCAGATCGGGATCTTCTCGATCGAGGCGAACGCCACCCGGACCGCTGACCGCTTGCGCGGCGACGGCCTGTCAGCGCGCGTCCTGTCCCAGCAAAGCCAGGGCAAATCGTTCTGGCGCGTCATCGTCGGCCCTGCCCCGAATGCAGCGGACCGCGCTGCGGTGCTGGCAAAGGTCAAGGCGCTTGGCTTTGGTGATGCCTACTTTGTGACCAACTAACGCATCCAGACGGAGCTGCCACATGCCCATCGCCCTGCGGACCCTCGCCACCGCCACTGCCTTGCTTTTCGTGGCCACCTCTGCGCTGGCGCAGGTGTTCGAAACCAAGGCCCGCGCCGCATACGTCTTTGACCAGACCACCGGCACCGTCCTGATGGAGAAAAACGCAGACGAACCGCTGCCGCCCGCCTCGATGTCCAAACTGATGACAATCTATCTGGCGTTCGAGGCGATCGCAGATGGCCGCTTTGACGTAGACACCATGCTGCCTGTCTCGACCCACGCGGCCAGCTTTGGCGGCTCGACCATGTTTCTGGACACCACCGACCGTGTCTCGGTCGAGGATTTGCTGCGTGGTGTGATCGTGTTGTCGGGCAATGACGCCTCTGTGGTGCTGGCCGAAGGGCTGGCAGGCACCGAAAGCGCCTTTGCCCAGATGATGACCAACCGGGCGCGCGAATTGGGGATGATGAATTCGACCTTCAAAAACGCCTCTGGCTGGCCTGCAGCGGGGCACGAGATGTCAATGCGTGATCTGGGTATTCTCGCTGATCATCTGATCAGCGACTTCCCCACGTTCTACCCCCTCTTTGCCGAAGAAACCTATGCCTTTGATGGCCGCGCGCCCGCCAATACGCAAAACCGCAATCCGCTTTTGTCGTTGGGCATCGGCGCGGACGGGCTGAAAACCGGCCACACGCAAGAGGCGGGATATGGCCTCGTTGGTTCTGCCAAACAGGGCGACCGCCGCGTGATCTTTGTACTGACAGGTCTCGATAGTGCTGCGGCCCGCGCCGATGAGGCGGAACGCCTTGTCAACTGGGCCTTCCGTCAGTTCGCGCAGAAAGACGTCGCCAGATCCGGCACCCGCATCGCCGAGGCGCAGGTCTGGATGGGCGAAGTTGACACCGTCGGCCTGACAGTGGGGGCCGATGTTTCCATGCTGGTGCCCGTGACCAATCAGGACGGGATCAACGCCGAAGCCGTCTTTAACGACCCGATTGAAGCCCCGGTCACCGCCGGTCAGCAGTTGGGCGAACTGGTCATCGCACTTGATGGCCTGCCAGAGGCGCGCGTGCCGCTGGTCGCCGAAAACGATGTACCGCGCGGTGGTTTTGCCGTGCGGATGCGCACCGCGATGCAAGTGGTGCTCGACAAGATCAACGCCGCGACCGCTGACGCCCCCGCATGACGCCGCCCCGCTTTATCACCTTTGAAGGCATCGACGGCTCTGGCAAATCCACGCAGGCCCGCGCGCTGGCAGAGCTTCTGCGCGCGCAAGGCGCGGACGTGGTGCTGACGCGCGAACCCGGGGGCAGCCCGGGGGCCGAGGAAATTCGCCAACTTTTGCTGACCGGTGACCCCGACCGCTGGACCGCAGAAACCGAACTTCTGCTCTTTACCGCTGCGCGCCGGGATCATCTGGAGAAGACGATCCAACCCGCACTGGACGCAGGTAAGACCGTCATCTGCGACCGCTTTGCCGACAGCACCCGCGTTTATCAAGGCGCGACCCGTGGCGACCTGCGTGGCACCGTTGACCAGCTGCACAGCCTGATGATCGGGCGCGAACCCGATCGCACCTTTATCATCGACATGGACCCTGCGACCGCGCTGAACCGGGGCCTTGCCCGGCAATCAGGCGAAGACCGGTTCGAGGATATGGGCCTGTCCTTTCAGGAAACCCTGCGCCACGGGTTTCTGGCCCTCGCGCACGCCCACCCCAATCGCTGCGTTCTGATCGACGGCAACCGTGATCCGCATGCGATCACCTCTGAAATCGCAGCCCACTTATGAGCGATGACGCCCCCGAACCCGACCGCATCGCAGGGGCACCGCACCCACGTGATACGGCCCGGCTGATCGGGCAAGACAGCGCACAGCAGGACTTTCTGGATGCCTTCACTGCAGGCCGGGTACATTCCGGTTGGCTGATCACCGGGCCGCGCGGTGTCGGCAAAGCGACACTGGCGTGGAAGATCGCGACCTTTCTGCTGGCAACCCCATCCCAGCAAGATGACGGGCTCTTTGGGGCCCCGCCCCCGCCAACTTCACTTGCAATTGACCCCGATCACCCCGATGCCCGCCTTGTACAATCTGGCAGCCATCCCGGCCTCTTGGTGATCCGCCGCATGGTCAATGAAAAGACCGGCGCACTGCAGGCCGACATCACGCGCGAGGCGCTCGACCCGCTCAAAAACTTCTTTCACATGTCGGCCACCGATGGCGGCCACCGCGTGGTGATCGTGGATGCCGCCGATGAAATGAACCGCAACGCTGCCAACGCGATCCTCAAGGAACTGGAAGAACCGCCCGCCAACACCACGCTCCTTCTGATTGCCCATCAACCCTCGCGCCTCTTGCCCACAATCCGTTCGCGCTGCCGCGAGCTGCGTTGCGCGCCCTTGGCCGCCACTGATCTGGCCGCCGCACTTGATCAGGCCGGGTTCCAGACCGACCAGACAGAGGCGCTGACCACGCTCTCGGGCGGCTCTGCGGGGGATGCGATCCGGCTTCTGTCGCACGACGGCCTGCCGCTTTACGCGGAACTGGTGGACCTGATGTCAGGCCTGCCCAACGTGGCGCGTCCGCCCCTGCTAAAACTCGCGGACAGCTGTGCAGGCCGCAATGCCGACACCCGTTTTGCTCTGACACTTGACCTGCTGGACCACCTGCTCGCCCGCGCCGCCCGCACCGGGCTTATGGGCGAACCCAGCAGCCAGGGCGCCCCGGGCGAGGCACGGCTGCTGGCGCGCCTTGCGCCGGATGACCGCGCCGCCCGTGCGTGGGCCGACCTGCAGCAGTCACTCTCGGCCCGCGCGCGCCACGGGCGGGCCGTGAACCTTGACCCTGCCGCGCTGATCCTTGATATGGTTTTTGCAATCGAACAGACGGCGCGAGACCACGCCGCCCCCTGAAAGCGGCCCCATGATCCCTGCCCTTGTCGACAGCCACTGCCATCTGGACTTTCCCGATTTTGACGGCGAACACGACGCGCTGATCGCCCGCGCGGCAGAGGCTGGCGTGACCCGCATGGTTACAATCTGCACCAAACTGCGGTTGGAACCGCAGGTGCGCGCACTGGCCGAACGTTTTTCGCCAGTCTTCTATGCCGCCGGCACCCACCCGATGTCTGCCGCCGATGAACCGCTCGCGACCTATGACGAACTGGTCGCTTTGACCGATCACCCCAAATTTGTGGGCATCGGCGAAACCGGGCTCGACTATCACTACACCGCCGACAGCGCGCAGATCCAAATGGACAGCCTGCGCATCCATATCGCCGCCGCCCGCGACACCAAACTGCCGCTTATCATCCATGCCCGTGCCGCCGACGACGACATGGCCCGCATCCTGTCCGAGGAATACGCCAACGGCGCATTCACCTGCGTCATGCACTGCTTTTCCTCTTCGGCCGCATTGGCCCAAACCGCCCTCGACCTCGGCTTCTACCTGTCAATGTCCGGCATCGCCGCCTTTCCCAAGTCCGCCGACCTGCGCGATATCTTCAACGCCGCCCCGCGCGACCGCATCCTTGTGGAAACCGACAGCCCCTACCTTGCCCCACCACCCCATCGCGGCAAACGGAATGAGCCTGCCTACACCGCCCATACCGCACGCATCGCGGCAGAGGCCTTCGGGATCGACTATGCCGACTTCGCAGCCCAAACGACGGCCAATTTCGACCGGCTGTTCTGGAAGGCCACCGCATGACGCTGCGCTTCACCATCCTCGGCTGCGGCTCGTCTGGCGGTGTGCCACGCCTTGGCGGCCACTGGGGGGCCTGTGATCCTGCGAACCCCAAGAACACCCGCCGCCGCTGTTCGCTGCTCGTGGAACGCGATGGCCCCGATGGCACCACCCGCGTCTTGATCGACACCTCACCTGACCTGCGCAGCCAACTGCTGGATGCAGGCATCGGCGAACTCGACGCCGTGATCTACACCCATGCCCACGCAGATCACGTGCATGGGCTCGATGACATTCGCATGATTGTCTACAATATGCGCCGCCGCATCCCGGTCTGGGCCGATGGCGATACCGGCAACGCGCTTCTGGCGCGCTTTGGTTATGCTTTCGTCCAACCCGCCGGATCGGCCTATCCGCCGATCTGCGATCTCAACACCATCGACGGCGACGTGACCATCGTGGGCGCAGGCGGCCCGATCACCCTGACCCCGTTCGAGGTTGAACACGGCACAATTGACGCGCTTGGCTTCCGGATCGGTGATCTTGCCTATCTGCCGGATGTCTCGGCTATTCCCGATGATGTCTGGCCGGTGCTCGACAACCTGGCAATCTGGATTGTCGACGCGCTCCGCCGTGATCCCCACCCCAGCCACAGCCACCTTGCGCAAACACTGGACTGGATCGCACGCGCCAAACCGGCGCAGGCGGTGATCACCAATATGCATATCGACCTCGACTACGCGACGCTCAGCGCCGAAACACCGGATCATATCACCCCTGCCTACGACGGTATGACCCTCACCCGACCCGCGCCATGACGCACCTCACCCCTGCTTCTTCTGGCCACAATAATCCCCGCCGGAGGCATCAGAAAATGGCACATTTTCTGACCCAGATTTTTTGCAAAAATCTGGCCTGCCCATGACAGCGCTGCTTGATGTCATCCTGCCGGTCTTTCTGGTGATCGGCTTTGGCTACCTCGCGGTCTGGCGTGGTGTGTTTGCACCCGAAGGTGCGGACCAGCTGATGCGCTTCACCCAAGGCTTCGCGATCCCCTGCCTTTTGTTCCGCGCCATCTCGACCCTTGATCTGGGCCAGAACTTCAATCCGGCTTTGCTGTTCAGCTACTACGGCGTCGCAGCCTTGTGCTTCTTGCTGGGGTTGCTGGGCGCGCGCGCGCTGTTCCGTCGCGACTGGGAAGACGCCGTGGTCATCGGCTTTTGCTGCCTTTTTGCCAACTCCGTCCTGCTGGGTATCCCGATCACCCAGCGCGCCTATGGCACCGACGCACTGGCGGGAAACTACGCGCTCGTCGCGATCAACGCACCCTTTTGCTACGGCCTTGGCATTACCTTGATGGAGTTTATCCGCAATCGCGGCGGCAAGCTGCGCCAGACCCTGCCCAAGGTCGCAAAGGCCATGTTCGGCAACAACCTGATCATCGGCATCAGCCTTGGCTTTGCCGTCAATCTCACAGGGCTCCCGTTGCCGGTCGTCCTGACCGACGCGATTGACATGATGATCCGCGCGGCACTCCCTGCCGCACTCTTTGGCCTTGGCGGCGTGCTGGTCCGCTACCGTCCCGAAGGCGACATGCGTGTCATCCTTTACGTCTGCGCCATCACGCTGCTGGTGCAACCGGCGCTGTCGTTCACCCTTGGCGCGGGCTTTGGGCTGCCAGTCGAGGCGCAGCGCTCGCTCGTGATCACAGCGGCCATGGCCCCCGGCGTGAACGCCTATGTCTTTGCCAATATGTATGACCGTGCGAAACGGGTCGCGGCGTCATCGGTCCTGATCGCGACCGGTCTGTCGGTGCTGACCGCCTGGGGCTGGCTTTCGGTAATGCCCTAGGGTCCTGACCCTAAGTCGGGGACATGCCCCGCAACCGCTCTGACCGCCGCCGGAGCAGTTCAACCACCGTCAGCAGAATGATCGAGATCACCACCAGCACCGTCGCCACCGCCAGAATCGTCGGACTGATCTGCTCGCGCAATCCAGTGAACATCTGCCACGGCAGCGTCTTTTGCGCCGCAGCACCCACAAAAAGCACCACAACCACTTCATCAAAGGATGTGATGAACGCAAACAACCCGCCAGAGATCACGCCCGGCAGGATCAACGGCATCTGCACCTTAAAGAAGGTCGTGACCGGCGTCGCGCCCATGTTCGCCGCTGCCCGTGTCAGCGAATTGTCAAAGCCCACCAGCGTCGCCGTCACCGTGATGATGACAAAAGGAATGCCCAAGGCCGCATGCGCGAGGATCACCTTGATATAACCCGACAACGACTTGGACATGCCCAGCGTGTTCTCCATCCATAGGCCCATCTGGCTGTAGAAAAAGAACATCCCCGTGGCCGAGATGATCAGCGGCACGATCATTGGCGAAATCAGGATCGCCATGATCCCGCGCCGAAACGGCACGTGGGATTGGCTCAACCCAATCGCCGCCAACGTCCCCAGGGACACCGAAATGATCGTCGCAAAAGGTGCGATAATCAGGCTGTTCTGCATTGGGCGCAGCCAGTCGGCGTTGGTGAAGAAGTCTTCGTAATGCTTCAGGCTGTATCCCGCGGGGTCCAGCGCCAGCATCTCGGGCGTAAAGGTGAAAAAGTCCTGCGCGTTGAACGACAAGGGAATGATCGTGATGATCGGCGCGATCAGGAAGAAAAAGATCAGCCCGCAGATCAGTTTGAAGGTATTGTGCCACAACACCTGCCCTGTGGTGGCATAGGGCGGCACGCCTGCGCGGTAAGCCCCCGTTGACAGCCAATAGGCACACCAGCCCAAAAGTGCGCCCAGGATGCCACCGGCCAGCGCACCGGGCAAACCGCCCAGCACCAGCCCCAGTGCGGCGCATACGGCGATCGCGACCCAGCGACCTGTGCGTTTGGGCAAATGCACCGCCAGCGCATAGGCTAATGCAGCGCCAATGACGGCCCCTGCAACCAGCCCGGTCAGCACGCCCAGCCCGGCGGCTTGTCCGCCCAGCACCCCCAACACCGCGCCAAAGGCGGCGGTCAGCGGCACGGTAAAGCTCCAGGTGTTGTCAGCGGCGGCGGCCTTGTCGGCGGCTGTCATGAATGTGGTCATGGCTCAGCCCCCCAGCTTCACGT
Source organism: uncultured Paracoccaceae bacterium (assembly GCA_947492825.1). GTDB lineage: Bacteria > Pseudomonadota > Alphaproteobacteria > Rhodobacterales > Rhodobacteraceae > CANMYO01. The sequence continues at coordinate 1,880,930 of CANLNT010000001.1, forward strand.
TATCGATGCCGACGATCTTGTCGTACATCCAGTAAAAGATCAGCACGATCGCCAGCAGGATCGACCCCAGCGCCGCGGCCAAACCCCAGTTCAGGCTGGATGAGATGTGATAGGCGATCCGGTTGGAGATAAAGACACCCTTGGTGCCGCCCACAATCTCGGGCGTGATGTAGTAGCCAATCGCCAGAATGAAGACGAGGATCGAGCCTGCGCCGATCCCCGGCACCGACTGCGGGAAGTAGACCCGCCAAAAGGCCGTCCAGTTTGTTGCCCCCAGCGATTTCGCCGCCCGCAGATAGCTGGGCGGGATCGTCTTCATCACCGAATAAAGCGGTAGGATCATGAAAGGCAGCAGGATATGCGTCATCGCAATGATCGTGCCCGTGGCGTTGTTGATCAGTGCCAGCCGGTTCTCATCCCCCACCAGCCCGATCCAGACCAGCAGCTCGTTGATGACCCCTTGCTGTTGCAACAGCACCTTCCACGCGGATGTCCGCACCAGAAGAGAGGTCCAGAATGGCAGCAACACAAGGATCATCAGCAGGTTCGCCTTGGACGCCGGCAGGTTCGCCAGCAACCAAGCCACCGGATAGCCCAGCAGGATACAGCTGCAGGTGATGACCAAGGACATCACCATCGTGCGCCAGAAAAGCGTGAGGTAGATTTGCTGATCCTCTGGCCGCCATTCGGACCCGTCGGGCGCTTTCTGGCGGTCGATGGAGTTCAGGAAATACCCGCTGGTGTAATTCGGGCTGTAGGTCTGGATGGTCTGCCAGACTTCGACACTGTTCCAGTCTTCGTCCACATCGACAAAGGCGGCGCGCAAATCCTCGGTTTCAAATGCGCCCACGGCCCCTTGGGCATCAACCAACGGCAGCCCGGTCCCCGCTACAGCCGACAGATCGGCATCGCCCAATTCCTGTGCCAGGACGTGGAATTGAATGGGCCAGATGTCTTCTTTCAGCGGGCTGTATTCCTCGCTGCCCACAAAGTTCGCGTAATCCCGGTACAGCGCCACGGTCTGCGGCAGCGCCTCCGCTGCACCCGGATCAGCCTCGAACTGCGGCGGCATCCCGTCTTCGCCCGCGTTGGTCCAATCCGTCAGGGCCGCGTTCCAGTCTGCGCTGCCCAGTTGCACCGCCCAATTGGCGGGCATCTCAAAGCCGGGGTCCAGATCGACGAACTGATCCATCGCCACCTCGCCCATATCATCCACGCGGCGACCGGACTTGCGGAAAAGCGATGCGATACCCGAGGTTTCGTAGTTCAGCCGCGACCCAAGCCGCGTGTGTACCTTTTTCTCGACCGCGACCATCATGTCCTGGGCCAAAGCCTCAAACACCGGATCGCCGGGGGCTTCGCCGGTGCTGGCGTCCCAATCGGCAACCGCGACCACGGTGCGGGGCAGCACATCGCTGACAATCTGGTTTTCGACCGACCGGAACAACATCTGTCCAATCGGCCAGATAAAGGTCAGCAGGATGAACAGCAGCAAGGGGGCGATCAGCAGCAGCGCGCGCATCTTCTGACGGCGCAGCGCCCGGTTCAGCGATTTTTTCAGCGGCGTGCCGTCGGCCGCCAGCATCGGGCCTGCTGCATCAGTCATCTAGACACCTTCAACTAGAATGATTGTGCTTTCTGCACAGCGCCGCCGGATCTCGGCGACAGCTTGGTACTCGGGGTCTTCATAGGCCGCCTTGGCGGCGGCGTAGCTGTCGAATTCAATGACGACATGGCGGCCCATTTCGACCCCCTCCGGCGTCTCGGATTGCCCACCGCGAACGACAAAGCGCGCGCCGTGGCTTTCAAGGATCGGCGTGTCCTTTTGCACATATTCGGGATACCCCTCGGGATCCGTCACTTTGATATGTCCGATGATATAACCTTTGGGCATCGTCCGCTCCTGCTGCTGTGGTGGCAAGGCGGGGTCAAACCCCGCCCTACCCTTTGTTCACGCCTCAGCGCTTATTGCGCCAACCATGCCTGGAACTTGGCATCCAGGTCATCGCGGTAATCCGCCCACCATTCGTAATTGTTCACAAAGGTGTTCTCGGCATTGTTCGGATCTGTCGGCATATGCGGTGCCATCTCAATCCCCAGCGTGGCATGGGTGCTGACCAGCGGGGCCGACGACATCCGGGCCGGGCCATAGCTGATGTACTTGGCCTGATCCGCAAGGCGCTGGGTGTCCGTTGCGAAATAGACATAGTCCAGCACCCGGGCCAGACGGTCCTCGGGCAGACCAGCCGGGATCACCCAGCCATCCAGGTCAAACATCTGCCAGTCCCAGGCCATGCCAATCGGCTGGCCCTGCTCTTCAATCGCGGCAAACAGGCGGCCATTGAACGTTGAGCTCATGAAGACCTCACCGTCAGCCAGAAGCTGGATCGCCTCGGCCGCAGAGGACCAAAAGATCGTCTGATCCTTGATGGTGTCCAGCTTGGCAAAGGCCTGCGCCTGCCCCTCTTCGGTCTCAAGGGTGTCATAGACGTCCTCATAGGCCACGCCATCACACAGCAGCGCCCATTCCATGTTGGCAATCGGTTGCTTGTTCAAACCGCGCTTGCCCGGATAGGTCTCCAGATCGAACACATCACAGGCGCCGGTTGGCGGTGCGACGCCATCAGCGACCTGATCGGTGCGATAGCCAAAGGTCGTCGAGAATACGATCTGCGGAATAAAGCAGTCAGAGACGATCATGTCGCCGAAGTCATTGCTGGCACTTGTGCCGTCCGGTGCCGCGGCCAGTACTTCGTCGTGGTCAATCTCCATCGCCAGACCCTCGTCGCAGGCGCGGATCGCGTCCGCGGCCTCAAGGTCAACCAGGTCCCAGGTGATGTTGCCCGCTTCATTCATGGCCCGCAGCTTCGCGATGCCCTCGGCCGAACTGTCATCGTTGATGATCGTTGTTCCGGTCATTTCCGAATAAGGCGTGTGATACGCGTTCTGCTGTGACGAGGTATAGGCCCCGCCCCAGCTTACGATGGTCATTTCGTCGGCCATGTGACCGTCTGCAAACGCAGCCGTGCTCGCCAGCGAAAGGGCGGTACTCGCCATCAGTGTTGTCGTCAGTTTCATGTCGTTCTCCCGTTTCGAAACCCGGTTTGATCTTTTTTCAAGGCGCACCGCCGGGCGCGGCGCGGCCCTATTGCGGTCAGGCGTCGAGCGCCCGGCAATCCTGTGGCAACCAGCCAATCTCGATCTGCTCGCCGGGCTTCAGGCGGGTCTGATCGGGCGCGTTGCGCGATTTGATGATGAAATCATCGGTGCCTGCGACCCGTAGACGGGTGCGGAAAATGTCACCCATATAGATGAATTCCTGCACTTCAGCCTTCAGGGTATGCGCGCCTTCCTGCAAGCGTGACTTGTCGAATTCGACCCGCTCGGGCCGGATGCTGACCTTGGTGCGCTCGCCCACGTTGGCCACGTTGACTGGCATCGCATCAATGATGTCGCCACTGTCCAACTTGACCACGCAAGTGTCGCCGGTGATCTCCTGAACAACACCTTCCAACGTGTTGTTTTCACCAATGAATTGCGCCACGAAAGAGTTCTCTGGTTGTTCATACAGCTGATCGGGCGGGGCCAATTGCTGGATTCGGCCATCATCAAAAACCGCCACGCGGTCTGACATGGTCAGCGCCTCGGTCTGGTCGTGGGTGACGTAAACCACCGTGATCCCCAGTTCGTGCGCCAGATTGGTGATCTCAAACTGCAATGTCTCGCGCAACTGCTTGTCCAACGCGCCAAGAGGTTCATCCATCAGCACCAGTTCGGGTTCAAACACCAGCGCGCGCGACAGCGCGATCCGCTGCTGCTGGCCACCTGACAACTGGCTGGGACGGCGACCTGCAAAGTCTTGCATCTGCACCATGCCCAGCGCGCGCATCACCTTTTCTTCCTGCTCGGCCTTGCCCATCTTGCGCACCTGCAGCGGAAACGCGAGGTTTTCGGCCACGGTCATATGCGGAAACAACGCATAATTCTGGAACACCATGCCAATGCCGCGCTTGTGCGGCGGAATGTTGTTGATGCTGATCCCATCCAACTTGATCTCGCCGTGGGTCGCTGTCTCGAACCCGGCCAGCATCATCAGGCATGTGGTTTTCCCGGACCCCGATGGCCCCAGCATCGTCAGAAACTCGCCCTTGGGCATTGAAAGGTTCAGGTCTTTGACGACAAGATTTTCCCCGTCATAGCTTTTCTGCACACGTTCGAACGCAACGAAAGCGCTTTCATGACTTGATCCGGTCACGTAGTTCTCCCTATTGGCGGCTTTGTCGCGCCATTGCATCAGACTAAAACAAGCGTTTGACGCGATTGCAACCAATTCAGCGGCATGTTGCCACTTGCAGGCGACATGGCCCCTTGGTGCCCGCAAAAGAGGCCAATCGCCTGTTTGCGGTCCAGCCACGACATTCCGCTGTGCCCGGCGCGGACCACAGGGCAGAAGAGCTTTGAAAACCAATGTGTCGAAAGGGGCGTGGTGCGGTCGGGGGGACTCGAACCCCCACGAGTGTTACCTCACAGCGACCTCAACGCTGCGCGTCTACCAATTCCGCCACGACCGCAAGTCAGGCTGCGCGTCTTCTAGATCAGGGGTCCGACCTTGCCAAGAGGGAATTCATGCAACCCGTGGCTGATACCGCCAGCCCAACCAGGCCAGTCCGCCGACAACGACAAAGGTTGCAACAAAACCCGCAAGGGGCGACGCCGCAAAGAAGGTCTCGTTCAGCGTTCGCCCCGGCAGGAATGTGAACAACCCGGCTATCGCCAAACCTTGGAAATAAAGGCTGCGCATGGCCCGCCCATGCTGGGCAAAGCGGCGGTTGATCAGGTGCCAGATACTTTCGCCTAAAGAAATATAGGTCAGAACCGAAAACAGATGGATGGGGTTGAAAGGGCCAATAACGGCCCAACTGCTCATCATTAGGCCACTGGTCGCCAACCCGAACATGGCCAACATCCACGTGCCACCCATCATCCGATGCAGCCTGTCACGGCGTTTGCGCCAGATGTTGACCGGGCCAAGACAAATTGCCAGCACGGCGCAAAGCAGATGGATTTGCACCATCAGCGGTGCGGTCAGGATCGGGGTGAGAGTCATGGGTCAGGCTCCGTTGGTTGTGGTTGTCGCGATGTCATGGCACCTTTTGCAAAACGCCCCTCGCGGGGCAAAACCCGATACGCAAAAGGCAGAAAAACAACGTGGCTGACGGCGCTTTCCCATTCGCGATACGTGAACTGCGGACCACGTTTGGCGATGTGCGGATGCTTGTGGCGCTCTTGTGCACCGGCGTCATGGTGGGGCTCGCCGGTCCATTTGATACGTTTGACCTGATGGCCACCCTGCCCCGTATGGCCTATTGGATCGGGCTTGTGTTTCTCACTTACGCGGTCGGCAACTTTGTCTCGGCACTGGTCCAGCACGTCCTTTACGACCGCATTCCCGCAACGCTGCCGCGCTTCGCCATTGCTGGTGTCGCCATGGGTCCACCGATCTTTGCCGTGATCGCCGCCATCAATTACGCCAGCTTTGGCTTTGTGATGGACACCCCGGCAGAGGTGCTGGTGGCCCTGTTCCATGTCACGGTGATCTCTGTGGTGATCTCGGTCCTCTTCGCGCTCTTTTCGACGACGGACGCGCCCGCCGACACCGCACCACCCGCGGTCCTTGACCGCCTGCCGTTTGACAAGCGCGGGCCCCTTGTTGCGCTTTCGGTCAGCGATCACTACGTCAACGTCATGACCACCAAAGGGCAAGACATGGTGCTGATGCGACTGGCTGATGCGATGCGTGAAACCGGTGACGTGGCGGGCCTGCAAGTGCACCGCTCGCATTGGGTGGCGCTGGATCAGATCACAGCCGTCAAACGTCAGGGGGATCGCGCCGAACTGACGCTGTCCACCGGGGCCACGATCCCGGTGAGCCGCGCCAATATGCCCGCACTCCGCAAAGCAGGCCTTCTGCCCCGGCCAACCGCCCATGGTTGACTGGATCACCGCACCGGGGTTGACCCCCTACCCCGACGCACTGCGTTTCATGGAGGACCGCGCCGCCGCCATTGCCGCAGGCACGGCGGATGAATGCATCTGGCTGGTGGAACATCCCCCGCTTTATACCGCCGGCACCTCGGCCAAACTTGCGGATTTGGTCGACCCCGACCGCTTTGACGTGTTCGAGGCGCGGCGCGGCGGGCAATATACCTATCACGGACCGGGCCAGCGTGTGGCCTATGTGATGCTTGATGTCTCCAAACGCGGCCGTGACGTGCGCTGCTTTGTGCACGATCTGGAAAGCTGGATCATCGCCACACTGGCCGAATTCAACGTGACCGGTGAACGTCGCGCAGGGCGTGTCGGCGTCTGGGTCACGCGCCCCGACAAACCTCTTGCTGCAGATGGCAGCCTGCGCGAAGACAAGATCGCCGCTCTGGGCATCAGGCTGCGTAAATGGGTGTCGTTTCACGGGCTGTCGATCAATGTGGAACCTGATCTGTCCCATTTTGACGGAATCGTCCCCTGCGGCATTGCCGAACATGGCGTCACATCGCTCGTTGATCTGGGCCTGCCAGTGACAATGGACGACGTTGATGTCGCCCTTCGCCGCACCTTTGCGACCGTGATGGAACAAAGCGCTGCAAAAAGCTGCGATGCAGGGGGCGAAATTAGCGCATAGTTAAATCTTCACCTCTAGTCCGTTGCGAGACTTATGAGGTGAAAGATGCTCCCTGCCACGGCCGCCAAAAATTCCGACCGCAAGGTTTTTTGGGCCGTTTTGGGCACGGTGGCACTCGCAGGGCTTCTGGTGGTCGGAACCTACTATGCATTGCAGCTCGCGCGCGAACATGAATTACGGGCCAAGGCGCAAAGCGACGTGCGCGCATGGGGTGAACACCTTGTGGATCACACGCCGGGATTGCCGGGCCTCTTGGCGGGTGAACCCGCGTCACCAGCCCAGCAAACCGCGTTCCATATGGCGCACAGCTATGGCGGGGTGCAGGGGTTTTCCCTTTTTTCCTTAGACGGCACGCAGATCGTTGGCCATGGCAACATGCCCCAACGGCTGACCGAACAGGCCACGCTAGACGCGGTGCAGCAGGGCGCCGCAAATGGCACGCTGCACATCTGGTTTGAAGATGTTCCGGACACCAGTCTGCACAACGTGGTCGATTCCGTCGCCATCCTTCCGCTTTTTGCAGATGACGGCACTCAAATCGGCGTGGCAAAGCTACGGACCCGGCACACCGGCACAGACGTATCCCTGTCGACGGTGACTGGCCTTGTGGTGATGGGCGTGCCGATCCTGTCAGCCTTTGCCTTTCTTTTGCCGATGCTGATCACGATCCGCATCACCCGCAAGGCCAAACTGCGTGAACAGGAACTCGCCAATCTGTCGCGGCAGGACGCGCTCACCGGGCTGATGAACCGCAATGGCATCGCAGGCAAGATCCGACCGCTGTTTGCCGACAGGCGCGACCCGGCTGAACAGATCGGGATCATTCTGGTCGATCTGGATAACTTCAAGGCGGTCAATGACATCTACAGCCCGGCCGTGGCAGATGCCTATTTGTGCGAAACCGCCAACCGGCTTTTGCGGATCGCGGGGGCTGCAGGCTTTGTCGGGCGGATGAATGGCGATGAATTCATGCTGGTCCTGCCCACCACCACCAGAGAGGCGCTGCGCCGCTGCGCAGACGAGGTGCAGCACGCCATTGCCGCCCCCTGCCCGATCGATGGTCAGCAAGTGCAATGCACTGCCTGCATCGGGCTGCATCTGTCGCCCGTGGGCCAACCGGTTGACCGCGCGCTACATGCCGCTGATTTGGCTCTGAACAAGGCGATTTCCGACGGCTACGGTCAGACGGTCGAATACGTCGATGCGCTCGATCAGGTCACCGGGCGACACAATCAGATCGAAAGCTATCTGCGCAGCGTCGGTTTTGATCACGCGGTTGAGGTTTACTTTCAGCCCTTCGTCGATGCCGAAACCGGGCAGGTCAACGGGTTCGAGGCTTTGGCCCGTTTGCGCGATGAACAGGGCAATATTGTCGGCCCTGACGAATTTATTCCTGTTGCTGAAAGCACCGGCATGATTCACGAGTTGGGCAAGGTCGTGCTGCGCAAGGCGATGCGCGCCGCCCGCAAATGGCCCGCCCCGATCTATATCTCCGTAAACCTCTCACCTGTACAGTTTCAGAACAGCAATCTGGCCAATGACATTATCGCTGACCTTGACCGCATCGGGCTTGCCCCGGAACGGCTGGAACTGGAACTCACTGAAAGCCTGCTTTTGCAGGACGAAGAAGGCGTCAGCGCCGTCTTGCAACGCCTGCGGCATGCAGGGATCAGCGTCGCGATGGATGACTTCGGCACCGGATATTCCAGCCTTGGCTATCTGTGGAAATACCATTTCAACAAACTCAAGATCGACAAATCCTTCCTTTCCGGCCACGACTTTGAAGAGGGGCGCTATTTCGACATCATCGAAACCATCATCCTGCTTGGTCATAAGCTGGGCATGTCGGTTACGGTTGAAGGGGTCGAAACCCGTCGACAGGTCGAAGTGTTGACCGCCATGTCCTGCGACCAGTTCCAGGGCTTCTATTTCGCGCGGCCTCTGACGCTCGAACAGGCCAACGCCGTCGTGCAAAGCCTTTACGCACCGATACCAAAATCCGCCTGATTTCGAACACCGGCACCCCCGCCCCTGCGCCAATATTACCCAGCACCTCCGCCACTTCGCGTGTTGCCCCGGCGCGCACAACCCACTAGAACCCCAACAAAAGCTCGGGGTGAAGATGACTCGCGCCCGGGGCAAAGGAACCAACCAAGGAGAGCCACATGGCAGACGCAGCCATCCACGGCCACGAGCACGAAGACAACCGCGGCTTCTTTACCCGCTGGTTCATGTCCACCAACCACAAGGATATCGGCATCCTGTACCTCTTCGTTGCAGGTGCGGTCGGTTTCATTTCGGTGGCCTTTACCGTCTACATGCGGCTCGAGCTGATGCACCCCGGCGTGCAATACATGTGTGCCGAAGGCGCGCGGTTCATCGCCTCTGGCGAGGTTTGCACACCTAATGGTCACCTCTGGAACGTGATGATCACTTATCACGGCGTCCTGATGATGTTCTTTGTGGTCATCCCCGCGCTCTTTGGCGGATTTGGCAACTATTTCATGCCCTTGCAGATCGGCGCGCCCGATATGGCCTTCCCGCGCATGAACAACCTGTCGTTCTGGATGTATGTCGCCGGTACCGCGCTTGGTGTCGCCTCGATGCTGTCGCCGGGCGGCAACGGGCAACTTGGTTCTGGCGTGGGCTGGGTGCTTTACCCGCCGCTGTCGACGTCCGAGGGCGGGATGTCCATGGACCTTGCGATCTTTGCGGTCCACGTTTCAGGTGCCTCGTCGATCCTTGGCGCGATCAACATGATCACCACCTTCCTGAACATGCGCGCACCGGGCATGACCCTGCACAAGGTGCCGCTGTTCTCCTGGTCGATCTTCGTGACCGCATGGTTGATCCTACTCGCCTTGCCCGTTCTGGCCGGCGCCATCACCATGCTGCTGACAGACCGTAACTTTGGCACGACATTCTTTGATCCTGCTGGTGGCGGTGACCCGATCCTCTATCAGCACATCCTGTGGTTCTTCGGCCACCCAGAGGTCTACATCATCATTATCCCCGGCTTTGGCATCATCAGCCACGTCATCGCCACCTTCAGCCGCAAGCCGATCTTCGGCTACCTGCCGATGGTCTATGCGATGGTCGCGATCGGTGTGCTGGGCTTTGTCGTCTGGGCGCACCACATGTACACCGTGGGCATGTCCCTGACCCAGCAGTCCTACTTCATGCTGGCCACGATGGTCATCGCCGTTCCAACAGGCGTGAAGATCTTCAGCTGGATCGCCACAATGTGGGGCGGCTCGGTTGAGTTCAAAACGCCGATGCTTTGGGCGATGGGCTTCCTGTTCCTCTTCACCGTGGGCGGTGTGACGGGCATCGTACTGTCTCAGGCTGGCGTCGACCGGGCCTATCACGACACCTACTACGTCGTGGCACACTTCCACTATGTGATGTCGCTGGGCGCTGTCTTCTCGATCTTCGCGGGCATCTACTTCTACTTCCCGAAGATGTCGGGCCGCATGTACCCCGAATGGGCCGGTAAATTGCACTTCTGGGCGATGTTCATCGGTGCAAACATCACCTTCTTCCCGCAGCACTTCCTGGGCCGTCAGGGGATGCCACGTCGCTACATCGACTATCCCGAGGCTTATGCCCTGTGGAACTACGTCTCCAGCTGGGGCGCCTTCCTGTCCTTCGCCAGCTTCGTGTTCTTCATCGGCGTGATCTTCTATTCGCTGCTCTACGGTCGCCGGGTGTCTGACCCCAACCCGTGGAACGAATACGCCGACACGCTGGAATGGACCCTGCCCTCGCCGCCGCCCGAACATACGTTCGAAACGCTGCCCAAGCAGTCCGATTGGGACAAGCCGCACGCGCACTGACGCCAAGGCGTATCGCAACACCAAAAAGGCCCCGGTCACCCGACCGGGGCCTTTTCATTTGTGCATCACGCAATTGCAGGGCACCGCGATACCCGGGTCGTATTGCCGCCCATAACACCCCGCGCAGCCCGACACTGCCCCGCTCTTTGGACGCAGCCGCCTGACTGTAGCAACCACCAAGCGCGCAGTAAGTCACACATCAGAACCCATAGGTGGCCCAAGGCTTCGGACCCACCGCAGCACGGGACACAGGTGCGCGTTGACTTCGCCACCACCGCTCACGGTGAGAGCGTTGCACATCTTACGCCTGTGGCGGCCCCCTGCCCCTTTGACAGCTGCAGCCATGCCGCTGTGACGACTCTTGTTGCAGTGGTGGTGCGCATTGCTGCCATCACTGTCACCGACGACGCAACGGCATCAGCACCCATACCCCGGAATCAAAAAGCCCCGCACAATGGCGGGGCTTTCCGTATTCTGTTGGGAAGGATTAGCCCTTGCGGCGCTTCATCGCACCCAGACCGCCCAGACCAGCCAGCAACAGCAGACCAGCGGCAGGCACTGGAACCTGACCAACAACTTTGAAATCCAGGTTCTGGTCAACGCCAACGACGCTGCTCCATGTGGCGACAAGATATTTCACATCGCCCGCGTTCATGAAGTTTGCGACCAACGAAGCGCCACCAACCGGCTCTTCGATAAACGCCTCTTCACCCACGCATGTAATTGCACCGGGTCCACCTTCGGACGCACACCACGAGATGCGCAGATCCTGGAAGGCGCCACCAAGGTTGGTGGTGTTTGTGCTTACTGCAAACAAACCAGCAATCGCCGACGTGAAGCGGAACGAAATGCCGCCTCCATCGCTGGAAGCCCCGGAATTAAGGTTGCCGCTCAGCGATGTGCCGTTGTCAATCAAGTTAGAGGCATGGGTGTGGTTCGATGATCCGCCGACTTCCAAGTCAAAAAGTCTCAGATCGAACGGTGCGCCACCGTCATCATAAGTCATGCCATTCACAGTGACAGACGCAGCGTTCGCAGTCGTGGCAAAAGAGCCTGCTGCAAGTGTCGCGGCAATCGCAACTGTCTTCATCATATTCATTTTGCGCAAACTCCTCGTTACACATTTACCCGGTAATCCCTGCGACAAAAAAGCAGACACTTCCCTGACCCGTTTTTAGCCGGGTTATTCCCGCGAAACAAGGCAAGTTAATCCTTTCGTAACACATTTCGGCCAAATCGAAGGCCAGCGCGCCGCATTTTGCCCCGGTTTGGCCACAAATCCCGTGCAAGAACCGTGATTTTGCCGCTTTTGGAAACGATCAACACCCCCGCAAGCGAATCGGTCAGCCCGATTCTCGCCGCATTTCGCTCCGCAATTCCTGGCGCATTGGGGCTGCATATTTGCCTGTCCGGCGGCATGGGCTAAAACAGTTTCATGCCCTACGAATGGACCCCGGAACCTCCGCAAGCCACCGCCAACTGGCGGCTGTCGCTCTGGCCCTACCGGTCGCTTTTGCGGCGCGACTTTGTGCTTTTCATGGGGGCAACCTGCCTCCTTGTGACTTTGCCGCTGATCGTGGTTCTGGGATCAACTATCCTTTGGGGTCTTTTGTCTTTCTTTGCGCTGATGGTCGCGGGTCTCTGGACCGCGCTCAACATCAGCTACCGCAGGGGCGAGGTGCTCGAGGAACTGACCGTCACGGATGATGTCGCCTACTTGACCCGGCACAACCCCAAGGCACCGGCGCAGGAATGGCAGGCCAACCGCTATTGGGTCAGCGTACATCTGCACCCCAAGGGCGGCCCGGTCGACAATTATATCACCCTGCGCGGCGGCGACCGCGAGGTTGAAATCGGCAGCTTTCTAGACGCCAGCGAACGGCTCGCCCTCTATGACGACCTCAAACGCGCTTTGCGTCCCTAGCGCGCCACAAATTTGCAAATGCGCTTGAGACGCCCGCCCGTAAACCGCTGAAACGGTCCCCCGGACCGTTTCCAAGACGCGGTTTACCCCAGTTTGTCTTTGACCAACGGGCCGACCTTGCCGAAATCCATCTGACCGGTGAACTTGGCCTTTAGGACCCCCATTACCTTGCCCATATCGCGGATGCTGGTGGCGCCAACCTCGGCAATCGCGGCATCCACGGCAGCGGCGGCCTCCTCTGAATCCAGCTGTTTTGGCAGGAAATCCTCGATCACCTTGATCTCGGACCGTTCCTTGTCGGCCAGCTCCAGCCGCCCGCCCTCTTCGTAGGCGCGTGCGCTTTCGTGACGCTGCTTGACCATCCGCCCCAAGATTGACAGCACCTCTGCGTCGCCCACCTCGGCCTCGTCAGTGCCGCGTTGCGCGATCTCGCGATCCTTGATCGCGGCGTTGATCAGCCGCAGGGTGGACAGACGGTCCGCCTCTTTCGACTTCATTGCATCTTTCAGGGCCGCATTGACCCGGCTGCGCATGTCCATGAAAACTCCCGTCTCTGGCATCAGGCGAGCGCGCACCATACTGTCGCACCCGGTGGCTGACAAGCACCCCAACGCGACGTTAGCACAGGCCAAAAACAAGGGCGTTCTGGCCCTTGACCCCTGCCGACTGCGCCCTTAGTTACGGCCCAATTTTGCGCGATCTGGGGGATGCACGCGATGCCAGCGAAACCAACCGCCTGCCTTGCACTTGCCGATGGTACGATCTTCTATGGTCGCGGCTTCGGGGCCACCGGCCAGACGACGGCAGAGCTTTGTTTTAACACCGCCATGACCGGCTATCAGGAAATCATGACCGATCCGTCCTATGCGGGCCAGATCGTGACATTCACTTTTCCCCATATCGGCAACACAGGCGTGACCCCCGAAGACGACGAAACCGCAGACCCCGTTGCCTGCGGCATGGTCGTCAAATGGGATCCAACTGGACCTTCGAACTGGCGCGCGACCGAGGAATTGACCACATGGCTGACCCGCCGGGGCCGGATCGGCATTGGTGGTATTGATACCCGCCGCCTGACCCGCGCGATCCGCCAGCAGGGCGCGCCGCATGTGGCGCTGGCCCATGACCCGGACGGCAATTTTGACATTGATGCGCTTGTGGCCGCCGCCCGCGGTTTTTCCGGCCTCGAGGGACTGGATCTGGCGAAGGAAGTGACCTGCGCGCAATCCTACCACTGGAATGAAATGCGCTGGGCCTGGCCAGAGGGCTACGCGCCACAAACCGCCGCCCGGCACAAAGTTGTGGCGATTGACTATGGTGCCAAGCGCAACATCCTGCGCTGTCTCGCCTCTGCGGGCTGCGACGTGACCGTCCTGCCTGCCACGGCCACCGCAGAAGAGGTTCTGGCGCTTAACCCCGATGGCGTCTTTTTGTCCAATGGGCCGGGCGATCCGGCGGCCACGGGCACCTATGCCGTGCCGATGATCAAAAGCGTGCTTGAAACCGATCTGCCTGTGTTTGGCATCTGCCTGGGCCACCAAATGCTCGCGCTGGCGCTCGGCGCACAGACGATCAAGATGAACCACGGCCATCACGGCGCCAACCACCCGGTCAAGGACATCGAGACCGGCAAAGTCGAAATTACGTCGATGAATCATGGGTTTACCGTTGACAGCCAAACCCTGCCAGACGGCGTTGTCGAAAGCCACGTCTCGCTCTTTGACGGGTCAAACTGCGGCATTCGTCTGGCGGACCGTCCGGTCTTTGGCGTGCAATATCACCCCGAGGCATCGCCGGGGCCGCAAGACAGTTACTATCTGTTTGAGCGTTTCGCAGCGGCCATGGACGCCCGCGCTGCGTAAACTTTTCGCGGCTTTGTTAATCATCCGTTAAGGATGCTGCCGTCATCTTGGTCTTCGGGACAACCGGACGGGCCAGATGACGCGACTGACGCCCCATTTGACACCAGACCCAACTGCGCAGGTGATGCACCCCCTACGCAGCACGTTGCGTCTTGACCTTTCGACGTCCGATGGCGCGGTGTCGTCCGATGCGCTCGATGATGCACAGCATGTTGCGACCCGGCTGGGGTTGCAGCTGGATGACGTGCTTTATGCGCAGCATGGATTGTCCCGCCGCACACTGGTCGAAGCGCAGACAGATTTGACGAAATCGCAGTTGATCGACCCGCTGCGAGACCCGCCTGACCCCCGGCTGGTAGCCCAACTTGGGCCTGCGCTGGCGCTGCGCCACGGGGTGCTGCCGTGGCGGCGCATGGGCGGCTGCGTTGTGGTGCTGGCGCCCACGGCGCTGCATTTTGACCGCCACCGCGCCTCGCTGACGGCGCTGTTTGGTCCCGTCCGCATGGCCTTTGCCACGACCGATCAAATCACCCGCTGCATCAGCACACAATTCGCCACGCAACTCGTTCGCCGCGCCGAAACCCGCGTGCCCGACGCCGAAAGTTGCCGCAATTGGGCGGCTCCGGCGGCGCTACGCCTTGCCATCGTCCTCGCCAGCCTCTTGCTGCTGACCGCCTTTACGGCGCCAGTGCTGACCTTCACAATCCTGACCGCACTGACGGTGCTCTTGCTCACACTCGCAACCGGCGTCAAAGCCGCAGCCGCCATCGTGTGCCGCGCGCCCTTGCCCGAAGGCCCCGGCGCGCATGACGCCACACCTGCGCGCCTGCCCGTGATCACCCTTCTGATCCCGCTTTACCGCGAAAAAGCGATTGCAGATCACCTTCTCAACCGCTTGGAAGCGATTGATTATCCACGCGAATTGCTTGACGTCTGCCTTGTGATGGAAGCAAGCGATCACACCACACGCGCCGCTGTCGGCCGCGCCCGGTTGCTCACGTGGATGCGGCTGATCACCGTGCCGGACGGCACAATCAAAACCAAACCGCGCGCCCTGAACTACGCGCTCGATTTCGCGCATGGGTCGATTGTCGGCGTCTACGACGCCGAGGATGCCCCCGCCCCCGATCAACTGCGCCGCGTTGCCCATCACTTTGCCAATGCCGATCCTGCGGTGGCCTGCCTGCAAGGCATGCTTGATTACTACAACCCGCGCGCCAACTGGCTGACCCGCTGCTTCACCATCGAATACGCCGCCTGGTTCCGGGTCATCCTGCCCGGCTATGCCCGTATGGGGCTGGTCGTACCGCTCGGCGGCACCACACTCTTTTTTCGCCGCCACGCGCTCGAACGGCTTGGCGCCTGGGACGCACACAATGTCACCGAAGATGCCGATCTTGGTATCCGGCTGGCGCGCCACGGATTCCGGACCGAATTCGTCAACACCGTGACCGAGGAAGAGGCGAATGGCCGGTTCTGGCCGTGGGTCAAGCAACGCTCGCGCTGGCTCAAGGGTTATGCGATCACTTACGGCGTACACATGCGCCACCCTGTCCGCCTCTGGCGCGATCTGGGTCCATGGCGGTTCTTCGGACTGCAAGTGCTCTTCGCGGGCACGCTGGCGCAGTTTCTGCTTTCCCCCCTGCTCTGGTCCTTCTGGCTGATCCCTTTTGGCCTGCCGCACCCGATTGGCACGATCCTACCTGCACCCGCCCTTTGGACACTCGCTGGGCTCTTTCTGGCGACCGAACTGGTCTCACTTGCCATTGCATGGGTGGCCCTTGGCCGCGCGGGCAAGCGGGGCCTCTGGCCTTGGGCGATTTCCCTGCAGCTTTATTTCCCGCTGGCGACCATCGCCGCCTACAAGGGTCTGCTGGAATTGACGTGGAAGCCGTTTTATTGGGACAAGACCGCCCACGGCGTGCTTTTGCCCGGCACTACTCGGCGGCTTCGACCTTGGCAGCGTCCAGCTTCAAACGGGTAACATAGGCCTTGGAAATATGGTCGTGCAGCGCGCGATACGCCGCATCACCATCGCCTTTTTCAATCGCACGCACGATTTCCTCGTGCTCTTGCAGCGTGTCGGCCCCTCGGCCCTCGGCCGAGATCGACGTTGTCGCCAACAGCGCCATGGACCGATGCACAAGATCCAATTGCCGCACCAAAAACCGATTGTGTGACGCCAAATGGATCTGCTTGTGAAACCGCCGATTGGCGCGGGCCAGCGCCTGCGCGTCATCCTTGAGCGCCTTGTCCGCCTCCAGCATGTCACGCAACACGGCTACCTCTTCGGGCGTCGCGTGCCGGGCTGCCAGCCGGGCCGCCAACCCTTCCAACTCTCCGCGCACCACGTAAAGTTCGGACATCTGGGTATGGTCCAGTGACGCCACAATCAGCGACCGCCCATCGCGCGTCAGCAGCCCTTGGGTCTCCAACCGTTGCAATGCTTCGCGCACCGGCGTGCGCGACACGCCCAGACGTTCCGCCAGATCGCTTTCCACCAACCGGTCGCCCGGGGTGTAGATATGGCTGTCGATCGCCTCAAGGATCAGATCATAGGCATCCTTTTGCGGACGGGGTGGCACGGGCATCAGGCTTCCTTTCGCGCGGACGTGATCCGACCCTAACGATCCGTTCCCGTTGGCGCAATTCGCCACATCCCCCTTTCCCGCGCGCCTTTAGCCGCCTATGTCGCAGGGTATGGAAACCGACATTCTGATCTCGGGCGGCGGTGTGGCGGGTCTGACCGCTGCCGCGGCCTTTGGCACCGCTGGCTTTGATGTGGTCATTGTGGACCCCGCGCCGCCTGTCACACAGGCCGATACGCCCGGGGCTGATTTGCGCACGACCGCATTTTTGCAACCCGCGCGCGCCTTTCTGGACCGCGCCGGGCTTTGGGACATGCTCGCCCCCCATGCTGCACCTTTGCAGATCATGCGCATCGTTGATGGCGCTGCCACGCCGCCGGTTGTGCGCGACTTTGACGCCGCGGACATCTCGGACCAACCTTTTGGCTGGAACCTGCCCAACTGGCTGTTGCGCCGCGAAATGGTCGCGCGTCTCTCTGCCCTGCCAAACGTCGACTTCCGGCCCGGCACGGGCTTTGCGCGGATGCTGACCCGTACGGCAGAGGCGCGCGTGACGTTGACAGACGGGCAAAGCCTGCGCGCCAAACTGGTGATCGGCGCCGATGGCCGAGGCTCACCTGTGCGCGCCGCCGCCGGGATCGACGTCAAAACAACGCGCTACGGGCAAAAGGCGCTGACCTTCGCGGTGACCCACGCGGCCCCGCATGACAATATCTCGACCGAGGTGCACCAGACCGGCGGCCCCTTTACGCTGGTGCCGCTCCCCGATCACAACGGTCAGCCCTGCTCTGCTGTGGTCTGGATGGACAGCGGGGCCGAAGTTGCGCGCCTTGCTGCCCTCTCACCCGCCGACTTCAATGCCGCCGCCACCGCGCGCAGCGCAGGCGTCATGGGCGATCTTGCGCTGGTGGCAGGCCGGTCCAGCTGGCCGATCATCAGCCAAATCGCCAATCGCCTGACCGCCCAGCGCACCGCATTGGTGGCAGAGGCTGCGCATGTGATGCCGCCGATTGGCGCGCAGGGCCTCAACATGTCACTCAGCGACCTCGCCACCCTGCTGGATCTGGCCGAGGCGCACCGCGCAACCCTTGGCGATACCGCCATGCTGGATGCCTACCAGGCCGCGCGCCACACCGACATTCGCCTGCGCGTGACAGGGATCGACGCGCTGAACCGTGCTTCCATCGCGGGCTCATCGGTCTTGCGTGACCTGCGGCCCTGGGGCATTCGCGCGCTAGCCGACACAGCGCCCGTTCGCCGTCAACTCATGAAACTTGGCCTCGGCGCGGGCTGACTCTTCTTCTGGCCAAAATAATCCTGGGGGAGTCCGCCCAGCGGACGGGGGCAAAGCCCCCAAAAGGGTGGGTGGGCGGGCACCGCCCTACCCGCCTACCACCTGATCCACCACCGGCAGCAACCGCGCCAGCGTCGCGTCCACATCGTAAAGCTTATCCAGCCCAAACAGCCCCAGCCGGAAGGTGCGGAAATCCTCTGGCTCATCGACGGCAAGCGGCACACCTGCGGCAATCTGCATGCCTTGGGCCGCAAACTTGCTGCCGTTCTGGATGTTCGGGTCATCGGTATAACTGACCACGACACCCGGCGCGCCGAACCCTTCCGCCGCGACAGACCGCACGCCCATGCCTGCTAAATGCGCGCGCACCGCGTCACCCAGCGCCCATTGCGCGTCTTTCAACCGGTCAAACCCATAGTCCCGCGTTTCAATCATCGTGTCCCGAAACGCCCGCAGCCCATCCGTTGGCATCGTCGCATGATAGGCATGCCCGCCGCCTTCATAGGCCGCCATGATCCCGTGCCATTTCTTCAGATCTCCGGCAAAGCTGTTGGATGTGGTGTCTTGCATGCGCGCCGCCGCGCGGTCCGACAGCATCACCAATCCCGCACAGGGCGTCGCTGACCAGCCCTTTTGCGGGGCAGAGATCAGCACATCAACGCCCACATCCTTCATATCGACCCAAACACAGCCCGAGGCGATGCAGTCCAGCACCATCAATGCGCCCACCTCATGGGCAGCCGCTGCCATCGCGCGCAGATAGTCATCTGGCAGGATGATGCCCGCGCTGGTTTCAACGTGCGGGGCAAAAACCACATCGGGTTTCGCCGCCTTGATCGCATCCACAACCTCGGCAATGGGGGCAGGCGCGAACGGCGCGCGGCTGTCATTGCCCGCCTGCCGCGCCTTCAGCACCGTGGTCTGCGCAGTAAACTGGCCCGCGTCGAAAATCTGGCTCCAGCGGTATGAAAACCAGCCGTTGCGCAGGATGAACGCATGCGCCCCTGCGCCGAACTGCCGCGCGACCGCCTCCATGCCAAAGGTGCCACCACCGGGCACAACGGCCACGTGGTCGGCGTTATAGACATCTTTCAGCATGGCTGAGATATCGGTCATCACACCTTGAAAGGCCTTACTCATGTGATTGAGCGACCGGTCAGTGAATACCACCGAGAATTCCATCAGGCCTTCGGGATCAACCGAGGATTTCGCTGTGCCGTCCATGCATGCCTCCTGCGCTGGGGTTGCCTTTGGCTACCTTCCGCGCGGGCTGATGGCAAAGTCTATTTGGGTATGCAAACAGCAATCGGCCCAGTCGCGGACCGCATTCATCTTGCGCCAGCCGCCGGGCACAAAGCGACCCTTTGCTTAACCTGCCGCTTTCCAGGCCTCCCCGGACCCTTGTTGATCGCGATGAAAAACCACCCCGTTGCGACCCTGCGCTTTTGCCAGGTAAAGTGCTGCATCCGCATCCCGGATGGCGGCATCAATGTCCGCGCAGCGCGCCTGCAAGGACCCGCCAATCGACACCGTCACCGTCAATGGCTTACCTTCAAAGGTCACCACCTCTGCCGCAACCGCCTGCCTTATGATTTCGGCCACGGTGGCCGCCGCCTCGACAGAGCTTTCGTGCAAGAAGATCACGAACTCTTCACCCCCGAACCGGCAAACCATATCCTGCGGCCCGACAGAGGATTGCAGCACGCGCGCCACTCGGCGGATCACCGCGTCCCCTGCGATATGCCCATGTGTGTCGTTGACCGCCTTGAAGTGATCAATATCAACCATCAATGAGACACCGTAAGCATCCGGCGCATCGGCCATGACTGCATAAAAGTGGTCGCGCGTGGCCACATCCGTCAGCCTGTCGCGCGCGACAAGCCGTTGAAGTTCGTCTGACAATTCATTGATATGCACAATTTTCTTGCCGATAAAAATCATCAACGACATGGTAATCGAGATGGTCAGCAGCAAACTTAACGACAACTCCCACAGCCATTCTTCGCGCGGGTACAACAGCATGATCACAGGGACAACCACAGCGCAGGCAAACGCTGTGGCGAGCATGGAAAAGCCCAGGATATCAGAGTTGGTTTTCAGCTTCATGACGCCCTCTTATAGCACATATAACCGCGATAGGTGCCCAAGGGGTTAATCTGCCTCTGTCATGCAGCCTGCGGTGACAGCCACTCCATCACCGTGCGGTTCCGACCGCTTTCCTTTGCGCGATAAAGTGCGGCATCTGCTGTGCCAATGGCTGCGTCGATGTCCTCAGTGGCGTCTTTGAGCGATCCGCCAATGGACACGGTCACAGCCACGGTCAAATCGCCCACCCGCACCGGGGCTGCAGCCACAGACCGGCGCATCCGTTCGGCAATATCGCGGCCCTGTTCGGGCGTGACCTTGTGCAGAAAGATCACGAATTCCTCGCCGCCAAACCGGCAGACAATATCAATCTCGCGGCAATTGGCGCGCAGCACTTCGGCCACTGACTTGATCACCGCATCACCGACCATATGTCCGTGGACGTCATTGACCTTCTTAAAGAAATCAATGTCCACCATCAGCGACACACCATAGGCATCCGGTTCGGCCGCAAGGCGTTCATAAAAGAAGTCCCGCGTTGCGGCCTGGGTCAGCCGGTCACGTTCGGTCAGCGCTTTCAACTCTTGCTTGCGCAAGTAGTTTTCGTGCATCTGCCCGCCCAGATAAAGGCATACAGGCAAAGAGATAATCAGCGTCAGCAGCGGTTCGCGCGCCAGAATATAGGCGTGCATTTCGGGCGGGTAGTACAACACCTGCACGATCATCAGAAACGCCATTTCAAGCGCCGAAAAAAGGATTGCGAACTTCCAAAGATCACTGCGTTGCCGGACTTCCATCAGGGGGCCTCTGCTTTGTTGCGCAGTCACCTTACGTAAATCTTCCCCAACAGAATCTTAATTGCCCCGGTTTCTTTCCGCACAACTCATAACAAGATTTTAACAAATCAAAGCGGTCCGGGACGGCGTTCTTCGCTCAGCAGCACATTGGCCTCCACGTCACCGACACCCGGCAAGGTCATGATCCGGCGGCGCAACACCCTCTCAAAATCGGCCAGATCGCGCGCCACAACCCGCAGGCGATAGTCATATAGCCCCAGCACGTGTTCAACTGATTGCACCTCAGCGATACCGCTCACTGCCCGCTCAAAGTCTTCCAGACTGACGCGCCCCTTGGTGGCAAGTTTCACCCCCAGAAACACCGTTACACCAAATCCCAGCGCCTCATGGTCCAGCCGCAGCCTGCGCCCCGCGATCACCCCCGCCTCTTGCAGCCGCCTGATCCTCCGCCAAGTGGCAGGCTGGCTCAGCCCCAGTTTCTGGCCCAACCGTTGTGTCGATTGCTCTGCGTTTTCAACCAATTGCCGCAACAGATCGCGGTCCAGATCATCCAGCGTCATATCGGCAACGTCCTGTCATCCTTGACACTTGCCACGGTCATCAGCGCCTCGATGTCCGCGATATGTGGCAGGGTCAAAACCTCTTCGCGGTATATCCGCTGATAATCCGGCAAATCCTTCGCGATCAGCGACAGCCGCACATCGACCCGGCCCAGAAAGGTCTGAATTTCGACCACTTCGCGCACCGCCCGAGCGGCCACCAGAAAGGCGTCGAAGGCGCGCGGTTGGGTCTTGTCCAGCGTGATCCGCAGACTGACCGCTACCGCATAGCCAAGTGCTGCCCAGTCAATCACCACACCCACGCCCTGCAACACGCCGCTTGCGCGCAGCTTCTCTAACCGGCGACTGACCCGCGCAGGGCTCAGCCCCGTGGCCGCCGCCAAGTCCGGCACGGCCATCGCCGGATCATCCTGCAATCGGCGCAAAATGCGTCTGTCATCATCATCAAGCATGAATTTCGCAATATCCCGACTTTTGGCGAATAACAATTACCATATTGACCTAAATAATTGCGCAACCAACACTGCGCTTCCAGCAGAAGGGGCCTATAAGCGCTGCCAGACACGATAACCAAAGGAAAAGACCATGCGCGTTTACTACGACCGCGACTGCGACGTGAACCTGATCAAGGACAAGAAAGTCGCCATCCTCGGCTACGGCTCTCAGGGTCACGCCCACGCCCTTAACCTGCGCGACTCCGGCGCCAAGAACCTTGTCGTCGCCCTGCGCGAAGGCTCCCCATCGCAAGCCAAAGCCGAAGGCGAAGGCCTGCAGGTCATGGGTATCGCAGAAGCCGCCGCCTGGTGTGACGTCATCATGTTCACCATGCCCGACGAACTTCAGGCCGAAACATACAAGAATTACGTCCACGACAACATCAAGCCCGGCTCGGCCATCGCCTTTGCACACGGCCTGAACGTCCACTTCGGCCTGATCGAGCCAAAAGACGGTGTCGACGTCATCATGATGGCCCCCAAAGGCCCCGGCCACACCGTGCGCGGCGAATACACCAAAGGCGGCGGCGTCCCCTGCCTTGTTGCCGTTGACACCGACGCATCCGGCAAGGCGCTGGAAATCGGCCTGTCCTATTGCTCCGCCATCGGCGGCGGCCGCTCCGGCATCATCGAAACCAACTTCCGTCAGGAATGCGAAACCGACCTCTTTGGTGAACAGGCCGTGCTTTGCGGCGGTATCGTTGAACTGATCCGCATGGGCTTTGAAACCCTCGTGGAAGCTGGCTACGAGCCCGAAATGGCCTATTTCGAGTGCCTGCACGAAACCAAGCTGATCGTGGACCTGATCTATGAAGGCGGTATCGCCAACATGAACTACTCGATCTCCAACACCGCAGAATACGGCGAATACGTCTCTGGCCCGCGCGTGCTGCCTTACGCCGAGACCAAAAAGCGGATGAAGGACATTCTGACCGACATCCAAACCGGCAAATTCGTGCGTGACTTCATGCAGGAAAACGCCGTGGGCCAGCCCTTCTTCAAGGCGACCCGCCGGATCAACGACGAACATCAGATCGAACAGGTCGGTGAAAAGCTCCGTGGCATGATGCCTTGGATCTCTGATGGCAAAATGGTCGACAAATCCAAGAACTGATCTTTGATCTCACACATGGCTGGTCCCGCCCTTGCGGGGCCAGCACACCACCGGGGGCCAGATGTCCAATCTTGAAATCCGCCCCGCGCCCGCGTCACTTCTCCCACAAATCCAGACCGCCCTGCGCGCCACGTGGGAAGCGCACCGCGCCCGCCAACCCTTTGCTTTCAGCACCGGTGATCTGGAAACCCTCGTGATCCCTGGCCTTGCCCAGTCGTTTCAGGACCATGACGGCCAACCGCTTGATGAAAGCCCACGCATCTTTGCGGCCTACCTCGACAACCGGTACGCCGGCTACATCGCGCTCAGCCAGCTGACCCTGCCCGATGGCAGCACGCCTGCCTTTATCAATATCGACGACATTCACGTGCAACCAGACCTGCGTGGCCAAGGCATCGCCCGTGCGCTTGTCGATCACGCCAAAGCCTTGGCTGATACGAACGACTGGGACAACCTCACCGCGACCGTCTGGTTCGGAAATGACAGCTCGGCCCGGCTTTTCGCCTCCGCAGGTTTTGCACCGACCTCAACAACCCTGCGCTATGGCCCCGCGCGTCAGGTGCGCGATCAACCTGCCCCACCAGCGACCCCAAGCCCGCGCCGCCAAGGCCACGGCGACGTGATCCTGGCGGTCGTTGCCACATTGGCCCTGGTCAGCCTCGCCGTCTCCTGCGCCGGGCGCTGACCGCACCCCCGCATCAAATCGGCAAAGTCTTGCACCCTTGCGGCCATGCTCCTGCCGCATTGCCCCGGCAAAGTTCACTCAGATCGAACCAAAGGTGACCACATGCTGCGTTTTTCTCTGCCACTCGCACTCTGCCTTTTTGCAGCGCCGCTGAGCGCCAGCAACCTGACCGATGACACGTCAGGCCCCTCTCTGGCCGTGCCCGCCCCACAGATCGCCGCCCTTGACGATCTGATCCCACAGCAGACACCGACGCTGACTGCCACCATCGGGGGCAGCGCCATGCTGCCCGGACTTGGCCTGCTAACCCTCGACGGCGCGCAAGACCTGCAGGCCATCACCCAGCCCGCCACCGCGGTGCAAATGCTGAAGTAACCGCACTGGCGCTGGCGTCCTATCCGGGCTAGCAACGGGCGGCATAGACCTCAGCTGGCCCGATGACACCGCATCCCACCCCTGCAAATTGGCTCTCAATCTTTGCCCTCGGCCTGATCTGGGGTGGCACCTTCATGGTGGTGACACTGGCCCTGCGTGGCTATGGCCCACTGACCGTGGCCTGCGCGCGCACCACGCTCGGTGCTCTGGTCCTGCTGGCGCTGATGCGCTCTCTCCACCGCCCCTGGCCGTCCTGGACCCCGCGCCTCACGCTCTATCTTCTGGTGATCGGCACGCTCAACACCGCCCTGCCTTTCGCGCTGCTCAGTTGGGGTCAGCAACACGTGGCCTCTGCCTTTGCTGGCATCTCCATGGCCGCCCTTCCGCTTTTTGTGCTGCCGCTGGCGCATGTCTTCTCGGATGAACCGCTCTCAGCCCGCAAAACCGCCGGTGTTCTTCTGGGCTTTGTCGGGGCCGTCACCCTCATCGGCCCCGGCGTGCTGGACCTGGGGCAAAGCACGGCTTCCTTGGGGCAACTGGCCTGTATCACCGCCTCGCTATCTTACGCGGTCTCTTCGATCCTGACCCGCCGCTGCCCGCCGATTGACAGCATTGCGCTGGCCACCATCGGGCTATGCGTCGGCAGCGCCTACCTGATCCCCGCGATGCTGCTGGTCGAAGGCGTGCCCACCCTTGCCGACCCGCGCAGCACGCTCGCGATCCTGTTCCTCGGGCTGGTCCCTACCGCACTGGCGGCACTTTTGCGGGTCGCCGTGATCCGCAGCGCGGGATCGGTCTTCATGACATTGGTCAACTACCAGGTCCCGCTCTGGTCGGTCCTCTTTGGCGTGCTGATCCTGAACGAAGTCCTCCCTTTGCGCTTCTTCGCCGCCCTCGCCCTGATCCTCACCGGGCTCGCGATCAGCCAATGGCCCAGCCTCAAACGGCTCTTTGCCCCTTTCTTTTGAATGAAAATATGCCGGGGGAGTCCGCGTAGCGGACGGGGGCTGGCCCCCATGCAACACCTGCCACACGCACCGCCGCCGGGGCCTGTCACACCGCCACCACCCCTCGGGACACGAAAAATGTCGTGCGGCGCAGCCGCGCAATGACCTCAGGCCGCGGCCTCAACCTCGGCCACGATCCCGTCAACCACCGCTTCCAGCAACACAGGATCCTCGCATTCTGCCATCACCCGCACAAGCGGTTCGGTGCCGGATTTGCGGATCAACAACCGCCCCTTGCCCGCCAGCTTGGCCTCCGCATCCGCAATCGCCGCGCGCACGGCCTCTGCCTCCAAGGGTGCGGCCTCTGCCCCGAACCGGACGTTCTTCAACAGCTGCGGCACGGTCTCGAAACTGCGGCTCAGCGCGCTGGCCTGTCGGCCGGTCTGGATCATCGCCACCAGAAACTGCAACCCCGCCAACAGCCCATCACCGGTGGTGGCATAATCGGTCATCACGATATGGCCCGACTGCTCCCCGCCCAGGTTAAAGCCACCCGCGCGCATCCGTTCCACCACGTAACGGTCGCCGACGCCCGTGCGCTCCAGCCGCAGGCCCTGCGCCTCAAGATAACGCTCCAGCCCAAGGTTCGACATCACCGTCGCCACCAGCGCCCCGCCTGCCAACCGCTCTTCTGCGGCCCAACGGGTCGCCATCAGCGCCATGATCTGATCGCCGTCAGCCACTTGCCCGGTCTCATCAAGGATCATCACCCGGTCGGCATCGCCATCCAGACAAATCCCCACATCCGCGCCATGGGCCAAAATCGTCTCGGCGGCGGTCTGTGTTGCCGTGGATCCGCAGCCTGCGTTGATGTTCACCCCATTGGGGGCAACACCCACCGGGATCACAGTCGCCCCCAATTCCCATAACACCTCTGGTGCGACTTTGTAGGCCGCCCCATTGGCGCAATCGATCACCACCTTTAATCCATCCAGCCGCATGCCCGCAGGCACCGTCGATTTCACCCGCTCGGCATAGCGGAACCGCCCGTCATCAATCCGCTTGGCGCGACCAATGTTTTCCGCCTGCGCCAGCGCAATCTCACCCGCGACCAGCCCCTCGATCTCGGCCTCTGCCGCATCCGACAGTTTGAACCCATCCGGTCCAAAGAACTTGATGCCGTTGTCATGGTGCGGATTGTGGCTCGCGCTGATCATGATGCCCACATCTGCGCGCAGGCTTGTGGTCAGCATGCCGACCGCAGGCGTCGGGATCGGCCCCAGCAGAAAGACATTCATGCCGGTGCTGGTCAGCCCCGCCGTCAGCGCGTTTTCGAACATATAGCCCGACAGCCGCGTGTCCTTGCCGATCACCACCCGATGACCATTGCTGCCGTCATTGCGGAAATAGCGGCCCGCAGCTGCCCCGATCTTGAGCGCCAGTTCCGGCGTCATCGGCCATGTATTGGCCTTGCCGCGTACCCCGTCAGTTCCGAATAATGCCTTGCCCATCGCCCCACGTTCCTTGCATCGCCAGTTGCAGATCAATCGCCTGCTTGGTGGCAAAGGTATCGTGAACCCGCAGGATTTGCACCCCCTGTCTGACCCCTTCAAGCGCCACAGCAAGCGATCCGCCCAACCGGTCCTTGGCCGCCTCTGTGCCACTGATGGTGCCAATGAACCGCTTGCGCGAGGCTCCCAGCAGAACCGGACAGCCCAGCGCCTGAAACCTGTGCAGCCCTTTGATCAGCGCAAGGTTATGCGCCAGGGTTTTGCCAAACCCGATGCCGGGGTCCACCACGATCTGTGCGCGCGCAATGCCTGCCGCCTCGGCCACGGCAATC
Organism: uncultured Paracoccaceae bacterium; assembly: GCA_947492825.1. GTDB lineage: Bacteria > Pseudomonadota > Alphaproteobacteria > Rhodobacterales > Rhodobacteraceae > CANMYO01. The sequence goes on from CANLNT010000001.1 coordinate 1,908,013, forward strand.
CGCTCCGCCAGATGGTCATAAACCTCTTGCACCACATCGCCGTAAGCCGCCTGATCCTGCATCGTCTCTGGCGTGCCAATCGAATGCATCAGACAAACCGGCACACGCGCCCTGGCCACCACACTTGCAAGATCAGGATCAAAGCGAAAAGCACTGACATCATTGACAAAAGTGGCCCCAGCTTCCAGCGCTGCTGCCGCCACTGCCGCCTTGCGGGTGTCAATGGAAATCGCCACGTCGCTCTGCGCCCGCAGCGCTTTTATCACCGGCACAACCCGTGCAATCTCTGCATCTTCGGGCACCTCTGCGGCCCCGGGCCGCGTGCTTTCGCCGCCAATATCAATAAATGCAGCGCCCTCGGCCTGCATCCGCAGCGCCGCCTTCACCGCGTCATCAACGGCCAGATGATCCCCCCCGTCGGAAAAGCTATCGGGTGTGACGTTCAGAATGCCCATGACCTGCGGGCGATCCAGCGACACACCGGCAATCATTGCGCCGCCTCCGCTGCGCCTTCGCCCACCATGACCAGCTCCACCGCCTGCATTTCAGTGGCAAACCAATCCGCCAACGCGGCGGCATCGCGCGGGCTGGCGCTGGGGCCATCAACCGCGTCCAGCACGATCTTGCTGGGTGCCCAGATGCAAATCTGGCCGTTCTTCATCGCCCAATCCAGCTCTGTCCGGGTGCCCACCACCTGACAACGCGGGTCGCGCGCGGCCAGCACCCAGGCGTTCTGCTCTATCGCCAGCAGATCAATGCGGCGCTGCGCCAGCGGATGGCTCGCCTTGGGTGCGGCCACCTCTGCGGCACCGACACAAATAATCACCGGCGCACCGCGCGCGACAGCAGCCGTGATCCGCGCCACTACATCGCTGGCGGCAATTGCGGCATTGGACAGATACAGCACACGCGGATGCGGCGCCTCTTCATGGGCCTGCCCAGCGGGGGCAGCCCCATCGCGGCTGCGCACGATTTCCACCCCCAGTGAGAACGGCCCGCGATCCAGCTTTTCGATCCGCACAAACACCCGCACCGCTTGCGGCTCAAGCAAGATGCGTTCCGCCACCCGCGCCGCCAATGTCTCAAGCAGATTGATCCGCTCCGCGCCCAACTCGTGGCCAATCGCCTCAGTCACCCGGTCATACGACAGGATCCGGTCCACATCGTCATCAATCGGCCCGGTCAGCGGGCTGACCTCGACCACCACGTTGAACCGCACCCGCTGCAAATGCCCGCGCTCCTGCTGGAACGCACCGATCTCAACCTCAACCACGTAATCACGCAGCGAAATGCGGTCGCACGGGGTGGTCGCACTCGCCTCGGCCCGTTCAGATGGATGGGCAAAGGCCTGCCGGATATCGTCGCTCATCAGGGTCCCCCGGTTATTCGGGACCGGCATATTGCCCCGCCCCGCCCACTGCAAGGCAGGTCACGACGGCGCAGGCGGCAAAGGCGACCTAGTTAGACGCGCTGCGGGTCGGCTGACGGTAGAAGATATGCACACCATACTTCGCTGTCTGCGGGAAACGCCGTGCCCAGGACGGGCTGACGGCAGTGGTGTGGTAATGTGTGGCCCCGGCGGTCAATTCGCGCGGCGCGCCATCCATCAACAGCTTTGCCACTTTGCCCACGCGGTTGAACGCGCTGCGGTTGTTGATCGCGTCTGAGCGGCCATCGCAAGTCCATGTGAACTGGCAAGCATACTTGCGCCCCGTGCCCTGATGCACCACGCCACAAATGCTGTTGGGATAGGCGGCGCTATCCACGCGGTTCATGATGACCTCGCCTACGGCGAACAGACCCTTGGTGCTTTCGCCGCGCGCCTCATGATACAGCGCCTCGGCCATGCAACGCCATTCGGCACCGCCGCTGGGCGCCGACATCGAGGACAGAAACGCATTGTCATAGGAAATCGTGGCAGGCGACGTGGTGATCCCGCGGTCCTCGGCAGAAGGCAACGTGGTCAGCGCGTTCAATCGCGCATCGGGGACAACGGCAATCGATTGTCGCTCTTGGCCCAGCAACGCACCAAGGCGGCTCGCCAGAAGATCTTCGGCAGAGACCGCCGTCACATTTGCAAAAATCGCAGCTGCACACAGCGCAGCCTTCGTCCCAATGCTTGAAAAACGCATCACATCACCCCAACCCAAACGCGGTAAGCTCCGCGCTAGCAGCGGCTCTTTACGGAATCTTTACGCTTAGGTCCACCCACCCGCTGACGCTGTTTCCGGGATGGAAACAATACTGCGACAGTTCCGGGATAATAAACGCCTATAGTGGGTTAGCAGGCGAACTTCACTCTATATCTTGGGAAAGCTCCGTGCCTCAATGGCAAGCTGCGCGGCGGAAAGTCGCGCAAGCGGAACCCGGAATGGCGAGCAGCTGACATAGTCAAACCCCTGTTCGCGGCAAAACGCGATGGCCGACCGTGACCCACCATGTTCGCCACAAATTGACAAAACCACTTCCGGGCGACCCTTCCGACCGCGTGCTGCACCAATCGCCAACAGCTCTCCGACACCGTCCAGATCAAGGGTGTGGAACGGGTCCTCTTCATAGACACCCTGTTGCACATAGGCGCTCATAAAGCGGCTTGCGTCATCGCGGCTCAACCCATAGGTCATCTGGGTCAAGTCATTGGTGCCAAACGACAAAAACTCTGCATGTTGCGCGATATCCTCGGCCCGCAGCGCCGCGCGTGGGGTCTCGACCATCACACCCAGCTTGTAGTCAAAGCTTTGCTTCAACTCGGCCTGCACAGCCGCGGCAATCGCGTCAGCGCGGCCCTTGACCAGTTCCACTTCGCGCATCGCGCTGATCAATGGAATCATGATTTCGGGCACCACAGTGATTCCCTCGGCCGCCATCTCGGCTGTGGCCTCAAAAATCGCGCGCGCCTGCATCTCATAAATCTCTGGCACCGACACACCCTGCCGCACACCGCGCATCCCCAGCATCGGGTTGTATTCGCTCAGCGCCTCGACCCGCTCGGTCACCTTGGGCACCGGCAACGCCAGTTGTTCGGCCAATTCGCGCTGCCCGGCTTTGTCATACGGCAGGAATTCATGCAGCGGCATGTCAAACAGCCGGATCGTCACCGGACGCCCGGCCATGATCCCGAACAGCGCCTTGAAATCGGCCCGCTGCATCGGCAACAACCGGTCCAGCACCACGCGGCGATCCTCTGGCGTTTCGGCAAAGATCATCTCGCGCATTACACCCAGCCGGTCCCCTTCAAAGAACATATGTTCCGTCCGGCACAGACCGATCCCCTCGGCTTTGAAGTTCTGGGCGGTCTGCGCATCCGCAGGTGTGTCGGCATTGGCCCGCACACCGATGTCGCGGCACTCATCGGCCCAGGACAGCAGCGTCTGAAACGCCTCGTCCAGCGCCGCCTCCAGCATATCCGGCGCACCGGCCAAAACATCGCCGGTAGTGCCGTCCACTGTAATCACCTCGCCCGCGGCAAAGACCCGGCCATCAGGCGTCACCACCTGGCCCTTCTTGCGATCAATCATCAGATCAGAGGCGCCAACGACGCAGGGCAGACCCAGCCCCCGGCCAATCACAGCCGCATGGCTGGTCACGCCGCCACGCATGGTCAGCACCGCTTGGGCCGCGTGCATCCCGCGGATATCCTCCGGCGTGGTTTCGCGCCGCACCAGCACACACGGCTCGCTGCGCGCCGCACTGGCCTGCGCGTCATCGGCGGTCAGCACGATCCGGCCCGTGGCAGCACCCGGGCTGGCAGCAATGCCCGTCGCCAACACATCGCGTGTGGCCGCCGGGTCCACCTGCCGGTGCAACATTTCTGACAGCGCCCCCGCTGGCACGCGCATGACGGCCTCGTCCTTGGGGATCACCCCGTCGGCGGCCAATGCCACCGCAATGCGCACCGAGGCCCGGCTTGACCGCTGCACGCGCACCGCGTCCAGCACCGATAAGGCCCCGTTTTCAATGGTGAATTCCACCTGCATCTCTTCACGCAGGCGCAGCCTGCAGACATCGCCATAGGCCAGCAGTTTGGCAAAAGCGTCCGGGCAGGCCTCTTCCAGCGATGGCCCGCGCGGGTCTGTCGTCAGGTAGAATGCACCCTCCGCATTGCTCAGCGCGTCGCGCCCCTGGCTTTGGCTCAGATAGCGGCCCGTGACCTGCGGCGCGCCGGTCTCTCCATCGACATATTGGATCAAACCGGACCCGCATTCGCCGCGCCCGACGCCCAGTGCCATCGCCTGCACCACAAGGCCCAGCCCCGCATCCGCCGGTGCGCCCTTGGCCTCGCGCAGCAGCCGCGCCGTTGTGCCATCCCAGGCCCGTGCCATCGACCGCAAGACCTCGGCCAACTGCACCGCCACATCCTGCGGGAATGCTGCGTCCGCCTCTTCCTCATAGGCTTCCAGCGCCGCCATCAGCGCGTGTTCGCCGCTCAAATGCGGGAAATCGAACGCCTCAGGGTCCAGCCGGGCCACATGGGTCGCATAAGACTGCACAAACCGCAGATAAAGCGCAAAGGCCGCAGCTTCGCCCACCTCTGCCTTCATCTGGTTCAGACGCGCATCGTTCATCCCGATGTTCAGGATCGCCCCCGGCCCGCCCCAATCGGGGTCCTGACTACTGGGCCGGACCGACAGGAGCGGCGCATCCCCAAAGGGTGCCAGAACCTGCGCCATATCAGGCATTTGCCCCTTGGCGATGCGGTTCACGGCATCAAAACTCAGCGCGACTGTCGTCGGCACCGGCATGTCCAGCCGCACCAGCCGCTGCAAACACTTCGCCCGCCCACCATGCACAGCCGGTGACATGGGCGCGGTGTTGGTGATCAGCGTCACATCTTGAAATGTCGTCGGTTGCTGCACTGCGGCGATCCTTTTTCACGCGCAGCATAGGCGCATGGACAGCCTTGTGTAAACCTAAAGCGACAAGGGAGTGTTAACCATTGATCAGCGTCAAATCCGCCACAGCCAAACAGGTGCTCCGAATACGGCTCAGCAGGTTCAAACGATTGCGCCGCACGATGTCGTTGTCGGCATTGACCTGCACCGCTTCAAAGAAGGCATCAATCGGTGCGCGCAATTCGGCCATCGCGGCCATCGCGGTGCCAAAATCCTCACCCTCCATCGCCGGTTTGATCACCCGGTCCGCCTCATCAAGTGCTGTAAACAGCGCCCGCTCACTGTCGTGCTCGGCAAACTTCGGATCGGCCCCGTACTCGTAGGACACGCCATCCTTCTCCTCAGCCTGAGACAGGATATTGTTCGCCCGCTTGAACCCCTGAATCAGGTTCTCGCCATCGTCCGTGCCCAACGTGGCCTGCAGGGCCCTCGCCCGCTTCACCAGCAAGGTCAGATCATCATTCCCCGGCATGGCAATGCAGGCATCAATCACATCATGCCGCACCCCCTGATCGCGCAGGTAAACCTTCAGGCGATCATGGAAGAAGGAGAGGAGGTCGTCTGAAATGGTCATTGTCGTTGGGATCGGGCAAAGCTCGACACCGCGATCAACATGGGTATCTATATCATATTCCCACGCGAGGTGCCCATTCTCAGCTTTTATTGTGAACACCTCAAAGTCCATCGCCAGATCGACTACCCCGTCCGGCCTTTCGAGATCATTGTACCCCGAATACCAGCGCTCATTGGATTGGTCAGGTGCACCAACATACATCCCGATCATAAAAGGCTTCTGATAAACCGACCAGAGTGACCTTAGGGATGCGACTTTGAAAATAGCTCCCAAGGAGCTGCTAACTTCATTCTCCAAAACCAACCGAATAACCCCCAGCGCCGCCCGGCGCAGCGCAAACGGGTCCTTTGACCCCGTCGGTTTCTCATCAATCGCCCAAAACCCGGTCAGCGTGTCCAGCTTATCAGCCAGCGCCACTGCCACAGACACCGGCGCGGTCGGCACGTCATCAGACGGCCCCAGCGGCGCGTAATGCTCTTGCGAGGAGCGCGCGACAGCAAGCGAGGAGCCCGCGGCTTGCGCATAATATCGCCCCATCAGCCCCTGCAATTCGGGAAATTCAAACACCATCTCGGACGACAGATCGGCCTTGGCGATCCGGGCCGCCTCTGCCGCCTCATCCGCATCCGCGCCGACCACCGGGGCCAGCTCACGGGCCAGTGCCGTGATCCGCTCCACCCGGTCCTTTTGCGACCCCAGCTTGTTGTGGAACGTCACATTGCCAAGCGCATCCAGCCACGGGTCCATCCCCGCGCGGGCCACGCGCAAGTCATTCTCCCAAAAGAATTTTGCATCCGACAACCGCGCAAACAGCACCTTCTGATTGCCCTTCAGGATCGTCGCCCCACCATCCGCCGTCTCGGTATTGGCGACGGTCACAAACTGTACAATCTTGCCCGCCTTATCCTTGACGGAAAAGAACTTCTGATGCTCGCGCATCGAGGTCTGCAGCACCTCTGGCGGCAGGTCCAGAAAGTCATCGGCAATCTTGCCCAACAGCACCACCGGCCATTCCACCAGCCCCGCAACCTCGGCCAGCAGCCCGCGATCCTCGACCACCTCAAGCCCTTGGGCAAAGGCCTGATTGGTGGCCTCGTGCCAGATCATCTCGGCGCGTTCCTCGGGGCGCAGATAGACATGCGCGCGCTTCAGCTTGGCCTCGTAGTCCTCAAACCCGGTGACGGCAAAGCTGCCCTGCGACAGAAAACGGTGGCCCTGCGTTTCCGCCCCGGCCTTGATCCCGTCGATCTCCAGCGGCACAACGCTGGCCCCGCCTTCGTCACTCAGCAGGCAGATGATCGAATGCAGCGGCCGCACCCATTTCAGGCTGCCCGCGCCCCAACGCATCGACTTGGGCCAGGGGAAGTTCCGCACGACCCCTTCCAGCACCTCTGCCACAATCTCTGCCGCCGGACGCCCCGGCCGCTCGATCACTGCGAAATAAACCTCGCCCTTTTTGTCGGCCCGTACTTCCAGCGCGCTGATCTCGACACCCGCACCACGGGCAAAGCCGTTCACCGCCTGCTCTGGCGCGCCGACCTTTGGCCCTTTGCGCTCTTCGCGCACGGGTTTTGACGCTTCCGTCAGCCCCTCAACCGACAGCGCCAAACGGCGCGGCGTGGCAAAGGCGGCAGCCCCGGCATAAGTCAACCCGGCCTCGACCAGACCATCGGTCACCAGCTTTTGCAGGTCCGCACTGGCCTTGCCCTGCATCCGCGCGGGAATTTCTTCGGAAAAGAGTTCGATCAGAAGATCAGGCATTATCTCAACCCTTCGGGTGGTGTGGGGCAATCAGCGGGCACGGGATCACCGTCAAAGACGACCTCGCCGCAACGGTTAATCTCGTGCCAGGCAAAGGCCCGGCCATCGGGGTAGACGGCGACAATCCGGTCGATGCCGTAGGTCACGTTTTCCTGCCCAAGGAACGGCAACGCGATCCCGGCCTCCAGATCAGCGCCGATCTGGTCGGCGTCAAAACAGTCAAACCAACCGGGTGCAACCAGTGGCGTGGCGCTTTCCAGCACCACGTAGGTTTCCGTCATCATCGCCAGCGATCCGACCACATCGAAACAGGCGCGATAGCGCAGCGGGCTGCTGTCGCTGTCGATACCCTTGAAGTTTTCGAACACAATCGGTTCTGCCTGCCCAGTGACTACGTTGGTCATTTGCACATTTTCAACTTCGGCTGAAACCTCGTCGTAAAAGGCATAGACCTGAAAGTAGTACATCGCGACGCCCGCAATCAGTGCACTCATCAGCAACAATCCTATGATAATCCGCCCCAGCATCAGTGCCAGTCCCAGTTCACAGCAGGTCGGGTCCGCCCCTTGGTCCGCGCCTTCAACGCAGCAGTCCGGCCCGCCAGCGAGGGGATCGCGCGCTCATGGGTCTCGACAAAAATCTGGGTGATCCGTGCCGCCACCGGATGGTCAAGCAGCGCCTCCATCAGATCGACCTCTGCGCCCTCAATGTCCATCTTGATCACCGCGACGTCACGGTCCCGCCCCTCCAGAAAGGCCACAAAATCAACAACTTCGACCGAAATACCCGCCTCTGCCGTCACATTGCGCTTCTCCACCACCAAGGACGACGACGTCGAATGCCGGTCCGGGTCGCGGTCAAAATCCGCCGTCCGGTATAGCGTCATGGTGCCCGCTTTGGCCGCAGCGGCAGCATTCAGACACGTTACGTTCCCGGACTCCCCCACCGCTGCACGCAACGCTGCAAAGGCATGCGGGTCCGGCTCAAACGCCACCACATCCGCGCCGGTTTCAGCCAGCTTTTGGGTGAAAACGCCGCGGTTCGCACCCAGATCAATCGCCAGATCGCCCGCGCCCAACCCCGCGCAGGCCACTGCAAAGGCGTCCTGTGCTGCACGCTGTGCCGCGGCCTTCTGGCCGGTCACATTGCGCCAGTGATGGGCAAAGGTGCGGACAAGGCTCACGCAGCGGCTCCCCCGGCGGGCGTGGTGACAAAGGCGTCGGCACAGGCCTTGGCCAGCGCGCGCACCCGCCCGATATAGGCCTGCCGTTCGGTCACGGAAATCACGCCGCGCGCGTCCAGCAAGTTGAACACATGGCTGGCCTTGATTGCCTGATCGTAAGCGGGATGCGCCATCACGATGGTCTTGCCGGTCTTGGGGTCGACGGCGGGCTCTGCCAGAATGCGGGCGCATTCGGCCTCTGCATCCTTGAAGTGCTGCAACAATGTGTCCGTGTCAGCCACATCAAAGTTCCAGCGCGCGTATTCTTCCTCGGTCTGCTTGAAGACATCGCCATAGGTCAGCGGGATCGGGCTTTGCGGGTCATTGAACGGCATATCCATCACGTGATCCACGTTCAGAATATACATTGCCAGCCGTTCCAACCCATAGGTCAGCTCTCCGCTGACGGGATGGCAATCGTGGCCGCCCACCTGCTGGAAATAGGTGAACTGGCTGACTTCCATACCGTCGCACCAAACTTCCCAGCCCAGCCCCCAGGCGCCCAGCGTCGGGCTTTCCCAATCGTCTTCCACAAAGCGGATATCGTGCAGGCTGGCGTCGATGCCAATCGCCTCAAGCGATCCCAGATAAAGCGCCTGCAAATCCGGCGGGCTGGGTTTGATGATCACCTGATACTGATAGTAATGCTGCAACCGGTTCGGGTTCTCGCCATAGCGCCCATCCGTCGGCCGGCGCGACGGCTGCACATAGGCCGCCGACCAGGCATTGCTGCCCAGCGCGCGCAGGGTTGTGGCCGGGTGGAACGTGCCAGCGCCCACCTCCATGTCATAGGGCTGCAACACGGCACAGCCCTGACGCGCCCAATAAGACTGCAAAGCCAGGATAATTCCCTGAAAACTGCGTGGTGTCTCGGCCATCTCGCCCTCATTCCTTGGTCCCGCGTTCAATAGGCCCGCGCGGATTGAGGGTCAATGAGCACAGCCCCCCTAAAAGGACAGGCCACACGACGATTTGTGCTGCAACCCATTGCTTTTTTGCTAGTTTGCCCGCCAAACGCCGCGCTGCCAGCGGCAAGGGGATTCTGGAACTGAAATGTTGAAGTCAATTCGTTACGCGTTTTTTGTGATCTGGTGGGCTGTAGCCGCCACCGCCCAAAGCCCGGTCTGGGTCCAGGTCGAGGCACAACCGACCCTGACTGCCGCGCAGGACCGCGTGCGGGCCTATGCCGCCGCACTTGATAACGTCGCTGGGTTCTATCTGGGCTCTGGCTGGTACGGGATCGTGCTGGGCCCCTACGCGCCCGATGACGCGGATGCGCTTTTGCGGTCCCTGCGCGGGCAACGGCTGATCCCGGCGGACAGCTTCATCGCCTTTGGCAACAACTTTCAGCAACAGTTCTGGCCCGTCGGCGTCGGCGCTGAAACCACAGCCCAACCCCTGCCCGGCGCGACAGAAGTGACCGACCCCGTGGTCGCTGAACCTCTGCCGGAACCCACTCCCATTGCCATTCCAGATGAAACCCCACGTCAGGCTCGCAGCTCAGAAGCGCTGATGACCCGGCCTGAAAAAGAGCTGCTGCAAGTGGCGCTGAAATGGGCGGGGCACTATCAAGGCGCGATTGACGGATCATACGGACGCGGCACGCGTGGGGCGATGGAAAGCTGGCAAATCGCCAACAACCAAGAGGCCACCGGCATCCTGACCACCGCGCAGCGGGCAGAACTGATCGACGCCTACAACGCGGTGCTGGACGGGATGAACCTGCAACTGGTGCGCGACGATGTGGCGGGGATCGAAATTGCGCTGCCGACCGGCGTGGTGGCCTTTGCCGAATATGAACCGCCATTCGCGCGCTATGATGCCAAAGGCGACATCCCCGCGCAGGTGCTCTTGATCAGCCAGCCGGGCGATCAAAACCGCATGTTCGGGCTTTACGAGATTCTGCAAACGCTAGAGGTCGTACCGACCGAGGGCGAGCGCGTGCGCCGCAACCGCGAGTTTGAAATCAACGCCCAAGGCCGCGATCTGGTGTCCTATACTTACGTCAATCTGCGCAACGACCGGATCAAGGGTTATATGTTGGTCTGGCCTGCGGGCGATGACGAACGCTTTGCCCGCATCCGGGACGAAATGAAGGCAAGCTTTGATCGGATCAACGGCGTGCTCGACCCCGCAATTGCGGCGCCCGACGAAGATCAGGCCACGGACCTTGTTGCCGGTCTGCAAGTGCGCAAACCGCGCCTGTCACGCTCTGGCTTTTTCATTGACGGCACCGGCAGCGTGCTGACCACGACCGAAGCCATCGACAGCTGCACGCGGCTGACCATCGACACCGACACCGATGCAGAGGTGGCGCACCGCGACGACGCGCTGGGGCTGGCCGTGCTGCGCCCCACCACACGTCTGGCGCCGATTGCCGTGGCTGCCTTCCAAACCGGCGTACCGCGTTTGCAGTCCGAAGTGGCCGTCGCCGGATACCCCTATGGCGGCGTGCTGGTGACACCTTCGCTGACCTTTGGCCGGCTTGCCGACCTGAGGGGCCTGAATGGCGAAGAAGAGGTCAAGCGTCTGGCCCTGACCGCCCAACCCGGCGACGCCGGTGGCCCGGTCTTTGACAACGGCGGCGCGATCCTTGGTATGTTGCTGCCGCGCAGCAGTAATAGCGGGCAAGTGCTGCCGCCCGAGGTCAGCTTTTCTGTTGATGCCGATCAGATCGTGGCGTCCTTGACCGGGGCAGGAATCGCCGTGGACACCACCGACACGGTCGCCTTTATGCCCCCCGAAACCCTGACCCTGCGCGCCGCAGACCAAACCGTGCTGGTGAGCTGTTGGTAACGTCAGGTCGCACCGCGACCTGACGCGTGCGGGTAAGCGGCTTTGCTTGCAAAGTTGCGGCCGTCACCCGGTGGCAATCCTGGGCACGTCCCTCGCCGCAAACCTGCGGCCGTCACCCGGTCGCCATACTGGGCGCAAACCACCTCCGCAAACCAGCGGCCGCCACCCCGTCGCAATTCTGGGCACCCCCATTTCGACCCATGCGGGGCATTGGCCGACCGACCGGGGGGCTAACCCCCGTCGCCATTGACGCTTGGACCAGTGGCGCGTCAAATAGCGCCCCCCCCAGCATACTTTCATTCAAAAGAAAGACAGCGCCTTAGCCCGCGATATCGCTGCGCACATAGATCAAGGTCGGTCCCATATGATCCAGGGCGGCTGCGACATCCACTTGCAGGGCCTCCAGCGTCTGTGGATGCGCCGAGGCCGCGCCGTAAGCTTCGGCCAGTTTCACAAAGTCGGGGTTTTGCTGGACCACCGCATGCGGCGCGATCTGGGCGCGGACCATGCTGTCTTCGATTTCACCCAGTTTGCCGTTGTCCCACAGGACGATGGGCAGGGCGAGTTCCAGTTCCACAGCCACCGCAAGTTCCTGCAGCGTGTATTGAAAGCCATAGTCCCCCGCGATGGCAAGGACCAGGTTCAACGGATCGTTGCGGCCTCTGCCGCGGCGCGCGATTGCACCGCCGATGGCCGCAGGCAAGGCATAGCCAAGCGTGCCAAACCCGGTCGGGTGATGCCAGAAACCGGGATGTTTCATGGGCCAGATTTCCTTGGCCGCATAGGCGATCTGGGTCATGTCGGAATAAATCATGACCGTGTCATGCAGCGCCGCGCGCAGGGCCTTGATCACTGGCCCAAGTCCTGGCCGTTCGGTCTCGACTTCGGTGCGCCAACGGCGTTTTTGCGCGGCGATGTCCTTTGCAAGCCATTGCCCGTTGGGTCGGTGCTGCGCCGCCGCACTTAGCAGTTGGGTCAGGTAGTCAAACGCATCGCCATGAACATGGCGCATGGCCTGCGGGTGAAAACCGCTGGCATCGATGTTGACAGAAAGGCATGTGCCCGTGATCCCCGCGTCCTCTCGCCAGAGGTCGGTTTCAGCGAGCTCTGTTCCCACCAGGACCACGACATCGGCTTGCGCGATAACATCGCGTGATCCCGGACGGGCCAGATAGGCCCCAAAGCTAAGCGCTGAACCTGTCGAAACACCGCGCCCCGCATAGGTGTCAAAGGCGGCTGCATTGAGCGCCTTCAAGACGTCCTTGGCCACATAGCCGCAGGCCCTGGCCCCGCCTCCAAAGATGAACAGCGGGCGCTCAGCATTCAAAACGGCTTCAAAATCCGATGCGGCAAATTCAGGAGCGGTCACAAAGCCCATCGGCTGCGTCCCGGGAAACGGATCGGCCATGGCTTCCAACACCGCGATCGGCACCTGAATGTGCTTGGGTCTGGCCCTGCCATGACGAAACTCTGTCAGCGCTCGGTCAATCAGGGCATAGGCGGCCTGTGGCGTGCGCGCGGTTTCGGACCAGTCGGCCACGCAACGCGCAGCCCCCTCCTGATCCTTCATCTGGTGCAGCTGCCCGCGCGTCGCTGCTGTCTCATCCAGACAAGATGAAATCACCAGCAGCGGCACGCTATCCGAATAGGCCTGCCCCATTGGCGTCATGATGTTGCACAGCCCCGGCCCGGTGATCACATAGGCCACGCCCGGACGCCCCGTCGCGCGGGCATAGCCATCGGCCATGAACCCGGCCCCCTGCTCGTGCCGCGCCAGCACATGGGTCAGCCCCGCCTCTTCAATGCCGCGATACATTTCCTGATTGTGTACGCCCGGAATGCCAAAGATCACCTCGACCCCGCGGTCTTTCAGCATGTGCGATATCTGCGCGCCCAGCGGTCGTTGCATCAATCCCTCCAGAATTTGCGGCTGATCACCACCAGCACCACCATGATTTCCAATCGGCCCACAAACATCCCCATCGCCAGCAACCATTTGGCGCTGTCCGGCAGGGCCGCGAAATTGCCCGCAGGCCCGATGATCGTACCAAGGCCCGGCCCCACATTCGCCAGCGCAGTCGCCGCTCCCGACACGCTCGTGATGAAATCAAGTCCGGTAAAGCCCAGCAGCACCGACAGGATGCCAATCGACAAAACGAAAGCCACGAAAAACGCCATGACAGAGTTCAGCACGTCCTCTGTCACCGTCTTGCCCTGATAGCGCGGGGCAAAGATGCCGTGCGGGCTGTGGATCTGGCGGATTTGGGATTTGATCGAGGCAAAGAGCAGTTGATAGCGAAACACCTTGACCGAACAGGCCGTCGAACCCGCGCAGCCGCCGATCAGTCCGATGAAGAAAAACACCACCACCGGGAACGTCCCCCATGTCATGTAATCGGCATTGGCGTAACCGGTGCCCGTGGTGATTGAGGTCACGTTGAACAGCGCCTCGCGGAACGCCACCTCTGTCATCACCCCGTCGCGGCCCCAAAGCCAGGAACTTTGCAGCAGGACAACCGTGAAGATCACATAGAAAAAGCCGCGGATTTGGCTGTCGCGCAGCATTGGTTGTGCTGTGCCGGCCAGCAGTTGCACGTAGCGGACAAAGGGCAGTGCCGCCATCAGCATGAAAAAGACCGCCGTGTAATGCACCCCGGCCCCATAGAACCCGAAAGAGGCATCGCTGTTGGCCATGCCCCCAGTCGCAACCGTGGTCATCGCATGGACCATCGCGTCAAAGGGCAACATGCCAAAAGCGGTATAGGCCAGCGCACAGGCCAGCGTCAGCGCCACATAGATCACCGAAATCCGGGTGGCGATCTCACCCGCGCGGGGCAGGATCTTGCCCATGGTGTCAAAGGCCTCGGACCGGAAGATCTGCATCCCACCCACGCGCAGCTCTGGCAGAAACACCATCGCCACGACAATGATGCCCACACCGCCCAGCCATTGCAGGATGCCGCGCCACAGTTTGAGCCCCTCAGGCAACGCCTCAAGCCCGCTGAACACCGTTGATCCAGTGGTGGTCAGCCCCGACATCGCCTCAAAGAACGCGTCCGTGAAATCGGCATTGGTGGCGCCCAGCACAAACGGAATCGCGCCAAAAAGCGGCAGCGTCAGCCAGACCAGCGTGGTCAGAAGAAAGGTCTGCCGCAGGCTTAGGCCCGCGCTGACCCCGTTGGCGCAGGCCCCGGCCAGTACCGCCCCGGTCAGCACCGTGACAATTGCGGATTCCGCAAAGACCGGCCAATGGCCGTTGCCGACCCACAGGTCTGCCACCAACGGCGCCAGCATGGTCAGGCCCAGGGCCGCGACCAACAGGCCAATCACATATCCAATCGGACGCAGGTCAATCATGGGCTATCGGTGGCGAATGGGGCCTGAGGTGTCAAGCGATGTCACCACCCTGCCCGCACCTGCAGTGTCGACGGGGATCGTTCAAGTCAACAAAACAGTCGCAAAACCTCTCGAAACCTGTTTCGATGTCCGCCACGTCGCGAAACCAGAGACATAGATGCCCGCTATCCCGGTTCCAGATCCGCACTTCGACTGCCCCGTTGCGGTCTCGGACTATCTGCTGGACATCACCCGGCGCGCCTATTTTGAGCGTGACCGCACCGGGTATGCCGCCCGCTTCATACTGCCACAAGTGATCGACACCATTGATGGCGTCCGCAACCTGCAGACGGTTGCCGACCTGATGCATGTCTATGACGAAATGTGTCGCATCATCCAAACCAAAGGTGTGATCGACTTCAAGCGGCACACCCTGTCAGCCGTTTTTGAGGCCCCAGACACTGTGCGGTGCACCTCGATTTCGCAGCATCTTTATCAAGACTATCGCCTCAGCGAAGAGATGATGATTCACAGTCTGCTCCGCCGTCGGAACGGACGGTGGAAAATCGCAAAAAGCCAATACGTGACAACCGACACAAGAATGAATGCCGCCCTCATTGCAGGAGGGCGAAAGCTGGAAAAGAAGTGAAGACCGCTTACGTCCGCCGCACGAAAAGAGTGCCACGCTTGGCCAAATCAGTCGCCCAAACACCCCCGTGCGCTGCGATGACCTGTTTGTAGCCCGCCATGTTGGATGGCTCATCGGCGATCAACACCCAGCCCCCTGGTGCGACGTGATCCAAAAGCCGCGCCAGCACCTTTTGCGCCTCCGGCGCGGCAAGCATGTGCAAGGTGCGGTCAATCAGAACGACGTCAAAGTCGCCCTCCGGCGCATAACCGGTGATGTCGGCCACCACACCTGTAACGTCCAACCCCTCCGCATGTGCCGCCGCGTTCAGATCGCGGATACCATGCGCGGCCAAGTCCACGCCCACCACGCTGTGGCCCAACCGCGCAATGAACAACGCATCGCGCCCCTGCCCGCAGCCGACGTCCAACACCCGCGCGCTCTGGGGCGCAAATGACGCAAAGAAGTCCACAAAAACCTGCGTCGGCGCGCCCAGCGCATCCGGCGTTTCCGCATAAAGTTTGTCATAATCATAAGCCATGCCAAATGCGCTAATAGATTTCTACGCGCTTGGCTAAGTGTTTTTCGCCCTGGCATCTTGGGTGCAATTCGGCACGCCATGCGCGGTGCAAAATCCTTGGAAAGGATTTTGGCAAGACCTTTTGAAAAGGTCTTGGGCGTCGCGCGGTTGGTAATGGTCCGCTTTGGAACAAAACCAATCCTTCGATTCAAGTTTCAGCAAGGGCGGCTTTGCGGGACTTTGCTGCCTTTCGCTGGAAAGGTGTAAAAGTCCGCTTCGACGATTTCGACCCCAACCCGATTGTGGCGGTGCCCGACGCAACATCACACGCTTCCGCGTTAACTGGCCGAAGCTCATGTCTCTACCTAAAATCTAGCCTTTCGAGAACGACAACCGCATCTGTGATGTCGGCCTTTTCACCATCGGGCCCACTTGCCACGCGATGGAATGACCCGACAAAGACGTGACGCCAATCCATAGGATCGAGCCCGGTCTCTGCCAGTCGCTCTTCCGCAGTGATCTCGGGCTCGGATGGATCATTCCAAGACCAAGGCGCGTAGGTTTGGTGGGTCGCTATCAGCAACAGCCCCGAGGGCTTTTCAGCGGCGGCTGCGCCCTGCAGAACCGCTGCACGCGGGAAGTCGAACGTAGTCTGTAGGAACAGGGCCGAGACCAGGTCGAATGCTCCCTTGGGAAAGCTCTTGGATAGGTCATGCCGTTCAATGCTGACGCGGTCAGCAACGTCGTTCCGTGCGGCGTTTTCTGCCGTGATGCGAAGCGCGGATTACGAGATATCGACGCCAAGAACCTGCCAGCCCTGCTTGGCCAACCAGAATGCGTCATCCCCTTTGGCGCATCCCAAGTCCAGGGCGTCACTTGGCGTTCGACATTCCGCGAAATGGGTAAGGATTTTTGAGGGTTACCCGGAAGACTGTGAGGACGCTTTGCCATACATACCGTCCCAAAGCTCTACAGCTGTTATCCCTTCAAGATTAGGATGCGGCATCGGTCGTCTCCCCTGTGCTCAGCGTCAACGAAAGCAGGCATAGACTCGCGAAGAGCGCGATGGGCACCCAGAGCGCCGATTTCAACGCCTGGGCATGAGCGGCAGCGTCTGGTGCGTCGCAGAGTGCCGAGAAGAAGATTTGGCCCACCACTGCGATGCCCAAAGCAATGCCCATCTGTTGCGAAGCCTGTAGAGCACCTGAGCCTGCCCCGGCGTCAGCGTCGGGCACTTCTTTCAGTACGAGTTGATACATGGCGACGGTTGCGGTGCCGACGCCAGCGCCCACAAAGATCAGAGGGGCCCAAATCAAGTAGATGGGTGTCGCTTCGCTGATCGTCACCTGAAGGGCAGTCATTCCAGCGAGCAGGGCGGCCATACCCAGCGTCACACGCCGTACCAGATACCTGTCGCCCAAGCGGCTGGATACCAGGGACGCAGCCATGATGCTCGTCGGATGCGCTGCTAGGGCTACTCCGGCCTGTGCCGCGGATAGGCCGAGCCCGCTTTGAAGCACCATGGCAAGCACGACAATCGGCCCGGCAATCCCGATGAACATGAACGTGACAATGCCGATGCGCGCCAAGAAGCGCGAATTGTCGAGAAGACCTACCGGCAG
This sequence comes from uncultured Paracoccaceae bacterium, assembly GCA_947492825.1. Lineage (GTDB taxonomy): Bacteria > Pseudomonadota > Alphaproteobacteria > Rhodobacterales > Rhodobacteraceae > CANMYO01. Next base: position 1,925,364 of record CANLNT010000001.1, read on the forward strand.
GAGCTGGGGCTTGCCCGAGATCGCAAGGCGACGTTGGTGCCGCCAAAAGGTGAGTGCAAGAACCACAGACAAGACAGTCGGAACCGCGAGCCAGATTGGCCACCCTAGGGCGCTTCCCTCGATCACGGGATAGAGCAGTGCAATAGCCGCCCCTGCAAAGAGGGCCGCGCCGAGCCAATCAATGGTTTGACTCTTACGAGCGGGCGTCGCGGGCAACACGGCGGCAGCCCCGAGAAGCGCCACGACTCCTACGGGTACATTGATCAGAAAGATCATGCGCCAGCCTAGTCCCCAGAGATCGGCAGAGATGAGGACACCGCCAAGCAGGGGTCCGGCCATGGCCCCCATGGCAGTCACCATGCCGAAGAGGCCTATTGCCTTGGCTTTTTCTTCCTCGGGAAAGCTCAGGTGGATGATCGCCAGCACTTGCGGCATCATCATCGCCGCCGACAGGCCTTGGAAGAACCGGGCCGCGATCAGCGCCTCGATTGAAGGGGCGACGCCGCAGGCCGACTACGCGACGACAAAGCCAGACAGCCCGCTAAGGAACAGACGGCGCCTGCCGAAGACGTCACCGAACCGTCCGAACGGCAGTAACCCCGCAGCAAAGGTCAGGACATAAATCACCAGTGTCCATTGCAGGCCGCCATGTGATGCAGCGAACTCTGTTTGAATGGCGGGGAGAGCCAGATTGATGATCGTCGTATCGAGCATGTTTATGAAGGCGGCCGTGAACAGGAATGCGGCTGACAGCCAGTGATGCCGGGAGCATGGGGCTGTGGGCGACTGAGAGAGTGTTTGTGACATCTTGCCAGTTCCATGTGGTAATAGCATTTCACGATACCTAATAAGTAACATGAAGTGATGCGTCAATATCATGTGCTTTTATTTGTCACGTGAACAGGACTGCGCTAAGGTCATCAACACCGGAGGATGCGATGAGAACCGACAGCCGCCTATCCAGAGTTCTGCACGTGCTGATGCATTTGGGAGAGAGCGAGGAGCCTCTAACGTCCGAGATGATCGGGCAAATGTTGGGGACAAACCCCTCTCTCGTGCGTCGCACGATGGGCGGCCTGAGAGAGGCAGGTATCGTGGGGTCCTCGAAAGGGCACGGGGGCGGGTGGTATCTGGAAAAGCCACTGGCCGATGTAACTCTTGCCGATGTCTACGCTGCCCTGGGGGAACCCAAGCTCTTTGCAATAGGCGCGTCCGACGATGCTCCGACGTGTCTTCTGGAGCAGTCGGCCAACGCCGCCACGCGGGCCGCGCTTGATGCAGCGCGGGAGCATTTCCTGGAGTCCCTGACCCGTCAGAGTGTCGCTGATCTCATCGACCAATCGCGCGAAGCCATCGCAGCCTTTCAGAAGGCATCGTTGGTCGGTAGTAAGTGAACCAAGGCAGCGGGGGGGACAGCCGCCCCGCTGCCCTCATTTTCATGCTTCGATGAACGATAGCAGGTCGGCATTCACGGTATCGGGATGCGTGGCGAAGAAACCGTGCGACAGACCGTTATAGACCTTCAGCGTACCGTTCTTCAGCAGCTTCACCGCTTTCTCGGCGGAGTTTGCAATCGGGACCACTTGGTCGTCTGCGCCATGCATCACAAGCACCGGGATGTCGATGGCCTTCAGATCCTCGGTCTGGTCGGTCTCTGAGAAGACCTTGATGCACTGGTAATGTGCCGATGCGCTGCCCATCATGCCCTGCCGCCACCAGTTCTGAATTTGCCCCTGGCTGACTTCGGCGCCCTCGCGGTTGAAACCGAAGAAGGGGCCTGAGGGGACATCGAGGTAGAACTGAGCGCGGTTGGCGGCCAGGGCGGATCGGAATCCGTCAAAAACCTCCATCGGGATGCCATCGGGGTTCGCATCCGTTTGCAGCATCAGGGGTGGGATTGCGCCAAGAAGCGCAGCCTTAGCCACCCGGCCGGGTTCAGCGCGGGCCACATACCGGGCCGCTTCGCCGCCACCGGTGGAGTGGCCGATATGTACCGCGTTCCTCAGGTCCAGATGCGCGACCAGTTCCGCGACATCGGCAGCGTAGGTATCCATGTCGTGGCCCAAATCGGTCTGACTGGAGCGCCCGTGGCCTCGGCGGTCATGGGAAATCACGCGATAACCCTTTGAGGCAAAGAACAACATCTGGTTGTCCCAGTCGTCACTCGACAAGGGCCATCCGTGATGGAAGACGATAGGTTGAGCATCTTTTGGACCCCAGTCTTTGAAGAAGACTTCGGTGCCGTCAGAAGTTGTGAAGGTAGACATTTCTCTTGATCCCTTGAATTCAGGTTGTGCTTGGGCGGACGCGACGCTCGGCAGCAGGGCAAGCGCTGAAGCGGCAGTGGCCGTCAGCAGCACCTCGCGCCGGTTCGGCCCGGGTTGAGAGGGTGTGGAAGGTGTCATGGCTGTGCCTTTCTTTAGCGGGTGTCAGGCGGCGACTTGCACCACCATTTCCACCTCGATCTTAAGGTCCGGCCCTGCCAACGCGGCCACGCCTATTCCGGTCAGGCTCGGCTGCGCGCCATCGAGGAAACCAAGGATGGCACCCATGGCGATTTCTTGCGTCTCGTCCCGCAAGTCGGTCATGTAGATGCGCATCTGAGCGATATCATCGGTCGTCGCCTGAAGCGCATCGAGCGCTCCTTTCAGGTTCTCGATGACGATGGCGGTCTGCTCGGACAATGATGCCGGTGCAGGCGCTCCGTCAGGTCGCCAAGCTACCTGGCCCGATACAAAGGCCAAGGGCCCGGGATACGCGATAGAGATTTGGGAGTACCCGACTTTGCCTGCATCCGGCAGGGCGGACGGGTTCATACGATCAATTGAAGCGGACATGTTTTTTTCCTTTCATGGACGTCATACGAAAAGAGTTAGACTCAATGGATGACGATTAGGGTTCGCTTCAGTAGCGATTTTTGTGCTACAAAGCCTCATGATCGGATCGAAGGTGAACGACATCCTCCTCTTTCTCTCGGTCGTCGAGACCGGAAGCTTCGTTGCGGCTGGCAAGTTGTTCGGGCTTTCGCGCTCGACGGCGGGGAAGGCCATCGCACGGCTGGAGGATGGTTACGGCGCGCGGCTCTTAAACCGAAGTACACGTGCCCTCGACCTGACCGAAGAGGGAAAACGCCTCTACGAACATGGGCAGGCCATTCGCGCGGCGGTCGCGGCCGCCGACGACAGCATCGCCAGTGATAGCGGTGTCCCTCGTGGCGTCCTGCGGATCACGGCACCGGATGCTCTGGGGCGCAGGCTGTTGCTGCCTACGGTGCGTCGGTATCTGGAAACATGGCCTGATACGCAAATCGAAATGTCACTCTCGGATCGTGTGGACAACATCATCGAGAAAGGCTTCGACCTCGCGATCCGCATCGGCGTAAATGCGCCAGACCAAGGATTCATCGCGCGCGCACTTTTGCGGGATAAAGCGGTCCTGTGTGCAGCGCCTGCGTATTTTGACGGGCGTGACAGGCCGCTAAATGTCGAACAGCTTACGCGCCACAACCTGCTTCAGTTCGCAACCCGCAGTGAGCGGCAAGGCTGGCACCTGCAAGAGGAAGACGGCACTTGGGTCCGCGCTCAGGGTCAGGTTCGCCTGCGCCTCGACAGCGCCGAAGCTTTGCGGGAAATGGCAATAGATGGTCTTGGTATCGCCTTGCTGCCTAAGCTTCTGGTCGGAGCCGATATTGCGGAGGGTCGTCTTGAGCGGGTCTTGCCCCGGCTGGACCACGGCCAGGTTCCGATCCTCGCGCTCTACCCTCACAGGCGCTTGCTCGAACCCCGTGTCCGCCGTTTTATTGACTTGCTGACTGAGGATCTGAGGGGGTCACGGTCAAACAAAGACCGCTAGGGCACTTCGGACATTCGTTGCGCCGCAGAATTCTGGAAGTTTGGGCTCATACCGGACATCCGCTCAAACAACGGCCCGACATCAACCCGGTACGCGCCACCTGATCACCCCACGTGGAACAGGCTCGCAAACAGCTTGGGATCAAGCGAGCTTGCGGCAAAGGTCGGTCCATCGGTCAGCACGCTGACCGCATCGTGGGAATGCAGGCTTTCCTGATGGCTGGCGATCACGCGGAAATCGCTGATCCGGGGATCAATCTGCAGTTGCTCGGTGAACAGCCGGGCCGCATCTTCCACAAAGATCGGGTTCGCCGCGTTCAATTCGGCAAAGGCCTGCTCATCCTCGCGCTTGACCATCACTTGGGTCTCTGTCGGCACGGCTGTGCGGGCACGGTCGATCAGGTCCTCGAACCACAGCGTGTCCTGCCCCTCTTCCAGCAGCACCGAAATCCGCGCCACGGACCGCTGGCTATGCGGTGTGGCCAATTGCCCCCGGAACTGGCGCGCATGTTCGCTTAGCTCCAGCGAACAGGGACAGGTGCTGGAATAGACGTAATCGAGATGCACGATCTTCTTGCGCACGCCCGCCTGCTCGATCAGCTCCAGCGCGATGTCATAGTATTGATACCCCTCCAGCCCCGACCGCAGGCTTTGCACCTTCATCGGAAAGGAAAACCGCATCTGAATGCGGGCGTCAAAGCTTTCAAGGTCGGACTTATAGGCATCCAGCGCCCGTTCGATCACGTCAAAGCTGAACGTCTGCTCGGCATGTTTGTAGAACGTCCGCATGATCCGGGACATGTTGATGCCCTTCTTTTCGGCCTCCAGCGACACCGTGCCGGTCACGCTGGTTTCCAGCGTCAGATCACCGTTGTCACGGGTGTGAAACCGGATCGGCAGACGGAAATTGCTGATCCCCACATGCTGGATCTGCTGCTTGGCCCCTTTGATCAGGCTCGACGGCCCATTCTGCAAATCCGGCATGGTGGCGCGATAAGCCTCATCCACCTCAAAGGCATCAGGGTATGCGCGGGCCAAAGCGGGGTAATTGCTGACCTCCTGGCCAGGGATCAAGCGGCTGACCAGCGGGTCCAGTGTTGCCACTTCTTCGGCGCTGACCTCGCCCGCCCAGCGACGCAACAGCGCAAGCGCCGCTTCTGCCTCGTCCCGGCTGGGTTCACGATCAAAATCTTGGGAATGAACATTCATCGATGGGGCCCCCTCCGGCACATCCGCATCCCCGATATGGGGCATTCCTTCACGTTTTCCAACGTTTTCCCAATAGATACGTGACAACTCTGCCCGTGGATCAGACATATCAAGTGGCCCCCCGTCTGCGCCGCATCCCACCTTGCCCATTTGGCCGGAGCAAGGCAAGCGGCCGGGCCGACCCTTAGCGCCGCCAAACCGACCGGCGCTGCGGGTTAACAGAACCTTTCATTTGACCTGACGCGCAGCGCCCTTAAAGCCGCGAGCGCCCCGTTAAAGGCCTCTGTGGCGAACATAAGCAGCCCGCGATGTTGCCGCGATGTGCATGGTTTGTGCATGCGTTAACCTTTGACCCGGACATCTGTTAACGCATTGATTCGTTTGGCGTTTCAGCCCAATGCTTGCTGCAAATCCGCCAAAAGGTCCGCCGGGTCCTCCAACCCCACCGACACACGCACCAATCCCGGTGTGATCCCCAGCGCGGCCTTTTGGGCGTCTGGCAGGCGTTGATGCGTGGTGGTCGCCGGATGGGTTGCGATGGATTTGGCGTCGCCCAGGTTATTGGAAATCAATATGATTTCCAACGCGTTGAGCATCTCGAACGCCCGCGCCTGACTGCCGCAGTCAATCGACAGAACCGTGCCCCCGGCGCCCATCTGCGCCATCGCCAGATCGTGCTGCGGGTGATCTTTCAGGCCGGGATAGATCACCTGCGAAAGACCCGCATGGCCCTGCAGGGCAGCGGCCAGAGCGGCGGCGCTGCGCGCCTGCTCTCGCACCCGTAAATCCAATGTCTCCAAACCCTTAAGCATCAGCCAGGCGCTGAACGGCGACATCGCCCCGCCGGTGTGCTTCATATAGGGCTCAACCGTTCCGCGGATGAATTCTTGCGTCCCAAGAATGATCCCGCCCAACGCCCGGCCCTGCCCGTCAATATGTTTTGTCGCAGAATAGACAACAACATCAGCACCTTGCGCGATCGCATCCGAAAAGACAGGTGTCGCAAAAACGTTGTCCACAATCACCTTTGCCCCAACCGCATGGGCCAGCTTGGACACCGCCGCGATATCAATCACCTGCAAGGTCGGGTTCGACATGCTTTCAAAGAAAATCGCCTTGGTGTCGCCACGAATCGCGCTGGCCCACTGATCAAGGTCGGTGCCATCCACAAACGTCACCTCAACCCCGAAACGGGTTAACACTTCTTCGAGGATATAAAGACAGGATCCAAACAACGCGCGGCTGCTGACCACGTGGTCACCGGCCTTCAACATCGCGGTCAGCGCGCCATTGACCGCCGCCATACCAGAGGCGCAGGCGAACCCGTCCTCGGCCCCTTCCAACGCGGCGATCCGGTCCTCGAACATTGCCACCGTAGGATTGCCGTAACGGGCATAGATGAACTCGTCTTCGCCGGCCTTCAGGAACCGGGCTTCGGCAGCCTCGGCCGTGTCGTAAACAAAGCCCTGGGTTAGGAAAATCGCTTCCGAGACTTCATTATACTGGCTCCGTCGAACGCCGCCATGAACGGCCTTTGTGCGCTTGTTCCACTGTGTCATTCTCGGCCCCTTTCGCCAAAACAAAACCCCGACACCGGTCACAGGTATCGGGGTTACGCCCTGACCCTTTTAGCGGCATGTTTAACGTGGCCCGCAATCCGGTAACAAATCGCCACGGGCAATCGCATACGCCGCCCTCGCCCGTGCGTCAAGCCGCATCGGATTTTAACCATTTTGAGCGCTTCGGCGTTCACCGCCTGTTTACCCGATCCTGCTATTTCATGACGAAACAAGGGTAAATATGATGCAACAGTACAGACGCCACCGTTATCCCACCTCTTTCCCGGTTCAGGCAAAGACGCCGTTTGGTGTACTGCCGGGCAAGGTTCTTGACGTCAATGAACACGGCGCGCAGATCAAGGGGCTTGATGACCTGTCCCCTGGTGACAAGGTCATGCTGCAAGCGGGCGGTGACCAGATCATGTCCGTTGTGCGCTGGGTCGCCAAGGATCGGGTCGGTGTAATGTTCCGCCCCATGCTGACGATCCGGCAGGTCGACGCGCTGCGCTATGCCAAACGCAGTTCTTCCGCGTCCCGGTTCAGTTCCGTCGGTCTGATGGAAATGCGCTAGGTTTCGGGCTGTTTTTCCGGTTCGATCAGATAGCGTTGCAGCAAAACGATCTGCGCCCACAGGAAGACGAACAACACAGCCGGGAACGCAAAGGTTTCAAGCTTCACCCAAAGCTCTGTGCTTTGCGTGCGCCAAATCAACTCGTTAGCGACCGCAAGTGCGAGGAACATGAGGGCGACGCGGCGCGTAAAAATCATCCAACCTTCTGATTTCATGGGCAAAAACTCACCCATAATCCACTGAAGATAGCTCCTGCCGCGCATCAACCCGATCCCCAGAACGACTGCAAAAAAGCCGTAGACGATGCTCGTCTTCATCTTGAAGAACCGCTCGTCGTTGAACCACGCGGTCAAACCACCAAAGAAAATCACCATGAAGGCGGTGAAAATTTGCATCCGGCTCAGCGTCCGGGTCAGCGCCCAAAGGATCGCCATCGCCACCAGCAAAATCGGTACAAAGATCAGTGTCGCCACGATGAACCCGGTGTATTCAGTTCCACCCAGCGTGTAGGTGTTGTCCTTGATCTGCAAATAGATCAGGAAAAACAAGATCGTAGGCCCCAGTTCAAGGACTTGACGCAGGATCGGATTGATCTTTTTTTCGGCCATGTGGTTCTCCCTCAGCCCCCCGTTTCCACGATCACAGCGCCCAGTGCAACCAGTGCCATCAGAAAGGTGCGGCGCGGTCCGACTTTCTCGCCCAGAAACAGCCAGCCGATCAAGGCCGCAAACACCGTGGATGTTTCGCGCAACACCGCCGCCTCGCCGACTTTGTCCAACCGTGTCGCCAGCATCACACCGCCAAAACTGACCCATGCAATCAGCGCCCCAAATAACCCCCGCCACAAAAGCGGGCCAAGGTCAGGCGCGGCTGCCATTCGCCGGTACCGCCATGCGGCAAGCAGCGGAAAATCCAGCGCGGTGATAAAGAAGAACCAAGCCAAAAACGTAAACGGATCAGCGGCTTGGCGGATGCCGTAGGCATCATATGTCGTATAAATCGCCACCAGAACCCCGCCCAATACGGCCCAGAACAACCCGATCCGCACCGCGCTTGGGTCCAGCACTTCTTCGGTCAAATTGCGCACCGCCAAAAGCAGGATGCCCCCCGACAGACACGCCACGCCCAACCATTGTTGCGCGGTGAAATGTTCCTGAAAGATCACGCTGGCGGCCAGCACCGTCACCAATGGCCCGGTTCCGCGCACGACTGGATAAACCACCGTATAGGCGGCTCTCTCATAGGCCAGCGCCATCGTCAGCTTGTAGCCAAAATGGATCACCAGCGCGCCCGCCAGAATCCATGCCACATCCCCCGAGGGCCAGGGCACCGCGAACAGCGCCACCGGCGCCGAGATCACCACAAGCCAGCCGTCAATCGCCCCGCGGGTCAGCCACGGGTCATGCCGCCCCTTCTGCAACGCGCCAAATGCGGCATGGGCCACAGCCGAGATCAGCGCCAAAATCGTCGCCAGCCGCGCCCCATCCGGCATGCCCGCAATCGCGACGATCCAATCGCTCATTGGGCCGCAGCCGCCCAATCAACCGTGACTGCAGCGCCATGCAAAGCCACTGACACCACATCGGCGAATGATTTGTCCTGCGCCTCGAATGCATTCGCGGCCATCGCGTATTGCAACAGTCCTAGCCCTTGCTCAGAGCTGAGCGTGACCGTCAGAACCCCTTTGGCATTGGGCAGCACGCCCATGAAATACCGTGCGGATTCAAAGGATTGCGCGTCAAATTGCTCTGCGCTCAACCCATCGCGCAAACCGCGCAGATAGTGGGTCACGTCCCGTTTCAGGGTCGCACCATCCAGATCAAATGCGTCCAAGATCGCCCAGACGTCATCAACCCGCGCCGTGACGCGATGCAACCGCAGGCTGCCAAGGCTGAGTGCTGCACTGGCGCGGGTGTCAAAATAGGCACCACCCAGCGTGCCTGTCACCTGCATCCCCCGTCCTTCGGTTGTCAGCAGATAAAGTGCATCCAGCCGCAACGCCGGATCGCCGTCTTCGCGGCTTAACCCGATGCTCAGATCAAAGGGCCGCTTGCCCACGCGGCCATCCAGCATCACATCATCGACCGCAATCCTGATCCGGGATGGAAACCCGTCGCTCATCAGATATCGCGTCACACCATCCGCCTGCCAACGTATTGATGAAAAAGGTAAATCGCGCAGATCGCGCGTGGCCGTCACCCGGCACCATCCGTCGCGGTCATCGGAGACGCGCCAACCACGGTCCAGAATGGTCCCCGCAGCAACAGCGCCGCCACGCCCTGCGGTGCGGCGCAGCTCGGACAGATCGCTGACAAAGCGATCCCAGAATGCCTGACATTGTGGTGGCGCGGATTGGGCGCCCGCTTGACTGGCCAGCAAAACCGCAAGAGCCGCGCCAAGCCACCAGCGCATCAGACGTCGCGCCCGACCAGCGCGTTGGCAAAGTCCTCTGGATCGAACGGGGCCAGATCGTCGATCTGTTCGCCTACGCCGATGGCATGAATGGGCAGGCCAAACTTGTCGGCCAGCGCCACCAGCACACCGCCCTTTGCGGTCCCATCGAGCTTGGTCATCACAAGGCCGGACACATCCGCAAGCTCTTGAAAAACCTTGACTTGTTGCAGGGCATTCTGGCCTGTCGTGGCATCCAACACCAGCAGCGTGTTGTGCGGCGCATCGGGGTCCTTCTTGCGGATCACCCGAACGATCTTGGACAATTCTTCCATCAGATCGGCGCGGTTTTGCAGCCGCCCGGCAGTGTCGATCATCAGCAAATCCGCGCCGTCGGCCTGGGCCTGGGTCATCGCATCAAAGGCGAGCGAGGCCGGGTCCGACCCTTCGGGCGCGGTCAGCACTGGCACCCCTGCGCGGTCGCCCCAGACCTGCAATTGCTCGACTGCAGCCGCGCGGAACGTATCGCCCGCCGCAATCACCACCGATTTGCCCGCGGCCTTGAACTGGCTGGCAAGCTTGCCAATCGTCGTGGTCTTGCCCGACCCGTTGACACCGACCACTAGCACCACCTGCGGTTTGTGGGCGTAAAGCGGCATGGGCCGCGCGACGGGGTCCATGATGCGGCTGACCTCATTCGCCAAAAGTGTTTTGATTTCGTCCACCGACAGTTTTTTGCCCAAGCGCCCCTCGGCCATATTGGCGGTCACCCGCAGCGCCGTATCCACGCCCATATCTGCCGTGATCAGCAACTCTTCAAGCTGTTCGAGCATGTCGTCATCCAGCGTGCGGCGGACAACGGTCTTTTGTTCGCGACCAAACAGACGCCCCAAAAGCCCCTTCTTTTCAACGGGTTCCTCCGACGGCTCGTCCAGCGGCGAAGGTTCAAGCCGGGTCATCGGGGCGACGACGGCCTCTCTGACCGGGGGCGCGCTGGCCGCCTCTGCCGCGGCCTCGACCTGGGCTTCGATCTCTTCGGCGAGCGCGTCGATATCCTCGTCAGACATCGGGTCCGGCTCAACCATTGCTGCCAGCCGCGCGTCTTCCTCTGCCGCAAGGCGTGCCTTTTCTTCGGCGGCCAAACGCGCCGCTTCGGCCTCTTCGGCGCGGCGCTCTGCCGCGGCCTTGCGCGCGGCCTCGGCGTCTTGCGCGGCCTGCTCTGCGGCCTGGTGTGCCGCCTCGGCGCGGCGTCGTTCTTCTGCGGCAGCGGCTTGCCGCGCGGCCTCAGCCTCTTCGGCTTGCTGCCTTTGCGCGGCCTCCAGTGCGCGTTGCGCGGCTTCGGCCTCCTCGGCGGCCTGTCGGGCGGCTTCCGCTTCAGCGGCAAGCCGCTTCTCTTCTGCGGCGTCGGCGGCGCGTTGTTGTTCTGCGGCCAGTCGCGCGGCTTCGGCAGCGGCCTCTGCTTCGGCCTTGGCAGCGGCGGCGGCAGCAGCCATCTCGGCTTTGCGCGTCTCTTCAGCCTGACGGGCGGCGTCCGCTACGCGAGCCGCTTCGGCAGCACGCGCCTCTTCCGCCAACCGCGCCTCCTCGGCCAACCGCACCTCCTCGGCCAACCGCGCTTCCTCGGCCAACCGCGCTTCCTCAGCCAACCGTGCCTCTTCGGCCAACCGCGCCTCTTCCGCGACACGGGCCGCCCCGGCCTCTTGCGCGCGGACAGCTTCAGCCTCTGCCGCGACATCCGCTTCGATCACGTCCTCTACGCCGCCATCACTGACGATGGCGTCCAGACCCTCATCAATTTTCGAGGATGACCGAAACATCCGGTCCTTGAGCTTTTTGAAAAACGACATGCGCGGGCCTTCACAACCTTGTTGCAAATGACCTAATGCCGAATGCCGCGATTTGAAAGCCCGTCAGGCCGTGCGACCATAAAACCCAAGCTGTTCGGCCTGAGAAAACCGTGCGCCGGGGCGTTCATAATAGGTCAGCACCGCAATCATCCGCGCCCGCGCGCCCTGCACCGGGGTCACCCGATGCGGCGTGTTCACCCCGCGAAAAACGTTCAATGTTCCGGGGATCACGTTCATGCGCTGCATATCGGGATCATCCCCCGCCAAAAGCCGCGCAACACCGTCATAATTGGGGTCATCCGCCGTGCGCAAATCCGTGCAATATTCAAATTCACCCCCGCTTTCAGGGGCTTGCAGCAAAAGCGTCACGGTAAACTCGGACCGGTCAAAGTGCCAGTTCAACGCCTGCCCGGCCTGATAGCGCATCACGTTGAACGCCGCCAACGGATCATCCATCGGGTACAGCGCCGGTTTGCCCATCACCTCTGCCAGGAATGCGCGCAGCGGCGCCCAATGGTAGATCTGTTCAACAACCGACCCACGCAACTGATCATTGCAAAGCGTGTTGTTCGAGGTCTCGAATTCTTGCAAGGCCGGGTGATCCGGGGCCAGACCGGGCACGTCCTTCTTGAAATAGACATTGTGCCGCCGTTTATGGTTGAACGACGCGGTATCCATCAGCGGCGTGTGCGCCTCTGCCTCGGCCTGTGCCACCTCGGGCCGCAAGAACCCATCCAGGTTGAACAGGCCATCCGCCGCCATCTCTGCGCGACATCGCGCCACAAGCGCCTGATAAGTGGCACTTTTTGGCGCATCCAATGGAAACGCTGACAGGTTCAGCGCCTCCTTCATACCTCGTCCGGGAAATGCTCCATCACCAGCTTGATCGGGTTTGGCGCGGCCTGCCCCAGCCCACAGATCGAGGCATCGGTCATCGCGGTGCAAAGCTCGCCCAGCAGGTCCTGATCCCAGCTGTCCTTTTCCATCAGTTTGACCGCTTTTTCACAGCCCACACGGCACGGCGTGCACTGGCCACAGCTTTCGTCTTCAAAGAACCGCAGCATGTTCAGGGCCGCGGCCTTGGCGCTGTCCTGATCCGACAGCACCACCACAGCGGCAGAACCGATGAAGGTGCCAAGCGGTTGCAGCGTGTCAAAATCCAGCGGCACATCATTGATCGACGCAGGCAACAGGCCAGAGGACGGACCACCGGGCTGATAGGCCTTGAATTTATGCCCCTCCGCCATGCCTCCGGCGGCCGCGATCACATCCATGATGGTCGACCCCGCAGGCAGCAGATGCACGCCGGGATTGGCGACGCGGCCCGAAACGGAATAGGACCTCAGCCCTTTACGCCCATTCTTTTCGGTGCCTGACAGAACCTCCGGCCCCTCGCGCAGGATGCGCGCGACCCAATGCAGCGTTTCGACATTATGGACCAAAGTCGGCTGCCCAAAGATACCAACCTGCGCCACAAACGGCGGGCGGTGACGTGGCAATCCACGCTTGCCTTCGATGCTCTCGATCATCGCGCTTTCTTCGCCGCAGATATAGGCGCCCGCACCACGGCGCAGGTCGATATAGCCGGGCTCAACAAGGCCTACCTCCTCCAAGGCTTTGATTTCACGCGCCAAAATCGTCAGCACGGCGGGATATTCGTCGCGCATGTAGATAAAGACCTTGTCAGCCTCCACCGCCCATGCGGCGATCAACATCCCCTCAAGGAACAGATGCGGCACCCGTTCAAGATAGTAGCGGTCCTTGAAGGTTCCGGGCTCGCCCTCGTCCCCGTTCACGGCCATATAGCGCGGGCCTGGGTTGGCGCGGACAAAGCCCCATTTCTTGCCTGACGGGAACCCGGCGCCGCCCAGACCACGCAGGCCAGACGACAACACGGTGTCCTGCACCGCTTCCCAATCGCCACCGTCCTGCAGCTCTGCCAACTTGGCATAGCCACCTTCGGACCTGTAAGCCGCAAGACCTTGATAATCCGGTATATGTGCGTGCGTTTCGCCCGCGGCGATTGCCGCTTTCACCTTTTCGGGCGTGGCGTGGTCGATATGCGCATGGCCCAGTTCCAGCACCGGTGCCGTGTCACAGCGCCCCATGCAAGGCGCGCGCAGCACGCGCACCTCTGAGGCGTCCAACCCGTCTTCCAACGCGGCCTTCAACTGCTGCGCCCCCGCCAACTCGCACGACAGACTGTCGCAGACCCGGATAGTCAGCGCAGGCGGCATGGCCTCGCCTTCCTTGACCACATCAAAGTGGGCGTAAAACGATGCGACCTCGTAAACCTCAGCTTGCGCCAGACGCATTTCTTCCGCCAAGGCGCGCAGATGCGCGGCAGACAGGCAGCCATAGGCATCCTGAACAAGATGCAAAAATTCGATAAGCATGTCGCGGTCGCGCGGTCTGTCACCCAGCAAGGCGCGCACCTCATCCCAGGCGGCATCATCCAACTGACGACCCTTGGGCGTATGCCGCCCTTTGCCTTTGCCCGATTTCCAGACACCCTTGCGTTCATCCAGCGCCATAACATCCCTTTCACTTCTGGGCAGACAATAGCTGCGCAGACCGGGCACGGAAATCGCAAAAGCGACATGGCAAAGCAAAGATGCGCGCACCCGGTCCATTGGCCGCAGCAGGACCGGGCTGACCGCGCGCAAACTTCGTGCTAGACCCTGCAAAATCGTGCCGGACCCGTTATGTATTTCTTTGCCTTTGCCACCCTTTTTCCGATCCCGGTGATTGCCGCCGCTGCCGTTTGGGGCGGTGTCTGGGTGCTGGCGGCCTTGGCCGTGATGACAGCACTTGTCGCCGGTTTGGACCATCTGGTCCGCCGCACCTCGCCCGCCCTGCCCGATCAGGAATTTCCTGTGGCCAACGCCCTGTCTGTCATTCTGGCACTGGCGCATTTTGCGCTGCTGGGGGTTGTGGTCTGGGGCCTGGCACAGCCGCAACTGTCATTGCTCGCTAAGGTTGGCGTCTGGTATGCGGCGGGGCTTTACTTTGGGCAGGTCAGCAACGCCAATGCGCACGAACTCATCCACAAATCTGGCCGGATTCTGCATCGCCTGGGCATGTGGGTCTATATTTCGCTGGCCTTCGGGCATCACACGTCGGCCCATGTGCTGGTGCATCACCGGCACGTGGCAACCGCGCAGGACCCGAATTCGGCCCGGCAAGGCGAAGGGTTCTATCGCTACGCTGCCCGCGCATGGCGCGGATCCTTCGTGGCAGGTTACACAGCAGAGGCCGCGCGCCTGTCACGGGTCGACCGGGGCATCCTGCACAACCCCTACCTGCTTTATCTGGGCGGGGCCGCGCTAATGCTGGGGATCGCCATCGCCTTGGGCGGCTGGCAGGGTGCTGCGGCCTACATTTGCGTCGCCGGGCTGGCGCAGGTCCAGCTTTTGCTGTCGGACTACGTGCAGCACTACGGTCTTACGCGCGCCATCGGTCAGAATGGCAAGCCAGAGCCTGTGGGCGACCGCCATAGCTGGAACAGCCCGCATTGGTACTCTTCTGCCCTGATGCTGAACGCACCGCGCCATTCCGATCACCACGCACATCCCGGACGGGCCTTTCCCGCCCTAACGCTGCCCGCAGATGGCCCCAACCTGCCGCGCGCCATTCCGGTTATGGCAACCGTCGCACTCGTGCCGCCACTTTGGCGTCGCGTCATGGACCCTCGGGTGGCGCGATGGTCCGCCTGATCCTGCTGCTGATCACCCTTGCCGCCCCTGTCGCGGCAGAAACGCCGATGACAGCCAAGGAATTTGACACCTATGCCACGGGCCGCACCCTGACCTTTGGGCTGGCCGATGGGACCGTCTTTGGCGTGGAGCAATACCTGCCCGACCGCCGCGTGATCTGGTCGCGCATGGATGGCACCTGCACCGATGGGTTCTGGTACGCGCACAAGTCAAACATCTGTTTTGTCTACGAAAACGACCCCGAACCCAAATGTTGGGAGATCTTCCGCACCACCAATGGCATCCGCGCGGATTTCGCAAACCAACCCGGCACAACGGTCCTGTTTGAGGCCATCGATGACCCCGCCGCCCTGATCTGCGGCAACCTGTTGTCCTAGAACAGGCTGCCCTGATCGTCTGGCTTGGGCTTTGACGCCTTGGCCTTGCCGCCCAGCGTCAACCGGCCATCGGCAAACTCAACCTCAAGCGCCTTCGCCTCTTTCGCGCGCGCCACATTGGTCACCACATCGCCGTCACCGCGCACCACCGCGTATCCCCGCTTCAGCGTTTCCTTGTACCCCAAGGTCTCGCGCAGCCGGTCAAGTGCAACCAGCCGTGCGGCATAGGCATCCTGCTGGCGATTGGCGCGGTCCGACAGGCGGCGCAACAGGCCATCCAAGCGTTCGCGCGGGCGGGTCACATCGGGTGTGCGCAGCCCCTGCTGACCAAGCGCACGCCGCGCATCCGCCATGCGCCGCGCGATCGCGGGGTCCAGCCGCGCACCCAATCGGTCCAGCCGGTCGCGGTTCACCGCGATCCCGCGCCGCAGCAGACCGGGGCGCATGTCATTCTTGGCCAGCATCACCCGCTTTTGTGCAGCCGTCGCGCGCAAGGCCGCTGGCAGGCGCTCAGCCAGCAAATCCAGCCGTTGTTGCGGCCCGTTGGTCAGCGTCTCTGGCCGCGGCAGCGCGCGGCCCAAATCACGCACCCTTTGCGCGCGCCTGTCGACCGCCCCCGACAAGGCCCGATGCAAGCGCGCGCCCTGTTCATCGACCCACCCCAGCAACTCCATCCGCACCGGCACCGCCAGTTCCGCCGCCGCCGTCGGTGTCGGCGCGCGTTTGTCGCTCACAAAGTCGATCAGCGTGGTGTCCGTCTCATGCCCCACGGCAGATATCAGCGGGATCTCCGATGCCGCTGTCGCCCGTGCGACAACCTCTTCGTTGAACCCCCACAAATCCTCGATCGACCCGCCGCCGCGCGCCACGATCAGCAAATCAGGCCGGGGCAAGGCGCCCCCCGGCGTCAACGCGTTAAAGCCCGCAATCGCGCGCGCCACCTCAGGTGCTGCGTTCTGGCCCTGCACCGCCACGGGCCAGACCAGCACCTTGCGCGGAAACCGGTCCCGCAACCGGTGCAGAATATCCCGGATCACCGCCCCGCTGGGCGAGGTCACGACCCCGATGATCTCGGGCAGGAACGGCAGCGGTTTCTTGCGTTCCGGCGCAAACAGCCCCTCTTCGGCCAGCTGCGCCTTGCGTTTTTCCAGCATCGCCATCAGCGCACCGGCGCCCGCGACCTCAATGCTGTCAACGTTGATACTATAGCGCGATTGCGGGCCAAAGGTGGACAGCTTGCCGGTGACGATGACCTCCAGCCCCTCCTCGGGCTTGACCCCCAGCCCCGGCACCTGCCCTTTCCAGGTGGTGCAGGAAATCACGTTCCGCTCGTCCTTGACGTCGTAATAGATGTGTCCCGACCGCGCGATCATCACGCGCCCAACCTCACCACGGACGCGGACTCGGCCAAAGGACCCCTCAAGCGTCTTCTTGATCGACCCCGTCAGCTCTGAGACGGTGAATTCAGGTGTGTTGCCGCCAGGTGCGTCGTCTTCAAAAAGGTCCATGGGCTGCCTTGTGATCTGTGCAGTGCGACCCTAGAACGACCGCCAACAAAGGCCAAGCGGGGGTGCCACATGAATATCCTGATTTTGGGCAGCGGCGGGCGCGAACACAGCCTCGCTTGGGCAGTCAAGCAGAACCCAAAATGCGACCGGCTGATCGTGGCTCCGGGTAATGCAGGCATCGCCGATCTGGCCGATTGCGCCGATATCGATATCCTCGATGGCCAAGCCGTGGCGACGTTTGCCGAAGAAAACGCCGTTGATTTCGTGATTGTCGGGCCAGAGGCCCCGCTCGCCGCCGGCGTCGCGGACGTATTGCGCGATGCAGGTCTTTCAGTTTTCGGACCTTCGGCGGCAGCGGCACAGCTCGAGGCGTCAAAATCTTTCACAAAAGCGATCTGCGACGCCGCGGGCGCGCCCACCGCAGCTTACGCGCATTTCACCCACCCCGACGACGCCCGCGACTACATCCGCACCACCGGCGCCCCCATCGTGGTCAAGGCTGACGGGCTCGCCGCAGGCAAAGGCGTGGTGGTCGCCATGACCGAGGCCGAGGCACTCGCCGCCATTGACGATATGTTCGACGGCAGCTTTGGCGATGCTGGCACCGAAGTGGTGATCGAGGAATTCATGACCGGCGAAGAGGCGTCGTTCTTTGTGCTCTCTGATGGTGAAACGCTGCTGCCCGTCGGCACCGCCCAGGATCACAAGCGCGTCGGCGAAGGCGACACCGGCCCCAATACCGGCGGCATGGGGGCCTACTCCCCTGCGCCAGTGATGACCGACGCTGTGATCACCAAGACAATGGACCAGATCGTGCGCCCCACGATGCAGGCGATGGCGGCGCGCGGTACACCGTTCCAGGGCGTGCTTTTTGTCGGTCTGATGATCGAAGACGGCAACCCGCGGCTGGTCGAATACAACGTCCGCTTCGGCGATCCCGAATGCCAATGCCTGATGATGCGTCTGGGCGGTCAAGTGCTGGACCTGCTGCAAGCCTGCGCCGAAACCCGCCTGTCAGAGGCACAGGTGAACTGGGCTGACGACCACGCGATGACCGTGGTACTGGCCGCCCAGGGCTACCCCGGTCCGTACGAAAAGGGCAGCGTGATCAAGAGCCTTTCTGACCTGCCCGAGGACAGCCACCAGATGACCTTCCATGCAGGCACCGGCACCCGCGACACATCCATCATCGCCACGGGTGGTCGGGTTCTTGCCGCCACAGGCCGTGGTGCCACCTTGGCAGAGGCCCACGCCCGCGCCTACGCTCAAGCGCACCAGATCGACTGGCCGCAGGGGTTCTATCGCCGTGATATCGGCTGGCGCGCGCTCCCCTCTTCTTCTGGCTAAAAATATCCCCGCCGGAGGCTCCGACCGCAAGAAAAAGAACGGGCCGCGCCATTGCGCGACCCGGTCTCAAACATCCCCGATTATTCGTCGAATAATCGCAGCCCCCGCGTCAAGCGGCGCGCGACACCAGAACGCTGTCGATCTCTTCAGCAGCCGCTACCTCGTCATTGCCAGCAACCGCCGCAATCTCACGCGTCAACCGCTCCAGTGCTGCCTCATACAGCTGACGTTCCGAATAGCTTTGTTCGCGCTGATCGTCCTGCCGGTGCAAATCACGCACCACTTCGGCAATCGCGATCAAATCGCCAGAGTTGATCTTTTGCTCATATTCCTGCGCCCGGCGCGACCACATGGCCTTTTTCACCTTGGCCTTGCCGCGCAATGTCTTCATCGCATGGCTGACCACATCCGGCGTCGACAGCGCGCGCATCCCCACTTCGGTCGCCTTATGTGTCGGCACCCGCAGGGTCATCTTGTCCTTTTCGAAAGCAATCACAAAAAGCTCCAGCTCAAAACCGGCGACTTCCTGGTTCTCGACCGAGACGATCTTGCCCACGCCATGCGCGGGGTAGACCACGAAGTCATTGGGCTGAAACTCTTTTTTCTTCGACTTGCTCATGGCAATCCTTTCTGTCCCGCAGGCGCTCAGGCGACAAAAAAACCGGCGGGGGCGTGGGCCTCCGTCAGCTTTCAATATTGCAACAATCCTGTCAGGTCTTTGGCATCATTCCCTGTCATCATACCACAAAAACGCCGCGCCCGCCAGCGCGGCAAGACGTTTGGATTTCTGCAATAAAACGAACAGCTTAGGCGCAGCACTTGCGCCGAATCAACCGCCCTCGCCAGCGGCTTCGGAAAACAGCTCCATCTTGCCCTCTTTGCCGTCCATCTCGTCGGCATTGGGCAGCGGATCTTTCTTGGTGATGATGACCGGCCACTTTTCGGAATACTTGCGGTTGAACTCGACCCACTTTTCCATGTCCGGCTCAGTGTCCGGGCGAATTGCATCTGCCGGGCATTCAGGTTCGCAGACGCCACAGTCGATGCATTCGTCGGGATGGATCACCAGCATGTTTTCACCCTCGTAGAAGCAATCCACAGGGCAGACCTCGACACAGTCGGTGTATTTGCAGGCGATACAGTTGTCGTTGACGATATAGGTCATTGTCTCTTCCGAAATCTCACGCGCGCCTTGCTAGGCTGATCGCCCCGGTCATTCAAGCCCGAACGGACCGTTACCCCCTGTTCGGGACGCCATGTCGCGCCGATCCTTCTTGGTCGGGCGACCTTTCCCGTCAAACCGCGGATTCGCAGGACGTTTGATCTTTTCGGGCGACATGTCCTCGTAAAGCGCCTGTGCCTCAGGTGCGGGTCCGCGCCTTTTGCCACAGGCAAGGATTCGCACAACCCGCACATCTTGCTGTTGCGTAAACGTCAGCACCATGCCCGGCCCCACGGCACGCGCTGGTTTGCTCACCGGTGTGCCATCAACCCGCACCTTGCCGGCGCTGACCACACCTGCGGCGATCGAGCGCGACTTGAAAAACCGCGCCTGCCACAGCCATTTGTCCAGCCGGATTGTCGGGCTCTCGCTCAATCGGTCTTGAAGCCCGACAGGGCAGCCGCAAAGGGATTGTCAGGATCAATCCTCTTTTCGGCCTTGGGCTTGGATGTGAACTTTTGCGGCTTGTCACCGCGCGGCCCACCCTTGCCCTTTGGCTTGCCTTTGCCACGGGGTTTTTGCTGGCCTTGTGGCCGTCCACCCTGCCGCTGCGCGCGACCACCCCAAGTGAAGGTGTAAAACACCTCCATCTCGGGGCCGGTGTCCGGGGCGTCCAGTGGTGTTTCCGCCGGGGCCGCATCGGTTGGGGGGACAATCTCTGCCGGGGCCTCTGCTGGCACCTCGGCGGGTGCATCCCCTTCGGCTGCAGGCGCTTGTGCCACAGCCTCTGTCGCGACGGCCTTGACCTTTTCGCGCTCGCCCTTGTCGGCTTTGTAGCCCAGACCGCCCATCAGGTCTGCAAATTGGTCCAGCGTCATGCCGGTGATCGACAGCATGTCGGCTGTCGCTTCAAACCCACCGCGCGAATCCTGATCGCGCAGCATGTCGGCCAGCCGTTCCAGCATATCAATGCGGATCGCCCGTTCGCCCGCCGCGCGATAGCCCGCCATGGCGTAGTATCCCGGCGGCACATCCTTGGACGCAGGCACCGTCACCAGACCCGGTGGCGGGCTTTCGGGAAACTCCGACAGGTTCTTGGCCAAGGACCACAGCACCAGCCGCAACCGTGTTGGGGCAGGCTTCAACAAAAGCGGCATGAAAATCGTAAATTGCCCAAACCGCACGCCATGCTTGCGCAGCGCGCCGCGCGCGTCCTGATCCAGCGCCTTGACCTCGTCAGCCACCTCACCACGCGGGATCACGCCGAACCCTTCGGCCATCCGAAAGGCAAAGCCTTTGGCAGCCCCTTCCAGCGCCTCATCATTCTTCAGCGCCAGCAGCGGTTCAAACCCGGCGGCGATCTTGCGTTCGATGAAATGCTGCAAGCGGCGCTGCACCTTGGCCGCCACATCGGCGCCGGCCTCGTCATCGACAAAGGCCACAACCTCGGGCTTCAACGGGTCAGCACCCGCCGTCAGCTTGCCCACCGCAGCATCGCCCCACATCAGACCGCCCTGCTCGGTAAAGTCCATCTCGGGGTCGGGCGCGTTATAGAACCGGTCCGCCATCAGGTGCCAATGCGGCACCAGTGCCGCGACAGAGGCCTGCCGCAGCGTCTTGGCCTCATCAGGGCTGCCCGCCTTGTCCATGCGGAACCGGAACCCTTCCAGCTTGCCCACAAATTCACCTTCGACGGTCACTTCGCCTTTGTCGTTCACCTCGGCCACAAGGCTCTCCTTCTGCTTGAGCCGGCGAAGCAGGACACTGGTCCGCCGGTCCACAAATCTTTGCGTGAGCGCGCCATGCAGCGCGTCTGATAAACGGTCTTCTACAGCGCGCGTCGCATCGCGCCAATGCAATTCGTCACGCAGCCAGCCGCCCCGCTGCGCCACATAGGTCCACGTGCGGATATATGCCAACCGTTTCGACAATGTGTCGATGTCACCATCATGGCGGTCAATCCGCGCCACCTGCAGCGCGAACCAGTTTTCATCCACCCGCCCTGACTGATGCAGATCGGTAAAGATCCGCGTCAGCAGATTGGCATGTTCGCCCCGGCTGATGCCCCGGAAATCCGGCACCCTGCAGACATCCCACAACAACCGCACCGATGGCCCATCCGTGGCCCGTGCGGCGACCAGATCATCCGCCGCGAGCGCCTTGAGCGCGGCCAGATCGTCACTTTCGCGCACCCGCGTCAGCCAGGGGTCATCGGTCCGCGCCTCCAGTGTCTGGATCAGCCGCTTGGGCGATCCAAATTGCAGATCGGTGTTGCGCCACTGCAGCTTTTGCACCGGGCGAAACCGGTGCTCGACAATGGCCTCGGCCAGTTCATCATCCAGCGCCGGGGCCTCACCGGTGACGCCAAAGGTGCCGGGTTCCATATAGCGCCCCGCACGGCCCGCAATCTGGCCCAGCTCTTCGGGGAACAAATGTCGCATCCGCACACCGTCAAACTTGGACAACGCCGAAAAGGCCACATGTTTGACGTCGAGATTCAGCCCCATGCCAATGGCATCGGTGGCGACCAGATAATCCACATCGCCGTTTTGATACATCTCGACCTGCGCATTGCGCGTGCGCGGGGAAAGCGCGCCCATCACCACCGCCGCTCCACCCTTTTGGCGGCGCAGCAGTTCAGCCATCGCATAGACGTTTTCCACCGAAAACCCGACAATCGCCGCGCGGGCGGGCATCCGGCTCAGCTTCTTTGACCCCGTGTAGGTCAGCGTACTGAACCGCGCACGATGCATAAACTCCACACCGGGGACCATCGCAGCGATTGCCCCGCGCATGGTGTCGGCCCCCATGAACAGCGTTTCCTTCTGCCCGCGTGCGTGCAGCAACCGGTCGGTAAAGACATGACCCCGCTCAGCGTCAGCACAAAGCTGGATCTCATCTACAGCCAGAAAATCGCAGCCCATGCCCTCTGGCATCGCCTCGACCGTGCAAACCCAATAGGCCGCGCGCGGCGGCACGATCCGCTCTTCTCCGGTCACAAGTGCCACAACACCCGGCCCCTTGATCGCAACGATCCGGTCATAAACCTCGCGCGCAAGCAGGCGCAGCGGCAGGCCAATCACGCCGGTGCGATAGGCCAGCATCCGGTCAATTGCATAATGCGTCTTGCCGGTATTGGTCGGGCCCAGAACGGCCGTAATGCGACTGGCTTGCATGGGGCTTTCCGATCTGGTCGCAGCTTACAGCGACTGGCCTTCCAATTGAATGTCCAACCGGTCCACAGCCTCGTTCACGCCTTCGGCATAGGGATGCAACGCCAGCACCTCGCGGTAAACCTCCAGCGCGTCTTCCGGCCGCTCCAATTCCTCCAGCATGATCGCCAGCCCCCGCAGCGCCCCAAAGTGGCGCGGATTCAGGCGCAGCACCTGGCGGATGTCTTCCAGCGCAGGCCCCATCATGCCGGACAGGTAATAGGCCGTCGCGCGCCCGTTGTACCCTTCGGCAAAGGCCGGATCATGATCCACCAGCGCGCTGAAATGCTCCAGTGCGGCCTGCACATCGCCCGCTTCCAGCGCATCCTCGCCCCGACGCAACAACAGATCCATCGCCGGTGACCCGCTGCGGCCCCATGCCGTGTTGATCTGCCCCGCAATCCGGTCCGCATCCTCCGGTGCCGCCTGCGCCAATTCATCAAACAACCGGTCCAGCTCCGCATCCTGCGCCCAGGCAGGTGACGCAAACGTCAAAAGTGCCGCGACGGAAAAATTGATGATGGTGCTGCGCGTGTTCATATGTTGAATGTAGCGTATCACACCGCCGACGCCAGTAGGTGTCGGTCACAATGAGATGAAAAGGACACATCAATGAGCGACGTCATCACCCAAGCCGTAGCCACCCTGAACGACAAGATTGCAGGCGGCTTTGACGGCACCGCGAAATTCAACATTGATGGCGAAGGTTCGATCATCATCGACAGCGACGGCGCGCGCGCAGGCGACGACGAAGCAGACGTGACAATGACCGCCTCGGCTGACACCTTCAAGGCGATCATGGACGGCGAACAGAACCCGACTGCCGCCTTCATGACCGGCAAACTCACCGTTGACGGCGACATGGGTGCGGCCATGCGTCTGGCTGGCTTGCTGGGCTAACCCATGGAAAAGGCACCGTTCTTTGCGGACGTCGCAGACGGCCCCGATGGGGGTGTGGCCCATTGGCTGACCACCGGCGATGGGTTGCGTATCCGCGCAGGTTATTGGCCGCAGGACGGCGCAAAAGGCACGGTGCTCCTGTTCACCGGGCGGACCGAGTTTATTGAAAAATATGGCCGCATCGCACGCGAAATGGCCGCGCGCGGCTATGCGATGGCCGCCGTGGACTGGCGCGGCCAGGGCCTCTCGGACCGGATGGCCGACGATCGCGGGCTGGGCCATGTTGAGGCATTTGGCGACTACCAGCACGATGTGGCCGCCTTTGTGGACTATGCCCGCGCCGCAAACCTGCCAAAGCCCTTTTACCTGATCGCTCACTCGATGGGCGGCGGCATCGGTCTGCGCGCGCTGATTGACGGCTTGCCCTTCAAGGCCGCGGCCTTCTCGGCACCGATGTGGGGCATTCAGGCCTCGCTCAGCCTGCGTTCGGTCATGTGGGGCGTCACAACGCTCAGCCGCCGGTTCAACCTCGATGGCAACATCACCCCCGGCCAGACCTCTGACATCACGCTGGGTGAGACACCGTTTGCGGAAAATGAGCTGACCAACGATCCCGAAATGTACGCCTACATGCAGGAACAGGTCCGCAAATACCCCGACCTGGGCTTGGGCGGCCCTTCCTTACGCTGGGTGAACGAGGCGCTGTGGGAAACCCGCCGCCTCGCGGCCCTGCCCGCCCCACCCACACCGGCGATCACCTTTCTGGGCACGGATGAGACCATCGTCGACCCCGACCGGATCAAAACGAAAATGGCGCAATGGTCGAACGGCACATTGACCGTCATACCGGGCGGCAAACACGAAATGATGATGGAAAGCCCGGCGATCAAAGACCCGATCCTTGACGCAATTGCTGCACATTTCAACGCCCATCCCGCGTGACACCGGACGCTGCGTCGGGTGATGGGGCGCGGGCGCTATTGCCACCGGGTGACGGCCGCAACTTTGCAAGCAAAGCCGCTTACCCGCACGCGGTTGGCCGCTCGCGCGTCCCACCGTTCTTCTGGCAAAAAATATCCTCGGGGGAGTTTGAGGGGGCAGACAGCCCCCTCATCCGCGCCGCCAAAGGGCGGCGCAAAACATCCCGCGCGGCGCAGCCGCACCGCTCGACAGCAGCCGATCATGCGCTACCCTGCGGATCATGGCTGATGTCCTCACCTTCACCCCGCGCGGGATTTATTGCCCCGCAGGCGATTTCTATATCGACCCCTGGCGCCCGGTGGACCGCGCGCTCATCACCCACGGCCACGCCGACCATTCCCGCCCCGGCATGGGCGCCTACCTCGCCACACATGCCGCAGCCCCCGTGATGCAACACCGGCTCGGCCCTGACGCCCGGATCGAGACGCTGGATTTTGGCGCGACGCGTCAAATTGGCGGTGCCACGGTCAGCTATCACCCCGCCGGCCATGTCCCCGGCTCCGCTCAGATCAAAGTCACCGTCAAAGGGCAAAGCTGGGTGGTCTCGGGCGACTACAAAACCGTCGCCGATGGGCTGTCCGAACCCTTTGAACCGGTCGCCTGCCACACCTTCATCACCGAATGCACCTTTGGCCTGCCCGTGTTCTCGTGGACCCCGCAAGACGTTCTGACCCGGCAATTCAACGACTGGTGGGCCACCAATGCCGCCGCCGGACGGTTTTCGCTGTTGGGGGCCTATGCGCTTGGCAAGGCCCAGCGCCTGCTGACCACCTTCAACGCTGACATCGGCCCGATCCTGACCCATGGTGCCATTGAAAATACCAACGCCATCCTGCGCGCCCAAGGCATCACCCTGCCTGACACGATCCGCGTGACCCCTGATATTAACGTCAAGGATTACCCCGGCGCGCTGGTCCTCGCCACACCGGGGGCCATGGCGCAACCCTGGGCGCGGCAGTTTGGCGTTGCCGCCACCGCCTTTGCCTCAGGCTGGATGGCCCTGCGCGGCGTGCGGCGCAGGCGCGCCATGGATCGTGGCTTTGTCGTCTCGGATCACGCCGACTGGGACGGGCTCAACACCGCAATCCGGGCCACAGGCGCCGAAAAAATCTTTGTCACCCACGGCTATACCGGCCCGTTCCGGCAATGGCTGACCGAACAGGGCTATGACGCCCATGTGGTCAGCACCGAATACACCGGCGACGACGCCGACCCGTCACAGGACCCAACATGAAATTCCTCGCCTTTCTCATCCTCACGCTGTCATGGGCCACGACAGCCTCTGCCCAATTCTGCCCACGCGGGCAGCTCCTCAGTCTGCTTCCATCAATTGACAGCTGGTACATCCCGCAATCCGGCATGTTACCAACGCTCAAGCCGGGCGACTGCCTGACCACGCGCACCATCACGGACCCTGCCGAGATTGAATCGGGTCGCATCGCGGTGTTCTCCGAAGGACCGACCAAAACCATCTTTCTGTTTCGCATTGTCGCCACAGCCGGACAGACGGTCCAGATGCGAAACGGCGCGCTATGGATCAACGGGACACCCGTACCACGCACCGCCCTCTCGCCGTATTTGCATATTGTGCAATTGACCAATGGCACCCCAAGCCGATGCCCAACACCCACTGCCGTCGGTGACACCTGCGAAATCAAGCAATTTCAAGAGGTTTTGGGCAATACCACCTACGCCACGCTCGATCTTGGAAAGTCCCCATACGATGACACAGACATCTTTGTCGTCCCCCCCGACCACGTCTTTGTGCTGGGCGATCACCGCGACAACGCCGCTGACAGCCGCATGGCCCGCGACATCGGTGGTCGCGGCTTTGTGCCCATCGACCGGATCATCGGGATTGTTTCGCGAAAATGAAACACTTCGCCGCCCTCTTTGCCCGGATCGACGAGACGACCAAAACCAGCGTCAAGACCGCCGCTCTCGCCGATTATTTTCGCAGCGCCCCGGACGACGACAAGCTTTGGACGATCGCCCTCTTCTCGGGCCGCAGGCCCAAGCGCACGATCACCGCAACCAAGCTGCGGGAATGGGCCGCTGCGCGCGCGGGCCTGCCTGATTGGCTGTTCGAGGAGTGCTACAGCGTTGTCGGCGATCTCGCTGAAACCATCGCCCTGATCCTGCCCGCGTCAAACGGCACCAGCGACGAAAGCCTCGGCCACTGGATCGGCCAGATCAAACACCTCTCGACCCTGGAAGAGGATGATCGCCGCCGCGGCATCCTCGCGGCATGGGACAGCCTGCCAACCCGCGAAAGGTTTCTGTTCACCAAACTGCTCACCGGCGGCTTCCGTGTCGGCGTCAGCCAGAAACTGATGACCCGCGCACTGGCGCAAGCCACTGGTCAGGACGAACCGGCGCTGACCCATAAACTGATGGGCAACTGGACCCCGGACACCACCACTTGGGCGCAGCTGATCGAAGCGGATGACCCCACCGCCGATCTCTCAAGGCCCTATCCCTTCTATCTGGCCTATGGGCTCGACACTTTGGATGAGCTTGGTCCGCCAAGCGACTGGAATGCCGAACGAAAATGGGATGGTATTCGCGGGCAATTCATCTTGCGCAGCGGTGAACATCACCTCTGGTCCCGCGGCGAAGAGCTGATGACTGACCGCTTTCCGGAACTGGCACAACTGCGTGACTTCCTGCCCTATGGCACGGTGATCGACGGCGAAATCCTCGCCTTTGCCGATGAAACCCCGCTCAGCTTCAACGCGCTGCAATCCCGCATCGGCCGCAAAACCGTGCCAAAGAAACTGCTGGCCGAGGCACCGGTGATCCTGATGGCCTACGACCTGCTCGAAAAAGGCGGCGAGGATATCCGCGCAGAGACATTCACAACGCGCCGCAACTATCTGGAAACGCTTATCAAAGCCACTCCCGACACCGCTCCCATCCGCCTTTCCGCTTCCGTCCCGTTCACCGACTGGCCCACCCTGCAAGCCGAACGCGACCGATCCCGCGCGCTGCATGCCGAAGGCCTCATGCTCAAACGCAAAGACAGCCCCTATCTCTCGGGTCGGAAACGCGGCGACTGGTGGAAATGGAAGGTCGATCCCCTGACCATCGACGCGGTGATGATCTATGCCCAAGCCGGATCAGGCCGCCGCGCCAACCTCTTCACCGACTACACTTTCGCGGTCTGGAACGGCAACGAACTCACCCCATTCACCAAGGCCTATTCCGGCCTCACCGACGCCGAGTTCCGCGAAATCACCGCCTGGGTCCGCAAGAACACCCAAGCGAAATTCGGCCCCGTCCGCCAGGTCACCCCGCACCACGTGTTCGAAATCGCGTTCGAAGGCATCCAGGCCTCACCGCGCCACAAATCAGGGGTTGCGCTGCGCTTTCCCCGCATGCTCCGCTGGCGCAAAGACAAACCCTTGGCAGAGGCGAACACGCTTGCCGACCTCAAAAAGATGCTCGCCACCTATGGCTGACCCAAACCACCAACAGCACCTGTCACCTTCTTCTGGCCCAAAATATCCCGGGGGGTCGCCATTGGACGCGCCATTGGTCCGAGCGTCAATGGCGACGGGGCTGCCCCCCCAATCGGTCGGCGCACAATGTGCGTCGAAATCCGGCATTTCACCCCACCCGTTTGCAGACACACCAATCACGGCGAATCCGAAACCATGACCAAACCCATTGCCCCCCTACCGCCCGCACCGCAACCCGCGCGCCAGGCACCGCCCGGCGCTTGCGACACCCATGTCCATATGCTTGCAGGCCCCGATGAACTGCCGCTCTTTGACGGCCGGACAGAGGATCCCGCCCAGCCCTATGCCGCCTACCTCGCGGGCTACAAGGCGCACTTGAACGCCATCGGCATCACCCGCGGCGTCATCGTGCATTCAATCTTCTATGGCCTCGACAACACCGTGACCGCAAACGCCGTCCGCGACATGGGCGCAGGATTCAAAGGTATCGGCCTTTTGCCCAATGACGCGACGGATGCGCAACTCGACCAATTTAAGGAATGGAACTTTGCCGGTGTGCGCCTCAACTACGTCCACGGCGGTGTGCTCACATGGGATGGTGCTCGCGCAATGGCCCCCGCGCTGGCTGACCGCGGCCTGCATATCCAGATGCTCTGCCACGCTGACCAGCACATGGAAACGCTCGCCGCTGACATCGCTGACTGCCCGGTCCCGGTGGTCTTTGACCACATCGGCTGGCCGACAGACATCTCGGCAGGCCCCGACACGCCGGGTTTTCAGGCGCTCTGCCGCCTGCTGTCGGGCGGCCACGCCTACGTCAAACTTTCTGGCCTCTACCGCCTGACAGACGCGCCCTACACCGAAACAGACCGCTTTGTGCAGGCGCTTGTCGCCGCCAACCCTGAACGTTGCCTCTGGGGCTCTGACTGGCCGCACATCATGCTGAACGGCGCAGAAATGCCCCCTGCGGGCGCGCTCTGGGATGCGTTCTTTCGCGCCGTGCCTGACCCCGACACGCGCGCCCGCATTCTGGTGCAAAACCCCGCGCAACTCTATCGTTTCTGATCCGACGTTCTTTCACTTTGGCGCCGCCGCGCCTATCTATGCGCAACACGCAGACAAGAGGTTCCCCATGCAGCATCCCACACCCGTCTTTGACGCCAACGCATCCGGCGGCAACGCCTTTGGCGATCTGCCCGAATGGGACCTTTCGGACCTCTATGCTGGCGAAGACGCGCCAGAACTTGCGCGCGATATGGAATGGCTGGAAACCGCCTGCGCCGATTTTGCCGGCGACTACGAAGGCAAGCTGGCTGAACTGGACGCCGCGGGCCTGCTCAAGGCCGTGCAACGCTATGAGGAAATCGACGTGATTGCGGGCCGCATCATGTCCTTCGCGGGCCTGCGCTATTACCAGAACACCGTGGACAGCGACCGCGCCAAATTCATGGCCGACGCGCAGGACAAGATCACCGCCTACACCACGCCACTGGTGTTTTATGGCCTTGAATTCAACCGCTTGGACGACGCCCACCTCGCAGGCATGATCGCGGAGAACGCAGACCTTGCCCGCTACCAACCCGTCTTTGACCGCATGCGCGCGATGAAACCGCATCAGCTGTCGGACGAGTTGGAAAAGTTCCTGCACGACCAATCCACAGTTGGTGCCGCCGCGTGGAACCGGCTCTTTGACGAGACGATGGCGGGCCTCGAATTTGACGTCGAAGGTGAGGCGCTGAACCTCGAAGCAACGCTCAACCTGCTTACCGATCAGGACCGCGCCAAGCGCGAGGCCGCGACCCACGCCCTTGCTGCCGTGTTTCAAGAGAACATCAAAATCTTCGCCCGCGTTCACAACACGCTGGCCAAGGAAAAGGAAATCGAAGACCGCTGGCGCAAAATGCCCACGCCCCAGACCGGGCGGCACCTTGCCAACCATGTAGAGGCTGAAGTGGTCGAGGCCCTGCGCAACGCCGTTGTCGCCGCCTACCCGCGCCTGTCGCACCGCTATTACAAGCTGAAAGCCAAGTGGCTTGGCCTTGAAACCATGCAGACTTGGGACCGCAACGCGCCCCTGCCGATGGAAGACGACCGCCTTGTCGATTGGGAAGAAGCCAAGAAAACGGTCATGGACGCCTACGGCGACTTTGACCCCAAAATGGCAGAACTGGCAGAGCCCTTCTTTACCAAAGGTTGGATCGACGCGCCCGTCAAACCCGGCAAGGCCCCCGGCGCCTTTGCCCACCCCACCGTCACCACCGTCCACCCTTACGTGATGCTCAACTATCTGGGAAAACCCCGTGATGTCATGACCTTGGCCCATGAATTGGGCCACGGTGTGCATCAGGTGCTGGCCGCCGAACAGGGTGAACTCCTCTCCTCAACGCCTCTCACCTTGGCCGAAACGGCAAGCGTTTTTGGCGAAATGCTCACCTTCCGCAAACTTCTTGATGGTGCCAAGACCAAGGAAGAACGCAAGGTTCTGCTCGCGGGCAAGGTCGAGGACATGATCAACACCGTTGTCCGCCAGATCGCCTTTTACGACTTTGAATGCAAACTCCACGCCGCCCGGTCCGAGGGCGAGCTGACACCAGACGACATCAACGCGCTTTGGATGTCGGTGCAGGCGGAATCACTGGGCGAAGTGTTCGATTTCCAGCAAGGCTATGAGACCTTCTGGGCCTACATCCCGCACTTCGTCCACTCGCCCTTCTACGTCTACGCCTACGCCTTTGGCGACGGCCTCGTGAACGCGCTCTACGCAGTCTATCAAGAAGGCGACCCCGACTTCCGCGAGAAATACTTCGACATGCTGCGCGCGGGCGGCTCCAAACACCACAAAGAGCTTCTGGCCCCCTTCGGCCTCGACGCCTCTGACCCCGCATTCTGGGACAAGGGCCTATCCATGATCGAAGGTTTCATCGACGAACTTGAGGCGATGGAAGACTGATCCCTTGGCGCGGCCCGCAATAGGGCCGCGCCCCTAGTACATTGAGGATTTGTAGGCCTCTTCCAGATCATCATCGATGGCTTTCATCGTGTCAGCGTCCTGTGGCGCCCCATCGGTTTGGTCCAACATGATCTGCATCAGCGACGGCATCACGGACCTGTCCTGAAACTGGGTCGGGTCCCACAAATGCGATCGACGGAAAGCCTTGGCGCAATGCATGAACACCTCTGTCACCTTGACGACAATTGCCAAACGCGGCGCGCGGTCATGCACCTTCATGCGGTCCAATAGCCCAGGATCAGTCACCAATGACGCCTGCCCGTTCAGGCGCAAGGTGTCGTCGTATCCCGGAATGATGAACAGAACCCCGACGTTCGGGTTGTCGACGATGTTCGCCAGACTATCCAACCGGTTATTGCCCGGCCGATCCGGGATCGCGATGGTCTGATCGTCCAGCACCTGCACAAAGCCCACCGGGTCGCCGCGCGGGCTGACGTCGGCACACCCATCGCGGTCCTGAGTCCCCAGACACAAAAATGGCGACCGCGCGATAAAGTCGCGCGCATGTTTGTCGAGCTTGCTCAGGCTCTTGCGGCTCGCCAGATCATGGGTGGCCGGGTAAAGCGCGCGCAACGCCTTTGCATTGCTGATCTGGTGTTCGGGACGGATGGTAAATCCTGTCATGGTGCCGCCTTTCGGTTCCGGGTGGCACAGCGCCGGGTTGCCAAGCCCCCGAATTGCCGCCACTTTCTGGCCAAACCTTAAAGGCAAACGCGCCATGCTCAACCCTATCACCCTCGCCCCGCTGGATGACGCGCACCACAACGCACTGCGCGCAGTCACGGTCAAACCGTTCCAGGTCGTCTTCTCCGGCCAACCGGCCGAGGCTTTGGACACCCCCGAAGACACCGCGGACATCCATGTCATCCTGCACAAGGGCGACGTCATCGGCATGTTCAAAGTCGACCGCGCCTACCATATCGCCCACACCTTTGCCCCCGCCGACAGCATCGGCATCCGTGCAATGATCATTGATCAGGACCGCCAGGGCGCTGGATTCGGGGCTGCGGCGTGCCGTTTGATGCCCCACTATCTGCCACCGCTTTATCCTTTGAAAACAGCGGCCTACCTGACGGTGAACACCCGCAACGCGGGCGCCTACAAATCCTACCTCAAAGGCGGCTGGACCGACACCGGCACCCAGCACATGTTGGGCCTTGCCGGGCCACAGCACATCTTGCGCCTGCCCTTGGTGTAAATCAGCCGGGGCGGGAAAACCTCCATAGGCCGCCGCACCCCCTTGCCGCATACTGTCCCCATTTCAGCAGCAAGGAGTTTCCCATGTCCGTCACACTCGACATCCAACAACCCGCACCCTTTGACCTTGTGGGCCCGACCATCCTGATCGCCGGCAACGCCACCGCGTTCGAAGGCTCGCTTTCTGTCTCTGTTACCGAAGGCCACGATGAATACAGCGCCATCGCATCTGTCGGGTCACTTGGCCTGCGCCAGTTCCAGGCCAGCATCGACATCCCCGACACCAACCTGTTTCAGCTGGATCGCGTGTTCCTGACGTTGGCCGATGACGGGGCAACAGCCGACGGCCCGCGCGTGATGATCCCGCTGCTTTACGGCCCGCGCATCATGCCCGGCTATCGCGGTTGGCAACCCTACACGGTGCAGTCAGGCGACACGCTGACCAGCATCGCCAATGCGCAATACGGCAGCGCAGATTTTCAACCCATCTTTCGCGCCAACGCCCATATCCTGACCAGTCCCGACCTGATCTTTCCCGGTCAGGTGCTGCGCATCCCGCGCGACGACATCTAAAGCGCGCGGCGACGCGACGACATCTAGTCCAGCGTCGTCCACGGCCAAGGCTTCACCTCGCTCGCACCGGTCTGATAGCGCGCAGCCTTGGCCATCCAGACCCCCAGCGTCGTGCCCATCTCGGCCAGCTGCTCATTCGGTTTGCGCTGGTTGACCAGCATCACGACAAACTGCGCAATCGTCATCAGACCCAGCAATGAGCTGGCAAAGCTCAGCATGATCCACACAATCACCATGTTGATCAGCCGCATCCAAAGCGGCTCCAGGTCGTCTTTGTTGACCTCTTGGCCCTCGTTCTCCATCATCATTGCCCCCCTGCGGCAAAGACCATATCCATCATCTCTTGTGTGCCACGAGAGAACTCAAGCGGGCAAGGGTATGCCGCCTCGCCCCGTGCTGCGGCGCAGAAGTTTTCGACCTGCAGGACGTAGTGGTTCACCCCCGGCCAACGCTCGGTGGTTGTGACCATGCCATCGTTTTCCAGCACCAGCTCTGCGGCACCAAAAACATTGGCGTTAAACGGACACGTCAGCGTCAGCAGCCCTTTGTCGCCGTGAAAGGCGATGTATTGCCGCGTAAACATCCGCATCGACACCATCGCGGCATAGCTGAACCCGGGGAATTTTGCCGCCACGCGGGCTATCACATCCACCCCGTTTTCCATCGTCAGATCAGCGTGCTGGATCGCTTCCGGCTCTTGCCCGGTGACAAAGCGCGCGCCGCCAAAGGTGTAAACCCCAATGTCGCGCAAGCCGCCGCCACCTTTGGCAGGGTCCTGCCGGATGTTGGTCGTATCAGCCGCATTGTTGAACGAAAATGCTGCATCCACGTGCAGCAACCGGCCAATGGCCCCGCCCTGTACCAGATCGCGCGCGCGCTGGAATTGCGGATGATGCACGATCATGAACGCCTCTGCCGCCAGCTTGCCTGAAGCATCCCGCGCAGCAATAAGCGCGTCAAATTGATCCGCCTTCAGGGTAATCGGCTTTTCGCACAAGACATGCTTGCCAGCCTCCAACGCCTTGATCGTCCAGTCCACATGCATGTGGTTCGGCAGCGGCACGTAGACCGCATCAATCTCAGGGTCGGCCAACAGGGCGTCATAATCGGTCAACACCCGCAACCCGGGTGCAAATGCGGCAAAAGGTGCCGCCTTTGCCGCATCCGATGTGGCAATCGCCGTCAGCTCTGCCCCGCGCGCTGCATGGATCGCAGGCCCCATATGTTCCCGCGCGAACTTGGCCGCGCCCAAGATACCCCACCGCATCGCCGTCCCTCCTGATGACTGATAGCGCAATCATTTCCGATCCACGCGCAAAGGTCACCCCTTCTTCTGGCAAAAAATATCCCCGCCGGAGGCTCCGACGGGGATCATCATTGCAGCACTCTGGTCAGGCTTACGCCGGTTCCAGCATGCCCTTGGCTTTCGCCAGTTCCTTCATGCGCTTTTGCAGCTTTTCAAAGGCGCGCACTTCGATCTGGCGTATGCGTTCACGGCTGACGTCATATTGGCTGGACAGGTCTTCCAGCGTGATCGTCTCTTCGGCCAGACGGCGCTGCACCAGAATGTCCTTTTCGCGGTCATTCAGCACATCCATCGCCTCGGCCAGAAGCGCGCGCCGCGCGTCCATCTCATCCTTGGCTTCATAGTCACCGGCCTGATCGGCGTCTTCGTCTTCCAGCCAATCCTGCCATTGCATCGTGCCTTCGCCTTCGGACCCGACAGTCGCATTCAGGCTGGCATCACCGCCCGACAGACGCCGGTTCATGCTGATGACTTCCTTTTCGGTCACGCCAAGGTCTTTTGCGATCCGTTCTACGTTTTCCGGGCGCAAATCGCCGTCTTCCAGCGCGCCAATCCGCGACTTTGCCTTGCGCAGGTTGAAGAACAGCTTTTTCTGCGCGGACGTCGTGCCCAGCTTGACCATCGACCAGGACCGCAGCACGTATTCCTGAATGCTGGCACGGATCCACCACATGGCATAGGTCGCCAGGCGAAAGCCCTTCTCGGGGTCAAATTTCTTGACCGCCTGCATCAGGCCCACGTTTGCCTCGGATATGACCTCGGCCTGGGGCAGCCCATAGCCGCGATAGCCCATGGCGATTTTTGCGGCGAGCCGCAGATGAGATGTGACCATCTTGTGGGCCGCTTCGGTGTCTTCGTTTTCGACCCAGCGCTTGGCCAGCATGTATTCTTCTTCCGGTTCCAGCATGGGGAACTTGCGGATTTCCTGCATATACCGGTTCAACCCGCCTTCGGGGGTCGGTGCTGGTAGATTTGCATAATTGGCCATTTCTTTATCCCTCTCGTCGCCCGATGTTTACAGGCTTAACATGGATATGGGTTGTCAGTCTTGCGGGTTCAAGTCCATGTCGCCGCATTTCGTTAACAATAAATGAATGCACCGGGCTGAAATGGAAAGTCGCGTTTGCGTGCGCTCACGCACATGCGATGGCTTGTTTCAGCCATCTTTGTGCATTTTCGTGATTAGACCCGCCATATCCGCGGGCAATTCGGCAGCGAATTCAAGGTTTTGCCCCGTGACAGGGTGCGCGAACCCCAAGGTCGCCGCATGAAGCGCCTGCCGGGCAAAGCTTGCCGCCGCGGTAACACCGTCCACGCCTATTGCCTTTTCGCTCAATTTTCTGCGCCCGCCATAAACCGGATCACCGATCAGCGCGTGGCCCATATGCGCCATATGCACACGGATCTGATGCGTGCGCCCGGTCTCCAGCCAGCATTCCACCAGCGCCCCCGCCGGAGGCGACCCGAGAGGGTCAACGACGCGCACCCGCGTCACCGCATGGCGGCCCTGCTCAAAGGACACCGCCTGCCGCTGCCGGTCCGTGCGGTGGCGGCCCAGAAAGGTCTGCACCTTGACGATATTACCCGGCTCGAACGACACGCCCTTGATCCCGCGCAGCCGGGGGTCGGCAGTGTCAGGCATCCCGTAACACACCGCCAGATAACGCCGCGCGACGCTGTGGTCGGCGAACTGCTGCGCAAGGCCCTGATGGGCGGCATCCGACTTGGCCGCGACAAGCAGCCCGGTGGTATCCTTGTCGATCCGGTGCACGATGCCGGGGCGTTTGACACCACCCACACCTGACAAATCATCACCGCAATGGTGCATCAGCGCATTGACCAGCGTGCCACCCGGCGTGCCGGGGGCGGGATGCACCACCATGCCCGCCGGCTTGTTCACCACGATCAGATCGGCGTCTTCAAACACCACCTCCAGCGGAATGGATTCGGGGGCGATGTGATCGGGGGCCGCTGCCGGGGCCAGCGTAATCACCACCTGCGCGCCAGGCCCGACCTTCTGTTTGGCATCCGTGACCACCGCGCCATCAATCTGCACCGCACCCTCTGCAATCAACCGCACCAGACGCGAGCGGCTCAGCTCGGCCTCTGGCGGCACATCGCGGGCCAGCGCCTTGTCCAGCCGGGGTGCAGGGCTTGCGCCAATTTCAAAGGTGATCCGGGTCATCACCGCGTCCTAGCGGCAATCGCCGCCCCTGTCACGGCTGCAATACAGCCGCCGTCCATTCCGACAAAAACCGCTGCCGCATCAGGGGGTCCACAAAGACCAAAAGACCCAGATCAAGCCGGATGGGCCGCAAATGCGGACTGGCCGCCAGGGCCGCCTCATTGATGCGCGGCAGACCTGTTTCCGCCTCGATCAGGTGCTGGCCATCCTCCGACAGCAGGAAATCAAGGAACGCGGCCCCCCCTTCGGGTACCTGTGCAGTGCGTGGGATCAGCGCTGTGCGCAACAACACATGAGTGAAATCCTCAGCCTCGATCACCACGCCCGCACCATCCTGGCCCAGCCTTGCTGCGGCGTAACTCCCCACCACATTATAGGCCAGCGTCAGTTCACCCGAGCGGACCCCGTCAATCATCGCACCACTCGACCCAAACAGCGCCGGATCAAGCCCGCCCATCACCTCGGCCAGCCGCCAGATCGTATCCGACTGGCGCGCATCCTGCGTGGCAAAGAGATACCCCGCCCCCGACAGATTGGGATCATAGGTGCCAATCCGCCCGCGAAACCGCTCTGGATATTCGCGCATCAGCCGGATCAGATCATCGCGCGTGCGCGGCAGCGGCATATCGGCAAAAGCGGCGCGGTTCGCAATCAACACCACCGGTTCCTGCGCAAAGGCAAACAGCTGATCCGACCAGCGCGCCCAATCCGGCAGCCGCTCTGTGGCGTCTGACGCATGGCTGCGGCCAAAGCCGTCATTGGCCAGCTTCATCTGCAAATCCATCGCAGACGACACCACCAGATCAAACGCCGCCCCCTCGTCATAGATCGCGGCATAAACCTCTTGGCTGTTGGCCACCGTGTAGTTGATCGTCACGTCCGGTTTCTGCGCCTGAAAGGCCTCGATCAGCGGGGCAAAGGCCTCTGTGTCGGTGGTCGACAAGATATCCAACGTCGCCCCATCGGCGCGGCCCGCAAAGACGGTGACTTCCTCGACCTCAAACGCCGCCCCTGCCGCCGCCCAGACCATCGCCGCTAGGCCTGTGACAATACCCATGTCGCGCATACGCCGCCCCCTTTCCGCTCTACCAGTTCCAAATGACCACCCTGCGCGCGCGCCACGTCTTGCACGATGGTCAACCCAAGGCCCGACCCCACAACATCCGCCACGTTCTGCCCGCGTTTGAACCGTCCCGTCAGCTGGGCCGGGTCCATGCCCTGCAAGCCCCTGCCCCGATCCTTGACCGTGATCACTGCACCCTCGGTCAGGATCACCTCGACCGCGCCGCCGGGGTCAGAATACTTGATCGCATTGTCGATCAGGTTGCGCAGCGCGCTTTCCAGCAGCAGCGCATCAAAGGACAGCGGCACCGGCTGATCGGGCAGGCTGACCGTAACCGTGATGTCACGCATATCCGCCACAGCCTCGTGCCCCTGCGCCACACGCCGCACCAAATCGGCAAGGTCCACCGCATCGCCGCTTTGCTGGTCGCTGCGATAGACAACGGTCGCATGATCCAGCAATTGCCCGGCAGAGCGGGCGCTGTCATCCACTGCCCGGATGACCCCGCGCAGGCTGCCGCGCATCTCGTCATCATCGGTCTGGCGTAGTGCCAGTTCCGTCTGCGCGCGCAGGCTCGCCAGCGGCGTGCGCACATGGTGCGCCGCTTCGGTGATCAGCGTCTCGGTCCGGCTGAGTGATCCGCGCAACCGGCTGATAAATCCATTCAGTGCGCCCATCAGCGGCGCGAGCTCTGTCGGGACATCGCGACTGACCGGGCGCAGATCATGCGGCCCGCGCCGTCCCACGGCCTCGGCCAGGTTGTTCAGCGGTTGCAGCACTGATCGCGCCGTGATCACCGACAAAACCGCGGCCAGCGCGAAAAAGCCCAGCGCCAGCCCCGCCGCGCGATAGGCCATCTGCGCATTGATCGCCTGCCGCGCCACAAGCGTCTGCGCCACGATCACCTGCACCGGTACAGACTGGCCATCCACCAGCACCGACCGACCCACCGCGGCAATGCGCACATCCGCGTCCAGATAAGGGCGACTATAAAACGCCAGTTCCAGCCCGCTGACCGGATCATTGGGCAACGGCAGGTCGTCGTATCCGGTCACGGTCTGATCACCCACAAGGATGCGGTAAAACATCCGGTCCTGCCCCGAGGCGCCCAGCATCGCAAAAGCAGCATAGGGAATATCAACGCTGATCCCGTCCTGCCCGCCGCGCAATTCTTCGGCAATCGCCAACGTGGCTGCCCCCAGCAGGTTGTCGTGGGCCTTTTCCACGGCTGCATCGGCCACCGTGCGGACCAGCACGAACATCAGCGCGGCCAGCATCGCGGCCACGGCCAGCAGCTGCAACACCAGCCTGCGACGAATCGAATCGCTGGGGCGCAACAGCCGGATCATCCCTGCGTCAGCCTGTAGCCAACGCCGCGCACTGTCTCGATCCGCGCTTTCGATCCTTCCAGTTTGCGGCGCAACCGGCCCACGTAAACCTCAATCGCATTGTCGGTCACCGCCTCTGCGGCGTTCAACAATCGGTCGCACAATTGCGCCTTGGAAAAGATGCGTTCGGGCGCGGCCACAAGGATTTCAAACAGCCGCAATTCGCGGTTGCGCAACTCGCGCGCCTCACCCGCAATCGTGACCGTTGCGGCCAGCGGGTCAAAGGCCAGATCGGCAAATGTCTGCTGGGTTTGTGCCACGCCCGCGCGCCTGCGCAAAACAGCACGAACGCGGGCCTCTAACTCTGCGAAATCAAAGGGCTTTGTGACATAGTCGTCCGCGCCCGTATCCAGCATTTCGACCCGGTCAGACACCGCAGACCGGGCGGTCATCACGATCACTGGCGTGTCGCGTCCGCGCCTGCGTTCAGCGGCCAGAAAGTCGCGGCCGTCGCCGTCGGGCAGCATGATATCCAGCAGGATCAAATCGTATTGCGCGGCCGCCAGATGGTCCTCTGCATCGGCCAATGTGGCGGCCCAATCCACCGCATGGCCATCCAGCGCCAGCCGCGCCTGCACAGAGGCCCCCAGATCAGGATGATCCTCGACCAGCAAAAACCGCACCGTTTCTCCCCCCGGCAAAAATCCTGTCCGATGACAGGTTCCTGTCAGGTTGCGGCGAAAGGGTAGGCGCAGCAAGAGGGCAAAACGCTCTTTGCCAACGACGTTCTGGGAGGAACAACATCATGAAAAAGACGACACTGGGCGCATTCGCCCTGACAGCCGTACTGTCCTTTGGCGGCACCACCGCTTCTGCGGCAGAGTGCATTGCACCGGCCAACCCCGGCGGTGGCTGGGACTTCACCTGCCGCCAGATCGGCAAGATCCTGTTTGACATTGGTGCTGTGGACAAGCCCGTGCAGGTCACCAACATGCCCGGCGCGGGCGGTGGTCTGGCCTATAATACTGTTGTGGCCGAACGCAGCGATGACGCTGACCTGATCGTCGCCGCCTCTTCCGCGACAACCACCCGTCTGGCGCAGAACGCCTATGCTGGCATGACCGCCGATCAGGTCCGCTTTGTCGGTGCCATTGGTGCCGATCCGGGCGTGATCGCCGTGGCCGCTGACAGCGAATACCAGTCGCTGAATGATCTGGTCGACGCAATTTTGGCCGATCCCGGCTCTGTCGCCTTTGCTGGTGGCTCTGCTGTGGGGGGCTTTGACCACCTCAAGCCGCTGATGGTCCTGAAAGAGGCTGGCTTCACCGACATCACATCCGTGAAATACATCGGTGTGGACGGTGGCGCTGACGCGATCACCCAAACCGTCGGTGGCTTTACCCAGGCGATGACCGGTGACATGTCCGAAGTGGTGTCTTTCCTGGCCAACGGCGACATCCGCGTGATTGCTGTCCTGACCGATGAACGCGTCCCGGGGTTCGAAGACATCCCCACCGCCAAGGAACAGGGCTATGACGTTGTGGCCGTGAACTGGCGTGGCCTTTACGTGCCCAAGGGCATCTCGGATGACCGCTTCAACGAATGGGCCGAAAAGCTGCAGATGGTCGCTGACTCGGACGAATGGGCGCAAGCCATGGCTGACAACGGTCTGGCCCCCTTCACCAAAGTGGGCGGCGACTTCCAGTCCTACGTTGACGGTCTTGTGGCCGACATCAACGCCATGTCCAAAGAACTGGGAGTGCTCCAGTAATGGCTGCCGACCGGATATTTGGTCTGGTCGCTCTGATCACGGCGGTCGCGTATCTCGCGGCCGCCACTCAGATCCAGACAAACATGTTCTCGGGCGAATTTCTGCCCAAACTCTTTCCCTACATGATTGGAACCGTTGCTGCGATCTGCTCGCTTTTCATGCTGTTCAAGCCTGACCCCGATCCCGCCTGGCCCCCCATCGGATCCTGGATCAACATGGGCATTGCCGTGCTGGTGCTGGCGATCTACGCGGTCATGCTGACACCCTTGGGCTTCATTCTGCCCACGATCTTTGCCGCTGGCATCATCAGCTACCAAATCTCGCCGCGTGTCATTCCCGCCGCCCTTTCCGGGCTTGGCCTGTCGCTGGGCCTGTTTGTCCTGTTCAAATACGGGCTGGAGCTTGGCAACATCGTCGCCTACCGCATCCCCACCGCTGAGAAGCTCTGGGACGCGATCACCATTCTCATTCCGTTTGTTGGGGGACACTGACGTGGACATCCTTTCCAACCTCGCACTGGGCTTTGGCGTGGCCCTGTCACCCTACACCCTGTTTCTGGCCGTCTGTGGCTGCTTTCTGGGCACAATCATCGGCGCGCTGCCGGGGCTTGGGCCGTCGAACGGCGTGGCAATCCTGATCCCGATCACCTTTACCCTTGGGCTTGATGCGACCTCTGCGCTGGTGCTGATGACGTCTGTCTATTACGGCGCGATGTACGGCGGGCGCATCAGCTCGATCCTGCTGAACATCCCCGGCGACGAACCCGCACTGATGACCACGCTGGATGGCTACCCAATGGCGAAACAAGGCCGCGCAGGTGACGCACTGGTGCTGTCGGGGGTTGCCTCTTTCGTGGGCGCGTTTCTGGCAACCGTGGGCTTGATGGTCCTGGCCCCGTCACTGGCGCGCGTGGCGTTCTACTTTGGCCCCGCGGAATACTTTGCCCTATACCTGCTGGCGTTCTGCACGCTTGGCGGCATGGCCTCTAACAATCAGGCCAAAGCAGCGCTTGCCGCCTGTATTGGCCTTGGCATCGCGACCATCGGGGTCGATTCATCCTCTGGCCTGCCGCGCCTGACAGGGGGCAATCTGCACCTCTTTGACGGGGTCGACTTCCTTGTGGCGATTGTCGGACTCTTTGCGGTGGCAGAGGTGTTCTTTTTCATCGAAAGCCACGGCAAGGGGTCGTCCATCGGCGTGAAACTCGACAAGGTGCGCATCCCGGTGCGTGACATCCTGTCTACGAAATGGACCATGCTGCGCGCCTCGATCGTGGGGTTCATCGCAGGCATCCTGCCCGGTGCCGGGGCCTCTTTGGGGTCGTTCATGGCCTATATGTCGGAAAAATCCATCGCTGGTGAAAAGGGCGGCTTTGGCACAGGCGTGCCCAAAGGCGTCGCCGCACCAGAGGCGGGCAACAACGCCGCTGCCGGTGGTGCGCTGGTGCCAATGTTGACACTGGGCGTGCCGGGGTCCGGCACAACCGCCGTCTTGCTCGCACTTCTGATGACGCTCAACATCACGCCGGGGCCGACGCTGTTTTCGGACCGGCCAGAGGTGGTTTGGGGCCTGATCGCCTCACTTCTCATCGCCAACGTGGTGCTGCTCTTGATGAACGTGCCGATGGTCAAAATCTTCGTGAAGGTGCTGATGGTGCCCGCATGGATCCTGTTGCCGGGTGTCACGATGATTTCCTTCGTGGGGATCTACTCGCTCTCGGGCAGCTACTTTGATCTGCTGATGATGGTCGGCTTTGGTGTGCTGGGCTATTTCCTGCGCAAGCTGGATATCCCGACCGTGCCGGTGATCCTTGGCATCCTGCTGGGCGGCAACATGGAAAACGCCCTGCGCCGTGCGATGACCCTGTCTGATGGCGATGTGACCTATCTTTTCTCGTCACCCATCGCCATCGGCCTCTGGGTCGCCGCCATCGCGGGTTTTGTCGCCC
The DNA here is from genome assembly GCA_947492825.1 of uncultured Paracoccaceae bacterium. Classification (GTDB taxonomy): domain Bacteria; phylum Pseudomonadota; class Alphaproteobacteria; order Rhodobacterales; family Rhodobacteraceae; genus CANMYO01. The sequence continues at coordinate 1,967,837 of CANLNT010000001.1, forward strand.
CGATGTTCCTGCGCGGCGTCCTGAAAAAGCCGCAAGCGATCACCGACTAACCCAAAAAGGCCCGATATGACCCGCATCCTGATTCCATCTGGCGCACTTGGTCTGGGCTATGACCAGACCGCCCTTGACCGCGGCATCGCCGCAAAACCCGACCTGATTGCCATTGATGGCGGGTCCACCGACAGCGGGCCATCCTATCTGGGGCGCGGCGTGTCAAAATACACCCGCGCCAGCACCAAGGTGGAATGGGCCGGGCTGATCCGCGCCCGCGCCGCTGCCGGATGCCCGCTGGTCATTGGCACCGCTGGCACCTGTGGCACGGACAGCACCGTCGACTGGCTGGTCGACATCACGCGTGAGGTCTTGGCCGAGGAAGGAATGACAGCCACCATTGCCACGCTGAAGTCCGAACAGGCGCAGGTGGGCGACATCACCCCCCTCCCCGGCGCACCTGATGTGGATGCCGCCACGATTGCCCAATGCACCCATGTGGTGGCACTTGCAGGTGCCGAACAGATACAGGCCGCGTTGGGCACCGGCGCCGACATCATTATCGCGGGCCGCACCACCGACACCGCGATCATTGCGGCCCTGCCACTGCAGAACGGCGATGACCCGGGCGGGGCTTGGCACGGGGCCAAGATCGGCGAATGTGGCGCGCTCTGTGCCACCAACCCGCAGTCTGGCGTGATCCTCGTGGATTTCGACGCGCAGGGCTTTACCGTCACGCCGCTGGCCGACGGTGCCCATGCGACGCCCCATACCGTCAGCGCGCATATGCTCTATGAAAACTCCGATCCCTTCATCCTACACGAACCGGGCGGCCATCTGGACGTGACCGCCGCCCGTTACGCAGCACTCGACGATACCCGTGTCCGGGTCGAAGGTGCCAAATGGGTGCCTGCGGCGAGCTATACGGTCAAGCTCGAAGGGGCGCGGGTCGTGGGCTATCAAACCATCATCATGGCCACGATCCGCGATGCACATTACGTGGCCAACGTGCAGGGGTGGTGTGACGACATCGCCGCCAAACATGCAATCAAAGTGGCCGACCGGCTGGGCGATGTGGCCCATACGACAGAGCTGCGGATCATCGGCCAATCCGCGACGCTGGGTGATCTCGAAACGCGGCAGACGACACCACACGAAGTGGGCGTGATGGGCATTGTCACCGCCGCAGATCAGGACACGGCGCGCGCGATTGCCATGCTGCTGAACCCCTACCTCTTGCACCACCCTCTGACCCGTGGCGAGGAACAGCCCACGTTCAGCTTCCCATTCTCACCCGCTGAAACCGACCGGGGCGCGGTCTACGGGTTTGCCTTGCACCATGTGATGGAACTTCATGACCCGATGGCGGCGTTCCGGCTTGAGGTTCTGCAATGACAACCGTTGGTGACGTGGTGGTCAAGGTCCGGTCCAAGAACGCAGGGCCGTTCTGGCTGACCGTTGATATCTTCTGCGGCAACGGCGCTGCCTTCGACCGGGTTGTGGCGGGTCTGTCCACGGACCGGGTCGCCGCCGCCTTCGCTGTGGCGCCAGAAATGCTCAAACGCTTCGATATTGCCGATTTGCATATCGTTAAATTTTCGTTACCGCGTCCGACCATCCAAGGCGACGTTCAAGACCGTGATATGCATGGCGCTGGTTGGGCTCCGCTGGTGGCAGAGATGGCTTTGAACTGACGTGCGGTGGATTAAGTAAACCCAAATTCAGACAATCATACGCATGGGTTGTGCATGCGATGTGCATCGGATGTGTATTGGCGGATTTGGGGTTAATGGTACCACCTCCTGGTCTCGAACCAGGGACCTCTTGATCCACAATCAAGCGCTCTAACCAACTGAGCTAAGGCGGCACTGGGGCGGATTTAGCGCCCCTGCAGGGCGATTGCAAGTCCCTTGGGTCTGTCATAAAGGGTGAAGATCAGGAGGGTCCCATGGGCATCAACGACGAACGCGACATCGAAGCAAATTTGCAAATCGGACCAACCGATCATGGGATGGTGCGGCTCTTCATTGAAGGCACCGGCGTTGAGATCCCGATGGATTTTGAGCCCGACGAAGCCCTTGAAATCGCCGAAGAAATCAAGGCCGCTGCCATGGCAGCACAGGCCGTCAAGAAGCGCTGAAGATTTTTCGTCGAAGAATCTAAGGTCCCGAATTTTCGACGAAAATTCGCCGCCCTACCAGGCGATCTGGAACCCCGGATCACGCGCCGCCTGCGCCCGAATTGCGGCGTGGCGGGCAATTTTCTGGACCATCACCTTGCGCCTTGCGGCGGCCAGTTTGGTCTCTGGCCCCATGCGGATGATCTCTGCGTCATAGGCATCTGCAATGATCAGGCCTGTGCCCTCGGGCAGCAGCTCTGTCGGGAAATCCTGATCCACCGCCCAAAAGAACCGATCGCACCATTCAAGATAACTTTGCCATTTGTGGTCAGACTGAAAATCTGCGCGGGATGACTTGCATTCGATCACCCAGATCTCGGACTTCGGGCCCAACCCCATGACGTCCACCCGCAGGCCAGATGTCGGCACAAGTTCCTCAACACTGACAAAATCATGGCTCCGCAAATGCCGCGACACCCCGCGCGCCAGCAGTTGACCGGGCATCAGGACAGGGATTTGGGCGTCATCAGGCATGGCCCAAATATGAACAAAAGGTAAACATCGGTCAAGCCAGCCCGGAAATAGGGCTGAATTGCGGCACATTGACCCGGCGTCATCGGTCAAAAAGCCCCTTGTCCGTCATGTTTCCGCCGCGATTGGAAAGCAAAACAAATGCAACACAAGTTTTTTGGAGTTGTCCGATGTCCCTGTTCTCTGATGTGACCTTCATGGAAATCTGCCTGACCCTCGTGACCCTTGCGGTCGCAGAGCGGACGATCCTGCCTTATCTGCCCAAAAGCCTTGTTGGCCCCAACGGTCTTTTGCTGAAAACAGCCTCCTAAGACCTTGCCCCAAGCCCCCTGCCCGCCTACCTAAGGTGTCGGCGGGCTTCTGCTCTTCTCGTGTTCACGGTGGCTACATTCCAGTGGCCTTAAGCAAATCCGAGGGAGCTGGCTCTGTCTGAGCCCTGGTTCAGTTATCCGGCGCCCACCTGTATATACAGGTCCTCGGGAATAAGCCCCCAACGGTCGCTGCGGTTCCCGCCACTTTTCTTCTCACGACACCACGCTAGGTCCTCCTGTAAAGGAGACCTCCATGCGCCTCATCCCATTGATCCTCGTTCTGACGCCCCTTGCCGCCAATGCTGATGTCACTGTCACCTTTGTGGAAGGCGCGCCGAAGGACCAATTTATCTTGGAAAATCAAGGCTGTGATCTTGGTACATTTGACCTGACGATCAATCTTGCGGCTGCCCCTGCCGGCCTGATCTTTGATGTCACAGGCAGTGGTGCCGGGGTCGAGGTGTTCCAACCGGTTGAGGTTGTGACAGGCGCCGTCACTATGACTGACGTTGCTGATGGGGATCAGGTGCTGACGTTGACGATCACCGATTTTGACGCAGGCAGCGTAGCCATCATCAGCGCAGACATTGATGACACGCAAGCCGCTGGTGCGCTTGGACAAATCCGCGTCGCAGGATCAGAAATTGCAGGTGCAACGCTCGCCAGCCCCAATGGCAATCTTGCCGAATTTGATGATACGGCGCGGGCTGTTTTGCCCACACCGGACTGCATCGGCTAATCAGAATTTGTCTGGCATGATCTCGTGGGCCATGTGGTCCAGCACGGCATTCACAAAGCGCGGTTCCTTGCCTTCGGGGAAGAAGGCCCCGGCAACATCGACAAACTCGGTAATGATGACCTTGGGTGGCGTATCACCGATCAGCATCTCGGCCCCAGCCGCACGGAATAGCCCGCGCAACGTGGGATCGATCCGGCCCAGCGGCCATTTCGCCACCAGCGCCCGATCCGTGGTCTGGTCGATCTTGGCTTGCTCGTCCACAGCGCGTTCCATCAAGGCGCGGAAGGTGTCGACATCACCTTCCTGCATCTCTTCACCGTCATAGACTGCGCCAAAGCGGTGGTCTTCGAATTCAACCATAACCTGATCTACGGTCTGGCTTGCAGCCTCCATCTGGAACAGGGCCTGCACGGTATAAAGCCGCGCCGCTGACTTCATTTTGCGGCGTTGATTATTCGAGATAGTCATACGGTTTCACCGCCCTTCGCCAGCAACGTCCGGCCAAAACCGATGCCTTTGTTCTTGGCGTCTTTCATGCCGCGTGCCAGTGCGATGAGATGCACCGCAGCCTCTGCCGCAGCACCGGCAGTGTCCAGCCGGTTTGCATCAGCACGTTCTTCGGCCTGGTCCTTGTTTTCCACGGTGATGATGCCGTTGCCGATGCAAAGTCCCTGCAATCCCAACAACATAATGCCATGCGCGGACTGATCCACCACCACATCATAATGGCTCGTCCGACCCCGGATCACGCAACCCAACGCGACAAAACCGTCAAAATTGCCCATGCGGTTGGCAATGCCAATCGCCGTTGGGATTTCCAGCGAACCGGGCACTTCGATGGTTTCATGCGTCGCACCCGTGGCTTCAATCTTGGCACGGGCGCTGGCCAGTTGAGCCTCCGATATCGCGGTGTAGTAAGGGGCGATTACGATGCCGATTTTGCAAGGCTCATCGAACTGCGGAAGGTCCATCGCGTTGTCAGAATGACCAGCCATTATCCAATCTCCGAGATTTTTCGAGTGCCAACGATTTCAAGGCCATAGGCGTCAAGACCAACCACTTTGGGCTGGGGCGAGTTGGTGGCAAGAACGATTTCTGTCAGGCCAAGCGACGACAAAATCTGCGCGCCCAAACCGTACTGCCGTAGGGTTTGGGGCGAGGTTTCTTCCTCGGCGTCCAGCTTCATATGAACATCGCGCAGCAACACCAATGCGCCGCGTCCTTCGTTGGCGATCAACTGCATCGCGTCGCCAAATTCATCCCGCCGACCCCGCGGTCCAACACCGACAACATCCAACATCGGATCCATCGCATGCATCCGCACCAAAACGGGTTCATCGGTGGAAATATCGCCCTTAATCAATGCGATATGCTCTGCCCCTTGTGTCTCATCGGTGTAAATCCGCAGCTCCCATTCGCCGCCAAATTCGGACTGTATGGTGCTGGTTTCGCGGACGCGGACAAGGTTGTCGTGGCGGCGGCGGTAGGCGATCAAATCGCTGATCGTGCCGATCTTCAGCCCGTGCAGCTGCGCAAAGGCGATCAGGTCCGGCAGGCGGGCCATTTCACCATCGTCCTTCATGATCTCACAGATCACACCGGACGGGTTGAGGCCTGCCAGACGGCTGATATCCACGGCGGCTTCGGTATGTCCGGCCCGAACCAAAACGCCACCGGCACGGGCGCGCAACGGGAAGACATGGCCCGGCGTGGCAATGTCAGCAGCACCTTTGGTCGCATCAATTGCCACCGACACGGTGCGCGCCCGATCATGGGCAGAGATACCGGTGCTCACACCTTCGCGGGCCTCGATTGAGACGGTAAAGGCGGTTTCGTGGCGCGAGGAATTATAGGTGCTCATCAGCGGCAGGCCGAGGGCGTCAATCCGCTCACCCGGCAGTGACAGACAGATCAGTCCGCGTCCGTGTGTCGCCATGAAATTGATCGCGTCGGGCGTCGCCATTTGCGCGGGGATCACCAGATCACCTTCGTTTTCGCGGTCCTCGTGATCCACCAGAATGAACATGCGCCCATTGCGGGCATCTTCAATGATATCTTCGATCTTGCTGATGGCATCCGACCAATCAAGCTCGACCGGACCGGGGGTTTCAAATGGCTGGCTCATCGCGGCATCCCTTGGCAGTTAGGGGGCAGATAACGCAGGTGTGCTGCCTTGGAAAGGGCAGCGACGCCCCGTCAGGGGTGGTTTGCGGCAAAGTAGCTCTGGGCGGGCAGATAACCTGCTGTCCGCATCGCCTCGGCCCAGTCTCGTTCGTCCATCGTGTCACCGATCAGCAGATACCGGTCTGCGGGTTGGCCGTGACGGGCTGCGATGGCGCGTAGATGATCGCGCATGGTGGACCACGGCAGATGCGGGGCCGGCGCGGCGTAGGATGCATCCAATTCGGGGATCGTCCTGATCCCGCTGTGCAACAGCCCGACCCGGTCCGTTTGGTGTAAGGCCGCAAGATGCGCACGTCGGTCTTCCGGCAGCGTCTGACCCGCGCGCAGAACTTGCAAGGCATTGGAAGAGAACAGGAAACCAACGAGGTCGTGGCCAGTTGCAGCGCGCACGCCTGCGTAGGTCTTGTACGGCAACCCAAGCTCTGCGGCGCGACGGACTCGCAGCCGGATCACCTCAACCGGCAGTTTGGGCAAAAGGTCCGCGCGGGCCTTGCGCCAGACGTGGCGGCGCCAGCTTTGGCCCGGCTCTGCTACACGGCCAGAATTATGACCGATGCCAGCGGTCATCCGTATTCCCGCAAGCGTGCGACATAGCGGGCCATGGTGTCGATTTCCAGATTGATGCTGTCACCCACGCGCACATCACCCCAAGTTGTCGCGACTTTGGTGTGTGGAATGAAGTTGATGCCGAAATTCGGGCCTTCTACTTCGTTCACAGTCAGCGAGGTGCCGTTCAGTGCAACCGACCCCTTGGGCGCAATGAATTTCGCCAGATCGTCGGGCGCGCGAAATGTGACGCGCGTGCTGTCGCCTTCATCTTGCATTGCCACGACCTTTGCCACGCCATCAACATGTCCGGACACGATATGCCCGCCCAACTCGTCCCCCACCTTAAGAGCGCGTTCCAGGTTCAAACGACCTCCGACTGCCCAACCACTAACATTTGTAGCGCCCACGGTTTCTGCCGAAATCTCGACATCGAACCAGTTCTGCGGGTCGGTCCCAAGGGCGATGACCGTCAGGCAAACGCCGTTGCACGCAATCGACGCCCCGATATCAATGCCCGCCACGTCATAGGCCGTGCCGATCCGCGCGCGCAAATCGCCGCGCTGTTCAAGTGCCAGTACCTGTCCGATATCGGTGACAATTCCGGTAAACATGACGCAATCCCCTTGCCTTTCCCATGACCTAGCCGTTGACAATGATGCAGACAAGGCACGCGGCGGCAGCATCTGAACCCAGAGCCATCTTTTTGCCGTAACCTTCTGTTAAACCCGTATTCATCTGTTCTGAATTAATGTGCCAATCGTGAGTGAGCCACACCGATTTTTGTTCCTTCAAGGTCCCCACGGACCTTTTATGCACCGCCTTGCCAAGATGTTGCGCAAAGCCGGTGCAGAGGTTTGGCGCGTCGGGTTCAACGCAGGTGACCGGGCGTTCTGGTTTGGTGCTCCTGGCTACATTCCGTTTCGCGGCACACCTGACACCTGGCCAGAAACGTTTGCCGCCCTCGTCGCCCAACATGCGATCACCGACATTGTGCTTTATGGTGACACGCGCCCGATACATGCCGATGCGATTGCACGCGCACAGGCGATGGGCTTGCGGGTTCATGTCTTTGAAGAAGGCTATATGCGGCCCTATTGGGTGACTTACGAACGGGGCGGTACAAACGGCAATTCTCGGCTGATGAACCTAAGCATTGACGACATGCGCAAGGCGTTGGCCCTATCCGATCTTGAGGTCCCGACCCCACCGGCCCATTGGGGCGATATGCGCCATCACGTCTTTTATGGCGCGCTTTACCATTGGTTCGTGATGTTCCGAAACGGGGACTATCGCAACTTTGCCCGGCATCGCGAACTGCCCGTCGCGGCCGAGGCTTACCTTTACACCAAGCGATTACTGCTAATGCCGCTGATCGCACTCGACCGGCGGATCGCTACGTTGCGCATCCGGTATGGCGGCTTTCCCTATCATCTGGTTCTGCTGCAACTGGAACATGACAGCAGTTTTCAAATGCACTCTCCTTTCGCGCGCATGGAAGAGTTTTTGACGGTTGTCATGAAAGGCTTTGCCGACGGCGCGCCGCAACATCACCATTTGGTGTTCAAGGCGCACCCGCTTGAAAATGGCCGTTCGCCCATCAGGCGGATCATCAAACGATTGTCCAAGGAATTGGGTGTCAAAGGCCGGGTACACTATGTGCGGGGCGGCAAACTTGCCGCACTTTTGGATCATGCACGCACCTCAGTCACAGTGAATTCAACCGCAGCCCAACAGGTGTTGTGGCGCGGCATTCCGCTGAAAGTGTTTGGCGATGCGGTCTATGCCAAGCCTGAATTTGTCTCTCATCAGCCGCTGGCCGACTTTTTCACCGCCTCTGACCGGCCCGATAGCCGCGCATACAAGGATTACCGACGGTTCCTACTGGAAACCTCTCAGGTACCCGGCGGGTTCTATTCGGCACGCGGCAGGCGACAATTAATGCGTCAGGTCGTTGATATGATGTTGTCCGATCAGGACCCCTATGATGCGCTGGCGGCGGGCAAGACGCCGCCACGCCAGCCCTTGCGGATCGTGAAATAACCACCACAAGACCTTGCGCCGCGCGTCCACAATCGCGGCATTGACGCAACACCCATTGTCCCTGATCCGGAAACGGCGCGCGCGCCAACTATCTTTTGCGCCCGGATTCCCGTACCTTAAAAGAAAAACTTGAGGCAACAATAACAGGTCGAGGAGACCGAGCAGTGCTATCCCTAACGTTGCGCCTGTCCAAAGGCGTGGCCCTCGTGGTGACCCTTGGCCTTGTGGCCAGTTGCGGTCTGCCGCGCTCTGGGCCGAACAAGGCAGAAATCTTTTCCGGTTCCGTTTTGCGCGAAGGCGATGCCTTTGTCCTGACGGTTGACGACCGGGTCAATGCCATCGCCGCCGTCGCACCTGCGCTCGGCTTTTCATCCGCATTCCTGAACGCAGGACAGCTGGGGGCCGACACGATCAGCGCCGGCGACACGCTGGGTCTGACGATCTGGGAAAACGTCGATGACGGTTTGCTGGTCCCGACCGGCCAAAACGCGACGATCCTTGAAGAGGTGCAAGTCGATGGATCTGGCTTTATCTTTGTGCCCTACGCAGGTCGCGTTCGTGCTGCTGGCAACACGCCAGAGGCCGTGCGCCGCGTGATTGCAGAGAAGTTGGCAGATCAGACCCCTGACCCACAGGTGCAGGTGCGCCGCCTTGCTGGTAATGGATCAACCGTGGCCGTGACGGGTGGTGTCAACGCATCCGGCGTCTATCCGATTGAACAGCCGACCCGCACGCTTGGCGCGATGCTGTCCGCCGCTGGCGGCGTGGGCATTGCCCCCGAAACCGCACGTGTCACCGTTGTGCGCGGCAGCCATCGCGGCTCGATCTGGTACGAAGACCTGTTCAAGAACCCGCGCAATGACATCGCACTACGCAACGGCGATCAGATTGTTGTTGAAGAAGATACGCGTTTCTTCACGGCACTTGGGGCCACCGGCACGCAAGACCGGGTTCAGTTCTTTGATCAGTCCATTTCGGCCATCGAAGCAATCGCGCAGGTTGGCGGCCTATCAGCCACAGCAGCCGACCCAACCGGTGTTTTTGTGTTCCGTAACGAACCCGAGGCGATTGCAGAGCAATTGGTGGGCGAAGACCTGATCGGCACCCAACGGATCGTCTATGTCCTTGATCTGACACAGCCAAATGGCGTCTTCATGGCCCGCGATTTTGCGATCCGTGATGGTGACACCGTCTATGTGACCGAGGCACCGTTCGTGCAGTTCAACAAGACCATTGCCGCCGCGACCGGGTCGCTGGCCGCTGTGAACACGCTGAACACAGCCGCTGGCAACTAACGCATGGCGCATACGCCCGATACCGCCGCCGCGGGGGAAACCCTGCGGCGGCTTTACGTTTACAACGGTGGGTTTCTGACCCAGACCCGTACCCGCCGGATCCTGTCGCTGGCGGGCTTTGACATCAAACTGGGCAAGCCCGGTGATGGTGATGCTGTGGGCGTCTGGGGCCAAAGCCCCACTGCCCCACGGGGTGAGGCGGTGGCCGCCCACACCGACGCCCCAATTGTCAGGATCGAAGATGCGTTTCTGCGGTCTGTCCTGACCGGGCGCGACGGCGATCCTGCACTGGGGCTGCACATCGATCATCACGGTGTGCATTTTGACCCTTCGACACGGTCCGATCTGGAACGCCTGCTGGCAGAGGAGCCGCTGGATGACGCGCATCTGTTGACCCGCGCGCGCAATGCGATGGCCGAAATCCGACGGCTGCATTTGTCGAAATACAACGCCTTTGATCTGGACCTGCCGCCGCCCGACCCCGGCTATGTGTTGGTCATCGACCAGACCCGTGGGGATGCAAGCGTCAAAGCCTCTGGCTGCGATCTGAACACATTCCGCGAGATGTTGTTTTACGCGCAAACCGAACATCCCGCCGCACGCATCCTGATCAAAACCCACCCCGAAACCACGGCGGGTCATCGTGATGGCTATTATAGCGAGAGCGATTGCACCGACCGGATCAGCCTGCTCGACACGCCACACTCCCCCTATGCGCTGTATGAAGGGGCGATTGCGGTCTACACGGTCTCTTCTCAAATGGGGTTTGAAGCGGTGCTGACCGGGCACAAGCCCGTGGTTTTCGGCCAACCGTTTTATATGGGCTGGGGTCTGACAGATGATCGCAACCCCTTGGACAGGCGCCAGCGAAAACTGACCCGTGCGCAGCTATTTGCGGCGGCCATGATCCTTTATCCCACCTGGTACGATCCCTATCGCGACAAATTGTGCGAGGTTGAGGATGTGATCGCCACGCTTACCGCGCAAGCGCGCGCCTGGCGCGACGACCATCGTGGCTGGGTCGCACATGAAATGCGGATGTGGAAACGCGCACCGCTTCAAAAGGTCTTTGGCGGGATCAAACCGTTGACGTTTGATGCGTCCCCCAAGGACGGCCAGCGGCAAATGGTTTGGGCGGGGAAAATCACAGATTTTCTGGAGAAAACCGGTGTTTTCAGGGTCGAAGACGGCTTTCTACGTTCCAAAGGGTTGGGGGCCGAACTGATCCCTGCGCTTTCGCTGGTGCTGGATGATCTGGGTATCTACTACGATCCGCACCGCGAAAGCAGGTTGGAACAGTTGATCGCCGCATCGGTTGATCTGCCTGATGGCGCACGGCTGCGGGCGGAAAAGCTGATTGCACAGATCAACAAGGCGGGGCTGTCCAAATACAATATTGGGGATGGTGTTGATCTGCCCGATGTAGCACAGGCGCGCCGCATTCTTGTGCCGGGTCAGGTCGAAGACGACGCTTCGATCAAGCTGGGCGCGGGCGAGGTCAAGACCAACGCCGCCCTTCTGGCAGAGGTGCGCCGGATCAATCCGGCCGCCGTGATCCTATACAAGCCGCACCCCGATGTTGAGGCGGGATTGCGCCCCGGTATTGTCCCTGATGCGGGTGATTTGGCGGACGTGGTGCTGTCGGGCGTCGATCCGATTGCGGCGCTTGATCATGTGGACGAGGTCTGGACCATGACATCCCTTTTGGGGTTCGAGGCCTTGTTGCGCGGCAAGTCCGTCACCTGTCTGGGTACGCCATTCTATGCGGGCTGGGGCCTGACCGATGATCGGGCGATGCCTTTGGCGCGCCGGGCAGCGACGCCCGATCTGATCGCACTGACCCATGCTGTTTTGATCGACTATCCCCGCTACTTTGATCCTGTGACAGGAATGGCCTGCCCAGTCGAGGTTGTCGTGGAACGTTTGCAAACCGGGGACGTGCCGCGCCCCGGTCGGGGCAATCGGCTGTTGTCGAAACTGCAAGGCTGGTTGGCGAGTTTCGCGCCCCTGTGGCGCTAGGCAGGATGCCAGCGGTGGTAGATGTCGCCGCTGATCTGCGTGACCTCTGACAGAACGAAACGTGGAGCATCCTGCAACCGGTCAAAGCTCATATCGCCCACAGATGCCGTCCCGTCCGCACCAAGGACCGCACCACCGCCAAAGACAATCAATTCGTCCACAAGCCCGGCGCGCAAAAGCGATGCCGCCCAGGCACCACCGCCTTCGCAAAACACCCGCGTCAGGCCTTTGGCCGCGAGCGCTGACAGAACGCTGGCGGGGTCGAGCCCCTGCCCGTTTGTCGCGCAGGACAGCAATTTGGCACCGAGCTGCGGCCAATTGCCTTGCGGCGCATCAGCGCCATGACATAGCCATAGCGGTTGGTCGTGGGCCGTGCGGGCCAGCTTGCTGTTTTGCGGCAGGTTGAGCGATTGGCTGACAACAACGCGCACCGGTTGCGGCACATCTCCCATATCGCGCACATCCAGCATGGGGTCATCAGCGCGGGCCGTGCCGCCACCCACCATCACCGCATCATGGCGTGCGCGCATTGCATGCACGGCGCGCCGCGCGTTTGGACCGGTGATCCACTTGCTGTCACCGGTGCGGGTTGCGATGCGCCCGTCCAACGTTGTTGCGAGCTTAAGCGTCAGCCATGGCCGGTTCTGCGTAACCCGGTTGAAGAAACCCGCGTGATCACGATTGGCTTCTGCCTCCCCAACGCCCATGTCCACGGTGATCCCTGCCTCTTGCAGCATCGCCACGCCTTTGCCTGACACGCGGCTGTCGGGATCTGTTGTCGCGATGACGCAGCGGGCAATCCCGGCGGCGATCAGTGCTGCGGCACAGGGTGGTGTTTGCCCGTGGTGCGCACAGGGTTCAAGCGTGACATAGGCCGTTGCACCCCGCGCGGCGTTCCCTGCCAGTGCCAATGCCCGCGGTTCCGCATGGGGCCTGCCGCCGTCAGCCGTATACCCGCGCCCAACAATCACCCCGTCCTTGACGATGACGCAGCCCACAGCCGGATTAGGCCAGACACGACCCATCCCACGCTGCCCCAACATCAGGGCCAGCGCCATGAACCGCGCGTCTTGGGCGGCGGTCACGTGTCTGACTTGGTGTCCGGGCGCAGTTCATCCATGAACTTTTCAAAATCATCAGCGGCTTGGAAGTTCATGTAAACGCTGGCAAATCTGACATAAGCTACGGTGTCGATCCGCGCGAGGCTTTCCATCACAATTTCACCGATTGTCTTGGACGGAATGTCGGTTTCACCCATGCTTTCCAACCGCCGCACAATGCCAGAGATCATCTGATCAATCCGCTCCGGTTCAACCGGGCGCTTTTGCATCGAGATCCGGATCGAACGTTCCAGCTTGTCGCGGTCGAAATCTTCGCGTCGACCATTGGATTTGATCACTACAAGATCACGCAGTTGCACGCGTTCGTAAGTGGTAAATCGTCCACCGCAGGCCGGGCAAAACCGGCGCCGTCTGATGGCAACGTGATCTTCGGCGGGGCGTGAATCTTTGACTTGTGTGTCAACGTTTCCGCAAAAGGGGCAACGCATATCCTGACCTCTTGTTGTCTGCCTCTTGGGTGTATCCCCAAGTTATCCACAGGCACTATAGGATGTCTGCTAGGTTTTGGGTAGCCCGGATTTTGACCCCCCTCATCTGGCATCCGTTGCCAAAGTTTTTGACCAATCTCATAACCCGACTGACCTGCTCAAGGTGCTACCCAATCTACTGGCAGCCGAATGGGTTTGCACCAATTCACAGTATCGTTTGGGTCATATTGGTCTGGTCATTCCCCCCACGGACCGTCAGACTAGGGACAGGGAACACAATCGCCATGACTTTACTCAAGTTTGATACCTCTTCTTCTGTGCGCTGCACCGAATGCCCGATCCGTCATCGCGCCGTTTGTGCGCGATGCGACGACGATGAATTGAGCGTGCTGGAGTCGATGAAATCCTACAAGTCCTTCTCTGCGGGGCAGACGATCCTGTCGCGGGGGGACGACCTGACCTATGTCGGTTCGGTCGTGCAAGGGATGGCAACGCTGTCTAAAACGCTCGAGGATGGGCGGACGCAAATGGTTGGGATGTTGATGCCATCCGATTTTGTCGGTTGGCCGGGGCGCACGCATATCGACTTTGATGTTGCTGCGATGACCGACACGACATTGTGCTGCTTTCAGCGCAAACCGTTTGAAAAGATGCTGTCTGAGACACCTCATGTCGCACAGCGCCTGGCCGAAATGGCGCTGGACGAGCTGGATGCAGCGCGTGACTGGATGGTGTTGTTGGGCCGCAAAACCGCACGTGAAAAGATTGCGACATTTATCGAGATGTTGGCCCGCCGGACCGAACACCCCGACATCGAAGGACAGACCCACAGCCTGACAATGCCGATGACACGCGAGCAGATGGCCAACAATCTGGGTCTGACGCTTGAAACAGTAAGCCGCCAAATCAACGGCCTGAAGAATGACGGTGTGATCGCGTTCAAGGACCGCCGCACCTTTGATGTGCTGGATCAATCCGCACTGAAAAGCGCCACTGGCGACTGACCCCTGCCCTCAAACGCATGATTTATTCGCGACCTTGATGTAGATCAAAGACCCAAGCGCAACCCCGATCCAAAACCCCTTTGCGAACAGGAGCAGATTTTCGGCTGCTCGATTGACTGCGAGGGCCAGTGATGGATTACGTCAAACTCTTACTTTTAGGGATCATTACGTTTGTGGCAGCACTTGCTGCCAACTGGGGGCGCGACGTCGCCTATCAGGTGCATGCGTTGCTGATCATGTTGGTGGCAGGAGGTATGTTCCTTTGGGTTCTGCGCCGCACAAATGAAACCCGGCCTGAGGCATTAGCAGCAGGCAGCCAATATGCCGATGGCGTGATCCGCGCTGGCGTGATTGCCACTGCGTTCTGGGGCATTGCCGGGTTTCTTGTCGGCACGTTCATCGCGTTTCAGCTGGCGTTTCCGGCGCTCAATTTCGATTGGGGGCAGCCCTTTACCAATTTCGGACGCTTACGCCCGCTGCACACATCAGCCGTGATTTTTGCCTTTGGCGGCAACGCCCTGATTGCCACGTCCTTCTACGTGGTTCAGCGCACAAGTGCCGTGCGCCTGTGGGGCGGCAATCTGCATTGGTTCGTGTTCTGGGGCTATCAGCTGTTTATCGTACTGGCAGCCACCGGCTATTTGCTGGGGTCCACCCAATCCAAAGAATACGCAGAGCCTGAATGGTATGTTGATCTGTGGCTGACCATCGTTTGGCTGGCCTATCTCGGCGTCTATCTGGGCACCATTGTCGTCCGCAAGGAACGGCACATCTACGTTGCCAACTGGTTTTTCCTGAGCTTCATCATCACCGTCGCAATGCTGCATGTGGTCAACAACCTGTCGATCCCGGTCAGCATTTGGGGCGGCAAATCCGTGCAGGTCTTTGCCGGTGTGCAGGATGCGATGACCCAATGGTGGTACGGCCACAACGCGGTGGGTTTCTTCCTGACAGCGGGCTTCCTGGGCATGATGTACTACTTCGTGCCAAAGCAAGCCGGACGGCCGGTTTATAGCTACAAGCTGTCGATCATTCACTTCTGGGCACTGATCTTTCTGTATATCTGGGCCGGTCCACACCATTTGCATTACACGGCTCTCCCGGACTGGGCATCCACACTGGGAATGGTGTTCTCGATCATTCTGTGGATGCCCAGCTGGGGCGGGATGATCAACGGCCTGATGACCTTGCAAGGGGCATGGGACAAGCTGCGCACGGACCCGATCATGCGGATGTTCGTCCTCAGCCTTGGGTTCTACGGCATGTCCACCTTTGAGGGGCCGATGATGTCGATCCGCGCTGTCAATTCGCTGTCGCACTATACCGACTGGACGATTGGGCACGTGCATTCCGGCGCTTTGGGCTGGAACGGCATGATCACATTCGCCTGCATTTACTTCCTTGTGCCGAAACTCTGGGGCCGCAAAGAAATGTATTCGATGCCTGCGATCAACTGGCACTTCTGGTTGGCGACGATCGGCATCGTTCTTTATGCGGCATCCATGTGGGTCACAGGCATCATGGAAGGCCTGATGTGGCGCGAGGTTGATGACCAGGGGTTCCTTGTGAATTCCTTCGCCGACACCGTCAGCGCCAAGTTCCCGATGTATGTGGTGCGCGGTTTGGGTGGTGTGATGTTCCTCGCCGGGGCCTTGGTCATGGTCTGGAACATGTGGATGACGATCCGGGGCGCGCGCCCTGCGACCGTCAGCCTGCCCAACGCAACCCCTGCAGAATAGGAGCAGATCATGGCCATTCTGGACAAACACTCCGTTCTCGAAAAAAGCCCGACGCTTCTTTTGACCTTCTCCTTGCTGGTGGTAACCGTGGGCGGCATCGTTGAAATCGCCCCGCTCTTCTGGCTGGAAAACACGATTGAAGAAGTCGACGGCGTCCGCCCCTATTCCCCGCTGGAACTGACAGGGCGTGACATCTACATCCGCGAAGGGTGCTACGTCTGCCACAGTCAGATGATCCGCCCAATGCGCGATGAGGTCGAACGCTACGGGCATTATTCGCTGGCAGCGGAATCGATGTATGACCATCCCTTCCAATGGGGGTCAAAACGCACCGGGCCAGATCTGGCCCGCGTCGGTGGACGCTATTCCGACGCTTGGCACGTGGATCACCTGAAAGACCCTCAATCTGTTGTACCCGAGAGCATTATGCCAAAGTACGCATTCCTCGCGGACACTCAGATTGACGGCGAATATGTCGGTGACCTTCTGCGGACCCATCGGTTTGTCGGCGTCCCCTACACCGACGAGATGATCGCCCAGGCCAGCGCTGACTTTACCGTTCAAGCAGACCCTGACGGGGACTGGGATGATCTGGTTGCGCGCTATCCGGGGGCAGTGGTGTCCAACTTTGACGGCCAGCCCACGCTGACGGAAATGGACGCGCTGATCGCCTACATGCAAATCCTCGGGACGATGGTCGACTTTTCGACCTTTACCCCCGACGCAACCCGATAGGAGCCGACACATGGATACCTATTCCCTATTGCGCGAAATCGCAGACAGTTGGGTCCTGCTGGCGATGTTCTGCTTTTTCCTTGGCGTCGCCGTTTGGGCGTTCCTGCCCAGCCAGCGCCATGCACGCGAGGACGCCAGCCAAATCCCGTTTCGCAATGACGCACCCAAGGGCGATTGCAGCGGTGAACGCACCGCTTGCCGTTGCTCCACCACCACGTTTGACCTGAAAGGACGGGACAATGTCTGATAAAAAGGTCGATGAAGAAACCGGTGTCGAAACAACCGGCCACAGCTGGGACGGCATTGAAGAGCTGAACAACCCCCTGCCCCGTTGGTGGCTATGGACGTTCTATGCAACGATCATCTGGGGCGTGGCCTATACCATCGCCTTCCCTGCATGGCCGATGATTTCAGGTGCCACGGCAGGGTTGCTGGGATACTCGACCCGTGCCGAAGTGGCCGCCGACATCACCGCCCACGAAGAACGCAACGCTGGTCTTGTGGCTGATCTGGTCGCGGCGGACATGAATGCGCTGGCCCCGACCGACGATCTGCACCGCTATGCGGTGGCCCGCGGCGGATCCGTCTTTCGCGCACAATGCAGCCAATGCCACGGCTCTGGTGCGGCGGGTGCGACGGGCTATCCCAACTTGCTGGATGATGACTGGCTTTGGGGCGGCACGATGGACGACATCGCCTATTCGGTGCGGCATGGTATCCGCAACGAAACAGACTTTGACGCACGGTTCAGCCAGATGCCCGAATTCGGCGAAATCCTGGAGCGCGAAGAGATTGACGCTGTTGTGGCCTATGTCCTGAGCCTGTCGTCTGGTGGTGCTGATGCGGATTTGGTCAGCCTTGGGTCAGAGGTTTATCTGGACAATTGTGCCGCCTGTCATGGCGACAATGCCGAAGGTAATCGCGATCTGGGCGCGCCTAATCTGGCCGATGCCATCTGGCTTTACGGCGGTGATGTGGACAGCGTCACAACTTCTGTCACCAATGCGCGTTACGGCGTCATGCCTGCCTGGGGTGAACGCCTAAGCGAAGAAGACGTGCGCGCTGTTTCCGTCTATGTTCACAGCCTTGGTGGCGGTGAATAACACAGTACGGTCGCCCGATCCGGGCGGACCCAGCCCCGAAACGAACCTGTTCGCAACCTGCTCGTTTCGGGGCGCTTTTTGACACAGATCAAGGACCGCCCCCTTTGTTGCCCATAGAACAGACGGGCGAACAGGAACCTTTATCATGACTTCAGCCAAGCTCTACGCTGCGAGAGAGCCGATTTTCCCACGCCGGGTTTCCGGGACATTCCGCCGTCTGAAATGGTGGATCATGATCCTGACGCTGGGCATCTACTATCTGACGCCCTGGATACGCTGGGATCGCGGACCCAGCCTGCCAGATCAGGCCGTGCTGGTCGATCTGGCGAACCGGCGTTTCTATTTCTTCTGGATCGAGATTTGGCCGCACGAGTTCTACTTTGTCGCGGGCTTGTTGATCATGGCCGGTTTGGGCCTGTTCCTATTCACCTCGGCGCTTGGCCGGGTGTGGTGCGGCTATACTTGTCCGCAGACAGTCTGGACCGACCTTTTCATCCTTGTAGAACGCTGGATCGAAGGGGATCGCAACGCACGTATCCGTCTGCACCGCGCTGGCTGGGACCTGAAAAAATGGCGCCTGCGCCTGACCAAATGGCTGGTCTGGTTGCTGATCGCCGTCGCAACGGGTGGGGCATGGGTGTTCTATTTCACTGACGCACCGACGCTCGCGCGTGATCTGGTGATGTTCACTGCGCATCCGATTGCATATTTGACGATCTCCGTTCTGACCCTGACCACCTTTGTTTTTGGCGGCTTCATGCGCGAGCAGGTCTGCATCTACATGTGTCCTTGGCCGCGCATTCAGGCCGCAATGATGGACCCTGACACCATCACCGTGGCTTATCGTGATTGGCGGGGCGAACCGCGCGGCAAGCACCGCAAGGGGGCCGTAGCCGCAGCGGCTGCGCGGCAAGCAACACCCTATGCCGAAGCGGCTGAGACTTTACCAGAAGCGCAAGACTTGCAGTTGGGCGACTGCATTGACTGCAAAGCATGCGTCAACGTCTGTCCGATGGGCATCGACATCCGCGACGGTCAACAGATGGAGTGCATCACCTGTGCGCTGTGCATAGACGCCTGTGACGAAATCATGGACAAGGTCGGCAAGCCGCGCGGGTTGATCGACTATCTGGCCCTAGCCGACGAGCCAGCAGAGCGGGCAGGCAACCCACCGCGCCCCGTTTGGCGTCATGTGCTGCGGCCTCGCGTCATTTTCTACACCGCGATTTGGTTAGCGATTGGTCTGGGGCTGCTTTACGCGCTTTTCATCCGGTCGGACATCGAACTGACGGTCAGCCCGATCCGCAATCCGCAATTCGTCGTGCAATCCGATGGTGCGATCCGCAACATCTATGACGTGCGCTTGCGCAACAAGCTGGGCGAGCAGCGCGCCTTTCATCTGAGCCTGAGCAGTGACGCGCTGCTGCGGATTGATCTGGAAGGCAGCGACCGAGATCTCACCGTCATGGTCCCTGCCGATAGCACCACATTGCAGCGCGTTTATGTCACTGCACGCCCGCAAGATGCTGCGTCAACTGCTGACGCCACCGACCTGCGCATTTGGGTCGAGGACATCGAAAGCGGCGACCGCGCGAGCCGTGCCACAATATTCAATGGGAGATCACAATGACACGGGAAATCAAAGGCTGGCATGTGTTGACGGCGTTTGTGTTGGCCTTCGGCGTGATCATTAGCGTCAATCTGACCCTCGCCTTCAACGCGGTGAAGACCTTTCCGGGACTTGAGGTGCGCAACTCTTACGTTTCAAGCCAATCGTTCGAGGCCGACAGGGCCGCACAGCTGGCTTTGGGGTGGGATGTCAGCGCGACAGTGAGCGGTGACACGTTGACGCTGTTGGTGCTGAAAGACGGGCACGCCATCGCCCCCACCATCGAAAGTGCCACCTTTGGTCGTGCCACCAACGTCACGCAGGACCAAACCCCAAACCTGAACTTTGACGGCACCGGTTTTCATGCGCCTGTGACCGTGGCACCGGGGAACTGGAACCTGCGACTGAAACTGCGAGCAGATGACGGCACATTGTTTCAGCAACGCGTGGTGGTGAGGGTCCCGTCATGATGTCGGCTTGCCCTGCCTGTGCTGCGGCACCGCTGGCGCAAGAGGCTGCAGCGCCGCCTGATCTGCAATTCTCGGTCCCCGGCATCCATTGTGCGGCCTGTATCGGCAAGATCGAGCGTGCGATGTCAAAGATGCCCGGTGTGCAATCGGCGCGGGTCAACTTGTCACTGAAACGTCTATCGGTCAGCGGTACGGTTGCACCGGATGCCGTTCAGTCCAGCCTTCAGGATCTCGGGTTTGCTTCTTATCCGCTTGACTTGGCAGCATTGAATTCAGCGCAAGACGGGACAGGCCGCGCCTTGCTCACGCGATTGGCGGTCGCCGGTTTTGCGATGATGAATGTCATGTTGCTGTCGGTCGCGGTCTGGTCAGGTGCCGCGGGTGCCACGCGTGATTTGTTTCACCTGATCTCTGCAGGGATCGCGGTGCCGGTCGTGATCTATGCTGCACAACCGTTCTTTCAAAGTGCTTGGACAGCTCTGAGGGTGCGCAGGTTGAACATGGATGTGCCAATCTCATTGGCCATCGCTCTTGCCACACTCATGTCCCTTTATGAGGCGTTGAACAGCGGCCACCATGCCTATTTCGACGCGGCCCTGTCATTGACATTCTTCTTGCTGATCGGGCGCTATCTGGATCACACCACGCGCCAAGCCGCCCGTTCAGCCGCGCGAGAGTTGACCGCACTTGAGGTGCATACCGCAGAGCTTTTGACCCCATCCGGCCGGGTGAGCGTGCCAGTGCCGCAGATCGAAGTTGGCGACAAAGTGCTGGTGCCATCAGGCGGGCGTGTGCCGGTGGATGGCACCCTGTCGACGCCACAGGCCCTCATGGATCGGTCATTCCTGACGGGCGAAAGCAAAGCGATCACGCTGGACCAGCACGACACCTTGCAAGCCGGAGAGGTCAACTTGGGCGCGCCGATCACGATGGTCGCCACCCATGTCGGGCAGGACACAACATTGCGGCGCATGGCGGCATTGGTGGAGACGGCAGAGAACAGCCGCAACAGCTATACCGCCCTGGCTGATCGCGCCGCGCGGGTCTATGCCCCGGCGGTACATCTTTTGGCGCTGGTGGCCTTTCTGGGCTGGGCCTTCGCCACTGGCGATCTGCGCCATGCGCTGAATGTTGCCATCGCCGTGCTCATCATCACCTGCCCCTGCGCCTTGGGTCTCGCCGTGCCTGCCGTCACGACGGTTGCGATCAGTCGTTTGTTTTCAAAGGGATATCTGGTCAAACACAGCACAGCACTTGAACGGCTGGCAGAGGTGGATCACGTCGTCTTTGACAAGACCGGCACGTTGACAACGCCCGAGGTCATGTCACTTGATCAACTGACCCCTCTCGAAAAGACGATTGCTTTGGCGCTGGCTCAAAGCTCTGACCATCCTGTCTCACAAGCACTGGTGCAGGCCTTGCCGGATGTGACCCCTGCGCCGATGTCAGAAATCACCGAAACGCACGGCGCTGGCGTAACCGGCTTTTGGCAGGGACAACGCGTTAAGCTTGGGCGTGGTGATTGGGTGGTCGCAGACCTGTCCGGGCTTTGCCTGCGCATCGGCGATGCACCCGCTATACCACTGGAAACCCCCGAAAAATTGCGCGCTGGCGTGCAGGATGCCTTGGCGCGATCGGACCTGTCGACAGAGATCGTAACCGGTGATGCAAAAGATCGCGCCGCGGTCTGGGGGGACACTTTGGGCGTGCCGGTTTTGGCAGATGTGCGACCAGAGGGAAAACTGGCGCACCTGAACCGGCTTAGCGATCATGGGCGACACGTCTTGATGGTAGGCGACGGTTTGAATGACACGCCTGCACTAGCGCAGGCTCATGCCTCGATTGCGCCTTCAACCGCGCTTGAAGTGTCACGCAGCGCTGCGGACATCGTCTTGTTGCGGGACAGCTTTGCCGACCTGCCTTTGGTGCTGTCTGTCGCGCGTGCGACGCAGCGGCTATCGCGACAAAACTTTGCCATCGCAACACTTTATAACCTAATCGCTGTGCCGATTGCGCTCGCGGGATTTGCCACACCACTGGCGGCAGCCCTTGCGATGTCGGCATCATCCATCAGCGTCTTGGCAAATGCGATGCGGATGAGGTTGGTAAAATGAACGTGCTGGTGGTTTTGATACCGGTCTCGTTGATCCTGGGGGGGATCGGGCTCGCGGCGTTTCTGTGGACGATCAAGTCGGACCAATATGACGACGAAAGCGGAAACGCCGCGCGGATCTTGCTGGATGACGACACGCCCGCGCCCTGACTTTGGCCATCGTTCGGTGCAAAAAGCACCATGCACATGCGATGCACAAACCATGCACATCCGGTGCAGCCTTAATCCTTAAGGAATTTAAACACCACTCGGCGCTGATGCGGGGCATCGCGATGTTCGAACACATAGATCCCCTGCCAAGTCCCTAGCGCCATGCGGCCATTCTCTACCGGAATCGTCAGGGTCGTCGGCAGAAGTGCAGCCTTGATATGCGCAGGCATATCATCGGGGCCTTCGTAAGTGTGGGTGAGATAGGACATCGCCGGATCAGTCGTGGGCGGCACCAGACGTGCAAAGAAATTCTGCAGGTCGGTCTGCACCTCTGGATCGGCATTTTCCTGAATGACCAAACTGGCCGAGGTGTGCTGGATCATCAGGATCACAACACCGCTGCCCCGGCCCGCGATCTGGTCAGCGACCGCGCGGGTGATGTCATATAGGCCGGGGCCGCTGGTGGGGAGGGACAGCGTCTTCATGGGAGCAAAGGTGCCCCGGCCTTGGGGGGATTAGCAAGTGGCGTTGCCCGTGAGTGGGACATTCAGCAAGGCTGCCAGCTTTTCAGTGTCGGTTAGTGTGCAAGCCTCGTCCGACTGCACCACACCGGCGAGGGTTACGGTGCTTTCGGGTGCCGTGGGATAGGCCATCGCGGGCGGTGCAAACGAGATGGTCAGGGCGGCCATTGCAGAGGTCATTGTGATGCGGGTCATCGGCTTCATCCTTTCGATGAAGACGAGATGGGGGCAAGTGCGCACACGAACAAGGTTGCTGAAACACACCGCCGCTGTTCGTGAATGCACGGAAATATTTGATCCGAGGTGGGCCTGCCGGTCTGAAGCCCGGCCTACGGCGTCAGTCAAAAAGCCAGCGGGCCTGTTGGTCGATCACCTGTTTTGCTTTGGCGAGAGAAGCATCCTCTGCCTCTGTCTTGTCATTGAGCGTATCTGCCCGGATCAACTGGTGGACCTTGGTTTCGCCATCCACGTCCTTTTCGATCCGGGCTGCGATGCGCCAGGTTTTGCCTTCGGCCATTGGCGCGACAAAGATGCGGTGGTCTTTGTAGTCGATAGGGGCGGCCTCTTCCGGGGCCGCCGTCTTTTTGCCAAAGAGCTTGCCGAACACCACTACTGATCCAAGAAGCTGCGCAGCTTACGTGACCGGCTAGGGTGCTTGAGTTTGCGCAGGGCCTTCGCTTCGATTTGGCGGATACGTTCGCGTGTGACGCTGAACTGCTGACCAACCTCTTCGAGAGTGTGGTCGGTGTTCATGCCGATGCCGAAGCGCATGCGCAGCACGCGTTCTTCGCGCGGGGTGAGCGAGGCGAGGACGCGGGTCGTGGTTTCCTTCAGGTTTTCCTGAATGGCGGAATCCAGCGGCAGGATCGCGTTCTTGTCCTCGATGAAGTCGCCCAATTGGCTGTCTTCTTCGTCGCCGATGGGAGTTTCGAGTGAGATCGGCTCTTTGGCGATTTTCATCACCTTGCGGACCTTCTCAAGCGGCATTTGCAGCTTTTCGGCCAGTTCTTCTGGCGTCGGTTCGCGGCCAATCTCGTGCAGCATCTGGCGACCGGTGCGGACCAATTTGTTGATCGTTTCGATCATGTGCACCGGAATACGGATCGTGCGGGCCTGATCGGCGATGGACCGGGTGATCGCCTGACGGATCCACCACGTGGCATAGGTCGAGAATTTATAGCCGCGCCGGTATTCGAATTTGTCCACGGCCTTCATCAGGCCAATGTTACCTTCTTGAATAAGATCAAGGAATTGCAGGCCACGGTTCGTGTACTTTTTGGCGATGGAGATCACCAAACGCAGGTTCGCTTCGACCATTTCTTTCTTGGCCTGACGCGCCTCTTTTTCGCCCTTCTGGACCTGCTGGACGATGCGGCGGAATTCGGTGATGTCGACGCCGACATATTGGCCGACCTGGGCCATGTCGCCGCGCAACTCTTCAATCTTATCGGTGGAGCGTTCGATCAGCATCTGCCAGCCGCGCCCGGTCTTTTCAGAGATCTCTTCCAGCCAGTTCGGGTCCAACTCGCGTCCGCGATAAGCGTCAATGAATTCGCGACGGTTGATGCGGGCCTGATCAGCCAGTTTCACCATCGCGCTATCAATCTGCATGATACGGCGGTTGATGCCATAAAGCTGGTCGATCAGCGCCTCGATCCGATTGTTGTGCAGGTGAAGCGAGTTCACCAGTTCAACAATTTCGGAACGTAGTTTCTGATACTTGTCCTCGGCCTTGTCGCTGAAAGAGGAATCCTCGTTCAGTGTGGCCGACATCCGGGCATCCTGCATGTCAGACAACAGGGCAAAATCACGCGCGATAACTTCGAGCGTTTCAAGAACGCGCGGCTTCAGTGCCGCTTCCATCGCAGCGAGCGACATGTTGGCCTGCTCTTCATCGTCGTCGTCATCGTCCTTGGCAATCGGGTTACCGTCGGCGTCAAGTTCCTGCTTTTCTTCCTTTTTCTCACCCTCGGCATTGGTGGCGGGGGCAACAACCGTTTCTTCGGTGTCGTCTTCACCCAATTGGTTGCCAAAGGTGGTTTCAAGGTCGATCACATCGCGCAACAGGATGTCTTCGGACAAAAGTTCGTCGCGCCAGATGGTGATCGCCTGGAATGTCAGCGGGCTTTCGCAAAGCCCCAGAATCATCGTGTTGCGGCCCGCCTCGATCCGTTTTGCGATCGCAATCTCACCTTCACGGGACAGCAGTTCAACGCTGCCCATTTCGCGCAGGTACATGCGCACCGGGTCATCGGTGCGGTCAAGCTTTTCGGTCTCTCCCGAGGACAGCGCCACGTCACGGCTGCCCGCGACCGTGGCAACTTCGGTGGAACCCTGCGGTTCCTCGGACTCCTCGGATTCCTCTTCCTCGGTGACCTGGATGCCCATTTCGGACAGCATCGACATCACGTCCTCGATCTGGTCAGAGCTGACCTGATCGGGTGGCAAAACCTGATTGAGCTGATCGTAGGTGATATAGCCCCGCTCGCGCGCATCGGCGATCATCTTTTTGACCGCCGCTTGGCTCATGTCGAGGGATACGTCGTCAGAGTCGCTATCTTTTCGGTCGTCGTTATCTTTGGCGGCCATGATGGCTCCCTTTAAGATGAAACAGGCCCCGAAGTGATTCGGGTGATTCGGTTAAAATCGAATCAACGCGTGTTGCGGGTGATTCGCAAGCGCTTGCAGGGTGATTTTCCCGTGATGTGTCGATTGGTCCCGATGGCTAGCGCCTTTAGATAGTGCGCTAGCGGGACTTTTCAATTTTGATGTTGGCCCAAATCGCATCCCGGTGCTCACGGTCGTCTTTGGATAGCTTGGCGCCGTTGTCGGCCACCTCGAAATCACCGTCATCGGACTTGCCGGTTGGCTTGATCGTGGTGTCCACAGCGCGCGCCGCGCGCGCCAGCCGCCACGTCAGGTTTTCGTCTGTCTGGCCACTAATCTCTTCCTCGCCCTCACGGATTTCGGCGGGGTGGCCGCGCCGCGCGGCCAGTTTTGCGAATTCTTCGGTCAGGCACTGCGTCGCAAGCCCTGTATCGCCTGCGCGCAGAACGGACGGGATGACATGCAGATGCTTCTGCGATAGAAGCCCGTCGATCGCATCGTCGCCAAGGCTCTGCCGGATCGCGCCAGCCAGATCATCAGCCTCCGCATGGCGCAAGATCGCATCCCGTAGCGCCATGTGATTGCTGTTCTGGCTTTCCAGCCGCTCCAACTCGCCTTCGAACTGCGGCAGAACGGCGGGGGTCGCAAGCAGCGTGGCAAGGATGACGCTGATCCGCATATCATCCTCTGCCGCAGCGCCTGTGCCCAGTGCCGACGACTTCGACGTCGCAGTGGGACTAAGCGTGCGCTCCCAAGCGCTGATGCCCCTGCCCTGTTGCGCGCGGCGCGCTTTCACCGGCGCTTGACGGCGCGGGCTGAACAACGCCCAGCGCATCTCTTTGATCGCTTGCCCGTAGTGGCTGCGAATAGACGGATCCGCGATCAGCTTGATCTTGTCGCGCAACGCCTTGTCGAGTGCGGCCTTGCGTTCAGGGCTGTCGAAGCTTTTGCCATCCGTCTCCCTTCGCCAGAGCAGTTCGACCATCGGGATCGCGCCATCCAGTAGCTTTTGCATCGCACCGCGGCCCTTGGATTTCAGCACGTCATCGGGGTCCATGCCGTCGGGCATCAGTGCAAAGCGCAGGGACTTGCCCGCCTCTAGCAGCGGCAAGGCGATATCAATCGTGCGCATCGCCGCGCGCAGGCCCGCAGTGTCGCCATCCAGTGCGATGATCGGTTCATCCGCAATCCGCCACAGCATTGCGAGGTGGTGTTCGGTCACGGCTGTACCAAGTGGTGCTACGGTCGCCTCAAACCCCGCCTCGGACAGAGCGATCACGTCCATGTAGCCTTCGGCCACGACCAACGGCTGGCCCTTGCCCGCCGCCTCACGCGCCTTTTGCACGTTGTAAAGCGTACGGGACTTGTCAAACAGCGTGGTTTCGGGCGAATTCAGATATTTGGCGTTGTCGTTTGGATCCATCGCGCGACCGCCAAAGGCGATGGCCCGACCGCGCGCATCTCGGATCGGAAACATGATGCGGTCGCGGAACGTGTCATAGGGCTCGCGCCCCCTGTCAGAAGCCTTGACCAGCCCCACCTTCAACAGGTCTTCTACCGTGGCCCCTTTGGCCGTCAACGCGCTACGCAGCCCTTCCCATCCAGCCGGCGCAAAGCCGATATCCCAGCGCGCCAAAGCGTCCGTATTCAAGCCTCGCCGTTCCAGATAGTCGCGCGCCTCACCGGCAGCCGCTGTATTAAGGTTCAGGCGAAAATGCTGCACCGCCTGTTCCATGACCTGTGCCAGTTGCGTGCGTTCATCGGCCTTTTGCTGTGCCTGCGGGTCCCGTTCGGGCATGGGCAAACCCGCTTCGCCTGCAAGGATCTGGACCGCCTCCATAAAGCCCACATTCTCTGTCTCGCGCACAAAGGAAATTGCATCACCTTTGGCGTGACAGCCAAAGCAGTAATAGAATCCCTTGCGGTCATCGACGTGAAAGCTGGCAGTTTTTTCCTGATGGAACGGGCATGGCGCCCACAGATCGCCCTTGCCCGGATTGGATTTGCGGTTGTCCCACATGACCTTGCGCCCCACCACCTGTCCAAGGGACAGACGGTCACGCAACTGGTCAAGAAATCCGGGCGGCAGGCTCATGCCGTATTATCCCGCGCGCGCCGGGCAGAGTCGAGGCGCGCTCTTCTTGTGGCTAAAAATATCCCCGCCGAAGGCATAAAATTCAGTTCAGCCGCGCCCGGTATAAAGCGTGGCGGCACGGGTCAACTCGTGCGTCAAAGTACCTGCCATCGAACGCATCGCCATAATCTCGAACACATCCGGGCCGGTTCGTGTCACGCTGACCATCATATGCCCCAACATCGTTCGGGCAGTATGGCCAGTCTTGAAGGCCTTGCCGCGCAGATCAATCGGCACCAACCGGGCCAGCACATCCACACTGTCCGCGCCTGAGACCGCGACCACAGCCCAGGCATCAGACTGGTCCGTGACCGCCGCCAGTGCTGTCAGATCAGGCAGCGCGTCACAGATGACAAAGGCCATGCCCGGCCCGCCCCAAAGCGCACGGATGGCAGCGCCCGAGGTCGTCCGGTTTGGCTTCGGAAATCCCGTGCCGAGGGCTGTTGCAACAGCCTTTTCCTTCCCCTTGTAGGGGGCGACGGACCACATCGCGTCAATCACCATTTCGGTCAGTGTCACATTGCCGATGGTTTGCGGCAAAGCATCTCTGCAGGGTGTCTGAGCTATCAGTTTAGCCACGCAAGCGTCCCCCATCGCTATCAAACATTACTGGATCACAGACCGTACAGCGAGTGGTCAAACCACGTACATGATCCACCATCTTCACTATCTCCCCATGTCGCGCGCGGCCGTTCACAAGGAACCCCAACCCGATGTGGCCTTGCAAGGTTGGCGACCAGCAGACCGAGGTGACGTAGCCCTGATCGTTGCTGCGCACAGGTTCTGCGCCCTCGTTAAAAAGATGCCCACCACCTGTCAGTTTCTCATCCGCCTCCACCGATTTCAGGCCGACCAATTGTTCCCGGTGATCACCCACAAGTCCCGAGCGCGCGGCAGCGGTTTGGCCGATGCAATCCTTCTTGCGAGACACCATGCGGTCCATTCCGATATCAAAGGCCGTTGTGCGGCCGTGGATTTCTGCATGAGTGATGAACCCTTTTTCGATCCGCAAAACGTTTAGCGTCTCCATCCCGTAGGGGCCGCCACCCAGCGCCTCGGCCTGGGCATTCAGCAGGTTGAAAAGCGAGGCACCATAACGCGCCGGCACGGCAATTTCATAGGCGTGCTCCCCCGAGAACGAGATGCGGAAAATCCGGCCTGCAACGCCAGACAGCGACGCCGGGGCGCAGGACATATAGGGCAGCGTCGCGTCATCAATCGGCTGATCCAGAAGCGTGTTCAACAGGTCGCGCGCCTTTGGCCCCGCCACGGCGAATTGTGCCCATTGTTCGGTCACGCTGATGATCTGGACGTCCATGTCCGGGCACAGCGCTTGACGCACAAATTCCAGATGTTTCATGACGTTACCGGCCGCAGCTGTCGTGGTTGTCATGACATAATGCGTCTCTGACAGGCGTGCGGTTGTGCCGTCGTCCATCACATGCCCGTCTTCACGCAGCATCAGCCCATAGCGGACCTTGCCCACTTTCAGGGTCGAGAATGTATTCGCATAAACGAAGTCCAAAAAGGCTGCGGCATCAGGGCCTTGCACGTCGATCTTACCCAAAGTCGAGACGTCGCAAACGCCGACATGTTCACGCACCATCGCAACCTCGCGATTGCAGCTTTCCAACCACGTGGCCTCGCCCGGTTGCGGGAAATAGCTGGGGCGGTACCACAGCCCTGCCTCGATCATCGGCGCGTTGCGTGACAGCGTCGCGACATGGCTGGTGGTGTGGCGTTCCGGGGCAAAGCCGTGACCTTGCGACCCCGCACCCATGGCGGCGATGCTGACCGGCACATAAGGCGGACGGAAGGTGGTGGTGCCAGTCTCAGGAATGCCGCGCCCGGTGGCATCGGCCAGCACGGCCAGTGCCGCCACGTTCGATGATTTGCCCTGATCGGTCGCCATACCTTGAGTGGTGTAGCGTTTCATGTGCTCGACCGAGCGGAAATTCTCCTGCGCCGCCAGCTTGATGTCCTTCACATGCACATCGTTCTGGAAATCGAGCCACTTGCGGCCCTTGCCCTCAACCGACCAGAAGGGTGTGATGTTGTAAGGCGTGTCGTCCGCGTCGGGGACTGCGGCAGGGCTTGCATTCAACACCCGCGCGGCCACCTCTGCGCCTTCAGAAAGGCATGTGACCGTTGTGAACGTGCCGTTGCAGGCACCCGCGGTCACCATACCCGGCACCGCACCATCGACAGGCACAAAAGAGGCAATCTTTTCAGACCACTCCGGCCTGCCGTTCATGTGGCAAGTCAGATGCACCGTGGGGTTCCAGCCGCCGGATATCGCAAGACAATCCGTGCGGATGATGCGTGTTCCGCCCTCGTGTTCCACGGTGATGCTTTCCAGCACGTGCCGCCCCTTGGTTGCAACAACCCGACCGCCGGTGAAATAAGGGGCGTTGCCGTCAAATCTCACCCCCGTTCGGGTGTCGATGACGGCGGCCACATTGACGCCCGCGCTTTCCAAATCATGGGCCGTGCGATGGGCGTCATCGTTGTTGCCAAACACGGTAACTGATTGGCCGGGTCGCACGCCAAAGCGGTGCAAGTAGCTGCGCACGGCACCCGCCATCATGATACCGGGTCTGTCATTGTCCGGGAATGCAATCGGGCGCTCCAGCGCGCCTGCACACAGGATGCTGTGCTTGGTGGCGATCCGCCAGAAACATTCACGCGGTGTGCCGGCGCGCGCAGGCGCGTGCTGACTGACCCGCTCGAGCGCGCCAAAGGTGCCTTGGTCGTAGGCCCCGGTGACTGTGGTTCGGGTCATGATACGGACGTTTTTCATCGCCGCCAGCTTTGCTGTCACACCTTCGGCCCAGTCCGCGGCGGGTTGGCCTTCGATCACCTCATCCTCGGACAAGAGCCGCCCGCCCGTTGTTGGGTTCTCATCCGCCAAAATGACATCGGCACCGGCTTGGGCTGCCGTCAATGCGGCCATCAAACCAGCGGGCCCTGCCCCGATCACCAGCACATCACAAAAGGCAAAGGCCTTTTCGTAGTCATCGGCGTTGTTCTTGCCAGTCAGCGCCCCAAGACCTGCCGCGCGGCGGATGATGGGTTCATAGACGCTTTCCCAAAAGCTTTTGGGCCACATGAACGTCTTATAATAAAACCCCGCGCCCAGAATCGGCGAGATCAGATCGTTCACCGCCATCACATCGCGCTTGAGCGATGGCCAGGCGTTCTGGCTGCGGGCATCCAGGCCATTGTAGATTTCAACCGTCGTGGCGCGCAGGTTGGGTTCGTCCGCGACCGTGACGAGCGCGTTAGGCTCTTCTGACCCTGCCGTCACGACGCCACGGGGGCGATGGTATTTGAACGACCGGCCCATCAGTTTGACACCATTCGCCAGGAGTGCAGACGCCAGCGTATCACCGACAAACCCCTGATAGCTGACACCGTCAAAGTTAAAATTGACCGGACGGTTACGGTCGATCTGGCCTTTGCCCGTAATCCTCATGCCTTCACCTTTGATGCCAATGTGCTGCCTGTGACGGCATGGGTCACCGTATTCCGTTCAACCACGATCCATGCACCGCAGGGGTCGTGATACCAGACATCGCGGGTATCGCCTGCGGGGTTGTCACGATTGTGCAAATAGTCATCCCAGGCCGCTTCGCCCGCATCGGGGGCGGGTCTATTCAGGGCCAGTGCATCGCCTTGATAAGTAAATTCGCGTCGGTCGCGTTCGCCGCAATAGGGGCATGTGATCCGCATTTACTGTTCCCCCTAGTGCAGATTGTGTTGAGAGCCTGTGCCCTCTTCATCCATCAGGCCACGCCCGGTCCGGAACCGGTCAAGCCGATAGCGCGCAGCGGGTTCATGGTGCTTTCCCGTCGCCATCAGATGCGCAAAGCTGAAGCCAGAGCCGGGGACCGCCTTGAACCCGCCGTAGCACCAACCGCAGTCGATAAAGAGACCTTCGATATCGGTCTTGTCGATGATGGGCGAGCCATCGGGCGTCATATCCATGATGCCGCCCCAGCTACGCAGCACCTTTGCCTTGCCGATCATTGGCATCAGGGTCATGGCGGCATCCATGACGTGTTCTTTCATCGGCAGGTTGCCGCGTGCGGCGTAAGAGCTGTAGAAATCCAGATCGCCGCCAAAGACCAGCCCGCCCTTGTCGGACTGGCTGATATAGAAGTGGCCCATGCCAAAGCTGATCACGCCGGGCATGATCGGTTTGAGCCCTTCACTGACGAAAGCCTGCAGCACGTGACTTTCGATGGGCAGGCGCATCCCTGCCATCGCCGCGACCTGCCCCGAGCGACCTGCCGTCACGATTGCTACCTTCTTCGCCCGGATCGCGCCGCGCGTGGTTTGCACACCCGTGACCTTGCCGCCTGTGATGTCGATGCCGGTCACTTCGCAATTCTGGATCAGATCAACGCCGCGCTGGTCGGCGCCCCGGGCATAGCCCCAAGCCACCGCATCATGGCGGGCCGTGCCACCGCGCCGGTGCATCAGGCCGCCATAGATTGGAAAACGCAGGTTTTCGAAGTCCAGAAACGGGGCTTCACGCCGCACACCTTCGACGTCGAGCAGTTCGGCATCGTCGCCCTGGTTGATCATGGAATTTCCGCGCCGCGCAAAATAGTCGCGCTGGCCGTCGGAATGGCACAGCATCATCACACCGCGCTGCGACATCATGGTGTTGTAATTGAGGTCCTGTTCCATCCCCTCCCAAAGTTTGAGCGAATGGGAATAGAATTCAGAGTTGCCCGGAAGCATATAGTTAGCCCGCACGATGGTCGTGTTGCGACCAACGTTACCACCGCCCAGATAACCCTTTTCCAGCACCGCCACATTGGTGATGCCGTGTTCCTTGGCAAGGTAGTAGGCGGTCGACAAGCCGTGGCCGCCACCGCCAATGATGACGACATCGTATTCTGCCTTGGGCTCTGGGTCGCGCCAGACCGGCTTCCACCCTTTTTGGCCAAAGAGCCCTTCTTTGATGACTTTGAAGCCGGAATAGCCCATTCCTGATCCCCCTGGTTCGGGGGGAGATTAGCAAGTCTGACGACAGGGAAAAGCGCGTTTACGGCAGTTCATGTCGCGGACGGTCAAAACATGCGCGACCGCAGGGGTTTGAGCTTGGATGTGACCAATTTTTCGACAGCCGCGCGTTCAGATGCATCTGCACAGGCTGACAGCGGGATGATCGAAAATTGCCGCTGGTCGATAATCAGGAACAGGGTGTCAGGTGTGATGACGTAGTGGCGGAAATGCGACCACGGCACGTCGTTTTCGCCTTCGGCTGAGGTGACGCCGACGCCCGACGGGGACAGATGCGCCGTGATCGCGGCCTGAAACTTGGGCGCGTTGCGATAGTAGCCACGCCACATCCTGTCGCGGGCCGCATTTAGTGCCAGGACAGCAACCCCGCCTGCCAAAAGCGCCCAGGGAATGATGCCGGGCACGCCCTGCCACAGCATGAAGGCGGCGAAAGCAGAGAGCAGCCCACCAGCAATCAGATTGCCGGTAGAACCAAGCGCGCGGTGCGCCCAAAGCGCGCGGCAAGCCTGCATGAACTGCCGTTCGGTGATTTCGTAGGTCAATGAATAGGTCGTCATGCGCGCAGGTTAACGCGCACCTCTGCGAGAGTCAGCGGAAAGTAGGTGACACGATCCAAGCGGGCCTGTGCAGCAAGGAGGTGGGCAAATTGCCCACCCCACAGTGCCAATGCAGGTCCACTGGACCTTTTCTGTTTCGCCTTTGTCCGGGGCTCCGCCCGCTGTAGGCGGAAAAGGTCCACTGGGCCTTTTCTGTTTCGCCTACAGCCCCTTCGCGCGGTAGCTGTCGGCGACCTTGCGGATTGAGACGAGGTAGGCCGCAGTACGCAGGTCGTGCACGTCGTCGCGGCTGTGCCAGACCTCGCGCATCGACTGGTAAGCTGCCCGCATCGTGTCATCGAGGCCAGAACGCACAAGCTCTAACTCCCCCGCACCGCGCAGGTATTTGTCTTTAAAGTTGGGCGTCATCGACCAGCGGTGTTCCAACATGTCGTCCAGCCGCTCAAGCTCTGCAACGATCAGCTCGTGCCGGGCTTCTTCTGCGCGGCGCTGCATCCGGCCAAAACGGATATGGCTGAGGTTCTTGACCCATTCAAAGTAGCTGACCGTCACACCGCCCGCGTTGGCGTACATGTCGGGAATGATCACGCAGCCCTTGTCGCGCAAGATCTCGTCCGCGCCCGCGGTCACCGGACCATTCGCCGCCTCGATAATCAGCGGGGCCTTGATGCGGTCGGCGTTAGACAGGTTGATCACACCCTCCAGAGCCGCAGGGATCAGGATGTCGCATTCCTGTTCCAGCAGCGCCCCACCATCTGCCTGATGGCTGGCATCGGGATAGCCTGCAACACCGCCATGTTTGAGAATCCACGCGCGGACGGCTTCGACGTCGATCCCGCCCTCGTCATGCAGCGCACCATCACGTTCGATGATACCGGTAATCTTGCTGCCATCTTCGTCGCTGAGGAATTTGGCAGCGTGATAGCCCACGTTGCCAAGGCCCTGCACGATTACGCGCTTGCCTTCCAAGGTGCCTTGCAATCCCGCTGCCGCAATATCTTCGGGATGGCGAAAGAACTCTTGCAGCGCATATTGCACGCCGCGGCCTGTGGCCTCTGTCCGGCCCTGAATGCCCCCGGCGTTTACCGGTTTGCCTGTGACACATGCAGCAGAGTTGATGTCGGTGGTGTTCATGCGTCGGTATTGGTCCGCGATCCACGCCATTTCCCGTTCGCCGGTCCCCATATCAGGGGCCGGAACGTTCTGGGACGGGCTGATCAGGTCGCGTTTCGCCAACTCATAGGCGAAACGGCGGGTGATCTGTTCCAACTCATGCTCTTCATACTCGCGCGGGTCGATGCACAATCCACCTTTGGAGCCGCCAAACGGCGCTTCGACCAGAGCGCACTTGAACGTCATGAGCGCGGCCAGCGCTTCAACCTCGTCCTGATTGACACCCAACGCATAGCGAATACCGCCTTTGACCGGTTCCATATGTTCGGAGTGAACAGAACGATAGCCGGTAAAGGTGTGGATATCGCCGCGTAAACGCACCCCAAACCGCACTGTGTAAGTCGCGTTACATACCCTAATCTTTTCTTCCAGGCCCGGGCTAAGGTCCATCAGCGCCACCGCGCGATTAAACATGATGTCAACAGATTCACGAAAACTGGGTTCTGCGTGTTGGGCATTCGAAGCGGCCATGCGTCTATCCTTTTTGATGCAAACCGATGTGCCTAGGGACACATCTTCCCCAGCGTAACAATGATTCGCCGATTTCGCCCAATTTTTCATCGAATTACGTACAAAGAGTGAATTTTCCTTCTCGCCCCCGTAACCGCGGTCACATCGCCTTTGTCTGATTGTTCAAGAGGCGAGAACACTGATCTCTCATCTGGGGGATTGCATCACAACACGTGGGCAATCTGTGCGATATCGCCCCGCTTTCGCCCAAATTCGGACACAGCGAGATGTTCTTTTCGTCGTTGGTGAAAACCCACACAGGCAGTTTGTGTCTGCTGTGGGTCGCAGCCTTGTATATGGGAACGGAACGATGATGATGTCACAAGCTACGCCTGCCGCAAGACAGATCCGCACGTTGATGAAGCGATTCCGAAAGGAAGAAGACGGCAGCGTCATTGTGCTGACGCTCTTTCTGCTGATTCTGATGCTGATCCTTGGTGGTATGGCCGTTGACTTCATGCGGTTCGAATCGCGGCGCGCATCGCTGCAAGGCTGTATTGACAACGCGGTGCTGGCAGGTGCCGACCTCGACCAGTCCGGCACAAACGCAGAGATTGAAGCCATTGTCGAAGACTGGGCAGAGGCCAACGGCTGCCGGGATGATCTTGATGGTGCACCTGTTGTGACAGGTGATGGCGTCGACTACCGCGAAGTGACTGCCAATGGCGAATTGACCCTTGATACCTTCTTCCTACGCCTCATTGGCACGGACGAGATGACGGCTGTTGCCGCCTCGACCGCGGTGGAAGGTGTGGGCAACATCGAAGTGTCCCTGATTTTGGATATGTCGGGTTCGATGCGCGAAGAAATTCCAGGCTCGGGTGGTGTCACCAGGATGGCGCGCTTGCAGGAGGCCGCGACAGCCTTTGTTGACGCACTTCTGGTGCCTGAAAACGCCGATAAGATATCGATCAACCTGATCCCCTACTCCGAACACGTGAACGCTGGCCCGGATTTGATGGCGCAGTTTAACGTGGACCAACAGCATGGCTTCTCGCACTGCGTGGAATTCCCTGACTCGGCCTACACCTCACTTTCGATCGATGATTCCGCTGCGCTTGATCAAGCACAACATGTGCAATTCAACACTGCCATTGATGTGGACTTCGATGGGCAGGCAGACGACTACTATGACTATTGGAACGATCCCTGGCAGGCAGTTTCCGAGCTGAACCAGCCGGTTTGCCCGCAGCAGACCTATGAACGCATAATCCCGATGACGCAGGACGCCAATGTACTGAACACAGCGATTGGCCAATTCGCACCTCGTTCCGGTACATCAATCTTTATCGGCTTGAAGTGGGGTCTGGCACTGCTGGATCCAGCACACAATGACGAGCTTCTTGCACTGCCGGCCTCCATGCGCGACCCGGCATTTGCCGGCCGTCCGGCAGCGTATAATGCCAACAACGCAGCACAGGGAGCCACAATCAAATATGTGGTCCTGATGTCTGACGGTCAAAACGACAACAGTAGCCGGCTGTATGACTGGGCCTACGACACACCAAGTGAGCGTGCCCATTGGGCTGAGGAGACTTTTCCTTGGTACCGTTCCACCGATTTGGATTGGGAAAGCAGCAACAACTGGCGGTATCAGAAATACAGCTACACTCAGGGTGATACGCTGATGGCGCAAATGTGCACCGAAGCGAAGAAGCCCGAGAACAACGTCACTATTTACACAATTGCGATGGGCACCGACGATGACCCCACAGAAGATGCACGTGGCAAAGCGGCCCTGTCTGCCTGCGCCTCTGGTCCAAGCTTCTACAAGGAAACCAGCGGTGACGAACTGGTGGCGATTTTTGAAGCCATCGCAGAGCAGATCACCGACCTGAGGCTGACCCAATGAACCAGTTGATGACAAAACTTGCCGCCAAACTGCGCGCCTTCCGCGCAGAGGAAGATGGCGCAGGCACGCTGGAATTCATTCTGATCCTGCCGTTCTACCTGATCCTGTTCACCTCGGCCTACGAAGGTGGTGTGCTGTCCACACGCCATGTGATGCTGGAACGCGGTCTGGACGTGACTGTACGCGAAGTACGCATCGGACGGCTGCCTGATCCGACCAATGACAATCTGTCGGCGCGGATTTGTGAAGTTGCGAGCATCATCCCTGATTGCTTGACCAATATCCGGCTCGAGATGCTGGTGCGCGAACCACGGGCCTTTGCCAATGTGGGCGACATCGACTGCGTGGATCGCACGGTGAACAACCAACCCGCCGTTGTGTTCAATAACACCGGTGACAACAACGATCTGATGATCCTGCGCGCCTGTGTGCTGTTCGATCCGATGCTGCCGACCTCTGGTCTGGGCAAAGCGATCCCCAAGAAAAGCGGCAGTGCCTATGCGCTTGTTGCTACCTCATCCTATGTGATGGAGCCATTCCAATGATCCCAGCAAATACTTTGATGCGGGCATTGCGCCGCTGGCGCCAGGAGGAAGAGGGCAGTGTCGCCGTCGAAACGTTGCTGATGGTGCCGCTGCTGTCATGGGCATTCCTGTCAACGCTAGTCTATTTCGATGCTTACCGCACAGAGGCCATCAGCGAACGGGCTGGCCTGACCATCGCCGACATGTTGAGCCGCGAGACGGGTTTCGTGAACAATGACTATATGAATGGCACCCGCGATTTGCTGGAGTTTCTGACCCTGCATGACAGCAGCCCCGAGCTGCGCGTGACAGTGTTCTACAAGCACACTCATGCCAACGGAAACGAGCACCTGCACCGCGTCTGGTCCCGCGTCCGCAACACGACCAAGAGCACCTTGACCACTGCCGACATCAGAGCAATGGAAGACAGACTGCCGGCCCTTGGCGACGACGAACGGGCGATCTTGGTAGAAACCTGGACGGATTATGATCCGCCGTATGAACCCGTACTGGCAACCGCCCTGAACGGGTTCGAAATGGGAACCTTTACGGTCATCAGCCCGCGTTTCGCCGACTCGGTCTGCTGGAACAACGACCCAAATGAAGATCCGGCCATGTCCCGGTGTTAGGGTGCATCGTCCGAAGATGACAAGCGCAGGGCAATCTGCTCGGCCATGAACTTGGCGGCCCCTGCCCCGGTGATCCCGCCAATGCCAACGCGGCGCCCCAAGCGCCACCACAGCCCCGGGCGCCAGCCGCGGGGCTGTGGCGTCTTGAGGATCAGCGTGAACCCGGTTGATGGCTTGGCGGCCAGCGCGCCCCGGTTGACCGCAGCGATATTGTCGAGCTCTGCCAAGACCTCACCATCGGCCGAGATAACCCCCTCATCTGTCAGCAGAATCTCGTAATCGGCCACACGGCGCATTTGTTCCCCTGCCCAAAGTGACCCTGCCGCCAAAAGCACCATGATCACGGCACCAAGAATGCCGGCGTGGCTGCCAAATGCGAGGTAAAGCAAAAGCGCACCCAACACATAAAGCAGGACAACAGCCAGAAGACGCCGCGAAGCGGCAACGGGAACACGGGCATAGACACCATCGGCATCGGGCTGAAACATCGGGCTGGCCTTATCAGTTGGGTTGACCGGCGTTTACGCCAGCACAGCACCAAAGGCCAGCATCAGCGCGGCGGGATCACCTCGTACCCTGGTTCTTCGGGTTCATCGTCGATCATTTCCGACGGAAAACCGGGGGCGACGACTTGCAGGCCTGTGGCTTCTTCGAGGCGGCGGATGATGTCATCGGATTGCGCACGCGGGCCAAAGCGTTTGATCCCATCCGCGAAGATCGACACCATCAACGGGCTGATTTCGAGCGGGACATCATGGGCGCGGGCGATGTCGTCAAAGAGGCCGATGTCCTTCTTCACAAGGTCCATCGTAAAATTTATGTCACGGCAACCGTTGAGGATCATCTGGCTTTCAGTTTCGTGGACGAACGAGGTGCCAGAGCTGATCTTGATCGCCTCATACGTGGTCCCAAGATCCAGCCCTGCCGCCTTCATGGTGACCAGCGCCTCGCACAGTGTCAGCAAGTTTGCCGTCGCCAGATAGTTGGTCATCACTTTCAGCTTGCTGGCAGTCCCCATCGGCCCGGTGTGCAGCACGCGCCGCCCCAGCGTGGTCAGCAGCGGGAGCACCCGCTCAAATGTGTCGCGGTCACAGCCTGCAAAGATGCTGATGTTGCCGGTGTCTGCCCGATGGCAGCCGCCCGACACCGGACATTCAACCGCCGCGCCGCCTTTTTCGGTCACAAGCGCGCCTAGTCGGGCGACATCGGCTGCATCGGTCGTGGACATCTCCATCCAGATCTTGCCGGGGCGCACTTCGGGGATCATTTCGCCCACCACAGCGGCGCAAGCGGCAGGAGACGGCAGGCATGTGATCACCGCCTCGCAGTTGTGCATCAATTGGGCGGGGCTTGTACCTGCAACCGCACCCCGGTCGACAAACCCCTGTACCAGCGCGGGTTCCAAATCAAAGACTTGCAGATCATGCCCATTGCGCAAAAGGCTGCCCGCCAGCTTTGCGCCCACGTTTCCCAATCCTACAAATCCGACTTTCATGCCTGCATCCTTTTCCCCGTATCAGGATCAGAATGATTGGCCCTGGCCACGCTCGCTGGCCTGATAGCGACCGTTTGCATTCGCCTGCGGTCAGGCTGCGACAGCCTTGCGCACCAGTTCGGTGTAAATCTGCTGAACCGCATCGATGTCCAGACGCCCGCGCGGATCGTACCAATTGGTGATGCCGGTCAGCAGCGCAATCAGGCCAAGGGTCGTGACGCGCGTGTCGCGCACTGCGAAATCTCCGCTTTCCACGCCTGCGCGCAAGATGTGTTCCAGCGCATCTTCGTATTGACGGCGCATCGCTTCGATCTTGGCGAAATTGCCCGCATCAAGGTTGCGCAGTTCCATGTAGGACAGGAACACCTGATCCCGGCGCGGCAGGTGAAAGCGGATGTGAAACCGGGTGAAGCGGTCAAGCGCCGCTGTCGGATCGCCGCTGATGTCCTCGGACTCGAGGGCGGCCAGCACCTCGTTCATATGGGTCTGCATCAGATCAAAAAGCAGCGACTGCTTGTCGGAGATGTAGTTGTACAGCGCACCGGCCTGGACGCCGACCTCGCCCGCGATCTGGCGCATCGACACCGCCGCATAGCCGTGCTGGGCGATCAGCCGCAGGGCCGCGTCACGGACCTTCGGGCCGGTTATGTCAGAGTGAGAGCCTTGTTTGCGCGCCATAAAGCCATGTAACTGAACGCGCGTTCATTTGAAAACCCTTCTGGGCGTCTTTCGCACCGGTTTGGAGAAAGCTAAGATGTTTAGGTGCGAATGTGGGACACCGGCGACGTGAAACAATTTCTTTGGATGATCGTGACAATTGTGCCCGCCTGCACGCCCTTTCCCGCGCTTGATAGCAGGATCAGCGCGGATGCGGCCCGCGCGGACTACCCAGCACTTGTGCCACTTGGCCCTGTGCTGGACGCGGCTGCAACAGCAGGGACAGCCCCGCAGGATGCCGGGCTTGATGCCCGGATCGCAGCATTGAATGCACGGGCGGCAGCCCTGCGCGGAGCAGTGGTTGACCCGGCAACGCGCGCGCAGATGCAAAGCGGTGTGACACGCGCCCCGTTGCGGTAGCCCCCCCTTTTCGCTAACGAGACCGCAATCTTTCCTCAGCCCGGAGCCTCTTATGACAAAACCTTTGCGCCTAGGCATTGCTGGACTGGGAACCGTAGGTGTTGGTGTGGTCAAGATCGTGCAGCAACAGGCCGAATTGTTGGCCCGCCGCGCGGGTCGCCCGATCGAGGTTGTGGCGGTCACTGCGCGCAGCAAATCGAAAAACCGCGACGTGGACCTGAGTGGATATGACTGGGAAGATAGCGCCGAGGCGCTCGCGACACGGGCAGACGTGGATGTCTTTGTTGAACTGATCGGAGGCGATGAAGGTCCCGCAAAAGACGCTACTGAGGCTGCGTTGAAGGCCGGAAAGGACGTGGTCACCGCCAACAAGGCCCTGCTGGCGATCCACGGCCAAGCACTTGCCGAATTGGCCGAGGGTCAAGGACAAGTCATCCGCTATGAGGCCGCTGTCGCAGGCGGCATCCCAGTAATCAAGGCACTGACCGAGGGTCTGGCCGGGAATGAAATCACCCGGATCATGGGGGTGATGAATGGCAGTTGTAACTATATCCTGACCCGCATGCAGGATGCAGGCCTCAGCTACGAGGCGGTGTTTGACGAGGCCAACCAGCTTGGGTTTCTGGAAGCCGACCCCGAACTGGATGTGGGCGGCATTGATGCAGGCCACAAGCTGGCGATCCTGTCCTCGATCGCCTACGGTACACAGGTCGATTTCCCGGCCATTGCACTGGAAGGGATCGGATCGGTCACGATCGAAGATATCAATCGCGCTGCTGATATGGGCTATAAAATCAAGCTCTTAGGTGTGTCGCAGATGACCGGGCGCGGGCTGGAACAGCGCATGTCCCCCTGTCTGGTGCCAGAGGGGTCGCCACTCGGGCAATTGCAGGGCGGCACCAATATGGTCGTGCTTGAAGGTGACGCTGTCAGCCAGATCGTGCTGCGTGGTCCCGGAGCTGGCGAAGGCCCCACTGCGAGTGCGGTAATGGGCGATGTGATGGACATTGCACGCGGGGCGCGCGGGACGGTCTTTGGGCAACCTGCGAAGGGGCTGCGCAAAGTGCGCGCGGCACAGGGATCGGTCGCGGCACCGTATTACTTGCGGATGCAATTGGTCGATAAACCCGGTGCGCTTGCCAAGATCGCAACGGTCCTGGGGGATGCCGGTATCTCGATTGATCGGATGCGCCAGTACGACCATGCGGATGATGCCGCGCCGGTTCTGATC
The DNA here is from genome assembly GCA_947492825.1 of uncultured Paracoccaceae bacterium. Lineage (GTDB taxonomy): Bacteria > Pseudomonadota > Alphaproteobacteria > Rhodobacterales > Rhodobacteraceae > CANMYO01. The sequence goes on from CANLNT010000001.1 coordinate 2,009,431, forward strand.
GTCACGCACAAGACAACCCGTGCAGCGCTCGACGATGCGATTGCGGGCTTTGGCAAGACAGGCGTTGTGGCCGGCGATCCTGTCGCGATCCGTATCGAAGCGGTCTGAGCCGGGTGCTCTGAACTCTCGCGAAAAATCGGGGCGCTGACGGATAGGTTTAGCGCAAACAGTCTTGAGGTTCCCGCCCTGCAAGGGTTTAGGTCAGGCACAACACAAAGGAGCCTGACAATGGCAAATGCCCCTGATTTCAACGACCGCAACCTGTCTCTGGGGCTTGCCCGGGTGTCTGAGGCAGCGGCAATTGCCTGTGCTTCACTAATCGGACGCGGGGATGAAAAGGCGGCAGATCAAGCGGCCGTTGACGCAATGCGCAAACAGTTGAACCGCCTCGATATTGCCGGTGTCGTTGTCATTGGCGAAGGCGAGCGCGACGAAGCACCGATGCTTTTTATTGGTGAAGAGGTTGGCACCGGCAAAGGCCCCGGTGTGGATATCGCGCTTGACCCGCTGGAAGGCACCACGTTGACCGCCAAGGACATGCCAAATGCGCTGGCGGTGATCGCGATGGGCCCGCGCGGGTCGATGCTGCATGCACCGGACGTCTATATGGACAAGCTGGCGATTGGTCCGGGCTTTAAGCCCGGTGTTGTGACGCTGACGATGTCCCCTGCCGAGCGGGTCAGCGCGTTGGCGGCCGCCAAAGGCTGTTCAACCGAAGATATCACCGTTTGTGTGCTCGAACGCCCGCGCCATGATGATATGATCGCCGAATTGCGCAGCACAGGGGCCGCCATCCGCTTGATCACTGATGGGGACGTGGCCGGGGTGATGCACTGTGCAGAGCCTGCAAAAACCGGAATCGATATGTATATGGGCTCTGGCGGGGCACCAGAAGGAGTGTTGGCCGCAGCGGCGTTGAAATGCATGGGTGGTCAAATTTTCGGCAAGCTGCTGTTTCGCAATGATGATGAACGGGGTCGCGCCAGCAAAGCGGGGATCACCAATTTCGACCGGGTTTATACCCGCGACGATATGGTGACCGGCGATGTGATCTTTGCGGCCACAGGGGTGACGGACGGATCGCTGTTGCCGGGGATCAAGCGCGAGGTAGGCTTTGTGACAGCCGAGACGATTCTGATGCGATCCAAGACCGGATCGGTGCGCCACATGATCTATCGCAATCCTGTCGGTTAAGCTGGGCGGCGAATTTTCGACGAAAATTCGGGCCTCCGGCGGGCATATTTTTGTTCAAAAGAAAGAGCGGTAGCACATCGGCCTGACACCGGATATGGTGGCAGGTGATGAAAGATATGCCAGATATGCCCGCCTTTTTGAATATTGAAACATCTGCCACGGGCCGTAGTTGGGTTGGGCCCAGCGGCGATGAAGACCGTTTGGCCGAAGCGATGGAACAGGACACAGGCCTGCCTGCCCCGCTTTGCCGCATTCTGGCGCGCCGGGGTGTGGCACCGCAGGACGCGGCGGCCTTTCTGGCACCGACCTTGCGCGACTTGCTGCCAGATCCGAACGTCCTGCATGATATGGGAAAGGCTGCAGCACGGGTGTTGCAAGCGGTCGCATCCCAAGAGCGGATTGCGATTTTTGCAGATTATGATGTGGACGGCGGATCGTCGGCCGCCTTGCTTTTGTCGTGGCTGCGCGATCTGGGACGCGCCGCAACGCTTTACGTACCGGACCGGATTGACGAAGGGTACGGACCGAATGAGGCCGCGATGGCAGTTTTGGCTGCCGATCACGATCTGATCATTTGTGTCGATTGCGGCACGCTGAGCCATGCACCGATTGCCGCCGCAGTTGGTGCCGATGTGATCGTGTTGGACCACCACTTGGGCGGTGAAACGCTGCCGTCTGCTATGGCCGTGGTCAACCCCAACCGGCAGGACGAAAGTGGTGATCTGGCACATCTGTGTGCGGCAGCTGTGGTCTTTCTGATGCTGGTCGAGGCCAACCGGCAGCTGAAGGCGAAAGGGCAAACTGGCCCTGATTTGATGGCTCTGCTTGATCTGGTCGCACTTGCGACTGTGGCCGATGTCGCCCCGCTGGTGGGCGTCAACCGCGCCTTTGTTCGCCAAGGGTTGGCTGTGATGGCACGGCGGTCACGACTGGGATTGCGGGCATTGGCTGATGTAGCCGGGCTTGATACTGCGCCGACATCCTATCACCTCGGGTTCTTGCTGGGCCCGCGCGTCAACGCAGGCGGACGGATCGGCAAGGCGGATCTGGGAGCGCGTCTGTTGGCGACCGACCGTCCGCAAGAGGCCAGCGATTTGGCTGACAAGTTGGATCAGTTGAACACCGAACGCCGCGCGGTTGAGGCCGAGGTGCGCGCGCTGGCGCTGGAACAGGCCGAAACCCGCGGAACCGACGGCGCATTGGTCTGGGCTGCAGCCGATGGCTGGCATCCGGGCGTTGTGGGCATCGTCGCATCACGTTTGAAGGAAAACACCAACCGGCCAGCCATTGTCATTGGTTTCGAAGGGGATATCGGAAAGGGGTCAGGGCGGTCTGTGTCCGGCATCGACCTGGGTGCCGCAATCCAGCGTCTGGCTGCCGAAGGGCTGCTGGACAAAGGCGGTGGTCACAAAATGGCCGCCGGACTGACGGTGCAGCGCGACAAGCTGGAACCTGCGATGGCACGGCTGGAAGAGCTTTTGGCGAAACAGGGCGCTGATCGGTTGGGCCCGGCAGATTTACGTCTTGATGGCATCCTGATGCCAGGGGCCGCGACGGTTGAGTTGATCGAAATGATCGAGGCCGCTGGCCCCTTTGGCGCGGGCGCCCCTGCCCCGCGCTTTGCATTTCCCGACTGTCAGATTCACTTTGCCAAGGAGGTTGGTACCGGCCACCTGAAAGTCACCTTTGGCGATGGTCTGGGCGCGCGGATTGATGCCATTGCCTTTGGCGCGATGGACGGGCCCCTTGGCCCGATGCTGATCAATCACAAGGGCGCACGGTTCCATTTGGCTGGAAAGCTGGAAATAAATACCTGGCGCGGACGGCAAAGCCCGCAACTGCGCTTGGACGATGCGGCACCCGCCTGAGGCAAGCCAAAATTTGTGCCAATTAGCGGTGAGAATCTACTTGCCCTTGGTCGAGGCTTTCCCTAAAACGCGCCTCACCACGTGCGGTCCCTTCGTCTATCGGTTAGGACGCCAGGTTTTCAACCTGGAAAGAGGGGTTCGATTCCCCTAGGGACTGCCATGGTAACCCCCCAAATACTTAGGATGTCAGGCGCTTGAACCAGCCCTTTTTCGGGGTGTCGTCTTCTGCATCGTTGTCGTCTTCTTCGCCGGGACCTTCGACGGCTTCCTTGAAGTTGGTAAAGAACTCATCGGCCATCTTTTTGGCGAATCCATCAATGATGCGGCTGCCAAGTTGCGCCAGTTTGCCGCCCACTTTCGCCTCGACATCATAGTGCAGCACAGTTTGATCCCCCGTGGATTCCAGACGCACATCTGCGCCGCCCTTGGCAAAGCCAGCAGGGCCGCCTTTGCCCTCGCCGGTGATGGTCAGCGACGTGGGTTCGTCCCTGTTGGACAGCGTCACAACACCCTTAAAGGTGGCTTTGACCGGCCCTACCTTTTGCACGACAGTGGCAGTGAAACCGTCGTCCGGGTTTCCATCCATTTCGGTGCAACCGGGCACGCAAGCCATTAGCACCTCGCGGTCAAGCAGCGCCGCCCAGACGGTTGCTGCGTCGGCCTCGATGGTTTGGCTATCGCTGAGTTTCATGGCGCGGCTCCTTGGGTTTGATCGTAGGGCTCAGCTTACCGCGCTGTGGCGAATTGGCAATCAGCGGCGGCTTGGCGCATGCATAGCCGTGGCTTTGATGATGGCATGGATCGTTTGGCCCGGTTGCAGGTCCAGCCCCTTGGCCGACCGTCGCGTGATTCGTGCCAGCAAGGGATCACCTGCCGCGTCCAGTGCCACGTCGACATAGGCGCTGTCAGCGGCGTGCAGGCTTTGGATGGTGACAGGCAGCACATTAAGCGCACTGATGCCAGCGGGTGCTGTGCGGGCAAGGATGATGTCGCGCGCAGGGATACGCAGCTGCAAGCCATGTCCCGGTGCGCCCAGTGCGCCGGGGACAACCAAGGGCCCGGCGCGCGCCTCAAGCGTGGTCATATCGTCGACAGGATCATAATCTGCGACCCGGACCGGCAATATCGACCCGGCCACATCGGCCCCAAGAACCGGGATCAGTGCCGGATCGCTAAGCACCTGCGCAACCGGTCCGGCAGTGACACATGAACCGTCGCGCAACAACACCAGCGTCGTTGCAAGCCGCGCAACTTCGGTGATGTCGTGTGTGACGTAGATAATCGGCACTGCTGCGCTGTTCCGCAGCCGCTCGAGGTATGGCAAGACCTCTGCCTTGCGGGGGGCATCAAGGCTGGACAAAGGTTCGTCCAGCAGCAAAAGCCTTGGGTCCGCCATCAGCGCGCGCCCGATAGCGACGCGTTGGGCTTCGCCCCCGGATAGCTGTCGTGGATTGCGCCCCAACAGATCACCCAAAGCGAGCATGTCGATGATCCGGTCTCGGTCATGGGTGCCGCCGTAGGTCAGGTTTTGCGCCACAGTCAGATGCGGGAAAAGCCGTGCGTCTTGAAAGACATAGCCGACGCGCCGCGCCTGCGGTGAGAGATCACTGAGGTCCACACCACTTGCGCGGACATGCCCCTTTTCTGGTCTAAGAAGCCCTGCAATTGCCCGCAGCACGCTTGATTTTCCCGCACCCGATGGGCCGAAAAGAACGGTGATACCGCCCGGCGCCTGAAACGCGACATCAAGCGCAAAGCGGCCAAGTTGGTGGCGGATCGAGACGTCAATCATCGTGGCTGCACCCGGCGCGCCAACCATTCACTGGCGATCAATGCACCCATTGCCAAAATGATCGAGATCACCACCAGCGCCGCAACCGCGGGTTCTGCGCCCGGAACCTGCAACAGCGCGTAGATCGCAGAGGGGATCGTCTGGGTCTGACCGGGGATCGCCGCGACAAAGGTGATCGTGGCCCCGAACTCGCCCAGCGCCTTGGCAAAGCCAAGTACGGCACCCGCCAAAATGGCGGGCGCAATCAGCGGCAAGGTCACGGTGCGAAAGATGCGTAGGCGCGATGCACCCAAGGTAGCTGCGGCCTCTTCCAGCCCAGGATCAACAGCTTCAATCCCAAGGCGGATGGCGCGCACCATCAACGGAAAGGCCATGATGCCGGCGGCCAAAGCTGCCCCAGTCCAGCGGAAGGCAAATGTGAGGCCTGTCGCCTCTTTCAACCAACCACCGATCAGCCCATTACCACCCAGAACGACCAGCAGAAGGTAGCCGGTCACTACGGGTGGCAGGACAAGAGGCAGGTGCACCAGACCATTGACGATCTGCTTGCCCGCGAATTCCCGACGCGCCAGCAAATGTGCGACCGCAATTGCCAGCGGCAAAGCGCACAGCGTGGCCACTACAGAAACCCGAAGCGACAACAGGACCGCTGCCCAGGCGGATGCGTCCAAACCGCCGATCATTGGGCCGTCAGGGGCTGAAAGCCGAAGCTGGCAAAGGTGCTTTGGCCCATGGGTCCGGTCAATTCTGACAGAAAGGATGCAGCACGCGGGTCATCAGAGATCCGCGCCGCCGGATAGACTATAGGGCTATGACTGCCCGCCGGGAAGGTCGCGCGCACGGTGACGCGCGGGTCCGCTGCAGCGTCGGTGGCGTAGGTGATGCCCAAGGGTGCCTCTTGCCGCGCAATAAGCACCAAAGCGGCGCGGACGCTGTCAACCTCGGCCAGCTGGTCCTTTAAACTGGTCCAGAGGCCAAGGCTGTTAAGCGCTTCTTTGGCGTATTGTCCCGCAGGCACGGCCCCGGTCAGACCAACAGCCAGCCGCCCGTCGCCCAGCGCAGCAGAGAGGATATCAGGTTCAAGCCCCAACGGCGGGCCAACCGGCCCTATCAGCACCAGTTCATTGCCCAGCAGATCGACCCGATCCTGCGCCAGATCGCCCAGCGCATCCATCCATTGCGGGTGCGCAAGCACCACAACATCGGCCGGCGCGCCTTGCAAAATCTGGCGCGCCAACGTCCCGCTGCCGCCGTAGGAAACCACCGTGTCACCAAAATCGGCAGCGATCGCATCCATCGGCTCTTTCAGGCTGGCGGCAGCAAAGACGATCAAGGGATCGGCCCGGGCGACATTCGCCGCCAGCAGCAGCGCTGCACAGATCAATCCTCTTGGCATCATGAGGTGACTATTTCGCCCCGCCCCCCGCTTGGCAAGACCGCGCAGGGCCTGATAGGTCGAGACACCGAACAAAGGCCGTCCCATGCTGATCCTTCGCCTGCTGACAATCACCATTCTGCCGGTTCTGGTGGTGGGCCGTGTCTGGGCCGTGGTGCGCGGACGCGAGGGCTGGGCCGATTTTGTTGAGCGCTGGCGCGGGCCAGCGATACCAGACGCGGCGATTTGGATCCACGGTGCGAGCGTTGGTGAATTGGCTGCTGCCAAACCGGTGATTGCGGCGCTGTCAGACCACAAGATCGTCGTCACCGCCAACACCACAACCGGCCGCGCGCGGGTTGCCAGTTGGGGTTTGCCAAATGTGACCCCTGCCCTTGCGCCGTTTGATTTTCGCCGCACAGCGCGCCGGATGATGGCCAACGCAGGCGCGCTGATCGTGATCGAAAATGAGCTTTGGCCGCAGCGCATTCTGGCCGCCCACGCCGCGCAGGTGCCGGTGATTGTGTTAGGGGCGCGGATGTCGGACCGCTCTGCCCGCCGCTGGGCAAACCTGCCCGGTGTGGCGCGCAATCTGCTTGCGCCGGTCCGCCTTGTTGTACCGCAGGACACCCATTCCAGCGGGCATTTTGCCGCCTTGGGCGTGGATGCCGACGCCCTGACCCCGTCCTTAGCATTAAAATCGGCCTATGTTGCTGATGACAGCGCTTTGCCAGACACATTGGGCGTCTTTGAGCGGCAATCGACCGTGCTCGCCGCCTCGACCCATGCAGGCGAAGAGGCCGCCGTCCTTGCCGCCTTTACAATGGCGCGAAAGGACACGCCCGACCTGCGGTTGATCCTTGCGCCTCGCCACCCCGAACGGGCCAGAGAAGTGGCGGCATTGATCAAAGCGCAGGGGGTTGAAATGGCGCAACGCAGCATAGGCGACGCGCCCGATGCAGCGGTTTATCTCGCCGATACGCTGGGCGAGATGTCCTTGTGGTATCGCCTGGCTGGTGTGGCGTTTCTGGGCGGGTCGCTGGTGGATCGTGGCGGGCATACGCCGTTTGAGCCCATCGCTTACGGCTGCCCGATCCTGCACGGTCCATTTGTGCGCAATTTTGCCGACAGCTATCACACACTTGATGCTGAAGGCGGCGCTGTTGAGGTCATGGATGCCGACACTTTGGCCGACGCGATGATTGCGCACCTTGATGACACAGGTCTGGCGGCCCGCGCTCGCGCGCTGTTCCCGCCTGCAGATGTCGCCGCCGTTGTGGACCGGATCAAAGCGATCTTGCCCGCGCCGCCAATTGGCTGACCCGTAACCTTACCGCATCTGAGATTGCGCCATGGCGCGGGCTGTCTCGAAGCGTCGTGATCCAGTGGTCAGGTGGCGTTTTTACCCGGCGCTGTCCGGTCCAGCACAAATCGCGCAAAACGGCCTGCCCCGCTTGTGGCAAAGCGTCTGGTATCTGCAAGCAATTCAATGTGGCCCAGACCCCAGTCCAGCAGCGGCCGACGGACCACGGGTTATAGCCGCCGCCGCCCAGCACCATCAGGCGCGGCGCCATGTTCATCAGCGCCGCCACCGTCGACCAATGCGCATTATTGGACCAAGCCAGCCGCGATTGCGGGTCTTCGTCCAGCGCATCCGCCCCGCATTGCAGCACGATTGCATCGGGGCGAAAACGCTGCACCGCAGGCAAGATCACAGCGTCCCGCGCCAAGGCCATGTCATCGTCATGCGCACCCTTGGGCATCGGCAGGTTCAAAACCTGCCCCACGCCGACATCATCCAATGCACCCGTACGCGGCCAACGGTTTTCCTCGTGCGTGGACACCAACAGCGTGTCGGGGTCGTCGCGGAAGGCCAGCTCAACCCCGTCAGGGTGATGCGCATCAATATCCACATAGGCCACCCGCTGCGCGCCATTGCGACGCAGCGATTGGATCGCCAGCACCGGGTCGTTGAGATAACAAAACCCGTTTGCCCGATCCGGTAGCCCGTGGTGGGTGCCACCCGCTGGCGCATAGATCACGCCACCGTCGCGCAACATCTCACCTGCCAGCATCGCGGCCCCGGCAGAGGTTGCCGGGCGGCGGTACATCTGCGCAAAGACCGGGTTGTCGTGGGTGCCCAGCCCGTGCCGTGCACGAACTACATCGGTGACAGCTTGCTCCGCCTCGGCCTGTTGCAAGGCTGTCACGTAGGCGGGTGTATGAAAGCTGTGCAGGGCTGCGGGTTTTGCACGCGGGCTGTTGACGTATTGCGCATCCGGCAGCCAGCCCAGCGCACGCGCAAGGTCCATCACGGTGCTCACCCGCGGCACCCGCAGCGGATGCCGTGCGCCATAGCTGGAATGGCGATAAATCTCGGACCCGATGAAACGGGGGATGGTCATGGCTTTTGCCTTGGCGCTAAAATGCAGCTGAACCAAGGACGTAATGCATTTGAAACAGCCCGCAATACAGAAATCAGCCAGCACAAGAAACGGACAGCTGCCGCTCAAGCTGCGCGCGGGCGGCAAAACCGACGTGCGTACCCAATTCGCAGCACTCTGCTATCGGTTTGAAGCGGGCAAGTTGAAAGTCTGCATCGTCACCTCACGCCGGTCCAAACGCTGGATTTTGCCGAAAGGCTGGCCGATGCACAAGGAAACGCCCGCTGACGCCGCCGCGACCGAGGCCTGGGAAGAGGCAGGGCTAACCGGCCGTCCGATTGACCGCTGTCTTGGTGTTTATGCCTATGTAAAAACCATGTCCAAATCGCTCGCCCCTGTGGTGGTGATGGTCTACCCGCTTGAGGTGCAGGAAGAGCACGACAAATGGCCCGAACGCAAACAGCGCAAGCGCAAGTGGCTGTCGCCCAAAAAGGCGGCAAAGCGGCTGGCAGAGCCTGAATTGCGGCGCATCGTGGCCGGTTTTGATCCCGCCACTTTGCCGTGAGCCCGCTTGATTGCTCGCGCTCAGGGCTTAGGTCTTGCAGCAGAACACCTCGCCCGCGTAGAACCCAACGATGATCAAGTACACCTTGCAATGTGACCAGTCTCACCAGTTCGAAAGCTGGTTTCAGAACGCCGCCGCTTTTGAAAGGCTGCTGGGTGCCGGGATGGTGCAATGTGCCGACTGCGGGACGACCAAGGTGACCAAATCGCTGATGGCCCCGGCAGTCCCGAAGAAAGGTGGCGTGACGCCTCCCAAAGCCCCTTTGGAAAAGATGCGAGAGCATGTAGAAGCCAATTCCGACTATGTCGGCCTGTCATTTGCTCAAGAAGCGCGTGATATGCACGACGGGTTGATCCCCGAGCGCGCGATCTATGGCGAGGCCAATCCGAAAGAGGCCAAAAAGCTGATCCAAGACGGTGTGCCGGTCCTGCCCCTGCCCTTTATTCCCAGCAAGAAAGCGAACTGATGCGGGTTGTGATCACTGGCGCGAACCGCGGCATTGGCCGTGGGCTTTATGACCTTTATGCTGATCGTGGCGACGTGCTGGGCACGCATCGCGCGGCACCGTCACCGGGGTTTGCGCAGCTTGATGTGACCGACACCGCCAGCCAGTCCGCATTTTCCGCGTCGTTGGATGGTACACCAGTTGATCTGTTGGTGTGCAACGCGGGTGTCTATCTGGATAAGGGCGCGTCACTGGATGACGACTATCCGGCGTCTCAGTGGGCCGATACTTTCGCGGCAAATGTCACAGGGGTCTTTTTGACGATCCAAGGGCTATTGCCGAACCTGCGCGCGGCGAAAGGCAAAATCGCGATCATTTCCAGTCAGATGGCATCGGACACGCGGGCACCGGGCGGCAGCTATATCTATCGCGCGTCCAAGGCGGCGGTGCTTAATCTTGGTCGCAATCTGGCGAGCGATCTGCGCACCGACGGGATTGCTGTTGGCATCTATCATCCCGGCTGGGTCCGGACGGATATGGGCAGCAATGCCGCCGAAATCTCAGTAGAAGAAGCCGCATCCGGCCTGATGGCGCGCTTTGATGCGCTTTCGCTGGACACAACCGGTTGCTTCCAGACTTGGGATGGCCGCGACCACCCCTACTAGACGTCGAAACGGCCCTGTTCGGTGTTCTTGTTCAGATCGGCGGCTGCAAAGACCCGCCCGTTCATGACGCCATATGCCCCCTCTGGCAGCATTTGCGCAGCCAACACAGCGCCACCAAGGTTAAATATCCCGTCCGATTGGCTGAGTGAATGGGGACGCATGGCGCCCGTAAATACCACGGTCTTGCCGCTAATCCGTTCGGCCACCCAGCGCGCGCTTTGACCCATCGTGCCGGTCCCGTGGGTGACAACTAGCGCGGGTTCATCCGCGTCTTGAATGGCAGCAACTATCGCGTCACGGTCTGCGTCATCGAAATCAAGGCTGTCTTTCAGCATGATCCGCTGCACCGCGGGAAAATGACAGCGCCCGATCGCCAGAATTTCCGGGATATGTGTGGCGTGATCCCGCGCAAATGCCAGCGATTCCGTCATCGGGTCATGCACCTTGTCGATGGTGCCGCCGGTCACGATGATCCTGACATCCCTGTGCATGATTTGTCCTTTCGCTTTGGGGCAGCTTTGCCGCAGGCCAGCGGCTTTGTAAACCGATGCGCATTGCCCTTGGGCGGCCTTGGGGCTAAAGGGGCGCAACGCGAACACCAGACCGGGGCTGAGATGCCGACACTCGTGATGAAATTCGGCGGTACATCCGTCGCCAACCTCGACCGGATCGCCCGTGCGGCCAAGCGCGTGTCGCTGGAAGTGGCCAAAGGGTACGATGTGATCGTCATTGTGTCGGCCATGTCGGGCAAGACCAATGAGCTGGTCGGTTGGGTCGGTGAAACGTCCCCGCTTTATGACGCGCGCGAATATGATGCCGTTGTTTCATCGGGGGAGAATGTCACGGCAGGCCTGATGGCGCTGCGCTTGCAGGAAATGGATATCCCCGCGCGCAGTTGGCAAGGTTGGCAAGTGCCGGTTCAAACCACTTCCGCCCATTCCAGCGCCCGGATCGAGGATATCCCCCCAGAAAACATCCGCGCCAAGTTTGCCGAAGGTATGCGCGTGGCTGTGGTCGCAGGGTTTCAGGGCGTCAGCCCAGAAGGGCGGATCACCACGCTGGGGCGTGGCGGGTCAGACACCACCGCCGTCGCCTTTGCCGCGGCGTTTGAGGCCGAACGTTGTGACATCTACACCGACGTCGATGGCGTCTACACCACCGACCCGCGCATCACCAGCAAAGCCCGCAAGCTCGACAAGATCGCGTTCGAGGAAATGCTGGAACTGGCATCCCTAGGGGCAAAAGTGTTGCAAACCCGCTCGGTCGAGCTGGCCATGCGCTACAAGGTGCGCCTGCGGGTGCTAAGTTCGTTCGAAGAGCCGTCAGATGACGCAGGCACGCTGGTCTGCGCAGAGGAAGAAATCATGGAAAGCAATGTCGTGGCCGGTGTGGCCTATTCGCGTGATGAAGCAAAGATGACCCTGATCTCGGTCGCTGACCGCCCAGGCATTGCGGCAGCGATCTTTGGTCCGCTGGCAGAGGCGGGCGTCAACGTCGACATGATCGTGCAGAACATTTCGGAAGACGGGCGCACCGATATGACGTTTTCATGCCCCACCGATCAGGTCAAACGTGCAGAGGCCGCAATGCAGGCGGCCAAGGACAGCGGCGAGATCAATTATCACGATCTGGTGGCCGACACGGATGTTGCGAAAGTCAGCATTGTCGGCATCGGCATGCGGTCGCACGCTGGCGTGGCCGCCAAAATGTTTGCCACACTGCGTGACGAGGGTGTGAACATCAAGGTCATCACCACGTCCGAGATCAAAGTCAGCGTTCTGATCGACCGCAAGTACATGGAACTAGCGGTGCAGTCCCTGCACGATGCGTTTGATTTGGAAAAGTCGGCATAGGGGCGGCTTTGCGGGACGAAGCAGACGTTTGCTTCGTCTGCGCGAAAGTCCGCAATCGCGGTTGTTCTAGCCGAATACAGAATGACAACATAAGGCAGTGGTCGTTTGCACGACGAGGGCCCCCGGCTAGGGGAAGTTCCCGATTTGCGCGCATGCTTTCACAGCACGTTCTAAGTGCTCCACCTGGATGTAAGGAACAAATCCCTGCCGCTCCCCTTTCTTCATCCGATCTCGGATATCGGAGAGTTCAGAGAATTCGCCTAGACATGCTTTTGCGGAGAGTAACCTGATTGCCGCGTTGCCAGGTGTCGAGAATGGGAGACTGGCAGTTTCTTCTAGCGCGGCCTGCAGGTCTTGCTGTAGTAGGCGGCAAGTGATTTCATCGAGTTCTGCTTTTGCCGTTGAGAGGGTGATGTCGGGTGCATCTTGGCGTGTTCCTCGGCCAAGAGTGAGGGGGTAGAAGTCTACTTTTTCCCCCTGAATTTCGCAGACTGCTTTCAAATATACTTTTGGAATGGCTTGCTCACCCCAGTCGATCACCACGCCTTTGGTCGATCTTCGGACGCTCGGAAAGACGCGCAGGATGGTTTCGCCCGTTGTAAGCGTTGCTGAGCGTGAGCTGTCGTCGCGGTCGCGGCGCACTTTCCAGCCATCGTCTTTTAGCATCTTGAACAGTTCGGCGTTGGTCAAAGCAACCTTGGGGACGTCACCAAGTTGGCCCCTGAGGTCTTTGATCTGTTGCGGCAGACGCAGTGGATGGCTGTTCTTTTCGCTGACATTCCAAAACCCAACCCTGGACTTGGCTGCGGCGTCCAAAACGGTCCTTTTCGCGTCGTCTGAAACCGACCATGCGAAACACAGAAAGATGGCGTCTTTCGCGATGGAGTAATCTGTGAGGTATGCCTCATCAAAATCATCTGCAAATCGCGGGTCTGTGGTCTTTTTCCCTGAGAACAAATGCATCAAGCGATCCGTGATGCTCGCCGGTTTGCCAGCAAAGTTTTGGTTCGGGGTCATCGGCGGAAAATCCTGAGCCAATAGCTTACAAAAGTTCCGAAGAGCAGGCGTCGTTTGCGCTAGTGTGACATTGCTGTCTGGATGATCCCATTTTACCAATGCGTCATACCAAGCACGCATGTCATTATCCTCATTCGGTACTCGCAAAGGATCAAATACAAGCAGATCAAAACTCATTGTGTCTCCTTCCCGAGAGCCGACATTAGCTGCATCGCAGAATTTTGGGAAGTTGGGCTCACAGCCGGACCTGCCGTGCGAACCGAAAAAAGTTGAATGATGTCCCGAAGCCTCTGATCTCCTGGGGCCCGCAGCCGAGGCAGTCTAATGGGTACGCTAGCCCCATGAGACACGCAATGAAGCTCACCGCCCTCACCCAAACGTTAGACACACCGCAAGCTTGTTTTGATCCAGAATAGAACAAACGGTGAGATTGGGGGCTGCACCGGTTTTCTTCGCTTTGCACAGACCTCTGGCCTTCGCGTCCATTCCCACTCCCCTTCTGCACCGAACTCGCCTATAGCTAAACCAAGAGAAGGCGTGGGGAGCAGAATGCCCGAGTGGATCGAAACGGAAAGCCGCAAGCTGCTGGGGCGCTTGCGGCGTGCCTTGGCCGAGGATAGCGCCGGGCAAGAGCGGTTAGACAAGATCGTCACGCTGACGGCCGATTCCATGCGCACCGAAGTGTGTTCGATCTATCTGTTCCGCGACGAAGAAACGCTAGAACTTTGTGCCACCGAAGGCCTGAAATCGGAATCGGTGCATCAGACCCGGATGCGTCTGGGTGAAGGTCTGGTGGGCCGTGTGGCCAAGACAAAGCAGGTGGTGAACACCGCTGATGCGCCCTCTGCCAAGGGATTCCGTTATATGCCCGAAACGGGCGAAGAACGCTATTCTTCGTTCTGTGGTGTGCCGGTTCAACGCTTGGGTGAAACGATGGGCGTGCTTGTCGTGCAGTCCAAGGAAGCGCGCGAATTTACCGCTGACGAGGTCTATGCCCTCGAAGTCGTCGCGATGGTGCTGGCTGAGATGACCGAACTGGGCGCTTTTGTCGGTGAAGGTGCGGCATTGTCAGCACGGCACCAGAACCCAGTAATGTTCCGCGGATCGATTGCGCAGGAAGGGGCAAGTGCGGGTCAGGTGTTCCTGCATGAGCCCCGTGTGGTGGTAACAAATCCGATCTCTGATGACCCAGAGGCGGAAATGGTGCGCCTGCGCGAGGCAGTCGACCAATTGCGGATGAGCGTGGACGAAATGCTGTCCGATCAGACCACCGTGACTACCGACCAAAAGCAGGTGTTCGAAGCCTACCGGATGTTCGCCAATTCCCGCAGTTGGATGCGGCGGATGGAATCGGACGTGCAAAATGGCCTTTCGGCCGAGGCGGCGGTGGAAAAGGAACAATCGCTTGCGCGCACCCGGCTTGGGCAATCCTCTGACGCGTATATGCGGGAACGGTTGCACGATTTGGATGATCTGTCGAACCGTTTGCTGCGGATACTGACAGGCCAGGGGGCGGATACGGGCGCAGAGATGCCTGACAGCCCGATCCTTGTGGCGCGCAACATCGGTCCGGGTGAGCTGCTCGACTATGGCAAGGCGCTGAAAGGGATCGTGCTGGAAGAAGGCTCCGTCGGCAGCCATGCAACGATTGTTGCGCGCGCCTGGGCAATCCCTTTGGTAATCAACGCCAAGGGTATCGCGACAGAGGCACTGAACGGTGATCAGATCCTTGTGGATGGCGAACAAGGCATCGTTCACTTGCGGCCTGATGACACTGTGCAAACCGCTTTTGCCGACAAGATCGCCATGCAGACCCGTGCGCAGGAACGCTATGCCAGCATTCGCGACCTGCCTGCGACGGCCAAATGTGGGCGCACTATCAACCTGCATATGAACGCAGGCCTGATGGCCGATCTGCCGTCCCTTGCGGGTTCTGGTGCTGAAGGCGTGGGCCTATTCCGCACAGAACTGCAATTCCTGATCCGCAGCCAGATGCCGCGCCGGGCAGAGCTTTCCGCACTCTATGCGCGCGTCATTGCTGCCGCTGACGGGCGGCGCGTGGTGTTTCGCACCCTTGATATCGGGTCTGACAAGGTCTTGCCCTATATGAAGCCCAACGACGAACCGAACCCGGCGATGGGCTGGCGCGCGATCCGCGTCGGGCTCGACAAACCGGGAATTCTGCGGATGCAGTTGCAGGCGCTGGTGCGCGCCGCCAATGGCGGGCCGTTGTCAGTGATGTTTCCCTTCATCACGTTGCGCAGTGAATTCCGGCAAGCCAAAGCAGAACTTGATAAGGTGCTAGAGCGCGAAAGCCGTCTTGGTAACCCGCTGCCCACCTCCCTTGAAGTCGGGGCGATGCTAGAGACACCGTCACTGGGCTTTGCCGCGGCCGGGTTCTTTGAAGAGGTTGATTTTCTGTCTGTCGGTGGCAACGACCTGAAACAATTCTTCTATGCCGCCGACCGCGAAAACGAGCGGGTGCGCCGGCGCTATGACACGCTGAACGTCAGCTTTCTGTCGTTTCTTGAACAAGTCGTTAGGCGCTGTCGCGAAGCCGGAACCCCCATCTCATTCTGCGGCGAGGATGCTGGCCGCCCGATCGAGGCGCTGTGCTTTGCGGCTATCGGTTTTGGGTCTTTGTCGATGCGACCGGCCTCGGTCGGGCCGGTCAAACATCTGCTGCGGCAGGTGGATCTGGACGAAGTCAAAGCCGTGATCGACGATGCGCGCGACACGGGCGCGCAATCGGTGCGCCGTGCCGTGTCGGACTATCTAGTCGAAAACGCGCGTCTGACGGGTGCCATGGCAGGCGGGCGGATCACCTAGCCTGCATTGACCTGCACCGCATCGCTGGCCAGCTCGGCGTGGAAGGCATCCAATACCTGATCTTCGCCGTGCGCGCGGGCCAGCTGCCGCAACCCAAAATGCACATGGGCCATCTCGACATAGTAGCCGGTAAAGGCATAATTCGTGCCCGCGCCTGCTGCTGCGCCCAGTACTGGTACGGCTTGCGTGGCCAGTTTCTGGCTTAGGATCGTGGCAAAGCGCGGCGCGACTTTGCTGATCAGCCCCTGCACAGCCGCCCCGGTCAGACCCAATCGTGCCCCGATAAAAGAGGTGTCCACCCCATCATCGGCATCCCCCGGTCCACCGGCCCCAAAAACGGCAAGGCATTCCAACCGCGTCTCTGCGGTGGTCGGGTCCTCGCCATAGTGTTCAGCCACGCCCTGGACCGCCCGAAAGATCATGGTGGTTGCCACCGGCAGCTCTGCCAAAGCGGTGGGCAGTCCACCTAGCCCGCCCAGCGCCCCTGATAGGGTTGTAAGCACCTTGTGTCCGGCATCGGACTGCACCTTGCCCGTCAGCCGTCCGCTGCGAGAAGTTGCTGCGACATCATAGCTTTTCTGCAATGCTGTCCGCGCGGCGTCGTCAATCTGCGCACGAGCACCTTTGGGAAGGAGTTTCAACGTATCCTCAACCTGACCGCCCACAAAGTTGACCGCCTTCATCAGCACACCGTTCGCTTTTTTCTGCCGCATTGCCAAATCCTTGACCTGCGCTTGCTGCTCCGGCGAAAGCGGGGGAAAGTTGGTGTCGGGGTTGATGACCTTCATGCGCTATCCTGTGATCGCTTTGATCTCAGATATGTGCAAAACCACGCATTTCAATCGCCGACGCGGGTCACGGTGCCTGCGATTTCATCCCATGCGCCGGGGGTCAGCGCGACGCCAAGGACCCGCGCGGGGTTGGTTGGCGGTGGCATTCTGACACCCCTCAACTGATCAAACCCAAAGCGTCCATAGTACGGCGCATCCCCCACCAGCAGCACCCTGTCCCAGCCCTGATCGCGGGCCAGTTCCAGCGCGCGCCACATCAGAAGCGCGGCGATCCCTTCGCCCTGACGGGTCGGATGAACGGCAATCGGGCCCAGCAGGATCGCCCGCGCCGGACCGATTTGGACCGGCCAATTGCGGACGGCACCTGCGAGGATCCCTGCGCCATCACGCGCCACAAGGCAAAGGGACGCAATCGGGTCCACATCATCGCGCAATCGGTAGGACGACAATGCCGTGCGACCGGGCGCGAATGTGAGGTCATAAAGCGCCTCAACGTCCCAAAAATCTTCGGAGGTTTCCTGCGCCAGTGCGATCTGCTCTGCGGGCATGGTTCTTTCAACTGGCCTCTGTCTTGGTGCCACGCTACCTAAACGGCAGGCTTTGTCAAAGAAAGACCCCAGATGTTTTATCGCCCCGAAGACGGCCACAGGCTGCCGCACAACCCTTTTAACGCCATCATCACCCCGCGCCCGATTGCGTGGATCGGCACACGGGGATCAGATGGCAGCGACAATCTGGCCCCCTATTCGTTCTTCAATGCCGTGGCTTATGTCCCGCCGCAGGTGATGTTCGCCACCACGGCAGACAAACCGGACCGTGACGGCACCAAAGACAGTGCGGCCAATATCCGCGAAACAGGCGTCTTTTCGATCAACATTGTCGAATTGGCGATGCGGGATGTGATGAACCAGACTTCTGGCCCTTGGGGCAAAGAGGTTGATGAATTCGCACTTGCCGGTGTCGAAAAGGCGGCGTGCGAGACGATTGATTGCCCCCGCGTTGCCGGTGCGCCCGCGACGCTGGAATGCAAACTGACCCAGATGGTGAAACTGCCCGGCGAGGCGAACACAACGATCTTTGGCGAGGTGATCGGCATCCATCTGCGGGACAATTGCATCGTAGATGGCTTGTTTGACGTGACCACATTTAACCCGCTGTCACGGCTTGGATATCGCGACTACACCACCGTGCGCGAGGTGTTCAGCCTGAATCGTCCCGATCAGGAATAGTCCAAAAGCGGCATGCCAATGGGCGCTAACTGACAAGCCCTGACATCACGGATCTGTTATCGCTGACGCAGGGACAGCGAAAATTGGGGACGGAATGCGGGACTGGCCAACGCTGGTGTTGATCGTGCTATGTTACAGCGGTTGGGCGGCAGCCACGGTGTGGCTTCCTGAGATATCGGTCTGGTTGGCCGTGGTCGTCCTTGCGCCGCTGGTGGCACTGCAATCCTCGCTTCAGCATGAAGTTCTGCATGGTCACCCGTTTCGTAATCAGCGCCTGAACGAAGGCTTGGTGTTTCTGACGCTCAACCTTGCAATTCCCTACCAGCGGTTCCGCGACACGCATCTGGAACACCATCGCGATGCGATGCTAACCGATCCTTATGACGATCCCGAAACCAACTATATCGACCCGGTGATCTGGGAACGGATGCCCAAAACCCTGCAAGGATTGATGCAATTCAACAACACGTTGCTGGGGCGGATGATCTTGGGACCATTGATCGGTCAGATCAAGTTCATGCACGCAGATTGGCTGCTGATCCGCATGGGCGATAAGGCCGTGTTGCGGGCCTGGGGCCTGCATGCGGTTGCCAGTGTGGTCATTCTGGCTTGGCTGATCAGGTTCGGCACCTTGCCGCTTTGGGCCTACGGGCTCGCGGCTTATGGCGGCTTGGCCCTATTGCGGATCCGCACCTTTCTGGAACATCAGGCCCATGAAAGCGCACGCGGCCGCACCGTGGTGATCGAGGATCGCGGGCTGCTGGCGCTGCTGTTCCTGAACAACAACTACCACGTCGTGCATCACATGCATCCACGGGTCAGCTGGTTCCGCCTGCCAGCACTTTACCGGTCAAATCGGGACCATTATCTGCGCCGCAATCATGCCTACTACTTTGCATCCTACTGGTCAGTGATCTCGCGCTTTCTGCTGCGCAGCAAGGACCCGGTTGCTCACCCGATCTGGCGAGGCGACCAGCGTAAGACCCCCCTGCCCGAACGGATCACCCGCCGGATCAGTGCCCGCCAATAATGCCGGTGCGCACGTCGTAATCGACCGCAATCGCATAGTCGGGATCATCATCACTATCGACCATCAGGTGACCTGCCTTGGTCAGCAACTTGTGACAATCCCGGCTAAGATGCCGCAGCATGATCCGCTTGCCGGCCTCTTCGTACTTGGCCGCAACAGCCTCAATCGCTTGCAAAGCGGATTGGTCGGCCACGCGGCTGTTGGCAAAGTCAACAATCACCGTGTCTGGGTCGGCATCAACATCAAAGATTTCTGTGAACCCATCGGACGAGCCAAAGAACAATGGCCCTTGAATTTCATAGACCTGCGCACCCTCTTCTGTGCGGCTTTCGCGCTTGATCGCGTGGATGCGCGTGGCGTTCTGCCAGGCATAAGCCAGCGCGCTGACGATCACACCGACGACCACGGCCGTGGCCAGGTCAGTGGCGACCGTCACGATTGTCACCAGAATGGTCACAAAAGCATCGGTGCGCGGCACTTTACGCAGGATCGTCAGGCTGTTCCACGCAAACGTCCCGATCACAACCATGAACATCACGCCAACCAGCGCGGCCAGCGGGATCTGCTCGATCAGGCCACTGGCAAAAAGGATGAACGCCAGCAAAAACAGCGCCGCCGCGATCCCTGCAATGCGGGTGCGGCCGCCGGATTTGACGTTGATCATTGACTGCCCGATCATCGCACAGCCACCCATCCCACCAAAGAAACCCGTCACGGTGTTGGACACGCCCTGGGCGATGCATTCCTGGCTGGCGCCGCCACGCTGGTTGGTCATTTCGCCCACCAGGTTCAGGGTCAGCAAGCTTTCGATCAGACCAATGGCCGCAAGGATCAGCGCATAAGGCAGGATGATCTCAAACGTTTCCCAATTCAGCGGGACCATCGGGATATGGAAAGGCGGCAGTCCGCCCTCAATGCTGGCCAAATCTCCGACGCGCGGCACGTCCAGACCAAAACCAATCACAATGGCCGCAACAATTGCAATGCCCGCAAGGGGGGCTGGGATCGCTGTGGTCACTCGCGGCATGACCCAGATGATCGCCATTGTGACCGCCGTCAGCGACAGCATCAGCATCAGCGGCAGGCCCGTCAGCCAATCGCCATTCGCCATTCCGTGACCCGCATGTTCTGCCGATCCCGGCACCTGAAACTGTCCCAGTTGCGCAAGGAAAATCACAATGGCAAGGCCGTTCACAAAGCCCAACATAACCGGATGCGGCACCAATCGAATGAACTTGCCCCAACGCATGATGCCGACAAAAATCTGGATCAACCCCATCAGCACGACCGTCGCAAAAAGGTATTCAACCCCGTGCTGCGCGACCAGACTGACCATCACGACTGCCAGCGCCCCGGTCGCACCAGAGATCATGCCAGGACGTCCACCAATCACCGCAGTAATCAGACCGACAATAAAGGCAGCATAAAGCCCGACCAGCGGGTGCACCCCTGCGACAAAGGCAAAGGCCACGGCCTCTGGCACAAGCGCCAATGCAACTGTCAGGCCAGACAGGATTTCTGTCTTCCACCGGCCCGGCGTCAGCGGTGCGCTGGGATCAGTCAAGGAAAGGCTATCGGCGAAGGTCGCCAAAAGGGCACGGGCCATGTCGATACTCTTGTGATTGGTGCGTTTGAGGCCACCTAGCCTGACGGTGTTAAGATGTCACCCCACCTGAGGCGAATTGTCTTGTGCGGGCAGTATCAGGGCAAAAGGGTGACACTTTCGACATGCAGCACAATCCCGTTGCCGCGACCAGAGATGAGGGCTGGCACTGGCGACGTATAGACCGAACCGGGGGCGAGCACCGTCAAGCCCATGGCGTCCGGCACGGCAACCCGGTCAAATCGCCCCATGCCCGCAAAAGTTGCTTCGTAGGGCAGGTGCGACTGTCCCGCAAAATCAAGCACCACCTGCTCGATCCCAGCCTCAGCCTTGCCGCCACCTCTGATGGCCTCAATCTCAACCTGCATTTCAAACCGATCTGACGGCACCAACAAAAACACAAGCGGCAACGTCAGGTGCAGATGCATCCACCCGGCAAAACCTGCGGCGACGGCCAGAAACAACCCCATCATTTGGGGGCCCCAAAACTCTCCCCACATCGCCATGCGCCAGGTTTCCAGACGGTGACCTGCCAATGCAGTCACACCCCCGTAGGCGGCGGCCACTGCAATGATCGGCCAATGGAACGCTGTTGCAATGCCGGGGGCATAAATCACGCCGCTAGGCACAATTGCGACAAACAGCATGACAATCAGCCCTGCAACAAACCCAACCAACCACAGAGCGGCCCACCACCAGGGCAGTCGTCTGTGCGCGTGTGGGCTTGTCACGCCCGGCAAGCTTTGGTTGTGTAGCGTCATGACGTTCGGCTACCGATCGCAAGGGGCGAAAAGATGACAAAGCTGGGGATAATCGGTGGATCTGGACTCTATGACATCCCCGGTTTGCAAAATGCGCGCTGGGTCACAGTCGACAGCCCCTGGGGCGCACCGTCGGATTCCGTGCTGACCGGCGTTTTGTCTGGCCTTTCCGTGGTGTTCCTGCCGCGCCACGGTCGCGGCCACGTCCACAGCCCAACCACGGTGCCCTACCGCGCAAATATCGATGCTCTCAAGCGACTTGGTGTCACCAATGTGGTCAGTATCAGCGCCTGCGGGTCGTTCCGGGAAGATCTGGCCCCCGGCGATTTTGTCGTTGTTGATCAATTTATTGACCGCACATTTGCACGCGAAAAGTCGTTCTTCGGGACCGGCTGCGTGGCTCATGTCAGCGTGGCCCACCCCACCTGCCCGCGCTTGTCTTCCGCTTGCCTGACTGCGGGCCAAACAGCCGGTGTCACGATGCACGATGGCGGCACCTACCTTGCGATGGAGGGGCCGCAATTCTCGTCCCGTGCCGAAAGCCTGATGTATCGCGCTTGGGGCTGTGATGTGATCGGCATGACCAATATGCCAGAGGCGAAACTCGCCCGCGAAGCAGAGCTTTGCTATGCCTCTGTCGCCATGATCACCGATTACGACAGTTGGCACCCCGATCACGGCGCGGTCGACGTCGCTGACGTAATCGCCATTTTGCAAGGCAATGGCACCAAGGCCCGTGATCTTGTCCTTGCATTGGCCGACGCCCTGCCCGACACCCGCACGGCATGCCCGCATGGCTGCGACCGCGCGCTTGACAATGCCATCATGACCGCCGCCCGAAACCGTGATCCTGTGCTGATCTCTAAACTTGATGCTGTCGCAGGCCGCGTCCTTTCACTGAAAGCACCCCAATGAAAACTGTTTCTGACTACATCCGCACGATACCGGATTTCCCCAAGCCCGGGATCATGTTCCGAGATGTCACCACGCTTTTCGCGGATCCGCGCGGCTTTCGCATCGCGATTGATCAATTGCTACACCCCTATGCCGGTCAGCCCATTGATCGCGTCGTCGGGCTCGAAGCGCGGGGCTTCATTTTAGGCGGTGCGATTGCGCATCAGCTTTCGGTAGGTTTTGTACCGATCCGCAAAAAGGGCAAGCTGCCGGGACAAACCATCGAACAGGCCTACACGCTGGAATATGGCGAGGCAGTCATGGAAGTGCACGACGACGCGCTGAAGGCCGGCGAAAACGTTCTGATGGTCGATGACCTGCTGGCAACCGGTGGTACAGCAGAGGCAGGCATTAAACTGATCGAGCGCATGGGCGCTGTGATCATGGGATGCGCTTTTGTGATTGATCTGCCCGACCTGGGCGGTCGCCAGAAGCTGGAAGGTCTTGGCATGGATGTCCACACCCTCTGCGCCTTTGAGGGCGACTAGGGCGCAGGTCCAGACCACGCGGGGGCCAGCCCCCGCACCCCCGGCATATTTTCATTCAAAAGAAAGTGCGCGACCGGCCCCTTGTCACCAGGTGCGCCGGGCGCGATCGCGTCTTTCTTCGTCAGCGGTCATCGGCATGCCTGCCTGTACCGCGCATTCAGCTTGGCCGAACGTGGTTACAAAGCCCTTAACTTGGTCTTTCTTTTGAATAAAAATATGCGCGCCGCAGGCTCCCGCACCTTCAACCCACGCGCCCCTTGGGTAAACAGGCGCGCACGGGCCACGGGCGCCAGAATGTCGTGCGGCGCAGCCGCGCCTTTGGGTCAGGCTGGCAGGACTGCGCCGGGGTTCATGATGCCTGCCGGGTCAAGGGCTGACTTGATCGCGCGCATCATCATCAATTTTGCCGGATCGCCATAGGTCTGCAGGTCGGCCACTTTCAACCGTCCGATCCCGTGTTCGGCGCTGACGGATCCTCCCATTTGATGGGTCAGATCATGGATGGCTGTCTTGATCGCTTCGCGGTCGTCCAGATGATCGTCACGGCTGCGCCCCGGGACCGGGAACACGTTGTAGTGCAGGTTTCCATCCCCCAGATGGCCAAAGCAATTGATCCGGAATTCGCCAAGGTCACCAATCATGACACGCCCCTTCTCGATGAACTCCGCCACGGCCCCCAATGGCAACGCGATGTCATGGCTGCTGACCGATCCTATACGGCGGTTCGCTTCGGGAATGCTCTCGCGGATGTGCCAGAATGCCTGCCGGTCAGCCCGCGATCGCGCGATCACGCCATCGCTGACCAACCCAGCCTCTACCCCCGCTCCAAAGAGCCTCTCGAGCGCTGTGTCCGGGGTCAGCCCTTGGGGCATACCAAGGTCAACCAGCACCATCCACTCTGGCAAATCCGCAAATGGCAATCGCACCTCTGGCCCGGTTTCAGCCAAGAAATCAAACCCTTGCCTGTGGATCAACTCAAAAGCAGACACCGCATCTCCCAACTGCGCCTGCGCCAGAGTGAGGAGTTCCAGTGCAGCGGCAGGTGACGCCACGGCCATCATGGCGGCGCCGACGTCTGCGGGCTGCGGCACCAGACGCAAGGCCGCACCGGTGATGACGCCCAGCGTCCCTTCGGCCCCGATCATCAAGTTGCGCAGGTCATAGCCGGTATTGTCTTTGCGCAACCGCGACAGCCCGTGCCAGATTGTGCCATCGGGACGCACGACCTCGAGCCCCAGACATTGCGCGCGGGCGTTGCCATAGCGCAGCACGTTCACCCCACCGGCATTGGTGGACAGCAGCCCACCAATCCGCGCTGACCCTTCGGAGGCAAGCGACAAGGGGAACAACCGGCCGGCCTGATCCGCCGCTGCCTGCACATCCGCAAGGATCACACCGGCATCCACAATCATCGTATTTTCAAGCGGATAGACGGCGCGGATCTTGTTTATCCGCTCAAGTGAAAGCACAACAGGAACGGGGCCTTCGGGCATGATCTGCCCACCGACCAGCCCGGTGCCACCGCTATATGGCACGACCCCAACGCGGGCCGCATTGCATGCGCCGACTACCGTCGCCACCTCTTCGGTGGTTGCCGGTGCGACGATCAGACCCTGCCCCTGCCAACGGCCACGCGGTTCGGTCAGGTAGGTTGAGCCATCGGCTTTGAAAGCGGCCACTGGCAGGAGATCGCGCAGCTTGGCGACAAAGGCATCATCGGCGGGGTTGAGCATCAAACTCTCCTTTCCGCCCTAGATACATCGCCCGGCAAAAAGGGCAATCAGCGCATCAGGTTCGAGCTTTTTCAAAGGCTGTCCAGGCGGTCTCGAACGCGGCAAAGTCAAAGCCATCCTTGCGGGCTGGTCCCAGCACAAGGTGTTCTGTATCCTGCATTTTTCTGATCGCACCTGCCAGATCATCCACCACCTCCGGCGGGATCACAACCGCGCCGTGACGGTCGGCATGTATCAGATCGCCGGGGTTGATCGTCAGGCCAAAGACCGTGACCGGGCCGTTCAATTCAGTGACATGGACAAACCCATGGCTTGGCCCGACAGAGCCTGCAATGACAGGGAAATCCGGCGCCATATCACCAAGGTCGCGCATCACACCATTGGTCAGCGTGCCGGACATGCCAAAGCCCTTGTGGATTGCCGTGTTCACTTCGCCCCAGAATGCACCGATGGCGTTTTCGCCGTCCTCATCTTCGATCACGCAGATGCTGGGTTGCGGCGCTTCGGCCATTTGTTTGTAGTAAGCCATGCGCCGGGTCCGGATCACTTCGGGCGCTTCTGACGGCGGCGCGACAGCCGCGATTTTCGCGGTGCTCGCGTAGCCGACAATCACACCTTCGGGTTCATTGATCAAAACTGTGCCGCGGGTGAAGGCGTTAAAGCCGCGCTTGCCTTGGACAACTTCGATGGCATTGCAAACGGTGGGGGTGTCGACGCTTTTCAAGAGCGTCAGAAGGGCGTCGTTCATTTGGCCTCTAACCAGCGCATGAGCGCTGCGGTTGTTTCATCGGGTTGTTCAAGGGTGGGTAAGTGCCCTGCATCTTCAACGATATGCAGGGCGCTGCGTGCAATCAGATCATGCATCAATTGATGCCGGTGGACAGGGCAAAGGGCGTCATCGCGCCCACAGAGGATCAGGGCGGGAACCCGGCAGTTGCGCAGCGTATCCTGCTGGTCTGGCCGGGTTTGCAACGCGCGAGATTGGCGGATGAAAACGTCAGGGCCAAGGTCAGCTGCCATGTCCATGCAGAGGTCAAGGATGGCTGCGCGATTGGGACCATCGGTCAGGTAATTCGGCTTCATCTCATCGCGCATCACTGGGATCAGGCCGCCCTTTGCAACCTTTGCGATTTGTGGCTCGCGTGAGGCAGCGAAGTTGGGGTGTTCGGCCTTGGGGTTGGTGTCAAGCAGCGCAATTCTGTCAACGCGGTCAGGGGCTTGGCGCAGAACCTCCATCGCGACGATGCCGCCCATCGACAGACCGGCAATCGCAAAACGTGGCGGTGCCTGTGCCAGAACGTCAGCGGCCAGTGCGGCAACGGTATCATGGGCGTCAATCGGTAGGACCTGCGCACCCGGCAAGACTTTGATTTGCGGGGCAAAAAGCCGCGCATCACACATCATACCAGGCAACAGGATCAGCGGTGTCATGCGCTTGCCAGCTTGGCCCCTTCGGACAGCGCGCCCAGCTTGGCATAAGCGATTTCAGGGTCCACTGCGCCAAAGCCCGCAAAGGTGCCAAAGCCGCAGTCAGAGCCTGCAATCACGCGGTCCGACCCGACGATTTCCTTAAATCGTTCAATGCGTTGCGCGACAAGTTCGGGATGTTCCACAAAGTTTGTCGTCGTATCCACAACCCCCGGCACAAGCACTTTGTCGTCTGGAATGTCGCCTTTGCGATCCTTGAACACCGACCATTCGTGCCCGTGGCGCGGGTTCGAGGTTTCAAACAGCACATAACGCGACTTGGTACTCATCAGTGTATCGAACATCTTGGACATCGGGATGTCACAGACATGCGGGCCTTCGTAGTTCCCCCAGCAGATGTGAACGCGGACCTTTTCAGCCGGGACATCCTGCAAAGCGTGGTTGAGCGCCTCGACATGGCTGGCGGCGATTTTCAGAAATTCATCATCCGACAAATCGTTAAACAACATGTGACGCGACAGTGCGAGGTCCGGGCAATCCAGTTGCAGATCAAGGCCGGATGCGACGATGGTTTCGTACTCGGCCTTCATTGCGTCCGCCAGGGCGGCCAGATAAGCCTCGCGCGTTTTGTAGAAATCGTTCTGCAAAAACAAAGAGATAACACCGGGACTTGCCGCGTTCATAAAGCCGTGATCAACGCCATGCGCGGCCATCGCGGCCTTGAGATTGGCGATGTCTTTTTCCAACTCGCCCTGCCCTTTTGACCTTACCTCACCAACACACATGGGTCTGGCGTATTGCGGGGTGCCGCCGTCATCGGCCAAACGCTTGAGAAAGCTGGGAAATTGCTTGAGGTCTGCAGGTGCATTGCGGGGGCTGTCACCGTCGAAACCGGTGTAGCGATCCTTGACGTATGTGGCGTAGGAAATCTTGGACGTTTCCCCGTCAGACACGATGTCGACGCCTGCAAGCTTTTGTTTTCGCACGGTTTCATCGACGGCCGCCGTCATCGCCGCATCAAAGGCACCGGCGTCATAGGCGTGCCCATGTTCACGGGCAAAAATGAAATCCACGACCTCTTGTGTTCGGGGAAGAGAGCCGACGTGGCTGGTCAAAATCTTGGTCATCGAACGGTCCTTTTTGTGGGGCAGAAAGGATGCACAAACCATGCACATCCCATGCATACCATTTTCTTAATCGCGGTTAACCTTTCCACGTGTGTCCGGCCGGATCGCCGGTGGCGACGACGTGATACAGCGAAGCCTCGCCCGTCATCGAGGGTACAACGTTGTGGGGCAGGTTTTCAGGCACGGACATGGTGTCACCGGGGGCCAAAGTTGCGGCCCCGTTGGGCCAATTGACCCGCCAGTGACCCCGCATTGGCATAAGCACAGAAGGATTTTCATGACTGTGCATCACATCCGAGGCCGAGTTATGGTTCATTAAGCTGATCTCGAACCCCGGCTTGTCGCGCAAAAGCCCGGTTTCACCGATCACCGTGACCGGATCACGGTCTGCCAGCGCCATCATATCAAGATAGCGGGCCACGTGATTGGGCAGTACGTCGCGCGTTAACAATTCGGGCCTTTTCGCCAAATCTTCATCGCTCATTAATGGCATGGGTTTGACGCCGTTTGTCAGCGTCTCGCCCTTTTTGGTATCATAAAGCTTACCGTTGTCGCCCAGGATCAAACCGTGGTCGGCGGCGTCTTCGATTACTTGCGGGGCCCACATCACGCCGCCACCGGCATCGTCACCGCCAAGGATTGCCATGATCATCCCATAGTCGGTGCCGATGTTTTCAAACCCGCGAAAGATGCCCGTGGGGATGTTGAAGATGTCTCCCTCTTCCAGCACCACCTCACCCGCTGTCCCCCAGCGCCCCCAGAAAAACCGCCAGCGGCCTTTGAGGACAAAGAACACTTCGGCTGTGTTATGGTCATGCAAGGAGTTCCGGCATCTTGGCGGCTGACCCGCCGCGCCGATGTTGAAGCCGTGCGGGATGCCGATGTGAACGTATTGATCAGGCGATTCTGAAACACCGCCGCCGATGATGGTGAAGTTCTCTTTTTGGTCCGACCCGGGTGTGTGGGCGTCGATAAAGGCGGTTTTGCAAGGCTGCAGGTCGCCATAGCGGACAGTGCGGGCTTCCATCTCGGCCGGGGTCATTGGTTTTCCTTTTTGGGTTGAGCCAACAGCTGAGCGGCAGCAGGACTCAGACAGTCATTTTGAACAGGCGCATCAAACGGCGCGGCGATGGTGGAGCAGATGAACATCATCGCGAACCGTTCAACAATTGAGATAGAAGAAAATCCAGCAAACTTTGTGCGTTTTTTCTTGCCAAGTCAGATGTTTTGGCTTCGCTGCTGACGGTCGCCAGGACTTCATCCGTCACCAAGAACCCAGCCTGAAAAAGAAAACTATCTTCCCTTGAGAATTGATGAGCGGCGCCTTCGAAACTTTCAAAACTGATGGACGTGGCTTCGCATTCTTTTTCCTGCCCCTTGCATGTGGCAAGTCCGACTTCAAAAATATCGGCACCATAGATTTCTTCGAGATTTGACCTTGGAATTGGAAGTTTTCCAATTTGGAACACCAATTCGATGCAGCTATCGCAGGTCACCACCACCTCAGAGAATTGTTGCTCAGATATTGTGATAGGTTGTGCTTCGGCAGACGGTAGGAAATTTGAAATTTGATCCCAAGAAAACGCATCAAGGCTTTGCGACACGATATCCTCGCTGGCGACCGGCGTTGCGCTGCAAACTGATGCGAACGCTATACCTGCCGCCAGTCGGCGTATCTGCGAGATTGAGTTTCTCATCATCCCTGCGCCATCAGGATCTGTTTCCAGATCGCAATTTCATCATAAAGCGCGAATTCACGGCGCAGACCGATGCCATCGGGGCCAAAGGGGCCAAACTCTGCATGGCTCATGCCCATGACGTGGACGCGGGCACCGGTGGGGCGACCGAAGCTACCCCAGCCGTCGTGGGTGCCGTCCAGCGACCAGCGGATCGCCGCACGGGGTGACAACATATCGGCATCCATGCCGATCTGGTGGTGGATCTTGAACGTGGCAGAGGGGAAAGACGACCGCAGACCGACCCAGAATTTCGTGCATTCCTCTGCACTTGTGAGGGTCTGCCCGCCTGCGTATTCGCCGATGACCGCGCGGTCATAGCTTTCGCGGATGTGGTTGAAATCATGGTTCATGATCCGGGTCAGCGTGTCGGCATAGCGCTGGCCCCATGCATTGTCATTGCCGCTGCCTTTGTAGTCGCCCACGACATCGTTTTCCGGCAGGAACGGCATGGCGGCCTTGTCCGGTCCACCTTCGTCCGCGATCAGCTGTGCAGCGAATTCGCGCGGGTCCTTGCCGATCTGGCGGACGATGCCGCCATAATCGCGGATCAGCCATTCATCAAAGATCGTGTCGTTCTTGGCGGCGCAATCGGCAATCACGCGGATGTTCCATTTCTTGCCCGTCGCAGGGCCAAAGGCACCATCGCGGCTATGGGTGGCGACGGTGTTCAGGCGATGCGAGGACAACAGGCCGGTTTCATGTTCTGACCAGATTACGTCTTCGCCAAAAAGCTGCCGGTCGGGAAACTCGTTGATTGTCGCCATCGTGCTGGCGATCACCGCTGTGTTGCCACGCTGGACCCCCATGGGCGAGCGCACCGGGATATCATCGCTGTAGTAGTGGTTCAGCGTGCCAACGCCGCGGTCCTCCCAAATCTCTTTGGTGATGCCGATGATATAGTCGGGGAAGTCCTTCCACCGATTGGAAAAGCCCTTCATGGGGTGGTCCTTTGGTTTGTTGGGGCAGAGCCGCGCGGGATCAGGGGGGCGTCGATTTCGACCCGGCGGACCGGGGCGATGGGATCGGCGATTTTGGTCAAAAGAAGGTCCACTGTGGCCTCGACCATCTGATTGACGGGTTGGCGCACGGTGGTCAGGTCATAGGCGGCCCAGGCGGCAGTGGGGACATCGTCATAGCCAACGATTGCCACGTCCTGCGGAACGTGCAGGCCAAGGTCACCGCGCAGCTTGTCCATGACTGCAAAGGCCATGTGATCGTTGCCCACAAAGATTGCATCGGGCGGCGTGGCAGATTGCATCAGCGTCTGGGCCGCAGCCGCAGCCGTGTCGCGGTTATACATTCCGTCGATGATCTGCGGCACAGGACGCCCAAGTTCGGTCAGCCGTTCGCAGAACCCGCGCTGACGGT
Source organism: uncultured Paracoccaceae bacterium (assembly GCA_947492825.1). Lineage (GTDB taxonomy): Bacteria > Pseudomonadota > Alphaproteobacteria > Rhodobacterales > Rhodobacteraceae > CANMYO01. The sequence continues at coordinate 2,039,669 of CANLNT010000001.1, forward strand.
CACGGCCCGTCGAGGACCCCTGCCAGCCAGAGATATGGGCGATGCGGGCATGCCCGGCGGCAACCAGAAAATCCGCCACTTTGCGCCCGCCTGCCACATTCGCAGATGTCACGGCGGAAAGGTCCACACCCTCTTGTCCCCGGTTGAACATGACTACGGGAATGCCAGCGCCTGCGCAGCGCGCTGTCAGATCACCCGACATGGAAACGGACGCCGTGATGATCCCGTCGACCTGATAATCCATCAGTTCGGACACGACCTCTTCCACGCGGTCCTGCGCATTGGAGGCGGTAAAAACAAGGATGTGATAGCCCTTGGCCTGCAGCGCGTTGGACAGACGTTCAAGCGCCAGCGGATAAAACATATTGTCGAGGTAGGCGACGATCAGGCCGATGATCCGGCTTTTGCCTGTGATCATCGCGCGGGCCATGCGGTTGGGGCGATAGCCCAGTTCGGCTGCCGCCCGCTTGACTTTTTCCACGGTTTTGGCGCTTGCCGAGGCACCGGGCGTAAAGACCCGGCTGACCGCCGACTGACTGACGCCAGCGCGTTTGGCGACCTCTAGCGAAGTGATCTTGTCGTTTGCCATCAGTCTGCCGTCCACCCGCCGTCGATCAAAAGGTGGGTCCCGGTCATCATCGCGCTTGCATCAGAGGCAAGGTAGACTACCGGGCCCATGATATCAGTGACCTCGCCCACGCGGTCGAGCTTGATCTTTTCCATGATCCACGCGACGCGGTCGGGGTTGTTGAAGGTGGGTGCCGACAAAGGCGTACGGATGAAGGTAGGGCAAATCGTGTTCACACGGATGCCCGCCTTGCCCCATTCGATTGCCATCGCCTTGGTAAAGCCTTCGACGGCGTGTTTGGTCCCGCAATAGACCGCACGCTCGATGCCCCCGACAAAGGCCATCTGACTGGTGATGTTGATCAAGCTGCCGGGTTTGCCAGCCTCCAAAAGCCCCTTGGCCACGGCGGCGGTCAGAAAGTAAGCGCCTTTAAAGTTAAGGTCGCTGACGGTGGAAAAATCCTCTGGCGTGGTTTCAACGGCGGGCGAGTGAATTGCCAAACCGGCGGAGTTCACCAGGATGTCAAAAGGCCCAGCCCCCGCCACAGCCGCTTGCGTCGCGGGGATGTCGACCACATCAAGCGCCATGCCGTCGGCGGTCAGCCCCGCATCGGTCAACGCGGCAACAACCTCAGCCAGCTTATCGGCAGATCGTGCGGCCAGTGTCACGGCGGCCCCGGCTTGCGCCAGTGCGACGGCGCAGCCCAGCCCGATACCGGAAGAGGCACCCGCCACCAGCGCACGTTTACCATCAAGGCGGAAAGTAGGGGTTTGCGGCAGGTCGATCATGCGTATTCCTTTGCAATTGCGGCAGGGCCAGTGGCCCGCGCCGCATTCATTGCCCGCATTCGCGCCAACACGTCCACCCCCAATTGACGATAGAGGTCCAGCAGATCGAGCATCACCCAGTTTTCGCGGATCTTGCCGTCGGCAATGCGCCAAAAATCAAGGCTGCACAGCGTCACTTGTTTGCCGGCGGGGGCGATTCCCAGCCAGCCATCATCGGTGAGTGTCTGTTTCATGTTGGGCCAGCCAGTGACAGCGACGTAAGGCCCATCGGCAAAGAAGTGATACCCCAGCGTGTCGCGGTATTTGCCCCGGTCGGGCATGGCCGACAGGAACGGCATCTGGTGCCAGTGTCGAAAGCCCGCGATGCCGCGCGCGGTACCGATGGCGGCGGGGCCATACCACATCATGCGCGCATCCCAGAAGCGTGGCAGCTCCATCGCTTCGGGCGGTTCTGCGGGGTGGCGGCCCATAGCGGCCAGCATGGCCAGCACATGGTCAAGCGAGGCCGCACTTTCCGCCGTGTCACGCGGACCGCGACGCAGCCCGTCCTGTGTGGCGGGTCCCGGCACGCACAGGTGACGACCCATTGGCGGGACCATCGGCCATGCGTTTGCCTGCATCATCAGGTCGGGGATGTCCCAGATTGCTTGCACCTCTGTCACGGTGTCGCCATCCAAACGGTAGAATTCGTGATAACGCAGATGGGCCAGATGGCCGGTGGGCGGGATATCAAGGAACGGATACAGGAAGGTGCCGATGTAGTGGCCTGCACAGCCGATCCACTGCGCGCCTGCATCGTCTGGCCCGGACATCACGATTGTATCGCAGCGCTCCAGATCCGGCATGGCCTGCGCCAGTGGTTCATAGGCCTGTTTCAGCCACGCGTCGGGGCCAGTCAGATCGCCAAAGGGGTGGCAAAGGTGGACCACTGCGTCAGGGGCCAGAAGGTCTCGCAGGGCCGCGCCCACGCCCGCCCGGTCCCAATCGCGCATCGCAGCGCGCAGGGGGTCGATCCGGTGGCGGTCTGGGGCGGTAACGCTCACTCGGCGGCATCCTTGTAGGGGGCGCCAGCGCCGTAGGGCACGTTGATCCCGCCGTAGCGGCGGACGCGGACATTGCATTGTTCTGCGTGGCCCACGAAACCTTCGAGCATACAGAGCCGCGAGCCATAGGCGCCAATCTCTGCCGCCGCCTCGTCCGTTGTGATCTTTTGATAGCTGTGGGTTTTCAGGTACTTACCAACCCAAAGGCCACCGGTATAGCGGCCTGCCTTTTTGGTGGGCAGGGTGTGATTGGTGCCAATGACCTTGTCGCCGTTCGAGACATTGGTGCGCGCGCCCAGAAACAGCGCGCCGTAGCAGGTCATGTTCTCTAGGAACCAGTCGTCGCGGTCGGTCATGACCTGCACGTGTTCGGATGCGATGTCGTCCGCGACGGCCAGCATTTCATCATAGGTGTCGCAAACGATCACCTCTCCGTAGTCATCCCACGATACACGCGCGGTGTCGGCGGTGGGCAGGATTTCCAGAATGCGGGCGATTTCGGTCATCGTGTCCTGTGCCAGCTTTTCGGAATTGGTGACCAGCACCGCGGGCGAGTTGTAACCGTGTTCGGCCTGCCCCAAGAGGTCAGTGGCACAGAGTTCGGCATCGGCACCCGCCTCATCGGCGATGACCATTGTTTCGGTCGGGCCAGCGAAGAGGTCGATGCCGACGCGACCAAAGAGCTGGCGCTTGGCTTCGGCCACAAAGGCGTTGCCCGGGCCGACCAGCATATGCACGGGGTCGATGGTTTCGGTGCCAATCGCCATCGCTCCCACGGCCTGAATGCCCCCGAGGACGTAGATTTCATGCGCGCCGCCCATGTGCATAGCCGCGATCACGGCGGGGTTGGGTTCACCCTTGAACGGTGGGGTGCAGGCGATGATGCGCGGCACGCCTGCCACAGATGCGGTGGCGACCGACATATGGGCGCTTGCCACCATCGGGAATTTGCCGCCCGGCACGTAGCAGCCCACGGATTGCACGGGGATATTCTTGTGGCCGAGGATCACGCCGGGCATTGGTTCAACCTCGATATCCAGCATGCTGTCGCGTTGGGCCTGCGCAAAGTTGCGCACCTGTTCCTGTGCAAAGCGGATGTCGGCCATGTCCCGGTCAGAGACTTTGGCGATGATCGCTGCGATCTCATCCTCGGTCAGGCGATAGCTTTCCCGGTCGTAACCGTCGAATTTCACCGCCAAGTCGTGCACCGCAGCGTCGCCATGGTCTTCGATGTCTTTCAGCGTCGCCTCGACCACAGCGCGGGTCTTGGCGTCATCTGCGGCGCGGTCTGCGGCGGAACGGGCGGTTTTGAGGTGGCGAACAGCCATCGGGGCGTCCTTTCGTCAGAAGTTGCGGGGGCCGGGTGATACGGCATGATGTTGCGGGAAAAGATCGACGCCCATTTGCAAAAGCACGTCGGGGATATCGACCATGACCCAATTTTCGATCAGCAGATCGCCGGTGCGGCGATACCAGTCGCAGACGCGCATCAAGAGCGTCGCGCCGTCGCTGGGCTGGCCTAGAAAAGCGTCTTTGCGCACGGCCATCAGCGACGGCCAACCACCCAGTGCGGCATAGTCGCCATCGCCAAACCGGGTGAAATGCTTGGTCACGCCATTGTGCGATGACCCGCCGCCCCAGAAAGAGAACGCGCCTTCAAACGGCACCTGAAAAGCTGCGAAATCTTCGACGCCGACAAAACTGCCAAAAGCGGCGGGGCCGTACCACATCATGTTGTCGTGCCAATACGGCCGCCAAGCTTCGTTTTTGGTGGCAAGGCCGGACAGCATGTCGGTGACAAGCTGGTAGGTGCTGGTGCTGTGGGCCGCATCGTTTTCTACCAGTTGCAACCCGTCCTGCGTGGCAGGACCGGGGATGAAGCCGGTATAGCCCTTTTGCGTTGCGGGGCTGGGGTGGCTGTCGGGCCATTGGTCCGTTGCGATCATCAGTTGCGGCAGATCGAGGTAAAGGTAGGTCTCAACAATGTGGTCGCCTTCAAACCGGTGAAATTCGCCGAACCGCAGATATTCGAGCCGGTCGCTTGGTGTCAGCCCGATCAGCGGCGCGCCGAAATGGCCGACGTAGTTGCCGTGCGTTGCGACCCAATCGCCACCCTCAAAGGCCCCGCCGATCAGGATGTCGTCGCGGCGGTGAAAGCCGCGAAAGGCGCGGGCGAGCGGTGCGATGAACTGGTCGAGATAGGCGTCAACACCGGTGATATCGTTCCAGGGATGCACGACGTGGAACATTGCGTCTTTGGCAAAGATGTTGCGGGTCGCTAGCTGCTGTGCGGCGGTATCCGGCGTGGCAAAAGACCGCGCCCAATCACGCACCGCCTGTTTTCGGGTGAGATGGCTCATGGCGCAGGCGGGGTCGCGTCACCCCGGTCAAATTTTTCCCAACCTTCGCCACCAAACACATCAACGCCAAGCTGGGCCAACACATGGGGGAAATCCACCATGACGTAATTGTCGGTGATGCGGCCATCCTCGACCTTCCAGAAATCCATGTATCGGATTTCAATCCGTTTGCCGGAGGCTGGCACGCCCATAAAGTCGCCGCCATGGGTTGCCTCTTGCCGGCCAAAGGCGGCGGCCCATTCGCCCATGTAAAGCCGCGCCTCGTCCACGCAGACCTTGTCATGGAAAGCAGCCTGAAACGGATTTTGCCAATTGTCCTGAAAGGCTTGCAGTCCGTTCTTCACCCCGCACCCGGTGTTGCCCATCCAGCGAAAGCTTTGCGCAAAGAATTCCCCGATGTCGCCGATGCGGTGATCGTTGAGACCGTCGACCATGCCTTCGATCACGGCGCGGGTTTCGTCCGTTTTGGACATGTCGGTGTCGCGGGTCAGGACCGCTTGTTCGGGGCGCGATCCCTTCATGCGACGGCCTTTGCAATGATCTGTCCCGCGCGATGGCCGATCATGATCGACGGCGCGTTGGTGTTGGCAGAGGTGATGGACGGCATGACAGAGGCGTCCGCGACCCAGAGGTTCTGGATACCTTTGACGGCAAGGTCGGGGCTGACCGGTGCATCGCCCTGCCCCATGCGCAAGGTGCCGACCGGGTGATAGGCTGTGCCGCAGCGATCAAGGATGTACTGGCGGATATCGGCGTCGGTCTGTGCGGCACCTGCCGGGTAAGCCTCTGGCGCGGCGCGGTCGCCAAAGGGGGCGGAGGCGATGATCTGGCGCAGGCGTTTGAGGCCAGCAACCATTGTGTCGAGGTCAGAGGGGTCGTTGAACAGGCCCAGGTCAATCGCCGTGCCCTGCGGTGTGATCCGCAAGCTGCCGCGCGATTTTGGACGGCAAAGGCAGACATCAGCGAAATAGCCAGAGCCGTAAGTCAAGCGCCCGCCCTTCCAATTCATGAAGAACGGGATGAAGTGGCTTTGGATATCGGGTGCGGTGTCTTCGTCGCGGGCATTGAAGAACGCTGCCGCCTCGACCGTGGGAGAGGCAAAGACGCCTTTGCGTCGGACCAGGTAGTTCAAAGGGGCCAGCGCCCAGTTGGCGGCCTGTTTCCATGTCAGCCCATAGCCCGATTCCGCGCCCGCAAAGTGCAGCCCGACGCCAGGGTGGTCGTGCAGGTTTGCGCCTACTTGCGGCGCATCCAGCACCAGCGGCACATCGGCGGCCGCCAGATCAGCGGCGGGACCAACGCCGGAGCGCAAGAGGATTTCGGGCGAACCGATGGCCCCGGCCGAAAGTACCACGCCCTTGGCCGCCGTGATCCGGGTGCCGTCCGTGAATTCCACCGCATTGGCCGCGCGCCCGGTCAGATCAAGCCGGCGCACTTGATGGCCTGTCAGCACAGTCACACCCCGATCTTGCACGGGACGCAAAAAAGCGTCAGCAGGCGACCAGCGCCGCCCGTCCCGCAAGTTGAAGTCGCAGACCCCGGCACTTTGCCGCGCCGGATCTGGCTTGCCAGCAGCGTTGGCCCCGAACAGACGGCCCAGCGCGCGGGACAGCGGATGCGGCGTGTCGAGCGGTGTGGGGGTCATCGCCGCCTCGACCTCTGCAAAGGCGAGTTCGACGTCGGCCCAGCCCCAGCCCGGCACGTTCCATGCGTCAAAATCCGCAGGCTGTCCGCGAAACCAGACCATCGAGTTGATCGACCCTGACCCGCCCAACATACGGCCACGCGGGATGGTGATCTGTCGCCCGCCCAGCGCCTGTTGCGGTGCGGATTTCAAGCGCCAGTCGCGGCGCGAGCCCATCAGCCAGATCAGGCCAAAGGGCATTTTGACAAAGGGGTGCGCATCCGATGGGCCCGCCTCGACCACAGCGATGCGGCCCACGCCCGCGCGGGCCAGCCCGGCGGCAACCGCACATCCCGCAGAGCCTGCACCGACGACAATCACATCATATGCACCGGTGGTTGGCATGAACTACAGACGCTCGCCGCTTTCGCGATCAAACAGGTGGCAGATGTCGGCGGGGATCGTGGCGCTGACGGGGTCACCGATTTCGACGCGGTAGTCCTTGCCCGATTTCACCGACAGGATCGTGCCGCCTGCGCGCATTGTGACCATCGTCGCCTCGCCCAACAGCTCCAGCGAATAGACGGTGGAATTGGCATTGCCTTCGCCATCTGCAACAGTTGCATCTTCGGCCCGGAATCCAAGGGTCACGGGGCCATTGTGGCGGCTTTCGAGGCCGCTGATGGCGACCTTGTCGGCGGTGAAGGTACCGTTTTCCAAGGTGCCGTCGATCAGGTTCATGGCGGGCGAGCCGATAAAGCCCGCCACAAAGGTATTGGCCGGGTTGTCGTAGATTTCGGTGGGGCTGCCGACCTGCTGGACCATGCCCTTGTTCATCACGACAACGCGGTCGGCGAGCGTCATCGCCTCGATCTGGTCGTGGGTCACGTAGATGGTTGTGGTCTTCAGCTCGTGGCTGAGGTTCTTGATCTGCGCGCGGGTCGACACGCGCAGTTTGGCGTCGAGGTTCGACAGCGGCTCGTCCATCAGAAACACATTGGGTTCGCGCACCACCGCGCGGGCGAGCGCAACGCGCTGACGCTGGCCGCCCGAAAGCTCTGCCGGTTTGCGGTGCAGAAATTCGTCGAGTTCCACCATCGCAGAGGCACGTTTGACCAACGTATCATGATCGCCCCCCACCTTGCGCACCTTCAGTGGAAAGCGGATGTTTTCGTAGACATTCATGTTGGGGTAAAGTGCGTAGCTTTGGAACACCATCGCCACGTCCCGGTCCTTCGGGTCCAGATCGTTGATCCGCTTGCCATCGACCAGAATGTCGCCGCCGCTGGCATCTTCCAGCCCCGCAATCATCCGCATCGTCGTTGTCTTGCCACAGCCCGACGGCCCCAGCAGAACAAGAAATTCTTGATCCGCGATGGTCAGGTTGAAATCATGGACGCCAATAAATGACCCCCAGCGCTTTGTGACATTGCGCAGCTCAATTTGCGCCATGATCGCCCCCAGATTTGCATACGTTTGCAAACTGTGGACCGAGTCGCAAAACCGATCAAGCCCTAAAGTAATATGACAAAATATTTCCGCCCCGGCGCGAATTCTTCTTGCGCGGCGCAGGTCTGTGGCGGTTTACTTGCAAGCGTATGCAAGTGGTCGAGCGATTCGTGCGCCCGCCATGCGCACGCCAGCGGCAGCAGATGCCGCGCTGCACAATCCGCGCAAAGCGGGACAAGAGAAAACCGGGAGTGATGAACATGAATATGATGAAAACAGCCCTGATGGGCACGGCAATGGCCGTGTTGGGCGGCACATCGGCCCTTGCCGCAGGTCACGGATGTGACGTCAGCGAAGGCAGGATCAACATCGTCGGGAACGAATTCCCTGCGATCCAGTCCGTGGCTGCCGCCGCGCTGGCCTGTGCCAATGGCATCGAGGCTGAAGCCAACCTGACCGCCGACCACCAGAAGATCAATCTGGCCGGTATGCAGGGCAATCCGGCGGAATACACCTCTGCCATTATCGCCAACTCGTCCATCGTGGCGCTGATCAACGAAGACGTGATCCGCCCGCTGGATGATCTGGTGGCTGAATATGGTCAGGACATTCCCGCGCGCCAGCTGATCACCATTGATGGTCAAGTGATGGCTGTGGCCTTTATGGCGAACGCACAGCATCTTGTGTACCGCCGCGACGTGCTTGAGCAGATTGGCATGGATGTACCGACCTCTTACGAAGAGGTTCTCGCCGCAGCCGAGAAGATCCGCGCCGAAGGCATCATGGAAAACCCGGTGGGTGGTGCTTATGCCGCGGGTTGGAACCTGGCCGAGGAATTCGTGAACATGTATCTGGGCGCAGGCGGCGCGTTCTTTGAGCCCGGCACCGCCAACGTCAGCATCAACAACGCACAGGGTATCCTGGCGCTTGAGACGATGAAGGCGCTGACCGAATACATGAACCCCGACTTCCTGACCCATGACAGCAACGCGACATCTGCGGAATGGGAAGCAGGCAACGTGGCACTCATGAACATGTGGGGCAGCCGGACCGGCGTTCTGATGGACGACGAAGGCTCTGCCATGGAAGTCTATTCCAATACTGTCGCCGGTGGCCCGCTGACCGTGGGTGACAGCGGCGTCGCCGCTTCAACGCTGTGGTGGGACGGTTGGACCGTCGCCAAGAACATCAGCGACGCAGAAGCTGCCGCAACGTTTCAGGCGCTGGCACACGCAACCTCGCCTGCGCTGCTGAACGACGAAACCATGTCACAGGCGGTCTGGCTGATGGACGGGTTCCAGGCGCAGCCGGTCAACGAAGGCGTGCTGGCCACTGTGGCCGCAGGTGCTAACCCCTATCCGATGTTGCCGTTTATGGGTCTGCTGCACACCGCACTGGGTGACAACCTGGCTGACTATCTGCAGGGCAACGAATCTGCCGAGCAGGCACTGGCAGATGTCGAAGCGGCTTACACCACAGCCGCAACCGAGCAGGGCTTTCTGCAGTAAACTAACTTGGGAAGGGCGTTCGCGCCCTTCCCGATCCAATTTGGGGGCATTGTCATGAAGCACGGCACATTCTTTTGGTTTGTTCTGCCATCCGCAGTTCTGATGCTGCTTTTCATCGCACTGCCCATCGTTTCGGTCGTCACGCAATCGCTCTATGCTGCGCATGAACAAGTCATCGAGACGGTCGAAAACTGTGGCCCGTTTGGCTGCACCGAAAGCACCGCCGTTAATCAAGAGGCGACGCAGGCCCTGAAAGAGGCAGAGCCGCTGGGCCGCTTTGTGGGCACCGAAATCTACACCGACCGTAACCACCTTGCCTTTGCCGAAGTGGGCGGGGCTTGGCGCGAGGCGGACGCCTTGCCCGACTTTGGTGCGGCGCTCATGAACCTGCCGTTCTATCGGGCGATGGCGTTCACGTTGACCTATACGTTCATTGTCACGCCACTGACGATCATCGCAGGTTTCATGATTGCGCTGGCGGTCAATTCGGTCGCGCGTTTCTTAAAGGGGCCAACGATCTTTCTGTCGCTGCTGCCGATGGTCGTAACACCGATTGTGGGCGGGTTGATCCTGTTCTGGATGGTGGATGCGCGCGGCGTTTTGGGGGCTGCCTTGCAATGGCTGACAGACGATCCGGGCCTGTCGGTCAAGGCCGACACCACGCTGACCTGGATCATGCTGATGGTCTATGGCGTCTGGCATTCGGCGCCGTTTGCATTTGTCGTTTATTACGCCGGTCTGCAGACCGTGAACCAGGACACGATCGAGGCCGCCTTGATTGACGGCGCCAGCCGATGGGAGCGGATCCGCTATGTTGTGATCCCGCATCTGTTCCCGCTGACCACTTTCATCGCGCTGATCCAACTGATGGACAATTTCCGGGTATTTGAGCCGCTGGTCAGTTTTCAGGCACAGGCCCACGCGCAGTCGCTGTCCTATTTCATTTTCAGCGATCTGGGGGGCGAGACCCGTCTGTTGTCCTCTGCCGCAGCCACATCCGTGCTGACCATTTTGGGTGTCGCGCTGCTCTTGTCACCGGTGCTGGTGCGCACCTATCGCGACTTTACCCCGAGGACATAAAATGAGTAGCAAAGCCACTTCGCGCCCCCTACCGGTTGTTGTCCTTGCCACGCTGTTTCTGCTGCTGTGGCTGGTGATTGCGGCGTTTCCGTTCCTGTGGACTGCATGGGGCAGCTTTAAGGTCGAGGGGGATTTCTTTTCCAAGGCCGACTGGCTGAACGCGATTGTCGGGCCTTTGACCTCCGCAGAGACCGGCGGGGCCTTTACCGGCGATGGCTACTACGGCGCATGGGTGCAGGAAGAATTCTGGCGTGCGGCGTTGAACACGGTGATTGTCTGTGTCTGCGTGGTGTCCATCTCTTTGACCTGCGGCACCTTGGGCGGCTATGCGCTGGCGCGATCGGGGTTCCGCTATGCGTTCTGGTTTCTGTTCTTTGCGCTGATCTTCCGCGCGATGCCGCCGATAACGCTTGTCTCTGGCTATTTGCTGCCGTTCTTTGAGTGGAACCTTTGGGGCCACCTTTACACCACGATCATCGTGCTGGTGGCGATCAACCAACCGTTCACGCTGTGGATGCTGCATTCGTTCTTCAAGAACATCCCAGCTGATCTGGACGAAAGTGCCATGGTTGACGGCTGCACCCGGTTTCAGGCGTTCCGACATGTGATCATCCCGGTCATGTGGCCCGGTGTGATCACCACCGGGCTGTTCAGCTTTCTGCTCGCGTATAACGATTTCGCGGTGACCACGATGCTGCTGACCAAGGAAAACCAGACGATGGTGCCCAAGATCGTCAGCTTCCTTGGCACCACGCAGACCAAGGGTAACGTGATGTTCGCGGTGGCCGCCGCGGTGTCGATCACAGCCCCCTTGTTCGTGATGATCATGTTCTTCCAGCGTCAAATCGTGTCTGGTCTGACCGCAGGTGCAGTCAAAGGCTAAGAGATGACATTTCAAGACGCGAAGGCCATTGTGCTGGCGCATTACGATGCGCTGGCTGCGGCCACACCCCAGACCGTGGCGGATGTGCTGGCGGCACGCACGAGCCCCGATTGGCATTGGCGCGGGATGCATCCGTTCTATGAACAGCACGGGGCAAACGCCGTTGCAGAGAGTTTCTGGGCGCCATTCCTGACCGCGATGTCGCGGGTGCAGCGGCGGCCTGACATCTTTTTTGCGGGCACCAATGTGGCCGCTGGGCGGCCCGGCACATGGGTGGTGTCGATGGGGCATCTGATGGGGCTTTTTGATGCGCCATTTCTGGGCATTCCGCCCACCGGCAAGATCACCATGCTGCGCTATGCAGAGTTCAACTGCGTTAAGGACGGCAAGATCGTGGAGACCGCGCTGTTTTGCGATCTGATCCACCTGATGCATCAGGCGGGGCTGCGCCCCCTGCCCCCGCAGACCGGCCAGCATCTGGTGCAACCGGGGCCGCTGACCCATGACGGCTTACTTTACGACACGCACGACCCGGCAGAGGGCATGGCCACGCTGGCGCTGATCGACCGGATGATTGGCGACATTGCTGCCAATTCCAACACCGGGCCGGATTCCAAGCCTCGGGAAACCCCGCAGCAAGAATTGGCGCGCTGCTGGCATGACGACATGCTGTGGTGGGGGCCTGACGGGATCGGAGCCACCTATACGATTGACCGCTATATCACCCAGCACCAGCAGCCATTCCGCAACCACCTGACCAATCGCGTTTTCCACGGCCATCAGGCCAAGCTGGCCGAGGGGTCGTATGGGGGATTTTTCGGCTGGGCGAACCTGTCAGTCACGCCGCTGGGCGGCTATATGGGCCTGCCCAAGGGGCCTGCGGCGGATATGCGGGTCGTCGATATCTACAGGCGGGATGGCGAAAAGCTGGCCGAGAACTGGGTCTTCATCGACATCCTGCACTTTCTGGACATGCAGGGGCTGAATGTGCTGAACCGCTTGAAAGACTTGCAAACTTAGCCCACGCAATTTGGCGGAATTTATGCTATGGTCGTAGCACGAAGCTTGTCTGCCAGACTTCACAGACTGGATGATAATTTTGCATGCCGAGCCTGCGCATGAGATGCTTCCACAAGGCCGCCCCGGACGCGAGGCGGCCTTTGTTCAGGGGATCAGCGGGTCCTCACCTTCCGCAAATTGCAGCATGTCGCGGAACACATCGGGCCGGGTGAAGAACAGCAGATGCCCCTGCCCCGGATAGCCGTAAACCGGCACGCCGCCGATTTGGGCGGCAAAGGCGGTGGTCTGTGCGGTTGAAAAGACCGGATCATTGAGACCGATGAAAAACGCCGTATCCACGCCGGTCAGGTCCAGCTCAGCGGGCAGTTCCCAGCCGGGCAAGGCCAGCGCGTGGGCAATGGCGATCTGCGGGTTCAGCTTGACGTAGATCTTTTCGCCCTCGGCGATTTTTTGCGCCAGCGGCGCAGCCAGTTGCGGATTATCGAGCGCATCCGGCCCGAATAAAAGCCCCGACCAGTAGCGTTTCCAGATGTCCGCCTTGCGCACCGATTTGGTAGCAACCACGGCGCGCAGGATGTCGCGCGCGCCACGCGCGATGGTGCTGACCCCGCCGCCGTATTCAACCGCTGTGGACATCGCCGCCACATGCACGCGGCGGCCCTTGGTCATGTCGGCTGCCGCTTCCAGCGCGATGAGCCCGCCGGTGGAATAGCCCACCAGCGCGATGTCCTTGTCAGGGTAGCTGTTGGCAAAGGCGGTGATGCGGGCAGCAGCAGTCGCGGGGTCAACGTGATGGTCAATCGCCATGCCATCAAGGCCGGGGTAGCGGTAAAATGCGCGGGCATAACCTGCGTCTTCCCAAAAGCGCGATCCTTCAAAGACATCAATCGACGACAGCGCTCCGGGGATAAACACGGCGATCTTGTCCGCACGCGCGACCTCGCCCGCGTCAAACAGCAGCGGATCATCCGCCCCGCTTTTGGCGGTTGGCACATAGCCGCAGGCCGCAAGGGTCAGCAAACAGGCAAGGCATAGAAGAAGGTGACGCATGAGGGCGTTGATCGCCCCCCACCAAAGTGAGGTCAAGGCGGCATAAACACCTGTCGCAATCGACCGCTTGAGATGAGGAGACGCCGAAAGGCTGCCGCTACGCGGTCGCGTATCCAGCGTCCGTCTTGCCGCGCCGGTCATGGCGCAAGTTGGCGTAAAGCACGTGATTGCGCCAGCGGCCGTTGATCTGAAGATAGCTTTGCGCAACACCTTCGTATTTGTAGCCGCAAAGTTCCAGCAACCGTCGACTGGCGGTGTTTTCGGGCAAGCAGCCCGCCTCGATCCGGCTAAGGTCCTGCACTTCGAAGGCATAGTGAACGACCGCTTGAATGGCTTCGCGCATAAAGCCTTGGCGCGCGTGCGGCTGCCCGATCCAATAGCCGGTTGTGCCGGCCTGTGCCGGGCCGCGGCGGATGTTATCAAGCGTGATCGCACCCAAAAGCGCATCGTCTTCGCGCCGGATCAAAAATAGTGGCACCGCTGATCCGCTGCTGATCGACCGCTGCGCCCAATAGACCCGGTTGGTAAAGGATTTGCGGCTAAGGTGGTCAGAAGCCCATGACGGTTCCCACGGGGTCAGAAAATCCCGGCTGGCATCCCGCAGCGCGGCCCAGGCGCGAAAGTCGCTGTGCTGGGGCGGGCGCAGCGTCATGCGCTCTGTTTCCAGCCGCAGTTTCCGCCCCCGACCCAACATTAGGCAGCAAGCCTTGCCTGCAGTTCTGCCAGCGTGGGCGCGTCATCTGCGGGGCCGTAAAGCGCCAAGGCGGCACCGGTCGTGGCCATCTGCGCGGCAAAGGCTTTGACGTCGCCGGTGGTAACTGCGTCGATATGGGCGATGGTTTCGGGAATGTCGGGAATGCGGTCCCAGATCGCCATCAGCCGCGCCAGACGTTCGGCACGATTGGACGGGCTTTCTAGCCCCATCAGCAGCCCGGCTTTCATCTGGGCGCGGGCGCGGGCGACCTCTGCCGCTGTCATGTCGTCTGCGGCGCGCTTCATCTCGTCGATCGTCACATCGGCCAATTCGCGAATTTGTTCGGCGCTGGTGCCTGCGTAGATCGTCGCAAGGCCGGTGTCCTCATAGGCGCCCGCCTGTGCAAAGACGGTGTAGCACAGACCCCGCTTTTCGCGGATTTCCTGAAACAGCCGCGAGGACACGCCGCCGCCCATGACAGAGGCATAGATCTGCGCGGTATAGATCATCGGGTCGCGGTAGTCTGGGCCTTCCAGCGCCAGCGCAAAATGCACCTGTTCCAGATCGCGGTTGCGCCGCACCTCGCCTCCGCCAAAGGCTGCGGGCTGGATCAACCCCTCTGGCCGGGTCAGTGCGGGCAGATGACCAAACAGCGCCTCGGCCTGCCGGACAATCGCGTCGTGATCAATGCCACCGGCCGCGGCAAGGATCATCTGGCCCGGGCCGTAGTGTTCGCCCATGAAACCGCGCAGATCATCGCCGCCAAAGCCCGAGACACGCTCTTGCGGGCCAAGGATCGTGCGGCCGAGCGCCTGATCGGGGTAGGCCACCTCTTGCAGCCAATCAAAGATGATGTCGTCGGGCGTATCCAGCGTCATGCCGATTTCCTGCAGGATCACGCCACGCTCAATCTCGACATCGGCGTCTGACATCACCGGGTTCAGCAGAATGTCAGACAGCACGTCCAGTGCCATAGGCACATCGTTTTCCAGCACCCGTGCGTAATAGGCTGTCGCCTCGCGGCTGGTATAAGCGTTGATATATCCGCCCACGTCCTCAATCGCCTCGGCGATCTGCAGCGCGCTGCGGGTCTTGGTGCCTTTGAACGCCATGTGTTCCAGAAAATGCGCGATGCCGTTCTGTTCGGGCCGTTCGTGGCGGCCACCGGCCTGCACCCAGATGCCGATGCTGGCGGAATGCAGCCCCGGCATATGTTCGGTGACGATCCGCAGACCGTTGGAGAGCGTGTGCAGTTCGATGGTCAAGAAGCAGTCCGTTCCGTGATGATGGCCTGAATGGCGGCAAGGTCGTTGGCGGTGCGTGTCACACGCTCTGGCCGCTCATACAGGTCCGCCATGCGCGGCGGCAAGGGCGGATGCACACCTGTGGCCTCTTCCACGGCGGCAGGAAATTTCGCGGGGTGCGCGGTGGCGAGTGTGACCATGGGCGTGGTGCCCAGATGCGCCTCTGCCACGTGGACGCCGACGGCGGAATGCGGGCACAGCAACTCGCCATGGTCCGCACGGTAGCGTTTGATCGCGGCGGTGGTTTCGACCTCTGACGCGCGACCCGAGTGGTAGGTGTCTTTGAGCGCTTGATAGGCCCCTTGGCTGATCTGGAAGCCGCCCTGTTTGAGGTCGTCCATCTGCTGCGCTACCACAGCGCCGTCGCGGTTGTAGGCATCAAAGAGCGCGCGTTCAAAGTTCGACGACACCTGAATGTCCATCGAGGGGCTGATCGTGGGTGTCACGCCCTCTTTGGTGTAGGCGCCGGTTTCCAGCGTGCGGTGCAGGATGTCGTTGGTGTTGGTCGCCACCACCAGATCGGCAATTGGCAGACCCATGCGCTTGGCGATGTAGCCTGCAAAGATGTCGCCAAAATTGCCGGTGGGCACGGTAAATGACACGTCGCGGTGCGGCGCGCCAAGGCTGACGGCAGATGTGAAGTAATAGACGACCTGCGCCAGAACCCGGCCCCAATTGATCGAGTTCACACCGGCCAGCGACACGGCTTCGCGGAAGGCGAAATCATTGAACATGTCTTTGACCATGGCCTGACAGTCGTCAAAGTCGCCGTCGACGGCCAGCGCGTGGACGTTCGCCTCTGTCGGGGTGGTCATCTGGCGGCGCTGCACTTCACTGACACGGCCATGCGGGTAGAGGATGAAGACATCGACGTTGGACAGGCCCCGAAACGCCTCGATCGCCGCTGACCCGGTGTCGCCGGATGTGGCACCGACGATGGTGACGCGCTTGCCGGACCGGCCAAGCGCGGCCTGGAACATCTGGCCGATGAGCTGCATGGCAAAGTCTTTGAAGGCCAGTGTGGGTCCGTGGAAAAGTTCCAGCAAGAAATGGTTGGGGGCCAGTTGCACCAGCGGTGCGCGGGCGGCGTGGCCGAAACCGGCGTAGGCGCGTGCAATCAGGTCTTTGAATTCCGCATCCGTGAAGGTGTCCCCGATGAAGGGGCGCATGACGGTAAACGCCACGTCCTCGTATGATTGGCCCGCCATTGCGGCGATCTGGTCGGGCGTCAGGGTCGGCACGGTTTCGGGCACGTAAAGGCCGCCGTCACGGGCGAGGCCTGTCAGCATCGCCTCTTCGAATGTCAGCACAGGCGCTGTGCCACGGGTCGAGATGTAACGCATTGCGTCAGTCCTTTTGCAGGGTGCGGCGGATCAGGTATGCGCCCATGACCGCCCAAACAGCGGCAAGGCCAAACCAGGTGACCGCATATTCCCAGTGATCGTTTTTGATGTTCGCGCTGTCTATCGGCAGCAGCGTCGTACGGGGGTCAGCAGGCGACATTTCGGCGGCGACGATCAAAAGCGGCTCTGTCCCAAGGGTGTCGGCCATCGCTGCAAGGTCACGACCAAACCAGATGTTCTTGGGCAGATCGGGGTCGGGGGTAGAGGAATTGACATCATCGGGCCAAAGCAGGTTGCCGGTCACAGTGACGGCCTGTTCCGGGGCGGGTGTGTCCTTGGCTTCGAGCGGAAGAAGCCCTTGATCAAGCAGGACAACGCGGCCGCCCAGATCAAAGCTTGTGATGACCCGGTAGCCGGTGCCGGCGGCGGTGCCAGAGGTCAGCACATGCAGCTCTTGCGGGCCGGTGATGCCCATTGCGGTCACGGCGCGGTATTCGTCGGCTTTTTCGGTGGGTGTGTCTGGCAAGGGTACGGGCGCGCCTGCCATGCGGGCGTCAATTCCAGCGAGGATGTCTTCTTTCCACGCCAGACGATTCACCTGCCAGACACCCAGCCAGATCAGCACAGCGCAGCCCGCCAGCGTCAGCAGCAATGGAAAGATGATCTTGCGCAAGGTCCGCCCCTTTGTTCGCCCGGTCTATAGCGTTGATGTGCGGCAGGGTGAACCCCGCCCTGCCCAAAGAAAAAGGGCGCGCCCGCGGCACGCCCTTTGCAATTTTGGGTCGGCCGGGGATTACCCCGGCGCGCGCTTAGCCACCCCAGATGTAGACGGCCAGAAACAGGAATAGCCAAACAACATCCACAAAGTGCCAGTACCAGGCCGCAGCTTCAAAACCGACGTGCTTTTCAGGGGTAAAGTGGCCCTTGTAGACGCGGATCAAGCAGACCAGCAGGAAGATCGTACCGATCACCACGTGGAAGCCGTGGAACCCGGTCGCCATGAAGAAGTTGGCGCCATAGATATTGCCAGAGAAACCAAAGGCTGCGTGGCTGTATTCATAGACCTGGAAGATGGTGAACAGCACGCCAAGGGCCACGGCAAGAATCAGGCCCCACTTCATGTCTTCGCGGTTATTTTCATGGACCAAAGCGTGGTGCGCCCATGTGGCCGCCGCACCAGAGCAAAGCAGGATCAGCGTGTTGATCAGCGGCAGGTGCCAAGGGTCAAAGGTTTCGATCCCGGCAGGTGGCCAGACGCCATCAACAGCAGGCGATTGCGGGCCCATCGGGTACATGGCGTGTTTGAAGAACGACCAGAACCATGCGGCAAAAAACATCACTTCGGACATGATGAAGAAGATGAAGCCATAGCGCAGACCGATCCGCACAACCGGGGTGTGATCCCCCACTTGGCTTTCGGTCACCACCTCGGCCCACCAAGCATACATGGTGTACAGCACACCGGCCAGACCGGCGAGGAACAGGTACGGGCCAGAGCCGTGCATCCAAAGCACAGCACCAAAGAGCATCGCAAAACCGCCCAGCGCACCGATCAGTGGCCAGATAGAGGGGTTCAAGATGTGATAGTCGTGGTTCTTTTCGTGGGCCATGAGCGTTGTTCCCTAGGGCTTGGTCTTCGTTCAGTCTATGGCGACTGGCGTGTCGATTGTCAAAGCAGCCTGCGCCAATTCATCCTCGGGCAGGTCAATTTCGTAAAATGTGTAGGACAATGTGATCGTATGCACATATTGCCCTTCGCGGTCGTCCACGATGGCGGGGTCCACAAAGAAGCTGACGGGCATCATCATCGTTTCGCCCGGTTGTAACACCTGCTCTTCAAAGCAGAAGCAGGCGATTTTGTCGAAAAATCCGCCAGCCTCGTAAGGGGTGACGTTATAAGACGCCTGCCCTGCGACAGGGCGGTCGGTGGGGTTATGCGCCTCGTAAAAGGCCAGCCCTGTCTCACCAATGCGGATTTCCATCTCGCGCACTTCGGGGGTGAAGGTCCACGGCATGCCACGCTCTAGCGAGGCGTCAAAGCGGATCTTGATGGTCTGGTCGAGGATCACGTCCGATCCCGCCTCTGCCACGTTGGTGGCCCCGCCAAAACCGGTGACACGGCAGAACCAGTCATAAAATGGCACCGAGGCCCAGGCCAGCCCGCCCATCAGCACCACGACCGAAATGGTCTGGACCACTGTGCGCTTCGGCCCTTGCAGGTTTGGCAAAATCATTGATCGCCCTCCTGTGGGATCAGCTGTGGTCGTGCGACGTGGTCAAATTTTTCGAACTTCTGCGCCTCGCCCAATTGCAGGACTTTCACCACGGTCAGGCCAAAGACGATGGCGACAAAGCCGATCAGCAGCAGGCCGACACCGGAATTGCGGCCACGGCGGCGTTCGTGCAGTTCATGTTCGACCTTGATCGCCATCACAGCACCCCGCTGGTGCGCAAAACCGCGTCGATCAGCAAAGCGACGAAATGGGCGAAAAGGTAATACAGCGACACCTTGAAGGTCTTGATCTCGACCTTGTGGTTGTCGGCGGCACAGGCTGCATCATCGCGCCGCCAGATGTCATAGGCCCCTTTGAGGAACCACGCGTTCATTACCACGGCAGTCGCCAGATAAACCGGCCCGCCAATGGATGTGAAACCAAGGCCCAGCGCCACGGGCAACAACAACAGTGTATAGATCAGGATGTGTTTGCGGGTGCTGTCGCGGCCATGGGTTTCGGTCAGCATCGGCACGCCTGCGTTGCCGTAGTCGGACTTTACAAACAGTGCCAGCGCCCAGAAGTGCGGCGGCGTCCACATGAAGATCAGCGCAAACATCAGCACGCTTTCAATGGCGATGCCGCCTGTGGCGACAGCCCAGCCGACCATCGGGGGAAAGGCGCCCGCAGCACCACCGATCACGATATTCTGCGGCGTCGAGCGTTTCAGCCACATCGAATAGACAACGGCATAAAAGAAGATCGTAAAGGCAAGGAGGCCTGCTGCGACAAAGTTTGTCGCCAAGGCAAGCAGCACCACCGAAAAGCCCGACAGCGCCAGCCCAAGGCCCAGCGCCTCACCCGGTTGCACACGGCCATCGGGGATCGGGCGTTTGGCGGTCCGCTTCATTCGCGCGTCGATATCCGCGTCCCACCACATGTTCAGCGCGCCAGAGGCCCCTGCCCCCACTGCGATGCACAAGATGCCCACAAAACCGATGAACGGATGCACCGGCACCGGTGCAACCAAAAGACCCACAAGGGCGGTGAACACCACCAACGACATCACACGCGGCTTCAGCAAGGCAAAGTAATCGCCCATTCCGGCCTCGTGAGGTGTGTCGTGCAAGGTCGCGTCGGTCATGATGCCTCTGCTAAAAAAGGGGGCAGATTGCCCCGCCTAGATTAGACGGGGTTTTCGATCTTGGCGGCCGCCAGCCATTCGTCATAGGCCTCTTGGCTCACAACTTTGACGGTGATCGGCATATAGGCGTGGTCCTTGCCGCAAAGCTCGGAACACTGGCCAAAGTAGATGCCTTCTTGTTCGGCATTGAACCACAGCTGCGCCAGACGGCCTGGAACGGCGTCCTGCTTCACGCCAAAGGCGGGGATCGTCCAGGAATGGATTACGTCACCGCCGGTGACGGTCATCACAATGGTCTTGCCCACGGGGATCACGACGGCGGTGTCGGTCGCCAGACGATAAAGCGATTCGTCATAGCCGAAGTCTTCCAGCTCGCCCTCGCCGATCATGAAGCTTTCAAAGGCCACGCCATCGTCGACATATTCATAACCCCAGTACCACTGGTAGCCGGTGACCTTGATGTGCAGATCAGCCTCGGGGATTTCCTGCTGCTTGAACAGGATCGGCAGTGAGACAGCACCGATGAACACCAGAATGACCACAGGCACGATTGTCCATGCCACTTCCAGCACCGAATGGTGGGTAAAGGTTGCGGGTTCGGGGTTCGCCTTGCGGTTATACTTCAGCACAACCCAGGCCAGCAGGCCTGTCACAAAAAGCGAGATCGCAGTGATGATGACCAACAGCAGGTTGTCCAGCCAGATGATGTCGCGCATCAGTTCCGTGGCCGGTGCCTGAAATCCGGTTTGACCGGGGATGGGCGCACCTAGCACCTCAAGCTCTTGATTGACTTCCTGGGCCGTGGCGGCCCCCGCCAGCAGCATCCCGGCCGAAGCCCACAAAGAGGTCGCAAAAGAGGTCAATCGCATGGTCTATCCTGTCTGTCTTGTCGCGTGTTGCCACGCACTCGCGGGTTCGCGCGCGCGGAATCCCGTTGTATCCTGCCGCTCCTGTCCCATATCCTGATGAACAACTCAAGAACCGCTGTTGCGGCAAAGGGCCGCTTTTGGGCCTTTTGGCCAAATTTATCGCAAGGAACCGTGATGTCAGACGCCCCATTTCGCCCGTTTGAGACGCATCTGGACCAGGATCGTGCCCTTGCGCTGCTGCAAGAAGCCACCGCCGGGGCCGATGACGGAGAGCTTTTTATCGAACGCAAGCGGTCCGAAGGGCTGGTCTTTGACGACGGGCGCGTGAAGACCGCAAGCTTTGACGCCACCGAGGGGTTCGGGCTGCGCGCTGTGCGCGGAGAGACGGCGGGTTACGCCCATTCCACCACCATCGACGAACACGCCCTGCGCCGCGCAGTCGGGACGGCGCGGCTGGCCGTTGGCGACGGCGGCGGTGTGATGGCGGATGCTCCGCCGGGCACCAATCAAAAGCTATATTCCGACGAAGACCCTATCGCGCAGGCGACATTTCCCGCCAAGATCGACCTTTTGGGCGAAATTGATGCCTTTACCCGTGGGTTGGACAAGCGCGTGACGCAGGTCACCGCCTCGGTCGCGGCCAGCCACCAAGAGGTGGTGATCCTGCGCCCTGAAGGCACCCTGGTCAGCGACACCCGGCCGATGAGCCGGATCAACATTTCGGTCATCGTCGAAGACAACGGCCGCCGCGAAAGCGGGTCATACGGCGGCGGCGGGCGTGCGGGGCTGATCGGGCTGATCGCGCGTGAAAACTGGGAAAGCGTCGCGCGCGAGGCGCTGCGGATTGCTTTGGTCAACCTTGATGCGGAACCGGCCCCTGCGGGCGTGATGGACGTGGTCCTTGGCAACGGCTGGCCCGGCATCCTGCTGCACGAGGCGATTGGTCACGGGCTGGAGGGCGATTTCAACCGCAAGGGATCGTCGGCCTTTGCGGGCCTGATGGGTGAACAGATTGCCGCCAAGGGCGTCACCGTGCTGGATGACGGCACGATCCCCGACCGGCGCGGGTCGATCACCGTCGATGACGAAGGCACGCCCAGCGCCAAGAACGTGCTGATCGAGGACGGCAAGCTGGTTGGCTACATGCAGGACCGGCAGAACGCACGGCTGATGGGCGTGGCCCCCACAGGCAATGGCCGCCGCGAAAGCTTTGCCCATGCGCCGATGCCGCGCATGACCAACACCTATATGCTGGCCGGGGATGCTGCGCCCGAAAGCCTCGTGGCAGACCTGAAAGACGGGATCTACGCAGTGGGCTTTGGCGGCGGGCAGGTTGATATCACCAACGGCAAGTTCGTGTTCAGCTGCACCGAGGCCTACCGGGTCAAGGACGGCAAGGTCGGCGCGCCTGTGAAGGGTGCGACCCTGATTGGCGATGGGGCGACAGCGCTGAAACACATCCGCGGCATCGGCAACGACATGGCCCTTGACCCAGGCATCGGCAATTGCGGCAAAGCAGGCCAATGGGTGCCCGTGGGCGTCGGCCAGCCAAGCCTGATGATCGGCGGGCTGACGGTGGGTGGTGCGGCTGCTTGATGATCCGTACCGCGCCGGTTTCCGATGTGACTTTGCGCGATCGTGCGGTGATTAGGGGAAGCATAACTGCCATCATTTTTCCATTCTTGATAGGCTCGCTCTTTTTGTTGTTTGGCACGCTGTCTTCGTCTTCGCGCCCAAACGCAATTGCGATGTTTTTGTTGTGCTCGCCTCTTCTCAGCATCCCACTTGTGCTGATTGGATCTGTCGGCGCAAAATATGCGCTTTTGCGCGGGATCGCTGGTCCTTTTACCGCGGTCGCCGTTGGCGGAAGTCTGGGCGCGGTATTTGGCTTCCTACTTGGCTGGTTGAACAACGCGGGAATGTTTTCAGGGTTCACAGTTTTTTTCGGTTCGACCGGGCTCCTTTGGGCATTGTTCTATTGGATGGGTGTTTTGATTTTTGCCTCAGAAGCTGTTCGCGGAAGAGCTCGCCAATGACCCCTCGCGCTTTCTCGCCCGATGAAATTTCCGCTCTGGCGTCTTTGTGGCACGACGGCTGGCACGAGGCGCATGCCGCCCATGTACCGGCAGAGCTGACGGCACAGCGGACCCGCGAGAGTTTCGTGCAGCGGTTGCCAGATATGGCGGATCGCACGCGGGTCATTGGACCAATGGGTGCGCCGCTCGGATTGTGTGCGATTGAGGGTGCGGAGTTGGATCAGCTGTTTGTCGCCCGCGCCGGTCGGGGCACCGGGATCGCAGCTACGCTGCTGCAAGATGGCGTGAACCGGTTGGCAGCAAACGGCGTGCGGCGCGCGCATCTTTATTGCCTTGTGGGCAATGATCCAGCGGCCCGATTCTATGCGCGGCAGGGTTGGGAAGACATGGGGCAGGAATTGATGGGGCCGCCAGCGACCGAAACACCGTTCGCGTTGCGCTGCATCCGATTCGAGAAGTCCTTGGACGGTCCTACCTCGCAGGACCAATCACCCTCTGGTTGCAACCCGACAATTTGACCCCCCCAAAATAGCGGGGTTGCGATTCATGCCTCGTTAACCACTTCGCCTCTAACTTAATTCAAGCAACAGGACGAGGACGAGGTTAACGTGGCGCCAGAGACTTCCGCTCACCCCACCCTCACCCCCCCCCAGGAGGACGATGGCATAGACCGTCTTCGCCTGTTGCGCTCACGCCGTGTTGGTCCTGCGACCTTTCGCAGACTGATCGCCGAACATGGCACCGCCCGGGCCGCACTTGCTGCCCTGCCGGAGGTCGCAAAAGCGGCCGGCGTGACCAATTATCGGGTCTGCCCCACCGGGGTTGTGACCGCTGAACTGAACGCAGGCCGCGCTGCAGGTGCGCGGCTGATCCACGATACCGACCCGGCCTATCCGCCTGCGTTGCGCCAGATTGACGACCGACCGCCGCTGCTGTGGTGTCTGGGTGATCTCTCCCTCATGACCCGGCCCATGGTGGCGTTGGTCGGGGCGCGCAATGCCTCTTCGCTTGGGACACGCATGACCAAGCAACTCGCGGGTGAATTGGCCGAGGCAGGGTTTGTCGTGGTTTCCGGCCTCGCCCGTGGGGTTGATGCGGCTGCACACACAGCCGCGTTGACCGGCGGCACCATTGCCGTCCAGGCGGGCGGGGTCGATGTCATTTACCCAGCAGAGAACACCGCATTGGCCCATGATCTGGCCCAATCCGGCCTGCGCCTGTCGGAAATGCCGATGGGTCTGCAACCGCAAGCGCGCCACTTCCCAGCCCGCAACCGTATCATTGCGGGCCTGTCCAGCGCCGTTGTCGTGGTCGAGGCTGCCGCGAAATCCGGCAGCCTGATCACCGCGCGCAACGCGCTGGACATGCACCGCGACGTGCTGGCCGTCCCCGGCCACCCGTTTGATGCCCGTGCTGCGGGGTGCAACATGTTGATCCGCGATGGCGCGCTGCTTGTCCGGTCCGCCGTCGACGTGATCGAGGCCCTGGGCACAGCCCCCGCTGCAGACACCGTGGCCCCTGAACTGCCGCTGGACCCGCCCAAACCCGCCAAGCCCCTGCGCGAGGTGGCCGCATTGCACGATCAGATCCTCGCCCGCCTCGGCCCTTCGCCCATGGCAGAGGATCAGCTGATCCGCGATCTGGCGGTAGGTTCAACCCAGGTTTCGCCGGCGCTGGTCGATCTGGAACTGCAAGGCAAGATCGCGCGACAGGCTGGTGGCCTTTTGGCGCGCGTCAGCTGACCCACCCCATCCAAAGGTTTTCAATCCTGCGCCCAAGGTGCAATTTTTCCCCGCGTATTCCTGTCGCTGATCAGGTTTCTGACAGATGGTGAAATGCCTCCATTGACAAGTCCGCAACCGACCCCACATGTTGCGCGGCCTAAGACCGCCCTGCTTCTAACGAAAGATTCTCATGCCCGTTGTCGTCGTCGAATCCCCAGCTAAGGCTAAGACAATAAACAAATATTTGGGGTCCGACTACACCGTTTTGGCGTCCTACGGACACGTCCGAGACCTGCCGCCCAAGGACGGATCGGTCCAGCCTGACGACGATTTTGCGATGACCTGGCAGGTGGCAAGCGACAGCAAAAAGCACATCAAGGCGATTGTTGACGCGCTCAAGGATGACCCTGAACTAATCCTCGCCACCGACCCTGACCGCGAGGGCGAGGCAATCAGCTGGCACCTGTGGGAAGAGCTGTCAAACAAGCGCGGGCTGAAGATCACCAAGGCTGATCGCGTGGTGTTCAACGCGATCACCAAGTCCGCCGTAACCGAGGCGATGAAGAACCCGCGCGAGGTCGATCAGCCATTGGTCGATGCCTATCTGGCGCGCCGCGCGCTGGATTATCTGGTGGGGTTCAACCTGTCGCCGGTGCTGTGGCGCAAATTGCCAGGCTCACGCTCTGCCGGTCGGGTGCAATCCGTCACCCTGCGCCTGATTGTCGAGCGCGAGATGGAGATCGAGGCATTTCGCGCGCAGGAATACTGGTCGGTCAAGGCGCAGCTGACCTCTGCGCGGGGGCAAGCGTTTGAGGCGCGGTTGACCGTGCTGGCGGGCAACAAGCTGGACAAGTTCAGCCTTGAAAACGCCACGCAGGCCGAGATGGCCGTGCAAGCGATCAACAGCCGCGATCTGACCGTGCAGCGGGTCGAAGCCAAACCCGGCACGCGCAACCCCAGCCCACCCTTCATGACATCGACCCTGCAGCAAGAGGCCAGCCGCAAGTTCGGCTTTGGCGCGCGCCAGACGATGAGCGTCGCCCAGCGGCTTTATGAGGCTGGGCTGATCACCTACATGCGGACCGACGGCATCGACATGGCGCCAGAAGCGGTCACAGCCTCGCGCAATGCGATCGCAGCGCGGTATGGCGCGGATTACGTCCCGGGAGAGGCGCGGGTATACAAAAACAAGGCCAAGAACGCGCAAGAGGCGCACGAATGTGTGCGCCCCACGGATATGTCCGTCAGCGCCGACGAGGCCAAGATTGCCGATGCCGACCAGCGCAAGCTTTATGATCTGATCTGGAAGCGGACGCTGGCCAGCCAGATGTCAGCGGCCCGATTGGAACGCACAACAGCAGATATCGGCAGCGCGGATGGTCAGGTGATGCTGCGCGCCACCGGTCAGGTGATGCTGTTCGACGGCTTCCTGCGCGTCTATGAAGAAGGCCGCGACGATGATGTGGTCGATGACGACGACAAGCGCCTGCCGCAACTCGCCGAAGGCGAGAAGGCCGACAAGAAAAGCGTCACACCAGAGCAGCATTTCACCCAGCCCCCGCCCCGCTATACCGAGGCGACGCTGGTCAAGAAGATGGAAGAATTGGGCATTGGCCGCCCGTCTACCTATGCCAGCATTGTCACGACAATTCAGGACCGTGGCTATGTGGAAAAGGAAAAGAACCGCCTGATCCCGCAGGACAAGGGCCGGTTGGTCACCGTCTTTCTGATCAACTATTTCCGCAAATATGTAGGCTACGACTTTACCGCGGGGCTGGAGGATCAGCTTGATCAGGTCAGCGCAGGTGATGCGGATTACAAACGCGTGCTGCATAACTTCTGGTCCGATTTCTCAGCCGCGATTGCGGAAACCGCTGATCTGCGGATCGGTGAAGTTCTCGACAAGATCAACGAGGTGCTGGAGCCGCATCTGTTCCCGCCCACCGAGGACGGCAGCGATCCGCGCCTTTGCCCCAATTGTGGTGCCGGGCGGTTGTCGATGCGCACCGCACGCTCTGGCGGGGCATTTATCGGCTGCTCGAACTACCCCGAGTGTCGTTATACCCGGCCCTTCGGCCCGCCTGATCCTGATGCCGAAGCCTCTGCCATTCCGCCTGAGGGAAAGCTATTGGGCACGGATGCGGGCGACAACATCCGCGTCTTCAAGGGCCGCTTTGGGCCATATGTTCAGCGCGGCGAGGTGACCGAGGACAACAAGAAGCCGCCCCGCACCGGTGTGCCAGAGGCTTGGGATCCGACAGAGATTGGTCTTGACGAGGCGCTGCGTCTGCTGGAACTTCCGCGCCTCATCGGCACTCATCCCGAGGACGGTGTGAATGTTTGGGCCAACCTTGGTCGCTACGGTCCTTATCTGAAGCACGCGGAAAGCACGTCTTTCAAAGGTGGCACCAACGCCAACCTGCCCGCAGTCGAGGATGTCTGGACCGTCGGTATGAACCACGCTGTGCAGTTGTTGGCCGAAAAGGTCGCCAGCCGGGGTGGTCGCGGCCGTGCTGCGAAACCGATCCGCGATTTGGGCGAACACCCCGAAGCGGGCGGCGCTGTGGCAATCTATGACGGCAAGTACGGGCCCTATGTGAAGTGGGAAAAGATCAACGCCACGATCCCCGATACGGTGGAACACGCTGACCTGACGATGGCGCAGGCCGTTGACCTAATCGCGGAACGTGCCGCCAAAACCGGCAAGAAGGTCGCCAAGAAAAAGGCCCCTGCCAAAAAGAAAGCCGCGCCCAAGAAAAAGGCTGCGGCCAAGAAAGCCTGATCAGCGGCCCATCTGGGCCGCGATAAACGGCTTGAGGCAGGCGATGTTGCTGCGCAGCGCGCCTTCGTATTTAGGCAGATCGTCGGCCACATCGTCCACGCGCGACTTGTAATAGACGTGTTGCAAGGGGATCAGCCGGTCTTCGACCCCGTCCAACACGCGCGCCGGGATCAGGGCCAGGTTGATCCCCGGCAGATAATTCAACTGCGCCAGCACCGGGTCACCACACTTCTTGCAGGTACCCCGCCTGACCGCAAAACGCGCCTTGTGACGCTTAAAGGCAATCATGTCCCAGTTGGCATCACTGACATGTGCCCAAGGTGATATCGTGAAATCTGAATAGGCCCGCCGGTAAACGGTCTGGCAGATGCCGCAATGACAGAACATCCGGTGGCGCGGGGCCTGCGCCAGCGTCAATGTCACGTCTCCACATGAACATTGCCCGTTCATCGCAGCCGTCTCCTTTCACGGTCTGGATTAGGCCGCGCGGGCCAACAAAAATCAAGCAGGGTATCTATCGTGACCTTGCTGCAACGCAGCAACCAGATTGACTTCCCATGGGTCATTGGTCACTTATCGTCAAAAGCATGATGAGGGGTTAAGCCATGAAAAAGATTTACCCGGACGCCGCCACGGCCCTTGATGGGCTTTTGCATGACGGCATGTTTATCGCGGCGGGTGGCTTTGGCCTGTGTGGCATTCCCGAACTGCTGCTGGCCGCGATCAAGGACGCCGGCACCAAGGACCTGACCTTTGCCTCGAACAATGCAGGGGTGGACGATTTTGGCATCGGCATTTTGCTGCAGACCCGCCAGGTCAAAAAGATGATCAGCTCTTACGTGGGTGAAAACGCGGAATTCATGCGCCAATATCTGTCGGGCGAGCTTGAGCTGGAATTCAACCCCCAGGGCACCCTGGCCGAACGGATGCGCGCGGGCGGTTGCGGCATCCCCGGTTTTTACACCAAGACCGGCGTTGGCACGGTGATTGCCGAGGGCAAGGAGCACAAGGACTTTCCCACCGGCAAGGACGGCGCGCCCGAAACCTATATCATGGAAGAAGGGCTTTTTGCTGATCTGGCGATTGTGAAGGCCTGGAAGGCGGATGAAAGCGGCAATTTGATTTTCCGCAAGACTGCGCGCAACTTCAACCCGCCTGCGGCCATGTGTGGACGCACCTGTGTTGTGGAGGTTGAAGAGATCGTCCCGATGGGCAGCCTTGACCCCGACAACATCCACCTGCCCGGCATCTACGTGCACCGGATCATTCAAGGGCAGCACGAGAAACGGATTGAGCAGCGCACCGTGAGGGAGAAGGCATAATGTGGGACCGCAACCAGATGGCCGAACGGGCCGCGCAGGAACTTGAAGACGGTATGTATGTGAACCTTGGTATCGGTATCCCGACGCTGGTGGCCAACTACGTGGGCGACAAGGACATCACGCTGCAATCGGAAAACGGCATGTTGGGCATGGGCCCCTTCCCGTTTGAAGGCGAAGAAGACCCCGACCTGATCAACGCAGGCAAGCAGACGATCACCGAATTGCGCCGCACATCCTATTTCGACAGCGCCACCAGCTTTGGCATGATCCGCGGCGGCAAGATCGCAGCCGCAGTTCTGGGCGCGATGGAGGTGGCCGAAAACGGCGACCTTGCCAACTGGATGATCCCCGGCAAGCTGGTCAAGGGCATGGGCGGTGCGATGGATCTGGTCGCAGGCGTGGGCCGCGTGATCGTGGTGATGGACCACACCAACAAGCATGGTGACAGCAAACTGCTGAAAGAATGCACCCTGCCGCTGACCGGTCAGGGTGTCGTTGACCGCATCATCACAAACCTTGGTGTGCTGGACGTTGTCCCCGGTGGCCTGAAGATCATCGAGACCGCAACCGGCGTGACCGAAGACGAACTGCGCGCCGCAACAGACGCCACAATTGTCTGATCTGGCCCAAGCAGCACCAGAGGGCACGCTGACTCTGCAGACGGTCGCCATGCCCGCCGATACCAATTCCGGTGGCGATATCTTTGGCGGCTGGGTCGTCAGCCAGATGGACCTTGCCGCCGGGATCACCGCACAACAGCGCGCACAGGGCCGCGCGGCCACCGTCGCGATCGAGGCGTTGCGATTTCATGCGCCGGTGCTCGTTGGTGACCTCTTTTCGGTCTACACGCAGATCCAACGCACCGGGCGCACATCCGTCACCATGCATGTGGAGGCTTGGGTGCGCCGCCAGCGCACCGGTGAACAGTCAATGGTGACCGAGGGCGATTTCACCTTTGTGGCGATTGCCGAAAGCGGCGTGACCCGCCCCCTGCCTGCGGAGGCGGATGATGTCAGTTGAAAAGATCAGACGCGAAGTGACCGACAACAAGGGGCGCTATGTGCTGGATCACGGCAACGGGATCAGTGAGTTGACCTATTCGATCCTGTCGGTCCAGACCGTGATTGCCGACCACACAGAAGTCGCTGCAGGCCACGAAGGTACTGGTGTCGGGCTGCAATTGCTGGAGGCTCTTCTTGCAGACGCCCGTGCGGAGGGGTTCAAGATCGTCCCGCTTTGCCCCTTTGTGAACGCCCAGCGCCGCAAACATCCCGATTGGGCGGACCTCTTTCGGGTGTAGTGCCAGGTCTCACCTTCTTCTGGCCAAAATAATCCCCGCCGGAGGCTCCGCCAACGGCAAGGGGTACCGTGCTATGATCCGCTGACCGCAAAGACGCAGCCGTCGCTGACCAGCTCTGGTGGGGTCTTACAAAGGCCCTTGGCCACATTGAAGGCGGCAAGCACCTTGGGCACATAGGCGCGGGTTTCGGGGTATGGCGGCACACCTGCGTGGTCACGCACGGCCCCCTCGCCCGCGTTATACCCGGCAAGCACAAGGATCGGGTCCCCGTCAAAGTGGCCCATCAGCCAAGATAAGTAGGCCACACCGCCCTTGATGTTCTGGCTGGGGTCGCTGGTGTCAGTCACGCCGAACCGTGCGGCGGTCGCGGGCATGAGTTGCATCAGCCCATGCGCGCCTGCACTGCTGGTGGCATCAGACTTGCCGGAACTCTCAATCGCAATCAAAGCGAGCACCAGCGCAGGCGAAACATCGGTGCCCACCGTTTCGCGCAGGATATCCAACCCGTGGGCCTGTGCGATCTCTTGCAGGGTTTGTAGCCGTGGCGCGGGCACGCCTTTGCCGGCAGGGGCATCACCCATCGCAAGGATCGCCTGTTCCAGCCGCCCCGGTCCGCTGTCATCCAGATCGGGCGAGACGTCTTGCCAGAACCATTCCAGCCCGGTCAACTGCGGCGCATCGGGCACTGCCGGTGCAGGTGCGACAGTGGCCGGTGCCGCTGATGGGTCCACCTGCACGGTGATCCGGCTGCCCGCATTGCCTGACGGCACGCCCACACGTTTAAAGGTAAAGTCCGGTTGTAGTCTTTCGCCCTCTGCAAACACCGGATTCGCACATGCCATAAGGGCCAAAGCCCTAACACTTCGTTTCATCGCCTGCATTTTGTTCCGCCTCAACGGTTTTTATTGCGCCCAACCTCGCAGATTCAGCAGGCGTAAACCACGTTTTGTGAAACAATGCGCCAAAATGGACCTTATTCGCAGCAAACCGGCAACGCCAAATGGCAGCGATTCAGATTTCGTTCATTTTTATATCATTATATTTCAGCTGCTTAGGTGATTTTCGCTGAAAAATCGCAGCCCCCGCAAAATTGCACGAAACCAGCCCAAATCATGCCCCAATCAAGGGGCTATATGTCCTCATCCAAGTCGGGGATCGAGCCACAAGAGGCCGGTTCGAGAAGATCCGCCGAGGTACACTGAAACGAGCGAATACCCTGAGGAGGGAAACACATGCTTAACTTTATCAAGAACTTCCGTAACGACGAAGACGGCGCAGTCACAGTTGACTGGGTTGTGCTGACTGCTGCAATCGTGGCTCTGGGCCTGGTTGTGGGTACGTCCGTCAAGGGCGGCGCCACTACTCTGGCTGCCGACGTTGGCGCTGACCTGACCGCACAGGTTACACCGTAATCATCTTCGTCTGACGATGATTGGGCCGCACCATGTTTGTGGTGCGGCCTTTTTTGTGTCTGACGCTGCTGTCAGACCCGCCAAAGCCCGGCAGCCGACCATTTAGGTCCGCCCCCACCAGGATTTTGGCGACACACTCAAGATAGGAGTTCTGTCATGCGGCAGTATTTCAAAAATTTCCGGAACGACGAAGACGGCGCTGTCACCGTTGACTGGGTTGTCCTGACCGCGGCCATCGTGGCCCTTGGTCTTGTTGTCGGCACCTCCGTGCGCGGCGGTACCACAACACTGGCGGCCGACCTCGGTGCCGACATGACGGCGATGGTCACACCCTAAGCTGTCCTGAATTGGTAGAAGGCTGCGCCCCTCTGGGTGCAGCCTTTTGCTGTTCCAGTTGAATAAAACTCGCGGGAATTTCGCCAAAATGTCGGGCCTGTGCCACGAACGGGCCGCAATCGCGCTTTACGCATAGGTCGTGATTAAAGAAGTGAGGCCCATCATGTGGCATAAATTCAAAGAATTCCGCGCCGATCAGGATGGCGCAATCTCTGTCGACTGGGTCGTGCTGACCGCTGGCATCATGTTGTTTGCCGGTGTGGTTGCGACGCTCGTCAAAGATGGCGCTGTTGATGGCGGCAATGACATCGGTACGCACGTCGCGGCGATGGCAACACCTTAACCCAACGCCAATGATTGGCGAGTAAAGATCAATGTCAGCCCGGATCAACCGGCTGCACTAACGAAACGAGGTACGACAATGCGCGCAGTATTTGGACTGGTATTGGTTCTGGGCATGGGACTTGCGGGTTTCGCAGTTTACATGGTCAAGAACTACATGACCGATCAAGAAGCCGCGTTGATTGCCGAACGTCAGCGCGCGCAGGCCTCTGTGGCCACGGTGGACGTCTATGCGGTCAACCGCGACGTTGCTTATGGCGAACAGTTGACCCTCGAAGACGTGACAGTGGTCAAATATGCCAAAGACTTCTTACCCGAAGGCGTGTTCCACGAAGAAGCGGCGCTATTCCCGCTGGGCACCGAGGTGCCGCGCGCGGCAACCCGTGCGATGTTGGCAAATGAACCAGTTCTGGCGTCAAAAGTGACAGAACCAGGTGAGAATGCAGGCATCACGCAAAGCCTGAAACCCGGCATGCGCGCATTTGAGATTAACATTGGTGCCACGTCCGGCGTGTCCAGCTTTGTTCGCCCCGGCGACCGTGTGGACGTCTATTGGACCGGGACCGTGGGCGGTGGCGCATATGGTGAACCGCGCGAGATTACCCGCCGCATTCAAAACGGTGTGGAGCTGATCGCTGTGAACCAGTCAACGGACTCCGAGCTGGAAAACGATGAGATCCCGCGCACGCTTACTGTCCAAGTTAGCCAGAATGACGTGCTTGGCCTTGCCCAGTTGCAGACAACCGGCACCCTGTCGATGTCACTGGTTGGTGCAGGCGACTTGACCGAAGCGACGGTCGTCGAAGTGGATCAGGCATCACTCCTGGGCCTGCAGCAACTGGCACCCGAAGCGGCCCCAACCCCGCAGGCGGCACCGCAGACCTGTTCAATCCGCACACGGCGGGGCGCAGAAGTGGTTGAAATCCCGATCCCCTGCACAAACTGACCGGACGTTAACTTTTCCAACAAATTCAAGGGCGCGGCGCTGAAAAGCACCGCGCCCTTTGGTTTTGCCGACTGCCACCTGTTGCTTGTTATCCACATAAAGTCCACGCCCCAAGGCATTGATTCTTGCAATAAATGCGAGGTGGGGGCATGGTCGCCCCTAATGATGGAGAATAATCTCCACGAACGAGGCGTGATCGGAGAGGCAGGTCACTTATGACATACGATAGATTCCTAAAGGCGGCTTTGACCGGCCTGACGTTGGCGTTGACCACAGCACCGACGTTTGCACCGGCAGAGACGTTGCGCGTGATGCGCGGCGCCCCATCGGGCGCATTGAACGTCCCCATGAACCGGGCAGTGGTCGTCGAAAGTGACGTCCCCTTCACCGAACTCAGCATCGCCAATCCTGGCATCGCTGACATTTCATCCCTGTCGGACCGTACAATTTACGTCCTCGGCAAGGAACCGGGCCGCACCACACTGACATTGCTAGGCGCTGATGGGCGTCTGATCACCAATGTTGATGTGCACGTGACCCCCGACATCGCGGAATTCAAGGAACGCCTGCAGCAAATCCTGCCCGGCGAGAACATTGAAGTGCGCACCGCCAACAACGGCATCGTGCTGTCAGGCACGGTCAGCAGCATCGCGCGGCTTGATCGGGCACTTGAACTGGCTCAGCGCTACGCGCCGGATCGTGTATCCAACCTGATGAGTGTCGGTGGCACCCAGCAGGTGATGCTGAAAGTCCGCTTTGCAGAGATGCAGCGCAGCGTCAGCAAGTCGCTGTCATCCTCCATCGGCATTCAGGGCACCGCACTCAGCGGCGATCTTGGGCTGGCGGCGGGTACAAATTCGCTGAATAACTCTGGCGCGCTCAGCAACACCTTTGGTGGTGCGGTTCCAGGCATCAACGACGCCAACGGCGCGTTCCTCTTTGGCTTTAACGCCGGTGGGGTCGAAGTTGGCATCCTGCTGGAAGCGCTTGAAGCACGCGGCGTCGTCCGCACGCTGGCGGAACCGAACCTGACGGCCCTTTCGGGGCAAGAGGCGAAGTTCCTCGCTGGTGGTGAATATCCCGTTCCTGTCAGCCAGACAGACGGTGCGGTGAGCATTCAGTACAAGCCCTTCGGTGTTGAGATGGTCTTTACCCCCCGGGTTGTGGATGGCGACATCATCAACCTGGAATTGGTGGCCGCCGTATCTTCGATCGACGCCACCAACGGGGTCACGATCAACGGCTTTACCATCGACGCCTTCAAACGGCGCGAAACCTCGACCACGGTCGAGATGCGCGACGGCGAAAGCTTTGCGATTGCTGGACTTTTGCAGGATGACTTCACCGATCTGAACGGTCAGGTGCCTTGGGTGGGTGATATCCCGGTCCTTGGTTCGCTGTTCCGCTCGGCCCAATACAGCCGGCAACAGACCGAACTGGTGATCATCGTCACCCCGCATCTTGTCACACCGACCCGCGGCGAGGCCCTGGCCCTGCCCACGGACCGTGTGCAGCCACCCAGCGAAAAGGATCTGTTCCTCTTTGGTCGTGTGGCCGTCGACAATGCCCCATCTACTGGTGGTGCAGGCGAAGTGGCCCGTCAGGACTTTAGCGGTTCCTACGGCTATGTTCTTGACGAATAAGAGAAAAGGGAGCGACGCGATGAAGTATCTTGTGACAGCAGCAGCAGCTTCGGCGCTTCTGGCCGGATGTAGCGAAGTCCAAAACTCCTGGACTGCCTTCAACTCTGAAGCGGGCAGCCAGATCGACACCGGTGACTTTGGCAACGCCTCGATGAACAACATGCTCGTGCAGACGGGGCAGTCCGACTACACAATCAACCTGGCACGGCGCTTCAACAGCGAAGTCAACGCGACGATCAACTTTGCGTTTAACTCGTCAGCGCTGGATGCAGCGGCGCAAGCCACGCTGCGCAAGCAGGCCGACTGGATCAAACAATTCCCAGAGGTCCGGTTCCGGGTCTACGGGCACACCGATCTGGTGGGATCGGCTGCATATAACAAGCGTCTGGGCCTGTCCCGCGCAAATGCAGCGGTGAATTTCCTTGTGGGGCAAGGCATCAGCCGCTCACGGCTTGAGGCGGTCGCGTCCTTCGGGGAAACACGTCCGGTGGTCAACACGGCAGATCAAAACCGCGAAAACCGCCGCACCGTGACCGAGGTGTCCGGTTTCGTGCGCAATCACCCCACGGTGCTGAACGGAAAATATGCCGAGATCATTTTCCGCGACTATGTGGAAAGTGCCATCGCGCGCCCTGATGCAGCCGCCTTGGGTGGCGGTGCCGGTGGCGGCGATTCTGGCGGCTAACCCCGGTTAACAGTTTGTTCACGCTTTACGCCCGCGCTTGTCGCGGGCGTAAACATTTCAGGCCTTTGACCCGTGATCGTCGCAAGATACCGCACAATTACGATCTTTTTGTCCAAATCCCGCCACGTTTCTCGGTGACAACCGCCTCATGGGACCAGTCTGCCCCGCGAAAATCGGGGTAGCGGCACAGGACCACGGATCGTGACGGGGCTTTAACCCTTTAGCGATAGGATTCTGCTGCTCCCCTGAGAGTTAATAAGGATGCACGGCTATGAGCAGCAACGCACAAGTGAAGACCGAAAGCCCCGCAATTGTCGCCTGTACTGTCAGCCGTGACGTGCAGATCTTTGATTTGCTGATTGAGGACATGGAAACCGCGCTTGGCGAAAGCTGGGGCGATCTGGGGTTTGCCGATGCCGTGCCGTTCCTGGCGCAGCCCGAGGCGGACGACCTGCAATTCCTGGCCATCGCGATGGATCATGAGGACGAGGATAACCTTGACCTGATCAGCACCGTGATCAGCGCCGCCAAGGAAAAAGGCATCAAGGTGATCCTGATCACCGAAGACGTCAGCCCCGCGTCACTGCACCAGTTGCTGCGCGAAGGCGGCGATGAATTTGTCCCCTACCCCCTGCCCGAGGATGAGTTGGCAAACGCCATCGAACGCGTCCTGACCCCGCCAGAGGAAGTACCCGTCGCGCCAGAGCTGCAGAACAAGCTGAAGGCGACCGGCGACCACGAAGGTGTGCTGATCGCTGTGCACGGCATGGCCGGTGGCACCGGGGCGACCACGCTTGCGGTCAACCTCGCCTGGGAACTGGCGAACATCGAAAAGGAAAATCCACCGCGGGTCTGCCTGCTGGATCTTGATTTGCAATTCGGGTCGACCTCGACCTACCTGGATCTGCCGCGCCGCGAAACGGTGCTGGAGCTTTTGTCGGACACCGAAGCGATGGATAGCGAGAGCTTTATGCAGGCGCTGCTGTCATTTGAACAAAAGCTGCATGTGCTGACCTCGCCCACGGACATGATCCCGCTGGATCTGGTTTCTGGCGAAGATATCGGTCGCGTCATCGAAGTGGCACGCACCAACTTTGATTATGTTGTGATCGACATGCCCTCGACCATGGTCGAGTGGAGCCAGGTCGTTCTGGAAGCCGCACATGTCTATTTCGCCACGATTGAGCTGGAAATGCGCTCTGCCCAGAACACGCTGCGATTGAAGCGCGCGCTGCAATCCGAGGATTTGCCGTTCGACAAGCTGCGTTTTGTGCTGAACCGCGCGCCAGGTTTCACCGATCTGAATGGCAAAAGCCGCGTCAAACGTCTGGCCGAAAGCCTTGGCATCTCGATCGAGGTGCAGATGCCGGACGGCGGCAAGCAAGTGCCGCAGACGGCGGATCACGGATCACCCTTGGGGGTTTCGGCGCCCAAGAATGCACTGCGCAAGGAAATGCTGAAGCTCGCGCAATCGGTTCATGCGGTCAATCAGGCCGAAGTGGCCGAAGCCGGATAAGGGGTCAAACACATGTTTTCCAAGTATAAAAAGACAGGCGACGCAGGCAAGGCCGGGGCCAAGCCGCAACTTGCTGCCGTCGCCCCTGCCCCGACGGAAGAACCGCGCAAATCGCTGATGAAGGCGATGCCCAACAAGGCGGCAGAGGCCGCCCCGATGGACAAAGAGAAAAAGCGCAAAGAGCGGATCGCAGAGATCAAGCTTGAGCTGCACAAGGCGTTGTTGGACAGCCTGAACCTCGCGGCGCTTGAAAACGCCAGCGAGGCGGATTTGCGCAATGAAATCAACGCCATCGCAGCCGAGACGCTGGATGACATGGGCATCGTGCTGAACCGCGATGAACGCCAGACGCTTAGCCAGGACCTGTTCTTTGAAGTGACCGGTTTGGGCCCGCTTGAGACGCTGCTGAAAGACGAAACCGTCAACGATATTCTGGTCAACGGACCGCAACAGATTTTTGTGGAACGCGCTGGTAAACTGGAACTGACCGACATCACGTTCAAGGATGAAAAGCACCTGTTGCGGATCATCGACAAGATCGTGTCGGCGGTGGGTCGTCGTGTGGACGAATCCAACCCTTACGTTGACGCCCGTCTGGCCGATGGCTCGCGTTTCAACGCCATGGTGCCCCCTATTGCGGTGGACGGCAGCCTTGTCTCCATTCGTAAGTTCAAAAAGGACAAGCTGGGCATTGATGATCTGGTCAAATTTGGTGCCTTCACCGAAGAAATGGCCGCTTATCTGCAGGCTGCCGTTGCCACTCGTCTGAACGTTATCGTCTCCGGCGGTACCGGTTCGGGTAAAACAACCACGCTCAACGCGCTGTCGTCTTTCATCGACGACGCCGAACGCATCCTGACGATCGAGGATACGGCGGAATTGCAACTGCAACAGACCCACGTGGGCCGGATGGAAAGCCGCCCGCCAAACGTCGAAGGCAAAGGTGGCGTGTCTCAGCGTGACTGTCTGAAAAACGCCCTGCGGATGCGTCCGGACCGGATTATCGTGGGTGAAACGCGTGGCGAAGAAGTTATCGACATGTTGCAGGCCATGAACACCGGCCACGACGGGTCCATGACCACGATCCACGCCAACAGCGCCCGCGATGGTGTGAGCCGTCTGGAAAACATGATTGCGATGGCCGGGATTGAGATGCCGATCAAGGCGGTTCGCTCCCAGATTTCATCTGCTGTGAACCTGATCGTGCAGGCATCGCGTCTGCAAGATGGTTCGCGCCGCATGACCTCGATCACCGAGATCACCGGGATGGAAGGCGACGTGATTTCGATGCAGGAAGTGTTCCGCTATCAGCGTGTCGGCCTGACACCAGACAACAAGATCATCGGTCACTTCACGGCGACCGGCGTGCGCTCGAACTACTCTGAACGCTTCAAGCTTTGGGGCTATGACCTGCCACCAGCGATCTTCGAACCCATGGTCGCGGAGTAAACATTATGATTTCTGCCGAACCCCTTATCTATATTGTTATTTTTGCTGCAGTTCTGGCGCTCGTGCAGGGTGCCTATCTGGTGATCTTCGGCAAATCGATTTCCATGAACGGCAAGGTGAACCGCCGTCTGGAACTGCTTGAAAAGGGCGGCGGCCGCGAACAGGTGCTGGAACAACTCCGCAAGGAGATGACCCAGCACATGAAATCGCAGAGCATTCCGCTCTACTCGATTTTGGCAGCCAAGGCGCAGAAGGCAAATATCGCCTTTTCGCCGCCTCAGATTCTTGTGTTGATGGGCATTGTGTCTTTTGTGGCCTTTCTGGGCCTGACCGTCGCAACAGAGGTCAGCATAGCCGTCCGTGCCCTGCTTGGGCCCGCGATGGGTGTGGGCGGCGTGTTCGTCTGGATCAGCTCCAAGGCCAACAAGCGCATGGCGATGATCGAGGAACAGCTGCCCGAAGCTGTGGAATTGATGGTCCGCAGTTTGCGCGTGGGGCACCCTTTTAGCTCTGCCATTTCCATCGTCGCCAAAGAGGTCGCTGACCCCTTGGGCACCGAAATGGGTGTGATCTCGGACGAAGCAGCTTATGGCCGCGACATGGGTGAAACGCTCAAGGCGATGGCCGAACGTTTGGATATGCAGGACATGCGCTTTCTGGCGGTGGCCGTGACGATCCAGCAAACCTCTGGTGGTAACCTGGCCGAGATCCTTGACGGTTTGGCCAAGGTGATCCGCGCCCGCTTCCGTCTGTTCCGCCGGGTCAAGGCAATCACGGCAGAGGCGAAATGGTCGGGCAAGCTGCTGTCGGGTTTCCCGATCCTGGCGCTGATCGGTATCAACGTCATTCAGCCCAACTACTTTGACGAAGTGATGGAGACACCCGTCTTTATCCCCGCCTGTCTTGTGGTTGCGGGCTTTCTGGTCGCAAACCTGATCGTGATGCGCGCCCTTGTGAATATCAAAGTATAAGGTGATCCGTCATGGAATTTGTCGATAAAATCAACACGATGATCACCGATATGCTGGGGCCAAGCGGCCCGCTGCTTTTGGTCGGTTTCCTTGGGATTGTGATGATCCTCGTGACCTTGCCAGTGCTGCTCAAGCGCGAGGCGGATCCGCTGGATAAGCTCAAGACCGCCAACCGCGGTCCGGTCAAGGCCAGTGGCAAGGCGGAAAAGCTGCGCACCCCCACAAGCAAGGACAAGCTGGAAAAGTACTCCAACTTTCTTGAACCACAAGATGCCGAGGAATTTTCGGCCATCAAGCTCAAGCTGATGCAGGCCGGTTACAAAAGCGCGAATGCAGTCCGGTTCTATTACTTCTTCCAGTTCTCGCTGGGCATTCTGGGCCTGATTGGCGGTGCAGCTTACCTGCTGATCAAGATGCAGCAGGGTGAGGTGACCCAG
Source organism: uncultured Paracoccaceae bacterium (assembly GCA_947492825.1). Taxonomy (GTDB): domain Bacteria; phylum Pseudomonadota; class Alphaproteobacteria; order Rhodobacterales; family Rhodobacteraceae; genus CANMYO01. The sequence continues at coordinate 2,079,510 of CANLNT010000001.1, forward strand.
CAGAACATGATGCTGATGGTCCTTGGGCCGGGTGTTGTGGGCTATATGCTGCCGAAATATTGGGTGACCCGTCGACAGGCGACCCGTCAGGAAAACATCACCAATGGTTTCCCCGACGCGCTTGATCTGATGCTGGTCTGTGTGGAAGCGGGTCAATCGCTGGATCAATCCATCATCCGGGTGAGCCGCGAATTGAAATCGGGTTTCCCCGAGCTTGCCGAAGAGTTTGAGATTGTGGCCCACGAGATGAAGGCCGGTAAGGCCAAAGACAGCGTGCTGCGTGATTTGTCAGAACGCGCCGGTGTGCAGGATATCTCTTCCTTCGTGACCGTGCTGATCCAGTCGCAGCAGTTTGGTACATCAATTGCCGATGCGCTGCGGGTCTATGCCTCTGAAATGCGGGACAAGCGGGTGATGCGTGCCGAAGAGGCCGCCAACAAGCTGCCCACAAAAATGACGCTGGCCACAATGATGTTGACGGTGCCGCCGCTTCTGCTCATCCTGATCGGACCTTCGATCTACAACATCGCCCAGAACCTGGGCGGGGGATAAGCAACACATGCAACAATGCCGGGCGATCATCGCCATGGCCCTGATCCTGACCTTGGCCGCCTGTTCTACAGGCGGCTTTGGTGCGTCGAACGACGCAGTCGGCGCACCGGGCGTGGCGGGGACGAGCGACGTGGACGGGCTCATCGTTGGGCATCGCCTGATGGCAGCGGGTGAGTACGAGCTGGCCTTGCGCGCCTATACCCGCGCCGCCGCTCAACAGGGGCTGAATGTTGACACGATGTCGGCGCTTGGCTCTGCGAACCTGAAACTTGGGCGGTTAGGTCAGGCCGAGCGCCTGCTGCGTCGCGCGACCGAGGAAGCCCCCGATTTCCCGGCCGCATGGAACAATCTGGGCGTGATCCTGCTTGAAAAACGCGAATATGCCGAAGCGGTCGAGGTTTTCCGTCGCGCCTTTGCAACGGATAACGGGAATTCTGACCAAATCCGACAGAACCTGGCCCTGGCGCTCGCCAAACTCGAAGATCCGTTTTATGTTGATCCACAACAAAACCAGGGACCAAAACTGGTACGGCGGGGCACAGGCGACTTTGTGATCCTGACCGATCTTTGAAGGCAGAGAGCAGCAAAGGACGCAAAAATGCGCCACCCTATCGTGATGTCATCCTTGATGGCCGCCCTTGTGGCCCTTTCGGCATGTGAAAAATCCGGCGACGCACAGGTTGAACGTGCGCTGCAGGACATGAACGTTGTTGATGAAACCAATCTGAATGATGTGATGCTGACCGTGGGCGACCCGGCCGCCGCCGTCACTTATTTTCAGGGGTCCGCCGCCAAAGAACCCGAACGCATTGATCTGCAACGCGGTTTGGCCAAAAGCCTTGTGCGCGCCAAGCGTCCCGCTGATGCGGTCGAGGCATGGGAAAACGTGATCGCACGCAGCGACAGCAACCACGACGACCGGGTTGAACTGGCCGATGCGTTGATCCGCACCAACCGCTGGGACGAAGCCGCGACGATGCTGAACACGATCCCGCCGACCCACGAGACGTTCAAGCGTTACCGGTTGGAGGCGATGGTCGCCGACAGCAAGGAACAATGGGACAAGGCCGACAGCTTTTATGAAACGGCAGCCGGGTTGACCACCACGCCTGCGGGCGTGCTGAATAACTGGGGCTATTCCAAGTTGACCCGCGGTGATTACACCGGGGCCGAGCGCTTGTTCACCGATGCGATCCGCATGGACGGCGGCATCTTCACCGCCAAGAACAACCTTGTGCTGGCCCGTGGGGCACAGCGCAAATATGACCTGCCCGTCGTGCCAATGACGCAGATCGAACGCGCGCAACTGTTGCACACGCTGGCCCTGACCGCGATTAAGCAGAACGATGTGACCATCGGCAAAGGCCTGCTGCGCGAAGCGGTCGACACGCACCCGCAGCACTTTGAAGAGGCGAGCCGCTCGTTGGCCGCGCTTGAAGCGAACGTGACGAACTAGGCGCATGGGCCTGACTGCCAGTGCCGCCGGCTGGTTTCTGCTGGCGGCCGTTCCTTTCGGATTATTTAGCATTTACAGCGACTTGTCGCGCATGAAGATCCCCAATCTGGCGACCGATGGCTTGGCCGCCAGTTATATCATTCTGGGCTTTATCGCCCTGCCTTTTGACCTTTATCTCTGGGGCTTTGCGCACTACGCGGTGATGTTGATCGCGGGCATTGCGCTGAATGCCGCGCGGGTGATGGGCGCGGGCGACAGCAAATTCATCGCCGCCGCTGCCCCCTATATCGCCATCGCGGATCTGCGGTTGATCCTGTTTTTGTTCCCCGCCGCCTTGCTGGCAGCCTATGTGACCCACCGGGCTGCCAAATACTCGCCCCTGCGCCGTGCTGTGCCGCATTGGGAAAGCTGGCAACAGGGCAAGCGCTTTCCGATGGGCTATCCCCTTGGGATGACACTGATCCTGTATCTGCTGATCGTGCTGACGACCCGCTGACTGCCCCAGCAATTCAGCCTTTCGTCCATCATTTCGCCATAAATGCCTGCTCTTTTGTGCCGGAATGCGGTCAATCCACCGTGCAATGGACCAATCAGTGACAGGCGACAGACGATGAACATGGAAACCACCGGCGTTATGGCGCCCCCCGCCCCCAAGGGCCTTGATGGTATGCGTCTGCCTCTGGCGATGATGCGCGATATTCTGATCAAGACGATGTATCGGATGAACTTCAACATGGTGTCCGACATCGCCAAGGCGATCTGCCTGCCGATCCCGGTCACACAGGAATTGGTCGATATGGCGCGCGGGCAACTGCTGCTAGAGGCGACAGGCACGCTGAATGCCAACAACGGCAATGAGATGGGTTATCAGCTGACCGATGCCGGGAAATCCCGTGCCCAGGATGCGCTGCGCCAGTCAGAGTATTTTGGCGCCATGCCGGTGCCATTGTCGATTTATCACGAACAGATCAAGCGTCAGTCGATCCGCAACATCCACATCACCAAGGATCAGCTGTTGTCAGCAATGGGTCACTTGATCCTGCCCGATGACCTGCTGGACAATCTTGGCCCCGCGGTGGGCGCTGGCCGTTCGATCTTGATGTACGGCCCGCCGGGCAACGGGAAATCCTCGATCTCGAATGGTATTCGCGACGCGTTGGGCGACAAGATCTATGTGCCCCGCGCCGTGGAATACTCCGGTCAGGTGATCACGGTCTATGACCCGATTGTACACAACGCGGCAGAGGAAGAGGCGCAAGATGCCAATTCGCTGCGCCGCACCACGGGCCGTTTTGACACCCGCTATGTGCGATGCGAACGTCCGACCGTGATTACGGGCGGTGAATTGTCCCTGGAAATGCTCGACCTTGTTTATAACCCGGTCGCGCGGACCTATCAGGCCCCGCTGCAGATGAAGTCGACCGGCGGCATCTTTATCGTGGACGACTTGGGCCGTCAGGCCGAGCCGCCACAGTCACTGGTGAACCGCTGGATTGTGCCGCTGGAAGAGAACAAGGATATTCTGGCCCTGCAATCGGGCGAAAAGTTCGAGGTGCCTTTTGACACGCTGGTGATCTTTTCGACCAACTTCCACCCCAACGCGATCTTCGACATGGCCGCGCTGCGCCGGATTTTCTACAAGATCAAAATTGATGGCCCCTGTCAGGCGGATTTCTTGAAGATTTTCGCGATGGTCGCACGCAAGCGCAAGATGCCGCTGGACGAAGCGACGCTGGTCCATCTGCTAAACAACCGCTACCCCGAAATCGACAACGTCTATGCGAATTATCAGCCGATCTTTTTGATCGACCAGATGATTGCGATTTGCGAGTTCGAGGGGAAACCCTACCACATGTCCCCTGAATTGATTGACCGCGCATGGAACAACATGTTCGTCAAAGAAGAAGACATCGTGCGCTGATGCATTAACACGCATTCAGATTTGCGTATGCATGGCAAGTGCATGGGTTGTGTATGGGATGTGGCTCCGTCATTTTGATGGTCCATGACAGGTTTGCCGCCCCAATTTTCTGACTGGTTTTCGGCCCGTGGCTGGTCAATTCACCCGCATCAGCAGGACATGCTGGATCGGGCGGATGCCCCCGCGCTGTTGCTGATCGCCCCCACCGGCGGGGGCAAGACTTTGGCCGGGTTCCTGCCCACATTGGCAGAGCTGGCGGATGGCCAACATGTTGGAATTCATACGCTTTATGTCTCCCCGCTCAAGGCATTAGCAGCTGACATCAAACGCAACCTGCGCACCCCGGTCGACGAAATGGACCTGCCGATCCGGATCGAGGATCGCACCGGCGACACCTCTGCCACGCAAAAAAAACGCCAGCGCGCGGACCCGCCGCATATTCTACTAACGACGCCGGAAAGCCTTGCGTTATTAACCTCTTACGAGGACGCGCCGCGCATGTTCAAGGGCCTGCAGCGGGTCATTGTGGACGAAATTCACGCGCTGCAGGAAAGCAAAAGGGGCGATCAGCTGATGCTGGCCTTAGGGCGACTGCAACGGCTGGCCCCGGATATGCGGCGCATCGGCCTGTCTGCCACGGTCGAGGACCCGGCTGTGATCGCTAAGTCATTGGCATGTAACCCAGATCCCTGTGAAATCCTGCACGCGGACCCCGGCCCAGACCCTGATATTTCGATGATGGTCACCGCGGAAAAGCCGCCCTGGTCGGGCGGCGGTGCGGCTTATGCCATCCCCGCGGTGCTTGAACAGGTCCGGCAACACAAGACCACACTGATCTTTCACAACACGCGGGCCCAGGCGGAAATTTTCTTTCATAATCTGTGGCTTGCCAATACCGACGACCTGCCCATCGGCATCCATCACGGCTCTCTGTCGCGCGAACAACGCGCCAATGTCGAAGGTGCAATGGTCCGGGGTGAGCTTCGCGCCATCGTCTGCACAGGCAGTCTGGACCTTGGCATTGACTGGGGTGATGTGGATTTGGTGATCCAGATCGGCGCGCCCAAGAACGTCAAGCGCCTGATTCAGCGTATTGGCCGCGCCAATCACCGCTACAACGCACCATCCAAGGCTTTGCTGGTGCCCGCCAATCGCTTTGAAGTCATTGAATGTATTGCCGCTTTGGAGGCCGCGAAGGCGGGCGATCTGGACGGCGATCCTCCCGGTCCCGGTCCCCGCGATGTGTTGTGTCAACACATCCTTATCACGGCCTGTGCTGGCCCTTTTGATGCGGATGACCTCTTTGCCGAGGTCCGCACCGTTGGTGCTTTTGCAGAACTTACCCGCGCGCAGTTTGATGAATGTCTGGATTTTTGCGCCACCGGTGGCTACGCACTGCGCGCTTATGACAAATGGAAAAGGTTGAAAGAAACCAATGGCCTGTGGCGCCTGCGCGACCCCCGCGCCAGCCGCAATATCCGCATGAACATCGGCACGATTCAGGACACCGACACGCTGAAAGTCCGCTACAAGGGCAGCTTCAAGCCGCTGGGCGAAATTGAAGAGGGCTTTGCCGCATCGCTGACCCCCGGTGACACATTCCTGATCGGCGGCAAGATTGTTCGCTACGAGGGCCTGCGTGAATTGACGGTCGAAGTGTCGCGCCACGCCGCCAAAAAGCCCAAGATTGCCACCTTCATGGGCACCAAATTTGCCACGTCGACCCAGCTTCAGGCCCGCATCCTGCGCATGTTCGAAAGCGGCGACTGGGACGCCCTGCCCGATCACACGCGTGATTGGTTGAACCTGCAAAGGGACCTATCGAAATTGCCAGAGGCGGATCGCATCCTCGTTGAAAGTTTCCCACATCAAGGCCAGCAGCACACGGTTTTCTACGGCTTTGCAGGGCGTAACGCCATGCAAACGCTGGGTCTTTTGCTAACACAGCGGATGGAAGATCTCTCACTGAACCCGCTTGGCTTTGTGGCGACCGATTACGCCACGATGATCTGGGGGCTTGATCCGGTCACCAACCCTGCACCGCTGATCCAGCCCGATGCTCTGCGCGACGGATTCGAGACGTGGTTGCAAGGCAATGCGGTGATGAAAAAGACTTTTCGCACTGCCTCCACGATCGCCGGGCTGATCGAACGCAACCTGCCGCAAAGCCGCAAATCCGGACGGCAAGCAACCTTTAGTTCAGATATTCTTTACGAAACGCTGGTGAAGTATGACCCCGATCATCTGATGTTGGACATCACAAGGGACGAGGCGCTGAGCGGTCTGGTTGACTTGGGCCGGATCGAGGAAATGCTGTCCAGAACCGAAGGCCGCTTTGACCATGTCGTCCGTGACCGTGTCACGCCATTGGCCGCACCACTGATGCTGGAAGTCGGCCGGGTGCCGATCAAAGGCGAAGGGCGGGAACTACTCGTCGAGCGCGAAACCCAGGCGCTGATGGAGGCGTCAGGCCTCAATACCATTGACGTTCCCGGCTCAAAACCGAAATGGCGCGTTGGTTGGTAAACAAGTGGTTGATTTGCGGCAAAGCCTGCAGCAAGAACAGATCATGAACGCATATATTTTCAACCTGTCCGGCATCACATTGCACGCTCTGCCCACTGGCGCGCTTTGGGCGCCTGACAGCGGCACGTTGACCGTCTCTGACCTGCATCTGGGCAAGTCTGATCGCATCGCACGGCGGCGCGGGATCATGCTCCCCCCCTACGAAACACGTGCGACGCTCGACAAACTCGACGTACTGCTGGACACCCTCATGCCACAGCGTGTTGTTTGTTTAGGTGATAGTTTCGATGATCTGGATGCGGCGAACAGCCTTGATGAAGTTGAAAAAATGCAACTCGCTCGGCAACAAGCCGGGCGCGATTGGATCTGGATAGAGGGCAACCACGACCCCGGCCCCGTTGATCTGGGTGGGCAGCATCTGAGTGAGCTACCCGATGGCCCGTTGATCTATCGCCACATTGCAATACCAGGCACCAAGGGCGAGATTTCAGGTCACTATCACCCCAAATGCAGTGTGTCGCGCGGCGGCGCGCGACCGGCATTCCTGATTGACGCAGCACGCGTGATCCTGCCTGCCTTTGGCGCTTTCACCGGCGGTTTGCGCGCCAGTCACCCGGCGCTTCAATCGCTGATGCAACCCGACGCAACCGCCGTGCTGACCGGCAAAAGGGCTATGCCCGTGCCCTTGGCGGCAACGGTTTAGGCGGTCAGGCCCTCGGGTTCAGCCAGACCATTGGCACGGCAACAGGCGGTGACAGTGTTGGCCAGCAGACAGGCAATTGTCATCGGCCCCACACCACCTGGCACCGGTGTGATGGCACCGGCCACAGCAGCACAGCTGTCATAGTCCACATCGCCAACCAAACGCGTCCCACCTTCTGGCTTGTCGATCCGATTGATGCCCACATCAATCACCGTCGCACCCTCTTTGATCCAGTCGCCCGGCACCATCTGTGGCCGCCCTACGGCCGCCACAACGATATCTGCCTGACGCACAACACCCGGCAAATCCGCCGTGCGCGAATGGGCAATCGTCACTGTGCAGCTGTCATTCAACAGCAATTGCGCCATCGGCTTGCCCACAATGTTGGACCGACCGATCACCACCGCATTCATTCCCGACAAAGACCCGTGATGATCTCGCAGCATCATCAAGCAACCCAGCGGCGTACAAGGCACCATGCTTTTCTGTCCGGTCCCCAAAAGACCGACGTTCGAGATATGAAACCCATCCACGTCCTTGGCCGGGTCAATCGCATTCAGGATCGTGTCGCCGTCAATATGGTCTGGCACCGGCAGTTGGCACAGAATGCCGTGCACGGCCGGATCGTTGTTCAACTGTTCAATCAATTCCAACAGATCCTCTTGCGAGGTCGCCACATCCAGCTTGTGCTCGAAAGAGGCCATGCCAACCTCAAGCGTCTGCTTGCCCTTGTTTCGCACGTAAACCTGGCTGGCGGGGTCTTCACCGACCAAAACAACGGCCAGGCCGGGCACGATCCCGTGTTCTTCCTTTAGCCGCGCGACGTGGTCCGCCACCTTGCCCCGCACCGTGGCCGCAAAGGCCTTTCCGTCAATCACTGTCGCTGTCATCAGTCTTTCTTCCGAATAAAAATATGCCCGCCGGAGGTGTCCTACCGGGACGGCGGGCGGGGCGTTTTGCCCCCCAAACGGGGGGCAAGAGCGGCGCGCGTCGGACCCTAGAACAAGCCTTCAATCTGGCCGTCCGCGTTCAGCATGATGGCCTCCGCCGAAGGCACGCGCGGCAGGCCCGGCATGGTCATGATCTCACCGCAGATGGCAACGACAAAACCGGCCCCGGCAGACAGCCGCACTTCACGGATCGGAACCGCGTGGCCCGTTGGCGCACCACGCAACGCGGGATCGGTCGAGAATGAGTACTGCGTTTTTGCCATACACACCGGCAGGTTGCCATAACCCTGCTCCTCCCACGCGCGCAACTGATCGCGGATCTTTTTGTCCGCAATCACCTCATCAGCGCGGTAGATGCGCTTGGCGATCGTGTCGATCTTGTCAAACAGGCCCAGATCATCGCCATAGATCGGCGCAAAATTCGCACTGTCCTGATCGGCAATCTCGGCCACGCGGGTCGCGAGATCCCTGGTCCCTTCGGACCCATGCGCCCAGTGCTTGCACAAGATCGCCTCAGACCCCTGACTTTCAACGAAATCCTTGACCGCCTGAACTTCGGCGTCGGTGTCGGTGACAAAGTGGTTGATCGCCACGACCACTGGCACGCCGAATGATTTGACGTTCTCGATGTGACGCCCAAGGTTCGGGCAGCCTGCGGTCACCGCGTCGACATTCTCAGCCCCAAGGTCTGCCTTGGCCACGCCGCCGTTCATCTTCATGGCACGCACTGTTGCCACAACCACCACGCAAGACGGCGCAATGCCGGCCTTGCGGCACTTGATGTTCATGAACTTTTCGGCGCCCAAATCAGCGCCAAACCCCGCCTCGGTCACCACATAGTCCGCAACCTTCAGCGCCGTGGTGGTCGCTGTGACAGAGTTACAGCCATGCGCGATGTTCGCAAATGGCCCACCGTGCACAAAGGCCGGGTTGTTTTCCAGTGTTTGCACAAGGTTTGGCTGCATCGCGTCTTTCAGCAGAACGGTCATGGCACCGTCGGCCTTGATGTCGCGGCAGTAGACCGGGGTGCGGTCGCGACGATAGGCCACGATGATGTCGCCCAGACGCTTTTGCAGGTCTTCAAGGTTCAGCGCCAGACACAGGATCGCCATGACCTCGGACGCCACCGTGATGTCAAACCCGGCCTCACGGGGAAAACCGTTGGCCACGCCGCCCAGGCTGGCAGTGATCTGGCGCAGGGCACGGTCGTTCATGTCCATCACCCGGCGCCAAACGACGCGACGGATGTCGATCTCAAGCTCATTGCCCCAGTAGATGTGGTTGTCGATCATCGCCGACAGCAGGTTGTGCGCGGATGTGATGGCGTGAAAATCACCTGTGAAATGCAGGTTCATATCCTCCATCGGAACCACCTGCGCATAGCCACCGCCGGCAGCGCCACCCTTCATGCCAAAGCACGGACCCAGCGACGCCTCGCGGATACAGATCGCGGCCTTCTTACCGATCGCGTTCAGGCCGTCGCCCAGACCCACGGTTGTGGTCGTTTTGCCCTCACCTGCTGGGGTCGGGTTGATCGCAGTCACAAGGATCAGCTTGCCGTCGTTGTTGCCCTGTACAGAATCGATGAACGACTGGCTGACCTTCGCCTTGTCGTGGCCATAGGGCAAAAGATCATCACTACCGATACCCAGCTTGGCACCAATTTCTTGAATCGGACGCTTTTTGGCTTCGCGTGCGATTTCGATGTCCGACTTGTATTCCATTGCATTCATCCTGTTGGGGGCGCGAACGCCTGCATCCGTCAGGATATGTCTAGCGAGGTCGTATGCTACGGTGCACCCGGATTACGACATAATCCGCGTCAGAATCGTCGGCGCAGGCCGCCGTGGTTTCGGATAAGAAACGCAATGCGCCGATCAACCACGCCAGGCTGGTTGATCCGGGACGTGCAAACGCAGGCGCTGACCGCGCTCAAACACGCCGGGTCGTTCGACCCAGGCCGTAACCCCGCGCTTGCCGGTCGCTGCCGTTTTGAAAGCTTTACCATGACCGGGGCGATCCTGCTCTATCTCGCGAGCCGGGAAATTGCAGGGGCGGTTTTCCATGTTGATCGTGATGGTCGCCCCGTCAGGGCCCTGAAGTCGCGAGGACGGCGGCACATGGCTGAAATCGGGAATGCCGCGCACCACCAGCGACGCGCCCAGCCAAACCGGGTCAATGGTTTCCAACCCACAGTCCTTGGCAATATCGTCCAATTCTTCGGCGCTGAGTACCGACATTTGCCGGACATTCGCGATCTCTGTGCCTTGTGGGTGCTGCGCAATCACGCGGACGCAGGACGCGCGGGTGCGGCCTCCGTGCCGCCCTTCGCCCACCGGGCCGTCAAAGGTCAGTTCCATTGTGTCCACCGCGGCCGCGCGGATCGAGGTGTTATCCGCGACGGTTCCAAGCCAGACGATCTCTCCATAATGGTCGGTTGGGATAAGTTCTGGCATCTGATTCCTCTGTACGCTCGTTGATGAGATCATGCCTAGGCTGCATCGGGACAGAGTTCAAATCACGGATTGTGTTGCACGGTTTCACGAAAAAGCCGCCCGGGTTGGGGCGGCTTGATCGGGTATCAGGTGGACGGTTCCGGCTCCATCCCGCTGTCGGGGGATTTTGGCTTTTTCGGCTTCGTCTTGGGGATCGAGGTGATCGAGGACCCGCCAGAGGGTGGCGTGTCGTCGGCGTCATCACCACGGTTGAGCGGCTCGCCCGCGATCACGCGCGTGATCTCGTTTCCGGTCAGGGTTTCGTATTCAAGAAGGCCCTGCGCCAGACGCTCAAACTCTTCCGATTTCTCCGTCAGAATGCGGCGCGCGGTTTCATAGCCTTCGTCGATCATTTCTTTGACTTTGTCGTCAATGATCTTTTGCGTGGCCGCCGAGTGGTTGGTACCACCGCCATAATTGCCCAGATAGCTGTTCTGCTCATTGGCGTAATCGACATAGCCCAGCTCTTCGGCAAAGCCGAACTGCGTGACCATCGCGCGGGCAATTTTTGACGCCTGCTGAATATCCGATGATGCACCAGAGGTCACGTTTTCAGGGCCAAAAGTCAATTCCTCAGCCACGCGGCCACCCATCGCCATGGCGATCATGGATTTGTATTTGGTGAAACTGACGCTCAACTGATCGCGTTCCGGCAGGGACAGCACCAGACCCAGCGCGCGGCCGCGCGGGATGATGGTCGCCTTGTGGATCGGGTCATGTTGTGGCGTGTTCAAGCCCACAATCGCATGGCCTGCTTCGTGATAGGCGGTCAGCTTCTTCTCGTCCTCGGTCATGACCATGGAACGGCGTTCGCTGCCCATCATCACTTTGTCCTTGGCGGATTCAAAGTCGATCATCGTCACAAACCGGCGGCCCACTCGTGCGGCCATCAGCGCGCTTTCGTTCACAAGGTTCGCCAGATCAGCGCCCGAGAACCCGGGCGTGCCGCGCGCGATGATGCGCAGGTCGACATCGGGGCCAAGCGGCACCTTGCGCGCATGAACGCCCAAAATCTTTTCGCGGCCCTTGATATCGGGGTTTGGCACCTGCACCTGACGGTCAAAGCGGCCCGGACGCAAGAGCGCGGGGTCCAGCACGTCGGGGCGGTTGGTGGCGGCCACGATGATGATACCTTCGTTGGCCTCAAACCCGTCCATTTCCACCAGCAGCTGGTTCAGCGTCTGTTCACGTTCGTCATTCCCGCCGCCATAACCGGCACCACGCGAACGGCCCACAGCGTCAATTTCGTCGATGAACACGATGCAGGGCGCGTTTTTCTTGGCCTGTTCGAACATGTCGCGCACGCGGGATGCACCGACACCGACGAACATTTCGACAAAGTCAGAACCTGAAATGGTGAAGAACGGCACGCCAGCCTCACCCGCGATGGCGCGGGCGAGCAGCGTTTTACCGGTGCCCGGAGGGCCCACCAGCAGCGCACCTTTGGGGATTTTGCCGCCCAGGCGGCTGAATTTCTGCGGGTTGCGCAGGAATTCGACAATCTCTTCCAGCTCTTCCTTGGCCTCATCAATGCCTGCGACCTCGTCAAAGGTGACGCGGCCATGCTTTTCGGTCAGCAGCTTGGCCTTGGATTTGCCAAAGCCCATCGCGCCGCCACGGCCACCGCCCTGCATCCGGTTCATGAAATAGATCCAGACACCAATCAGCAGGATGAAGGGGGCCAGTGCAAAAAGGAAACTCGACAATGCCGATTGTTCCTGACTTTGCGCCTGCACCGGAATGTCCCGTTCGATCAGAAGGTCGGTCACCTCGGCGTCGCCCGGTTTGATCGTCACATAGTCGCGGCCATCGGTCTTGCGATAGCGGACCTGTTCCCCATCCAGCGTCACCTGCGTGACGGTGCCGCCTTCGACGGATTCAACAAATTCCGAATAGCTTTGGCTATTGCTCAGCCCGTTGTTGGCCCCGCCGTTGAACAGCTGGAACAGCGCCAGCACCAACAGAAACAGGACGACCCAAAAGACGAGATTACGTGCGTTGCCCAAGACAGGCTCCTTTAACAGCGGAAGATCAGCCGGGGGGAGTCGGACCCCCGCGTTGACCTTAAAATAGAGTTTCCTAACCGATCTTCAATGCGGAAGCGCGCTTCACACGGTTTTCGCAGCAAATCGCGCGGTCCACCCCGCATTTAACCCCGCCAAGGGGGCGGCAATAAGGCGTTCGTCCTGCCAAATAGCAGGACTTGCCATAAGTGCGGCCCGTGGATGGCCGGTTTCGCGCCATTCGGGGCATTGGCTAAGCGCGTCTTTGATGGCCGAGATGCGCAATTCGGGCGCATGGGGGCCGCTCATCGCCCACCGTCCATCCCAGATGTGATCGGTGGCGCAATCAGGTCCGATGGCCTTGACCTCGCGGCAGATCAGTATCTGATCGTTGGCCGCCTGCATCACGCACCCGTGGAGCGTTGTCGCGCCACCCGAAAGGATTTGGTCCACAGCACTTTCAAGCGCCGACAAACGCGGTCGGTAGGGATTGCCGCCGATTGCAGTCAGTGCATTGGCCACGATCCGCAGACGGGTTTCTTCTTCGACGGTGGCCAGCGCATCGCGATCAAATGCAACATAGCCTGCCTCTGCGATCCCGACCGTGGTGACTGCCTGCGTCGCCCGCTTCACCCGCTGATCCAGCGCCACCTTGGCGCGTGCCATCTGCCGGGCGGTCTTGGCAAGTGTCGCCACATCCAACCCCTCTTGCCCGATCAGACGCCGGATGCGAACCCGGTCGAAACGCGCGTCTTCATTGCTGGGATCATCGACAAAGGGGATCTTCAGCGTCTTGCAATAGTGCCGCAACGCCTCTCGCCGGACGCCAAGAAGCGGGCGCACGATAGTCAATCCCGGCGTCTCGCGCTTTGCGGCCATGCCAGCCAACCCATCGACACCGGACCCACGGATCAGGCGCATCAGGACCGTTTCGGCCTGATCATCCTGAGTATGGGCCATCACAACGTGGCCCCTGGGCGCGCAATACGCTGTGATCTGGTCCAGTCGGGCCTGACGGGCGGCGTCTTGCAGATTACCAGTGCCGTCCCAGCCCGTCCAAGTGAGAGTCGCGTGGCGCAGCCCCAGCACGTCACATTCAGCAGCGACCATCGCGGCCTCTGCCGTGCTTTCGGGACGCAGCCCGTGGTCCACCGTGATCACCTTAAGCGTGATGCCGAAGATGCGCGCCCAGCCTGCCGCCAGATGCAACATCGCCATACTGTCGCCCCCGCCAGAGACGGCCAAGGCGATTTCTGAGGGGAAATTCGGGCCAAGCAGCGCGCCCATTTCATCAGCAAAATGCTGTGGTAGGTCTACTGGCATCCCAGACCGGACATCGCCGATTGCGCTTGTGTCACAAAGGCATTGCCCGGGAAACGCACGCCAACCTCTGCCAGTGTCAGGCAAGCATCTTGTGTCTGTCCCAGCTGACCCAATGCACTGCCTAACTTGAACAGCGCCTCGGGTGCGGTGGGGCCGCTGGCGTCGGTGGAAAAGCTGGCGAGAAAGGCGCGCGCAGCATTCGTGGTTTCGCCCAGTCCTTCGAACGCCTTGCCCTTCATCAGCTCCGCCTCGGCGGCTACTGGCGATCCGGGGTAGGACGTAACGAAGGTCGCAAGGAGGTCAGCGGCGCCGCGAAAGTCACCGGATGCGAGCGCCTCCTGCGCCCGCTCAAAGTCCGCCTGTTCACCAATGGCAAGGGCCGGGCCGCCAGTGGCGGGGGCCGGATTGGCAACTGGCACGTCGGTGCCGTTATCAACGCCGCCAAGGGACGGCGTGTCGCCTAACAGGCTGATATCACAACCGTCTTCAAGCTCGCACAGGCGAAATTCCAGATCACCAATGCGGTTGGTACCATCCACAGTGATGCGGTTGACGCGAAACTCCAGCTCTTCGGTTTTAGAGGTGAGGCGCTGCAACTCTGCCTCGATCGCGTTCAGGCGGTCCAGCGGCGTATTGCCACTCGTGTCATTGCCGACGCTGCCGGTTGTTGAAAGCTCCGTGCGCAGCCGCTGGATGTCGACATAGAGGATCGACAACTGCTGACGGATGTCTGCGAGCGTTTGGTCCTGCGCCATCACCGATGGCGCAGACAGGGCCAGACCCAAAACAAGTGCAACACGGATCAACATCAAACGCAGGTCCTTAGCTAAGCGCACCAACGGAAATGATCGTCACGGCGCGGCGGTTCTTGGCGTAGCAGCTTTCGTCAGAGCAGACCTCAATCGGGCGTTCCTTGCCGTAGCTGATCGTGCGCAGGCGGTTAGCAGGCACCCCTTTGGAGATCAGATATTCGCGCACCGTGTTGGCGCGACGCGCACCAAGGGCAAGGTTGTATTCGCGTGTGCCCTGTTCATCCGCATGGCCTTCGACAATCGCCAGATAGTCGCCATTGGTCATCAACCAGCTGGCTTGCCCATCAAGCGTGGCCTGACCCGCAGCCGTCAGCGTCGAGCTATCGACCTGGAACAGCACGCGATCACCAATGGTTTGCGCAAAGAACTGCGGGCTTGTCGGGTCAGCGGCCCCTGTTGGCGCGTTCAATCCAGCACCCGCACCGGCCCCGGCACCGGTCGTGTCATTGACGCCCCCGCCAAAACGGTCGGGCCGTGTGCAAGCGGCCGTGCTGAGGGTGAGCAGCACCAATAAGGCTTTGGTTGTGAATGTCATGGGTCTGTCCTGTTCTACCGCTTATATTTTTTGGCACCCTATCACGGCTTGGCTGTGGTGAAAACGTGCCTGCATGTGATGTTTCAGGGCTGTAACGGACCCCATGAAGGGTCAGAGCCTGCGCCTTGGACCGGCACTGCCTGCAGGTTCCGCCCCGAGATGTCGACCGAGTAAAGGGAGGAGGCACCCGCCGCCCCTTGGGTTTCGCGCATGAACATCAGCACCCGGCCATTTGGCGACCATGTGGGGCCTTCGTCCAGAAAGGAGGCGGTCAGCAGGCGTTCTTCGCTGCCATCGGTGCGCATGACACCAATGTGGAACCGGCCTGCGTTCTGCTTGGTAAAGGCAATCAGATCACCGCGAGGCGACCAGACGGGCGTGCCGTAACGGCCTTCGCCAAACGAGATTCGCTGTGCCTCACCGCCATTTGCGGACATGATGTAAAGCTGCTGGGTCCCACTGCGGTCGCTTTCAAACACGATGCGGCTGCCATCGGGGCTAAAGCTTGGGGCGGTTTCAATCGAAGGCGCAGAGGTCAGGCGGGTATGCGCGCCAGTGCCAAGATCGGTCTGATAAAGATCGGTGTTGCCGCCATTGGCCAAGCTATAGATCACCCGGTTCCCATCGCGCGAAAACCGTGGGCTGAACGCCATCTCGCCCTCTGCCGTGGGCAATTGCTGGCGTCCAACGGTGGCCACATCCAGCACATTGATGCGCGGGAAGCCGGTTTCATAGGTGGTATAAAGCACCCGGTCGCCCTTGGGGCTGAACCGTGGGGCAAGCACAATGGCGCTGCTGTCGGTCAGGAATTGCAGGTTGGCGCCATCGTAATCCATGATCGCAATACGTTTTTGCCGCGCGTCCTTGGGGCCGGTTTCGGCCACGAACACCACGCGGCTGTCGAAATATCCGCCTTCGCCTGTAATCCGGCCATAGGCGGCGTCAGCGACCTTATGCGCCATGCGCCGCCAGCCCTGCACGGTACCTGCAAATTGCAGCCCCTCGCCCAGTTCGGTGCCCGCAAAGACGTCATAAAGCCGGAATTTCACGACCAATTGGTCACCACTGACCGCAACCGCCCCGCCGATCAGCGCCTGCGCATTGATCGCGCGCCAGTCGGGGTAAGCAACCGGTGCGCCAAAGGATGCCGGCTGGCTGATAAACGCGCTCGACGGGATTTCGCGGAAAAGGCCCGTGTTCGCCAGATCCTGTGCGACCAGACGGGTAATGTCAGCGGCCAATTGTTCGGCCCCGGCTGTTTCGGCCTGAAACCCGGGCACCGCAAAGGGCAAGGGTTCGATCACACCATCGGTGATAGTCAGCCGCAGTGGGCCGTCCTGTGCCTGTGCGGGGCCTGCCAAAAAGGTCGCCAGACCCAAGGCCATCAGAAGTCTCAACATTGCTCAATCCTCGCCTTGTGCGGGCTTTTCATTCGTTTTGATGGGTTCGCTTGCGCAATCAAGGGGCAATTCGCGCCGAATTCCCCGTTGCGCGACAGTTCGCCGGTTGCCAGGCCCATCACCGCAACCTCATGCCAGAGGGGTCAAAGGTAATCACCACCTCTTTCCACTGGTCATACTTTTCAGCCGGAAGGTCATAACCACCCTGCCCCTGACAGCGCAGGATCGCGCGGCGCGCGGCCTGAAATGCGGTTTCGGTCGCGCTGCTATCTCCATCCGAAGAGATCAGTTGCACATTGCCGGACACCTTGCCGTCCTGATCCAGTGCAAAGCCCACCTCGACCGTCACGCGCGCTGCAACCGATCCGGGATCGACGTTCCAGCAGCGATTGACGGCCACCCGGAAACCTTCGCGTTCCGACCCTGTCATCGGCGGGCCCTCAGCCGCTGGCAACTGCATAGATTCGAGCGCTGCGGCGACGGCGGCCTCGACATCCGCTTCACTGTCTTCCAAGACCTCTGCCGCCTGTGGCGCAGGTTCTTCAACCGGGGCTTCGGCGACCTCAGGTTCTGCGGGTGCGGGGCGGTTGGGCCGCACGGTTGGCCGCAAGGATGTGGAAACAGCGCCAGAGGGTTCCTCGGCTTCGGTCACGATCTCTGTTGCGGCTTCTTCGGGGGCTGTTGCCTCGGTCGGTTCCTCAACCACCTCGGCCGGCTCTGTCGCGTCTGGCGTGGCACTTTCCTGCACGACATCCGCGACCTCCGTATCAAGCGGCGGCGGGGCCACGGGTTCGGGGGCCACACGGTCAGCGGGGCGCGGAACAGGCGTGTCGCTAATTTCAAGATCGGGAGAGGCCAGTTCCTGTGGCGGTGCCGGTGGTGTCGGGGCCTGATCGGTCACATCCGCAACGGGTTCGGGCGGCGCAGGGGCTTCTGGCGGTGGCGTTTCCTCTGCCGGTTGCGGCACCGGTTCGGGTAGGGTCACATCCTCTGGCGGCGAGTCTTCTGCCGGGACAGGTGGCGTATCTTCGACCAGCGGCACGGTTGGCGCATCGGGCGCTTCACTGGCAGGGTCTGGCGTGGTGGCTGCCACGAGTGCTGCGAATTCTTCGCCCGACACCACCGAAACATCGGCCACCTCAAACGGCAGCGGATCGGATTGGAACCCCCAGCCCGCCACAAGCCAGATCACAAGGCCCACATGCCCCGCACTTGAAATATAGGTGCCGGTCGAGGCCACGGGGCTAGCCGTCCTGATCGTTCAGCGTCGGACCGCCAATATCCGTCACCAAACCGATGTTGTTAAAGCCTGCCGCATTCAGCGCGCCCATGACCTGCGCCACACGGTTCCAGGCGTTGGACCCGTCCGCGCGCAGGAAAATCCGGTCGCTTTCGCGCTCTGCAGCGATGGCCTGCAGTTTGACGACCAGATCCGCCTCGGCGGTTTCGGTGTTCTGGATCAGCAAGCCACCGTCCGCCGTGATCGTCACGGTCAGCGGTTCCTCTTGATCGGTAGGCAATGCGTTGGCAGCGGTTTCCGGCAGTTCAACTGGCACGCCCACCGTCAACAGCGGCGCGGCCACCATGAAGATGATCAACAGCACCAGCATCACGTCCACGAAAGGTGTGACGTTGATCTCTGACATCGGTTGGCTCCGGCTGGACCGGCGACGCCTGCGCCGTCCGCCATCTTCCCCGCCCGGTTTGATAACACCGGCCCCCATGCTCAGCTATCCAACTGACGGCTGAGGATCGTGGCGAATTCGTCAGCAAAGGCCTCGTAGCCTGCGACAATCCGGTCCGCGTCCGCGCTGAGTTTGTTATAGAAAACCACCGCCGGGATCGCGGCCATCAGGCCAAGTCCTGTCGCCAGCAAGGCCTCGGCAATGCCGGGGGCCACAACTGCGAGGTTTGTGTTTTGCTGCTCTGCGATTTCAACGAAGGCATTCATGATGCCAAAAACCGTGCCGAACAGGCCCACGAATGGCGCGGTTGACCCCGTCGTCGCCAGAACCGGCAGGCCCTTTTGCAGCTTGCCTGCTTCTTTGGCGATGGCGACATCCATGCTGCGGTCGATCCGGGCCTGTGCCCCCGCGATCAGCGCGCCGTCCTGCCGGTGCGACCTGCGCCACTCCAACATGCCAGCGCTAAAGATCGTCTCGGACGCGCCGCGCGGTGTGTCACCGATCTGGTCGAAGAGCTGATCCAACGGCTCGCCGGACCAAAATGCCCGATCAAAAATATCCGCTTCGCGCCGGGCGCGGCGATATTGGATCAGTTTGTCGACAATCACCGCCCAGCACCAGACTGAGGCGACGAT
Source organism: uncultured Paracoccaceae bacterium (assembly GCA_947492825.1). Classification (GTDB taxonomy): domain Bacteria; phylum Pseudomonadota; class Alphaproteobacteria; order Rhodobacterales; family Rhodobacteraceae; genus CANMYO01. The sequence continues at coordinate 2,098,506 of CANLNT010000001.1, forward strand.
CAGCATGATCATGACCAGTTTGACAAGGATCGTGGCGCGGGCAAACAAGGCCCACATCGTAAAATCGGTTGCTGCTTCCATATGCCCGCTCTGCTTGTGAGGCCGTTATCGGCCCTTGTTTGGACGCAACATAAGCGATGATACTTGGGAAATCCATTGCGCTCGCGCAGTTCGCGCGCACTTCCTCGTGCGCACTACCCCAGTTTTGCGCGAAGATCCGCTGGCAGCCGTGTGGGCCGCCCTTCGGTGGTCATGCAGACCGCCGTGACAACTGCGCGAAAGATCACTTGATCGCCACGCCGCACCTCTTGGTCAAACACCCAACGGCTTTGCCCCTCTGGCCGGTGCGTGGTCACCACCGTCAGCCGGTCATCCAGTCTTGCGGGCGCCAGATAATCCGCTTCGACCCGGCGGACGACAAAGACGATTCCGTCCTTTTTCATCTGGTTCTGGTCCAACCCCATGACTTCAACCAGCTCTGACCGGGCACGTTCGATGTATTTGAGATAGTTGGCATAATAGACGATCCCGCCCATGTCGGTGTCTTCATAATAGACCCGCACAGGCAGGTGATGAGGTGTGGCGTCCTGAGGCATGGCAGTCCTGTCCGTTGTTCAAACCAAGGCCTCATAGGCCCGGGCGACCTAAAGGTCGTGAAACAGATAAAAGGTGTTCCCATAGGGATCGGCAACCGTGAATTGCCGCAATCCCCAAGGTGTGTCGGCAACAGGCTCTATGATCGTTGCGCCGCAACCTTTCAAATCAGCAAAGGTTGCATCAACGTCGTCGACAAACACCCAGAAGGTCCCTCCGGTCTTGACCGCGTCGGCCTGCCGCAAGAATAGCGCACAATCTCCGCGTGACACCGCGCCAATGCGACCTGCCGTGTTGTGCCAGCCGATCTTGAACCCCAGATGGTCTCGGTAATAGGCCTGCGCTGCCGCGACATCCGGCACCGAAAGTTCTGGTGTTGCTGGGGCAAAGTGCATCACAATTTCCCTTTGCTTTGTCAGGACGGTTTGGACTGCAGGGTCAACCGCGCCGCAAGACGCAGAGCGTGGCTTGCATCCCTTGCAACCGCTGGCATCACAGGATCATAGGCAGCGCGCACCACATCCGCCACATCGGGGCGCAAAACGGTTGTGTCATTGACCACCGCCAGCGGTGACGTGTCGGCAAATGCTCGGTCTGACCACAGCAGAATTGTCTGCACGGCCTGTGACAGGGCCAGCGTGTCGGCGCTGACCGCCGCCAGATGGTCGTCATAGCGCAGGAAAACAAAGGCCGCCTTGATCGCGCCCGCCTCATCAAAGCGGAAAATCCGGTATTGATTGGCCTGTGCCGCTTTCAGCCGCCCGACCAGCGGTCCAAGGTCTGGCACCAATTGATCCAGATGCGGCACTTGGGGCAGTTCATCCCAGTCCTGACAGAAGAACACCATAAGATTGGCACCCAGTTCCGGGTCGGTCTCGGCCATCTGATGCCCGGCAAGTGTGACCACCGCCTCGATCGCGCCTTTGAAGACGCCCAGCGTCGCTTCGTCCACGCCAAAGACTACAGGCGCGATTGGCCGTGCCCAGCGCGCACAGACATATTGCCCGTCACTGCGCGTAAACAGCGCCTCTATCTCGCTTGCGTCCATCTTCTTCTGGCCTCAAAAAATCCCCGCCGGAGGCATCCGACCTATGCACCGAATAAATCGGTCTGATCCTTGGGCGCGTCCAGCCCCAAATGCGCCCAGGCCTTGGCGGCCAGCATCCGCCCGCGCGGGGTGCGTTGGATCAGCCCCTGCTGCAGCAAATAGGGTTCTATCACATCTTCAAGGCTGTCGCGGCTTTCTGACAGAGCTGCACTCAGCGTCTCAACCCCAACCGGACCACCACCATAGCTTTCAGCGATCAGCCGCAGATAGCGGCGATCGGCATTATCCAACCCCAGATCATCAACGCCCAACCGTGTCAGCGCCCGGTCCGCAATCGCCTGCGTCACCGTGCCGTCGCCCTCGACCACGGCGAAATCGACCACGCGCCGCAGCAACCGTCCGGCGATCCTTGGGGTGCCGCGGGCCCGCCTGGCAATCTCGCGCGCGCCGCCGTCTTCGGCGGGCGCACCCATCAGCCGCGCGCCGCGCGTGACAATCTCGTGCAACTCGTCCTGTGTGTAGAATTCAAGACGTGTCGGAATGCCAAAGCGGTCGCGTAGCGGTGTGGTCAACAACCCCATGCGCGTCGTGGCACCCACAAGCGTAAAGGGCTGTAATTCGATCCGCACCGTGCGCGCGGCGGGGCCCTCGCCGATCACCAGATCAAGCTCAAAATCCTCTAGCGCCGGGTATAGCACCTCTTCCACCGCCGGGTTCAGGCGGTGAATTTCGTCGATGAACAACACATCGCGCGCTTCCAGATTTGTCAGAATCGCCGCGAGATCCCCCGCCTTGGCCAGCACTGGCCCGCTGGTCATGCGGAAATTCACACCCAACTCGCGCGCCATGATCTGCGCCAATGTGGTTTTGCCCAGGCCAGGGGGGCCGTGAAAAAGCGTGTGGTCCATCGCCTCGCCCCGACGACGTGCGCTTTCGATAAAGACCTTCAGATTTGCCCGTGCCGCCTTTTGCCCGATGAATTCATCAAGCTGCTGTGGTCGCAAGGCGCGGTCGCCATCTTCGGCTTGCCGCTCGGGGCGCAATGTAGGATCGGGTTCGCTCATGTGGGCTCCGCGCGAAGAGGGACGATAGGACCGATGAGCACTCCCCTACCCCTTTGGTGCCAAGAGCTTCAAGGCCGCGCGGATCAGCGCAGAGGTGTCAGCCTCCGGCTCTGCCCCCATCGCTTCGGCCACAGCCCCTGCCGCGTCACCGGGCGCATAGCCCAGATTGCCAAGGGCCGACAGCGCCTCGGCCTGTGCGGGATTGCCCTTGGGCGCGGGCGCGCGACGCGCAGGGGCGGGTTCATTGTCGATCACTTCGTCGCCGGTCGCCGCCGCCACGGTGCCGCCCATCGCCATCACGCCGGGGGCCTTGTCCTTGAGTTCCAAAATGACCTTCTGCGCGGTTTTCGGACCGACGCCCTTCGCCTTGGCAATCGCGTTCCAATCGCCAAGCGCAATTGCGCGGCTGACACCGTCAGCACCCAGTGCGCCCAGGATCGACATCGACGCCTTGGCCCCGATCCCCTGCACCGACATCAACAAGCGATGCCATTCCTTTTCGACCAGCGTGGTGAACCCAAAAAGCTGCAAGTTCGTCTCTTGCACCAAAAGATCAGTATAAAGTGCCACCGCCTCGCCATTGGCAGGCAGGCCCGCCATGACGCGGTTGCTGACGTAGATCACATAGCCAACGCCGCGCACGTCGATCAGCACGTGATCGGTGCTGCGGTATTCCAGCCGCCCTGCGATCCGCCCAATCATGCGCTGGCCTTTGAAAGTGCGGCCGCCAGCGTGCCCGCCGATTGCAGATGGTGCGCGTGACAAATGGCAATTGCCAGCGCGTCTGCCGCATCCGGGCCGGCAACCTTGCAGCCCGGCAGTTGAAGCTGCACCATATGCAGGATTTGCCGCTTGTCGGCATGGCCCACGCCCACAACCGCCTTTTTGACCGCGTTGGGCGCGTATTCCCCAACCCGCAGCCCAGCTTGCGCCACCGCGAGCATCGCAACGCCGCGCGCCTGACCCAGTTTCAGCGTGCCCGCGCCGTCCTTGTTCACAAAGGTCTGCTCGATGGCCGCCGCATCCGGGGCATGAGACGCCAAAACATCGGTCAGGGCCAGATGCAAAGACAGCAATCGGTCCGAGAGCGCCTCTCCCTCACCGTGACACACACCGTTGGCAATATGTGAAATGCGGCTGCCAGAGACCGCGATGATCCCCCAACCCATATTGCGCAGACCGGGATCAATCCCCACAACGCGCATTGCTTACCCCTGCTCTGTCTTGTTCTTGCGCCATTGCTAGCACAAAACGCGAACATCCGCCAAGGGCTTTGCGATCCCGTGGTCGCGGCCTAACATACCGCCATTGTTTATGCGATTTGCTACCTGAAAGGACCCAGCATGGCCGATTTCGCCAATTCCCTCACCAGTTTTCTTGTCAAAAAGGGCGTTTCGCCTGCTGCTGCAGGAAGTGCTGCCAATCTGGTCATGAAGCGTGGCTTGATGAAACAGCCCTATACGGCCAACGAACTTAAGCTTTTGACTGTTTTTCTGGACACACCCGAAGCAATGAGCCTCAAGAACGGTGCGGAAGCAAAGAAATACGGTGTCGAGTTGACCAATGCGACCGTCTCGGATCTGCGCACCGAACAGCTAAACAATGGTGCCGCCGCACCTGCTGCCTTTGGCACCGAACCCCGTCAGACGGGCTATAGACCCCGCCCGGTTATCGTCACATCGTATTCTACAGCCGGGTCACCTTCGGACGATGCTGTCCGGGATATCGTCAACGCCATTTCAAGCAATCAACCGCTGCGCACCGCAGAGGCAAAGTCGATTGCGCCACAGGGATAAAGAAAGGCAAATCCGTCGCCACATAGATCAAAAGCGACCTCGCCTAACCTCTTGTTTCACAATGACTTAAGGTTAACCGTGCTTAAGAAATAGTCATTCTGAAAATGCATAGAAGCTATGCAGAAATAGTGCTGGTGAAGTGTGATCGCCACTCCTATTTGCGCCTCATGAACTTCACGCTGCACAGCAGCACCTAAACTTGAGGAGCACGCCCATGGCCGCTTTTGACACCACCCGCCCAACTGCCGTGATCTCGGCTGGTTCCATCACACGTTTCGCCACCAACCTTGTTGGTGCCGTCACAACCTGGAACGATGCGCGCATCACGCGCAAATCCCTGTCCAAGCTCAGCGCACGCGAGCTGGACGACATCGGTCTGTCCTTTGGTGACATTGACACGGTGTCACGCCGCACGTTCTGATCCCTCCCTTCAGACGTACAAAGGCCGCGCCTCGAGCATATCGGGCGCGGCCTTTTTGTGTCTGATGCGCAGTTTGGGTTTCAGGTCAATCAAACGCGCAAAGACCACACCCCCGACAGGGTGCGGCCAATGCACATAGCAATGTGCCGGTCAAAACTGTTTTACAGTCCGATGCTTTGCAACACTTGTGCGACGGCCAATGTGGCGGGGTCAGCTTGCATGATCCAGGCGCCAGCCTTTTCGATCAGCGTGCCCTCGGCCAGCTTGCCCACACGTTCGGCATAGGTCGTTTCGCCCAGGGATGCATAAATGTAGCCCTTGAACAGAAACGCTGTGCCGACCATCAGGATCAGACCGCGCAGCGGGAATTTCGGATTGTAGATACGCGGTTGCGCCTGGATCAGACCGTTACCATCAACACGGTAGGTCACGCCATTTGCCATGCGCTGATGGCTCTTGACGATCCGGCGAAGCCGCTTTTCAAAGGGTGCCTGAGCGAGTCCCATTGTTCTCTCCAGTTAAAGCCCCCACTTCAACTTTTCACGTACTCTAACGTCGCCCCAGAATGTGGCAAAATTTGGGCAAACCGCTGAAACTGAGGCATTTTAACGATCTATCCGGCGGATTTGATTAAAGTCAGCGTGGTCCAGTCAACAATGCTGATCCGGGCAATCTCATTGAAGCCGAAACGTGCATAATGGGCGGCCACGTCATCTGCCTGCTCGTTCAAAATGCCCGAAAGAATCGCGTGGCCGCCGGATGTGGTCGATGCGGCCATGTCCTTGGCGATCGCCACCAGCGGTCCTTTGAGGATATTGGCAAAAACCAGATCATAGGGCGCGCGTGAGGTCAGAGCTGCGGCGTCAAAGCCTGCGGCCACAACGCAGTCAACGCGGTTCGACAGATCATTGGCCGTCACATTGGCCGCCGCCACGTCCACGGCAACGGGATCAATGTCGCTGGCGACAATCGGCGCGTCCGTGACATGGGCCGCGGCCATCGCCAGCACAGCCGTACCACAGCCGATGTCGGCCACATTGGTCAGTGGCACCCCATCCGTAACAAGCGCGTCCAAGGCCTGCAGGCAGCCCAGCGTCGTGCCGTGATGACCAGTGCCAAAGGCCATCGCCGCCTCGATCAGCAAGGGGATCTTGTCAGCCGGCACCTTGTCAGTGTCATGCGCGCCGTAAACAAAAAAACGCCCCGCTGGCACTGGCGGCAATTCGCGCTGAACTTTGGCGACCCAATCCTGATCTGGCACTTCAGAGACAGTGAAATCCTTGACCCCGTGCAAAGCGGCCAACACCGCCAAACCGGCCTGATCGGGTGCATCGGTGAAATAGGCACCGACCTCCCACAGACCTGATCCGTCTTCGACCTCGAACACGCCAATCCCCGTGGGTTCGGGCACCAGCGCCTCTAGCGCCTCGGCCAGGGCATCTGCGGTGTCCTGGCCGGTCATGGTGGTCAATGCGGTATAGGTGGTCATCGGGGCAACTCCATCTCGTTGCCCCGCGCCTATGCTGTCAGTCGTGTTTCGTCAATCAGACGCCGACGCCAATCGGGCAGGTCACGCCGGTGCCGCCGATCCCGCAATAGCCGTTGGGGTTTTTGGCAAGGTATTGCTGGTGATAATCTTCGGCAAAGTAATAGGCGGGTGCCGCCACAATCTCTGTCGTGATTGCACCATATCCGGCCTTGGACAGGCGCGGTGCGAACATGGTTTTGCTGGCCTCGGCGGCGGTCTTCTGCGCATCCGAATAGGTGTAGATGCCAGATCGGTACTGCGTGCCGCGATCGTTGCCCTGCCGCATCCCTTGGGTCGGATCGTGCCCTTCCCAGAAGACCTGCAACAGCGTCTCATAACTGATCTTGGCGGGGTCAAAGACCACACGCACGACCTCATTGTGGCCGGTTTTGCCGCTGCACACCTCTTCATAAGTGGCATTGGGCGTATAGCCGCCCGCATAGCCCACGGATGTGGAATAGACGCCATCAAGTTTCCAGAACATCCGTTCCACGCCCCAGAAGCAGCCCATGCCGAACATCGCGACCTCCATGCCGTCGGGCACGTCTTTCAGCGGGGTATCGAGTACGAAATGCGTGGTCGCCGTGGGGATCGCGGCATCGCGGCCCGGCAGGGCGGTATCAGCAGAGATCATGTCGGACTTGTCGCGGAACATTGAGAACATCAGCGGCTCCTTTGCTGTGGATACTCCGGATATAGGGCGCGCACCGGGCGCTTTCTACTCTGCCGGGGCGGCGATCACGCGATTGAGACGGGTTTCATACCCCGGCACCGGATGACGCGGGATCAACAATGCGAGCAAGAAAGACACGCTCGCCATGCCGGCGGCCAGCAAAAAGACCGCGCCGGGTGATGTCAGCCACAGATATCCCAAAAGCGCGGGCAGGAAGACGGCGGCGATATGGTTGATGGTAAAGGCCACAGCGGCTGTCGGTGCGATATCACCGGGGTCAGCGATTTTCTGAAAATAGGTCTTTAGTGCCAAAGCCAGCGCAAAGAAGATATGATCGACGATATAAAGCACGGCGGCCAGCACCACGCCCCAACCAAAGAAATACAAGCCGCCATAAAGCAGGAAAATCACCGCAAGGCCCGCGTATTCGAACAACAGCGCGCGTTGCTCGCCAAAAAGCGTCACCACTTTGCCCATCACCGGGGCCACGACGATGTTGGTGATCAGGGTAATCAGATACAGCACCGTGATCTCGTGCACGTCAAAGCCGAATTTTTCGACCATCATGAAGCCTGCGAAGACCATGAAAATCTGCCGCCGCGCGCCCGCCATGAACTGCAGCGCATAGTAAAGCCAGTAGCGGCGGCGCAGCACAAAGGTTTTCAGCTGGGGATGGGGGGCTTCGAACTGCGGATAGGCGAGTAGGCAGAAGAGTGCGATCGCCACCGTGATCCCGCCCGAGATCATGTAGACAAAGGCGTAGGACAGATCCAAAGCCTCCCACGTCATGATGATCAGCACATAGGCCACAAACGTCGCGGCCGACCCTGCTGCCATCAGCCAACCGATCATTTGCGGCGCGCGGGCCTTGCTGATCCACTGAAGCTGTAGCGATTGATTGACTGTCTCGTAATAGTGGAACCCGATGGACGACAGCATGGTGAGCGTCAGAATACCCCCCATCGAAGGGAAATAGGCGGTGATCGCCGTGGCTGCGCCCAGCAGCACAAGCGACACCAGCCCCAGCACCTGTTCGCGGACAAAGATGATCAGAGCAATCACGCCAATGGCGAAGAATCCGGGGATCTCGCGCACGGTATGCAGCCAGCCAATGTCAGAGCCGTCGAAATCGCCCACTTCGATCACGAAGTTATTCAGCAGTGCCGCCCAAGTGTTGAATGCGATCGGCATCGCCAATGCCATCAGAAACAGCAAGGTGATAGGTCTGCGCCAGAAGGGCAGACTGCGGGCATCTTCCAGACGAACGATCTGCATAGCCCCGGCTTACGCCTATCGTCAGGCGGTGGCGAGCGAAAAGCGCGCGGCGGCATCCGCGGCAATCGCCAGCGACTCGCGGCCAGTGGTGAAAAGCTGACCGTCGGGTGAAACGCGGAACGAGCAAAAGTAAAGACCGGGGGCCGCCGTGGCCGCGCCGCTGATCGTAGGCTTGCCATCATCCGTCAACGCGGGACTGTCGCCCAGCAACGGGCGCAGGTCGACATTGTAGCCCGTGGCCGCGATCACGGCATCAAAGGGCGCGGCACTGTCGTCAGCGAATGTCACACCGTCCTGCGTGAATGTCGCGATCCCCGGCTTTATGGCGATCTGCCCGGCCTTGATCGCGCCCAATGTGCCGACGTCAATCAGCGGGATACGTCCATCTTCGATCACCCGCGCACCGGGGCCTTTGCCGGTGGATTGCAGGCCGTAATCCTCTGGCTGCCCCACCGCCCAGCGCAGGATCGGTGCTGTGATCCGGTCGGCGGCCCTGTAACCCAAAAGATTGCTCAGCAATCCAAAAGAGGTGATCGGCACGCCAAACAGCTCTTTTGGCAGGATGTTCACCGGCCCGCGCTGGGACAGGGTGACGTCCACGCCCGCCTGCGCCAGATCCAGTGCGATGTCGCCGCCGGAATTGCCAAACCCCACCACCAGCACACGCTGACCGGCAAATCCTCGTGCGTTTCGGTAGCCGCTTGAATGGATGATCTGCCCGGCGAACACCTCTTGTTGCGGCCACACGGGGACATGCGGTGTGCCGTTCAGACCGGTTGCCACGACAACCACATCGGTCCGGTCCGTCCCATCGGTGTGGGTCACTCGCCACCCATCACCGTCCAGCTGGATCGTCTTGACCGCCACGCCAAAGCGTGGGGATAGGGCGTTGGCGGCGGCATAAGCCTCTAGATATGTGATCACAGCAGCCCGCGATGGATAACGGCCCACCTCTGCCGGAAATGCCATCCCCGGCAAGCCAGAGCGTCCGCGTGCCGTATGCAGTTTGAGGCAGTCGTAGTGCCCGCGCCAGCTTGATCCCACGGCGGATGCTTGTTCCAGCAAATCAACCGCGAACCCCTGACCCTTCAGCGCGGCCGCCGCTGCCAGCCCTGCAGGTCCGGCGCCTATCACAATCGCATCTGGCATGGGCCCTCCATTGACCTGCATCAAGGTTCTGATGCGCCGTTCCAGTTAGAATGAAGTCATAACAGAAGGAAAGGAAAGCCGATGTTTTCGAAAATCCTGATTGGTGTAGACGGGTCTGACCCCGCACTTCATGCGCTGAATGCCGCCTGCGATCTGGCTAAGGCCTGCGATGCGGCGATCTATCTGGTGCATGTGCCGCACCCTGACACTGTGGCCTTCGCCACCGGTGCTGTGGCGGGCTATCATATGGTCACGACCATGCCCGACGACAAAACCGTGCAGGCCGCTGCTGCCAAGATCATCGCATCGGCCACCGACATTGTGACAAAGGCAGGCTGCACAGTTGCGGAAAGCTATACACAGCGCGGCGACCCCGGCGACATGGTCATCGCCACGGCCAAAGAAATGGATGCCGATCTGATCGTCACTGGACGGCGCGGGCTTGGCAATATCGCGGGGCTGATCCTTGGCAGTACCTCGCAGCGGATCAGCCACCACGCACCCTGTGCCGTTTTGACCGTGCCCTAGCCGGGCACCAACGTCTGGCTGAGCCGGGTCAAATCAGGATAGAAGGCGGTCGCTTCTCGCGTGGCGGCCGCGTCCCAACACCTGTCGATCAGATCGACCAGTTCGGGCGCATATACCGTCGGCGACAGCCCATCCCGGACATTGCCAAAGCTGAAATGTTCGGCCAGCCCATAGGCCACGGGAAAGACCTTGCCATCGGCGCCGATCACCACCGGTGAGACCAAATCACCCACTTTTGGCCGGGGCTTGGCTTGCAGCAGCTCGCCCGTCAGCGCATCACAGATGATCCGGCAATCGGGGTGAATGACGTCCAGAAGCTGGCTGAGGACCATCGCCCGCAAAAGCGTTTCGTCGCTGGGTTCTTTCACAATGGCAGAGGTCAGCCCTCGCCCCAGTTCCGACACCGGATGCAGTTGCACGTGTCGCGCGCCTGCCGCGGTGATTTGCGCGACAAGGGCTGGAATATCCTCCATCCCGTCTTCACCAAGCGAGACCACAGCACCGCAGGCATGACCTTTGTCCGCCAGCGTTTTCAGCGTTTCCATCGCACGATCAAAACTGCCTTGCTTGCGCCGGATCAGGTCGTGGCGCGGGGCCAACCCGTCAAAACTGACCGAGATCAGGTCAGGCTGATGCTGATCGGCAAAACCCGCAATCCGACGCGGTTGCAGGCCGTTGGTGATGACCGACACCGCAAAGCCCTGTTCGCGCAGGCCGCCGCACAGGCGGTCCAGACCAAAGTAGATCGTCGGCTCGCCCCCCGACAGGCTGGCGCTGTCATAGCCATCCGCGGCCATCTTGGCGGTTGCTTGCAGGATGTGTTCAGGGTCCAGCCCGCGTGGCATCTGCGGGCTGGAGGTCGAATAACAATGGGCACATGTCAGATTGCACAATAGTGTCGGGTGGATGTGCACCACCCGACGGGCCATCAAGGCCATCAGCCCAGCTCTTGGCCGACGCGCACGCGCAGGCGTTCGGGGTCTGTGATCCCGTCGATCATGATGTCGACGTTGCGCACCCGGCCCGGGACCAGTTCCATCAGGCGTTGCAGGTCAAATTTGACCAGCGGCCCCTTGAATTCAAAGTCCCAGCAGGTGCCGTATTTACAGACGTCAAAGCCGATGACCGGGAATTCGTCGTTAAAGATCGCCTTGGAAATTGCGCCAAGGCTATCGCGGCTGATCTTGTTTGACGCGACCCGATTGGCCATCAGTTCAAGCGTTTGCTCGGTACTGAGCTTTTCAACATTAAGCATTCTAAAATCTCCTTTTTTGAAATTGCCGAAATATGGCGTTTTCAACCTATCAGGGTGCTGAGCCGCCCGCAGGTCAGGAAAACCAGAGTGTAAGCGTTTTTGGTGGGCGTTATCTACCGGAGGGCCGCTTTGCGGACGAAGCGGACAGATGCAGGCGCTGCCATCGCTGACGCAGCATTCATTCGCCTTTTACAGCACAACCGTCGCTGCAGTGCAGCCAAAGTCATGAGAGCGGTCATTGAAGACTGGCCGAAACAACCAGGCTAACAGTAAAAAGTGGTCCCGGAACCTGAGACAGGCATGCTGGTCGGTTCAAGCAGATTTCCTATCTGACTTCGAAAGCCGTTCAGCCACAAAGAGATTGAGCGCTAAGGCGAGCCATACTGACATGCCTTCACTTGTGGGCGTTTCGTAGCCAAAGATTGGAATGAGGATCAGATCAAAGAGTATGCGACTTGCGCCGAGAAGACCGAATGCGATGGCCCGTCGCATCCATTGTCGGTGATAGACTATGTCTCCGCGCCGAATTGCCAAAAAGGACAAACAGAGGGAAAGACCGGCACCAAGGCCGCCAAAATTCATCGCGGCATAGTGTAGCCACAGTTCTGGTGCCGCGGGCGGGCGCCCCATGAGCAAAACGGCCGTGAGCGCAAAGAGAAGTCCCGCTATCATTGCAACCCGCCCGGCAACCCGATGCAATTTGCGGTACCGCATCCGCAGGCGCGACGAAAACTGAAGAGGTGCAAGAACACAGAACAAGATGCCTGATGCAATATGCAGTGCGATTGGTTCGGGGGAAGCAAAGTAGTGCAGCTGAACCATATCATGCAAAAAGCCCTTGGTGTCTGGGCCTTGGAGTATACCTGCCAGGACAAACGCCCCCGGTAGGGCGGGCACCGCACCCAAGAGTGCGATTCCCAAGGGGCCTCGAAGTGCTAGTCTCGAAGACTTTGTCATGTGCCCGCTCCTTCGCGTCCGATGTTCTTACAGGTCTACAGTGTTCTGATAGTTCACTAATTCTGGGCGGGTTCGGACATGACGACGTCACGATGTGAACCGTGCCGGGTTCGCCGGGTGGCTGATCATTCCTCAAGGTTCATCAGGTACTCGGCAGCTGCAGCACTCATCGCTCGGTAGTCATGTCCTTTCCCGTCGATGATCTGGAACTGCCATTGGAAAGCAGCCCCGACCCGCTCAGCTTCCTGACGAGAATGCGCATAGAAGCGTTGTCCGCGATCTAGTCGCCCCAAGCCCTGTGATTGATCGATGTGAGGTGTGTGCAGCAACGTCCCGCCAGATTGGTTGCTATTGTCGAGTGCACCCAGCATCAGGACAAGATGTGCGCCAAAGGCGTGCGTTAAATCTGTCTCTGTCAGACCCACACCCTCCAACCCAGTTGGCATTGCCTGTGAAAGATCAGGAAATGTGTAGAACCCCGAATTTGCGGCGATGATAATGCGTGCCTTCGATCGCGGTGCGAAAATTGCGAAGCGGTGCAGGATTTGCCCGCCGGCAGAATGCCCAAAAATATCGTATGTGTCTGCCTCAGAACCCGTGATCTGGACCAGTTGCTCAAAGACGCGATCAAAATCATCGAAAATCCAGTCCGGGCGGCTCGTCACCACATCAAACCGAATATCAGCATCGTCGAGCGTAATTGTCGTAGCGGTTTCGGACACCCGGGCAGAACTCGGGTTATCGAAGTGCAAGTTCGAGATTGTGCCGCCCATATTATATGCGGCGAAGTCATAGTCCTCTTCCGAATACCCTAGGGCTGCCACGAATGTCCCAGAGGCACAGGCCGCGTCGATCCAAGCGTCGCTGTAGCCGTCGCTGTTGCGTCCGGCACCAGGAAGGACGAGCAGGATTGGAGAAGAGGGAGTAAAGCTCTGCGGGCGCACGTAGTGCACGGTCAAACCAGCCGATCCAAGGTCTGGCAACTGGAAAGAACCTAAGCCTTCAGGCAGGGTCACGGGGTTTTCACCCAATTCCTGGTTGACCGGTTCAGTGCCGTCAAAGCAAGAAATGTCGCTCTGTCCAAATGCAAGGCTTGGCGTAAGCAGCGCGAAAACGACGGTCAGCCCAGCCGCGCAACGAACAAGGTATTTCATGATAGAAACCTCTTCTAAACAGGTTCTTTTACGAAACCGCTGCTTCCATGGCTACGGCATTGCGCTGGAACACGAGCGTCAAACCGACGGCGATGAACCATGCAATTGCCCCAAGTCCAAACACAGCGCCTGCGATTTCACCGAAGGGCGGGAAGATGGTGAGCAATCCACCAATTCCTGTGAGCAGTCCCAGAGCGATGACGATCTTGCCAAAGGCACGGTGCAATAAGGCAGCAAGACTGACACATAGAATCCAGACCCCGCCTGCGATTTCGTTTCCGCCACCAAGACCGAGTTCCACTGCGTGCAGTGCTTCCCAAGTCTGAACAGCGGCTTCGAAGTCGTTCGGCGCCATCGCAGCCATCGTTTCAGTTGTGACATTGCCGATCATGCCTGCACCCAACACAAGGGTCGTCCAGACCAGTCCGAAGGCCATGGTCATCGTGCCCCAGTCGGGTGATTTGTCTCGCAAGCGACCTGCCAAAGCGACAACCAGCACAGCCAGCGCCAACGCGTTGAGCACGTAGATCACTGTGAACCACGTGATCATAAGCGCTTGATTGTCGACGGTGAACCGCACCACGCCGGCGGCGTCGATTGCATTCGTGCCAAAGCCAGACTCTGAAAATACAGTCACAAGTAGTGTAAAACCAAAGATATAGGTGGCGGCACAGATCAGGGCAGCAAGGCCCCCAATACGTTGCATAGTCATGATTTTTCCCTTTCGGTAATGAGTTGATGAATCTGCGCCGTGGGTATGTTGGCGCACGTGTTTTCGAATTGGTCTTGTTGTCTTTGCGGTCCTGCGACTGCGTCGAGGTCAAGCGCGTCCATAACCTGCATTTTGCTAAGACCATGCAGCTGGTCGACGCATATGAACTGTTCGACAGATGCGCGCTTTGCCTCCTGCAGGAGGTTGAGTTTGCTTGGATAGTCGATGTGCCACCCATCTACGGCATCGGCTTCACGCTTAGTGCCGAGGCAGGACACGACCAGTGTCACACCAGTCATGACCCCGCTCAAAGCGTCCGGATCGGCAAAACGCGCCTCAACAAGTTGGTCAGCCGCGAGTAACTTGGCGCGGGAGGTCTTGCGAACGAGGGCAATCACATACCACCCCTGTCGCTGGAACTCCGAACACAACATGTGCCCAAGCGGACTGCTGGCTCCGATGAGGAGGACACGTTTCATTGCTTAGATCCTTTTTGAGAGCAAGTACTAGGGTCAGATCGGGTGGCAGCAGAGATTCAGATGGCCCATAGGTCGGTCGTGTGGCCCGCTTTCCGGCAATCCTATGTCCCGCAACAAGTAGTCGGGAAGATCGGCGGTCAGGTGCCGAACTGCGCCGCTGTCACCCACAAGAAGGGAATAGAGCGCGTTAAATCTGCGGGCGCGGTAGCGGAGAACATGTGTCATAGCGCGGCCCTCAACCGACAACTCTGTGGCCACGGCCCCGCAGGCATTCAATGACGATCGCTTCGCGCTTTTCGCTTGCATCAACAGCAGTCGAAATGCCGCCAACGAGCGCACCTGCAATTGCGCCCTCCAATGCATCGCCACTGTCAGCTTCACCGAGTGCAGCACCCACACCAGCGCCCAGAACAGTTGCAGCGATCGTGTCTTCATCAAATTGGGTCTGGTTGTGGGCCAAGGCCTGACACGCATCCAGGTCGGCCTGATAGGCAGGCGTCGGTGTGCCATCGAGAATAGGTTGATAATTTGCACCGCTGTCTGCGCATGCGGCCATCAGGACCAATCCAGCAGCGGTAAGAGTGAATTGTGTTTTCATCGTCTGATCTTTCTCGTTTCAGTATTGAGAAAGCAGATAGCCAGTCCTGGACGGTCAGGGCATGACCGCAGGCATCATCGAATTGACACTTCGTAACAGAGTGACTTCAGGCTGCCTGATTGAGGTAGGCAGTTGGGCTGAGACCGGTCCATCGTTTGAAAGCACGGACGAATGATGACGCTTCAGAAAACCCTAATAGGTACGCGGTTTCGTTGACCGTCACCTTTTGGCCTTCTAGGTACTCCAGCGCCATCCGCTTGCGCAAATCGTCGTGGACTTCGGCGAAGGTGACGCCTTCTTCCTTTAAGCGGCGATACAGTGTTTGGCGGCTCATCGCGAGGTCTCTGGCAACCTTGTCCATTGAGATCGCCCCTTCATGCATCTTGGGCAAGATCTGAGCCTCGATCTCGGCCCGGATCGACGTATCGACCCGCAGATTTTCTAACAATTCATCGGCATGACGGGTGAAGACGCCAAAAGCATAGGTGTTTCCGGGCTCGAACTGCGTCTCCGGGCTGTCCCAGATTGGATCAATCTGAAGCGCATTCCGACGCGCATTGAATTTCACGGGGATACGGAAGAGTTCCGGATATTGGTCTACGTGAGGCGGTGGCGGATATGTGACCTCCAACCCGATCTCGAATGTTGCGTCCGGGAACGACCTGCGGAACTCGCTGATGAACCGGGCAAATGATGCTTCGGTCGCAAGGTGCGCATCAGGTGAAACTTCCAGATGATCGACGATCCAAAGGCCGCCGCCTTCATGCAGCAGTTCAAAGCGGTTCGTCCCCGCCCGCAGCTTCCCGCTCGCCATAAGATGCAGATAGCGGTTTAGCTGTTCAATCGAATGCCGAAACGAGGCCGAGGTGTGAACAATTTGGCCAACAACCGAAATCGTTTCGAGCCGCGATTCAAGAGTGTGGCGCAGCAGCAGCGACGTATCCCCGGTTTGCGCGATCGCCGCACCAATCATTGTCCGATAGGCGGCCTCTGGGATGCGATTGTCCTGATCTGACAGGTCTTTCTCTGTCAGACCGCCAGCGGCGAGCAATGCGTCGCGTATTGCGCCCTTCTTGCAAGCATAGTCCGCAAAGCTTGATGCGAACCCCGCCGCCATCGTCTGTTCTGTCATCAATCGGACTCCTATCACGAGGCCGTCTAACATTATGTCTATGAGCCGGCCTTGATCAAGAAGGCCGGTCAAATTGGCGCTTACCTATTTCATTGTCCTGCGAGCCAGTCCAAAATGGCCTTTGTCGTCTCATCGGGCAATTCCTGCTGGATCCAATGCCCGCAATCGAGGCTGACGACGTCAATACCCGGCACAAATTCCGAAAGGGTCTTTGATTGTGGGATCATGTCCCGTTCGCCATAGATCATCAGCGCAGGTTTGCGGATGATCGGGTCAACATCCGCAAGGATGTGCCAGTTGCGATCCATGTTCCTGTACCAGTTGATACTGCTCGTAAATCCATTCTGGTCGAAAGCTGCCCTAAAGATCGCGCGGTCCGCATCTGACATCACCGGCTCGCCAACCGCGTCCGGGGTCAGTGCAAGATTGATCATCATCATGCCCGGCTCTGGCGGTGTCAGAGGGGCATTTTTGCGAAACAGATTGCGTAAGAACCGATCTGCGTTTGCATCCAGAATTGCATCCGCAACGCCTGGCTGCCGATTGAAGTGCACAAAGTAATTATCGGGACCAAAGTAGGTCTCCATCATTTCAATCCACGGCATATCACCGCGCAGCTGATAGGGAAGCGCCAGATTGATGACCTTCGCCACGCGTGAGGGGTGCAAAAGCGCCATGCTCCAGACGACATTTGCCCCCCAGTCGTGGCCAACAAAGATCGCGTTGTCATAACCGAAATGATCCAGAAGCGCGGCAAGATCACCTGTCAGCTTTGAGATATCGTAATCCGTCACATCTGCAGGGCAGGACGAATTCCCGTAGCCGCGCTGGTTAGGAACGATGACGTGATAGCCTGCAGCCGCCAATGCTGGCATCTGATGACGCCAGGAAAAGGCATGTTCCGGCCAGCCGTGGCACAGGACAATCGGATTGCCTTTGTTTTCTTGACCGGTTTCGAAAACTTCGAGGGTTACGCCATTGACCTCAACGAATGAGGGCGCTGGGAAATTGGTGGTATCGAACATCGCTTTGTCTCCTTGAATTGGTGTCTAGCAACGTCGTACCTTTGAAAGGTACCATAATTTGATACCTTTTATGATAGAGTGTCCCAATGAACGGCAGAGCACGACAAGACGCGATTGTCCGCACCCTGCGTCGGTCCGGGTCAGCGACACTCAAGGGCCTGGCCCAAGAGGTCGGAGCATCAAGGAGCACCATTCTGCGGGATATCGCAGAGCTGCGGGATGAAGGATTCGTTATTGATACCGAACAGGGGCGCGGTGGCGGGGTGTCGATGGATACCCGTTCCGTGCAGACCGCAGCGCGCCTGACTGTGACCGAAGTTTTCGCACTGGTGATCAGCGTGGCAAGTATGCAGGCTGCGGGACAACTACCGTTTTCAGGACTGGCCGATGCGGGACTTGCCAAGATTGAGAAGGCCCTGCCGCCCGATAAGCTGCGCGATTTGCGGCGTCTTCTTGATTGCCTCTATGTTGGGCCACTGGCCCCACAGGTTGATGTTTCAGATGTCACGGGGGTCGATCCTGCGCTACTTTCTGGGTTCGAGGACGCATTCCTGAACAGGAACTGCCTGCGCTTTCAGTATTCCGATGCCCGCGGTGCCTGCTCTGTACGCGAGGTTGAACCGCAGGCAATGCTCATTCTTCCGCCACTTTGGTACCTGGTTGCGTGGGATCCAGATCGGCAGGATTTTCGCCATTTCAGAATGGACCGGATCACAGGGCCGGAACAGGTGGCGGGATCAACGTTTCGGAAAAGACATTTCACGTTCAGTGACGGTGTTCACCGTGTTCGCTATGCATAGCCGTGGCCGCGACGCCCACCTGATAGCTTAGTTTGCTTATCTCTCGAGTTCTTCGATCAGGAAGTCAAAGACCCGACGAATGCGACGGCTTGTGGTCAGCTCTCGGTGTGCCACCAGCCAGATCGGAAAACGCAGCGGTTCCAGATCAGGCAGGACGCGCACTACCGCCGGTTCCGCATCGCCGATCTGGGCATCCAGAACTCCAATCGCAGCACCTTGCTTCACCAGTTCCCACATCACCAGATAGCTCTCGGTGAGGAGCGGAAAGTTCGCTTCGGTCAGACCAAGCCCAAGACTGTTGAGCCCTTTCAACATGCCACCGCTGCGATCCAGATTAATAAAGTCAGCGTGCCGCAGATCATAGGGTGTTTTTGGGTTGCCCAGTTTTGCTAGGTAATCAGGCGCGGCATAAAGAACTGCATCGGCCATCCCGACCTTTTTGGCGATCAGATCAGGTTCCGTCGGGCGGAAATTGCGGATCGCAATATCGGCTTCCCGGCGCAGCAGGTCGCTGGCATGGTTCGAGACAACGATCTCAACGTGGATGCCGGGCTCTTCGCGGCGCAGCCTTGTCACAATCGGGGGCAGCAATACGGCCGCGTAAGTTTCGCTTGCCGAGATGCTGATCAGCCCATCCAGCGCCTGTGCCTGACCCAAAGCAGTGAGCGAGACCCGGCCAGCGGCATGACCCATGTCGCGGACGTGTTCCAACAGTTCCAGGCCACTTGGCGTCAGAGTCAGCCCCCGACCGACACGTTCAAACAGGACCACGCCAAGCTCTTGCTCTAACCCGTCGACCTGTCGTCCGAGTGTTGGTTGCGCCATGCCCAAGGCGCGGGCGGCAGCCGACAATGACCCCTCTTCCGCCGTCACCAAAAAGGCACGCGCCTTGTTCCAGTCAAACTTTACCGACCGCCAATCCATGCAAATCTGCATATCAAAATTAGAGAATTGGTCAATTCGCATGGATCTCCGTCCAGCGTACACCCCTTTCCAAGATCAACCCCAACGCTCTGCCTGTTGCGGACAACCACACTAACCCGGACCGGCGAAACCTTGAAAGGAAAGGAAATGAAAAACGCTACGCAACACTGGGACATTCAAGCGGCCCGCGCCGCAGGTGGTCTCTATCTGGCTATTGCAGTCTGTGGCGGCTTCAGCATCGGCTATGTGCCAATGCAGATTGTGGCGGGTGACGGTGCCACGTCGAGTGCGAACCTGATGGCCAACACGGGGCTTTATCAGCTGGGGATCTTGGCTGACAGCGCCGTGATCCTGTTCGAATTGGCGATCACGGCGATCCTTTATCAGATGTTCAGGTCAGTGGGCCCCAAAACGGCCATGGCCGCCCTGATTTCCCGGGCTGGTATGATCACGGTTATGGGGATCAACCTGCTGCTTTGGGTGATGCCATATATTTTGCTGACGCAAGCCACCGGATGGGACACTGCGCACCTGCATGCAATGGTCCAATTCTGCTTTGATGCACATGAAATTGGCGTCTTTGTCTGGCAGCTCTTTTTTGGCGTCCATCTTCTCGCACTTGGATGGCTGATACTGAAATCTGACACTGTACCGCATCTGTTGGGATGGGGGCTATTTGTTGGTGCCTTTGGTTATCTGATCCAAGGTATCGCAAAGCTCACGTTCGTCGATGTCGCAACCATCAATTACACCTACATCGCGCTCCTCGTAGTCGTGAGCATCTCTGAGATCAGTTTCGGCCTCTGGCTGCTGATCCGGGGTGGCCGCCCGACAATTCAATCCAATCAAACCACGCCGGTTGTGGCGTAAGGGAGATATCTCATGCTTGCATATTCTTACACTCAATATGGGCCTGCCGACGTTGTTTCAAAAGTTGAGGTCCCCACGCCTACAGCAAAGCCAAATGAAGTTCTGATCAGGATCGTCGCCACAACAGTCAGCGCAGGTGACTGGCGCGCGCGCAGCCTGACGATGCCGAAAGGCCTCGGGCTGGTAGGTCGGTTGGTTTTTGGCATAACCGGTCCACGCAAACCGATCCTTGGGACCGAGCTCTCAGGGATCATCGAAAAAGTTGGAACGGACGTTTCAACCTTCCAGCCTGGCGATGCCGTTATCGGTTTTCCTGGTGCGGGATTCGGAGCGCACGCCGAGTTCATAGCAATGCCAGCGGACGGCAAACTGGTCAGAAAGCCAGACAGTCTGAGTTTTGCAGAAAGCGCTGCAATCCCGTTTGGGGCAACAACGGCCTATGACTTTCTGGTCAACAAGGCAAAGGTGCAGGCCGGTGACAGGATCCTGATCAATGGTGCGTCCGGTTCCGTCGGCTCGGCGAGCGTACAAATCGCAAAGCACCTTGGGGCAGAAGTGACCGCTGTTTGCAGTGCCAAGAATGCAGGTCTGATGCGTAAGTTGGGGGCCGACCGTGTCATCGACTATCGGAACGAGGACATTGTGGAAAACGGCGTTCAATATGACATCGTGGTCGATACTGTCGGAACTCTGCCATGGTCACAGGCCCAACAGGCCATTCGCCACGGCGGAAAGATGGTCCTCATCGCGGGAAAAACCTCGGATATGTTTTTCGGGGCCATCAAAGCGGCTCTCAAAGGCAAGAAGATGATCGGTGGTGTCGCGACCGAAAGCCGTGAGGTCCTGCAGGCGGTCGTAAATCTCGCGGCGCAAGGCGCCCTTCTTCCCGTCATCGACAGACGCTACGCATTTGACGATATGAGGGTTGCCCATGCACATGTCGATACCGGCAGAAAAAAGGGCAACGTGGTCGTGACCGTCAAGTCTGACGAGAGCGAACGCTCGCGAGGTGAAGGAAAAATTCTTGCAAGTGAGGTCGTCCATGCCTGATGCAAATGTGAATCATGAACTTCTGTTCTCACTGTCCAGCATTCTGGCGATCATAGGTTGGATAATCTTGCTGGTTTCGCCGCTCATTCCAAGCTGGTCGGATCGGATTTCGGGGGTATTCATTCCGTTGGTCTTGTCAGCTGGATATGTGGTGCTAGCAGTCTTCTTTCCTTCAGATGGAGATGGTGGTTTTGGCAGCCTTGAAGCCGTCGCGAAGCTCTTTTCGCACCCCAGTGCGATGTTGGCAGGTTGGATACACTTCCTTGCATTTGATCTTTTGATCGGAGCTTGGATCTGCAGGACAGCGCGTAAAGACTCTGTGTCTTATTGGTTGGCTGCGCCTTGCCTTCCACTCACGTTTCTTTTTGGCCCAGCAGGTTTCCTCGCATTTTCAATCATCCGTACATCTACAAAGCACAAAACGTCCCAGATCCCTGTGAAGTGAAAAAAGGTACGGCCTATGGTCGCAGCCAGGCCAATTGCACGAGCGTTTGCACATCTCGACACGCCAATACGCGCGGATCGTGCGCGATTGTATTCGCATCCTCGATCTGAATTTCACCAATAAATATAGTTAGTCTTCGTGTCCCCACGGGTTAGGAATTGTGGGGCTGCTTGGCGCTTCTTTGACATAAGACTCGATAAGGCGGCCAAAGGCGTTTCGCGCAAGCAAACTATGTTCCCGAGAATAACCGAGGCTCGCCACGAAGCTCCAATGAGCGTGCATCGCAGAAACGAATAGGAACGAGAGTTCTTCGCAGGAATGTCCTTTCAGCTCGGGATGCGCGATGGCCAACTCATGGGCCATGACTTTACCCAAAGTCTGGTACTGCAAGCGCATACGTCCCCTCAAAGGCAAAGAGCCCACCGAAAACGCAATAAGAGCATCATACACTTCCAGGTCGCTCGGCATTGACGTCACTTCGGACAAATCGAAAAAGTAGTCGAGGAACCAGTCAAGCCGTCTGACTTTCCCTAATTCGACAATGCCAAGGACAAGAGCCTCGCGATATTGATCAGACAGATGATCCGCCAGATCAATCATCAGGCTTTCAGCGTCTTTATAGTAATAGCGGACAAGCTGACGAGAAAGATCAGCTTGATTTGCAACGTTCTCAAAGGTCAACGCTTGTAGCCCCTGAGATGCCAGCAGTTTCGTCGCCGCCTGCAATATCTCGTTTTTCTTTTCCTTGGTTTGATCTTGATTGGACACAGCTTTCTACCAAACACCGTCGTTCATAGGACTTCGTCATCCCAACACGGTTGGGCCAAGTTCCATTCATCATGGATAAGGCCATAGAATGCCGATTCGCCTTGCGATCTCAAGCGGGAGAGCACCTATACATTTTGTCGGATTTTCAATTTGAAAAATTTACCGCGCAGGTCGCGCCAGACAGAGCGACCCACCCACTACCGTATTGAAGTATAAACACAAATATGGCCGCCCATTTGGGCGGCGCCCAAACCCCCGAATATCGATTTTTCAAAATGCAAAGCCAAGCAGGTTAAGATTGACCCCTGCAACTTCCATCGTGCAGCGTCGCCTGCATGCGGCGCCAAGTCGCTTCATTGTATGGTTACTTCGGAAGTATGGAACGCTTATGACTTTTAGACTCACATTTGGAACGATGCTGCGATCAGCCACCTGCGCCGTCGCTTTATTCGGGGCCACATCGGTCTCTGCCGCGACGGTTGAATTGGTGACAAACGGAGATTTCTCTGCAGGTTCAGCCGGTTTTACATCGGATTTCACGGATGCCGGGGGAGGTACTCCAGGGCTTGCGCAGTTTTCGATCCTCAACAGTAACTATTTCGGGCTCCTTCCTCAGGACGGCAACTTTATGGCCATCAATGGTGGAAACCAGAATGCACTTCCGACAGTGTGGTCGCAGGACATCGCTGTCATATCCGGAACCGAATATTCGTTTTCGTTCTTGCTGGGCGGTACGACGACAGTGCCCACTCCCGCAGGGCAGTTGTCGATCCAGTTTGATGGTGCGGAAATCCTGAATGCGACGGCATCCACAGGCAGTCCGGCGACGTTCCAGTCCTTCGGATCAACATTTGTGGCCAGCGCCACCGGGACATTTGCCTTGTCGTTTATCGAAACAAGCATCGGGTTCGGCGGGAACGACTATGGCATCGACGATATCTCGCTGACCTTCGATGACAGCGTCGCTCCACCGGCCGCTGTCCCCTTGCCCGCAACGGGTTGGCTGGTGTTGGCTTGCATGGGCGGCATGGCGGCAATGCGGCGCCGGAAGACGTCTTAGAAGAACGAATTATTTGTTATGGGAAAGGCGGCTCTCGGGCCGTCTTTTTTGTTTCATTGAACAGATTGTTGAACAACTGACGCTTCAAACGTCGTCCAAATTGCTTTGCAATGGTCACCAAAAACTCAGGCGGCCAATTTTTCTTCTAATGCCAAAACCGGCACCGAGCAGTTGCAGCATCCGTCACTTTGGGCTCTCAGCAAACCTTCGCCGCACCCTAATAGAAACTCTGCGGATCAATATCGATCGACAGCCGCAGGTTATTGGGTAGGCGAAATTGTCCGGCCCAGTCGGCCAGCGCCTTTTGCAAGGGGGCGGTCTTTTCGGCCTTCACCAGTAATCGCACCCGGTGCCGCCCTCTGATCCGCGCAATCGGCGCAGGTGCGGGACCAAAGACCTGTGCCCCAATCGCGCGCAATGGTCCGTCGCGCCGGGCCATCTCTGATCCCAGATCAAAGACCTCTTGCACATTGGGGCTGCTCAGCACGATCCCCGCCATCCGTCCGTAGGGTGGCACGCCCGCCGCCTTGCGCTCCGCCGCTTCGGCCGCCCAGAATTGTTCTTCATCGCCCGCAATGATCGCCCGGATCACCGCGTGTTCGGGTTGATAGGTCTGCATCAGCGCCTCACCCGGTGCTTCGGCCCGGCCGGCACGTCCGGCCACCTGCCGCATCAGTTGAAAGGTCCGTTCAGCGGCCCGCAAATCGGACCCTTGCAACCCCAGATCCGCGTCGATGACACCAACAAGGGTGAGCTTGGGAAAGTTATGCCCTTTGGCGACAAGCTGCGTGCCGATGATGATATCAGCCCCGCCTTCGGCAATCTCTGCGATATGTGCCTTCATCGCGCGGGCAGAACCATAAAGGTCACTCGAAAGCACGACGACCTTTGCATCGGGGAAGAGGTCTGTGACCTCCTCGCCCATGCGTTCCACCCCCGGACCAACGGCAGACAACCGGTCCTCTGCCTCGCAATGGGGGCAGATGGTGGGCATTGGCTTGGTCTCGCCACATTGGTGGCACATCAGCCGCTTGAGGAACCGGTGCTCGACCATGCGCGCGTCACATTGATCGCAACCGATCTGATGCCCACAGGCCCGGCACAACGTGATCGGCGCATAACCACGGCGGTTGAGAAAGATCAGCGATTGTTCGTTCTTGTCCAACCGGGCGCGGACAGCACCTTGCAACGTGGGCGAGACCCATTTGCCGCCGGGCAGGTCTTCGACACGCATGTCAATCGCGGCCATCTTGGGCATGACCGCCGCGCCAAACCGGCTGGTCAGTTCCAGCCGCGCGTATTTGCCCGCCTCGACATTGGCCCAACTTTCCAGGCTGGGCGTGGCAGAGGCCAGCACCACTTGCGCACCATTCAGCGAGGCGCGCAGAACGGCCATATCGCGGGCGTTATAAAGGACGCCGTCCTCTTGTTTGTAAGATGTGTCGTGTTCTTCATCGACGACGATCAACCCCAGATCGCGATAGGGCAGAAACAGCGCTGACCGCGCGCCCACGATCAATTGCGCATCCCCCTGCCCGACCATGCGCCAGCAGCGCCGCCGCTCGGTCGCGGTCACGCCGGAATGCCATTCGGCTGGCTTCATCCCAAACCGCGCCTCGACCCGGTCGATGAATTCCCCGGTCAGTGCGATTTCGGGCAAGAGCACCAGCGCCTGCCGTCCCTTCCGCAGGCATGCGGCCACCGCTTCGAGGTAGACCTCGGTCTTGCCAGATCCGGTCACGCCTTTCAGCAAGGTGGTGCCATAGGTGCCGGACCCGACCGCCTCACGCAGGACCTTGGCACCTGCAAGCTGATCCGCCGTCAGGTCCTTGCCGCCATAGTCAGGGTCGAGGCGCGGATAGGCGGTGTCGCGCGGCGCGTCCTCTTCAGCCACGGCGCCCAGTTTGACCAGCCCCTTGACGACAGAGGTGCCGACGCCAGCCATCTCGGCCACTTCCTTCTGCGTGAACGACAGCCCGCCGTAGTCGCGCAGGACCTCAAGCACCTTGGTCCGAGCGGCGGTGACACGGTCGGGGTCCTGATCGCCCAGCCGGTAGACCTTGCGCATCGACGGTGGGTCACCCAGCCCCGGGGCGCGGGTCGCCAGACGCAGCATCGCGGACATCGGCGTCAGCGTGTAATCGGCGGCACGGGCCAGGAATGCCATCATCTCGTCCCGCATCGGTGCGACATCCAGCACCCGGTAGGCGCTGCGCACCTTTGAGATGTCCCAATCGCCCTTGCCAGGCCCCCAGACCACGCCCATCACTTTGCGCGGGCCCAGCGGCACCTCGACGAAGGCCCCCAAAAAACACCCGCCCTCGGGCGCCTTGTAGTCCAGCACCCGGTCAATCGGCTGGGTCGTCAGCACACCGATCAGGTCGCCTTCGTTGAAATGGGTCAGGGGCATGCAAAGTCCGGTCTGGCAGAGTGGTCAGTTAAGGGCAATCACCCCGGACCCGCAAGATCAACCACCCCCGAAACGTAGCGGGCATCAGACTTTCGACGAAAGTCTGTATGCAAATCCTCTGCGAGGATTTGCTGCCAATTTCTTTGCAAGAAATTGACGCACCGCTGCGCGCCTGCGGGGCTTTCGGACCGGCGCGTCATGAGGTAAAGCCTGTCGCAACCGCCAACACATGCCCGGGAGAGACCCATGAAATTTTTCGTCGACACGGCCGAAATTGACGCCATCAAGGAACTGCACGCATTGGGCATGGTCGATGGGGTCACTACCAACCCCTCGCTGATCGCCAAATCGGGCCGCGATATCCTCGAAGTAACGAAGGAAATTTGCGACATCGTGGACGGCCCCGTCTCGGCCGAGGTTGTGGCCCTTGACGCTGACACCATGCTGGCCGAAGGCCGCAAGCTGGCCAAGATCGCAGACAACATCGCGGTCAAAGTGCCGCTCACCTGGGCCGGTCTGCAAACCTGCAAGGCGCTGAGCGACGAAGGCACCATGGTCAATGTCACCCTGTGTTTTTCCGCCAATCAGGCGCTGCTCGCCGCTAAGGCCGGGGCCACCTTCATCAGCCCCTTCATCGGGCGTCTTGATGATATCAACACCGACGGTCTGGAACTGATCGAGGACATTCGCACCATCTATGACAACTATGGCTTTGACACCCAGATCCTTGCGGCCTCGATCCGGTCGGCCAACCATATGTCAGAATGCGCCAAGATCGGTGCAGACGTGGCAACCGCACCTCCGGGCGTGATTAAGGCGATGGCAAACCATGTGCTGACTGACAAAGGTCTAGCAGGCTTCATGGCTGACGTCGAAAAGGCCGGCATCAAGATCCTCTAACATGCAAAAGCCGCCCGGTCGCCCGCCGCGTAGCGCCGTAGGCGACACCTACCCCTGAGCCACGCAATCAGCGTAATGCTGGACGACGCCGTCTTCATCCGCCTCTAGCACCAGCCCGTGGATATCCGTCTCGAACCCCGGACATTCGCGGGAAAAGGCACGGTTGAATTTCAGATAGTCCACGATCCGGGTGTTAAAGACCTCACCGGGGATTAGAAGCGGGATGCCGGGCGGATAGGGAGTGACCAGACTGGTGGTCACTCGGCCTTCCAGATCATCAATTGCCACCCGTTCCGTTTTGCGTCCCGCAATGCAGGCAAAAGCATCGCCCGGCGTCATCACCGGTGTCACATCACTCAAGTACATTTCGGTCGACAGGATCGCGACATCGTATTTGGCATAAAGTGCGTGCACGTGCTGACACAGGTCACGCAGCCCCATGCCTTCATAGCGCGGCTGTTGCTTGCAGAAATCAGGCATGCAGCGCCACATCGGCTGGTTCTTGTCGAAGTCATCCTTGAACTGCTGCAATTCGGTCAGCAGCGAATTCCACCGCCCCTTGGTGATGCCAATCGTGAACAGGATGAAAAAGCTGTAAAGCCCGGTCTTTTCGACCACCACGCCGTGTTCGGCCAGGTATTTAGTCACAATAGACGCAGGGATCCCTGTTTCTTCAAACCGTCCATCGATGTTCAAACCCGGCGTGATCAGCGTGGCCTTGATCGGATCAAGCAGGTTAAACCCGCGTTCCATATCGCCAAAGGCATGCCAGGATTCTTCGCCGTCAGCCTTTTGCACGCCATCCGCATCGGTCCGTCGCAGCACCCAGTTTTCAGGGCTTTCAACGCCGTCTTCGTCCAGCGCCAGCTCTTCAGGGCCCCAGACCTTAAACCACCAGTCATCCGCGCCGTATTCGTCATCAACCTTGCGCATGGCCCGGCGGAAATCGAAGGATTCCAGCAGGCTTTCCTCGACCAGCGCGCGCCCACCCGGCGGCTCCATCATGGCGGCAGCCACATCGCAACTGGCAATGATGCTATACTGCGGACTGGTCGATGTGTGCATCAGATAGGCCTCATTAAAGAGGTGCCTGTCCAGCTTGGTGTCCTGACTGTCCTGCACCAGAACGTGACTGGCCTGACTGATCCCGGCCAGCAATTTGTGGATGGACTGTGTGGCGTAGGTCACGGAATGCCGGGGGCGTTCCCGTTTGCGCCCCATTGCGTGATAGGTGCCGTAAAACGGGTGAAAGGCGGCATGCGGCAGCCAGGCTTCGTCAAAGTGCAGGTTGTCGATATAACCGTCGAGCATGTCCTTGATGACTTCGGTGTTATAAAGCACCCCGTCATACGTCGATTGCGTCAGCGTCAGGATACGCGGCTTGATCGCCGTTAGATCACGCCCTGCCAGCAGCGGATGTTCGGCCATCTTCGCCTTGATCGCCTCAACCTCGAACTCTGCCTTCTGGATCGGGCCGATAATGCCAAAATGATTGCGCGTGGGTTTGAGGAACACCGGGATCGCCCCGGTCATGATGATGCTGTGCAGGATCGACTTGTGGCAATTGCGATCAACGATCACCACGTCACCGGGAGCTACAGTATGGTGCCAGACCATCTTGTTAGAGGTGCTGGTGCCATTGGTCACAAAGAAACAATGATCGGCATTGAAAATCCGCGCCGCATTTCGTTCGGACGCGCCAATCGCGCCGTTGTGGTCCAACAGCTGCCCCAACTCTTCCACCGCATTGCAGACATCCGCCCGCAGCATATTTTCACCGTAAAACTGATGATACATCTGACCAATGGGACTCTTGAGGAAGGCCACGCCACCGGAATGTCCCGGACAATGCCACGAGTAAGACCCGTCTTCGGCATAGTCCAAAAGCGCCTTGAAGAACGGCGGTTGGATGCTTTCCAGATAAGCCTTTGCCTCACGCGCGATGTGGCGAGCGACAAATTCGGGCGTATCCTCGAACATATGGATGAAGCCGTGTAATTCGCGCAAGATGTCGTTTGGCAAATGGCGGCTGGTCTTGGTCTCGCCATAGATATAGATCGGCACGTCTTCGTTTTTCCAGCGTACCTCTTCGATGAAATTGCGCAGGTTCAGTACGGCAGGGTCAAGTTCCGGCCCCGGTGTGAATTCTTCGTCATCAATCGACAGCACAAAGGCGCTGGCGCGGGATTGCTGCTGGGCAAATTGCGACAGATCGCCGTAGGTCGTGGCCCCGAGCACCTCGAACCCCTCCTTTTCGATCGCTTCGGCGACGGCGCGGATGCCAAAGCCTGACGAATTGTCAGACCGAAAATCCTCGTCAATGATCACGATGGGGAAACGGAATTTCATCAGCTGCTCCTGCTGCTGGCAGGCGACGCCGCGCCCGGGAGTGGGGTTCAGTAGTGTGCTGTGCCAGCGGCGGCGTCAAGTGGGGCGCGGATGTTGGCGACCTCAGGAAAAGGTATGCATAGGATGCAGCTGCGATGTGCATGGCTTGTGCATCACCCGGAACGCTGCATTTGACTCAAAAGCCGCACCTGACAGTTTTCCACAAAAACGTGCTGACCGGCCCGTTTGGTATGGTATGATTTGCAAAACAAATCGCTTGAGCAGGCAACATGACAAAAACACCCCTAATGGACGGCAACGTCCGTGACCGCATTATTGCTGACCCCGATCTTTTGCTGGACGACCAGGACATTATGAAGGCCCTTGTCGCCGCAAACGAACAGGCGATGGGCGGCAATATCGTCGATCTGCGCGGCATCGCGATGGAACGGCTCGAGGCGCGATTGGATCGTCTGGAAGACACGCACCGCTCGGTGATTGCAGCCGCATACGAGAACCTTGCCGGGACCAATCAGGTGCATCGCGCCGTGCTGCGCCTGCTGGATGCCACGAAATTTGAGGTCTTTTTGCATGACCTGAAAGGCGACGTGGCCGATACCCTGCGGGTTGATGTGATGAAGCTTGTGCTGGAAAGCCAGGAAGCAGGCGAAGACCCTGCAGTGGCCAAGATGGGCGACGTGCTGTCGGTGGCCGAACCGGGCTACTGCGACGCCTACGTCACCCGTGGCCGTGATGTGCCCGTGCGGCAGGTGACACTGCGACAGGTCAAACCGCAGGACCAGAAGATCTATTGCGACAAGGCCGATTATATGCGGTCTGAGGCGTGTCTAAAGCTTGATTTTGGCGCAGGCCGCCTGCCGGGCATGTTGGTCATGGGGTCCGAAGACCCGCATTTGTTCACACCGCAGCAGGGCACCGATTTGCTGACGTTCTTTGCGGGCGTCTTTGAGCGCACGATGCGGCGCTGGCTGGCGTGATCCGGTGATCGCCCCCGCCCTGACTGATGCACTGTCGAAATGGCTTGACCATGCGCGCGCCATTGATGGGGCCGCGGAAAACACGCTGAAGGCCTATCAGGCAGATGTGCTTGGGTTTCTGGCCTTCATGGGGGACCACCATGGCGGTGCGCAAGGGCTTGGCCCGATTGCGAAAATCACTGTCAGTGACATGCGCGCATGGATGGCGCGTGCGCGTGCTGGTGGCGTTGGCGCGCGCAGCCTTGCGCGGCAGCTCTCGGCGGTGAAATCGTTTTATCGCTGGCTGGCCGAACGCGAAGGGTTTGAACCAACAGCTGTGCTATCCACCCGCGCGCCCAAATTCCAGAAAAAGCTGCCCCGCCCGCTGGCCGAAGACGCAGCCGTCGCAATGATCGACACAGTGGAATTGCAAGCCACCGAAGGCTGGATCGCGGCACGCGACAGCGCCGTGGTCACGCTGATGTATGGTTGCGGGCTGCGGATATCGGAAGCCTTGGGCCTAACCGGTCGAGACTACCCTCTGCCCGACACGCTGCGGATCACCGGCAAGGGTGGGAAAGAAAGGATCGTGCCGGTCATCGGCCCTGCCCGCGTGGCCGTCGCAGCCTACATCGACCTTGCGCCCTTTGACCCCGTCCCTGACGGCCCGCTGTTTCGTGGGGCACGTGGCGGTGCGCTGAACCCACGCATGGTCCAAAAGGTGATGGAGCGCGCGCGCCTGCAACTTGGCCTGCCCGCTACCGCAACCCCGCATGCGATGCGCCACAGCTTTGCTACCCACCTGCTGACCGCCGGTGGTGATCTTCGCGCCATTCAGGAATTGCTGGGCCACAGTTCATTGTCGACCACACAGGCCTATACGGCAGTCGACACCGCCCGCCTGATGGAGGTCTACAGCAAGGCCCACCCGCGCGCCTGAGGCTTGCCCTTTCCCCTAAAACCGGACATCACGCCTGAATGACACTTTCCCAAAAAGCCCTACTCGTACACTTTCTGACCGCGTCGGGTGCCGTCTTTGCGATGCTGGCGATGCTGGCCGCAGTCGACAGCAATTGGTCGCTGATGTTTGTCTGGTTGGTGGTGGCTTTTGCCGTGGACGGTATCGACGGCCCGCTGGCCCGCAAATACGATGTCAAAACCAATGCGCCGATCTTTGAGGGCGTCTTGCTGGACCTGATCATCGACTACCTGACCTACGTCTTTATCCCGGCCTTTGCGCTTTATGAAAGCGGGCTGATGGATGGCTGGTCGGGCTGGGTTGCGATCATCATCATCACCTTTGCCAGCGCGCTGTATTTTGCCGACACGCGCATGAAAACAAACGATTATTCGTTTCGCGGATTTCCGGGTTGCTGGAACATGCTGGTGCTGGTTCTGTTCGCGCTGGAACCGCATTGGTCGATCTGCCTGATCCTTGTTGCTGTGCTGGCGTTGGCGATGTTTCTGCCGGTGAAGTTCGTGCATCCGGTACGCACCGCGCGGTGGCGGATGATCACGCTGCCGACGGCCTTTGCTTGGGTGATCTTTGCGGGCTGGGCCGCCTGGGTCAACTTTGCACCTGAAAGCTGGGCGCATTGGGGGCTGATGGTGACGTCCGTTTATCTTGTGGCCGCCGGTGCCGCGCAGCAGGTGCTGCACGGGCCTGACGGCTAAAGCCGGGTCAACACCACGCCACCGACAATCAGCGCCGCCGCAAGCGCCTTTTGCCGACCCAGTCGTTCGCCAAAGGCCAGCCAACCGATCAACACCGCAAAGAGGATTGAAGTTTCGCGCAGTGCCGCCACCAGCGCGATCGGTGCCTGGGTCATCGCCCAAACTGCTATGGCATAGGCCCCGTAAGACGCAAAGGCTGCCACTGCGCCCAATGTCCAAGCGTTGCGGTCTGCCACAAAAACACCGCGGCCACGCAAGGCAACACACACCGGCGTAAAGAAAAGCGCGTCCAACACAAAAAGCCATGCGACATACATGGTGGCATCCCCCGCCACCCGCGCGCCCAAACCATCCACCAGTGAATAGCCCGCCGTCATCAAAGCTGAGCCGAGCGCCAGCGGCACCAGTCTGATCCGTTCCCCCGCGCCCCAGACCCCTTGCGCCATCAACAGGATTCCGGTGCCAAGGACAAGGATGCCTGCGTATTCCCATCCGCCCATAATGTCGCTCAGGAACAGGGCCGAGATCGCCAGCACGACCATCGGTGCAGCCCCTCGCGCGATGGGATAGACCCGGCTTAGGTCACCCTGTTCATAAGCGTAGGCGAGGAACAGTTTATACCCCGAATGAAACACGCCGGACGCCAGCAACCAAAGCCAGACCTCTGCGCTGGGAAAGGCACGGGTCAGTGCGATGCACAGCCCCAGCACGCCCTGCACCAGCGTCAGGATCAACATCGACGTCATCTTGGATGTGCCCTGTTTGATGATCGCGTTCCAGGTGGCGTGCAAAAGCGCCGCGAACAGAACCGCCACCAAAACCCAGAAACTCATCGCGCCCCATGCTCAGATCAACAGCGACCCGGCCCCTTCCAGACGCAAGAGTGTCACCTTCGCCTCGATCCCGCCAGCCCCGGAAAAGCCGCCCAGCCCGTTGGCCGCAAGAACACGGTGGCAAGGGATGAAAATGGCAATCGGATTGGCGCCGCAAGCCTGCCCAATGGCCTGAGCCGAGACGTTCAACTCGCCTGCCAGATCGCCATAGGTGCGGGTTTCACCAAAGGGAATGGCGCAAAGGGCAGTATAGAATACCTGCTGAAACGCAGACCCTCGTGGTGCCAACGGCAGGGTGAAATTTTGCAAATCACCTGCGAAATAGGCCGCTAACTCTGCGCGCGTCTGATCGAACAAAGGGCCTTCGGCCAGCGTGCCGCCCTGCCCCCAGATCAGCCGTGTGATCGCCCCGTCCGTGGCATCCGCACCCAGCGGGCCGAGCGGGCTGTCAGTCAGGATCACCGGGTCACCCCGGCCTTGTCGGTTACCACCATCATCGTGGCCTGCATGGTCGAGATCAGCGTTTCCACGCCGTCATCCACAGCAAACGCGCGGCCTTGCGTGACCATCAAGGTGCGCCCCGCCTTGATCACTTCGCCTTCGCAACGAAAGGTCAGACCTTTGGCGGGGGACAAAAAATTCGACTTGAATTCGACGGTCAACACCTCGGCGTTGGCCTCCATCAAGGTGAAGGCCGCATAGCCACAGGCACTATCCAACACCGTGGTCACGACGCCTGCATGGATGAACCCATGCTGCTGGATCAGGTCGGTGCGAAACGGAAACTCCAGCGTCACGCGCCCCGGCGCAAGACGGGTCGGGGTGACGCCGAATGTCGCCATCACCCCTTGGTCATCAAAGCTGGCCGCGCAACGGGCCTTCCAGTCAGGGTTGCGCGGCTTCATCATTTAACCTAGCGCCGCATCGCAGCGGCCGCAGACGCCCGCATGGCTGTGGCTACCCACATCGGGCAGTATCTTCCAGCAACGTAGACACTTTTCGCCTTCGGCCTTGGCAAAGACAACGCCTACATCACTGCCCTCAACGGCAAACGCATCCGCAGGGGCGGCGTCTGTCGTGACATAGATGCCAGAGGTGATGCACAGATCGTCGAAGCTGACAGTTTCCAAAACCTTGGCCTGATCTGCGCTGACAAAGACGGTCGGCGCCGCTTCGAGCGAGGCACCAATCACCTTTTCTGTCCGCTGCACTTCCAGCGCACCGGTTACAACCCGGCGGACACTGCGCACAGTCGCCCATTTTGCCGCCAGAGCGTCGTCTTTCCAGTCACCCGGCGTCTCTGGAAAGTCCACCAGATGCACAGAGCTGGCATCACCGGGGAAGCGTTCCAGCCAGACCTCTTCCATCGTAAACACAAGGATCGGCGCCAGCCATGTTGTCAGCCGTTCGAACAGCAGGTTCAGCACGGTCCGCGCCGCCCGCCGCCGCAGAGTGTCACCATCGCAATAAAGCGCATCCTTGCGGATATCGAAGTAAAACGCCGACAAATCCAGCGTGGCAAAGTCAAAGACTGTGCGGAATACCCCCTGAAAGTCGTACTTGGCATAACCTGCACGGACCTGTTCGTCGATCTCGGCCAGACGGTGCAGAACCCAGCGCTCAAGCTCTGGCATGTCTTTCGCGTCGGTCCGGTCCGCATCAGTGAAATCGGCCAGAGATCCGAGCAGGAACCGCATGGTGTTGCGCAATCGGCGATAGCTGTCGGCGACACCTTTCAGGATCTCATCGCCGATACGCTGGTCATTGGTGTAATCGGTCTGCGCTACCCAAAGCCGCAGGATATCCGCGCCGTATTGCTTAACGATCTGTTCCGGCACGATGGTGTTGCCCAAGGATTTGGACATCTTCATGCCCTTCTCATCCAGCGTAAAGCCATGGGTCAGCACCCCGCGATAGGGTGCGCGTCCCTTGGTGCCACACGCCTGCAGCATCGACGAATGGAACCACCCGCGATGCTGATCGGTGCCTTCCAGATACAAATCGGCCAGCCCGTCCTCGGACCCATCTTCGCGGTCGCGCAGCACAAAGGCGTGGGTCGATCCGCTGTCAAACCAAACGTCAAGGATGTCGAACACCTGATCATAGGCGTCCACGTCCACCAGCCCATCCAGGAACCGTTCCTTGGCCCCATCCTGATACCAGGCATCTGCGCCCTCGGCCTCAAACGCCTCTAGCACGCGCGCATTCACATCCGCATTGCGCAACAGGAAATCCGCATCCGTGGGCAGGGCACCCTTCTTGGTAAAGCAGGTCAGCGGCACACCCCAGGCACGCTGCCGAGACAGCACCCAATCGGGGCGCTGTTCGATCATCGCGTGCAGCCGGTTACGCCCGCGCGGCGGGGTCCATGTGACCAGCTCGTCAATGGACCGCAGTGCGCGTTCACGGATTGTGGTGCCGTAATCGTCCTGCCCATCGCCGACCGGACGATCAATCGCTGCAAACCACTGTGGCGTGTTGCGATAGAGAACCGGCGCTTTGGACCGCCAGGAATGCGGATAGCTGTGCTTGATGATCCCACGCGCCAGCAGGCCGCCCACCTCGACCAGCTTCGACATGACAGCCGTATTGGCATCACCTTCCCACGGGTTGGACTTGTTCTTCTTGTTGAGCTTGTCGCGCAGGATTTTCTTGCCACCAAAGAACGGCAGATCAGCGCGAAATGACCCGTCTTCCAGCACGTTGTAGGTGATCACCTGCTCGAGCATGCCCAGATCGCGGTAAAGCTCAAACTCTTCCATCCCGTGGGAAGGCGCACAATGGACGAACCCAGTGCCCTCTTCATCCGTCACAAAGTCCGCGGCACGGAAATCGCGAATGTCATCCCATTCGCCGTTGGACCCTTCGGCACCATAAAGCGGATGTCGTAGGCCATTGATCACACCGGGATCAACATCCCGGACACGCTGCCACATGCCATCTTCCAATCGCGCCTTGCCCAGCACCTGCGCGGCCAGCTTGTCAGCCAGCACAAAACGATCGCCCACATTGGCCCAGCTTTCCTCTGGCGTGCCGGTGACCTCATACAGGCCATAGTCAATCTCGGCCCCATACACGACAGCCTTGTTCGACGGGATCGTCCATGGGGTCGTGGTCCAGATCACCACATGTGCGTCTTCCAGATCAGCCTCACTGCCGCCATGGACCGCGAACTTCACCCAAACGGTAAAGCTCTCCTTGTCGTGGTACTCCACTTCGGCCTCGGCCAGTGCGGTCTTTTCAACCGGTGACCACATCACCGGCTTTGACCCCTGATAAAGCGTGCCGTTCATCAGGAAGGTCTGGAATTCTTCGGCAATCACGCGTTCTGCATGGAAATTCATCGTCAGATAAGGCTCTGGCCAATTGCCCGCCACACCCAAACGCTTGAACTCGTCGCGCTGGATATCCACCCAACCTTCGGCGAACTTGCGGCACTCTTGCCGAAAATCGACGATGTTCACATCGTCCTTGTCCTGCCCCTTGGCGCGGTACTGTTCCTCGATCTTCCACTCGATCGGCAAACCGTGACAATCCCAACCGGGGATGTAGCGCGCATCGCGACCCATCATCTGCTGGCTGCGCACGACCATATCTTTCAGGATCTTGTTCAGCGCATGCCCAATGTGCAAATGCCCGTTGGCGTAGGGCGGGCCATCATGCAGCGTGAATGGCGTGCGGCCTTTTTTCTCGCGCAGGCGGTCATAGACACCAATCTCATTCCAACGCTCCAGCCATTCTGGTTCACGTTTCGGCAATCCAGCGCGCATCGGAAAATCGGTGCGTGGCAGGTTCAGGGTGTCTTTGTATTCGGGCGTATCGGCGCACATGGGGGGCGTCCTTTGGCAATCTTAAGGAATGTCTCGACAGGGGGCGGCGTGATCCTTTCAACACCTTGACCCGGCAACGCTACGCGCGTGCCGGGACACTAATTCGTATGAAAAACCCATGTGTCATTGCCGCCGCTTATAAGCAGCGCCGCGCCACGCCACAAGGGCACGTCCCCTGCTTCTTCTGGCCAAAATAATCCCCGCCGGAGGCTCCGACATCACCGCCGCCGCACCGGGTCGTCAAAAAGGCCGTTCACCCGCAAAACAGCACCAGAATGTCGTGCGCGCGACACGCGCGCCCCTTTTGGTCACCGGCAATAAGATCCGCTGCGATAACGCGCGGTGTCAAAGTGAAAATGGTCCCGATGTGCTGCATTGGCATTTGGCCCAAGCACGGTCCCAAAAGGCCCGCAGGCCCCGCGCCACATGCGCCGCAACGCCTCACCCTTCTGGCCACGGTTCCAATCCGTCAGTACGGTAATCTCTGACCCGGATTTCAGCCCGATCCCCGCAATATCAATCGCGCGGCCAAAAGCATGTTCGCTCAACCGCCCCGTGGAGGACGAATTGCGGTTGCGGCAGGCATAATGCGACACCACCCGCAGTGACTGCATCCCGCCGCCAATCTGACCCACAGCAGGTTTCGCTGACTGCGCAACCCAGGCCTTCAGCGCGCTGGCAGTACGGCAATCAATCGTGGCACTGGGCGATAAGCGCACACCGGCAACCGAACGGACCCGCACGGCGCTTTCAATCCCACAAGCGCCGCGCCCCGGCACGCGGCCAATTGTTTCGCCCTGAATGGCGGGATCGCCGCACACCTGCCCACGCTGCCGCGCGATGCGCTGTTCAACCGCGCGCTGGGTGATTGCAGCAGGTCGCACCGTTGGGCGCAAGGACTGCGCAATGGCGTTGGGGCTAAAGGCAAACATGCCCACCTCAGCCCGTTGCTGCGGCTGCGTGGTGGCCCCGCGCGCAAGATCAGGCCGCTCAAATGGGCGCGCGCTCGGGCGCATCTCGACCGTGGGATCACCTGGTGGCGGCGGAACCAGACTGTCGGGCCGGGTTTGCGGACGCAACGCTACGACCTCGGCTACATCAGGTGCCGGGCGCGCCTCGGGGCGCATTGCACTGGTCTGGGCCTGCGCGGTCGTGGCACAGATCACAAAGACTGCGACGCAAAGCGCCTTCATGCCTTCTTGGCCGCCACGCGGCCAAAATCGGGCGCATCCGTATCCTGCCCCGCCTCGATAATGCCACGGCGGATTGCCCGCGTGCGGGTAAAATAGGCATGCAGGTGTTCGCCGTCACCTTTGCGGATGGCCCGCTGCAGGGCGAAAAGCTCTTCTGTGAACCGCCCCAAAATCTCCAGCGTCGCGTCCTTGTTGGTCAGAAACACATCACGCCACATCGTTGGGTCAGAGGCGGCGATGCGCGTAAAATCCCGAAAACCGGCAGCAGAGTAATTGATCACCTCACCATCGGTGATCCGGCTGAGATCATCGGCAACACCAACCATCGTATAGGCAATCAGATGCGGCGCATGGGACACCACAGCGCACACCAGATCATGATGTGCCGGCGCCATCGTGGCGATGTTGGACCCTAGCCCCTCCCAAAAAGCGCAGAGGTCACGCACGGCATTAGGTTCCGCGCCTTCGCCCGGCACAATCAGGCACCAGCGATTGTCAAACAATTCTGCAAAGCCAGACCGCGGCCCCGAATGCTCTGTCCCGGCCATCGGGTGGCCACCGATGAATTGCACGTTCTGCGGCAAGTGAGGCAGCACCGCCTCAAACACCGCTGTCTTGACCGAGCCCACATCTGTGACCACCGCACCCGGTTTCAGCACTGGCGCGATATCGGCCATGATGTCGCCCATCACACCAATGGGGACGCACAGCACAATCAGATCGGCGTCGCGCACGGCTTCTTGTGCCGTGTCATAAACGTCGCAAAGGTCCAATTCGCGTGCGATTGCGCGGGTCTCTGCGGTATGGGCCGTGCCGGTGATCTCCTTGGCCAACCCTGCGCGCTTGATCGCATGGCACATCGACGACGCGATCAGCCCCAGCCCGATCAGGGCGACCCGCTCATAGATTACGGCCATCAGCGCTGCCCTTTGAACTGCGCAATCCCGTGCACAACCCGACGACAAGCGCTTTCATCGCCCACGGTGATCCGCAGGCAATGGGGAAAGCCATAGCCCTTGGGATGGCGCACGATAATGCCCTGGCTCAGCAGGTATTCATTGCAACCCACGGCCTCTTCCTCATCCGCGAAACGCGCCAGAATGAAGTTAGCGGTTGAAGTATCGGACGGCACACCAATTTCGGCCAAGGCCGTGGCCAGCCATTCGCGCCAGCGGGCGTTTTCACGCTGGCACCGTTCGAAATAGGCCGTATCGCGCACAGCCGCCTCGGCCGCGGCCAGCGCAGCAGAGGACATGTTGAACGGCCCCCTGATCCGATTGAGCACGTCAATGATCGCCTGCGGGCCATAGCCCCAGCCGACACGCATCCCGCCCAGGCCATAGATCTTCGAAAAGGTCCGGGTCATCACTACATTTTCGCGTTCATTGATCAGTGACAGTCCCGCATCAAACCCTTCGACATATTCGGCATAGGCACCGTCGAGAACCAGAATAGCTTGCGGTGGCAGGCCATCGGCCAGCCGCGCCACCTCTGTCGGGCCAATCATCGTGCCTGTGGGATTGGCGGGATTGGCGATATAGACCAGCTTGGTCTTCTTGTTGCAGGCTGCAAGGATCGCATCCACATCCACCACGCGGTCGCGCTCTTTGACCTCGACCGGTGTGGCGCCAGCGGCAAGCGTCGAAATCCGGTACAGGGCAAAGCCGTGCTCGGTGTGGATCACTTCGTCCCCGGGCCCGGCAAAGGCCTGACACATAAAGTGCAAAATCTCGTCCGACCCCACACCGATAATCACGCGTGCAGGGTCAAGCGACCATACTTCGCCGATTGCGGTACGCAGGGCCATATGATCGGTGGGCGGATAGCGGTGCAGATCGTGGGCCGCCCGCATGAACGCATCCTTGGCCTTGTCGGACGGCCCCGCGGGGTTTTCATTCGACGACAGCTTCAGGACGTTGGCAATACCGTCCACGTGGCTTGCGCCACCCTGATAAAGGGCGATGTCCATGATCCCCGGTTGTGGCTTGATTGCAGCATTCATAGCGCCATTCCCCCCGCTTTCGCCCGTTCTAACGGGGTGTTTCCGGCATTGCCAGTGTCAGGTTGCCAGCACATTGCGGAATTGCCAGGGGTCACTTTCATCAATGTCTTCGGGGAAATGCTCCCACCGGTCCTGCAGCGGGGTCCAGTCGGTGTAATGCGCCTCGACCGGGCCAAGATAGGGGCGCTGCACCTCAAGGCACCTTGCGTGGTCCATCTCGTCGGTTTCCACGATCCCGGCTTGAGGGTTTTCCAACGCCCAGACCATGCCCGCCAGCACCGCCGAGGTCACCTGCAACCCCGTGGCATTCTGATAAGGCGCCAGCGT
This sequence comes from uncultured Paracoccaceae bacterium, assembly GCA_947492825.1. Taxonomy (GTDB): domain Bacteria; phylum Pseudomonadota; class Alphaproteobacteria; order Rhodobacterales; family Rhodobacteraceae; genus CANMYO01. The sequence goes on from CANLNT010000001.1 coordinate 2,138,285, forward strand.
CTTGGTCTCTTCATTCGACAACCGGGACCCGAACCACAACGCATTCTTTTCGTGGCCATAAAGCAGCACGCCCAACTCATCAATACCGGTCACAATCTCGTCCACGTCCATGATTTCGTGCACTTTCTGCTGCTTACCGGACCCGAACATCTCGTGCAGGGACAGCACCGCGTCATCGGCGGGGTGATAGGCATAGTGGCAGGTCGGACGATAGTCAGGCGCACCCGCTGGGCCGACGGTATAATAGTCCGAAATGCTCACCGCCTCATTGTGGGTCACCAGAAACCCGAACTGCGGTCCGGGTGTGGGGCACCAGGTGTGAACACGGGTGATGGCGCCGGGGCGTTCGAACCAGATCGCCGCCTGACAGCCGACATCATAGCTATGCGCGGTTTCGGGCATCCACTTCTCGTGCGTGCCCCAACCCAGCTCTGCCGGTTGAAACCCTTCGGCAATGAACCCTTCGACCGACCACGTGTTGACAAATGTATCCCGCGGACGGGGCTTGGCCCTGGCTTGGGTATCGCGCTCGGCGATATGGACGCCCTTGACCCCAAGCTTTTGCATCAAAGCCGCCCAGCCGTCGCGTGTGTTGGGCACCGCATCACCGGTGTTCGTGTCCCGCGCAAGCGTCAACAGCGCTTCTTTCACGAACCAGCTGACCATGCCGGGATTGGCCCCGCAGCACGACACCGCCGTTGTGCCGCCGGGATTTGCGGCCTTTTCGTCGCGGACCTTTTGGCGCAGGGCATAATTGGTGCGGTCGGCGTTGTCGGGGGTTTCGAAATAAAAGCCCTCCCACGGCTCCACCACGGTATCGATATAAAGCACACCAATCTCGCGGCAGAACTTCATCAGATCAAGCGACGAAGTATCGACCGACAGGTTCACACAGAACCCTTTGCCATCCGGGAACAGCCCGCCAAGCACGTCGCGGTAATTGTCGCGGGTGATCGCGGTTTGAACGTGGCGGACACCTTCATCTGCCAAATGCGCAGCTGCCGCAGGATTGGGTTCAATCACCACCAGTTTGTCCGCGTCAATATCAAAATGCCGCTGGATCAAGGGCAAGGTTCCCTTACCGATCGACCCAAAGCCGATCATCACAATCGCGCCGTCAATACGGCCATAGTTAGGGTGTGCCATGCGAACCTCCGGTTAGTGTGGCACGTGGTTAGCGCAAAGCGGCGCGCATTGAAAAGACACGATCCAAAAAAGCAAAACCCCCGCCGCAGGGACAGGGGTCTTGTTTTGATATGTCAGATTGTGTCTTAGGCTGCAGGCTTGCGCCGCCGTCGCGCAAAGCCCAGCCCGGCCAGCGCGCTGCCAAGCATCAGGATCGAGGCCGGCACTGGCACTTCCTGGATCGTGAAATCACTGAAAACCTGCAGTCCATCGACAGAGAACCCGTCGTTCTTGCGGTTCTTGCTGTCGTCTCTCTGAAAATTCTCAAGCTCGATCCGGGCCGAGGTTACATCCGCGCCCAAATCAATCGTCACCAGCTTAATGTTGCCATTTGCAAGCTTCGGGTCCGTGCCCCGTATCCGCATTTCAAAGCTGTCGGTTCCAGTCGTGATCCGCAGGAAGCCGCCCACGTCATTGGCATCCATCAAGCTGAAGGTCACGTAATCGAACGCAGCGCCACTCATCAGTGACACGTCCCAGCCGATGCCGAAAGTGTCGTTGCTGTCGAGAAACCACTCACCACCTGCAGGTGTGGTATTGGACCGGCCAAAGACCGTGCCGTTACGCAACGCCACTTCGGTACCTGTATTGCCCGGCAATCCAGTCACGGTGCCACCGGTCCCGGTACCGCCGAGCGATTCAAAATTGCCCACCGCCGTCGAGATCGACGCGCCCACTTCGCCCTCGCCATTGGTCACACCGAGGGCTTCAAAGTCTTCGGTAGCAGCAGCGCCGACACCAAAGGTGGGATTGTAGGATGCGGCATCGAAAATCGACACGTTAATCGTTGCAGCATTTGCCATCATCGGCAAAACGGCCATCGTCGTCGCAATCATGAGGCCCTTGATACGCACGGCACTCTCCAACAGAAAAAGGTTTAACTTGGGTTAAAATATGTCAAAGGCTGGGCGAGGCAAAGGGGAAACGCCTCACTTTTTCCCCATTTTCCGTAACGGAAATAAAAAGACCTGATTGTCCGCTCCCGCGAAACAATTAACCTCAAATTTCCATGCGTTTCGGCGGAATAGGTCCGTCCTGGCTACTTGCGCTCGATTCCCACGGCGGCCACTTCGCCGTCATGCAGCAGGATTTCCATCCAAACCGGGCTGGATGTGAAGCGTTCGTAACCAGTGATGAAGGTCGTGTTGCGGGCGAGCGCATCGATTCTGCGCCCGCAGGGCTTGCCAAATCCGGCCCGGCAAAAGCTGGCTTTGATTGCTTCGTAAGCGTTGTCGACCTGCGTGTAGGGCCGCCGCGACTGGGCGGTTTCATAGCGCACGACCTCGTGCGTGCCGACATCCCCGGTCAACACCAGTGCGGCCGTGAATTGCCGGGCGCAGCGATCGTTGAAACCGGTGATGTAATAGGGGCGCGGCGCTGTCGTGTTTGGGGCGGTGTCATAGATCGTATAGCCTGACACGCTGGCGATTTTAGCCCCCATCTCGCGGGTGGACAGACCACAGGTGGTCCCGACCTCGCCAAAGACTTGATTGGTCAGCGGTGGGATATTGTCTTCCGGCGCGTCAGCCACGTCGCCTGGCGCTTCATTGCCCATCAACCGGCCCAGCAGACCGGGGGACGGCGCTTCGGCTTCTTCGGCTGGTGCGCTATCTGCAGCCCCCCCAAAAAGGCCCGCAAAGAACCCGGGCGCGTCATCGGGGGCCGCAATGGCAACGCCATCCTCACCCACATCGACGGTATCCAGCGTCGGAACTTCGTCCAGCGTGTCCTGCACACCAAAGCCCGCGCACCCTGCAAGCAGGGCCGCAACCGGCAAGGACATCAGGACAAAACGCATCACGCGCCTCCGCTCAAACAGACGATGACATAGCGCGCGATGTGGGAGAGGTCTAGCGCAGGGCGCAGTTCAGACCTCTTCGACCTCGATCACCCCGCCCAAGGACCGCAGCGCGCCCCTAATCTGCGGGTTCACCGGAAAGTCGCGGCCAAGGTCCACCTCAACCTCGCCGGGCAGATCATCTTTCATCAGACAGAAATAGATCGGGCCGCGCCCGCCCTTGACCCCGTCGCGCATTGCATTGTCGAGGATTGAGGCGACCGAGGGGATCGCTTCTGGCCCATCCAGAAACACCCGCAAGCCCTGGCTGCTGACGTCCGTGACGGCGGTATCAATCGGGCTGACCGAACGACCCAGCAACTTGAGTTGATCCGCCTCAAGCGTGGCCTCGCATTGCAACACCACTTGCGCACCGGTTTCCAAATGTTCGCGCGCAACCTCAAGCGTGTCGCTGAACATCGTGACCTCGTATTGCCCCGTCGGATCAGACAGTTGCACAAAGGCAAAGCGGTTGCCGCGCGCCGATTTGCGTTCCTGTCGCCCACTGACGGTGCCAGCCATCTTGACGATGGCTGCCCCCTTTTCTGCGCGTGCCGTCACCTCATCCAGCGTCATAACTTGCTTGCGCTTGAGCGCGCCCATGTAGTCGTCAAGCGGATGCCCTGACAGGTAGAACCCGATGGCCTTGAACTCTTCCGCAAGCCGTTCGGCTGGCAGCCAATCGTCATCGCCCGCCAATCGCGGCTCTGGCAGATCGTCGCCCGCCTCGCCAAACAGGCTGACCTGACTGCTGCCCTTTTGGTCAAAGATCGCCGCCGAATAGGCGCTGAGTTGGTCGAGCGAGTTGAAGACCCGCTGCCGGTTCGGGTCCAACACATCAAAGGCCCCGGCCCGCGCCAGCATTTCTAGCGGACGCTTGCCGATCCGCTTCAGATCGCAGCGCCGAGCAAAATCAAACAGGTTCACAAACTGCCCGTCTGCACGCGCCTCAACAATCAGTTTCATCGCCTCGACGCCGACGTTCTTAAGCGCGCCCAGACCATAGACAAGCTTTTGATCTTTCACATCAAATGTCGCCTGTGACCGGTTCACACAAGGTGGGGTATAGTCGATCCCAAGGCCTTTTTTGACCTCTTGGAAATAGACGCCCAGCTTGTCGGTCAGATGAATATCGCAGTTCATGACCCCGGCCATGAACTCAACCGGGTGGTTCGCTTTCAGCCACGCGGTTTGGTAGCTGACAACCGCATAGGCGGCGGCGTGGGATTTGTTGAACCCGTAGTTCGCGAACTTTTCCAGAAGGTCGAAAACCTCGGTTGCTTTCTTCTTGTCGACCCCGTTTTCCATCGCCCCTTTTTCGAACTTGGGACGTTCCTTGGCCATCTCCTCGGCGATCTTCTTACCCATCGCGCGGCGCAGCAAGTCCGCACCGCCAAGCGAATAGCCCGCCATGACCTGCGCGATCTGCATCACTTGTTCCTGATAGACGATGATGCCTTGGGTTTCTGCCAGAATGTAGTCAATAGACGGGTGGATCGACTCCAGTTCCTTCTGACCATTCTTCACCTCGCAATAGGTGGGGATATTCTCCATCGGGCCGGGGCGGTAAAGCGCCACAAGGGCCACGATATCCTCGATACAGGTCGGTTTCATCCGCTTGAGCGCGTCCATCATGCCGCTGGATTCCACCTGAAACACGGCGATGGTCTTGGCGCTGGCATAGAGCTTATAGGACGCCTCATCATCCAGCGGGATGGTGCCGATGTCATTGACCGCACCTTCGGGCGGATGGAAAAGCTCTGTCCCATCCGCCGCGATATGCAGGGGGCGCCCGGATTTGATGATTAGATCAACTGCATTCTGGATGACCGTCAGCGTTTTCAGGCCGAGAAAGTCGAATTTGACCAGCCCCGCCTGTTCGACCCATTTCATGTTGAACTGCGTCGCAGGCATGTCAGAGCGCGGATCTTGGTAAAGCGGCACCAATTCATCGAGCGGACGGTCACCAATCACCACCCCTGCCGCATGCGTCGAGGCGTTGCGCAATAGCCCCTCGACCTGCTGGGCATAGGTCAGCAGACGGTCCACGACCTCTTCGTTCTTGGCCTCTTCGCGTAGACGTGGCTCGTCTGCCAATGCCTTTTCTATGCTGACGGGTTTCACACCCTCCACAGGGATCATCTTCGACAGCCGGTCCACCTGCCCGTAGGGCATCTGCAAAACCCGGCCCACGTCGCGTACAGCTGCCTTGGACAACAAGGCACCAAAGGTGATGATCTGCCCCACCTTGTCGCGGCCATATTTTTCCTGCACGTAGCGGATCACTTCCTCGCGCCGGTCCATGCAAAAGTCGATGTCGAAATCCGGCATCGAAACACGTTCGGGGTTCAGGAACCTTTCAAACAGCAGCGAATAGCGTAGCGGATCAAGGTCAGTGATCAGCAAGGCATAGGCCACCAGCGACCCCGCGCCAGATCCCCGCCCCGGTCCCACTGGGATGTCGTGATCTTTGGCCCATTTGATAAAGTCGGCCACGATCAGAAAGTAGCCGGGGAACCCCATGCCCTCGATAATGCCCAGCTCAAACTCTAGCCGCTTTTCGTAGTCTTCGACGGGGGCCGCATGAGGGATCACCGACAGGCGATATTTTAGCCCCTCCTGTGCCTGACGACGCAATTCGGCGACCTCGTCATCGGCAAACTTTGGCAGGATCGGATCACGCTTGTAGGTCTTGAAGGCACAGCGCCGCGCAATTTCCACGGTATTTTCAATCGCCTCGGGCAGGTCGGCAAAAAGTGTCGCCATCTCCTGCGGGCTTTTGAAGTAATGCTGCGGCGTGAGCCTGCGGCGTGCTTCCTGCTGGTCGACATAGGCACCCTCAGAGATGCAGATCAGCGCGTCATGCGCCTCGTAAAGCCCTGTCTGTGGAAAGTAGACATCATTGGTCGCCACAAGCGGCAATCCCTTGGCATAGGCCATTTCGATATGGCCCCGCTCTGACAGGCTTTCCGCCTCTGGCAGGCCGCCCTCGCCCGGATGTCGCTGCAGTTCGACGTACAGCCGGTCGCCAAAGATCGTGGCCAGCCGGTCCATCAGCGCCTCGGCCTTGGGCCGCTGACCTTGCCGCAACAGCCGCCCAACGGGGCCATCCGGCCCACCGCTAAGGCAGATCAGCCCGCTGCCGTAGCGCCCCAATTCCTCTAGGTCGACCTGCGGCAACTGCCCGTCCGCGTCCAGATAGGCGCAAGAGTTCAGCTTCATCAGGTTCATATAGCCGGCTTCGGACTGCGCCAGCAGCACGATAGGTGCAGGAGCATCCGGTCGCTTGCCGGGCTCGGGTGTCGTGTAGGCCAGATCAACCTGACAGCCGACAATCGGCTGCACCCCTTCCTTACTGGCGTATTCAGAGAATTCCAGCGCCGCGAACATATTGTTGCTGTCGGTGATTGCCACTGCAGGCATGTCGTATTTTGCGGCCAGACCGGCCAGTTTCTTGACTGGCACGGCCCCTTCCAGCAGGGAATATTCGGTGTGCAGACGCAGGTGAATGAATCGGGGATCGTTGCTCATGCAGCGACATTATGTGCCGGGTTTCCGCGCCGCCAGTTGATAATACTTAGCACATCTGCTAACTTTATGCGAAACACCCGCTAAGCCCCTGACATGTCGACACATCTGAACACATTTTTTGCTGCAATGGCCGACCCGACCCGCCGCGCGGTGATCGAACAACTGACCGCGGGCCGGGCCACCGTCAGCGAACTGGCCGCGCAACATGACATGGCCCTTCCCAGTTTCATGCGTCATCTCAAGGTGTTAGAGGACGCAGGTCTGGTCCGTTCGGTCAAAAAGGGCCGCGTGCGGACCTGCGTGATCGAACCCGGACCATTGATCGAGGCACAGGGTTGGCTGGCATGGCAACGCGCAGTCTGGGAAGGCCGCAATGACAGGCTGACGGCACTTGCCGAAGGATTGGAGGACCCATCATGACCAACGCAACCACATTGACATTCACCCGCCATATCAAGGCCAGCCGCGCCGCAATCTGGCGCTGCTGGACGGAACCCGCATTGCTGAAAAAGTGGTTTGCCCCGGCACCTGTCAGCACAACCGAGGCCGAGATGGACGCGCGACCGGGAGGTATCTTTCGCACGGTGATGGAGGTTCCGGAACATGGCACTATGGCCGGCAATCCCGGTTGCGTGCTTGTCGCCGATGCGGAGCAACGGTTGGTCTGGACCAACGCGCTTGGGCCAGAATTCTGCCCCAACGCGATGGGCGACGGCCCCATGGATTTTGCCTTTACCGCCGAAATTCTGATCACACCAGCAGCAGGCGGAAGCACCTACACCGTTGTCGTTCAACACGCGACCGATGCCGCGCGCGAAGTGCATGAAAACATGGGGTTCTTTGAAGGTTGGGGGGCTGCCGCGGATCAGATGGCCGAACTTGCGGCATCACTTTGACCGGCGCTGTTATCCGGCGCTGTCATACCAAAGGCCGATCCTGATGAGGCTGCATAACCTCAATTCTGTTGCCAAAAGGGTCGGCGATATAGAACCGCCGCCAACCGGGCAACGATGAGACTTCGCCGCCTTCCAACGCAGCGCGCGCCTGTTCCAAATCATCCACAACAAGCGCCGGATGCGCCTTGCGCGCAGGAGTGAACGGTTCCTCGACCCCCAAATGCAAGTTGACCCCTGCACCAGCAAACCAGCAGCCCCCGCGCCCGGCCAGGGCGGCGGGCTTTGCTACCTCGCGCAATCCAAGCCGTCCGCAATAAAACGCTCGCGCCACATCTTCCTGCCCAGGCGGCATCGCCAACTGCACATGATCAAGGCCGGTAATGGAAAAACTGCTCATATTCATAGCTTAACCCCGCAAACATCGGGCGGAAAGGCTTGCTATTCGCGCATTTGCCCGCTTTTCTGGCAATCGACCGGGGGGTTCTTGTCTACGCCGCATCGACATCGGACCGCACACCCCAGCACGATCGGTAAGGCGGCTTGAGTTTCACATGGAGACGACGTTTCTTCTGAACGGAGAGACCGTGACCGCCCAAACCGGTCCGACAACCACACTGCTGGATTGGTTGCGCGACGGGCAAGGCCTGTGCGGCACCAAGGAAGGCTGCAACGAAGGTGACTGCGGCGCCTGCACCGTCATGATCACTGATACCGACGGCGCCCGTGCGCTGAACGCTTGCATTCTGTTTGTACCGCAATTGGCAGGCAAGGCGGCGCGCACGGTCGAAGGCATCGCCGCCCCTGATGGCACCCTGCACCCAGTGCAACAGGCGATGGTGGATCACCACGGATCGCAGTGCGGATTTTGCACACCGGGGTTTGTGGTCAGCATGGCGACCGCGCATTTCAATGGCCGCGCCGATCACGACGATCAGCTTGCGGGCAACCTGTGCCGCTGCACCGGCTATGCGCCCATCGTGCGCGCAGCAGAAGCAGCGGCGGACGCCAAAGTGCCCGCGCATATGACTGATGCGCCGGATGATACGGCCGGGAAGATGTCGCTGGACGCCTTTGCCGACTGGTACATGGAAAATCCCGATGCGACCCTGATCGCCGGGGCCACGGACGTGGGCCTTTGGGTCACCAAGCAGTTCCGCGATCTAGGCGATGTGCAATTCCTGTCGCGCGTCCAAGGGCTGCGCCACAACGTGGCAACGCCGCAGACTTTCCACATCGGCGCAATGGTCCCGATGACAGAGGTGCTGGACACCGTGGCCGCCGACTATCCCAGCTATGCTGCGATGATCCGCCGCTATGGGTCGGTCCAGGTCCGCAACGCGGCGACCATCGGCGGCAATATCGCCAACGGCTCGCCCATCGGGGACAACCCGCCAGTGCTGATCGCTTTGGACGCCACGCTGCATCTGCGCTGCGGCGACAAGCCACGTGATCTGGCGATTGCTGATTTCTTTGTGGATTACGGCAAACAAGACCGCGCCCCGGGGGAATTTGTGACCGGGGTAACGATCCCGCGCGGACAGAATGCGCTGCGGGTCTACAAACTGTCGAAACGGTTCGATCAGGATATCTCTGCCGTGTGTGGGGCGTTGAATGTGACGGTTGCTGATGGTGTTGTGCAATCTGCCCGCATCGCCTTTGGCGGGATGGCAGGCATTCCCAAGCGGGCCTCTTCGGTCGAATCCTCCCTCATCGGCCAACCCTGGACGCAGGCAACAATCACGGTCGCGGCAGAGGCGATGGCGCAGGATTTTACACCGCTCAGCGATATGCGTGCAAGTGCTGCCTACCGGTTGCAGGCCGCGCAAAACATGCTGCACCGCTATTTTGCGGACCTATCAGGTGTTGCGGTGCAGGTGCGCGAGGTCTCGGCATGAGCGTCGGAAAACCGCTGGCTCATGATGCCGCCGCCCTGCATGTGACGGGGGCTGCACGTTACACCGATGACATTCCCATGCCCGCCGGTGCACTGCATCTGGCCTTTGGCACCAGCGCTGTGGCCCACGGCAAGATCACTGGGATTGACCTGGCATCCGTGCGCGCAGCGCCCGGCGTTCGCGCCGTGTTGACGGCCCATGACCTGCCCTATGCCAATGACGTCAGCCCGTCTTCCCATGATGAGCCGCTTTTGGCGACAGATATGGTGCACTACCTTGGCCAACCAATTTTTCTGGTGGTGGCCGAGAGCCACCTTGCCGCCCGCCACGCCGCACGTTTGGGCCAGATCGACATTGCGCCGGAAACCCCAATCCTAACTGTGGATGAAGCGCTCGCAGCCAACGCACGCTTCGAAGACGGCCCGCGCATCTGGACCAAAGGCGACGTTGATGCAGCCTTGTCAGCTGCGCCGCACCGCCTGCGAGGCCGGATTGAGATGGGCGGGCAAGAACATTTCTATCTAGAAGGCCAAGCCGCCGCCGCCTTGCCGCAAGAGGGCGGCGATATGGTTGTGCATAGCTCCACCCAGCACCCAACTGAAATTCAGCACAAAGTGGCCGAGGCGCTTGGCGTGCCGATGCATGGCGTCCGAGTCGAAACCCGGCGTATGGGCGGCGGCTTTGGCGGCAAGGAAAGCCAGGGCAACGCGCTGGCCGTGGCTTGCGCCGTCGCCGCACGATTGACCGGGCGGCCCTGCAAGATGCGGTATGACCGCGACGACGATATGATGATCACCGGCAAGCGCCACGATTTTCGTATCGACTATGACGTCGGGTTCGACGATGCGGGCCGTGTGTTGGGTGTTGACTTCACCCAAGCCACCCGCTGTGGCTGGGCGATGGACCTGTCCTTGCCCGTGGCCGACCGCGCAATGCTGCATGCCGACAACGCTTATAATCTGCCTAGCTGCCGGATCACGTCGCACCGACTGCGGACAAACACCCAAAGTGCCACCGCCTATCGCGGGTTTGGCGGACCGCAGGGGGTTTTGGGGATCGAGCGGGTGATGGACGAAGTGGCCCATGCCACCGGGTTGGACCCGGTCAAGGTGCGGCAGGCGAACTACTATCCGGCGATGGTGGATGGGGGGCCAGCCCCGTCGCCATTGACGCATGGACCAATGGCGCATCAAACGGCGACCCCCCGGGATATTTCTGGCCAGAAGAAGACAGGACGCGGCACCCGGTTTGGCGGGGCGCATTCACCAAAGGCCACGGTGGCGACCACGCCCTATGGCATGGAAGTGACCGACTTCATCCTGCACGAGATGACAGAGGCGCTGTTGGTGACAGCCGACTACGCCAAGCGGTGTGACGCGATTGCGAGTTGGAACGCGCAGAACGACATCCTCAAAAAGGGCATTGGGTTCAGCCCGGTCAAATTCGGCATTTCTTTTACATTGACCCATCTCAATCAGGCGGGCGCGTTGGTGCATGTCTATCAGGACGGCTCTGTCCATATGAACCACGGCGGCACCGAGATGGGCCAGGGCCTGTTCCAGAAGGTGGCGCAGGTCGCCGCGGCGCGCTTTGGGATCGACGTGGCCGCGGTCAAGATCTCTGCCACGGACACTGCAAAGGTGCCCAATACCTCGGCCACCGCGGCCTCTTCGGGGTCGGATTTGAACGGCATGGCGGTTGCGGCGGCCTGCGACACGATCCGCGACCGGATCGCTGGCTGCCTTGCTAAGCTGCATCAGTCACGGGTTGAGGAAATCCAGTTTGCCGATGGCATGGTGCGGGTGGGTGTGACCCGGATGACCTTTGCTGAAGCCGCAAAGCTGGCCTATGAAAATCGTGTCAGCCTGTCTGCAACCGGATTCTATAAGACCCCCGACCTGCAATGGGACCGGATCAAGGGTCAGGGGCGTCCATTCTTCTACTTTGCCCAAGGCGCTGCCCTGACTGAAGTAGTAATCGACACATTGACCGGCGAAAACCGCATTCTGCGCGCCGACATTCTGCATGACGCCGGGGCCTCACTTAATCCTGCGCTGGATATCGGCCAGGTCGAGGGCGGCTATGTCCAAGGTGCCGGATGGCTCACCACCGAAGAGCTTGTTTGGGACGAAACGGGCCGTCTGAGGACCCATGCGCCGTCGACCTACAAGATCCCCGCCTGCGGCGACCGGCCCGACATCTTCAATGTGGCACTTTGGGACGCCCCCAACCCTGCACAGACGATTTATCGGTCCAAGGCAGTGGGGGAGCCGCCGTTCATGCTGGGGATTTCGGCCCATCTGGCACTGTCGGATGCTGTCGCGGCCTGTGGCGACAGCTATCCCGATCTGCAGGCCCCCGCCACGGCGGAAGAAGTCCTTGCTGCGATTGCAAGAGCGCGGCAATGAGCGCGATCCGCATCACCATCACCCGCACGGTCGGGTCCGCCCCGCGCGATGCTGGCACGCAAATGCTGGTCCGGGCGGATCGAACCACCGGCACCATTGGCGGCGGCGCGCTGGAATGGGACGCAATGGCCCGTGCCCGGCAGATGTTGCGAGATGGTCAAACCCGACATACGGAAACCGTGGCCCTTGGGCCCGCGTTGGGCCAGTGCTGCGGCGGATCAGTCTCACTGCGGTATGAGGTGGCGATAGAACTGACAGATGCACCGCGCAAGCCGCTATGGATTTACGGCGCAGGCCATGTGGGCCGGGCGCTGGTCGGCGTCATGGCTCCGCTGCCCGACTGGGCGATCACATGGGTGGATACCGCCGCAGACCGGTTCCCTGACCTGCCCCAAGGTGTGACGCAACTGGTTGCGGTCGACCCTGCTCGCAGTGTGGTCCATGCGCCGCGTGATGCCCATCACCTGATCTTGACCTACAGCCATCAGATCGACCTTGATCTGTGCCACGCCCTCTTGTCGCACGGCTTTGCCTCTGCGGGCCTGATCGGGTCGGCCACCAAATGGGCGCGGTTCAAATCGCGGCTGTCTGCATTGGGCCACGCGCAAGCAGATATCCTGCGCATCGCCTGCCCGATTGGCGACCCGGCAGTGGGCAAACACCCGCGAGCCCTTGCTATCGGTGTGGCAATGGCGATGCTGACGGGTGGGAAACGGGCAATGTCGGGGGACAAGGCGGGATGAGCGACGTGTTGCTGGATTTGCAAGGCCTGACCAAGGCCTACCCCGGGGTGATTGCCAACAAGGACGTCTCTTTTCAGATTGGGCGCGGCGAGATTCATGCTTTGCTGGGCGAAAATGGTGCAGGCAAATCTACATTGGTCAAGACCATCTATGGGCTGGTGAAGCCCGACAGCGGTGCCATGTCCATGAACGGTACAGGCTTTACTCCGGCAGAGCCGCGTGCGGCCCGTGCAGCTGGTGTCGCGATGGTTTTTCAGCATTTTTCGCTTTTTGATGCGCTCAGCGTTGCAGAGAATATCGCCCTTGGCATGGAAAGCCCGCCCCGGATGCAAGAACTGGCCGCCCGCGTGCGGGCTGTTTCGGATCAATACGGGCTTCCGCTCGACCCCGACCGGACCGTAGGTGATCTGTCTGCGGGCGAACGGCAGCGGGTCGAGATCATTCGGTGCCTGCTGCAAGACCCCAAGCTGTTAATTATGGACGAACCCACCAGCGTGCTGACCCCGCAAGAGGTCGATATCCTGTTTGAAACCCTGCGCAAATTGCGCAGCGAGGGTACCTCGATCCTCTATATATCGCACAAGCTGGAAGAGATCCGCAGCTTGTGTGAAGCCGCGACGATCTTGCGATTAGGCGAAGTTGTCGGGTCCTGCGATCCTCGCGCCACTTCGGCCCGTGACATGGCAGAATTGATGGTGGGTCAGGTGTTGCATGTGCCTGAAAAGGCAAAAAAACCACAAGGGGACGTGGTGCTGGAACTGACCGCACTCAGCGCGCCTGCGCCGCATCAGTTTGGCACCGCATTGCGCGATATCTCGATCAATGTGCAGGCGGGCGAAGTTCTGGGCATCGGTGGTGTTGCGGGTAACGGTCAGGACGAGTTGGTCGCAGCGTTGTCGGGCGAAATGAAGACCAAAACCGGCATGATCCGGTTTGCCGGGCAGGACATGGGACTGTTGCCGGTCAACGTCCGGCGCGGCATGGGACTTTTGGCAGCACCCGAGGAACGCATGGGCCATGCAGCAGCACCCGATATGAGCCTGACTGAGAACGCGCTGATGACAGGTGCGGTGCGCAAAGGGTTGGACCAGCGCGGTTTTATCCGTTGGGACCGGGCCAAGGCCTTTGCGGCAGAGGTGATTGCCGCATTTGACGTGCGCACACCCAGCACCGAAAACGCGGCGCGGTCATTGTCGGGCGGAAACTTGCAGAAATTCGTCATCGGGCGCGAGATCATGCAGGACCCGCGCGTGCTGGTGATCAATCAGCCGACATGGGGCGTCGATGCCTCTGCCGCTGCGGCTATCCGGCAAGCGCTGCTGGATCTGGCCGCCAAAGGGTCGGCGGTGATCTGCATCAGCCAGGACCTTGATGAGTTGATGGAGATCTCTGACCGGTTTTGTGCGCTGAACGAGGGGCGTTTGTCACCACCCCGCCCCGCGCAAGGGCTGAGCGTGGAAGAGATTGGGCTGATGCTGGGTGGTGCCCATGATATGGAGGTGGCGCATGTTGATGGCTGAGATTGCGCGCAAGCGCGCCGCATGCTGCGGGCGGGCCGCCCCGTTGCGAGCGGCGGTTCCGGTTGTTGGCTCAGGAGCCTCTGGCGGGGATTCTTCTGGCCAGAAGAAGCTGGGGACTCGGCCATGATCGCCCTCGAGAAACGCCCGCAACCCAGTCAGCGCTGGATCTTTCTGGCACCACTGCTGGCGGTCATTCTGACGATGATTTTTGGCGGCATTCTGTTTGCCGCACTTGGCAAAAACCCATTGGTGGTGATCCGCACGATTTTCTATGACCCGCTGTTTTCGCAGAATGCCTGGTTCTATCGTCCCGAGATTCTGATTAAGGGCGGCCCCCTTGTGCTGCTGGCCATCGGGCTGAGTTTCGGGTTCCGCGCGGGCATCTGGAACATCGGGGCCGAGGGGCAGTACATCGTCGGGGCGATCTGCGGGGCGGCAGCGGGACTGGCGCTTTATCCTGCCGAGACGCGGTTAATCTTTCCGCTGATGGTGCTGGCCGGCGCGCTGGGTGGCTGGGCCTGGGCGATGATCCCTGCGGTATTGCGGGTGCGGTTTGGCACCAATGAAATCCTTGTCAGCCTGATGCTGGTCTATGTGGCCGAACAATTGCTGGCGACCATGGCGCTGGGGGCCATGCGCAACCCTGAAGGCATGGGATTTCCCGGCAGCCGCAACCTGAGCCAATGGCCTGCGGCCGCCAACAAAGAGCTGATCGCAGGTAGCGGCATGCACTGGGGCGTGGTCGCGGCCTTTATCGCGGTGATCTTTGCCTATGTGGTACTGGCGCGGCACAGGTTTGGATTTCAGGTTCGGCTATCTGGTCAGGCCCCGCGTGCGGCGCGCTTTGCAGGCGTCAATCCCGGTCAGATGATCCTGATCTGTATGGGGATTTCCGGCGCCTTGGCGGGACTCGCAGGGCTCTTTGAGGTTGCCGGCCCCTCGGGTCAGATCAGTATTGATTTCAACGTGGGCTATGGCTTTACCGCGATTATCGTGGCGTTTCTGGGCCGGTTGCATCCGGTTGGCATCCTGCTGGCGGGCGGGCTGATGGCGCTCACTTACGTGGGCGGCGGCATTGCGCAAAGCCAGCTGGGCCTGCCCGTGGCCGCGATCCAGCTGCTGCAGGGGATGCTGCTGTTTTTCCTGTTGGCGGTGGATGTGCTGACGAACTACCGGCTTCGGGTCGGCGTGGGAGAGGCGGCATGACCGGTCACTTATCTCTGATCCGATGGGCTCTTATGGGGGCTTTCTTGGGATGGGGCGCATCGTTTGCGCTGATGTTCCTGCCTTGGGGGTGGTGGCTGCTTGCCATCATTCTCGTTCCCTCAATCGCGGTTCATTTGTTCTTTTTCGGGACTGTCTGGGTCTTCCAAAGGCTGGCGCGGGAACACGACCAACCAGACCACGAAACTACACAAATGGGTTGGCGAGATGCTGTTGCTTTTTGGTTGTGTTTCGTTTCGGCCGGAGCGTGGAACGGTGGGTTCTCCGAGCTTTCGCGCATTTACGAGGAATTGACCTGATGGACCTCTCCGCAATCAACCCGATCCTGCTGCTCGCCTCGCTGATGGTCGCCGCAACTCCGATTCTGCTCGCCGCCGCCGGAGAACTTGTCGTCGAACGCGCAGGCGTGCTGAACCTTGGTGTCGAGGGCATGATGATCGTTGGTGCAATCAGCGGGTTTAGCATCGCGGTGAGTACCGGGTCACCTTGGCTGGGCTTCATCAGCGCCGCCGTGGGGGGCGCGTTGCTCAGCTTGCTCTTTGGCATCCTCACCCAGTATTTCCTGTCCAATCAGGTGGCGACCGGCCTTGCGCTGACGCTCTTTGGCTTGGGGCTGTCGGCGCTCATGGGGCAAGGCTACATCGGCATCAAAGCGCCCAGCTTTCCCGACTGGCACATCCCGCTGTTGGGCGACATCCCCGTTATCGGAGAGATCGTGTTCCAGCATGACCCGATGGTCTATGTCGGGCTGCTGATTGTCGCGGGCGTCTGGGCCTTTTTGAAATACAGCCGCGCGGGATTGATCCTGCGGGCTGTTGGCGAAAACCACGACGCAGCACATGCGCTGGGCTATCACGTGATCCGCGTGCGGCTGTTGGCGATCATGTTCGGTGGGGCCTGTGCCGGGCTTGGCGGCGCCTATCTTAGCCTTGTGCGGGTGCCACAATGGACCGAAGGCATGACCGCCGGTGCAGGCTGGATCGCACTAGCCATCGTGGTCTTTGCAAGCTGGAAACCGGGGAGGCTTTTGCTGGGTGCTTATCTCTTTGGCGGTGTGACTGTTTTACAGTTGAACCTGCAGGCCGCGGGCCTTGCGATCCCGGTCGAGTACCTTTCCATGTCGCCCTACATTGCCACCATCGTCGTTCTGGTCATTATGTCGGCTGGACGCGCGCCCGGATCACTGGGGCGAATCTTTCACGCCGCGCGCTAGCGGTCAAAAACCGGGGTGGGACCCGGATCCAACAAACGGGAGAACCATGTTGAAACGTAGAAATCTGCTTACCACTGCTGCCCTTGCCAGCGCTCTGGCCGTCACCGGCCTGCCCGCCTTTGCGGACGGCCACGAGCCTCTGAAAGTCGGCTTTGTCTATGTCGGCCCTGTGGGCGACGGCGGCTGGACCTATGAACACGACCAGGGCCGTCTGGCCGTGGAAGAGGCTTTTGGCGACAAGGTTGAAACCGTCTTTGTCGAGAGCGTGCCAGAAGGTCCCGATTCAGAGCGTGTGATGACGCAAATGGCGCTCGATGGCGCTGACCTGATCTTTACCACATCCTTTGGCTACATGGACCCGACGATCAACGTCGCAGCCAAGTTCCCGGACGTGAAGTTCGAGCACGCCACCGGCTATAAGACCGCCGATAATGTCAGCGTCTATTCTGCTCGCTTCTACGAAGGCCGCGCCGTGCAGGGCCACATCGCGGGCAAGATGACCGAAAGCAACATCGTGGGCTACATCGCCTCTGTGCCGATCCCCGAAGTGATCCGCGGCATCAACTCTGCCTATCTGCACGCCAAAGCCGTCAACCCCGATGTGGAATTCAAGATCGTCTGGGTCTTTGAATGGTTCAACCCAGCCAAAGAAGCAGACGCCGCAAGCGTGCTGATCGAACAGGGTGCGGACATCATCCTGCAACACACCGATTCCACAGCACCCCTTGCAGCCGCGGAAGAGGCTGGCGTGTTGGGCTTTGGTCAGGCATCTGACATGGCCGCCTACAAGGACACGTCGCGTATCGGGTCCATTATCGACAACTGGGCGCCCTACTACATTGCACGCACGCAGGCCGTCATGGATGGCACATGGGAAAGCGTGAACACATGGGACGGCATGGACACCGGCATGGTGAAAATGGGCGAGATGACCGACAAGATCCCGGCTGACATTCAGGCCGAGGCCGAGGCCATGGCCGCCGCCATTGCAGCAGGTGAGTACAAGCCCTTTACCGGTCCGATCAACAAGCAAGACGGCAGCGTCTGGCTGGCTGAAGGCGAGACCGCCGATGATGGCGCGCTGGCTGGCCTGAACTTTTATGTCGAAGGCATCGTGGGCGACATCCCGCAGTAAGCATTCGCCTCAGCACATCAAAGGCCCGCTTTCGCAGGATGGCGGGCCTTTTTGCGTTGATTGTCCACGGTGCCGCAACAATCAGCGGTGAAACACTCTTTCCCTTACGTTACGGGTGCAAATCGCGTTCGTTTCCCCCTTGTGGCGAAATTGTGGCGCATTTATGTTCAGCACGTGTTTTATAGTGTGTGAGTTGGACAGTTTATGAAGAAGATGCTCTCTGCCGCGTTGCTTGGACTGACGTTTGTTGCGTCACCCGCGCTGGCCGCCCCGATTGATGTGAACAAGCAAACCGGCAGCGTCTTTGGCGCTGAGCAGTGGAAAGTTGTCACCTCTTTCTATGCCGAGGGCACACCGCCCCGCACTGGCAGCTTTTATGCGGGTGCATTTCAGCTGACCGCTGATGCGCTGGGTGACTTTATGGCCTTCTGCTTGCAGCCGCTGGAAAACCTCGACCTCAGCAAGGACTACACCGAAGGCACCACCCTGGTGGACCCGGCTTTGGGCGATTTGAACAATCTCGCCGCCAACGCGTTCTTTAATGTCAGCGACGCGATCACTGCGGCTGCTTTCCAAATGGCTGTCTGGGAACTGGCACATGACGCAGGCGACTACGACATCGACGACGGTGACTTCCGCATCACTTCGCTGGCCACTGGCTCGCAGTCGAAGGCGGCTGCTGATCAGGCGCAGACATGGCTTGATCTGGTCAAAAGCGACAGCACATGGGCCAATAATGCGCAGGGCAAGAATTTCCTGATCATCTCGGCCAATGGTACGCAGGACCTGATCACCAACATCGACAATTCGTCGGTCGTCGGCGAGGTACCCGTGCCAGCATCCGGCCTGTTTTTGCTGGCTGGCCTGGCAGGTGCAGGGGCTGTGGCCCGCCGCAAGGCCCGCAAAGCCGCCTAAGCCAACCTACTTTCACATACATCGCGCCGCGCCCGGAAACGGGCGCGGCGCGATTGCATTTTGGGGGCCTTTCAGCCCGCGATCAGACATGCCAATGTCGCAACATGACTGATTTGACACCACAAAATGGCACACCAAGATCTCGCCTGACCTTTGGCACCATGCAGTTTGGCGGCAAGGCCGACGAAGCCGCGGCGCGCGCCATGTATGATGCGGCCCGCGCGGCTGGCATCAACCACTTTGACACCGCTGTCGGCTACAACGGTGGCGCGTCCGAGACACTGCTGGGCCCGATGGTCGCAACCGAACGCGACGCGATATACCTGGCGACGAAAGTGGGCTACATGGGCGGTGCGGGCGTGGGCAATCTGGGCGCTCAATTCGACCGCTGCCGCCAGCAACTTGGGCTGGATGCGGTTGATCTCCTTTACCTGCACCGCTTTGACAATGACACGCCGCTGGAAGAGACGTTCACTTTCATGGCTGATCTGCAATCCAAGGGATTGATCCGCCACATCGGCGTCAGCAATTACGCCGCGTGGCAGGTGATGAAGGCACAGGCGGTCTGCACGACACTTGGCACCCGCATCGACGTGATCCAGCCGATGTACAACCTCGTCAAACGCCAGGTCGAGGTAGAGCTGCTGCCGATGGCCGCTGATCAGGACATGCTTGTCTGCCCCTATTCGCCCCTGGGCGGCGGGTTGCTGACGGGCAAATATGCGCAAGGGGGCACCGGACGGCTGACCGAGGATGACCGCTATGCCGCCCGCTACGGCCCACAATGGATGCACGAAACGGCGGCGGCCCTTTCCGCATTGGCCGCCGCACACAATACCGATGCCGCCACGCTCGCTGTGGCGTGGGTCGCCGCGCACCGCAACGCCGTGTCCCCCATCATCTCGGCCCGGTCGGTGGCGCAACTTGCCCCCTCGCTGGCAGCCGAAGGGTTCGCCATGACACCCGCGCTTTACGACCAGATCACCGCCCTGTCGCCAACGCCCGCGCCCGCAACGGACCGGCTGGAAGAAGCATGACGGATTTCATCATTATCGGCGGTGGCGTGGCGGGCCTGTCGACGGCCGCGCGCCTGTCAGCCTTTGGGCATGTGACCCTGATCGAGCGTGAACGCAACTTTGGCTATCATGCCTCTGGCCGCTCTGCGGCCTTGTTCGAACCGACTTACGGGCTGCCCTCAACCACCGCCCTCAGCCGCGCCAGCGCTGATTTCTTGCGGACAGAAGCCGGTGGCGTCCTGTCACCCCGTGGGCTGATGCTGATCGGCGGGCCAGACGATCACGCGGCCTTTGACTCTGATCGCGACAGTATGGGTCTGGAGGAGGTCGACGTAGACGCAGCGCGCGACACCATCCCGATCCTGAACCTCAAAACCGTCACCCGCGCCGCGACCCATGCAGAGGCGTGGGACATCGACACGGACAGATTGCTGAATATCTTCCAGCAGATCCTGCGCAGAAACGGCGGCGTGGCGCATAGCAACTGCATGCCGACCCTGATCAGCCGCACCCGGCAAGGCTGGACCGTGCAAACCACGACGCAAGGCCCGATTGGTGGCGCAATTCTGGTCGACGCCGCAGGCGCATGGGCTGATGAGGTGGCGCAGATGGCGCGCATAGCGCCCTTGGGCCTGACACCTTTGCGCCGGTCGATGGGCCGCATCCCGGCCCCCGGCGACCATGATGTCAGCGGCTGGCCGATGCTATTCGGTCCGGGCGAAACCTGGTACGCAAAACCCGATGCGGGCGCATTGATCGTTTCACCTGCTGACGAAGACCCTTCCGCACCCATAGACGCCTTTGCCGACGATATGGTGCTGGCCGAAGGATTTGCACGTTACGAAAACTATGTAACCGAACCGGTCAACCGCCTGCTGGCCTCTTGGGCCGGGCTCCGCACCTTTGCGCCCGACCGCAATCTGGTGCTTGGCCCGGATCCAACTGATCCTGCGTTCGTCTGGTGCGCAGGCCAAGGCGGCTACGGCTTTCAAACCGCACCCGCTGCCAGCGCATTGGTGGCCGATCTGGTGATCGGGCGATCGCCCCAGATCGATGCGGACATCGTCGCGCAATTGCGGCCAGATCGCCTGCGATCCTAGCCGACCATTGCCATCAATTCCCAACTGCGTATCTGCGGCATTGCTGCGTCTTCGTCGGTGGCCTGCTGCTGCAGCCGCGCCTGAGGATCGTAAGAGCTTGTCGCGGCCCCTTCGGCAAAGATCACCTGGGGCGTCTCGAACACCAGATGAAAGCCAGTGATCGCTTTTAGATCGCCGTCGACCCGCACCGAATCGAGCGTCGCCGCAAGCGACCGCGCCTGCACCAGCACCGCATCCGCGCCCAGCACATGCCGCACCCGGATGTGCCGATAAAGCATCTGCTGCCCTTGGCTGATCCACAAATCGCGCTGCGGCAGCCCAAAACCCAATGCGCCCGCCTCAACCCGCACCGGCCACAAACGGCGGTCCGTCCGATAAGGCAGGCCCGCAAATGTCTGGCTATGCACCGCGACCAAAGGCTGCGGTCCGGCATCCAGCGTGTTGACCCGATCACCCACTGCCAGATCATCAATCAGGCGCGCGCCATCGGGCGTATCAATCATTGTCCCACCCAGCAGGCTGGTTTGCATCGTTTCTGCCGTCATCGCGCTATCAAATGGGATCGGCAGGCCACCCGAATTGGGAAAACATCCGCTGGCCACACCCGCTGCCGGGCCATCAACCGCTGTAAATCCCGGCGCACGGCAATCCAGCGCATAGAACGCGGTCACCAGATGTTGGGCTGCGGTATCCATCAACGCGACCGCCGCGGAAACGCTGGGATGGATCAGCTCTGCCGGGATCCGGCACCACATCCAGCCCGTTGCGCGATCCACCCGCGAAGGAAGATCTGCCAGCGCCTTGGCCGCACACATCGCGCCGTTGGTGGCATAGGTGGCAATGCTGAAATCCTGCATCCGTCCGGCATCTGACGGCGACAGGGTCACGGTCACGTCCGGCATGGACCTGTGTGGCGGATGGGATGATGAAAGAAAGGCCATTCTGACCTCCTGTTGATCCTGATCTTCCGCAATCTGACTGACAGAGACGGCAACAGGGTGTTTCCGATATGGAAAAAATGGGGCAGTCGTCCGCGCAATTGAAAAAGCGACAAGGCTGACCCATTTATGCGCCATGACAAAACCCTCCCTGCGGGACCGCGCACGTAACCGGTTAGACCGGCAATTCAATTCCATCAGCCGCCAGTTCCCCTGGGCTGCGCGGCCCTTGGCGTTCTTGCGGCATCCCTGGCTGTGGCTGATCCGGGTGCCGATTGCGTTCATGCTGATTTTGGGCGGTTTTCTGGCGATCCTGCCGGTCTTTGGCTTGTGGATGATCCCTGTCGGGTTGCTCTTGCTGGCCGTCGACGTCCCGCGCCTGCAAAGCCCCGTGGCCGGAGCCATCGTGCGCGGCAGACGGCGCATCGACCTCTGGCGGCACCGCAATCGGCGCTAGCGGCTAGGCATTTGGCCCGTTAGGCTGCCGTCATAGCTACAGGAGCCCTTGATGAAACCCATTCTGCCCGCCATTGCCGCGATTTGTCTTTTTCCAACCTTCGCCATGGCCGATCAAGTGGACCGCCTTGCCGCAGCCACTGATATTCTGACCGGCAAGCTAACCGCGTTTTACGTCAGCCGCGTGCCCGAACTGGCTGATGCGATGCCAAACTTTACCGTTGACGCAGAAATGCGCGCGGCCCTGGGGTGTACCCTCGACACTTACACGGCCGAGATTGGCCCCAACGCGACAGAGGCCTACGTCGCCTCGGTCGAGGCTGAGGCCGCCGCGCTTGAAATCACCAGCCTGTCTAACATGGGCAATATGCTGGGCGACATCGATGAGGCGTTAGCCCTGCGCGCCATGCAGGAATGCGGGCAGATGGACATCTCCATGCGCCGGATGCAGGAAAGCGGCCTGCTTCAGGCCCTGCAAAAACCCGGCGTGATGGAGGCCTT
The DNA here is from genome assembly GCA_947492825.1 of uncultured Paracoccaceae bacterium. GTDB lineage: Bacteria > Pseudomonadota > Alphaproteobacteria > Rhodobacterales > Rhodobacteraceae > CANMYO01. The sequence goes on from CANLNT010000001.1 coordinate 2,160,798, forward strand.
GTTGGCAGGCGAATGACCGCGCCTGCCCAAGAGCTTAGCCATCCTTGCGGATGGTTTCGTTCTTCGGGTCATAGGGGCTGTCCTGCACGATCTCAGCATTCCAGAGCTGATCGAACATCTTGACCTGCACTTTTGTGCCGACCTCAGCATGCGCCGGTGTCACGTAGCCCATGCCGATGCTCTTGCCAAAGGCCACCGAATACCCGCCAGAGGTCAGCCGCCCGATCCGGGTGCCATCCGTTGCATAAAGGACCTCGCGGCCCCAAGGGTCGGCGTCGTCCGGCCCGTCGATCAACAGCGTGACACACTTTGACCGGATGCCCTTGGCGACCATCGCGTCCTTGCCGTGGAAGTCCTTGTTCAGATCAACAAAGCGCGGCAGGTCCGCTTCCAGCGGGGTCGCATCGCGGCCCAATTCGGTGCCAAAGGCACGATAGGACTTTTCCTGCCGCAGCCAGTTCTGCGCCCGCGCACCGACCAGCTTCATCCCGTGCGGCTCACCCGCCTTCTCCAGCAGATCGAACAGATAATTCTGCATCTCGATCGGGTGGTGCAACTCCCAGCCAAGTTCTCCGGTATAGGCCACGCGGATCGCGTTGACCGGGCACATACCCAGCTCGATCTGCTTGGCGCTCAGCCATGGGAACCGCTTGTTGGACAGCGCCGTTGCGGGGTCTGGGTCTTTGATCACCTCGGCCAGCACATCGCGCGCTTTGGGTCCGGCAATGGCAAAGACGCCCCATTGCGTGGTCACATCCTGTTCGTTGATGCGGCCGAACTCCGCCTCTTTCTCCATGATTGCCTTGTAAAGATAATCCTGATCATAGGCATGCCATGCCCCAGCAGAGACGAGGTAGTAGTCATCCTCCGCCAACCGCACGATGGTATATTCGGTCCGCGTCGTGCCGTGGCTGGTCAACGCATAGGTCAGGTTGATCCGGCCCACGCGCGGCAATTTATTCGTCGTGAGCCAATCCAGAAACGCCGTTGCCCCCGGCCCGGAAATCCGGTGCTTGGTAAAGGCCGTGGAGTCGATCAGGCCCACGCCTTCGCGGATCGCCTTGGCCTCATCATGCGCATATTGCCACCATCCGCCACGGCGGAAGCTGCGCGATGCGGCATCGTCGAACCCAACGGGCGCAAAATAGTTGGGCCGTTCCCAGCCATTGACCCAGCCAAACTGTGCCCCACGCGCGGCCTGCCGATCATAGGCGGGCGAGGTGCGCAACGGACGGCAAGCGGGCCGTTCTTCATCCGGGTGGTGCAGGATATAGACGTGTTCGTAGCATTCCTCGTTCTTGCGCGCGGCGAACTCGGTCGTCATCCAATTGCCATAGCGTTTGGGATCAAGGCTCGCCATGTCGATCTCGGCCTCGCCATCGACCATCATCTGCGCAAGGTAATACCCGGTGCCACCGGCAGCCGTGATCCCAAAGGAAAAGCCCTCTGCCAGCCACATGTTGGTCAGCCCCGGTGCCGGTCCGACAAGCGGATTGCCATCAGGCGTATAGCAGATCGGGCCGTTGAAATCGTCCTTCAGCCCGCTGTCTTCACAGGACGGCACGCGGTGGATCATGGCCATGTACTGGTCCTCGATCCGCTCCAGATCAAGCTGGAACAGGTCCGCGCGAAAGCTGTCCGGCACACCATATTCGAACCGCGCAGGCGCGCCGTGCTCATAGACGCCCAAGATCCAGCCGCCGCGCTCTTCGCGGACATATGACTGTGCATCCGCATCGCGGATCACCGGATGCTCGGCCCCGCCGGTCTTGCGGTATTCCACCAGTGCGGGATCCTGATCCATCACGATAAACTGGTGTTCCACCGGGATCGCGGGAATTTTGATCCCTAGCATCTGTGCCGTGCGCTGCGCGTGGTTGCCGCTGGCCGTCACCACATGTTCCGCCGTGATCACGATCTGCTCGTCGCTGGACACAAGGTTGCCACCCTTTTCCACCATCTTGGTGCAGGTGACCTCCCAGGCATCGCCCGTCCAGTGGAATGCATCCGCCTGCCACTTGCGTTCGATCATCACACCGCGCTGCCGCGCGCCCTTGGCCATCGCCATCGTCACGTCAGCGGGGTTAATGTAGCCATCGGTCTGATGATAAAGCGCGCCTTCAAGGTCTTCCGTGCGGATTAGCGGCCAGCGGTCTTTGATCTCATCCGGCGTCAGAAACTCATAAGGCACGCCACAGGTTTCCGCGGTCGAGGCATAAAGCATGTATTCATCCATGCGTTCCTTGGTCTGCGCCATGCGCAGATTGCCAACAACGGCAAAGCCCGCGTTCAGACCGGTTTCTTCCTCAAGCGTCTTGTAGAACTTGATGGAATAGTCGTGGATGTGGGTCGTCGCATAAGACATGTTGAAATAGGGCAGCAGACCTGCGGCGTGCCATGTGGACCCAGACGTCAGCTCGTCGCGTTCCAGCAGCATCACATCATCCCAGCCCGCGCGCGCCAGATGATAGGCAATCGACGTGCCCACGGCCCCGCCACCGACCACTAGCGCTTTGACATTCGTTTTCATGACGCGACTCCCCGCTGCAATACCAAGGGCAATCTAGCGCATCACCCACCCCACGTCAGAACCAGCCGACATTGTTTGTCGCGAAACCGACCTATGCAGCCGGGCCGGCGCAAGCTACGTTGTTGGCAGGGCACCCGGCCCTTCAAACCTTAGGAGCCTTAAATGTTCCGTTTTCTCAGAATCGCGTTTCCCAGCTTTGTCGTCGGCGTCGCCGTTGGTGCAGTTGGCTGGTATCTGGCGGGGCCTCTGTTCTTTGACACCGTCGTGTCCGAAGAACTGGCGCAGGCCGAGGTGTCGGCCACAGGCACATTTGTGGACGCCGACAGCGCCCATCGCGGCAGCGGCACCGTGTCGGTCGTCACCCGTGCCGATGGCATCACAGAACTGCAATTCACCGATTTTGAGGTCACAAACGGCCCCGACCTTGAGGTGTGGCTCACCGCCCACCCCGATCCGCGATCCTCTGCGGATGTCAAAGGGGCCGACTGGCTGTCACTGGGACAGCTCAAGGGCAACGTTGGCAATCAGGCCTATACCGTGCCCGCAGGCACCGACCTTTCGGCCTATCCCGCCGTCGTGATCTGGTGCGAACAATTCGGCGTGCTCTTTTCGCCTGCGGTCTTGCGCGGGTCATAGACGACCCACACAGCTTTTTATCCGTCGCTTAGCACGCAGCGACGCACACCCAGTTCGATCGCACAGTCACTGGCGCCCAGGTTGCCGCCATTGGCGCCACGCCGAACGGTGGGTTTGGCAGTCGGTGTTGGTGCTGCCGTTGGTGCCTCTGCCGCCTGCGGATCAGCGGACCCCACTGGCAACAAGGTAATCAGTTGCCGCGTTTCATCACGGATGGAAGCCGCATCAAAATACCGCGACCCTTGGGCCGCCGCCTGAGTCAGCAAACGTCCGTCATAGATGTCGTTGACCAACCGGCGCTCACTATCTGTGACCGGGTTGTTGCCGTGCAACAACTTATGCGCAATCCGCCCAACCTTGATGTAATCAGGCTCAGGACCAAGCAAGCCGGTAAGAATCTCTGATGGGGCAAAGGCGCGGCCATTGCGTTTGACCAGACTGTCCCAATCGGTGATGTCCCCTGCGACCATGCGTTCCAGAATGCGCGTGTTCATTGGCGAATGGATACGCCCATCATTCAAGATTTCATGCGCACGCATCGCCATGCTGGGACCGGGTGGCTCTTCGGACAAGGTGTCCCTGGCCGTATGCACACCAACGCCCGCGCGAAATTTCGGGTCCGGCGTCGGCAGCAGCGCATTAAGGGCTGCCATATCAAACTGCCCCAGCAAAGCCGCAACATGAGCGTCAGCTGCATTGGTGATAACTTCGAGCTCTACAAAAGTGCCCAATTTGGCGGTGAACCGGCGATAATTCACAGGCGTGATCTCACCCGTGGCGGGCCTGCGCGATGTCCGTGGATGCAGGGTCCAGTCGATCCCGTCGACCCGTGCAAATAGCGCCTTGCGTGGCCTGCCATCGTCCACGTTCCCACCAAGGTCAGCAAAGGCCGACATGGATGCGTTTATCTCGCCCAATATCTGCCCCTGCACGGTATTGGTGTTCACCTGCTCTAGCCGCTGCATCCGCAGCGCCATCAACAGCCCACCGCGCAAATAGGTCTGCGTCTCGCCTCCGGCTCCGGCCTGATCGGCGCGACGAAAATCGAGCAGGATGTTGTTGGTTGTGGATTTTGACACCATCGTGGGGATCAGTTCCGCCCCGACAATCGTCTCGCCGTCCTTTTGTTCGTAATATTTGGCGTACCAGCCGTCGGGTGCTGGCGGAATATGCCCGCGCAAATCAATGTCCGGTGTCTTTGTGACCTGACCGGTTGCGTTCTCGAACATCATCCGCAGGGCCGTCCCGCCCGCGCTGACGTTTTCATTGCCACCGTTCAGCGACAGCGTCGTCTCTTTGCCTTGCAATTGCGTATAAAGAAAATAAAGCCCGCCACCGCCAAGCAGCAGAATACACAATGCAATTGCCGGAAGGATAACTCTGATCATCAGCCGCCTCATCTGTCGTCACGTCCGATGTGGCATGGCGGGGCAATCCGGCATACTCAGGGACCAAACGTGAAGTTTTTGCGGCACCGCTTGCCGCCCTGCCCGCCCCGGCATACAACCGGGTGACGCCAAACCGTGCCGGGACTGCCATGCAAATCTGCCGCTCTATCGCCGACATCCGCGCTGTTATGGCTGATCTGCGCAGCAAGGGCTCTGTCGGGCTTGTGACCACCATGGGCGCTTTGCATGCGGGTCACATGGCGCTGGTGGCTGCAGCGGCGGCAGATCATCCAGCCGTTGTCGCCACGATCTTTGTGAACCCCACCCAGTTCGGCGATCCCAAGGACCTCGAAAACTATCCCCGCGATGAAGACGCAGACCTTTCGATGCTGCGCGACGCAGGTGTCGCCGCAGTCTTCATCCCCGACGCCGCCGACATCTACCCGGCAGGCGAAGAAACCATCGTCGAAACCACCCGTCTGGCCAATATGCTGCACGGCAAAGTGCGCCCCGGTCACTTTCGCGGTGTCGCCACCGTCGTCACCAAGCTTTTCAACATCATCGGCGCAGATGCGGCCTATTTCGGCGAAAAGGACTATCAGCAGCTTGCCGTCATCCAGCGCATGGTCACCGACCTGCATATGCCCATCGCAATCCACGGCGTGCCCACAGTGCGCGAACCCGATGGCCTTGCCATGTCCTCGCGCAATGTGCGTCTGATCGGGGATGAACGCTATGACGCCCGCGTGCTGAATCTGTCGCTCACCGTTGCAGAGGCGCTGGTGAAAGAGGGCAAAACCGTCGAACAGGTGGCCGAAAGCATCCGGGGCGTCATCGCCTCCAAACGGTCGGCCAAACTCACCGGCCTCGACATTGTGGACGCCGGCACCTTTGAACCTGTAACCGGCGTGCCCACCCAAACCATCGGCATCATGATTTCCGTGCAATTCATGATGGTGATGCTCATCGACCAAAGAGAGATCACACCATGAGCAGCCAAAAAGAAGTCATTCGCCGCACCACGGTCCCACAAATTTCGTCCCGCAAGGGGGGAGAGCCGATCGTCTCGCTCACCAGCTATCATGCGCACACCGCCGCCCTGGTGGACAAATATGCCGACTTCATTCTTGTGGGCGACAGCCTTGGCATGGTGATGCACGGGATGGAAAGCACCGTGGGCGTGCCGCTTGACCTAATGATTATGCATGGCAAGGCTGTGGTCCGTGGCACTCAGCGCGCCCTGATCGTGGTCGACATGCCCTTTGGCACCTACGAAGAATCTCCGCAGATGGCTTTCCGCAACGCCGCCAAGATCATGAAGGAAACCCAGTGTCAGGCGGTCAAGCTTGAAGGTGGCGCGCGCATGGCAGAAACCATCCGCTATCTGGTCGAACGCGGCATCCCGGTCATGGCGCATATCGGGCTGACACCGCAATCGGTCAACACGATGGGCGGTTTCAAGGTACAGGGCCGGGATGAGGCGGCGTGGGCCGTACATATCAACGATGCCAAAGCCGTGGCCGATGCTGGGGCCTTTGCCGTGGTGGTCGAAGGCGTGGTCGAGGAACTGGCAGACAAGATCACCGCCGCCGTTGACATCCCCACCATCGGCATCGGTGCCTCCGTCAATTGCGATGGCCAAATCCTCGTGCTCGAGGACATGCTGGGCCTGAACCCTTGGACCCCGAAGTTTGTGAAGGTCTACGGTCAGCTTGGCCCGATGATCGAAGACAGTGTCAAACGTTACGCCCAAGACGTCCGCGCCCGCGCCTTCCCGACCGAGGACGAGGTTTACCGCTGATCTAACCCTGCGCTGACAGCCGTCAGAACGGCGAAGGCTGCGCGAACTTACGACGCGGACATCGGCATTCGCCTTGGCGTATGCTGTCGCCAAGGCGTGTTGCTTTGCGTTTGAAAGTGGTCCGTCGCCGCCAAGCATCTATAAGATAGATCTGGACCCAAACCCGACAGTCCCTATCGGGCCCCAACCATATGCATGTCGGTACTTTCAGCCTGCATCCCACCAACAAAAAACCCGGCCACTTGGACCGGGTTTTTCAATTCACGATGGCGGTTGAGCTTAGTGCAACCGTGTACCCACGGCCTCGATTGCCTCGTCGATCAGGGCACCAGCCGCTTTTGCATCCATCTGCTTGGCCATGATGTCCTTGGCCGCGGAAACGGCGACGATGACCGCCTGATCCTTGACCTCTTTCACGGCAGCAGCTTGCGCGCTTGCAATCTGCTCTTCCGCGCCAGCCAGACGGCGGGCGACAGAGGCTTTGATCTCGTCCTTGGCAGCGGTCGCGGCGTTCTGTGCCTCTTCCTTGGCCGAGGCGACGATGCGATCCGCCTGCTCCTGCACCTCTTTCTGCTTGCGCTCGTAAGAGGCCAGCAGCGACTGGGCTTCTTCGCGCAGGGCACGCGCTTCATCCAGATCGGATTTGATCGCCTTGGACCGCGCGTCCAGCATTTCGCCGACCTTTGAGGGGACTTTGAAATAGAGCAGGATTCCGATGAAAATCAGGAACGCGATTGAGACAACAAAATCGGTGTTCTTGAGCGAAAAGAACGGCTTGTCACCGGCCGCAAACGCAGGTGAGGCGGCAAGAATGAAGAGCGGGGTCAGAAAACGTGTCATCCTCTTATCCCTTCATCTTTGCAGTGACGGCCGCGGTGACGGCTTTCGCATCCGCGGTGCCGCCCATGGCAGTGACCAGCGATTTGGCCACGTCCTTGGCGACAGTCTTGATGCTGTCGGTTGCACTGGCGCGGATCTCGGCAATTGCCTTTTCGCTTTCCGCGGTCTGTGCTGAAATCTGTGCGTCTGCCTTGGCAAGCTCTGCATCCAGATCAGACTGGATCGCGGCGCGCGCTTCGGCGACAATCTTGCTGGCCTCGGCCCGGGCATCAGCAAGCGCCTTTTCATAAGCGGCTTCTGCTTCGGTGGCCTGCAGCTTGAAGTCTTCGGCCTTGGCCAGATCATTGGTGATCGTGCCTGACCGTTCGGCCAGCACTGCCCCAATGCGCGGCAAAGCGATGCGCGACAGGACAAAGTAGATCACGATCAGCGAGACGACGAGCCAGAAGATCTGGTTCGGCATCCAGTCCGCGCAAAGCTGCGGCATGCCAATGGCGCTACCACCTGCGTCAACGCAGGCGCCTGCTGCGGTTTCTGTTGTTTCTGTTGCCATGATGGCCCCCGGATAACCTTGGTGTTTCCTGGTCGGGTCGCGCGATGCGTCCCGACCAGACGTAAGGATATGGGTGTGTTCTTAGACGGCGAACATCAGCAGGAGCGACACGAGGAATGCAAAGATCCCCAAGGCTTCTGCGAAGGCCAGACCGATGAACAGGGTTGCTGTCTGCGATGCAGCAGCGGATGGGTTACGCAGGGCACCTGCGAGGTAGTTGCCAGCAACTGTACCAACACCGATTGCGGCAGCGCCGGAACCGATTGCAGCCAGACCAGCGCCGATGTGTGCGAGTTCGCCTTCCATGATGTATCTCCTTACGATTGGAAGTTGTCTTGTAGGGTGGGCAATCTGCCCACCAAACCTGTTAGTGAGCGGGATGCAGCGCGTCTTTCAGATAGACGCACGTCAAAATGGTGAAAACATAGGCCTGGATACCGGCCACAAGGACCTCTAGCCCGTAGATGGCAACGATGCCGAAGATGGCGACCGGGCTGACCAGCGTGATCGCGGCAAAGCCTGCGAACACTTTCAGCACGGCGTGACCGGCCATGATGTTACCTGCCAGACGAATGGAATGGCTAACCGGGCGCACGAAGTAGGAAATCACTTCGATGACTGCGATGATCGGGCGCAGCACCAGCGGCGCATCTTTCATCCAGAACAGACCCAGAAACGCTGCACCATTCAGCACGAACCCCAGGATCGTCACGCAGATGAACACGCCAAAGCCCAACACCGCCGTCACCGCGATCATCGAGGTGGGCGAATACGATGTGGGGATCAGCGCCAGATAGTTGGCAAACAAGATGAACACGAAAAGCGTCATGATATAGGGGAAATACTTCACCCCATCCTTGCCGGTCACATCCTCGACCATCTTGTAGATAAAGCCATAGATCAGCTCTGCGATGGATTGCAGACGCGTCGGGATCGTGGCGCGACCACGGCTACCAAACACAAAAATGGCAACAATGCACAAGATTGCCGCAGCCATCCAAGCCGTCACGTTGGTGGGCGTGTACCAATGCACCGGCCCGTCACCAAACAGCGGTTTGACGATGAACTGATCCAGTGGGTGAAAAACAAGTCCGCCTTCGGCTTTCGCATCAGTCGCCACGTGTTTCGTCCTCTTGTTCGCCAGCCTCGCGTGCCAGCTGCTTTCTCTGCACTTCCTTGGCCGAGCGCAGCATCGTCTGGATGCCAGCCGCGAGGCCGAAGAATATGAACAGCACCAGAAAGATCGGGGTGGTCCCGAACAGGCGGTCAAGCCCGTATCCAATGCCAAAACCGATCCCAAGACCGGCGACTAATTCGATCACCATCCGCCATGCAAGCTGTGCCTGCGAATAGTGTTCTTCGCTATGGTGCTTGACCTCTGCCGGTGCGCGGCGTTCGGCCAATTTCGCCTCTAACGCGGCCAGTCGGGCCTTGTCGTCGGCGGGATTTTTGTCGTCGGACACGTCAAAACACCCCTTCGCGAAGTTGGCGCAGGTTTAGGTCCGGGGTGGGACAGAGTCAAGCAAGGCAGCAGTGCCTTTCAACCACTTGATAATAAGCCATTTTGTAGCGCGCGCAGCAGCGCGAAACACACCATAAACACGACAGTTGCCGCTATCGCGATATTCAACCAACTGGTTGACGTTTCGCACGCATCACGCTTAACCAGATCCATGACGCCCAGCCTTGATGCCACCTTTGCAGCCCTTGCCGACCCGACCCGCCGTGCGATCCTTGCGATGCTGCTCGAGGATGACATGGCCGTCACAGACGTGGCCGCGCCGTTCGAAATGTCGCTGGCCGCGATCTCAAAGCACCTGGGCGTTCTGACCGCCGCTGGCTTGATCTCTCAGGAAAAGCGCGGCCGGGTCAAATGGTGCAAGCTTGAACCTGACGCATTGCGCGAGGCCAGCGTCTGGATGCAGGGCTTTGGCCAGATGGAAGGGATTGATCTGGACGCGTTCGAGCGTTTCCTGGAGAAAGAACTCGACAACTAACCGTCATCGCGCAACAGCAGATAAAGCGCAACAATGGTCAATCCTACCCCCACCAGAATAAGCCCCGGTGGCGCGCCCGCACCCAGTGCCAACTGCCACACGATAACCCAACTGGGCGTCAGATATGTATACGCCATAACCTTGGCACTCGGCAGTCGCAGCGCCGCGAACTGCAGCAGAGTAAAGGTCGCAGCACTCGCAAAAATCGCGGTATAAAGGATCGTCAGCCAGACCACTCCGGGAAGTGCGCGCCAATCCGTCGCCCACAGATCGCCCCAGCCAATTGTCGTCAGGATAAGCGCCCCCGCCAACAGGGTACCAAAGGTAAAGACAATCGCAGGCTCGCCCCGGTTCAACCGCGCGACCAAAGGGGTATAGATCGCATGGGCCACACAGCCCCAGAAATAGATGAACTCGCCACGGCCGACATTCACCCCCAGCAGAGCAGTTATGTCCGCCCGAAAGATCACCCAAAGCGCACCGGTGCCGCCAATCGCCAACGCCAGCGCCATCCGTCCCGTCAGACGTTGTCGCAGCAGGAACCAGCCAAAGCCAGCCGCGATGATCGGTGTCAGTGTAAAGACGGCAGCGGCACTGACCGCCGGCGCCGTTTTCAGGCCCTCGAACATCAGCACGAAGTAGGCGGTAAAAAACGCCGCCAGCACCGGATAACGCCACAGGGCTTGCCGCGCCTTGGCTGGCACACCGGTTGTGGCAAGAACCGCGATCCCCATGATAGCTGTGGCGATCCAGAATCGCACGGTGTTCAGGGCAATCGGCGAAATTTCGTTGGCAGCCAAAACACCCAGCGCAAAGGATCCCGCCACCAAAAGCGAGAACAAGAGCATCGCCAGATGCCCCTGAATCGCAGGCTGCATCAAATATCCCAGCTTTTGGCGTGTTCCTTGATGAAGCTCAGGAATGACTGGACTTTTGCCGTTCTGTGCAGATCGACATGTGTGACCAACCACAAAGGGGCCGACCATTCAGACTTTGACGGGATCACCTTCGTGAGGGTCTTGTGGGACGTCAATTCCTTTTCCGGAATAAATCCGATCCCGGCCCCTGCCAAAATCGCATCACGAACGATACGGCTGTCGGTGGTCCGAAAACGAACCCGGTCGCGTGTTACGGTGTTCCCCAGCCATTGATAGAATGGCGCGCGGTTTGCATCATCATCTTCACCGACAAACCAATGGTTCTTCAGGTCAGCCTCTGATGCCGGCATCCCGTGCTTCGCGATATAGGCGTCGCTCGCCACGAGTGCGATCCCGCTAAAGGCAAGCTTTTGCACCACGTTGTCCGGTTGATCAGGCTCGGTTCCCGCTCGGATCGCAACATGCGCCTCGCCATACTCGAGCCGAAACAGACGCGCCCCGGTCAGAAAGCGCACGCAAACCTCAGGGTGTTCTTCCTGATAGGCCGCCAACACCGGGGTCAACAATGATGACAACGTGGCAAGCGAAGTGACCAGCAGCTCGCCGCCAACACCCGCACCCTGTCCACGGATGCGCCCGGCGAGCTGGGTAAACTGATCATCCGTGGTTTGTGCGACGCGCAACAGATCGTCACCAGCTTCTGTCGCAGTATATCCACGCGCGTGGCGTTGGAACAGTTTGACGCCCAACCGATCCTCCAAGGCATCGATGTGGCGAATAACCGTGGCGTGGTGCACGCCCAGCGCATCCGCGGCCCCGCTGACCGTGCCAGCGCGCGCCACCTGATAGGCTGTCCGAATTTCGTCCCAGCTGTCCATCGCGGTCTCTCTTTGTGCATTTTGGAACAATTCGCACTCATAAATGAGAATTCTGTTCAGAAACGCAACCGCATCTTGACCATGGGGTCATATCTCAACATCAAACGGTATGACTTCCCGCGCGCAACGTTTCTGGAACCTTTATGCCCGCGTCGTGCAAAAGCCCGCGCTGGCACTTGTGCGCCCGCAGTGGCTTGCCCGCAAAGTGTTCAGTCTGAACGCCGTGACGGTCTATCGGCAGCCCAAGGGATTGCGGGTCACAAACATGAATTTGGGCGGTGTGTCAGCCGCCCGTTGCCAGATCGGCGATACCGCGACCAAGGGAACCCTTCTTTATTTCCACGGCGGCGCGTTTGTGATCGGCAACCTGCGCGGCTACCGCCACCTTGTCGCGCAATTGGCATCACAGTCGGGGCAATCCGGCATCTATATCGACTATGGCCTTGCACCCGAAAACCCCTATCCCGCAGCCGTGGATGATGTTGAAGCGGCCTATCGCGCGCTTCTGGACGACCCGACCGCCGGGCCGATCACGCTGGCCGGGGACAGTGCAGGCGGCAACCTTGTTTTTGCCCTGCTACAGCGGATCAAACGACACGGGCTGCCGATGCCAGCCGCCTGTGCGGTGATGTCGCCGGTGACGGATCTGCGCTTGCAGAACCCCTCGCTCGACACCAACAGGCGCAGTGATCCGCTCGTGCCAAAGACCTGGGGGGCGCGGGGCGTGCGTGACTATCTGTGTGATCAAGCCGCAGATGTGCCAGAGGTCTCTCCGATCCTGGGCGATTTCACTGGTTGTCCGCCGGTCTTTATCAACGTCGATCAGACTGAAATCCTTTATGATGACGGGCGACTGATGGCCACACACCTTCGGGCGCAGGGTGTCGACGTGACACTGGTCGAGGAACGCGGCCTCACCCATGTCTGGCACCTCAACGTCGGGCGCGCACCAGAGGCGGATACCTCCGTGCGCCAGATCGCCCACTTCCTGTCGTCACACCTTGAAACAGTTGACTCACCCCGCACCCCGGCTTAAACGCCCCCAAAACCCGGTTAGCATCAGCTTTCCGGTCCCCGGCCCATCACGGGGATCGCCACCAGTCAGCGCGTTGCGCCCACTGGTGCGCTTGTCGTTTGGGCCATCGCTTCCCACCTTGGGGGCAACGTTAACGAACCGGCCCGGAGGCCATGCGCGATGTTTGAAAGTCTGTCCGAACGCCTTGGCGGCGTGTTTGATCGCCTCACCAAGCAAGGTGCGCTGTCCGAAGATGACGTCAAAACCGCCCTGCGCGAGGTCCGTGTTGCCCTGCTCGAGGCTGATGTCTCTCTGCCTGTGGCCCGCGATTTCGTCAAAGCGGTGAAGGAAAAGGCGACTGGCCAAGCCGTTACCAAGTCGATCACCCCCGGCCAGCAGGTCGTCAAGATCGTGCATGACGAGCTGCAGCATGTGCTGACCGGCGACGCCGACCCCGGTGCGTTGAAAATTGACAACCCGCCTGCCCCCATCCTGATGGTTGGTCTGCAAGGCTCTGGTAAGACCACCACCACCGCCAAACTCGCCAAGCGATTGAAAGACCGTGAGGGCAAGCGCGTGCTGATGGCCTCGCTTGACACGAACCGACCTGCCGCGATGGAACAGTTGGCGATCCTCGGCAATCAGATCGGCGTGGAAACCCTGCCCATCGTGCCGGGTGAAACCCCGGTCCAAATCGCGAAACGGGCGAAAACCCAGGCCAGCCTTGGCGGCTTTGATGTCTACATGCTCGACACTGCGGGTCGGTTACACATCGATCAGGAATTGATCGCCCAAGCCGCAGAGGTGCGCGATGTGGCCAACCCCCGCGAAACCCTGCTGGTGGTTGACGGCCTGACCGGTCAGGACGCGGTCAACGTTGCACAGGAATTTGACGACAAAATCGGCGTCACCGGCGTTGTCCTTACCCGGATGGACGGCGACGGACGCGGCGGCGCGGCCCTGTCGATGCGTGCCATCACCGGCAAACCCATCCGTTTCGTCGGCCTTGGCGAAAAGATGGACGCGATCGAAACGTTTGAACCCGAACGCATCGCTGGCCGCATCCTTGGCATGGGCGACATCGTGGCCCTTGTCGAAAAAGCACAAGAAACGATCGAGGCTGAACAAGCCGAACGCATGATGAAGCGCTTCCAGAAAGGCGCATTCAACATGAACGACCTCAAAATGCAGCTCGAGCAGATGCTCAAAATGGGCGGCATGGAAGGGATGATGGGCATGATGCCGGGGATGGGCAAAATGCAAAAGCAAATGGACGCTGCCGGGTTTGACGACAGCATTCTCAAACGCCAGATCGCCCTGATCAACTCCATGACCAAGAAGGAACGCGCCAACCCTGCCCTGCTGGCGGCATCGCGCAAGAAACGCATCGCCAAGGGCGCAGGTCTCGAAGTCTCCGAACTGAACAAACTGGTGAAACAGCATCGTCAGATGGCGGATATGATGAAGAAAATGGGCAAGATGGGCAAAGGCGGGATGCTGAAACAGGCGATGAAAGGCATGTTCGGCAAAGGTGGCGGCATGCCCGGTGGCATGCCTGACATGAACGACCCCAAGGCAATGGAAGAAGCCGCAAAGGCGCTGCAAGGCAAAATGCCCGGCGGCCTGCCGGGTCTGGGCGGCGGTGCCGCTCTTCCGCCGGGCCTGTCCGGCTTTGGCAAAAAGAAGTAACCGCCGATATGACGCGCAACGCCCCCTTTCTTTTGAACCCAAATATGCCCGCCGGAGGCTCCGACGCCGCCACGCGTGGACCCTTTGGCTGTGGGCGTCGCGTTGCAACACAAAACCAGAATAGCGTCGCGGCTTGCCGCGTCCTCGAGGTCACGCCATGACGCCGGCCCCGACGCTGCATACCAAGCGCCTGACGCTGCGCGGCCCTGAAAAGGGCGATCTGGCTCCTTATACGGACTGGATGGTGAATTCTGCGCGGCTGACGCATCTGGGCGGCAACACGACACCCGAACGCGCATGGGGCGGCATGATCTCTGGCATTGGCCATTGGCACTGGCACGGCTATGGCTTCTTTACGGTGGTGGAAACTGCGACCAAAACCCCCGTTGGCCGCATGGGCATCCTCAACCACCTCGGCTGGCCGGAACCGGAACTGGCGTACCACATGTTCGACAACGGTGAGGGCAAGGGCTACGGCTACGAATCCGGCGTTGCAGCGCGTCAGTGGGCCGGTCAGGCGATGGGCCTCGGTCCGCTGATTTCGATCATTTCGCCCGCCAACACCCGGTCCATTGCACTTGCCACCCGGCTTGGTGCCACGCCTGAAAAAGACACAACACATGATGGCGAACCGGCAACCCTTTATCGCCACCTCGCCCATGACGATCCCGCCGCTCTGGCCCAGTGGGAGGCGGTGCAATGATCCCCACGCTGACCACAGAGCGCATGACATTGGGCCCGTTCACCCATGCCCATTTTGAAGCCTTCGCAGCCTTCTGCAAAACCGACCGGTCGCGCTTTCTTGGTGGGCCGACAACCGATCCGCGCGACGCATGGGACAGTTGCATGATCCACCTCGGACAATGGCACGCCCGTGGCTATGGCGGCCTTTTTGCGACCGAAACCGCCACTGGCAAACCCTGCGGCCGCCTGTCGATCTGGCACCCGGTCAGCATCAACGAACCCGAACTCAGCTGGGTCATGTTCGACGGCTTCGAAGGCACAGGCCTTGCCGCCGAAGGTGCCATTGCCGTCCGCAACTGGGCCGCATCCCAGGGCCTGCCTGCGCTCGCCTCTTACATTGCCTCCGACAATACACGCTCTATCGCGCTGGCCAAACGGTTGGGCTGCACACCAGACGGCACCCACAGCTATCGCCCCGGCGACGTTGTCGATATCTGGCGCCACCCGATGGGGACCGCGGCATGAGCATGACCCTGCAGACCCAGCGCCTTGTGCTGCGCCAGCCAGTACCGTCAGACTGGCAGCCGTTCCATGACTTCATGATGTCGGACCGGTCGACCATGTTTGGATCGCACAAGAACCTTGGTGCCACCTGGCGTGCCTTTGCAGGCGAGCTGGGTCATTGGCAGATCTTTGACTACGGCATGTGGTCGGTCACCAAACGCGGCAGCGATACCGCCCTTGGCTTTGTTGGCCCCTGGACCCCGCCAGACTGGCCCGAGACCGAAATTGGCTGGATGATGTTCGACCCGTCCCTCGAAGGGAGCGGCATCGCGTCAGAGGCGGCCCGCGCCGCGATCAGCCATGCGTGGGATGTGTTGGGCTGGACCACCGTGGTCAGCTACATTCTGCCTGACAACATCCGCTCGATCCGTCTGGCCGAAAAGCTGGGTGCCAAGCTGGACACGGACGCAACAGGTCCGACACCGAAAACGCTGGTCTACCGCCACCCAAGATCGGGGGCGCGCCCATGACACGCCCAACTTGGGAAAAATCGGCCACAGGTGCCGCACATGATCGCGTTGTCGCCACCACCGCCACCCTGCCGCGGATCGAAACTGCGCGGCTTGTGCTGCGCGCGCCACGTCTCGCGGACTGGGCAAGTCTTGAACCGATCTTCACGACCGAACGCGCCACCCATATCGGCGGCCCAATGACGGCAGAGGACGCTTGGCTGGACTTTAACCAACTGGTCGCGGGCTGGGTCCTGCGCGGCCACGGCGCTTTGACGATCACGCGCCGGGATGACGACGACACACCACTTGGGCTGGTGTTGCTGGGTCACGAATTTGGCGACCCGCAAGCCGAACTGGGCTGGCTGTTGACGACCGACGCCGAAGGCCAGGGCTACGCCACCGAGGCCGCAGCCGCCTTGCGCGACTGGGGGTTTGACCTGCTCGGTCAAGCTGGGTTTGTCAGCTACATCGCAGATGGCAACGCCACATCTGTCAAAGTCGCCGCCCGCTTGGGCGCGACCCGGACCGGCCACCATCCGCAGGCGCAGGATGTGGCAATCTATGGCTATGGGGGTGCAGCGTGATCCCGACTCTGCACACCGACCGGCTGACCCTCCGCCCCTACCAGCGCCGCGACTGGGACGCATACTTTGCCTTTGCCGCCTCGCCTGAGCGGACAAAATACATGGGTGGCCCGAACAACGACAAGGACGCCTGGGGCTGGTTCACCAACGATATCGCGTCCTGGGCGCTTTATGGTTTTGGCACATTGGCGATCGAAGCGGACGGCCAGATTGCAGGTTTCGCGGGCCTTGTGCAGCCGCCCAACTTTCCCGAGCCTGAATGTGGCTGGGCACTTTTCGACGGCTTTGAAGGCAAGGGATATGCCACCGAAGCAGGTGCCGCCATGCTGGCCCACACCTTTGCGACCACAACACTCGACACCATCGTGTCCTATGTGGACCCAGACAATGCGGCCTCTGCCGCTGTGGCCCAGCGCCTTGGCGGGGTCGAAGACCCCGACGCCAAAGGCCCATTTGGCGACACAAACCGCATCTTTCGCTACTTTCGCCCCACGTCAGGAGACACCCAATGACCGACGCTGTGACCCGCGCCGCGGAACTCCTCAAAGGCCACCGCGAAAGCATCGACAGGCTGGACGCGATCCTTGTCTACACACTTGGCGAGCGCTTCAAGCACACCCAGGCCGTCGGCGCGCTGAAAGCCGAACACGACCTTCCGCCCAGCGATCCCACGCGCGAAGCGCAGCAGATCGCAAGGCTGACCGACCTTGCAAACCGGGCCGATCTGGACCCCGAATTTGCCAAGAAATTCCTGAATTTCATCATTCAGGAAGTGATCCAACACCACAACCAACACAAAACGTAAGGCAGGGATGACCTGCCAACCCCAAGACATCTAAGGAGAAAAACAGATGGCTATGAAAATTCGTCTCGCTCGTGGCGGCTCCAAGAAGCGCCCCCACTATGCAATCGTTGCAGCCGACAGCCGCATGCCGCGCGACGGTCGCTTTAAGGAAAAGCTGGGCACATATAACCCGCTTCTGCCCAAAGACAGCGAAGACCGCGTGAAAATGGACATGGAGCGCGTGCAGTACTGGCTGGGTCAAGGCGCACAGCCTACCGACCGCGTCAGCCGTATGCTGGAAGCCGCTGGTGTGCTTGCAAAGAAAGACCGCAACAACCCCAACAAAGGCACACCCGGCAAAGCCGCTCAGGCCCGCGCTGAGGAAAAAGCCGCCAAGGTTGCTGCCGCTGCAGAGGCCGCCGCTGCCCCCGCAGAAGAGCCTGTAGCAGAAGAAGCGCCTGCAGAAGAAGCTGCGGCTGAAGAGTAAGCCACCCATCTGGCCCGGCCGCTCTGGCCGGGCCAATTCAGTTCGGAACGTCCATGTTTCGCTTGATCCGCCTGCTTATTCTGATTTTCCTTGCGTTTGCGGCGGGGTTGTTTGTTGGACGTGGACAGGATCGCGCCATGTGTGCCAGCCTCGCAGGCGAATGGATTGACGGTGTATGTCTGAACACGGAGCATCCAAGTGACTGACCAGATCATCGTGGGCAGTATCGGCGGCGCTTTTGGCGTCCATGGCGAAGTGCGGCTCAAGAGCTTTTGCGCCGATCCAGAAGCGATCGCGGACTACACACCGCTGACCACCGAGGCAGGTCAGGCATTCAATCAACTGGTCCTGACCGGCCGGACAAAGAACGGGTTCACCGCCCGGATTGATGGCGTCATTACCAAAGAAGACGCCGACGCGCTGCGCAATACGGCCCTTTACGCCCCGCGCGACGCGATGCCATCGCTGCCGGATGACGAATATTACTACGCTGATTTGATTGGCCTTTTGGTCCTTGATGCTGGCGGACAAACGCTTGGCACCGTCAAGAACGTGATGGACCACGGCGCGGGCGACTTGTTAGAGATCTCAGTGCCGGGGCAATCTGAAACCGTGCTCTTGCCCTTTACCCAAGCTGCTGTCCCAACGGTCGACCTGACCGCAGGCCGGATCATCGCAGACCCGCCTGATGGTCTGTTTGAGGCATCATGACGCGTGTCATCGTGCACCCCGGCTTTCACAAGACCGGCACCAGTTCGCTGCAGACCTTTATGGCCAAGAATGCCGACGTGCTGGCCCCTTTCGTGACATTCTATGGCAAGGCGGCGTTCCTGCAGACAGGCTCTGCTGCGCGGATTTATGGCCAGAAGCCATACCCTTGGCGGTTACGGGCCTTTCGCGTTGCTTTGGACCGGTTTCTGGCCAGCACCCCCGACGACCCGGTGATTGTACTGTCACGAGAGACCTTTAGCGGCGCAATGCCCGGACATCGCCGCCTATTTGGGCGATTGGTCAAAGACTATGAACGCGCCGCCGTCCCACTTGGGCATCAGATTGTCGCGGCACTGCGCCAACGCTTTGGCGCTGATGTGCAGATCGAGTTCTTCTACACCCTGCGCGAACGTGAAGACTGGATCCGTAGCGTTTACGGGCATCTGTTGCGGTCAATCCATCTGGCCGAGGATTTTGAGGCTTTCCGCAATCGCTTTCCCAACCTGCGCGACCCGGCAGAAGAATCTGCGACTATCGCCGCCCGTCTTGGGATCGACATCGTGCATTTCGCCCGGCTGGAAGATGTGGGCCAGCATCGCGAAGGCCCCGCCTCTGCCCTGCTTGATCTGCTGGACATCCCAGATGACGTGCGCGCCGCCCTCCCCTCAGCGCGTCGCGCGAATGTTGGCCAAAGCGCTGATTTGAAAGAAGAGTTTCTGGCCATGAACCGCGCGGGGCAGGATAAGATTGCCCTGAAGCGCGAAAAGGACCGGATGCTGCGAAAGGCTAAAGATGGCTGAGAAGAAAGCGAAGTCTGCCGGACGGCTGTCTGCCCGCCCGTCGCTGCAACCCCGAGAACTGATGACCGACACGCCCGACCTTGCGGGCGCTTGGACGGCGCAGATCATTACGCTTTTCCCCGAAACCTTTCCCGGTGTTCTGGGTGCCAGCCTGACGGGCAAGGCGCTGCAGCATGGGCTGTGGCAATTGCAGACTTATGATTTGCGGCGTCATGGCATCGGCAAACACCGCAACGTTGACGACACGCCAGCAGGTGGCGGGGCCGGGATGGTCCTGCGGGCAGATGTGCTAGAGGCTGCCATCACCGAGGCGCGAGCGGCGACCAAGGGCCTGAGTCCATTGGTTTATCTGTCACCGCGTGGCGCGCCGTTTACGCAGGCCACGGCGCAGAACTGGGCCCGTGCGGATGGTGTCACGCTGCTCTGCGGTCGGTTCGAAGGGGTCGACGAACGGGTGCTGCACCACTTTGGCATACAGGAGGTCAGCCTTGGTGATTTTGTCCTGACCGGCGGAGAGATCGCAGCACAGGCGATGCTGGACGCGACGGTGCGGTTGTTGCCCGGCGTGCTGGGCAATCAGGCCTCTGCGGTCGAGGAAAGCTTTAGCGACGGGCTGCTGGAACATCCGCAATTCACCAAGCCTGCCACGTGGCAAGGTCTTGATATTCCTGAAGTTCTGCTTTCGGGAAATCACGCCAAGATCGCCGCATGGCGGCAGAAAATGTCCGAAAAGATCACCGCCGACAGACGCCCCGATCTGTGGGCCGCGCATCAGGCCCGTAAGGACGGTAAAACCCCTTGATAACATAGGCCATTGGGCCTAGAAGGCACCGTTCCCGGTCGGCTTGCTGATTCCGGGCGTGGGTTTATGGAACCGCTGGAGATCGAGCGCCCTTTCGTTGGGGTCCCCTCGCCAGACAGGCCGGACAGCCCGACAAATGAAAGTTGACGGCATCTCTGGCGGGCGCATTGCGGACCCGGAAAACGACACAGAGCTCTGATCGGCACGAGACACGTTGCGGGAAAACCCGTGCTATATCAAGGAGCTATCAGATGGATCTGATTGCACAACTCGAAGCGGAGCAGGTTGCTGCGCTGGGGAATGACATCCCCGATTTCAAAGCGGGTGACACAATCCGCGTCGGTTACAAAGTGACCGAAGGCACCCGGACCCGGGTTCAAAATTACGAAGGCGTCTGCATCGCCCGCAAGAACGGCAGCGGCATTGCCGGGTCGTTTACGGTGCGCAAGATTTCCTTTGGTGAAGGCGTGGAACGTGTGTTCCCGCTGCATTCCACCAACATCGACAGCATCACCGTCGTGCGTCGCGGCAAGGTCCGCCGCGCGAAGCTTTACTATCTCCGCAGCCGTCGCGGTAAGTCCGCACGTATCGCAGAGGTCAGCAACTACAAAGCGCCCAAGAGCGCCGAAGCATAAGGTAACTGTCTGATGAAAAAAGATATTCACCCCGACTACCACATCATCGACGTCAAGATGACCGATGGCACAATTGTTCAGATGAAGTCCACATGGGGCAAAGAAGGCGACCAGATGTCGCTGGATATTGACCCCTCTGTCCACCCTGCCTGGACCGGTGGTAACACCCGTCTGATGGATGCCGGTGGCCGTGTGTCGAAGTTCAAGAACAAGTACGCCGGTCTGGGCTTCTAAGGCCGCGCCGGTGGGCAGATTGCCTACCCGACACCAGATACGCCGTCCCAATTGGGGCGGCGTTTTTCGTGGGCACCGCACTGGCGGGTTAACGGTGCGTCCCGGCATACACGTCCGATGCACAAACCATGCACAAGCCATACACAGCAAAGTCCTAAGCGGTGTTCACCATTAAGGATCGCCCGGGGTGTCATCCACAACGATGCACCGGCATTGCCTCCCTCACCCGGACACCGCACAGCCGCCCGCTGCGGGCCGGTCAGGCTGTGCGACACTCCAATTGTTCATCTTACGTTAACCCGATCCGCCCGTTTTTCAGAATCTGTTAACCCTGCCCTCGCGCCCGGATGCGGTTGTTGCGGGGGTTGTGTTCCAACTCTGCCAGACCCAGCACTTCGAGCACGGGACCGACGTAATTGGCGAACCGTCCGCGATAGCCTTTGCGGAGGCCGTAGTAACCGCCCATCGGGTTGTCGGCCGCCCGCGCCCAATCCTCGAACGTGCCGGGCTTGGTGGGCTTGCCTTCGTCGGCGTTGCCAAGCGGCATCCAATCGCCGTGCGCGGCGAGCATGGCGGGGGCGTCGGTCAGTGCTGCGAGGTTGTAGCTGAGCTGCGTCTTGCCGACCTGCACCACCAGCGCGGGGGGATCGCGGGCCTCGTCCCGCCAGGCCTGAAACTCGGATGTGCCGGGCGGGGTTTTCAACAGCCAGGGATCATCGGGGGTGCCGGTGCCATAGGTGACGGTGTTCATGCGATTTCTTTCGTTGCGTGGCGCGCCAGTGCGGCGGCGAAGGTTTCAAAAGACGGGGTCAGGTCGGGCATGGATTTGAGGATAAGCCCGGACATCGGGCCGGTGAAGGTCTCGGCCATGTCAAACCTTGTGCCATCCGCCTCGGGCGTGAGGTCAAACTGACGGGTGCCGGTGAACAGGCCAAGCGGCATACCGCCGCGCCAGATCATCCGGCGGCCATCGGCCTGCATGACGCGCAGCTTGAAAGCGCGGTTGCCTGCGACCTCGCTGTAAAGCGCGATGCGTTGGCCGGTGGCGATCGTGGCGGCGGGGCCATCAAGGCGGGTTATCCCGAAATCACCGCTCGCCAGAAGGCTGCGGTTGGTCAGAATGGCCCAGACCCGATCAACGGGGGCGGATATCAGGCGAGATGTTTGAAAGTGCGGCATGGGTTCCTCATTGACTTTGGGAACAGGTAGCCGCCTAAATATGACATCTACTGTCATATTGGAATGTGCGATGCGCGGTGCACGATTATTGCAGATTTTGCTGCTGTTGCAGAACCGGGGGCGGATGACCTCTGCCACTTTGGCCGAGGAACTCGAAGTCTCGCCGCGTACCGTGCTGCGTGATCTGGATGCGATGACAGAGGCCGGATTGCCGGTGATCGCGCATCAGGGAACCGGCGGCGGGATCGAGCTGGGGTTTGATTATCGCAGTCAGCTGACCGCGCTGACCACCGAAGAGGCCGAGGCGTTGGCGCTGATCCTGACGGCGGATATTCCGGCGCTGGATGTGCTGGGGTTGAAGACCGCCGCCAAGCGCGCGGCGGGCAAGATACTGGAAACGCAGGCCGAAACGGTCCGGCAGGTGATGGCCGAGACGGCAGGGATGTTTCGTTTGTCTGCCCCGCCGCTGGATCAGGACGACCCACGGCCCGCAGCACTTGCCCGTGCTGTGCGGGGGCGCAACAAGGTGACGCTGCGCGCGCGGGATGCGGACCGGGCGCAGGTGCACCCAACGGCGCTTTGGTTTGATGGGGTGGCGTGGGTTTTGGGCAGTGAGACGGGTGAGACGCCGCAGGCCCGTTGGGGTGATGTGGTGATTTCAGCGCATATGTTCTGAGCGAGGCGCCGGGGTAAACCCCGGCCTACCCAAGGTGGCAGGGCGGGGGTGTTTTGGTGCGAGGTTCGTCCCGGTTTACGCGGCTTTGCTACCGCCACCGCCGCCACCGCGCCGTCTGCGACGCCGCTGACCGCCGCCGGGTTTGGCGTTGGTGTGGCCGGGCTTGTTCTGCTGCTTGGGCTTGCCGCCGCCACCGCCGCCGGGGCCACCGCGCCCACGGCCACGACCACCGCCGCCGCCATTGGGGCGCTTTTTCTGACCGGGCTGGATTTCCCATGGACGGCCAGAGGCGACGGGGATCGTATCCTTCATCGCTTTTTCAATGTCCTGCAGTTCGATCATCTCATCGGGGGCCACAAGTGCGACGGCCTTGCCATCGGCACCGGCACGGGCGGTGCGGCCAATGCGGTGGACGTAGTTTTCGGCCACATTCGGCAGGTCGTAGTTATAGACAAAGGCCACGCCGGGAATGTCGAGGCCACGGGCGGCCACATCGGTTGCCACCAGCACCCGGACTTGGCCGGTTTTGAACGACGCAAGTGCGCGTTCACGCTGGCCCTGGCTTTTGTTGCCGTGGATCGAGGCTGCGGCAAAGCCTTTCTTGTCGAGCTGACGATAGATTTTCTCGCAGCCGTGTTTGGTACGGCCAAAGACGATCGCGATCTCATCCCGGTGGGCGTCGAGCAGTTCAACCAACAGATCGAATTTTGCAGCCTGGGCCACGAAGTGCACCGATTGTTCGATTTTCTTGACGGCCTGTCCCGGCGGGTTGACTTGCACGCGGACGGGGTTCTTGAGGTAGGTATCCGCCAGTTCGTTCATCAGTTTCGGCATGGTGGCCGAGAACATCATGGTTTGGCGGTCGGCCGCCAGCAACGGCGCGATCTGGCGCAGGGCATGGATGAAGCCCATGTCGAGCATCTGGTCCGCCTCATCCAGCACCAGATAGATAGTTTCATTCAGGCGCACGGCCTTGCGATCAAGCAGGTCAATCAGGCGACCGGGGGTTGCGACCAAAAGGTCAACGCCGCCCTGAAGCCGCTTGGTCTGGGCAACGATGCCAGCGCCGCCGACGACAAGGGCGACCTTGAGGTGGCTGCCCTTGGTATAGGCGGTGAGGTTGTCGGCGATCTGTTTGGCCAGTTCGCGCGTGGGGGCAAGGATCAGCCCGCGTGCGGTTTTAGGTGCGGGTTTGGTGCCCGCCTTGATCAGTGCGTCGATCATTGGCAAGCTGAAGGCAGCGGTTTTGCCGGTGCCGGTCTGGGCGAGGCCCATGACGTCGCGGCCCTGCATCGCATGCGGGATGGCCTGTTTTTGGATCGGGGTTGGGTCGGTAATGCCTTGTTCGGCAAGTTTCGCCACAAGACGGGGCGCGAGGCCCAGCATATCAAAGTCCATGTCGTTCTTTCCGGCGGGACGCGCCCGCGCAAATGGGTTCGTGGGCGCGGCCGCGCCCGTTGCAGTGGTGACGCCACGCTGGCGTCGGACCCCCTGCGTGATTTTGGGAACCTGTGATCGGGGCGCCTGGCGAATTTGATCGCTCTGCTCACGCGGCAGGGCGCATCCCGGTTGCGCGTCAGATGGCCCTTTGTGGCTGCGAAGTCAAGGTCCGCGAAAAAAGAGCGGGCGGGGTGTCGCATCCGCTTTCCCTGTCCGGCAGCCCAACATATAGTGGCAAAAAATCCGATAAGGGGCAAAGCAGTGGCGCATATCATCGTCGTGGGCAACGAAAAGGGCGGCGCGGGCAAATCGACCGTGGCGATGCATGTGGCAACGGCGCTGGCGCGGATGGGCCACAAGGTTGGCACGCTGGATCTGGACCTGCGGCAAAAGACCATGGGCCGCTATATCCACAACCGGCGGACGTTTTGCCAAAAGGAAGGGCTGGACCTGCCAACGCCGGACTATGTGGACCTGCCCGAGATCGACAAGAACAGCCTTGATCCCGGTGTGAACGTCTATGACCACCGGCTAAGCATGGCGGTGGCGGGGTTGGAGCCTGATTGCGATTTCATCCTGATTGACTGCCCCGGCAGCCACACAAGGCTGAGCCAGGTCGCGCATTCGCTGGCTGACACGCTGATCACGCCGCTGAACGATAGCTTTATCGACTTTGACCTGTTGGCGCATGTGGACAGTGATGCCGAAAACATCACCGGGCCAAGTGTCTATTCCGAGATGGTCTGGAACGCGCGGCAGTTGCGCGCACAGGCGGGGCTGACCCCGATTGACTGGATCGTGGTGCGCAACCGGATGGGCGCGCAGGCGATGGTGAACAAGGAAAAGATGGCCCGCGTCATTGCCAAGCTGGCGAAACGGATCGGGTTCCGCACGGCACCCGGCTTTAACGAGCGGGTGATTTTCAGAGAGCTGTTTCCGCGCGGTCTGACCCTGCTTGATCTGCGCGATATCGGCGTGAAGGGGCTGAACATCTCGAACGTGGCGGCACGGAATGAATTGCGCGAGCTTATCCGGGAGTTGAACCTGCCAGGCGTGACGGTCGATTTCTGACCGCCCGCGCGGCGGGGCGGGGCGCCCGGTTGGCCGCGATCATATGCGCCAGCCCCATCGCCACGGCACCGGGGCCTGCGGGCATCCCCCCTGCCCCACCGGCCAGCAGCCGGATCACAAAGTAAAGCATCAGCCCCGCGATCGCGAGGTCCTGCCACTCAGCATCCCGCAGATAACGCAACCCGGCGGTGGCCGACATCCAGCCCACCATCACCATCACGGCTAGCACGATCAGCCCCAGCACAATCCCGCCGCTGACTGTCGCAAACAGCAGAAAGTTGTGGATGTTGTTGCCGTCGATACTCAGGTAGCCGTGACCGAAGCCGAGGCTTGCGTCGATCAGGTCGATACTGCCCAGATACTGCGCAACACGCGCCGCCCGGCTGTTTTCGTCGTTGGCGATGTTCAAAGCCAGATAGGCCAAAAGATCACCTGACAGCAGCACAAGTGCGACAACACAGAGGCCGACCACAAGGAGGGGTACGAATTTCGACCGCGCCCGCGTGATCCAGACAATAGCCGCAAGAATGCAGATCAGCGCCATCGGCAGCACGCTGGAGCTGGAAAACAGCACGAAGATGGTCACAAAGGCGCTGATGCAGACAACCTTGGGGCCCCAGCCACAGCGCCAACACGCAAGGCCCAGCACAAAGAACAGATAAAACGCACCCGACAGCCCGTTGATCGTGCTGGCAACATAGGTGATGTCACCCGAGGCCACATAGGCGTTGAAGGTCGGGCGCAGCACCTGAAACACAAAGACCGTCCGGTTGAGCGATTGCATGTAGTTCAGCGCACCACCCAGCAAGTCCTGCCCCGCCAATTGCGCCGAGAGCCACAGAAACACCCAGAATATCGGATAGGCGATGACGATGGATCGGGCGATGGTGGCTTGCGTAACACCGCGCAGGTTTGCCAGTGCCAGCGCCGCTGTTGTCGACACAAACGCCATGACCAGACGCGAGATCCCCTCGCCTCCGTGCAGGGCGAAGGCCGCAAAAAGCCCAAAGAGTGCCACATAAAGCAGCGCAATCACCGGCGGGAACCGCAAATAGGGGATCGCATAAAGCGGCATCGACCCAATCACGATCAGCGAGGCAAGGTTGGACACTTCGATGCGGGTGCCGCCCACTTGCAGCACCGGAATCCAGAGCAGGCCCACACAGGCCAGCTGGATCGCAAGGATAGTGATGTTGAGTGGTCTCACGTCAGGCGTCCGGCTGCGAAGGGTCTGGGTGCGAACCTACCCTGCGCACCAGATGCGCACAACGTGCCGTGGCGCGGTGTGATCTGCCCGGACCTGCGACAATTGATTCTGGCGCAAAGTCGCCCAAAACAGCGCCGTGTCCGGCATGACCGCGCAGAAAAACAGGCAAACGCCACGCTTTTGCGGCACCAAAGACGACCGGATGCTGCGGTATGACTGCCGGTGCTAAGCCTCTGACCGCGCTTGTCTATCGCGCTGCAAGGCGCTGTGCTGCCACCCCCGGCACGAAGGCTATGGCTGCGCAAGGGGGCGCCCCGGCGCCTTGTGTAAACTTCACTTGACATTGACGTTGTCCAACAAGTGTGACAACTTGACGCATGTAGGAAGCAGCTTGGCGTCGTCGGCGCAACCGTTTTTGAACTTTGCGGATCTGGGCGTGCTTCTTCCACGATCAAGGAGGACTGCAAATGGCAGATCAAGACAAGGTTTGGCCGACAGGTCTGACCCTCGAAGAAGCAGAAGAAGTGCACAGCTACCTGATTGACGGCACCCGCGTGTTTGGCGCGATTGCCCTGATCGCGCACTTGCTTGTCGCAATCGCGACGCCGTGGCTGGGATAGGGGAGACACACCATGAACAATGCAAAAATGTGGCTTGTCGTTTCACCGACCGTTGGTGTTCCGCTCTTTTTGGGTGCGGTCGCTGTGGGGTCATTCTCGGTTCACATGCAGGTGGTCAAGAACACATCCTGGGTGTCTGACTTTCTGCAAGGCGTGCCGATGGGTACGGGCGATCAGATGGCGGCAGCAACGCTGCTGGATGAGACCAATCTGGAGGCCGCAACGGCCAGCTATGTGATGCCCACGGGCGACGGGCTGGAAGTCACGGTGATCCTGCCGGACGGCACCAGCGCGCAAGGGATCTTGCGGATGCCGGAAACCATGGCAGCGCATGAGGCGGAGACACTGACGCCCTTGATTGTGCAATAAATACATGGGCCTGCGGCAGATGTCGCGGGCCCAACACCATTTCCAAGTGAGGCCGCAGACCCAACTGGGCGCGGCCACAGGACTGGC
The DNA here is from genome assembly GCA_947492825.1 of uncultured Paracoccaceae bacterium. Classification (GTDB taxonomy): domain Bacteria; phylum Pseudomonadota; class Alphaproteobacteria; order Rhodobacterales; family Rhodobacteraceae; genus CANMYO01. Next base: position 2,188,389 of record CANLNT010000001.1, read on the forward strand.
ACCACATGTTTGACTACCGCACATTCGCCACGCGAAAACTGGCGGCTTTAGGGCCGAAGTATTTGCCGTTTGCGGATGTGGCCAGCGCAGAGGTGCCGTTGTCACGGCTGCTGCGCCTGTCGCTGTTTCAGGTGACCGTCGGCATGGCGCTGGTGATGCTGGTCGGCACGCTGAACCGCGTGATGATCGTTGAACTGGCCGTGCCTGCCACCTTGGTGGCGGTAATGCTGGCGCTGCCGCTGGTCTTTGCGCCGTTTCGGACGCTGATCGGTTACAAATCTGATATCCACGTCTCGGCCCTTGGCCTGCGGCGTATTCCCTACATCTGGAAAGGCACGCTGTGCCAGTTTGGCGGCTTTGCCATCATGCCCTTCGCGCTGTTGGTGCTGTCCGGCTACGGAGAGGCCGTAGATGCCCCCCGCTGGATCGGGCTGAGTGCCGCTGCACTGGCTTTTCTGCTGGTGGGTGCGGGCGTGCATATTGTGCAGACCGTCGGGCTGGCCTTGGCCACCGATCTGGTGCGAGAGCAGGACCAGCCCAAGGTTGTCGGGCTTATGTATGTGATGCTGTTGCTGGGCATGGTCGCCAGCGCGCTGATTTATGGCGCATTGCTGGAAAACTACACGCCGGGACGGCTGATTCAGGTCATTCAGGGCAGTGCGGTGGTCACGGTGGCGCTGAACCTGGCCGCGATGTGGAAGCAAGAGGCGCGCAGCCGCGCCCGCGCGCAAGAGATGAAAGCGGCCCGCCCGATGGCTTTTCAGGCCGCGTGGACGCAACTGGCGCAGACCAAAGGCATCATGCGCCTGCTGGCGGTGATCTGCCTTGGCACTTTTGGCTTTGGCATGGCCGATGTGCTGCTGGAACCTTACGGCGGGCAGGTGCTGGGGTTGTCGGTGGCGGACACCACCAAGCTGACCGCGCTGTTTGCAAGCGGCACGCTGGTGGGTTTTGGCATCGCGTCCAAACTGCTGAGCGGCACTACCGCGCCGGAAAACCTCGCCATGACAGGCACCGCCATTGGCGCGCCGGGCTTTGGCGCGATCATTCTTGCAGCATTGGGCGGCGGCACGCCGGTGTTCCTGCTGGGCACCTTTATGGTGGGGCTGGGTGCGGGGCTGTTTGGCCATGCGACACTGACCGCCATGATGCGCGCAGCCCCGAAAGACCGGATTGGTTTGGCACTGGGCGCATGGGGTGCGGCACAAGCGACAGCCGCAGGTGTCGGCGTGGCACTGGCGGGCATTGTCCGTGACATCATCGTAGGCTTGCAGGCGCCAAGTGGAAGTGCCGCACATGCGCCCTATACTGTTGTGTTCAGCATCGAAGCGCTGGCCCTGTTGGCCGCGATCGTGCTGGTCCTGCCGATGGCCCGCCGGGTCGCAAAACCAGCCGAGATCAAGACAACACCGACGCAGAGCAACCGAATGGAGGCATCATGACTACGATTATCACGCGCCTAATGCCGGATCAGGCCACAGCCGAAAGTGCCGTTGACCGGCTTTTGTTCAAAGGTGTCCCCAAGCGGGCCTGTGACGTCATCACCGCCGGCGATGACGCCGCGCAGCGGATGGAGCGCGCGATGGTGCACCCATCGGCGATTGACGCCTATGGCAAGGCGCTGGCGGCGGGCCAAGCGGTGGTGGTAGTGCGCACCACCTATAAGCCACTGGGCGCAGCTCAGCTGACCCGCGACATTCTGGACGGGCGTGGCGCGTTGGATGCAGGTGCTGTGACGGATGATTATTTTGCCCCATCGCAGCCCGACAAGTCGCCCAGCATTCTAAAGGATCACCCCCACATCCTGTCCCTGCCGGTGCCGGGGCCAAAGGGGCCGATCACGCCGGAGTTCGGTGTCCCGCTGCTCAAGGCGCATCGCAGCAAACGGTCTGTCATGGCCGGTGGCCGCCGGATGTCACGGGCGTTCTGGCCGATGAAGCTGATCTCGACCAAGACGCGCAAATCCTCTGTCATCAGTGGCGGGCGGTATATGTCGCGGGCCTTCTGGCCGCAAAAGCTGTTGTCGACCAAGCCGCGCCGCAAATCGGTGATCCCCGGCGGCGGCTTCCCGTTCTCGCGCCTGTTTGGCGCACGGACCGTGAGCTAGCCAATCGACTGGCTGCGCCCTGCGGCGCGGCCAGAGAAGATGCAGCCGCCCAGAAACGTACCCTCTAGCGCGTTGTAGCCGTGGTAGCCGCCACCGCCAAAGCCCGCCGCCTCGCCCACGGCAAAGAGGCCGGGGATCGCGGCGCCCTGCCCGTCCAGCATCTGACTGTCGAGGTTGGTCTGTAGCCCGCCCAGCGTCTTGCGGGTGATGAGGTTGAGCCGCACCGCAATGAGCGGCCCGTTTTGCGGGTCCAGAAACTTGTGCGGCTTGGCGGTGCGGATCAGCTTATCCCCGCGATAGTTGCGCGCGGCATGGATTGCCATGATCTGCGCGTCCTTGCTGAACGGGTTATCAACTTGCGCATCGCGCGCGGCGATCTGCGCGTGCAACTGTGCGGCATCCAGCAGGTCATCGCCGGTCAGCGCATTCATGCGGGCCACAAGTTCGGGCAGCGTGTCGGCCACGACAAAGTCGGCACCGTGTTCCTTGAACGCCTCGACCGGGTCAGTGGCGCGCGCGCCGGACAGAAGGCGCTGTTTGATCACCTCGGCCCATTTGCCAGAGGTAAAGTCCGGGTTCTGTTCCGACCCAGAGAGCGCGAATTCCTTTTTGATGACCTTTTGGGTCAGAATGAACCAGCTGTAGTCATGGCCCGAGTTCAGGATCGCCTTAAAGGTGCCGTTGGTGTCAAACCCCGGCAGCGCGGGCGGGGCAAAGCGGTTGCCGCGTGCATCAAACCACATTGAGGACGGCCCCGGCAGAATGCGGATGCCGTGCGCGGGCCAGATCGGATCCCAATTGCGCACGCCTTCGGTATAGAACCACAGCCGGTCCTTGTTGATTAGCCGCCCGCCTGCCTGTTCGGCAATGCCGATCATGCGCCCATCCACATGGGCGGGCACACCAGAGAGCAGGTTGGCAGGACACGGGCCAAGGCGGTCGGAGGGCCAGACCTTGCGGATCATCTCAAAATTGCCGCCGATCCCGCCAGAGGCCACGATCACGGCACCGGCATCAATGCGGAAATCGCCCACAACGTCGCGCGAAGTGGCCGCGCCCTGCACTGCGTCATCGGCAGCCAGCACCGATCCGCTGACGCCCACCGCCGCGCCATCCTGCATCTCGATCCGGTTGACCTGATGGCGGTATTGAATGGTCAGGCGCCCGGCTGCCTGATGATCCTTGCAGCGGCGGATGAAGTGTTCAAGCACACCGGGGCCGGTGCCCCATGTGATGTGAAAGCGCGGCACCGAATTGCCGTGGCCATCGGCAAAACTGCCGCCGCGTTCCGCCCAGCCGACCACGGGAAACCAGCGCAGCCCCATGTCATGCAGCCAAGGGCGCATCTCTCCGGCGGCGAAGTCAAGGTAGGCGCGGGCCCATTGGCGCGGCAATTCATCCTCTGGCCGGTCGAATTGGGCCGAGCCCATCCAATCGTTCAGCGCCAGATCGTGGCTGTCCGAAATCCCCATGCGGCGCTGTTCCGGTGTGTCGACCATGAACAGCCCGCCCAGCGACCAATGCGCCTGACCACCCAGATTTTGCGGGCCTTCCTGATCGACGATCACAACTGATTTGCCACGATCCCCCAGCTCTGCCGCGGCAACAAGACCGGCCAGACCGGCACCGACAATAACGACATCGGCTGTCATTCTGCGCGCCCCCTAAGCCAGAGCACAAAGGGAATGGCCGTGGCATACATCACCAAACCGTAGATTGCCGACGGCAGGCCAATGCTGGGGATGTCACCGGATACGCCGACGATAATCGGTGCCAGCGTGATCCCAAGGGTGCCGTTCTGGATGCCCACCTCGATCGAGATGGTTTTGCGTTCCGACCATGTCAGCCCCAACCACCCTGCGATCAGCAACCCCGCCAGCATCGTCACAATATTCAGGACCGCCAGCGCGGGGCCAAGCGTGGCAAGGTTGTCGGCCAAGAGATCCTGATTGCCCGCAATCGCCGCCAGCACGATCAGCACAAAGAGGATGCTTGCCAGCAGCAGCAACTTTGGTTCTGCCCGGTCTGCAAAGGCGGGGGCAGCGGCGCGGATCGCCATGCCGATGGCCACGGGCAGTGCGGTGATCAGAAACATCGCCAGCGCGATTGAAGTCACTGAGACATCGGGCGCGTCCGCCCCCATGAAGTGAACCACGGCCCAACCGATCAGCAGTGGCACCGTGACAATCGACAGCAGGGACATCAGCGCGGTCAGTGACACCGACAGCGCCACATCCCCGTTTGCCAGCCGCGAGACGACGTTCGACGTGACCCCGCCGGGGCAAAACGCCAGCAGCATCACACCTGCGGCCATGGCCCCGGTGAGGCCAAAGATCAGGATTACCAGATAGGCCACCACCGGGATCAACGCGATCTGGCAAAGTGCGCCGACGGCAAACACCCAGCCCCGCTCTGCCACGCGCCGGAAATCACCGACCGTGAGGCCGATCCCAAGGCTGAGCATGATAATCGCCAGCGACAGCGGCAGCACGACATTGACCAGAGTATCCACGCGACTTTCCCCCAAAAGCTTCTGTTGCAAGGCAGCACATCAGCCATGACAAAGCAACGGGGCTTCAATGGCGACGGGCGGCGTGGCCAAAAAGGATGCATCTCGGTGCAGCAGACGCGGCGGCGCAATGCGCGGCCCGCAAAGGACCCGCCGGACGACGCGTTTTTGTCAAGAACCGCGCGCCAATGCCCAAGGGATGGCGCCACCGACGCGGCGGAACCGCGCAGGTTTTACCACAAAGGCAAGCCATCTGCGGTCATCTGGGCAAAAGAAAAGGCTTGATGATCACTCACCAAGCCTTTGAATTCTTTGGCGGACTGGGGAGGATTCGAACCCCCGACCCCTTGATTCGTAGTCAAGTACTCTATCCAACTGAGCTACCAATCCGCGTATCGGGGGATTTAGACCCCATGACAGCGCGATGCAAGTGCCATTTGGGAATTATTCGGCAGCAGGTGCCAGCGTCATATCAGCCTTGGGCAGTTGGATGGCAAATGTGGTGCCGTCATCGTCGGTGCGCTGCAGTTCGAGACGTCCACCGTGGCCGCGCACCAGATCGGCGGCGATCACAAGGCCAAGGCCGGAACCGCCCTTGCGCACCCCGCCCTGAAACGGCTGGAACAGGTGTTCGCGCGCCTTGGCGGGCAGGCCGGGGCCGGTGTCGGTGACAGTGACCCACCACGCGCCGTCATCCTCGTAGCCTTTGATGCAAATCTCGCCCGGTTTGCCGGTGGCCATGATCGCTTGGCGCGCGTTGCGCACAAGGTTGAAAATTACCCGGAACAATTGTTCGCCATCGGCGCGCAGGGTCATGCCGGCGGGCACGTCTTCGGCAAAAGACAGGGCGTAATCGCCTGCGGCAAGACGTTCGCTGTCGATCACCTCATTGACAATTTGCGCAAGGTTCACGCGGGTCAGCGCGGGCGCAGGTTCATCGACTTTGCCAAAGGCCAGCGTGGTTTCACACAGGTTCACCGCGCGGGTGATCGAGCCCACCAGCTTGGGCGCAAGGCGTTTGACCAGCGGATCTTCAGAGCTTTCGATGCGGTCGGTAAAGAGCTGGGCAGAGGTCAGGATGTTGCGCAGATCATGGCTGACCTTGGCCACGGCCCCGCCAAGCTGGGCCAGACGGTCCTTTTGCTTGAGCGAGCCGGTGAGTTCGGTCTGCATGGTGCGCAGGGCCTCTTCGGCGTCGCGCAGTTCGCGCACGCCCGCACCGGGTTCAATGATCCGGCGCGCATCTTCGGGGGCGGCTGCATAGCGCTGCATGGAGCCCACAACGCCCTTGATCGGCCGCACCAGAAACATCTGCACGGCGACGAACAACAGCCCGGCCGTGATGATCGAGATGATCGCCGACAGGATCAGGACGTTGCGGCCATAGTCCCACATCGCCTCTTGCAGGGGGTATTGCATCATCGTGACTTCGATCAGCAGCCCGCCATCCTGCACCGGGTGGCCGATGACCCGGATCACCCGGTCTTCGCCGTCCAGAATGGTACGCATCGCATCCATAATCAGCGTCATGCTGGTGGGGTCACGCATGTCGTAGGTCTGATAAATCGGCGAGGGGATCGGGGAGGCCAGCGCCAACTGCCGAATCTCATCGCGGCGCAGCACGACGTTGAAGACGCCTGCGTTCTTCAACAGCTCTGCTTCGAGCGCGGGCGAGATCATGTCGTCGGCTTCCAGCGCGAGCGAAGCAATCTGCGCCCGTTCCAGCCGCGCCAGCAGATAGTCCTGCCGGAAACGCGCAACCGATGGGACAAAGATGAACACCTCTGCCAACATCACGAAGATGATGGTCAATATCAGAAATCGACCTGAAAGGGTGTTCATCGTGCCTCGTTTCCTTATGGAATCCAGCGCTGGACGAAACCGACCACACGCTTGACCATATCGTTTTCAAACAATCTGGGGCTAAAGTAGGCCCCCGCTGCGCGTTTGTTAACCTCACTGATTGTGGGGTAAGGTAGCACGGTATTGGCAATCGCCGACATTTTCATGTTGTTGGCAATCGCCATCGCCCACATGCCGATCAATTCGCCCGCGGTGTGGCCCACAATCGAGGCCCCCACGGGGCGGCCTTTGACCACCATCACCTTGATAAGGCCCTTGTTTTTGCGTTCGGCAATCAGGCGGTCGTTGTGGTGGAAATCAAAGCGCACGACTTCAAGGGATGTACCATATTTCGACTTGGCCTGCGCTTCTGTCAGGCCCACTTGTGCCAGTTCAGGGTCGGTATAGGTGGCCCACGGGATATGAGAGGTCTTTTGCTTGGACGGCAGGCCAAAAAGCAGCGAGCGGATCAGCACGCCTGCGTGGTACCCCGCCACATGGGTAAATTGCAGCCCACCGGCCACGTCGCCTGCGGCGTAGACCTTTTTATTGGTGACGGACCGCAGATCGGGGCCAACTTTCAGCCCGCGGCGGTCATGGGCGATACCGCCCTTGTCCAGGTCAAGCTTGTCGATGTTGACCTTGCGGCCCACGGCCATCAGCAGGTGACTGCCAGTAAAATCACCGGCGGGGGTGTGGACGGTGATCTGCCCGTCCTTGCCGCTGATCTTTTCGGCCTGTGCGCCTTCGACAATCTCGATCCCTTCGGCGCGCAGGTTTTCCAGCACGATTGCCGCCATCTCTGGGTCGTCATTGCCCATCGCTTTGGCACCTTCGATCACGGTGACCTTTGACCCCAGCCGCACATGGGCCTGCGCCATTTCCATGCCGATGGGTCCGCCGCCCACAACGATCAGGTGGTCAGGCCGTTCGCGCAGATCAAAGATGTCTTCGTTGGTGTAGACCTTTACATCCTCAATGCCGTCAATCGGCGGCACAAAGGGGCCAGAGCCTGTGGACACAACAAAGCGTCGCGCTTCGATGATCGTGTCACCGGCCTGTACCTCGGTTTTTGAGATAAAGCGGCCAAATTCCTGAATGACATGCACGCCCAGACCTTCGAACCGTTCCACGCTGTCGACGGGGGCGATGGTGGCGATCACGTCATGTACGTGGTCCTTGGCGGCGGCATAGTCGACCTGTGGGGCCGCATCCGCCACGCCGTATTTCGCGCCGTGGCCCATTGCATGGGCCTGCTTGGCACTGGCGATCAGGGCCTTGGAGGGCACGCAGCCGTAGTTCAGGCAATCGCCGCCCATTTTGTGGCCTTCCAGCAGGACAACCTTTGCCCCCATCTGCACGGCCCCGGCGGCCACGGACAGACCGCCCGACCCGCCACCGATGACGCAGATATCTGTTTTGATGCGGTTCATGGATCAAAGACCTTTCTTGCCGCGCACGGCGTTCAATACGATGGGCAAGAGCGAGAGCGCCGCAAGGCCCAGGATCGGCAACAAGATGTGCCATTCAAAGATAATGCCAAGGTTTGGCGTCTCACCGCGGGCGAAAACTTCGCCCAGACCTGCACCGACAGAAGTGTAGACGACCGTGCCGGGGATGATCCCAAGGAAGGTCGAGATCACAAAGCGGCGCAGCGGGACCTCAAGGAAAGACGGCACAAGGTTGGCCATGAAGAACGGCACAATCGGGATCAGACGGATGGAGAACAGCATCGACCATTGGTTTTCGTCGATCCCGTCCTTGATCTTTTTCACCAGCCCGTCAGAGCCTTCGAGCTTGGCACCCAGCTTTTCACCAAAGCCCCAGCGGGCGGCCAGAAAGATCGCCGTGGCCCCGATGGTGGCACCGACCACGTTGAAGAGCGCCCCGGGGAAGGTGGCAAACATGAACCCGCCCGCCAGTGTGGCGAATGTGGCCCCCGGCAGCGAAAAGGCGACAATGGCGACGTAGGCCGCAATAAACACCAGAACGGTCAGCACATAGTTGTTGTCCCGGAAGGCCAGCAGCGTTTCGCGGTTGTCGCGCAGCGCCTCGAACGACAGAAAGTCGCGCAGAAAGATTGCACCAAAAAGCGCAACAGCGGCGATGATGATCAGCGGCAGACGCCGCAGGATCGGGTTTTGGGCGGGGGCATCGGACATAGACATGGCTTTCTCGCAGGACATCGTTTCGGTTGGACCTTAGATGGACAATTGCGCAGGGTCCGCATAGGGCGATCACGCGCGCTTGATGGCGAGGGCCTGATCCCAAGGGGCATTGATCACAAACTGTAACATTTCGCAGGCGCAGAAAGTCCCGAATGTTGCAGAATCCGCACCTGCGGGGCGTTGACAGGGTCGGGTGCTGCGCTTAAACGGCAGGTCTGAATTGCTGATGGGCCTCGAATCCCTTGCCGGGTTTGGCCCCTTTAACCGGAGACACGCCATGAAGCGGACATTCCAACCATCCAACCGCGTGCGCAAGAACCGCCACGGTTTCCGCGCGCGTATGGCCACCAAAGCCGGCCGCAAGATCCTGAACAACCGTCGTGCCAAGGGCCGCGCCAAGCTGAGCGCATAAGCGCCCCCCGCGCAATGACAGAGTTGGAACCGCCGGTGGACCACAACGATGGACCGCCGGCGGTTTCCGTTTGTCTGGAGGTCCTCAAAAAGCGGGGCGATTTTGTCGCTGCCTCCAAGGCCAAGCGGCATGGTACGCCCGGCATTCACCTGCAGGGGCGCAACCGCGCCGATGGCGGTGGCATCCGGGTGGGATTCACCTGTTCCAAGAAAGTCGGCAATGCCGTCGCCCGCAACCGCGCCAAGCGCCGCCTGCGGGACGTCGCGCGGTTGGTGCTGCCCGCGCATGGCCGCGCGGGTTGGGATTATGTGCTGGTCGGGCGGAAGGGGGCCACCGCCACCCTGCCCTTTGCGCAATTGCAGGCCGATCTGATCCGCGCATTGGCGAAGATCCACGGATGACGCCACTGGCCCGCCTCTTTGCCCTGCCGGTGCGCGCCTATCGCCTGATCTTTTCGCCCTGGGTCGGCCACGGCTGCCGGTTTCAACCGACCTGTTCGGCTTACGCGCTGGAAGCACTGGAAAAGCACGGCGGCATCAAAGGTGCATGGCTGGCCGCGCGCCGCATTGGCCGCTGCCATCCCTGGGGCGGGTCGGGGATTGATAACGTCCCCGATTAAGTGGGGCGCAGTTCCTGATGACCGTCAGCAAGTGGCAGCCGCGTTGCCATTCCCGCCGTGCCACCGCCATGCATCGTCGCAACCACATCCGCGAAAAAGCGCGGATCATCAAAGTACCAATTGTGCGTGGTCGTTGTTTCTGGCGTGCCGGGATAGCGCGCCTGATAGCGCCGGGCGCAATTGACGTCCCGCACGATGGCAGATGCGGGATGCGGCAGACCGTGCTGACCGGAACGCTTGGTGCCGATGTTGAAGGTCTTGCCCGAGATATCGAGCACCTGATCGTGGATCGAGTGATAATGCGTCAACCGGCGGCTACAGCGCCGCACGGATTCCGCACACCAATCACCCGGACCCATCCAGACCTGATCATTGTCGGCCCCCACAAACATCACCTGCCCGATCTGGCGCGCCAATGTGCGTTCGGTCTGCGTGCCGGTTGCAGCCGCAAGCGACAGACCGGTCAGATAAGCCCCCATTGAATGCGCGAGGATATGGATCTTGGCCGTGGGTCGCGCGCGCAGCAGGGTCATGATGCCATCTGTTACCAGATGCCGGGACACTTTCTTCATGTCGCGCCTGTCATCATAGTAGTGAAAGACGTTGCCGTTTGCGGGCCAGTCAAAGCCCACGACAGCGCCTTTGAAGTGCGCAAGTTGGCAACCCCGGCGGATCTTCGACAGCCTTTTGACAAAGAAATTCTGTTTGACGTTGAAGCCATGCACAAAGACCAGCACATGGCCGTTCTGGCTGGAGGCGAGCACCTCTTGCGCCCACTTCTGTTTGGACACCACGGCGGCAGCTGACCCGCTGTGACCAATCTGGCTGACCCGCACATATTCGGTTGTCAGTCCCGGCTTTGTGCCAAAAGTCTTGCCGTCGCTGCTGCGCGCACGGCGGGTGAAAAAATGTTCCATTGCCAATCTCCGTCGTTCAAATGCGGACAGGATAGCATGGTGGGCAGGTGACCGGCCCTACTTTTCAAACGAAATGATCACGTCCCCAATGTCGACGCCGAACCGTTTGACGTAAGCGCGATTGAGCAGCCGGTCATCGGACAAAAGCCACATCCAGTCGTCAAAGGTGACACCCAGGGTTTCAACCGTGCCATCCGCCGCAGGCACCGGCAGGTCGATCTCGTACTGCCAATTGAAGCGGTTGTCCTGTTCCACCCCAATGGCGGTGCCGATGACACCGGGCGCAGTGCCTTCCCAGCTGTCGGGGCCGGTTTTGGTCAGGGTCCAGATGCGTTGTTCGGTGGCGCCGTCCTCGTAGACGAAATCCTCGACCAAGCGCAGGCGCTGCCCGTCCCAATCCCCCTGGATCGTGACCACAAAGCTGCGCCGCACGGTGCCCAGCACGTCCTGAAACTGGCCGTAAGCCACCAGTTCGCCGTCAAAGAATTCTTCGAGGTTCAGCTTGCGATCAGGGGCGAGGCTGGCGTCATCAAAGGAAGGCTTGCCCGTGCAGGCGGCCAGCAGGGTCAGGCAAAGGGCAAGGGTCAGGCGCATTTTGGTCCTTTCGGTTGCAAGGGGAGGTAGCGCCAGGTGGGCAGAGGTCAAAACCGCTTTGATTGCGCGTCGCGCCGGGGTAAGAGGCCCCTCATGCTGGATGATGCTGACGACATACACCCCCTGTTCCACGGTGCGCCCAAGACCACCGAGTTCAAGAAGCTGCGCAAGCGCATTGTGGCAAACGTGCGCGAGGCGGTTGAGCAATACGGCATGGTCGAACGCGACGCGAGGTGGCTGGTGTGCCTGTCGGGCGGCAAGGACAGCTATACCCTGCTGGCGATCCTGTACGAGCTGAAGTGGCGCGGCTTGCTGCCGGTCGAATTGCTGGCCTGCAATCTGGATCAGGGGCAACCGGGCTTTCCCGCGACGGTCTTGCCCGCATTTCTGGACAAGATGGGTGTACCGCACCGGATCGAGTATCAGGACACCTATTCCATCGTCATGGACAAGGTGCCCGAGGGGCGGACGTTTTGCGCGCTGTGTTCACGGCTGCGGCGCGGCAACCTTTATCGGATCGCGCGCGAAGAGGGCTGTTCTGCCGTGGTGCTGGGCCATCACCGCGACGATATTCTGGAAACCTTCTTTATGAACCTGTTTCACGGCGGGCGGTTGGCGACAATGCCGCCGAAGCTGGTCAATGAAGAGGGCGACTTGTTCCTTTACAGACCGCTGGCGCATGTGGCCGAAGCCGATTGCGAGAAGTTTGCAAGTGCCATGAACTACCCGATTATCCCTTGTGATCTCTGCGGCTCGCAAGACGGATTGCAGCGCCAGCAGGTCAAGCAGATCCTTGATGGTTGGGAGAAAAACAGCCCCGGCAGGCGGCAGGTCATGTTCCGTAGCCTGATGAATGCGCGGCCCAGCCACCTTCTGGACCCCAAACTCTTTGATTTTCAGGGTCTGACCCTATCTGACAAAGAGCCCGAAAGCCCTTGACCTTTGGGGCTTAGGGGTTGAAGAAACCCCACGTTTTTGGACAGATGGGCGGCCCGTTTCGATGGAAGAGCAAAACAAGAACCTGATCCTCGCCACCGCGTTGAGCTTTCTGGTTATTCTGATCTGGTTCTGGCTTTTCCCGCCGGAAGAGGTGACGAATCCGCCGACTGAGGTTGCAACGGAACAGACCGGCGATGTGGGCGTGCCAGCGGTGGAAAGTGCCACGGCGGCCACGGAAACCGCGCCTGCGGCCCCTGCTGTGGCAGATGCCCCGCGTCTGGCGATTGAAACGCCACAGTTTGCCGGGACGATTTCGCTGCTGGGTGGCCGGATCGACGAATTGGCCCTGACCCAATACAACGAAACGCTTGATGATGGTTCGCCCACGGTCACGCTGCTGAAGCCCGAAGGTGAGGCAAGCGCCTATTACACCACATTTGGCTGGGCCGGTGTGGATGGGATCGAGGCAGTGCCCGGTCCCGATACCATCTGGGCGGTCGAAAGCGGCGAGACGCTGACGCCTGAGACGCCTGTTACGCTGGTCTGGGACAATGGCGCAGGCCAGATTTTCCGCACCGAGATTTCGGTCGACGCAGATTTCATGTTTGCCTTTGCGCAAAGCGTGGAAAACACCGGCACCGCGCCGATAAGCCTGCGCCCCTATGGTCTGATCCGCCGCCATGGCGAGCCGCAGGACATGAAGAACTTTTTCATCCTGCAAGAAGGCCCGTTGCAAATGTCGGACGGCGTGCTGGAATCCTTTGATTACAGCGACATCGTCGATTTGCGCGTCAATGAATTCGAGCGGGTGCCAGCCGAGCGGATTGAAACCACATCCGAAAGCTGGCTGGGCTTTACCGATCACTATTGGCAGACGATCCTGATCCCCGATCAGGCGACGCCGTTCCGGTCGGTGCAAAAGTATTTCCCAAGCCGCGACATCTATCAGGCCGAAGCCGTGATGCCGGTGGAAACGGTGGCCGCAGGGGCCAGCACGACGGTCACCACGCAGCTATTCGCCGGGGCCAAGGAATGGGAAGCGATCCGCAATTACGAGCGTGAGGGCGTGACCCGTTTCCTTGATAGCATCGACTGGGGTTGGTTCTTTTTCCTGACCAAGCCGATTTTCTGGCTGCTGCATCAGTTGAACCTGATCATTGGCAACATGGGTTGGGCGATCATCGCGCTGACCGTGGTCATCAAGGCGCTGGTGCTGCCGCTGGCTTGGAAGTCCTTTGTGTCGATGGCGAAGATGAAAGAGCTTCAGCCCGAGATGGAAAAGCTGAAGGAAAGTGCGGGCGAAGATCGCCAGAAGATGCAGCAGGGCATGATGAAGCTCTATAAGGATAACAAGGTGAACCCGGCCTCTGGCTGTTTGCCGATCCTGCTGCAGATCCCGATCTTCTTTAGCCTTTACAAGGTGATCTTTGTCACGATCGAACTGCGCCACGCCCCGTGGTTCGGCTGGATCAAGGATTTGTCCGCGCCTGATCCCTCGTCGATCTTTAACTTCTACGGTCTGGCCCCTTGGGGATCGCCCGAGCCCGGTTCGATCATGGCGCTGCTGTTTATCGGTATTCTGCCGCTGCTGTTGGGTATCTCGATGTGGTTGCAGCAAAAGCTGAACCCCGCGCCCACTGACCCGACGCAAAAGATGATCTTTGCCTGGATGCCCTGGGTCTTCATGTTCATGCTGGGCAGCTTTGCCAGCGGTCTGGTCGTTTACTGGATCGCCAACAACGTGATCACCTTTATCCAGCAGTATTCGATCATGCGGATGAACGGGGCCAAGCCGGATCTGTTTGGCAACATCAAGGACAGCTTCAAGCGCGAACCCAAAGCCGCCAATGACGCGGCCAAGCCCAAGGACAAGAAGTGACCAGCGTCGCCAACCTGTGGCGTCACCCGATCAAAAGCCACGGGCGCGAGGCGCTGACGCACGTCACGCTGGTGGCGGGGCAAGCGATGCCATGGGACCGGCACTGGGCTGTGACCCATGATCTGACCAAGCATGACGGCAGCGATTGGTCGTCGTGCCGCAACTTCATGATCGGCGTACGGACGCCGCAACTTGCGGGCATCTGGGCCGAGCTGGATGAAGACAGCCGCGCGATCAAGCTGCATCATGCTGATCTTGGGGACATCGTGTTTCGCCCCGATGATCCGGCGGGCGCTGTGCAATTCCTCAACTGGGTGGAACCCCTGACGCGGGCCAGCAGCGTCAAACCCAAGGCCGTCGTTACATCCGGCAGCCGCGGCATGACCGACAGCCCCTACCCCAGCATTTCCATCATGAACCACGCCAGCCACGCAGCCGTGGCCGCCGCCGCCGGCGGCGATCTGGAGGTCGAACGCTGGCGCGGCAACATCTGGTTGGAGGGGCTGGCCCCTTGGGAAGAGCATGATTGGATCGGGCGCGAAGTGCAGATCGGCGGCGCACGGTTGGCCGTGCGCGAGCGGATCGGGCGGTGCCTACATACCGCCGCCAACCCGGTGACCGGGCAGCGCGATGTGGACACGCTTAGCGTGCTGAGTGGCACCTTTGGGCATCAGGACTTTGGCATTTACGCCGAGGTGGTTGAAGGCGGCCCCATTGCCTGCGGCGATCCTGTTAAGGTGCTGTGATGGAACTGCGTTTTCCCGAAATTGAAACGCCCGACGCAGCGGCCCTTGAAAAGGGGCGGCTTTTGTTCGCGGGCGAGACAGAATTCCTCAAAGGTGTGGTGGCCATGTCCGGCCTGCCGCCTGCCGACCGGACAGAGGTCTGCTTTGCCGGGCGGTCGAATGTGGGTAAGTCCAGCCTGATCAATGCGCTGACTGGCCGCAAGGGGCTGGCGCGTACCTCCAACACGCCCGGGCGCACGCAAGAGATCAACTATTTCACCGCAGGCGACATCTATGTGGTCGACGTGCCGGGCTATGGCTTTGCCAATGCGCCGGTCGCGGTGGTGGACAAGTGGCAGCGCCTGCTGAAGCAATACCTGTCCGGGCGGCAAACGCTGCGGCGGGTCTTTGTGCTGATCGACGCACGCCACGGGGCCAAGGCGGTGGACGAAGAGATCATGACGCTGCTGGACCGCGCGGCGGTGACGTTCCAGGTGGTGATGACCAAGACCGACAAGGTCAAAGGCAAGGCCCTGGACGACGCGCTGGCCCGCACCCGCGCAGTGCTGTCCAAACACCCCGCCGCCTTTCCAGAGCTGATCCTGACAAGTTCTGAAAAGGGCGACGGGATCGCCAGTTTGCGCGCGGTGATCGCGGGAATCGAAGGATGAGGAAGCAACAGATGAACCGGGACTGGATCGCCACCGCGCGCACGTTGTCAGAGGCCCTGCCCTATTTGCAGCGCTATTCGGGCGCGGTGGTCGTGGTGAAATTCGGCGGCAACGCCATGGGCGACGCGGATGCGATGGCCGAGTTTGCCCGCGACATCGTGCTGATGCGGCAGGTTGGCATGAACCCGGTGGTGGTGCATGGCGGCGGGCCGATGATTAATGAGATGCTGGACAAGCTGGGCATCACATCCGAGTTCATCCGGGGCAAGCGCGTGACCGATCAAGCCACGGTTGAAGTGGTCGAGATGGTGCTGACCGGCCTTGTGAACAAGCGCATCGTGCAAGCGATCATGGACGAAGGCGGCCGCGCGGTCGGCCTGTCAGGCAAGGATGATGACCTGATGGTGGCCGAGGCCGACGACCCCGAACTGGGCTTTGTCGGACGTCCGATTGAGATGAACGTGCAGGTGCTGCGTGACCTTTACAATGCGGGCATCATCCCGGTTGTGGCCCCCGTGGCCACGGGCATGGACCCGCTGGAAACCTTCAACGTCAACGGCGACACCGCCGCCGGTGCCATTGCAGGCGCATTGAAAGCAGACCGCTTGCTGCTGCTGACGGATGTGGCGGGCGTCAAGGATGACAGCGGCGAGGTTGTGACCCAGCTGTCGCCTGAACAGGTCCGAGACCTGACCGACAAGGGCGTGATCGCAGGCGGGATGATCCCCAAGACGGAAACCGCGCTGAAGGCGATTGAAGATGGTGTCCGAGCGGTCGTCATTCTGGATGGGCGCATCCCGAATGCCTGCCTGATCGAGCTTTTCACCGAACACGGGGCCGGGTCGATCATCCGCAGGCCCAAAGACGACGCGCCCGCGACCTGACGCTTCGTGCTGGCGCGGCCCATGCGCGCGGTTTAGGCTGCTGCCTGTGACCGACCTTGCCGCCCTTCTTGCCCCATATGCGCTGACCGCATTGGGCCGCTGCCCGCTTGGGCCGGATGACGGCGTGTCCGGCCGGTCGCTGGTGTTGATCGGTCCCGATGAGCCAAGGTTCTGGCAGACGTTCGCGGGCAGTGCTGAATGCAGCGACGGCGCGCCGGACCCGCTGGACAGGTGGTCAAAGCGGGTCTTGGACGCGGTTGCGACCCAACTGGGGACCACGGCCGTTTACCCTTTTGGCGGGCCGCCCTTTCATCCGTTCATCGGCTGGGCGCTGCGCTGCGGTGTGGTCTGGTCCTCGCCCATCTCACTTTTGGTGCACAATGATGCAGGGCTTTTTGTATCGTTTCGCGGCGCATTGGTGCTGGACGCACCGGCCCCCGCGACAAAGGCCGCGCGCCCTTGTGATGCCTGCCACCAGCCTTGCAAGACCGCCTGCCCGGTGGATGCCTTTGCCGATGGCTATGATGTGGCCGCTTGCAAGGCGCATGTTCGCGCTGACGCAGGACAGGCGTGCCGCACCGGCGGTTGTCTGGCCCGCCGCGCCTGCCCGGTGGGACAGCACCGCCGCCTGCCAGCCCAATCCGCATTCCATATGGAGGCCTTCCTGTGACCCGTCTGATCCTGATCCGCCACGCCAAATCCGGCTGGGACGACCCGATGGCCGATGACCACGAAAGGGTGCTGACAGACCGGGGGCGCAAGGCCTCGGCGACGATCGGGAAATGGTTGCAGGCCAAGGGCTATGTGCCCGAGGTGGTGCTGTGTTCCGACGCGGCGCGAACGCAACAGACGGCAGAGGGGGTTCTGGCTGCGTTTGCTGATCCGCCTGTGCTGAAACTGGTGCCGCTTTTGTACCACGCGAGCCCGGACACGGTGCTTGATCTGGTGTCGCGCGTGGATGCGGGCAGCATCGCCGTGATCGGCCACAACCCCGGCATCGGCATGGCCGCCAGTGGTCTGGTCGCCCAAAGGCCCGCGCACCACCGGTTCAGCGACTACCCGACATGTGCCACGACGGTGATCGACTTTCCCCAAACAATCGCGCCCGGAGCGGGCGATCTGGTCGATTTCATCGTGCCGCGGGATTTGGTGGATTAGGGTCCGGTTTGCGGGCGCAGCAACTTTCGTGAAAGTCTGGCATCAAAGCCTCAATCCGGTTCTGCCTTTTCGCCGCTGTTGGCCTCGCGCGGAACGTAGCGCCCACCTTCCCCCGCAGCCCGACAAGCAGAGCTTTTTTGAAGGTCTACGCCGGTGCCCCGCCGCCTGTGCTGATGTATTCCATGGGTGGGGGTCCTTGCGTATTGCCGTTTAGGTCCAGTCGAGAACCACTTTGCCGCTGGAGCCGGCCTTCATGGTTTCAAAACCGGCTTGGTAGTCGTCGATGGGGAACCGGTGAGTGATCACGCCGCTGACGTCCAAACCGTTTTGCAGCATGGCAATCATCTTGTACCAAGTCTCGAATATCTCGCGGCCATAGACGCCTTTGAGCGTGAGCGCCTTGAACACGATGCGCGACCAATCCACAGGCGATTTGCCCGGTGGAATCCCCAAGAGTGCGATGCGTCCGCCCATTACCATCGCTTCGACCATCTGATCCAGGGCCGCCTGATTGCCGGACATTTCCAACCCGACATCAAACCCCTGGCGCAGCCCCAGACGCGCGATGACATCGTTCAGGTTTTCTGTCGTGACATTCACCGGCACCACGTCGGCCACTTGCGCGGCAAGCGCCAGACGGTCCGCGTTCACGTCCGTAATCACCACATGGCGCGCACCTGCATGGCGGGCAACGGCGGCGGCCATGATCCCGATAGGACCTGCGCCCGTGACCAACACATCCTCGCCCAGCAAATCAAAGGACAGGGCGGTGTGCACAGCGTTTCCCAACGGATCAAGGATCGCGCCGATGTCGTCGCTGATGTCGTCCGGCAGTGGCACCACGTTAAAGGCCGGCAAGCGCAGGTATTGCGCAAAGGCGCCCTGTTCATTGACGCCGATCCCGCGCGTGTCGGGATCAAGGTGAAACTTGCCCGCCCGCGACTGACGGCTTTCCTTGCCGATCAAATGCCCTTCGCCGGAACAACGTTGGCCAAGGGTCAGATCACGGACGTTCTTGCCCAGCTCAACAATCTCACCGGCGAACTCATGCCCTGTGATCAAATTCAGCGGAACGGTCTTGCGCGCCCAGTCATCCCAGTTCCAGATGTGAATATCCGTGCCGCAAATGCCGGTCTTGTTGATCTTGATCAGCACATCATCGGGGCCGATTTCGGGCACAGGCGCGTGCTGCATCCAAAGCCCTTCTTGGGGTTTGGATTTTGCCAACGCTTTCATCAGATTGCTCATGCCAAAGCCCCCGTCGCCCGCCCGGCCTTTTCAAAGGCATCCAACGCAAAATCGAGGTCATCGCGGGTGAGCGCGCTGCTCATCTGGGTGCGTATCCGCGCCTGGCCCTTTGGGACCACGGGGTAAAAGAAACCTGCGACAAAAACCCCGTTTTCATTCAGATGTGCGGCCATGCTTTGGGCGAGGTTTGCGTCCCCCAGCATCACCGGAATGATCGGGTGTTCACCCGGTTGCAAGTTAAACCCAAGCGCTGTCAGCCCTTCACGCCAATAGGTCGCATTTTCAAACAACTGGCTGCGCAGGGCGTCCCCCGCCGCGACGATATTCAGGGCCTCAATCCCTGCGGCGACAATCGACGGCGGCAAAGAATTCGAGAACAAGTACGGCCGCGCGCGCTGACGCAACAGGTCAATGACCACTTGCGGCCCTGCGATATAGCCGCCCAAGGCACCGCCAAGTGCTTTGCCCAGCGTCCCTGTCAGAATGTCGACATCGACCCCGAAGTGCGCAGGCGTGCCTGCGCCCTTTGGTCCCATGAACCCCGTCGCATGGCAGTCATCGACCATCACAAGGGCGTTGTATTGCTCGCCCAGCGCGACGATCTCGGGCAGTTTTGCAAGGTAGCCGTCCATGGAAAACACACCGTCAGTGGCGATCATGATAAACCGCGCGCCATCCTTCTGGGCCTGCTGCAACTGCGCCTCTAAATCCGCCATATCGGAATTGGCGTAACGATAGCGCTTTGCCTTGCAGAGCCGGATGCCATCAATGATCGAAGCGTGGTTCAGACTGTCGGAGATGATCGCGTCTTCGGGGCCGAGAAGCGGTTCAAACAAGCCGCCGTTGGCGTCAAAACAGGCGGCAAACAGGATCGCATCATCTTTGCCCAAGTACTGCGCCAGCTTCGTTTCCAGCCTGCGGTGGATATCCTGCGCGCCACAGATAAAGCGCACCGACGCCATGCCGAACCCGTGGCTGTCCATCGCCCCCTTGGCGGTTGCAATCAGGCGCGCATCATCTGCCAGCCCCAGATAATTGTTGGCGCACAGGTTCACCATACGCACAGGCACCTTGCCACCTTTATCTACCATGATGCTGCCGCCTTGCGGAGACGTGATGTTGCGTTCAGTCTTGAGCAGTCCATCGGCTTCGATGCCGTCCAGCGTGGTTCTGATGTGGTCAAGATATTGAAGTGTCATGCGCAACCTCCTGTTTAACGGAGGCATATCCGCCAAAACGGCAGCATGTCAATATAATGGATAGGAATCCGAAATTGTGGATATCATGCGTTCTTGACGACCAATATCGCGCGTGCCTTTTTTGGTGCCCGGATGGCGTGATCCTGATCGGCAACATAGCGGATGGTATCACCTTTACCCGCACGTTCACTCACACCGTTGGATGTAATCTCAAGCACCCCCTCAAGGACGGTGATTGCTTCGACACAGCCACTTTTATGCGCAGAACTGTCGAGGCAGGCCCCGACATCAAAGTGGATATCGTAGATCTCGGTATCGCCGACATCGTCAGGCGCGCTGAGGATGCGGACAAGGCACTTGGCCGATTTGTTGTTAATCACGGGCGTGTTTTCGGCGCGCACGACGTCCAGGATTGGACCGGTGCCGCCATCTGGCACGTCCAGCAATTCAGCGAAGTCGACATTCAAAGCACGTGTGAGGTTCCAAAGACTGGCCACTGTCGGGCTGGATTCGCCGCGTTCGATCTGCGACAGCATCGACCGGGACACGCCAGACAACTTTGCCAGAGCGTCCAGACTGAGCCCCTTTGCTGTCCGCTCTGCCTTCAATCGAGAAGCAAGGCGGAGTGCGATTTCCGGTTTCGGAGACATGAGGCGGCGCCTTTCTCTTCGTTGCTTTGGCACTTTATGTGTTGGAACCATTCGTTCCGGTCGTCAAGCAAACCCAACGATCGGCCCAGCTTATGAAGTGTCGTCCAAATTGGCCCTGCGAAAGCAAAAAGCAATTTGCGCCAGACAATTGCGCATGGCGACCGTGGCAATGACCCTGTTCCTGAGACCTGACAGTCGACGCGACATCCGACCACAAACACAGAACACTGTCAGTTTTATTGGGGCCTTGAGCGAAACCAGATCCCCAACGGTCATGCCAGTATCCAATAGTTGCATGCTACCATGGTAGTGTGCAATTGTCTTACGGAAGATGATTCTGGGGGACGCTATGTGTATCGTCGTAACGGGCGCGGCAAAGGGGATCGGCGCAGCTGTCGCGCGGCGTCTGTCGGATGACGACATCGCTTTGGTCCTCGTCGATTCCGACGAAGATGCGCTCCATCAAACAGCGACTGCACTGCCCGGATCGCCGGTTTGTATTGTCGGTTCCGTTGCCGATGCCGCGACTGCAGAGCGAACATCGACTGCGGCTGCTGATCTGGGTGGCGCGACTGGGTTCACGTATAATGCCGGTATTCAGCGCTATGGATCAGCAGCCGATACAGCGCCTGATCTTTGGGACGAAGTCATGGGTGTGAACCTGCGCGGAGCGTACCTTATGGCGCGCGCATTGCTGCCGCAACTTGCCGAGAACCGTGGTGCCTGCGTGTTTATGGCGTCGGTTCAGGGGCTTGCCACGCAGCAGAATGTTGCCGCCTACACCGCGTCCAAACATGGGCTGATCGGGCTGGCCAAATCCATCGCTGTTGATTTTGCCGCTGACGGTGTGCGTTCAAACGCTGTCGCACCGGGGTCGGTCAAAACGCCGATGCTGGAATGGGCTGTCAATCTGGCTGACGATCCTGACGCTGTTTGGGATGAGATCAACAAGATGCACCCGCTGGGCCGCGCCGCAAAGGCCAGCGAAGTCGCTGAAGTCGTGGCCTTTTTGTTGTCGGACAAAGCGTCCTTCGTCACTGGCGATGTGATCAAGGTCGATGGTGGGCTTATGGCGCGGCTTGGTGGATCGCCGAAATGAAAGGTCAGAATACGTGACGATTGCAGACATCAAGGTGACGACGGTTGCCGTTCCGCTGGAGGCACCCTTGAGGCATTCCGCGGGCGCCCATTGGGGCCGCTTTATCCGCACCATTGTTGAAGTGATCGGAGATGATGGTCTGTCTGGCTGGGGTGAGCTGGGCGGCGGCGGTGAGGGTGCGGAAAGCGCCGTCATGTCCTTGCTGCCCTATCTGAAGGGGCATGACCCGCTGAACCTTGAGCAGTTGCGGTGGAAGATCATGAACCCCACCGCGACGCTGTATAACAACCGGCTGCAATTGCATGCGGCGATTGAAATGGCCTGTCTTGATCTGGCAGGCAAGCGGCTGGGCGTTCCGGCCCATGCGTTGCTTGGCGGCGCGATCCGCACCTCGGTCGAATTCGCGTCCTATTTGTTTTATCGCTATGAGTCCGACGGCGCGGGCGGCGAAACCATGCCGGACGAGATCGTCGCCCATGCCAAGGCGCTGCGCGATGAACACGGGTTCCGCACACATAAATTGAAGGGCGGCCATTTCGCCCCCAACCACGATGTCGAGGTCTTCACCGCATTGGCGGACGCCTTTCCGCAGGATCGCGTGCGTCTTGACCCCAATGGCGTGTGGTCCGTCGAAGAAGCGATCCGCGTCGGGCGCGCGATTTCGCATCTCAACAACGATTATTTCGAAGACCCGACCTGGGGACTGGACGGTATGCGGCGCGCCCGCGACGGCCAGCCGATCCCGACCGCGACGAATATGGTCGTTGTGAACTTTGAACAGCTTGCGCAGTGTATCCGCCACGACATTGTGGATGTGATCCTGCTGGACACCACGTTCTGGGGCGGGCTGCGGCAATCCGTCAAAGCAGGCCACGTCCTGGAATCGTTCCAACGTTCTGCTGCCGTGCATTCTTCGGGCGAGTTGGGCATCCAGCTGGCGTCGATGCTGCATTTGGGCGCGGTCCTGCCCAATCTGAATTTCGCGGCCGATGCACATTACCACCACCTTCAGGATGACATTCTGGAAGGGGGTAAACTGCCGTATGAGAATGGTCATATCGCAGTGCCGACTGCCCCCGGATTGGGGGTTGAGGTCAGTCGCGAGAAGCTGGCGCAATATGCCGACTATTTCCGCGAAACCGGTGGATACACCTACGACCGCGACCCCGCGCGGCCGAATTGGTACTCGGTCTGGCCCGAGCGCAACTACGCCGATCCGTCGGTCAAGACTGCGCCGGGGTTGTCCTGATGGCCGGGGTGATTGTCCGTGATCTGGTAAAAGTCTACGGCCGACAGTTGGCTGTCCGTGGCATCGACCTTGATATCCCTGACGGCGCGTTTGTGGTTCTTGTCGGCCCGTCAGGCTGCGGCAAGTCAACGACATTGCGGATGATCGCCGGGCTTGAAAGCATCTCTCATGGGGAGCTGTTGATTGATGGCAAACGCGCCAATGACCTGCCATCGCGTGATCGCGGCGTGGCGATGGTGTTCCAGACCTACGCGCTTTATCCGCATTTGACCGTCAAAGAGAACCTCGCGTTTTCGCTGAAACTGGCAAAGGTCGATCCGGCCGACATGGACCGTCGGATCAATGGCGCGATCGAGGCGCTGGAACTGCAACCCTATCTGGATCGCCGCCCGTCCGAATTGTCTGGCGGTCAACGCCAAAGAGTGGCGATGGGACGCGCGATCGTGCGCGAGCCCGAGGTTTTCCTGTTTGATGAGCCTTTGTCCAATCTGGACGCCAAGCTGCGCAACCAGATGCGGGTTGAAATCAAGCGGTTGCAGCATCGGCTGGGTGTGACGACGATCTATGTCACGCACGACCAGATTGAGGCGATGACCTTGGCCGACGTGATCGTCGTGATGAAAGACGGGGAGATTGCCCAGCAAGGCACGCCCTTGGACGTTTTCGAAAATCCCGCCAACAAATTCGTCGCAAGCTTTATCGGCTCTCCGCAGATCAATTTCTTTGAAGGTGAGATCAGGCAGAACGGCGATGGCTTTGCCTTCGTCAGTCCGGACATGACGATCCCTTTGGATGACGACAAATTTCGCGGTGCCTTGCGCGACGGGCAGCGCGTGACGGGGGGGCTTCGGCCAGAAGACATCATCCCCCACGGGCACGGCATGCAGCCCGAAGGCGGGGTTTCGATCACCGGCGAGGTGACACTGACCGAGCTTCTGGGCAACGAGAGCCTTTTGTTTGCGCGGTGCGGATCGGTGGATTTCGTCGCGCGCATGCAGCAGCCGCGCGTCGTGAACGATGGCGAAGAAATCAATTTCCACGTCGCCGGATCGCGTCTGCATCTGTTCGATGCCGACACGGAGATGTCTTTGAAAACGACATAACATAACAATTTTAACGAGGAGGAGAACGAATGAATATCAAGGGAAAACTACTGGGAACGGCTGTGGGCGTCATGCTTGCAGCAGCACCGGTCATGGCGCAAGAAGTGCAATTGTTTCACGACAAAGGCTTCTGGTCCGAGCAGCTTCAGTCTGTCGGGGATGCCGCACAAGAGGCAACAGGCGTGAAAATCGTCGAAACGCCTTATGCCAACGCTGAACAATACAAGGCCTTCGTGCAGGCCTCTATCGCGTCTGGCGAAACGCCCAACATGTTCACATGGTGGACAGGTGCGACGTTTGAAGAACTGGTCAGCAGCGGGCAAATCGCACCGCTGGACGATCTTTGGGCCGAGATGATTGCCGAAGGCGGTTATGGCGAAGCGTCCAAGGAATTGTTCGTGGTGGACGGGCAGGCCTATGCGGTGCCACTTTTGCTGGCCCGCTGGGTCGTTCTTTATAACAAGCCGCTTTACGCCGAGCTTGGCCTGGAAGAGCCCAAGACCTGGGACGAGCTGATGTCCAATGCGGATGCGATCGTCGCCGCAGGTGAAACACCGTTCCTTGCAACTGTGCACGAAGGTTGGCGCGGGTTTATCTGGTTCCAGGAATTGTTGCTGCGAATGCACCCGGAAGCCTACAACGGCCTGAACGACGGATCTGTCGCCTATGACGGCCCGGAAGTGCGTGCCGTGTTCGAGGCGTGGTCTGACATGTATGCCAAGGGCTATTTCTCGGATCCGCGTTCCACTGAAGAGTTCAACGATTATGTGCGCGGCGCAGGTGCCATGTATCTGATCGGTGAATGGGCCTCTGGTCTGGTAATCGAAGCCGGTGTTGCGCCGGATGATCTGGGTGTGTTCATCATGCCAAATGCCGTCGAGGGCGCACCGGCTGCGGTCATCGTCGAAGGCGCGCCGCTGGTGGTGTCGGTTGATGGTGCTGCAGATGCGGACACGATGGAGGCCTTGCGCTTTTGGGTGTCAACAGAAGGCGCAAATGCCTGGGGCGAAGCGACAGGCAACTACATCGGCAACAATTCGGCCAAGGCACCGAACGCCATCGTCGGGGAAGTGAACGCCGATATCGCGGAATCCGGTGCTGCGGCCTACTTGCGCTGGTGGGAAGCTGTTCCACCTGATCTTCAGGGCGAACTGGTCGCGGAAATGAACCGCTTTATGCTGGACCCGACAATGGAGACAGCAGAAGACGTCATGGCAACGATGCAAACCCTCAATGCCGCCTACTGGGCCGACCAGTAAATAGGGACGGATAACAATGGACCGCGCCGCCACAGACAAAGCCTTGCTTGACCGGATTGGGATGGATCAGATCGCCCGAAACGCTCGAGCACGGCGGCGCGGCCAACTTGGCATCGGACTGGTCTTCATGGCGCCGGCGCTGATTATGGTTGTGGGTTTGCTGTTGCTGCCGGTCGTGTTCAACATCTGGCTGAGTTTTACCAAGTGGAAGAAGTTCAAGGGTTTTGGTGAATACGCCGGTTTTGCGAATTACGAGCGCATGCCGGGCAACCCATTCTTCACCGAAGCGCTGATCAACACTGCGATCTGGGTCGGCGCATCGGTCGTCTTTCCCATCGCGCTGGGGCTTGGCATGGCGATGTTTTTCCGCAATCTGCGCGGCGCTGAGACCTTTAAGAACATCATTTTCATTCCGCGCATTCTGGCCCCGACGGCAGTCGGCGTCTTGTGGTTCTACGTCTATGCGCCTGACGGTTTACTTAATCGCGGGCTTGGGATGTTGTCGGGTCGGGATGTGGATATCGGCTGGCTTTATAACGACGCCACCGTGACACCCGCCATCATTGCAACCTTCGTCTGGCAGACCGCCGGTCTGGTCATGGTGTTGCTGTTGCTTGGGCTGGCCGCGATCCCGAAAGACCCGATTGAGGCGGCCCATATTGATGGTGCAAACCGTTGGCAGATATTCCGCTACATCACGCTGCCGTTGCTGATGCCGACACTGTTGATGGTCACTATTCTATCTGTTCTGGCAGGCTTCACAGTGTTTGATCTGCTGTGGGTCATGGGGGCGAATTACCCCGGTCAACGCAGCCTTGCCCTTGCCGTGTTCATGTATTTCGAAGCGTTCCAGAAAGGCAGCTGGGCCTTTGGGTCTGCCGTCGCGGTCATCATCGGCCTTGTGGTGCTGTGCGTGACCTGGGTGCAAACGGTGCTGCAGGCCCGCGTCGACAGGATGACACGCTGATGGCATTTGATATCTCAACACTTGATCTGGACGCCATCGAACGGCGCGAAGCAGCAAAGCACAAAGGCAGCTCGTTCAAGCTGGTTGCAGCCGTCGGATTTGCATTGCTTTGGATCGTGCCGTTCTACTTTCTGGCGATTTCGATCTTCAAATCGAGCAATGAATATTCGCGCAACCCACCTTTGGCATTGCCCGAAGGGGTCGCCCCTTTGTGGGAGAACATTTCCCGCGCGTGGGAGCTGGGGAGCATGGGACAAGCCATGTTAAACTCTGCGTTTTACGGCACGGTCGGAGCATCACTGGCGGTGTTTTTTGCGGCTATGGCGGCCTTTGCCATTACGCGCCTCGACATTCCGTTTCGCAACGGTTGGTTCATGCTGATTTTCGCAGGCACGGTCTTTCCGTTCCAGATGTATCTGATCCCGCTGTTTTTCGGGTATCAAAAGCTGGGTCTTCTGAATTCGCACATGGGGATGCTCTTGTTTTACACTGCAATTTGCGTTCCCTTCCCGACGCTGGTGCTGCGCAACTTCATGTCCGGCCTGTCACGCGAAATGGATGAAGCCGCACGGATGGATGGGGCGAGTGAATTCACAGTCTTTTTTCGCATCATTCTCCCCAACACCATTGGGCCGATGACGGCGGTGTTTTTGCTGCAATTCACCTGGATCTGGAATGACATGCTGTTTTCGACGGTCCTCGGCAACCGGTTGGAAACACGATCAATCATGAATGCCCTGCTTGTCTTCCAAGGCAGCTATTCATCAATCGGACCAAATATCGTTCTGACGGCGGCCCTTTTGGCCTCTCTGCCTAGCATCGTGCTTTTCTTTCTGCTCAGAAAGCATTTCATGCAGGGGCTGCAGGTCCAACAATCCTGAACGGGGGGAAGATGGCACATCTCAAAAAAGCAAAATCCGGCCGTCCTTTGCCATTGGCGCGACAGGTTTATGATGATTTGCACCAGAGGATCCTGAGGTTCGAATTGAAACCCTATCAGGTTCTGTCAGAGGCCTCGGTGTCAGAGATGTTGGGGGTCAGCCGCACCCCCGCCCGCGAAGCGCTGACAAAACTGGCAGAGAACAAGTTTGTCGATGTGGTTCCTCAGCGTGGCTCGCAAGTGGCACCCTTGCGCATTGAGGATCTTGACCGGTCGCAGTTCATGCGCGAGGCGCTTGAGGTTGCGCTGCTGCGACGGGCCATGTCATCGGGCGAAGGGGCTGCTTTGGTCAAAGGGCTGCGCAAGGAAATAACCTTGCAGCGCACATATGTGACCTTCGAAGACGCAGAGAGCTTTTATGCCTCTGACGAAGCATTTCATGGTCTCATCGCCGAATATGCCAAACAGCCAAGTGTGCTGCCCGAAATCCTGCGTCTCAAGGACCACATGGACAGGTTCCGGCATTTGATGGTGGCGGCTGTCGAAGACCTCGACACGATTATCAAACAACATGTTGTCATCGCGGATGCAATCGAGGCGGGCGATGAGGCGCTGGCCGAAGAACGGATGATCAAACACCTGCGCCGCATTTTTGATTATATCGACGAAGCGCGTGACAAATTCCCGGAGTATTTCGAGCAGAGCGAAGAATACGCCCGAGCTGCAAGATGATCATTCGCATTCTGGGGGACTTGCGCGATGGCGTTGGTGAAAGCCCCTTTTGGAATCCGAAGGATGGCAAGGTTTGGTCGGTGGATATCACTGGCAAGGCACTGATTGCCCGCGACCTTGAGAGCGGTGAGACCACAAAGTTCGAAACGGACGATCTGCCCACCGCGCTTGCGCTTGGTACGGATGGAGTGGCGATCGTGTCCTTCGCCAAAGGTGTGGCGCGGTGGCGCGACGGTAAGACAGGTCCATTGACCTGCGCCGAAACTGATCCGGCGATGCGGCTGAACGAGGGGGCCTGCGATCCTTCGGGGCGGATGTGGGTCGCAAGCATGGAAAACAATCTGACTGATGATCTGCAGCCCCGCGAGCAGACGCGCGCCTGCGGGCGGCTTTTCAGGATTGATGCGGATGGTGCGGTGCCAGTGACAGAACCCGAATTTGGAATACCAAACACCATGGTCTGGTCGCCTGAACGCGACCGGTTCTATCTTGGCGATAGCCTGCGCAATACAATCTGGGTTTGGGACTATGACGACGCGACGGGTGAGATTTCCAACCGCCGCATCCATGTCTCTGGCGGGCCCGGTGTCCCAGATGGGTCCTGTATGGATGCCGAAGGGTTCTTGTGGACTGCGCGGTTCGGCGCGGGTCGCGTGATCCGGTACGATCCAACTGGAAAACCGGACCGTGAAATCCTGCTGCCTGCGCAAAACCCAACGGCCACCACATTTGCGGGCGCGGATATGTCCACCCTGATCGTGACCTCCGCGCGCTTTGCGATGGAACATCCGGCAGATGCGGACGGGGCGATGATGGCAATAGAAACCGATGTCACCGGGCAGCCCGAGAACCGGTTTGTGCCATGACCGTGGAGTTTGCCGCGCGCTGCACGGCCTTGGTGGTCGAACTGGGCCTGGGCAAGGCGGAAGACGTGCGCTTAGTCGCGCCGCTGGCAGGTGGCGTTGCGTCAGATATCGGCAAGGTCATCTTGGCCGATAAGACCATCTGCATCAAATTCGCGCTGCCGAAACTCAAGGTCAACCAGGCGGGCACGCTCACCGAAGCTGTTGATGCGTTCAAGGCCGCACATGCCGCCGGTTACCGCAGCGTGGTTTCTGCCAGATCAGGCGAGACCGAAGACGTCACAATTTCCCATCTCGCAACGGGCCTTGGGGCCGGACAGCTTGGGGTCGGGTCATTCACGCGGTTTGAACGCATGGCGAAATGGAACGCATGTCTGCGCATCCAGTACATGCTTGGACGCGGTGCCTTCGTGGGGGGCGCACCGCTTGCAAACACGTGGTGGGGTCGCAAAAACAACGGAGAACAAAGATGAAGTTTCTTAGACTTGGCCCCGCTGACCGTGAGGTTCCTTGCGTTCTGGATGCCGAAGGTGGGGCACGCGATGTGTCTGGAATCGTTGACGATTTCACACCCGATACCATCCCGACACTGCGCCAGACATTGGCACGCGTTGACCTGTCCACCTTGCCTGTCGTCGAACAAGGCGGCGTGCGCATTGGCACCCCCATGACCCAGCCTCGCAACGTCTATTGCATTGGCCTGAACTATTCCGACCACGCCGCCGAAGCTGGCATGGATATCCCCGACGAACCGATCTTGTTCAACAAATCCGCAGCAACGTTCTGCGCGCCACATGCGCCGATCCTGTATTCAGCGAAAATGACGAAACTCGATTGGGAGGTCGAACTTGGGATCGTGATTGGCCAGCGGGCATTGAATATCTCCAAGGCCGACGCGCTTGATCACATTCTGGGGTTTACCGTCGTCAACGATCTGTCGGAACGTGCCTGGCAGCTGGAACGGGGCGGCCAGTGGGCGAAGGGAAAAAGCTTTCCGAATTTCTGTCCAACTGGCCCGTGGATCGTCACGCCTGATGAGGTCGGCAATGCCGCGGCCTTGCCGATGTGGCTTGATGTGAATGGCGTGCGCATGCAGACCGGCAATACCAACACCATGATCTTCGATCCCGCGACAATTGTCAGTTACCTGTCCGAATTCATGGTGCTGGAACCGGGTGATCTTATCTGCACCGGCACGCCTCCCGGTGTCGGGGCGGGTATGACGCCACCTCAATTTCTCAAAATCGGCGATACTGTGAACCTTGGAATAGAGGGGTTGGGCGCGCAAAGCCAAACTGTGACCGCACTGGAGGGAACCTTATGGACCTGACCAAACGTCTGGCCGGGAAAACCGCCGTGGTGACGGCGGCGGGCCAAGGGATCGGGCGGGCCATCGCGGAGCGTTTGCTGGCAGAGGGGGCGCAGGTCCATGCGTCCGATTTGAATGCGGGTTTGTTATCTGACCTCAAAGGCGCGGACATCGCGGGGCTGGACGCGACACATGCCGCTGATGTCACTGCCTACTTTGACACATTCAACCGGATTGACGTGCTGGTTCACGCGGTTGGCTACGTCCACCAAGGCACGATTGAGGAATGCAGCCTTGAGGATTGGCGTCGGTCCTGTGCCATCACATTGGACAGTGCCTTTCTGGTATTGGGTGCAGGTATTCCGAAGATGAAGGCGCGAGGCGGCAGCATCATTACAATCGGGTCGGTGGCGAGTTCCATCAAAGGGTTTCCCAAACGCGCAGCATATTGTGCGACCAAGGGCGGCGTTCTGGGGCTGACAAAATCAATTGCTTCTGATTACCTGCCCGACCAAATCCGATGCAACGCGATCTGTCCGGGCACCGTTGACAGCCCCAGCCTGCAAGGTCGCATTGCGGATCTGGCAGACCAGATGGGCAGCCTAGAGGCCGCGATGAAATTCTTCATCGACCGCCAACCTGCTGGGCGGTTCGGCAAACCCGACGAAATTGCGGGCCTCTGCGCTTTTCTTGCGTCGGACGATGGTGCGTTTGTGACGGGTCAGGCGATCAACATTGACGGCGGCATTACGATTTGACCAATACGGTTTGGACCTTTGATTGGGGGAGCATCCGCGGCGAGGTCGCCGCACGTGGCGGAATGCTTGGCCCGGTCTGGTTCACGCTTTCGGACGGGCGCAAAGTTCAACCATTCGCCGTGGCACCTTGGGCTGATGATCCGCCGGAAAAACGCGACACCCTGCCACCCATCTTGCAGCGGTTGCGCGGAGAATTCCCATGTGTGCCGTTCGGTGTTGCCACAGCGCGAACCGACTTGCCGCCGCATTGGATGGATGGGCTTGATCCAACAATTCCGCCTGCGGATGATTTTGCCCATGGCTATAGTGCGAACCATTGCTGGCACCTAGTGGAACAGACTAGCACCGCGATCACGATCGCCATCGACTATCCCGACGACCATGTCGTTCGTCGGCTGACGCGTTGCATTTCACGGGGGACCGGTGAGCAGATTAAACTTGATTTGCACATCGAAATGCACCGCGATGCTGCGCTGCCGATTGGGCTGCACCCCGTTTTTGCCTTGCCCGGTCAGGCCGGGGCTGCGCAGCTTAGCATTCCGTCGCTGACACGCGTCAGAACCTTCCCTGTTCCCGTGGATGATGCGTCGCAATGCATGCCCGACACAACCACCGACACGCTGACACAAATACAGACAAAAGACGCGTCAAGCGCGGACGTCACGCGCCTGCCCCTTGCCATCCAGACAGAAGAGCTCTTGGCTGTTTCGCTGACAGAAGGTGATGTGCGCCTTTCAGACCTGCAAAATCGATTTGTCGTCGATTTGTCCTGGGATATCGCAACATTTCCGCAATGCCTGCTGTGGCTCTCAAACCGTGGTCGCAAGGCCTATCCCTGGAGCGGTCGTTTTTGCGCCATCGGGATTGAACCGGTTGCGGCGGCTTTTGATCTGGGTGTCGCGCATTCGGCAAATTCCGATGCGCCACTTGCGCGATCTGGTATCGCGACGCAGACGCCACTTTCGGCAAGTGAACCGTTCACCACACGCTATGCGATCACGGTAAGTGAGCTGTGATCACGATGCGCCCGTGCGGTCACGATTGACATGATGGGCGCATGTGACGCGTGGCGGCCATAAGCTGTTTTCTCTGCGAGTGGTCTTGCGGACCAACCAAAGCAGACATTCTCTGCGGGACAGAAAAACGGTCAAATTGGCCTTTGGCCAGACATACCGCAGACGCATGCGCCCCAAGGCCTACCCCAGTCAGGAATCCCCCACTGGATTTGTCGGCCCCGCCGCGCCAGACTGCCCGGCAACAAAGGGGGATCGTCCATGACAATCGTCAGCTATCCGGTGAAAGAAGCCGCGAAACTCGCGGCCAACGCTTACGACATGCACCGCAACGCCACGCTGCGCGGCATGATCGTTGATGAATGTCCGATCCCTGGGGCCGAGGCGACGCTCTTGAACAATGGCTTTCTGATCATTCCCGGCACCAATTCGCTGCTGGACCATATCCAGTTCAATTTCCGCCCCTTTCGCATCGGGCATGAACAATATGCGTTGAACAATCAGGACGCCAAAAGAGGTGCCAGCGGCACGATCTGGCATCAGGGTTTTCTGGCCCACGCCAAGGCGATCTATGACTGGATGGGCGACCGCCGTCCCACCGTGATTATCGGCCATTCGCTGGGGGCTGCGGCCACGCAAATCCTGTCCAAAAGCTGGAAACGCACCGGCATCGGCTTTGCCGCACCGCGCCCGCGCAAGGCGCGCGGGCGGATCGTGGACGACGCCCATTGCCTGAGTATCTGCCGCGTGGACGACCCGGTGACGGCGCTTGTCGGCAGTTTTCACCACATGGGTCGCGCCCCACATCTTGTGCACAGACGGCCCCGTTTCGGGCTCAACCACAATATGGATGCCTACATGGATGCCCTCGACAACAACATCGGCACCGCTGAAGTGCCTGTCAAATGGCCCCCGGTCGGCTAAAACCGTGACCCCCATGCATTTTTGCAACGGGGAAAATGCGACCTATTTTTTCCTGCATCCTTAACTTTACGTTTAGGTTATATTGCGATCACCGCACATAAGATGCGGATTGAGGAAAGTGAGAGCAGATGAAACGCACACCCCTGATGGCGGTGTTGGCCCTGTTGGCGCTCAGCGCCTGTATACAGCCCGAACCTGTGACCGGCCGCGCCGATAATGACATGCTACGGTTTTCTGCGATGAACTACGTCGCCACCCCGGAATTCGGCGCCCGCTAAAGCGCGCATTCCGGCACGTTTCCGCGCGGCATGACCTGCCGCGCGCAGCACATTTGTGTGAGACAGCCATCCGTCGAAAAAGGCCGTTACGCCACCTCATCTCGCATCACTTAGCCTATCACCTGACCGGGACGGTGGGCGGGGCGCCTTGGCCGCGTATCGCGGCCAACAGCGGCGCGCGCCGTCACAACATCCCCGGCACCACCAGATCAGGCGGCCGATGCCCGTCAGCAAAGGTCTTGATGTTGATGATCACCTTCTCGCCCATCTCGATCCGCCCCTCCAGCGTGGCCGAACCCATGTGCGGCAGCAGGATCACATTGGGCTGCGCCTTCAGCCGCGGGTTCATCTGATGCCCACGCTCGTAGACATCGAGGCCTGCCCCCGCAATCTCGCCCGCGCGCAACATCCGGGTCAGCGCGTTTTCGTCAATCACCTCTCCGCGCGAGGTGTTCACAATCACCGCCTCGGGTTTCATCAGCTTCAACCGCCGCGCATTCATAAGATGAAAGGTGCTTGGCGTATGTGGGCAATTTACCGACACCACATCCATCCGTGCCACCATCTGATCAAGACTCTCCCAATAGGTGGCCTCTAGCGCCTCCTCGATCTCGGGGCGCAGGCGTTTGCGGTTGTGGTAGTGGATTTGCATCCCAAAGGCTGCCGCCCGCCGCGCCACTGCCTGCCCAATCCGGCCCATGCCCAAAATTCCCAGACGCCGCCCGCCCAGCCTGCCGCCCATCATCGCAGTGGGCGCCCAACCGGGCCAATCGCCCGACTGCGCTAGCGCCACGCCCTCTGGCACCCGCCGGATCACACCCAACATCAGTGCCATGGTCATATCGGCAGTGTCGTCCGTGGTCACACCGGGGGTATTGGACACCAGAATGCCGCGCTGCCGGGCCGTGGCCACGTCAATATTGTCGACCCCTGCCCCGTAATTGGCGATCAGCTTCAACCGCTCACCGGCCTGCGCCAGCATCTTGGCATCAATCTGATCGGTGATCGTCGGCACCAAGATATCCGCGTCCGCCAATGCCGCGGCCAGCGCCGTGTCCGACAACGGCGCATCATCTTCGCGCAAGGTCACATCAAACAGCTCTTTCATCCGGGTCTCAACAACCTCGGGCAACCGTCGCGTCACAACAACACTCAGCTTTTTCCCCGGCATTGGCACCTCCCAGATGCTTTGCAAATCACGCAACTGCTGTCAGGTTGCCAGATAACCGACGCGTGACACAAGAACGATCACGCGCGGCAGGTGCGGTAAGTGACAGGCGGTCCCATGACAATTCAACGGCTTCTTCTGGTGATGCTGCTGCTGGCCCCTGTGGCACACGCGCAAGAGGCGACCCAGGCCGCCAATGCCCCCGCAACTGCACCACTTTTCGGGCCCGAAACCAACCTGCCCCTGCCGCGCTTTGTCAGCCTCAAGGCGCAGGAAAGCAACGTGCGGCGCGGCCCGTCGCTGTCGCACCGGATCGACTGGGTCTTTCGCCGCAAGAGCATGCCATTGCAGGTGATCGCCGAATACGGCCACTGGCGTCGCGTCATCGACCGCGAAGGTCAGGGGGGCTGGGTCCACTACACCATGTTGTCGGGCGTCCGCACCGTGATCATCGACACCGATATGACCGCCCTGCGCGCCAAACCGGATGCCACAGCCCACGAACGCGCCGTGCTCGAGGCGGGCGTGATCGCACGCCTTGGCAGCTGCGCGGCAGGCTGGTGCGAACTCACCGCCGCCGGCTATCGCGGCTGGGCACCGCAAGACGGGCTTTGGGGGACGCTCCCGGGCGAAGAAAGAGACTGACCTTTCCCGCCCAAACCGCTAAATCTCGGGCATGACCGCGCAACATGACACCAAATTGAACCTCTCTGCCGGGGTGCTCTCTGTTTCAGTGGCGCTTGTGCTTGTCCTTGCCAAGCTTTGGGCGCTGGGGCAGACCGGGTCGCTCGCCGTGGCTGCAACACTGGCCGACAGCGCGATGGATTTGATGATGTCGCTGGGGGGGCTGGCAGCCATCGCTTATGCTGCCAAACCCGCTGATGACGACCACAACTTCGGCCATAGCTCGGCCGAGGATCTGGCTGCCCTGGGCCAGTCGCTTTTTATCCTGATCTCTGCCGGGGTCATCGCTGTGGCTGCCGTGCTGCGCCTGCTAGACGACACCGTCACCCTGCCCCAGCGTGAGGGCCAAGGCATGGCGGTCATGGTCTTTTCCATCGCTGTCACCCTTGGGCTGGTGATCTGGCAACGCCGCGTGGCACGGCAGACCGGCAACGCCGTGGTGCGTGCCGATTCACTGCACTATCTTGGCGACCTGATCCCCAACGTCGGTGCGTTGATCGCACTTTGGGCCAGTGCCACGCTTGGTCTTGGCCGCGTTGACAGCGTGGTGGCCCTTGGCGCTGCTGCCCTGCTTGCAGTCGGCGCCATCCGCATCGGCAAGACAGCCTGGGACGCGCTGATGGACCGGCAAGCTGACCCCGCGATGATCGCAGGCATCACCGCGATTGCGCATAACTTTCCCGGTGTGCATGGATTTCACGACCTCAAGACCCGCCGCGCGGGCAGCCGCGTTTTCGTGAACCTGCATATTGAGTTGAACGGGGATCAAACGCTCAACGATGCCCATGCGATCGGTGCCGCCTTGCGCCGGGCAATCATTGCGAGATATCCCCGCGCGGACGTGCTGATCCATAAGGATCCGGTCGGCGTGCAAAAGCACCCCGACGACACCCGCTAGGCTGCGTCGTCCAGCCCCCGGCCCTTCAACAGCGCCTCGACCCCCGGCAGACGCCCGCGGAACGCGGTATAAAGCTCTGCGGCATCGACAGACCCGCCAGAGGACAGGACCGTCTGTTCCAGCTTCATCGCAGTAGCCGCATCAAACGGGTCGCCCGCCTCTTCAAAGGCG
The DNA here is from genome assembly GCA_947492825.1 of uncultured Paracoccaceae bacterium. Taxonomy (GTDB): domain Bacteria; phylum Pseudomonadota; class Alphaproteobacteria; order Rhodobacterales; family Rhodobacteraceae; genus CANMYO01. The sequence continues at coordinate 2,224,265 of CANLNT010000001.1, forward strand.
GCAAAGGCGTCAGCGTCCATGACTTCGGACCACATGTAGCTGTAATAGCCACTGGAATAGCCGTCGCCTGCGAACACATGCGCAAAATGCGGCGTGGCATGACGCATGCGAATGGCATTGGGCATCCCGATCTCTTCCAGCACCTCAGCCTGTTTCTGCATCGGGTCTGCAGGTGCTGGGCCGTCGTGGAACGCAAGATCGACCAGCGCGCTGGCGACATATTCCACCGTTTGGAACCCCATGTCATAGGTCGCGGCCTTCAGCACGCGCTGCAACATCTCGTCCGGCATCGCCTCGCCGGTGTCGGCATGGGTCGCAAATTCCTGCAAGACCTGCGGCACCTCCAGCCAGTGTTCATATAGCTGGCTGGGTAATTCCACAAAATCGCGCGCGACAGATGTCCCGCTGATACTTTCATAAGTCACATCCGACAGCATCTGGTGCAGCGCATGGCCGAACTCGTGGAACAGCGTGCGCGCATCGTCATACGACAAAAGCGCAGGTTTCCCCTCTTCGGGTTTGGCGAAGTTGCACACATTCACCACATGGGGCCGCACCTCACCCGCGAGCCGCTGCTGGCTGCGCATCGCCATGCACCACGCCCCTGACCGTTTGCTGGGTCGCGCAAAGTAGTCGCCAATGAAAACAGCCACATGCGCGCCATTGCGCGTCACTTCATAAAGCCGCACATCGGGGTGATAGACAGGGCCATCCAGCGGCTTGAACGTCAACCCGAACAGCCGGTTGGCACAGGCAAATGACGCCTCGATCATGCGGTCCAATTGCAGGTAAGGCTTCAATTCAGCCTCATCCAGATCATGCAATTCCTGACGCCGCTTTTCGGAGTAATAGCGCCAATCCCAAGGCTCTAACGGGCCATCCCAGCCATCGGCATGCAGCATCCGCTCCAGCGCTTTTGCGTCACTTTCAGCGGCGGCTTTGGCCGGTTTCCAGACCTCCATCAACAGATCGCGCACCGCGCCGGGCGTGCCCGCCATCTCGGTTTCCAGCTTGAAATCGGCAAAGCTGTCATAGCCCAACAATTCGGCCCGCTTTTGCCGCAGCTTCAGCGTTTCCGCCGCGATGCCGCGGTTGTCGGTCTTGCCGCCATTGGCCCCGCGCGCTGTCCAGGCCTCATAGGCCTTTTGGCGCAAGTCCCGCCGGGACGAGAATTGCAAGAACGGCACAATCAACGACCGCGACAGCGTCACGACCGGCCCGCCTGCATCCAACTCCTTGCCTGCGCCGCGCGCTGTGGCCACGACAAAATCCGGCAATCCTTCCAAGCCATCCTTGTCCAGCACCATGTGCCAGTCGCGTTCATCCGCCAGCAGGTTCTGCGTAAACTCTGTGCCCAGCACAGACAGGCGCGACTTGACCGCGCGCAATTCCTTTGCCGCGTCCCCTTCCAACTGCGCACCGGCCCGCACAAAACCGCGCCGGGTCAGCATCAGCACACGCTGTTTTTCATCCGTCAGATCAAGGCTCTCACGCGCCTCCCAGATCGCCTCAATCCGCGCAAACAGCGCCTTGTTCTCGGTCACCTCTGATCCATAGGCGCTTAGCTTGGGTGCAAAGTCCCGCTGCAACGCCTCGCGCGCGGCGTTCGAATCTGCACCCGCGATGCCATAAAACACGCCCAAGACCCGGCCTAAAGTGTCCTCGGACAACTCAAGCGCTTCAATCGTATTGGCAAATGTCGGCGCTTCCGCGTTCTCGGTGATCGCCTTCAAATTTGCCCGCGCCTCATCCAACGCCGCGTCCACAGCAGGCGCAAAATCATCGTCAGAGATCTTGTCAAATGGGGGCAGCCCAAACGGCGTGTCCCAGTTGGTCAGCAGCGGATTGGTCATGGCAAATCTCCTTTGCCCACAACCTAGGACCGCGCTGCCTGACTTGCCAGAACCCCCTGCTTCTTCTAGCCAAAAAATATCCAAATCCCGCTGGTGCGGTTATCGCTGCCGCATCCGTGCCTCGAACCGCCGCAGCAACAGCGACAGACCGATCGTCATTGTCAGATAGACCAGCGCCACCACGTTATAGGTTTCAAAATACCGGAAATTGCCCGCCGCCGTGACCTTCCCGAGTTGTGTAATGTCGGTCACGCCCAGCACGCTGACCAAGGACGAATCCTTGACCATTGCCACGAAATCATTGCCCAACGGCGGCAAGATTGTCCGCAACGCTTGCGGGAAGACGATAAACCGAAATCGCTGCCACCGGCTGAGCCCCAGCGCCTCTGCCGCTTCGATCTGGCCTGCGTCCACGGACTGCAATCCGGCGCGAAAGACCTCTGCCAGAAACGACGCATAGGCCAACGTCAGCGCAATGATCGCCCGCCACAGCAGCGAAAAGTCACGCGTGCGGATCCCTTCAAACCCCAGCCCCTGCGCCAGCCAGTTCCATGAAATCACCATCGCGGGCGCCAGCACAAAGGCCACGTAAAGCAGCAGCACAATGATCGGAATGCCGCGCATCACCTCGACATAGAACCGGCAAATCTGCCGGAGAATCAAGGATTTGGACAAGGCCCCAAGTGCGAGCAACAGCCCCAGCGCGCAGGCCATCGCATAGCTGACAAGTGCTACAAAAACCGTGGTGCGGATGCCCTTGGACAGGGTGGTCAGCACCTTGGTATAGGCCTCGTCAGTGAGAACCTGGAAAAACATCCAGGCCCCGATAGCCAGTACCGCCACCAGCCACCACGGAAAGTCATCGTCATTGGGGGATGTGGGGATCATCTTGAAACGGCCCCCGACCTGCGCCGGGGGCCCTGGGCCTTAGCCGCCCACCTTGAAGTCAAGGAACCACTTGGTGTTCAGCGCATCAATCGTGCCGTCGGCCTCCATATCGGCAATTGCCGCGTTGATCGGCGCGACCAGATCAGACCCCTTGGGGAAGATGAAACCAAAATCCTCTGTCCCCAGCTTTTCGCCAATGATCTTCAGCGCGCCGTCCGAGGCATCGACATAGCCGTTGCCCGCCGTGCCGTCCGTCAGGATCAGGTCCACATCACCTGCGCGCAGCGCCTGCACCGTGGCACCAAAGGTTTCCATCAGCTTGATGCGCGGGTTCGCCTCGTCCCCGTCCAACACGTCATAGACGCCCACGTAGAAGGGCGTCGTGCCGGGCTGGGCTGCCATCAGCAGATCATCGTCAGCGGCAAAAGACGCGGCATCGGTGAACCGCTCTTCGTCCCCGCGCACCATCATCACCATCTCGGACGTCATGTATTTGTCCGAAAAATCAACAACTTCCGCGCGGTCCTCGCGGATGGTGATCCCGGTCATGCCCATGTCGAACTGGCCTTCGCTGACGGCGGCGATCATCGCGTCCCAGCTGATGTTTTCATAGACCACGGTCGCGTTCAGCCGCTCTGCGATGACTTCCATCGCGTCGTATTCCCAGCCGACGGCGTTGCCGTCGCCATCAATGAACTGCAGCGGCGGATATGCGTTTTCCGTGACCACCACGATTTCGCGGCCTTCCAGATCGGTCAGATGCCCGTCCGCCATTGCAGATGTGGCCATCACGGCCGTCGCGGCCAGCGTTGCAAGAATTTTCATGGTAAACCCCCAGGTTAAGACCCGCCAAGACTACCCGCGCTCACGCCCCTTGCAAGCCCTGCCCACCACAATCGGGGCAATCCGCGCGCGCTTTGGCTGCGATCACCCGAGTTTCCGCGTAAAGTGCATCATAAATCAGCAAGCGCCCACGCAGCCCTTCGCCCGCGTCTGTGATCTGCTTGACCGCCTCGACTGCCATCATGGATCCAACCACACCGGGCAACGGCCCGATCACGCCCGCTTCGGCACAGGTTGGCACCAAAGACGCGTCAGGGGCCTGCGGAAAAAGGCAACGATAACAGGGGCCTCCGCGCTTTGGATCATAAAGGCTGATTTGACCTTCCCATTGCGTCAGTGCCGCAGCGATCAGGGGCTTGCCCTGCGCAACAGCCACCTGGTTCACCAAGTAGCGAGTATCAAAATTGTCGGACCCATCCAGGATCAGATCGTAATCAGCAAACAACTCCGCTGCGATCTCTTCGGTCAAGCGCCGCTGATAGGGTCGCACGGTGACAAAGGGGTTTTGCGCCGCAATCGCCTCTGCCGCAGAGTGCACTTTGGGCGCACCAATGGCCGCATCAACATGGATCACCTGCCGTTGCAGGTTGGCATTGTCCACCACATCATCATCAATCACCCCAATGGTGCCGACGCCCGCCGCCGCAAGGTATTGCAGCGCGGGCGATCCCAGCCCACCTGCACCAACCACCAAGACCTGCGCCTCTTTCAGGGCCTTTTGCCCCGGTCCACCAACCTCGCGCAGGATAATGTGCCGGGCATAGCGGTCCAGCTCGGTCGGTGAAAACCCGCCAGCCTTTGGCGCAGGAGCATCCCGCGCTTCTGCCCGCCGACGCAACCGGCCCAAAATGCGCCCATACCCCCAGACAAGCGCACCACCGGCAAGGATCAGTAACCACAGCCGCGCGTCGCCGCCCGTTGCCTCGCGCAGCGGATGGCCGTCCGGCAAGACGATGTGGCCCGCAATGACCGCAACCATCAGAATGCCGATCATCGTCCAGCGCGCCTGACGCGGGGTGCCCATCACCATGCCGGTGATCCAAAGCACCGCCGCCATCGCGCCGACCATAATCACGATGTGAACCCGGTCGACCCAAAGCCACCGCTGCCGCGCGCCGTTTCATCCAGATCGCCCAGCGCAAAGTCCGCGACCGTGACCGGGGCCACCACCATCTGCGCAATGCGCATCCCGTGAGTCACGGTGAAATCTTCCTGGCCGTGGTTAATCAAGATCACGCCGACAGGCCCACGATAGTCGCTGTCGATGGTGCCGGGCGCATTGACCATGCCGATCCCGTACATCAGCGCCAGCCCGGATCGCGGCCTGATCTGCACTTCGAACCCCGCCGGGATCGCCATGCGCAACCCGGTTGGGATCAGTTTACGTGCGCGCGGGGCCAGAATTATCCTTTTGTGATCAGGGATATTGGCGCAGACATCTGCCCCGCCAGCCCCCGCCGTCGCATAGGATGGCAACGGCAGGTCCATATCCGCGCCCGGCGCCCAGGCGATTTTGATCAAAGGTTTCATCGGCCTAAAGCCTGCGCTTCAGTTAATATGAAGACGTGTTCATCTTTGCTTATGCATGGCATGTGCATGGTGTGTGTATCGTCTGTGACTTGCATTATTCTGCGTTAACCGTCTGAGAGTGCGGCCGCGATTTTTTCCGCCAAACGCGCTGCGACAGCCGCCTTGCCCATCCGGGGCCAATCCTCTGCGCCATCTGCGGTAATCAGGGTCACGTCGTTTTCGGCCCCGCCCATGATGCCCGTCGCAGGTGAGACATCGTTGGCGACGATCCAGTCACAGCCCTTTCGGTCCCGTTTGGCCGTCGCGTGTTCAATCACATCGTCCGTTTCGGCGGCAAATCCGACCACCAGTTTCGGGCGTCCGGCTTTCATCTGCGCCACACCGGCAAGGATGTCGGGGTTTTCTGCAAAATCCAATGATGGCAAACCCTTACCGTCTTTCTTGATTTTGCTATCGCCCGCGTTTTTGACGCGCCAGTCGGCAACGGCGGCCGCAAATACGGCCGCATCTGCGGGCAGCGCGTCCGCAACCGCTTTGGACATTTCCAATGCTGTCTGCACATTCACAACGGTCACATCCATCGGCGGCGGCACGTCCGCGGGGCCGGTGACAAAAGTCACATCTGCCCCGAGCGCTTTCAACGCGTTGGCAATTGCTGTGCCTTGCACGCCGGACGACCGGTTGGCGATATAGCGGACCGGGTCAATCGGCTCATGTGTTGGGCCAGAGGTGACGAGAACATGCTTGCCCTTCAACGGGCCATCCGCCAAGGCGGCATCAATTGCGTCAACAATTTCAAGAGGTTCCGCCATTCGGCCCGGCCCATATTCGCCGCAGGCCATGTCGCCTTCATTCGGGCCAACAAGCAGGATACCGTCGTCTTTCAGCGTCGCCAGATTGCGCTGGGTCGCCGGATGCTGCCACATCCGTACATTCATCGACGGGGCCACCAGCACCCGTTTGTCAGTTGCCAAAAGCAAGGTCGAGGCAAGGTCATTCGCCAGCCCTGCCGCCATCTTGGCGATCAGATCAGCCGTGCCCGGGGCCACGACAATCAGATCCGCCGCACGTGACAGCTCAATATGCCCCATCTCGGATTCATCATTGAGATCGAAAAGTTGCTGAAATACCTTGTTGCCCGCCAAGGCAGAAACCGACAGCGGCGTGACAAACTCTGCCCCCGCATTCGTCAGTACCGGGGTCACCGTTGCGCCGCGCTCGCGCAGGCGGCGGATCAGGTCCAGCGCCTTGAAGGCCGCGATCCCGCCACCGATGATCAGCAATATGTGTTTGTTTGCCAGCATTTGCCCGCTCCTTTGATCGGGCAAACACTAGGGCAGTATGCCGGGCAATGACAATGGATCACGCCAAGAAGCGGTGAACCTCTGTGCTGGTCGCTTCGAGCTTCTTGCGCATCTTGCCGAAGGCTGCGGCCTCTAGCTGCCGCACCCGTTCCTTTGACAGGCCAAGCTCTGTCCCGAGGCTTTCCAAAGTCCGGGGATCGTCGCGCAACTTACGCTCTCGGACGATGAAGCGTTCGCGCTCATTGAGATCTGTCAGTGCGGAGAGCAACCATTGGCGCAGGGTCGCATTGTCGTGAGAGTTCTCAACGTTTTCCGCCGCTTGCGCAGAATCGTCTTCGAGTGCGTCAATCCACTCGCGCCCCTCATCCTCGGTCGATTGCGTCGCATTGAGCGAGAAATCAGAGCCTGACAAACGCCCCTCCATCATCTCAACATCATGCAACGGCACGCCGACCTCGGACGCGATCAATTTCCGCATTACGTGGCCTTCCAACACGCGACCTTCGGCGGCCGCTTCACGCTCTAGCCGGGCCTGAACGCGGCGCATGTTGAAGAACAGCGACTTTTGAGAGGACGTGGACCCGGTCCGCACCATCGACCAATTCCGCATCACGTAGTCCTGAATGGACGCCTTGATCCACCAGACGGCATAGGTTGAAAAGCGGACGCCGCGATCGGGGTCGAACTTGTCAGCTGCCTTCATCAGGCCGACAGATGCCTCTTGGATAAGATCGTTCATCGGCGCGCCGTAGCGCTTGAATTTCGAGGCCATTGAGATTGCGAGGCGCATATACGCGGTGATCAGGCGGTGCAGCGATTTTTCGCAACGCTGGTCACGCCAGGCATACGCCAACTGCAGCTCGGTTTCGGCGTCCAATAGCTCTGCCTTCATCGCGGTCCGCGAAAGGCTTTGGTCTGCAAATCCGTCTAAGGCCATCAGTCATTCCCCCATCGGTCAAACTTGTGTTCAGGCTTGTGGATGTTCTAGGTACGCAGCACCGGCCTAGTTGGATGACGAAAAGTTTCAAATAGATGATCAACACCTTAACCCTCGTGCTTGGTGGTGCCGCATCCGGCAAGTCAGCCTTTGCCGAAGATTTGGTGCAACGTATTGGTGGAAAACGCATTTACATCGCGACAGCCCAGGCGTTTGACGACGAGATGCGCAAGAAAATTTCCCGTCACATCGCGCAGCGTGGCGATGGCTGGCACACGGTCGAAGCGCCGCTTGATGTTCCCGGTGCGCTCAGGGACCGCCAACAGGATGAAGTTGTCCTGCTGGATTGCGCCACTCTTTGGTTGACCAATCATATGCTGGCAGAGCATGACCTGGACGCCCAACAGGCCGACCTTTTGTCGTCCCTTGCCGATTGTCCCTGCCCTGTTGTCGTGGTCTCGAACGAGGTGGGGCAAGGCGTTGTGCCGGACAACGCGCTGGCGCGCCGGTTCCGCGCGGCACAGGGACGCTTGAATCAACGCATCGCAGCGCAAAGCGACTGCACCGTGTTTGTGACCGCCGGTCTGCCGCAAATCCTCAAAGGGACACCGCCGGCATGACTCGGTTCTTTTGGGTGCGCCACGGACCGACGCACGAAAAATCGTTCGTCGGTTGGCGCGATGTTCCTGCTGACCTGTCAGATCACGCCCTGATCGCACGCGTCGATGCCAGTCTGCCGCAGGACGCAATCGTCGTCGCCTCTGATTTGTCCCGCGCCAGCGCCACGGCCACGGCCATCGGCGGCACACGAACCCGGTTGCCGGACGACCCGGCGTTGCGCGAATTCAACTTTGGCGCTTGGGATGGCCTGCCCTTTGACAAGGTTGCCGCACGCGACCCCGCGCTGAGCCGCAGGTTTTGGGAAGAGCCCGGCGATCTTGCGCCACCCGATGGCGAAAGCTGGAACGCGGTGGCCGCCCGCGTCGGTGCGTCGGTCGATCAGCTGATCGCGCGCCACCCGGACCACAACATCATCGTCGTGGCCCATATCGGGGTGATCATGACCCAAATCCAACGCGCCAGCGGCAGCACCGCCTATCAGGCGATGGGCCACCAGATCGAGAACCTGTCGACAACTGAATTGCAGATGCGAAACGGGCGCTGGCAGGTCGGACGCATCAATCACATTCCCTGATGGGTCGCGTCACGAAGCAGCGTTGGCCGCGCGCCAAGGTCGCCGCTAAGGTCCTGTCATGACTTATGAACTCTTTATCGGGGACCGCACGTTTTCAAGCTGGTCCATGCGCGGCTGGTTGATGCTGGAATGCTTTGACCTGCCTTACAAAACAACGCTCGTCGGGCTTTACAGCGGCACCTACCGCGAAGACCTTGCCGCCTTGGCGCCCGCCCGCACCGTACCCGCAATGCGCACGCCGCAAGGTGGCATCTTGACCGATAGTTTGGCCATGGCAGAGACTTTGGCAGAGGAAAACCCGGACCTTGCGCTTTATCCCAGGGACCCCGCCGCACGCGCGCTGGCGCGGTCTATGGTATCGGAAATGCACAGCGGTTTCAGTGCGTTGCGTGGCGCCTGCCCTCAGATGCTGGCACATGGCTGGAATGGGTTTGCCGTGTCGGACGATGTCAAAGCCGATCTCGACCGGATCATGACGCTTTGGCAACACGCCAAAGATCGCTATGGCGCGGACGGCCCGTGGTTGTTTGGTGATTACACACTTGTTGACGCATTTTATGCCCCCGTCGCCGGACGGATCGCGACCTATGGTCTGCCGGTCGATGGTTCGACGCAAAGCTATGTGGCGGCGCATCTTGCTGACCCGGCCTTTCGCCGCTGGCGCGCCATGGGACTGACCGAGACTTATGATCCGATGCCCTACCGACACGCACTGCCAGAGGTTCCCTGGCCGGGACCAACACCACTGACCGCAGAGCCTGTCACCGATGGCACGCCTGAAAACGACCGATGCCCGTATTCAGGCGAAGATGTGACCCATCTGGCGCAGATCGAGGGACGCATTTTCGGATTTTGCAACGCCTTCTGCCGCGACAAAACCGTTGCCGATGCAGCCGCTTGGCCGAAATTCATGGCGCTTCTGGAGCGTTAACCAATCTTAAACCCTCTGGCCCCTATTCGTTAACCAAGAAGGGGACGATGGTTCATGTCAGTGGTGGCCTATACAGTTGCATTCGACGGGATAGAGGCGCGTCAGGTCGAAGTGCAATGCGCCGTCGCCCCCGGTATGCCAGCCTTCGCCATCGTTGGCCTGCCGGACAAGGCCGTGTCAGAGGCGCGCGAACGGGTCAGGTCTGCCTTGTCGGCAATGTCGATCGCGCTGCCGTCCAAGCGGATCACGATCAACCTCTCACCTGCCGATATGCCCAAAGAGGGATCGCATTTCGATTTGCCGATTGCGCTGGCAGTGCTCGCAGCCCTTGACGTGGTTCCGCGCGAGGCTGTGGCCGGCACAGTGGCGCTGGGAGAGCTTTCCCTTGACGGCGGGCTGGTGCCGGTTGTGGGCGCATTGCCCGCCGCGATGACGGCCAGTGCCGATGACCGGACGCTCATGTGCCCTGCCGCCTGCGGGGCAGAGGCCGCATGGGTCGACGCGGTGGCGGTGATTGCCCCGCGGTCACTGGCCGAGGCGGTGCAGCACTTTAATGGTCAGGCGGTTTTGGCCCCCGCCACACCCGGCGAAGTCACAGGGCCCAGCGGTGCGCGCGATCTGGCCGAAGTCAAGGGCCAGGAACGCGCCAAACGTGCGCTGGAAATCGCCGCCGCCGGGCGGCATCACCTGCTGATGGTCGGTTCTCCGGGGTCGGGAAAATCCATGCTGGCGGCCCGCATACCGGGGATCATGCCGCCGCTGACCCCGGCAGAGGCGTTGGAGACCTCGATGATCCATTCGCTGGCCGGGTTACTGGACGAAGGCGGGATCAGCCGCCAGCGCCCGTTTCGCGAGCCCCACCATACCGCGTCAATGGCGGCCATCGTCGGCGGTGGCCGTGGCGCGAAACCGGGCGAGATTTCCCTGGCGCACAACGGCGTGCTGTTCATGGACGAATTCCCCGAATTCCCGCGCACTGTGCTGGAGACCCTGCGCCAACCGATTGAAACTGGCGAGGTCGTGGTGGCGCGCGCCAATGCGCATGTCCGCTATCCCTGCCGGTTCATGCTGGTGGCGGCCGCCAACCCTTGCAAATGCGGCTACCTCGCGGACCCCGCCCGCGCCTGCGCCCGCGTCCCGATCTGTGGTGAAGACTATCTGGGCCGCATTTCTGGCCCGTTGATGGACCGCTTTGACCTGCGGGTCGAAGTGCCGCCGGTGGCCTTCACCGATCTGGACTTACCCGAATGCGGTGATCGATCCGCCGATGTGGCAGCGCGGGTCGCTGCCGCCCGCGCGGTGCAGACCGCGCGCTTTGCCGATCAGTCGGACATGACCGTCAACGCGGACGCACAAGGTGCTGTTCTGGAGGAGATCGCGACGCCGGACGCCGAGGGCCGCACGCTTTTGACCCGCGTTGCGGAACGGTTTGGACTGTCAGCGCGCGGGTATCACCGGGTGCTGCGGGTGGCCCGCACAATTGCCGATCTGGATGGCGCCAAAGAGGTCCGCCAACCCCATGTGGCCGAAGCGGTCAGTTTTCGGCTGGCCATGTCGAAAGAGGTTTAGGATCTGCGCCGCTCTATCGCTTGCCAGATCTTCTCTGCAACATTGATCCCGTCAAAGCGCTCAAGCTCTTGAATGCCTGTGGGGGATGTCACGTTAATTTCGGTCAGCCAGTCGCCGATCACGTCAATGCCCACAAAGACCTGACCCTTTTCGCGCAAAAGCGGACCGATCCGCGCGCAAATCTCGCGGTCGCGATCTGTCAATTCGACCTTCTCCGGGCGGCCACCCACATGCATGTTCGACCGGGTTTCACCCTTCGCAGGCACCCGGTTGATCGCGCCCACCGGTTCGCCATCCACAAGGATCACACGTTTGTCGCCCTTGGTGACGTCCGGCAAGAACTTCTGCATAATCAAGGGCTCGCGGTTGATGCCCGCAAAAAGCTCGTGCAGCGACGCAAGATTGCTATCGTCTGCGCGCAGCTTGAAGACACCGGCACCACCGTTGCCGTAAAGCGGTTTGAGGATGACATCACCGTGCTCTGCCCGGAACGCACGCAGCCTGTCCAGATCGCGGGCGATCATTGTGGGTGGCGTCAGGTCCGGGAATTGCAGGACCAGCAGTTTTTCGGGGTAATTGCGCACCCAGAACGGATCATTCACCACCAGTGTATCAGGATGCACCATATCCAGCAGATGCGTCGTGGTGATATAGCCCATGTCAAACGGCGGATCCTGCCGCAACCAGACCACATCAAAATCAGCCAGATCAACCGCTTGCTGCGCGGCAAGGGTGAAATGATCACCCTTGACCCGCCGCACCGTCAGCGGCCAGCCCTGCGCCATAACGCGGCCTGCGTTATAGGACAGCTTGTCGGGCGTGTAATAGAACAGACTGTGACCGCGCGCCTGCGCCTCTTCCGCGATGCGGAATGAGCTATCGGCATCAATATCAATCGGACCGATCGGGTCCATCTGGATGGCAACTTTCAGGGACATGGGCGACCTCAGGCAGGCAAATTCTGCCCTTTACATGGGGCAAGCCCCGATCATGTGCAATGGCGCAAATCAGGCGTCCATGAATGCGTTCTCGATGATCTGCACCGCACCCTGGGCGTTCACAAGGGCCACGTCAAAGCGCACATCTGTCAACTGGCCCTTGGGTTCGTTGGCGATATATTCCGACGCGGCGCCATAGATGCGATCCATCTGCCGACGCGACAGGCGCGTTGCTGCCTGCGCAAAACTGCGGCTTTTCTTGACCTCGACAAAGACGATGCAATCGCCTTCGCGCACGATCAAATCAACTTCTCCGGCAGAACCGCGCCAGCGCTTGTTCAACGCAGGCCACCCGCGCCGCGCATAATCGGACGCCACAATGTCCTCGGCTGCGGCCCCGGCATAGTAACTTGTGCGTCCGCTCATTTATCTGTCTCCAATGTCAGCGCCAGCTGATAAACCTGCCTGCGCGGCAAACCCAGCGCGCCTGCGACCGTTGTCGCCGCATCCTTGACCCGCATCGTCTGCATCGCGTCGCGCAGCGCGCTTTCGATCATCGCATCATCCACATCAACGGCACCCGCGCGCCCAACAAGAACAACGATTTCGCCTTTGACATTGCGGCCATTGAACTGGTCCGCCAATTCATCAAGGGTCCCGCGCAACACCTCTTCAAATCGTTTGGTCAATTCACGACACACAACTGCATCGCGACCACCCCCCAAAACTTCGCGCAGACTGTCTAATAATCCATGAACACGTTTCGGGCTTTCGTAGAAAACAAGCGTAAATGGCGTGTCCCGCAGGGCCGCAATCTCTGTTTCGCGCTGGGTCTTGCCAGAGGGCAGGAACCCAACAAATGCAAACCGGTCGGTGGGCAGCCCGGCAACGCTTAGTGCGGCAATCACGGCAGAGGGTCCGGGCGCCGTGGTCACGGGGATATCTTGGGCCATTGCGGCGCGGCCCAGTTCATAGCCCGGATCGGCAATAAGTGGCGTGCCGGCCTCGGACACATAGGCAACGGATTTCCCGGCATTCATCTCTGCCACCAGCCGGTTGACGGCCCCCGCACCAGAGTGATCATGAAACGCCACAAGAGACCGTCCATCAATTGCAACCCCATGAATATCCATCAGTTTTCGCGCCGTCCGCGTATCCTCTGCCGCGATCACGTCGGCGCTTGCCAACACATCAAGCGCGCGCAAGGTGATATCGCGCGCCGACCCGATGGGCGTGGCTACAAGGTACAGCCCCGCCTGTAGCTGTGTTGCTTTGAAATTCATCCCTAGACCCTTCTGCCCCCGGCTCTATGATGGTCCCGACCAGAGTACCAAAGGAAGCCTGCACATGTTTGCCGTTTTACCGCGCCCTCGCAAGCCATTCGCCTTGCTGATGGCCTTTCTGTCGTTCCTGTGGGTGTCTGCCTGCGCCCCCACCGCCATCGTGGCGCCCGGCGCAAATACAGGACAGCGGATTGATACATCAGCCCCTGTGCAAGTGGCGCTTTTGGTGCCCGGTGGCTCTGCCACGGGCAGTGACCAGTTTCTGGCGTCAAACCTTGAAAACGCTGCACGTCTGGCGATCTCTGATCTGAACGGGGTCGAGGTTGATTTGCGCGTCTACAACACCGGCAGCGACCCGGTGCAAGCCGCCAGTGTGGCAACGCAAGCCGCCAACGACGGGGCCAAGATCCTGTTGGGGCCGCTTTTTGCTGAATCCGCCAATGCCGCAGGTGTGGCCGTGGCCGCGCGCAACATCAACGTTCTGGCCTTTTCCAACAACCCCACCATTGCAGGCGGCAACGTCTTTGTGCTTGGCGCAACTTTTGACAACACTGCCAATCGGCTGGTGCAATACGCGGCGCGTCAGGGCAACACCCGCTTTGCGGTGGTGCATGGCGACGATGTGGGCGGTCAGGTCGGGCGCGATGCGATCACCCGCGCGGTGCGCAGCAATGGCGGTCAGGTTGCCGCCGTTGAAAGCTATCCGCTGTCACAGCAGGGCATCCTGGGTTCAACCGGGCGCATTGCCGGGGCGATCAAATCCGGCGGCGCTGACGCTGTCTTTCTGACCGGCGGGGTGAATGCCGATCTACCGATCCTTGCCACCGCCCTGCCAGAGGCGGGCGTGAACCCGACCGACACACAATTCATCGGCTTGCAGCGTTGGAATGCCGTACCACAGGCACTGTCCCTGCCGGGCCTGCAGGGCGGTCTTTTCGCCCTGCCCGACCGCGCGATGAGCGCCAATTTCGAGGCCCGCTATGCCGGTGTCTATGGCGAAGCACCGCACCCGCTTGCAGGCCTCGCCTATGACGGGATCGCAGCGATCGGCGCGCTTGTCGCCCGTGGCGATGCCAATGCGCTCACCAAATCCGCATTGACCACGCCGCAGGGTTTTCAGGGCACAAACGGCATCTTTCGCCTGCTGCCCAATGGCCTGAACGAACGTGGTCTGGCCGTCGCAACCATCCGTAACAATCAGGTCGTTGTCCTTGAGCCAGCCCCCCGCAGCTTTGGTGGCGCCGGTTTCTGAACCGGCCCCCGCCACAGATAAAACAGATAGCGCGCCGGACGGTCTGATCTGTCCGGCGCACGACATTTTTGACCCCGCCGCGGTGCAGGCGGCTTTGGCGCAGGCCTGCGCCGATGCCAAGGACGACCGGGACGTGCGGCGCGCGACAGTCACCATTCTGGCCGAGGCGCAAAAGCGCGGCCGTGCCGCCATCGCCGCCGCCTTTGTAGATGACCCTTTTCGCGCGCGCCCCACGGTGCGGGCGTATAGCTGGCTGACCGATCAATTGGTGATGGCAGTGCTTTCGGTTGCGCGTGACCGCTTGCACCCTTTGCCCAATCCCACCGAAGGCGAGCGGCTGAGCATTATCGCCGTTGGCGGCTACGGACGCGGTGAGATGGCCCCGCATTCCGACGTCGATCTGTTGTTTCTGACGCCCTACAAGCTGACCCCATGGGCCGAAAGCGTGATCGAAAGCAGTCTTTACATGTTGTGGGACCTCAAGCTGAAGGTTGGTCACGCCAGCCGCACGATCAAGGATTGCCTGCGCCTCGCCAAAGATGACTACACCATTCGCACCTCACTGGTTGAAATGCGCCACCTGTCTGGTGATGAAACCCTTGCCGGGACGCTGGTCGAGAAATTGCGCAAAGAACTGTTCCGCGCCACCAAGGCCGAGTTTATCGAAGCCAAACTGGCCGAGCGCGAGGCGCGACACATCAAACAGGGCGGCCAGCGCTACATGGTGGAGCCCAACGTGAAGGAAGGCAAAGGCGGGCTGCGAGACCTGCAATCGCTGTACTGGATCGGCAAGTATATCCATGGCGTCAGCGAGGCCCGCGAATTGGTCGCCCACAAGGTCTTTACCGAGGATGAATACGACACCTTCCGTGCCGCGCATGAATTCCTGTGGGCAGTGCGCTGCCACCTGCACCTGATCGCCGGACGCGCGTCTGACCAGTTGAGCTTTGACATGCAAGTCATCGTGGCCGAGGCGATGGGCTATGAGGACAGCGGCGGACGACGCGGCGTGGAACACTTCATGCAGACCTATTTCCGCCATGCGACCAGCGTCGGTGATCTGACCCGGATTTTCCTGACCGCCCAAGAGAAAAGCCAGGCCAAGGCCGAACCGATGCTGTTCCGGCTTTTGAAGCGGCGGGTCAAGGTCGAAAAGCCCTATGCGATCAAGCAAAACAGGCTGACAGTGTCCGCGCCCAAGACCTTTCTGTCAGACAAGCTGAACCTGTTGCGAATCTTTGAAATCGCACTGCGGACCGGCCTGCTGGTGCATCCTGACGCCATGCGTCTGATCGCCGCGAACCTGGATCTGATTGACGAAGACATGCGCCAGTCGAAAGAGGCGAACCGCCTGTTTCTTGGCCTCTTGCTGAAACACGGCAACCCCGAGCGCGCATTGCGGCGGATGAATGAGCTAAACGTGCTGGCCGCTTTCATGCCGGAATTTGCGCCCATCGTGGCGATGATGCAGTTCAACATGTACCACCACTACACAGTGGACGAGCACACCATTCAGGTGATCAGCCAGCTGGCCCAGATCGAACGTGAGGAACTGATCGAGGATTTGCCGATTGCCTCTGGCATCCTTAAACGCGGCGTGAACCGCAAGGTGCTTTATGCAGCACTTTTGCTGCATGACATCGGCAAAGGCCGCAAAGAGGACCATTCCGTTCTGGGCGCGCAGATCGCACGCAAGGTGGCCCCCCGGCTGGGGCTGAACAAGAAAGAATGCGAAACCGTCGAATGGCTGATCCGCTACCATCTGCTGATGTCTGACACGGCGCAAAAGCGCGACATCGCAGAGCCGCGCACCGTGCGTGGCTTTGCCAATGCGGTGAAATCGGTGGAGCGGCTGGACCTGCTGACGGTGCTGACGGTCTGCGATATTCGCGGCGTCGGGCCCGGTACCTGGAACAACTGGAAGGCGGTACTGATCCGCAACCTTTACCGTGCCACACGTGATGCGCTGGAAACCGGTCTGGAGGACCTCAACCGCGAAAGCCGCGAGGCCGAGGCCAAGCGCCAGCTGCGCAGCGCCTTGGCGGACTGGCCCGCCAAAGACCTGCGCGCAGAGGTGGGGCGGCACTATGGCACCTACTGGCAAGGTCTGCCGCCGGCGGCCCATCTGGTTTTTGCCCGTTTGCTGAAAGAGGTCAAAGACACCGAAATCAGCATTGATCTGATGCCCGATGAAGACCGGGACGCCACCCGCGCCTGCTTTGTGATGGTCGACCATCCCGGTCTCTTTAGCCGGATGACGGGCGCATTGGCGCTCGTCGGGGCCAATATCGTCGATGCCCGTACCTATACGTCCAAAGACGGCTATGCCACGGCGGTCTTCTGGGTGCAGGACGCAGATGGCACCCCGTACGAGGCAGCGCGCCTGCCGCGTCTGCGCCAGATGATCGCCAAGACCCTGCGTGGAGAGGTCGTCGCACGCGACGCGCTGGTGGACCGCGACAAGTACAAGAAACGTGAGCGTGCCTTTAAGGTGCCAACAACCATCACCTTTGATAACGACGGCTCTGAAATCTACACGATTATTGAGGTGGACACCCGCGACCGCCCCGGCCTGTTGTTTGACCTGACCCGGACCCTTGCAAACGCTCATGTCTATATCGCCTCTGCGGTGATCGCGACCTATGGGGAACAGGTCGTCGACACCTTCTATGTCAAGGACATGGTGGGGCTGAAATTCTACTCTGAAGGCAAGCGTGCCGCGCTGGAACGTAAACTGCGCGAGGCGATTGCGCTTGGTGCAGAACGGGCGCACGCATGAAACCGATCCGCCTGATGGCCGGTTTCTTTACCGTCGGCATCTGGACACTGCTCAGCCGAATTTTGGGCTTTGTCCGTGACATTCTGATCGCGGCCTTTCTTGGCACCGGCGTGGTGGCGGAAGCGTTCCTGATCGCCTTTTCGCTGCCCAACCTTTTTCGCCGCTTTTTTGCCGAGGGCGCGTTCAACATGGCGTTCATTCCGATGTTCGCCAAAAAGCTTGAAACCGATGACGCGCCGCAACGCTTTGCGCAGGATGCCTTTGTCGGCATGGCGTTCCTGTTGTCGATCTTCACTGCGCTGGGGGTGATCTTTATGCCCGCGCTGGTGACGCTGATGGCCAGCGGGTTTCGAGGGGATGAGCGGTTTGATTTGGCCGTGGGGTATGGCCGCATCGCCTTTCCCTACATCTTGTTTATCTCTCTCGCGGCGTTGCTGTCGGGGGTGTTGAACGCCACCGGGCGCTTTGCCGCCGCAGCTGCGGCACCGGTCCTTTTGAATGTGGTCTTTGTGGCGGCAATTCTCTGGGGGGCCAGCACCTCTGGCGAGGCCGCAGCCATAGGAACCAAGCTGGCATGGGCCGTGCCGGTTGCAGGGATCGCGCAACTGGCGCTGGTCTGGTGGGCCGCCAAAAGGGCCGGCTATGCCCTGCGTCTGGGCCTGCCGCGCATGACGCCGGAACTCAAACGCCTTGCGATCATCGCCGCCCCTGCCGCACTGGCCGGGGGTGTGGTCCAGATCAACCTGCTGGTCGGGCGGCAAGTCGCCAGCTTCTTTGACGGGGCGGTCGCATGGCTGTCCTATGCTGACCGGCTGTATCAACTGCCGCTGGGGGTGGTGGGCATTGCCATCGGCGTGGTCCTGTTGCCAGACCTTGCCCGCCGCCTGGGAGCAGATGACGCCGCCGGCGGGCAGGATGCGTTTAACCGCGCGGCAGAAATCAGCCTCGCCCTGACCGTACCTGCCGCCGTGGCGCTGCTGGTGATCCCGGCACCGCTGGTCAGCGTGTTGTTCGAGCGCGGCGCGTTTTCGGCCGCAGACACGCAGGCCACAGCACTTGCCGTCGCAGTCTATGGTCTGGGCCTGCCAGCCTTTGTTTTGCAAAAGGCGCTGCAACCGCTGTTCTTCGCCCGCGAGGACACCAAGCGGCCCTTCAAGTACGCACTTGTGGCGATGGTTCTGAACCTGGTGATCGCCGTCGGTCTGTCACCGGTCATTGGCTATATCGCCGCCGCCGTTGGCACCACATTGACCGGTTGGGCAATGGTTTTCCTGCTGTGGCGCGGATCACGCGGGATGGGGCAGGCATCACAAATTGATGAACGTTTTCAGAAGCGTATCGGGCGTATCATCATCGCAAGCCTCATCATGGGCGTGATCCTATGGGGTTTTGCGGCAGTTCTTTCCCCCTATCTTGCCGCCGCCACGCTGCGCTATGCAGCTCTTGGCCTACTTGTGGCGACAGGGCTTCTGTCCTACTTCGCCATCGGGCAGGCCATCGGTGCGTTCAAGTTGAACGAAATTCGCAAGGCCCTGCGCCGCTAGCGAAACCTTTTGACCCACCGCACCGTGAATGTGGGGAAGACGAACCAAAGTTGTCTGCTGATGGGCGCAATGCCGCCACAGTTTCTTCTTTGTTTGCCGTTAACCATTACCAAGAAGATGCTGTGAAAATTGGACGCGCAAGAATGCAAACGCTGGAACAGATGACTGCACAAAAGGTTGAACACGCCGTTTCTGTCGCGCGTCCCAGCCTGCGCGCAGTCACCATGCCGCCCAAGCCAGCGCAGGCCCCGGCCCAGCCCGGCGCGACGCGCTATGCCAGTTACTTCAAACGCCCTTTTGATATCTTCATGGTCCTGCTTGGCGCGCCATTGGCTGTGCCACTGATTGGCTTGATGATCTGTGCGATCTGGCTCTCCGGGGGTCAGCCTCTTTACCGTCAGGAACGCCTTGGCAGAGGCGGCAAGCTTTTCACCATGTGGAAGCTACGCACGATGGTGACAGACGCGGACGCAGCTTTGGCGGCCCATCTGGCGTCGCATCCTGCGGCCCGTGCGGAATGGGATGCCAACCAAAAGCTGCGCGATGACCCCCGCATCACTCGGATTGGCCGTGTTTTGCGTAAGATTTCCTTTGATGAGCTGCCGCAGATCTGGAACGTGCTGGGGGGCGACATGAGCCTGATTGGACCGCGTCCGATGATGGTTTGCCAAAAGGTGCTGTACCTTGGCGAAGGTTATTACACCCTGCGCCCCGGCATCACCGGGCTGTGGCAGGTGTCGCGCCGCAATGATGTGTCGTTTACCGAACGCGCCAATATCGACGGCATCTATGCCCGCAACGTAACGTTCAAGGGTGATCTGCGCATTCTCGCCCAGACACTGCGGGTCGTCTTTCGCGGCACGGGCGTCTAGGACCGCTGCCGCAACCGCTGGACCAGCGCAGCCCAGCCACCCGGGACCAGCAGTGTCGCCACTGCAAACCCAAACACAAAGCCCGCCAATTCCGCGATCCAGGCATTGCCTGCGCCGAAGAGCAAACCAAAGACCAATTGCAGCGCCAGCAAAAAGCCGATCAGCCGAAAGGCGGCCAATTGGCTTTGCCCGGTGCGGCCAAGGTGCAACCAGATCACATAGGTATAGGCGCCAATCAGGCCGTAGACCGGTGGGAACAGGCCAAAGAGCGGCGTTGTGCCGCTGGCGATCAGGCAGAACACGATGGCCCCGCCGATGGATGTTGCCAGAAACACCACCAAAACTGCGAGGTTGCCCAGCGCGTCGCCCACAAATTTACCGAGCGCCAGCAGCAGTGCTGCGCCAAACAGCGCTTGGGTAAAGCTGGCGTGGACAAAGGGATAGGTGATGAACCGCATCAGCATCTCGGGTGCATAATCGCCGCGCGCATACATCCATTCCAGCACAGCAGGCGACACCGAATAATCCTGTAACGCATTGATCCGCCACCCAATTGCGGTACGATCTGCCACGACGCCAAACTGCCCCGCGCTCAACACCAGTTCCACCAGAACCGCGATCAGGCAAAGGACGATCACCACCGGCGGGATTGGGTTGACGGGGCTTTGGTTTTCCATTGCACGGCTCATTGAAGTTGACGGTCTGCTCTGGCATGGGTAAGCGCAGAGCGCCTAAACCACCAGACCGGATCATCAGATGACTGCCTCGACCTTTACCCCGCGTGTTTTCTCTGGGATCAAGCCCTCGGGCGGTTTGCAGCTGGGCAATTATCTGGGCGCAATCAAGCGGTTTGTCGGGATGCAGGGCCCGGATTTCGAGACGGTCTATTGCGTTGTCGACCTGCACGCGATCACCGTCTGGCAAGACCCCGCAGAGCTGGCGCAAGGCACACGAGAGGTCGCCGCAGGCTATCTGGCCGCTGGGCTCGACCCTGAAAAGTCCATTCTTTTCAACCAGTCACAGGTTTCCGCCCATGCCGAATTGGGCTGGATTTTCAACTGTGTGGCCCGTGTTGGCTGGATGAACCGGATGACGCAGTTCAAGGATAAGGCCGGGTCTGGCGCTGAAAAAGCCTCACTTGGGCTTTATGCTTATCCGTCGCTGATGGCGGCTGATATCCTGCTTTATCACGCGACCCATGTGCCGGTTGGAGAGGATCAAAAACAGCATGTGGAGTTGACGCGGGACATTGCGGCGAAGTTCAACCATGACTTCAAAACCGATTT
Source organism: uncultured Paracoccaceae bacterium (assembly GCA_947492825.1). GTDB lineage: Bacteria > Pseudomonadota > Alphaproteobacteria > Rhodobacterales > Rhodobacteraceae > CANMYO01. Next base: position 2,245,269 of record CANLNT010000001.1, read on the forward strand.
TTTCCCGGAAACTCAACCGGTTATCGACGGTCCTGCCACCCGCGTGATGAACCTGCGCGACGGGTCCAAGAAGATGTCCAAGTCCGGCGAAAGTGACATGGAACGCATCAACATGCTGGATGATGCCGACAAGATCGCCAAGAAGTTCCGCAAGGCCAAGACCGACCCAGAACCGCTGCCAGAGACGCTGGATGGTCTGAAAGACCGTGCCGAGGCGCGCAATTTGATCGAGATTTATGCAGCTTTATCAGACACTTCGCCCGAAGCTGTCATCACGGAATACGCAGGGGCGGGTTGGGGTCAGTTCAAGCCTGCGCTCGCCGATCTGGCGGTGGACAAGCTTGCGCCGATCTCGGACGAGATGCGCCGCCTGATGGATGACCCGGCCGAAATTGACCGGATTCTGGGCAAAGGTGCTGAAAAGGCCCGCGCGATTGCGGACCCGATCCTGCGCCAGACCTATGACATCGTGGGGCTGTTGCGGGGCTAAAGCGCCGTTTGCGGACCATACACATCCGATACACAAAGCATGCACAAACCATGCACATGACTGTCCAAGCGTGTGCGTGGAGGCACGGCGCGCTTTTGGACGGCAGTCATCGTGCAGGACCGCACCCAAAATCGTCGTCGGGGTTAAGGCCCGTTAAGCTTTGCCCGCGAATTTAACTTGGCCGCAACTTTTTGCGTGAGCGTACGGTGGCCGCCTGGTCCGGGGCGCGCCACGACCCGCGGATCGGGGGTTTTGACTGACTTCAAGGTCATGGCGACCCAGGAGCCGGTCAACCCCGACCCCAATGGCGTGTCATGAAGTTGTGACAGTGATCCGGCAAGGTTTCGGCATGGGCCCTGCACCCCGTCCCCGCCGGTGGCCCCAATATTGCGCCCGACCCCCGCTCCCCCCCGGGTCGGGCGCTTTACGTTTGTGCGGGTGCGGCCTAGCGTGCCTTCAGCAAGAGGAGGCACCCATGGCGACCGGCACCAATATCCGCACCTATTTCAATGGCACCTGGCATCAGGGTGACGTGCCGGTCATGTCGGCAGCTGACCACGGCGCTTGGCTGGGGTCAGGCGTGTTTGACGGGGCGCGGATGGTCAACGGGCTGACGCCTGATCTGGACCTGCATTGCGCAAGGGTGAACCGGTCTGCCGAGGCGCTGATGCTGACACCAACGGTCAGCACCACAGATATGATTGCCATTATAAAGGAAGGTCTGGCGGCCTATGCCCCCGGCACACCGGTTTACATTCGTCCGATGTACTGGGGCATCAACGGCGATGTGACGGCGATTGTGCCGCAGGGGGATCAGACCGGCTTTGCCATTTGTCTGGAAGAAATCCCCTTTGCCAAGCCAGAGGCCACCACCACCCTGACCACGACGCGATTCCGCCGCCCGGTCATGGAGGATGCCGTGGTCGATGCCAAGGCGGGCTGTCTATACCCTAACAACGCACGGATGCTGGTTGAGGCCCGCGCGAAGGGATTTGGCAATGCGCTGGTGGCGGATGCGATGGGCAATGTCGCTGAAAGTGCCACGTCCAACGTCTTTATCGTGCGCGACGGGGTGGTGATGACGCCCATTCCCAACGGCACCTTTCTGGCGGGCATCACGCGCGCACGCCATATCAGCAACCTGCGCGCCGACGGGGTTGAAGTGATTGAGGGCGTTTTGTCCTTTGAGGATGTGTGCGCCGCGGATGAGGTGTTCCTGTCGGGCAATATGTCCAAGGTCACGCCGGTCAGCGCATTTGACGACCGCCAGTATCAGGTGGGGCCGGTCACGCGCCGGGTGCGCGAGATGTATTGGGACTGGGCCGCGTCGCAAGCCTGAACCTTGCCCCTGTGCAAAGCCACAGTTTTGCGCGGAATCGCCGTTGCCAGCGTCCGGGCTTGGTGACAATGTGTGGCTCGCAAGACAGCGAAGGGATCCGCGATGCGCAAGTTTCTGGTCATTCTGGATGACAGCCGCGAGTGTCTGAACGCCATGCGGTTCGCAGCGATGCGGGCAGCCCATACGGGCGGCGGCGTCACCATCCTGTCTGTGATCCCGCCTGATGAGTTCAACCATTGGATCGGTGTGGGTGAGATCATGCGCGCCGAGGCGCGTGAACGGATCGAGGTCCACTACGAAGTTTTCGCCAAATGGATGCGCGACAAACAAAATGTCGAACCCAATCTGGTCATCCGCGAAGGTGAACCGGTGCCACAGATCATGGCGCAGGTCAGCGAAGACCCAGACATTGGTGTTCTTGTGCTCGGTGCGGGCACCGAAGGCAAAGGGCCCGGCCCGCTTATCACGGCATTGACCCGTCAGGCGGGCGAATTGCCGATCCCGATCACCATTGTGCCGGGTGATTTGTCCAAAGAACGGCTTGAAGCGATTACGTAACCCAAATGAATCGCGCAGCAGCTATCTCGATTGCCTGTCTGGTCCCCGTTTTTGCGGTGGCCTTTTATGTCCTGACCCGCACCATGACCCCGATCTGGGGCTACTTTGCGGCACTTGGTGTCTATTGGGTCGCGTTGATCGTCTTGCTCGTCCGCTATTGGCCGGATTACCGCCCCAACCTGTCGTGGCGTCTGCCTGCCCTTTGGATCTGGGTTGCACAGGCCGTGATGTTGGCGGGGGTCGCCGTTGCTGCGGCGCTTGCCCTCTCGGCTCAGCCCGCTGCATTGGCCTATCTGCCGTTGATCGCCGTTATTGCCCTGACGAACGGCACACTCGAAGAACTTTTTTGGCGCGGGGTTCTGTTGCCGGCCCCACAAGCACGGGATGCGGCACTGGCATTGGCGCTTTTTGTGGGTTGGCATCTGGCCTTGCTGGCCGCAACGGGGGTGCATGTGACCGGCGGCGCCCTTGGACTGCTGGGCGGCGCGTTCTTTGGCGGCCTGCTATGGACGATGGCCCGACTGCAAACCGGAACGGTCGGATTTGGCATCGTCGCGCATGTGCTTTTGAACCTTTTTGCCTTTAGTGAGCTGACTGTACACAACCTGTGACGTGACATACGCATCACGGCACAGAGAGATCACTGAAATGCGCTGACATATGCCGACACGGGCATGCGAGCCGGGCGAAATATTTGCCAATCACAGCTTTGCGTGACGATTTTTTTCGTGAGCGGTTGAAACCGAAATCTGGCAAATTTTCGCATGTTTTCAGCCCTGTCCGACCCGGTTCTGTTCGCGGCAGATTTAGCGATGTGCATAAATGCACACATCTGGGGGGACGGTGCGAACTGTCTTCGCGTCAAGGGGAACGCCCCCTCACAACCCGCTCGATTTTTCGTGATCGGCACACCCCTTTCCGGATCGGGATTTGCGAACAATCTTTGTCTCATCGAAACGCGGCACACCCCGCCGCAAACAAACAAACGGCCCACGGGCCACATCAACTGGCCCACCTCCCAGGGCCGCACACAACGCCCCAAAAGGGCACATGAAAGGAACGAAACCATGTCTATCAAAACACTTACACTCGCCGCCGCCGCTGTCGCAATCACTGCTGGTGCAGCTTCCGCCAACACCTTTGGCTTTCAGGAAAGCGTTGAAGACCGCAACAGCATCGAGCTGGGTCTGGTGACTGCCGCCGCTGACGGAGTGGTCGAGATCTACAACCTGAAAGCTGGTGAGCAGGGCGCGCTGCTGGGTATGCAGAGCGTGAACGCAGGTGCCAACGATGATGTGCGCATCAACATCGGCAACGGCTTCAAGACTGACGTTCTTGCCGTGCTGAAGGTCGACGGCCAGATCGTTGCCACCGAAGAATTCGACGTCGCACGCTAATCGCCACGTCTGACACTCTACCGGATCGCCCAATCATGGGCGGCCCGGCCTCCTCCCCCAAAAACAAGCCTGCGCAATGCGGGCATCTTAAAGGAACGAAAACATGTCTATCAAAACACTTACACTCGCCGCTGCTGTTGCTTTGACCGCTGGTGCTGCTTCTGCAAACGGCTTTGGCTTTCAGGAATCTGTCGAAGACCGCAACAGCATCGAGCTGGGTCTGGTGACCGCCGCTGCTGACGGTGTGGTCGAAATCTACAACCTGCAGGCTGGCAACCAAGGTGCACTGCTGGGTGCCACGATGGTGAACGCTGGTGCAAACGACGACGTGCGCATCAACATCGGCAACGGCTTCAAGACTGACGTACTTGCTGTGCTGAAAGTTGACGGCCAGATCGTCGCGACCGAAGAATTCGACGTCGCTCGCTTCTAATCCCTCTCCCCCCTGGGGTCGCCCAAAAAGGGCGGCCCGCTCCTCTCCCCTCCCAAATCATGGCGCAGTCCCGCGCCGACATCACAAAGGAACGAAAACATGTCTATCAAAACACTCATCACCGCCGCTGCCGCTGTCGCAATCACTGCTGGTGCAGCTTCCGCAAACACCTTTGGCTTTCAGGAAAGCGTTGAAGACCGCAACAGCATCGAGCTGGGTCTGGTAACCGCTGCCGCTGACGGTGTGGTCGAGATCTACAACCTGCAGGCTGGCAACCAGGGCGCACTGTTGGGTGCCACGATGGTGAACGCTGGTGCAAACGACGACGTGCGCATCAACATCGGCAACGGCTTCAAGACTGACGTTCTTGCCGTGCTGAAAGTTGACGGCCAGATCGTTGCTACAGAGGCATTTGACGTCGCACGCTAATTGATAACGACGATCAATCGAGGGGCCGGTTCCGCAAGGGGCCGGCCCTTTGCGCATTGGAACTTAGAATGGTTCCAAAACCTTGACATGGCCGCCGCTGAGGCGCATATCTGGGACCTGATCCGAAGGGGGCCCAAGATGTTCATTCAGACCGAATCCACGCCAAACCCGGCGACGCTGAAATTCCTGCCCGGTCAGGCCGTTCTGGACGTGGGCACCGCCGATTTCCCAACAGTTGAGGCCGCAGAGGCATCCCCCTTGGCCAAACGCATCTTTGGCGCAGGTGGTGTGGCTGGCGTGTTCTTTGGCGTCGATTTTGTCACTGTGACCAAGGCCGAAGACGCCGAGTGGGACCATATCAAGCCCGGCATTCTGGGCGCGATCATGGAACATTATCAATCCGGCGCATCGGTCATGGGTGAAGACCATCAGCCCGTGTCGGGCCATGCCGAACACACCGGCGAAGACGGCGAAATTGTGGGCCAGATCAAAGAGTTGCTGGACACCCGCGTGCGCCCAGCGGTGGCACAGGACGGTGGGGACATCACGTTCCACGGTTTTGATCGCGGCATCGTCTATCTGCATATGCAGGGGGCTTGTGCTGGCTGCCCGTCCTCGACCCTGACGCTGAAGATGGGGATTGAGAACCTGCTGCGGCACTACATCCCCGAAGTTATCGAAGTCCGCCCCGTGGCCGCGTGATGGCGGACAAGGTTGAGGTTGAAAACGTCAACGTCCCTGGACAGGTGACCCGCGTCGATGCGGCCAAATATCACGCGATGAAAGATGCGATGATGCAGGTCATGGCCGGTGCTGCGCCGATGACCGCCAATGCGATCAAAGAGGCTGCCAAGGCGCATTTGCCCGAAGATCTGTTCCCCGGCGGGGCCACATCGGGCTGGTGGCAGAAGTCAGTCCAGCTTGATCTGGAAGCCAAGGGCGTCGTTCAGCGCCATGCCACCAAGCCGCTGACCTTTACGCTGACATGACCACATTGCTTGCGTTTGATACCGCCGCGGCCCATTGCGCTGCCGCACTGTTGTTGCAAGGGCGTGTTGTGACGCGCGTGGACGCGATGGCGCGCGGACAGGCCGAACATCTGATGCCAATGCTGGAAGAAGTGCTGACCGCCGAGGGACTGCATTGGCGCGATCTGGACGGGATTGGTGTGGGCATTGGCCCCGGCAATTTCACCGGCATCCGGATTTCCGTAGCGGCCGCGCGCGGTTTGGCGCTGGGGCTTGGGAAGCCCGCGATTGGCGTCAGCACCTTTGATGCACAGGCCTATGGGCGGTCAGAGGCGACCATTGTGCTGCCCGCCCCCCGCGATCAGGTCTATGTGCAACGGGCCGATGACGCATCGCAATTTTTGCGGGCGGAAGAGGCCCCGGCGGGCGCCCCGTTAAAGGACACAAGCACGATGATCGCGGACCTCGCACAGGTGGCCGCAAGCCGGTTGGGCACGCCGCAGCCGCGCCCTGCCCCGCTTTACATGCGCCCCGCCGATGCCGCGCCACCCAAGGAGGCAGCCCCGGTGATCCTGGGATGACCGCTGAGGCCGCCGCGCTGGCGCGGACCCATGCCGCCGCCAATCAAGCGGATCGCGCGTGGACCGCGCGCGAATTCCAAGACCTTCTGGATGCCGGTGCCACCCTCACCGGTGATGCGCGCAGTTTCGTGCTGGGCCGCATCATTGCGGATGAAGGCGAGGTCCTGACGCTGGCCACCCACCCCGACCACCAGCGCAAAGGGCTGGCGCGGGCGGCACTCGCCGCATTCTGCGCCACCTGCGACACCGTCTTTCTGGAAGTCGCAGCGGACAATGCAGCCGCCCTTGCGCTGTATCGCAGTGCGGGGTTTGCGCAGGTCGGCAAGCGGGCGGGATATTACAAACGCCCGAATCACACCCCCGTCGACGCCTTGGTTTTGCAATACAAAGCGGCGGGCTGATGGTTTTTTGACCAGTCGGTCAAAAGCAAAACGCGGGGGAACCTAGGGAAACCCGCCCAATTGCCGAAGAATCGGTTGACCCCCGCCCCGCGCCGTTGCCTTATCTTGCGATGGACCGGCTTGACCGGCTCGCATTTTCACGGGGGCGTGGCGCGTGTTTGTGACGCCAAAGCCCCCCAACAGAAACGACCTGGGAGAAACCAATGACCCTTATGACAAAATTCCTCGGCGCATCCGCTGCAGTGGCGCTGACCGCAAGTGCCGCATGGGCCGACGGCCACGGCGCTGATCCCGCAATCATCTTTGACCTGGGTGGCAAGTTCGACAAATCCTTCAACGAGTCTGCATTCAACGGCGCCACCCGTTGGGCCGAAGAAACCGGCGGGTCCTTCGCCGAGGTCGAGCTGCAGTCCGATGCCCAGCGCGAGCAGGCCCTGCGCCGCTTTGCAGAAGCGGGCAACAACCCCATCGTGATGGCAGGCTTTGCCTTTGCCACGGCACTGGGTGAGGTTGCACCGGATTATCCTGACACCAAGTTCCAGATCATCGACATGGTGGTTGATGCCGACAACGTGCGGTCGATCGTGTTCGCTGAAGAGCAGGGTTCCTATCTGGTCGGCATGGCGGCGGCCATGGCATCCGAGACCGGCACCGTTGGTTTCATCGGCGGCATGGACATTCCGCTGATCCGTAACTTTGCCTGTGGCTATGCCCAGGGCGTGAAAGCAGCAAACCCCGATGCGACCGTGATCGCCAACATGACAGGCACAACGCCTGCCGCTTGGAACGACCCGGTTAAAGGGTCCGAGCTGACGATTGCGCAGATCAGCCAGGGCGCTGACGTAGTCTATGCTGCTGCTGGCGGCACCGGTGTGGGCGTGCTGCAAACGGCTGCTGACGAAGGCATCCTGTCGATCGGTGTGGACAGCAACCAGAACTATCTGCACCCCGGTCAGGTTCTGACCTCGATGATGAAGCGCGTGGACAATGCGGTTTATGACGCGTTCAAGGCGGGCACCGATCTGGAGCCCGGTTTCAACGTCATGGACCTGTCCAATGGTGGTGTGGGCTATGCGGTTGACGAGAACAACGCAGAACTGATCAGCGCCGACATGGCCGCAGCCCTTGAGGATGCACAGGCCAAGATCGCCGCGGGTGAGATCATGGTTCACAACTACAACAGCGACGAAACCTGCCCGGCCTATGACTTCTAAAGTCGCCTGACAGGCCAAGAGATGGGGCCGTGCCAGCAATGGCGCGGCCCTTTGCAATAGGGGGGATTGGGATGTCAGCACTGGACACATTCTTTGCGGCCTGGAGCATCACGGATGCCGCCGCGCGCCACGACACGATTGCGCAGGCCTGCGCAGATGGGGTCAGCTATTCCGATCCGCGGTCGGGCGGACGTTTGCAGGGGCTTGATGCGGTCGCCGCATACGTCGGCATGTTCAGTGCCAATGCGCCCGGTTGGACCGCAAAAGTTGACGCCGCAGATGAGGTCAACGGCTACATGTGCGCCACGGTCGTCTTTGGCGGCAAGGGGCCGGATGGGCAGGACATGGCGCAGCACGGCACCTATTTCGCCGACCGCGATGACAGCGGCAAAATCACGATGCTGGCCGGATTTGTCGGAGGCGGACAATGAATGTAACCTCGATTGCCCCCGCGATTGAGCTGAAGGGCATCAGCAAGGCCTTTGGTCCGGTGCAGGCCAACAAGGATATCTCGATCCGCGTGATGCCCGGCACGATCCACGGGATCATCGGGGAAAACGGCGCGGGCAAATCGACGCTGATGTCGATTTTGTACGGGTTTTATAAGGCCGATAAGGGCGAAATCTTTATCGGCGGGCAGAAAACCACAATTCCTGACAGTCAGGCGGCCATCGCCGCAGGCATCGGGATGGTGTTCCAGCACTTCAAGCTGGTCGAGAATTTCACCGTTCTGGAAAACATCGTGCTGGGCGCAGAGGACAGCGGTTTGCTGAAACCCTCGCTGAAACGTGCGCGGGCGGAGTTGAAGTCACTGGCCGAGGAATACGAGCTGAACGTGGACCCCGATGCGACGATTGAAGACATCGGCGTGGGGATGCAGCAGCGTGTCGAAATCCTCAAGGCGCTTTATCGCAAGGCCGACATTCTGATTTTGGACGAACCCACCGGCGTGCTGACCCCTGCCGAGGCCGATCAGCTGTTCCGCATTCTGGGACGACTGAAGGAAGAGGGCAAAACGATCATCCTGATCACCCACAAGCTGCGCGAGATCATGGATATCACCGACACCGTCAGCGTCATGCGGCGCGGCGAGATGACCGCGACGGTCAAGACGGTCGACACCTCTCCGCCCGAGCTGGCGGAACTGATGGTGGGCCGTAAGGTCTTGTTACAGGTCGACAAAAAGCCCTCCGAACCGGGTGAGGTCATTCTGGATGTGCAGGACCTGAACGTCACCGACGCCAAGGGTGTGCACCGCGTAAAAGGCATCAGCTTTCAGGTGCGCGCGGGCGAAATTCTGGGCATCGCCGGGGTCGCGGGCAATGGGCAGTCCGAACTGCTGGAGGTTCTGGGGGGCTATGAAAACGGCACCGGCACAATCACGATGAATGGTGAGGCCATTGACCTGACCGGCGCGCATTCCGACGGGCAAAGCAGGCGGTTGCGCGGTATTGCCCATGTGCCAGAGGATCGCCAGCGCGAAGGGCTGATCATGGATTATGCGGCCTGGGAAAACACCGCCTTTGGCTATCACCATGACGCGAAATACCAGCGTGGCATGTTGATGGACAACAACGCCATCAAGCAGGACACCGAGGAAAAGATGGGCCGTTTCGACGTGCGTCCGCCCGATCCGAAACTGGCGGCCAAGAACTTTTCCGGCGGCAACCAGCAAAAGATCGTGCTGGCCCGCGAGATTGAGCGAAACCCCGACCTGTTGCTGATCGGGCAGCCGACACGCGGCGTGGATATTGGGGCGATCGAGTTCATTCACCAGCAGATCGTCGCCCTGCGGGATCAGGGCAAGGCGATCCTGCTGGTCTCGGTCGAGTTGGAGGAGATCCTGTCGCTGTCAGACCGGATCGCCGTGATGTTTGACGGCAAGATCATGGGCGAACGTATGCCCGACGCCACGGACGAAAAAGAGCTGGGCCTGCTGATGGCCGGGATGACGAAGGGGGCGGCGTAATGGATGTGATGCCAAGATGGGCCGAAGTGGTCCTTGTGCCGCTGATCAGCCTTGTGCTGGCGCTGGCCCTGTCGATGGTGGTGATCGCCGCGATTGGCGAGGACCCGTTCAACGCCTTGAAAATCATGGCAAATGCCGCACTGGGGTCAACCGAAGGCATCGGCTATACGCTGTATTACGCGACCAACTTTATCTTTACCGGGTTGGCCGTGGCGGTGGCGTTTCATGCGCGACTTTTCAACATCGGCGGCGAGGGTCAGGCGATGCTGGGCGGGCTTGGCGTGGCGGTGGTCTGCCTTTATCTTCCCATGCCGCACTGGACGATTGCGCTGGTTGTGGCGGCACTCGCCTCTGCCATTTTCGGGGCAGCCTGGGCGGCGATCCCGGCCTATCTGCAGGCACGGCGCGGCAGCCACATTGTGATCACCACGATCATGTTCAACTTTATCGCCGCTGGTGTGCTGATTTACATGCTGCGCGAGGTAATGAAGCCCGAAGGGTCGATGGAACCGGCCAGCCCCAAGTTCGCTGAATCGACCCATTTGCCAAGTTTTTATGACATGGCGCAGATGTTCGGCTGGGAGGCGTTCGCCTCTGCCCCGGCCAATATCACCTTTTTCGTGGCGCTTGCGGCCTGCTATCTGATCTGGCTGCTGATCTGGCACACGCGGCTGGGCTATGAAATCCGCGCGCTGGGGCATTCGGAAACGGCCGCGAAATATGCGGGCATCGACCCGGTGAAGCTGACGATGATTGCGCTGCTGATCTCTGGCGGGCTGGCTGGCATGATGGCCATTAACAACGTGCTGGGCGAGGCCGAGCGGCTGGTGCTGAACGCCACTGAGGGGGCCGGGTTCATCGGGATTGCCGTGGCCCTGATGGGGCGCAACCACCCTGTGGGCATCATCATCGCGGCTGTGCTGTTCGGGATGCTGTATCAGGGGGGTGCGGTGCTGGCGCAGGACACCAAGATCCCCGTGCAGATGGTGATTGTCATTCAGGCGTTGGTGATCATGTTTACCGGCGCGCTGGATAATATGGTGCGCGCACCGCTGGAACGGGTGTTTCTGGCCCGGCGCAGGAGGGCCTGAGCGATGGATTACGCGACCTATCTGCCCGGTTTTCTGGCCGCCTATGCCATTTTGCTGGTGGGGGCGTCCTCGCCCGGTCCGGCGGTGGCATTGCTGTTTGGCATCGCCAGCGCACAGGGCCGTGGCCCCGCACTGGTGACCACGGCGGGGATCAGCACCGGCAGTGCCACGATCAACGTGCTGACGCTGATCGGTGTGGGCCTGATCCTGCAACAAGCCGCTTGGGCAATGACCGCGTTTCGCATCATTGGGGCCGCCTATCTGGCCTATCTGGCCTATGGCGCATTCAAGAAGGCCCTGAACCCGCCCAAGGTTGTGGCAGCAAGCGCGCCGCGCGCCAGCACCGGGCGGCTGTTCATCATCGGTTATCTGCTGCAGGTCACCAACCCCAAGGCGATTGCATTCTGGCTGGCAATCGCCGCCGTGGGCGCAACAGAGGGTGGCGGCATCGCCGTGATCCTGGCCTTTGTGGCAGGCGCCTGGGCGATGTCATTCATCTGCCACGGCGCTTGGGCGGTCGTTTTGTCCACCCCTGCAGTCAGGCGCGCCTATGTTAGTGGGCGGCGCTGGATCGAAGGCGCGCTGGGTGTTTTCTTTGGCATCTTCGCCTTCAAACTTGCCACGTCGGAGGCCTGAGCCATGGATTTCTACACAATTGTTCAGCTGGCCGACGCGACATTGCGCATGGCGATCCCGTTGTTGCTGGCCTGTCTGGCCGGTCTGTTCAGCGAACGCGCGGGCATTTTCGACATCGGGCTGGAAGGCAAGATGCTGGCGGCGGCGTTCCTGTCGGCGGCGGTGAGCTTTGCAACCGGGTCGGTCTGGATCGGCTTGCTGGCGGGGATAGGCGCGTCGCTGCTGTTGTCGCTGATCCATGGCATCGCGTCGATCACCTTCCGGGGCAATCAGCTGATTTCAGGTGTTGCCATCAACTTCCTCGCCGCCGGTCTGACCGTGGTGATTGCCGAGGGTTGGTTTCGTCAGGGCGGGCGCACGCCGTCGCTGTCGGGGGCGGCGCGGTTTGACGGGATCGACTTTCCCGGCGCACTGACCCGCATCCGTGACAAGTTGCAGGCCAGTCCGGGCATGCAATTCTATTCAGAGCTGATCAGCGGCCATTCGATCCTTGTTTATATCGGGCTGATCGCGGTGCCGTTGTCGTGGTGGGTGCTGTACCGCACACGCTTTGGACTGCGCCTGCGCGCGGTGGGTGAAAACCCCGCAGCGGTGGACACCGCGGGCATCAATGTGGTGCAGCTGCGCTTTGCCGCCGTGCTGATCTGCGGCGTGCTGTGCGGAATTGCGGGGGCCTATCTGTCAACAGCGGTGCAGGCCGGGTTCACCAAGGACATGACCGCAAACCGGGGCTTTATCGCGCTGGCGGCGTTGATCTTTGCCAAGTGGCGGCCATGGCACGCGATGGGGGCCTGTCTGCTGTTTGGTCTGTTCTTTGCCATCGACAACCGGTTCCAGAACATCCAGCTGGATGCGCTGTGGGTTGTGGTGATCCTGATCGGGATTTCGGCCCTGCTGACCGGCTATGCCCTGCGCCGCGACAAGATCGACGTGATGGTGCTGGGTGGGTTGTCCGCGGTGCTGACGGTGATTGCGCTGATGCTGTGGGGTAGCCTTGCCAGCACATCAGAGGCAGGCCTGTTTGGCAGCCTGATGGAAACCATCAAACTGCCGGGCGAGTTCATCCAGTCCCTGCCCTATATCCTGACCGTGGTGATCCTTGCAGGCTTTGGCGGCAAGGCCATCGGGCCGCGCGCCGGGGGCGAGCCTTATGTGAAGGAACGCTGACGCCGGTTTGCGGTCGCGCGCAGGCCACCAGTAAGTCCAGATGCCGCGATGTGTATGGCCACGTTGCGGCATTTTTCGCACTTGCAGCATTTTTTCCGTTCAGAGGTTTGACACCCTTTGGGAATAGGCGTTTGGTGCGGCCACACGCGGCCACGCTTATCGCCGGGATAGCCCATGCAAATTTACCTTCCAATCGCCGAGGTTTCGGTGAACGCGTTCCTCCTTTTGGGGTTGGGCGGCATGGTGGGGATTTTGTCGGGCATGTTTGGCGTGGGCGGCGGGTTTCTGATGACGCCGCTGTTGTTCTTTATCGGTATCCCGCCGGCGGTGGCCGTCGCGACCGAAGCCAACCAGATCGTCGCGTCGTCCTTTTCGGGCGTGTTGGCCCATCTCAAACGCAAGACCGTTGATCTGAAGATGGGAACGGTGCTGCTGGTCGGCGGCCTTTTTGGGTCGGCGCTGGGGATATTATTGTTCAACTATCTGCGCTCTCTCGGTCAGGTCGAGCTGTTGGTGCAGCTGTGCTATGTGGTCTTTCTGGGCATCATTGGTGCGCTGATGTTTGTCGAAAGCCTGAACGCGATCCGGCGATCCAAGGCAGCGGGCGGGGCCGTGCCCAAGCGGCGCAAGCACAATTGGGTGCATAACCTACCGTTCAAGGTCAAATTCCGGGTCTCTGGCCTTTATATCAGTGTGATCCCGCCCCTTTTGGTCGGTGTGCTGGTCGGTATTCTGGCCGCGATCATGGGTGTCGGCGGCGGTTTCATCATGGTGCCCGCAATGATCTATTTGCTGGGCATGCCGACCAAGGTGGTGGTTGGCACATCGCTGTTTCAGATCATTTTTGTCACCGCCTTCACCACGATGCTGCACGCCACCACCAACTTTACCGTGGATATCGTGCTGGCGGTGCTGCTGCTGGTCGGCGGTGTGATTGGCGCGCAGATCGGCACCCGGATCGGGGTGCACATGAAAGCCGAGCAATTGCGCATCTTGCTGGCGATGCTGGTGCTGGCGGTCTGCGGCAAGCTGGCCTTTGATCTGCTGATCACCCCGGCAGAGCTTTATTCGCTGGGCACCGGGGGGCATTCATGATCCGCGTTCTGCTGCCCCTGTTGCTGTTGCTGGCCCTGCCGGCCAAGGCCGAGCAAATTGTGCTGGGCCTGAGCCGGGATGAAGTTGCGATCACCGCAACATTCGAAGGATCCGACATCCTGATCTTTGGCGCGATCAAGCGCGAGGCGCCGGTGGCCCCCGGCAAGCTGGGGGTGATCATCACCATCGCCGGTCCCGACACACCCGTGGTCGTGCGCCGCAAGGACCGCCGCCTTGGCATCTGGGTCAACACCGACGCCGTCGAGGTCGACGCCGCCCCATCATTTTACGCAGTGGCCAGCAGCGGCCCCCTGAAAGATGTGTTGAGCGATACCGAAGACCTGCGCAATCAGGTCACGATCCGGCGCGCGATCCGCTCTGTCGGGGCAACGGTGGACGACAGCGCCGCATTTACCCGCGCCCTGATCCGCATCCGTGCGGGCAGCGCACTCTACCAAGTGCTGGAAGGTGAGGTTGATCTGGAAGAAGACACGCTGTTCCGAGCGTCTGTGCAACTGCCCGCGAACCTGACTGAGGGTGACTATGCGGCGCGCATTCTGTTGACCCGCGACGGGTCAATTGTGGATGAATATCAGACCACAATTCCGGTGCACAAAGTCGGGCTGGAACGCTGGCTATACAACCTCGCCCATAACAACGCGCTGCTGTACGGGCTGATGTCGCTGGCAATTGCGATTGCGGCGGGCTGGGGTGCCTCGGCGGTCTTTGGTCTGCTGCGGCGTTAAAGCGGCGGGGTGAACCCCGCCCTACCCCTCATCCCATAGGGTTCCCCAGGTGCTGCAGGTAGGTCGTTTGCCCCCTACCCGCGCCCGACAAATGGCATCTTGTTGGCCATGATGGTCATCGACAGCACATTGGTCGTGACCGGCAGCCCGGCCATATGCAACACCGCTTGCGCGACTTCGTCCACGCTCATCGTCGGATCAGCCGCCTCGCCGCGCGCGACGCGTTGCGCATTCATGTCAGCGACCATCGCCGTTTCGGCATTGCCGATGTCAATTTGACCCGCGGCGATGTCATAGGCGCGCCCATCCAACGACAGCGTCTTGGTCATGCCGGTCACGCCATGTTTGGTGGTGGTATAGCAGATCGACCCATCGCGCGGCGTGGTGGCCGAGATCGAGCCGTTGTTGATGATCCGCCCGCCCTGCGGGGTCTGGTTTTTCATCTGGGTAAAGGCCGCGCGGGCGGCCAGAAACATCCCCGTCAGGTTCAGGTCGATCACCGCCTTCCAATCGGCAAGGCTGATCTGGTCGATTGTCTGCATCTGGCCAGACATACCCGCGTTGTTAAAGAGCACATCCAGCCGCCCGGTCTGGCCCACAAAGCGGTCAAAGGCAGCCTGCACGGCGGCCTCGTCCGTCACGTCACAGGGCAGGGCCACGGCGTTGGCGTGGGTGATCTGCGCCAGTTTGTCGGCACTGCGGGCGATCAAGCCGGTGGTCCAGCCTGCGTCCAGAAACGCCTGCGCCACGGCCCGTCCGATGCCGGAACTGGCCCCGGTGATGATGATGGTTTTCATGGGCATGGCTCCTTTAGGTGTTGGGGTCTTCGGCGGTCAGGGTCAGGGGGGCGGCGGGTGCCGCCAGGTCATCGACCCGCAGCACATCGTTGGGCAGGCCAAGGCGGTTGCGGACCACCCAGCGCAACTGCGTCTGGGCGCGGGTGATCGCCACATAGGCGAGCCGTTTCCACAGCGCCTGCCCCGCTTCCATCCGGCCCATGCGACTGGCGGCGTAGATGTCGGGCGCAAAGACCTGCACCGTGTCCCATTGGCTGCCCTGGGCCTTGTGGATCGTCACCGCCGCCCCATGCAAAAAAGTCGCGCCCATCTTGGCGGCGAAAGGGATAAAGGGTTCTTCTTCGCCTTCCTTTTCGATCTTCACGATCGAGGCGGCGCTGACCTGCGGGTCTTCGGCCCCGATGACGTGCAGGCGGGAGAACCCCGGTTTGCGGCCCGGCCCCAGATAGACAACCTGCGCGCCTTTGATGAGGCCCTTCGCCTCGAGGTCGAGGCGGCGTTTGCGGTGCTTGAGCGGCAGTTCGATGCCGTCGCAAATGAGCGGCTCACCTTCGAGCAGCTCATCCTCGGGGGCGTTGTAGGCAGACCGGAAGGCGTGGATCAGGCGGATGCGGGTCGCATTGCGCCAGACCAGCGCGGGCGAGCGGGACATCAGCCCCGCCTCGACCCGCTGAGCCATGACGACGCGGTCATCCTTGCCTGCCGCCTCTTCCACCATGCGTTCGAAGCCGTGGAAATCCAGCGCCGGGTCGGCCAGCGCATGGGCCAGATCTAGGATCGGGTTATCGGCGTCCTGCCGGTGAATACGGTTCAGCGTCAGGACACGGGGGGCCGGCAAGCTTTCAAAGACCATGCCGCCTTCGGATTGCACAGGTGGCAGCTGCGCGGGGTCACCAAAGAGCAGCAAGGTCGGAAAGATCTCCTGCAAATCCTCGAACTGCTTTTTGTCGAGCATGGAGGATTCATCAACAAAACCAATGTCCAAGGGTTCTTCGCGCCGTTTCCAGCCGGTGATGAAGTCAGACCCGCGCAGGCCCGCGGCGGCAAGCGCCGCGGGGATCGAGGCATTGGCCTGAAACGACGTCCAGGCCCGTTCGAGGGCCACGTCGGTCAGCCCCTCAATCTCTGGCCGGTCGCCCTGGCCAGAAAGCCATTCAGCGACCTTTTCGTATTCAGGGTCATAGACGGGCGTATAAAGAATGCGGTGGATCGTGGTCGCGGGCACGCCGCGATTGCGCAAGACGCTGGCGGCCTTGTTGGTGGGTGCCAGGATTGCGAGGGTCCGCCTGCCGGTACGTTTCTTGCCCTCGTAATCGCCCGAGACGATGTCAACGCCCGCCTCGCGCAGCGCCTCATACAGCCGGGCCAGCAGCATGGTTTTGCCGGACCCCGCCTTGCCGATCACGGCCATCACGGAAGAGGCGTCTGACTGCGGCGGTTGCAGCAGCCCATCGTCCAGTTCCACCCCGGCCTGTTGCAAGGCTGTGGCGATACTGTCCCAAGCCTCTGCCTGGTCATCGGAAAATGTGATGGTGGGGGCGTTCATGGGGCGACATTAGCCGTCGCCCCATCGGTGTGCCAGCAGATTAGGCGGCGATCTGTTTCGCCCGCACGGTATAGCCGAAGGAGCGGTTGAACCATGCCTCTGAGATGGTCGAGGACAGCCCTGCGCGGCGCAGCACCTTGATCCGATCCTCGGCCTTGTAGGCCCAAAGCCCGACGCTGATCTGGTCGCGGCCTTCGCCGGTTGATCCCAGCACCTCTGGCGAGGCACCGATCATCCGGTAGATGCGCACCATGCGGGCATCAAAGACGCCCAGCAGATGCGTGAGGGAAAAGGCGCGCATCAGCTCCCCCCCCGCCAGCATCAGGGCACCGGCGACCTTTGGGCTGGCATCGGGGGCCAGACAAAAGCGGGTGCATTCCCAGATGAGCGGACTGGAAATCTGGGTGTCCGTCAGGTGGCCGAAGTGGTCGTTGACCATTGTGCGCCCGGACGTGGGCAGGAACCGCATGGAACCACCGTGTTCGCCGCGTTCATTTTCCCAGATCACATAAAGTGGGTTCAGCTGGTCGTATTCGTCCCGTTCCCAGCCGTTGGTGTCGACCGTCACATCCCATTTCAGGCGGTCCCGAAACTGATGTGCGCGGTCGCGAAACATGCTGTCTTGCAGCCGTGCATGTGTTTGTAGTGAGTCACCGTAAATATAGCGTAGCATTTCAATCCCCGTGGCAATACGTGCGATGGGGCTAGTCTTGTGAAAGCTTGGATAAAACGTGGTTAACGCACCGCGCCAAATTTTGGAAAAGTGGTTTCCAGAAGGTTAAGGCGCGATGCCTAAGCCTAGGCTGTGGCTGCTGCGACAGCGTCCTTGCCCGGCCAATGACCTTCGGCCTCTCGCACGGCACCGCCGACGACAATCAACCCTTCGGACAGGGCACGGGCAACGGCGTGAGTGGTGTTGGCCGCCCCCAGTTTAAACCGCGCGCTTTCGATATAGGCGCGCAGGGTGTGTTCCGAAATTGACAGCATTTCAGCCACCTGACCGCGCCCATATCCCATTGCCAGATAGGTCAGCGTATCAACCTCGCGCGGGGACAGCGGGCGCACGGGTTCGGGCGTGCGGCCCTTTTCAATCTCGAGCGCTTTTTGGTTGAGGTAGTGGGCCACAAGGATCAATTCGCGCTGGTGGTCATCCGTAAAGCGCCGCCAGGTTTCATCGTCGCAACTGTGCGACACGGTAAAAAGTGCGAATTGTCCGTTGGGGCCCCGGATCGGGATGGAAAAGCCCTGATTGCCAACCCCGTGGCTGATGGCATCACGGCGGAATGTGCGGGCGGCTTTTGATGTCCAATCGAGGTTCTTCCAATCGACGGGGTGGAACCGCTGGAAGCAGCCAATGATGACCGGATCCACCCGCAAATAATCCCGATCAATGTAATGTTGCACCCAAACCGGTGGGTAAGTGCCAAAGCCGTATTGTTCACCATCGGTGCTGACCCAGTGATAGACGGCGTGATCGACGTCCAACTGATCGCGCAGCCCAACGATCAGGTCCTGGATCTGATCAAGTTGTTCAGCCTGTTCCAGTCCTTGATAGAAGCGATTGAATTTGTTCCGCATCACCATGCACCACAATCGGCGCCCCTTCGTTCAAGGCAACGATTTCTGCTGACGCAACCCGCGCAGTCTTTCCCAGTTCGGCTGCAAGAATAGGCAGCTTGTTCTGGTGGGCAAAAGACTCCAAGTCAGCAAGAACGTCGATAATCCATTTGTGTCCCATGATTACCCTCCAAAGTAATCGTTAACGAAATGTTAACAACCTAGGATAGCACGGCGAGGATTTAAGATTTATTCACTGGACTGTCCCCCGCTAGATATGGGGAGGGCATAAATCGCCAAGTGTTTGAATTATTGTCGCTCGCCTTGGAACAAAAAATCGCCCCACAACCATGGGGCGATTGATGTTCCGAATCACGCTGACTTATCGTTGTGCTTCGACAACCGTGTCTTCATAGGTCCGAAGCCCGGTTTTTGGCGCCTGAACCAACACCGCCATATTGCCGGGCTTGTGTTCATTCTTGCGCATTTTGGTGTGTGCGGCGGGAATGTCGGCCCAGGGGAACACCTCTGACATGCAAGGATCAAGGCGGCGTTCGATCATCAGCTGATTGGCCGCCGACGCCTGTTTGAGATGCGCAAAGTGCGACCCTTGCAGACGCTTTTGGTGCATCCACATGTAGCGGACGTCAAAGGTACAGTTGAACCCGGTGGTGCCTGCACAGATCACCACCATGCCGCCCTTTTTGCACACCAGCGAGGACACCGGGAACGTCGCCTCGCCGGGGTGTTCGAACACCATGTCGACGTTGTTGCCCTTGCCGGTGATCTCCCAGATGGCCTTGCCGAACTTGCGCGCCTCTTTCAGCCAAGTGTTGTATTCGTCTGTATTGACGGTGGGCAATTGCCCCCAGCAATTGAAATCCTTGCGGTTGATGACGCCCTTGGCCCCGAGGCTCATGACAAACTCGCGCTTGTCCTCTTCGGAAATCACGCCAATCGCATTCGCGCCTGCGGTGTTGATTAACTGGATCGCATAGGACCCCAAACCGCCAGAGGCGCCCCAGACAAGCACGTTCTGACCCGGCTTGAGGTCATGGGGTTCATGGCCAAAGAGCATGCGGTACGCGGTGGCCAGCGTCAGCGTATAGCAGGCGCTTTCTTCCCATGTCAGGTGCTGTGGGCGCGGCATCAGTTGCTGGCTTTGCACGCAGGTGAACTGTGCAAAGGACCCATCGGGGGTTTCATAGCCCCAGATCCGCTGGCTGTCGGAAAACATCGGATCGCCGCCGTTGCAATGTTCATCGTCGCCGTCATCCTGATTGCAGTGGATCACCACCTCATCCCCGACTTTCCAGCGTTTGACCTTGTCACCCACCGCCCAGACGATGCCAGAGGCATCGGAGCCTGCGATGTGGAAATCCGCCTTGTGCACGTCAAAGGGGCTGATCGGGATGCCGAGACCTGCCCAGACACCGTTATAGTTGACGCCTGCGGCCATCACCATGACCAGCACCTCGTGGCTGTCAGGCTTGGGGCATTCCACCACCTCAACCTCGAACGCCTTGTCAGGCTCGCCGTGGCGCTCGCGACGGATGGTCCAGGCATACATCTGATCGGGCACATGGCCCAAGGGCGGCATTTCACCCACCTCATAGAGTGCCTTTTCAGGTGCAGTTGTCGCGGTGTTCTGATCCAGGGCCATGTCGCTCTCCATCATGCTCATCCCGTTGCCGCGTCGCAGAATCGACGCTTTTCCGGTATTTCGCATCTGCAGCGTAACTTTGCAACCCATCTACGGCATTTTTTGTAATTTTATTTCGCGACCGATTATTGCGCGTCCCGCCCCATGTGATGTGCGATGCTGGCGGCATAAAAGCGCAGAATGTCCTGTCCGGTCTCTGTGATCTGCAGCGCATCGCCTTGCTTGATGATTAAGCCGCGGTCAGCAAAGCGGCGCAGGGCGTCTTCGACGAGCGCGCCGGGGTCCCGGCGCGGCAGCACCATCCGCCGGTCTTTCAGCTGCGAAAGTGCGGCCTGCACTTTCGTCTGCACCGCGGCGGATGTGTCAGCCCCCTGCAACAGCGCATCTGCGATCAACGGCGCGGACAGCACCGGGATCACCGCGTTGATCCGCGCCATCAGCTCTGCCGCGACAGCCTCTGTCAGGTCACCTTGGACGGTTGTGCGGAATGCGGACAATTCCAGCGGCTGCCCAAACCCGACCGAGGCCGCGCCAAAGCTGTCAAACCGGCGAGTGATCCGTTGCCACAGGTGCCAGGACACGCCGCGCACCACCGTCATCAACGGCGGGCGGAACCGGCGCACCCCTTTTTTGTCGGCGGCCACCAGGAATTTGTCTTCCAGTATTCGGTCATAGTTCAACCCGACGGGGACAAAGACCACGTCGCGGTCGGTCAGATCAGCGGTGACGATATAGTTCAGCAGTCCCAACTTTGGTGCAGTGCTGCGCCCGGTCAGCGACAGGCCGCCCTCTGGGAACATGGCCTGCGTGACGCCGCCCGTGGTGGCCATTTGCACATAGCGGGCCAGCACACGGCGGTACAAATCGCCACGCGACCGGCGACGGATAAAGTAGGCGCCCATCATCTTGATCATCGCCGACAAGGGCCAGACCCGCGCCCATTCGCCCACCGCATAAGATAGCGCGCCCGCGCGGCTGACCAGATAAGTGACCAGCACATAGTCCATGTTGGAGCGGTGGTTCATCACAAAGATCACGGTTGCATTTGGGTCCAGCGCGGCGAGCGCCTCGCGGGGGAAGGCACCCAGCCGGATGCGGTAAAGCGATTTGCTGATCCAGCGGGCCAGCCGGGTGCCAACGGTGAAATAGGCGGTGGCCGAAAAGCTGGGCACGATTTCGCGGGCATAGCGTTGCGCCTGCTCAAACGCCACGTTTTCGGGCAGGTTGTTCTTGCGCGCGTGTTCGACGACGGCTTGCGTCACGTCCGGGTCGTAGACCAACCGCTGGATCATGTCGTAACGCCGCGCCAGCTTGAACGGTTCAATCGGCTTTTGCAGGCGTTCATTCAGCCGCGCGATCACCCGTTCGGCCCGGCGGCGAAAGAACCAGCGCACCGATGGAAACAGGAAGTGCGACGCAAAGGTCACCCCCGCGAACAACAAGATAAGCACAAAGGCCCACAGCGGAAGCGTCACGGGTTGCGTCATAGGCAGAGCCTGACAGGGAACGGACCCCGCGTAAATCCCGTCATGCCGCAGCGCAGCGGATTGACGAGGGTTCAAAATTTCCTATAACGGAGCTTGAAAGCAATAAAATTACGCTGCGACCGCAAAGAGGCCCGCAATGACCCAGACCGAAAAAGACCGCCCCTGGCTATTCCGCACCTATGCAGGCCATTCCACGGCCAAGGCGTCAAACGCGCTATACCGGGGCAATCTGGCGAAGGGGCAGACCGGGCTGTCGGTCGCCTTCGATCTGCCGACCCAGACGGGGTATGACAGCGACCATGAGTTGAGCGCGGGTGAGGTTGGCAAGGTCGGTGTTCCGGTGTGCCATCTGGGCGATATGCGCGCGCTGTTTGATCAGATCCCGCTCGAGCAGATGAACACCTCGATGACGATCAACGCCACAGCGCCGTGGCTTCTGTCACTCTATATCGCGGTGGCCGAAGAACAGGGCGCGAATGTCGCGGCCCTGCAAGGCACGGTGCAAAACGACATCATCAAGGAATACCTGTCGCGCGGCACATATATTTGCCCGCCAGAGCCCAGCCTGCGGATGATCACCGATGTGGCGGCCTATACGCGGGCCAATCTGCCCAAGTGGAACCCGATGAACGTCTGTTCCTATCACCTGCAAGAGGCGGGAGCGACGCCAGAGCAGGAATTGGCCTTTGCGCTCGCGACGGCCTGCGCGGTGCTGGATGATCTGAAAGGTAAGGTCGCCCCTGAAGATTTTCCCGCGATGGTGGGCCGGATTTCATTCTTTGTGAACGCGGGTATCCGCTTTGTCACAGAGCTGTGCAAGATGCGCGCCTTTGTGACACTCTGGGATGAGATTTGCCGCGAGCGCTATGGGGTTGAGGACGCGAAATACCGGCGGTTCCGGTATGGTGTGCAAGTGAACAGTCTGGGACTGACCGAGCAGCAACCCGAAAACAACGTCTACCGTATTCTGATCGAAATGCTGGCGGTGACCCTGTCCAAGAATGCGCGCGCCCGCGCGGTGCAATTGCCTGCGTGGAATGAAGCGCTTGGCCTGCCCCGCCCGTGGGACCAGCAATGGTCGCTGCGGATGCAACAGATCCTGGCCTATGAAACCGACCTGTTGGAATACGACGATCTGTTTGACGGCAACCCCGCGATTGACCGCAAGGTCGAGGCGCTGATGCAGGGTGCCCGCGATGAGTTGCGCCAGATTGACGGCATGGGTGGGGCTGTGAATGCGATTGCCTATATGAAAGGCCGTCTGGTTGAGGCGAATGCCGCACGGATCGGCGGCATTGAAACCGGGGCCACCACGGTGGTGGGGGTGAACAAATGGCAGGCGGCGGAGGCCTCTCCGCTGACGGCAGGTGACGATGCGATCATGGTCGCGGATGCGGCGGCAGAGGCGGATCAGGTGCGCCGTCTGGCCGCGTGGAAGCGCGACCGCGATGGCACGGCGGTGATCGCAGCACTGACCGCGCTGCGGCAAGCGGCCGAAGACGGCAGCAATATCATGGAACCCTCGATTGCCTGCGCCAAGGCGGGTGTCACCACCGGCGAATGGGCCGATGTGATCCGCGCGGCCTTTGGTCAATACCGCGCGCCCACTGGCGTCAGTGCGAACCCATCCAACCGCACCGAAGGTCTGGACGATATCCGTGCCCGCGTGGATGCCGTGAGTCAGACATTGGGGCGGCGCTTGAAATTCCTTGTCGGCAAACCCGGCCTTGACGGTCATTCCAATGGCGCTGAACAAATTGCTGCCCGCGCCCGCGACTGCGGAATGGATATTTCCTATGAAGGGATTCGCCTGACCCCAGATGAATTGGTTGCCGCAGCCCAATCAGAAGATGTGCATGTGATCGGGCTTTCAATTTTATCGGGATCGCATATTCCGCTTATTTCCGCATTCATGGAAAAGATGCGCGCCGAAAACCTGAGTCATATTCCGGTTATTGCTGGTGGGATTATTCCCGAAGACGATGAGAAACGGCTATATGAAATGGGTATTTCCAAGGTTTATACCCCTAAGGATTTCGAGCTGAATAAGATCATGGATGACATCGTGACACTGGTTGACCCAGGGGCAATTGCAGCGGAATAGCGCATAGATCGCGCTAGGACAAAAAGGCGAATTGCCTTAGTGTGCTCTTGCGTCGAAAAGCGTGTTGTCACTCAGGAGTATCACGATGAAAAAGTCCGAATTGAAAGCGATGTCACGCAAAGAGTTGGAGAAACTCAAAGTGACGATCGACGAGGTTTTGGAAGGCCTGGCAGAACGCGATCGTAAGGCCGCATTGGCTGCGGCTGAAAAAGCCGCGGCGGAACATGGCTTTTCTCTGGCTGATTTGGCAAGCGACGCGCCCAAGAAACGCGGACCGAAACCCGGCAAGAAAGCCAAGGCCAAATCTGTTCCGAAATTTGCCAACCCTGCCGATAAGTCCCAGACCTGGACAGGCAAGGGGCGTCAGCCGGAATGGTACAAGGCCGAGATTGCAAAAGGCACAAAGCCAGAGGCGATGGCGATCTAGGGTCAGGACCCATTATTCTGGCGCCGCTGGCGCAAAATCCGCTAAATCTCAGTGGTTTGGGACGCGCCGGAAAGTGTGGTTCACTTTTCAAGCGGCCCAAGCCGCTGAGGTGACGCGGATTTTACGTCCGCAGGATTTGGCGGATTTTCATCCTCACTGCGTCACAGAGCCTTGAAATAGAACCACTATTCCTGCGCCTCTGTTCCTTGTGAGAAAGAAAATCTACCAAACCAACGACGCCAGAATAATGGGTCCTGACCCTAGTCGTTCAGCTTTTGCACCAATTCATCGAACGTATAGCGTTCCGCAATTGCGCCATTCAGACCTTTGCGGAAACCCGGTGCAACGGGCAGACACCCAACACCACAGATTTGACGGGCGACCCATGCGCGCCCGTCGACATACCACAGCCGCCCACCGGGGGTTGAGACATATCCGTTCAACAGGAATTCCGCGTCACTTTCCATATCCACGTCGCTGGGAATTTCATTGAAATAGCCGTGATCAAATGCGCCGTGGGTGTGATAGGACGCAACCACCGCCAGATCATCGGGAAAGGGCGCGCCACAACTGGCCTGGGTACCTGCGGTGGCAGGTGATGCGACCAATTCCCCAGCGGCGTTGTAGCCAATAAAGCCGCAGTATTCACGGCGTTTGCGAAAGGACAAGTCTTGCAGGCTGGCCAAGACCTCGCGCGCCACGGCCACCTCAGCCGCGTCCTGCGCCCGCACAGGTGCCCCGAACAGGATCGCAATCAACATGGTTTGCCGCAGCATGGGGGTTCCTTCGCCGGTGAACTGGGCCTAGCCTAGCGGCAACAACAAAGGACAGCAAAGATGACAATTCATATCGGTGCAACAGACGGTGACATTGCCCCTACGGTGCTGATGCCCGGCGATCCTTATCGCGCGAAATGGGCGGCAGAGACATTTCTGGACGATGCCCGTCTGGTGAACGAAGTGCGCGGGATGCTGGGGTTTACCGGCACATGGAACGGGCATCCGGTGACCATTCAGGGCAGCGGCATGGGGATGCCCAGCCTGTCAATCTATGCCAATGAGCTGATCAAGGACTACGACGCGCAAACGTTGATCCGCATCGGATCCTGCGGCGGGATGCAGGACAGCGTGGCGATCCGTGATGTGATCCTGGCGATGACCGCCTCTACCGTCTCGACGCCCTCGCGCGGTATCTTCAAGGAATTGCAATTCGCCCCCTGTGCCGACTGGGGTTTGCTGGCGGCGGCCCATGCGGCAGCCACGGCCAAGGGGACGACGACCCATGTGGGCGGCATTTATTCCTCGGACGTGTTCTATGACGAGCGGCCCGATTTGAACGAACAGATGGTGCGGCATGGGATATTGGGGGTCGAGATGGAAGCAGCAGAGCTTTACACCCTCGCCGCCCGCTATGGCCGCCGTGCGCTGGCCGTGCTGACGGTCAGCGACCACTTGATCACGCACGAAGCGCTGCCCGCGGCAGACCGCGAACGGTCCTTTGGCGACATGGTCGAGATTGCCCTGCAAGCGGCGTTTGCCTAGCGCGCGATTATTCGACGCATCATCGTCACCGCCCGTGGCTGCGGTCGTAGCCATTGACCGGCGGGCTGTCCCATGTGGTCAGCGCCGCCGGGCGCAGCACCTCCATCCGCAAGGGGTGGCAGGGGGCGGTGTCGCTGGAATGCTCGGACGAACAATCACCGCCCGGGCAGGCGGACAGGACCGCCAGCAGGTCGATTTCTGCCAAAAGCTCCAGATAGTCGCCGGGGCGCACCGGGCTGGCCTTCATGAAATACTGGCCGGTGTCGCGGGTAAAACCGGTGCACATGAAGACATTCAGCACGTCGTGCACATGGACCTCTGCCGCGTCTAACGACAGCCCGGTGGCATCCGCCAGCGCGCGGGTCAGGTTGGAATGGCAGCAGTGGTGGTACTGGCTGCCCGACAAGAGGTTGCCAGTGTAAGGATCGCAGCGGGTGCCAATCACGTCATGAACACCGCCGCCAAATTCATCAAACCCATACCAGCCAAGCGTGTCATGCGTCACCGTCGCCATGGGCCGCAAATGCGGAAAGCAGGACCACATCCGGTCACCGGTGGTGATATGGGTGCCGTGCAGCGCGCGGGTCTTGCCGGAATAGAATCGCTCTGACAGATCGCTGGCGTTGAACAGGTTCAGATCCCCCACCTGCGGCCCCTCAACCGAATGAATGCGCAGGATATGCCCGGCGGGCACTGTCACGCTTGCGGCATCGCGGGGCGGCACAAGCACCTCTGCGACCTGTGTCAAATCGGCCCGCAACGCGGCATACGCAGCCAAATCGGGCTGCGGCAAAGTCTCGGTCGGATAACAGATGACCGGCACAACCGCGCGGCGCGCATCTGCATCTTCAGGGGGGGTCACATCACTCATCCCCCGACCCTGCCGCAAATGATCTTTCTTTTGAACGAAAATATGCCCGCCGGAGGCATCGCCCTGCCGGATGGCAGGGCCAAACATCGTGCGGCGGGCCTTGGCCCGCCTCGATTCAACAGATCACACGACGCGTTCGACCAGCTTTTTCTTGATGTCGGCAATTGCTGCAGCCGGGTTCAGCCCCTTGGGGCAGGTCTTGGCGCAGTTCATGATCGTGTGACAGCGATAGAGCTTGAACGGATCTTCCAGATCGTCCAACCGCTCGCCTGTCGCCTCATCCCGGCTGTCTACGATCCAGCGGTGCGCCGCCAACAGGGCTGCTGGCCCCAGATAGCGGTCACCATTCCACCAATAGGACGGGCAGGATGTGGAACAACAGGCGCACATCACGCATTCATACCCACCATCGAGCTTTTTGCGGTCTTCAATCGACTGCTTCCACTCTTTCGCGGGCGTGTTGGTCTTGGTTTCCAGCCACGGCATGATGCTGGCGTGCTGGGCATAAAAGTGGGTCAGATCCGGGATCAGATCCTTGACCACGGGCATGTGTGGCAGCGGATAGATCTTCACATCGCCCTGCACCTCATCAAGGCCATAGATACAGGCCAGCGTGTTGATCCCGTCGATGTTCATCGCACAAGACCCGCAAATGCCTTCGCGGCAGGACCGGCGGAAAGTCAGCGTCGGATCAATCTCGTTCTTGATCTTGATCAGCGCATCCAGAATCATCGGCCCACAGGTGTCGAGATCGACGAAATAGGTGTCCAGCGACGGGTTCTTTCCGTCATCTGGGTTCCAGCGATAAATCTGGACCTTTTTGACGTTGGTCGCACCCTCGGGCTTGGGCCAGGTCTTGCCGGTGACCATACGAGAATTCTTGGGAAGCGTCAGTTGAACCATCGGTCAAACCTTTCGATAACTTAGCGGAGCGCGGGCGGGCGAATGGGCGCTTGCCCGGTGCGCCGCAGCACGCAGGATTCGTAGACTGCGACGGGGTCCGCCCCGCGCAGGAAATCGGATGAGACCCCAACAGAGCCTTCGAAAAAGCCCCCGGTCCGAGAGTTCGTGCCCACAGTGATGTTTCCCGTCGGCCCTTGGGCCGCACGCGCGCGTTCCTCGCATTGCTGTGCCACCTTTTCGGGGTCGGGCGGCGGAAGATCGCAGGCGGCAAGGGCGAAGACCAAAAGTGGGGCAAAGCGGATCACTGCAGCGCGTCCCCGGCACAGGCAAACAGGGTCTCAAGATCGACGTATTCGCTCATGACGCTGTCACGCGCTTCGGTGGTTTTGGCCGCATTCAGCGCGGCAATGCCGTCGCCTTGCAATTGCTCCACACCGCAGTTCACGATTGTTTCGGCGGCTTTCGGATCACCAATCTCACTTGCGACATCGGCAAGCAAGGCCGCACGTGCGTCTTCGGTCACTTGTGCCAAGACCGCGACGGGCGAGAGGCACAGCGTGGCCAGAACGAAATGTTTGAAAATCCGCATCCCTATCGCCCCGTACAATATTGCGACCCGCCATAAATTACCGACGCACCTGCGGGACAGGAGGCAGACCGGGGTTGCGCGACCGGCGTCCGCACCCGGGCCGCCGGGCTTAACCCGCCAGAGACTTCGGTCACGGGTGTCGCAACGGCAGGAAGTCGGGATGCCGCGCAGTCGTTGATCCGGTCAGCCAGGCCTTGCGACAAACGCTCGGTGGGCACAATCACAACGCTTGCGCGCTGGGTGCCGCCAGAGAGTTCGACCCGCGCACGGGTTTGGATCGGGAAGATTGCATCGCCCTGCTCTTTGGCGCAGGCGAATATCGCGTCTTCCTGTGCCTTCACGGTTGGACCGACGACCGTTGCCGCGCAGCCCGATAGCGCAAGAGCGGCGGCCGAAAAAACAAGACTTGCGGACCGCATCAATAAACCCTCGCCTTTGGCGCGATCTTCTTAAGGTCAATCCCGCCCTCGTCCTGCGTTGTCAGCGGGTCCAGATGCACGGGGCGATAGCTGAGCGTTGTCTTGGCACCGTCGACATTCGCCAGCGAATGCACCCGCCACTTTTTGTCATCGCGGTCGGGGTAATCCTCGTGCGCGTGGGCGCCACGGCTTTCCTTGCGCGCCTCGGCGCCAACAATCGTCGCCAGCGCGTTGGGCATCAGGTTGCCCATTTCCAGCGTTTCCATCAGGTCAGAGTTCCAGACCAGCGACCGGTCGGTGACTTTCAGATCGCCCATCTTGCCGGCGATGGCTTCCATCTTTTTCACACCCTCGGCC
Source organism: uncultured Paracoccaceae bacterium (assembly GCA_947492825.1). Classification (GTDB taxonomy): domain Bacteria; phylum Pseudomonadota; class Alphaproteobacteria; order Rhodobacterales; family Rhodobacteraceae; genus CANMYO01. Next base: position 2,274,044 of record CANLNT010000001.1, read on the forward strand.
AGCGTCTTGTCGGTGCGGAAGACGGCGGCGTCTTCTTGCATTGCCTTTTGCATCTCAAGCCGCAGTTCCGCGGTCGGGGTGGCCCCATCGGCGTGGCGCACATTGTCGAAACGGTCAAAGGCTTGATCGACCGAGGCCTGATTCAGCACAGGGTTTGCTGCATTGGGGTCCACAACCTCACCTGCCTTGATCGCGGCGGCACGGCCAAAGACCACAAGGTCGATCAGGCTGTTTGACCCCAGACGGTTCGCGCCGTGGACGGATGCGCAACCCGCTTCGCCCACGGCCATCAGGCCGAGCACAACCGCATCGGGGTTATCCTTGGTCGGGTTCAGCACCTCACCCCAGTAATTCGTGGGGATACCGCCCATGTTATAGTGCACGGTGGGCAACACAGGGATCGGTTCCTTGGTCAGGTCCACGCCTGCAAAGATGCGCGCGCTTTCTGAGATACCGGGCAGACGCAGATCAAGCGTCTCGGGCGGCAGGTGGTTGAGGTGCAGGTGGATGTGATCGCCCTGCGGCCCGACCCCGCGGCCCTCGCGGATTTCCATTGTCATACAGCGCGACACCACATCGCGCGACGCCAGATCCTTGTAGGTCGGTGCATAGCGTTCCATGAAACGCTCACCTTCGGAGTTGGTCAGATAGCCGCCTTCGCCCCGCGCCCCTTCTGTAATCAGGCAACCTGCGCCATAGATACCAGTCGGGTGGAATTGCACAAACTCCATATCTTGCAGGGGCAAGCCTTGGCGGGCGACCATGCCGCCACCGTCGCCGGTGCAAGTGTGGGCGCTGGTGGCAGAGAAATAGGCGCGGCCATAGCCGCCGGTCGCCAGAACGGTCGTCTTGGCGTTGAAGACATGCATGGTGCCGTCATCAAGTTTCCACGCGACCACACCCTGACATTGCCCGTCTTCGGACATGATCAGATCGGTGGCGAAATATTCGATGTAAAACTCGGCCTTTTGTTTCAGGCTTTGGCCATACAGCGTGTGCAGGATCGCGTGGCCGGTGCGGTCGGCGGCAGCGCAGGTGCGCTGCACAGGCGGGCCTTCGCCAAATTCGGTGGTGTGGCCGCCAAATGGGCGCTGATAGATGTTACCCTCTTCGGTGCGGGAAAACGGCACGCCGTAATGTTCCAGCTCATAAACCGCCTTGGGCGCTTCGCGGGCGAGGTATTCCATCGCATCGGTATCACCCAGCCAGTCCGACCCCTTGACGGTGTCATACATGTGCCACTGCCAGCTGTCGGGGCCCATGTTGCCGAGCGAGGCGGCGATACCGCCCTGGGCGGCAACGGTGTGCGACCGGGTCGGAAAGACCTTGGTGATACAGGCGGTTTTCAGACCCTGTTCAGCAAGGCCCAATGTGGCGCGCAAACCGGCACCCCCAGCACCCACCACAATGGCGTCATAGACATGCGTTTCGTATTCGTAAGCGGCCATCTGGAAAGCTCCGGCAGATTAAAGGGCGAGGCGCACGACGGCGAAAACACCGGCGGCGGCTGCAGCATAGGACAGGCAAATCATGCCGATGATGGCGGCCTTGCGGGCAAAGCCGTGTACGTAATCCTCGATCAAGGTCTGCACGCCACCGCGAAAGTGATAGAAGCCCACGAAGATTGTCAGCCCGGCAATGATCGCAGGCACAGGCCGCTGGTAATAGGCGACCACTTCTTCATAGGGTTGGCCCAGCACAGCGCCGAAGGTGAACATGAAGGCGATTACCAGCGGCACAAGGGCCACGGATGTCACCATCATTTTCCAGTGATGATCTGTCCCCGTCTTGGCAGAGCCCATACCAGCGGCGCGTTTGCGGTCGGTCAAATAAGCCATGCGGACCCCCTAGACGACGATTGCAGTAAAGATGGTCAGCAGAACGCTGGCGATGATGGCGGCCTGTGCATAAGTCTCTGACCGTTTGACATCGAGCATATGGCCGCTGTCCCAGATCAGGTGACGCACGCCAAACAGCAGGTGATACCAGACTGCCCAGACCGACAGGAACATGACCAGATCGCCAAACCAGCTGGTGACAAAGCCATTGGCAGCGGCAAAAGCATCCGGCCCGGTCGCGGCGGCCACGAACCACCAAACGATCATCAGGGCCGCCACAATTAGGGCGTTGCCCGTGAGGCGCGTAAAGATCGAGGTCATGGAGGTCAGTTGCGGACGATAGATCGTCAGATGCGGCGAAAGAGGGCGATTGCCCCGGTTCACATCGGCCATTTCAGTTCCCTTCTTGGCGTCACGCGGGCTGGCTGGCCCGCGCCTTTGGACCGTTATTGCGCATCTCTTTCCCAGAGTCACGTAAACGGGGTGCTAAAATCCGCGCGAAAATGCCGCGTTAGCGCAAAAAGTCGCAGATGTGATCACAGTTGCAAAAGGTGTGATCACAATTCACTGCGGGTTTGCGGCGGCATGCAGATCATCCCCCATGGTCCGCAGCATCTGGTCCCATTCGCGGGCGATAGCGTCCCAATCGGCCGCAATCGTAGACTGATCTGCGTCGCGCGCTGCCACATATTGCAAAAATTGCAGGCGATAGCGCGTCGGGGGATGGCTTGCATCAAGCTTGTGATCCGCGCTTTGCATGTCTTCCAGCAGGGTTTCGCGCAAAGGATGATGCGGATCACGTACGGCGCTACCCAGCACCTTGAGCATTTCATGCCCCTTTGGACTGGTGCCGCCGTGCATTTCCAGGTGTCGTCGCCACCAGATCGGCGCAAGTGTCTGCGTTCGCAGCAACTTTGACATTGCCTCTGCCGTGACCGCCTCTGCCGCGATGGCATCAGCCAGGTATTCGGCGCGCTGGCTTTCGATGAAGGCCAGACGCAGCATCCAACCCGCCAAAAGCTCGAGCATGAATGCCGCCGGAAATTGGAACACCAGCGCCTCTAGACCGGAGTCATTTGCGGGTTCAACCATGTGGTGCCACCGTTGAAGTACGCGAAAGGCGCGGCCGGTCAGCCCGTTGCGCAGACAATCGCCGTTGACGAAATGTGCGCATTCGTGGGCTATCACGGCGGTGCGTTCATCTTCCGTCAGCATCGCCCAAAGCGGGACGCCGAACCCCAGATAGTTCTGACCACCGGTGCGCAAAGCAAAGGCGTTCATATCATCGTCGATCACCAACCCTGTGATCACGGGCGCGCCCGTCCGCGCACGGATCGCGTCGATCAGTGCAAAGGTTGCGGGAGCGTCGTGGGGTGTCCAGACCACCCCAAATTGGCGACGCCCAGTCCAAAGTAGAAACCCTGCGACAAGCAGGAACAACGCGCTCAGGACGATTGATCCGAGGGTCAATCCCATGCTCCACAACAGCGCGACTGCGAGGCCGACAAAGATCAGCGGCGTTGCAAGCACGATCAGCGACAAGAGGCTGAGCATCGCGGGCAAGCCGCGCACTTCGTGAAGACGGCCATTTTGATAATCGTCACGCGCACGCTCAAAGATGGTCGCCGCCCGGCGACGCTGCAACAGATCGGTCAGTTCGGCCAGCCGCATGTAAGCTCCGCGTGTTGGATTGGTCTGCGCACTACTTGACGTGTGGTCAGGCCCGTCAAGCGGAAAATCCTAGTGCGGCGGCACCAGCACGGCGATCTGTTTGGTGATCTCGCGGATCAGTTTCTGGCGGATCCGGTCCTGATAGGTGTGATAGTCTGCGGCCCGTAAGGCAAAGGCACCGGGGCCGGTGATCACATGGGTGCGAAAGTAATCGACCAGCCCGGCCTCTTCGTTTTCGATGGCCAGCGCATTGATCGTGACGCGGCGCGACAGGGCCAGCGCGCGGGCCTCAAGCGGGTCGAGCCCTTCGTTGGAGGACCCGTCACCGCTGATGTCGATGACGTGCCGGGTGCAGCCAATGACGGCGGGGTCTTCAAAAGCGGTCAGCGCCACGCGCATCGCTTCGCCCACCGCCGTCGAAAAGTTGCGCCAGCGGCGCGGGGTTTCGGCCACCTGCAAGGCAAAGCCATCGGCCTGATCAAAATCGGTGATTGGCGTCCAGGGGATCGAGACGATCTGCCGCCCTGCCCCGGTCCATTGCAGCAGCATCACGCGGGCCTGCGCGTTGACCAGCGCCTCGCTCACCGCGCCATCTTGCAGGGCTGCGGCCAGCCCCTGCATTTGCAGATCGTATTCCGATCGTTCAACCGAGCCTGACACGTCCACCGCCAGCACCAGCGCCAATTCGCAGGCGGGCAGCGCTGTGGGGGTCAGGGCAAGGGCTGTGATCAGGGCGCGGTACCGCATGGAGGCAGCTTGCCGCATTTCGGCGCGCTGCGCCCGTCACATTTTCGCGGGGCGGCGTCAGTCGGCCTGAGCTGCCAGATGCGCAACAAATTCGGTACACATGGTGATCGCCTGCGCCTGAGGGTCGTAAAATGCGTTGGCCTCGCCACAGGCAGCGATGTTTACAGGCATGTCTTGCGGCAGAGACATTTCTGCGTTCAGGGCTGCCAGTTCCGCGCCAATCACATCAATCAGGATGCCGGCCCCTGCAAGACCCGGATCATCCACCACCAAGATCAGGGTTTCACCGGCACCGGCCTTTGCCAGTTCATCCAGAACCGCGCCCCAGCTGCCTGCGGCCTGATCGTATTCATCCGGGCAATAATCTGCGCGCTCTTCGGGTAAGCCAAGGTCTTCGGCCACGTCGCCGCGTTCATCGGGGTTGGCGCCATAAAAGATGCACACGGCGTTGTAGTAACGCTGCAGATCGGGGCCATGCACATCCCACCACGCGACGTCATTGCCGGTGTCGTCCGCCTCGGCCCGGAACCCAAAGGCGGTGTCATAGACCAATGCCACGGCGGTTTCTTCGTCAAAGAGCGCGTCAATCATGAAGGCCGACAAGACGTCGGCTGCATCTTCTTCCTGCCCAAAGATCGGCAGGCCCATCTGGTCGATCAGGGCGTGGCCAAGCTCATGATAGAAGATGCCCAGCAGGTTGGCCGCGACATAGGTGGCTTGATCCTCGGTCAGGTCCTGCGCACTGGCTGAGGTGGCGGCGATGAGCGTCGCAGTGGTCAGAAGTCTTCGCATGGCATCCTAATCCGATATGAACGTTTCAATCGGTGTCCACTGGGTGCCGCCTTGCGTCAAGGTCGTATCGAAGCGAAACCAGCAGCCCCCGATATTGCCGGGTTGGTCATGGGCGCGGTTGATCGCAAGGCCCGCGATGTGGCAGCGCAGCAGTGTTCCCACCGCGCCATGTCCGACGAACAGGATGCGTTTGTCGGGGTTTTCGGCGATCACCTGACGCACGGCCCCGACGATGCGGGCCTGCGCGGTACGCGCTTTTTCCCAGCCGCGGTGGCTGTCATCGGGGTTGGCGAAAAAGGCGTCTGCGGCCGCCTCAAAATCAGGGCCGGGCAGATAGCCTGTGGCGCTGCGGTCGTTTTCGCCAAGATCGGTGCGGGTCAGCACGGGCCAGCCCCGCGCGTCGTGCAGGATTTCTGCCGTGTCCTGCGCCTTGCGTTCGGCGCTGGCGGCGATCAGATCGACCTGTGGGCAGTTGGGTGAGGCAGCCAGCGCCGCAATCCGCGCCCGGCCTGCGTCCGACAATTGCCATTGCGGCACCGGCACCGCCGGATCCTGAATGACTTGCGGATGGGTCAGGTAGAGGTGTTTCAAGCGGGCATCAGCGCCCAATAGTCGAGGTCCAGCAGCACATCGGCGTGGTACTTGCCGTCTTCGCCTTTCAGCACACCGGCCTGCCCCTTGGTCGCGACAAGTCGCAGGCGGATCGCACCGACGCCGGGGGCGGATGTTTCGGCCACCTCAAGCACTTCCGACCAGGCGCGCACCGTATCGCCTGCAAAGCAGGGGTTGGCATGGGCACCGCCATTGAGTGCGACGATCATCTGCGCGTTGGCCAGCCCATTAAACGACAGCGCGCGAGCTAAGCTGATCACATGGCCACCGTAGATCAACCGCTTGCCATCGGAGCGGTTGGTGGCGTCAAAATGCACCTTGGCGGTGTTCTGCCACAGACGCGTGGCGAGCATATGTTCAGCCTCTTCGACGGTCACACCATCCTCGTGGTCGATCACCTCGCCCACCTGATAATCGCCCAGCCTGTGCGGCTCTCCGGCAAGGGTGAAGTCGTAATTTGTAAAGTTCAGGCCGTCTGGCACCACCAGATCGGCGGCGGGCACAGATTTCTGCAAGTCGGGGATCACCGGGTCGGGGGCCGCGCTGTCGCTGCGTTTGCGCACCATCACCCAGCGCACGTAGTCCAGCACGGGTGTGCCCATCTGGTTGCGCCCGGTGGTGCGCACCCAGACCACGCCGCTTTTGCCGTTGGAGTTTTGTTTCAGCCCGATCACCTCTGACGATGACGTCAACGTATCACCGGGCCAGACCGGCGCCAGCCAGCGCCCTTCCGCGTAGCCCAGATTGGCCACCGCATTCAGAGAGACATCGGGCACGGTTTTGCCAAACACCACGTGAAAGGCGATCAGGTCATCCAGTGGAGAGCTTTCCAACCCGCAATCCTGCGCAAAGACGTCTGAGGAATAAAGCGCCCCGCGGGCCGGATAAAGCGCATGGTATAGCGCACGCTCGCCTTCGGCCACTGTCCGGGGGACGGCGTGGTGGATCACCTCGCCAAGGGTGTAATCCTCGAAAAAGCGGCCCGGATTGGTCTTGGTCATTGCTGGCCCAGCTTCATGTCCGGGTGATAGGGCGTGTCAATGTCCTTGGTCACCGCCTGCCCGCAGCGCATGACGCCGTTGGCGTGGTCAAAGGCATAGGTGGGATCGCCGTGCAATTCCCAGCCCTTAGACAGCGCCAGCGAGACCTTGTGGCAAAAGGCCGAAGTGTCATCTTCGGTCAGCAAACGATAGATTTTCATGTCTTATCCAAAGGGGTTGTAGCCAAGGATGGCATGGATACCGCCCACAACAATCACCGCGATCACGGTGGCCACGGCGGCGGTAAATTCCTTTTTGACCGGCACCTCGTGGTAGGGGCCGCGTGGGCCTTCGGCGCGGTTGATCACGACGATTTCGGCGATGGCCCAGACCATCAGCCCACCAAACAGCACAAAGGACGGCGTGTCGCCGTTGACCACCAGATGTGCGACGCACCACAGGATCACGGCGGTCAGTTGCGGGTGACGCACGGTCTTGGTGATCTTGGTTTTGGCACCCGAGGCTGCGAACAGATAGAACGAAAACACCATCAGGATGTTGTTGATCCCGGTCATTGCCGGTGTCCGGCCCCAATAGAACGTGCCGTCCCATGCACGGTAGCCCCAGATCATGAAGATGATCGCCACAGCCAAGGTCAGTGCCACGATCGCCTTGCCCTTGTCGCCAAACTGCGCACGGTTTGCAGGCAATGCACGTTTCCAGAAATGGGCGGCGGCCCACAGTATCAGACCGAGAATAAGAAGGATCATGGCGTCTCCAGTGCGGCAATGGCTTTGGCTTTCGCCAAAGTTGCCCGTGCCGTGACGATATGCAAGTTCTCTACAATCTTTCCGTCCACCACCGCGACGCCCTGCCCTGCAGCTTCGGCGGCGTCAAAGGCCGCAATCTGGCGTTCGGCCAGTTCAATTTCGGCATCCGAGGGGCCAAAGATCGCATTGCAAATGTCGACCTGTGCGGGGTGGATCAGGGTTTTGCCGTCAAACCCCATGTCGCGGCCTTTGGTGCATTCGGCGCGTAATCCGTCCTCGTCCTTGAAGGCGTTATAGACGCCGTCCAGGGCCACGATCCCTGCCGCGCGGGCGGCAAGTAGGCAGTGTTGCAGTGCGGTGGTCATCGCATCGCGCGTGCGCGCGCCCAGGTCCTTGGCCAAATCATTGGTGCCCATCACGAACCCTTGCAGACGTGGATGGGCGGCAATGGCGGCGGCGTTCAGGACGCCTTGCGGGGTTTCCATCATCGCCCAGAACGGGATGTTCGGGACGAGAGCGGCCAGCGCATCCAGATCGGCGGGGCCATTCACCTTGGGCAAAAGCACCGCGTCGCAGTCCATCGCGGCCACAGCGCGGGCGTCATCGGCACCCCATTCCGTATCCAGCCCGTTGATCCGCACGATCCGCAGCCGTGGGCCGTAAGATGTGCCCAGCGCTGTGGCGAGCGTCGCGCGTGCATCCACCTTGGCATCGGGGGCCACCGCGTCTTCGAGGTCAAACAGGATCACATCCACCGGTAAGCCGCGGGCCTTTTCCAGCGCTCTGTCCTTTGCGCCGGGGATATAGAGGGCAGAGCGGTGTGGGCGGTTGGTCATGATAGGTTCCCTTGCGATCCTCGCAACATTGTTGCGCGCAACACACCCGATCCGAATGGATATTTCAAGGCAAAAATGCCGCAATGCAGCACGACCGGACCACCGGACGCCGCGTTAACCATGTCTAACGCCTCTCCCCGCATCCTTGGCCACCTCTCATACCGTCCCGAAAGGACATGCCATGACACGCGAATTGATGCTGACGATGATGACAGGCTCTGCCCTGATGCTGGCCGCCACCCAGACAGAGGCGCAGGGCCGCAACTGTGGCCCCCATGGTGCAGTGACCACGCATCTGGCGGAAAATTACAATGAAAGCCGCACGATGATGGGGCTGGCCGCCAATCAAATGGTGATCGAGGTCTTTGTGAACGCAGAGACGGGCAGTTGGACCATCATTGCCACGCGCCCCGACGGTGTGACCTGTCTTGTCGCCTCGGGCTCGAACGCGGATGTGATCCCGGCGGCGCTTCTCAATACCGATCCAGAGGCCTAGAGCCCGGAAAGGCCGCCCCAGATCAGGCGGATCGACAGCAAGAGCAGCGCCCAGACGACGGCCTGAAAGAACAGCTTTTCCGGCAGGATCCGGACCAGCCAGACCCCGGCAAAAACCGCGCAAATCGCAGGCAGCGCCAGAATGGCCGCGATTTGCAGGTTGCCGGGGTTGAGTTGCCCCAGAAAGTAATAGGGTATCAGTTTGATCACATTGACATAAGCGAAGGCCACGGTGACCGTACCTGCAAACATCAGTTTGGGCATGCGCAGCGGCAGCGCGAAAATCTGAAACGGGGCTGCGCCGGAATGGCTGACAAAGCTGGTAAAGCCGGTGATCGTGCCCCAGAACAGGCCCGGCCCCCAGCGCGGGTTCCGGGCTGGACCCTCGAGGTTGCGCCGGATCAGAAGTGTCAGCGCATAGACCCCGCCGATCAGCCCCACGATCAAGGTCACGGCCGCTTCTGAGACATAATCCACTGTCAACCAGCCGATCAGCGTGCCCAGCGGCAGGGCCACCAGCATGATCGCCAAAACCACCCGGTGAAAGCTGCGCCAATAGGCGTAAAGCCCGAAGATGTCGGATGCCACAAAGACCGGCAGCAGGATACCAGCGGCGGCAACCGGCGATGTCACAAGCGCCAGAAGCGGCACCGCCATCGCCGTGATCACAGGCACGCCGCCCTTGCCCAGACCCACGCAGATGGCCGCCAGCGTGGCTGCAATCCAGAAACCGATGTCTTCCACGCTGGTGAATTCCCTCATCTCGCGCCGCACTGCAGCACACTTGCACCCGGACGGGCAAAAGACTAGGCAATGCGTGAAATTCATCACGGATAGGACCCTAGCCATGGCCAGACCCAAGATTGCCCTGATCGGCGCCGGACAAATCGGCGGCACCCTTGCCCACCTTGCTGCGATCAAAGAACTCGGCGATATCATCATGTTCGACATCGCCGAAGAGGGCGACATCGCCCGCGGCAAAGCACTTGATATTGCAGAGGCAGGCCCGGTTGCGGGGATCGACGTGGCGCTGAAAGGCACCAACGACTATGCCGAGATCGCGGGTGCTGATGTTTGCATCGTCACCGCCGGTGTGGCCCGCAAGCCGGGCATGTCGCGCGATGATCTTCTGGGCATCAACCTGAAAGTCATGAAATCCGTGGGCGAAGGCATTGCGGCCCACGCGCCAGAGGCATTTGTGATCTGCATCACCAACCCGCTGGATGCGATGGTCTGGGCGTTGCGCGAATTCTCCGGCCTGCCCACCGCCAAGGTCTGCGGCATGGCCGGTGTGCTGGACAGCGCCCGTTTCCGTCATTTCCTGGCGGAAGAATTCGACGTCTCGATGCGTGACGTCACCGCCTTTGTGTTGGGCGGCCACGGCGACACCATGGTGCCGCTGACCCGTTATTCCACCGTCGCCGGTATCCCCCTGCCTGATCTGGTCGAGATGGGCTGGACCACGCAGGAAAAGCTGGACGCGATCGTTCAGCGCACCCGTGACGGCGGTGCTGAAATCGTGGGCCTGCTGAAGACAGGCTCTGCGTTCTATGCGCCCGCAACTTCGGCCATTGAAATGGCAGAGTCCTATCTGAAAGACCAAAAGCGCCTGTTGCCCTGTGCGGCCCATGTTGACGGTGCTTATGGCCTGAACGGGTTCTATGTGGGCGTGCCCACAGTGATCGGTGCCGGCGGTGTCGAGCGCGTGGTGGAAATCAAGATGAACAAAGAAGAACAGGCGATGTTCGACAAATCTGTCGACGCCGTCAAAGGCCTTGTCGCCGCCTGCAAGGGCATCGACGACAGCCTGAGCTGATTTTGCGCATCCGGGGCGGCGTTCAGCGCCGCCCCGGGTGACACAATCCGCCCAATACCTCTTGCGACCTCTTTGTTGGTTTGCAGCGGTGCGATGCATCTGCTCTTACTAGACTTATGCGCAACCGGAGGTCGCCCCTTGCCCACATGGGAAGTCACAGCAACGCTTGATGAACCGGCACCGCTGGTGTTGGCCTTTGTGGCGCATCATCTGGCGATGGGGGCGGACCGCATAAATCTTTACTTTGATCGTACGCCGCAGGGTGATCTATCGCTGTTGGCAGGTGAGCCGCGCGTGCGCATGACCCAATGCGACGGAGACTATTGGCGCAAGATGGGGTGGCGGCCGCCGTTGCATGTGGACCGGCAGATCGTTAACGCCAACCATGCCTACGCCCGCGGCCAATCGGAATGGATGCTGCATTGTGATGCAGATGAATTCATCTCGGACGGAGAGGCCCTGCGCGCCGCGCTGCACACCCTGCCCGCTGACGTGCCCAGCTTGCGGTTGACGGCTTTTGAGCGGTGTTTCACCGCGGATCAAGACAATGAAAGCGTGTTTGGCGGCGATTTGCGCGGACCGATCCCGCAGCTTTATAGCGGCAGTTTGGCGGCAGAATACCCACCTGCCGTGGCGGCGATGTTACAAAACGGGATGACCGCCTATGTGGGGGAAAAATCGCTGAGCCGGATTGGCGCGCAAGTGGCAGTTGGAATCCACCACACCTTTGTGCGTGATCGGACCGCGCAAGGCAGCGCTGACACACGCACGCCCTTTGCGCGCAGCCCTGACGTGCCGCTTTTCCACTTTGACGGGCTGACGCCGCGCCATACCAGCAAAAAGCTGCGACGCAAAACCATTGACGTCGATACCGACGCCCTGGTTGCGCGATTGGGCCCCGCCCGCATGGCCCAGATCGCGGCATTCTCTGCCCCACAGGCGGATCCCGCGGCGCTGTTCTTTGCACTTCGGCAGATGCCGCCCAAGGTCGCAGAGGTGCTGTCGACGCTTGGTCTAATCGCGACACAAAGCCTGCGCCCCGACACCGCCGCCCACTGGCACTGGCCAGAGGCAACGCTGGACTTTTCACCGCAGGCTGTGGATGGCCCCCTCGTGACGGACGACATCAAAGTCGCCTGATCCGCGCCAAACGCAAAAAGGCCCGCGTGTCGACGCGGGCCTTTTGTCGACTTCAAGCCAGATCAAGCGTGCTGTTTGCGCCGCTTGGCCAGACCAAGGGCACCAAGCCCCGCCAGAAGCAGCGGCAGACCGGCAGGCAGCGGGATTTGACCGACGATGTTGGGGTCAGGCTCTGCTTTCACAGACGACAGGTAAAACTCCTGCGCGCCAGTTCCGCCATAGGCAAGCGTCAGACTGTCAATTCCAAACAGCGGGATGTTGGACAGTGCGCCAAACGAGGTTTCTGACAGCCCGCCGCCGTTGATACCGATCAACAGTGTGTCCAGCGAGGTCGAGCTGATCAGCGAATGGTTCGCGGCACGGAACACGAAATCGCTGAGGATCATTGTGACGTCAAACGCGATGGTCACAAATTCGTTCGCGGTCACGTTGTCGTCGCTGCCAGGATTACACTGGTTTTCCTTGCCGGTCCCACCCACGGTGTTGATCGCAAATGGCGTCGTGCAGACACCCAGGCCCGCGTTCCCGTGATCGAGATAGGCATAAGCGTCATTCGCAACCGGTGTGCCGTAGTTGGTCTGAAGACCACCTGACACGGTCACGTTCAAAAGGCTGGTGTTCACAGAGTTCAGAACGGTGCCATCTGACAGCGCCTGCTCGTTGAAATCAGCTTCGGCTTGAAAGTTGATGCTGACCGGAGCTGCGACCGCTGAGGTCGCAAAAAATGCAGCGCTGATCGCAGCTGCAGTGAATAGCTTCTTCATTCCAATCTCCTCGTTAAGGCCGCGAAATTGCACGGCAGACATCTTTTTACCGGTTCATGGTTAACACAGTTTCGGCCAAAAGTCGCCATGAATTGGCCCCATTTTGGCCGGTTCTGGCCTGAGACCAGCGGCCAGAGGGTCAAGAACCGCTTAAAGTCACGAGTGTCACGCAGGATTTACACATCTTGAGACACGGCTTGTCCCGATGTCGAATCGCCTGATTCAACCGCAAATCATGGTTTGAGTTTTATTTGTGATCACACTTTTTCTGGCTGTGATCACAAATGTCCGATTTTTGGCCCGTTCGCGCTAACGATGGTTTTTTGTTAACTCTGCCTGTGGTTTGTCTGGAGGAAATTCAGCCCAGCGGGGAAGCATCATGAACATCCACGAATATCAGGCCAAGGCACTCTTGAAGTCTTTTGGCGCACCGGTCAGCGACGGACGCCCGGTTCTGCGCGCCGAAGAGGCCAAGACAGCCGCTGGCGAACTTGATGGCCCGCTTTGGGTGGTCAAGGCGCAGATCCACGCTGGTGGTCGCGGCAAGGGCAAGTTCAAAGAGGCTGACGCCGGCGATGCAGGCGGTGTGCGTCTGACAAAATCCGTGGAAGAGGCCGCACAGGAAGCGAAAAAGATGCTGGGCCGCACCTTGGTCACGCATCAGACCGGTCCCGCAGGCAAGCAGGTGAACCGCATCTATATCGAAGACGGTTCCGGCATCGAGACAGAGATGTATCTGGCCCTGCTGGTTGACCGCCAAACCAGCCGCATCGGTTTTGTCTGCTCGACCGAGGGTGGGATGGACATCGAAGAGGTCGCAGCCTCGACGCCTGAAAAGATCCTGAATTTTACCGTTGACCCCGCCACCGGTTATCAGCCCTACCACGGCCGCCGCGTGGCCTTTGCGCTGGGGCTGGAAGGACAGCAGGTCAAGCAATGCGTCAAGCTGATGGGCATCCTTTATAATGCCTTTGTGTCCAAAGACATGGAGATGCTGGAGATCAACCCGCTGATCGTCACCGATGGCGGCGATCTGAAAGTGCTGGACGCCAAGGTGTCTTTCGATGGCAACGCCGTCTACCGCCATCAGGACGTCGCCGCCCTGCGTGACGAGACAGAGGAAGACCCCAAGGAACTTGCCGCGTCGAAGTATGACCTCAACTATATCGCGCTGGACGGGGAAATCGGCTGCATGGTCAATGGCGCGGGTCTGGCGATGGCGACGATGGACATCATCAAGCTTTACGGTGCCGAGCCTGCCAACTTCCTCGACGTGGGCGGCGGTGCGACCAAGGAAAAGGTGACAGAGGCGTTTAAGATCATCACCTCTGACCCGAACGTCAAAGGCATTCTGGTGAACATCTTCGGCGGCATCATGCGCTGCGACGTGATCGCCGAAGGCGTCGTTGCCGCCGTGAAAGAGGTGGGGCTGAAGGTGCCGCTGGTGGTCCGGTTGGAAGGCACAAACGTGGAAGCCGGAAAAGACATCATCAACAATTCGGATGTCGACGTGATCGCCGCTGACGACCTCAAGGACGGTGCCCAGAAGATCGTGAAAGCGGTCAAGGGGTAAGTCTGTGTTTTGGCGGTTGACCACTGTTGTATCCCTGTACACCTGTTCGGCTTGCGGGGCGGTTTCCGACAATGGAAACCGACCGACCCATCAGGAGCGGATCGCAGACGCGTGGACCTCAGAACTTCCATTTGTGGAAGCCGGTAGAGCCGCCAGCGCAGAATTTGCAGTCGCGACGTTCTTTGATGCATGTGTATTGAACGCGGGTGACGACCAAGGCACAAAACGTGCGTTTGAGGCGCGCGGCTTTGATATCGTCAGAAACGATAGGGAGATTAGTGCTGGCGATTTTCGCATGGTTTCCACAAACTATAGAACGCCCCAAATCGATCACCCGCGCGTCTTCTTCGGCATCACCAGTTTCACAGACATCAGTCCAAGCACCTTTTGGGTCTGTGAGGTCAGCTTAGACCTTTCAAACCCAGAAGCCCTTACGGCAGACTTGATCGTTCAAATGGCGCCGCAAGCGTGGCAACATGTAGAGCCAAAAAGCGATAGGTCCGGTCGACTTGTCAGCCCGGCTAATCTGAAAGGCGGTTCCTATTTTATTCGACTTCCCAGCCTTGATCTCCATGACACACCAGATCGAGCAAAACATGGTGGCTGCGGTGATCTTGACGCGTGCAAATCTTGGTCGATGGCAAAATTTAGTTTCAGTGTTTTGCCTGAAATGGCAGGCAGTGCATCATGATTGTGGAAGTTTCAAACGTAAATGCGAGCAATGTGCGTCTTTGCGGTCCGAAATCTGCCGCGCCCCTAAAAGATCACATTTTAGACAAATCGAAGCTTCATCCCGCTGACAGACAGGCAGCAACGGCCGGAGAACCGGTCTTTGCACCTGATCTGAGGGGATTGAGTTATGAAAAAGATTGCACTGCCGCTGTTCATGGCTGCCACGCTAAGCGCCTGTATGGGCACCAGCCAGCCGGTCGCCGTGGCCCAGACAGAGGTTATCTCGACCTCTGGCGCCAGCGCGGCCTGCCCCAGCATCCATATGCGGACCACAAACGGCCTGCCGATGCGCTGCGGACCGCAGACGATGAAGCCTTACACCTTCCAGTAAGGCCACGAACACAACCGGCAGCGCCCGGCGCTGCCTTGATTGGCAAAGACCTGCCCAGACGTGCCTTAACGTCTCGGCAAGGCTTTGCCTTGCTTTTGCCTTACGGCTTTCATCATGTCGCCAACCGGATCAGCGATGCATCAGGCATCGCAAACGCGTCCGCTGGCCTGTTCTGGGGGGCAGGACGCCCTGATACCGAACAGTCAAAGGACCAAGACCATGATGAAATACGCCGCTCTCGCCACCATCGCACTGACACTCTCGGGTTGCCTGGAAAGCAGCAATGGCGCCTCTGTCGCACGGCTCGACACGCTGTCAGCCAGCTGCGGCAGCCCGCACATGCAGACCATGAACGGCCTGCCGATGCGTTGCGGCCCGCAGGTCGCATCGCCCTATACGTTCCAGTAAGAGACCCACAGCAGGCCGCGCCACGTGGCGGGGCCTGCGCGCGCACCTGTGAGGTGCGCACATGAAGGCAGTTGTCCATATTGGCCTGCCCAAGGCGGGCAGCAGCACGCTTCAGGATTTTCTACATCAAAATGCCGATGCTCTGGACAAGCAGGGCTTTTGCTATCGTCGTTTTGACCCCGCGGACATGTGTCAGCGCGAATATCTGTCGGTTGTGTTTCAGGCGACAGGGCGAAATTTCGACGATCCTGTCCAATCCGTTGCTGCCAAGATGCGCACCCGCGCGGACGTCGCGGCTCGGGCAGATGCGCTGGACCACTGGATTGATGCCGAAGTGGCGCGCACCGACGCCGATGTCTGGCTCATCTCGAACGAGTTTTTATCGTCGGTTGTTATGCGATTTGATGGTCAGGCCGCGATCCATGATTGGCTGACGTCGCGTTTTGATCATGTCCGCTACGTGATTTACCTGCGCAGTCAGGACAGCTGGGCCGTCAGCATGTATTCCCAAAAGCTGCGCGATGGATTCACCGATGCATTTCCGGCGTTCCTGTCCCAGACCAAGCCACGTGACTACGCGAAATTGGCAAACCATTGGGCGCAACTCGCAGGCACCGAAAATCTGTCCGTGCGGTTGCTGGACCGCAGCGCGCTGGATCAGGGTGATCTGATCTTGGACTTCTGTTCCCTTGTTGGCATTGATGCCAATGGGTTGGCGCGCCCCGCCCCGCGCAACACCAGCTATACCCGCCGATGCGCCGATGCAGTGCGGACGCTGAATAGCGCGGTCGGACGGGTCTTGCCACGTCAAAGCCCGCTGAGCCGCGCCATCAGAAAGGCCGGGCGCACCGTCGCAGAAGCGACGTTGAACACCGGCGCACCGATCACCCTGACACCCACCCAGCGCGAGGCCCTGCTTGGTCCCGTCGCCAAATCCAATGAAGCGTTGCGCAAACGGTGGTTTGCGGAACGTCCCACACTTTTTGACCCCACGCCTTCACAACCCGCGCATGCAGCGCCTGCACCAGCAGACCCTGCACGCGTACACATGTAACAACACGCGCAAGAACGACGCGCCAAACTGACCAATAA
Organism: uncultured Paracoccaceae bacterium; assembly: GCA_947492825.1. Classification (GTDB taxonomy): domain Bacteria; phylum Pseudomonadota; class Alphaproteobacteria; order Rhodobacterales; family Rhodobacteraceae; genus CANMYO01. The sequence continues at coordinate 2,290,641 of CANLNT010000001.1, forward strand.
GGGAACGCCATGGCCATCCTCGTCGACAAACATACCAAAGTGATCTGCCAGGGCCTGACCGGCTCTCAGGGCACGTTCCACTCTGAACAAGCCATTGCCTATGGCACCCAGATGGTGGGTGGCGTGACCCCCGGTAAGGGCGGACAGACCCACCTTGACCTGCCGATCTTCAACTCGGTCCACGAAGCCAAGGCCAAGACCGCAGCTGATGCCTCTGTCATCTATGTCCCGCCCCCCTTTGCAGCCGATTCGATCCTTGAGGCGATTGACGCCGAGATGGAGCTGATCATCTGCATCACCGAAGGGATTCCGGTGCTGGACATGATGCGGGTCAAGCGCGCGCTGGAAGGGTCTGCATCCCGCTTGATCGGTCCCAACTGCCCCGGCATCATCACGCCCGACGCCTGCAAGATCGGCATTATGCCCGGCCACATCCATAAGCGCGGGTCGGTGGGCGTTGTGTCCCGCTCCGGCACGCTGACCTATGAGGCGGTCAAGCAGACATCCGACAGCGGGTTGGGTCAGTCCACCGCCGTGGGCATCGGCGGCGACCCGATCAAGGGGACAGAGCATATCGACGTGCTGGATATGTTCCTGGACGATGATGAAACCCATTCGATGATCATGATCGGCGAAATCGGTGGCTCGGCCGAGGAAGAAGCCGCCGAATTCCTGACCGAACAGAAGAAAAAGGGCCGCTGGAAACCGGTTGCCGGTTTCATCGCAGGCCGCACCGCCCCTCCGGGCCGCCGCATGGGCCATGCCGGCGCGATTGTCGCGGGCGGCAAGGGTGATGCGGAAAGCAAGATCGAAGCGATGAAATCCGCTGGAATCGTGGTCGCCGACAGCCCCGCAACGCTGGGCGAGGCCGTGCTTGAGGCAATCGGCTAATGCCCAACGGGTGCTACATCAGACCAGAGGGCAGCGCCGGACCCGAGGGGGGGCGTGAAGCGCCCGCCCTGAGGGCCGGGTCGGGCGCTGCCCTGCATTTGGGCCTGGCGGGACAGCGCTGATGGGGCCGATCGCCGCCATCAGGACCGGCTTTGCCAAGTCGTTCCAGTTTGAGGGCCGCGCCACGCCGTCCGAGTTCTGGTGGTTTGCGGCGTTTGCTGCGCTCCCGGTCTATCTTGTTGCCACTTGGCTCGTCCAACCATGGGACAGGCGCTCGTATTCCTTGTCGGAGAAAATGCTTGAAGTCGGATGGTTGGGCGCTCTGATTTGTCCATTAGTGTGTTTCATACTCATGCTTTCTCTTGGAATGCGAAGATACCGCGATGTCGACGTCCCGGTATTTCTCTGGCCAGTACTCATCGCGATAGCTGCCTGCCCGATCGTCTACGCCATAGTCGTGCCCGACATCTTCTATCACCCAAACCAAGCCTTCGTTGTTGCAATAATTCTATGCCCCATCGTGCTGCTTTGCGCGTTTCTCATCCCGCTAGGGCCTACCAACAGTCGTCTCCTTCCTGAGAGTTCCGACGCAAATGAGGTTCCCAAATGACCGACCATTCCCCCAACGACGTCTTTCACGCCTCTTCCTTCATGCAGGGGCATAATGCGGAATATGTGGAACAGCTTTATGCCCGCTATGCCGATAACCCCGGTGCGGTGGATGAAAGCTGGCAGGCGTTCTTCCGCTCCCTCGGTGACGCGCCCGCAGACGCCAAGGCAGAGGCCGCAGGGCCAAGCTGGGCGCGCCATGACTGGCCGCCGGTCCCGAATGACGACCTGACCGCAGCGCTGGACGGCCAATGGCCTGCTGAACCCGCAGCGGCCGGGGACAAGATCAAGGCGAAGGCCGCCGAAAAGGGCGTGACGCTGGATGAATCCCAGGTCCGTGCCGCCGTGCTCGACAGTATCCGCGCGCTGATGATTATTCGTGCTTACCGGATCCGGGGCCACCTGATTGCTGATCTCGACCCGCTGGGGATGCGTGAAAACGTCCCACACCCGGAACTGGACCCGGCGAACTACGGCTTCTCCAAGTCAGACATGGATCGCCCGATCTTTATCGACAACGTGCTTGGCCTCGAAGTGGCCACCATGAATGAGATCATGGCGATTGTGAAACGCACCTATTGCGGCACTTTCGCGCTGCAATACATGCACATCTCGAACCCCGAAGAGGCGGGCTGGCTGAAAGAGCGGATTGAAGGCTACGGCAAGGAAATCAGCTTTACCACAAACGGCCGCAAGGCGATCCTGAACAGCCTTGTGCAGGCCGAGGGTTTTGAGAAATTCCTGCACGTCAAATATATGGGCACCAAGCGTTTCGGCCTTGACGGGGGCGAGGCGCTGATCCCGGCCATGGAACAGATCATCAAACGCGGCGGGCAGCTCGGGCTTGAGGATATCGTCATCGGGATGCCGCACCGGGGCCGCCTGTCGGTGCTCGCTAATGTGATGGAAAAACCCTATCGCGCGATCTTTAACGAATTTCAGGGCGGTAGCTTTAAGCCCGAAGATGTCGATGGTTCGGGCGATGTGAAGTACCACCTTGGTGCCTCATCTGACCGCAGCTTTGATGACAACACCGTGCATCTGTCGCTGACGGCAAACCCCAGCCACCTTGAGGCGGTGAACCCTGTTGTGCTGGGCAAAGTACGCGCCAAGCAGGACCAGCTGAAGGACGAGGATCGCACCCGCGTCATGGGCATTCTGCTGCATGGGGATGCGGCTTTTGCAGGGCAAGGCGTTGTGGCCGAAGGGTTCGGTCTGTCGGGGCTGAAAGGTCACAAGACCGGCGGCACGATGCATATCGTGGTGAACAACCAGATCGGATTTACCACCGCGCCGCATTTCAGCCGCTCGTCGCCCTATCCCACCGACATCGCGCTGATGGTTGAAGCCCCAATTTTCCACGTCAACGGTGACGACCCAGAGGCGGTCGTGCACGCCGCCCGAGTGGCCACCGAATTCCGCCAGAAGTTCCACAAGGACGTGGTGCTGGATATCATCTGTTACCGCCGCTTTGGTCACAACGAAGGCGATGAGCCGATGTTCACCAACCCGGTGATGTACAAGAAGATCAAGACCCACAAGACAACGCTGACGCTTTATACAGAACGGCTTGTCCGCGACGGTTTGATCCCCGAGGGCGAGATCGAGGATATGAAAGCCGCTTTCCAATCCTATCTGAACGAGGAATTCGAGACCGGTAAAAATTATAAGCCCAATAAGGCCGACTGGCTGGACGGGCGCTGGTCGCATCTGGACAAGAATGACGCCGACTATCAGCGCGGCCAGACCGCGATCAAGCCGGAGACAATGGATCAAATCGGCAAGGCGCTGACGGCGGCACCGGATGATTTCAATATCCACCGCACCGTTTCGCGCCTGTTGGACACCAAGAAGACAATGTTCGAGACCGGCGAGGGCTTTGACTGGGCCACCGGCGAGGCTTTGGCCTTTGGTTCGCTTGCCGTCGAAGGCTACCCGGTGCGCCTGTCGGGTCAGGATTGTACGCGCGGCACCTTTAGCCACCGCCACTCTGCCCTGATCAATCAGGACACCGAAGAACGGTACTACCCGCTTAACAACATCCGCGAGGGCCAGGCGCAGTACGAAGTCATCGACTCGATGTTGTCGGAATACGCTGTGCTGGGCTTTGAATACGGCTATTCGTTGGCCGAACCCAATGCGCTGGTGATGTGGGAGGCGCAGTTTGGCGATTTTGCCAATGGTGCGCAGATCATGTTCGACCAGTTCATCAGCTCTGGCGAAAGCAAATGGTTGCGGATGTCGGGCCTCGTCTGCCTGCTGCCGCATGGCTACGAAGGTCAAGGGCCTGAACATTCCAGCGCGCGCCTAGAACGGTTCCTGACGATGTGCGGTGGTGACAACTGGATCGTCGCAAATTGCACCACGCCTGCGAATTATTTCCACATCCTGCGCCGTCAGGTGCATCGCGACTTCCGCAAGCCGCTGATCCTGATGACGCCAAAGTCGCTGTTGCGCCACAAGATGGCCGTCAGCCGGGCCGAGGAATTCCAGACTGGCAGCTCGTTCCACCGGGTGCTGTGGGATGATGCCCAGCAGGGCAATTCTGACCTGACGCTCAAGCCCGACGACAAGATCAAGCGCGTCGTGATGTGTTCCGGCAAGGTCTACTTTGACCTGTTGGAAAAGCGCGATGAGATGGGGCTGGATGACACCTATATCATGCGGTTCGAGCAGTTCTATCCCTTCCCCGCGCAATCGGCGGTGAACGAATTGCAGCGTTTCAAGAATGCCGAAATGGTCTGGTGCCAGGAAGAGCCCAAGAACCAGGGCGCGTGGTCGTTCATGGAACCCAATATCGAATGGGTCCTGACCCGGATCAAAGCCAAACATTCACGGCCTGCCTATGCCGGTCGCGCCGCCGCTGCCAGCCCCGCCACGGGGCTTGCCAGCCAGCACAAAGCCCAACAAGCAGCACTCGTCGCAGACGCGCTGAATATCAAAGGAAACTAAGTCATGAGCACCGAAGTCCGCGTCCCCACCCTTGGCGAAAGCGTCACCGAAGCCACCGTCGCAACATGGTTCAAACAGCCCGGCGATGCCGTGGCGGTTGATGAAATGCTCTGCGAGCTGGAAACCGACAAGGTCACGGTCGAGGTACCAAGCCCCGTCGCTGGCACCCTGTCTGAAATTGTCGCCGCCGAAGGCGACACCGTTGGCGTTGATGCGCTGTTGGCCCAGATCGCCGAGGGCGACGCGGCCCCGGCACCCGCCGCCAAACCCGATGAGGGCGCGACAGCAACCGAAGAGGCCCCTGCCCCGGCTGCCGGAAAGGACGTCGAAGACGCGCCATCTGCGAAAAAGCTGATGGCCGAAAACAACCTGACGGATGTGCAGGGCACCGGCAAAGATGGTCGCGTGATGAAAGAGGATGTGCTGAACGCCCTTGCAACCCCGGCCCCGGCACCCGCCGCAGCGCCCCGCGCACCCGTGGCCGCCGATCAGGCCGCGCGCGAAGAACGGGTCAAGATGACCCGCCTGCGCCAGACCATCGCCAAGCGCCTGAAGGACAGCCAGAACACCGCCGCGATGCTGACCACCTATAACGAGGTCGACATGACCGAGGTCATGGCATTGCGCAATGAATACAAGGACTTGTTCCTGAAGAAACACGGCGTGAAACTGGGCTTCATGTCCTTCTTTACCAAGGCCTGCGTACACGCCCTGCGCGAAGTGCCAGAGGTCAACGCCGAAATCGACGGCACCGACATCGTCTACAAGTCTTACGTCAACATGGGGATCGCGGCTGGCACGCCCACCGGCCTTGTGGTGCCGGTCATCAACGATGCCGACCAGATGTCATTCGCCGCCATCGAAAAGGCGATTGCCGAAAAAGGTGCGAAGGCGCGTGACGGCAAGCTGTCGATGGCTGAAATGCAGGGCGGCACCTTCACCATCTCCAACGGTGGTGTCTACGGCTCGCTGATGTCGTCGCCCATCCTGAACCCGCCACAGTCGGGCATCCTTGGCATGCACAAAATTCAGGACCGTCCCATGGCGATCAACGGGCAGGTGGTGATCCGCCCGATGATGTATCTGGCGCTGTCCTACGACCACCGGATCGTCGACGGCAAAGGCGCTGTGACGTTCCTTGTGCGGGTGAAAGAAGCGCTTGAGGATCCACGGCGGTTGTTGATGGATCTGTGACACCGACAATGGTCATTGATAGGTGCACACGCCTTGGGGGGAAGCAAAGCGCCCTCCAAGAGGAAGGTCAGCCCATGTCTGGATGTGTGAAGCGATGACCATCTTTCCCGAAGTAACTCGACGGCAGATGCGAATTGCGCGGGTGCGGTGCATTTTGCTGTTTCTGCTGTTCACCTTCTCCCTGATATACAGCGTGTTTGTATTGATCCCGACCCGAACCGACCTTTGGATTCATGGTCTGGCTGCGTTCACTTTCAACAGCTTCGTGGTTTGCATTTCGATCTTTACCTATCAAATTGAAACCAGCGTTTCGCGCTTCAAGTCTGAAAGAGTCAGAAAGCTCTCACCTGAGACGATGTTGCCGCTTCTGCTTTTCGTTCCGCTCTTTTCGGTCGCGACAAGCACACTGCAGCAGGTAGCGCGCTACGAGTCAGTGCCACTCATGTACGCCTCCGCTCTTGCAAATATTCCGTTTATGGCGTTCATGATCCACGGATGCTGGCACGGAATACGTGATCCCTACATGCCGGCCGCCTTCAAGATCAGGCTCCGCAACGGCGCGGAAAGTCAGCGCTCATGACCCCCGAACTCACCGTCCTCACCTTCGCCATCCTGCTGCAAGCGCTCCAGTTCTGCTGGCTCTCTGTTGCGGCCAACCTTGAGCTTGGGCCGGGCAAGACGGCCTCGCCGCGTGATCCCGAACGGCTTGGCGGGAAGCGGCTGGAAGAGCTGGCGAGCGCCAAAACCGGTCGCCTGTTTCGCGCGATGAACAACCACTTCGAGGCGCTGATCCTTTTCACCGCCACCGTCGCCGTGATCAGCCTTGCCGACAAGAACACCGGCTTTTCCGCGATCTGCGCCTGGACCTATCTTGGCGCGCGCATCCTTTACGTCCCCGCCTACTATTTCGGCCTCGTCCCCTGGCGGTCGCTGATCTGGTTTGTCGGGTTTACCGCCACGATGCTGATGTTACTGTCAGTATTCATCTGATCGCGCGTGCACCGCACGGTTCACGCGTCATAAGACCCCAGGCAGCACGGAATGTTGCCGCGATGTGCACGGGTTGTGCATCGTCAAAATGCCAAGGAGAGGCCCATGGCCAACTACGACGTCATCATCATCGGTTCCGGCCCCGGCGGCTATGTCTCGGCCATTCGCTGCGCCCAACTGGGCCTGAAGGTCGCTTGTGTCGAAGGGCGCGAAACGCTTGGCGGGACCTGCCTGAACGTCGGCTGCATCCCCTCCAAGGCGCTGCTGCATGCCACCGAAATGCTGCACGAAGCGCAGCACAATTTCGCGGAAATGGGCCTGAAGGGCAAAGCGCAATCCGTCGACTGGAAACAGATGCTGGCCTATAAGGACAAGACCATCAGCCAGAACACCGGCGGCATCGAATTTCTCTTCAAAAAGAACAAGATCGACTGGCTCAAAGGCTGGGGATCAATTCCCGAGGCGGGCAAGGTCAAGGTCGGGGAAGAGGTGCACGACGCCAAGCATATCGTGATCGCAACCGGATCTGAGTCATCCTCTCTGCCCGGCGTTGAGGTTGACGAAAAGACGGTCGTGACGTCGACCGGCGCACTGGAACTGCCAAAAGTGCCCAAAAGCCTTGTGGTCATCGGCGCGGGCGTGATTGGGCTGGAACTCGGCTCTGTTTATGCGCGGCTTGGGTCAGAGGTGACCGTGGTGGAATTCATGGATGCGATCACCCCCGGTCAGGACGGCGAGGTTGCCAAGGTCTTCCAGAGAATGTTGAAAAAACAGGGTCTTAACTTTGTCATGGGGGCCGCCGTACAAGGTGTCACCGTCAAGTCGAACAAGGCCACCGTGACCTACAAACTGCGCAAGGACGACAGCGAGGCGACCCTGACCGCGGACACCGTGCTGGTCGCCACAGGCCGCAAACCTTACACCGACGGGCTGGGCCTTGACGCGCTGGGGGTCGAGATGTCGGACCGCGGCCAGATCAAGACGGACGCCAATTATGCCACCAATACCAAGGGCATCTATGCCATCGGTGACGCCATCGCGGGCCCGATGCTCGCCCATAAGGCCGAGGACGAGGGCATGGCCGTCGCCGAAGGCATTGCAGGTCAAAAGCCACATGTGAACTACGGCGTGATCCCCGGTGTGATCTACACCCACCCCGAAGTAGCAAGTGTGGGCGAGACCGAAGAAACCCTGAAAGAACAGGGCCGTGCCTATAAGGTCGGCAAATTTTCCTTTATGGGCAATGCCCGCGCAAAGGCTAATTTTGCCGGCGATGGCTTTGTCAAAATCCTTGCCGACAAGGCCACCGACCGCATTCTTGGTGCCCATATCATTGGCCCCATGGCAGGTGACCTGATCCACGAGGTTTGCGTCGCAATGGAATTTGGCGCCGCGGCAGAAGACCTCGCCCGCACCTGCCATGCGCATCCGACCTATTCAGAAGCCGTGCGCGAGGCGGCACTGGCCTGTGGCGACGGCCCGATCCATATGTAGGTCTTTCTTTTGAATGAAAATTTGCCGGGGGGAGGCGCGCAAGCGCCCGGGAGGCTAGCCCCCCTACCCCTTGAGCAACCGCAGGCCCTTGGTCGCATCGGTGCGCACGGCCAGCCGCAAACCCGGCTCGTCGCCCGCACGCAGGGCCGAGATGATCAGCCGGTGGGTCACTGGCGGCTCTGCCCGGTTCAACCGCCCATAAAGCGCCCGCATGGTGGGCCCCAGTTGCAGCCAGACGGTTTCGGTCATCGCCAGCATCGCCGGGGCCTGCGCGCGCAGGTAAAGCGTGCGGTGAAACTCCAAATTCATCCGGATATAGCCTGTCGCATCATGCCGCGCGATCATCTGGCTGACGCCGTTGTTGATCGCCTCCAGCCGCTCGATCAGGGCAAAGTGGGCGCGCGGCAAGGCGCGGCTGGCCAGTTCCGGTTCCAGCAAGGCGCGCAGCGTTGCCAGCTCTTCGATGCGTTCATTCGTCAGCTCTGGGGTCGAGACACGGCCAGAAGACGACAAGAACAGCGCGCCTTCTGCTGCCAGCCGGCGGATCGCCTCGCGCGCGGGCGTCATCGAGACCCGGTATTCCTTGCCGATCCCGCGCAAGGTCAGCGCCTGACCGGGCGCAATCTCGCCATGCATGATCCGCGTGCGCAGGGCGCGGTAGACGCGGTCGTGGACGACACCGGCGGTGTCAGGTGTGCGAGGTTGGATCATGTCGCTTTGTGATCACAAATCAAAATTCGGTCAAGGGCAGGCTCAATCGAACTGCACCCGGTGCAAATCCGTCCCATGTGCCCGCAACCAACCGCGGTGCGCGGCATAGTCCGGCATCAGCCCGGCCACCACAGTCCAGAAGGCGGCAGAGTGGTTCATTTCGACCAGATGCGCGACTTCGTGCGCCGCGACATAGTCCAGCACCGCAGGTGGTGCCATGATCAGCCGCCAAGAATACATCAACACGCCCTTGGACGAACATGACCCCCAGCGTGACCGCGTATCCCGCAGGCTTAGCTTTTCATAGCGCCGTCCCACCAGTGCTGCATAGTGATCCGACCGGTCCGCCAGCACATCCCGCGCGTGATGCTTCAGCACCGCCTGCACCTTGGGGCCAATGGCGCGTGTGGTTTGTGGCAGGATCAGGCTGTCGTCCGTCAGATGCGGGCGCTTGACCGCGCCCAGACGAATGGTCAGCGGGGCACCGCGAAACGGGATGCTGGCCCCTTCGACCACGGGCTGCGGCCCTGCCACCTGTGACAGGTGTTTGCGCAGCCAATCCTCGCGCGAAGACAGAAACGCCAGCGCCTCGCGGTCAGAGGCGCGCGGCGGCAGCGTCAGGCTGACCTTACCGTCCAATCGCGACACGCGCAGCGACATTTGCCGCGCCTGTGCGGATTGCCGGATTGCAACTGCAATCGGGGGGTTGCCAAGGGTCAGTTCCCGGCCCATATCCGTCCTTTACGCCGCTTGTCTGCCAAAGACTTTGACACCGTCATTGGGTTATGGCAGTTGGCCCGGATAGCCCGCAAGGGCCGCTCAGAATTTTTGAAGGGGAAATCCCATGCCGAACGAAGAATGGGGCACAAAACGCCTTTGCCCGACGACTGGCAAACGCTTTTATGACCTTGGCAAAGACCCGATCGTCAGCCCTTACACAGGCGAGGTTGTGGCGGTCGATACCTCCAAGACCCGCACGATGCAGGCCGACGCCGAAGACGCGCAGACCAAGAAGCTGAAAGAGACATCGGAAGAAGAGGATCTGATCCTCGACGATGATGACGATTCTGATGAAGACGTCGATCTTGGCGATGATGTGCTGGATGATGACGACGACGACGATGATACCGTCAGTCTGGACGAACTGGCCGACGTTGCCAGCGATGACGACAGCTAATTGTCAAACGGGGCGTGATTTTTGGACTTGATCCCGCCCCGTCAGCCGCATAAGTAGCGGCCACGGTCAGGGGCCTTAGCTCAGTTGGGAGAGCGCTTGCATGGCATGCAAGAGGTCAGGGGTTCGACTCCCCTAGGCTCCACCAAATTCCCCTTTTTGACATGATCGCTTTTGTCCTGCGTTGGTTGGCATTGCCTGCAGCGTGCGAGGTGGTGCGCGGCAAGATCGAAAAGCGCCCGATATGGATGGCGCATCTAGTTTTTGCACACCGGTTTTATCCTATACATCCCTGCCAAACTTTGTTGAAACATCAGTGGCTTTGATGATCCCGGACCGGAACCGCTGACGTGACGAATACTTTATACAACGCACTTTTTGCCCCGCATGCGCAGAACGACGCGCTGTTTCTGGAATTGGATGACGGTGCCAGCTGGACCTATGCGCAATTTGTGGCACGGGCGGCCCAGATGGCGCATGTGCTGGCGGATGTGGGTGTGACCCCCGGCGACCGCGTTGTTGTGCAGGCCCCGAAAAGCGCCGACGCGCTGGCCCTTTATGCCGGCGCTGTGCAGGCGGGCGCGGTCTATCTGCCTTTGAACACCGCCTATACCCAAAGCGAAGTTGGCTATTTCGTCGGGGATGCCGACCCGGCCCTGATCGTCTGCGACCCGGCGAGCCTGCCGCAGATGACTGCGCTGACCGGGACCAGCGGCATCCCGGTGCTGACGCTTGCTGCGGACCAGACTGGCACGCTGAGCCGAGCAGCGGACACATTTGCAACCACGTTCGAAACCGCCGCACGCAGCGCAGATGATCTGGCGGCCTTACTTTATACCTCGGGCACGACGGGGCGGTCCAAAGGCGCGATGATGAGCCATCGCAATTTGCTGTCGAATGCCCGGACGCTGACCGATCTTTGGCAGATCACGGCACGCGACAGGTTGATCCACGCGCTGCCGATCTTTCACACCCACGGGCTTTTTGTGGCGATGAATACCAGCTTTCTGGCGGGGGCGTCGGTGCGCCTGATGGCGGGGTTTGATCTGGACGATATTCTGGATGCCCTGCCGCGCGGCACGCTGTTGATGGGGGTGCCCACGTTCTACACCCGGCTGCTTGCGGATCTACGGCTGACCCCGGATCTGGCAGAAAACATGCGGCTTTTCATCTCGGGCTCTGCCCCGCTGTTGGCTGAGACGCACAGTGACTTTGTCGCGCGTACAGGCCACCGCATTCTGGAACGCTACGGCATGACAGAGACGAATATGATCACCTCTAACCCCTACGAGGGGCCCCGCGTTGCTGGCACGGTGGGCTATCCTTTGCCGGGGGTTGAGGTGCGGCTGATGGCGGACGGCGCGCCTGTCGCGCATGGTGAGATCGGCATGATCGAAGTGCGCGGCGACAACGTGTTCCAAGGGTATTGGAAGATGCCCGACAAGACCGCCGAAGAGATGACAGAGGACGGTTTTTTCATCACCGGCGATCTGGGGGTTGCCACATCCGACGGGCGGATCAGCATCGTTGGGCGGCAAAAAGACCTGATCATCTCGGGCGGTTTCAACATCTATCCCAAAGAGGTTGAGGATGTGATCAACGCCGTGGATGGCGTGCTGGAAAGTGCTGTGATCGGCGTGCCGGACGCGGATTTTGGCGAAATCGTTGTGGCCGTTGTTGTGCTTGTCGATAGCGCGCTGACGCCGAGCGACCTGGCCGCCGCAGTGGCCCCGCATCTGGCCCGTTTCAAGCATCCGCGCCGGTTTGAGGTCGTGCAGGCGCTGCCACGCAATACGATGGGCAAGGTGCAAAAGAACGCGCTGCGCGACCGCTTTGGCGGCTGACCTAGACGTCCCAGTCCATCACCACTTTGTACGCGGCGATTTGTTTGGGAATATCGCCCGGGATCGCGATGGCGTTGGCTTGGGGTAGGCACGGGGTCGTTGGTTAAGCTGCCCGGTCTGTGGGCGACGACACCCAGCATGTTGCGGCAAAGTGGGGCCCGTCCGGCGCGGTCTGGACAACGAGGTCGCGTTGCAGGAAAGCGGCGCGGTACCATCGACTGTCACAGTCAAATGTGCGGGCCGTTTCATGACACCCCGATCGGGCATTCGCCGCTTGAAATCGTGGCGCGGCGCGGCGATTATCTGACTTGTGTTGTTTCGCGGACCTTGGTGTGCAGCCAAAGACACCTATCGTCCGTCACGGCATCACAAAACATGATGTTGGAGCTGCTGGGTAGATCTGGATAAGGGATTTGACGGGACACCGGGCCGGAAATGACCACGACACCCAACAATCGGAGGCACAATGCCTGACTATCTACTTGATCTGCTGTCCTGGGTTGTGGCCTTCATCGTGCTTGGCGTCGTCTGGCGCTGGCTGCAAACCCGGCAGTCCCGTCGCAAAGATGACGACGACGCATGACGTTGCATGGTGCCGACCACGGTGACGGCGATCAGATCAGCCCCGCCCTGCGGTTCCGGCAAACCTAGCTTGCGTCTTGAAACCGGGCATCTTGCGCGATCAGCAAGCCAAGTAATCGACTGCGCAATCGCAGCGAAAACAGAAATGCATCGCCCCCCAGATCGTGGTGCCCGATTACCAACGCGCCCGGCCCCAGCCAGCGCGGCAGCCGCAATCGTCTTTGACCCCACTGGACAAAGTAGTGATCGCTTTTGAAATAGAGCGCGTCATCGCTCGCCTCGATTTTCAGGGCCATGCCAATGCCATAGCCGATGTATTCTTCCAGCCCTGTTGGCCCTGCGAACCGTTTGGAGCTGTGCACAACCTGCGGAAACCCACGGCCACGCCCGTATTGCCGAACCCAGAACTGCCCGTCGCTGGCGTGATCCTCTGTCACCACGACAACCGCAGGCTGCCCCACGGCAGCGGCATCAAACGGCAAAGGCGCACCGACCAGACGCAAGGCCTGCGCCAAAAGTCGCCCCGCCCAATTCATCTGCATGTCGATGACCTGCCCCTGATAGGCGACGCTGTTGCCGCCTGACAAACGCTTGCCAAAGCGGCGGCGGATGGCCTGCGGCAGTCGCGCCCATTGTGCGGCCCCCAGCAGGTTGCGGAACCGGTGGTCGCGGGCCGCATTGGCGCGGATCGGCTGATACATCTCCATTTTGTTGTCCTCCAATCGTGTCACAAATTTCTGCACAGACAGAAATAAATCGTCAAAAATGGGGGCTATTCCTTTGCCCTACCCGTCAGGTTCATCAGGGCAAACACCTTGTCACCCATTTTCATCATCATGTTCAGTTTCGACTTTGGCACGCCCAACATCTGGCCGTACCACTTGTCTGCGGTTTGCAAGAGGTCCTGCAAATCCTGCATCCGTTTCAGGGCCTCGGGGCTGACGTCCTTTTCCTGTTCGGCCTGTGCGAGGCAGGACGCAATTGCGGTCATTGCGGGATCAATCTCGCGCTCTTTGCGGCCCTGCGCGATGCGCATCGCCATTTCCCAAACGTCGGCTTCAGCCTCAAAATGCTCGCGCCTGTCACCGGCGATGGGCACGCGGCGGATCAGCTTCCAGCCCACCAGCTCTTTGAGAGAGTTCGACACGTTGGACCGTGCAATCCCCAGTGCGTCAGAGATTTGTTCGGCATTCAGGGGCTTGGCGCTAAGGAACAGCAGCGCATGGATCTGCGCCACCGACCGGTTCACGCCCCACTGGCTGCCCATGTCACCCCAATAGAGGATGAATTGTCGCTGCGCCGAGGATTCGCTTATGTCACTAATTTCTGTCATGACAGAAATATCTGACAAAACCGGATCAGAGTCAAGCGTAACCGCAGGCATTGCCCAAGCGCGTACCCCAAAAAAACGGGGCGGCCCTTCGGACCGCCCCGCTGATGTCAGCTAAGTGTGACCCAGCCTGCGTTGCCCTGACTTGACCGCACGCAGGCATCCACGAACCGCATCCCGTCAAGACCGGCATCAATGCCGGGCAGTAGCGTGTCGCTGGTCTTTTTCTCGCCCCGCACAACGGCGGCGGCTTCGGTGTAAAGCGTGGCGAAGGCTTCCAGATATCCCTCTGGGTGGCCACCGGGGATGCGCGAGACGGCAGCCGCGGCGTCATTGGCGCCTGCCCCGCCGCGTGTCAGCGTTTGCACCGGGTCACCATGCCGGGTGAAGCGCAGGTAGTTCGGGTTTTCCTGCCCCCACTCCAGCCCGCCCTTGTCGCCAAAGATGCGGAGCCGCAGGCCGTTTTCATTGCCCACAGACACTTGACTGGCCCAGAGCATCCCCTTGGCCCCATCCGCATAGCGCAACATGATGTGTGCGTTGTCATCAAGCCTGCGACCGGGGACAAAACTGGACAGATCAGCAGCCAGATGTGACGGGGTCTGCCCGGTTACAAATTGCGCCAGATTATAGGCATGGGTGCCAATGTCGCCGATCGCCCCGCCCGCGCCAGACTGCGCAGGGTCGGTGCGCCATGCGGCTTGTTTCTGGCCAGTTTCTTCAACAGCCTCGGTCAGCCAATCCTGCACGTATTCGGCCTGAACAACCCGGATCTTGCCCAGATCACCCGCAGCAATCATCGCGCGGGCCTGCCGGATCATCGGATAACCGGTGTAGTTGTGCGTCAGGATAAAAGGTGCCTTGGCCGATTTGACCACGGCCGCCAATTCCTCTGCCTCGTCCAGACTGGCGGTTAGCGGTTTGTCGCAGATGACTGCGATCCCGGCGTCCAGAAACGCCTTGGTCACGGGCGCGTGCAGGTGGTTCGGGGTCACGATGCTGACCGCATCAATACCGTCTGCGCGCGCGGCCTCTGCTGTCGCCATTTCAGCATAGCTGCCATAGCTGCGATCAGCTGCCACGCCCAGTTCTTCGGCAGATGCGTGGGCGCGTGCAGGGTCGGACGAGAACGCCCCGGCCACGATCTGCCAATGCCCGTCCAAACGCGCGGCGATACGGTGCACGGCCCCGATAAAGGCCCCTTGTCCGCCGCCGACCATTCCAAGTTTCAACATGGCTATATCCCCAGCAATCGCTTGTTCTTTGCCGTATCCGGCTTTGCCCCTGCAAAATCATCAAACGCCTTGTCGGTCAATTCAATGATGTGATCTGCGATAAAGGGCGCGCCTTCTGCGGCACCTTGCTGCGGTGATTTCAGGCAGCATTCCCATTCAAGAACCGCCCAACTGTCATAGCCGTACTGTGCAAGACGCGAGAAAATGCCTTTGAAATCAACTTGCCCGTCGCCAAGGCTTCGGAACCGCGCGGCGCGGTCCGTCCAGCCTGCGTAACCAGAATAGACACCCTGCGAGGCGGTTGGGTTGAATTCTGCATCCTTAACGTGAAACGCTTTGATCCGGTCGTGATACAGGTCAATGAAGCCAAGGTAATCCATCTGCTGCAACAGGAAATGGCTGGGGTCATAGTTGATCGTGGCCCGCGCGTGTCCGTCAAGCGCATCGACGAAACGTTCAAAAGTGGCACCGTCAAACACATCCTCACCGGGGTGAATTTCATAGGCCAGATCAACCCCGTGATCTTCGTAGGTGTCCAAAATCGGCTTCCAGCGGCGGGCCAGTTCGGCAAAGGCATCCTCGATCAGGCCCTGCGGGCGCTGCGGCCAAGGGTAGAGGTAGGGAAACGCCAGCGAGCCGGTGAACCCGACAGAGACATCCAGCCCCAGATTGCGCGAGGCTTTGGCCGCTTTCATCACTTCGCCCACGGCCCATTCCTGCCGGGCCGCTGGGTTGCCATGCACCGCCTCGGGGGCAAAGGCGTCAAACGCCTCGTCATAGGCTGGATGCACCGCGACCAACTGGCCCTGAAGGTGGGTCGAAAGCTCTGTGATCTCGACACCGGCATCGGCGCAGATGCCCTTGACCTCATCGCAGTAGGCTTCGCTTTCGGCGGCCTTGGTCAGGTCAAACAGGCTGGGGATGAACGTGGGTATCTGCACGCCCTTATAGCCCAGCCCGGCGGCCCATTTTGTGATGTTCTCCAAAGAGTCGAAGGGCGCGTCATCGCCTGCAAACTGGGCCAGAAAGATGCCCGGACCTTTCATGCTTTTTCCCATGATCTAGCTCCTCTCGTAGGGTTGCGGGTGATAGGCAAACCGGCTGAACGTCGCCTCTTTGCCTTGCCCGGTGATGTCAAATGCGACCATACCGACAAAGGCCCCGGTAAAGGACGCATGTTCGCCCCGCCCGCCTTCGTCGCTGATCAGATAGGCGGGCAGCGCCGGACCCAGCGGCTGTTCCTTGCCACCGTCCTGTGACCAGAAAAACTGTTGCAGCGGCCCGGTCACTTGCACGGATATCTGCACAGGACCGTCGCCCACCGGTTGCGGTGCGTCCAGCGAGAATGTCAGCGCCCCATCGGGGAAATCCCCCATGCAGGACATCAGGGTCAGCACGCGGCCCATACCCGGTTCATCAGTCACAAGGGCTGCGTGGAATTTGTAACGGTTGTAATAGGTGACGAGGCCCGCGGCCTGCTGATAGGTCGTCGGGTCAAAGGCCACGGTGGTCGCGGCCTTATAGGCCAGATGCTCTTGCCGGCGGGCGACGAGCGCCTGTTCGAACCAGCTGCCAAGGCTCTCGCGGCCGGTCAGGACCAGCGCGCCATCCTGAATGCGGAAAATCCGGTCATGGTCGGGCGTGCGCAGCCATTGGAATTCATCCGGCAGCGCCGCGAATGTCTCATGCACAACCGGGCCTGTGTCCACTGCCTCGGTGGTCATCGCCACGGTCGGCGGCGGCAGTAAGCCGCCGTCTTCCAGGTAAAGCCAATCGTCGCGCCAGACGCAGCGGGCAATCCCCGTCTCGCGCCCGCAGGGGCAATAGCGCCCCTGGCCGTTTTCATCCCCGATCGGGCGACCCATCAGATAGGTATGCCAGGCGGTGCCATCTTCGGCTTCGACAAATTGCCCGTGCCCGGTGCGTTGCACCGGATGATCCGGCGCGCCCATCGTGCTGATCACATAGCTGTCTGGGTGATCCTCATAGGGCCCCCAGATGTCGCGCGACCGGGCCAGCGTGACCGCGTGGTCATAACCGGTGCCGCCCTCTGCCGTGGTCAAATAAAACCAGCCGTTGCGCTTGAAGATATGTGGCGCCTCGGTCAGGCCACGCGGTGTGCCGGAATAGATGCTGCGCACCGGGCCGGTCAGACCGCCGTCTTCGGACCATTCCTGCAACAGAATACCGTCAAAGCTGTCGTGCACCGGGTTCCCGCCCGTGCCAGAGCCGCGATGGTTCCATTGCACGTTCATGAAGTACTTGCGCCCGTCATCGTCGTGATAAAGCGAGGGATCAAAACCACTGGAATTGACATAGATCGGATCGGACCAATCTCCGTCAATCGTCTCGCAGGTGACGATGTAATTGGGCGCATCCTTGAACGCGCCATCCAGCCGTTTGACATCCGTATAGACCAGCCAGAACCGCCCGTCTGCGTGGCTGAGGCAGGGTGCCCAGATGCCGCAGCTGTCGGGATTGCCGCGCATGTCCAGTTGTGCGGCCCGATTCAGCGGACGGCTGACCAGCGTCCAGTTCACAAGGTCGGTCGAATGGTGGATCTGGACACCGGGATACCACTCGAACGTAGAGGTAGCGATGTAGTAGTCCGATCCGACCCGGCAGAACGACGGGTCAGGATTGAAGCCGGGCAGGATCGGATTTTTGATCATTTCAGCAGTGCCTGTGCTTCTGCGATGCCCAGCGGCGCGGGTTTTTCGCAGGTTGTTGTCATCGCCTCGAACTGGCCGGTTTCGCCTGATTTCAGGATCGAAGTCATCACGTCCGTGGCATGAACCGCCAATGAAACGTCGCAGCGATGCGGGCGACCCTCGGCGATGGCAGCGACCATATCCGCCAGCCCCGCGCAGCGATAGTTCGCCCGGCCATCATCGTTGTTCACGCCAAACGGGTGATCCCAGGCGGGCACCGGCTGCATGTCTTTGTTGTCGTCGGACTGATGCAGATCACCGCCAAAGAAGTTGGGATCAGGCACATAAAGCGTGCCGTCCGCGCCGTAGATTTCCATGTTCTGGTGATCGTGAGCGGTCACATCCCAGCTTGCCGACAGGGTGAACGTGGCCCCCTGTTCAAACTCGATCAGGGCATGGATGTTGGTGGGTGTTTTGACCGGAACAGTCTCGCCAAGGCGCGGCCCGTTGCCGATGGTGCGCACATCGCGCGCAGAGCTGGACAATGCGGCCACGCGTTTGACCGGCCCCAGAAGCTGGATCAGGTTGGTCACGTAGTAAGGGCCGATATCCAGCACCGGGCCAGCGCCCGGCAAAAAGAAAAAGTCAGGGTTGGGATGCCAGTGTTCCATCCCCTTGGACATCACATGCGCGGTGCCTGCCACGACCTTGCCGATCCCACCTGCGTCAATGATTTGCCGTGCCTGCTGATGCGCGCCGCCCAAGAACGTATCGGGGGCGGACCCCACGCGCAGTCCGGTTTCGTCGCACAGCTTTTGCATCGCCTTGGCCTGATCCAGTGTCAGCACCAGCGGCTTTTCGGAATAAGCATGTTTACCCGCGCGCAAGATATTGCAGGTCACGTCAAAATGCGCATCCGGGATGGTGAGGTTGATGATCACCTCAATATCGTCGCTGGCCAACAGCGCCTCAACGCTGCGCGCCTCGACCCCAAATTCCTTGGCACGGGCCTGCGCGTTGTCCATGTTCAGGTCCGCGACAGCAATGATGTCGACACCCTTGAACATAGGGCCAAGCCGCAGGTAAGCGGCAGAGATATTGCCACAGCCGATAATACCAATGTTCATTTTCTCTATCCTTTACAGTGTCTTGGCATGCGCGAGCGAAGCGCGGGCAAAGCGGGCATCATCTGATGGGTTGTCGTGTTCCATCACGAAATGCGTGGTCCCGGCAGAGCGTAAGGCGGTCATGATCGTGGCCCAGTCAATGGTACCCTTGCCCAAATCGGCCCAGCCGTCCTCTGCGTCGTTGGTGCCGGCGGCGGCGCGGTCCTTGACGTGGGCAGCGGTGATCCGGGACCCATATTTGGCAATGGTGTCCAGCGGATTGGACCCTGCGACCACGGCCCAGGCCACGTCAAATTCGAACGCCAGATCAGTGCCATCAAGGATCGCGTCAATGGGCAGGGTGCCGTCGGCAAGCGGGGTGAATTCAAAGGCATGATTGTGCCAGCCAAAGGTCAGACCCGCGTCGCGGAAAGGTGCGCCGATGGTTTGCAATTGCTGGCCGAAGTCAGCCCAGCCTGCCGCATCTGCGGGGCGTTCATCTTCGGGCAGGAAGGGGCAGTAGATGCCAGAGATGTCCAGCGCCTTGGCAATCGCGATCACGCCTTCGGGGTCGGCGGACAGCTGCGGCAGCCCAAAGTGGCCCGATGGCATCTTTAGCCCTGTTTCATCCAAGGCCGCCTTGGTCGCAGCGACGGCTGCGGGGTCGGCATAAAGCGCGCCATAGCCTTCCACCCCGGTATAGCCAAGGTCGGCCACCATCTTGAGCGTTTGGTCCATCGGGCCAAAGTTGCGCGAGCAATAAAGCTGGTAGGAAAATCCAGTCATGTCATGTCCTTAGTAAGTAGCGCTGTGCAGGTCGCGCAGCGTGAAAGTGGGTGTCTGGGTGGGGTCAGCCGGTGTAAACACCAGCTGCGCGGTGTGGCCGGGGCCGATATGGACCCCGTTGGTGTCAAAGCGCCCGGGCGTATCCGCCTCGGCGTTGACAAAGAGTGCGAGCGCCTTGGCCGTGACGCTCAGGGTATAGGTGTCGCCGGACTGTTGAACGCTCTGGGTCAGACCGGCAGGAAGCAGATCATAGTGCTTGTAGGGCCGCGGAGCAAAGATATCGCCGCCCTTGGCCCCGTTCGACGCTGTCCAGCCAAAGGTCAGCATCTCTTGCGGGCCAACGGTCAGCCCAGTCAGCACGGTGGCCGCCTCTGCCCCCACTGCCGCCTTGCTGCTTGCCAGCTCGCGGGCCTGACCTGCCATGTCGGTGGCATAGGCAGTCACAGAGATGTCGACCACATCAGCGGTGTCATTCACCGCGCGCAGCGTGATGCTTTCACCATCGGGAACCGCGACCACGGTGACAGGCGCGTTGAAATTGGCCGAGATGTGGTGCAGCAACTTCCAGCCGCCGCCATAGTCAAGCGAGGCCCAGCTGGCCACCGGCCATGTGTCGTTCAGTTGCCAGACCAGCGTGCCCATGCAATGCGGCTTGAGCGACCGCCACTGGGTCACAGCGGTCTTGATTGCCAGCGCCTGCTGCACCTGACTGATATAGACAAAATTCTCAAAGCTGTTGGGAAAGCGGAAATAACGGAACATCGTCTCTGCGATGCGCGCGTTGCCGCCGGGGTTCTTCTGATGGCTCTCCATCACCGGGGCAGCAATGTTGAAATCGGCTGGCTCCGCAAAGCTGCGGATCTGGTCCATTGACGGATAGCTTTGGAACCCGAATTCCGAACAGAACCGGGGTGCCACATCGCGGTAGTGGTCAAAGTCGCGACCCTCGTGCCAGACCGACCAAAAGTGCATGTCGCCCGCGCTGTCATCGTGCCAGGCATCACCAAAGGACAACGGGCCGGGGCTGGGTGAGGATGGCCACCAATTCGCATCCGGCACTATGTCGATCAGCGTCTCTTCGATTGTGCGGTTCAGGCGGTCGTAGTTCACCAAATAACGGTCGCGGTCGGCTTTGGAAGCCTCGTACCAGGTCAGCGCGCCGACCAGTTCATTGTCGCCGCACCACAGGGCCAGACAGGCGTGGTGGTGCATCCGGGCGACGTTATCGCGCACCTCTGCCTGCACCTCTGCCAGATAGGCCCGGTCAGAGGGGTAAAGGTTGCAGGCGAACATGAAGTCCTGCCAGACCAGCAGGCCCAGTTCATCGCAGGCATCATAGAACGAGGTCGGTTCGTATCGGCCGCCGCCCCAGACGCGGACCATGTTCATATGGGCATCTGCGGTCGATTGCAGCAGATCACGGGTCCTGGCGTCTGTGATCCGACCGGGCAGCGCATCGGCAGGTATCCAGTTGGCCCCTTTGCAGAACACGTCGCGCCCGTTCACGCGGATCTTGAACCCAAGGCCGGCATCATCCTTTTCGGTCACCAGCTCCATCTGGCGCAGACCGATACGGCGCGCAGCCGTGGCACCGCCAGCCTGCACATGCAGATCATAAAGCGGCTGATCGCCCTGCCCTGCGGGCCACCACAAATCGGGGTTTGCAACGGTAAAGGTCACTTCCGCCTGCCCGTCGATCACAAAGGTCGTCAACTCTTGCCCGGCAAAGGCAAAGACCGCCTCTTTCGGGGCATTGGCGATCTGGGCTGTGACAGTCACGTCCACACCCGCGCCGCTGTGATCCTGTGCCACCATGACCCGGTCGATCCGGGGTGCCTGCGACGCCTCGATCCGCAGTGCGCCGTAGATGCCAAAGGGGGCCAGCGCAATATTCCAATCCCAGCCAAAATCGCAGGCCGGTTTGCGCAGGAAATTGCCGTAAGGGATCGGGCAGTTCGACGACCACGGGATGTCAAAGGGATGCGCGTCGTACTTGGCCTTGCCCGCGGCAACTGGCGCATGAAAGGTGACGCTGATCGCGTTGCTACCGACCCGCGCGGCATCGCCAAGCGGCACGCGATACTGGCGGAACGCGTTTTCTGCCGTCAACACGATCTTGCCGTTCACCACCACGGTGACAACGGTGTCCACTTCGGACAGCACCAAATCGACGTCCGTTTCCGTCAACTCGAACGTCCGGGTGGCAACCCAATCGCGTTCACAAATCCAGCGCAGATCATATTCGTTCTGCCCCACATAGGGGTCAGGGATCAGCCCGGCCTGATGCAGGGCGGTGATCCCATCGCCGGGAAGCGACAGGTCACAGCCATGCATGCCACTTGCATCCGCAAGCGACCAAAGACCGGACAAATCAAGCATTAGAGCCTCAGTTCAGACTTCTTGTCAAAGAGCGAGGCGCGCGACGGGTCGATCCCGATCTCGAGCGTCTCACCCACGGCAACGCGGGCCTGCCCGTCCATGCGGATGCGGAAGGTATGCGCGCCCAATTTGGCATAGACCAGCGTGTCAGACCCCATCGGTTCCACCAGATCAACGGTTACCTGAAACCGCAGCGGCGCACCTGCGACCAGCTCTCCGGTGATGACATGTTCGGGCCGGATACCAATCACGGCTGGGCGGTCGGCGGTTTGCGGATCAACCCATTCATAGCCGGTCATCGGCATCACCATATCGTCCACCTTGAAGGTGCCGCCGGTCAGGTCGCCGTCGAGGAAGTTCATCGAGGGCGAGCCAATAAAATCAGCCACATAGATGTTCTGCGGGCGGTTGTAGATTTCATCCGGGCTGCCCAGCTGCATGATCAACCCGCCCTTCATGATCGCAATCCGGTCGGCCAGCGTCATCGCCTCGACCTGATCATGGGTCACATAGATCATGGTGTTTTCAAGCTGCTGGTGCAGCCGCTTGAGTTCCACCCGCAAGTCCGCGCGCAGCTTGGCATCAAGGTTCGACAGGGGTTCGTCAAACAGGAAAACATCCACATCCCGCACCAACGCACGGCCAATGGCAACACGCTGCCGCTGACCACCAGACAAGGCACCGGGCTTGCGATCCAATAGCGGCTGGATTTGCAGGATTTCAGCGGCGCGCGCCACGCGTTCCTCAATCTCGGCCTTGGGGACCTTGGCGTTCTTGAGGCCAAAGCTCAGGTTCCCTTTCACCGTCATTTGCGGGTAAAGCGCATAGCTTTGGAACACCATGCCGATGCCGCGTTCGCTGGGCTCTGCCCATGTGACGTTCTTGCCCTTGATGTGAATCTGGCCGTCAGAGACCTCCAGCAGCCCCGCAATACAGTTCAGCAAGGTGGATTTGCCGCAGCCCGAAGACCCCAGTAGCACCAGAAACTCGCCTTCGTGGATATCAAGGTTGAGGTTCTTGAGCACTTTGACAGCGCCGAAAGCCAGATCGAGATTTTTGATTTCAACTGAGTGGGTCATGGTTCAACCTTTGACTGCGCCGGCTGCAATGCCACGCACGAAGAGCTTGCCGGAGGCAAAATAGATGATGAGTGGGACAAGGCCGGTCAGAAGGGTTGCCGCCATGTTGACGTTGTATTCCTTCACCCCTTGCACCGAGTTCACGATGTTATTGAGCTGTACGGTCATCGGGTAGGTTTCCGGTTTGGTGTAGATCACCCCAAACAGGAAATCATTCCAGATGCCCGTCACCTGCAGGATCATTGCAACCACGAAGATCGGCAGTGACATTGGCAGCATGATCCGGAAATAGATGCCCCAGAAGCCGGCACCATCGACCCGGGCGGCTTTGAACAGTTCCTCTGGCACAGAGGTAAAGTAGTTCCGGAAAAGCAGCGTCAGGATCGGCATCCCAAAGATCGTATGAACAATCACCAGCCCTGACAAAGACCCCATCAAACGAATAGCGGAGGCGTCTTCGTTGAACATCCGCAGGAACGTCGTCAATCCTTCGCCGCTTTCGCGCAGCAGGATCACGATAGGATAGATCATCACCTGATAGGGAATGAAGGCGCCAAAGATCAGGATGGTAAAGAAGACCTCGGACCCCTTGAAGCGCCACATCGACAGCGCGTAGCCGTTCACCGACGCAATCGCGATCGAGATGATGACCGACGGGATCAAGATCCAGACCGAGTTGCTGAAACCGCGCGACAGACCTTCGCAATTCACGCCGGTGCAGGCTTCTGACCATGCTTTGATCCAGGGTTCAAATGTCACCTCGACCGGAGGGGCAAAAATATTGCCAAGGCGGATTTCAGGCATGCCCTTGAGCGATGTCACGATCATCACATAGAGCGGCAGAAGGTAGTACATGCAGACCACGAACAAGGTGCCGTAGATGACGATGTTGGTGGGCGTAAAGGCGCGCTTGGGCCGGGGACCGCGAGGATCGGAGGCAGCGTTCGTGGTCACATCAGCCATTTTTCTTTCCTCCGAATTCGAGATAGGCCCAAGGGATCAGCACGACCAGAACACTGAGCAGCATCATGGTGGACGCCGCAAAACCAAGACCAAGGTTCTGCGCCAGGAACATCTTTTCGATCACGTATTTGGCGGGGACTTCGGACGAAATGCCCGGCCCGCCGCTGGTTTGGGCGACCACAAGGTCATAGACCTTGATGATGCCCGCCGCGATAATCACAAGCGCGGTCACGAACACGGGCCGCATCATCGGGATGACGATAAAGAGATAGGTTTTCCACGTCGGAATGCCTTCGACCCGGCTGGCTTTCCAGATGTCTTCGTCAATGCCGCGCATGCCAGCAAGCAACAGCACCATCACAAAGCCGGAGCCTTGCCAGATACCGGCGATGAGAATGCCGTAGATCACGATCTCGGCGTTGTTGAGCGGGTCAAAGGCGAAAGAGGTCCAGCCCCATTCGCGCACAACGTTCTGCAAGCCAAGCGATGGATTGAGAATCCACTGCCACACCAACCCGGTAACAACGAACGACAGCGCGAAGGGGTACAGGATGATCGTTCGGATTGTGTTTTCGAACCGGATCTTGCGATCAAGCAGGGCCGCAAGGATAAACCCGATAACAAGCGACAGGATCAGCGAACAGGCGCCGTAAATGGCCAGGTTCTCGATCGAAATCAGCCAGCGGTTTTCGCCCCAGAGCCTTTCGTAGTTATCGAGCCCCACCCATTTGTCGGGCGCAGGCAGCAGCCGCGACCGGGTGAAGGAGTGGTAGATCGTCCAGACCGTGCAGCCGATAAAGATCACCAGCGCGGTGAAGACCATCGGAAGCGACGCAATCTTGGCCGACATGTTTCGGAAGAGACTTGACGGGCGTCTTGCCCCCGGCCCGTCTGTGTCAGTCACCGCCATGATGTCCCCCCCGTGGCTGTGGATTTTCTAGAGGCTATGCCAAAACACCCCGGTAAGGCGAGGTCTTTGGGAATAGCGATTGGGTGCTTGGGTCAGATGTCGGGTCCAGAGCGACGCGCCCCGGACCCGACAGGAGGATAACCTTAGTCGGCGTCCGCGATGATGTCCGCATAGCGCTGCTGTGCGTCCGCGGCCGTGATCGACGGATCATTCCAGAATTCGACCATCAGGTCAGACAACTGGGTCTGCGTATCCGCTGACAAGGTTTGGTTGCCATCGGGCAGGATGTTGCCAGATGCGAGGATTTCCAAACCCTTCTTCATGCAGTCGTTTGCCGCTGCCAGGTCCACATCGCCACGGATCGGCAACGAGCCTTTAGCGAGGTTGAAGCTCACCTGCACTTCGGGGCTCAGCAAAAGGGCTGCAAGCTCTTTTTGGGCCGCAGTGATCTCTGCATCGTCATTGACAGGGAAGTAGAACGCATCACCACCGGTCGAGATCACTTCGTTCACGCCCAGACCGGGCAGACAGGTGTAATCTTCGCCAGCGACCTGACCGGCCACCTGGAATTCGCCTTGCGCCCAGTCACCCATGATTTGCCCACCGGCCTGACCGGTGATCACAAGGTTGGTCGCCTGGTTCCAGTCCTGCACGTTGGAATTTGCAGCGAATGCACGCGCATCAGCGGCAGCCTGGAAAACCTTGGTGTATTCCGGGCCCATGACGGCATCTGCGTTCTTTTCGACGGTAACCTGTGTCCATGCGTCAACGCCAGCAATGGCAACGGCCATCACGCCGAATGCGCCGGAAGACTGCCAAGGCTGCTGACCCATCGCGAGGGGGATTTTGCCAGCCGCTTCAAGCGCGGGGGCGGAGGCCACGAATTCGTCCCAGTTGCTTGGAACATCAACGCCAGCATCGGCATAGGCCTGATGGCTGAGCCAAATCCACTGCCAAGAGTGGATGTTGACGGGTGCGCAATAGATGCGACCATCCACGGTGCAGCTATCCAAAAGCGACGTGGGGTTCACGATGTCTTTCCAGCCTTCGGCTTCGGCAACATCGGTGAGATCAAGCAGCAGGCCTGCTTCGATCAGTTCTTCGGCCTGACGGCCATGGTTAAACTGGAATGCACCCATCGGGTCACCACCGGTGATCCGGCTGATCATCACGGGACGTGCAGTGCTACCACCGCCTGCAATCGCGCCATCAATCCATGTGTGATCGGTCTTTTCGTTGAACGCTTTGGCGAATTCGCCGACAGCAGCGGCTTCGCCACCGGATGTCCACCAATGCATGACCTCCAGCTCGACGGCTCCGACGCTTCCGGCTGCACAGATTGCTGTTGCGGACAGTAGTTTTGTTGTGAGTTTCACGATTTCAACCTCCCTGACTAAATCGTTGTAGAAAAGTCTATAACGTTTTAGAGTTATCTGACAACGAAAATAATTAGCGCTAACAAAACACGCGACAGGCGCTTGAAAATATGACGGAACCAGCGCCGCTGGGGGGACGACGCAAGCATGTCAAAGAATGATGAAACCATAAAAACTCGCCCCGGTGATTCGGCCTCAGCACGCGGCGCACGCAAGCAACCGACGCTGAAAACGATCGCTGCTTTGACCGGTCTTGCGGTGCCAACTGTCAGCCGTGCGCTAGGGGGCGCATCTGACATCAGTGCGACCACCCGCGCCCGAGTCCGCGCTGTCGCGGATGAAATCGGCTATGTCCCCAACCGGGCCGGTGTGCGCCTGCGCACCGGACGCACAAACGTTATCGCACTGGTGCTGTCGACCGAACACGAGGTGATGAACCACACCGCCAAACTGATTTCTTCTGTGGCAGCAGGCCTGCGCGAGACGCCGTTTCATCTGAACATCACGCCCTATTTCGGGGACGAAGACCCGATGAAACCGATCCGTTATATTGTCGAGACACGATCAGCGGATGCGGTCATCTTCAACCAAACGCGCGATGAAGACCCGCGTGTGGCCTATCTACGCAGCGTCAAGTTTCCCTTTGCCACCCATGGGCGCACCAAATGGTCCGATGAACACGCCTATTACGATTACGACAATGCAGCCTTTGGCGCCTTGGGCGTGCAAGAGCTGGCCAAACGTGGCCGCAAGAACATCCTGTTGGTCGCCCCGCCCACCGACCAGCGCTATGGGAAGGACATGGTCGATGGGTCCCGGACCGCCGGACGGGAACATGGTGTCAAAGTTGATATCTTGTCCGGGGCGAGCAGCGACAATGCCATGCAGCAAACCGAAGCAGCCATTGATGCGCATATTGCCTCTGGCGCGCCAGTAGACGGGCTGATCTGCGGCTCAAACAGTGCCAGCATTGCAGCCATGTCCGCGGTCGAGCGGGCAGGCATGGTGCTGGGCGACAGCGTTGATCTTTTCAGTAAAGAAGCGATCCCGATCCTCAAGCGGATCCGACCATCTATCCTGACGGTCCATGAAGACGTGGCTGAAACCGGGCGTTTCCTGGCAAAGGCGGCCATGTCGGCGGTTCTGTCCCCCAATGAACCGGCCTTGCAGTTTCTGGAAGTTCCCTCGCACAGCTCTTTGACGGACTACTGATCGGCTTGCGGCATACCGCGGTGCACAACCCACTTGCCTGCGCGCAAATCCCCGGCTAACGTCCGCCCAGCAACGGGAGAACCGGTTTATCCGGTGCCGAAGGCGCAACCGCCCCGGAAACGCTCAGGCCAAAGGACCGTTGCAACGACAAGACTCTGGAGAGTGGCCCTGACAGGCCCGCCGAAGGGATAACGATCTCAGGCCAAAGGACAGAGGGGGCATCACGGCGCGCAATCAGCGCGCCCATGTGGTGCCCGGTGATCCCAACAGATCAGCGTGGCCCGAAAGGGGAACGGGATGAGTGATCTGAAACGCACGCCGCTGTTTGATCTGCATGTGGGCCTTGGGGCCAAGATGGTGCCCTTTGCGGGCTATGAGATGCCCGTGCAGTATGGGCTTGGCGTGATGAAGGAACATCTGCACTGCCGCGCAAAGGCTGGGCTGTTTGATGTCAGCCACATGGGGCAGGTCAAACTGGTCGGCGCGGATGCCGCCGCAGCCTTTGAAACGCTGGTGCCGGTTGACGTGGTGGGCCTTGCCGAAGGGCGGCAGCGCTACGGCTTCTTCACCAATCAGGCGGGCGGGATCATGGATGATCTGATGCTCGCCAATCGCGGGGATCATATCTTTGTGGTCGTCAACGCCGCCTGCAAAGACGCGGACATCGCGCATGTGCGGGCACATCTGAAGGGCGTCGAGGTCATCGAAGTGACTGACCGCGCGCTTTTGGCATTGCAGGGCCCTGCAGCAGAGGCGGTGCTATCCAGCCTGAACCCTGCCGTGGCCGACATGGCCTTTATGGATGTGGCAACCGTTGATCTGAACGGTGCCGCATGCTGGATCTCACGCTCTGGCTATACCGGTGAGGACGGCTATGAAATTTCGGTGCCGGCAGCGCAGGCAGCGGCGCTGGCGAAAGAGCTTCTGGCACATGATGATGTTGAAGCAATTGGGTTAGGCGCGCGCGACAGTCTGCGGCTAGAAGGCGGCTTATGCCTTTATGGACACGACATTGATGACCAGACATCCCCGGTGGAGGCGGCCCTGACCTGGGCGATCCAAAAGGTGCGCCGCACAGGTGGCGACCGCGCGGGCGGTTTTCCAGGTGCCGATGTCATTCTGGCCCAGATCGCGGATGGTACCACACGCAAACGGGTCGGCCTGCGCCCCGAAGGCCGGGCGCCGATGCGCGAAGGTGTGCTTTTGTTTGATGAGGCGGACGCCGTCACCCCCATCGGCAAAATCACGTCCGGCGGTTTTGGCCCGACGGTCGAGGGACCCGTCGCGATGGGCTATGTCAGCACGGGCCATGCCGCCCAAGGCACGGTTGTCTATGGAGAGTTGCGCGGCAAACGCCTGCCGCTCACCGTCACCGCCCTGCCCTTCACCCCCGCAAATTTCAAACGTTAAGACCAAGAGGGAACCATCATGAAATTCACCGAAGAACACGAATGGCTGCGCGTCGAAGATGACGTTGTGGTCGTGGGCATCACCGAACATGCCGCCACGCAACTGGGCGACATCGTCTTTGTCGAACTGCCAGAGGTCGGGACCGAAGTCGTCGTCGATGACGAAGCGGTGGTGATTGAAAGTGTGAAAGCCGCGTCCGACATCCTTGCCCCGCTAGATGGCGAAATTGTCGAAGTAAACGAGGCACTTGCCGACAATCCCGCACTGGTGAACGAGGACCCGCTGGGCGACGGCTGGTTCTTTAAGATCAAGTCGGGCGATCTGTCCAAGATGGACGAATACTTGGATGAAGCTGCCTACAAAGCGCTGGTGGAGTAACGCACATGACCTTCAAGCCGACAGATTATCTGCCCTATGATTTTGCCAACCGCCGCCATATTGGCCCCTCGCCCGCTGAAATGGCCGAGATGCTGCAGGTCGTCGGCGCGGATGATCTGGCGGCCTTGATTGACGACACCCTGCCCCCCGGCATCCGCCAGAAAGACCCGCTGGATTTCGGCAAGCCCAAGTCCGAACGCGAGCTGTTGCACCACATGCGGGTGACGGCGTCCAAGAACAAGGTGCTGACCAGCCTGATCGGCCAAGGCTATCACGGCACGATCACACCCCCCGCGATCCAGCGCAACATCCTTGAAAACCCCGCATGGTATACCGCCTATACCCCTTACCAGCCCGAGATTTCGCAGGGCCGACTTGAGGCACTGTTGAACTTTCAGACAATGGTCAGTGACCTGACCGGGCTTGAGATTGCCAATGCCTCGCTGCTGGATGAGGCAACGGCCTGCGCCGAAGCGATGACCATGGCGCAGCGGGTGGCCAAGTCCAAAGCCAATGCGTTCTTTGTTGATGAAAACTGCCATCCCCAGAACATCGCAGTGATCCAGACCCGTGCCGCCCCCTTGGGGATCGAGGTGATCGTCGGCAGCCCCGATGACATGGACGCATCGTCGGTTTTTGGCGCGATCTTCCAATACCCCGGCACTTATGGGCACTTGCGCGATTTCACCGACCAAATCGCAGCCCTGCATGATGCCAAGGCGATCGGCATTATCTCTGCCGATCCGCTGTCACTGACCCTGCTGAAAGAACCGGGTGCGATGGGGGCTGACATCGCCGTGGGCACCACCCAGCGTTTTGGTGTGCCGGTGGGCTATGGCGGCCCACATGCCGCCTATATGGCGACCAAACAGCAATACGCACGCAACATGCCGGGCCGGATCGTGGGTGTCAGTGTCGACAGCCACGGCAACCGCGCCTACCGGTTGTCGCTGCAAACGCGCGAGCAGCACATTCGCCGCGAAAAGGCGACATCGAACGTTTGCACGGCCCAAGCCCTGCTGGCTGTGATGGCCGGGTTTTATGCAGTGTTCCACGGGCCAGAGGGCCTTAAGGCCATTGCCCAGCGCATCCACCGCAAAACCGTCCGGCTGGCGCGCGGGCTGGAAGAGGCCGGGTTCAAGGTTGAGCCTGACGCCTTCTTTGACACTATCACCGTCGACGTGGGCCTGTTGCAGCGCGGCGTGATGCAGGCGGCGGTGAACGAGGGCGTGAACCTGCGCCGCGTGGGCAAGACCAAGGTTGGGATCACGCTCGATGAATATTGCCGCCCCGCCACGATCAAAAAAGTCTGGCGCGCCTTTGGCATTACGGAACGCGACACAGACCTGACCGCGGAATACCGGATGCCCGATGCGCTGGTGCGGCAGTCGGCCTATTTGACTCACCCGGTCTTTCACATGAACCGGGCCGAGACCGAGATGATGCGCTATATGCGCCGCCTTGCAGATCGTGATCTGGCGCTGGATCGTGCAATGATCCCGCTTGGATCCTGCACGATGAAGCTCAATTCAGCGGCAGAGATGATGCCGGTCAGCTGGCGCGACTTTTCGCTGCTGCATCCCTATTGCCCGAAAGATCAGGCAGCGGGCTATCAAGAGATGATCGACGATCTGTCGGCCAAGCTGTGTGACATCACCGGCTATGCGGCGATTTCCATGCAGCCCAATTCCGGCGCTCAGGGCGAATACGCAGGCCTGCTGACGATTGCGGCCTACCACCGCGCCAACGGTCAGGGCCACCGCAACGTCTGCCTGATCCCTATGTCTGCGCATGGCACCAACCCGGCCAGCGCACAGATGGTCGGCTGGAAAGTCGTGGCGGTCAAATCGGCCACGAACGGCGATATTGATCTGGACGATTTCCGCGCCAAGGCGGAACAGCACGCCGACAGCCTAGCAGGCTGCATGATTACCTATCCCAGCACTCACGGCGTGTTTGAGGAAACCGTGACCGAGGTTTGTCAAATCACCCATGACCACGGCGGGCAGGTCTATATCGACGGGGCCAACATGAACGCGATGGTGGGCCTGTCGCGCCCCGGTGATCTGGGCGGCGACGTCAGCCACCTGAACCTGCACAAGACGTTTTGCATCCCGCATGGCGGTGGTGGCCCCGGCATGGGGCCGATTGGGGTCAAGGACCACCTTGTCCCGCATCTGCCGGGCGATCCCAACGGTGGTGAGGGCGCGGTCTCTGCCGCCGCCTTCGGATCGCCCTCGCTTTTGCCAATCTCCTGGGCCTATTGCCTGATGATGGGCGGCGAAGGTCTGACCCAAGCGACGCGCGTGGCGATCCTGAACGCCAATTACATCGCAGCGCGGCTCGCAGGGGCTTATGACGTACTTTACAAGGGGCCAACGGGCCGGGTGGCGCATGAATGTATCATCGACACGCGCCCCTTTGCCGAACACGGGGTCACGGTGGATGACATCGCCAAACGGCTGATCGACTGCGGCTTTCACGCGCCCACGATGTCATGGCCCGTCGCTGGTACGCTGATGATCGAACCCACGGAATCCGAAACCAAGGCAGAGCTTGACCGTTTCTGCGATGCGATGCTGGCGATCCGGGCAGAGATTGACGCGGTGGCGAGCGGCTCTGTCGACTATGCGGCCAGCCCGCTGCACAACGCGCCACACACGATGGAAGACCTCGTGCGCGACTGGGACCGGCCCTATAGCCGCGAACAGGGCTGTTTCCCGCCGGGTGCGTTCCGCGTGGACAAATACTGGCCGCCGGTCAACCGGGTCGACAACGTGTTTGGCGATCGCAATCTGGTCTGCATCTGCCCCCCGATGGAGGATTACGCAGAGGCCGCTGAGTAGGCGCCGGACTTTTTGAAAAAGTCCGGCCAAAATCTTTGAAGATTTTGGTGCCCCGCGATAAAGGTCGGTCAAAACGGGAAATGCCATGACACAGAGCACTACAATCGTCCTGTCCAGCGACCACGGCGCGGTGGATTTGCGGCAGGCCATCGCCGCACATCTGACCGCACAGGGCCACACCGTCCGCGACATTGGCCCGGTCACAACCGAAAGCACCGACTACCCCGCGCATGGGCAGGCGGCTGCGGACATCGTCGCGGCAGGAGAGGCTGATCTAGGCATCATCCTGTGTGGCACCGGTCAGGGCATCATGATGGCTGCCAACAAGGTGCCGGGCATTCGCTGCGGCGTCTGCATGGATACCTTCTCGGCCAAGATGATCCGCGCCCACAACGATGCCAATATGCTGGCCTTGGGCGCGCGGGTCATCGGCGAAAGCCTCGCGGTCGAGATCGTGGATGCCTTCATGTCCACCCCGTTTGAGGGCGGACGTCATGCCAAGCGCGTGGATATGATCAAGGCGCTGGAATCCTAGCGCCCTGATCTTTTTTTGACATTCAGCAGGGATTTCCTGCCGAAATGTATGCGGTTTTGACTGTGGTATAGAACTCCGCCGCCGCCTTCCCCTGCTCGCGCGGCCCGTAAGAGCTGTCACCGCGGCCGCCGAACGGCACATGGTAATCCGTGCCAGCGGTGGGCAGGTTCACCGTCACAACACCGGTGCGGGCGTTGCGCCGGAAATGTGTGGCGCGTGCCAGTGACGTGGTGACAATGCCAGATGTCAGGCCAAAGTTGGTGTCATTGACCACGCCCAGCGCTTCGTCATAGCTGTCAACCTTGATCACGGCGGCCAGTGGCGCGAACATCTCTTCGCGGTTGATCCGCATCGCATTGGTGGTGCCCAAGAACACGCCGGGGGTCATGTAGTAGCCTTCTGTCGGCATCTCGACCCGTGTCCCACCGCAGACCAGTTCGGCCCCCTCGGATTTACCCAGATCGACGTAGCCCAGATTGCCCTGCAACTGATCCTCGGACACCACCGGTCCGATTTGTGTGCCCGCTTCCAATGCATGCCCGACCTTGAGCGCCTTTGTCGCGGCGATCAGTTTCTCGACAAAGGCGTCATGCACCGCGGCGTGGACGATCAACCGCGAGGATGCCGTGCATTTCTGCCCCGACCCGCCAAAGGCCCCGCCTGCGGCCAGTGCAGCGGCCAGATCCAGATCGGCATCGTCCATCACCGCCAAGGCGTTCTTGGACCCCATTTCCATCTGCACCTTGGTCAGGTTCTGAATGGCCGCCGTGGCGATCCTCTTGCCCACTGGCACCGACCCGGTAAAGGAAATTGCGTTGACCTTGGGGCTTTCGACCAGCCGCTGACCCACGTCGCGGCCCGCACCCATCACCAGATTGAAAAGACCCGGCGGAATGTCCTGTTTGGCGATGATTTCGGTCAGGGCCACGGCAGAGGCGGGCGTGACGTTCGCAGGCTTCCAGATCACCGCATTGCCGTAGCAAAGTGCCGGCGCGATCTTCCATGATGCGGTCGCCGTTGGAAAATTCCACGGGCTGATGATTGCGACCACGCCTACCGGTTCGCGCCGCACGTCCACCTCGATCCCGTCACGCACGCTATCTGCGTTTTCACCGATCTGGCGAAGTGTTTCGGCAGCGTAATATGTGAAAAACTGCCCGGCGCGATAAACCTCGCCCTTGCCCTCGGCCAGCGGCTTGCCCTCTTCGCGGCTCAGCAAGGTGCCCAACTCTTCGGCGCGGGCCATCATTTCGGACCCAATGGACATCAGCACGTTGTACTTGCGCTCAATCCCATAGGCCGCCCATGCGGCCTGTGCTGCCCGCGCTGCATCCAGCGCCTGTTCCAATTGGTCTGCACTGGCCTGCGCATAATGGCCGATCACATCCGACAGGTCAGACGGATTGCGGTTTTCCACCTCTGACGTACCCGATACCCAGTCACCGCCGATATAGTTTTGATAGCTTTTGGTCATGAATGTTCCCCTTTGGCGCAAATTGCACCATCAGGGTCGCCGCCGTCCAACCCAATTGCCCCTTTCGGCGCGCAAAGGCGACATTCAGAACTGCGCTATGATGTTCAGGAACGCGCCTTGATCATCCCTTGTCAGGTCCGTCAGATCATCCGAGAAGCTGCCAAAATTATAGCCCACCCCAACCTTGAGGTTTGCGTTCAGCGATTTGTAAACCGCACCCAGCGCGCTTGTCTCTGACGTGCCCGCATCCACAAGGTTCAACTGCCGCACCTCAATCAGCGCGTCCCAATCCTTGACCACATGCCAGCGGGCAGAGGCCGCGGCGAGCCAGGCATCATTGGCCGCATCCAGATTGCCATCCGCATCCAGCGTCTGGCTGCTGCGATAGCCGACCTTGCCACCCAGCGTCCATTGCGGGTTCAGGTCATAGGTCGCGTCTAGGCTGACCACATGGCTACGCTGGCGGATGCCGCTGTCGTCGCTGGCATCCCGCAGCCCGTAGAGATCATAAAGATACCGATAGCGCGCCAGCACATTCAGCTTGTCATCCTGCGTCGGGCGGAAGGCATAGCCCAGCACCACATCGGCATAATTGCCGTCCACGAGCGTGCTTTGATCGGTCTGGGATCGGGCCAGATCGGCGGAAAAGACCAACCGGCGCTCTTCGTCAATCTTGTAGGCCGCATTGGCCGATACCAGCAGGGTATCGGCGTTCACTTGCAAACCGTTCTGCAACCCGTCCTCGACCCGGTATTCCACCCGGCCAGAGGCGGACAGTTGGTCATCTTCATAGACCACGCCAAGGGTCAGCGCCTGCCGCTCAAAGTCATAAAGATCGCCATCATCCACGCGTCCGAATTCCAGCGCTGTGGTGATCGACAGCGCGTCATTGGGTGCGTAGGTCAACCCATAGGCGCTGGTCAGCGATCGGTGCCGCCCAAACAGGTCATAGGTATTTTCGCCGAACATATCGACGGTGCTGCTGACGCTTTGTGTGCCACCGGCCACAAACCGGCCCCGGTCGCGGCCATTCAGCACCAGACCATTCAGATCGCGGCCCGGTTCCAACTCGTAGCCCAAATACCGCGTGTTCCCGTTGCCATCATCGCGGCTGGCGGTGATGCGGCCACCGACACCCAGATCGCCGTCAGATACCTCGCCCGCGACGGCCCAGCCGTTGGCAAAGGCATAGGTCCCGCCCACGCCAAATCGGTTGTTCTCTGGCAGACCGACCACATCCACGGTCGCCTGCCCAAAGACGTAGACCGATGCGTCATCGCTGGGGCGGTAGGTCACTTTGGCGGCCACGTCCGTGCGGCTGCCGGGATTGGTGCCACCGGTGTTGTCCTGCACTTCCACGCCGACGGCATATTCCCATTGGTCAGAGGCTTCATAGGCCAGCTGCCAGGTGCCATCGACGGTGCGCACTCCGGCCTCATTTTCGTAGTGATCAAAGCCCACCAACAGCGTCAGCCGGTCCAACAGCTTCACATCCGCCGACAGACCATAGAGCGTTTCATCGCTGGTCACGCTCAGATCAAGCGAAGAGAACCCGGCGGTGCGTTCTTCGTAATAGGCGTTGACCACGCCCTCGCCGCCCAGTCCCAATTCCGCCAGATCCGCCTGCGCTTCGACCTTGATCGCCTGTCCTGCATCGCCTGTGGCGGCGATGTCATCCACGATCAATCCGCCATCGGCAGAGAATGTACTGTCGAACCCGGTGCCTTCGGATTCGGCATATTCAATTTTGACAAAACTATTGTCCGACAGCGCCAAAAGCAGGTCGGCGCCAACCACCCGGTGATCCGTCACACCGGTTTCATCCAGCATTCCGCTAACCCCGAACCGCAGATTGTCGGTCACCCAGCCCTCGGCCCGGCCACCATAGGCAAAGCCGTCAACATCGCCTGCCGTGGGCGTGTGTTCATAGGCCGCGACCAACACCACATCGGCGTCGCGCGCCGACCCGATGGAAAACAACCCGTCAGATGCCGAGGCCTCAATCGGGCGGGTCAGGGTCACGATGCCCTGAATGTAGTTGATTGCGTAATCCTCGCCCGCGATCAGGGTTTGCGTGTCGATCACACGGCCGGTATCGGGGTCGCGCAACTGGATCGACAATGTCTCGGACGCCTGGGCAATATCCTGTTTTTCAAGGAAAAAGACCGTGCCACCTGTACCAAGGAAGACATCGCGCTGCGGCAGCATGTCGGGCTGGGCGGCATAAAGTGTCAGCGCCGCGCGCGCCTCGCCCGCTGGGGTCACGCTGGACGTCGCCAGCCCCGCCGACAGCCCGTAGAGCGACCGGTCGTTCTGCACAAAGCGGTTGTCACCAAGGTCGCTGTCAAAGTCGCCCCATTGCAGATAGTTCGCCTCGCGCTCGATCCGCAGGAACAGCTTGCCGGACGTGGGGGTGCGGTCTTCGATTGTGCTGTCATCGCCATAAGTGGGGTAGAGGTCTGCGGGGTCCACGCGCAACAGCAGCTGCCGGGGGTCACGTTCATCCAACCGGCGAAAGATCTGGTCCAGATCGCCTTCGCCTGTGTCCAGCGACCCGGTGATCCGGGTGCCGCCTGCGGTCTTGCCGTCAAAGAACCCCGCGACACGCCCTGTCTGATAGGTCTCGCGCCCGGTGGTGCTGTCGCCCTCGCGGATGCCAAAGGTCAGATCAGCGGTGGCGACATAGAACCATTCTGCGTTGGGGATGGTGATGTCGCGCGTCAGGTCCACGCGCTGGCCTGCACCATTCACGCTGACATCCACGCCATAGTCGCCGGGTGGCAGAATGCGCTGGATCACAAAGCCACCGCTGCCGTCTGTCGGCACCACCTCGCCCAGCGCGACAACCCGCGCGCCGGGAGCTACATCGGTGCCGGATACGGTGACCGCCCCGCCGCTGACCGGGATGCCCCTGCGGCGCGCGCTGTCACTGCCGTCTTCGACGCCCTCGGCCAGACCGCGCGGGTCCGCGCGCATCACGGACAAGGGTGCGGTTTCGTCAAACCGGCCCTGCGCATCATAGACCCGGTGCACCACCACCAGATCATCGCCTTCTGGCAGGGTCAGGGCGACTTGCCCATTGGGATCAACCGGCACCGTGGCGACCGTGCGCGCGCCACCAAGGGCCGCGCGGTCAATCACGCGGATTTCGCCGCGCTGCACGAAGGCCGGATAGTTCAGCGCCGATTGCAGAGTGATTTGGTCGCCTGCGCGTCCCGGATCACCGACCAGTTCCACGTCCAGCCGCGGGTCGGCACCCAGCCCGTCAAAGACCACCTGCACATCAGCATTTGCCAACGCCACATCGGTGCGCCGCACGGTATCGACCACCACCGGATCACCGATGATCGCATCACCGTTCAGCGAGATGGCAAAGCCGTCTTGCGCCGCGGCAGGGAAAGCTGTGGCAAGGGCCAATGCACTGGTTAGCAGGGCTGTGTTTCGCATGTTCATCATCCGCATCCTATTGCACCGCCCGAATGGCCCGTACGATCCGCAAGCCTGCGCCGCGCCAGCGATCGCGGATCAAGGCCTCTGCCGCGTCCAGTCGCGCGCGCGCCAGTTCACGACCTTCGCCGTTCACATAGTAGTTCAGGTTCAGCACCACCGGGCTGTCGCCCACCTGCTGCGCCAAGTTGTCAATCCCCGATGCCAGCGCGGCAGAGGGGGCCGCCCCGCTGCCAAAGGCCGCCGCCATCAGGTCAATGTCGACCACATTGCCCAGTGCTGCGCCAAAGTTCAGCTTGGCCACTGTGCCCGGTGTCACCCGGATCGTGCGCGGGTTTTCGGTGGTGACGGCGTAGCCCGTGGGCAAGGTCCGCTCATCCAGTTTCAACGTGAAATTGGACCCAATCGACGCAGGCAGTTCCGCACATGGCACACTAAAGCGGCCATAGGCATCTGTGGTGATCAACGTGCCGTTCACCGTTGACAGGCGCACATTCGGCAAGCC
The DNA here is from genome assembly GCA_947492825.1 of uncultured Paracoccaceae bacterium. Classification (GTDB taxonomy): domain Bacteria; phylum Pseudomonadota; class Alphaproteobacteria; order Rhodobacterales; family Rhodobacteraceae; genus CANMYO01. The sequence goes on from CANLNT010000001.1 coordinate 2,328,704, forward strand.
CGGTTCTGCACCCGGTGTCAGCACCTCGGGTGCCAGCTTGCCGCCGCCTTTTCCGCCGTAGTAGGTCTGATCGGTGATCTGTGAGCGGTCAGGTTCAATCACACCATCCTGATAACCGTTGAAGTTCTCATCATCGAACACCTTGCCGATGATGTCGGCGCATTCGAATACCGGCTCTGGCGGGCGGGTCAGGGTGGCGGTGGCGATGTTGGACACCACCTCGCCATCCGGGCCCAGCATATAGGCGCGGTTCACCATCTCGACCGCATCCCCCACCAAGCGCGCGTCAAAGGTCACGCTGCTGGTGCCCAAAGGTGCCAGCGTCAGCGGAGACCAACGCAGCTGATTTCCAACCGTTTCGGGATCATCAATCGCTACGCCATCAAAGGCCGATGTGCCGGGCGTGTAGATCACACCGGCAGGCATGATATCGACCGCAGTCAGCTGCGCCTCTTCCTGTGCAAGGCGGTTCTGGAAGGTCAGCGTATAGGTTACCGTGCCACCGCGCAGCACCGTTTCCGGGGCCACCGATTTGGTGGCAAAGATGTCGGGGGCTGCGACCCTTGGTATCTCGACCGATGCGGTCACCGCCTCGGAAATGGTCGAGGACACCACCGAAACGACATTGGCCTGTCCGGGGAAGCCCTGGCTGGTGTCATAGTCCACATCAAACTGCAACGTGCCTGTGGCACCGGGTACGAGTGAGACACCGCTGGTCAGCAGGTTGATGTCATTGCGACCGTCAAAGCCGGGGTTCGGCCCGCCTGTTCCGATCCAGCCGCTGGCTGTCGGCGTGGTGGTGCCGATCAGCTCTGCCGGGGTGGTGAACGCCACCAGATCATCGGTTACCTGCACCTCTGTCTGGGTAATGTTGCCGGTGTTGGTCACCGTCACATCAAAGGTCACGCGATAAAGGTTTGCGCCAATCAGCTCCGGTGTTGTGGCCTCTTTCGTGGCCTCGATGCTGGCAATCTGGTTGATCGCGATGACCGTCGGGTCATCGGTGGTATTGCCGTCATCATCAATCCCGTTGTCAGAGGTATCGGTGACCGGATCGCCACTTGGGTCCGTCGTTTCGGCCAAAGCGGTGTTCTCGACCCCGCCGCTGTCGATGTCGGCCTGCGTCAGCGTATACAGCACGGTGAACGTGTTGATCGCACCGGGGATCAGCGAGGTTTCGTCAGTGCCACTGTCAAAGGTTATACTGTCCGGGGTCAGCGCATCGCCGTCCAAATTGGTCAGCGTATCGGTGATCACCAGATTGGTCAGCGTGACCGTGCCTGTGTTTTCGGCCGTAATTGTGAATTCCACAACGTCACCGGCCACGACGGCCGCATCGAGGTCCGCAAATGGCACCGCAAGCTTGGTCACTTCAAGCGCGGGTGCAGGCGTGATGCTCAGCACCGTTGGGTCGTCAGAGGTGTTGCCATCGGTGTTGTCGCCATCGTCCGAGACATCGTCGACCGGGTCGCCATTGGGCGCAGTGGCCGTCACCGTTGCGGTGTTCGAAATGCCGCCTGCGTCCACGTCATCCTGTGTCAGCGTATAACGCAACTCGAACGTTAGCACCTGTCCCGGCGCGATCGACCCCGGCAAGCTGGCTGGGTTGACGATGGTCGGAGCCGCCGTCGACAGCACCGTGCCATTTGCGTCCGTCAGCGTGTCAGCGACATCAATACCAAAGAGTGTCGTGTTGCCCTGATTGGTTGCCACCAGCGCAAAGACCACCTCATCACCTGCCACAGCACCTGTGGTGGTGATCGTCTTCACCAGGCTCAGTGCGGGTCCGGGGACAATTGCAAACTCGGTCGGGTCATCGTCGGTGTTGCCGTCGGTGTCATCGCCATCGTCAGAGGTGTCATTAACCGGTGTGCCAAAGGGATCAGTGGCTGCAACCAGCACGGTGTTATCAAACCCGCCTGCATCAATATCGGCCTGCGTGATCCGCTTGGTCCCGGTATAGGTCCAGACCTCGGTCACATCGAGCCGCCCGTCGCCATCAGTGTCACCGGACAGACTGCCAAATGGCGTGGTCAGCGTGGTCGGCGTGGCAGCAAAATTGCGGCGTGTCATCGTGTCGGTGATGCTGTCGATGTCCAGCGTCACATCGCCTGTGTTGACCAGTTGAAGGGTATAGGTGACGTCTGTCCCAAGGAAGGTGTTGGGCGCCGACGATGTCTTTGTCACCTCAAGCCCCGGCATCGCAGGCACTGCCGGTGTGGTGATCGTGTCGTCGCGATCCACCGGTGTGCCGCTGGGGTCCATCGCCGTGGCCGTGGCGGTGTTCTGGATCTCGCCTGCGTCCTTGTCGTCTTGGGTGACAGTGTAAGACAGCGTGCAGGTCGCATCGGTGGCGCCCACATCAAGTCGCGCGATGTCGCAGGTATAGGCGGGACTGACAATATCATCGGTGATGGTCAGATCAGTCAGCGTCACGTTGCCGGTGTTTTCCACCGTGAAGGTATAGGTGACACCGGTGCCAACCGCGCCAAAGGGGTCCGGCGTGGCGGATTTGGTCAACGTGTAATCAGGCGCAGCCGTCGGGCCACCCACCGTCAAAGAGGTGTCATCGCGCACCGGGTCACCCTGCGGATCAATACCGGTGACAAAGGCATCGTTGGGGATGTTGCCGTTGTCGATATCGTCCTGCGTGACCGCATAGGTGCCGGTACAGCTGGCATCCACATCGCCGGGCAACAAATCACCCAAGGTGCAATCCAGCGGCAACAGATCATCGCGCGCGCGCACGCCACTGATCGTCTGGTTGCCGTCATTGGTCACCGTCAGCGTATAGGTGATCATCTGGCCCACGGTGCTGAAATCGGTCAGATCAGCGGTCTTGGCGATGCTCAGCGATGGGTCGATATCGGCATCTGTCGTCTCGACGCTGGGCGGAGAGATCACCGGCGTGCCGGGCAGCGGCCCGAAAGAGGTTTCCGCCGTGGCGCTGTTGGTGACACTGCCACTGTCCAGATCGTCCTGATCTATCAGCAGTTGCCCTTCGCAGGTGGCCGTCTCGGCCGGATCAACCGCATTGGCGGGGGTAAAATCGGGGTCGCCGCCGCCGGGGTTTGGTACCCAGCAGGTGACCGGCGCGGTCAACAGGGGATCGTTGATCACAATGTCACGTGTAAAGGCCGCATCACCGGTGTTGGTCACTTCAAATTCATAGACCAGCACATCGTTGACCTCGTCAAACTCCAGCCCCGGCTGGACAGAGGTGTCCGGGTTCTCGATCCGCACCAGCGTTTTGGTCACGGTCAGGCCGGGAGCTGCCCCGGTGGGCACGGTGACGGAATCGGGGGGCGAAGTGGTGCCATCCACTGTCGCCGTTGCCGTGTTGGTGGCAGAACCAACATCAACATCCGGCTGCACCACGGTGTAACTCGCGGTACATGTCAGCTCATCCCCCGGTGCCATGCCGGGGTTGGGGTTGGCCGGGCAGCTTGTGCCGCCGGGGATCAGGTTGTCGTTCACGACCAACGGCCCGGTCAGGTTGACGTTGCCGGTGTTGCGCACGGTGTATTCAAAAGAGATCACAGCGCCCGACACAAAGTTCGCCGGGTTATCAACATCGTTGTCGCCGGTTGAGATCGACACAGCCGTTTTGTCTACGGTCAGAGCGGGGGCTTGCTGTGCGGGGACGCTTTCGGTCGCGACGGGGCTGGTCGTGGTGCCATCACTTGCCGTGGCGGTGTTATCGACCTGCCCCGCGTTCAGATCATCCTGATCCACGGTGTAAGACCCGGTACAGGTCAGCGATGCATCGGGTGCCAAGGGAACGGCGCCACAAGTGATGGTCCCACCGGCATTGGTGATCAGCGGGTCAGTGATGCTGATCGGATCGGTGATCGTGACATTGCCGTCATTGGTGACGGAGAATGTATATGTCAGCGTATCACCCACGGCGTCAAACGTCGGACCACCCGCAGTGAGTTCCTTGACCAGCGACAGGGCCGGTGCCGCCGGGATCGTCAGCACGGTGCGGTCGCTGTTGTCACCGGGCGTGCCCGCATCAGTCAGGTCATCAACATCCGTGCCGTTGGGATCGGTCCCAGCCACACGCGCGCGGTTGTCGATGCCACCTGCGTCAATGTCATCCTGCGTCAACTGATAGGTCGCGCGATAGGTCGCGGTTTCACCCGGGATCAGCGTCCCTTCACCTGAACCCGCATCCGCTGCAAAGAACGTCGGGTTCGTGGTCAGTGTCAGCGGCGTGCCATCGGCGCGGCGCAGGGTGTCCTGCGGAACGCCGACGCCGGTCAGCGTGACATTGCCGGTGTTGGTCGCCGTAATCTCGAACCGGACGATCCCGTTCAGCGTGGTCGGCCCCGCCGTGATCACCTTTTCGCCTTCAATGTCGGGCATCGGCGCAATTGGCAGCGTGGTCGGGGTGGACCCACCGCCGGGCGTCGGGTGGGATACATCATCAACTGGCGTGCCAAACGGGTCTTCGGCGCTGGCAGTAGCGGTGTTCGACAGACCGCCCGCATCAATATCGTCCTGCGTCAGCACATGGGTCAGTTGATAGGTCCAGACCTCGGTCAAACCCAGAAGGCCATCACCGCCGGTATCCCCGCCTGTAAACGAAGGCACGGAAGGTGTGATCGGTGTGCCGTCCGCACGGCTGAGCGTGTCAGACAGGCTCACATTATCCAGCGTCACATTGCCGGTGTTGCTGACAGAGATGTCAAAGACCACCGTCTGCCCTGCGACCAACGTGGCCGGTGGCGTGACGGTCTTGACCGTCTCCAGCGACGGATCGGGGTCTTCAAGGTCGACCGTTTCGGTTGCCGTTTCGGTTGGTGGTGGTGTCACACCCGCCGGTGGGGTCGCATCAGCGCTGACGATATTGGTCAGGTCATTGCCCGCATCTATATCGGCCTGTGTGACCACATAGGTCGCGGTCAGTTGCGCGGTGTCAGTCGGGTCAAGCGATGCAATCACCCCACCCGATGAAATCGTCAGGTTCGCGGTGCCACTGGCAGAGGTATGCGCATCCGTCAGTGTGATCGCGGTCAGCGTCACATTGCCCGTATTCGCGACGGTGTAGGTATAGGTGATCGTGTCGCCCTCTGCGACATTTGTGGTGTCAGAGGCCACCTTGGAGATTGTGAAATCAGGGTTGCGGCTGCCGCTTACCGTGACCGTCGCGTCGTCATCAATCGTGCCGCCATTGACCGGGTCGGCCACCTCTGCGGTGGCGATGTTGGTCACTTCGCCCGCGTTCACATCGTCTTGGTCCACGGTATAGGTGCCGGTGCAGACAAAGAAACTGTCGGGCAACAAGACCGGGTCAAAATCTGGCGCAGGCCCGGTGTCTGGCAGTGAATTGCCGCAAGACAGGCTGGGGATCAGATCGTCCGTCACAGTTGTGGCGGCGGTCAGCGTCACGTTGCCGGTGTTGGCGATGACATAGCGGTAATCCAGCGTGTCACCGTCATTGGCGAAAGTGGTGTCCAGCGCCTCTTTGGTGATGGTGATCGCCGGTTCGCGGTCGGGGCCGCTGCCGGTGATGTCGTCGCTGTCATCAACCGGGCCGTAGTTGTCGGTGGTGGATGTGGCCGTCGCCTCGTTGTCCAGCGTACCGCGGTCGATATCGTCCTGCGTGACCGTATAGGTAAACACGCATGATGTATCCTGTTGCCCCGGTGCCAGGGGCCCGATGTCGCATTGCTCACCGGGGAACAGAATGTCGGTGACTGTCGTGCTGGTCAGCGTGATGTTGCCGCTGTTGGTTACGGTGATCTGATATGGCACCTGCTGACCAACCGCTGAGAAGGCGGTCATCGGCTCGCCCTGTGCCAGCTCTTTGAGGATCGTGACCTCCGGATTGGGGGCCACCAGCGGATGCATGTTGTCATCCATGCCGGTCACCGCCACGCCCTGCGGCGTGTTGCCTGCCACATCTGCGATATTGTCAAGCGTGGTGCCCGCATCCAGATCAGCCTGCTGCACGGTATAGCTGCCGGTACAGACCGCTTGCTGACCGGGTTGCAAGGTCGTGGGACTGGCCGCACCATTATAAAGACAGCTGAGGCCCGGGATCAGCGGATCGCTGATCGCCAGACCAGAGATTGTCTGGTTGCCGTCATTGTCCACTGTGATCTGATAGGTCAGCATATCGCCCACGGCGGCCGGGTTATTGCCCGCTGTCACGGATTTATCGACTGTCAGCAGGTTGTCCGCCACGCCTTCGACGGTGACTTGCACGGGGGGTGACGAAATCTCGGCGCTGCCAGAGGGGATGGTGGTGACGATGCCTGCAGCATTGTTGGTGACAAAGCCGGTCGTCAGACCCGCCTGCACACGGTCCAGATCATCCTGATCAATGATATAGGTCACAGTTTCGGTACAGGTGAATGTCTCGCCGGGGTCCAGATCGTCTGACGGGCCAGCCGGGGCCACGTCCACCGCCGGGTCAAAACAAGCGATGTCCATGCCGGGGAAATTGTCGTCGCGGATCACGATCTCACGGGCAATCGACGGGGCCAGCGCGCCGCCGGGGCTCGTGTTGGTCACGTCAAAGGTATAGGTGATCGTGTCACCGATCTCGTCAAATGAAGTGACATCCGGGGTCTTGGTGATGGTGATGGTCGGCGGCTCACCCTCTGGCACTGTTTCGGAGGTTGGCGGGCTGTCCACTGTGGGGCTGGATGCAAAGGCAGTGTTGGTCACGCTGCCAAAGGCCACGTCATCACTGCTGATCGGATAGGTCGCGGTACAGCTGACCGGCGCATCGGTCGGATCAAGATCGCCTGCGAAACAGGTAAAGGTGCCGATCAGGTTATCGGTAATCTCAATCGGGCCAACAATTGTCTGATTGCCCGTGTTGGTGATCTGATAGGTGTATTCAAGCGTCGAGGACGTGTTGAAGCCACCGTTGCCCAGAATATTTGTCAGTTCTTTTTCAACTTCCATCGCGGGCGTCTGCACCGCGTTCACAGTGACCGAGGCAGGCGTGGGCGTGGTCACAGGCGCACCGCCAAAGGTGGTCGCTGCGGTGGCCGAGTTTGTAAAGCTGCCTGCGTCGATGTCCGACTGCTGGGCCGTCCAGATCGCAGTACAGGTCACTGCGCCGCCGGGGGCCACGGCACCGCTGCCGCAGGACAGGGCCGGGTCAATGTCAGGGTCGTTGACCGTAAATGGCGCAGTCAGGGTCACGTTGCCGGTGTTGCGCACTGTGAATGTATAGCTGACCGTGTCACCCACCGCCGCATAGGTCGATGGCGTGCCGGGGGTCACCACCTTGTCGATTTCGATGCTCGCGCCCTGCGTGGCGTTGACCGTCACCGTGTCCGTGGGGGATGCCACATCGGCAGACCCGTCGGGGTGGGTGGCGGATGGCACCACCGGCTGGGTCACCTCTGCAAAGGCCACATTGGTCACATCGCCCGTATCCAGATCATCCTGCGTGACCGTATAGCTGGCGGTGCAATTCAGGCTGTCGCCGGGGGCAAGACCTGCACCAATTGGATCACAAACCACCGGCGTGCGGTCATCATCCACCGTGATCGGTTCTGTGATGGTGATCGCACCGGGATTGCCTGCAGCCACATTGGTGACCACGTAATTGTAGGTGATCGTATCACCCACCGCGCTGAAACCACCGGTGGGCGAGGATTTGACGATGCTTAGCTCTGGGGTCTGGTCGGGGCCGGGAATGGTATTTTCGTCGCTCGCATCGACCGGCGTGCCTTCCGTCGTGACACCGGTCACATTGACCGTGTTCACCACCGCGCCAAAGTCCACCTCGTCCTGGGTGATCGTCAGATCGGCACTCAGCGCGGGCGCACCACCGGCACAGGTTGTCGCGGTCGCACCGGGGGCCAGATCATCCAGCGCACAGTTCAGCGTGATGCGCGGATCAGGATCGTCAATCGTCAGGCCGGTCAGTGTGACATTGCCGGTGTTGGTGACTGAAAAGTTGTAGGTCAGCGTATCACCCAGCGCAAAGGCGCTTGGGTTGCCTGCGATGGTCTTTGAAACGCTGACGCCGGGCATCTCTGCGGGGCCAGGTACAATCACGGTGGCGCTGTCAGTCTCTGCCGGGCCACTTGGCGGGTTGCCGGTCACATCACCGGTGTTCGAAAATTCGCCCGCGTCCACATCGCTTTGCTGCACGGTATAGGTGCCGGTACAGGCATAGCTGGCGCCGGGCGCCAAATCCTGCGGCGCACAGGCCGGGGCAAAGGTGACATCCGCATCGGTGATCGTCACACCGGTCAGCGTCACATTGCCGGTGTTGCGCGCGGTCAGGGTAAAGGTGACCACATCGTTTTCCAGCGTAAAGCCGCCATCAGCCACCTTTGTGACGTCAACCGAAGGATTAGCCGCAGGACCGGTCACAGTATTCATGTCGTTTTCGTTCAGCCCGTTCGCGGCAGATGCCGCAAAGGCTGTGTTCACATAAGATCCCGCATCAATATCGTCCTGCGTGATCGTATAACTGCCCACGCAGCTGCTGTCGGTGTCGCCGGGTGCAATGGCAGGCAAGTTACAGCTGAGCCCCAGTTGTGCATCGGTCACCACCACATCGGTCAGGGTGATCTTGCCGTCGTTCAGGACGTCAATCACGTAATCAATCCGGTCACCCACGGCTGCAAACGTGGTGGCAGAGGCGCGCTTGTCCACGTCCATACTGGGCAGCACGGTTCCATCGGCATTGACCGTTTCGCCATCGGTGTCGGTCAGTGGTGCACCGCCGGGGGTGCGGCCCAGCGCGGTGGCCGTATTGGTCACAAACCCCCGGTCCAGATCAGCCTGTATGATCGTATAGCTATAGGTGCCTGCGCAGCTTTCGGTGCCAAAGGGCGCAATTGGCCCCACTGAACACACCGCCCCGCCCAACAGCGGGTCGCTGATGTCCACAGTTGAAATGGTCTGGGCAGAGGTGTTGGTCACGCTGAAGGTGTAGTCAATCGTATCGCCCAGATCGCCGAAATCCGCCGTGGCCGTGGCCTTGTCCAGCGTCAGGCCGGGGGTCACGGCAGAGGGCACGGTTTCAGTGACTGCAGGGCTGGTCACATCGGTGCCCGACACGCTGAGCGTGGCGGTCGCCATGTTCACGACCTCTGCGGCATCAATGTCGGGCTGGGTGACGTCATAGGTGCCAGTACAGGTCAGGCTATTGCCGACGGTCAGGGCGGCAGGCAGCGGGTTGGGATCGGAACAATCAACCCCGCCTGCCGGAATCTTGTCGTCGCTTACAATTGTGGTGGGGTCCACGCCGGTCAGGTCGATATCCAGCGTGCCGTCATTGGTGACCGTATAGGTATAGGTGATCGTCTCACCCAGCGTGGAAAAGCTCGCCAGATCAGCCGTCTTCGCAATGTCCAGCGACGGCGTGCCGGTGGGCGACAGGCTGACGCTGTCGGCGTTCGATACCACCGGGTCGCCGCCAAACGTTGTCTCTGCCGTGGCGGTGTTGTTCACGAAACCCGCCGTCACATCCGCCGTGGTGATGGTGTAGGTCGCGGTGCAGGTCACATCGTCGCCCGGGGCCAGCGCACCTGCAGGGCAGGAAATCACCGTCGGGCTGAACTTGTTGTCGTCCACAGTGAACGGCCCGGGCAATTCAACGTTGCCGGTGTTGGTGACCAGATAGCTGTAGCTGATCGTCTCGTTGGTCAGGAACGACCCGTCAAAGCTGCCGGATTTTGCCATGCTCAGCGCGGGCATCTGATCGGCATCCACGGTCAGGTCGTCCGTGACCGGGGTGATCGCTGTGCCGTCCGGCGTTTCAGCCTCTGCCGTGGCGGTGTTCGTCACTTCTCCCGCGTCCAGATCATCTTGTGTGATCGTGTAGGGGTCGGACGTACAGGTGATGTTGCCCCCTGCCGGGATGGTGGCCGCAGGGCAGGTTAAGGTGATTTTGTCATCGGACAAATCCACCGCATCCAACCGCACATTGCCGGTGTTGGTCAGCAGATAGCTGTAAACCAGTTGATCTGTCGTCGCGGTAAAGGGATCAGGGCCGCTGGCCAGCGACTTTTCAACCGTCAACGCGGGCAGAAAGACGGCCGGGATTGTGGCGTCGTCATCGTCCATCGCGGTCGCACCGCTCACAGTGATCGTCGCACTTGCGGTGTTCAGCACCTCGCCTGCGTCAATGTCAGACTGCATGACTGTATAACTGGCCGAACACGTGACCGTGTTGCCCGGTGCTACCGCGCCTGCGGGGCAAGACACGCTTGGATCAAGCGTATCAGTCACCGTGGGCGGACCCGGCCATGTCACATTGCCGGTGTTGCGAATGGCGATGTCGTAATTCAACACATCACCCACCGCATCGTAGTTCGCCGTGCCTGCGGTCTTGGTCAGTTCCATCGCGGGTGCTGATGCGGGACCCGTGACCGTCGCTGAACCGGTATCGCTCAGGGACTGATTGTTGGGATCGCGCGCACGCGCCGTTGCGGTGTTGACCAGCGATGTCCCGGCGGCAGCGTTGTCCACATCTGTCTGCGTCACAACATAGGTGCCGGTACAGGTGATCGTGTTGTCGGTGTTGTCAGCCGACAATGGTACAACTTCGGTGGCATCACAGGTCAGCGCCGGGATCAGCGGGTCGGTGACCTGCACATTGCTCAGCGTCGCATTGCCGGTGTTGGATACGGTAACAGTATAGGAGATCACCTGCCCTGCGGTGGTGAAGCTGGTTGGCGACGCGACCTTGTCCACGTCCATCGCGGGCGCAAGTGCGGGACCATTCAGGATTACCTCAGCCTCGAGCTGACCCAATTGCCCGAATTCGGGCATGCCGTTGGCGACGGCGATATTGGTCAACGTCCCGTTGTCGATGTCCTCTTGCGTGACCGTGTAGGTCGCTGAACACAGTGCTGTCGCGGGTGCTGGCTGGCCACTTTCGGTGCGGGGCAGGAAGGTAGGCGTACAGGTAACACTGCCGATCTTATCATCATCAACAGTGATGTTCGAGATATTGACCGACCCGATGTTGGCGACCTCATAGTCATAGGTGATGACCTGCCCGACCGTCAGATAAGTCGTATCACCGCCGCGCCGAACCTTGGTCAGCTCGTACCCCGGTGCAATGGTGCGGATGTCATTGTTGGGCAGGTTCTCACCACGCCGGAAATCCCAATAGTTGTCGTTGGGTGTACGGTCGCGCACCTGTGTGGTGGTCTGGCCGGTCGCCAGAATGTTGGCCAAAAGCGCCGGATTATTGGAACTGAACCAGCCCGTGTTGGTGGTGTTATTGCCAAACCCGTCCTGAAAGCCAAAACTTTGCGTGCCATTGGTATTGGTGATCTCGGTCGTCAGCCCCGACCAGTTGCCAACATCAAAGCCGTTCATCACCAGTTCAATATTGTTGCGGTCAAAGCCGCCGACCTGGGTATCACCGTCATAGGCCGTAAAGCGCACGTCGATCTGCGCAATCGATCCGCCAAAATAATCCGTACAGCTGCGAAACCCGCAATCCAGCCCAATCGGGTCGTTGATCGTAAAGGGGTTACCCCGGAATTGGCTGGGAGTGCCGTTGTTCTGGAATCCACGGAACGCGCCCGCTGGGTTCGAAAATTGGTAATAGATGTTGCCGTTGGACCCGGTCAGCACGATCGCGACGCCGCCGGCTTCGGGGTATTCGGGCGGCAGCGCCACACCGCTTCCTGGCACGGTGCTGGTGAATGGTGTCGCTGTGGCAGGGGTGGCGTTGGCAATAAGCCCCAGAGCCACTGCAGCGGTCATGCCCCAAAGACCTTTTCCTGCCCTGCGCAACACATTCGCCATGCGGTCACCTGCCTGTTGTCGACGCGCCGTTTGCGGCGCCTGTGATTAATAAATTGTTAACGCTTTCATCTGACAGGAAAACCATTTTCCGCGCCAGATGAAACGGGGAAAAGCACGGGTTTACGCTGCTTTTCCGCCGATCGGACAGGTCGGACTGTGACCTTGCTGCATCGCGCTTGCGATGGATTAGTGATCAGACCGGTCGATGGAAGCGTCGGGTGCCTGCATCATGGGCCAGAATGGCCGCCTCGCTTGGGGTCAGCACGCGGCGCGCATAGGCCCCGTAGGACGCCGCATCGCGGGCAAGATCGGGCAGACGGTCAAACATGCGGTCCTGCGTATCGGGCTGCATGGTGGCAAGTGCTGCACTTGCGGGATGAAAGCTTTCTGTCGCCACGCCGTTGGCAAAAACGATCTCGTGCTGCGGCAACATGATGTGGATGTAATCCACCTGCCGAATGGCCCGGTCGCGAATGACAGAGGTGTCATTGATCAGATCACGGGCCGCGACCAAAACCTCATCCGCGCGGAACAGCGCCTGTGCCCGCGCGCCGCGCAGCACCACTCGGTGATCGGGCGATACCAGCAGGCCCGCGTCAGGCACATCTTCGTCCAGCGCGCCGCGCCGTAGCCGAATGGGGGCCAGCTCTGGCATCACCATCAGCCGCGCGCCTGTCACCCGTCGCAGCCCGATCCACAGGATCTCGGCCGCGCCATTGTCCTGCGTCTGCACGAAATCACCCTCAACCAGACTGGCCACATCGCGCGGGCCAAACGGAGTTTGGATCATGGTGCCAGGTGTGAAACAGACCACGCCGCCGGAATCGGCATGGGCCTGATCGCGCACCCTTGCGCTGACGCTTTGACGCACCACCCAGAGCTCTGCCCCGCGCGGCGGGATGATCCCGTGAAACAACAAAAGCGGCTTGCGCCCAGCCCCGGTGGGGATCAGCGAGATATCCCACGACCTTCGGCCATCGGTGACCACAAAACCGTTGTCAAAAAGCGGATCGTTCAGGATCAGCGGATCGTCCTGCTGTGTCACCCGGTCCTGCGCCATCAACCGCCGCACGGTCAGGGCCGCGCGCTTGCGCATGTCTGCCATCCCCTCGGCCTCGCCTAGGGGCAAAATGCCCCGTGGGCCATCCACGCGCACCGCCTCCCCGGTCCAGGACCAGACAGCGCCCGCGCGCAAATCTGCGACAGGCGCGGCGTGGTTGCCGTCCAGCTCTGTCTGCGACCATGAAATAACAAACGTGCCTTTGAAGCCCGTTTTCATACCTGTAACTCTGCCTATCTCGCGCCGCGTCATTGGGTGCGCGGCGATCTGAGAGCAACGTTACTCCACCGCGGAATCGCGGATCAAGTGCCTGTCACGCATTAAGTTTCAAAAGTTGAAGCCAAGCCGCAGTGACCCCAGCACCTGCCCGCCGTCTTGTCCGTCAAATTCCTCGGACAAATAGGTCGCCCCGTAAAACACGGTGAAGTTCGGCGCAGGTTGCCACAGTACACCCAACCGCGCGCGCTGACGCTGATCAAGTGCTGTCACACCACGGGACGCAGGCAGATAGGCGCTGTCGCCAATCGCCGCAATATCAGCCCCCGCCAGCACCGCCCAACCGGTTTGCCCAGCATCTGTGCCGCGATAGGGCTGGCCGGTCACATCATCGCGTAGCCAAAGATCGTCCTGGCCGACGTTGCCAATCAGCACATCCGCGCCAATGCGCGCGATCTGCTCTGTCCCGCTGCGCAGCTCTGCAAAGGGCCGTAAGCTGACGGTCTCGGACACACGATAGGTATAAGTGGCAGAGGCGCGCGCGCCAAAAATCGTCTCGTTCGGCAGCTGGTTCGCCGTCAAGGGCGCGCGCAAATCAAAGGCATCGTGGAACTTTTCCTGAAACACCGACAACCCGGTTTGCGGCCCGATGAATGCCACATCCGCCCCCAGCGCATAATGCCAGGGCCCGTCGCCAAAATGCGTTTGCGCACTCAGCGTGATCGCACCCACGTAAGGCCGATCCACGCCGCCCGCACCCGGCGAGATGATCTCGGTCATGGCGCGGTATTCGATGATGTTGCCAAAGGCGCGGTTGGCTGGGTCATACGGCCCGTTCGCGCGCAAATGGCTATAAACATACGACCCGCTGCGCCAACGATCCCGCCCATCGCCAAAGTAATCATTGGTGAACAGCCGACCGGTGCCAATCGTTTCGCGCGGTTCGGCCTGTGCAGGCTGAAGGGTCATCAAGATTGCAGCAGCGGCAGCAGCAAGTCGGCGCATCATCAGTCCTTTGTCAAAATCTGGAACAGACCTATGTCACTTCTCAGATGTGTTCCACAGATGTTGCGCCAAGCAGGCCATTTTGTGACCCCGCCAAGACCTTTGCCGGGCGTCGCCAAACAGCCAAATTTGATGCAAATCCTTGGATTACTTGCAAATAGCGCCGATCCCGTGTCCACTTGGACGGTGCAACCGCCGGAGAAGCTATGCCTAAGACCCGCCAACCCGCCGTGCCAGATGCTGCAGCGTTGATCGACCACAACGCCGCGCGTGACATCCTTGCAGGGCGCTGCGGTGATCCTTTTGGGCAACTCGGCCTGCAACAGCGCGACGGGCATTGGCTGCTGACCGCCTTTGTGCCCGGGGCCGCCCAGGTGTCTGCCCTGATTGGTGCAAAGACGGTCAAACCGCTTGACCCGCTGCCCGACTATCCGGGTCTTTTTGTGCAGGTGTTTGCCAAGCCGCCAAAGTACCGATTGCAGGCCGAAAGCGACGGTCACAGCTGGACCTTTGACGACCCTTACAGCTTTGGGCCCGTCCTGGGTCAGGACGATCTTTATTATCTGGGCGAAGGCAGTCATCAACGCCTGTGGACTGCCCTTGGTGCGCATGTGCTGCAACACGAAGGCACTGCTGGCACACATTTTGCCGTCTGGGCGCCGAATGCGCAGCGCGTTTCGGTTGTTGGCAACTTCAACATCTGGGATGGCCGCCGCCACCCGATGCGCCGCGCCAGCGACAGTGGCATCTGGGAAATCTTCCTGCCCGGCATCGCTGCCGGAGAGGCTTACAAATATGAAATCGTCGGCCCCGATGGGGCCACCCTGCCCCTGCGCGCCGATCCCGTGGGCTTTGGTGCCGAACATCCTCCCCGCACGGCCTCTGTCGTGCGTGACATCTCGGGTGCCACATGGTCTGACAAAAGCTGGATGAAGACCCGCGCCAAGGCGCAGAACATCGACGCCCCGATCAGCGTGTACGAGGTCAACCTTAACAGTTGGAAACGCGCCGAGGGCAACCGCCCGCTGTCCTACACCGAACTTGCCACTGATCTGGTCGAGTACGTCGCGTGGATGGGTTTCACGCATATTGAGCTGATGCCGATCTCTGAATATCCCTTTGACGGGTCGTGGGGTTATCAGCCGGTGGGCATGTATGCCCCCACCATCCGGCACGGCACACCCGATGAATTCCGCGCATTTGTGGATGCCGCACATGCCAAGGGCATTGGCGTCTTGCTGGATTGGGTGCCGGGGCACTTCCCCACCGATGCCCACGGGCTGGGGCAATTTGACGGCACGCATCTTTATGAACACGCCGACCCCAAGGAAGGGTTCCATCAGGACTGGAACACCCTGATCCCCAACTTTGGACGGCACGAGGTGGCGAACTACTACACCTCTAACGCCTTGTATTGGCTGGATGAATACCACCTCGATGGGCTGCGCGTGGATGCCGTGGCGTCGATGCTTTACCGCGACTATTCCCGCAATGACGGGGAATGGATTCCCAACAAGGACGGCGGGCGCGAGAATTACGAGGCGATCGCGCTGCTGCAGAACATGAACACCCTGACCTATGGGCAATGCGATGGCATCATGACCGTGGCCGAGGAATCCACCGCCTTTCCCGGCGTCAGCCGCCCCGTCGACCACGGGGGTCTGGGGTTCGGGTTCAAATGGAATATGGGCTGGATGAACGACAGCCTGCATTTCATGCAATTGGACCCGGTGCACCGCAAGCACCACCACCATGAAATGACGTTCAGCCTGCATTACGCATTCTCTGAAAACTACATCCTGCCCATTAGCCATGACGAGGTGGTGCACGGCAAAGGATCAATGCTCAACAAGATGCCCGGCAGCCAATGGGAACGATTTGCGAACCTGCGCGCTTACTATGGTTTCATGTGGACCCATCCGGGCAAAAAGCTGCTCTTTATGGGTCAGGAATTCGCGCAGGCCGCGGAATGGAACCACAACCAAAGCCTCGATTGGCACGAATGTGACCACGGCCCCCACAAGGGGATGCAGATGTGGGTGCGTGATCTGAACCGCGCCTACCGCGACCTACCCGCGCTGCACGTGAACGACACGCGACCCAGCGGTTTTCAATGGCTCGAAGCGAACGATGCCGCCAATTCGGTCTTTGCATTCCTGCGCGTCGGCAACCCTGGCGATGCACCCGTGGTCGTGGTGATGAACCTCACACCGGTTGAGCGCACCGACTACCGCGTCGGCCTGCCGGCTGCGGGTGACTGGACCGAAGTTTTGAATTCAGACGCCGAAAGCTATGGCGGCGGTGGGCGCGGTAATCTGGGAGGAGTGACCGCACAAGACACACCGTGGATGGGGCAAGACCACTCTGCCACGCTGACGCTGCCACCACTTTCGACGCTAATACTGACGCAAAAGACCAAGGGAGGATGACGATGAAGCCGACACCAAATCAACGCCTGTCAAACAGGGCCATGGCCTTTGTGCTTGCCGGGGGTCGTGGGAGCCGCCTGAAAGAGCTGACAGATACCCGCGCCAAACCTGCCGTCTACTTTGGCGGCAAGACCCGGATCGTCGACTTTGCCCTGTCCAACGCGCTGAATTCTGGCATCCGCAAGATGGCGATTGCCACGCAGTACAAGGCCCATTCGCTGATCCGCCACTGCCAGCGCGGCTGGGGCTTTCTACGCGCGGAACGCAACGAATACCTTGATATCCTGCCCGCTTCGCAGCGCATATCAGAGGAAAAATGGTATCTCGGCACCGCTGATGCCGTGGCCCAGAACATTGACATTATCGACAGCTATGACGTTGATTTCATTGTCGTCCTTGCGGGCGATCACATCTACAAGATGGACTATGAAATCATGTTGCAGCAGCACCTTGATAGCGGTGCGGATGTGACCATCGGCTGCTTGACCGTCCCCCGGATGGAAGCGACGGCCTTTGGCGTCATGCACTGCGACACCAAGGACCGGATCACCGCCTTTCTTGAAAAACCCGCTGATCCGCCCTGCATCCCCGGTGACGCCGATCATGCGCTTGCCTCGATGGGCATTTATGTCTTCCGCTGGGAATTCCTGCGCGAATTACTGCTGGCGGACATGGCCGACAAAAAGTCCAGCCATGACTTTGGCAACGACATCATTCCGCACATCGTCAAGAACGGCAAAGCCATGGCACACCGGTTCGAGGATAGCTGTGTCACCAGCGGGTTGGAAACTGAACCCTATTGGCGCGATGTGGGCACGATTGATGCCTTCTGGCGGGCCAACATCGACCTGACCAGCTTTACCCCGCCGCTTGATCTGTATGACACAAGCTGGCCGATCTGGACCTATGCCGAAAGCGTGCCACCGGCCAAATTCATCCACAACGAAGAGGGGCGGCGCGGTAATGCAGTCTCCTCGATGGTGTCCGGCAACTGCATCATCTCAGGCTCTGAAATCAAGGAATCGCTGCTGTTCACGGGGGTTCGCACGCATTCGTTCAGCTCGCTTGATCGCGTGGTGGCCCTGCCCCATGTGGAGGTGAACCGCAAAGCCCAGCTTAAGGATGTGGTGCTGGATCGCGGCGTTGTGGTGCCCGAGGGCCTTGTCGTTGGCGAAGACCCCGAAGAAGACGCCAAGTGGTTCCGCCGCACCGACAGTGGCGTGGTGCTGATCACCGCACCGATGCTGGCGCGCCGCGCGGCAGAGCTTGGCTGACATGGGCGGTCGGGTTCTGTCGGTCGCCTCAGAGGTGGTGCCGTTTATCAAGACCGGCGGGTTGGCGGACGTGGCAGGCGCCCTGCCCGCCGCCTTGGCCGATCACGGCTGGGACATGCGCACGCTGATGCCCGGCTATCGCGGGCTGGTCAAAAAAACCAAGGCCAGACATGTGCTGTGGTCGAGCGATGACCTGTTCGGCGGTCCGGCGACAGTTAAAACCGGGGCGCTGGATGGGCAGTCTGTGATGTTGCTGGACGCGCCGCATCTGTTTGACCGCGCAGGCGGCCCTTACGGCGACCCCGACGACTTTAAGGACAATGCCCTGCGCTTTGCCGCGCTGTCCTGGGCAGCCGCCCAGATCGCGCAGCACGGGCTGACCGATGGCTGGACGCCCGATGTGCTACACGCGCACGACTGGCAAGCAGGCTTTGCCCCCGCCTATCTGCGCTTTGCGGGGTCATCGGTGAAGACCGTCATGACCGTTCACAACATCGCGTTTCAAGGCAATGCATCCGCCGCGATGCTGGGGCAATTGATGTTGCCATTTGATCAATTCAACACGGAATGCCTGGAATACTGGGGGCATTTGTCCTCACTCAAGGCCGGGCTGGTCACCGCGGACGCCATCACCACCGTCAGCCCCACTTACGCGGCAGAGTTGATGCGCCCGGAATTCGGCATGGGGCTGGATGGGGTCATCGCCAACCGGGCGGCTGATCTGCACGGCATCCTGAACGGTGTTGATGACACCGTCTGGAACCCGCAAACCGACCCAGAAGCGAAACCATATTCCGCCAAGTCGCTGACCGGCAAATCCGCCAATCGCAAGGCACTGATGGCCGAATTTGGCCTCAAGGGGATCAAGGGGCCTCTGGCCATCATCGTCAGCCGCCTGACCGAACAAAAAGGTATCGACCTGCTGGCGGGCACGATCCCCGCCTTTATCGCAGGTGGTGGCGGGCTAGCGGTGCTCGGCTCCGGCGCTGCCTATCTGGAAGAACAGCTCAAGGATTTGGCCAAGGCGCATCCGGGCAAGGTTGGCCTGCGCATTGGCTATGATGAAGCGCTGAGCCACCGGATGTTTGCAGGCGGCGATGCGGTGCTGGTGCCCAGCCGCTTTGAACCCTGCGGGCTGACACAGTTGTACGGGCTGCGCTATGGCACAATCCCGGTGGTCGCGGCCACCGGCGGGCTGGCAGACACGGTGATTGATGCCAATCCGATGGCCGTCGCGGACAAGGTTGCCACCGGCATTCAGTTCCACCCCGTCGACCAGATCGCGTTCGCCCATGCGCTGCAGCGCCTGCTGGCGCTTCATGCCGAAAAGTCACTCTGGCGTGTCATGCAGAAACGCGGGATGACGCAGGCGCTCGGCTGGGCTACATCCTCGGGCAAATACGCGAAACTGTATGAAAGCCTGATTGCGTGAATGCCCACCTGACGACCGACCTGCCGACCCAACTCAAGGACCACCCGCTGTCTTCGGGCAAGCCGCACCCCTTGGGCGCGACGTTTGATGGGCAAGGCGTAAACTTTGCGGTGTTTTCCGAAAACGCCGAACGGATCGAACTGTGCCTATTCAGCGACGATGGCCGCAAGGAACGCGCGCGCATCCCGCTGACCGAACGTGACGGCGATGTCTGGCACATCTACGTCACCGGTCTGCACCCCGGCGCAAAATACGGCTTTCGCGTGCATGGCCCCTATGCGCCGGACAAAGGCCACCGCTTCAACCCCAACAAGCTGCTGCTTGACCCCTATGCCAAGCGCATCTTCGGCAAGTACCGCTGGTCGGACGCGATGATGGGCTACAAGGTCGGCAGCGCCCGCGAAGACCTGAGCTTTGATTCCCGCGACAGCGCGTTCTGCGTGCCGCGCTCCATGGTGGTGGACCCGTCATTCAACTGGGGCAACGACGCGCCGCCCGCGATTTCACGTTCCGAAACAGTGCTTTACGAAGCTCACGCCAAAGGGCTGACCGCGCGGATGCCGGGCGTGCCGCATGATGTGCGCGGCAAGTTTCTGGGGATGTGCAGCGAACCGGTGCTGGAACACCTGACCAAGCTTGGGATCACCACCGTGCAACTGATGCCTGCCCAGGCCTTCATGGATGAACAATTCCTGACCGAAAAGGGCATGCGCAACTTCTGGGGCTACAATACCATCGGCTTTTTCGCACCAGAGCCGCGCTATATGACCGATCAGGGCATCTGGGAATTTCAGACCATGGTGCGCCGCCTGCATAGCGCGGGGATCGAGGTGGTCTTGGACGTCGTCTATAACCACACCGCCGAGGGCAATCAGATGGGCCCGACCGTCTGCCACCGCGGATTTGACAACCTGTCCTACTATCGCCTGACCGAAGACAAGCGGTTCTATCTCAATGACACCGGCACGGGTAACGTTCTGAACATGCAGCACCCGATGGTGCTGCGCATGATGATGGACAGCCTGCGTTACTGGGTCGAGGTCATGCATGTGGACGGCTTCCGCTTTGATCTGGCGACCTCGCTTGCGCGGGAAGATGACGGCTTTGACCGGCAGGGCGGTTTTCTGGATGCGATCCGGCAAGACCCGGTGCTGAGCCGGGTAAAGCTGATTGCAGAGCCATGGGATCTTGGCCCCGGCGGCTACCAACTGGGCGCGTTCCCGCATCCGTTTTTAGAATTCAACGACAAATTCCGCGATGGCGTGCGCAAGTACTGGCGCGGCGACAGCGGCATGGTGCCCGACTTTTCCAAGCGCATCCTTGGCAGCGCCGAACAATTCGACCATTCCGGCCGCGCCGCCACCACCTCGATCAACTTCGTCTCTGTGCACGACGGCTTTTGCCTTGAAGACGTGGTCAGCTACAACGTCAAGCACAACGCCGCCAATGGCGAAGACAACCGCGACGGCAAGGACGACAATTATTCCGACAATATGGGCGTCGAAGGGCCAACCGAAGACCCCGCGATCCGCGCCGCCCGCGACCAGCGCAAGCGCAACTTTCTGGCCACAATCTTTCTGTCACAAGGCACGCCGCTTTTGCTGGCCGGCGATGAGATCGGCAATACCCAGAACGGCAACAACAACACCTTTGGTCAGGACAATGAATTGGGCTGGGTGAACTGGGACAAGCCCGATATGGCGCTGCTTGACTTCGTTCAGCGCCTCGCCGCCCTGCGGCGCAAACATACCGTGCTGCGCCAGATCCGTTTCCTGCATTCGCGCCAGCGCGTCCGCGATGGCATCCCTGATCTGTTCTGGCGTCTGCCCGACGGTAACACGCCCCGCGCCGAAGACTGGCAAGACCCCACCTGGAAAGCACTTTGCGTTGAGGTCCGCACATCTTCGGGCACACCTGAATATGCCGCATCGGACGATGTGCTGTTTCTGACCTTCAACAGCGGACCAGAGACCGAAGTCCACCTGCCGCCCGCCTTTCGCGGAAAACCGTGGGAACTGGTGCTCAACACAGCCCGGCCAGACGATGGCGCAGTGTGCATCCCCGGCCAGTCCACCGTGATCGACGCGCACAGCGTCTGCGTCTTTGCCTGTTCTGCCACCTGAAAGGAGCCTGCCCATGCAAGTGACCGAAGTTGCGACACAACCGATCGAAGGCCAAAAGCCCGGAACCTCTGGCCTGCGCAAAAAGACGCGGGTGTTCATGGGGCGGCACTACCTTGAGAATTTCGTGCAAAGCATCTTTGACGGCATCGGTGGTGCTGCGGGCAAGACCTTTGTGCTGGGCGGTGACGGGCGGTTCTTCAACAAACGTGCCGCTCAGGTGATCCTGCGCATGGCCGCCGCCAATGGGGCCGCACATGTGATCGTCGGGCGCGACGCGCTGCTGTCGACGCCAGCGGCCAGCCACCTGATCCGGCTTAACAAGACCGACGGCGGCATCATCATGTCCGCCAGCCACAACCCCGGCGGCGAAGACGAGGATTTTGGCGTCAAATTCAACATGTCAAACGGCGGCCCCGCCCCTGAAGCGGTGACAGAGGCGATGTTCGCCCGCACCAAGGACATCACCTCTTACAAGATGCTCGAGGCACAGGACGTCGACATTTCGACTGTCGGGGAAACCAGCTTGGGTGCAATGAAAGTCACCGTCGCAGACCCGGTGGCCGACTACGCCGACCTGATGGAGACGCTGTTTGATTTTGACGCGATCCGCGCCATGATCGCGGGTGGTTTCCGCATCAGCTTTGACGCCATGTGTGCGATCACGGGGCCTTATGCCACTGAAATCATTGAAAACCGTCTGGGTGCCGCACCGGGCACCGTGGTTCATGGCACGCCCTTGCCTGACTTTGGTGGCATGCACCCCGACCCCAACCCGACTTGGGCGCACGAGTTGATGGCGACGATGAACGGTGCGGATGCGCCCGACTTTGGTGCTGCCTCTGATGGCGATGGCGACCGCAATATGATCGTCGGCCCGCGCGTCTATGTCAGCCCCTCAGACAGCCTTGCCGTGCTGGCGGCCAACGCGCATCTGGCCAAGGGCTACACGTCCGGGCTTGCCGGTGTCGCGCGCTCTATGCCGACTTCTGCCGCCGCCGACCGCGTGGCAGAGGCGATGGGCCTGCCCTGCTATGAAACGCCAACGGGGTGGAAGTTCTTTGGCAATCTGATGGACGATGGCCGCGTGACACTCTGTGGCGAAGAAAGCTTTGGCACCGGGTCCAGCCACGTCCGCGAAAAGGACGGGCTTTGGGCCGTGCTGATGTGGCTCAACATCCTTGCTGTGCGCAAGCAAAGCGTGGGCGAGGTGTTGCAGGATCATTGGGCGCGCTTTGGCCGCAATTTCTATTCCCGTCACGACTTTGAAGGCATCGAAACGGACAAGGCCGACGCAATGATTACTGCCTTGCGGGACAGGCTGGCATCGCTGCCCGGTTACACCGTCGCCGGCCTGACGGTCGCGGATGCCGATGATTACGCCTACAACGATCCCGTCGATGGCTCGGTCTCGGCCAATCAGGGCGTGCGGGTGATCTTTGAAGGCGGCGCGCGCTTTGTGATCCGCCTGTCCGGCACGGGCACCTCAGGGGCCACGATGCGGCTTTATCTTGAGGCGCTTGAAACCGACCCCGCAAAGTTCGATCAGGATCCGCAAGAGGCGCTGGCGTCGATCATCACGGCTGCGCACAACATCGCCCAGATCACTGCCCATACCGGACGGATTGACCCTGACGTTATGACCTAGGCGGCGCGAGCGAGCCGCGTTCGATGATCTGGGTTTCGAACAGCGCGCTTTCGGCGGGCTTGCCCGCAAGCCGCGCCAACAGAATCGCGGCTGCTGCGCGGCCCATCTCGAACTGCGGCACGCGCACCGTGGTCAAGGCCGGGTGGCAGACCAGCGACAACCCGATGTCATCAAAACCGGTGACCGAGACATCATCCGGCACCGCCACCCCCATCTGCCGGGCGCGCACCACGGCCCCTGCGGCCAGCACATCGCTGCCACCGATGATCGCGGTGGGCCGTGCCGCCCAAACGGTGTCAAAGGCATCGCCTGCGGGGTCCAGCAGATAGGGTGCTTCGGCCAGCGCCACCAGTTCTGCCCCGTCGCGCGCTGCAACGGCCGCACGCACACCCGCGATACGCTCTGACACGCGGTCATTGCCTGCGCTCACGCCCGCAATCATCGCGATCTTGCGGTGGCCCATATCCAGCACCTTGTCGGTCATGGCCTGTGCCGCGCGCCGGTTGTCGAACCCCGCAAACAACCCTTCGTCCGCGGCCCCCGTTGTCCATGCCTTGACATGTGGCACGTTGCGCAGCGCCAGAAACCGGCTTGTTTCTTCTGGCCGCTCGGTGCCGATCAACATCAGCCCCGACGCGCCCTGCGTCATCAGCGCCCTGATCTGGCGCAGCTCTGCTTGTGGGTCATAGCCTGTTGTGGCCACCAGCAAGGTCACGCCCGCCTCTGACAGCGCTTCCTGAAAGGCCTGCATCCCGCTGGCAAACATTGCATTTGCCATCGTCGGGATCACCGCGCCCACCGTCTTGAACCGGCTTGATGCCATTGCGCGCGCGCCGAAGTGCGGCGTGTAACCCAGCGCCTCGATGGCGGCATTGATCCGTTCGCGCGTGCTTTTGGCGACCTTGTCGGGGTCGTTGATCGCGCGGCTGATCGTGGCGGTGCTGACCCCGGCAGCACGGGCCACATCACCAATCGACGGTGTCTGAATGCCTGTCATGCGCTCCCCCTCACAGGCTGCTGATAACACACCCCGTGTCCCCGCAATAGCCGCGGATGCAATGATGAAAATGGGGCTTGCGAAACGTCGCTTTCAAACGCAGTATGCAAGCGCTTTCTACGGCGGACACTTTTGTGAATCACCGTGATCGTCAGTGCTGCGATTTTCGCCGCTGACATGTGTGCGTAGGCGGGGATCAGGTTTTGGGAGGAGCCCCCCGTCTGCGGACCACACCCTAGAGTCAGGACCCTAGGACAGCACAGCCGACCCATCCGCGCCGAAAAAGTGCAGATCATCCGCCGACAACTGTAGCCCAACCTGATCACCCGGTGCCAGATCGCTGTTGCCAGTCACCCGCACGGTGACCTGACCCAGATCACCGCAGGCCAGAATGACAAAGGTATCCGCGCCCAGATATTCCAGCACATCCACCGTGCCATCAATCTGACCACTGCCGAGGGCACCCAGCGTGATATGCTCGGGCCGAATGCCCAGATGCGTGGCAGGCGCGCTGCGCCCGTAAGCGCCACCGCGATGGCCTGACAGCGCATAGGCGTCACCGGATGTCTGGCAGGGCATCACATTCATGCGCGGGCTGCCGATAAACTGCGCCACGAACAGGTTTGCAGGCCGCTCGTACAGCTCGCGCGGGCTACCCACTTGCGCAATCTTGCCCGCATCAAGCACCACAATCCGGTCCGCCAGCGTCATCGCCTCGACCTGATCGTGGGTGACATAAATCATCGTGGTCTTGAGCGACTGATGCAACTTGGCAATCTCGTATCGCATCTCGACCCGCAAAGAGGCGTCAAGGTTCGAAAGCGGTTCGTCAAACAGGAACGCCGTTGGGTCGCGCACGATTGACCGGCCGATTGCCACGCGCTGGCGCTGCCCGCCTGAAAGGTCCTTGGGCCGCCGGTCCATATAGTCGTCCAGCTTCAGCACACGCGCGGCCGCGTTCACCTTGGCGTCAATGTCTTCCTTCGGCAGCCCCGCCGATTTCAGCGGAAAGCCCACATTGTCGCGCACCGACATATGCGGATAAAGCGCGTAAGACTGGAACACCATCGCCAGCCCCCGCTTGCTGGGCGGCTCTGCGGTCGCATCGCGGTCGCCCACCATGATCTGCCCGCGAGAGGTTTCCTCCAGCCCCGCTATCATCCGCAACAAGGTCGATTTTCCGCAGCCCGATGGGCCCACGAAGATGATGAACTCGCCCTCTTCCATTGCCAGATCAACACCTTTGATGACCTGCACATTGCCAAACCATTTTTCGACGGATCGTAGCTCTATCGAAGACATCAGGCCGCCCCTTGTTGCTGGGTTGTTTCACGTTCACGCCCGGCCCAGGTCAGCCAGATCGCCGCCGTCCAAGTGAAATCGGCACCGCCACAGGGGGTCATATCCACCGGGTCGAAATATTCATAGAAACCGTGCTTGCGGATCAGCGCCGCCGTCTCGGCCCGCAGCCGTTCGGACAGATCCGCATGACCGCTTTCAGTCAGGCCAAGCGCAATCAGCGCATTGACCACCGGCCATGTCGGCCCGCGCCAATAACGGCGCGGATCGAAAATCTTGTTTTCCGGATCGGCCGAGGGGATGCCGTAATTGACCGCATCCCAGGCCCGCATCAGTTCTGCATCCAACCGCGGGTTCCCGGCACCCGCGACATAGGCCAGAAACGCACCCGACCCCAGCACACCTGCAAAGGCATCCGTGCGCAGGTTGCGCGCGTCATAGGCACCCAGCGCATCGTTCCAGATCAGCGGCAAGGCAGAGCGAAGCTCGGTCGCCCAAGCCTCCAGCGTGCTGACATCCTCGCCCAGCGCACGGCCAATTGCGGCCAAATCCTCATGCGCGCGCAGCAGCACAAAGGTGATGCCGGGATCAGCCATCAGAAACGGCCCCTCGGCAACAATCCGGGCCTGATCCCACCCCGTCTCGCGCCCGAACTGCAGCATCGCGATATAGCGGTCGTAGTCTTCCTTGCCGGGCCGCATCTCGGGGTCGACATGGCCTGTGTCGCGACGCGTGTAGTCGCCGACACGCGACCCATCGACACCTGCCATGCCGATATCCCAATCGGGGCAATTGTCGCGCCCGCTTTCCCACGGATGGGTGATCGCGACCGGTCCGGTGGTGCAGCGGAAATCATGCCACCAGCGGTGCCATGCGACCAGCTTGGGGAACAGCGCCTTGATCCGCGCCGTACCCGCCGCCTCATCCGCCGCCCAGATCTGGCGCGCGATAATCGCCGCAACCGGCGGCTGGCTGATGCCCGAAGATGCGGGCGTGCGGCCCGTGCCCCAGACATCCGGTCCGGGAAAATACCCCGGATCAGACTGGTGGAAAATGATATGCGGTACCATCCCGTCGTCCCACTGGCTTGCCATCAGCGTGTCCAGCTCGTCCCAGGCCCGGCCAATATCAAAGGTCGAAAACCCCCAGGCCGCAAAGGCGCTGTCCCAGTTCCACTGATAGGGATAAAGCCCATGGGTCGGCACGGTATAACCACCCCTGTCATTGCGTCGCAGGATTGCGCGCGCCTCGTCATCAAGGTTCATCCTTTGACACTCCCCGCCGTCAGGCCCTTGGTCATGAATTTTTCCAGCCCCAGAAACAGCGCCATAATCGGCACGGTGGCAATCACCGAGCCCGCCATCAGATGCTGGCGCGGAATTTCCGAGGAATTAAGCGACGCGATCCCCCGCGTCAGTGTGAATTTCGATGGGTCATCCAGCAGCATGAAGGCCAGCAGGAACTCGTTCCAGGCGATCATGAAAACATAAAGCGAAACAGAGGCGAGCGCCGGCAGCGACAGCGGCAAGGTGATCTTCCAGATCACCTTTAGCCGGCTTAGCCCGTCCATCAGCCCGGCCTCTTCAATCTCGGCGGGTAACCCACGGAAATAGCCTTGCAACATATAAAGCGCCACGGGGATCGTCGTGACCGGATAGATCATGATGATCCCACCCAGCGAATTGCGCAGGCCGGTCATGGAAAAGGCGATGTAGATCGGCAGCGCCAGCACGATCATCGGCACCATATAGATCAGCAGGATCGAGCGTGAAAACGCCGCCTGCCCCCGGAACCGCAATCGCGCCACCGCATAGGCACCGGGGATCGCAAAGGCCAGCGTGATGAAGACGGTCAGCACAGAGATCGCGAAGGAATTGAACAGATAGGTGCCGAAATTGAACTGTCGGAACAGCTCATCATAGGACCGGAACAGCCCCCAGCCCTTGCTCAGGTCGATTGAGAAATCGAGCGGGTTCTGGATCAGCTCCGCCTGGTTCTTCAGGCTGGTCATCACCATCACATAGAACGGGATCAGCACAATCGCGGTAAAGAAGATATATCCGAAACCGGTCAGGAACCGGATCACTGCTGCCTCAAACTCATGCCGGGTCAGCGCGCCGGGGGTGATGTCGGTCAGGATGACCGCCGTCGACACCGCAAAGCTGCCGGCCAGAATGACCGCCCCAATCACTTGCGCCACACCGCCAACACCCGCGCCGGTCAACATCGGACCGATCCCGAACAGCACCAGCGCCACAATCGCCGCGCCAATCAGTTCCTGCATCACCGCGCTGCGGCCCCAGGCCACGATCAGCGCGCCACCCAAGCCGCCCCACAACAACGAAAGCAGGATACCGGGGCGGAACGCATCGCCGGTGGCAAAGGACATCGCCACACCCACGGTCGTGGACAGGACCACCATCCACAACGCCCCCAGCACAGGGCCTGTCACATAGCCAAACCTCAGACCTTGCATCGCGGGTCCTCCTTCTTCTGGCCAAAATAATCCCGGGGGGAGTCCGCTTGCGGACGGGGGGCAGCGCCCCCCTGCCCCGCTCGCCGCAGGCGCGGACGCATCTGTGATGCGCCCCTCATAGCCCCTCCTCCCGGCTGACGAAGCGGAAGAAGAAGACCGAAAACAGCAGCAGACAGGCAAAGATCACCACGGCCACCGCCGCACCGGCGCCGATGTTGCTAACCGCAAAGGCCTGCTCATAGACGTTCACCGTCAGCGTCCGGGTGCCCGCATTGCCCCCTGTCAGCAGAAAAATGTCGTCAAACTTGTTGAACGTCCAAATGAAGCGCAACAGGAACAGCACGCTCAAGATACCCAACAACTGCGGCACGCTCAGATACCAGAACTGCTGGAACGGGCTGGCCCCGTCCATGTCGGCGGCCTCATACATGTCGCTGTCAATCGACTGCATCCGCGCAAGGATGAACAGGAACGACAGCGGGAAATAGCGCCAGATTTCAAAGACTGTCACCATGATCAGCGCCAGCGGGCGCTCGCCAAAGAAATTGATCGCTTCCGTTGTTACACCCATCTGCACCAACAGCGCATTGGCACTGCCCGAAAACGGGTCGAACAGCAGAATCCAGGCGAAGGCCACCGCGATCACCGGGGCCACGTAAGGAAACAGATAAAGCCCCCGCAGAATGCCCTGCCCTTTGAAGGATTTGTTCAGCAGCAGCGCCGCAAACAGCCCAAACAGCAGCGCGCCGATGGTGCCAAAGACGGTGTAGAACAGGGTCACACCCAACACGCCCCAGAACTCATCCCCGTCAAAGACGCGGGCAAAGTTTTCCCATGTGAAGGTGGCATTGGTCAGCACATTGGCCCCACGCCCGATGGTCACAGCGTCGCTGTCCTGCGGGCGTTCGCCACCATCCAGATAAGCTTGCTCGATCTCGACAGGGATCATCAGGGTCTCGCGCAGCCCCGGCTCCCAATCGCCCAGATCGCAGAACAGATCGCGCCCCTCCAGCGTGCAACGCGGGTCCAGTGCGGTGACACGTAGCCCGGCGGGCAACACATCGCTGAAACTGACACCGGTGATCGGCTGGTCCTGACTGGAATTGCGCAGCCGGTAGCGGATATTGGCCTGATCGCCGACTGCCTCATCATCGCCACGGATGTCTTCGCGCAGCACCACCTCTGGCGGGCGCAGATCGGCCAGTGACACAGGCTTGACCGAGATCCAGAAAATCGCAAGCAGCGGCAGGATCACGACCAAGGCCACGGCGATCAACGTGGGCGACAGCAAGCCCCATGCCAGCCGCGCCTCGCGCCTGCCAAGTGGGCCGGTCCCTTTGGGTGGTGTCAGATCCGTCATGATGTCCGCCACATGGATTAAGATGCACCCCGCCCCGGACCCCACTGCGGGGGCCTGACTGTCGTATCATGGTCCCGGACAGGGTCCGGGACGGGGTCTTTGATTTATTGAACCGCCGCGATGGCTGCGTTCAACTCGGCCACTGTCGCTGCTGCGTCGCGTTCACCATCGATGAACTCGCGCACCAGACGGTTGATGACCTGGCTGTTGATGATCTTCGACGCCGTGGCCAATTGGCCTTCTTCGACGCCCCAGCGCTGTGCGACATCCAGACCGCCCACGATCTCGTCAATCATCGCCGCGTCATAAAGTTCACCCAATGGTGCCTTGCGGTCAACGCCTACATCCAGCGTGGCCCAGAGGTCTGCAAAGGCTGTGGGGTTGTCGGCTGTGCCGCGCCGCACCGGGAACTTGCCCTCGGGTGCGATGGCAAGCGTCTGGCCGTAGCCTTCGTCCAGCGAATACTGCACGAATTCCATCGCCGCATCGGTGGCCGCGTCAGACGTGATGCCAAAGTAACGCACGTCACCCCATGCCGCACCATCGGGGTTCGACGGGCCGCTGAAGTTGGTCACGATACCCGTGGCCGCCGCCAGATCCCGGCTGGTGGGGTCATCGTTGATCGTGGGCGGGGCGCTGTCGCGCAGACCGGCCAATTCATCCAGGATGAATGGCGACCAGATAATCATCGCCGCATTGCCGCTGAAATACAGGCTGCGCGACTGATCCCAATACAGATCACCCGGCGGTGAAGCTTCGGCAATCGCCTTGTAGAACTCCAGCACCTCGATCGTGGCAGCCTCGTCCAGATCGGCCACGCCGTCCGCATCAACCGGGCTTACGCCGTTGGCGAGGAACACATGCTCCAGCACCTGAGACATGAAGTTCTCGTCGATCTTGGTGGCCGCGACAAAGCCATACATCTCTGGCGGGTTATGCAGCGCGTCAACAGCGGCCAGCACGTTGGCAAAGGATGTCGGTGCCTCAAGGCCCGCTTCGTCAAACTTGTCCTTGCGGTAGACGATCATCTGCGTCCAGCCGTCCACCGGCACAGATGCGAAACCGTCGCCCGTGTCCGCCATCGTCAGCGCGCCGGGGGCAAAGGTATCCGCGCCCAACATCTCGACCACGTCGGTGGCCGCGTCGATGTCCAGAATACCCGCTTCGGCCCAAGGGGCAGCATATTGCAGCGTATGATAGATCACATCCGGCAGATCGCCCGCGGCAAATGCAGCCGTTGCACGGGTGCCCAGGTCGTTCTCGCTGACCGGGATCACCTCCACGGTGTGGCCCGATGCGGCTGCAAAATCTGCCGCCATCTGTTCCTGCCGCGCCAGCCGTTCGGGCTGTTCCTCGGTGGTCCAGAACCGCAGCTCTTCGGCGCTGGCCGCCAGGGCTGACAGCACCAGTGCGCAGGCGGTTGTTGATAGGATTTTAGGCGTCGTTCTCATGGTATTCCTCCCAGTGGTCTTTTAGGTCCTGTGGTGTTTTGCGATCCGCGCAGCAAGCGCTGCACTGGTGCAGACGGGGGCCCGTGCGGACCCGCGATCCAAGTAGCGAGCTGTGGTCAGCTCGCGCAGTTTTTCGGGCGCTTCACCCTGAATACGGCGGATCAGAAACCCGCTCAGGCGTTGGCCGCAATCGGTGAAATCGACCGCATAGGTGGACAGTGCCGGTGCCATATGCGCGCCTTCGGGGATGCCATCATAAGCAATCACCGACAGCTCTGTGCCCACAGTCAGGCCGCGATCAGCAGCGGCGTTGTAGACCCCAAGGGCCGCCATATCGACGGCACAGACAATAGCTGTGGGCGGTGCCTTGGTGTCCAGCAATTCAGCCGCCGCCGCTGCGCCATCAGCGCGGGTCACGGCCCCTTCGCGCAGCAGGTCGGCGTCAATCGCCATGCAATTGCGCGCCATCGCATCTACAAAACCGCCGCGGCGCAGCGCGCTGTAGTTATAGGGCAGCCCGCCGCCAATATAGCCGATCCGCCGATGGCCCAGTGCGAAAAGACGGTCGACCGCATCGCCAATCGCACCTTCGCCGTCCACATCCAGCCACGCACAGCCGTGATCGTCGCCGGTGCGGCCGAACAGGACAAACGGGACCTCCATCGCGCGCAGCATCCGGATGCGCGGGTCGTCCCGCAGGGTCCGTTGCAGCACAAATCCATCGGCCTTGCGGTCCTGCAACATGGTCTGAAACGCCAACAGCGTGTCGCTGTCAGACGTCGAGGATGCAACCGTAAGTGTATAGCCCTCAGCACTGGCACCCAGCGACAGCCCCGCCAGAAATTCCGCCAGAAACGGCCGGTGCGCGTCATGTTCGCTGAGCTGGATCACCAACCCCAGCGATTTTGTGCGCCCGGTGCGAATGGCCTGTGCGTGGGACAGCGGGCGATAACCCATCTTTTCGGCCATGCGTGTCACCCGCAGCCGCGTCGCATCTGCAATATCGGGATAGCCATTCAGCGCCCGGCTGACCGTCGATTTGGTCAGCCCAAGGGCCTGCGACATATCAGCGATAGTCACCCGTCGCTGCGCTTGTCTTTGGCCGATTCGCTCTTCGATCATTGGCACTTTTTGCCCCCCTGCCATCAAACCTGTTTGCCGAAACCGGTTTCGGCAAGGGGTTTTCTGTCACGCGGTCAGCAAGGCCAGATTTGGCCGGGCACCGCACGAGACTGCGCGGCACCCGCAAGTGTCAGTAGAGGTCGACGCGGAAAGGCGAGGTTTCCCAGTAAATCTGGGCCAGTTGCAGGATCCGCGCCTTGGGATCAGTGGCCGCTGGCCCCTTGCCCAGACGGGTCAGAACCTCGTCCATCGCGGACTGGCTTCCGGGGCCAAAGGCACCGTCCACATCCAGCGTTCCGCCCAGCGCCTTGATCAACCGTTGCGCGCCGCCATTGATCACCTGCTGCGGCATCGCATCCAACTGTTGTTCGGCATATTGCGCGTTGCGGTTGTTTGCCAGCGCCGTGCCCTTGGCTGCCATCACAGCGGCGTCAAACTGGTCATAGCCCGGCACACTTTCGGTCATCAGCGTATAGGCCGCCGTGGCCCCGGACACCGGATCACCACGCTCCAAACCATCGGAAAAGACCGCGACCGCCTGCGCTGTGTCGCGCCCGCCGGGGGCAGAGCCGTCGTTATACATTGTCGCCAGCGTATAGGCGGTGCTGGGATGACCCGCGTCATGGGCATCCTTGATCAACTGATAGGCGCGGCCCGCATCGGGCGTCAGCCCGGCCTGCCCTTGCTGATAAGCAATCCCAAGGTTCAGCATCCCGTAGATATCACCGCGTGCGACGCTTTCGTTCATATACCGCAAGGCCCGCTCTGGGTCATAGTAGCTGCTGGATTCATCAAGATAGATCCCCGTCAGCGCATTCATCGCAAAGGTATGGCCAACTTCCATGGCGCGGATCAGCAGGTCATAGCCCTCGACCTCGGCCTCGGTTGTGCCACCGTTCTTGAGCAGCTCATACCCCAGCGTGTGCATGGCATAAGGATCACCCTGCGCCACACCACGCGCGAAAAGCTGGCGTACCGCATCACTGTCAGGCCGTCCTTCGGACGTGCCGCCGCCCACACCACGTTCGGCATAGCGTGCCTGAAGCCCCAGCGCGTGCCAGGCCCGCGTGTGTCCCAGATCGCGGGCCCGCTCAAAGCTGGCGATGGCACCGTCGATATTGCGCAGCGCAAGCTGCGCGCGGCCCTTTTGATAGTGGAACCGCCCGGTATCGGGATTGGCCGCAATCGCAGCCTCGCAAGCGGCCAGCGCGATTTCCGGCCGGATTTCGTTAGGGTATCGGGTCAGCCCCATGCCATCAGGGTCCAGATGATCGCCTGCTTCCATGTCGCAATCGTTGGGCACAAGGTTCAGTGCCACGCGGGTTTCGACCCCGTTGACCTCGATCAACAGCGAATCCGCCAATTGGCCGCCATCCACGGTCATCGCAGACACCTGCACGCTTTCGTTGACCAGCGTCAGACGATCCACGTCCAACCCGGTCAGCGTGCGCCCGGTCACATCCGTGTTCAGCCCGCTGCGGTCGCGCTGCATCAGCACCCCGGTTTCGGGCCGCGCCAGAAAGCGCA
Organism: uncultured Paracoccaceae bacterium; assembly: GCA_947492825.1. GTDB lineage: Bacteria > Pseudomonadota > Alphaproteobacteria > Rhodobacterales > Rhodobacteraceae > CANMYO01. The sequence continues at coordinate 2,361,868 of CANLNT010000001.1, forward strand.
CCGTGTCAGTCACACCAATGTTCAGCGCCTCGGACAGGGCCGGACCAATGTCCACCTCTGGCACGAAATCTGCCGTGATCACATTGCTGAAAGGGGCCGCACTCACTTGCGTTTCCTCGGCCACGACCTCCAGGTCGCTCACTCGGGCCACGCCGCGCGTCTCGCCCGTGCCGGTGCTGCTCACTTCGATTGGCCGCGACAATTGCGCGCCCAGACCAAAGCTTGCCGGTTCAATCAGGGTCGAGCTGTCCCACGGCACCTGGCGGCCATTGGTACGCTCAAACGTCTTGCGGCGCACAACTTCGAAGACATCCTTGATCAGCGCCTCCGGCGTGGCCGAGGCTTCTTCGATCAGTGACGCCGTAAACGGGCTGTTGCCGCCTTCCCCGTCAAAGGCCAGCGACCCCGGCGAGGTCGAATAGATCAGCATCGAATTCAGCGGCGCGGACTGGCTGGCAAATCCGGTGCGCGTCTCGCGCAGCGTATTGCCCACCTGGGTCAGCAATTCCTTGCCCGCAAACGGGTTGTCGCGGCAACTGTCCAGAATGACGACCTGAAGTCTCGCCCGTGCGCCGATGATGCCGACCAGTGACCCCAGTGACACCGCCTCAAACGGCACATCATAGACAGAATCAAGGTCCGCGTCCGTTGGCACCAGATAGTTCTCTGCCCCGATCTGAAACCCATGACCGGCAAAGAAAACAACCACTTCGGTGTCGCGGTCCACGTCAAACAGCACCCGGCGCAGCATGTCCTCGAAGCCGCGCTTGGTGATGTCTTCGTGGTGTCGCACCAGATAGCCTTGCGCGCGCAGGAAGGTGGCAACCACTTCCGCATCGACGTGGGCATTCGGCAGGTCAGGAATGTCGGCATAATCCGAATTGCCAATGACAATCGCGTAGCGCTTGGCGGCGCGGGTATCGGGGTTGATGCCCCGGAACGGAAGAATATCCGCCGACCCGTTGATCAACCGCTCGACGATCAGGCTGTTCTGGGCCAGCGCAGGGCCGGTCGCCAAAACGCTGACCGACAAAAGCGCGCCTGCCAAAACCGAAAGTGGTCTGGTCATCTTAGCACTGCCAGCAAGGTGGCGGCGGCGGCGGTGGTGGCGGCGCAGGAGAGGGCGATGGCGATGGTGAAGGAGAGGGCGAAGAATTGTTATTATTGTTGTTGCGCTCATCCCGACGCCGCGCCGCGCGTTCTGCAGCCTGCTGGCGCGCGCGTTCGACGGCAGCGGCCTGCGACTGTGTCGTGGTCGTCGTCGTTGCTGGCGTGGTCGTGGTGGTTGTCGTTGTGACCGGTACCGTGACCGGCAGTGGGACCACCAGACAACCAGAGGTCAGCGTGACCAATCCGATCACGGCACCGGCGCGCAAGCCGCGCACAATGCCTTGGGGGGGGATTCTGGACATCTTTAATACTCCTTGTCGTCGTAAATCGGTGTCAGGCACCAGTTTTAGTTGGCGTCGATCGGCAATCCGCCTGCACCCTTGATCCGTTCGATCAGGTCCAGCGTCTTGCGCGGATCGGCGCGAAAAGCGTCTTGTATCAGTGGAAAGTCTGCCCATTCCTGCCCTTGGGGCAAGTCAGGATTTCCTTCCTGCGTGATGGAACGGGTCGTGCCGGTGCCCGGCGCAATGGCTTGCAACTGAGCACAAAAATGCGCGCTCAGGAATGCGTTCTCCAACCCCAGATCGGGGCAGTATTCCGCCTCATCTGCGGCGGCTGTGGTGGCACAGGCCGCAACAAAAGCTGTGATCAGGTGCATCCGGCGTCGCATCGTTGTGTTCCCTTTCCTGTGAACGCTTTCGCGTCCGGTACTGATGAAGTGCAGCAAACCCGCTTGGGCTGTTCTCTGCGTGATGTCACCACCCTAGACCAGCCGGGCGAACCTTGGTGCCTGTCGTATCGAAAACGACAGCCCTGCCGGGCGGCCCATCTCGCGCGATAACCTTACGCAAGTTAACACGTTTCACCAAACGCAACCGTCGCGAAGATCAGGATTGTGAACATGACCACCCTCAACGAAATCCTCTTTGTCCTTACATTGGGCGCACAACTGATGCAGATGCTCTGCGCCCGCCACAGCGCCGCGCATCCCCCTGCACACGCCCAACAGGCCACAACGTATGAAAAACGTGACTGCCCAAAGACGGCATTTGCCTGCTAGCATCCCCCCATGACGTATCGCGCCCTTCATACCGCCGCCCTAATTGCGGCATTGGCCCCGGCAGCCTTGGCAGAGGATCGCGCCCTGATCATCGGGATCGAGGGTTATCCTAACCTTGATCTGCGGCTCGCCCCGCAATCGGCCACCGACGATGCCATCGCAATGGCGCAACTGGCCGTTGAACGCTGGGGCTATCGCCAGACGCAAGTTTCCCTGCTGCTTGACAGCGCCGCCACCTCAGAAGCGATCCTTGATGCGCTGATCGACGAATTGGTCGGCCTGACAACCCCCGGTGATCGCGCGCTGCTTTACTTTGCGGGGCTTGGCAGCCGCAACACCCAAGACACCCGCGTGATCCTGGCCTATGACAGCGAAAGCTTGCTGGGCCGCATCCCAGAGGACGCGCTGTCTGACATCCTTGACCTGATCGCTGACCGTGATGTGACGGTCATCATGGACACCGGCTTTCGCGGCGACATCAACACACCCGGACAGCGCGGTATTGGTGCGCCGGGGTTTGAGGCCGCGCCATTCGCTGCCAACGGCGACCTGCGCGCGGTCTTCACCGCCGCTGCGGTCAGCCAGACCGCTTGGGAAACCGCCTTGGGCGGGGTGATGACCAACGCGCTGATCACCGGGGCCAAAGGTGCTGCTGACGCGGATGCCGATGGCACGACCACCCACGGTGAGTTGCTGGCTTTCTTGCGCGCACAAAGCACCGCATGGTGCGCGCCCCACCCCGATTGCGGCCCGATGGGCCTGACACCCGGCTTTGCTGGCCCCCTGAACCGCAGCGCCACCGGGGCCACCGTCGCGGCATCGGCACCTGCCCCGCAAACCAGCACACCGTTCGCGGCGACCAATGCCGCTGACCTGCGCCTTGCCATCGACGGCGGCACAGCCCTGACCATCGGGCAATCGGTCACCTTTCGCGCCACCGCCCAAGCGGCTGGCACCCTGCTGATCCTTGACGTTGACCCCAATGGCCAATTGTCGCGCGTCTTCCCCTCGGCACTCGCTCCGGGCAGCGGCCCCGCCATCTCACCGGGCGTGGAACTCGCGATTCCCAACGGCCAGTCCACCAACGGCGCGCCCTTGCGGGTGCGGGTCACCGGACCTGCTGGCAATGGCTACCTGCTGGGGGTTCTGATCGAAGGCGCGGCGCTCGACGCCACCACCCTGCTACCACAGGGGGCCGCCAGCGTCGCCCTGCCGCAACTTGCACAAAACCTGTCAAACCTTGGTCGCCGCTGGTCGGCCATGACCCTCAATTATACCATTTCGAACTGACGTTATAAAAAGGAGCCTTTGGATGAGACACCTTTCCCTTCTGACCCTGCTGGGTCTCACCTTTGCCTCACCGGCACTGGCCTGCGACAACTACGACGCTGCCGTCGCCGCCGTCCAAAGTAATGACGCGGCCGCTGCAACCGCCCTTTTTGATGGGCTGGTGGCCGATAACGCTTGCACTGACGACTTTCGCGAATGGGTCGGCGATTTTCTGGCCCGCGATGCCTTTGCCGTGACGCTGACGGACGCGGATGAGGCCACCAAACGTGCCGCCCTGCAAACCGCACTGGGCTATGAACGCCACTGGCGCAGCTTTGCCGGGTTGGGCCATCTCGACTGGGCCGCCGCCGATTATGCCAACGCCGCGGCCAACTTCCAACTTGCGCTGAACGAACTGGCCGAGGGCGACCAAAGCCATGACGCCGCCACCGATGAAATTGCAGAAATCTACCAACTCGCGACCGCCGCACTGGCCTTGTCCGATGACGTCGTGGACCTGCCGGTCACCCGCGCAGGCAACCCCAGCGTGATGCTAACCGGCAAGGTGCGCGGCTTTGAGGTCGAGGAAATCCCGCTGCCGATCACCTTTGAATATAACTCGGTGCAATTTGACGCCGCCGGACTGGACTACGCCAACGCGCTGGTCAACCACCTACTGATGGTGAACCCGGTCAGCGTGAACCTTGGCGGCCACACCGACCCCGTCGGCGGCGAAGACTTCAACCTTGCCCTGTCTGAAGCCCGCGCCGAGGCACTGGCGACCTACATCAAGGCCGCCGGCTTTACCGGTGACATCATCACAACCCCCTACGGCGAAAGCCGCCTGCCAGAGCCCCCTGCGGGGATTGAGGCCGGATCAGAGGAGCACCACCGCATCGCGCGGCGCGTGTCCTTTGCAAGCCAATGAAGGCGTTTGTTACAGCCGCAGCACTTTGCTGCGCCGCCCTGCCCGCCTGGGCCGAAAAGACCTATGGCCTTGTGATTGGCATCGACGACTATGCCAACGTGCCGGACCTGCAAGGGGCGGTGAATGACGCGCGCGACATCGCGGATGCGCTGGCGGGCATCGGGGCCGAAGTCACGTTGCTTCTGGACCAAGACGCCACCCGCGCCGCAATTTTTGAGGCTTGGGAAGCGACCGCCGCCAAGGTCCAACCCGGCGACCGTCTGGTGGTCAGCTATGCAGGCCACGGGTCTTATGAACCGGAATATATCATCGGGTCCGAAGCGGATGGCCGGGACGAGAACTTTCTGCTTTCTGGCTTTTCGTTTCAGGGGGCCGGGGCCGCCGAACGCATCCGCGATGATGAAATCGCGGCGCTGATTGCCCTGACCCCGCAGGCAGAGGTCGTGTTTCTGGCCGACAGCTGCCATTCCGGCACCGTGTCGCGCAACGTGACCCCGGTCTTGGGCTACCGCTATGTGATCGGCGGCAAGCTGTCCGACGATCCACTTCCGCCACCCCCGCCCCGCACGTCGCCCAGCGAAGGCAAGGATGACGTGGCGCTGTTTCTGGCAGCCGTCGACGACGCCAACAAGGTGCCGGAATTCCTGATCGACGGCGCACCGCGCGGCGCGCTGTCCTATTCCTTTGCACGTGGCCTACGCGGGGCTGCGGACACAGACGAAAACGGTGCAGTGACCAAGGACGAACTGGCCTCTTATGTGCGCCGCTCGGTCCGTGAAATCAGCCAAGGCCTGCAAGCGCCTCAGATCAGCCCGCGCGGCGACGAGGAACGCGTCCTTTTCGCACTCGATGGTGCCCCTGCCCCGGTGATGATCGAGGTCTCTCCGTTTGAAAAAACCCTCGCCGGTTTGCCGCCACTGGCCGTCGCCCACAACGGCGGCAATTTCGGGGCCACGGTGCTGGCCGGGATCGACGGGGTGCAACTGGTCGAAGACCCGCTGGCGGCCGGTGCCTTTGCCGATTTCTCGGCCGGTGTCCTGCGCTCGACTGTAGGCGATGTGCTGGCCAGTTTTGACGAATCCTCGGCTGCCGCAGGTCTTGAACAAGCGGTTAACAAAATGCGGGTGACACAGGCCATCGCAGATGCCGGGCCCGCCGGAAGGCTCGAGGTGCGCTTTGCCGAAGGCGACCGGAGCTATACCAGCCGCGACCGCGTAACTGTGCAGATCAGGGGCCGCAGCACGCCCTATATCACGCTTGTTGCTGTCGCCTCTGACGGGTCGGTGTCTTTGCTTTATCCCTATCAGGGCGACGGCATCAATGACCCCCAGGCTGTGATCCCCGCGGACCCTTTGAACCTTGTTTTACAGGTGACACCGCCCTTTGGGGCGGATCATATCATCGCCATTGAAACCAACGGTGACGGCGCTGATCTGCGTGCGGTCCTGTCCCATCTCGACAGCCAATCCAGCCGCACCCCAAAACTATGGGAGGTGCTGCGCACCGCCGTGCTGAAGATGGACACACAACCCCGGATCGCGCTTTTCCCGTTCTACACCCGGCCATGATGGTTAACCGCTGTTAGGATCTGAGGCTGCATAGGGTGTGCATGTGATGTGCATCGTTTGTGCATCCTGTCCGATAGGCCAACGGTCTGTTCACACTTGACCTCTTAGACGAAGCGCCCCACCTTTTTGGCAGGGGGACGGCGCATGGCGGACACAGGCGAAAATGACAAGGCGCAGACCGCGCTGATCCATGCCTTTGAAACCGTCGAAGCCTCACTCCGGACCGAAAACTGGTTCTTTGAAACCGTCCGGGCCGAGTTGCAGAAAGCTGCGCCATTGTCGGATTTTCCAACGATCATGGGGGCGAACGGCCACGACTATCTGCTGCACTTCACCCAGTTCATGTTCTTCCTGCGCGCCCTTGATTGCACGGACGCCGAACAGATCAGCGTCTTCATCGACAGCCATAATGACAAGATCAACGGACAGCTTGCCGATCCGAATTTTTCCAAGTCTCCCAATGAGTTCCGCAAAGCGATCTTCAAGCCCGAGCGCAAGGCCAAGATCCTCGACAGCATCCGCGCCCTGGGCGCGCCGGTGTTTGCGATCTATGAATTCGGGCATCTTTTGATTGACGATATGTCGCCCAAAACCACCGAAAAACTGATCGAGGATTTGCGCTTTGGCAAACTGCTTGACCGGCGCGAGGATGACCGTCTTGAAGCGGATGCCAAGCGGGTCTTGATCGCCTCGACCGGGTTTTTGGAAGACACCTACAAGATGTCCCTTTTGATGCAGCGCCGCATGATCGCCGCCAGTATCACCGACGCAGAGGTCGAGGCCGCGCGCAAGACCTAAGGCGCTGATCCCGATAGCCCAAGCCCACGTATCAAACGCACATTGCACCCCCTTTGTCCTGCCTGTTTTTTGTGCACTTGTGTCGGGCGTCGCCCCTAAACGCCGGTAAACATTGCTATTTGGATCAGACGCAGTAGCCTAAGAACATGGGACAACACTACAGCGAAATGATCACCGGCGATGGCACGCGACCGCCCTACGCCGCCTACGATGACTGGTTTGCCAAGCAAAACAACGAACGGCTCGCCAAGAAAGCGAGCGAGGCAGAGGCGTTTTTTCGGCGCACCGGGATCACCTTTAACGTCTACGGTCAGGCCGACGCCGAAGAACGGCTGATCCCGTTTGATCTGGTGCCGCGGATCATTTCGGGACGGGAATGGACCAAGCTGTCGCGCGGCATCGACCAACGGGTACGCGCGATCAATGCCTTCCTGCACGACATCTACAACCGGCAGGAAATTCTGCGGGCCGGGGTCGTGCCGACCTCTCTTGTCGCTCAGAATGATGCTTTTCTGCCTGAAATGATGGATTTCAGCCCGCCGGGCGAGGTCTATACCCATATCGTCGGCACCGATATTGTCCGCACGGGCGAAGATGATTTCTTTGTGCTCGAAGACAATGCGCGCACCCCCAGCGGGGTCAGCTATATGCTGGAAAACCGCGAAACGATGCTGCAGATGTTCCCCGAGCTTTTCAGCAAGATCAAAGTACAGCGGGTCAGCGATTATCCCAAGAACCTGCGCCGTTCGCTTGAGGCATCAGCGCCTGCATCCTGCACCGGACGGCCCTGTGTCGTGGTGTTAACACCCGGCATTCATAATTCGGCCTATTACGAACACAGCTTTCTGGCCGACCAGATGGGCGTGGAACTGGTCGAAGGCCATGACCTGCGCGTGGTTGACGGCCATATCGCGATGCGCACCACACGTGGCTACAAGGTGATAGACGTGATCTATCGCCGTGTAGACGACGAATTCCTTGATCCGCTGACGTTCAATCCCGCATCAATGCTTGGTGTGCCGGGGATCATGGATGTCTATCGCGCAGGCAACATCGCGATTGCCAATGCCCCCGGAACCGGGGTCGCAGATGACAAAGCAATCTATAGCTACATGCCTGATATCGTTGAGTTCTATACTGGCGAACGGGCGATCCTGAAGAACGTGGAAACACACCGCTGTTCCGAACCTGACACGCTGAAATACGTCCTCGACAACCTTGCCGATCTGGTTGTGAAAGAGGTGCACGGATCCGGTGGTTACGGGATGCTTGTTGGGCCTGCGGCCAACAAGAAAGAGCTGGCGGATTTTGCTGAGAAACTGAGGGCAAACCCTGCGAACTACATCGCACAACCCACGCTTTCGCTTTCTACCGTTCCGATTTTCACAGAGGCTGGGCTTGCCCCGCGCCATGTTGATTTGCGGCCCTTTGCCCTTGTTTCACCCTCTGGTGTGGACATCACTCCGGGCGGGCTGACCCGCGTGGCACTGACCGAAGGCAGCCTTGTTGTGAACTCCAGTCAGGGCGGCGGCACCAAAGACACCTGGGTATTGGAAGACTGATATGCTTGGAAAAACAGCAGGTGGTCTTTATTGGATGTTCCGCTTTCTAGAGCGGGCCGAAAACACCGCGCGCCTGATCGAGGCGGGGTTTCGGATTGCGCTTACTCGCTCCACGGATGCAGAGGCCGAATGGAAATCGGTGATCGTCACGTCAGCGACGCAATCTGCCTACGATGCAAAGCACGACGGTTATGACAGCGCGCGCGTGACCGACTTTTTGCTGCGCGATCCGGACAATCCCAGTTCGGTCCTGTCGGTGATGAAGATGGCCCGTGACAACGCCCGATTGGTGCGCACCGCCCTGACCAACGAGGTCTGGTCGAGCGTGAATGAGACATGGATGCTGCTGGGCGACGTCCTGCGCGACCCCGTGCCGGAAACCGATCTGCCCAATGTGCTGGCCACGATTCGCCAGCAATCTGCGCTGGTACGTGGGGCGCTGCACGGCACGATGCTGCGCAATGATGTCTATGATTTTTGCCGTCTAGGCACGTTTGTCGAACGGATAGACAGCACCGCGCGGATCATTGATGTGAAGTACTACGCGCTTTTGCCTGCACCTTCTTTCGTGGGCAGTCGGATGGACAATGTGCAATGGGAAACCATTCTGCGCTCTGTCTCGGCGCATCGGTCGTTCCGTTGGGCGGTCGAAGATGATTTCAATGCGCCCAACATTGCGGCCTTTCTGATCTTAGACCGGCGCATGCCCCGATCACTTTACTTTTGCGCCGGGCAACTGATGGATAACCTTGAATATCTTGCCGATAGCTATGGTCAGGAATCAGACAGCCTGCAACTGGCACGCGCGCTGCGGGCACGGTTGAAGGATCGCGACATCGGGTCCATTTTTGAAGAAGGTCTGCACGAATTCCTGAGCGACATTCTGGCAGAGACGGCGCGACTGGGCACACAGATCGAACAAGACTTCAGGTTCATTCAATAATGCAGCTGCACATTAATCACTCCACGCGCTACAGCTATGACCAGCCGGTCACCTATGCCTTGCAAAAGGTGCGCCTGCGCCCTGTTGACGACCCGATGCAGACGGTTGGTGATTGGGATGTCACCGTGACCGGTGGCAAAAAGGAAACCAGCTATCGCGATCATTATGGCAACCACGTCGATCTCGTCAGCACCACACCCGGCGAGACCGCGCTGACGATCACCGCCAGCGGCACTGTGACGACACATGACACCGCCGGTATCCTTGGCAAGCGCTATGGCCGCGCACCGCTTTGGCATTTCAGGCAGGCCACAGCACTGACCACGCCAGGTGATGCAATCGCAGACTTGGCCAATGACCACCTGTCAGAAAAGACTGACTTGCTGGACGCGCTGCACGGCTTGTCAGCGGCCATCCTGATGGCGACGCCATACAAGACCGGCCAGACAAACGCCGACACAACCGGAGAGGCCGCAATCGCCATTGGTCACGGGGTGTGTCAGGATCACGCGCACATCATGATTGCGGCGGCCCGCAAAACCGGTCTGTCAGCGCGCTACGTCAGCGGCTATCTGATGATGAATGACCGGGTGGATCAAGATGCCAGCCACGCCTGGGCAGAGGTGCATGTCGACGGGTTGGGCTGGGTCGGCTTTGACGTCTCGAACGGTGTCTCCCCGGATGAACGTTATGTTCGCGTTGCAACGGGCCGCGACGCGCAGGATGCAGCCCCCATTTCTGGCTTACGTTTGGGCAGTGGCGACGAGTCCATGATTGTATCTTTGCAGGTGCAGCAGTAATTTCCCCGCATGGACAGTTTTGGAAAGATCACCATGACCTATTGCGTCGGCCTGCGCCTTGATCACGGCCTTGTTTTCATGTCGGACACACGCACCAACGCTGGTGTCGACAACTTTTCATCAAGCGGCAAGATGTTCACCTGGTCAGTGCCGGGTGAGCTGTCGATCACCATCATGACAGCGGGCAATCTGGCGACAACGCAGGCGATGATCAGCCTGTTGGACGAACGGTCCAAAGCGACAGAAGACCGCGACCCCAGCATATTGCGCCAAACCTCGATGTTTCAGGTTGCGCGATTGGTTGGTGCAACCTTGAAAGAGGTAATCGCCTACAGCAGCCCCGACGGCCCCACCGCGGATGATGCCTTCAGCGCCTCTGCCATCGTGGGCGGGCAAATCAAGGGAGGGCAACCGACGATTTTCTTGATCTATCCGCAAGGCAACTTTATCGAAATTACGGCCGACACACCTTTCTTTCAGATTGGCGAGGCGAAGTACGGCAAGCCCATTCTGGTCCGCGCCTACGACCCCCAGATGTCGTTTCAGGACGCAGTGAAACTGTTGCTCGTGTCGTTTGACTCAACAGTAAGATCAAACTTGTCCGTAGGGCTTCCGTTTGACTTACATGTGTACGAGAACGACGCGCTGCACGCTGACCGCCGGACCCGGATCGAAGAAGACGACCCGGTTTATGCCGCGATTTCTTCGGGGTGGGGCGACGCCCTGAAAGCCGCGTTTGAGCAGCTTCCGCGTTACGAAATCTGATCCCGCTGTCAGGAGATCAGGAAGAGCGTGATGACCGGGAACATCACGAGAATGGCCACCCGGACTAGGTCTGTTCCCACAAAGTAGATCACGGCCTTGTAGGTCTGCAGGATCGGTGTTTCGCGGTCCATCGCGTTGATCACAAAGAGGTTCATCCCCACCGGCGGCGTGATCAGGCCGACCTCGACCACGATCAACACAAGAATGCCAAACCAAATGGCGGTGTGTTCCCCGCTAAGGCCGAAATCAAGCTGCATCATCACCGGAAAGAAGATCGGGACCGTCAGTAGGATCATCGACAGGCTGTCCATCAGGCAGCCAAAGATCAGATAAAAGATCAAAATCAGCACCAGCACCGTCAAGGGGCTAAAGCCTTGATTGACGACATAATTCGACAGCTCTTGCGGCGCTTGGGTCAGTGCCAGAAAACCGTTGTAGAAGGCCGCCCCTAGGATGATGAAAAAGATCATCGCGGTCGATTTGGCCGTAACCGTAAAGCTGTCGATCAAGGTGCCCCATGTGAGGCCACCGTTCAGCAAGGCGATCACGCCGGTGCCTGCGGCGCCCACGGCGGCCCCCTCGGTGGGCGTGAACCAGCCTGCATAAATGCCGCCAACCACAAGGCCAAAAACCAACAAGACCGGCCAGACCTTGAAAAGCGCGGCGAAACGTTCCGCATAGGGCACAGAGGGCCGCGTTCCCGCTGCATTGGGGTTCAGTCGCACATAGATCGAAATTGCGATGACATATCCCAGTGCGGCCAGCAGTCCGGGGATGAAGGCCGCAAGGAACAGCTTGGCGATATTCTGTTCGGTCAAGATCGCATAAATCACCAGCACAACCGACGGTGGGATCAGGATGCCCAACGTACCACCAGCCGCCAAGGTCGCAGTGGCAAAGCCCCCGTCATACCCGTATCGCCGCAGTTCCGGCAAAGCGACGCGGCCCATCGTCGCCGCAGTGGCAAGCGACGACCCGCAGATCGATCCAAAGCCGGCACAGGCCCCCACGGCGGCCATCGCAACCCCGCCCTTGCGGTGGCCCAGAAAACACTCGGCCGCTTTGAACAATGCTGTCGACATGCCACCCAATGTCGCAAAGTGACCCATCAGCAGAAACATCGGCACGATGGACAGCGAATAGCTGGAAAAGGTGGTGAAGGTTTCGGACTTTAACCGGCCAAGGGGCAAGTTGAGGTTGCCAGTCACCAGGTAAAGCCCGCCCAATCCGGTGAGAAACATGGCTAACCCGATGGGAACCCGCAGGAAGATCAACACCAGAAGCGCCGGGAAGGATGCAAAACCAATCTCAAGCGTGGTCATTGCGCGGCATCCTCGATCGGCAGAATGGCGCGCGCAGTTGCAACCTCTGCAATGCGGACGATTGCCACGTAGACACCGACGACCGCAGCGGTCACTGCACCGAATAGACTGGCCGCATAGGCCCACCAGATCGGGAACTGCAGCAGGAACGTCGTCTCGCCATAGCGGAGTTTTGACTGCAGCCCTGCGTTTAGTTGCACCGCAATCAGGATCAGTACGGCGGCGAAGATCAGATCGGTCACCATGCGCAGGATGCGATTCAGCCGCATGGGGAGTTTGCTAGTGAAGATATCAACGGCGGCGTGACCCGCGCTGAGTTGACAAAGCGGCATGAAGGCGAAGATCGCAAATGCGACCCCGGATTCCACAAGCTCAAAATCGCCGTTGATCGGCCCTACGCCCCTTTCCAGCGCCCATTGGGCAAATCCGGGCCAGATGTCGCCAATCGCCCCATGCATCGCGCCATTCAGACCACGCCCCAACACGGACATGCAGACAACACCGATCAACGCGGTCAGCACAAGGCCGCCCAGGATCGCCATACCAAGCGATAAGCGCCTGATCCATTTGTACATGTCGCCCCCCTTTGGGATGACCCGACAACACCGTCAGGGCGGTGGCTTGGTCAATTCAAGCCGGAGCGTCAATGCCTATTTCAGGGGGCAGCCTCGCATTTCCTGCCATGCAGGTTGCAACGTGACGATAGCCTTTTCTTGCGCGAAGCCCGTCCCGCGCGCCAAAGTACGCGTATTGCCGGACGGAATTGCGGGTCGGCTCATCCTGTGAACAAGAAAGTACCCCATCATGCGTGCCGCCGTTGTCAAAGCGTTCAAGGAAGACCTGTCCATCGAAACGGTGCCTGACCCGGAATGTCCGGCGGACGGTGTGGTGCTTGAGGTCGCGGCCTGCGGCGTGTGCCGGTCTGACTATCACGGTTGGGTCGGTGGGCATCCAAAGGTCATGCCCGGTTCCATCATGGGTCACGAGTATTGCGGAACGGTGGTTGCGGCGGGGCCGCAGGCAAAACACAAGCTTGGGGACCGATTGATCGCGCCGTTCATTCTGGCCTGCGGAACGTGCCCCGAATGTCATCAGGGCGTTTCCAATGCCTGCGAAAGCGCGATTGTGCCGGGCTTTGGCACGCCGGGGGCCTATGCCGAATTCGTCGCGGTGCCGTTTGACCACAACCTTGTGCACCTGCCCGACACCATGTCGCCCGCGCTGGCCGCAGGGCTGGGGTGCCGGGTGACGACCGCGTGGCACGCGTTGACGGATCGCGCAAATGTGCGGGCTGGCGAATGGGTGGCGGTGCATGGCACCGGTGGGATCGGGCTGGCCACACTTTTGCTTGCCAAGGCGCTGGGTGCCCGTGTGGTTGTGGTGGATGTCGTCGCTGAAAAGCTGAAATATGCGACGGGGCTGGGTGCGGACGCTGCGGTAAATGCCGCAGAGGTCAATGCCGCCGAAGCAATCCGCGACCTGACCGGTGGCGGTGCGCATGTCTCGGTCGAGGCATTGGGAATTGCCGCGACCACCAACGCATCTGTTGAATGTCTCAGGACGTTGGGGCGGCATGTGCATGTTGGAATGCCCTCTGGCGATGGAATGATGCAGGTCAACATGCGCGCGATTTATTCTAAGCAGCTGTCATTCTTTGGCACCCGCGGGATGCCAGCGTGGAAGTACCCGACGCTCTTGGAAATGATCGCCCGCGGAGATGTGGATCTGGAGCCGATGGTAGCACGCCATGTCGCACTTGAAGACGCCAGCGCGGAATTGCGCGCGATGCAGGGACCGACAGCACCGGGCACGGCGGTCATCACACGCTTTGCCGGGGTGGATAACCGAAAGCCAGCCTTTCAAAAACCGTAAGAAATTTTCGCATCACTCAAGTAACGCTTTCAGATACACTACTCGGCAGAGCTGGCCCTGAACTGACCGCGTTGCGCACCCGATGACCAAGACCCTTCACGTCACTATTGCCCGAGACCAAGGTCGGATGCAGACCTTCGACGTGCCTGCACAGAACAATCAAACAGTTTTGGATGTCGTGTCCTGGGTGCAGCAGAATGCCGATCCGACGCTGAGTTATCGTTTTGCTTGCCGGGTCGGGATGTGCGGCAGTTGTGCCATGATGGTCAATGGTGTGCCGCGATGGACGTGTCGCACGCATATCGCAAAGGTCAGCGACGGCGATGCGGTCACTATCGCACCCTTGCGAAATCTGCCCGTGATCAAGGACCTTGTGGTCGACATGGACCCGTTTTTTGACAAGTGGGTTGCGGCCGAAGGCATGCACCATCCCAGCCAGACCAGAGATGACCCGATCGCCCCGGTGGATGCCACGACGCATGCGCGTGTGACCGCGGACGCCGGGATTGAATGCATTAATTGTGCGGTTTGCTATGCGGCGTGTGACACCGTTGCAGGAAACCCCGATTACCTTGGTCCTGCCGCCCTGCAGCGGGCGTGGACGTTACTGAATGACGTCAAAGACGATGGGAGTTCCCAGGTTCTTGACGCCGTCTCTGCCCGGGGAGGTTGCCACAATTGCCATGCGATGGGGTCTTGTACGACCTATTGCCCCAATGAGCTTGATCCCTTGTCAGCGATTGCGGGCCTCAAACGCGAGACCTCGCGCCGCTTCTTCGGTCGGCGGCACTGATGCTGGATCTGCGTCTGTATATGCTGCAACGGATCAGTGCGTTGATCATGGCGCCCTTTGTCCTGGTTCATCTGGCCGTGATGATCTACGCCATCCAAGGCGGATTGAGTGCGGCGGAAATTCTGGGACGCACGCAAGGGTCTGTGCTTTGGTTCACCTTTTACGGATCGTTCGTCGTCGCTGTTGCCATTCACGGCGCAATCGGGCTGCGCGTGATCGCGCGTGAATGGATTGGGATAACCGGCGCCCCGCTAACCGGGTTCACGTGGTTTTGCGGGCTCGGCTTGTTTGCCTTGGGTACGCGCGCCGTTTGGGCGGTGACATTCGGATGAGGACGGTTCGGAACATCACATCACGGGCGCATCCCCTGTGGCTGGCCCATATTGTGCACCGTCTGTCGGGTTTGGCGCTGGCATTGTTCTTGCCGCTGCATTTCTGGGTGCTGGCGATGGCGATGACCAACCCTGCACGTCTTGATGGGTTCTTGCAGATGACAGAGGCCTGCATCGTCAAGCTTGCTGAATTCGGCCTCGTCTTTCTGCTGGCCGTTCATATGTTTGGCGGGCTGCGCCTGATGACGATGGATTGGCTGCCTTGGTCGCCACGGCAAAAGACCCTGGCCGCCAGTGCGGCGGCGGCTGCGGCCCTGATTGCGCTTTTGTTTTTGATGCGGGCGCTGTGATGAAAAGCCCCGATATCACCCGCCATGACACCGACATTCTGATCCTTGGGACGGGGGGGGCGGGGCTGTTTGCGGCACTGCATGCCCAGCAAACAGCGCCAGATGGGACCCGGATCACCATTGCGGTGAAGGGCCTGATCGGCAAATGTGGCTGCACGCGCATGGTGCAGGGCGGCTATAACGTGGCACTTGGCGGCGGCGACACGGTCGAGCGGCACTTCATGGATACGATCCAGGGGGGCAAATGGCTGCCCAATCAGGATATGGCGTGGCGGTTGTGCGAACAGGCCGTTGTCCGCATCCGCGAGTTGGAAAATGAAGTCGGCTGCTTCTTTGATCGCAATCCCGATGGCTCGCTTCATCAAAAGGCTTTTGCCGGACAGACCGCAGACCGCACCGTGCATAAAGGCGATTTGACGGGCATCGAAATCATCAACCGGCTGATGGAAAAGGTGCTCGCCTCTGGGGTTGAGACGATGCAAGAGCATCGTGCCGTTGGCCTGATCCCGACCAAGGACGGATCGGCACTGGCCGGCGTGCTGATGATCGACATGCGCACAGGGGGTTTCCGTTTTGTGCGGGCCAAATGCGTGTTGATGGCCACCGGCGGCGGCCCGACCATGTACAAATACCACACACCCAGCGGCGACAAGACGATGGATGGGCTTGCCATGGCGCTGCGCGCGGGCCTGCCATTGCGCGATATGGAGATGGTTCAATTCCACCCGACCGGATTGCTGGCAGGCGATCACACCCGGATGACCGGCACCGTGTTAGAAGAGGGACTGCGCGGCGCGGGCGGGCAACTGATCAACCATGCGGGCCAGCGCTTTATGTTCGACTATGATGCCAAGGGTGAACGTGCGACCCGAGATGTGGTCAGCCGCGGCATCTATGCCGAGATGCGCAAGAACAACGATCCCACGCAAGAAGGTGTGTTCATCTCGATGTCGCACCTTGGGCCTGAGTGGGTCGCGCAAAAGTTCAAGGGCATGGTCAAGCGCTGCGCTGACAGCGGTTTTGATTTGGCGGGCGGTCAGGTCGAGGTTGTGCCGACGGCGCATTATTTCATGGGTGGCGTTGTGGTTGATGTGGACACACGGACCGCGATGGAGGGGCTTTATGTGGCGGGAGAGGACGCAGGCGGCGCGCATGGGTCCAACAGATTGGGCGGCAATGGCGTGGCCAATTCCACCGTTTATGGCGGCATTGCCGGTGATGTGATGGGCAAAGATGTGGCCGGAATGACCTTGCGCGAGCCCGATGAAAGCGCACTGGCCGCAGAATGGGAACGCGCAACCCACCCCTTGAGCCGCAAACCTGATCTGATCTTTCCACTGCGCAAGCAGTTGCAGGATGTGATGTGGGACGAGGTCGGTGTGATGCGCACAGAGGCAGGCATGAAACGCGGACTGACAGGCATCGCAGCCGTGTCAGATGCGCTGATGGATGTCGGCGTGGACGATGGCAATCTTGCCTTCAACCTGACCTGGCACGATTGGCTGAATCTGCGGTCACTTTGTGATATATCGCAGGTGATCACCAAGGCTGGCCTTGCCCGCGAAAACTCGCGCGGCGCACATTACCGAGAGGATTTCCCAGCGCCGGGGGCGATGGAGGATAGCCACTATACGGTGGCGCAGATGGAAGGGGACAAGGTGAAGGTCGGAACGGAACCTGTGCAATTCACCATCGTGAAACCGGGGGAAAGCGTGCTGCCTCCGGGAGAGCCGGAAACCCTGGTGGCTGCACCATGACGAAATGCTGCATAAGCCGCGCAGGTGGCGCCCGATGATCCCCATCTCCCTTATCCAGTCGACCGCCGAAACCCTCATGGACAAGGCAGCGATTGAGATCCCGCAGGACTATCTGGATGGCTTGCAAGAGGCCGCGAAGACAGAGGACGGTGATCTGTCCTCCTTCGTCCTCAAGGCGATGCTCGACAATTACCAAGCCGCCAAGGAAGACCGCCGCGCGATGTGTGGCGATACCGGCGTGCCCCGTTGGTTTGTGAAGTTGGGGAACGAGGCGCAAGTGGAAGGTGGCATGGTCGCGCTCGAAACCGCGCTGCGCCGCGCCACAGCCAATGCCACCAACGGTGTGCCGTTACGTCCCAACCGGGTGCATCCGCTGTGGCGCACGGACCACAACAACAACGTGGGCATTGGCGCGCCCGAAGTCGAATATGGGTTCGAACCTGCGGGTGCATGGATCGACCTGATCACCGTGCATAAGGGCGGGCTTTTCGGGACTGACTACCGGATGCTGTTCCCCTCTGACGGCATTCAGGGGATCAAGCGATTTTATCTTGATAGTCTGATGGCGTTCGGCAAACGCGGCCTTGCCTGTCAGCCTGCGATCATCGGGATCGGTCTGGGTGGGTCCAAAGATATCTGCATGACGCTTGGCAAGCGTGCCTCGACCCTGCGGGTTGTGGGCAGCCGCAACAGCGATCCGCGCATCGCCGAGATGGAGGATGAATTCAAAGAGCTGGGCAACTCCATCGGCATGGGCGCGATGGGTTTTGTCGGCAAGAACATGGTGATCGATTGCAATATCGAGGTCGGCTATTGCCACACGGGCGGGATGCCCATGTCGGTGCACGCCTTCTGTCTGTCATCCCGCCGCGCCGTGGCCCGCATTTACGCCGACGGTCGGGTTGAGCATCGGACAGACCCCGATTGGTTTACGCCCTACCAGCGGCGCGAAACGGTGGATTGGGCACCCGCACAGGAGGCCGCGGAATAGATGAAACGACCCTTACCCAACGCAACTGACAAACGCTTTCTGGTATTTGCTGGAACCGGAACAGACCTGATCTTCAATCGCGGGATCGACCTGCCGGGGTTTGCATCATTTCCGTTGGTCAATAACCCCGCCGCGCAACCGGTACTTGTCCAGCAAATGCGCGAATTGATGGCGGTCGCACAAGGCGCGGGCATGGGTGCCATTCTGGATACACCAACCTGGATGGCGAGCCGGGACCGTGCAGCGCCGCTGGGGTACGATACCGAAGCCCTTGCGACGATCAACCAAGCGGCAGTTGCGATGATGCGGGAATTGCGCGACGCGTCGGAAACAAATGACGTCTTGCTTGCGCTTTGCCTTGGCCCCGCGCGCGACCCCTACACCACACTTGATCCCTTGGATGTGGAAACGGCGCGCAGTTACCACCGCGAACAACTGGGGTGGGTTGCAGACGCGGGCCTTGATCTGGTCAACGCCTATACGTTCAATCAAGTGCAAGAGGCCGCAGGTGCGGCGCTGGCGGCGGATGATCTGGGGCTGCCCATCGCCGTTTCACTGGTCGTCGAAACGGACGGGCGGTTGCACAACGGACAATCGCTGGAAGAGGCGCTGGATGAGATTGACGCGCTGACCAGCGCCGCGCCGCAGTACTTCATGGTCAATTGCGCGCATCCCGAACACTTTAGCGCGACACTGCCGGATAATCCGCGTCTGAAGGGCGTCGTGGTCAATGCCTCGCGCTGGTCACATGCGGAACTGGACGACGCGACAGAACTGGATGACGGCGACCCCGATGAACTGGGGAAAGAGGTGGCAAAGTTGATCGCGGAGCACCCGCAGTTGTCTGTGTTGGGCGGCTGCTGCGGCACCGACATGCGCCATTTAGGGCGGATCGCAGCAGAGGTCACCGCGTGAGCCCGCGCGAAGTCCGATTGTCCACGACGCCCACGCCTGAGGCGATTGCAGACTTGCGCCTTGGCGACGTCGTTTATCTGGATGGGCTGATGTATACCGCACGCGAAGGCGTCTATATGCGCGCGTTGGAGGATCGGGCAAATATTCCGATGGAACTACCGCGCCAGTCTGCTGCGAATTTCCATTGCTCGCCTGCTGCCCGGATCAATCCTGATGGCAGCTTTGACATGGGCGCAGTCACCGCCACTGCGTCCTTTCGTTTTTCCAAGTGGCTGCCCGAATGGATGGCCAAGACCGGGGCCAAACTGATCGTTGGCAAAGGCGGTATGACGTCAAAGGACTATAGGGACTATTTCGTCCCAAATGGGGCCATCTATTTGTCCACGGTCGGCTATGGCACCGGTGCGTTATTGGGGCGCGGGGTTGAGACGGTCGAAGCTGTGCATTGGAACGAGGAGTTGGGCCTTGCGCAGGCCATGTGGGTGATTAAATGCAACAAAATGGGGCCGCTCATCGTGGCGTCGGACCTGGATGGAAAATGCTTGTTCGAGCGCGAAAACGCCAAGATCGCTGAAAATATCGCGCAGGTTTATGAGGGCACAAAACCTGCCGTTCTGAAACGCTACGGCGAAAGCGATGACCGCTCAGACGAGGTGATCTGAGGCAAGCGTTGATCCGGTCCGTGAAATCACATGCGACAGCGCATCAAATAGGGCGTTCATCGCCTCCGCTTTGATCGGGCTGTCCTGATGCACTAACCCTAACGTTCTGACCGGCCTGTCCGGCCCAAGTGCGATCCGTCTAACGACCTCGTCGCCGGACGGTTTGACCGCAAGATCCGGCACAATCGACACCCCAAGGTCCTGTTCGACCATGCTGGTGATGGCTTCTGGGCTGTTAAGCTCCATCGTTTCGGTCACGCGCAGGTTGCGGGACCGGATCCAATTGTCGATCAGCGTGCCAACAACTGCGTTGCGGTTGAACCTGATGAACGGGCGGGTCTGGAGCAGTTTGATGGGATCATCCTCTGTCTCACCCGCGGCCGCGATGAGCTGCATCGGTTCCTCGGCCAAAGGACGAAAGATCAGGCCTGCGGGCATCAGATGTGGGCGGGACACTATCGCCGCATCGAGCGCACCACGTTCCACTTCGACAATGAGGTGCTGGGTAAGACCAGGGCGGATATGCAGCCCAACCTCCGGATAGCGTGCCTTGAGCACGCTCATTGCTTGCGGGGTCAGGCCGGTCAAGGTTGTTGGAATTGCTCCAAAGTTGATCACACCGCGCAATCCGTTGTCAGCCAGAACAGAGGGCAGCAGGTCGTCGTAAGCGGCAATCACATCGCGCGCCTTGGCGACGATTTGATGCCCCAATGGCGTCAGTTCCGGTGTCCGCTTGGAGCGATCAAAAAGCTCCACCCCCAAATCTGCCTCGAGCGTGCGCATCTGCTGGCTCACCGCGGCGTGGGTGACATGCACAACCTCGGCTGCGGCGGTAAAGGTCTTGACCTCGGACACCGCGACGAGCGTGCGGAGTAATCTGATAGACATCCGTCGGGCTTTCGCAAAGCTTGCTTTCGATTGCTTAAATCACGACCCGGCGCTCGAAAGAACAGTTAACGAAACGAGAGCGCACAACGACCCGCCCAGAAGTCAGAAGTTCATAAGATCGTGCAGCTGACTGATCGCGGCTGCGCAGGACCAATCGTCGACGCTTGTCAGAAAGACGTGGATTCTGTTGGCCCGATCGCAAGACCACCCTTTTCATCAACTTCATAGTAGAGTGATAGGCTTTCTAAAGCCGCCATGTCCGGGCGATCCGTCTGCCACGCCATCATCGCAACACCCAACATCCGCGGCATCAGCATTGGCCACATCTGGCCATCAATGGTCGTGAACTCGGACCAGAATGCGCCCTGCACACCGATAATGCGGTCTGTGAGGGCTTGATCAGGTACGGGATCCCAGGCGATGGTATCCGCCAAATCTACAAATGCCGCCCAGCTAGCACCCCAGTCATCTGGATCACTGGTATGCGCCATATCAAGGTAGACGTGTTGCGCCGGCGTCATGACGACATCATAGCCCGCGCGCGCGGCGTCCAGCCCAGGGCCCTGCCCGGTCCAGCTAAACAGAACCGCATTGTGGCCGATCCCGCCGTTTGATCCTTGGGCGGCTTCCTCCCAAGCGGCGGGGCGCTTGCCATGTGCTTGCGTGAACGCGGCAAGCTTTGCCATCGTCCAACCTTGCAAATCCTGCGTCGTCTTGAGGCTGTTTTCGGCCATCAGGGCACGGGCGCGCGGGCTGCTCATCCACGTGTCTTTCGGCAACTCGTCACATCCAAGATGCAAATGATCAAACGGGAAAAGAGCGCTGATTTCCGCAACGATGGCTTCCAGCACCTCCCAAGTCTTGGGCATCGCCGGATTCAGTGCATTGCGGTGATATCCCTGCACAGATGCCTCTGACCCGTTATCGCCGGGATCGCGTGTTTCAGGATAAAGCGTTGTCAGTGCGAGCGCATGGGCGGGCGCTTCGATCTCGGGCATGACGTCGATGTTCATTGCCGCGGCATGGTCGATGATCTGGTGCACGGTCTGTTTGGAATAGGTTCCGCCTTCACAGGGTGATCCGGTGAAGAGTGCGGGCAACACCTGCCCCTCGCCCCGCCGCGCCGTCTGTTGCGCCAGTTCGGGCAGCGCGTCCAGTTCAATGCGAAACGCCTCATCATCCGCGAAATGCCAGTGAAACCGGTTGAGCTTGAGCAGCGCCATAAGATCCAGCAAGGCGGTGATACTTGCAGGCTGATAGAAATGCCGCGCTGTATCGAGATGCTGACCACGCCAACCAAAGCGCGGTTGGTCATACATTACGCCGCACGGAAGTGCCCCATGCTGCAACAATGTCAACAACGTGATCCCGGCATAGAACTGCCCGCCGTATGACCCGGCGGCAACGGTCACGCTATCGGGGGTCATGGTCAGGCGATAGGCATCAGCCGCTAATTCTTCGTGCCGAAGTTGCAGGGGGAACGTACCAGTGAAGCGCATGTTGTGCCGCTGTGCGAGGTCCGCGACGGCCGTCAGTGCGTCACCCGCCACCTCGAACCCGTCGACCGGGACCCTATCCCCGGTTGGTGACCATTCGCTGGGTTGCGGGAGCATTGGCAGCCCCTCAAACGCAGGTGTGTCCACGGGTTTAGGTGTGTGCCGCCCGGCAGGTGTTGGCGGAAGCGGTATAACCTCGCCATGGTGCCTGAGATATGGCCCGAGCGGCATCCACGCGCGGTTGGCGGGTGTGTAGCCACCTGTGTATCTCAGCGTCATGACATGGGGGACCGCAATGGCCAGATCGGGCAAGGCAATTTCGGTGTAGCTGCCCAAGGTATATTCCAGTTCACCACCTGCGACGGGCACCATCGGCGCCATGCCTGAACAGCAAAAGATCGCACCTGACAAGGCGCGATCAGACGTCAAGGTAAGGACCAACAGATCGCCCTCTATCCGGCAGGTATATTGCATATCAGTCCAACCGCAGTTCAGAGACAAAGTCATAGATATCAGAGCGGTAGAAGCCGCTTGTAAATTCGATTGGCCGCCCGGAAGACAGATAACCAGTCCGCTCGATCTGCAACACGGCCGCACCTTCGGGAAGGTCCAGATGATTGGCGACGGCGGCCGTGGCGTTGACCGCCGTGACACGCTGCATGGCCCGTGTCGGCGCGGTGCCGCGGGCCCGCAATAGTTCATAAAGCGAGACGTCGATCTTGTCGGGGCGGGGCAAGACGTCTTCGGGAAGCGACGAATATTCCAGCGCCATCGGCACATCGTCGCCCCGTCGCAGGCGGTGCACGCGAGACACCTGATGATGCGTTGACAGGCCCAACACCATCGCCTCTGTCGGTGTCGGGCGAAACACGCCTGTCAACAGTGTTTGGCTGGTCGAAGCGATCCCACGTGCCTGCAGATTTTCGGTAAAAGAGACGAGGGACGACAACGATTGCTCAAACCGTTCGCCGCTGCCGCGCACAAACGATCCCGCTCCTTGCCGTTGCTCGATCATGCCATCTGATACCAGCTCTGCAATGGCCTTTCGGACTGTCACCCGGCTGACCTCTGCGATTTCGGCGATGTCGCGTTCGGACGGAAGTTGGTCATCAGCGACAAGATCGCCGGCAGCCACAAGTCCGCTGATGTGACGGCAAAGCTGTTTGTACCGCGGGCCGCGCCCGTCGCGGTACCATCGGCTTTGCGCGAGTTGCGTGATGAAGTCAGACATGGCTCTACCTGTCATGTTGTCCGAGGCTTGGTATCAAAAAACAATACCAATGCAAACCAATTTCTGAGACCGCCCGAACCCAATCTCAATCAAAGCATTGTCTTTATTATAAAAATTTGCCGAACGTCGTTTTGGTATTACAGTGGTAGCAAAATTGGAATTGTGAGGTACTCTGAATGTGGAAGGTCGATTCGAGGATGACCAGCCGGGGGACCACATGACAGACACACTGCAAGCATCACGCCACACCACCGCCGCGCAGGAGGTCAAGCCAAAGGCAAAATCCTTGCCAGAAGCGGTGTTTGCCTGGCTGCTGGTCGGTCCAGCCATGTTGTTTATTGCTGTGATCGTGGCCTGGCCTTTGGCCGAGACCATACGCCTGTCCTTTATGGAGGCCGGGTTGGGTGGCGAGGAATATGTGGGCCTTGCGAATTACCAAGATCTGGTCGAAAGCCGCAAATTCCATCAGACGATCGTTCGGACCTTTTATTGGATGTTTCTATCCGTCGGCCTGAAACTGGTCCTTGGCCTGATCGGTGCGACGCTGCTAAATGCCGCCGTTCCAGGCCGGGCGCTTTTCCGCGTGCTTGTCATGCCGCCCTGGATCATCCCAATGGCGATTGGCATGATCGGCTGGCTCTGGCTTTATAACGGTTACTTCGGCGTGTTGTCGGGCACGATGATGTCACTGGGGATCACCGACGGGCCCTTTGAGTTTCTGGCCTACAAGCAATCCGCGTTTTATTCCGCTGTTGTCGCCGATGTGTGGGTCGGCACGCCAATGGTGACGCTGTTCTTTCTGGCCGCCATGCAAGGGGTTAGCCGCGATTTGTACGAGGCCGCTTGGGTCGATGGCGCGGGCCGCTGGTATCGGTTCCGCCGGATCACGATCCCTCAAATCATGCCGGTGATTGTCTCTATGTCACTTTTGTCTGCGATCTTCACGTTCAACAGTTTCGAGATCATCTGGATCCTGACCGAGGGCGGCCCTCGCGGTGCGACCACCACCCTGATCGTGGACACCTACAAGACCGCCATCAGCAACTTCAAATTTGGCGAAGGCTCTGCCCGGGCCGTGATCATCGTGATCCTGCTGGGCATCTTCTCACTGCTGTACCTCAACGTGCTCAAATTCGTGAACCGCAAGTACGGGACCAAATAAGATGATGGACAAGTACACAAAGCTCCAGATGCTGGGCATTTACGCAGCGGTCACGGTTTTCCTGATCTTCATCTTGCTGCCATTCTTCGAGATGTTCATGGCATCCTTGCGTCCGCTCGAACATCTGTTCCGAAGCCCCTATCAGTTCTGGTCGGATGACTTCAGCTTTCAGGCCTATTCCGACATGTGGGAGACAGTGCCGCTTTTGGGGCGCTACATCTTCAATTCGGTGTTCATCGCAACAGCGGTGACTCTTCTGACGATGGTCTTTGTTGTGCCTGCGGCCTATGCCTATGCGCGGCTGGAGTTTCCGTTCAAGAACGGGTCATTGGCCATTTTCCTTGGCGTGAACATGTTTACCGGCGCGGTGTTGCTGATCCCGCTTTACCGCGTGCTCAGGTCGATTGGATTACTGAACACCTATTGGGCGATGATCGTGCCGGGTGTGGCGTTCTTGATTCCGACAGGCATCTGGCTGCTGCGGTCGTACTTGGAAAAGATCCCGCGCGAGCTGGAAGAGGCCGCTTTCGTTGATGGGGCCAGCCGGATGTATACGCTGCGCCGCGTGGTGCTGCCGCTGGCGACGCCGGGTCTGATCGTGGTCAGCACGGCGGTCTTTATCGGGGCTTATGCCCAGCAATTCCTTTTTGCGATCACGTTCAACCAGCAGCGTGAACTGCAACCCCTGCCAGCCGGATTGTTTGAGTTCATCGGCTATCAGGATGTCACCTGGAACCAGATGATGGCCGCTGCCCTGACCGGCATTCTGCCTGTCATGGTCATTTTCTTGTTCCTTCAGAAATACCTCGTGGCGGGTCTGACGGCAGGTGCCGTGAAAGAATAGCCACCAACGACGATTGATAACCTAGGGAGAAAACCAAATGAAATTGATGAAACTCACATGCGCGGCGGCTTTGCTGTCCAGCGGTGCCTCGGTTGCGATGGCCGATAGTCACGCCACAGAACTGCACTTTATCATGTGCGGCGGCGAAGTGCGCGACGCAGACCAAGCGGTCGTGGACCAGTTCGAGGCTGACAACGAAGGCGTCACCGTGAACCTTGAGGCCGTGCCATGGGGCACATGCCAGGACAAATCCCTGACGCTAGCCGCCGCTGGTGATCCGCCGTCGATCGCATACATGGGGTCCCGGACGCTGCGCCAGTTGGCCAACAATGATCTGATTGTGCCTGCTGAAATTCAGGATGACGTGATCTATCAGGATGGTGTGCTGAACACCGTCACGATCGAGGGTACGCAGTGGGGATATCCACACGCGTTTTCAACCAAGGCGCTTTATATCAACTGTGACATCGTCGAAGCCTCTGGTCAGGAATGTGTTGCGCCGACAACCTGGGACGAGATGTATGCGATGGCCGAAGGCGTGGTTGCCAATACCGATGCAGCTGGCGTTGGCCTGGCTGGCAAAGACTTTGACAACACAATGCACCAGTTCCTGAACTACCTTTATTCCAACGGCGGTGTAGTGATCGACAGTGCGACGGGTGAGAACATGCTGGACAGCCAGCAAACCCGCGAAACGCTGGAGTTCTACGGCAAGCTGGCAACCGTGTCGCAAGAAGGCCCAACCGCCTGGGAACGCGATCAGCTGAAGGACCTGTTTAACGACGGACAGATCGCGATGTATGTTCAGGGTCCGTGGGGCTACGGCCAGCACAACGAAGACATCAACCAGTTGGTGGCACCTGTGCCTGCCGGTCCGTCTGGTGAAAGCGGCACGATCCTGATCACCGACTCCATTGTCGTCTTCAAAGGGTCTGGCCACGAAGAGTTGGCACAAGAGCTGGCGCAGCGGATCACATCCGGCGACAGCCAGTACGATCTTGACAGCTCTTGGGGTCTGACACCGATCCTGGACTACGCGGCGATGGGCAAGACCGACCTTTACTATGAGGACGGAATCTGGCCGAACTTCACGGCCACAATCTCGACCGGCGGGCCAGAGCCGCTGCTGGAAGACTTCAAGTCATTGCAGTCGGTCTTCACCAACATGGTGCAGGGCATCCTCCTTGAGGATGATACCGTCGACAATCTGGTGACCATCGCCGGCGAAGAGCTTGACGACGCTCTCTAAGCGAAATTCTCTGCCTCCGGGCGACCCGAAAATGGGTCGGCCGGGGGACCTCTTATAGCTCTTTTTGAAACGAACGGACGGATCAATGGCGACGCTTTCACTGAATGCCATCAACAAGTCTTTTGGCGCAGCCAAGGTGCTGCATGACATTAGCCTTGCAATCGAGGACAAGGAATTCGTTGTGTTCGTTGGCCCGTCAGGTTGCGGGAAATCGACCCTGCTGCGGATCATTGCCGGGCTGGAAGAAGCGACCACCGGCTCTATCGTGATTGGCGGCGAGGATGTCAGCGCGGCACCACCGGTGGAGCGCGGCATTTCGATGGTGTTCCAATCCTACGCGCTTTATCCACACCTGAGCGTCTATGAAAACATCGCCTTTCCGCTGCGCGTTCAAAGATTGGAGAGGGCAGACATGGACAGTCGCGTCCAACAGGCCGCCGAGATTTTGCAACTGACCGACAAGCTACAATTGAAGCCCGGTCAGTTGTCAGGCGGTCAGCGCCAGCGGGTCGCAATTGGTCGGTCCATTGTGCGCAACCCTAAGGTCTTTTTGTTCGACGAGCCGCTGTCCAATCTGGATGCCGCACTGCGCGGGGATATGCGGGTCGAGCTTAGTCAGCTCCATCAAAACCTCGATGCCACAATGGTCTATGTCACGCACGACCAGGTCGAGGCGATGACGATGGCTGACCGGATCGTTGTGCTGAACGGTGGTCGGGTCGAGCAATTTGGCACCCCCATGGAATTGTATCACCACCCCAAGACCAAGTTCGTCGCCTCTTTCATCGGTCAGCCCAACATGAACCTGATCCCCGCCACGGTGCTCGGTGTCGATGCCAGTGGCATCAATGTAGAGCTTTCCGGCGGACATCAGATGGTGCTGCCGGTTGAGGCCGCATCGGTCAGCACCGGCGACAAAGTCGAAGTTGGCATTCGCCCCGAACACGTCAGCCTTGGCGCAAGTGGTCTTGAGATTTCGGTCAAGGTTCTGGAACGGCTAGGTGGCGTGTCGATCACCTATGGCACAATTGGCGACGAGACGCGGTTCTGCGCTTCATTGCCGGGCGATGCAGTCATTGCTGAAGGCGCGCCGCTCAAGCTGAGTGTGGCGCCTCAGGACTGTCACGTCTTTGATGCCGCAGGTGATGTCTTGCGTCGCAAATCAGCACCCGCTCTGGTCGCTTAGGGAGAAGCCGATGAAAGTCGTCACGGCCGGAATTGGACTGCGCGCGGCGCATGTTTTGTCGATCCTCAAACAAGCTATGCCAGAAGCAGAGCTGATCGGATACTACGACCCACAACCAGCCTCGGCCCTTCAAGTCGATGGCGCCACAATCGACAAAGACGCAGCTCGAAATTTGGTGGCTGACAATGTGTACCCGGGCTACCCGGACGCACCCAAGATCAAACAGCTCAAAGAAGGGTTCGCCACTTGCGTTGATATGCGACGCAACACGCCACGCTTTGATGACATCGACAGCATGCTGAAAGAAACCAAGCCCGATCTTCTTTTTGTAGGCTCGCCCAATTGTTTTCATTTGGAGCATATCAAGGCCGGCCTGGGTGCCGGAGTGCGCATTTTCACAGAAAAACCCGTCGTGACCACCAAAGAAGAAACGATGGAGCTTGCGGCGCTTTTGGCGGAACACGGCACCGACCGGGTGATGGTCGGGCTGGTGCTGCGCTATTCCCAGCACATGGTCGATCTGCGTGCGGTGTTGGATGACTTGGGGTCAATCGTTTCGCTAGAGGCCAATGAACACATCGCCCCCTATCATGGTGCATTTTTCATGCGGGATTGGCGGCGGATGGCGTCCTGGTCCGGTGGCTTCATGTTGGAAAAGTGCTGCCATGACATTGACATCTACAACATGGTGACCGGATCACGCCCTGCAAAACTGGCAAGCTTTGGCGGGCGCAAATCCTATGTGCCGTACAATGCGCCTACCGCGAATGTCGAAAACGAGATCATGCATCATAAGCCGTCCGTCTGGAACAGCGTGTCGGACGCGTTTCATTCGGACGGCGATATCATCGATCACCAGACCGCACTTGTGCAATATGACAGCGGCGCGTCGCTGGTGTTTCACACCAACCTGAATGTTCCTGACGAACATCGCCGCTTCTGCGTGATGGGGACCCACGGCATGGCAGAGGGCGACTTTGTGCGCGGCACGCTGAAAGCGACAGCGCGCGATGGGTCGGTCATAGCTGCTCATGATTATACCAAGATGGACAGCAAACGCGCCTCTGCCCACTACGGCGCGGATCACATGATGGTTGATGACATCGTCGCCTTCTTGCGCGGCGAAACAGACAACCTGCCGGTCGGCGTCGTTGATGCGCTGGAAGCGGGACTGGTCGCCATGGCGTTGGATGAAGCGCGGATCAGCGGCGCAATGGTAGACATGACGCCAACTTGGCAAGCCTTTGACACATACGGATTACGGACATGATACACGCAAACAAGACGCCCGGCCGCCTAATGGCCGCTGAATCGGCGGACTGCATCGATGTGCTGACCCGTGCAGCGTCTCAAAGCACGGAAGGTGCGTGGTTGGGTGAACCAAAAGCGATCTATACAGTCGCGCGCGGATCATCAGATGCAGCCGCAAACGTGCTGTCATATGAGTTCATGCGCGAATTGGGGGTTCCTGTGACCTCTTTGCCTCCATCAGTTTTCTCAATCGGCAGCGGTGTCGATTTACGCCAGGCAGCGGCGCTTGTGATCAGTCAGTCGGGATCAAGCGATGACCTTGTGCTGTCGGCAAGAGGGGCGATGCAGGCGGGCGCAAACGTCATCGCCATCACCAATCAACCCGCCAGCGCCGTTGAGGCGGCGTCAGAGACAACCCTGCCCATCTGCGCTGGCCCCGAGCTTGCCGTTCCCGCAACAAAATCGGTCGTCGGCGCGATTGGTGCGGGCATGGCCCTGCTGGGGGCAGCACGTCTGGACTATGCCCAAAAGACCCAAGCAACCTTGGCAGAAATTGCGAATGTCTCGATCCAACATCCACGGGCCGCACAGCTCCAAGCAGCGTTTCTGCGGGCGCGCCATGTTTATGTGATCGGGCGAGACACGGGGTATGGCGCGGCACATGAGGTGGCGCTGAAACTCAAGGAATGCTGCGCACTTCACGCTGAAGCCTATTCAAGCTCTGAGGTCTTGCATGGACCGCTGCAATTGGCCACCAACCCGTTGATGGTGCTCATGTTGGATATTGGCCTTGCAGAGGTTCAGGACAGCTTGGATCAGGCTGAGGCGCGTTTTCGCGCGATTGATTGTGACGTATTCCGCTTGCGATTGAGCGATCTCGGACTGGATCAGATCACCCCTGCTGCGGCAGCTGCCGTGCTGTTGGCAACGATGTACCCTATTATCTTGAATACTGCGCTCGCGCTGGGTCTTGACCCTGATGCGCCTGCGACCTTGTCGAAAGTCACGCAAACCACATGACCGAGCATCTTTCAAAGTGGGCAACCTGGCGCGAAATCCACAATCAACCTGCGATCTGGCGCAGTTGGGGGGCCACCTTAGATGTGGCCGGCCTGCGGGACTGGATTGCTGACCAGACCTTTGATGAGGTTTGGTTCGTTGGGGCGGGCACAAGTGCTTATATCGGCGACATTATCGCGGCATCACTTAAAGGAACCCGGTCCGTCCCAAGCACAGATATCGTCGCTGATCCGGCACATGTCTTGTCTAGTGTACGGCCCCTGGTGGTCAACTTCGGGCGATCCGGCAACAGCACCGAGAGCATCGGCACTCTTGATGCGCTGGACGCACTGCTACCTGATGCGCCCCGCCTCAATATTACCTGCAATGCGGACAGTGCGCTGGCGACACGAGCCTCGCGCGGGCCGACAGAGGTGGTCATTCTGCCTGACGCCACACACGACGCCGGATTTGCGATGACGTCCAGCTTTTCCACGATGTTGCTGACCGCACTGGCGCTGTTTGATGCCTCCAGCGACTGGGCCAACCGGATGACCGCATTGGCCGATCAACTGGACCGGCTGCTGCCAACGTTCGCTGCGGGGCCACGCCCTGAACGGGTTGTCTATGTGGGTTCAGGGCCGCTTTGCTTTGCCGCGCGCGAAGCGGCACTTAAGGTGATGGAGCTTTCGGCAGGCCAAATGCCCGCGCTTTGGGAAACCACGCTGGGATTTAGGCACGGACCAAAGGCATTTGTCACGGACGCTACAGACATCACCATTTTCCAAAGCCCCCATGCACCAACCCGGAACTATGACAGTGATCTGGCGGCAGAACTGCGGATGCAATTTCCTGCGGCAAGCGTGGAAACAATTGGAGCTGGAGGAGACATCGACATTGCAATGCCATTTGGACCCGCTTGGGCCGCCCCACTATGTGTTGCAGCGGCCCAGATCCGAGGGGTGATGTGGTCCGACGCGCTTGGCTTGAATGTCGATGATCCGTTTGCCGGTCAGTCCACCCTGAGCCGGGTGGTGTCTGGTGTGAAGCTTTATCAGGTGGCGTCATGACCGCCATCGGCATCGATCTGGGCGGCACAAAGATTGAAACCCAGCTCTTCGATGATGACTGGGCCGTCGTCGCCCGCCAACGGCATGACACGCCGCGTGTTTATGATGATCTCGTGCATGTGGTCGCCGACCAAATCCGATGGGCAGAGGCGCAACTGGGCGCAAGCGCGCCCGTTGGGATTGGGGCAGCTGGCCTTGTGAACCCCAGAAACGGCAAAGCATTGACGGCAAATCTCGTCGCGACCGGCCAGCCCTTTCCAGCGGACATTGCAGGTGCTGCTGGGCGCGCTGTGACATACATCAACGACTGTCGGGCGCTGGCGCTTTCAGAGGCGGTCTTTGGTCAGGGACGCGGGCATCGCACCGTCATGGCACTGATCCTGGGAACCGGTGTGGGTGGCGGATTGTGCGTAGACCAACGGATCTTGCAGGGTCCAACCCACACAGGTGGAGAATTTGGGCATACCGCCGCCCCGGCGCATCTTGTCGCACAACATGATCTTCCGATCCTGACATGCGGCTGCGGGCGCAAGGGCTGTATCGAGACCTATATCGCGGGGCCCGGCCTATCTGCTCTTGCCAAACACCTGACAGGCCAAGACACGACACCGCCCCAGATCGCGGCATCAAAGAGCGGCCCGATGAAGAACGTTTGGCAGATATGGTGCGCGCTGACAGCAGAGTTGATCCACACGCTGACCCTGACGGCTGACCCGGACCTGATCGTCCTTGGCGGCGGGCTAAGCCGCATTGATGGCATCGTGGACGATCTGAAAAGCGCAGCCCAAGCCACGCAATTGCCCGGTTTTGGCACCCCACCGCTGGTACTGGCCGAAGGCGGCGATACCAGTGGCGCACGCGGGGCTGCGTTTGCGGCTTGGCAGGCAGATCAGAATGACTGACGTGCTGCGCGATATCATTCGGCGCA
This sequence comes from uncultured Paracoccaceae bacterium, assembly GCA_947492825.1. Lineage (GTDB taxonomy): Bacteria > Pseudomonadota > Alphaproteobacteria > Rhodobacterales > Rhodobacteraceae > CANMYO01. Next base: position 2,393,969 of record CANLNT010000001.1, read on the forward strand.
ACCGCGCAGGGCAGCGGGTGGCTATTCCATCAGTTTGTTCTGCCCAGCCTGATGTTTTGCGGGCGACCCTGGCGCTTGCCCAGCGCCTTGACCGGCATGTGGTGATCGAGGCGACCTCGAACCAGGTCAACCAAGACGGCGGTTATACCGGAATGACACCAAGCGATTTCATGCGCTTTGTCAGTCGCTTGGCGGATGAAATCGGGACGGATCGCGAACGGATCATCTTTGGCGGTGATCACCTTGGCCCGCAGGCGTGGCGCAATCTGGACCCCGATGCCGCGATGGCAAAAGCCGACGTTTTGGTCGGCGACTACGTGGCGGCTGGTTTCGGCAAAATTCACCTGGATTGTTCTGAAGGCTGTTTTGGTGAGCCCGCACAACATGACGATGAGGTGACCGCCGCGCGTTCGGCCCGATTGGCGAGAATCTGCAGCAAGGTGCGGGATGATGTCCTGTTTGTGGTCGGAACAGAGGTGCCGCCGCCGGGCGGCGCGCGTGTCGACGAACACGGCGACATCAGCCCCACAAAGCCATCAGACGCGCGTCGCACCCTTGTGGCCCATGATGCAGCATTTGGCGATCTTGCAGGGCAGATCGGCGGCCTTGTGGTGCAGCCGGGCGTGGAGTTCGGCCCTAAATCCGTCCATGCCCTACCGATGGATCGTGATCCGAACCTATTGGGTGCTTTGGACGACCATCCGCATGTTTGTCTCGAAGCGCATTCGACCGACTACCAGGACCCGGGCGTCTATCCACGACTGGCCGAACTCGGCTTTGCGTTCCAAAAGGTCGGACCGGCACTGACGTTTGCGTACCGCGCAGCTCTTTATGCGCTTGACCAATTGCGTTCACCCAGTGGTGAACTGCAAGCCACGATGGAAGCAGAGATGCTGGCCGATCCATCCCATTGGCAAGCGCATTGTGCGGGTGACGCAGCCGCGCAATTCGCGCAGCGCCATTATGGGCTTGCCGACCGGATCCGCTATTACTGGCAAACCCCCAGCGCGCAAAAGGCGGTGCAGGTCCTAAAGGCGCAATTTGAGCAACCGATACCTGACGCCAAATTGCGCGCTGCATTCGATCCGCTTGTTCTGGATCGCGCAGACGGGCTACACGGTCCACAAGTCCAACGGCTTATTGATGCGCAAATATCCCACGCGCTGGCCCCTTACTTTTTTGAGGAAGCATCATGAGTGAGATTTGGATCGCCCCGGACCAGGTGTTTAACGGCAAATCCGTTGTGTCTGGCCATGCCCTGCGCATCTTGGATGGTAAAGTGGCAGACCTCGCCCCTGCCCCGCATGCAGCCGTTCCGATCAAAGGGTGCCTGACACCCGGGTTTGTCGATTTGCAGGTGAACGGCGGTGGCGGTGTGATGCTAAACTCTGCCCCGGCACGCGACAGCATGGTGACAATCGCGGCGGCTCATCGGACATTCGGGACGGTCGCGATAATGCCCACGGTGATCACGGATGCGGCGGACGTGCTGGACCGTGCCGCAGATGCAGCCATTGCCGCCCGGCAAGACGTTGGGATCGTTGGGTTGCATATTGAGGGGCCGCACATTTCGGTAGCCCGGCGCGGCACCCACAACGGGGCCAGCATCCGCAATCTGGATGATCGCACCATGAACGTAGTGAAAATGCTGCGTCAACATGGGGTTGCAGTGATGATCACCGTTGCACCGGAAGCCGCGACAAACACCCAGATCGCCGCACTTGCCGCCTTGGGCGCTGTCGTTTCAATTGGTCACACGGACGCAACGGCCGACGCGGTTGAAGCGGCAATCGCGGCCGGCGCGTCCTGCGCGACACATCTGTTCAACGCAATGTCCCCGATGACCGGGCGCGGGCCGGGCGCGGTTGGCGCAATTATCAATTCAGATATGCGGTCCGGTATTATTTGTGACGGCCACCACGTCGATGATCGCATGATCCGGTTGGCGATCCGGGCGCGTCCGAAAGACGATCTGATGTTCCTTGTATCAGACGCAATGGCCACTGTCGGTGGACCGGATCACTTCGACCTTTACGGTCAGGGCGTTCACCTCAAAGAGGGTCGCTTGATCAATGCTGAGGGTGGTCTTGCCGGGGCGCACATTACGCAAGCCGAAGGCGTCGCGCGTCTGGTACACCATGTTGGCATTCCACTTGACCACGCGCTACGCATGGCGGTGACGATCCCGGCCCAGGTGATCGGGCGTGATGATTTGGCGAGTTTGGTTGGCCGCAAGACTCGCGATCTTGTGGTGCTGTCCAACAACCTTGCGCAGGCCGATGCGCTTAATACGATGCTTGGCGCAACTTTGGCATATGATGCCGCGGAATAACCCCTACACGCTTGAAATCTGCGCCAGTTCGCCCGATGCCGTCGCGGCCTGTGCCGGAATCGCAGACCGGATAGAGCTGTGCAGCGCGCTGGATCTTGGCGGGCTGACCCCGGACATAGGCATGATGGAGCTAGCGGCATCGTTGGGGATCGAAACACATGTCCTGATCAGGTCGCGCAGCGGCGACTTTGCGATGACAGCAAGCGATCAGGCGACCGCCGTCACAAGTATTCGTGCCGCACGCGCGATAGGGTTAAAAGGTGTTGTTATCGGCGCAGAAAGCAATGGCGCCTTGGACCGTTGCTCACTTAAAACTCTGGTCGCCGCTGCGGACGGCCTGGACATCACATTGCACCGGGTCATCGACGTGGTCGACGATCCTTTTGCCGCGTTGGAGGTCGCCATCGATCTTGGCATCGGGCGCGTTCTGTCATCCGGCGCGGCCCCATCAGCGATCGAAGGGATTGCTGGCCTCGACAGGCTACATGCGGCGGCAGCGGGTCGGATCGAAATTATGGCTGGTGCTGGTATCAACAGCTCCAACCTTCCGTTGATCATGGCAAAGACAAGGTTGACCGCTTTCCATACGTCCTGCACGCGCGTTGAAGCCGCGAAACCGCATTACGCGAAGCTAGGATTTGGCACCACTCAAAGACTGATCGACCTGACCGAGTTGGATCGGCTTGCGCGGCTTTGTCACAAATTGAGCTGATCTGGCGGCACGGCGAACTATTATTCACCAATTTTGATTGACATGGCGCGCACATTCCCTGTGGGCCGGATTGTTTATCACCGCATTGGGACCTTTGAGCCATCGGCAGGGATGTTATCCAGCGAGGGTCAAAGGTAACCAACCGCGGCTTGGAACACAGTCTAAGCTGCGAAAGTGCCGCTGTGAATGGAAATGGATACGATCAGGCGAATGGGAATGTCACACATGCTCTAGGCCGCTCCACTACATTCATCGAAATGCTTTGAGGCATCAGAATGGGAACGTGTCCGCTCCATCGCCACATGCGGAAGTTCAGGTCTGCCGTACAAAAAACCCTGCGCCTGCCGTGCACCCATCTCTTGAACAACCTGTGCAACCTCGACGGTCTCGATACCTTCAACCGTGACGTCCATCTCAAGATCTCGCGCAATATTCAGGACCGACGAAAGCAGCATTCGTGCCTTCTTGGACGTCTCGATTTCAAGCACAAGTGACCTATCAATTTTCAGCTCGTTTGCCTTAGTCGTGCGAAGATAAGCGAGCGAGGAGTACCCGGTGCCGAAGTCATCAATCGCAATTTTGCAGCCCAAGTGGTGGAGCGCCGCAATGATTTTTTGCGCCTGCTGCCAATCCCGCACCTCCATTGTTTCCGTAATTTCGAGGGTTAGGAATTCCGCTGGAAGATTGGAGCAATTGAGAACGCCTTGGACGAGCGCAACAATCCTATCGGTATTGAAATGGAGAGCCGAAAGGTTAACGCTGACCGTAAAGTGGGTTTTGTTTCTTTCATTCCATTCTGCGACGTACTCCGTCGACCGTTCGAGGACATATCGGTCAATTTCGAGGACGAGGCCACTCTCTTCAGCCAAGGCGATAAATTCAATGGGCGGTACAATTCTATCACCTCGTCTCCAACGGACTAAGGCCTCGAACCCAAACACTTCGCCTTCGGGAAGCATCACCTTGGGCTGGAAATGCACCTCAAGGTCACCGGCATTGATTGCCTGAGGCAATTCTTCGAGCATTGCGCGACGTTCAAGGAACCGCTGTTCAAGCGGCTGGTCGTAGATTGTGAATTGATTGCGACCTTCCGATTTCGAAGCATAAAGCGCAAAGTCGGTCACTCTGGACAGGTGATCGACCGATGGATGCTTTTGGTAGCCAATTTGCTTCGTTGAACAGGCGCCGACACTGACGGTCGTCGATAGCGTCTCGCCTTCAAAGGTGATGGCGGACCGTGTTTGGACAATCGCTTCTTCACAGGCTTCTATGACCATGTCGGTATCGTCGCCTGGAAGTACAATTGCAAATTCATCGCCACCAAGTCGCGCCGCAAATCCGAGATTCGCGGCGGCCAAATGCCCAAGTTTGGTTGCAATGTGCTTCAGAACCGCATCTCCGGCGGCATGACCGTAGGTGTCGTTAACGATTTTGAAGTCATCAAGGTCAACTAAAAGCAGTGCCAATGGTTGACCTTCATCCAACTTCTTTTGCAGTCGTTCCTGAAACTGAACCCTGTTCGGCAAGTTGGTCAATGGGTCAAAGTAAGCAAGGAATTCGACCCGTCTTTCGGCAACTTCGCGGGCTCTGCGACCCAGCACTTCGCGACGCAATAGCAGAATGGCAACACTTCCAAAGATACTCAGGCCGCCGAGGCTGGCGAGCAAAAATAGCTGTTGTTCACGGACGGCCACGGACTGCGCTTCGAGGACAGTGTCAGCCTTCCGGCGTGTTTCATCCAGGAATTGCACCATATGACTACGCGCCTCAGAGCCGGCTTGCACCAGTTCAGTGGCCAGCCCCTGAACATTTGAAAAATCATCTTTGATCGCGGCGTCAGCGATATCCACAATGTCACGAAGTGCGGCGACTGATCTGACACCTGTTTGCAAACCATCGCTTTTGGCCATTTGCCGTTCGAAGTTGTCTGCGCGAACATAGAGAATGTCGGTGGCATTCTTGAAGTCATCCTTTAGCGCTTCGGTCATTTCACCGATTACGACTGCGGACTGGACAATGAGAATGAGCCTTTGAACGTCGCTCATCCCTACGTATCCATTCCGAACTTGAGTATCCCGAAAGACAGAGTGGTTCTCTTCAAGCTGCGTGACGACCGTCTGAATGTAAAAACCTGCACCAACACAGATCGAAACAAGAACTGCTAACGCAGTTGAAATTCCGACCCGTGCAGCCAATACATCGAGAAAGCCATCGACTTGGTTGGCATTGTCGCGAGCAGGCCGAGGGTACATTTCAGTCTGCAGCCTCGATACGAGCGGCCATCCAGACAAAATTCGACTCCGACGTCAAAGGCGAACCTTCGAACTGGGACTTTTCGATTACGAATTGGATTGGTCCGCGTTCTCTGCGGCTATGAGGCTCACCATTGACGCGCGTCGCGACCAGGATTTCAACACTATCGATCAACTCTCGGGTCAGAGTGGTGGTGTAGTCGTTTTCAGCAGTGACCAAAATCGCGTCCGCACCGCCAAGTCCGTTCGCGTCGAGCAAGTCGGAAAGCAAGACACCATCAAAGTCTGCGGGTTGTTCGCGCCAAGGGGTCGTTGTGGTCACTCTGTAGGTTGGAAGAGTTTCGAGCTCTGCGGGGCTATAACTCATCTCGGTGCTGTCTTGCCCGACGATGACCAATGTGGCCTGGTCATGTGCAATTGGCTCAAGTGAAACTTGCACAGAAGGACCAGCGATTGCGACACTTGAAGACAATATCCAAGACGCAACTATGACTGATACAAATCGTTGCACGTGATTCTCCTTTGTTGTTGGAGCAATCACGTTAGGAGTTTTCTAGAAATAAGAGGTTAAGAGGCGCGGGTACACTAGAGGCAACAATTCACCCGATCACAAAGGCAGCCGCGGTGGCCGCAACCGTTTCCCAGCGCCAGCTGACACGCTTCTAAGTTTGGGCTCTCGTTGAGGTACGGGCATTCGATTGGTGCCATTGCACTAACCCATCCGTTGCCGCAAACCATCGAATCCGACCGCAAGGATCAAGACGACTCCGCGTGTGACGTCCTGCCAAAAGCTGGTGACGTTCATCAATGTCAGCCCATTGTTCAGCGTTCCAAGAATAAGCACAGCCACCAGCGTACCCCACACAGAACCACGTCCGCCTTGCAGGGATGTCCCCCCTAGAATGATCGCAGCAATGACGGTTAACAGGTGCGGGCCTGCGGCATTCGGAGCGGCAGCCCCCAGCATGGCCGCCAGCACGGTGCCAGCAATTGCACCCGATACGGCTGACAAAACATAGAGCGAGATTTGCGTGCGATCCACGGGCAGACCGATCAGGCGACTGGCGTCAGGGTTTCCACCCACGGCAAACGCATGACGCCCGAAATGCGTCTTTTGCATGACCAGCCACAAACCGATGTACACGGCCAACATCAACAACGCAGGTACAGGGATACCCAAAAGACGGCCTTGCCCGATCCAGTTGAAACCGTCCACCGACAACGGTTTGGTCAGTCCCCCCGTCAGGATCAACGACACCCCAGAAACAATGGACATCGTCGCAAGCGTCACAATCAAAGGGTTCAACCGCAGATAGGTCGCCAAAATCCCATTCACCAAGCCGACGACAACAGCGATCCCAACCGCGCATAGGACGGCAAACCATATAGGAATACCCGCAGCGTGTAGCAAAGCAATGATGACCCCTGTCAGACCCGCAATGGCTGCGACAGACAAATCCAACCCCCCCGCGATGATAAGGGGGGTCCCCGCAGCGGCCATAAGCCCAATCAGTGCAATATTGGAACTGATAGAGGTCATGTTGCGCATGGTCATGAAGAAGGGTGACAGGAACGAAAATACGACGAGCAACAGAACATAAAAGACGAGCAAGATCAGAACGGTCGTTCCGACTCCTGATCCACCGAAGAGGCGTTTCAACACACCTTGGGACAACGTTGTGTTAGACATCTCAAGCGCCTCTTAAGGATGGTTTGCGGTCATTGCGGTGGCCGACATCAAATCGTTTGCAGTAGCTCTGCTTCCGAATTCCGCCAAGATGCGCCCCCGATCAATCACAAGGGACCGATCCGACAGGCCTGCGATTTCTTCCACATCTGACGATAAGACCAGCACGGCAAGACCGCTTCGGGCAAAGTCGACCAGATGACTATAAATCTCGCGTCGCGCGCCGACATCAACCCCGCGTGTCGGTTCTTCGAGGATCAGCATCTTAACCTTGGGGTTCAGCCAACGGGCGACGCAAACCTTTTGCTGATTGCCGCCAGACAGTAGTCTGATCGGTTGTTCCGGCCCGGAGGTTTTGATCCCCAGCTTACCGATCCAATCATTCGTATGAGCAGTTTCGCGGGCCGGGGACGTGAAGACGGTATTTCCGAAATCCTGTTGGAACGCGGCGACAAGGTTCTCGCGCACGCTCATATCTGCCATGATGCCATCGGTTTTACGCTCAGCCGTGACAAACCCTATACCAGCGTCTTTCCCTTTCAAGGGAGATACGGGCTGATACGGATTGCCAGATAACATCATTTCGCCGGCAGACGGGCGGCCCTCTGCCCCGAACACCAGACGCCCCAGAACCTCAACACCAGAGCCAATCAAACCGAATACGCCCAAAATCTCGCCCGCGTGCAGATCAAAGGAAACGTCTTCGATCTTGCCGGGCTGCGTCAAACCTTTGCAAGTGAACACGACAGGCGCATTGGCCGGCAAAGGATCACGATCCTCAAACATGGACCCGGCCACTTTGCCCAGCATCGCATTGACCACTTCCCCCACTTGCGAGGTATGCGGATCAAATTCGCCTGCATTCAAACCATCTCGCAGCACAACGATCCGGTCTGAAATCTCGAACACCTCCTTTAGGAAGTGCGAGATGTAGACAATGCTTGTGCCGCGCTCTTTAAGGCGGCGCAGAATGGTGAAAATCTGTTCGCTTTCCTGTTCAGACAACGACGCTGTCGGCTCGTCCATCACCAGAATTTCAGCCTGCGATTCAAGGGCCCGGGCAATTTCGATAATGCGCCGCTCGGCGACAGGTAGATCCGCTACCAAGGTATCCGCGCCAAGGTGTCCAAATCCTAGGTCTTCAAGCACCGCTTGCGCGCGACGTGCCATGTCTGACCAGTCAACCGCCCCCTTGCCATCAGCATTCATGCAGATGTTTTCCGCGATGCTGAGCTCTGGAAAGACAGAAATTTCCTGCGGCAAAAACGTGATCCCAACACGCGCGGCGTCGCGCGGAGAATTGAATTGAACCACCGCATCGTTGACCCGAATTTCGCCAGAATTTTTTGTATAATTCGCAGTGAGAATTTTCATCAACGTCGATTTGCCAGCACCGTTGGACCCCAGTAACGCAACGATTTCTCCGGCTTTCACATCAAGTGACACCCCTTCCAGAACCTGCACAGGACCAAAGCTCTTGTAGATGTCGCGCATCTGGATGCGGGGAAGCGGGGCGTTCATCGGAACATGCCTTGGTAGGTTAAGAATGGAATGAGGTCTTCGAGATAACAGTGCCACGCGGCCATTCAGCCACGTGGCCTAGCATTTTCAACGTCTTATTGCGTCGGGATCAAGTTTTGCACATCCGCCAACGACGGGTCATCACGCAGCGCTTCGAGGTGGGCTAGAAAGCCCTCTTCGGGGAACGAATAGTCAACGACGTCGACCTCTTGGCAGGCGATGTTGGCGTTGAATTCACAGATATTGGCCGGCGTCACCATTTGGTGGTTGATCAACACCGCATCAGGAAGCTCTTCACCGGCCAAAGTTGCAAGCGCGATCGGGATCAGTGAATTGCCGTAGCGTTCCGGAAATGACCCGACTGCCGCAACAAAATCCTTTTCGTTTGCAAGTGTTTCGCCTTCATCGGCGCCAAGCCCGACGACTGTGATCATGTCGCGCCCGTCCTGCTGGGCTGCGCGCAAGATGCCGGTTGCCGCCTGGTCGTTGATCGCGGTGCCCATGATCGGCACACCTTCAGGCACACGGCTGAGCAAGTTATTGGTCTGGGTAAAGCTCTCTTCAAGCGTGTTTTTGCTGTCAAACGTCAGGATCTGGTCTTCGGGAAAATCCGGCAATGCGGCACGAAACCCTGCGATTTGTCCGCCCGTTCGCATCGCTGGGATGGGGCCGGATTGTGGCAACTCACCTTCGATGAAAAAGCCGTTCATCACGGCATCCATGCCATGACGTGCAACAGCGGCCTGCGCGAGATACGACCCGCCCATGAATCCGGCACGCGGGTTGTTCACACCGAAAAATCCGGCGCCCGGCATCGGAATGTCGATTGCAACCACGGGAATGTTGGCCGTGTTCAATTTGTCCATGATGACTGCCCCAAATTCGGCGTCTGTCTGGAATTCAATCACGAAGTCGACATCCCGGATAATGAAGCTCTCGGCGTTCGCAAGTGCCGTTGCACCGTCCAAGCGGTTGTCGGCTACAACAACTTCAATTCCGGCCGCTTCTGCGTTCTCAAGGATACCCTGTTCAACCAGCGCGCAGAACGGGATGTCGCGTTGCAAGTTGGCAAACCCGATCACGTAGTTTTCACCGTTCTTGGGGGGTGTTACTTCCATCGCGGCTTTTACCATTGCCATCAGGCTCTCAGCCGGGAACATCGATCCATCGTGTGTCGCAGGATCAAAGCCTTGGAAATCAGCGTATGCAGGTGCCGCAGCGACCGATAGTGCGAGCGCGGCCGCCGTGGACAGAATGAAATGTCTCATTGATGGGTCTCCTCCCTATTAACGTGGCGCCGTGACCCGCGGGGGTCCGGCATCCTCCCTTCAAAAAGACTAGACGAGGTCGATTGCAAAAATCTGGCAAAAGAAATACACTTATTGCTCAAATATGTGGTGCAGTATTCTTCCTTGATTGATCGGCAATTTTCGATTCTTTTTCAGTATTTCATGGACTTACTGATCAACCCGCCCCATCAGAAGTCGCAATGTACATATCTTAGTTGATTTGTGGACATCCATGGTCATGCTGCTGTCATGACCGATCAAAGCGAAAACTATTTCAGCTACATCCCTGAAAGTCGTCTTTGCCGGACACTTGGGTGCACGCTGCGTTCTTCGGGGTTTACCCGGGTCTTGCCACACGCTCAGTATCCCGCTCAGACCCATCCGCAGGGACACCTTTTTAGCCGTACCCGAGGGCGCGTTCTGCAAGCCTATCAACTCGTCTATATTTCAGAGGGCCGTGGGCGCATTGAACTTGGACGCGGCAGCAAGCCCCAAGACATCCGCGCAGGACAGGTCTTTGTGCTGTTTCCAAATGTCTGGCATCGCTACGCGCCCGAACCCAGCGTGGGCTGGACCGAACACTGGGTCGAGTGCGAAGGCACAGTGTTTGACATGTGTACCAATGCTGGCCTTCTTAACAAGAGCAGGCCCATTATCCGCAATCCAAGCATTGCAGCAATTGAAACGTCCTTTTCAGAAATCCACATGCTTTCAAGACAGGACGCCGTCGGCAACCAACCCGTCCTGTCCATGCTTGGTCTAAAGCTTCTTGCCATTCTTGCTGGCCCTCGCAATGCCAATGAGGACAGCACCAACCAGTTGGTCAACAGCGCGCGTATGCTGTTGCTGGAAAGGTGCGCGGCGCAGCATCCCATGGAAGATATCGCCGATGAGCTAAACGTCAGTTATTCGACCCTGCGGCGTACTTTTCGCGCACAAACCGGCATGTCCATGAAGGACTACCAAATGGCAATGCGGATTCAAAAAGCCAAGGATCTGCTTGATAATACAGAGCTGTCCATAAAAGGTGTTGCGGCACACCTCGGTTTTAGCTCGGCATTCCATTTTTCCAACCAGTTCAGGAAATCTGTCGCGTGCCCGCCGTCAGATTGGCGGGCACGCCTTGGCCAAGGACGGGAGGACGGCCCTAGCAAACCCGAATAACGTCAAGCCCCGACAAAGCGCCAAGTTTCTCGATCCGGCTTGCAACATGACCAACCCCGACGGCGCAATGATGCGCAGGGGCCGCCGCATTCCATGCTTCGACAAACTGACGCGCTCCAATGTCGAAATGGTATCGACTGTTGGTGTTGCCGATTTCAAGAATTGGGCCCGGAACAGATTCCCCTTCGGCAACCAAAAGCGACACCCGACCGTCGTGCTCGAGAACGGAAAGGCATGTCACCGGCCCGTGCTTCACGCTCATCTCGACACTCAGTCCCGCGCCCACTTTTCCGTGGAACACCTCGAGTGGCCGTACCTTGGTCTTGCCTTCGGCAATCTGCGTGTGTCCTGGCCCGTCATGGCCCATCAGGACAACATCTTCGGCGTAATCAATCGCGTAATATTCGGTGAACGACCCCCCTGCCCCGAAAGAATCCATGATCTTCATGGCCTGGGCGTTCTTGACTTCGTATTCGCCCGCGATCGGCACACCTGACGCCGTCAACATTGAACATCCAAGGATAACGGATGTGATAATATCTTCATGTACGGTGCCGGGAGTGGATTCGTAATAGTATGCCATCGCCCCCAAGCCATGCTGCTCGACCATTTTGAACAGGGCTGCTGCGGTCGATGCTGCGCGCCTGAGCTCGAACTCTGAACAGTCCGATTGGATATCAAAGTCGTCATGGATACGCGCAAGCGCAGTGTCGATTTCAATGTCGGTCAACCCTGCGCGAATAGACGCGAGTTCATCAATCTCGACGATCTCGATGATTGTTCCAAATGCCGCTGACTGCAGCGCCATGTCGGAATAGATATCCAGCATGCCATTGTAGTATCGGCCCATGACGCCCAATTTCGTATGGGCCATCACATGACCAACACGCGCGGCTTCGATCCAGTCTTCTATTTCGGAATCGACGTGATCATCACCCTCCAGAACGCCCGTGATTTGATGGAAATCAATGCCAGCGCGCGTGAAGACATTTGCGATTTCAGGCACAGGACAAGCGGCACAATGGGCCAGCCATTCACCGGTCATTTTGGAACGGCTTCCCAGTGCGTTAAAGCTGGCCAAATCGATCGATGCGACAGGCTGCAGGTTTAGAATGATCACTGGAACACCGGCGCGGCGCACAACAGGCAAGACCGTCGACGACACCGCATAGGTCGTCACATACAAAAATATGACATCAACATCGGCCGATCTGAAGTCATGCCCTGACTGCAGCGCTTTTTCCGGTGTATCGATCAGCCCCAAGTTGACGACTTCGACATCGTCCCGTTCCAGCTTTCGCTCAACGACCTCAACGTAGGATTTCAGTCGATCCTCAAGCCCATCGAATTGCGACCAATATGCTTCTAACCCAATGCCAAATAGACCGACTTTTAATTTGCTCGCCGCGATTTTGACCATTTCATATTCCTCCGCAACAGATGGATCAGTTGCCTCTCTTGCAACCCAATCCGGTCCTGCATGATCCGTTCATGCATGATGCTACGCAGTAAGACATTGCAAATTGTGACCGCACGCATGCAAAAAATGCTCAGTTTTTTGTGTGCCGCGCATCAGGCCAAGAGCTCTACTGCCAGCATGTCTGGCTGAACAACTCAAAGCCACTGTGGCGCACAATCTCAGCAATACGGGCCACTCGAATAGTTCTCCGTCCGCAGGACCTGCACCTTCGATGACAACAAGTTCGAACCATTGGCGCGCCAAAGGCGTAGGTTGCATTGCAAAAGGAAGCCTGGAAAATCGCCGATCCAATGCGAAACCGGTAAAAGCCAGAAGCGTTGGCGGCGTTTTCGCGGCTTGGACTGTGCAACCTCCTGAAATTCCAAAGCAGAACCAAGCACTTTCGTCGGCTCGTCGATCAGGACCAGTCGGAGGTCTTCCGTGTTGCGACACGAAGGCAATTCTTGACTGCCCTCAATCGGATGTCTTGCGACTGTTTCGGGAAGGTCGCGCTGGCGGTGTTAGGCTGTTCGGGCTCGTGTTCCGAAACGGCGGTTGTAAAGGTTGCGGTAGGCTTCTGCGGACGCAGGCAAATGCGCGCGAACCGCTGCGACAAGTGCGTCTTGTGACGTGCCGCGCAACGCCGCGATGATGTCAAAATGCTGGCTGACGATTCGATTCATATGGGTCTCATCTTCGTATTTGACCACACGAATAGGCTGCGCCGCCCGGGCATGATTGCTAATCAATTCGGCCAGCCGTGGATTTCCGCAACAGGAATACTGCACTTCGTGGAACTCTTGATTGAGCCAGAAAACCGCCCGAAAGTCGTGCTCTTTGACCGCTTTTTCATGGCGACGTGCAATGTCTTCCAACCTTGCCGAAATCTCCGGGTCACAGGGAAGCTTGGTCCGTTCCGCCGCAGCCGTTTCGAGTATGACGCGCACGTCATATAGGGCGTCGACTTCATCTGGCGTGAAGTCCACCACTTCGACACCCCGGTTAGGTCGCCGCACGATAAGACCGCGGGATTCAAGCTCAGTGAATGCGTTTCGGACGGCGTGCCGTTTCGCCCCATGATCCTCCATGACGCGGTCTTCGATGATTCGGGCGCCCGGAGGGAAGACCCCAAAGATGATGTCGTTTTCGAGTTCTTCTACCAGTTGGTCGGGCATTGCGCGCGCTCCGTCTCGTTCAATAAATCAAGACTATCAGCTAGATTAATTCTGTCCATTCAAGATTATCAATAATTTTATTGACGAAATCTGGTTCGCCCGTCTACGGTTAAAGAACTTTAGGGAGGAAACCATGAAATTATTTACCAGTGCGATTGCGATCGCAGCATCACTCTATGGCGCGCAGGCCTTCGCTTGGGAGGCAACCGAGGGCAAACCATATGAAGGCCAGACCGTGAACGTGCTTGCGGTGAAATCCAGCCAGTTCGAGGCGCATGAAGCCCGACTTGCCGAGTTCGAAGAGGCCACGGGCATTGATGTCGTATACGACTACGTACCGTTCCCTAACATGAAAGAGGCTCTTACAACCGAGATGGTTGCAGGTGGCGACTATGACGTTGTCTCGGTCATGGATCAGTGGGTTCACTCGCTTCAGATGCTCATGGAGCCGATTGGGCCGGGCATTGAAGCGCAGGGCACCGACCTGAGCGATTTTCCTGCCGCGCATTTGCGTCATGGCATGCTGGACGGCGAGTTGATCGGCCTGCCAGTACGTGGCCACGTGCAGTTGATGTTCTACCGCACGGATATTCTGGAAGAAGCCGGTGTAACGCCCCCACAAACCTGGGAAGAAATGGTTACAGCAGCGAAAGCCATTCAGGAAAAAACTGACGCCGCTGGCGTGGCGCTGCCTTATGGCAAGCTGAATGGTCAGAACCTGATGGTTTGGATGAACCTGCTTTGGGGCAAGGGTGGTGATCTGTTTGATGCGGACGGCAATGCGATCTTCAATTCCGAAGCTGGCGTTGCGGCGACTGAAACCTACATCAGCTATTTGACTGAAGAAGAAATCGTGCCCGCAGGTTCTGCGGTGTTTGTTGAGCAGGACGCCGTGACCAGCTTTAAGCAGGGCAACTCTGCGATGCTTCCTGTCTGGTGGTGGGTGCGCTCGCAGCTGAGTGATCCTGAGCAGTCCACGCTTACGGCCGACCAAATCGGGTTCACGGCTCTGCCATCGGTCGCTGGTGCAGATCGCACAACTTTCACCAACACGTGGATTTTCGGCGTCACCGCTGAATCCGACAACAAGGACGCGGCGACCGAGTTCCTTGGTTGGCTGACCGATCCCGCACTTGAACGTGACGTCTTGATGGACCCTGATCTGTCCGAGGTTGTTGCCGTTCACATGTCCAACCTGACCGACGCCGAAGTCAACGAACGCTGGGGCGGTATGCACCAAGCGGCGGCCGACGCCCTGGCGACGGCGGACGGTGTGGAATTCGGCGACAACTGGCCGCGTATCGTGCTGATCCTTGAGACAGCGATCTCGAGCCTCGCCTCTGGCGAAGCGACGGACGTGCAGGCCGTCTTGGACGCTGCTGCCGAGGATATCGCGGCGATCCGCTAACCTCCCGTGGGCTGGGCGGCATCTGTCGCCCGGCCCATTTCATTTCCCAACACGACATGAGGTGCCCCGTGAAAGATCGGCTGCTTCCATATTGGTTATTGATCCCGGCCTTCGTCATCGTGCTGGCGACAACGATCTACCCACTCGCCTATTCCTTCATCACTTCGTTTCGGGCGTGGGACCTCACCAAAAGCCGGCGGCCCGAAGGTTTTGTCGGCATCGACAATTACATTTACGCCACGGGTGAAAGCCAATTCCTGAATTCGCTTTGGGTGACGTTCATTTTCGTCATCACCAGCGTCATCCTGACGGTGATCTTGGCCATGGCGCTCGCGCTACTGCTGCGCCGCAAGGGACCAATGCACACCTTCACGCGCATCATTCTGATCTTGCCCTTTGCGATGAGCCCGGCCCTTATCGGTGTCAGCTACCGGTTCATGTTCAACCCTGAATTCGGCGTGATCGCCAATGGTCTGGGCGCTGTATTTCCGGCATTGCAGGGCGTGCCCTGGCTGGCCGATCCGCAACTGGCGATGGGCATCCTGGTGCTGACGGACGTTTGGCACTGGACACCCTACATGACGTTCATGTGCCTTGGCGGCCTTGCGTCCATTCCGCGAGAAACGGAAGAAGCCGCGCGCATTGACGGTGCATCCAACCTGCGCATCATCTTTGGCATCATCCTGCCGCAGATGCGCGGTGTGATCCTTGTGATGGCGGTTCTGAAAACGATCTTTGCCCTTAAGATGTTCGATCAGGTCGTCACGCTGACGGGTGGTGGCCCGGGCACATCGACCGAAACCCTTGCTTATTTCATCTTCAACGTTGGCTTCCGCTGGTTCGACATGGGCTATGCCTCAGCACTGGCGTGGATCCTGACCGCGATCATGATGTTCATCTCAATCTGGTATGTCCGCATGCTGCTGAGCGAAAGAAAGATGGCAACCGCATGAAACGCACACTTTCCTATGTGGGCGAACGCGCCCTTCTGGTTGTCATTTCCATCGTAGTCCTGTTTCCGATTGCGTGGATGTTCCTGACCGCTTTCAAGCAGCCACGTGACGCATATTCCCTGTCGTTGATTTTCGAGCCGACACTGCAGAATTTCATCACGGTGTTTTCAGCACCATGGAACCTAGGCTCAATGGTGATGAATTCAGTGATCGTCGCGACAGTCACAGTGGCAATTGCGGTACCCTGCGCGGCACTGGCGGCCTATTCCTTTTCGCGCTTCCGGGTGAAGGGGCGCAAGTTTCTGTTCTTCCTGATCCTGTCCACCCAGTTCATTCCCGCCGTCGTCATCGTTCTGCCGTTCTTCTTGATGTTCCGCCAACTTGATATGTTGGATACGCGTCTGGCCCTGATTATCGTCAACCTTGCGATCGTCACGCCATTCGTCATCTGGATGATCAAAGGCTTCATCGACGCGATCCCCACCGACAGCGAAGAGGCCGCAATGATTGATGGAGCATCGCGTCTGCGGGTCATCAAAGACATCGTTTTGCCCATGGCCGCGCCCGGGATCATGACGTCTTCGATATTCTGTTTCATCCTGACATGGAACGAGTTCCTGTTCGCGCTGATCTTGTCACGCCGTGAGGCGGTAACCCTTCCGGTGGGCCTTGTCAGCTTCCGCACCGAACGCGGCGATCTTTGGGAATTGATGAGCGCCGCAGGCGTCATGATCACAGTGCCAATCTTCGTGATGGCCCTGTTCATCCAGAAACACTTTACGCGCGGCATGACGGCCGGCGCCGTGAAATAAGAATTTAGAGAGAAGGAACAAGATCATGGCCGAAGTCCGTCTTGTCGATATCGAAAAGAAATACGGTGCGTTTCTTGCTGTCCCAAAACAAAGCCTGACAATTCATGATGGTGAATTCCTGGTTCTGCTGGGGCCGTCAGGCTGCGGCAAGACAACAACCATGCGCATGATTGCAGGGCTAGAGGACATCACCTCGGGCGACATCATGATCAAGGGCGAGCGGATCAACGACAAGCCGCCCAAGGACCGCGATATCGCGATGGTGTTCCAGAACTATGGTCTTTACCCGCACATGACGGTGCGTCAGAACATCGAATATCCGCTGAAACTGCGCGGGATGTCCAAATCTGATCGTAAGGACCGCGTGCGTGAAACGGCTGAGAAAGTCGAACTCGACGCCCTGCTGGATCGGCGCCCGTCCGAGTTGTCGGGTGGCCAGCGTCAGCGTGTGGCCCTGGCCCGAGCAATCGTGCGCACGCCCAGCATTTTCCTGATGGACGAGCCGCTTTCAAATCTGGACGCCAAACTGCGCGTGACAATGCGGGCCGAACTTAAACACCTGCACCATGAATTGGGCGTGACCACCGTCTACGTGACACACGACCAGATGGAGGCAATGACGCTGGCCAATCGTGTCGCAGTCATGCGCGAAGGTCGGATCGTACAGCTTGATACGCCCAAAAAGATCTACGCCGAACCAGCTGATCTGTTTGTCGCGGGCTTCATTGGTTCGCCGTCGATGAATCTGATCGACGGATCCGTAAAAGGCGGCGTTTTCATCGCGAGCGGCGTGGAAGTTGCCGTCGATCTTGCGGACCGCGACGGGGTTGTTCTTGGCATCCGTCCGGAAGAGCTCGACATCGTGCAAGATGAAAAGGCCCCGATCACTGGTAAGCTCTACGCGCTCGAACTCACCGGAGAGTCGACCCTGGTCACTTTGCGCAACGGACAGTCTTCGGTCTGCGCGCGTGGACACGCCGATTTTGAGGCGGACATCAATTCACCTTGCCAATTGGCCCCCAAAGATGGCGCCCGCATTCATTTGTTTGATCGCGCGTCAGGCGAACGGCTCGGATAATAAGGGGACAGACCATGACGACCGAAATCACTCAGGACATCGCCGATGCGCGCCACATCAAGCGAGAGGACTACGTGTCCTGTACGGTGGCCTTCATTGATTGCAAAAAGCCTGGATCAGACACCAAGGAAAACTACTCCATCATCGGTCCGGGCGTGACGTCATCTGATGATCAGGTCATCAACCTGCCAGAGGCTCATGGGTTCAATATCGGAGCCGCGGCCATGCCCCACGGCATCACCAACAACCTACATATCCACTTTACCGCCGAGGTTTTCATTGTGCAGGCGGGCGAATGGACGTTCCGCTGGGGTTCAAACGGAGAAAACGAGATCAAGGGCACCAAAGGCGATATCGTCTCGGTGCCGACATGGATCTTCCGAGGTTTCACCAATGCTGGCCCTGATGACGGCTGGTTGTTCACCATCCTGGGCGGCGACAACACGGGCGGCGTGATTTTTCACCCCGAGATCATCCGCGAGGCCGCCGACTACGGCCTTTATATTTCATCCGAAAATCGCCTGATCGATACATCGCGTGGGGATGAGGTGCCGCCCGAAAGCGGGCGCATTCCACCGATGCCCGACGAAGACGTGGCCGCCCTGCGCAATGTGTCACGCGATGAAATGATGTCACGTATCGTCGCCGCTGACGCCCGCGATTTCCGGCCTGCATTCATCGATCAGGCTTCGCCGAATGGCGGCGCACAAATCGCACCTGTCATCGGGTTTGGCATGACGCAGAACCGCGACCATGCAGCACCTATCACCAACCCTCACGGGTTCTCCGTCGAATGGCTTCGCATCGCGCCCGGCCAGTCTGTCGGCCCATTCCTGCTAGACGAAAAGATGGTCCTGATGATGCATGAAGGTCAGGCGCGGCTGGACTACGTCAACGGTGGCGCATCTGTAACCTTGAACGCATGGGACACATATTCGGTCCCAGCCGGCATGTTCCGCACCCTGACGGCAACAGGCGACACCGCCGTAGAGGCGCTCGTTGTGCTGAGTGGTGATCACCGAAAGCGCCCTGTTTTTGCGACCGAAGTGCTGGAAGCCGGACGGGATGCCGGACTTGGTCTTGACGCAGGGGGCTTTGTTGCCAAAGCCAGCCTTTTGCCAACCTACGGGCGGGCGGGTTGATGCGCGCCAACACCGTAAGGACCCGCCTCGCAGCGTCTGAAGTTGTGATAAATGGCTGGCTGTCGATTGGGTCCTCCTATTCGGCCGAAGGTGTTGGCCACAGCGGCGTGCATGCGGTGACCGTCGATCTGCAACATGGAATGCTTGGGTTCTCGGATGCGCTTACCATGATGCAGGCGATTTCTGCCACTCCAGCAACACCGATGGTCCGCGTGCCCGACTTGAACCCAGCGCAGATCATGCATCTTCTGGATGCTGGCGCTTACGGCATCATATGCCCGATGATCTCAACACCAGAGCAAACCAAAACGCTTGTAGATGCGTGCCGCTATCCACCTTTTGGCAACCGCAGTTTTGGTCCGTCGCGCGGGTTACTATACGGCGGGCCCGATTATGTGACGCAAGCCAACGAGGCGGTGATGGCAATCCCGATGGTCGAGACCGCAGAAGCTGTGGACCGGATTGAAGAAATCCTCGATGTGGTTGGCGTTGATATGGTCTATATCGGTCCGAACGATCTGGCGTTTGAATTGGACGGGCACTCCGGCCATCCACGTCCCAAGTCTGAGGCTGCGATACACCATGTGCTGAACGCGGCCATCAAACGCAACATACCTGTGGGTATCTTTTGCGCCTCTGGCGAAGATGCCCGCCTGCGGATTGAACAAGGGTTCCGCCTAGTGACACCCGGCAATGATTTCGCACATCTCACGCGCAGCATGCGGGAAGCCGTGCGCATCGCGCTTGAGGAACCTCCCGTCACAGCAGCCGCGCAAAATGGGTACTAGGGACCTATCGGACAAGCCTTGGATCTTGCTGCCAGGCACGTTGTGCACAGGTACGATGTTTGATCCCTTTCTGGACGTTCTGGGCGTCGCAAAGGCGAACCGGCGGTATATTGAGCTGGATCGCCCTAATGCGGAAGACTTCCGCGATGTCTTTGAAAGTGTGACACCAGACACCGTTGTTTGTGGTTTTTCGCTCGGCGCGATCGTTGCGGCTCATGCAGCTGGCCAAATGATGCCCTACTCATTGATCCTATTTGGCCTGAACCCCTTTCCGGATCCTCCCGAGAGGGCCCCGGGTCGACATGTGCTTTGCGATGATGTCCAGCGACTTGGTGGGGCAGCTGCGCTCGCTACACGGAATCTTGAGTTCCACGGGCCTACACCAGATACGGCCCGCGCGGCAGTCTTGGCGATGGCCGACCAAACAGCCCATTTGATTGCGCCGCAGACCCAGCTTGCGCTGACGCGGCCCGACGCATTACCCCAATTGGCCAAATGCGCCGCGCCGGTGCTTTGCCTGACCGGATCGTGCGATGCCACTGCGCCACCGGCACAGGGCCGTGCTGCGGCCGATCACGCGCCCCATGGGCAGTTTTATGAACTGAACAAATTGGGACATTTCGCCCTGATTGAAGACCCTGACGCCTGTGCAAAAGCAGTGCGAGAAATGCACAAAGCCCTGCATGAACATGTCTGATTTGAATGGTTTGATTGCCCGTCAAGGTGACGGTGACGCGCCGATCGCGTGCAATGCGACCAATGCTGCTGGCCAGTGGTACGGCCTTGACGGCTTCATGGCTCTTTGGACCGCTTTTGGGAAGGCACGCGCATGAGCGGAACAGTTTTGGGCGTCATCGCGGACGATTTCACCGGGGCGACCGACATCGCAGGGCTTCTTGCACGATCCGGTGTGCAGGTGTCATTGCGCATCGGTGTGCCAAGCACACCGCCCGTGGACACCAGCGCATTTGAAGTCATCGCACTCAAATCCCGCACTGCCCCGGTGCAAGAGGCGATTGACGAAACCCGCGCCGCGATGGCCTGGCTTCGCACTGCAGGCGCTCGTCGTTTCTTCTGGAAATATTGCTCGACCTTTGACAGCACCGCCGAAGGCAATATTGGCCCCGTGGCCGAGGCGCTGATGGCTGACCTCGACTCAGACCAAACGATTTACTGCCCTGCCTTTCCCGAAAACGGAAGGTCGATCTTTATGGGGCATCTGTTTGTTGGGCAACAGCCATTGTCCGAAAGCCCGATGAAGGACCACCCGCTGACCCCCATGCGCGACAGCAGCCTGGTGCGATTGCTAGAGCCGCAAGTGACCAAACCGGTCGGCCTAATCGACCGAATGGTCGTCGCTCAAGGCGTCGATGCGCTCCGTGCCAGCCTTGCGCAACACCGCACCGGGGGCACCGCTCATGTCATTGTCGACGCAGTGGCCAACGCCGACCTTGAAACCATCGCAGCAGCCTGTCGCGACATGCCGCTGATCACGGGCGGTTCCGCCGTAGCGATGCCGTTGCCCGCGCTTTTTCTGGCTGACGGGCTATTGTCTGCGGATGCGAAAAAGCAGGCAGTTCACAGCATTGATCAAAAGACCATCGTCCTTTCAGGCAGCTGCTCTGCGATGACGAACGCGCAAGTGGCCGCGTATATCGCAACCGGTGCGCCATCGTATCGCCTCGACCCGCTGACGCTTTCGCAATCGGGCCTGCACGCGGTGCTTGAATGGCTCGCCAAGCAGGATTTGACCGAAGCCCCACTGATCTATGCCACCGCTGATCCCTCAACCGTCAAAGCAGCGCAGGCCAAACTCGGTGTTGCTGAGGTCGGATCTTTGATCGAAAACACACTGGCCGCCTGTGCCGTTGCGTCCCGCGATGCTGGTGCGCGCCGCATCATCGTCGCGGGCGGTGAAACATCCGGTGCTGTGACCAAAGCGCTGGACGTTTCCCAGTTGGATATCGCTGCCGAAATCGCGCCCGGTGTTCCGTGGTCCTATTGCACTTCGCAGGGCACGCAGATCGCCTTGGCCCTCAAATCGGGCAACTTCGGCGCGGAAGATTTCTTTGGCCTGGCCCAAACAAAACTGAACGACACATGACCTCCGAAGCCCAGCTCAGGGAACAAATCGGTCTGCTCGCGAAATCTATGTTTGATCACGGGCTTACAGGGGGAAGCACGGGCAACATTTCAGCGCGCACGGCCGATGGCGAACTGCTCGCTTCACCGACCGGGACAAGTTTCGGGCGCCTTGATCCTTCCCGCCTCAGCCGGTTTGACGTGAAAGGTGTGCTGATCGACGGCGATCCACCAACCAAAGAAATGCCGCTGCATTCCGCATTCTACGACACGAGGTCCACAGCGGGCGCTGTTGTGCATCTTCATAGCTGTCATTCTGTGGCGCTGTCGATGATGCCTAATGTAAATGAGGATGATTTTCTGCCGCGCCTGACACCCTACGCAATCATGAAGCTGGGGCGTGTAAAGCTGCTCCCGTTCTATCTGCCCGGTGATCCGGCGATGGGGGATGCGGTGCGAGGTCTTGCGGGAAAACGCTCGGCAGTGATGTTGGCCAATCACGGTCCTGTAGTCGCCGGCAAGGACATTGAAGCCGCCTGCAACGCGATTGTAGAACTTGAAGACACCGCGCGCCTGGCGATGATGACGCGCGGCATGTCACCGCGCGGGCTGTCGCAAACTGATGTGGAGCGGCTGGTGACGACATTCGACGTGGAGTGGGATATATGAAGTTTTCAGCCAACTTGGGTTTTTTGTGGTCAGAGCTGTCGCTTCTCGATGCCATACGCGCGGCAAAAGCTGCGGGTTTTGATGCGGTCGAATGCCATTGGCCCTTTGCAACGCCAGCGGCTGAGGTGCGCAGCGCCTTGGACAAAACCGGTTTGCAAATGCTGGGATTGAACACAGTGCGGGGCGACGTGGCGGCCGGTGAAAACGGTCTTTCTGCATTGCCTGATCGCGTTGATGATGCGGTCTCTGCAATTGATGAGGCAATTTCCTACGCAAGCGCCATTAGCTGCAAAGCAGTGCACGTTATGGCGGGCTTTGCGAGCGGAGCAAATGCCCACGACACCTTTGTAAAGAACCTGAAATACGCATGCGCCCAAGCGGCGCCGCACGGGATCACGATCTTGATCGAGCCACTGAACCGCTATGACGCGCCGGGGTATTTTCTGACGACGACGACGCAGGCCGTCGATCTAATCGGTGCCGTGCAAGCGCCCAACCTTAAGCTCATGTTTGATTGCTATCATGTGCAACTGATGGAGGGCGATCTTTGCCACAAGCTGGAAGATCTTATGCCCTACATTGGGCATATCCAATTTGCATCGGTGCCTGATCGTGGACCGCCAAACACCGGAGAGGTGAACTACGACCACATATTTAAAGTGCTTAGCGCAATGGGATACGACAAACCGATAGGCGCGGAATATAAGCCAAATGGCCCAACGGATAAGACTTTGGGCTGGCTGACCAGACATTGATCTCGCCCGGACCACGTTTCCCGCTTCAGCACCAAGACCTCAAACGTCGTCATCGCAAAAATATCTGAATTCGGTTCAACATAGTGCGACAAACAGCTCACTTCGAACAACGGACAAATCGAGGACCGCCATGCGACTGAGCCTAAGCTATCCTCGGAAATTTGGACACGGATACAAACAGCGATTTGTAGCCTGCTGATCTTCGAAGAGAACGAGGCCAGAAATGTCGAAACGGAAGCAATGGGAAAACGCGCCGACATTCAGTTGCAAGAAGTTGGAACAATTGGTGAGCAGCGCTGGTTCTACGTGCGTCCGCAAACTGCGCTAACTCTGCAAAACATCAAACGGCAAAGTTTCAGTGCAGCAACACAGATCGACTAAAGCGCCGTTCGAATTTCGTATCCTGGCGCAAAAAGCAAACGGACATGCGTTACTGCGTTTTCGCGGTCCCACGTTACACGCTCAATCGCGAACAGGGCGCTTTGGTCTGGGCAGTGAAGCAGCGCGGCGCTATCCTCGGTCGCTGTGGCTGCGGAAAAGACGATTTCGCCATGCGTATATGGTGTGTTCCTCAGAAGCCATTCGTTGGCGCTCACGGTCTCGAAACTCTCGTTGGACACGTTCGGCACAACTTGCGGATCAATCCAGCGGTCCTCGAAAGCATAAGGAGCACCGTCAGCGAGATGCAGAGCAGTAACATGCAAGAGTGAACGTGCCTCGCCTGAATTGAAGGTCTCCTGAATTGGTTTTGGGGGCACAGCCTCTTTAGATGAAATCCGTCGGTAGCCATATTTTTGGCCTCGCGCCTCGACCTCTTTGCGGATCACGGCAATGTTCAACTTGGCCAATGCAACCGGCTGTGCAGCAACACGTGTTCCTGCTTTGCGGCGTCGATCCAAAAGCCCGCTCTCGGCCACGGCGCGCAAGGCGCGGTTGACAGTTGTGCGCGCGCAGCCAAACTCTTGCGCGAGATCGGCTTCGTTGGGGATGAGGTCGCCCGGTTTCCATTCGCGCGCATGGATACGACGCCGAACCTCTGTCTGAACGCTTCGCCAGTCCCGAAAAGTTTGAGTTTTCATAGGGCGTCCTTCAAGGCGTCAATGGTCCGTTTATAGGCCGTTGTAATCTCTTCTTTCGCAAAATGTCTTCCGTCAGAAACCAAGTGACGGCCCGCCGACCAGACATCCCGCACGCGGCGATCATCACCTGCGAAAATCCAAGCATCAAGAGCGGTATCGCCGGCCCGGCCCCACAGGTGTGGATGGTCCGTATCAAGAGCCAACATATCAGCCCAATAACCCGTTTCGAGCCGACCAGTTTGACGGCTCGTTGCCTGCGCACCGCCGGTCAACATCCCCTCGAACAAGCGCCGACCTGTTGAAAACTCCCCCGTGGCGAGCGCAGCCCTGGTCCCGTCGCGCAAGCGCTGCGAATACTCCAGCGTCCGCAGTTCTTCGGTAAGCGAAATGCGGATGTTGCTGTCAGACCCAATGGAAACCTGACCACCCGCCCCCATCCAGCGGACGGCATCAAAAATCCCGTCTCCAAGGCTACTTTCCGTAATGGGGCAAAGTCCAGCGACTGCCCCGGTTTGGGCAAGACGTAGGGTTTCTGCAGGGGTCATCTGCGTGCAATGGATCAGACACCAGCGCGCATCCAGCCCCATGTTGTCCAGCGCCCATTCCACGGGCCTTGCGCCCCAATGCGCCTTTACCTCGCTGACTTCAGGGATCTGTTCCGCCAAATGCATATGGAGCGGACCTGTCGGGAAATGCTCTCCATAGGATCGCAGCGCATCAACACCAACGGCCCGCAAGGAATGCGGGGCCACGCCATGTGTTGTGTCATCAGGGAGCGCAGAAAGCGCGGCAACCGCTTGTTGGTGCAGCCGCCCGAACCTGTCCAGATCATTTCCAAACCTAATCTGACCCGCAGTCAGCGCACGTCCGTCGCAGCCGCCGAATTGATAGAGAACCGGCAGCAGACAAAGCCCGATCCCGCTTTGCGCCGCTGCCGAGGCAATGCGTTCAGACATCTCAGCCAAGTTGGCGTAAGGCGTCCCTCCGTGCTGATGGTGGAGATAGTGAAATTCGGCGTTGGTGGCATAGCCTGCTTCCAGCATTTCCATCTGAACAAAGGCAGTGATCGCCTCAACGTGTTCCGGGCTCAACTTATCAAGAAACCTGAACATTAGCTGTCGCCAAGTCCAAAAGCTATCGCTTGGATCTGGACCGCGCCGTTCGGTCAATCCCGCCATGGCACGTTGGAACGCATGGCTGTGCACGTTCACGGGTGCGGGCAAAAGAAGATCGGTTTTGGTGCCTTTTGGGGCGGTTTGGGTTTCCACCCCAACAATGCGCCCGTCACGTCCAACCTCGACACAGACATCCGATGCCCAACCGGATGGCAGCAATGCCGCTTTAGCCCAAACAGTTTTCATGACGCTCTCACTTGACAAGCATATTATGTATGCACATAAAAATACCGAAACGCAAGCAAGGCAATGCGGATGCTTTTGACCAATGCACTTATTGCGACGCTCCAAACTGATGACAGCTATGGTCTGATTAAGGATGGCGTCATCGCGCTGGAGGGTGAGCGGATCGCATGGGTTGGCCTTGCTTCGGACCTTCCTACGCACTTCCAGAACCACCCACGCCACGATCTTGCGGGGAAACTGGTCACCCCTGCCCTTATCGATTGCCATACCCATGTTGTCTTTGGCGGCAACCGGGCGACGGAATTCGAACAACGCCTGAATGGCGCCAGCTACGAGGAAATCGCCACAGCAGGTGGTGGTATCGTCTCGACCGTTGCCGCAACACGCGCAGCATCCGAAGACGACTTGCTTGCAGATACTTTGACGCGCGTTGATGCGATGATTGCCGAAGGCGTGTGCTTGATTGAGGTGAAGTCCGGTTATGGATTGGACAAGCACACCGAGCTGAAGATGCTGCGGGTCGCACGAGAGATTTCAAACGTGCGCCCGATTGACGTGCGCACCAGTTTCCTTGGGGCCCATGCCGTCCCTCCTGAATATGCAGGAAACCCGGATGCGTATATCGACAAGGTGTGTATCCCGACCCTGCGCGCCGCTCATGCCGAAGGGCTGGTCGATGCGGTTGACGGTTTCTGCGAGGGCATCGCTTTTGACACGGCACAGATTTCGCGCGTTTTTTCGGTCGCAAACGAGTTGGGCTTGCCGGTCAAACTTCATGCCGAGCAATTGTCCCGCATCGGGGGTACGGCACTGGCCGCGCAATTCGGAGCGCTCAGCGCGGATCACGTGGAATACGCGACTGAAGCCGACGCCATGGCATTGTCCAAGGCGGGGACCGTTGCTGTGGTTTTGCCCGGCGCGTTCTACACGCTCCGCGAGACCCAAATGCCGCCCGTCCAGTCCTTCCGGGATCATGGTGTTCCGATGGCGCTGGCAACCGACTGCAATCCCGGCTCGTCTCCTCTGACCTCGCCTTTGTTGGCAATGAACATGGCCTGCACGATGTTTCGAATGACCCCGCTGGAAGCACTGCTTGGCTTAACGGCGCATGCCGCGCGCGCACTGGGCGAGACAAACCTAGGCCGTCTTGTTGCGGGGCATCGCGCCAACCTGAATGTCTGGGACGTCTCTCACCCAGCAGAGTTGTCCTACCGTATTGGCTTCAACCCTTTGCACGCACGCTTTTTTAAGGGATCGCTATGACCATCTCACTCCGGCCCGGCAGTGCGACCTTGGCGCAATTGCGCGATATCTGGTCTGGTGAACATGCGGTCAAGCTGGACCCTTCGTCGCATCCGGCGATCACGGCTGCGGCCAATGCTGTTGCGAAAGCCGCCGCTGGGGATGGTGCGGTCTACGGGATCAACACCGGGTTTGGAAAGCTGGCAAGCGTCAAGATTGCGCCTGACGATGTGGCAACCCTTCAGCGCAATCTGATCCTGTCGCATTGCTGTGGTGTGGGCGAAACGCTGGACATCGCCACGACCCGGTTGATGATGGTTTTGAAGCTTTTGTCGCTCGGACGTGGCGCATCTGGGGTCGCCCTTTCGACAGTGACCAATATCGAAGCGATGTTGGCCAAAGGTGTGACGCCTGTGATCCCGAGCCAAGGGTCGGTCGGTGCATCTGGCGATCTTGCCCCGTTGGCACACATGGCCGCCGTAATGATTGGCGAAGGTGAGGCCGTGTTCGAAGGTGCGCGCATGAGCGCCGCTGATGCGATGCGAAAGGCCAAGATCACCCCGATTGTGCTGGGCCCAAAAGAGGGCTTGGCGCTGATCAATGGTACACAGTTTTCGACCGCCTGCGCTTTGGTCGGCCTTTGGGGCGCATGGCAAAACGCGGCGACCTCTGTTGTGACCTGCGCAATGTCAACAGATGCGATCATGGGCTCAACCGCGCCGTTGCAAGACGCTATACACACCCTGCGGGGGCACCGGGGCCAAATCGCGGTTGCACGGGCACAATCCGCGTTGATGGCCGGTTCAGAGATCAGAGCAAGCCATGTTGACGGCGATACCCGAGTGCAAGACCCCTACTGCATCAGGTGCCAGCCACAGGTCACCGGCGCTGCGATGGATTTGTTGCACTTCGCGGCGCGCACCCTGGAGATCGAAGCGAACGCTGTGACGGATAATCCGCTGGTTTTGGTGGACGCTGACATGATCGTCTCGGGCGGCAATTTCCACGCTGAACCAGTCGGCTTTGCCGCGGATCAGATTGCCGTCGCGGTTTCTGAGATCGGCGCGATTGCGCAGCGCCGCGTGGCTTTGATGGTTGATCCGACGCTCAGCTTTGATCTTCCGCCCTTTTTGACACCGGACCCTGGGCTAAATTCGGGCCTGATGATCGCCGAGGTGACGACCGCAGCGCTTATGAGCGAAAACAAACATCTGGCCAATCCTTGCACGACGGACAGCACGCCGACCTCTGCAAACCAAGAGGACCATGTGTCGATGGCCGCACACGCGGCCCGTCGATTGTTGCGCATGAACGCAAACCTTAACGTAATCCTCGGGGTCGAAGCGGTGTGTGCCACGCAAGGGATTGAGTTCCGCGCGCCATTGAAAACCAGCACATCACTAACGGCAGCCATGGATGTTTTGCGCGCCAAGGTTCCTGCCATCGACAAGGATCGCTATTTGGCCCCTTCGATCGAAGCGGCCGGTGATCTCGTAGCGAATGGCGTGCTGACCGCCGCGGTTGATCTTCCGGGTTTTGTCAAAGGAGAGAGCGATTGACGCCTGTTTCTGTCGTTCAAGGCTCTGGCCCTCTGGTTTTAGGTTTGCCGCACGCGGGTACCTTTGTGCCTGATGACATAGGCGCGAACCTCAATGAGAATGGGGAAAGACTGACCGACACAGATTGGCATATCGACCGCCTCTATGACGGTCTTTTGCAAGACGTCACAACGGTCAAAGCCAACTTTCATCGCTATGTGATTGACGCCAATCGCGATCCATCGGGCGAAAGCCTTTATCCGGGGCAAAATACAACGAAACTTATTCCGCTCACGGATTTTGACGGCAAGTCGATCTGGAAAACGCCCCCATCAACCGAAAACCTCGCGGCGCGGCGCGACGCTTTTCACGCACCCTATCATGCGGCACTTGCGGCAGAGCTTGCGCGTGTGCGTACCATTCATGGCATCGCAATCCTGTATGACTGTCATTCAATCCGCTCTGTCATTCCGCATCTTTTTGACGGGACATTGCCGGACTTCAACATTGGCACAAACTGTGGCGAGACATGCGCGCCAAAGATCGAGGCCGCCACCATTGCGATCTGCGAGGGCACGTGCGCCTACAGCTCTGTCCTGAACGGCAGGTTCAGGGGGGGATGGACAACGCGCCATTACGGCAAGCCTCAAACCGGCATTCATGCGATTCAGATGGAGCTCGCGCAATCTGCATATCTGACGGATGAAGCCGCCCCTTGGACCTACGACGAAGACAAGGCCGCGCGCCTGCGCCCTTTCCTGATGAACATCCTTGCAACTCTGGGCGCATTGGCCCCCACACTTGGAGCTTCCAAATGACCAAAGCACGCCACAATACGCGAGACGTGTTTCCCCCCACCGGGTCCGAGATCACTGCGAAAAGTTGGCTGACCGAGGCCCCAATGCGGATGCTGATGAACAATCTGCACCCGGACGTCGCCGAGAACCCGCATGAACTGGTGGTCTATGGTGGGATCGGTCGCGCAGCCCGCACATGGGAAGACTTCGATGCAATCGTGGCCGCTTTGAAAGACCTTGAAGAGACGCAAACACTTTTGGTGCAGTCAGGCAAACCCGTGGGTGTGTTCAACACCCACAAGGATGCACCGCGGGTTCTGATCGCGAACTCCAATCTCGTGCCGCATTGGGCGACCTGGGACCACTTCAATGAGCTCGATAAAAAGGGCCTTGCGATGTATGGGCAAATGACGGCCGGGTCGTGGATTTACATTGGAACGCAGGGCATCGTTCAAGGCACCTACGAAACCTTCATGGAGGCGGGGCGCCAGCACTATGATGGCAACCTAAAGGGACGCTGGATATTGACTGGTGGCCTTGGCGGCATGGGTGGTGCGCAACCACTTGCGGCTGTAATGGCCGGTGCTTGCTGTCTGGCAGTTGAATGTGATGAGACACGCGCCGATTTTCGACTGCGCACCCGCTACGTCGACGAGAAAACCCACGACCTGGACGAAGCGCTCGCCATGATTGATCGCTGGACCGCAAAGGGCGAAGCAAAATCCGTGGCGTTGATCGGAAATGCGGCGGACGTGTTCCCAGAATTGGTCAAGCGCGGGGTAAAGCCTGACATCGTCACTGACCAAACCTCGGCTCATGATCCGAGCCACGGGTACCTGCCGCAGGGATGGACGGTCGCTGAATGGCGCGCCAAGCAGGACAGCGACCCCGTCGCCGTGGAAAGAGCCGCGCGAGCCTCAATGAAAACCCAAGTTGCGGCGATGGTGGACTTCTGGGATGCCGGGGTGCCAACGTTGGATTACGGCAACAACATCCGGCAGGTCGCTCAGGAAGAAGGGCTAGAGAACGCCTTTGCATTTCCGGGCTTTGTTCCTGCCTACATCCGCCCGCTGTTTTGCCGCGGCATAGGCCCGTTCCGTTGGTGCGCCCTGTCTGGCGACCCAGAGGACATCTATAAGACCGACGCCAAGGTGAAAGAACTGATCGACGATCCGCACCTGCACAACTGGCTCGACATGGCGCGCGAACGAATTGCTTTCCAGGGTCTTCCTGCGCGGATTTGTTGGGTTGGGCTGGGCCTGCGACACAAATTGGGGCTGGCGTTCAACGAGATGGTCCGAACCGGCGAATTGTCGGCGCCAGTCGTCATTGGCCGCGACCACCTGGATTCCGGTTCAGTTGCCTCGCCCAATCGCGAGACAGAGGCCATGAAGGACGGCTCGGACGCTGTGTCTGACTGGCCGCTCCTGAACGCTATGCTGAATGTCGCAGGTGGCGCGACCTGGGTGTCGCTGCATCACGGCGGCGGCGTTGGCATGGGGTTTTCCCAACACTCAGGCATGGTGATCTGCTGTGATGGCTCTGAAGATGCGGATCGACGCATCGCAAACGTGCTATGGAACGACCCCGCGACTGGTGTGATGCGTCATGCGGATGCCGGATATCAGGACGCACGAGACTGTGCCCGTGAACATGGCCTGAACTTGCCCGGCATTTTGGGGAGGTAAGCCTGTTTGAAGATGCCTGCTTTATCTTGGAATAGTATCCCGAGATTGCGCGCGCGCTTCAAACCGATCGCCCGACGCCATATTTGCCTTGTGTCAGATGAGGCCCCGAAAATCTTGGGCTCGGAAATTCGACGCCAATTTGAAACAGTCGACTTGATGCGATCCTGCCGGTCTAGGGTGCGTCTTTCTCGGTCCTAGGCCTGCGTCAAAGACCCGCGGATTTCTATCCTGACATCCAGCTTTCGCGTGACGGCAGAACTTTGCTTTTCGACCATATTGATCAGTTCCTGCGCCGCTATGTGGCCCATCTCGCGGTGCGGAACATGGACAGTTGTCAGCGGGGGGTGCAGGATACTTGCCAATTCAATGTCGTCAAATCCCGTAATGGAAATCTCTTCGGGAACACGCAGACCCAACTGTCTTGCTCTACTGATCGCGCCTGCCGCTAGAACATCGTTGCCGCACATGATGACGGTGGGCTTCACTTCAGCTTGCATCAACGCCTCAAATGCATCTGCCCCGTTCTCAATTTCATAGGCTGTTTCGATGATCGGCAGCACGGCCGGGTCAAAGCCATGCGCTGATAAGCTTTCCTTGATACCCCTTAGTCGGCCTTCGGCCCGGTCGTTGCCTTCGATGATACCTGAAATGACAGAGATCCTCGTATGCCCCAACGACAGGACATGGTCGGCCAGTCTTCGCATGGCTGCGCAGTTGTCAAAGCCGACAGATGCGTGAACACCCTCTGGCGTTGTTATCCATGCCAACATCGTTGGAATGCCACGCCTTTCGAGGTAGTCATAGATGGATTGATCCCGCTCATGACCGATCAGCAAAAGGCCATCTGCGCCGCGGGCAACAAGGGCCCGGATCTGTTCCGCCTCCAGTTCCGGCCGATAGGCGCTACTGGACACCAGAAGGTTGTAACCGCTGTCGTGGAGGGTTTCCTGAAAGGCCTGCAAACCTCTGGCAAAGATCGCGTTTTCCATCGTGGGGATGATGGCACCGATGGTGTGGGTGCGTTTTGCGGCCATGGCTCTTGCATTGAAATTGGGGGTGTATCCCAAAGTATCAATGGCTTTCATCACGTGTTCGAGGGTCTTTTGGGAAACCTTCTGCTTTTCATTGAGACACCGCGATACCGTAGCGGTCGATACACCTGCAAAGCGCGCCACATCATCCAGCGTCGGTATGTCTGGGGTCTGAGACATAAAGCAGGTGCTCTCCATTTGTTGCCTTTAGCTTTATCTTAGAACCAAATGCGGTCTCGAGCACAGGGAAAATGTAAGGGCTTGCACGAATCGTTTGTAAGCGCTTACACTTTCTTGGAACCAGTCGCTTGGAGGCTTGCATGTTCCTTATCAGTTCATTCGTCGTTTTCGCGATTTTCTTTTTGAACGTCGCCTTGGGCGCTTTTGCAGACAGCGCATTTCTGGGGGATGTCGGCGAGATGTTGGTTCTGTTTTTCGCGACGGTTCTTTTTGTCGTCGCCATTTTGAAGAAAGAAGCTGATCGGAAAAAAAACGACAGCGAGTGATTCCAACGGGAGGAGAACCAAATGGATAAGCAAGATCGTACCGAACTCGAGTCGGTGGAGCGCCGGAATTTTCTGAAGATTGCGTCAACGACTGGGTTTACAGCGGCCCTGGTCGCCGGGGCTGCAGGAACGCTCTGGTCGACCGAAGCTGCGGCGCAATCTGCCAACGAAGAACGCGAGCGTGAGCAAGCGGCAGAGCACACCATGACCATCGCCACGGCCTATGTTCTGGGTGCATCTCGCAGCTATCCAATCATGCAGTTGGACCTCAAAGAGAACATCCAGAATGCAACCAACGGCAAGGTCTACGTCAAATTGGCGCCGGGCGGTCAATTGGGTGCGGGTGGCGCTCTTGTGCAGGCTGTTCAAGGTGGCACGATTCAGGCGGCTCAGCATTCGTTGTCCAACTTCGCGCCGTTTGCGTCCACAGTTGACCTGATCAACATGCCTTACCTGTGCGGATCCAATCAGCGGTTCACAAACCTCGTGAATTCTGACTTCTGGAACGCAAACGTTACGCCGAAAATTGAAGAAAACGGTTTCAAGCCGCTGTTCTACATCAACATTGATCCACGTGTTGTTGCAGTCCGCAAAGGCGGTGCCGGTGCGGTCATCACACCCGGCGATCTGGATGGCGTGAAGTTCCGCGTTCCCGGGTCAGCAATGCTGCAGCAGTATTACCGTTTGGTCGGTGCGAACCCGACACCCGTTGCATGGGGCGAGACACCGTCAGCCATTCAGCAAGGCGTGGCTGATGCGCTTGACCCGTCAGTTGGCGCGCTCTTTGTCTTTGGCTTCAAGGACATCCTAAGCCACGTGACCTTCACCCAGGCGGTGCCAGACAGCCAAGTCTACTCGTGTAACCTTGAGTGGTTCAACTCGATGCCAGCCGACGTTCAGGACGGCATCATGTGGGGCTCTGAAATGACCGCACATCAGAACCTTGCAAAGGTGCCATCGGCCCGTGCCTATGCCATGGCCGAGTTGAGAAAAGCCGGCGTCGAATTCCACAGTCTCAGCGAAGATCAGCTGGCAGAATGGAGAGACGCAGGTGGCTACCAGCGCTCCGAATGGGATGAGTTCAAGGTGGAACTCGCAGGCTCCATGGATGCCTTTGCCCAGATGGAAGAAGCGGCAGGCACGCAGGGCAAATACTACGTCCACGACGCCTAAAGCGACCTATTGGGGCGTCCCCTTGCCGGGGGCGCCCGACAACCCTTTTCGACATGACCAAAGATCTCTCGCGAACCAAGCGCCGTCTTTTGTCGTGCAAACCAAATGGGCCACGTCATGAACTTGCTTCGCAAACTTGACCAAAATGCAGAACGCTGGCTGCTTCTGACCTTCTACGTGATGTTGGTCATCACCATGGCGGTCGAAGTGCTGCGCCGCGAGATTTTTGCTTACTCATCAATCTGGGGCGAAGAGATCGTGCGCTACGCGTTCATCTACCTCGCCTGGATCGGGGCCGCCGCCGCTGTCAAGGAACGGGCGCATATCCGGATCGACGTGATCATGCACTACCTATCGCCGCGGCCCAAAGCGCTGCTCTATATTTTTGGCGACGTGATCATGATGCTTGTGGCCGTGATTGCCCTCTACTGGTCTTACGAATCTGTTCATGTGTCCTGGAAATTTGGCTCCGTGACCGACGGTCTGCGCATTTCGAAGGTCTGGTTTCTGATGGCTGTGCCGACAGGCTTCGCCCTCATGATTTGGCGACTGCTGCAATCCATGCGCCGTGATTTCACCTCCCTCCGGACAGGTAAGCCTGTCTACGAGGGCGACACATTGTTCGACTAAGGAGCGCGGAAAATGCTTTGGAATACTGTCGCGCAAACGGTTGAGCTGGGGTGGGATTTCTACCTGCCTGTCATCATCTTCGTTGCTCTTATCGCCATGGCCGTGCCCGTTTGGGCCGCCATCGGCTCCTCTGCCATCCTGATGCTGCTGATGTCAGGGGATCTGCCCCTGTCCTTGGTCGGCGAGCGTCTTTTCACCGGGATCGACGCTTTTGCACTTACAGCGATCCCACTGTTCATCCTGACGGGTGACGTGCTTGTACGTACCGGGCTCAGTCGAAAGTTTCTGGACGTCGCTGAGGCGCTGACTTGCTTTACCAAAGGCGGTTTTGGCTCGGCGACGGTTCTGGTCTGCGGCATGTTCGCAGCCATCTCTGGTTCGGACGCCGCGGGTGCTGCCGCAGTTGGTCGCATGACTATCGCCCGTCTGGTCGAGGCTGGCTACCCGCGCCCTTATGCTTGCGCCTTGGTCGCGGCAGGTGCCTGTACTGGCATCCTGATCCCGCCTTCAATTGCCTACATCATCATCGGCCTTGTTCTGGGCATATCCGCATCGACATTGTTCCTTGCAGCGCTGATCCCGGGCCTGTGCATTCTGTTCGCGATCCTGATCACCAACCTCATCGTGAACCGCATCTATGCCTATGAAGGCGGCGGCAATCTGACGTTTGGCGAGTGGCTGGGTAATCTTGGCCGGTCACTGAAGTCCGGCTGGTATGCCTTTATCGTGCCGGGCATCATTTTCTATGGCATCTTCTCGGGCCGTCTGACCCCGACCGAAGCCGGGGCGACAGCTGTTGTTGTCACGATCTTGATGGGCTTTCTGCTGCGGACACTGAAATGGTCTGATTTTCCGGCCATGCTGGTCAGCTCCGCCAAGGTGAATGGCGTCATTTTGCCAATTATCGCCTTTTCAGCACCGCTCGCCGAAGCGCTTGCCATCATGGGGGTGCCTCAGGGCTTTGTGACATCCGCAACAGGCCTTACCGAAGAGCCTTGGGTGCTGATACTGCTCATGATCGGAATTCTGGTCGCGGCGGGCTGCGTCATGGAAACGACGCCCAACATCGTGATCCTTGCGCCGATCCTTCAGCCCCTTGCAGAAAACATCGGCATGAATGAAATTCAATTCTGCATCATGATGATCACGGCATTGGGTGTGGGCTTCATCACGCCTCCGCTTGGGCTCAACCTCTTTGTGGTGTCGGGAATTACCGGTGAATCGATCCTCAAGATAGCTGCGCGCGCCGTTCCTTTCGTGCTATGCATGTTTGTTGTGGTCTTGTTCATCGCCTATGTCCCGGCCGTCTCCACGACCCTCCTTCCAGACATCTACAAATAGGACCTCTTTGACATGGCATATGAATACCTGAAGAAAGCGACGCTGACCTCGGCCTCAGGTGCGTCGGATGTGCATGAAACGGTTGTGTCGATCCTTGATGATATCAAGGCAGGCGGTGACACCAAGGCGATAGAATATGCGGCCAAGTTTGATCGTTACGACGGCAACGTGTTGCTGACCAAGGAAGAGATCGAGGCAGCCATCGCGCTGGTCCCGGAAAAGCTCAAGTCGGACATCCAATTTGCCCATGACAACGTGAAACGATTTGCCGAATTGCAGAAAAGCACTGTTGCCGATGTGGAGATGGAGATTCAGCCGGGCTATGTCGCGGGTCAAAAGGCGATCCCTGTGAATGCAGCCGGTTGTTATGTGCCGGGCGGGCGTTACAGCCACATTGCCAGCGCCATTATGACTGTCACCACAGCCAAGGTCGCTGGCTGCAAGCACATCACAGCCTGTTCGCCACCGCGCCCGGATGTGGGCATCGCTCCGGCCATTGTCTATGCCGCTCATATCTGTGGTGCCGACAATATCCTCGCCATGGGCGGGGTGCAGGGCGTAGCCGCGATGACTTATGGTCTGTTTGGATTGCCCAAGGCCAATATTCTTGTGGGTCCGGGCAATCAGTTCGTCGCCGAAGCAAAGCGCATCCTGTTCGGCAGCGTCGGCATCGACATGATTGCAGGCCCGACCGACAGCCTCATCTTGGCGGACAACACTGCGGATGCCCACATTGTTGCCACCGATCTCGTGAGCCAGGCTGAACACGGCTACAACAGCCCGGTCTGGTTGGTCACGGATGATCGCACGCTGGCAGAGGATGTGATGAACCGCGTGCCTGCCTTGATCGAGGATCTGCCCGAACTGAACCGTGACAACGCCTTTGCAGCATGGCGCGACTATGCCGAAGTCATCGTCTGCGCCGACCGCGTCGAGATGGCAAAATGCAGCGATGACTACGCACCCGAGCACCTGACCGTGATGGCAGCAGACCTTGATTGGTGGCTTGAGAACCTGACCTGCTACGGTTCCCTTTTCCTGGGCGAAGAAACGACCGTGTCTTATGGCGACAAGGCCTCGGGGACGAACCACGTTCTGCCAACTTCTGGTGCCGCGGGCTATACCGGTGGGCTTTCGGTCCACAAGTATATGAAAATTGTCACATGGCAGCGCGCCACAAAAGAAGCCTCCAAAGATGTGGCAATTGCGACCGCGCGGATATCACGCTTGGAAGGCATGGAAGGGCACGCCCGCGCAGCCGACGTACGTCTGGCCAAATACTTCCCGGGTGAGAATTTCGACCTAACCGCAGATGGCTAACCCAAGTCCACTTTTTGATCTGAGCGGAAAGGTGGCCTGCATCACCGGCGCAAGCTCAGGACTGGGTCGCCGTGCGGCCATTGCCTTGGCTGATGCCGGGGCAAAGGTCGTTGGTGTGGCCCGCCGGCAAGAGGCGCTGGACAGTCTGAATTCAGAAATTGGCGCCTCGGCGACGGGTGTTGCGGCGGATGTGGCTGATCGGGCGAAGCTGTCAGAACTGGTGGACAGGGTGTCGGCACCCTTTGGCGCGCCGGATATTCTGATCCATGCTGCTGGTGTCAACACCCGCGAAGTCGCGGACGAGGTGACACCCGAAGGCTGGGACCAGACGCTTGCGCTCAATCTTTCTGCGCCGTTTTTCCTGAGCCAGGCCATGGTGCCCGCGATGAAGAAAAAGGGCTGGGGGCGGATTGTGAACTTTGCCTCCTTGCAGTCGACCCGCGCCTTTCCAGGCGGCATCGCCTATGGCGCGACGAAAGCCGGGATCGGCCAGTTGACGCGCGCCATGGCGGAAGCCTGGTCCAAAGACGGGATTACAGCGAATGCAATCGGACCGGGGTTCTTCCCCACCGAACTGACCGCCACCGTCTTCGAAGACGATGCCCGCGCGGCGCGCAACGCCGCACAGACCTGCGTGGGTCGAAATGGGCGGTTGGAAGACATTGATGGACCTGTCTTGTTTTTGTGTTCAGACGCCTCTTCGTTCGTCACGGGACAAGTGCTGATGGTTGACGGGGGGTTCACTGCCAAATGAAGGCCTTGGTTTATGACGGCGTTGAAACGTTGGGGTATCGCAATGTACCGGATCCAGTTCCCGCGCCGGACGAACACCTGATCAAGGTTGCCGCTGTGGGCATCTGCGGATCGGACATGCATGCCTATCTGGGCCATGACGACCGCCGACCTGCCCCCCTGATCCTTGGCCACGAAGCTGCGGGAAACGTCCAGGGCGGCGTCCGTGATGGGATGCGCGTCACCGTCAACCCGCTGGTAACATGCATGACATGCTCTGCCTGCCAGAGCGGCCGGGAAAACCTGTGTCCGACGCGTCAGATCATCTCAATGCAGCCGCGCGAAGGCGCATTTGCACAATACATCACGATGCCGGACCGCAATCTGGTTGAAGTCCCGCAGAATGTACCGCTGGAAAAGGCGGCACTTGCCGAACCACTTGCGGTCAGTTGGCACACCGTTCGGCTTGCGCTTGAAGCACTGCATCCATCAATGGAACGTCGCGCGTTGGTTTTGGGTGGCGGCGCAATCGGCCTTGCTGCGGCTTTGGCGCTGGCTGCAATGGGTGTGGAAGACATCACCATCGCAGAGCCAAATGATGC
This sequence comes from uncultured Paracoccaceae bacterium, assembly GCA_947492825.1. Taxonomy (GTDB): domain Bacteria; phylum Pseudomonadota; class Alphaproteobacteria; order Rhodobacterales; family Rhodobacteraceae; genus CANMYO01. The sequence goes on from CANLNT010000001.1 coordinate 2,432,287, forward strand.
GCGCCGGGCCATGCTGACGGATACCTGCGGGCAGCATACCGTTGCAAATGTGGCCGAGAACTACCCGTTGATCATTGATGCAGTGGGCTTTGCCGCAACCCGGGCAACGGCCTCTGAACATGTGCTGCCCGGTGGGGTCATTGCGCATGTCGGTCTTGGTCAAGACGACGGCGGCGTCGACGTGCGTCGCTATACACTACAAGAAGTTACATTTATCGGCACCTATACCTACACAGCTCAGGACTTCCGCGATACGGCTCAGGCCATATTCGACGGCCGCCTTGGCCCGCTCGACTGGACCGAACATCGCCCCCTCGCGGATGGTGCTGCCGCGTTCAGGGATCTGCGGGCCGGTGCGGTCGCGTCCCCAAAGATTGTTCTGGACCCTTGGGCCTGATGCAAAACCCGCAATTGATGGAGTTAGATCATGTATAAGAAGATACTTGTTCCCATGGCGCTTGATCACGGTGTGTCCGCGAACACGCTCGAAATCGCGCGCGCGCTAACAGGCGGTGCTGGCGAAATCATTGCGCTGCATGTCTACGAGGCACCGCAAGGATCGGTTCAGGCCTATGTAGACGAAGACATCCGAAAAGAGGCCATGGCCCGCGCAAAGGCGGAACTGGCGTCCAAGACCGCTAACCTTGACGGTGTCGCAGCCGAAATGGTCGTCGGGCACACCTATCGGTCCATCATCGACTATGCCACAGCGCATAAGGTGGATTGCATTGTGATGGGATCACACAAACCGGGCTTTAGCGACTACTTGCTGGGCTCCACCGCGGCCCGCGTCGTGCGTCATGCGCCCTGCGCCGTGCATGTTTACCGAAGCTGATAATCATAACCCACGCGCTCCGGCGCTCCCTCGAAAGGCAAAGACTGAAATGAATATCGACAAAAAGATCGTAGACGATCTTGTCGCCAATGAGGTCTCGTTCGTCACAACCGTTCCCTGCAAACAGCTGGCGGGTGTGATCGACGAGGTCGAGAACCGCGATGAGATTTTCCACATTCCTTCCAACAAGGAAGACGAAGGCATGGGGCTTTGTGCCGGGGCCTTTATGGGCGGCAAGCGTCCAGCGATCATCATGCAGAATACGGCAATTGGTGTGACGATCAACACGCTGGCCACCCTGACACAGTTCTACCGGATGCCGCTGCCGATGATTATCTCTTACCGAGGCGAGCTGCGCGAACCCGTGGCCTGCCAGGTCGAGATGGCGGTGCATACCAAGGCGCTGTTGGCGCAGTTGAACATCCCGACCTACCATTTCCATTGGCAAAAGGACGTCGAAGAGTTCGACAACATCCTCAAATACACCTTCATGTCCAACAAACCCGTGGCGATCCTGACCGACGCCAACTTCTGGGGAGGCTACGGCGACCAATGATCCGTTCTGAAATTCTGCGCGAAATCGCGCCCATCCTGAACCCGCATCTTGTCGTCTGCAACATCGGTCTGCCCAGCCAAGAGCTGCACATGATCGACGACAATGAGCGCAACTTTTACATGCTTGGCACCATGGGCCTTTCGTCCTCCATCGGCTTTGGTCTGGCATTGGCGCAGGATAAGCCTGTGATCTCGATCGACGGAGACGGGTCTGTCCTGACCAACCTCGGCACGCTGCCGACCATCGCCAATAACGCCACAGGCAACTACACGTTGTTGATCATCGACAACGGCTCTTACGGCTCCACCGGCGATCAGCCGACCTATGCCGGCCAAAAGACCAACCTTACGGACGTGGCCCGCGCCTGCGGATGCGACAACGTGATCGAAGTGCAGGACAAGGACCTTGGTCCGGTTCTGCAAGCAGCGATCGACAGCGATGAGATGACGATCATCGTCTGCAAGTGCGACAGCGGTAATATCAAGCTGCCGGTTATCACACTTGATCCGGTCGTGATCCGTCATCGTTTTATGGAAGCCGTGAAGGCCTAAATGGCAGCCGCCGACATCCATAGCGCTGCGGATGCCCGGCGGCTTGCCAAGCGCCGCCTCCCGTGGATGGTCTTTGACTACATCGACGGGGCGGCGGGCAATGAAACGGGGGCTGCGCGCAACCGCGCGGCCCTTGACGCCCTTACGCTGGAACCGCGGATTCTGCAGGACGTCAGCGACCGAAGCCTAGCAACAACGCTGTTCGGCGCGCCCGCCGACCGGCCATTTGGCATCGCGCCCATGGGAATGTGCAACCTGTCGGCCCCCGGTGCCGATCTGATGCTTGCCCGGTTAGCCGCAAAGTACCGGGTGCCACATGGGGTCAGCACTGTCGCCTCCACGCCCATGGAGCAGATCATCGAGACGGCCGAAGGACACGCCTGGTTCCAGCTTTATTTCTCAGGTGACGGCACAGGAACCTTCAAGCTGGTCGAACGGGCAAGGACCGCAGGCTACGACGTGCTTGTCCTGACGGTGGATGTACCCGAGGTTGGCCGCCGCCCGCGCGAGCTGCGCCACGGCTTCAAGATGCCATTCTCCATCGGGCCCCGCCAATTCGTCGATTTTGCGCTGCATCCCTACTGGTCACTGGCCCAACTGGTTGCGGGAAAGCCGCAAATGGCGAATTTTGAGATGGAAGGCTATGATTTCGACCGCACGGAAAGCCGCGCAAAGGCAGATTGGAATACGCTGGCGCGCCTGCGCGAGATGTGGCCCGGCAAGCTGGTGGTCAAAGGTGTCCTGAACATCGACGACGCTGTGGCGTTGAAAGCGGCAGGTGTGGATGCCATTCAGGTTTCCAGCCATGGCTCACGCCAGCTCGAAAGCGCACCGGCGCCTATCCTGATGCTGCCAAAAATCCGCAAGTCTGTAGGACCGGATTTCCCTCTGTTTTACGACAGCGGCCTCAGATCCGGCGAAGATGTTCTGAAAGCGTTGAACGCCGGGGCAGATTTTACGTTCTTTGGGCGGTCCTTGCAGTTCGCCATGGCTGCGGGCCGCGAGGAAGGCTTGCGGCAACTGTGGGAGGTCTTCAGCGAAGAGCTGTCCTCTGCCATGGCCCAAACCGGAATGACCCAGGTCAGCGAGGCTGACGCGAATGCGAATTGACCCCTGTCACGTTTTGCGGCCGTTACGCGAGACGATACAGGTTTCGCGCAGTACCAGAGAATATCGCTTGAATTGCCGCATCCGGCACGTCCGAAAGGATCTGCTCCAGACTGTGAAACTGTTGCTGCGCTGAACAGTTGACGCCCTCCACTGGAAGATTCGAGCCATAAAGAATCCTTTGTGGGCCTAAGTGCGCAAGCGCATGCATGACGTATGGACGAAGCACCTTGGCAGACCATGACTTATCGACGGTCCACAACCCCGACAGCTTGAGAAAGACATTCTGCCTTTGGGCGATGCTTGCAATGCCTTCCAACCAAATGTCTGCATTACCCGGAACAGCGGGCTCCAACGTCGCAAAATGGTTGATGACAATTCGAAGCGCGGGCATGGCGCGCGCTAATTCCGCGACTTCGGGCAGTTGGTCGGGCACGACCACCATTTCGAGCACCAGATTGCGGGCAGCAAGTTCTCGTGCGGATTTGCGAAAGCCAGCATCAGCCAGCACGTTGGCACGAGAGGCGACGCGCCACCGCCCGGCTTCATCCCATGCAACCGGAGTGCGAATGCCGCGCAAGCGGGCGCTGGCTATGGCGTGCCGCGCGATGTCCACGGCTGCATCGGGTGCCAATAGATCAACTTCGGCAATTATGGCGCTTGGCCAGCCGCTCTGGTCGGCAAGCTTCTCTAGCCATCGCGTTTCATCCACGGGATCGGCGGCACCGGAATTGGCCTGCACATGGACGCTGCCCACTAAGTCGATGGCGGTCATTTCTGACAGGTAGTCCTGTGGAAGATAGTTTCTCTGGATCGCATCCTTGGCGCCGAACCGCGCGGGGCCGGAATCCGGGGCCAACCAGCGGTATGGAAAGCGGCTCAATTCCCAGAAGTGGTGGTGCCCGTCGATCACCGGCACAGCGGGAAACCGACGGGTGATGCTCAATAGGTCGCCCGCCCGCCGGACAGATCGAACACAGCGCCGGTTGTGAAACTGTTTTCTGGGGAACAAAGCCAAGCAATCATCGCGGCAGCCTCATCAAGTTCCAGAAAACGCCCGCGCGGGATTTTGGAAAGCATATAGTCAATGTGCTCCTGGCTCATCTGGTCAAAAATCCGGGTGCGAGCGGCAGCCGGGGTGACACAGTTCACAGCAATGTCGAGGTCAGCCAGTTCTTTGCCCAGCGATTTGGTCAACCCCATCACAGCAGCCTTGGACGCGGAATAGGCCGAAGCGTTCGGATTGCCGTCCTTGCCAGCGACGGACGCGATATTCACGATCCGTCCGTAGCCTGCGGCGGTCATCGAAGGCACGACCGCACGGTTGACGTGAAAGGTGCCCAAAAGGTTGATTTCGGTAATCGCGCGAAATTCGTCCACGGGGTATTCAGCAAGTGGTCCGTTTGACCCCGCGACACCGGCAGAGTTGACCATAATGGCAATCGGTGCGCCGGGCGCGAGCGTGGCCTTTGCCGCGGCTTCGACACTCGACCAGTCCGCAATATCAACGGCATGTGCCGTTGCTCCGCCGCCAATTTCAGCCGCGGCTTGCTTGCATAAGTCGGCATCGCGATCCCACAGCGCAACCCTCGCGCCACCAGCGGCGAGCCTGTCCGCCACCGCGCGCCCGATCCCCTGTGCGCCGCCGGTGACAACGGCAAGTTGGTCTTGAAACTGTTTCATTCGATTTCTGCCTTTTTGTTCTGCGAAATATCAAAAGGAGCGCCGCCCGCCTCGCTTGAGCTTAAGAGCGCGTGCAGCGCCTCTACAGCGCGCGCGCCAACGTTTCCGGGGCTTTCGTTGCTGCCCTGCCCCAATGCGATGTCCACCAAACGGTTGGCGGGGCCTTCGCAACTGTACCGCCAGGCGCCGGGCGTGACGGGCGCGATCTCGGTCTTGCCGTCTGCGGTTTTCAAGACCAATCGTTCGGTCTCAATGTCGAGCACAAGCGATCCCTTGTCCCCATAAAGCCGGATGTCGACTTCAAATCCGTGCCCCTCGGGGACACCGCAACTGCCTGAAAAGACACCTGTGGCCCCATTGGTGAACCTCACCGCCGCAGCGTCGTGCAGGTCGATGGTGCTGGGGGCCTGAAAAACCGACGCCTGCACCGAGGCGGCACGCAAGTCAGTAGCCCAGAACAGAATGCCAAGCGCGTGCGACAGCTGCCCAAAAGCATAACCGCCGCCCTGATCGGGGGCTTCCCAAGTGCTTCGGTCAGGTTGGATAGCGATATGCTTCCACCGCTCCATGCCACCACCCGAAAATATCCCGCGCGTGAATGACGCCATATGGCAGACGACATGCTCAATGGCTCCAATGCGGGCCGCAAAGTCACGAATCTGCGTGAAACCATCCTTATAGTTCCAGCCATAGGCCACCAGCAGCTCGCCCTTCGAGCGACTTTCCACGTCAACAAGGCTCCACGCCTCGTCAGGATCGAGGCACATGGGTTTTTCCACCAGAACATGGCAGCCCTTCTCAAGAAAGGCGCGGGCCTGCTCGTAATGCAGATCATGAGGAGAGGCGATGACCACAATGTCGATGTCGCGGTCAAGAACGTCGCGCCAGTTCTCGGTTGCAAAAGCAAAGCCAAATTCGTCGCGAATGAGGTCCAGTTCGTCCCGTCCCAGACGGCACACGCTATCAAGCGTCACTTCGCTGCGCGCCGCCAGAACTGGAATATGCATGCGATAGGCGAAATGCCCTGCCCCGATAATAGCGGCCTTCAACATGCCATCACCCGGTAAGGGTTTGAATCCAATGTCATGTGCTTTTCCTGATTTGCAATGTGTAGCCGATGTCATGCACCGTTTGGTCAGTGTTGCCGCTGTCTAGTCGGGAATGGACCAACTTGGCGGACTGGGTTCCGATGGTATGGCCGGGAATGCGCACTGTCGTCATCGGGACCGGCAGAAGCGATGAGATGCTAAGGTCACCAAACCCCGCGATGGCCACATCCTCTGGCACGCGCACGCCATGTGACATGCACCACAACATCGCGCCTTGTGCGGGCAGTTCAGCAAGGAAAAAGACAGCATCCGGCGGGTTCGCGCGTTGCATCAGCGCTTCAATGATTGGCCCCCCCGCTTCGAGGGTGGCCGGATTGTCAAATTCGGTGATCGTGTCCGGTTCAATGTTGCGCCCGGCGGCGCGCATCGCATCCTTGAAACCGCGTGTCCGGTCAGAGGCCTGATCGTTATGGATCGCGGCCCCGCCAACCATGACGATGTTCCGATAACCTTTGTCGATAAGGTATCGCGTCATGTCGACCGTCGCGGCATGATTGTCAAAGCCAACGGCACAATCGATCACGTCGTCGGCAATGTTCCAAGCCTCGATAACCGGTCCATCATAGCGTTCCAGCATGTTCCGGGTGCCTTCGGTGTGCGAAAATCCCGTGAGGATGATGGCATCTGCTTGCCGTGCAATGAATGTACGCACCGCATCCTCTTCAGCCTCGGGCGACCAGTTTGATACGGCCAGAAGCATGCGCAAACCATGCGCGTCCAGTTCGGCAGTGATCCCTTCGGCGAAATCCGAAAACAGCGAGCTGGCGAGAATCGGCACAACAACGCCAACCATGTCAGAGCGCTTCGAGACCAGCGAACGCGCGGCAAGATTGGGGACATATCCCAGCTCTACGATCGTACTTTGTATCCGCTCGCGGGTGTCGGGGTGCACCGTGTCAGGCTGCCGCAAGGCACGGGACACCGTGATCAATGAGAGGCCCGCAGCCTTAGAAACATCCTTCAGCGTGACCGGTCTCTTTGCACCAACCACCATCAATTTGCCCTCCGCATGGATTGCATCGACCTGGGGTTGCCCTGAAAGAAAGTTGCAAAAAACATCGTTGACATACGAGTATCATTACCCCTAACGTACGTCAATACGAAATGACACACGAATATCATCAAAGATTCCAGGGACAACCCCTGAACGACTGGGAGGAAGAAATGAACAATTCAATCAACAGACGCCGTTTCATGGGCACAACTGCCGCAGCAGCAATCGCCGCCGCCGCGCCGTTGCGCCCAGCGCATGCTGCCTCTGGCAGTGTTTCGGTTTGGAAATTCGGGGGCACGCCCACCGAGGTCGAAAACTGGGCGTCGCGCAATGACGCCTTCACTGCCGCTCACCCGGATATCAACCTCGACTACTCTTACTTTAATGGACAGATTCGCCGCCAGAAAATCCTGGCAGGTTTCCAGACGCGGCGCCTTGCGGACGTGATCATCGCATTTGGTCAGGATATTCCTGAATTTGCCGGCTTTGACATGATCCAGCCTCTTGATGACATCGCATCGGACAAGATCGACGGCTGGAAAGAGCGGATCGTGCCAGAGGTGCTGGAATCCGGCATGCATGACGGCAAGCTTTATGGCCTGCCAACTTATGTCGACATGGCCAGCTTCCTTGCCGTCAACCTTGACGCGCTGGAAGAGGCCGGCTTCGACCGTCCGCCGGCCACATGGGAAGAACTGCGCGAATACGCCAAGGCAATGACCAAACCTGACCGCCCAGGCCTCGCGTTCCCCGCGACAACAGCGCCGGTTGATATCAACATCTTTGAAGGCATCGCCTATGCGAATGGCGGACGTATCTTTGACGAGGAAACCGGCAAGGTGACGCTGAACGACGCCGGTGTCGTGGATGCGTTGCAGCTCTATGTCGATCTGATCGCAGACGGCTCAACGCCACCTGCCACATCGCTGACAGAGACATTCTTCCGCGACACAGCGCAATTGTTCGGTCAGGGGCGTTCGGCCATGTGGATCGGTCTGTCGTGGCTGAACACACCATGGGGTGTGTCAGAGGATGTGCGCTGGACCGGCGTGCCATTCCCACGCCCGGACACCCCAACCGGTGCCTTCTCCCCGGTGAATGCAATCATGGATCCAACCGCGATCCTGATGGTGTCGTCGCGCGCCGAGAACCCCGAAGCCGCTGTCGAGTACCTCGATTTCTGGTCGCAGGACGAACAGTTGGAAATCTGGGGCGGACAGCCAGAGGTAGCGCGAATTCCTGCCGGCAAGGCCGCTTGGGACAATGCGGAACTCGAAGAGGTGTGGCCCAACTGGGTCGAGGCCTACAACGCGGGCACATTGTTCGAAGGCGCGGCCCCAATGCCGCGGTTCATCGGCGTCTCTGCCATCGAATCCGCACTTGGCACCGCCATTCAGGAAGCCGTGTTGGGCCAGAAGACGCCGCAACAAGCGCTTGATGACGCAACCACCGCCGCGCAGGCTCAAATCGACCTGATCCGCGGTTAACTTTACCTCCCAAGGGGGCCCGACGATGATGCCGAATGACCGCCGCTTGGCGTATTTCATGATATTGCCTGTGGTGGCGGCTGTTCTCGCCTTCGTCGTCGGGCCAACTTACAACGTGGCCACGTTGAGCCTGACGCAAGTCGTCATGGGACAGGAACGTGGCTTTGGAACGCTCTCGAATTTCGACGCGCTCTTTAACGATCCCGTCTTCTGGACCGTGATGAAAAACACTGCGATCTGGATTGTTGGCGGCACGATCCTATGCGTCACAGTTGGTCTTGGTGTTGGAACCTTTCTTGCGGTCGACAGCAAAATGACAACATGGCTGCGCGCCTTGATTCTTCTGCCATGGGTGTTGCCCGATGTGGTGACCGCCATGGCCTGGAAATGGATGCTGCACGGCCAAGTCGGCATCATCGGCCAAACGCTGGAAAGCACCGGAATGACCGAGGGAACGGTTTCATTCCTGGGCAACCCTGACACTGTGATGTGGACGCTTGTGGTGGTCCTGATCTGGCGCAAGATGCCCTTGGTGGCGTTGATCCTTTGCGCTGCAATCCGGTCTGTCCCGGACGACCAACTGGAAGCCGCACGTATGGATGGCGCAACGGCCTTCGAACGCTTCCGCTTTGTCGTTCTACCGAATATCGCCTTTTCGCTGACCGCTGTGACCGTGATCTCGATGATCTGGATCACCGCAGAATTCGCCCTGCCCTGGATCATGACAGGTGGCGGCCCCGCAAACTCCAGCCAAATCATGGCGACCTACATTTACCAGCAAAGCTTCGAATTCTTTAACTGGGGCGTCGCCTCCGCCATGTCCGTGGTGAACCTGGTGATGCTGGCCTCAATTGTCGGACTGTACCTCTATATCAATCGCCGGTCCTGGGCATCGGAGGGCGCACAATGAACGAGACACCGCGCACATGGTATTGGATCGGGCTTAGTCTGGTCGGTCTGGTCATCGCCGTTTATGTCCTGTTTCCGGTTTTCTGGCTGTTCCTTGCATCTTTCAAATCCGAAGCGGAACTGGTGCAACTGCCAGTGGCTTTCTGGCCCGAGGCCCCTACGCTTGAAGCCTATGCAGCGCTGTTTTCGGACACGCATCAAAAGGGTCAGCTTCTGGATTGGCCACGCCTGATCTCAAACAGCTTTTTTGTTGCGATCACCTCAACCGTCCTTGTTGTCTTTTTCGGCACGCTCGCGGGCTATGCATTTGCCCGCCTGAACTTTCCGGGCCGTGACCTGATCCTGGGCGGATTGCTGATCAGCCGGATGTTTCAAGGGGCGGCGTTGCTCTTGCCGACGTATCGTTTGATGAACAGTCTCAACCTCCAAGACAGCCTGATCGGCCTTGTCCTTCTTTACAGCGCCTTTGGTCTGCCGTTTGCGACGTGGATCATCGCCTCGTCCTTGCGTGAAATCCCGCGCGAGCTCGAAGAAAGCGCAATGATGGATGGCGCCACCCGACTGCAGAGCATGGTGATGGTGGTCCTTCCGCTTGCAACCCCTGCATTGATAACAGCAGCGATGTGGCACTTTGTCGGCGCATGGTCAGAATTTGCGTTTGCCTCGATCCTAATGGAATCCAACGAGAACAAGACAGTCACAATCGGCCTGGCGAGTTTTGTCGAACTCTTCACGCTGGAATTCCAGTTCGTCGGCGCTGCCGCGACCATTGTGGCCCTGCCAATCATGCTCGTCTTCTTCTTTGGCCAGCGATACTTCACCCGAGGCCTGCTCGCCGGGGCGGTCAAGGGATGACCATCGCCAACATCACGGCACGGGCCATCGATTGCGGCTTTCAGAAGCAGAAGTTGCAGACCTCTCGCGTGGCCTCTCCCATGTCGCGGTTCCCGCAATTCGCCGAGCAGCGCGCCAGTTGGATGTGGCCCACGAAAAAAGTTTTCGTGCGTATCGAAGATACCGACGGCACGCTCGGCTGGTCCTGCACCAATGGCGGTGAAATCGTCGAGATGATCGTGAATACACATTTGTCTCGGCTGTTGCAGGGACAAGACGCAGACGAGATCGAAACCATTTGGGAACAGATGGTGGCGGCGCTGTTGCCCAACGACAGGTCCGGCTTTGCCATGATGGCGGTTGCGGCCATCGACATCGCGTTGTGGGATCTGCGCTGCAACCAAAAGGGTCGACCGCTGGTCGATCTGCTTGGCGGATCGGAAGCAACGCATCTGCACACCTATGCCACCACCCCACGCCCCGAGGCATTGGCCGGTGCGGGATGGCATGGCCTTAAGGCAGCCGCGCCTTTCGGCCCGGAAGCGGGCGCTGATGGGCTGGCAGAGAACATCGCCCTGATGCAGCGTTTCGCAGAAGCTGCCGGGCCGGATGTGCCGATCATGATCGACGCCTTCATGGCCTGGGATGCAGATTACACACTGCGCTTTGCTGAGGCCGCAAAGGACCTGCCATTGGCCTGGATCGAAGACCCGCTGCCGCCGAACGATATCGAAGGTATGGCCCGTGTACGCGCCGAAATGGATCCCGCCCTGCCGCTCGCACTGGGAAACTTCGCCTTCTCGCGCGCCGATTGCGCGGAACTGATGCGCGAAGGCCTTGCCGGCATCTTGCAACCTGATGTGGCCTGGGCCGGCGGCATCACCGAAGCAATGCGCATACTGGCGATGGCCGACGCAGCAGACACCCCTGTCAATCTTCACAACAGCTGTGAACAACCCTGGGCGCTGGCCCTTGCGGCGACCTGTCAGACCGATCCGCTGGTGGAATTCGTCGACCGTGGCGACACCTCGCCACTCTATGGTTTGATTGCACCCCGCCCTGCCATTCAAGCCGGTCAGACGCCTGTACCTCGCACCGCAAACCAGCCCTTTGACCTGGCCGACAAGGCCTTTTCCCCAATGTCACTGCAAGGAGCCTGATCCATGGGATCTGTTACCCTGAAAAACATCCGCAAGTCTTATGGCGCCGTTGAAGTGCTGCATGGAATTGATCTTGAAATCGAAGACGGCGAATTCACTGTCCTCGTTGGTCCGTCGGGCTGCGGCAAGTCCACGCTTTTGCGGTCAATCGCGGGGCTCGAGACGATCAGCAACGGCGACATCATGCTGGACGGTGACGTGATCAATACGCGCCAGCCAAAAGAGCGTGACATCGCCATGGTGTTTCAAAACTACGCCCTCTACCCGCATATGAGCGTGGCCAAGAACATGGCATTCTCTCTGCGCTTGGCGAAGGTCCCGAAAGAAGAGCAGGACCGCAAGGTGCGTGCCGCCGCCGACATTCTGGACCTCACACCTCTGCTGGACCGTTATCCCAGACAGCTATCGGGCGGTCAGCGCCAGCGCGTCGCGATGGGCCGGGCCATTGTGCGTGATCCCAAGGTCTTTTTGTTCGATGAGCCGCTTTCAAACCTCGACGCCAAACTGCGCGTGCAGATGCGATCAGAGATCAAGGAACTGCATCAGCGGTTGAAAACCACCACGGTCTACGTCACGCACGATCAGATCGAAGCCATGACCATGGCCGACAAGATCGTTGTGATGCGCGGCGGTCACGTCGAACAGATCGGCTCTCCGCTTGATCTCTACGACAACCCCGCCAGCGTTTTTGTCGCCGGTTTCATTGGCTCGCCGTCCATGAACTTCGTGCCTGCGCGCGCTTCGGGTGGGCGGATTGTGACACTGGCAAGTGAAGACATTGGCCCCGCGCCTCAGGGGGTTGCCGAAGGACAAGATGTGACCGCGGGCTTCCGTCCCGAAGATATCCGCCTTAGCGACGCTGGCCTGCCCGCTCGGGTTTCTCTGATCGAACCGACAGGTGCAGAAACGCAAGTGATGCTCAAAGTCGGGGACACCCCTATTGTCTTTACGACCCGCGACCGGGTCACACTTTCGCCGGGCGACACCGTCCACCTGGCAGTCGAACCCGACAAGCTGCACTGCTTTGATGCTAAAACAGAAGAATCCCTGTCCGGAGGCATGGCCGCGGCATGAAGATTTCCGATGTCAGGGTGTTGCGGTTCAAGACCCATGCCGACCGCTGGGACATCGGTCACGCGGTCCTCAAACCGCAGGCAGAAGTGTTCCAGACAGTAACCTGCATCGACACCGACGAAGGGCTAACCGGCTACTTCTTTGGCGGCGGCAAGCACGGCGATCAGGACGGCATGACACCGGATGAACAACGCCTGATCGAAGGTCAGGTCCGAGACATGATCCTGGGCGCCGACCCGTTCGACCGAGAGTTGATCTGGAAATGGATGTGGGTGCGCAACATACCGGAAGTGGCACAAAGCGTGATTGACTGCGCCTTGTGGGATTTGGCGGGTCGCCACGCGGGCCTGCCGGTCTACAAGCTGATGGGGGGTGCGCGCGACAAAGTGCCTGCCTATGCCTCCACTTATCCCAATATCGGCCAGCCGCAGGTCTATGCCGAACACGCACTGGCGTGTCAGGCCGAAGGGTACCGCGCCTACAAGATCCACCCGCACTACTTTTGGAACCCAGACACAGGCAAGCCTACAAACGGCCGCCCTTCCAACATCCGCGCGGATATCGAAACGATCAATCTGGTCCGCGAAGCGGTGGGGCCTGACATGGTGCTGATGTATGATGTCTGGGGCACCTATCACACGATCGAAGAAACCATAAAAGTCGGGCGGGAGTTGGAGAGGCTGGACTTCTACTGGTTCGAACATCCGATGCCCGAGTATCGCGTCGAAAGCTATCGGCGTCTTTGCCGCGAATTGTCTATCCCGATCCTTGCCCCCGAAATAGCAGCCGGTGGTGTCTTCACCCGTGCGGAATGGATCCTGCAAGGCGCATCAGACATGAGCCGGATGGATATCCGACGCGGCGGGGTGACGGGTTGCCGCAAGACCGCGGTTGTGTGCGAGGCATTTGGCCAACGCTGCGAAATCCACATGGCAGGGTGGGGCAACCTACAGGTCATGGGTGCCACGTCTGAGGACACAAGCGAATGGTATGAAAAAGGCCTTCTGGCCCCCGGTGTCGACTATGACGCGCCACACCCATATCTGGAACGCAACTGTGATCCGATGGACGCCGAAGGCTACGTCGCACTGCCGGAACTTCCCGGGCTCGGTTATGCGCCAGTGTGGGACTACATCGACGATGCAAGGGTCACGTCATGACGATCCATCGACGCGCTTGGACAATGCAGCTGAAAGACGGGGCAGAGGCCGCGTATGACGACGCCCACGCCGCTGTCTGGCCAGAATTGACCGAACAGATGATCCAAGACGGGGTTAGTCGCTTTTTTCTCTTTCGCTCCGGTCTGACCGTCTTTGCCATTCAGGAACGGTCCCGCCCTTTTCCGGACGGTGAAGCAAAACCAAAAGATGTGACCCGAAAATGGTGGCAAACCATGCAGCCGCTCATGGTCACTGATGAATCCGGTCGGCCGATCCGCACAGACCTGAAAGAAGTCTTTTCTCTCCAACCTCAAGATGCGCTACGGGAAAAATCAGCATGAACGGTCTCTCTGGCATTATCCCGATCCTGCTCACGCCCTTCGATCAGAACGAAGCGATCGACTTTGACAGTCTCCACCGAGAGGTTGAAATGACGCTTGCAGCCGGTGTGCATGGCATCGGCATTGCCATCGGCAGCGAGATTTTCAAACTGACACAGGACGAACGGTTGCGCATGCTCCGCGCCGTCGCAGATCAGGTGGCAGGCGAAATTCCGATTGTCATGAACACTTCGGCACCGGGCACCGAGGTTGCCGTCCGCTTGGCGGTTGAAGCCCGCGATGCGGGTGCCACCCGCTTGATGATCTGGCCCCCGGATTTCTTCCCAACTGGCGCGGATTCCGTCGTCGAACACCTGTCGCGCATCGCGGACGCAGCCGGATTGCCCATCATCTTGCAGGATGTGCCCCAGTCTCCCATTTCCCCAGCGCTAGCGAACCGCATCGCAAACGAGGTCGCCTTGGTCGACACTATCAAGGTTGAAACCCAACCAACGGTCGAACAGGTCAATGCCATGGTACGCGAGGCCGGAGATCGGTTGACCATTCTCGGTGGCGCCGGGGGCGGTACGCTGGTTGAAGAGTTCCGGCGCGGCGCTCGTGGCACAATGCCCTTTGCAAGCCAATCACGTGAATTCATGGCGGTCTGGGCGGCACTGCAAGGCGGGGACGAAAGCGAAGCCGAACGGATCATCGAAACCCGCATCCTTCCGATCAGTCGCCTTGGGTTTCAAGGGCGCGATTTGTTTTATCATGTCCATAAAGGGCTCTTGCAAAAAGAGGGCCTTTTCCAAAACGCAACTGTCCGCATGCCAACGGCAACCCCCGATGCCACGACCCAAGCCGAAATCGACGGGCTTCTGGATCGGGTCGGACCCAAAACCAAGTGAATAAGGATTTGAACGAATGAAACTGCTACGTGTCGGCGCACCAGGGGCCGAGCGCCCTGCCCTGCAACACACCAATGGATCCATCTACGACCTTTCATCCGTGATTGATGATGTCGCCGGTGACGTGCTTTTGCCGGAAAGTCTCGACCGGCTGCGCAGTCTCGACCCTGTCTCTTTGCCGGTAGTTCCCGCGAACGAAAGGGTCGGTCCTTGCGTCGGACACGTTGGAAAGTTCATTTGCATCGGGCTCAACTACGCGGATCACGCAGAAGAAAGCGGGATGACAGTCCCGTCGGAACCTGTGATTTTCGCAAAGGCAACATCGGCCATTTGCGGGCCTTTCGACGTGGTCGAGCTTCCACCGGGATCGCAAAAGTCCGATTGGGAAGTCGAACTGGGTGTCGTGATCGGCGCCCCTGCCAAGAATGTCGCTATCGATGACGCAATGGCGCATGTCGCCGGCTATTGCGTCGTAAACGACCTGTCCGAACGGGCGTTTCAGCTGGAACATGAGGGACAATGGGTCAAAGGCAAATCCGCCGACACCTTTGGTCCTATCGGCCCGTGGCTTGTGACCCGTGACGAGGTGCCGGACCCAAGTGCCCTTGCGATGTGGCTAGAGGTGAACGGGCATCGTTATCAGGACGGTTCAACCAAAACCATGGTCTATGACGTGCCGTTTTTGGTGTCCTATCTTTCGCGGTTCATGTCCTTGCAGCCAGGCGACATTATTTCGACCGGAACACCGCCGGGCGTGGGCATGGGCCAAACTCCACCACGTTACCTGAAATCCGGCGACGAAATGCGCCTTGGTATTGCGGGCTTGGGCGAGCAGCACCAAACGGTGCGCGCCACTTGATTGCAAGCCTGGCCGGGCCATCCGCTTCGGCCAGGAAAACTGTCGCCAAATCTTTGCTGTGCCAACAAATGGGCGGGCAACCTTCTGATCCGTGCAATTCTGCGGCCATTATGATCAGCTCCATCTGAGTGGCCCAGTTTGGATGTCAGTGCATGATTGGCCTGGTTTCGATCGGAACGATGGGTTCCGGGGCCGGTGGGCGGTATGGTCTCGCGAATTTCTTCAAGGCGTCGATAGACAGAATTGATCTGGCATCTCTTCTCTTGCGTCGCAGCGGTGGCCCGCTGAAGCGCCTCTGATTTGTCAGAGGTCTTATGCGAAACCCAGTGTTCCTTACGCCAAAGCTTCTTCTGCATAGCCTTCTGCACCTGGACGCGGACAAACCACTTGTTCCCATGCAGGAAGATTTTGGGACTGATACACCTGAGTTCATAGTAGATGCTGGAACAGTCGATTGTAGGAACGCAAGTTGCGCAAAGCCTTGTTTTGCGGCATCTCCCTGAAAAACAAGGGTAAAATAGGCAAGGTGGCGGAGACGAAGGGATTCGAACCCTCGAGACGGTTTCCCGCCTACTCCCTTAGCAGGGGAGCGCCTTCGACCACTCGGCCACGTCTCCGCTGACCCGTTTAGGGAGGGGTCGCGCGGAAAACAAGAGCAAAAAACACAAGCGTTTCAGACCCATCGCACGATGTGCCAGAATCAACGCCCGCGCGGGGGAGAACAGGGTAAACGGGATGCGACCCTGCAAACGCCGGATACACAAACCATGCACATCCCATACACATCCCGGAGGTACGCACGCCCGAAACCGGGCCGTTAAGGCCCGGTACGGTGGGGCAAAGCCCCCAAATCAGCGGTTTTGGAAAAGGTCTGTTCACCACGCCTCAGCAGAACGAAAGTGCCACGTAGAGAAGTGCCGACAAAAACGCCATGCGCCGGGGACAGAGGCCAAACGCGGCCCACAGGCAGAGACCGGCGAAAGCGAGGTTCAGGGTTTGTGGTGTCAGAAGCTCCGTGAGGAATGTTGTCAACATGTGTCTCATCCTTTCAGGGATGTGGAAGGTGAGACTTGGCCAAGTCGGGCGGCCTGTTGACCGCTTGGGGTCAAGATGATGGAGTGGGTGCATCAGCGTGAGACGCTAAAGTTTCACCCAACACGTCATTGGTTCAGAAAGTTGCACATGGTTTCACCTGACACCCGAAAGACCTTTGGCATGGCTGTGCGGGCGTCGCGTGTGGATCAGGGGATGACCCTTGCGGAATTGTCAGAGGCCACTTTCGGCAACGCCGAGCGCAAGGGGTTCCTGTCCCAGGTTGAACTGGGGCGGCGCGGCATCACGCCGTTGACAGCAGGCAAGATCGCGCAGGCACTTCAACTGGACGACAAAGAATTGGCCCCAATGCTGGACAACCGGGAACCGGTTGATGAATCCCCCACCCCGCAGGACGCGCTGGCCGCCCAGATGGCGGAGGCGGCTGTGGCCAAGTCTGGGCCAGACATCGGCGAAACGCTGTTGATGGCGCTTGCCTATCGGTACGCCGAAACGGACCCGACCGACCCCAAAGCCGCCTATCAAGGGTTAGAGGCAGCACTGAACGCGGCGGAGAAATTGAAGGCACAAGCAGCACTGAAGAGCAATGTCAGCGACGCGGTGGATCAAGTTTTAGATGAGGTGCAGGCGCTGAACGCGGCGGGTCAGTTGGATGAGGCCGCAGCGGCGGTGGACCGGGCGCTGGCGGATGAGGCGGAGGGGTCGAAGCGGCGGACGCTGCGGTTGTTGGAAGTGGGGCTGGAGCAGGACGTGCTGCGCGGCGATGCGGAGTCGGCGGCGGGGCGGGAGATTGCGCGGGTGGGGTTGGATCATGAGTATCCATGTGGCCAGCTTTCGGCGCTTTTCGTTGTCGCCGAAAAGCGTCTTGAGGAAGGTCGCAATCAAGGAAGGGCCTTTGATCTGCGGTTGGCGTCTTGCCTGTTTCGGTATTGTTCAGATTTGGCGGTTGATCAATCCGACAAGGCGGCAGCACTCGGAAACGCGGCGAATTGTGTGCAGTTTTTGGGGATGCGTGAGGTTGGGCCTGATCGACTAATTGAAGCCATCGAGCTTTACCGGCGACTCTTAGCCAAGACATCGCGCAAGGCCCAGCCAGCGTTTTGGGCAAGGCAGCAAAACAATCTAGGTGCAACCCTACAAGCGCTGGGACAGCGGGAAGTCGGTACGGTGCGATTGAAGGAGTCAGTCGAGGCCTATCGTGCAGCGTTGGAGGAACGGACGCGTGAATGGGCGCCAATGGACTGGGCCGCGACCCAAGACAATTTGGGAAATGTATTGCAAGTGATAGGGGAGCGGGAAGGCAACATAGTGCGGTTGGAGGAGGCCGTCGCGGCCCGTCGGGCGGCACTTGAAGTACGAACGCGTGACCGCGTGCCAATGGACTGGGCAATAACGCAAAACAACCTCGGGACTGCGTTGCACTTACTCGGGGAGCAGGAGGGCGATGCGGTGCGGATGGTGGAGGCCGTCGCGGTCCATCGGGCGGCACTTGAGGAACGAACACGCGACCGGGTGCCACTTGGCTGGGCCGAAACTCAAAGCAATCTCGGAGCTTCGTTGCTCTCACTCGGGATGCGGGAGGGCAACGAGGCGCGGTTGGAAGAGGCGGTCATGGCCTATCGGGCGGCGCTAGAGGAACTGACTATCGACCGGGTGCCAATGGGATGGGCAGCGACGCAGTTGAACCTAGCGATCCTTTACATGAATTGGTTTGATCTTGGTGGCGAGGTGGCGCGACTCGACCGTGCGATGGAACATGCGGAAAATGCGCGAGAGGTCTTTGTGAAAGCGCAGGCCGACCATTACATCGCGAGCGCCGATGCCGTTTTCAAAGAGATCCAATCTCGGCGGGATGAAATTTAGGGGATGGCAATCAGACAGACGAGAGAAGCTAGCCCTTCCTTTTGGGGAGAGTTGGTCAGGTTGTCCGCCGGGCGGGGTGTGTTGTTGCTGTGCGGGAACGCCGGGGTAAACCCCGGCCTACGGGTGGTCGATGGGTTGCAACCAGTAGATCAACTGAGTGGCTGGGCATTGCTTTGCAACGCCCTTTGCCACCGGTAACAAAAAGACTGGGCTTTTTGTTACGTGTTAAACAAGAAATGCATCACGTCGCCGTCTTTGACGATGTAACCCTTGCCTTCGGCGCGCATCTTGCCGGCCTCTTTTGCGGGGGTTTCGCCGCCTAAGGACACAAAATCATCGTAGGCGATGGTTTCGGCGCGGATGAAGCCGCGCTCAAAATCGCCGTGAATGACGCCAGCCGCTTTGGGGGCAGAGGTGCCTTCTTTGATTGTCCAGGCGCGGGCCTCTTTGGGGCCGACGGTGAAGTAGGTTTGCAGGTGCAAAAGTTCGTAGCCTGCGCGGATCAGGCGGTCTAACCCGGCCTCTTCAAGGCCCATTTCGGAGAGGAACATCTCGGCCTCGTCCGCGTCGAGCTGGCTGATTTCCTCTTCGATCCGGGCAGAGATCACCACGTGGGAATTGCCCTGGGCAGCGGCCATTTCGGCCACGCGGGCGGATTGGCTGTTGCCGGTGCCAGCGCTCTCTTCTTCGACGTTGCAGACATAGAGCACCGGCTTGGTGGTCAAGAGTTGCAGCATCTTCCAGGCGCGCGCGTCTTCGTCGTCAACGTCCACCACGCGGGCGGGCTTGCCGTCTTCCAGCACGGCTTGCGCGGCTTCCAGCAGGCGGACCTGTTGCACGGCTTCCTTGTCACCGCCACGGACCTTGCGCACGAGGTTCTGCATCCGCTTTTCGATCGATTCCAGATCGGCGAGCATCAATTCGGTTTCGATGACAGAGGCATCCTCGACCGGGTCAACGCGGCCTTCGACATGGGTGATGTCATCGTCTTCAAAGCAGCGCAGCACATGGGCTATGGCGTCACATTCGCGGATGTTGGCGAGGAACTGGTTGCCCAAGCCTTCGCCCTTGGAGGCGCCTTTGACGAGGCCCGCGATGTCCACGAATGTCATGCGGGTCGGGATGATCTGTTTGGAGGCAGCGATGGCGGCGAGTTTATCAAGGCGCGCGTCAGGCACGGCGACCTCACCCACATTGGGTTCGATGGTGCAGAACGGAAAGTTGGCGGCCTGTGCGGCGGCCGTCTTGGTCAGCGCGTTAAAGAGGGTCGATTTGCCGACGTTCGGCAGACCCACGATGCCCATTTTGAAACCCATGATCCGGCACTCCTTTGGCTTTGGCGCCTGTTACGCTTCTTGGTGGGAATCGGCAAGCGGGTCTAGGGTGGCGGCAGGAGGGCGCGCGATGAAACTAGAGACTTACCTGACATTTCCAGGCACCGCAGAAGCGGCGATGACTTTTTATGCAGAGGTGTTTGGCAGCAAAGTCACGGATCTGCAGCGGATGGGCGAGATGCCGGGGATGCCGCCGATGAGCGATGAGACAGCGCAAAAGATCGGGCATGCGCGGGTCATGGTGCAGGGGCAGTTGCTGATGGCGTCGGACGCGATGGAGGAATTTTCGGGCCCGCATCAGGGGTTCCACGGGTTCAACCTGTCGGCGCAGTGTGACAGCGTTGCAGAGGCCGAAGCGCTGTTTGACAAGCTGGCGGCGGGCGGCACGATTGTGATGCCGATGGATCAGACGTTCTGGGCGGCGGCCTTTGGCATGTGCCGCGACCGGTTCGGCGTGCCGTGGATGGTGAATTGCGATCAGGAGGGATGATGCGACATATTCCCAAGCAACAGAAGTTCGAGAACTTTTACTACCACAAGGTTGGTCTGGGCGAAGGCTGTGGCTGTGCCGAGCGGATCATCGACAATCACGAGATCGACCGGCTGGCGCAGCAGCGCCAGCTGGGTCTCGGGCGGATCGGTCTGTGGGCACGGGTGAAACGCTGGTTCGGCGGCAATCATGAAACCGCAGACGATTGAGGCCTATCACGCGGCACAGGCACCGGGCGACCGCGCCATTTGTGACCGGCTGCGCGCGCTGATCGACAAAGGGTTGCCAGAGGCGGAGAGCAAGATGTGGCATGCGCATCCGGTCTGGTTTCTGGATGGCAATCCCATCGTGGGTTACAGTAAGTTGAAGGATTGTATCCGGTTGATGTTCTGGAGCGGGCAAAGCTTTGAGGCACAGGGTCTGGTCAAGACCGGCACGTTCAAGGCCGCCGAGGCGCGGTTCACGGATGTGGGCCAGATTGACGCCGCAGCACTGGCCGCGCGGCTGGCGGACAGCCGACGCATTCAGTGGGACTACAAGAACATCTACAAGACCAAGGGCGTGCTGAACCGGCTTCTCTGAATGCTCTCTGATCGCGGTCGGCGGTCTGCGCTGCATCCCCTTGCACCAGCGCGCCGCGTGGTGGCCGCGCGGTGACCAGAGCCTTTGAAGGCTCTGACCAAAACCCTTTGAAGGGTTTTGTGCCCCAAAGGTGATGCGGCGCAAGACCCCCTGCCCCATTGCGTTTTCCGGCCACATGTCGCACAGACGAACCCGGTCATGATCGGGGACAAACGATGAGCAGAATCGACGCCAAATTTGCAGAACTCAAAGCTGCGGGCAAAAAGGCTTTTGTGGCCTATGTCATGGCGGGCGACACCGACTATGACACCGGGCTGGAGGTTGTCAAAGGCCTGCCGGGCGCAGGTGTCGATATCATCGAACTGGGTCTGCCGTTCACCGATCCGATGGCCGACGGGTCCACCATCCAATTGGCCGGACAGCGGGCGCTGGAAGGTGGACAGAACCTGCCCAAGACGCTCGACTACGCGCGCGCGCTGCGCGAGACAGACGACACCACGCCGATTGTGCTGATGGGGTACTACAACCCGATCTATTCGCGCGGTGTGGACCGGTTTCTGAAAGAGGCGAAAGAAGCCGGGATCGACGGGCTGATCATCGTGGACCTGCCGCCCGAGGAAGACGACGAACTTTGTATCCCGGCCCAAAAGGCGGGCATCAACTTTATCCGGCTTGCCACGCCGACCACGGATGACAAGCGCCTGCCCAAGGTGCTGCAGAACACATCCGGCTTTGTCTATTATGTCTCAGTCACCGGTATCACCGGGGCCGCCGCCGCACAGGCCGCGGACGTCGGGCCAGAGGTGGCACGGATCAAGTCCCAGACCGACCTGCCGGTGATTGTGGGATTTGGCATCAAGACACCTGACGCCGCACAGGCGATTGCCGAGATCGCAGATGGGGCGGTTGTTGGATCGGCCATCGTCGAAAAGATCGGCGCTGGCGAGAGTGCTTCCAACGTCCTGAAATTTGTCAAATCACTGGCTGACGGGACGCACCGCGCATAAGGGTTGCGTTTCAGGTTTGCGGGACAAAACCGACCTTGGATTCTAGGCCTTCGCTGACGCAGCAGTCCTTCGCGCGTGCAGCGCACGTGCTGCTGCGGTTCAGTGCATGTCACCAGAACGGTCGTTCACGGATGTCGAATTCTCTCGATCAGATACCGTGCTTTCGCTGCTGCTTATTCCGATCATCCAGACGCGGACTATGCGACTTTGTTCTGTCGCAGAGAATTACCATAGCCGATCGCATAATGCAGCACAGATCAGTGGGAACAAATCCCATCTCGCGCTGCGGGTTATCTTGGCACTCAAGTCGAGAGACATCTCTGACAGTTTGCGAGCACAGCTTTCAAGGCGGTAGACCGTCGAAGTCAGTCCGGCTTGTTATTGATCTCAGCCAGTTCGCCAAGCGATATTTCTGGCTTCAGGATATGCAGTTTTTCCGTTTCGGCAGCGGAGTGTTCCAAGGTCTCAAGGATCGTCCGCGCGGCTTGCTCGCCAATCTGTTTGCGCGCTGTCCGCGAAGTTGCGATCTTGCCGGGAAACCCTTCGATGAGACCCAGACCGTTGAAGCCAGCCAGTGCGACATCGCCCGGGACGTTGATACCTGCCGAAATACAGTGACACAGGCCGCCAAACGCAAGATCATCGTTAGAGAAGTAGATGCAATTAAGATCGGGCTGGCGTTTCAGAAGGTCGGCAGTCAAACGGCGGCCGCAATCGACAGCAGAAAGTGCGGTCACTTCGACCGGCAAATCCGATCCATCAATTGAGTCGGCGAAGGCGAGTCCATGGTCGCGTAGTCCGCTTTGGAAACCTAGTTTCCGTTTTGCGGCCCTAAGGTCCTTGTCGAGATTGCGCCCGACGTAGCCGAAGCGCCGTAAGCCCTTCTCAAACAGGGCAATGGCAATGTCATGACCTGCCTCGCTGTGCGAAAACCCGACACAGGTGTCGACAGGATGGCCGTCGATATCCATGATTTGTACAACCGGAACGCCTGCGTCTTTCAACAGCTGGCGGGTTTCGGGCGGTTGGTCGATCCCGGTCACGATCAACCCGGCAGGGCGCCATGACAACATGTTTCGCAAGGTTTCGTATTCTGTTTCGGGATCGTAATCCGTGACCCCAAAAACCGGCTGCAGCAAGGTACCCTTCAGCGCATCGGTTACCCCCGACATGACCTGGGGAAACACGATATTCGACAGGCTGGGAACCACGACGCCGATCAGGTCGGTGTGTTTACTCGAAAGGGAAGAGGCGAACTGATTCCCGTAGTAGCCTATCTCGCGCGCTGCCTGTTTGACCCGTTCTATGTTGACCTGTGAGACGTCCTTGTCACCACGAAGGGCGCGTGACGCTGTCATCTTACTGACACCAGCAGCTGCTGCGACGTCTGCTAAAGTTTTTCTGCTTTTCATAGACTTGCTTCCATTCCGCCCATCGCGACGCGGCCTGTCGCCGGCAAGGCCCCAGCCTCTATTCAAGCATCGGCATCCTAAAGTCGACGCGAAAGTGTTGACAGCTTAGGGCAAATAGATCACTGGTATCAATACCGGTATCGGTACCGGTATCGGTACCGAATAGATGGTCCGGGATAATCGTGGTTTCGGAGGAGACCACAAATACTGCAAACCAGCGCTCCTGCGGCGCTTTGGGAGGAACCATGACAAACTACACACTTAAATCTCTCGTCCTGAGTGGCATCGTTGCCGTTTCAACGCTTTCCGCCAGCACTGCGCTCGCGCAAGATTACCAATGGACGTTCCAGACCTCTGCACAGGCTGGGGACAACTTCTTTCCAATCGAGGAAGCCTGGGCTGATCGCGTCAATGAACTGTCCGACGGGCGCATCGAAATCACTGTCGTGCCAGTGGGCACCGTGGTGGCACACAATGAAACGCTTGACGCGGTTGGTGCGGGCATTCTGCAAGGCCACATCACGGACCCCTCATATTTCTCTGGCAAAGATCCGGCCTTTGCCATGTTGGGCAACCTTGTTGGTGCGTGGTCGGCGCCCGAGCAAATGTTCGACTATATGGAAAACGGGGGCGGCAAAGAGCTCTTCAACGAGTTGGTGAACCCCTATGGTCTGCAATTCCTCGGCGCATCCGCAACGGGCGTCGAAGCCTTCCTTTCCACGGTTCCGATTTACGGTGTTGATGACCTTGAAGGCATCAAGATGCGCGCACCAGAAGGCATGGTGCAGGAGGTCTTTGCCGCAGCCGGTGCTTCGCCGGTGAACCTGCCCGGTTCTGAGGTCTACACCTCTTTGGAAAAAGGCGTCATCGACGCCGCGGACTACACTGTATTTTCGACCAACCATGCCCAAGGCATGCACGAGTTCGCCAAATATCCGCTGTATCCCGGTTTCCATTCCATGCCTGTGATCGAAGTTTCGATCAACAAGGACATTTATGACGGTTTGCCCGAAGATCTTCAGGTTATTCTGAACGAATCCGTCTCAGTGTTTGCGCGCGACATGGTCAGCCAGTTGGAGGCGCAAAACGAAACCGCTGTTGCTGAAGCAGAGGCTGATCCCGAGATCACAGTCATCAACTGGTCTGACGAAGAACGAGCGCGGTTCCGCAGCATTGCCAAGTCGCAGTGGGCCAATTGGGCCGAGCGTTCCGAGATGGCAGGTAAAGCCTATGGCAGCGTCACGGCCTACCTGATCGGCGCCGGTCTTCTGGTCGAGTAACGCACTTTTTTCGCAGCGTCGCGAAGGGGCCGTTTCTGGCCCCTTCGCTCCTAATACATCAGCTCACGTTCCGGGAGGGGACCATGGCACAGCAGGAAACGGCAATGACCGAAGCCGAAGTCGAGGCGCAACTCGAAGCCTTAAAAAGAGTCCATGAAGACGACAGTGCAGGTCCTCAGAATGCGTTGGACCGCGGAATAATTACGATAGGGACCGCCTTTAGCTTTCTGTTTGCGATCGCGACACTGATCTCGCTTTACGAAATCGTCGCGCGGTATTTCTTCAATGCTCCGACGATTTGGGCCCATGAAACAGTGATCGCGCTGATCGCCGCCTGTTACCTTTACGGCGGGATGCAGTGTCTGGCGGCAGATAAGCATATCCGCATTGGGCTGATTTACTTTGGTACCAGCGGAGGCACACGAAGACTGTTGGACGTTGTGAACGGACTTCTTGCGCTGTTCTTCGCGGCCGCAATTGCCTACGCGGCCTACACGATGGTCGAAAAGTCGTGGTGGACGCCGCAGGGTGACATTCGCCTTGAACGCTCTGGTTCGGCGTGGAACCCAATTACGCCTGCCATTATCAAAATGATGCTTCTTATCACCTCGATCGTTTTGGCGATCCAATCGGTCGGCCATATTTTGACCGCATGGAAGGGCACCGGCTATCGCCAAAGCGCGGGCGAGCCGCCAAGCAAATGGGCCATTATTGGCATTGGGGCCGTTTTTGCGATCCTCGCGATAGGCGGTTACCTGTTGTTTTCCGAGGGTCGAAACCTTGGTATTCAGACCGGTTCCCTTCTGCTCGTCGGGTCGATTATGGTGTTGATCCTGACCGGCATTCCACTGGCCTTTGTCACCGGCTTGATTGCTATCCTATTCACGATTGCATGGTTCGGGACATCAGGCGTGCCGTTGGTGTCGAGCCGGATCTATTCGTTCGTAAATGAATACGTCCTTGTCGCTATTCCCATGTTCGTTCTTATGGCGTCTCTTCTGGACCGTTCAGGCATGGCGCGAGATCTTTACGACGCCATGCGCCTTGTTGCTGGTCGCATCAAAGGCGGTGTCGCTGTCCAGACTCTGGTCGCAGCCGTTTTCCTTGCGTCGATTTCGGGCATCATCGGTGGCGAGATCGTTCTTCTGGGTTTGATTGCCCTGCCACAGATGCTGCGGCTTGGCTATAACCGCGCGTTGGCCATTGGTACGGTGTGTGCCGGTGGCTCGCTCGGCACGATGATCCCACCGTCGATTGTTTTGATCGTCTACGGGCTTACCGCCAGCGTTTCCATTGGCGACCTGTTCCTTGCCACCGTGACACCAGGCCTGATGCTGGCGTCATTCTATATCATCTACATTCTGATCCGGTGCTACGCGAACCCCGAGATGGGCCCACCGATCTCGGACGAAGAGCTGAACATCTCGATGTCCGAGAAACTGCGTAAGATGCGCGGCGTAATCCTGCCGGTCGGCGTGGCCGTTACCGTATTGGGTTCGATCTACGGCGGCATTGCCTCTGTGACAGAGGCGGCAGCTATGGGCGTGGTCGGTGTGTTCTTTTCTGCGGCCGTTCGGGGCGAAGTGACTTGGGGACTTATCCGCGACAGCCTGAAACAGACCCTTGAAACATGCGGAATGATCATCTGGATCGGCCTGGGTGCGGCAGCTCTGGTGGGTGTCTACAACCTGATGGGCGGCAACCGGTTTATCGAGAGCACGATCCTGGACAGTGGTGCCTCACCGATTGTCATCGTGCTGATCATGATGGGTATTCTCGTGGTGTTGGGCTTGTTCATGGATTGGATCGGCATCGCATTGCTGACCATGCCGATCTTCGTGCCGATCATTATCAAGCTTGGCATGGACCCAGTATGGTTCGGTATCCTTTTCGCAATGAATATGCAGGTCAGCTATCTTTCACCGCCTTTTGGCCCTGCGGCCTTCTACCTGAAATCTGTCGCGCCCAAGGACATGAGCTTGTCCGAGATCTTTCGCGCGCTGATCCCTTTTATCTGCATTCAAGTCGTTGCGCTTGCTATCGTGTTGTTCTTCCCTGACGTTGCACTGTGGCTGCCAAACTGGGTGAAAGGAGACTAACATGACCATGGACACCAAGAACTCTAGGAATGTCGCGATAATTGGCCTTGGTTCGATGGGGTATGGTATGGCCGCTTCAGCACTGCGTGGTGAGCACAAGGTCTGGGGCGTTGATATCAACCCAGACCAGATCGCCAAGTTCAAAGCCGAGGGGGGGCAAGATACTCCTCTTTCTGAGGTCGCCGACACGCTGGATGCAATTGCGGTGGTGGTACTGAATGCCGCCCAAACCGAAAGCGTTCTTTTCGGAGAAGACGGCATCGTTGCGAAACTGAAACCTGGCGCGGTTGTGCTGGCATGCGCGACCGTCCCTCCGGCCTTCGCAAAGGACATGGCTGCAAAGTGCGATGAACGCGGCGTTCACTATCTTGATGCGCCGATTTCCGGGGGGTCGATCAAAGCCGCCAGCGGTCAACTTTCGATCATGGCGTCCGGCTCCGCGCAGGCATTCTCTGCTGCGCGCCCGCTGCTGGATAGTATCGCCGAAACGGTTTTCGAGCTTGGTGACGAAGTTGGGGCTGGCAGCGCGATGAAAGCAGTGAACCAGCTTTTGGCTGGCGTCCATATCGCCACCATGGCCGAGGCTTTGACCTTTGGCATGACCCAAGGTGTGACGCCTGAGAAGTTTGTTGAAGTTATCAGCAAATGCGCCGGAACCAGTTGGATGCTGGAGAACCGGGCGCCCCATATCGTGGCGGGGGACTACACGCCGCATAGTTCGGTCAACATCTGGCCAAAGGATCTGGGCATCGTGCTCGACATCGCCAAATCGGCGCAGTTCAGCGCGCCAATTACTGCCGCCGCGCTTCAGCAGTTTGTAGCTGCTGCAGGAATGGGTCATGGACAGGAAGACGATGCTGCCGTCGCCAAGGTTTATGCCCGCAACGCGCGTTTGACTCTACCGGGGAAAGAGAAATGACCACAGTCCTTGGCTGCATCGCCGATGATTTTACGGGTGCGACCGACATCGCGGGGCTTTTAGCCCGGAGCGGTGTGCGGGTGTCTTTGCGGATTGGGGTGCCCGACGCCCCGCCCGACGGCACAAGCCCGTTTGAGGTGATCGCACTCAAATCCCGTACTGCGCCGGTCGCGGAGGCGGTCAACGAGACACGCGCGGCCCTTGCGTGGTTGCAGGCGGCGGGCGCGCAGCGGTTCTTTTGGAAATACTGTTCAACTTTTGACAGCACAGCAGACGGGAATATCGGCCCGGTCGCAGAAGCGTTGATGCGGGATCTGGATACGGACCAGACAATCTATTGCCCGGCCTTCCCCGAAAACGGGCGGTCCATTTTCATGGGCAATCTGTTTGTCGGGCAGCAGCCATTGGCGGAAAGCCCAATGAAAGACCATCCGCTGACCCCGATGCGTGATAGCAATCTGATGCGTCTGCTTGCGCCGCAGGTGACAAAGCCCGTGGGTCTGACAGACAGACGAACGGTTGAAAAAGGTGCTGATGCGCTGCGCGCCAGCCTTGCGGACCATCGGGCAGACGGCACAGCACACGTGGTTGTGGATGCCGTGGCACATTCAGACCTTGAGACCATCGCCGCTGCCTGTCGCGACATGCCGTTGATTACGGGGGGATCTGCTGTGGCGATGCCACTTCCGGCGCTTTATCTTGCGGATGGGTTGCTGTCTGCGGACGCGCCAAGGGCGCAGGCGCCGCAGCTTGGGGTTGGGACGATCGTTCTGTCAGGCAGCTGCTCTTCCATGACCAACAAGCAAGTGGCCGATTACACCAGCCGTGGCGTTCCTGCTTTCCAGTTGGACCCCCTGTCTTTGGCAGAGAACGGCCCGCACAAAGCCCTTGACTGGCTGTCCAAACAGGACCTCGACAAAGCCCCGATCATCTATGCCACGGCCAATCCCGAAAGTGTTCGCGCAGCGCAGGAAAAGCTGGGCGTGGCGGGTGCCGGAGAGATCGTCGAGGCCACGCTGTCGGCCTGCGCGGTTGCCGCGCGGGACAAGGGTGCGCGCCGGGTGATCGTTGCGGGCGGTGAGACGTCAGGCGCTGTCACCAAGGCGCTTGCAGTGGCCCAACTTGATATTGGGACAGAAATCGCGCCTGGCGTCCCATGGACCTATTGCACATCGGATGGGGCCAATATCGCGCTGGCCCTGAAGTCCGGAAACTTTGGTACCGAAGACTTCTTTTCGATCGCCCAGACCAAACTAGATACCGCATGAGCATCGAAGCCCGTCTGAGAGAGCAGATTTGCCTGTTGGCAAAATCCATGTTTGATCGTGGCCTGACCGGGGGCAGCACCGGCAACATCTCTGCCCGGACGGACGACGGCGGACTTTTGGTGTCTCCCACCGGGACAAGTTTTGGCCGGCTCGATCCGGGCAGGCTGAGCCGGTTTGATGCGCAAGGCGCGCTGATTGATGGCGACAAGCCGACCAAGGAAATGCCCCTTCACACGGCGTTCTATGACACGCGCAGCACGGCGGGTGCGGTGGTGCATTTGCACAGCTGCCATGCGGTCGCGCTGTCTTTGATGCCCGACGCCGATGAGGACAATTTCCTGCCGCCGCTGACACCTTACGGGATCATGAAGCTTGGGAAGGTGAAGTTGCTGCCGTTCTTTCTGCCCGGCGATCCTGCGATGGGAGACGCCGTGCGTGGCCTTGCCGGAAGGCGCAGTGCGGTGATGCTTGCCAATCACGGCCCTGTGGTTGCAGGCAAGGATATCGAGGCGGCCTGCAATGCCATCGAGGAACTGGAAGACACCGCGCGCCTGGCGATGCTGACGCGCGGAATGAACCCGCGCGCACTAACAGAGACCCAAGTCCGGGCGCTTGTCACGAAATTCGATGTGGAGTGGGACGCATGAAGTTTTCTGCCAACTTGGGCTTTTTGTGGAACGACCGGCCCCTGCCCGAGGCCATCCGCGCCGCCAAGGCTGCTGGCTTCGACGCCGTGGAATGCCACTGGCCCTATGATGTGCCAACCGACGACGTGAAGGCCGCCCTGAGCGAGACCGGTCTGCCGATGTTGGGCCTCAACACCCGTCGCGGCGATGTCGCCGCCGGGGACAACGGGCTTTCCGCAATCCCCGGACGCGAGGCCGAGGCACAAGCCGCCATCGACGAGGCCATTGCCTATGCCACCGCCATCGGCACACCAAACATCCATGTCATGGCTGGATTCGCCGATGGATACCAAGCTCATTGTACCTTTGTCGAAAACCTGAACTACGCCTGCGAAGCCGCCGCTCCACACGGCATCACCATCCTGATCGAACCGCTCAACAGCTACGATGCCCCGGGTTACTTCCTGACCACAACCGATCAAGCGCAAGCGATCTTCGATGTTGTCAACGCTCACAATCTGAAACTGATGTTCGACTGCTACCATGTGCAATTGATGGAAGGGAACCTGACCCGTCGGATCGAGGCGCTTCTGCATCGGATTGGGCATATCCAGTTCGCTTCTGTTCCGGATCGGGGGGCTCCGGATCACGGTGAGATCGACTACGGCTATTTGTTTAAGGTCATTACTGATCTTGGCTACGACGCGCCTTTGGGGGCGGAATACAAGCCCTGCGGCAACACTGACGATACGCTCGGCTGGGTGAACGACCATGCGGGACTTCCAAGTTAGGACACATGCCATGAGCGCTCAGCAGATCACCTTTCGCGAGTTCCTATTGCAGGACTACCGCAATCACGGCGTCGAGAAGGATTTGATTTTCCTTCTTGAGGATATCGCCACTTCATGCCGCATAATCTCTCATCAGATCCGTGGTGGGGCATTTTCGGGCAGGCTCGGCGCCACCCAGTCAACCAATGTTCAGGGGGAAACTCAGAAGCAGCTCGACGTGATCGCAAACGAGGTCTTCGTCCGGCATTGTTCGAATTGCAGTCGGGTCGCTGCTTTGATCTCCGAAGAGGTCGACGAAGTCTACTGGCTGAAAGATAAGCCGCAGGCCGGCGACTATCTGGTCTATTTCGATCCACTTGACGGCTCGTCGAACCTCGACGTCAATCTCTCTGTGGGTTCGATCTTCTCGATATCGCAGCTGCCCACAGCGATCGACGCCACCGACGACCGCTCGGTGCTTCGCGTTGGCTCTGAGCAGATCAGCGCCGGCTATTCCGTCTACGGCCCCTCGACCGCTTTGGTGGTCACCACAGGCACCGGCGTCAATGGCTTTACCCACCAGCAGGGCACCGGCGAATTCCGCCTGACTTACCCCGATATGATGATCCCCGAAAACACGAGTGAATTCGCGATCAATGCCTCTCGTTACACACTTTGGGATCAACCGGTGAGGCACTATTTTGACGAATGCATCCGAGGCGAAGCCGGCCCGCGTAAAAAGACCTTCAACATGCGCTGGACCGCTTCGATGGTGGCTGAAGTCCACCGGATCCTGATCCGCGGCGGCGTATTTCTCTATCCACGTGACGCTGGCAATATCGCTGACGGCGGCAAACTACGCCTGATGTATGAAGCTAATCCGATGGCGCTAATTGTTGAACAGGCAGGTGGTTCCGCGTCTACAGGAACCGAACGCATTTTGGATGTGCAACCCAACTCGCATCATCAGCGTGTTCCCGTGATCCTTGGATCGAAAGAGGAAGTGGCCGTTCTGGAGCGATATCACCGCGAGAGCTGAACACAGCCCGCCCGAGCCGCCTTCTTCAGTTTTTCTGGTGCTTTGCGCCACAATTGAGCGCTTGGATTGCCGCTGATTTCCCTTCGCCAACTTCGTGATCACGCAGCCGAGCATGTCTACGGCCTCCCCGCATTTAGCGCCAATAATATGGAGCAGATGCTGGCCATCATGAAAGCGGCCGACAAAGCGAACAGCCCGGTCATCATGCAGGCCAGCCGTGGGGCGAGGGCACTGGCGTGATCCGTAAGGTGTTTGCCGAGGACAAGGGGTAATTCGATCGCCGGAAATATCTGGCACCAGGTTTCGATGCTATGTCGGCGGTCTGTTTCGACCGGTTTGAACGGTTTGGCTGCGCTGGAAAGGCGTCAAAAACTCGTCAATTCCGCTCTCGGACATGGCCCAACGAGACCAATCCGGAAGTATGAAGCCCTCTTTAGGTTGCTGAGACCTCACCCTTTTGTCTTGGTCTTCATTGCATGCTTCGGGCCCGCAACTACTGCTGGCACGCGACGTAACGCTGAATTTTTTTATCAGGAAATTCATTCCGTCTGCTTACGGCTATTTCGGTATTTTAGGCTGTTGTCGCAGTGAGCCTCGGTCGTCCGCCCTATTTCTTGGGGCTTCAACCGCGTCAGCGATGAACAGGCATGTGCGGCAAACGGCAGAATGGCCGGCTTGTCGCGTTTCGTCCTTCGATCAACAGGGAAACGGTTTGGCATGGGGTGGGCATGTTGCGCAGGGCCACCTTGCTGACCCACGCCGTGCGGCGGCATCACGTCAGTGCAAACCAGCCATGCATCAACAGGCCTTGCCCCGAAATTCCCAAATTGGTAAGCAAACATAACCAATACGAGGATTTCGCCATGCCGATCATCACGACGATTGACGACCTGAAGCGTCTACACAAACGCCGCGCGCCAAAGATGTTCTATGACTACGCAGAAAGCGGCAGTTGGACGGAACAGACGTTCCGCGAGAACACTTCGGACTTTGACAAGATCCGGCTGCGCCAGCGGGTGGCGGTGGATATGTCCAACCGCACGACCGCCAGTCAGATGATCGGTGAAGATGTGGCGATGCCGGTGGCACTTGCCCCGGTCGGGTTGACGGGGATGCAATCAGCGGATGGCGAGATCAAGGCCGCGAAGGCGGCGGAAAAGTTCGGTGTGCCGTTCACGATTTCGACCATGTCGATCTGCTCGATCGAGGATGTGGCGGCCCATACCAAAGCGCCGTTCTGGTTTCAGCTATATGTGATGAAAGACGAGGAATTCGTCGACAACATCATCGCGCGCGCCAAGAACGCGGGCTGTTCGGCGCTGGTGCTGACGCTTGATCTGCAAATTCTGGGGCAGCGGCACAAGGACATCAAGAACGGGCTGACGGCACCGCCCAAACTGACACCGAATACCTTGTTGAATTTGTCGACCAAGTGGAGATGGGGGCTGGAGATGCTGGGCACCCACCGCCGCACGTTCCGCAATATCGTGGGTCATGCCAAGTCGGTGGAAAACATGTCGAGCCTGCAAAGCTGGACCGCCCAGCAGTTTGACCCCAAGCTGAACTGGGACACGATTGCCAGGCTCAAGGAAAAGTGGGGCGGCAAGCTGATCCTCAAGGGCATTCTGGACGTGGAAGATGCGCGCAAGGCCGTTGAATGCGGTGCGGATGCGATCATCGTCAGCAACCATGGTGGGCGGCAGCTGGACGGGGCGCTCTCGGCCATTCGGATGTTGCCCAGCATCGTGGCAGCCGTGGGCGATCAGATCGAGGTGCACATGGACAGTGGCATCCGGACCGGTCAAGACGTGCTGAAGGCTTTGGCGCTGGGGGCCAAGGGTGTCTATATCGGGCGCGCCTATATCTACGGGCTGGGCGCGATGGGTCAGGCCGGTGTGACCAAGGCGCTGGAGGTCATTCATACCGAGTTGGACACGACCATGGCGCTTTGCGGCAAGCGTGACATCAAGGATGTGGACCGCGACATCTTGCTGGTGCCAGAGGATTTTGAGGGGCGGTGGGCCTAAACGCCCGCTGATCGGCTTGCCCTTGTCGCAAACCGCGCCATACTTGGGTCATGTCCGTGACGCCGCGCAAACCGATTACCAATGCCGAGTTGTTTGCCCTGCGCTGGGACCGCGGGCGACGTGATCTGATTGGGCCGTTCACACGGCTTTATCCTGATCACGACGCGGCAGCGCTGCTGGACCGTACCCGCGACCTGCTGGACCGGCATTGGCGCAAGCGTCCCGCTGATCTGCGTCGCCTTGATCTGGAACGTGACCTGAACCCTGACTGGTTCTTGTCGCAGAAGATGGCGGCCTATGTGTTCTATATCGACAAGCTGGCCGGGCGGCTGGCCAATGTCCCGGCCAATATTCCTTATATGCAGGACTTGGGCATAACCTATGCCCACATGATGCCCTGTCTGATGCCGCGCCCCGGCGCGTCGGATGGCGGTTACGCAGTGATGGATTACACGCGCATCAACCCCGCCCTTGGGACAATGGCAGAGTTTCAGCAGGTCAATCTGCAATTGCGTGCCGCCGGGATCAGCCCCTGCATAGATATGGTGTTGAACCACACCGCCAAGGAACATGACTGGGCCCAGCGCGCCCGTGCGGGCGACCCGTTCTATCAGGCGTTCTATCGGATGTATGACGATGACACGCTGCCCAAGCAGTTTGAGGAAACGCTGGTCGAGATCTTTCCCGAGCAGGCCCCCGGCAATTTCACCTATTACCCCGACATGGGCAAATGGGTCTGGACCACGTTCAACGAATACCAATGGGACCTGAATTGGGAAAACCCAGAGGTGTTTCTCGCGATCCTCGACACCATCCTGTTTCTGGCCAACAAGGGGGTGGAGGTGTTCCGCCTCGATGCTGTGGCGTTCATGTGGAAACGCATGGGCACGGGCTGTCAGAACCTGCCAGAGGTTCACGACATCCTGCAGGCGCTGACGCAGGCCACGCGCATCGCCGCCCCTGCAGTCATCCACAAGGCCGAGGCGATTGTTGGCCCCGCTGATCTGGTCCCCTACCTTGGCACCGGCAGCCATGCGGGACGCGAAAGTCAGCTGGCCTATCACAACAATCTGATGGTGCAATTCTGGTCGTCTTTGGCGGCGGGCGACACGCGGCTGATGACCCATGTGATGAAGACGCATTTTCCGCAAAGCGTGCGGCGCGCGTCGTTTGCCCCCTATATCCGCTGCCATGATGATATTGGCTGGGCGATCACGCCTGAGGATACGGCACATGTTGCGCATCTGGACGCGGTCGCGCATCGCAATTTTCTGGCCGATTTCTACAACGGCAGCTTTCCGGGCAGTTTCGCGCGTGGTGCGGATTTTCAATCGAACCCCGATACCGGCGACAGGCGGACCAATGGCACACTCGCCAGCCTCTGCGGGCTTGAGACCGCCTCGACACCGCAAGAGGTTGACCATGCCGTCGCGCGCATCCGACTGGGTCACGCACTAATTGCCAGCTACGGTGGCATCCCCCTGATCTATATGGGCGATGAGGTCGGGATGCTGAACGATCACAGCTATCTGGATGACCCCACGCGCGCGGATGATGGCCGCTGGATGCAGCGCCCGGTGATGGACTGGAACCGGCGGGATGACCCGGCCGCGGCCCGCATTCTGAGCGATCTTAAACACATCCTTGCCACCCGCCGCGCCACGCCGCAATTGGCAGGCGACGTGCCAACGCGCGTGCTGGACGCAGGCGATCCGGCGCTTTTTTGTTATCAGCGTCTGGGGGATGACCGGACGGTCACCTGTGTGGCGAATTTCACAGCGCATCCGCACCGCATCGCGCCGTCCACATTGTCGCTCGTCTCACCTGTCATGGACCTGCTGACGCAGACCCTGTTCGCGGCTGACATCACCCTGCCCTCCTACGGCATCTTGTGGCTGACGCCGGCGTAGCCGCAAGGGTGCGAAAACCCCTTTTCAACAGGTGATTCTGCCCCTATAGGAGCGGTTCATCTGGGCCGCACACCCTTGGAGGGCGGCCCTCGTTTTTATTTTGGAGACATACAATGGCTGACAAGATCCCAGATCTGCACGCCACTGCACGCGCGGGGACAGGCAAGGGGGCCGCCCGCCAAGCTCGCCGTGATGGCGACGTGCCGGGCATCGTTTATGGTGGTGGGGTAGACCCGCTTCCGATTTCGATCAACTTCAACAAGCTGCTGACACGCCTGCGCAAGGGCCAGTTCATGTCCACGCTGTTCAACCTCAAGGTTGATGGCCACGACGATGTCCGCGTGATCTGCCGTGGCGTTCAGCGCGACGTGGTCAAGGACCTGCCGACGCACATCGACCTGATGCGCCTGAAGCGGACCAGCCGCGTGAAGATCTTTATCCCGGTTGAATTCCTGAACGAAGAGACCTGCCCCGGCCTGAAAAAGGGCGGCGTGCTGACGGTTGTTCGGAACGAAGTTGAGCTGGAAGTGCTGGCTGGCGATATCCCTGACAGCATCGTGGTTGATCTGGGCGAGGCTGAAATGGGTGACACCATTTCGATCAGCAATGTGACCCTGCCCGAAGGCGCGAAGCCGACCATCGACCGTGACTTTGTCATCGCCAACATCTCGGCACCGCGTGCTGTTGTGGCCGACGACGACGAAGACGGCGAAGAGGTTGCAGCCGACGAAGTGCCGACCACTGGCGACGAAGAAGCCGCTGCCGAAGAATAAGCCCGCAACGTGCGACGCTTCAAAGGGCTCCCGTTTCGGGGGCCCTTTCTGTTTGGGGTATCAATCCGAAATTGTTTTGAGCAAAACGACAAGATGCGGCTCGGTCCGCCTAGAGCCAAGACGGTAAATTCGGCTTTCTCGCAGCGTGCTCGCAGTACGAAAAGGCTAAATGAGCGGGGACAGCATCACCGCCATGCGGTTTGATAAACCAGTCTTTCTTGTTGGTGGCAGCGAAAATCTGAGTGCGAAATCGCAAAGTGCCGGATTAGACGGCATTTCTTGACATACGCTAGACCACCGGGTCTTCAGTCTTCTTCACAAGCTGGAAAGGCCCATCTCGCGTGCGAAAACCCGGGCTATTGGACTCGGCAAGCGGTCGCGAAAATGGCACTTGAGATCGATTGATCCAAAATCGTAGTTCGGTAAGATTTCGACTAAATCGCCGCTCTCCAAATCAGCAGATACTGATCCTCGCATGACCATAATGGCCCCCAATCCGCTGCGGGCCATTTGCAAGCCCGCCGCGCGATTGGTGATTTGATGGGATTGGAAGAATGTTAGTGGCAAAATGCTGCCGTCGTGGCGGGACGTTGCCAATAATTTTCGATCTGCACGACTATTGATCAAGGGAATGTTCACCACCCCGTTTGGATCAACAACCGCCGATCCACCCGAAACAACGACAAGCGGCAAATTGACCCTTGATTGGCTTTCCTGTGCAGGGGCGACATATTCAGTCCGGATTGCCACTTCAATTTTGCTCGCGCGTATGTCAACGACACTGTCTGTTACATCAATGTCAAAGACGACCTCAGGATGTTTTGCCCGAAAACCACTTAGCATTCGCGGCAACCAAAAACCTGCGATCTCAACCGGAACTGTAAGGCTCAATCTTCCCTGCAACGGGCGATCCGTTGCGGTGAGATCGGATAGTCCTTTGGCCCTGTCCAAAATGTCCTGCGCTGCACGTTGGGTGCGCTGTCCCACATGTGTCAGCTTAAAAGACCGCGTTGTGCGGGTTGCGAGCGTCACGCCCAATTCTGCTTCGAGGTCTGACAGCGCTTCTGACAGGACGGGCACTGATAGGTTCAGCCGTGCTGCTGCACCTCGAATTGAACCAGCCTCTGCAATCGCGGCGAAATAGACCAAGCGGCGAAGGGTTTGGTGCGAGACCATATTGTTTTGCGATACCGAAAAGATTTTTCTATTATTCCATACTACCGCTTAATTGAGGGTTCGTCCAATTTTTGTGAACATTCACACGAAAGAGGACACCCAAATGAAGACGTTACAAACACTTGCCGCAGCTGCGGCTGTCTCGCTGATCTCGATACCCGCTTTTGCGGACGATATGGCGACAGTTCGCAGCTTTTACGAAGACTTGCTGACGACCCCAGCCGATGCCACAGCAGAAGCTGTGCGCGCGGTCGTCGCAGAGGATTGGAAATCCACACCTACTCCTCTTGGTGGTCCGGGGGCAGAGGGTTTCTTGACGACGCTCGGTGCTTTCGGTGGGCTGATCCCTGACCTGAAATGGGAGGTGCAGGAGATTTGGCAGGACGGTGACACCTATATCGTGCGCGGGATTGCGACCGGTACACCCCAAGGTCCGTTCCTTGGTGTTGATCCTGCGACGGGCAAAAGCTTTGAGATCATGTCAATCGACGTGCACCGTGTCGAAGACGGCCGCCTCAAGGAATCCTATCACATTGAAGAATGGCTGACTGCCATTTCGCAGCTGACCGCTGAGTAGATCGGGATCGGCTCTCCTCGGATTGTTTCGGGGGGAGCTACTCCGTCTTGACCGCTGACACATTCGCTTTTGGTTGCAAGGTCATGACCGCAACGTTCAAAAAGAAGCGTTCCGCGGTAGGGCCAACTTATGTTGTATCCTTATGGTGCCGGAGACTGGCGTATCCAGTGCTCGATGATGTGACAACAGTCGAGAGTTACCTTTAGCCTGCAAC
Organism: uncultured Paracoccaceae bacterium; assembly: GCA_947492825.1. Taxonomy (GTDB): domain Bacteria; phylum Pseudomonadota; class Alphaproteobacteria; order Rhodobacterales; family Rhodobacteraceae; genus CANMYO01. Next base: position 2,470,252 of record CANLNT010000001.1, read on the forward strand.
CACCAAGGTGCTGCCTATGTGAAATAGCGTGAGTTTGGACAGGGCAGCGTCATTTCACGCCACCTTGTTTCTGCCCGCCAGATCTATTTTGCTGGAACGGCTTCTGGATGCGCCACGGTGGCGGGCGGCTGGCAGCCTGTGTCGCAGCAGCGTCCGGGCTGGCGCGTCACCTTGCGCCCCTCGGCCAAAACACCGCGATCCAGCAGATCTGTGACCAGTTCCTTGCGCTCTGCAACCGGATAGTTCCGCCAGATTTCACGTTTCATTGCTTCTGGAGAGCCGCCGCCGTGCAACGAAATTACAGAGTACCAGCCAGCCTGATTGGAAACAGTCAGGTCCTCGATCATCCGCGAGACCTCCATCCGACGCTCCATCGGAATATCGGCGCGACCGCCAAGAACAGCCGAGAGGGAAGCTTTTGTCTCGGGGTTATGGTCTTCGTCGGGTCCCGGCAGCGCTACGATAAGGCCGCCCGAGACATAGTGCGCGACCTTGTGCATGTCGTAGATTTTCGTGGCCAGCAGCAGTTTTCCGACATTGGAAAATACCGCATCAGGCATGACCGATCCGGCCGGGTCGTTTTCGTAGTAGACTGACGCGGCAACTCCACAGGCATAGAAGCTTTCGGTGATGGTGATTAGGTCGACCATCGCCTCGCGGATATGGCCATGCCGATCCGCGTCCAGCCCGTTGGCATCGACCATTAGGGCCCCAGCGCCGATGAGCAGGTCACCGAAACCGGCGCGGGCACCAATGCAGGAATGCCTGTGATGGTTCGCGTAGGAGGTGGTCATAAACCCGCCTTCGTCGTATTCGCCAGCAAGGAAGACACGGTCGTGCGGGACGAAAACGTCCTCGAAGATCACAACCCCGGTCGACTGCCCATACTTGGCTGAAAATTTGGCAGCGGCTTCTCCGGGCCGACCGGCTGGACGGGCGACGATCGTCACGCCCGGAGCATCGCAGGGTACTGCGCAGCATACTGCAAAATTTGCATCTTCCTTTGTATGTGTCCGGCACGGCATGACAAGAAACTCATGCATGTAGGGCGCACCGGTAACGATGGCTTTGGTCCCGGAAATCACAATACCATCTGGCCGCCGTTCCTTGATGTGCACGTAGACATCTGGGTTGGCCTGCTGTCCGGGACGTATAGACCGATCGCCTTTCGCGTCCGTCATCGCAACACCAAGGGTGAGGTCGCGTTCCTGCACATCATGAAGATACGCAAGGAAACGTTTTGAATAGTCGGTGCCGTGATTGGCATCGGTGCGATGCGTCGCTTGATAGATTCCGTTCAGCGCGTCATGGCTGAGGTAGCGCTGCGCACAGCCCGAGACTTTGCAAACAAGGCGAACGGCTTCGAGCTTCATGAGAAGATCGTCAGACGTTGTGTTGATGTGCAGCATTCTGTTGATGGTCTGCCCGCTGGTCGATTGAACTGCCGTCATGAGCTTCTTGTGCTCGGGGCGGTGTGCAAAATCGTAAGTCACACCCACGCTGTTTATGCCCGGCTCCAGCAGCGGCTCGTCAGCGACGCTTTCAACGCGAGTTCCGTTGATGAAAACCCGAGGCGCGTAGGACCTCAGCGAGACCCGGTAATCCGATGCGGTCATCAGCATGACTATTCCTCCGTAAGAAAAAACGAACAGTGTTCGAATCTTGTTATCCTTATCGAACACTGTTAGAACTTTCGTCAAGAAATTTCCGTGAGGAACGTATGGCTGAGCAAAAAAGACTGCGAAAACAAGTTCTTGCGGAAGGCAGGCGCCAACTGATCCTTGGCGCTGCGAAAGAAGTTTTTGCATCCGAAGGCTTGGAGGGAGCTAGTCTGCGCGCGATCGCTGCAAAGGCTGGTTATACTCCCGCTGCGCTGTATTTTCACTTTCCATCGAAAGAAGCCATCTATGCGGATCTGCTGCGATCATCGCTGCATTCTCTGCAGTCCGAAGTCTCCCACGCGGTTTCGAAACTCGACCACCCGCGGTGCAGGCTTCGTGCGGCGGCCATGGCCTTTTACCACTATTACGCTCGCAATGCCCGGGAACTCGACCTGGGGTTTTATCTTTTCAGGGGCGGCATGAAACCTGCCGGGCTGAGCACGGAAACGGATACAGAACTAAACAAGGCCCTGGACAACGCCTTGCGACCCGTCGCGGTGGCGGCGGTGGAACTCGGAGTGTCGCAGCAGGAAGCCGATCTTTTGATGGTCGGCGTTTTCGCTCATGCGACAGGTTTGCTGCTGCTTCTTCATACCGGCCGGATCAAGATGTTCAATGCAGCGCCGAAGGCCCTCATGGAAGCTTTTGTCGAAAGTAAACTGCGTGAGATCGAAACAGGGATACCGCAATGAAAATGCGGTCATCATTCCTATTGGGATCGAAGTGCCGGTAGAGAGTGACCGGTTATTCCTCCGTGTTCCTTGCACAGCTCTGAAACGGACGAGCCTCGATTGGCAACTGCGGTTTGTGCCACACGAACTTGAGCTTTGGAGAGGGCGAATTTGCGCCCCCCTTCTCGGCCTAGGGCGCGCGGTGTCTGAAGACCGGTCGTGGTGTAGATTTGGGCTCTTTGGCTAGTAAGCGCCACCAAGCCAGCACCGCGTTCTGACAACACGGTTGTCGTCTTCACCAGATGGTTCGTAAGCGGTGCGCCGATCACCGGGTTTGGCGCAGTTTCAGGGCGGAAACTCGCTGATGTCCACTTGTTTTGTCCGCCAGCAATGACCGTGAGAACGCCAGACAGATGGCCGTGGGGTTCATCCCGATGAGTTTGCATGTTTCGATCAGCGACGCGATGACGGCCCGGTTTTGTGCGCCGACATCACGCCCCACAAAGCGCAAGTTTTCTGTGGCCGTGCTCTATTGGACGGATGGTGCGGTGCGCGCGTTTGCATTGGTCTCGGCTCCCACCTGAAGGCTTATTCCGGCTCGATGCCCAATTGTACGGTGAGAGAATGAGATTTTGAAATTTACAGGAAATTTCGCCGGAGAATCTTGGCCCTACTCAACAACCTACCGGCTGGCGCCGGTGGAAATTGTTCAGAGGGTATCAATATGTGATCTTTGATTCACGCCAAAGTGGGACCGACTGGAAGTCGGTGGGTTTGCTGCAAGGCGTGACTGCTGATAGCCTCTTGGATCATTAGATTATGATGATACGGCATAAGTTTCCCGAAAGTGCTTTTCTGCACTGAGCCAAAATCGACCCCTGCCGATCATTCAGAAGTGCGATGAAGTCTCTCCAGCGGTCGGCGCCATCAGATACAATGCGCCAGGTTTTTGCACTGTTCTGATGACGCCCTCAGCCCTTCAAAAGGCAGAACCGAAAGTTTCCAGTTTCAAACGTTCCTATTTTCAGGGGTAAAGAAACCGCCCTGCACTACGTCGGCGCAAGCGACGCGACGAAGGCAGCGATGTCGCGCATTTCCATCTCGCTTAGTGCCGAGGCGAAACCGGGCATGCTGTCTGGCGGGTTTTGGATGAAGAAGACAAAGCCATCAACGTCGAAGGCTTCTGCGGCTGGACGCAGATCGGGGGCCGAACCGCCCGCGCCGGTGCTGCCGTGGCAGGCTGCACAGACTTCGAAGTAGAGCGTGCGCCCGGTCTCGATGTTGGGGGGTGCCTCGTCTTCGGCCCAGGTGGCGGAGGCAAAGAGTGCCGCGGCCATGGCGGTTGAAAGGATCTTATTCATGATGTGAAACTCCGGAATCGGGAAATAGGGAGCAATCCGCACCCTTGCAGGGGCGCGGGCTGCCTGCTTCAGATTTGCCGCACGGGCTCTTTGTTGGCTTGGATTGATGCCCGGTAGGAGAACGCCAAGAGCGGACCCAACGTCCCGCCGCCCGACCAATAGGCCCGGCCGGTAGGCGAGGCCACGCAGTTCCCGCATCCGTACAGCCCCACGATGGGTGTTCCTTCGGTATCAAGTACCTGTCCGTGGCTGTTTGTTACCGGCCCGCCCTTGGTGTCGAGCGTGCCACCGACAACCAACGCCGCGTAATAGGGGCCGTTCTCCGAGATCGGGTGCATCGTTGGATTATCCGGATTGGCGTCCTCACCGACTGGTCCGGTAAACAACAGTTCCACCTGCCGTTCGCCCCGCGCGAAATCCTCGTCCTTTCCCGCGGCGGCAAAGCCATTGAATCGCTCGATCGCGCTTTTCAGGTTTGCGGTGAAATCCTCCGCAAGTGAAATGCCACCGGTGTTGACGGCGTATTGCGCCAGCCGTTCTTCGGTCGCCGCGCTCAGTTCTTCTAGGGTTTCGCCCTTGATGACATGCCGATCATCGCCACCATCAGGCGTGATAAGCCCGCCAAAATCTGAGCTTGCGCAGTTGTCCTGCGCGTGTTGGTCCCAGACCATGATCTGCACAAGGTCCGGCATCTCAGCTTTGGCGCCGTCCCAACGGAAGAACTGTTGCGCCAGTTCGTTGTACTGCAACTTTTCGTTCAGGGTACGATGGCCGTATTTGTTGACGAAGATCATTGAATCGCCGGTTACTGTAAAGATGCCGCTGATCGAAGGGTCCTTTGCAACGGCCTTTTCCAACGGAATGGGGCAGAACCAAGCGTAGTTGAGATTGCCCAGAGCCGCCCCGGAGCTGCTTGCGATATTGATAAAGTCACCTTCGTTTGACAGGGCTGCACAGCCGCCAAAGATCGGAACTGACAAAAAGTTTTGTCGCATGACCGGGTTGTGTGTGTAGCCCCCGCTGGCAAAGATGACAGCCTTTCTGGCGCCGATCACCCGCAATCCTTCGGGGGTCTCGACCTGCACGCCAACAACGGCACCCGCATCATCGAAGACCAGCGTCGTCACCCGGTTCTGGGTGCGCACTTCGATCTCTTCTTCGGCACAGGACCTCAGCAGCGAGGCGATCGCTGCAGCACCGCCGTTGGAGCCGAGATCGTTGCCCTCCAGCGGATAGAGCACGCGCCCTTTGGGAGTCTTGTTCTCAGGTAGTTCAGCAAAGTAGTCGGGGGCGAAATCGAGGTGCCGATACTTGAGCGCACCGCGTTCGTCCAGAAGGTCTGCCGCGTCTGAACCGCTGTCCCAGACCGCGCCGATCATCTCGAACTGCCAGTCGGTCAGACCCAGTTTGGGGTCATCAGCGTTATAGCTTTGTGGATAGCTGATCCGCGCGGCGTATCGCATGAAGTCTTCCCGCGGGTCGGTCAGGCCCGCGTTGCGCAGGGGCGTGTTATTCGGGACCCAGTACCAGAAGGCCGATTTCTGCGTAGTGCCGCCGGGCGTGCGCGCCTTTTCCAACACGAGCACGTCGTTGCCGTTCCACTTGCCGAAAAGCGCGCTGGTCAGCCCCCCGGCACCGGCGCCGACGCAGATCATGTCGCGGGTTTCGTCGAATTGGATATCGCTTGCGTGAAGCGGCTGCGCCTCGGCCTGCGATCCGCCAATCATGGCGGCCCCTGCGGCCGACCCGGCGGCCAGGAACTGGCGGCGCCCGATGGTTGCGGTGTGTTTGTCGTTTTCTTTCGTCATAATGTCCTCCGTTTTGCGTGACCCTGCCACCCTTCGAACGAGCCCCCGGATAAGCCGGACGGGCCCTGCCTTGGGGTCAGGGGAAAGGTCGGAAAGTGTGGCGGCCAGGCCGTTTGGATTTTGACCCGGCCAGCGCCGCCTAGCGGTCTTTCAGCCAAGGATAACGATCGGTATCCTCGCCGCCGTAATCAGGATCGAGGTAGATCGCGAGACGGTGGATCTTGAAGTCGCGGATCTCAAACACGTCGCACCAGTTTCCGGCATGGCCAGTGCCCGCACGCCATGGGATATCCTTGGCGGTAACGCCAGCGGTTGTGCCCTCAATGACGACCATGTCGCCCTGAATGACGTAGTTAAAGTAGCTGTTGTGGTGTTCGACGGATTTCAGAATACCCATCAGATCGGTAAAAAGCTGGGTGTATTGCTCGCGGCCTTTCGCCAAGCCCCACTTTGGGAAATAGACCCGCGCGTGGTCATCCAGCAGCGACAGAAAGTCTCCTCCGCGATCCATACGCACAAGATATTCTAGTGCGACGGCTTTGCGCTGTTCGTCGGTCATAACGGCGGTCTCGAACCCGCCATTTTCATGTATCGTCATTGCATCTCTCTCCCTTGAATCATGCAATCCGTTAGGGGCCGTTTGCCGATCAGTGGCGCGCGACGCCGCCGTTTTCACAGCATTCGAACGCGCGCCCGGGACCGGGCGCAGAGGCCCCACTTTCCGTCATCTGACGGGAAGCAGCCCCAAGCTTTCCCACCCCAGCACCGAAAAGCTTCCAGATTAGCCTCGGAGCTTTTACAGATTCTGACTGCCAGCTTTGCAGACAAGGCGGATCGGCAGCCCGAACACCGAGCGATGGCGTGGATGAAAAAGATTTTTTGTTAAAAAAATCTTTTTTAGGGTAGGATCGGCCCTGCGTCCGGGGCACCAGGGCGTTGGCATGGCAGAGGGGAGGCTGAACAATGCGCACTCAGACGGAGGAGACCGGAAGTCTTTCACAGTTCGCGCGTGGCGGGCCAATCGGAGGGGTCTGCTACGCTGTTTCGGGGAACCAAGGCTATTCGCTGGATATCGAACCTGAGGAAGATCTGATCTGCCTCGTGCTGGGGAATGTCTACGCGGATATGCAGCTCGACGATGGCCAAATGAAGCGGCAGGATTTCATCGCCGCCTCCTGTTCCTTCCATGCGCGGCAGGAGCGGGTCCGGGTGGACGGTCACAAGATCGACAGCGCATTCATCGCGTTTTCCTACGGGCGGCGCTTCTTGCAGATGACCTGCGAGGATAGCATCGCCAGCCTGCGCCGCGGCGGACACGCGCTGAACCTTCAGAGCGATAAGATTTTCCACTTAGCACGCTACGCTAAGTCGATGATCAATCGCCGGCACGACACCGACAGCCTAGAGCTGCAGTGCCTTGCCAGCATGGTTCTATTGGAAACGACAGCCATTCTGAAACCCCGGCACCGGCGTGGCGAGAAGCACGGCACGTCGGGTTTTCGCAGGGCACGGGATTTCATCGACGCAAACCTCGATCAGAAACTGACAGTCGACACCGTGGCCGGTGCCCTCGGGCTGCCGGTTCGGGTCATTTTCGACGGGGTTAAGACCAAGACGGGGCTGTCGTTTTACCAGTACGTGCTACAGCGGCGCCTGTTCCGCGCCTGTGACATGCTGGCCCACACGCAGCTTTCGATCTCTGAAATTGCGCTCGACTGCGGCTTCAGCTCGCAGCAGCACCTCACCTCGATGCTGTCGCGCCGCTACGGATGCACGCCGGGATGGGTACGCGCCAACAAAAGCTGGGTCAAATGAAAGCGTCACAAGCTGGCTCTCGACATACAACAACGAAAGACCAAACTTCGGCATCGGCGGCATCAGACCGCGACAGGTTCACTTCAAGCGCAACCTTGGCCGTAGATTTCGGCGTATGGTTCTTTCGTTTCTTCATTTGGGATCGCCACTTTCAAAATGCGATCCACATTTACGACCAGTCTGAATGTCCGCCACCACCTCTGTCTTCATCGCGGCCCCGAATTGGTTATTCGATCACGAGCGATCGAATTGAAATGCGAGGCGGCTGGCTTAGGATAAACATGATCGTATCAACGACCTCGCGGTTACTGAGCTGCGCGTTAGACCCAGTACGCTCCCAAGCGGGATCCATGGGGGATACGTCTTCAATAACGCCGGGAAAGACCGACGTAACACGAACTCTGGTTTCCGCTAATTCATCTACCAAACCGTAAACAAACCCAGCTTGCGCAGATTTCGCAGCCCGAAAGACGACAGAAGCGAGTGTTGATGGGCGATTAAGGAGGCCGCTGGTCGACACCACGGTGTGGATGTCCGCCTGCGCCCGTGCTTTCAGGTTAGGCAAAACATGTCTCGTCAAGACCAAAGCCCCGATTGCAGCTGAGCTGATACAATCATGAATGTCCAAATCTGAAAGTTGATCCAGCGACCCTGGCAACCACATTGCGCCGTTGTGGATAAGGCCATCCATGTCGCTATGCTGAACGGCCAATTGCCGCCCTGCACTCTCGACGCTTTCGCGATTGGCAAGATCACAGCCCACCAAACTGACCTGCTGACCTGTCTCTTCAAGTATTGTGCTGGCTGTCTCTTGAAGCGCGGCGACAGTTCGCGCGAGCAAAACAAGGCGCGCGCCAGAACGGGCCATTGCTAGCGCCAATGCTGCGCCAAGGCCTCGGCTGGCCCCGGTAATCGCGAACTTCCGTTCCGCGAAGACTTGGGGGCGGACCGCCGGTTCCTTATCCGACCGGCCCGTCAAAGCGCCGCCACTGTTGTATTGAGCGAGCTCGGGAAATCCCTCGGTTGTCGTGGCCCGTGATTGCAACATGATGTGATTGTCGTCGAGGTTTAGCCCGCTCATGCTGGCGACCCCTGCATCAGCCTTGCGACCACAGAAGACCCGATGTTTTGGTGATATTCCAATGACCGCGCCAAGTCGCTTAGCATCAAGTTTGGGTATGCTTTTCCCATTCCAAGTCCTTTATCCAAGGTGTGAGGTTCGCGCCTTATGCCGTTTTTGAGGGTTGCCGCGTGGACCAAATCGCGCCGCCGATAATCAGGCCGAAGCCTAGAATTGTGACGCGTCCCAGCGTTTCGTCCAGAAACGTGACACCGAATAGGACGGCGGAAACTGGGATAAAAAACGCCAAAAGCGACGCGCGGGTTGGGCCAACCCTTTTGACCAATGTAAACATGAGAAGCACCGGCATGGCTGTACTGATGACGCCGATCGCAAGCGTCGCGAAGATCGCAGGCCAGCCCGGGACCGTCGTGAGTGCGCCGCCGGTGAATGCCGTCAAGGGCACAAGGATGATGATCGCAGAGGTGAGCTGCCCTGCCGCCATCTGAACAGGGTCGAGATCGCCACGTGTGCGGGCAAAGATGTTTCCACCCGCATAGCTAAGTGCTGCAACAAGCGTGATGACAGCACCGGTAACCTGCGCGCCAATGGATGTCAGGTTGCTTGGTCCAATGGCAAACACGACACCGACAAACGCCACGAACAGGCCGACACCTTGTGACGCAGAGACACGCGCGTCATCGGTGAAAACCGGAGCGATCAGCACGGTAAACAAGGGGATCGTCGCAAAAAGGATGCCACCCAAGCTGCTAGAAATATGGGTCTGGCCCCAAGCAATGGCGAAATAGGGAATGGCCGCGGTCAATGCCCCAAGGGCGAAGAGGGGAGCCCACTTGCGACCAATTGACGGCAACCGCCGTCCACTTTTGTAGAGAAAGAAAACCACAACCGGAGTGGCCACAATCACCCGCGCCGCCGCCAATTGAAGTGGTGGAATATCAGCCACTGCGAAGCGGATCATCGGGAACGACGACCCGAAGAGAGCCGCCGTCAAGACGAGTAATATCCAATTGAAAGATGTCATGATCGTGTGCCCTGTGTTTGATGCAGTGGCGCCGGCATCGCAGGGTGCGGGCAATCAATGATTTCGGAATAGGCTGTGAACCGAAACGGATCAGTAAATTGCGCAACGCTGCGCAAGCGATCTATCGCAGCGCCTTTGCTTTCGGTGATGCGGGGGGCGGTGCCAAAGGCCTGTTCTGCGGCCACGGCCACCTGCAACGCCAGTTCGTTATCCCCAGCTGCGATCATGCGGCGCAGACCTTTTGCGACCTGCGCCTCGTTTAATCCCAGATAGTCCTTGAGTAGGCGTGCGCGCTCGACTGTGGTGATCGTGTCCAATCCTTCGGGCGATTGCCCTGTGCGGTCTTCGCGCCAAATTCCGACCATTTGGTCCGCCACACGCGCGATGACATTGTCGCGCGCCGCTGCATAAGCCAATGCGGCCTCAGGATGGGTGGCGAGATCGGACGGCACCAAATTGAGGCGGATAATATCCTTGGCACTGTAGCCATTTCGAACAAAACTCTCGGTCGCGTCGACCAGCCACTTGTGCATGCGGCGATAAACCTGAAGGTTCTCGCCACCGTAGAGCACCGTGAGCGGAAAGTGCCCATGCAAGACATGCGTGGCCTCCAGTGCGATCACACGATCCATCGTGTCCGTGGCCGTGGAAACGAAGCCCTCGTTGACCCACGGCTCGCCATACCACGGCATAACAACATCCCCGACAAAGACGGTTTCCAGCCCCTTGAAATGGATCAACATCGCGTCTTCGGTTTCACCACCCGTCACTGGAATAAGAGAGATATCCGTCCCGCCGATGGTCAGGGTTTCGGGGGCGGAAATCGGATGTGTCGGGGCATAGGATTCCACCCAGGTGTGATCAAAATTGGCACCTCGGAAAAAGCTGTAACTGTGGTCGCGATTGACGCGCTCTGTCACGGTCGCAAAATTTGCACTGCCATAGATCGCGATGTCTGGGTTGTGCTCGCGCAAGTATTGATGCCCGCCCACGTGATCCCAATGGGCATGGGTAATCAGTGCTGTGGTGATGTTGGGCAGGTTGGGGTGCGCAGCCAAAAGGAAGTCATGTGCCGCCTTAAGGGAATGCGGTTGCGTCCCCGCATCAACCGCGATGAGTTCTTTGCCGTCGTCGGATAACACAAAAAAGACGTCCGAAAAGCCAAAGCCGTAAAGCGCGAAAATGCGCCCCTCAACGACTTCATCCAGGACAGGGCGCGGTGACATGGTTGTGCCTTCAGGCCCCGTGGTGAACCACCCGATCAATGGAGCCTGCGGTTGCTGCACGCCATAACCAGAAAGCCGCAACCATTCTTTGCCTGCCTTCGGGTCATTCGTAAGCGCCGCAAGCTGACGGTAGACCTCCCGATAAAATCCGAATGTCGGCTCTGTTTCCGGACGTTCGGCCAACCATGTCAAATGCTTGATCGCGTCCGATTTTTTGAAGAAGAAACCCGGCACTTGAGCGTAAACCATACCCGCCGCCCAATGCGGCACAGGGTGTTCATGGGCGGTGCGCTTTAAGGCACCCTCGATCAGATCAAAGCTTGCCTTAACCCATGAAATGCGCCGCATGAGCGGAACATGTTCGGCGTAGGTTGCCCGCAAAACACCTAAGGCTGATTCGTAAATCGCGAGGGTCTGTGGCTCCATCTTTCCGGCATATTGCGCCAGAATCTCAGTAAACAGTTCGATTCCAAATTCCTGTTGCTCCGACACGAGATAGAAATTCATCGCCTGAAGGATCACCCGTGGATCTGTCACTTTCCCATAGGACAAAACGATCTCGAATTGCTGGAGCATGGATTGAAAACTGCGGTCCGCGCTGGTGTCCGAAAACCGTTGAAACCCCTCCGCGAGGTTCAATGAAGTCGCAAAATCGAAGTGCGAATGTCGGATCGAGGTGGCGGGCAGCGTCTCAGGCCTGTCAATCAAGGTGGTCAAATTCATCTTCGTCTCTCCGATTATCACTGCAAAGTACCGCTCACATTTTAGATGATGCTTGTCATCTATTTGCTTAGATGATAGTCATCATCAAAATTGTCAAGGAGCCAATTTTGCCGAGAGTGTCAAAGGCCGCGAAAGAGAAAACGCACGAAAACCTGTTGGAGAACGCAGCACAACAGTTGCGACTGAACGGCTATGCGGGGTTGAACCTGTCAGAGGTCATGACATCGGCTGGCATGACTCATGGCGGATTTTATCGGCACTTCAAAAACAAAGAAGATCTTGCCATCTCGGCCACCCGACGCGCTTTTGATGCATATATTTCGCGGCTTGAGCATGATCTGGAGACCATGTCGGCACGCGACGCCCTCGGTTGTTTTGTAGAACGATATTTGTCCATGAAACACGTCCAGAACCCCGCAAGCGGTTGCCCCGTCGCGGCGCTCAGTGGGGATGTGCATCGCTGTTCGGCTGCCGAGCGCGCCGCGTTGGAAACGGGAACAAGGTCCCTAATTGCGTTAATTGACACCGCGCTTGCTGGCTGTACCCCTCCAATTCAAATGTCGGGAGCGGCACTTCTGGGCGCGCTATCTGGCGCACTCAATCTTGCTCGATTGCAGACCCAGGCGGCGGAGCAAGAGGCAATACTTGTCGCGGCTCAGCGACACATGAGGGTCGTCGGGGTTTTGCCCAACACGCTATAACAAAATCGTTTCCGAGTTGCTGCAGTATTACCGATTGGATTGGAGGGATTCATAATCCCGGCGAAAGCCAGTATTGTTTAGCTTTCGGGTGTCCGGTCGGGCTGAGGGTCACAGTTAAATGGTTCGGTGCGCGCGTGTTTGTACCATTGATTGAACTACGGCAGTTTGCACAAAACACTTTGGCGACAGTTGAGCCTTAACCTGAGGAATATCTGAACACACGCAACGCGCCCTCAAGGGATACCGCTTTTGCCGCGAGCATTGCACCAACGGAGTGGCCCACTCCCCTCAATCACCAGCATTCATCACAAAGGCCTTGCGCACCAACGACGAGCGGCCCTTTGGCAAGGTAGATGACTTTTCCGCAAAGACATTTTCCAACAAATGATTTTCCCGTCTGTACCCATTTCGGGTTAGGTTTAATGCCGATGGCGAGGTGCGCGCCATTGAACCTTCTGTTTCAATAAGCGTCTCGGTGGTATTCCTTGAGCGTTCTCAATGCGCTGGAACATCTTGGCGACACCGGTACTGCACAAGCACGGAGTTGCAGAAAATGGGGTTCCTTGAACTGGACCAGGACACTGTGCGGCGCAATCAAAAGATTATTGCTATGACGGAAAAGAGCAATCCTTTTGCTAACGATGCGCGCAGTGTCCTCGAATGTGTTGAACAAGAGCTTGCCGATCGGATCACACCCGAAGTCATTCAATCCATGCGCAGCGCGTTAGAAGCCGACTGGGGAATTTCGGCTTTGGATTGTCCAACGGAGTAGAACCTGCAATTGGGCTATCTGATAAGAGGGATTGCCGGTGATCCCGACTTTCAGAGCGCCGAAATGCTGCGGTACAAACCATGCTGCAACTGAAAAAATGGAACGGTTGAGGGGTTGGTAATCCCAAGCATCTCGCATCGTAAATCACGCGCGGCAAAGTGAAACCAGTCAGGTGAGCCAAAGGCGCATTTGCGCAAACGCGCCCTTGCCTCAAGAAACCGGCGGCGGATTGCAAGTCTTCAGGGTTCTGCTTTGAACGAACGCAGAACGGCGCAGTGTTCGACGCCCTCGTCCATTTTTTCGGGGTCGATTTTCATATGAGCGAAATAGCCGCCGGCCGCCTCGGATTGCATCGCGCGTTCAAACACGGCGTCTGCTTTGGCGCGGCTTTCCCAGAGGATTATGTCTGTAAATGTTCCGTCGGCGCGGCGCACCATATCGCGGCGCAGAAAGCCGTCTTGATGATCCAGAAATTCGCTCTGAAAGGCCTCGGATGCGCGAAGCAGCTCTGCTTCGGATTTGCCGTCGGCAAGTGTGATCGTGGCAAGCTCAAGGATGGTTTGTGTCATGTGTTCTCCGATTCTAGGTTCTGATTCCTTGCTTGTAAGAGGGTAATATGCCAAAAACTGGCATATTTAATGCGACGCTTGGTCTATGGGAACACACGCACGTATCGAACGTCTGGACCGGCTGGAATACTGGTTAAAATCCGACGACCCTCTGATCCTTCGTGACGCGGCCAAAGAACTTGGCGTGTCATTGCGCACAGTCCATCGTGATCTGGACATACTTCGCGAACGCGGATTACCCATTGAGGCAGAACGCGGGCGCGGTGGCGGGGTTCGTTTACCTTCAACATGGGGCATCGGTCGCGTGTCGCTAACCCGTGGAGAAACTCTTGATTTGTTAATTGGTTTGGCCATCGGCGAAACGGCTTATGGGGCGTTTCAAATGGGGCATTCCGGTGCAATTCGGCGTAAATTGCTGGCCTCGTTCTCGCATGTTGATCAGCGCCGGATCGGGACGTTGCGGAGGCGTATTCGAATTGGGGCAACGGCATCGGGTGCCATCGTTGACAGCTTTTCCACCACGCCAATGCAGATCAGCAGCGCGCTAAAAGAAGCCTTTGTACTGTGCCGCAATCTGCAGATTGACTATCGCGATGGCCAGAGCCAGATGACCACCCGTGAGATTGAACCACATTATCTACTGGTCAATCCGCCGGTCTGGTACGTGATTTGCTGGGATCATCTGCGTGGGGCGCCGCGGACGCTCCGCTGTGACCGAATAGCAAAAGCAACGCTGGCACAAACCCCATTCGATATGCGCCCATGGGCTGATTTTGCGCCGACACAGGACGGAAATCCAACGCACGAAGTATGACGGCTGGTGCGCCGCGTGTTGGGGTAAAAACAATCAACTCAGCGTCGGTTACAGCAGGGACGCGCTGACAAGAAACGCTTGATCCCCGGTATGATTGAACTGACACGCCAGTAATGCGCGCTTTGCACGTCTCACAGAGCTGCGACAAACGTAGGGTTTCAGTTTCCTTCAGATCGACGCTGATGAACGACCGGATTGGTGCCATACGCCGCATCGCGACTGAACATGTGCCGCACCTGCGAGCGGATGCCACATCAGCAAACGCCCAAATGGGCAACGGCGGCAAATCTCCGCATTCTGAACCTTCGGCCCTTAGCCGTGACCAGCATATGCGTGCCAGATACCCAGCACACCCACCAAAATCAGGCTGAGCGCCCAGACCACATCAAGATTGAACCAGGTCTTGGACAGGAATTTGAGGCCGAGCCAGAAGTACATGCCTGCGGCCAGCGCGCCCCCTGCCAAGGTCATGGCAAGCGTGTGGGCAAAGGCCACGGTGAAGGCGATGCCGATGTTGGCGGACATCAGCGTGCTTGCCGCTTGGTGACCTGCGTCCAATTCTTCGACCGCGCAAATGCCTAGGTAGATCGGCACAAGCATCAGCCCAGCGCCATGCGCCATGGCGGCGAGGAATGACCAAAGCCCAAGTTGCGTTGGTTTGACCCGCGCCAGAAACCGGGGATGCCGTCGGTTGATCAGCAGATAGACACCAAGGGCGATGACAAGGATACCGGCCCCGATGCGGATTTCGACCTCGTACTGCGCCAAGGTCAGCATCATCGAAAACGGCAAAAGGATCGCGGTCATCGCGATGAAGTGGCCCACGGCCAAAGCCACAAGCGCCCGCAGCAATGCGGCCGTCTTTTGTTCGAACAGCGCAGCAGAAACCGCCAAGGGCCAGCCCATGCCGGGGTTCACGCCGTGATATATGCCTGAAAAAATGACGGCCCCCCAAAGGGCCGCCACTGAAGTCACGTCTTCCAAAGGTTAGACGTTCGGGTAGCAGAAGCTGTCGGTCGAACAATCGCCACCTTCCAGCCTGATCTGGTGTGACCGGTAGCCTTTGGGGAAATCGACGTAGAAATCCTTGTCCAGATGGAAGCCGTTTTCGTCATTGTTGGCCATGACCATCTGCCCGCCTTCGTCATCGGGGTAGAACTGGTCATCCCAGGTCGAATAGAGCGAGTTGGTCCAATAGACGCGTTTGCCATCGCGGCTGATCTCGACCATCTGCGGGCCAAAGGCAAAGGGCTTGCCGTTAGGATGATTGGCACCACGAGCGATGCCGCCCACCTCGACCTTGCCGGCAAGGACCGGGTTCATCGGATCGCTGACGTCGTATTGGTGCATTTCACCCAAGCCCCAGCAGGCGACATAAAGGTATTTGTCATCAAGGCTGAGGTCGATGTCGGTGACCAGTGGCGGCACCGCGCCAAATCCCTGCAGAAGCGGTGGCAGGTTCTCTGGATCCTCTGGCCGGGGGTCGATGGTGATGGTTTTCTTGGACTGCCAATTGCCATCATCATCGCGCCACCAGGTAAAGATCGCGCCTTGCAGGTTGGTGGTATCGACCACGACGCCGCAGAAGCCATAGGACTTGGCCGGGTCATGGGCCGGGCGGATTTCCAGCGCCATCTGGTAGTTTTCGCCGAAATCCATTGTCTGGATGTTCTTGCGCTTGCGCAGATCCCAGAAATGGATGGAGTGGCCGTATTTGTTGCTAAGCAGGTCATCCGGCACGATGCCGCCTTCGAACTGTGGCGGCAGGCCCCATTCAGAGCTGACCATGTAATCCTGCGGCAGGTTCCACCAGAAATCGTAGTGCTTGTCCTGTTTGCCGCGATCCATCTCGTAACGGCCGATAATTTCGAAGGTTTCGCAGTCCATGATGAAGATGCCCGGAGGGCCGTCTGTGCCATCTTCGCCACCGCCCCCAAGGGTTGAGACATAGATGCCCTCTGGCCCGCAGTGAATCGTGTGAGGGCGGGAATACCCTGTCTTTTCAAAAACTTCCTCTGGCTCGATCGTCTTGTGGATCTTGGCCTTGAGCGGGTCTTTGACGTCGATGATGTAGATGCGCGACGAACGGATGCCCGGCACGATCAGGTAGCGCCGTTCAAGAAAGGCGTGGCCCGTCAGAGGTGACAAGGCCGAGGAACAGGCGTTCCAGCCAAAGTGGTGAAATTCGTCGCCCTTGTTGGGGACGATGACCTGATGCACGATCTCGCCGTAGGTCTTGGATTTGGGGTTCACATCGACCACGGCGATCCCATCGGATTGCTCGCCATCGGGGCTTAGCATCACGGTGAACGCATAGTTTTCGGTGGGTGCCGCCATCGCAAGCTGCGGGGTTGCGTGGAACGTCGGATCTGGCCGTAAATTCATGTGGTATCCTCCCAGATAACTGAAAACCACACCTGACCTGGCGAGGTTTTGCCTTGAATGACCGCTACGCATGTCTGCCCAAGTAGCAGAGGTGGAGCGGCGCCACCTTTCTAAATGTCTGACAATTGAACGAAGTCCGGTTTCTAAAATCAAGAACTTTGTCCGCTGCACTGCCGCATTGACCGCGTTTGGGCCTGTTGCACAGGCAGGTTTCGCTATAAATTGTTGGTATGAAATTGATTGTAGGGCTCGGCAATCCGGGCGAAAAATACGCAGGCAACCGCCACAATATCGGGTTTATGGCGCTGGATCGGGTCGCCAATGATCATGGATTCGCAAGTTGGCGGTCCAAGTTTCAGGGCCAGATCAGCGAGGGTCGCTTTGGCGCGGACAAGGTTCTGTTGCTCAAGCCAGAGACCTTCATGAACCTTTCTGGTCAGTCGGTCGGAGAGGCGATGCGGTTTCATAAACTCGCCCCTGAGGATGTGATTGTCTTTCACGATGAGATTGATCTGGCCCCCTCAAAGGTGCGGCTGAAAACCGGGGGGGGGCATGCGGGGCACAATGGCTTGCGCTCGATCCACGGGCATATCGGCCCCGATTACGACCGCGTGCGGCTGGGTGTCGGGCATCCGGGCCACAAGGACGCCGTGCCGGGCTATGTGCTGCGCGATTTTGCCAAAGCGGATCAGGGCTGGCTGGATGATGTATTGCGCGGGATTTCGGACGGGATTGATCAGCTTGTCGCAGGGTATGGTGACAAGTTTCTGAATGCGGTTGCCTTGCGGGCAGCACCGCCCCGGTCCTCTTCCACCAAGCCAAAGCCAAAGGCAAAACCGGAACCGGCGCCTGTGACCGAAGACACCCGGTCGCAATTGCAAAAACTGATGGACAGGTTCAAGTGACGCCGCCCCAAGTTGCCGAGGCTTTTGATTTCCAATCAAAGGCTTGTGCCGCACTCGGCTCGCCCTTCATGGGGCAGTTGATGGCGCTTTTTGCCACGCAGGACTGGCCGGAAGGTCTGATCACTGAGCGGGTCTTTGGCTGGGAGGGTGACCTTGGGCCGCGGGCGCAATCGGTGCCGTTGCGGCTGGCCGGGGCGCTGCATGCGCTGCATCTGCAAGGGCACGCGTTGCTGGCCCCGGTCTATCCGCCGCAAAGGGCCAGCAATGCCGCTTTGTGGGACGCTGTCTGCACGGTGCTGCAGACCGATGCCGGTGCGATCAACGATTGGCTGGACAGTGCGCCGCAAACCAATGAGGTCCGCCGCGCTGCAACCCTGATTGGTACGGGCCGTCTGCTGGCTGCACGGTTTGGCCTGCCGATGCGGACATCCGAGCTTGGCGCAAGTGGTGGGCTGAACCTGCATTGGGATGCCTATGCATTGGCCGCGGGCGGGCAGACCTTTGGCCCTGACGCCCCTGCCCTGACGCTGTCACCGGAATGGTCCGGGCCTGTGCCACCCGCCACGCGGCCCGTCGTGGCCATGCGCGCGGGCGTGGATTTGAACCCGCTGGACCCTGCGGCCGATGCGCTGCGACTGCAGGCCTATCTGTGGCCGGATCAGCCTGATCGCCTGTCGCTGACGCGCGCGGCGATCAAGGCGGCGGCAACGGCTGTCGATCAGGGCGACGCGATTGACTGGCTGGCGCCGCGCCTGCCGCATCAGGCCGGGGTGCTGCATCTGATCTATTCCACAATCGCGTGGCAGTATTTTCCGGCGGACAAACAGGCCCGGGGCACCGCCCTGATTGAAGCCGCTGGAGCGTCAGCAACCGAAGAGGCGCCGCTGGCGTGGTTCGGGATGGAAAACGATGGTGGCACGCGGGGGGCGGCATTGACCCTGCGGCTTTGGCCCGGCGATGTGACGCTTGATCTGGGGCGCGCCGATTTCCACGGGCGCTGGATCGACTGGCGGTTGGCCGCCATTCCGCGTTAGGGTCGGGACATGGAAAAAGACCCCTCTTTCAACGTTCTGGGCAGCACCTTGCAAAGCTGCTCGACCGACCCGATGACCGGCTTCTTTCGCAATGGTGCTTGCGATACCTGCACAGAGGATGCGGGCAGTCACACGGTGTGCGCGGTGATGACGGCCGAATTCCTCGCCTATTCGAAATACGTCGGCAATGATCTGTCGACGCCCCGGCCCGCGTTTGGCTTTCCCGGCCTGAACCCAGGCGACGGCTGGTGTTTGTGCGCCTCGCGGTTTCTGCAGGCCCATGACGAAGGCTGCGCGCCGCAAGTGAATCTGCATGCCACCCATGTGCGCGCGCTTGAGATTGTCCCGATTGATGTGCTGCGCCAGTATGATGCGACTGATTAGTTTCTTGTTGCTGCTGGCAGCCCCGGTTTCAGCACAGGATATCCGCCCGCAAGAGGCCGCGCGACTGGCGGATTTGGACGCCACCGCGGGCGATGCGCTGTTGGGGGCCTTTGCCGCGGGCCGTCGCGGCGACATTGACCTGCTGCAAGAGGCTTTGGCCGGGTCGCCCCTGCCCCCGCTGCAGACCACGCTGGCAGGCGATTGGTCGTGTCGCACGTTCAAGATGGGCGGTCTGGTCAGTCTGGTGGCTTATGCCAAGTTTGACTGCCGGATCACACCGGATGGGACCAGGTTCACCTTTGAAAAACTGACCGGAAGCCAGCGCACATCCGGCACAATCCAGATCATCGACGGGCGGATGATCTATCTGGGTGTGGGCACAGTGAATGACGCGCCACAGCGCGCCTATGACGCGCTGCACCCGGCATTTATTGGCAACGGAGAAGTGCAGCCGCAGGTCGGGTTGGTCGAACAATCCGGGCCCGATAGCGTCCGCATCCTGTTCCCTTCACCGGTGGTGGAAAGCGACTTTGATGTGCTTTGGCTGACCCGCGCGCCCGGCTAGGCGTCACTGTGCTGCGACGCGCAATCCGGTGGCACCGCCGTCCATCAACTCTTCAATAAAGAGGCTCAGCAATTGGGGCCGTCCACTGACGCCGGCCTTGCGGTAGATCGCGTTGGTTTGGGCCTTCACGGTGCCCTCGCTGGTTTCGCGCAGCACGGCGATTTCGGCGGTGGATAGCCCTTTGATCGCAAAAAGCGCCACGTCGCGTTCGGCCGGCGTAAGCCCCCAGTTTTCGAATCGTTCTTCAAGCAGGTCCATGAAAGCACCCGATGCCGCCTGCAACTGGCGTTCGATCTTGGCGTTGCGCTGCAGGGTGCGGCGCAACAACAGGCCGCCGTAGACAAGGCCAAGCAGCAGGCCAAGGGCCGCACCAAGCTCGATCAGCTCGTTGACTATCCAGGGGAAGGGACGCAAGCCGGTGATGGCCGAGAAGAGGTTCACCAGATAGAGGGCCGCGCAAATCGCTTGCACGGCCAAAACAACGATCAGGATCAGACTACGCCCCATGATCCCGATGCCCGTCTAGTTAATCGTCATCATCATCGTCGTCATCACCGTCGTCATCACCGTCGTCGTCATCATCATCATCATCGTCGTCGTCATCATCATCGTCGTCGTCATCGTCGTCGTCATCATCGCGGTCTCGATCCCGGTCATCGTCATCATCGTCATCCCGGCTGCCGCGCCCGGAATTTGACGACCCGTTGCCGGAATTGTCCCGCTCAGCGCGGTCATCCTTGTCGTCATCATCATCGTCACGGTCACCGCCGGAAGACCGGCTGCCGCTGCCTGAATTGCTGCCGGATGAGCGGTTGGGGTCCACCACATTGACCCTGGGCCGATCAGCGCTGTTGCTGCGAGGTTCCCAAAAGTCACGCAGGATCTCGCCCGTTGTGGGGTTGAACACCATCTCGCGTTCCAGGGTGTTTGAATAAGCCTTGAGTTGCACGCGGCCCAGCAAGGTGCGTTGCACTTCGATGCGGGTAAAGCCCTGGGCCTGCAATTGCGAAACGATCTGATCCTGTACCGATTGGGCCGACGCCCCGACGGGCGACAGAAGAAGCAGCGCTGCAATAACGATCAATCTCAACATGTTGCCCACCAAGGTCACCCCCGCACCAGGTTGGTGCGAGGGCACAGCTCTTATTGTGATCTGCGTCCGCGATGAACGCAACGACGATCAATCGTCATCATCATCATCATCGTCGTCGTCATCGTCATCGTCATCATCATCGTCATCGTCATCATCATCATCGTCGTCATCGTCATCATCGTCGTCGTCATCCCGACCACCCCGGCGATCATCATCGTCGTCGTCGTCATCGTCCCGACCACCCCGGCGATCATCGTCGTCATCGTCATCGTCGTCCCGACCACCCCGGCGATCATCGTCGTCATCGTCATCGTCGTCCCGGCCACCGCGACGATCATCGTCATCGTCATCATCGTCATTCCGGTTGCGATCGCCGACGAAGTCCCGGTTTTCATTGCGGACCTCGATGCCGGGGGCGGTATCGTCATCTGCGTCGACGCGGTTCACCTCTTGCTTGATGATCTCGCCAGTGCGGGCGTCATAGACAACCTCCAACTCGCGGTTGCCGCGAATGGCCTCGACCTTGATCTGACTGAGGCCGTTTTTCACTTCGATCCGGGTATAGCCCTGCGCTTGCAGCTGCGGGATGACCTGATCAGCGATGGATTGGGCGGTCGCCGCACCGGCCAGCAGCGACAGGGTGACGGTCGAGACTTTCAGAAGCGTTTTCATGGACATGTTCCTTTGGTTCGGATGCTACGGTCCGTCCGCAGCGATGCCCCGGTGATGCCGCGACACAGCACTCTGAGATATTGTCCCAAGGTTTAGGAGCGTCGCCATAAACCCAACGCATAAGGGCCTAAACTATTGGTCTAGGCCCTTGGACTTGCAGTTTATCGCGCGTGCCTATTCCACGCTTCGCCCCTCTGGCCCTGACATATCGAACCCGAGCGCGCGGGCGACGGTAAAGATATCCTTGTCGCCACGGCCACACATGTTCATCACGATGATGTGGTCCTTGGGCAGATCGGGGGCGATCTTCATGACGTGGGCCAGCGCATGGCTGGGTTCGAGCGCGGGGATGATGCCTTCGGTCGCGCAGGACAGCTGGAAGGCTTCCAGCGCTTCGGCGTCAGTGATCGAGACATATTGCGCGCGGCCGATTTCGTGCAGCCATGCGTGTTCGGGACCGATGCCGGGATAATCGAGGCCTGCGGAGATGCTGAAGCCTTCGAGGATTTGTCCGTCATCGTCTTGCAGCAGATAGGTGCGGTTGCCGTGCAGCACGCCGGGGCGTCCACCGGTGAGTGACGCGCAGTGTTCCATTTTCATGTTCACGCCTTTGCCGCCCGCCTCAACGCCAATGATGCCGACATCTTTGTCATCGAGGAACGGGAAAAACAGGCCCATGGCATTGGACCCGCCTCCGATGGCGGCGATCAATGTGTCGGGCAAGCGGCCCTCGGCGGCCATGATCTGTTCCTTGGCTTCCTTGCCGATGATCGCCTGAAAGTCGCGCACCATGGCCGGGTATGGGTGCGGGCCTGCCACCGTGCCGATGCAGTAGAAGGTGTCGCGCACATTGGTGACCCAGTCGCGCAGCGCGTCGTTCATCGCATCCTTGAGCGTGCCGCGACCGGATGTGACGGGGATGACTTCGGCCCCCAAAAGCCGCATCCGGAAGACGTTGGGCGCCTGGCGTTCGACGTCATGTGCGCCCATGTAGACCACGCATTTCAGGCCGAACTTGGCGCAGACCGTGGCGGTGGCCACGCCGTGCTGACCGGCACCGGTTTCGGCGATGATCCGGGTCTTGCCCATGCGGCGCGCGAGGATGATCTGGCCCAGCACGTTGTTGATCTTGTGCGCGCCTGTGTGGTTAAGCTCATCCCGTTTGAGGTAGATCTTGGCACCGCCCAGATGTTCGGTCAGGCGTTCGGCGAAATAAAGCGGGCTGGGGCGACCGACGTAATGGGTCCAGAGGTCGTGCATCTCGGCCCAGAAGCTGTCGTCGGTTTTGGCGTGTTCGTACTGCGCCTCGAGGTCGAGGATCAGCGGCATCAGCGTCTCGGACACAAAGCGCCCGCCAAAGTCGCCAAAGCGGCCGTTTTCGTCGGGTCCGGTCATGAAAGAGTTGATCAGGTCGTCAGGCATCGGGCCACCTTCGTTTTTGCACGGAAGAGAGGTATCGCGTGGCCCGGCAATGGTAAAGCGGCAACCGGTCGCAGGGCACAGTTTCAGTTCGGCGGATCAGACCCTTCGAAGGGTCTGCAGCAAAGCCTTCAAAGGCTTTGCACCTGCGAATGTCCTGCGCGTCCCAGACCCTTCAAAGGGTCTGATCCAAAGCCTTCAAAGGCTTTGGATCCACCACGCCCGCTCACTCGATCAGACGGACATCAGACTGATTGCACAGAATGATGTAGTCGCCGCCATTTTCAATCGCGCGATACCCGCGACGTCGAATTTCGCCTTCAAAGGCCTGCCTGCCGACAAAGCGTTCAACATCCCGCACCTTCCGGCGCACCACGCCACCGTATTGGGCAGCTTTGGCGCTGAACAGATGCTGCAACCAATGTGCAGCGCTCAGATATTCGGGAACCTGGGTCATGACCATACTCTGGCCCGACATGGTTAAAGTGGGGTTAAGCGCCGCGCGCCGCCGCACAGAAGGCGGCAATCAGCGCGGGGTCCTTGACCCCGGGTGCCGTTTCCACGCCTGAGCTGACGTCAACCTGCCGCACGCCAGTCTGACGAATGGCTTCTGCCACGTTGTCAGGCGTCAACCCACCCGCCAGCATCCAGGGCACCGGCCAGCGCCGCCCTTGCAGAAGCGTCCAGTCAAACACCAGCCCATTGCCACCGGGCAAATCTGCGCCCTTGGGGGCCTTGGCATCCACCAAAATTTGATCGGCGACGCCCAGGTGCGCGTCTAGCTCGGCCAAATCAAGGGCCTCAGCCACGCCGACGACCTTCATCACTGGCAGGCCATAACGCGCCTTGACGGCGGCGACACGCGTGGGTGTTTCGTGGCCATGCAACTGGATGATATCGGGCAGGGCCTTGTCCACGATCAGATCCAGCGTGGCGTCGTCCACATCCACCACCAGTGCAACCTTGGCCACGCCCAGAGGCACATGGAGGGCCAAGGCGGCGGCCTGATCCACTGTCACGCTCCGCGGTGATTTGGCAAAGAAGTTCAGGCCGATGTAACGCGCGCCCGCATCCGCGGCAGCCGCGATGGTGTCGGGCGTTTTCAGCCCGCAAATCTTGACCGCAATGTCAGATGTCACCGCGCCGGTGCGTCCAAAAGCGCCAGCACGTCGTCGCCCTTTTCGGGGCTGGCCGATTTGGCACGCAAATCGGCGACTTCTTTGCGCAGTGCGGCCACTTCGCGCGCCTTGGCGCGTGCATCAGAGCGGATGCGGAATTCGCGCACCCATTCCCACAGGAAGCCGATTAACAGACCCACGCCGACGCTGATGAAGATGACCACAAAAAGCGGTAGCGACACATCGGGCGAGATACGCAACAGATCTGCCAATGGCGTAGGCATTGCGTGCACGGTGACCTCACCGCGGTTCCCCAACCCCACAATGATCAGGCACAGCCCGACAATCGCCCAAAAGCCGTAACGCAGCGTCTTCATTCTTGATACCCTTTGGCAGCGGGCGCAGTTACGCCCCGTTCAAACGATCTCGTAGCAGTTTGCCGGTCTTGAAGAAAGGCACATGCTTCTCTTCAACTTCTACCGCCTCGCCGGTGCGCGGGTTCCGACCGGTGCGGCCGTCGCGCTTTTTCACCGAGAATGCGCCAAATCCGCGCAGCTCGACTCGGTCGCCATCGGCCATCGCACCTGTGATCTCTTCGAAAATCGTGCTGACAATGCGCTCGACATCGCGTTGAAACAGGTGGGGGTTCTCGTCTGCGATCTTCTGAATCAGTTCCGAGCGTATCATTCCGTGTGACCCCCCAAAGGCATTGAACATATGGCGCAGGTTTGCCCCGCATTGGGGCCGACTATAGGCGCTAACTTCCGATCACGAAATAGTGCCATTGCCCTGATTTGCGGGAAATTGTGTGTTTCCTTGGCGTTTGCGCGCCTTGCAAGCCCTTGATTAGCGACATGCTTTTGCCCGCGCGTCTGAAATCGGGTGACGCCCCTGATCCGATTCGCACCAATGCTGCGCTGCGTCATGGGCACGTCAGCCGGGTCCGGCGTAGCGCGTGCGCAACCGCAGCTTGTCGTGGGGATGTGGCTAATCTCTTTCATCGACCGGCTTTACCGGACGGGCCGAGTACCCACTGCCGTCTGCGCGGGCAACCTGACACCCTTGGAAACGGGATCTTGTCGATCATGCTTGTGGCGCGCATCTGAGACGGTCACATCGCGCGACAAAATGTAGCGGTCATTCCCAATGCAACGCAGGTCGGGATTGATCAGAATCTATGCATTTGAGAACAAAAAGGCCCCGCCGCACGGGTGTGCGACGGGGCCATGATTTCAGCGGGCAGAGCGATCTGCCCGGCGGGATTAGTCGTCGCCCTTGAGCGCCGCACCCAGGATGTCACCGAGCGATGCACCGGAGTCAGAAGAGCCGTACTGCTCAACCGCTTCCTTCTCTTCGGCAATCTCGCGGGCCTTGATCGACAGACCCAGCTTGCGGGTCTTGCTGTCGATGTTGGTCACGCGCACGTCGACCTTGTCGCCCACGCCGAAACGCTCTGGGCGCTGCTCGGCACGGTCGCGCGACAGATCAGAGCGACGGATGAAGGATTTCATGCCTTCATACTCGACCTCGACACCGCCATCTTCGATCTTGGTCACTTCAACAGTGATGATCGAGCCGCGCTTCACGCCGCCAACCGCATCTGCAAAGGGATCACCGTCAAGAGCCTTGATCGAGAGCGAGATACGCTCTTTCTCAACGTCGACTTCGGCAACCTTGGCTTTGACCATGTCACCCTTGCGGAAATCGCCGATGACGTCTTCGCCGCGGCCTTCCCAAGTCAGGTCAGACAGGTGAACCATGCCGTCGATGTCGCCTTCAAGACCGATGAACAGACCGAATTCGGTGATGTTCTTGACCTCGCCTTCGACCTCGGTGCCCTCAGGGAACTGCTCTGCAAAGACTTCCCATGGGTTGCGCATGGTCTGCTTGAGACCAAGGGAAACGCGACGCTTGGCACTGTCGATTTCCAGCACCATGACTTCGACTTCCTGAGAGGTCGACACGATCTTGCCGGGATGCACGTTCTTTTTGGTCCAGGACATTTCAGAGACGTGAACCAGACCTTCAACGCCCGGCTCCAGCTCTACGAACGCGCCGTAGTCGGTGATGTTGGTCACGCGGCCGGTGTGCACGCTTTCCAGCGTGTACTTGGCTTCAACAGCATCCCATGGATCATCCTGCAGCTGCTTCATGCCAAGGCTGATGCGGTGGGTTTCCTTGTTGATCTTGATGACCTGCACCTTGATCGTTTCACCAATGGTGAGGATCTCGGAGGGGTGGTTCACACGGCGCCATGCCATGTCAGTCACGTGCAGCAGGCCGTCAACGCCGCCAAGGTCAACAAACGCACCGTATTCGGTGATGTTCTTGACCACGCCGTCCACTTCCTGACCTTCGGTCAGGTTGCCGATCACTTCGGCGCGCTGCTCGGCACGGGATTCTTCGAGGATCGCGCGGCGCGACACAACGATGTTGCCACGGCGACGGTCCATTTTCAGAATCTGGAATGGCTGCTTGAGACCCATCAGCGGGCCCGCGTCGCGCACGGGGCGGACATCAACCTGAGAGCCGGGCAGGAACGCAACAGCGCCGCCAAGATCGACGGTGAAGCCACCTTTGACGCGGCCAAAGATTGCGCCATCGACGCGTTCTTCGTCGGCATATGCCTTTTCCAGACGATCCCAAGCTTCCTCGCGGCGGGCCATTTCACGCGAAATGACGGCTTCGCCGCGCGCGTTTTCGACCTGACGCAAGAACACTTCAACCTCGTCCCCTACGGACAGGTCAGCATCTTCACCGGGATTTGCGAATTCTTTGACATCAACGCGGCCTTCCATCTTGTAGCCTACGTCGATGATGGCTTGGCCTGCTTCAATTGCGATGACCTTGCCTTTGACAACGCTGCCTTCGGACGGCGTGTCGATTTCGAAGCTTTCGTTCAGGAGGGCTTCGAATTCCTCCATCATGTTATCAGCCATGTGGCGTGTTTTTCCTAATCTAGCTTTTATACGGGCCGTGCGGTTGTCTCCGCCGGTCTTTGGATTGCGGTTTGGTCCTTGGGCCAAGGCGGATCACAAAACAACAGGGCCAGCTTTCGCTCGACCCTGCTCAGTCTCATGTCCGCACCTGTCTCGGCGCTTAGACAGGGGCGCTATATGGGGTTTTGGGCCGCAGGGCAAGTGTGATTGGCTGGATTGCTGCGGGCACGGGCGTCCGGGCATGATCGCCGCAAATTGCGGCGTGGGGTGAATTGGGCTAGGGACGTGCAAAGTTGACGATTTGCCCGGTGCCCCATGTCTGACGTGCGCGACCAATACGAAGCCTACCCCTACCCTGCACGCGCGCCTGCGGATGAAGCCAAACGCCTGATTACAGGGTCGCCGTCTTTTCCTGCTGAGATGGATCATTGCCTGTGGGGCGGGCAGCGGGATTGGTCCCAGCCTCTGCGGGTGCTCGTGGCTGGTGGCGGCACCGGTGACGGGCTGGTGCAACTGGCGCAGCGGTTGACCGATGCGGGCAAACCGCATGACATCTTATACCTTGATCTATCAAAGGCTTCGCGCGCCATCGCCGAACAGCGGATCGCCGCGCGCGGCCTTACGCATGTGCGGTTTGAAACCGGGTCATTGCTGGACGCGGCCGCATACGGGCCCTTTGACTACATTGATTGCTGCGGCGTGCTGCACCATTTGGCCGACCCGGTTGCAGGCCTGCGCGCGCTACGCGCGGCACTCGCCCCCGGCGGCGGGCTTGGCTTTATGGTCTATGCGCCGCACGGCCGCGCGGGCGTCTATCCGCTGCAAGCGGCCTTTAACCGGCTTTATGGCCACTTGCCGCCGCGTAGCCGGTTGAAAGCCGCGAAGAAGGCCTTTGCTGCCGTGCCAGAGGGCCACGTTTTCCGCCGCAATCCGCATCTGGGCGATCATCATCAAAGCGACGCCGGGTTTTACGATCTGCTGGTGCACAGCCAGGATCAGGCTTTTGGCATCGCGGATTGGTGCGCCGCATTGACAGAGGCGGGCTGGTCGCTGGCCGCGATGACGCAGCCGGGTCTTTATGATCTGACGCAGCTGATCGATGGTGCTGATGCGCTTGACCCGATTGCCGCGATGCAGACGGCAGAAGACCTGCGCGGCACGATCAAGACGCACGTGGGCTATGCCCGCCCAGCAGAAGAGGCGGCCCCGCCCCTGCCCGCGTGGTCCGCGCGCATCCCACACCTGAACAACGTCCCGGCTGCTCAGCTCGCACAGGCGATTGCCGCTGGAAAGATGCCGCCGCTACGAGTTGGGTCGGAACAGGTGCAGATCAAACTGCGCCCCGATACGGCCCCGCTGATCGCGGGTATCGACGGGCAGCGCATGCAATCCCAGATTGCCGATGCCGCTGGTCTGACAGGCGACAAGGCCGCGCGGCTTTGGTCGAGGATCGAGGCCGCGCTGACCCCTTGGGGCGTGCTGCATTATTCGGGGATTGGCCGATAGACCTGCGTCATCAACCGCACGGACATCCGCAGATATCCCTGCCATGATGAGCCACACCACCTAAACACTGATCGGAATCTGAATGGACTGCATCAATGAAACGATGGCCTGGCCCATGGGCATCTTCTGGTCACTGGGTGCTCTGATGACGATCTACACAAAGTATGAGAGATCGCTCACGTGGTTCCAGGCGCTGCAGGTGACTGGGGGGTTCATCCGGATCAAGTTCACGGTCAAACGTGCAATCTTGCATGCCGCGATCGTGGGCATCCCGATGGGATTGTGGCTGTATCTTAGAGATACAGTGCAATCCCGGCGCGTTCTCAGGGATACTGAACGTTTCTGGGGCCTAACCCATCAAACCCCATTCAACGCCCCCTGCACCGCCGCAAAATAGGCCCCGACCTGTTGGCCATCGACCAGCGCGTGGTGCACCTCGAGCGTCATGGCCATGTCCCAGCGCGCGCCGTGGTCGCAGAACTTGCCCCATGACACCCGCGGGATGCAGTCGTGCGCGCCGGGGAGTGCGTTGTTCAGGGAGGTGTAGTCGAGCCATGGCATGCAGGAGGCATAGGCCACCGCGTCGGTCTGGCCGGTGTTGGCGTTGAGCACGGTGCCTTTCGCAGCTTCCGCAATCAGATCGGCGCAGACCCGGTCAAAACCGGCAAAATCCACCTGCCACGGCACATAGGCATAGCCGAAACTGCCGCCAGCGCGCGGGACGGTCATCGACAGGTCAATCGCGTCGTGCCGCACCACGGTATCGCCGCGAAAACGCATACACAGCTCTGGCACCGCGTGCAGACCTGCGCCGATGGCATAAAGGCTGGCGCGATAAGTGCTGATCCCATCTGCCTTGCGGGCCATCAGGTGGGTGACGTCCATCCGCGAGGTGATGGCATAGTGCGGGCGGTCATAGGTTCGAAAGAACCGAAACTGATCCGCGCGCGGCCAGCTGTCCAAATCAACGATATGTTCCATGAGGGCAAGCTGCCCCACCCGCGCGCAAAAGCAAAGGGCCGCGTCCTTGCGAACGCGGCCCCTGCAATGTCTTCCCAATCGCGGGTGCGATTAGTTCTTGGCGTAGAATTCGACCACGAGGTTCGGTTCCATCGTGACGGGGTATGGCACATCGCCCAGACCCGGTGTGCGCACGAAGGTCGCCGCCATTTTGGAGTGATCGACATCCATGTAGTCAGGCACGTCACGCTCTGGCAGTTGGCTTGCCACCAGCACCAGCTCCAACTGCTTGGATTTCTGGCGGACGGAAATCACGTCGCCTTCTTTCACGCGGTAGGATGGGATGTTGACTTTTTTGCCGTTCACTTCGACGTGGCCGTGGTTCACGAACTGGCGTGCGGCAAAGACGGTCGGCACGAACTTGGCGCGGTAGACAACGGCGTCAAGGCGGCGCTCCAGCAGACCAATGAGGTTTTCACCGGTGTCGCCTTTGACGCGCTCGGCCTCGGCATAGATGCGGCGGAACTGCCTTTCGGTCAGGTCGCCGTAGTAACCCTTCAGCTTTTGCTTGGCGCGCAGCTGCAGACCAAAGTCAGACAGTTTGCCCTTGCGGCGCTGACCGTGCTGGCCGGGGCCATATTCACGACGGTTGACGGGGGATTTCGGACGACCCCAGATGTTTTCGCCCATCCGGCGGTCAATTTTGTACTTGGCAGCGGTACGCTTTGTCATACGCTGATCTCCTTCTAAGTGGGCCCGTTTCGGGGCATGAAGGGCGTTGTCCTTTCCCCTGATTTTGCAGGGGCGACAGGGTTCCGGTTGCCCGGTCCACCAACACCAATGAATGCGCGGCTTATAAGGGGGTTGGAGGCGGAGTCAACAACCTATCCGGCGATGCGGGGCACATTGAAGCGGGTGCCCGATTTGCGGCTTGCCCGACACTGGCGGGATTGTGATGAGAAGCGCTTGCGATGGGTCATTTTCTGTAAGAGGTTGCGGGTCGAAAGCACCCTGTGACAAAGAAGCGTGGCCCGCATGAAACGCACATACGGTCTGATTGGATTGGCCCTGCTCGCCGTTGCGGGTGTGGTCGGCATGATGATGCTGCCAAAGCAGGGCCAGGTGTCGGAAACGGCTGCATTTGCGGCACCCGGCCTTGAGCCGATGACCATTGAACAGGCGCGCGCAGAGTTTTGGCGATTGACGCCTGCGCTTTTGCTGGTTGTCTACGATGCGTTTGGCCAGACCGAGGAAGACGCGATTTACGACACGCTTGCCAGTGTCACCCACGGGGACGCGCTGGAGTACCTGTATCTGGAACGGGTGGGCGCAATGGCCGGTGGCGGTCTGGAAGAGGCCGACCAGACCATTCACGAGATCAAGCTTTTGAACACGCAAGTCGCGCGGCAAGGTGGCACCTTGGCCATTGATGCGTCCTGGCAGGTGATCGGAACCGTCGGCCATGCCGAGCATCTGCATGTGCGCGGCAATACCTATAGCGCTGATCTGTCCGTCGCCCCGGTTGATGGCGCATGGCGGATCACCGGTTTTGAGTTGTTGGATGTGAACCGCGACACGGCGGGCGAAACCTTTTTGGCGGCCGAAACCAACTGATGATCAGCATCGAAAACCTCTCATTCCGCTATGGCGGTGCCGACTTTCGGCTGCGGGTGCCTGCCTTTTCGCTGCAGAACAAAGAACGTGTGGCGATTGTCGGACCCAGCGGCAGTGGCAAGACCACGCTGTTGAACCTGATTGCAGGCATTCTGACGCCGGAGGCTGGCACGATTGACGTGGCAGGCACGGACGTCGCCACCCTGTCAGACACCCAGCGCCGCCGGTTTCGCGCCAGCACGATTGGCTTTGTGTTTCAGGACTTTGCCTTGCTGGATTACCTGTCCGCCCGGCAGAACATCCTTTACCCCTATCGGATCACACCCGCGCTGACCTTGACCACAGAGGCGCGCGACCGGGCAGAGGCGCTGGCGACAACCTGCGGGATTGGTGACAAGCTGGACCGGCACCCCACCGCGTTAAGCCAGGGCGAACAGCAACGCGTCGCCATTTGTCGTGCGCTGGTCACGCAGCCCAAGCTGATCCTGTCGGACGAAGCCACAGGCAACCTTGACCCCGACAGCAAGGCCCGCATCCTTGATCTGCTGTTTGAGCAGGCGGCAGAGGCCGGGGCCGCGGTTCTGGCTGTGACCCACGACCATGAGCTGCTGCCGCGCTTTGAGCGGGTGCTTGATTTCGCGCAGTTCCGCGAAAGCGCACCAGTCAAAGGGGTCGGGGCATGAACGCGCTTTTCCTGGCATATGCTTATCTGCGGTATCACTGGGCGCGCAGTCTTGTTCTGACGCTTGTGACGGCGCTTATCCTTTTTGTGCCGGTAGCCACGCAAATCCTGCTTTCAACGAGTGAGCGCGCC
This sequence comes from uncultured Paracoccaceae bacterium, assembly GCA_947492825.1. Lineage (GTDB taxonomy): Bacteria > Pseudomonadota > Alphaproteobacteria > Rhodobacterales > Rhodobacteraceae > CANMYO01. Next base: position 2,501,886 of record CANLNT010000001.1, read on the forward strand.
CTTGTCGCGCGCGGCGATGCGACGCCGCTTTTGCTGGGCAGTCGCGGATCGCAGTTGGATTTGACCATGGCGGCCTTGTACTTTTCGGACGAACGGCCCGATCCGGTGCCGATGCGCGAGGTTGAGGCGGTGTGGGACAGTGGTCTTGGCATCCCGATCCCGGTGCACACGGCGTTTTCGTCGGGCGGTTTCCGGATCATTGGCACCACATTGGACTACTTTGAGTTCCGCGCCCTTACCCCTTCTGCGGGGCGCGGGCTTTCGGTGCTTGGGGATGCGGTGATTGGGGCCGACGTTGCAAGAACCCTGAACAAAGGGGTTGGTGACACGTTGGTGTCATCGCCCGAGAACCTGTTTGACCTTGATGGGGTCTACCCGCTGGAGATGCCGATTGTGGGCGTGCTTGCGCCGACCAATTCACCCGATGATCAGGCGGTTTTTGTCGATATCAAGACGGCTTGGGTGATTCAGGGCATTGGTCACGGGCACGAAGATGTCGTGACTGCCGCCGAAGTTGCCGCGGGAAGTGAAGCAGTCGCGAACGCCGCCGTTGTCCAATACCAGCGCATCACCGAGGACAATATCGACAGCTTCCATTTTCATGGCAGTCAAGACGGCTTTCCCGCCTCGGCTGTGATCGTGGTGCCGAACGACACCCGGTCCGGCACGATCCTGAAAGGGCGCTACCTTGACGGTGAAAATCCAACCCAGTTGATCGAACCGGCTGGTGTGATCCAGGGGTTGGTTGACCGCATCTTTCGCATCAAGTCACTGCTGGACGTGGTGACCGCGATCATCGCGATTGCGGCCTGTGCGGCGATTGGGTTGGCGATCTTCCTCAGCTATCGGTTGCGTGCGCGCGAAATTGCCACCGCCGTCAAGCTTGGCGCGCGGCGCGGCATGGTTCTGCGGCTCTTGTCGGCAGAAACTTTCACATTACTCTCAATTTCAGCAGTTATTGCCGGGGTTGGTGCGACGATTGTGTCGCGCAACGCTGAGAGTTGGGTGGGCTGGTTGCTTGCCCTCGGTTCATAAAACACAGGAAGTTCAATGACACGTTTTCATCTTTCCGCAGCGGTTGCCGCTCTGATCGCCGCCACGCCAGCGGTCGCACATTACGGCATGATTATTCCAAGCGATCCGATGATCAGCCAGGAAGATGGCCGCAGTGTCGGGCTGACCATGTCGTTTTCGCATCCGTTCGAACTGGACGGGATGATGCTTGACACACCTGTCGGTTTTTCGGTGACGCACGAGGGCACAACGACCGATCTGCTGGGCGCGCTGAACGGTGCGACGGTCATGGACGATCAGGGCTATACGCTTGATTATCCGCTGGACCGCCCGGGCACCTATATCTTTGCGATGGAACCCCAGCCCTATTGGGAACCGGCTGAAGATGCCTTTATCATCCACTACACCAAGACCTATGTCACAGCTTACGGCGATGACGAAGGCTGGGACACCGAACTGGGCCTGAAAACAGAGATCGTGCCGCTGTCCAAACCCTTTGGCCTGTGGGAGCACAACGTGTTTCAGGGCATCGTCAAAATGGACGGTGAGCCGGTGCCCTACGCAGAGGTCGAGGTCGAGTTTTTCAACGAAACCGCAGGTGCGACGGCCCCTGACGAGCTGATGATCACCCAGACCGTCAAGGCTGATGCGAACGGTGTCTTTACCTATGCACCGCCTGCCCATGGCTGGTGGGGTTTTGCGGCGCTGAACACGGCGGATTACACGATCAACGAACCGGAATCCGGTGAAGACAAAGCTGTTGAGCTGGGTGCGGTGATCTGGGTTCACTTCGAAGAATGGACCGGCCAGTGATCCGGCCCGCCGCACTTGCCTGTCTGATGGCTGCCATCCCGGTTGGGGCGGCAGCACACCAGTTGGTTGTCTTTGCCTCTGTTGACTGTGCCGCTGTGCTGGTCGAGGCTAAGTTTTCAAACGGCAATGCCGTGCAGCAGGCAGACGTCCGTGTGCTGGATGGCGCAAATGCGCTGTTGACGACGCTACCGATTGGCAAAGATGGCACCGTCTCTGTGCCGCTGGACAGTGTGGACCATTCCGGCGGCCTGACTATCGAGGTCGATACCGGCAGCCACGACAACTATTGGATCGTCACCCCTGACGACATTGCCCGAAACTGCCAGAGCTGATGATGATGGGCGTTCTGAAGCATCTCTTGGCCGCTTGTCTGGTCCTTGTCGCATCGGGCAGCGCCATGGCGCAGGATCGCCCGCGTGTGGTCGCTGTGAATTATCCGTTGCAGTTTTTCGCGGAACGCCTGCTGGGTGACGCGGCAGAGGTGGTGTTTCCAGTGCCTGCAGGCGTGGACCCGTCATTCTGGCGGCCAACGATTGCCGATATCAGCATGATCCAATCGGCCGATCTGATCCTGTTGAACGGGGCTGGCTTTGCAACCTGGATTGACCGCGTGTCCCTGCCCCGGTCCAAGCTGGTGAACACCTCGGCTGCTGTTGACGACATGTTTATCGTCACCGAAAGCATCACGCACAGTCATGGCGATGGCGGCGAGCACAGCCACGAAGGGCTTGCTTCGTATCTCTGGCTTGATCCGATGCTGGCCATCGCTCAGGCCGAGGCGGTTGCGGCCGCAATTACCGCGCGCGATCTGGCCCCTGCGGCCGAGGTCGAGGCGGCCATGGACGCGTTACGCAGTGATCTTGAAGCGCTGGACGATCAGACGCGCGCGGCATTGGGCGACCTGCAAGGCGTCAGCATGATCGCAACCCACCCCCGCTATCACTATTTCGCCCGCCGCTATGGTTTGTCAGTGACCGCGCTGGAGTGGGAGGCGGGTGCGATGCCGGGTGACAGCGACATGGCAGACCTGAGGCGTCTCGCGGAAGACACCGGCGCGCAGGTTCTGATCTGGGAGGCTCAGCCCCCGGCAGAGGCATTTGAAATGACAACCGGCCTTGGGCTTCGGAATGTTGTTTTTGCACCGCTGGCGCATGGTGTCGCGGGGCAGACTTACCTCGAAACGCTGGCCGGGGCGGTCGCCGCGATGGAAGAGGCTTTGCCGCGATAAATGACGCGCCGGCCTTGCGGCAACCTATGTCCCATAGTTTGCAAGATTGATATTGTTGTTTGGGTGTGACCAGTGAATGTTAGGGCCTCATGATCCCGGGTCCCTTTCATCTTGTGATCGCCTTTGGTGCGGGCGTTCTGCTGTCGCTGATGGTGCTGTTTAACGGCACTTTGGCGACCTACGGCACGCTGCTGTTTGCGTCATGGGTGCCACACGCCAGCGGCACACTTGTGGCGCTGATCCTGCTGGCCCTTCTGCGCCCGGCCAAGGCGCAGACAAAGCGCCCGCCGCTTTGGGCCTATGCGGGCGGGTTGGTAGGTGCCTTCACGGTGATGGCCACATCCTACACCATGAACACAGCACTGGCGTTGTCGGGCACGATTGCGATCGGGCTTGCGGGGCAGATGGTGTTTTCACTGGTGGCCGACGCGCGCGGCCTGTTCGGGCTGCCGCAGAAGTTTCCCAGCCTGCGCGACTGGGCGGCACTGGCGCTGATCATTGCCGGCAGTCTGATCCTGATCTTCTTTGGCGGTGCGGCATGATCTGGTTTGTGCTGATTGCCTTCCTAGGCGGCGCTTCTGTCAGTCTGAGCCGTCAGATCAACGGGCGGTTGTCACTGTCGACCTCGGCACTGCATTCATCGTTCTGGAACCACATCGTGGGACTGGGACTGCTGACATGTATGGCGCTGGTGTTTGGCGGGCTGTTTACGCCGGGGATCGCGGATATCCCCTCTTGGGCGTATTTGGGCGGCACTGTGGGTGTCGTGTTTATCGCGCTGTCAAGCTGGCTGGTGGCGCGGATTGGCGCGGCACAAACGGCGCTTTTGATTATCGCGGGGCAGATGATTTCCGGCGTTGTGCTGGACATTGTGATGGGCGCACCCGGACAACCGTTGGCGCGGGTTGCCGGTGTCGCACTGATCCTTGCGGGCATGTGGCTTAGTCAGAAGAAACGTTGACCGGTTTGCCGGTTTGCCAGCTTAGTGTGGCGGCATCCGCCAAGAGTTGTGCCCGCAACCCATCGTAGATTGACGGGCTGGGTTGGGTGCCGGATTGCACGGCGTCGATGAAATGCGCCAACTCGCGGCGGTAGGCCTCGGCGTAGCGTTCCAGAAAGAAGTTCATGGTGGGTGCGGCCGCGATGCCCGCGCCTGTGGCCAAATGCACCGTGGTTTCGGGAATGTTGGCCACGGACAGCATACCCTTGGACCCGTGCACCTCTGCCCGCTGGTCATAGCCATAGGTGGCACGGCGCGAGTTGCTGATCTGGCAGATCTTGCCGCTGGCGGTGGTCAGGGTCACGGCGGCAGTGTCCACATCGCCCGCCTCACCGATGGCCGGGTCCACAAGCGCCGATCCGACGGCGTAGACGGTCACCGGTTCTTCGGCCAGCATGAAGCGGGCCATATCAAGATCATGGATCATCATGTCGCGAAAGATGCCGCCCGAGGACGTGATGTAGCCGATGGGGGGTGGCGAGGGGTCGCGCGACAGGATCGTCACCATCTCGACCGCGCCGATCTCGCCTGCACGGATGCGGGCCTGCATGTCGGCAAAGCTGGGATCAAAGCGGCGGTTGAGTGCGGTCAGAAAGGCCACGCCTGCGTCTTCCACGACCTTGATACAGTCGCGGATGCGGTCGGCGGACATATCCACCGGCTTTTCGCAGAAGATCGCTTTGCCGGCGGCCGCGGCAGCGTGGATCAGATCGTAATGGGTATCGGTGGGTGTGCCGATGATGATGGCATCAATGTCATCGCTGGCGATGATCTGGTCAGGCGTGCGGATGTCTGCGCCTGTGCGGTCGGCAAGGGCCTGGGCCGCTTGCGGAAAGACGTCTGCCACCGCCTGCACCGTGGCGTCGGGGGATTGCATGGCGGACCCTGCGTGGACTTGCCCGATCCGCCCGCAGCCCAGAATTCCCAATCGCAGCATGTTGCCGTCCCTTTCCTTGGGGCGCAAAAATCTGTCACAGATTTTTGGCCAATTTTTGTGTCAAAAATTGCGCCCCTAGCGGAAGGCGCGCAGCACCTCGCGGGTTTTGGCGACCAGCGGGTCGTGGGTTTCTTTCAGGATTTGCACACGGTCGAACCTGCCTGTATCGGCGTTCACGGCCTGGCGGAGCGCGTTGCCAAAGGCCATGCGCAGCTCTGTCCCGATGTTGAACTTGCAGACGTGCGAGCCGCGCGCAAGGGCGGTCCGCTGAGCAACCGGCACGCCTGATCCGCCGTGGATGACCAAAGGCACGTCAGTTGCGGCCTCAATCGCGCGGATGCGGGGTTCGTCCAGCCCTCCGTCTTTGTCTTGTTGCAGGTGCACGTTGCCAACGCTGATCGCCATGGCATCAACCCCGGTTTCGCGGGCGAATTGCGCGGCCTCATCAGGGTCGGTCCCGGCAGAGCTTTCACCATCGGCGTAGCCGACAAAGCCGATCTCGCCCTCGCAGGACATCCCGGCGGCATGGGCCATCTCAGCGATGTGGGCGGTTTCGGCAATGTTCTGCGCCAGTGGCTTGCGCGAGCCGTCAAACATCACCGAGGTGAAGCCTGCATCAAGCGCCTCTTTGCATTCGTCCAGCGTATAGCCGTGGTCCAGATGGGCCACGACCGGCACAGCGGCGGCTTCGGCCAAATGCCGGAACATCGCCCCCAGCACCGGCAGCGGTGTGTGGGCGCGGCAGCTGGGTCCGGCTTGCAGGATCACCGGGCAGTCTTCGGCCTCTGCTGCGGTCACATAGGCGCGCATGTCTTCCCAGCCCAGTGTCACCAGCCCGGCCACCGCATAGCCATCGCGCAGGGCGGGTTGCAGCACGTCTTTCAGCGTCACAAGCGGCATCGGATTTCAGTCCTTGTTGCAGGTGCCGGAGCCTCCGGCGGGCATATTTTCATTCAAAAGAAAGACAGGCGCTTATTTGAATTTCGCCACCATGTCCTTGATGCCAGGGATGGTTTCGACCTGATAGGCGTGGGTCGGCTGGAAGAACTGGATCAGGCTGCGCTGGGTCAGTCCGCCGAGGATGGTGAAGTAATACATCTCGTAGCCCGGCATCACGGCGCAGGGGTGATAGCCCTTGTCGATCATGATCGTGGAGCCATCCATCAGCTGGTAGGCGTCACCGGGCTTGCCCTCTTCGCGCTGCAGGATCTGCACGCCGGATCCGTGGTTGGGCCGGAAGCGGAAGTTATAAGTCTCATCATGGCGGGTCTCAATGACGTTGCCCGCGTCATCGGTCCGGTCGGTGTCGTGTTTATGCGCAGGAAAGCCGGACCAGCCGCCCTGCCCCACGGTGAACAGCTCGCTCACCAGCAGGCGGCCGACCTTGTCGTGCTGTTTCTGGCCAAGGATGTGCTTGATCTTGCGGTGGGTTTTGGTGTCGTCAGAGCCGTATTGCACCTTGTCGATTTCTGCCACGCGCACGTCAAAGGGATCGAGCACCTTGTCGTATTTCGCCCCGGCGATGAAGGTTTCGGTATCTGCTGTGCAGGTCAGTGTGACGCGCGCGCCGACGGGGACATAGACGCCCTCTGGCTCGCCATCCCAGACGTCGGTGCCGCGATTGCCGAGAGCGGCATAGGCCACGCCTTCGACGTCCACGTCCACTGTGCCGGTCGCAGGCACAATGCAGGTTTCATAGCCCGGCACCTGATATTCAAATGTCTGGCCTGCCGTCAGTTTGACGATGTTGAAGTAGTTCAGCGGCACAGTCGGATCATCGGCACCGACGATCGGCTTATTTTGATTGTCATGGGGTGCGATGTGCATACGCGGTTCCTTTCAGGTCTCGGTCGGGCCGGGATGGCTGGCCAAAAAGGCCTCGAGCGCTTGTGTATCAGGCATGGCGGGGGCGCAACCGGGTTTGGCAACAACGATGGCAGCACAAGCAGAGCCGCGCAGCACCGCCGCGCCAAGGTCGTGGCCCGCAGCAATCGACGACAAGAGCCCGGCCATGAAGCTGTCACCGGCGCCGGTGGGTTTCAGCGCTTCGACCGGGTAGATGCCGGTGCGCATTTCTTGCCCTTCGGAGAAGGTGATCGCGCCGTGTTCGCCCATTTTGTAGATGACGATCTGGGCCGAGGTCGCGGCCAGCGCGCGGGCCTTGGAGAGCCCCTTGTCTATGCTGCCCGCCATGAAGCCGAATTCTTCGTCATTGCCGACGATCACATCTGCGGCAGCGCCTGCGCGCGACAGCACATCAGCGGCCACCTGCGGCGAGGGCCAGCTATAGGGGCGGTAATCAATGTCAAAGATCACCGGAAGGCCAGCGGCGCGCGCCAGCGCGAACGCGCGGAAGGCCGCCGTGCGGCTGGGTTCGGCGGCAAAGACGGTGCCTGCGGTGACCAGCGCTGTGAATTGGCCATAGTCCACGGCTTCGACGTCAGCGACAGTCATTTCAAAGTCCGCCGCACCGTTACGGTAGATCACCGATTGGTGCCCCGCGACCCGGCTTTCGTAAAGCGCCAGCGAGTTGCGCGCCTCGCCGCCTTGCGGGGTCACATAGGTGGTGTCGACGCCGTAGTGGTGCAGCTTGTTGGTGCAAAAGCGGCCAACGGCGTCATCGGACACGCGGGTCACAAGTGAGGCCTGACCGCCCAGTTTCACGATGCCTGCCGCGATATTGGCCGATGATCCGCCCATGTCGGCGGTAAAGCTCTCGGCGTCCTCGGTGGCGATGCCGGGGGCTGGGAAAAGGTCCATACCTACGCGCCCGACCACCACAAAGCGGTTGCCCTTGATGCCTTCAATGGCGTCCATCACACGCCTTTCCGCTGCTTGGCGCGGCTGGATTCGACATCTTTGTGCGCGGCGGCCACTTTGGCGTTGTCGGTCACATGGGGTGTGCCAACTTCCCACCATGTGTGGCCCTGCGTGGTCCAGCCGTCATAGGCATCGACCTGCATGACGATGACATAAGTCTTGTCGCTGGCTTTGGCGCGCCCGAAAGCTTCGCCCAGCTCAGCGGGGTTGGCAACGGTTTCGGCGGTGGCGCCCATCGCGGCGGCGTGGGCCTCAAAATCGACGGCGAATTGGGTGGTGGCGGTGGGTGTATCGGCAATCAGGTTGTTAAAGCTTTCGTTGCCGGTGTTGTTTTGCAGCTTGTTGATCACCGCAAAGCCGCCGTTGTCGAGCACCAGCACGATCAGCTTTTTGCCGGTCAGCACGCTGGAATAGATGTCGGAGTTCAGCATCAGATAGCTGCCGTCACCGCAAAAGGTGATGGTGTCCTGATCCGGTTCGCGTTCCATCTGGGCGATGCGCGCGCCCCATGCGCCCGCGATTTCATACCCCATGCAGGAAAAGCCGAATTCAACGTCGACGGTGCCCACGTCCAGCGTGCGCCAGTTGGCAGTCACCTCTGCGGGCAGGCCACCGGCGGCGGCCACGACGCGGTCGCGCGGATCGCAGAGCGCGTTTACGGTGCCAATCGCTTCGGCATAGCTGTTGGGGCGGTTGCCGGGTCTGACGTTGTCAGCCACATAGGTGTTCCACGTGGCGCGTTCTGCCTGCGCGGTATCGACCCAGGCCTGATCCCCGGTCCAGTCGTCAAGTGCTGCTGTCAGCGCCGAGAGGCCCAGTTTGGCATCGCCGACCACGGGCAAAGAACGGTGCTTGCCCGCATCATGGCGGCCTGTGTTCAACCCGATGATCTGCGCATCCTTGGCGAAGGCAGTCCACGACCCGGTGGTGAAGTCCTGCAAGCGGCAGCCCACAGACAGGATCACGTCGGCCTTTTCGGCGATGGCATTGGCGCTGTCCGAGCCGGTGACCCCAATGGGGCCGATGTTCAGCGGGTGGGTGTCCACCAGATTGGCGCGGCCCGCGATGGTTTCGACCACAGGGATGTTGTGCGCCTCTGCAAAGGCGGTCAGCTCGGCCACAGCGCCGGAGTACTGCACGCCGCCGCCTGCAATAATCATCGGGCGTTTGGCGGCTTTCAAGGTGGCGGCAGCATCACCCACCTCGCCTGCGTCAGGGGCCTGCCGCCGGATGCGATGCACGCGCTTTTCGAACATCTCGACCGGGTAGTCATAGGCCCAGCCCTGCACATCCTGCGGCAATCCGATGAAGGCAGGGCCACAGTCAGCGGGGTCGAGCATGACCGCCAGCGCGTTGGGCAGGCTTTGGATGATTTGCGCAGGATGGGTGATCCGGTCCCAATAGCGGGTGACGGATTTGAAGGCGTCATTCACACCCAGCGTCGGGTCACCAAAGTGTTCCAGCTGTTGCAGCACCGGGTCCGGCAGGCGGGTGGTATACGCATCGCCACAAAGCATCAGCATCGGCAGCCGGTTGGCATGGGCCAGCGCGCTGGCGGTCAGCAGGTTCGCCGTGCCCGGACCGGCACTTGCCGTGCAGAACATGAACCGCTGGCGCAGCCATTGCTTGGCATAGCCTGCGGCGGCGAATCCCATGCTTTGTTCATTCTGCCCGCGATAGAGCGGCAGCGTCGCGCGAAGATCGTAAAGCGCCTCGCCCAGGCAGGTGACATTGCCATGCCCGAAGATGCCAAAGCCGCCACCGCAGAGCCGCCATTCTTGCCCGTCAATCACGATGAATTGCGCGTCAAGATAACGCATGATGGCCTGCGCCGTGGTCAGGCGTATGGTGGTGCTCGTCATGGTGTGGCTTACCCTCGTTTGCGCGTTCCCACTTGCGCAGGTCTGATTCTGAGGTTACTCATTTTGCAACCGGTTGCAAACCGAATTTCACAAAGGGTGCCGCGTGATGGCTGAGATTGGCATTGGGATCGTCGGCGGCGGCTATATGGGCAAAGCGCATGCTGTGGCAATGGCAGCTGTGGGCGCAGTGTTCAACACCCGGCTGCGGCCCCGGCTGGAAATGGTCTGTGCCAGCAGTGCGGCATCTGCCGAAAGCTATCGCGCCGCCTTTGGCTTTGCCCGCGCCACGGACGACTGGCGGGCGCTGGTCCATGACCCCGCCGTGCAGGCCGTTGTGATCGCCAGCCCACAAGCCACGCATCGCGCCATCGCAGAGGCGGCGTTTGCCCTTGGCAAACCGGTGATGTGCGAAAAGCCGATGGGGGCGACGCTGGACGACGCGCAGGCCATGACGGCTGCCGCAGAAGCCGCCGGTGTGGTCAATATGGTCGGCTACAACTATGTCCGCACGCCCGCCACGCAATACGCGCGTCAATTGATCGCCGATGGCGTGATCGGCGATGTGACATGGTTTCGCGGCGAACATACCGAAGACTTTTATGCCGCCCCCGACGCCCCCGCCACATGGCGCACCAGCGGAGAGGCGAACGGCACCATCGGTGATCTGTCACCACATATGATCAACTGCGCGCTGGCGCTCCTCGGTCCGATTTCGTCCCTCGTCGCCACACATGAAACAGTCCACAAGACCCGCCCCGGCGGCGCTGTGACCAATGACGATCAGGCGCAGCTGATGTGCCGCTTTGCGGGTGGCTGCATGGGGCAGATGCACTTCAGCCGGATCGCGACAGGCCGCAAGATGGGTTATGCCTATGAGGTCACGGGGACCAAGGGTGCGATCCGGTTCGATCAGGAAGATCAGAACGCGCTGTGGCTGTATCGGCATGACGCGCCAGAGGCGCAGCGCGGCTTTGCCAAGATCCTGACCGGCCCGGCGCACCCCGACTATCTGCCGTTCTGTCAGGGGCCGGGTCACGGCACCGGCTATCAGGATCAGATCATCATCGAAGCCCGCGATTTCTTGCAGGCCATCGCCACCCAAACCAACATCTGGCCCAACTTTGCGGACGGGCTTGCCGTTTATCACGTGATCGACGCGATGCGTAAATCTGCCCAGACCGGGCAGTGGCAGGACGTGACCAATTCAGGACCAACAACATGACGATGACCATCGGAAATGCCCCCTGTTCATGGGGCGTGGAATTTGCAGACGACCCGCGCAACCCCGCATGGCGCGAGGTGCTGCGCCAATGCCAGCAGGCAGGTTACACCGGGATTGAGCTTGGCCCGGTGGGATTCATGCCCGAAGACCCGGTGGAACTGGGTGAGGCGTTGGAGGAATTCGGCCAGACGCTGATTGGTGGCGTGGTGTTCCGGCCCTTTCATGATGCAGGCGCATGGGATGACGTGATGGACGGATCGGTGCGCACCTGCAAAGCGCTTGTGGCCCACGGCGCGCAGCATCTGGTGCTGATCGACAGCATCTCACCCCGGCGCGCGCCAACGGCGGGCCGTGCCACAGAGGCCGAGCAAATGGACAAGGCCGAATGGATCGCCTACCGCGACCGGATCGCCACGATTGCGCGGATGGGTGCAGAGGACTACGGGCTGACCGTCGGCATTCACGCACACGCCGCAGGGTTCATGGACTTTGAGCCAGAGCTTGAACGTCTGCTGGACGAGGTGGATGAAAGCATCCTGAAGATCTGCTTTGACACCGGCCACCATTCCTATGCGGGTTTCGATCCGGTGGCCTTTATGACGCGTCATATCGACCGGATTTCTTATATGCATTTCAAGGATATTGATCCCGCCGTGAAGGCCGATGTGGTCGAGAAACGCACCGACTTCTACACCGCCTGCGGGCAGGGGATTTTCTGCAATCTGGGTCAGGGCGACGTTGATTTTCCCGCCGTCCGGCAGGTGCTGCTGGATGCGGGATTTGATGGCTGGTGTACGGTGGAACAGGATTGCGACCCGACGCTGGGGACCGATACGCTGGGCGATGCCGTGGCTAACCGCACGTACCTGCAATCCATTGGTTTTTAAGGAAGATCACCTATGAAAAAGCTGAATTGGGGTATGATTGGCGGCGGCAAAGGCAGCCAGATCGGACCGGCCCACCGTCTGGGCGCGCAGGCCGATGGCAACTTTGTGCTGGCCGCAGGTGCATTGGATCACGACCCGGACGCAGGCCGCGCCTATGCGCAGGAACTGGGCGTTGCCCCGGACCGCGCCTATGGCAACTGGCAGGACATGCTGGCGGGCGAAAAGGACCGTGATGACCGGGTTGATCTGGTCACGGTCGCTACGCCGAACAGCACGCATTTCGAGATCACCAAAGCCTTTCTGCAGGCGGGGTTCAACGTGCTGTGCGAAAAGCCGATGACTATGACCGTGGAGGAAGGCGAAGAGATCGTGAAGATAGCCGCGGCCTCGGGCAAGACCTGTGCCGTCAATTACTGCTACAGCGCCTATCCGATGGTGCGCGAGATGCGGCAGATGGTGCGCACGGGCCAGATCGGCAAGGTGCGGCTGGTGGTAACCAGCTTTAGCCACGGGCACCACGGCGATGCGACCGATGCCGACAATCCGCGGGTCCGCTGGCGCTATGACCCCGCGATGGCCGGTGTGTCGGGCCAGTTCGCGGACTGCGGTATTCACGCGCTCCATATGGCGAGCTTTGTGGTGGGCGATGAGGTTGAAACGCTCTCGGCGGACTTTGCCAGCACGATCCCCAGCCGCGTATTGGAAGACGACGCGATGGTCAATTTCCGCATGTCCGGCGGCACGGTCGGGCGGCTTTGGACCTCTTCCGTGGCGATTGGCCGCCAGCATGGGTTTGACATTCAGGTCTTTGGCGAAACCGGCGGGATGCGGTGGGCGTCAGAGCAACCCAACCAAGTCTATTATACCCCGGTGGGTGGCCGCACGCAGATCATGGAAAAGGGCGAAGGCAGCCTGTCGGACGAAGCCGCGCGCCTGTCCCGGGTTGCCATTGCCCACCCCGAAGGTTTTCCACTGGCGGTCGCCAATATCTACGTCGATCTGGCCGCCACGATCCGAGGCGAGGCCCGCGATGGATTACCCACGGCAGAGGATGGGCTGCGGTCCATGGCAGCGTTGCATCAGGCCGTCACGTCGGCCAAGCAACAGGGCGCATGGGTTGATGCCCGCCCGCCGATGTTCCGAACAGGCTGATCCATTTGCGACATTTGCAGGCGTCGATCCCATGACAGACCCCGCATGCCTTTGCGCTATGATCTGACGGATCATAAAGCGGAGGCGACCATGTACGAACGACAGCTTGTTTCAAACGGCAATCCGATGGAAGAGATTGTGGGCTTCAGCAGGGCCGTCCGTGTCGGCCCCTATATCGCGGTTGGTGGCACCGCCCCGGTGGATGCAAAGGGGCAAACCGTGGGTGTGGGCGATGTCTATGCCCAGACCTGCCAATGCTTCGAAATCATCAAGCGCGCGCTGGAGGATGCCGGATCGGGGCTGCACGACATCGTCCGGACCCGTGTTATCCTTACCGATATCGACACTTGGAAGCAGGCGATCGAAGCGCGCAAACGCTACTGTATCGACGCGCGCCCGGTGGATACGATCATGGCCATTGACCGCTTTGTGAATCCTGAATGGCTGGTCGAAATCGAGGTTGACGCGATCATGGCCGGATCGGTTGGCACAGACTAAGCCACCGTCGCCAGAGCCGCAGCATCCGCGTCTTCATCAAAGAGGGCACGCCCCGTGTCGTGTCAGGATCCGACCCGGCGCAGGGTGCCACGCTCGACCACATCGCAGGGAAACAGCCGCGCTTCGGGGTAGCGTTCGGGGTCGTCCAGCATCGCTGTGATCAGCTCGACCGAGCTGCTGATGATCTGCCCGATGGGCTGGCGGATGGTGGTCAGGTCAATGTTCGCCCATCCCGCCATTTCCATGTCATTGAGGCCGATGATCCCGATGTCATCCGGCACCCGCAACCCGGCATCGCGCACCGCTGACAGTGCCCCGATCGAGAGCACGTCATCGCCGCAGAAATAGGCCTCTGCCATCTCGCCCTGCAGCAGGCGCTGCATCTCCGCACGGCCCGCGTCAAAGGAATACTGCGTGGCAAAGGAATGGCTGACCGTGACGTCGTGTTGACTTGCGATCTCGGTCATGAAGCCCTGATAGCGGTCTTGCGTGGATGTCGCGGCCTCTGGCCCGCCCAGGAATGCGACGCGCTTGTGCCCCCGCGCCAAGAGTGCGCGCGCAGCCATGCGCCCGCATTCCACATTGTCGACACCCACCACATGCACATGCGGATTGGTGGCATGTCGCCCAAAGGTGTGGACCACCGGCAAGCCCGCGTCGCGGAACGCCTTGGAAAAGTCCGGGCTAAGCGTGGATGAGGCAACGATCACCCCGTCCACCGAATATTGCCGCATCATTTGGACCGAATTTTGCGGATCGGTTTCATCGGTCAGATTGACCAGCAGTGGCCGCAGCCCACGTTCCTGAAGCGCGCGGGTAAAGCGGTCAAAGACGGTCAGAAAGATCGGATTGTGAAAGTTGTTGCTGATCAGACCAATCATCTTGGTCCGCCCCGTGGTCAGTGATGACGCCAACGCATTGGGGCTGTAACCCAGCTCTGCTGCGGCTTTCTGCACCTTTTTGCGCATCTTGGGCGACACGGACGCCCCATCGGTAAACGTGCGCGACACGGCAGAGCGTGAAACGCCCGCCCGTTCGGCAACATCTTTGAGCGTCGCGGCCATGAACCCTCTTTCCCTGTCCCGCTATCGTTTTAGCCCAGCACGCCCTGCCCTGCATCCTCTGATTTGCCATCACTATTTGCAACCGGTTGCAAAATTTCTCGAATCGTGGTTCCCTGACCCATGGGCAGCCCGGCCTGGGCCGCGTTGCCCACAAATCAGGGAGAGAACTTATGACATCCAAGATCAAGACACTGGCCCTTGCGGCCTCTGTTGCGGCAGCGCCGTTCATGACCGCGACAAGTGTTGCGGCTGATGGGCACGCGGACCTGAGCTATGTGCTGGTCAGCCATGCACCCGACAGCGACACATGGTGGAACACCATCAAAAACGGTATCGCGCTGGCGGGCGAACAGGTTGGCGTGAACGTCGAATACCGCAACCCGCCCACCGGTGACATCGCCGACATGGCGCGGATCATCGAACAGGCCGCAGCCTCGCAGCCTGACGGCATCATCACCACACTGGCCGATTATGACGTGCTTCAAGGCCCGATCACGGCTGCCGTGGACCAAGGCATTGACGTCATCATCATGAACACCGGCACGCCAGAACAAGCGCGCGAAGTGGGTGCGCTGATGTATGTGGGCCAGCCCGAATATGACGCAGGCTTTGCCGCCGGGCAGCGCGCCGCTGGTGAAGGCGTGACCAAGTTTCTTTGCGTAAACCATGCCATCCAGCAGCCCACCGTCGGCGAGCGTTGCCGCGGCTATGCTGATGGCCTTGGGATTGAGCTGGGTGACGCGATGATGGACAGCGGCACCGACCCGGCTGAAATCAAGAACAAGGTTCTGGCCTATCTGTCGGCCAACCCTGACGTTGACGGCATCCTGACGCTAGGCCCCGTGTCGGCTGACCCGACCATCGCAGCACTCCAGGAAAACGGCATGGCCGGTGATATCCACTTTGGCACCTTTGACCTTGGCGAAGAGATCGTCAAAGGCATCAAGGATGGCACGATCATCTGGGGCATCGACCAGCAGCCGTTCCTGCAGGCCTATATGCCTGTCGTGATCCTTGCCAACTGGGACCGCTACGGCGTGCTGCCGGGCAACAACATCAACTCTGGCCCCGGCTTTGTCACCGCTGACGGATTGGCCAAAGTTGAAGAGTTCGCAGGCGAGTTCCGCTAGGGCAGCCAAAACGACACGAGCGGATCCCGGCGCTGCCGGGGTCCGCTTTTTTCATCGCACGCAGCATCATACCGGGGGCAACGCACATGGCTGTGACCGACCAGAAAGACGAACGCGTCAAGGAAATCTCGCGCTTCAGACAAGCCTTGATCCGGCCAGAACTGGGCGGGATCGTCGGCACGATCGCGGTTTTCACCTTCTTCCTGTTGTTTGCTTTTGACAGCGGCATGTTTGCCGCACAGGGCGTGATGAACTGGGGCATTGTATCAGCGCAATTCATGATTATCGCCGTGGGTGCCTGCCTTTTGATGATCGCGGGAGAGTTTGATCTGTCCGTGGGGTCGATGATCGGCTTTGCGGGGATGATGATCGCGGTCTTTGGCGTCGTGCTGGCCTGGCCGATGTGGTTCGCGATCCTGATCACCTTTGCGCTTTGCCTTGCGATTGGCGCGCTCAACGGGTTCATCGTGATCCGCACCGGATTGCCGTCCTTCATCGTGACGCTGGCATTTCTGTTTATCCTGCGCGGCTTTACGATCTACATCCCGCAGACGCTAGAAAGCAAAACCATCATCGGCGGCATCCGGGACGCGGCAGAAGGCGACTGGCTCGCCCCGATTTTTGGCGGCAAAATCGGCCAGCCGATCTTTCAATGGCTGGGCGACGCAGGGATCATCAGTGTTTTTGAGCGCGGCAACCGCATGGGCGAACCGGTCGTTGACGGCATCCCGATGATGATGGTCTGGGCGGTGATCCTGATCGTCTTTGGTCATATCCTGTTGACCAAAACCCGGTTCGGCAACTGGATCTTCGCCGCAGGGGGCGACGCGGAAAGTGCGCGCAACTCTGGTGTGCCGGTCAATCAGGTCAAGATCCTGATGTTCATGTTCACCGCCTTCTGCGCCACCATTTTCGCGATCTGTCAGGTGATGGAATTCGGCTCTGCCGGGGCCGACCGGGGCCTGTTGAAGGAATTTGAGGCGATCATCGCCGTAGTCATTGGTGGTGCCTTGCTGACCGGCGGCTATGGGTCGGTTCTGGGGGCGGCACTGGGTGCGCTGATCTTTGGGGTGGTGCAGCAGGGGCTGTTCTTCGCCGGCGTCGAAAGCTCACTCTTTCGGGTGTTCCTGGGGCTGATCCTTTTGGGGGCCGTAATCCTGAACACCTATATTCGCCGCGTCATCACGGGGGAACGTTGATATGACTGCACCACTGATCCAGATGAAAAACATCGAAAAGCACTTTGGCAGTGTGATCGCACTCGCCGGTGTCTCGGTCGATGTGATCCCCGGTGAATGCCATTGCCTGCTGGGCGACAATGGTGCTGGCAAATCGACCTTCATCAAGACGATGTCAGGCGTACATCAGCCCACGGCGGGTGAAATCCTGTTCGAAGGCCAGCCGATGAACTTTGCCGACCCGCGCGACGCGATGGCTGCGGGCATCGCCACCGTGCACCAGCACCTGGCGATGATCCCGCTGATGTCGGTCGCGCGAAACTTTTTCATGGGCAATGAGCCGATCAAGAAGATCGCGGGGATCAGCTTTCTCGACAGCAAGAAGGCGGACGAGGTCACGATGGCCGAGATGAAAAAGATGGGCATCAACCTGCGTGGTCCCGACCAGGCCGTAGGAACCCTGTCGGGGGGTGAGCGTCAGACCGTTGCGATTGCCCGTGCGGTGCACTTTGGCGCGAAGGTGCTGATCCTGGATGAGCCGACCTCTGCCCTTGGTGTGCGCCAGACGTCCAACGTGCTGGCGACCATCGACAAGGTGCGCAAGCAAGGCGTTGCCGTGGTCTTTATCACCCACAACGTGCGCCATGCGATGGCGGTGGGCGACCGCTTCACCGTGTTGAACCGGGGCAAGACGCTGGGCACCGCAATGAAGGGTGAGATCACGCCAGAAGAGCTGCAAGACCTCATGGCCGGCGGTCAGGAACTCGCCACACTCGAAGGGTCGTTGGGCGGGACAGTTTGACCACCCGTTGGTGATTTGGGTAGGGCGGGGTTTACCCGGCCGCGCCTGTCAGTCCCCGCCCCGAAACGGGCGGGGTTTTCTTACCCGCACTTGCTGTAGCCGCAGGACCCGCAGGTCATGCAGCCCTCGACCATGCGCAGCTCGTAAGACCCGCAAGACGAACAGGCCTTGCCGCGCGGCTTGCCCAGCGCCTCGACATTGGACTGTGGGTCGGCCTTCAGGCCCATCCCCTCACCTTCCAGAAAGCCGATTGCGATCATATGCTTTTCGATGACGCCACCAATCGCGGCCAGGATCGACGGCACGTATTTGCCCTGCATCCAGGCCCCGCCGCGCGGATCAAACACGGCCTTGAGTTCTTCCACCACAAACGACACATCGCCCCCGCGCCGGAACACGGCAGAGATCATGCGAGTCAGGGCGACGGTCCAGGCAAAATGCTCCATATTCTTGGAATTGATAAAGACCTCAAACGGACGTCGGTGCCCCGCAATCACCAGATCATTGATCGTGATGTAGATCGCGTGCTCTGAATCCGGCCACTTGAGCTTGTAGGTCGCACCGTCCAGTTCCTGCGGGCGGTCCAGCGGTTCGGACATATAGACGACCTCGGCCCCGTCGCCATCAATCTGGACGGTCTGCGGCGCTTCTTCTGGGGTCTTTTCCTCTGACACCGACAGCACCGACCCGGTGACGTCATTGGGGCGATAGGTCGTGCAGCCCTTACAGCCCTGATCCCAAGCGGCCATGTAGACCTCTTTGAAGTCATCGAAACTGATGTCCTCGGGACAGTTGATCGTCTTGGAGATGCTGCTGTCGATCCATTTCTGCGCCGCCGCCTGCATCCGCACGTGATCGAGCGGGGCAAGCGTCTGGGCATTCACAAAATGATCCGGCAGCGGTGCGTCACCTTTCAGGTCGCGCCACATCTGCACGGCGTAATCGACAACCTCTTCCTCGGTCCGGCTGCCGTCTTTCTGCAGCACCTTGCGGGTGTAGGCATAGGCAAAGACCGGCTCGATCCCCGAAGACACGTTGCCTGCATAAAGGCTGATCGTCCCCGTCGGCGCGATTGAGGTCAAAAGCGCATTTCGTATGCCATTTTGACGAATTGCATCGCGCACGTCATCATCCATGTCCTGCATTGCGCCAGAGGCCAGGAACTTCTCTGCATCGAAAAGCGGAAAGGCGCCTTTCTCCTTCGCCAATTCCACCGACGCAAGGTACGCGGCGCGGGCGATCGCGTGCATCCATTGATCGGTCTGACGCGCCGCCTCTTCCGAGCCATAGCGCAACCCAACCATCAACAGCGCATCCGCCAACCCCGTCACGCCAAGGCCGATCCGGCGCTTCGCTAGCGCCTCTGCTTTCTGTTCCGGCAGCGGAAACTGCGAGGCATCGACGACGTTATCCATCATCCGCACCGCCGTGCTGACCAATTCGGTCAATGCCGCATCATCCAACCCGGCATCATGGCCAAACGGGTCCGCCACCAACCGGGCAAGGTTGATCGACCCCAGGAGACACGCGCCATAAGGCGGCAGCGGCTGCTCACCACAGGGGTTCGTTGCGGCAATCGTCTCGCAATAACTCAAGTTGTTGGCTTGATTGATCCGGTCGATGAAAATCACGCCCGGTTCGGCATAGTCATAGGTCGACTGCATGATCTTGTCCCACAACGCGCGGGCCTGCACGGTGCGGTAAACCTGATCCTTGAACACCAGATCCCAAGGTCCATCAGCCTTGACCGCTTCCATGAAGGGATCGGTGATCAGCACCGACATATTGAACATCCGCAGCCGCGCGGGGTCGGATTTGGCGGTGATGAAATCCTCTACATCGGGGTGGTCACAGCGCATCGTCGCCATCATCGCGCCCCGACGCGAGCCTGCCGACATGATCGTCCGGCACATCGCGTCCCAGACATCCATGAACGACAACGGGCCGCTGGCATCTGCCGCCACGCCATGCACTGCAGCCCCTTTTGGCCGGATGGTGCTAAAGTCATAGCCGATCCCGCCGCCCTGCTGCATGGTCAGCGCGGCCTCTTTCAGCATGTCAAAAATGCCGCCCATGCTGTCGGGCACCGTGCCCATCACAAAGCAGTTGAACAGCGTCACCTGCCGCGCTGTACCAGCGCCTGCCGTGATCCGCCCTGCAGGCAGATATTTGAAGTCTTCCAGCGCGCTATAGAATGTCTTTTCCCACTTTTTGGGGTTCTTCTCGACGGCGGCCAGTGCGCCCGCGATCCGATTCCACGTATCCTCGACGCTGGCGTCAATCGGGGTGCCGTCCGCCTCTTTGAAGCGGTACTTCATATCCCAGATTTGTTCGGCAATCGGGGCGGCAAAACGGGTCATAGCGGTGGCTTTCCGGGCTAAGCGTGGCAGGCAAGGCCTGTATCATAGGGTGTGTCGCGAGATTCGGGAACGGGTGACGTTCAGATAGGTATACCACAATATCTTGTGGATAACCCATCATCAACCCCAATATAATGATATCTGCCACCGTGTCGCACTTGCATCGCGCCGCGTGGGCTGCAACATAGTCCCATGCCCAAAACCGTCCACCTCCTCAAGCTTTCCGTTGGCACCGAAGACGTCGCTGGCCTTGATGCCTGGCAGTCGACCAAGCGCGCGCAGACCCCTGATGGGCTGCCGCGGCACATCACCCGCATGTGGCCCAAGCGGGGCGAAGAAATCCTGAACGGTGGGTCGATCTTTTGGGTGATCAAAGGTGTGATCCTGTGCCGCCAGCCGGTCGTGCGGCTGGACGAATACATCGGCGCCGATGGCATTCGCCGCTGCGCCATCGTGTCCAGGCCCGGCTTGATCCGCGTGGCCGCCACCCCCAAGCGCCCGTTTCAGGGCTGGCGCTATTTGCCCGCGGCCGACGCGCCCGAAGACCTGCCCGATGGCATTCAGGATGAAGAAGCGCTGCCGCCAGAGCTTTCAAAGGCGCTTGCCGCTATCGGTGTACGCTAGGCAGATCGCCCGCCCCGTGCCATGCTGCCGGGCAGGAGGATCGCCATGACTATCTTTCAAAGCCCATTTCCCGATGTCCCGATGCGGGACCAAACCATCACCGAACGGGTGTTTGACGGTCTGTCGCCGCGCGGTGATGCCGTTGTCCTGACCGATGGCCCCACGGGGCAAACCGTGACTGCCGCCGCACTGATCCAGCAGATCAAACGCCTTGCCGGTGGTTTGAACGCGCGTGGCACGGGGGCGGGCACCACCATCGCGCTGATGTCCCCCAACATCCCCACCTATGCCACCATTTTTCACGGCATCGCCTATGCCGGTGGCACGATCACCACGATCAACCCGACCTATACCGCGCCCGAGGTGACGCATCAGTTGAACGACAGCGGCGCCACGATCCTGATCACGGTCGAGATGTTCGCTGACACCGCGCGCGAAGCTGCCGTGGGCACCGCTGTGGACGAGATTATCATCATCGGAACCTCTGCGTTCGAGGCCCTCTTTGGTGATCCGCAGGCGGCGCAAACCCCAGTTGATCTAGACCAGCACACCGTTGTCCTGCCCTATTCATCCGGCACCACGGGTCTGTCCAAAGGGGTGATGCTGAGCCACCGCAATCTGGTGGTGAACATCGATCAGATCCTCGGCGCTATCTCCATTGACGCCGCCGAAACCATCACCGCCTTTCTGCCGTTCTTTCACATCTATGGCATGATGGTCGGCCTGAATTGCTATCTGGCGCGCGGCGCGCATGTGGTGACCATGCCGCGGTTTGATTTGCCGATGTTCCTGCAACTGGCGCAGGACCATCAGACCAGCCGCATGTGGGTCGTGCCGCCGGTTGGCATCGCACTCGCCAAGCATCCTCTGATCGACGACTATGACCTGTCCGCGGTGAAAGAGGTCTATATCGCCGCCGCCCCCTCTGGCCCCGAACTTTCCAATGCGATTGCCGCGCGACTGGGCTGCACAGCGTTACAGGGCTACGGCATGACGGAACTGTCGCCGGTATCACATCTGGTGCCGGGCGACGCCCCGCGCGCCGGTGCGGCGGGCCTGTTGGTGCCCAATACGCAGGCGCGGATCGTGGATATCGAAAGCGGCCACACCTGCGCCGCCGATCAGGAAGGCGAGCTTTGGCTCAAAGGTCCGCAGGTCATGCAGGGTTATCTGAACAACCCCACAGCCACGGCTGAGACTATTGTCACCGATGGTTGGCTGCGCACTGGCGACATCGCCCGGATTGATCCCGACGGCTATATGTTCATCACCGACCGGCTGAAGGAATTGATCAAATTCAAAGGCTTCCAAGTCGCCCCGGCAGAGCTTGAGGCGACGCTTGTCGCCCTTGACGGGATCACCGATGCCGGTGTGGTGGGCCGCGCCGATGACGACGCGGGCGAGGTGCCGGTGGCCTTTGTTGTCCGCGCCGAAGGTGGCCCGGACGATGCCGCGATCCACGCGCATATGGCCGCCACGCTGTCGAGCTACAAGCAACTGCACGCGATCATTGAGGTGGACGAGATCCCCAAGAACCCATCCGGCAAGATCCTGCGCCGTCTGCTGCGCGACCGCCTGTAGGCCGGGCGTCAGACCGGCGACGCGCTTTAGACGCCCAGCTTGTCCTGCAGGTCCTTCAAGGTCGCGCGTTGCGCCTTGGTCCAGCAATCGCGCCGCCCCCGGAACAGGGTCGCCTGGCTTGCGTGGATCAACCCATCGCCCAGAATTTTCAGCCCATTGGCACGCAGGGTTTCGCCGGTGGATGTGATGTCGGCAATCGCCTCTGCGGTTTCATTCTTGACCGTGCCTTCGGTCGCGCCCTGGCTGTCCACCAACCGGTAGTCCGCGACCCCTTCGGCCTTCAGAAACTCGCGCACCAGACGGTGGTACTTTGTCGCAATCCGCAACCGGTGGCCGTGGGCCGCACGAAACGCGGCTGCGGCTGCATCCAGATCATCCAGCGTGTCCACATCGACCCAAGCCTGCGGCACCGCAATGATCAGGTCTGCACCGCCAAAGCCCATGCGCGCCACTTCCTGCACCTGGGTTTCCCACAGCGCCAGCTTTTCGCGCACCAGATCGGACCCGGTCACACCCAGATGAATGCGCCCCGCCGACAACTCCCGCGGGATTTCGCCCGCCGACAGCAGCACCAGTTCGACCCCTGCGATCCCGTCCACGGCACCGGCGTATTCACGATCAGACCCCGACTTGCGCAACGTAATCCCGCGCTGCCCGAACCAGTCAAAGGTCTTTTGCATCAGCCGCCCCTTGGACGGCACACCCAGCTTGAGCATCACAGGCCCCCCCGCAACTGCAAGACCAGATCGGGCCGGATCACCCCGCCCACCGCTGGTACCGCGCGCCCATCGCCCAGCCGTGCGGTCAGTGCGTCATAGCGCCCGCCCGTGGCCACCGGCGGCAGGTCCGGCGCGTCACTTGCAAAGCCAAAGACGAAACCGTCATAATATTCCAGACTGGTGCGGCCATAGCTGCCTTCGAACGGCAGCGCATCGACCGCCACGCCGCGCGCGCCCAGCGCGTCCAGCCGGGCGGCCATTGCGGTAACCGCGTCGCCAATCGCAGGCAGGTCCACGGCAATGTCGCGGAGCGCGCTGAGGACATGCGGTGCGGTTTCGCGCAGCCCCAGCAGCGCATCTATCAGCGCCATTTCTTCGGTTGAGATGGGGTCGGTGGCCGCATCTTCCCGCAGGGCCGCGATCCGCGCTGCGATCTCGTCGCGCGACCGTTTGCCTTGCACCTGATCGACGCCCGCCAGAGGGTCGGCCTGCGCCAGCAGAGCGATCCGGCTGGCTGGCACCTCTGTGCGGCCACCAAATCGATCCAGCAGCGCGCGGAACTTGCGGGGCCGCCACAGGTGTCGCATCAGAGCGGCCTTGCGCGTGTCGGAGGTTTTGAGCCCCCGCACAGCCGCCATCAGGATGCCAATGTCGCCCGTCACCGGTGTCACGGGCAGCCCATCCAACGCATCGGAAATCGCGGCAAAAACGGCGGCATCCGCCCCCGCCGGGTCGCGCCCGTCGAAAACTTCAAATCCCACTTGGGTATATTCATGCGCGCGGTCGGGGTCGTCTTCCTGCTTGCGAAACACCTTGCCCGCATAGGTATAGCGCGCAGGCTCTGCGTGGCTTTGCATGTGCTGTTCGACCACCGGCACGGTGAAGTCCGGGCGCAGCACCATTTCGCCGCCAAAAGGATCAGCAGTCAGATAGGCCCGCGCGCGAATATCCTCGCCGTAAAGGTCCAGCAGCGTGTCCGCAGACAGCAGGATATCAGCATCGACCACCTGCGCGCCAAGTTCTGCAAAACCTGCGCACAGCCGCGCGGCTTCTTCTGTAATTTCAAGGGCTTGCATCAGTCATCGCCCGCCAAAATGGCGCGGACCTTGGCGACCATCTGATCCCGCGCAATTTCAAACTGCTGCGGGCGGTCCTTCCATTCGTCGGCACTGGCGCTTTGGGCGATCTTGGCCCCCAGCACAAGGTCCTTGATCTGCACCACGCCCCGGTCAAACTCATCCCCGCCCGCGATCACCGCGACCGGGCTGTTGCGTTTGTCCGCATATTTCAGCTGATTGCCAAAGTTCTTGGGGTTGCCCAGATAGACCTCTGCCCGGATGCCTGCGTTCCGCAACTCGGCCACCATCGACTGATAATCCGCCATCCGGTCGCGATCCATCACGGTGACAACCACCGGCCCCACGGCTTCGGTGTCCATCCGCCCCTTGGCGTGCAAGGCCGCCAGCAACCGGTCCACCCCGATGGACACCCCCGTCGCCGGCACCGCCTGCCCGGTGAACCGCTTGACCAGATCGTCATAACGCCCGCCACCCGCAACCGAGCCAAAGTTGCGTGGCCGCCCCTTTTCGTCGGTGACTTCAAAGGTCAGTTCCGCCTCGTAAACGGGGCCAGTGTAGTAGCCGAGGCCACGGACGACCGAGGGGTCGATAACGATGCGGTCGGGGCCATAACCTTGGGCGTCAAGAAGCGTTGCCATCATCTCAAGCTCGGCCACGCCGTCAGAACCGATCGTGGACCCTTCCACCAATTCACTCAGCCGCGCGACTGTTGCCGCTCCGGTCTCGCGCTTGGCGTCCATGAATCCCATCACTACTTCGGCCTGCGTATCACTTAGCCCCGCACCCTTCGTGAAATCGCCGCTCTCATCCTTGCGGCCTTCTCCCAGCAGCGCGCGCACGCCCTCTGGCCCCAGCCGGTCCAGCTTGTCAATCGCGCGCAGCACGATCCCGCGTTCGGCCTCTTTGTCGTCGCCTGACAGCCCCGCAACCTCCAGCACCCCGTTCAAAACCTTGCGGTTGTTGACCCGGATCACATAGTCGCCGCGCGGGATGCCGACCTCTTCCAGACAATCCGACAGCATCGCGCAAATCTCGGTGTCCGCCGCCACCGACGGCGCGCCCACGGTATCCGCATCACATTGATAAAACTGGCGAAACCGTCCCGGTCCCGGCTTTTCATTGCGCCAGACCGGCCCCATCGCATAGCGGCGATAAGGGCTGGGCAGGTCGTTGCGATATTGCGCCGCGACCCGCGCCAATGGCGCGGTCAGATCATAGCGCAGCGCCAGCCAGTCCTTGTCTTCTTCCCAGGCAAAGACCCCTTCGTTCGGGCGGTCCACATCGGGCAGGAACTTGCCCAGCGCCTCGACCGTTTCCACCGCCGATGTCTCCAACGCGTCAAAGCCATAACGATGATACACCCCGGCGATCTGGCGCAGCATATGTGCGCGCTGTTCGACCTCTGCGCCGAAATAGTCGCGGAAACCCTTGGGCGTTTGCGCCTTGGGGCGGGGTTGTTTCTTGTCCTTGGCCATAACCGGTCCTGTGGTTGGTTCGGGGGCCGTTTACCGTGGCGGGACATGGGGGGCAATGGTCTTGCCCGCCGTGGTCAGACCGGCAGCGCCGTGGTGAACTTCAGCGCCTTGAGGCTAAAGGCCGATTCCACTGATTTCACCACGCCCGCGCGCAGCAGATGGTGGGTCATGAAGGCCTCGTAATCCTCCACATCGCGGCAGCGGATTTTCAGCATGTAATCGGCAGAGCCAGAGATCGCGTGCGCCTCAAGAATATTGGCCTGCGTGCTGACGACGCGGGCGAAACCGGCAATCGCCGCCTCGGAATGATCGCGCAGGCGCACGGTGGCGAAAACGCACAGCCCTGCGCCCACGGCCTTGGGGTCCAAGAGTGCGACGCGCCCGACCAGCAGGCCCGCAGCTTCGAAGTCCTGCACCTTGCGCCACACCGTGCTGGTCGCCATGCCGCAGCGTTCGGCCAGCTGCGCCAGCGACGCGCCCGCGTCGGCCTGCAAGGCCCGCAACAGGGCGCGATCCTGATCTGATAATTCCGCCATTTGCCATTTCCCGAAAAATTCTGACCTCAAACAGATCAAAACCCGGATCAAAACGCAAACTTTTCCACGACTGCGCGCATATCCTACCCAACAGGAGGAACCGCCATGCCGAAAGATCACGTCTACCGTTCCATCACCGCCGATGCGCAGGGCCGCTACCCCTATACGGCCGAGGATGATGCCGTCTGGGGCGAATTGTTCACCCGCCAGATGCAGACCCTGCCTGACGTGATGACCCCCGCCTACCTTGAGGGTGTCAAAAAGCTTGGCCTGACCCCCGACAAGACCCCGCAGGTGGTCGACATCGACGCCCGTCTTGCGGCCCTGACGGGTGCAGGCGCACAAGGCGTGCCTGCCATCATCCCGCCCAGCCAGTTTTACGCCTTGCTGGCGGACCGCAAGTTTCCGGTTGCCACTTTTCTGCGGCGCCGCGAAGAGATGGACTATATCGAGGAACCCGACCTGTTTCACGAGGTGTTTGGCCATTGCCCGCTGCTGACCAATGCCGCCTACGCCGATTTCATTCAGGCCTTTGGTGCTGCGGCCATCGCGCTTGGCAAAGGGTATAGCTGGCACATGTTCCGACTGTTCTGGTTCACGATCGAGTTTGGTCTGATCCGCACCGATCAGGGCCTGCGCGGCTATGGTGCGGGTATCGCATCGTCCCCGGCAGAGGCGGCGCACGCGATGTCGGCCACCCCGGTGATCCGCGATTTCGACCTGCTCGAAGTCTTTCGCACCCCTTATCGGATCGACATTGTGCAGCCGGTCTATTTTGCGATCACCGACTTCGCGCAACTGACCTCTTCCTTGGACCAGGACATCGCGGCCCTGATCGACAAGGCCAAAGCTCTGGGCGATCTGCCCGCCCTTTTCCCGGCCAAGGAAGCGGTGTAAGCGGTCGTTATGACCGATATTACCGCGCTTGAAGAGAAAATTGCCCACCTGACCCGCACGGTCGAGGAATTGTCGGACGTTGTCGCCCGTCAGGAAAAAGAACTCGCACTAGCAACCCGCCGGGTCGCGATGCTGATGGAACGTGAAGCGGGCCGTGACCTTGATGCTGGCGGCTCTGTCCCACTGGCCGACCAGAAACCGCCGCATTGGTAAGCGGGCACATCTGGTCGCCCCATGCCCCCCACGAAACAGCAGAGGTTCAGTAACGGCGATCACCTCTCGCCGTGTGCGGGCAGTGCCGGTATAGTGCGACTCGCGCGCGGTCTGACCGCCACGGCATCACACCCATCGAGCAAGTGAAAAGAACCCACATGAACCTGATCTGTCTCGCGGCCGGCAAAGGCAGCCGATTTGGCAACCTTGGCGGTTACCTGCAAAAATGCATGTACCCCATCGGCCTCAACCCCTTTCTGGAACTGTCAGTGCGCAATCTGACCATGTCGGGCATTGATCTGTCGACCTCCAGCCTGACGCTTGTGGTGGGCCATTTCAAAGAGCAGATCCAATCTTACTTTGGCGACAGCTATAACGGTCTGAAAATCAACTATGTGGTGCAGGACGCGGCACTTGGCACCGGCCATGCCATCCAGACGGCCTATCAAAAGGCAGGTCTGACAGGTCCTTGCGTGGTGTGGCTGGCGGATGGTTATGTCAAACCAACGCAGTTTTCCGCAATTCTGGCGCACAAGATGCCCATCGTGCAAAGCGTCGCCGCCGATCGCGACCCGGCCCATGCCAAGATCCGCGTGTCCCTGAACGATCACCTGATCACGCAGGCCTGGGAAGGCGAAAGCGACTACGTGGACATCGGCCTTTGGAAGTTCTCCGAAGCGATGGTCAAACGCATGACTGGCCGCAAAGAGGTGGAATACCGGATCATGCCGAACTTGCAGGACGCGATCATGGACGGGGAAAACATCGGCTATCTGATTGAAGACGAATGGTTGCATCTGGGCGGCACAGAACCCACGCCCGAGATCAACACACTGCGCATCGCCCAGCGGGTCAGGGTGCTGGAAGGACTGGAAGCAAAGATATGATCGTCACCAAAACGCCCCTGCGCTTGCCCCTTGCGGGCGGCCTGACCGACATCAAATCCTATGCCCACCAATTCGGCGGCGTGACCGTCAGTATGGCCATCGACAAACACGTCTATGTCGTCATCAAAGACAGCATGGATGGCTTTTTTGATCTGCGTTACACCGATGTGCACGAAAAGGTCATTGCGCTGGACGACATCCGCAATGATCTGATCCGCGAAGCTCTGCAGGTTGCAGGTCTGGCGGAACATCCAGTGCATCTGGTGGTCATGACCGATCTGGCCGGGGAATCCGGCCTTGGAACGTCTGGCGCAGTTTGCGTCGGGCTGCTGAATGCAATGTTCCGTCTGCAAGGCATCGACAAAACTCAGCAAGAACTGCTTGAGGCCGCCGCACATATCGAGGTTGATATCCTCGAAGGCGCGTCGGGTTATCACGATCCATCTATCTGCGCGTTGGGCGATATCCGCTATATCCAGTACGACGCCCACGGCATTCATCCGCAACCGCTGGTGCTGTCTGATGACGTGCGGGCACAGTTTCAGCACAACATGCTGTTTTTCTATGGTGGCCATCACGCCAAAAGCAAACCCTCGCTGAACCTGCTGGAAAGCCATCTGGACAAGGGGTTGGACCACCTGCACGAGATCAAGGCCATCGGGGTCGAGCTGAAATCAGCCTTCGCGGCGGGCGACATGCGGCGCATTGGCGAAATCATCGGGGAGCAGCAACGCCTGAAGATGACCCTACCGGGTAAGTTCACCGACGATTACGTCAAGGACATCGTTGCCAGCGTCCGTGATCTTGGGGCCTTTGCGCAGCTACCGGGCGGCAAAATCTCGGCCTTTGTGATGGTCTATTGCCCCGATGGCCAGCAAGAGGCGGTGCGGACATTGATGAACAAGGCCCACCACGAGGTGCCCTTTGCCATTGAGCCCACCGGGACCTTTGCGCGGGTGATCTAAGGCGTCACTGATGCTGGCGGTCTCAGACCAGCAGATCATAGGTCACCCAGCCGGTTTTTGCGGCCATGCGGTCATAGACCTTGCGCGCCCGCGCGTTGTCTTCGGCAGTGATCCAGCGGATCACGCCCCAGCCGCGCGCCACACCCAGCGCGCGAACCGCGTCGATCAGCGCGTCCGCCGCGCCGCTGCCCCGTGCGCCGGGGTCCACATAAAGATCATCCAGATAACCACCCGTTGCCGCCGCCAATGGCCGGGCAAATTCACGCACATGGGCAATCCCGATCAGGCCAGTTGCCCCTTCGGCCACCAACCCTGTCACACTATGGCCGTCGTCCATCACCCAGTCCCACACCCGGTCGCGCATCGCTTCGGTTTGGGTCACCTGATAGAATTCCGCATAGGCCGCATAAAGCGCACCCCACGCGGCGCGATCCGTGGCAGCAGCAGGTCTGATCTGAATGGACATGGGCGCAGACTCCTTTCCTTGGCATGAAAGGTTAAGTTAACAGCCCTTCATCCTTGCGTATGCCCACAATGTGTATGGTCTGTGCATCATGTGTGCATCGCGGACGGTGCGTTAAATGTCTTGACCCTTTTTCAGCAATTCTTCCAGCAGCTCTTGCTGCAAATCCTCGCTGTCGCCGCCACCAAACTGTGCCGCCCCGCCGTGATAGAGCGTGCCATAGGTCAGCGCGATATTCACCGTCTGCCCGATGCCGGAGATCAGCTGATCGCGCTCCAACTCTCTCAATGGATGGATAAAAACTGCCCAAAGCTGCCCGCGTGCGATCGCGTAGCGTGCATCAAGGGCGGTATCAAAATTGGCCTGCATGGCGCGGGCCAACTCGTCCTGGGTCATGCCCTCGACCCGGCGGATTGGCACCATTGCCCGCATCCGGTTCATCGCAGGGTCAGCAAAGACAAGCACTGGAACATCCTCAATCGTAAAGGAAATTCCGCCGCCTTCCGGGCTGACATCGGGATCCAGAGCGGTGATGATTTCGATCATCCGGCCCACTGACATTGGCGGCTCGGCCTCTTGAGCGGCCAGCGGCGCAGCTGTAAACAACAGGGCAAAGACGAGGGGTTTGAACATGGTGTGGGCCTCCTGTCTGTCAGGCTAGCTCATTCGATCCCCACATCTAAGGCACACTTACGTGACCGGATATTTCGCCCGCACCGCCGCAATCGCAGCCGCGACGGCCGCCTCTATCGTCAGGTCAGAGGTATCAATCGTCACCGCGTCACTTGCGGCCCGCAAAGGCGCCGTCGCCCGGTTGGTATCGCGCTGATCGCGGTCCTTGACCTCGGCCAAGACGGTTTCAAAGGCAGTGGAAAACCCCTTTTCCGTCAATTCCTTATGCCGCCGCTCGGCTCGGCGCGCGGCCGAGGCGGTGACATATAGCTTCGCCTCTGCCGTGGGGCAGATCACCGTGCCGATGTCGCGGCCATCCAGCACCGCACCGCCGTCACGGCGGGCGAACTCCTTTTGAAACGCCACAAGCGCGGCACGGACCTGCGGGATCACCGCCACCTGACTGGCCGCATCTGCAACCGCTTGCGTGCGCAGATCGGGATTCTCCAGATCAGCCGGGTCCAGCGCCTGGGCCACCGCTACCGGTTCACCGCCCGCGATCACACCGGCCCCCACCGCACGGTAAAGTAATCCGGTGTCCAGATGTGCCAGGTTAAACTCTGCCGCGACCGCCCGACTGATGGTGCCTTTCCCCGCCGCGGCAGGGCCATCTATGGCGACGGTGAACTTCACCCGTTGCTCCGCACCAATTGCGCGCCAAGGCCAGCCATCAGCCCTTCAAATATCGGGAAAGACGTGGTGATCGGGCCACCATCATCCAGATGTATCGGTTTTTGGGCGGCCATCCCCATGACCGCAAAGGCCATTGCGATCCGGTGATCCAGTCTTGTTTCTACCGTGGCCCCGCCCGGTACGTTGCCGTGGCCCAAACCATTGATTTTCCACCAATCCTCACCCTCTTCCACGTCCACTCCTGCGGCGCGCAAGCCCTGCGCCATGGCGTCAATCCGATCCGATTCCTTGACCCGCAATTCCTTGACGCCCTGCATATCCGTCACCCCGTGGGCAAAGGATGCCACAACCGACAGCACCGGGTATTCGTCGATCATGCTGGCCGCACGCGCAGGCGGCACCGCAATGCCATGCAAATCGGGCGAGAACCTCGCCCGCAGGTCCGCCACAGGCTCACCACCTTCTTCGCGCATGTTCTCGAACGTCAGGTCCGCGCCCATCTCTTGGAGCGTGGTGAACAGCCCCGCGCGCGTCGGGTTCAGCCCGATATTGGGGACGAGCACATCCGACCCCGGCACGATGACCGCCGCACAGACCGGAAACGCGGCAGAGGATGGATCGCGCGGCACCACGATGTCCTGCGGCACCAGCTCGGGCTGGCCTTTCAGGGTGATGACCCGGCCCGCGTCAGTTTCCTCCACCGAGATTTTTGCGCCGAACCCCGCCAGCATCCGCTCCGTATGATCGCGGGTCGCTTCTTTCTCGATCACCACGGTTTCACCCGGCGCGTTCAGTCCCGCCAGCAAAACCGCTGATTTGACCTGCGCCGACGGCACAGGCGTTTCATAGCGCACCGGCACAGGGGTCGCAGCCCCCACCAGCGTCATAGGCAACCGCCCCTTTTGCCGCCCCACCGCTTGCGTGCCAAACAGCGCGAGCGGGTCGGTGATCCGCGCCATCGGACGGCTGTTCAATGATGCGTCCCCGGTAAATGTCGCTGTAATCGGAGAGGTCGCCATCGCCCCCATAATCAGCCGCACTCCGGTGCCGGAATTGCCGCAGTCAATCACGTGGTCAGGCTCTGCAAAGCCGCCAACACCGACCCCTTTCACTGACCATTCACCCGGCCCGTGCTGTGTCACCTCTGCCCCGAAGGATTGCATCGCCTTGGCGGTGTCCAGCACGTCGTCACCTTCCAACAACCCAGTGATCCGCGTCTCGCCCACACTCAGCGCGCCAAGGATCAACGACCGGTGAGAGATCGACTTGTCCCCTGGCACATGCGCCTCGCCTTTCAGCGGGCCACAGGGGCGGGATGTCATGGGGATCGGGGTGCCGTGGCCGGACATGGATGCTTCCTTCTTGACTTGCACGCCTGATAGCGCAGCACATCGGCAGGGTCCACGCCCCTGCTTCTTCTGGCCAAAAATATCCCGGGGGTTTGGGGGCTGGCTCCCAATAATACGGCGCGTTTGGGGGCTGGCCCCCAAGACGTCAGGCCTTGCGAAACGTCAGATAATGCCGGGGCCGCCCTTCGCGGATCGCCTTTTTCTCGTACCGGGTCGATAGCCAGTCGCCCCACGGCTGCCGCCAATCGTCAGGCCCCTCCGCCAGCCAGTCAAAGCCTGCCTTTGGCACCTCTTCCAGTGTTTGCCGCACATAGTCGGCGATATCGGTCGCCACCCGCAATTCCGCGCCCATCTTCATCACTCGGTGCAGCGGGCCAAGGTGTTCCGGCGTTACAAACCGTCTGCGGTGATGCCGCTTTTTGGGCCAGGGATCAGGGTAGTTCAGGAACACTTTGTCGAGACAACCATCCGGCAAAACGTCAAACAGATCACGCACATCGCCGGGGTGCACGGCCAGGTTTTCCACTTCCGCCGCGCGGATCTTGCCCAGCAGCATCGCAACGCCGTTGATGTAGGGCTCGCAGCCGATGATCCCCACCTGCGGATAGGTCTTTGCCATATGCACCAGATGCTCGCCCCCGCCAAAACCGATCTCAAGCCAAACTGGCTTGCCGTCAAACAGCCCTCCTGGATCAATCGGTTTGCGGTCAGGGTTTTCATCCCATGTCACCGCACCGGGCGACAGCGCCACAAGATCCTTATCAAGGTAATCCTTCTGGCTGTCGCGCAGGCCCTTGCCCTTGAACCGGCCATAGAAATTGCGCCACGGCGCGCCGCTGGGGTGTCTGTCTGTACTCATGGGGCGCGCCTTAGCAATCCCGCCTTCCAAACGCAACAAAGGCGGCCCAAACGTGCCGCCTTTGCATCCATGGGTCGGGCGGGGTGGACCCCGCCGTGGCTAGACCGCTTTTTTGAGCGCCTCGGCCAGATCGGTGCGTTCCCAGGAAAATCCGCCGTCTGCATCGGGCTCGCGCCCAAAGTGGCCGTAGGCCGCCGTGCGCTGATAAATCGGCTTGTTCAGGCCCAGATGCTGACGAATACCGCGCGGGGTCAGGTCCATGACCTGCGGGATCGCCGCTTCGATCGCAGCCGGGGCGACCTCTCCGGTCCCATGGGTGTCGGCATAGATCGACAAGGGCGCCGCCACGCCAATGGCATAGGACAGCTGGATCGTGCAGCGCTCAGCCATGCCAGCGGCGACGATGTTCTTGGCCAGATAGCGCGCCGCATAGGCCGCCGAGCGGTCAACCTTGGTCGGGTCTTTGCCGGAAAACGCGCCGCCACCGTGGGGGGCGGCACCACCGTAGGTATCCACGATGATCTTGCGGCCCGTCAGGCCCGCGTCACCATCAGGACCGCCAATCACGAATTTGCCGGTGGGGTTCACGTGCCAGACCGTCTGATCGGTCAACCAGCCTGCGGGCAGAACCTCGTGGAAATAGGGCTCGACGATGGCGCGGATATCGGCACTGGTCAGGTCCGGGTCCAAATGTTGCGTCGACAATACCAGCGAGGAAACACCAACCGGCTTGCCATCCTTATAGACCACCGACAGCTGGCTTTTTGCGTCGGGGCCAAGGGCGGGTTCGGTGCCGTCCTTACGCACTTCAGCCAGCCGCCGCAGGATCGCATGGCTGTACTGAATGGGCGCGGGCATTAGCGCGTCGGTTTCCGTTGTGGCGTAGCCGAACATAATGCCCTGGTCGCCAGCACCTTCATCCTTATCGGCAGCCGCATCCACACCTTGCGCGATATGCGCGGATTGTTCGTGCAGCAGGTTGGTAATCTCGCAGGTGGCGTGGTGAAACTTGTCCTGCTCATAGCCGATGTCTTTGATGCAGGCGCGGGCAATGTCTTCGATCTTGCCCATGTAGTCATGCAGTTTGGCCTGATCCGACAGGCCCACCTCACCGCCGATGACAACGCGGTTGGTGGTGGCAAAGGTTTCTGCCGCGACCCGCGCTTCGGGTTCTTCAGCGAGGAATGCATCAAGCACGGCGTCGGAAATCCGATCACAGACCTTGTCAGGATGCCCCTCTGAAACGGATTCAGAGGTGAAGATATAGTCGTTTCGTGCCATGAGATGCTCCGATAAAATGTACCATTGTCACGTCAGGAAGCCGTTGTGACAAACCAGCCGCTTCGATACGCGGCTGGTCCAATTGCGTCAATCACGAAAAGCGTCGCTGCCGCCACGTCGCTGCCACCAGTGACAAAAGCGCCAGCATCACAATCGGCAGATCGCCGGTCTGTGCATAGACCGTCAGGGCGCGCACTGGTGGCAGCGGCACATCGGGTGCGCCCGCCTGCCCCAGCGGCACCATTGCGGTGATCCGCCCGCGCGCATCAATCATTGCGCTGACCCCGGTATTTGCCACCCGCACCATCGGCACGCCCTGTTCAATCGCGCGCAGCTGCGCTTGCGCCAGATGCTGATAGGGGCCAGCGGCAGTGCCGAACCACGCGTCGTTGGTGATCAGCACCATCAGGCGCGGGCGGTCAGTGTGGCCCACTTCTTCGGCAAAGATGCCTTCATAACAGATTAGCGCGCGCGCAGGGCCAATGCCGGGGATTTCGACCAGCGGCTGGACACCGCCTGCGGTGAACCCGCCGCCCTGCGATGCGGCCAGCCCCCGGATGCCGAATTGGTCCAGCCACTCACCAAAGGGGATGTATTCGCCAAAGGGGGCCAGATGCGCCTTGTCATAGATACGGGTGGTCACCCCACCCTGCCCGAGCAGCACAAATGAATTGTAGTACCGCTGCCCGTCGCTGCGGTTGATGCCGGTGATCAAGGGCACACCGCCCGCCGCATCTGACGCGAGATCAAGCTGCGGCTGCGCAAAATCCATCAGCACCGGAATCGCCGTTTCAGGCCAGACGATCAGCGCGGGCCGCGCGCCCGCGGCTGTCATTGCAAGAATGCGGTCAAAGTTTGCTTGCCGCGTGGCGGGGTCCCACTTTTCATCCTGCGGCACGTTGGGCTGTACCAGCCGGATCATCGGGCCGGTATTGTCCGGGGCCGGTCCGGGGTTCAGCAACACCCATGCGGCAACAGCCAAAATCTGAACCGCCGCCGCGCGGAGGTCAAACCGCACTGAAACGGACAAAGACCAGGCGATCACCAATGTGATCAGCGTCAATCCATGTGGCCCGACAAAGGCTGCTGCCTGCGCGATAGGCGTGTCCACCCAGACATGGCCAATCAGCGCCCAGGGGAACCCGGTGAGGATCAGCGACCGTGTCGCCTCTGCCAGTGTGAGCATCATGGCAAGGCCCAGCGCGCCGCTATGCAATCGCGCAGCACCCCATGCAGCGGCACCCCAGAACAGCGCAGCCCCACTGGCCATCAGGACAATCGCAAAGGGGGCCATCCAGCCGGTGCTGGCGGCATCGACCAGAAAGGGTTCAACAATCCAGCGCAACGTCAGCGCGAAATAGCCCACACCAAAGGCCCAGCACGCACCAAAAGCGCGACGCGGCGTTGGGGCGGCAGGGACAAGGATCAGGACGACCGCAAGGGCCGCAAGCGTGGCCCACCACAGGCCCAGCGGGGCCTGCCCCAGCCCGCAAATCGCGCCCAACGCCGCAAGAACAGCTGCCCTGCGCCAGCGCGGCCCGTCGTGCACCCAAGAGGCAATCCGCATAGTGTCAGCCCTTGGGCATACGCACCCGCAGGCGCTTGATCCGCCGGGGGTCGGCGTCCAGCACCTCGAATTCCACGCCATTGGGATGCGGGATCAACTCGCCCCGTGCAGGCACATGGCCGGACAGCATGAAAACCAGACCACCAAGCGTGTCGATCTCTTCCTCGTCGATATCCTCGTGGTCGGTCAGCGCCATGCCAATCTCGGCTTCGAAATCCTCAAGATCGGTCTTGGCCTGCGCCAGATAGACGCCGCTGCCTTCGGCGACCCAGCTTTTCGCCTCGTCCACGTCATGTTCGTCTTCGATGGCGCCCACAACCTGTTCAATCAGGTCTTCGATGGTGACAAGCCCATCGGTGCCGCCATATTCGTCGATCACCAGCGCCATATGGGTGCGTTCGGCCTGCATCTTTTGCAGCAGCACACCCAGCGACATCGACGGTGGTACGAACAACAGAGGGCGGACCATATCGCGCAAATTAAAGCTGTCGCCGTCGCCGTTAAAACCATAGCGCAGCGCAAAATCCTTGAGGTTCACAAAGCCAATCGGCGTATCCAGCGTGCCGTCAAACACCGGCAAACGGGTCAACCCGCAATCGCGAAACACGCCCACCAGTTCATCCTTTGACGCCCCAACGGGCGTGGCCTTGATATCTGCCGAGGGGATCATCACATCCTCGACCCGCATCCGGCGCAAGTTCAACAGGCCAAGCGTGGTTTGCTGCGGCGCTGTCCGCCCCGCATCTTCTGTCGGTTCTGCTGTCTCTGTCTGGGGGTTGAGCGCCTCAATCAAGCGGCTGAAAAAGCCGCGATCATCTTCGTCTCTTTGGTCGTCCTGCGCGCGTTGCGCCGCGTTAGACGATCCGTCATTGGTGTCGTTCATTGTCTCCAGCCATCTAGCGGGCGCTATTCGCCCTGATCCCTATATGGGTCAGAGAGGCCCATATTGCCAAGTATCTGTGATTCCAACCCCTCCATCAGGGTGGCATCCGCGTCACGCTCGTGGTCATAGCCCAAAAGGTGTAATGTCCCGTGAACGATCAGATGGGTGACGTGATCAGCCATCGGTTTGCCGGCTGCGGCTGCCTCTGCTGCGCAAGTGTCATAGGCGATGGCGATGTCACCCAGTTCGGGTTCAGTCGGGTCAGGTGTCAAAGGGGTTTCGCCTGCGGCGGCCACACCGCGTTCGACGGACGGCCACGACAGCACGTTGGTCGGCTGCGGTTTGCCGCGAAAGTCCGCGTTCAGCGTGGCGATCCGGGCATCGTCGCAGGCCATCAGGCTAATGTCCCAGACGGTCGGTTCCAGCCCCACACCTTCAAGTGCGGCCGCAACTGCCGCCTCGGCTAGCGGTTCCAGTTCAAATGCAGTCCAGCGCGTGTCCTCGATCAGGCAATCGACGGTCACTTCGCCTCTTCCGCCTCGTAGGCTTCGATAATTGCGGCGACCAGTGGGTGGCGCACAACATCCTTTGAGGTGAAGTAGTTAAAGCTGATCTTGGGGATGGATTTCAGCAGCCGTTCCGCATCCCACAGCCCCGAGGACACACCGCGCGGCAGGTCAATCTGGGTGCGGTCGCCGGTGATGACCATGCGCGAGCCTTCGCCCAGACGGGTCAGGAACATCTTCATTTGCATCGACGTGGCGTTCTGCGCCTCGTCCAGTACCACAAAGGCATTCGACAGCGTCCGCCCGCGCATGAAGGCCAGCGGCGCGATTTCGATCCGTTTTTCTTCGATCAGTTTGGCGGCCTGTTTGCCGGGCAGAAAGTCGTTCAGCGCGTCATAAAGCGGCTGCATATAAGGATCGACCTTGTCCTTCATGTCGCCCGGCAGATAGCCCAGCTTTTCGCCCGCCTCGACCGCCGGACGCGACAGAATGATCCGGTCCACATGGCCCGAAATGAACATGTTCACGCCCACCGCCACAGCCAGATAGGTCTTGCCGGTGCCCGCAGGGCCGATGCCAAAGGCCAATTCGTTGTCAAACAGGCTGCGCACGTAGGCCTTTTGCGCCTCTGTGCGGGGTTCGACCAATTTCTTGCGGGTCTTGATCTCGATCCGGTCGGCGTTGCCGCCTTTGAACAGTTCTTTCTGGTCGCCCGGCTCTGTGGGGTTTTCGGGGCCGGGGTTGCCCATGCGGAATTCGCGGTCGATGTCGCCGGGTTCCAACGTCTTGCCTGCTTCCAACCTTTGGTAAAGCGCGCGCAGCACCTCGGCGGCTTCTGTCCGGGGGCCTTCCTCGCCCACAATGGCAAGCTGATTACCGCGCCGCAAAATCTGCACGCCGGTTTGCGTTTCTATGGTGGCCAGATTGCGGTCATGTTCGCCGCAGAGGTCGATCAACAAGAAGTTGTCGGGAAATTCCAGCAAGGTTTCCGAAATGTCGTCAGCGGGGGGAAGGGCGGTTGTCGCCAATCAAATCTCCTGATCACAAAGTGGCTGATTCCAATGGTGGCAAGGCGCTGTGGCAGACGCAAGGGACAGCGTGGTAAATGTCACGAGATTGAGACGAAAAAGGGCCGCAACGTGATGTTGCGGCCCCTTCGTGATTGGTTTTCCGGCACCCCTTAAAGCGGGTCGGGAATGTTGGTGCCCTGACGGAATGGGCCGGTCGCAATGTTCGGCGGCGCGATGCCGGAACAGACCGGGCGGCCATCGGGTGTCAGTCGCTCTGACAGGTAACCTTCGATGCCGTCGTCAATGATCCAGTGGTCACAGCCGTTGGGGTCAACCCAGATACCGGCCACGAGGGTCGACAGGTTCTTGGCGTCGGTGCCCGCGTCAACAAAACGTTCAGCGCCGGTACGGTTGCCGCCTTCGATGCCAGCGATGCTGACCAGCTGTTCAGCACAGCCAGAGACGGACAGGCCGGCAACCAGAAGGGCGGAGATTTTCAATGCAGTCATCGTGCCGCTCCTTATTTAATGCAGTAGATTTCAACGCGACGGTTCTGCGCGTAGGCAGCCGCCGAATGACCTTCGGCGCGCGGACGACGCTCGCCAAAGCCGCGCACATCCACAACCCGCTTGCCAGCCGCTTGGGCGATGCCCGCGACCATGTTGGCGCGGCGCTCTGACAGGCGCATGTTGTATTCATCCGATGCGTTGGCGTCGGTGTGCCCGTAGATCAGGAACCCAAAGGCGTCAGCCTGATTGAAAAAGTCCATCAGCTGCGCCTTGGCATGGGCCGGGATCCACGGTTCGTCATTGGCAAACAGCGTATCGGTCGGGATCACGCCGCAGATTTCGCTGCGGTGGCAGACCGGGCTGCCGTCACGGTTGCGGTGCGGGGACATATAGCCTTCGAAGCCGTCGTCCATCACCCAGTGTTCGCAGCCATCGGGGTCAATCCAGATGGTTGGCGTATATTCTTCACCTTCGATGACACGCTGTTCTTGCGCCGTGGCTGGTCCGGCGACCATGCCAAGCACGAGAGCAGCGGCCAAGGCTGACTTTGCTTTTTGAAATGTTGATGCCACGGCTTTCACCCCTTGATTTTTGCAGCGCGCCACACACTGCGCGCGTTTGGCCCTACTTAGCGGAAATTTCCGTAACCTTAGCAAGGTATATGCCCGAGAAAAGACATATTTACCATATATTGTGTACGCACCGGCAACAATTGGTGCTGAATGGGTGGATTGGGTGACCTTAGGTAACGAAATGTACCGAAAATGGGGCAAACCGGGTGTGATCAGCCCATTTCGCCGATCAGCACCCCTTTGAGGGAGTTCGGGCTCGACTGTGTGATTCTGACCGGCACAACCTGACCCAGAACACTATCCGGTGCGTCCGCATAGACCGCATGCAAATAGTCTGACTTTCCAATCATTTGCCCCGGCTCGCGCCCCGCCTTTTCAAATAGAACCTTCACATCGCGCCCGACCATCGTCTCTTGCACGGCCTGTTGTTGGCTGCGCAGCAAGGCTTGCAGGTCTTGCAGGCGGGCGTTCATCACATCCTCTGGCAGTTGCGGTTTTTCAGCCGCAGGCGTGCCGGGACGGGTGGAGTATTTGAATGAATAGGCCTGACCGTAGTTGACCTGACGGATCAGGTCCATCGTGTCGGCAAAGTCCTGATCGGTCTCACCGGGGAAGCCCACGATAAAATCGCCCGACAGCAGGATATCAGGCCGCGCGGCGCGAATGCGTTCGATCAGGCGGATATAGCTTTCGGCCGTATGCTTGCGGTTCATCGCCTTGAGGATGCGGTCAGAGCCTGATTGCACCGGCAGATGCAGGTAGGGCATCAGCTTGTCACAGGTGCCATGCGCCTCGATCAGGGCGTCGTCCATGTCATTGGGATGGCTGGTGGTAAAGCGGATGCGTTCCAGCCCGTCGACCTTGTCCAGCGCCCAGATCAGCCCCGCAAGCCCGCCTTCGTGACCATGATAGGCGTTCACGTTCTGGCCCAGCAGGGTGATTTCGCGCACGCCTGCCTCGACCAGTTCCTGCGCCTCGCGGATCACGCGGTCAGCGGGGCGGCTGACCTCTGCCCCGCGAGTATAGGGGACCACGCAAAAGGCGCAGAACTTGTCACAGCCTTCCTGCACGGTCAGAAACGCCGTCGGGCCACGCTTGGCCTTGGCCCGTGTCTTGAGCGTTTCGAACTTGTCATCCTCTGGGAAATCGGTGTCGAGCGCCTTTTTGCCCTTTGCCACAGCTTCTTCCATCGCGGGCAGACGGTGATAGCTTTGCGGGCCAACGACCAGATCGACAAGCGGCTGGCGGCGCATGATCTCTTCACCCTCCGCTTGCGCGACGCAGCCTGCGACACCGATCTTCAGGTCCGGCTTTTCAGCTTTCAACCCCTTGAAGCGCCCCAGCTCTGAATAGACCTTTTCCGCAGCCTTTTCGCGGATGTGGCAGGTGTTCAGCAGGATCATGTCCGCGTCATCGGGGGTCTGGGTTTCGACATACCCCTGCCCGCCCAGCGCCTCTGACATGCGTTCGCTGTCATAGACGTTCATTTGACAGCCGTAGGTTTTGATAAACAGTTTCTTAGGGGCGGACATGGTTTTTTCCATTACGCTGGGGGATGATCGCGCGGGTTCTATCCGGGGCGGCGCGCACTTGCAATGACACCCAAACCGCGCGACCTTGCGCAAAACACGAACGACAGACAGCAGCAGATGATCTTTGACAGCCTTCAGGCGTTTTCACGCGGTAGCAAAGCGGCCCTTGGCAAAGGGGCGGTTGCGGTGATCCTGCTGGAAGACGAGGTCGAGATTGACAGCACCGTGCGGCACCATCTGGATATGGGCTTTGGCACGGTCGTGGTCGCAGGGGCCGGCGATATCATGCTGGATGATGCGCTTGGCGATCAGGTGGTCCGGGTGCATCACAACATGATGGAAGACGCCGCACTGGAAGACGTGGTCAACACCGTCATCAAGGCGGTTCCGGGCCGCTGGGTCTATTACGGCTACAACAGCGAATACCTGTTCTTTCCGTTTTGCGAACACCGGACCATTGGCGAGATGCTGGCCTTTGCCACCGAAGAACGGCGCGATTCCGTGCTGACCTATGTGGTCGACCTTTATGCGGGCGATCTGGGCGCGCATCCCGATGCCGTGTCGCTGGATGACGCGCATCTGGACAAATCCGGCTACTACGCGCTGGCCCGCCGCGACAACCGCGGCACCGTGCAGGAACGGCAGCTGGATTTCTTTGGTGGCCTGCGCTGGCGGTACGAGGAACATGTGCCCTACACCCGCCGCCGGATCGACCGGATTGGCCTGTTTCGGGCCCGACCGGGGCTCAAGCTTTTGACGGACCACACGCTGAATGATCCCGAATACAACACCTACGCCTGCCCTTGGCATCATTCGTTGACCGCATCGGTCTGTTCATTCCGCACCGCCAAGGCGCTAAAGCGTAATCCGGGCAGCGGCTATCAGATCGACAGCTTTCAGTGGCGCAATTCCACGCAGTTTTCATGGCATTCGCAACAGTTGATGGATCTGGGGCTGATGGAACCGGGGCAATGGTTCTGACGCGTCACTCGACCAGTTCAGCATCCCACGTCCGCGCACGCGAGATGGTGCAATAGGGCCAATCCTCTGGCCGTTTGACCAAGCCTTCGCTGACCGCGGCATGCCAGATCATCGCCTCGTATTCGTCTAACTCGCCCTGGGCCAGAACCGGCACTTCCCAATAGCGCCGCTGCCACAGCCCGTTGGTGACCGCGCGGCGCGGCACTTGGGCATGGCGCGCAAAGGTGGTTTTGATCATCTTCCAGCGCTTGCCATAGTCATCGTCGCCGGGCGGC
The DNA here is from genome assembly GCA_947492825.1 of uncultured Paracoccaceae bacterium. Lineage (GTDB taxonomy): Bacteria > Pseudomonadota > Alphaproteobacteria > Rhodobacterales > Rhodobacteraceae > CANMYO01. The sequence goes on from CANLNT010000001.1 coordinate 2,543,921, forward strand.
AGCGTCCAGATCGTGTGCATTCTGTTGGGCAAGACCACGCTTGACCCGATATGAAACGGCATCTGCTGGCGGCAGGCCCGCACCGCCTGACGCAGCAGGTCGACCTGACTGATCAGCAGCTTGGACGTCGGATCCTTCAGGCGAACCGTAAAGAAATACGTGGCACCAGGCACCAAAAGGGGGCGTAGCTGAGACATATCTCAGCTTCACCCGGACTTCGTAAAGAAATGGTTAACGCATTTTGCGGTTCTGTTAACCTTTTGCGCGCAGCGCGCTCAGGTGCGGCGCAACCGGATGACAACGTCCACGCTGGCAATCTCTGCCCCCGCAGGGGTGCCGGGCAGACGGGCAATTTCCAGCTCTTCGGCCGGGGCATCTGTCAGCTCTGCGGTGTCTTCCCAGTAGAAATGCGGGTGATCGCTCATGTTGGTGTCGAAGTAACTTTTTGACCCGTCCACCGTGATCTCGCGCACCAGACCCGCATCACAGAAGGCCCGCAGGGTGTTGTAGACTGTGGCAAGCGACACTTTCTCATCCGTGCGGGTTGCCGCATCAAACAAGCTTTCGGCGGTGACATGACGGTCCTGCCCGTCTCCAACAAGCAAAGCAGCCAGCGTCACACGCTGCCGCGTCGGGCGCACATCCGCAGATGCCAGCCATGCGGCACCGTTGCGGGTTTTGTCATCTGTCAGAACGAAATCCTTCATAATGTCCCCAATATCGGGAATTTGATCCAAGAATCAACGCATATGTCAGTGATCATCGCCGCCAAGATCATCCCAGATGTCCTGCACCCAGCCCTTGATCACCTGCGCCTCGTGCCAGCGATTGGACATTTCGCGCCCATCCGGTCCAGTCATGGCGTATTCCGGCGGGCCAAGTTCACACACGAAAATGCAATCACCCGAGGCGTTGCGCGCACGCCAATCGGCGAGGCCCTCGCGCCACCAGCCCTTAAACAGGTCCACCCACTTTTGGTGCTGAGGAAAGTCCAGTTGCAACTGAATCTGCTGACGGCTGGCGACGCGGCCCTGAAAACTGTCAGACCGCTGCAAGACCCTGCTGATCAGCCCCAAGTCGTGGTCGGACAGGGGAAACCAGAACTCCCGATCCACCACATAATGGCTTAGATCAGCGCAAATGCGCATATCGGGGATGCGGTCCAGCAGTTGCAGCGTGGTGTATAGGTCATTGGTGATGCAGTTGCGGTGCGTCTCGAACTGTACCGGCACGCCGATCCGGTCGGACATCTGCATCCATGTCTTAATGACCGGCACCATGTCATCCAGCGCAATCGGCATCACCTGCCCGATGATATCCACAAACGGCGCACCAAAATCGCGCGCCATATGCAGCGTGTCTTCCATGCTGTCGATGGTCTTGGGAAAGGCCACGATCAGCGGCGTCAACCCCTGGGCTTCCATGTGCGGACGCACCTGATGGGCCACTGCGACATCTGCCGCGCCCAGATCAATCGCCATCCCGTCAAAGCCCGCAGCTGCGACCATTTCACACACCTGATCATAGGGCAGCTTCACCCCAGTTGGATCATGCGGCTGCATCGCCCAGAGCGAGGTGTAGACCTGCAGCCGCCTCATTCAGCGGCAATCCGCGCGGTGCGTCCACCGCTGACCGGCACAATCCAGACCTCGTTCATCGGGTATTGGCTTTCATCCTTGGCCCGCAGTTTCTTGATCACTTCGATTTGAAACTCGATCCAGCCCATACGGTGGACCGCACCCGCCTGTGCCTCGATCTTGGCGTTCAGCTCACGAAGTTTCCAGAACGGAACGGCAGGAAAAGTGTGATGCGCGGTGTGATAGGGCATCTGCCAGCATAGCCACTTGATGAACGGCCCCGCACGGGTGCTGCGGGTGTTTTCAAGGATGTCGCTTTCGTGGCTGAGCCCCAGATGTTCGATGGTGTTCTGCAACTGATGGATCGGCTTTGTCAGCACCATCGGCACGATCCAGAACGTCAGCGCCGCCCATGACCCCAACAACACCGACACCAGCGCGATCAGCGCATAGCCAAGCAGATGCAACCGGCTTTCGCGGATGACCTTGGCTTCTTCTTCGGCGCGGATATAGGGCTCGACAATAATCCCCCTCGCGCGTCGGATGATGCCAAGTACGCGGTTGCGCCAATAGGTCACCCCGCTCAGCCACAACAGATAGGTGGTCAGCGTGTAAGGTTCGCGCACCAACTCGCCATCGCGTTCCCAGTCTTGCGTGTACTGGTGGTGGGCAAAATGCATGATCTGATCGTAGTCGCGCGGGAACATCTGCACAAAGCCGATCACTCGCCCCCACCATTCATTCAGCCGCCGCGTCTGGAACACGGTGGCATGGCTCAACTCGTGCTGCGCGGCATAGGTAAAGTTCAGCAAGACACCCAGCGCCAGCCCGGTCAACACAACCCACCATGTGCCAAGCGCCACCGCATGCAGCATCGCGACAACGGCAATCGCGCCCAGATGGCTGCCCATCTGCTGCCAACCCTTGGCATCTGACCTTGCGGTCAAGGCCCGCAACTCCGGCGGGCTCAGCAATTTGCGGCGTGAAAATTCTGCGTCCATATCAATCTCCCGCCTCAAAGCGTAAACCTGCGCGTGGGCGTTGCGCAAACCCCATCTTCTTCTGGCCAAAAATATCCCCGCCGGAGGCTCCCCCAGGCTGCAACCAGCCCGCCACTGGCAAGAGCGCGGACCCTGCGCCACCGGGCCCCAAATTTTTCAAAAATTTGGCGGCGCCCAAAGTCACCGACACTGCCCATGATCCCCTGCCCTTGCCCCGCCAATCCCCCTAGTGGTAGTGGTCGACAAAGCGCAAACAACAAGAAAGCCCGATCATATGGCTGATTTCCCCACCAGTTTTGACAAAGAAGGCCTGCTGGCCTGTGCCCGTGGCGAACTTTTCGGCCCCGGCAACGCGCAACTCCCTGCGCCACCAATGCTGATGATGGACCGGATCACCGACATTTCAGGCGACTGCGGCGCACATGGCAAAGGCCATGTGGTGGCGGAATTCGATATCACACCCGATCTGTGGTTCTTTGACTGCCACTTCCCGGGCAATCCGATCATGCCCGGCTGCCTTGGTCTTGATGGCCTGTGGCAGCTGACCGGTTTCAACCTTGGCTGGCGCGGCTGGCAAGGGCGCGGTTACGCGCTGGGCGTGGGCGAGGTCAAACTGACTGGCATGGTCCGTCCCGACCGCAAGATGCTGACCTACAAGATCGACTTTACCAAAGCCCTGCAAACCCGTCGCCTGACCATGGGCGTGGCCGATGGCATCGTCGAGGCGGACGGTGAAGTGATCTATCAGGTCAAGGACATGAAAGTGGCGCTGTCAGAATCCTGACAGGCCCCGGGGCTGCGTCACAGCGCGTCATCCCAGCCAAAGAACGATCCCTTGACCTCGTCCGCCTTCATGCTGCGGTAAAGGCCAAGGGCTGCTGCATTGTCGTGCTCGGTTCCCAGCCAGACACCTTCGCACCCCCGTTTGCGTGCCAGATCAATTAAGGTTTGCGTCACACGGGTCCCGATCCCGCGCCGCTGATAGGCGTCGCGCGTGCCAATTTCATTGATGAACATCGCCGGCGCTTTATCAGGGTGCAGCAACACCGTGCCCGTGGCCATGGCCACCGCCAGATCGCCCTCAAACGCCAGCACACATACATGCATCGGGTTGTCCAGAAATGCGCGGGCCTGATCGGCGCGCATCGGCGCGTCAAACAAACCCGGTGTCACGGCCATCAGCAGGTCAAAGTCGTCTGGACCCAAAACCCGAAGCGTGATTGTGTCCATTTCAAATTCCTCCTGCGCGGACATTATCATGAAACTCACCGACCTCGACATCATCGTCACGGCACCGCCCGCACCGGGCTGGGGCGGACGCTACTGGATCCTTGTGAAAGTGACCACAGACACCGGGATCACCGGTTGGGGCGAATGCTATGCCAGCAGCGTGGGCCCTGATGCGATGACCCATGTGATCCGCGATGTCTTTGCCCGGCACATGGCCGACCAGAACCCCGAAGACATTGAGCTGATGTTCCGCCGCGCCTATTCCGCAGGCTTCACGCAGCGCCCGGACCTGACCGTCATGGGCGCATGGTCGGGGCTGGAAATCGCCTGTTGGGACATCCTTGGCAAGGACCGCGACCGGCCTGTGCACGCGCTGATCGGCGGGCGTCTGAACGACCGGATCCGCGCTTATACCTACCTTTATCCCAAAGACGACCACCCTTTGCCCGCCTTCTGGGCCTCGCCCGAGATGGCCGCCGAAAGCGCTGTCGCCTGTGTTGAGGCGGGCTATTCGGCCGTAAAATTCGACCCCGCGGGCCCCTACACGATCCGCGCAGGGCACATGCCGTCGATGTACGACATCTCGACCTCGGTCGCCTTCTGCCGCGCAATCCGAGAGGCGGTTGGCGACCGCGCAGACCTGCTTTTTGGCACCCATGGGCAATTTTCGACCGGCGGGGCGATCCGCATGGGTCAGGCGCTCGAGCCGTTCTCGCCGCTCTGGTACGAAGAACCCTGCCCGCCCGACACGGACCTGACGACCGTGGCCGATCAGGTGCGCATCCCCGTCGCCACCGGCGAGCGTCTGACCACCAAGGCGGAGTTTGCAGCCGCACTGCGCCAAGGTGTCAGCATCCTGCAACCTGCGCTAGGGCGCTCGGGCGGCATCTGGGAAACCAAGAAGATCGCTGCCATCGCCGAAGTTCACAACGCCCAGATGGCCCCGCACCTTTACGCCGGTCCCGTCGAATGGGCCGCCAACGTGCAGCTTGCCGCGGCGATCCCCAACATCCTGATGGCCGAAACGATCGAAACCCCGTTCCACGCGGCGCTGATCAAGAACACGCTGACGGTCGAGGGTGGCTATATCCCCGTCCCCACGGCCCCCGGTCTGGGCATCGAGGTGGACGAGGCGCTGGCCCGCGCGCATCCCTACACTGGCGACGGCCTGCATTTGCAGATGCAGGAGGACCCGATCGACTATCACGCCGTGAACAACTTTGCCGGTGGCGCACCGGTCAAGCGCGATCAGGACTGACCCAGCGCCACAACCCGGACCCCACCCACCTTTGCGGCATGGCTGGCACAACAGGGCACCGCGTTCTCATAGCCATGTGGCAGAGGCGGAATGACCCGGCCGTGCACGCCCGCAAGGTGGTAAACGGCCACGCCCTTGTCCGTCATCAGCTGCACGTCGCGGCGTGACGGGCAGGGAAAGACCTCATTCAAAACCACCAGCCCGGGCCACATCTGCGGGATGTAGGCGCGGATCGCCCCTTTGCGGGCGATGTCCACCAACAGGCAGGGCTTGCCCTGAAGCGCGATGGGCAGGGACTGCACCCCGCTGCGCGGATCGACCGGGTGCGCGGTATAACCATCTTTCGTCAGTGCCGCGCAGACCGCGCGCCCGATCCGGCCCGCGCCACCCAGCACGACCACATCTCGCGCGCTGCCGTCCGGCAGTGCTTTGGCAAGAACCTCTGCCACCGCTTGCGCGACTGCCGCGACAACCACGGGGCGGGAATCGTGCACCGCAAGCGCGTTACTATGGGCCAGAATTCCCGGCAGGATGCCTGCCATGTTGACCGTCTCAACCCGCATCAGTTGCGCAATGCGCGCGACCCGCCGCTGCAAGCGCAGAAACTGCGCGGCATTGGCCGGGTCCGTAAATTCGGCCTCTGTCACAGGCGACGCAAGCACCACCCCCAGACGGCCGTCCTGACACAACACACCGATTGGCGAGGGCCGCCAGCGAAACAGCGCGACCGTGCCCGGTGGAGCATAGCTGTCGATGAACTTTGTTGACCCCGCATAGCAATAGAACACCGACGCCCAGGTGCCGCGCCTGCGGTTCCAGACGCCGATGGCCCAATAGGTCACCCCAGTCAGACTAAGCACCGCAAGGACAAAAACTGCCGCCTTGATGGCCACACGCCGCATATCAATTCCCATCGCTCTATAAATCGCTCAAATGCGCGAACCTTCGGCAATCAGCGCCCGCCCCGCAAGTCAGGCATTCCCGCCCAACTTTCTTTTGAACAAAAATATGCCCGCCGGAGGCTCCTGCCCTTTCCAGCGCCCCTGCCCTCGCCTATGACTGAACCACGTTCAACATCAGGCACCCCATATGGCCCGCAAAACTGAAGCCCGCCGCACCGAACTGCGCGACAAACTGATCGACGCCGCAGAGCAGATCATCACGACCCACGGGACGAACGCCATCAAGGCGCGTGATCTTGCGGGGATGGCGGGTTGCTCAGTCGGGGCGATCTACAACGTCTTTCACGATCTCAATGCGTTGATTATGGCGGTGAATGGTCGCACGTTCCGCCGCTTGGGCGCGCATGTCTCGGGCGCGCTGGCCGGACAAGACATCGCCCCGCAAAACCAGCTAATCATCATGGGCCATGCCTATCTGGACTTTGCAGCCAGCAACACGCTGGCGTGGCGTGCGCTTTTTGATCTGCAAATGTCGACAGAGATGACGGTGCCCGATTGGTATCTGGCCGAGCTGGGTCAGGTGTTTCAGCTGATCGCCGGCCCCTTGCGCGACATCTTCCCCGATTGGGACGACAACAAGATTGATCTGATGACCCGCGCCTTGTTCTCCTCCGTGCACGGGATCGTCTCACTTGGGCTTGAACGGCGCATCTCTGGCGTCCCGATGGAACGCATCGAAGATATGATTGCCGTGGTCCTGACAAATATCACTTCGGAACAAACTGTTTCCTGAACGCCGTTCATTTTTTTCTTGAACATCGTTCACGTTTTCCTATATGCAATTCATGAACAGCGTTCACGAAAGGATATGAGGATGTTCAAGACACTGTCCACTTTGATCGTCGGGGCCAATGCCCGCGCCGAAGACCGCGTGCGCGATGCATTTGCCATCGAATTGATTGACCAGAAAATCCGCGAGGCAGAGGCATCGCTGAAAGCCGCCAAAGCCACACTTGCCAGCCTGATCCAGCGCCAGCGGTCCGAACATGCACAACGCAGCGCGTTGCAAAAACGGATCACGGATTTGACCAAACGCGCAGCAGAAGCGCTTGAGGCCAAGAACGAAGACATGGCGCTGCAAGCGGCCGAGGCCATCGCGCAGATGGAAAATGAACTGAAGCTGCGCGAAGACACCTGCGACCGTCTGGAACAAAAGGTCATGCGCCTGCGCAGCTCAATCGAGAACGGACATCGCCGGATCATCGACCTGAAACAGGGTGCCATTCAGGCCCGTGCCGTGCGCCGCGAACAGGACATCCAGATGAAGCTGGGGTCGATCAGCCAGACCTCTGCCACCGAAGAGGCCGAGGAACTGATCGCCCGCGTGCTGGGCAAGGATGACCCGTTTGAGCAAAGCCAGATCGTGGCCGAGATCAACCGCGACCTGAACCAAGGCGGGATCATCGACCGCATGGCCGATGCAGGCTACGGCGACCCGACCCGCTCTACCGCACAAGACGTGCTCAACCGCTTGAAAACCAAGAAATAACTGACGACGAACGAGGAGACTTCAAAATGCAAAATACATTCAAATCTGACAACGCCCTGATCATGTTCTTTAACGGCTTCGCCGTTGTGGTGGCCTACGGCATGCTCGCCCTGTCGCTTTACATGTCCCCCGATGTACCGCTGGCGACCAAGGGTTACTGGGGCATCGGCATTCTGCTGCTGACGCTGAGCCTGGTGAACTTTGTCAAATACCGCTTTGACGAACGTCTGTCGGACGACCGTATCCAGCGGCTCGAAGATGCCAAGAACGAACGTCTGCTGTCCGAATACGTGGACGGCGACATCAAATAAATCACGTCCCCGCCCCGCGCAGCCCTGCGCGGGGCGGTTTTCCTTTGCAAACCAATCGTTTCACGGCAAAGTTTCTGACATGAATAGCGTTATCGCCACCCTGCGCCGATTGGCCGCCGACATCGTTGGCAACATCATCCGCCTTTTTGTGCGCTTCCTGACTGCCGTGCGCGCCGACTGGAAAGGCATAGAACCGGTGCCGAAACAGCGGGTGTTCTTTGCCAATCACACCTCTAACGGCGATATGCCGATGATCTGGTCGGTGCTGCCGCCTGCGATCCGTCGCCAGACCCGCCCCGTGGCCGCCGCCGACTATTGGCTCAAGAACAAGCTGCGCGCTTTTGCGGGGGGCGAAGTATTCCGCGCGGTCCTGATCGACCGGCGGCGCGAGGTGAACGACGATCCGATGGCCAAGATCCTGGCCGCGATGGAACAGGGCGACAGCCTGATCATTTTCCCCGAAGGCAACCGCAACATGGGCCCCGACCCGTTGTTGCCGTTCAAGGCGGGCATCTACAACATGGGCAAGGCCTTTCCGGATGTTGATCTGGTGCCCACATGGGTTGCCAACCTCAACTCCATCATGCCCAAGGGCGAGGTGATCCCCCTGCCGCTGATCTGCACCGTCACATTTGGCGAACCGCTTCGCATTGGCGCGGATGAAACCAAAGACGCATTCCTTGCCCGTGCCTCTGCTGCTTTGACCGATCTGCGCCCTGCTGATCCAGAGGAGTCCGCGCCATGAACAACCCGGTTCTCGACGCAGCCATGACCGGTACAACTGGCAGCATCGTCTTTCTTGCACTTGGCGGGTTTGGCATCCTTGTGGCGCTGACCCTGTTTGGCGAATTCATCCGCGCGCGCCAGATGCCCGGCACCCAAAACCCCGTACTGGACACCTATACCACCCGCGTCGAAAGCTGGTGGGCAATGGTCGCGCTGATTTCTCTGGCGCTGCTGACGGGGCGGCTCGGCGTGATGATCCTGTTCCTGTTTGCCTCTTTCGCCGCGATGCGCGAATTCCTGACGCTGACGGCCAAGAACCGGGCCGACCATATGTCGCTGGCGCTGGCCTTCTTTGCGGTGCTGCCACTGCAATACTTCTTCATCTGGTGCGGCTGGCACGGGATTTATACCGTGTTCATCCCGGTCTACGCCTTTCTGCTGCTGCCCATCGTCAGCGCGTTGCGCGGCAATTACACCCGCTTCATGACCCGCGTGGCCGAGACCCAATGGGGCCTGATGATCACCGTCTTCTGCGTCAGCCACGTGCCGGCGCTGATGGCGCTGGACATCCCCGGCTATGGCGAACGCGGTGTGCTGCTGATCGCCTTCCTGATTGTCGTCGTTCAACTGGGCGATCTGTTGGACTTTTTCTTTGGCCGTCGGATCGGCAAGACCCGCATCGCGCCTGAACTCTCGCCCAAAACCTGGGAAGGGATGGCCTGTGGCGTGGCCTCTGCCGCGGTGATCGGCGGGTTTCTGGCTTGGCTCACGCCGTTTGGCATACTCGGTGCTGCGCTGATGGCGGCCATGGCGTCACTGGTGGGCATGTTCGGAAATCTGGTTTTCGCCGCAATCAAGCGCGACCGCGGGGTCAAGGACTGGTCGCATCTGATCCCCGGGCAAGGCGGCTTTGTTGACCAGTTGGACAGCGTGGTTTTCGCCGCCCCGATTTTCTACCACGTCACCCGCTACCTATGGGCGGTCTGACACAGGCCCGCCGCCGCCCCGCGATTGATCCCCCCAACCGCCGCAGGCGCGGCTGGCCTGCCCTGTGCTAAGCGCGATTTCCGCTTAGTGTTTCAAAGGTTTTGCGCTAGGCTCTTGCCATTGTTTTAGGCGATGCACACCAGCATCGGTGGTTTTGAGGGGTAAAGTCTTGGCACAATTTATTTCCACATCAGGTGGCGGAAACGGCGTTCAGGTCAGTCTGGCGCAAGGCGCAGACGTGATCATCGGCAACGGTGTGACGCTATTCAGCAACGACAATGATGTCATCGCGGGCCTTGGCGGCAACTCTGTCCTGCTGGGGGCCGGATCATCGGTGATTGCCGTGGATGAAAGCGCAGGCCGTGCGATTGATCTGGCCAGCGGCGCCGGGGCGTCCCACAACGTGCAGATCGGGGACGGCGCCTCGGTCTCGGGCGGCATCTACGCCATCACAAATTTGACCAGCATCGCCAATGATGGCGCGATCACAGCCCTTGGCACGGCGGTGCAAATGGGCGGCCTAGGGCAGCTGACCAATACCGGGCGGATCACCTCTGCGGATGGGACCGGCGTCTTTGTGGAAAACGACACGAACGTGATCAACAGCGGGACGATCTCGGGCGGAACAAGCGGTGTCACCTTCATTCTGGATGGCGGCGTGCTGGACAATTTTGGCACCATCACCGGCGATATCGGCGTGCTGGCCGACTGGATTGTCCCCGATCAGGCCAGTGTGACGATCCACAACGCCGGGACGATCCACGGCACAACCTCTGCCATCAAAACAGAGCTTCAGCAGGGCACGATCCTGAACACCGGCACGATCAGCAATGCGGCGTCCAATCGCGCGGCGATCTGGCGGGCGGAATCCGATCCGGGCGAGGATTACCGGCTGGTGAATGCAGGCGACATCATTGGCGCGCGGATCGCTTATATCGGCGCCGTTGGGCGCGACACGATCATCAACACCGGCACGATTGTTGGCGATGTGTCCTTAGGCGCAGGTATCAACACCTATCAGGGCCGCGACGGTTCCGTGATTGGCGTCGTGTCGGGCGGGTCTGAACGCGACTTCATGTATGGCGGGTCAGAGGCCAACACCTTTGAGGGCGGCTTTGGCAACGACACCCTGATCGGCGGCGGCGGCGACGATGAGCTGCTGGGCGATTCCAGCAACGACACTGTGCGGGGCGGGGACGGCGATGATTTTGTTGATGGCGGGGATGAGGATGACTTTGTCTTTGGCGGCAATGGCCGGGACTCGGTCTTTGGCGGCGAGGGCACGGACAACATCTTTGGCGGCAGCGGTAATGACACGCTGGATGGCGGCGACGGTGATGACCTGATCCGCGCAGGCGACGGCGATGATCTGGTCACCGCCCTGTCAGAGAACGGCAACGACAGCGTCTTTGGCGGCAACGGGCAGGACAGCCTGTTTGGTGGCGGCGGTTTTGATGTGCTGCATGGCGGTGCGCATGATGATGACATCTCGGGCCAGGGCGGGCAGGACACGCTGTTTGGCGGTGGCGGAGATGATTGGCTTTACGGCGGCACAAGCATCGACACGCTTATCGGCGGTGCGGGCGATGACACGCTGGATGGCGGGGCGGGCAGCGACCGGATCAGCGGCGGCGCTGGCGACGACTGGCTGACAGGTGGCAAACAGGCGGATATCTTTGTCATCAGGCGCGACGCAGGCTTTGATGTCATCACCGATTTTGTCGACGGCGAAGATCAGATTGACCTGCGCGACTATGGCCTGCGGGTCACCGATTACGCAGGCATCGTTGGCCCCGCCCTGTCAGATGCCGGAGGCGGCGACAGCCTGCTGGACCTGTCGCAACTTGGCGGCAGCGGCTCTGTCCTGATCATGGGGTTCGATATTACCAACGCGGATTCCGGCGACTTCCTGCTTTAGCCGCTCTTCTTTTCTATTCATTTGTAAAGATTGGACATTTTTATGCCTAACATCATTTCTTCCGACCTCAGCAGTGGCATCGTCACATACTTTCTGCCTGCCGGTGAGGATCTCATCGTTCAGCCCGATGTGCTGATCTATAGCACCGGTGAGTTCGCAATCTATGGCCAGGGTGACAACATCGTGTTGCTGCGCGACGGTGCCACAATCCTGTCCTATAGCGATCTGACAACAATCGTGCAGACCGCGGCGCTACAGCTCGGTTTCAACAGCACAGACGGGAAAAACGACCTGACGATCCAGGATGGCGTGTTGGTGCAGGGTGCATATGATGGCGTCAAGATTGCGGGGAACAACAATGATCTGAAAAACGACGGCAGCATCCTGGCCGAAAAGACCGCTGTCAGCATCGAGGGCAACCTCAACTATCTGCTGAACAACGGAGACATCAACAGCGACAACGGCATCGCCGTCAAAGCGGGCACCAACGCTGATCTTCAGAACTTCGGCAACATCACATCGTCGGCCTTTGCCTTTGGCGGCGAGGCATATGGCGTCTGGATCGACGGGGTGAACGCCTCGGTGATGAACGCGGGCGACATCACCGGGCAAACCGCAATGTTCTTTGACGGCATTGCCGATTTTGACGGCGATACCCGGCTGGACAACGCGGGCCAGATCGTCGGCTATTACTATGGGGTCGCCACCGCTGATGAGGGGCTGACCATCAACAACTCCGGCCTGATTTCTGCGACTGATGACAACTTTGCCACGATCGCGCACAATGCCTCTGACCCGGATGAAGAGCAGTTTCTGAACAACACCGGCACAATTCTGTCTGCCGGGACGGCCTATAGCGGCAGCGTTGGTGAGGATCGCATCACCAACACCGGAACAATCAGCGGCGACATCAATTTGCGCGACGGCGATGATAAATATCTGGGCCGCACTGGCACGGTTGATGGCATCGTGGATGGCGGCGCTGGCAATGATGACCTTGTCGGCGGGGCCGAAGCGAACGAGCTGCGCGGCGGCGATGGCGACGACAAGATCTTTGGGCTGGGCAACATCGACATCCTTGAAGGTGGCGCTGGCAATGATGAAATCTATGGCGGCGGCGGCACCGACTTTGGCGGTGGCGGCGAAGGCAACGACCTGATCCGTGGTGGCGATGGCGACGACTGGTTCCTTGGCGGATCAGGCGATGACCTGATGCTGGGCGGTGCGGGCAATGATGAGATGGACGGCGAAGGCGGCAACGACACACTACGGATGGGGTCGGGCGACGACATCGCGGAAGGCCGCGGTGGTCAGGACATTATTCATGGCGGGACCGGTGACGACCGGCTTGGCGGCGGCACCAGCTCGGACACGCTCTTTGGCGGCGCGGGTGCAGATACGATTGACGGCGGCGCGGGTACGGACCGGATCAATGGCGGCACAGGCGATGACCTTTTGACCGGTGGAAAACAGGCCGACACCTTCGTATTTCACCGCGACGCGGGCTTTGACGTGATCACCGACTTTGTTGATGGCGCAGACACGATTGATCTGCACGATTTTGGCCTGCGCATCCTTGACTATTCAGGTATCGTGGCCCCGGCCCTGTCCGACGCGGGCGGTGGTGCGACGTTGCTTGATCTTGGTCAACTTGGCGGCACCGGAACGATCAGGATCGAAGGTTTGGCCTTTGCGGATGCTGATGCCGCGGACTTCTTACTTTAGCCCGCCCAGGCTGCGTGCGGATCAGTCAAGTCATCTTTTCCACCGCTTGCCCGGTGTGATTTTTTCTAGAAATGCGCCCCGGTTGCGTTAATCTATTTCTATTTTTTGGCCCGCGCATCCGCGCGATGCTGCATTGCAATTCAAATTCAGGGGACAAATATGGCTCAAGTTAGAACAATCACAGGCGGCGGCGCAGGCGTTCAGATCACCTTGGCAAACGGTGAGGACCTCGTCGTCGTCGATGGCGTTCAAGTCTACAGCGACGACGACAGCGTCATCGAAGGCGTTGGACGCAACGACGTCTTCCTGTCGGCCAATGTTGGGATTTTCACCTTCACCGACAGCACAATCGAACCCGCGATCCTGCTGGGCACCAGCACCGCCCCGGTTTCGAACAACACGATCTTTATCTCCGAGACCGCCTCGGTTGTCTCAACCGCCGACGCGATCGAGACCTATGGCAGCAGTTCGGAAATCACCAATTACGGGGTTATCGCGGCAGAGCAGATGGCCGTCGACATGGTGGAGAGTTCCAACAAGTTCACCAACTTCGGCAGCGTGAATGGCGCCAACAACATCGGCGTGCGGACCTGGATGAACGGCGAAGTTGCCAACTACGGCAACATCAACGGCGGATTCTGGGGCGTGGTCCAGCGCGAGGGTGGCAACACCCTGTTCAACGCAGGCACCATCACCGGTGACACCGGCGTCTACATGGGTGGGTTGGGTGAAACCACATCCGGCAACGAGGTGAATAACACCGGCGATATCCTGGCCGAGCGCTACGGCATCAACTCCATTGGCGAAAGTGCCACGATCGTCAACGCGGGCCGCATTCAGGTGACCGAGACCAGCAATGCCGCGATCTGGCACAACCAATCCGCCTCACCGGAGGTATATCTTCTGGTCAACTCGGGTGAGATCTCTTCCCCTAACTTGGCCTATCAGGGCAACGACAACGGCGAGACGATTGAGAACTCCGGCCTCATCAACGGCAATATCAATATGCTGGACGGCATCGACATCGTCGACAACGTTGGCCTTATTAACGGCAACATCGACCTAGAGGATGGGGACGACCGGCTGGAAAGCCGCAATGGAGAGGTCAACGGCAGCGTCTATGGCGGCAATGGCAGCGACCGGCTCTATGGCGGTGACAGCGCGGACTTTTTCTTTGGCGGCAACGATTCCGACACGCTGCACGGACGCGGCGGCGATGATGAGTTGTCAGCCGGTTCCGGCAATGACTTCCTATATGGCGGTGACGGGTCGGACATCCTGAACGGCAGCATTGACCGTGAACTGATGGTCGGCGGAAACGGAGAGGACTTCATTTACGCCGGTGGCGGCAATGATGATATCTACGCGGGCGCCGACAGCGATGTGGTGCTTGGCAGTGGTGGGAACGACGACATCTTTGGCGGGACGGGTGATGATTCACTCTACGGCGGGACCGGCGATGATGACATTCGTGCAGGCGATGGCGATGACCTCGTGTTCGATGAAAGCGGCGCGAATGAGATTTTTGGCGGTGCCGGGAACGACGACATCACCACTTTAGGTACCGACAGCCTGATCTATGCCGGTGACGGGGATGACAGTGGTGTGGCAGGCACCGGGAATGACATGATCCGGGGCGGCAAAGGCGATGATGCCTTCTTTGGCGGCGCGGGCGATGATGCCATGTACGGGGGTGCGGGCAACGACACCTTTGACGGCGATACCGGAAATGACATGCTGCGCATGGGCGATGGCGACGACATCGCCGAGGGCCGCGGCGGTCAGGACATCCTGCATGGCGGGCGCGGCGACGATCAGCTTGGCGGCGGCACCAGCAGCGACAGACTGTATGGCGGTGCCGGGAACGACACGTTGGACGGTGGCGCAGGTGCGGACATCATCGCGGGTGGCTCTGGTGATGATGAACTCACCGGGGGCAATCTGGCCGACATCTTCGTGTTCCGGCGCGACGCCGGCTTTGACACGATCACCGACTTTGCAAACGGCGTGGACAAGATTGACCTGCGGGACTTTGGCATCCGCATTCCGGACTATGTCAGCGTTGTGGCTCCGGCGCTGTCGGACGCAGGTGGTGGCGCGACGCTGCTGGATCTGACCCAACTGGGCGGCACCGGTTCGGTTCTGATCGAGGGCCTCGCCTTTGTGGATGCGGACGCGACCGACTTCCTGCTTTAAGGGGTCTTTGCCTTAGAACGCGGTGCCCACCACCAGCACCCAATGTCGCCGGGACCCGGTCCCGGCGATACCAAAGCCGAACTCTTGCGCGCGGGGGTGCATCTGGTTGGACCGATGATCGGCGCGGCCCTGCCACAGCCGCAGCACCTCGCCCGTTTCATAGGGACCCCAAGCGAGGTTTTCGGCCACCAGCCGCGGGTTATAACCTGCCGCTTGCGCCCGCTGCCAGGACCCGCGTCCATCCCGGCCCTGATGTGAAAAACGGCCCGTGCCCACCATGTCGGCCGCATGTGACTGGGCGATCCGGTCCAGCGTTGCATTGCGGCGCAGGGGCGGCAGCCCGTTCTGCGCGCGCATCTGGTTCAGCACCTGCCCGACGCTGACCTGAGGCAACGGGGCAAAGGCCATCTGATTGCGTGTGACTTGGGGCGGTGGTGCGGCACAGGCCGCCAACGCCAAAATGGCGCTTATCATAAGTGCTTTCATTGTCCTGCCTGCTCGACCTTGGGCCTGTTTTGGGGCAAGCTACCAGATATTGCGTGAACCGCACGTCATTTTTCTGTCCTCCACCCACCGCGCGAAAGTCCGCCAATTGTCCCGTTTTACCGATGCCGACCGCGCCCGCGCCCTGACCGCCGCCCAGACGCACCTGGCCGCGATCCCCGCTTGCCAGTTGACCGGGACATTAAAGCTGGGCGACCGGTCGCAGGTGTTTACCGGGCAATACGGCACCGCACCTACGGTCTTCAAATGGTTCCTGACCGACGATGCCGCCGCCATCGTGACCGCAACGCAGGAAGAGCTGGCAGAGGTCACGCCGCGCCTGTCCACCGGCCCGCTTCAGATCAACCGTTGCCTGGCGGCACTACCCGATTTGGGGGTTGTGGTGCTGTCCCATGCCGCCGGTCCGCGCCTGACCGGGGTGATTGCGGATGCAACACCCGCCGAACGCGCACAGCTGATGCAACAGGCCGGGGCGTGGCTCGCGGCCTATGTCGGCCCGCGCCACAGGGTCGGATCTTTTGGTCCGGGCTATTGGCTGAAACGATTGCAAGGCCGTGCGATCCCGCCACTTGATGCGGGCCTGCTGGGGGCACTGCATAACGCGCTCAGCGATATGGCCGCGGACCTGCATGGCGTCGATGTCACGCAGGCTGCGTCCCACGGCGACTTTGCCGCGATCAACCTGCACTATGCGGACGGAGTAATGACCGGTGTTGATGTGCAAGGCACTGCATGGCTGCCGCTGGCACGTGACGTTGCCAAGTTTCTGGTCTGGGCCACGATCCACTGCCCCGCCCCCGGCCCCACCCTGTGCGGTGTGCCGCGCGCTGATCTGGCCGCCATCCTCGCCGGGCACCCGATCCCCCTGTCCGAGGTCGAAACCACCCTGCCCTTTTTCATCGGCACCCAGCTTTATGGCCGCCTGATCGAAAACCACCGCCACGCCACCCGTGGCGACATCACCCGACAGGCGATCCTGAATTTTCTGGATTGGCGATCCCAGAAGGACTCGAACCCTCAACCTGCTGATTAGAAGTCAGCTGCTCTATCCAGTTGAGCTATGGGACCGCACGCGCCCGATATGGCGCGAGGGGGCGGCCCTTGGCAAGCCCCCGATTGCGCAGATCCCGCGCGCCACCTGCGGCACGCTTGAATCCCCGCGCCAAAGCCACCACGTTAACCTTTATGAAAATTTGGTTAATTTTGAGTGGTCAGACGTCGTGAAACGGATTTTGGGCGGCGCGCTTGCGACCGTGCTTTTGCTGCCATCACATGCCGTAGCACAGGGCTGTGACCCGAATTATGCCGGGGCTTGCGTGCCGATTGCGTCGGATGTGGATTGCGCCGGTGGCAGTGGCAATGGGCCGGCATATGTCCGCGGACCGGTGCGCGTGGTCGGTCAGGACATCTATGGTCTTGACCGTGATGGCAACGGGATCGGCTGCGAATAACGCGGCTTAGTGGGTCCAGGCCCCGCGCCGGTCGGTCGCAAAATTCTCGCCATAGCCGCCCTTACGGATGTTGGCGCGGCGCGGTTTGGGTTCGGTGACAACCGCATCAATCCCGTTTTCGCGGGCATACGCGACGGCGGCCTCTTTGCTGTCAAAGGTCAGGCGCACCTGGGTCTGCGTATCGCTTGAAGATGTCCAGCCCATCAGCGGATCAATCTGGCGCGCACTGTCCTTTTCGTAATCCAGAACCCATTGCTTGGTCTTGGCCATGCCGGATGTCATGGCGGTACGGGCGGGGCGATAGATTCTGGCTCGCATGATGGCACTCCGGCTAAGGTCGCCCTTACTTGCCACACCCAACGCCCCTGTTACAAGGGGTCAGCGCCCGCGAGAAACCGAGAACCCCGTGACAGATCAGCCACCGTTTCAGCCCGTCAAGCTTAACGCCCCGGCCCATTGGGCACATCACTTGCTGTATGACACCGGACGTTATGTGCTGGACGGCTATATCTATGGCACCGGAACCCTAGTGATCACCTTTGAAAACGCGCAGGGCGACTTTTCGGAAACGGACCTGTTTCGGCACGGTTGGGGGGCCAAACTGTTTCGCGCGCAAAAGGTGTCGCACATTGCGGTCAAACCCAAGGCAGGCGACTGGTATCAGGCGCCGTGCCTGTCGCCCGCCTTGGCAAAGCTGCGCGCCGCTGGCCTGTTCGACCAGTTCGACAACATCGTGACCTATGGCACGTCGATGGGCGGCTTTGCGGCCATTGCCTTTGCCGATCAGGTGCAAGCCACCACCGTTCTGGCCCTGTCGCCGCAGACAACGCTGAACCGTGATCTTGTGCCATGGGAAAAGCGGTTTCCGGTGGCGCGCAAACAGACATGGATGGGCGACAACAACGACGCCGTGGGCAAATCGCTGCATGCCAAGCGGGTGCTGTGTGTCTACGACATGCACCATCCCTTGGACCGCGCCCATGTCGCGCGACTGGATCAACCCAACCTGCACCACATCAACACGCCGTTTCAGGGCCATGGGATCGCCATCCCGCTGGTCAAACTGAAAGCCGCCAAGCCGCTATTGGCCTACGCTTTGGGTGAAACCGAAGACCTGACGCCTTTCTATGCCGCATTGCGGGGGCGCAAAGCACAGGAACGCTATTTCAAGCAGATCGCTGGCAAGGACCGCGTCAAAACCTCTGACGCGTTCACAAAGATCATCAAGCGGGAGCGTAAAAAGGCGGGCTTCAACGCAGCCGCGTCAAAGGCCAAGACCGCAGAGGGTCGCAAGAATCTAATGGCGCAAGCCACTGGCCCCGGCGGGTTGCGCAAGATCATTAGACACCTGCGCCGCCGGATCGTGGGTTAGCTAGCCCACTCACCCCCGCGCATCACGGGCACGCGGTCGCCGGACCGGGTGATGCCGTCGATGTCTACCGCGTCGCTCCCCATCATCCAGTCCACGTGGATCAGGCTCTGGTTGCCGCCCTTCTGTTTCAGCTCTTCAGGTGACAGCTCTGACCCGCCCTCAATCGTGTCGGCATAGCACTGGCCCAGTGCGATGTGGCAAGATGCGTTTTCGTCAAACAGCGTGTTGAAAAACAGCGTGCCGGACTGCGAGATGGGCGAAGAATGCGGCACCAGTGCCACCTCTCCGATCCGACTGGCCCCATCGTCCACGGCCAGCAATTCGCGGAACACATCTTGGCCCTTGCTGGCCGTCGCCTCAACGATTTTGCCCGCTTCGAACCGCACAGAGATATCCTCGATCACCGTGCCCTGATGCGCCAATGGCTTGGTCGCGGACACCGTGCCGTCGACCTTGTAGGCATGCGGGCAGGTAAACACCTCTTCCGTGGGGATATTCGGCTGGCACGTCACGCCATTCAGCGCAGGCGAGGCACCGCCTTTCCAGATATGCCCTTCGGCCAAGCCCAGCATCAGGTCGGTGCCCGGACCGGTGTAGTGCAGGCTGGCAAAGTTGTGGTCGTTGAGCCACTTCACCCGCTTCTTCAGCTCTGCGGTATGCGCTTCCCAGTTGGCGACCGGATCGTCGCCTTCCAGACGCGACGCCGCATAGATCGCATCCATCAGCTTGCCTTGTGCCTCTTCCACCGGCAGGTCCGGAAAGACTTGCGCCGCCCAACCGGCACCGGGATAGGCCACAATATTCCAGTTCACTTCAAAGCCCACAATCGGGTCCATCGCAGGTTTGCGTGCAATCGACGTGGCCTTGCTGACGCGGGCGACTTTGGCAGGGTCCACCTCGGCCAACAGCATCGGATCCTCGGCAGAGACAGCCATGCGCGCCGCCCCTTCCCTGAACGCCTTGCCCATGCCTTCGAAGAACCAGCCGGGGGCCTTGTCGAAACTCTCGTCATGGCCATGCGTGAACCTGGCCAGCGTGATCGCATCGTCGGAAAAGAACGGCAGCACCTGCCCCGCACCGACCTTGTAGGCGTGCTCTGCAATCAACCGCACCAGCGGCAGCGCGTCCATTGGCGCTGTGATGATCAGGTCCTGCCCCTTTTGCAGGTTCACACCGGTGCGCACGGCAACCTCGGCCAGACGGTTCAGTTTTTCGGGATCAATATGCTCTGACATCGGGCGCTCCTTCATCGGTTATCCGATAGGTAAGGATGCCGCGCGTGGCGTCAACGGCGAAAGGCCGCAACCGCCAGATCGGCAGGGAAATTTTCGGTATCGCACACGCCGGGGTGACCACCAGAAAGCCCTTTTGCCAGCCATGTCGCCCGTTCTTGTAGCCCCACTTCGACCCATGGACCGTTTGACAATGGATCACGGCCCCAATGTGGTCTGGCAAATGGTTCAACCGTAAACTCCTGTGCCAGATCGTATTCCTGTTGGCCTGCAACCGAAAGGATCACACCAGCAAGGCAATCAACCATGCGCTCAACATCCCGGCGCAATTCGGTTTCGCGGTCGCGGTTCGCGCTGATCGTGCGCAGGGCAATATCAGCGATGCCATGGCGCACCTGGACCGCATGACCAAAAAGATGTGCCACATAATAAAGGTCTTGCTCCGCGGTCTGTCCGGCCTCGGCCCGGAAGATCATATTTTGGCTGGTGCAATAGGCGGCATGGGGGTCAACGCCCGCGTCAGCCCCGCAAAGCCCTGCGATCTGATCGACCGTTTGCACGTCTGGCAACCTGTCAAACGACCGTTCGGCCGCGGCGATTACGTTTTGTACCGGATCGGCCGTGGCAGGGCCGCAAATCAGAAGAGCCACAAGGATTGCGCGTATCATTGGCCGACTGTGACACAGCAGCCGCCTTGTGCAATGTATTTATCCGCGACGCCGCCGCATCGCCACCAAGCCGCCCAGACCCGTCAGCAGCATCAAAGCAGGGGCAGGAAGCGGCACGGGGGCAATGGGGGACACAACGGTGATGTCACGCGACACTGTAAATGTGGCACTGTCGACTTCGACGTTGCGCAATTCGGTGCGCACAACGTCTGTGTAACCCGCGCAATAACTTCCGAAACGCGTACTGACCCGATTACAGACAGATTCGATAAAGGTGACGCTTTGTTCTTCAAAGAATTTCACTGACCCGGTCAGCGTCTGCGTATAGACACCCGGCGCGGTATAATCCGGCACAAAGTCTGGGAAAAAGCTGATCGGGTTCAAATCAAACAGGTCTGCGGTCGCGATATTCGGAGATGGCGCCGACGTGTCGGTGATCGTCACATCTTCCATGTAACCGTTCCCGCCGTCGAAGCCTGCCGTCAGAACCACCTGATCCCAACTCAGCACCTGCGGTGCGCCAAGGACAACGACCGGATTGCTGCTCGGCGTCACTTCGATATCAGCGACCACCGCAAAGAATTCACCGACCTCGAACGTGTCTGGCCCACCAATAGTGGCATTCACCGTCGCAGCCTGCGCGCCACTGGCCGCAAGCGTGAAAGCCAGACTTGCCGCTAAATACCTGATATCAAACATGTAAGGGTCCCTGTTTTCGCAAAGCTAGCGATAAGGGTTATCTGAAATCGCGTCAACTTTTGGCCACAATTGGCGACGATCCCGCGACAAAGCGGTTTTCTCCCTCGGATTGGGCAATCAGACTGCTGACATGTCCTGTCAGGAGGTGGGGTTGATCCTGACAGCCATGGGGCCAACTATAGGCTAACCCGCAAAGGAATCCCCCATGGCCTACGCACAGACTGACAAGCGCGAGATTTCCGACGCCGCCTATCTGTCCAACCCGGCACCCGACGTGCGGTCCCGCGAAAAGCTGGAAGGCGGCAAAGCCTTTGTGATGAAGACAGAATTCGAACCCGCAGGCGATCAGCCCACAGCGATTGTCGAACTGACCGAAGGGATCAACGCAGGCGAACGCGACCAGGTGCTGCTGGGGGCGACCGGCACCGGCAAGACGTTTACCATGGCCAAGCTGATCGAGGAAACCCAGCGCCCCGCCATCATCCTTGCCCCAAACAAGACGCTGGCCGCCCAGCTTTATGGCGAATTCAAAGGCTTCTTTCCTGACAATGCCGTCGAATACTTCGTCAGCTACTACGACTACTACCAGCCAGAGGCCTACGTCGCCCGGTCCGACACCTACATCGAAAAAGAAAGCCAGATTAACGAACAGATCGACCGTATGCGCCACTCGGCCACACGGGCGCTGTTGGAACGCGACGATGTGATTATCGTGGCTTCGGTGTCCTGCATCTACGGTATCGGCTCGGTCGAGACCTATGGCGCGATGACGCAGGACATCCACGCCGGCAAAAGTTACGACCAGCGCAAGATCATGGCCGACTTGATCGCGCAGCAATACCGCCGGAACGATCAGGCGTTCCAGCGCGGGTCCTTCCGCGTGCGCGGCGACAGTCTGGAAATCTGGCCCGCCCACCTTGATGACCGCGCGTGGAAGCTGTCATTCTTTGGCGAAGAGCTGGAGAGCATTACCGAGTTTGACCCGCTGACCGGCGAAAAGACGGATACCTTCGACAAGGTCCGCGTCTACGCCAACAGCCACTATGTGACACCGAAACCGACGATGCAGCAGGCCATCATCGGCATCAAGAAAGAGCTGCGCGTGCGGCTGGATCAACTGGTCGCCGACGGCAAGCTGTTGGAAGCGCAACGGCTGGAACAGCGCACCAATTTCGACCTCGAAATGCTGGAAGCCACCGGCGTCTGCAACGGCA
Source organism: uncultured Paracoccaceae bacterium (assembly GCA_947492825.1). GTDB lineage: Bacteria > Pseudomonadota > Alphaproteobacteria > Rhodobacterales > Rhodobacteraceae > CANMYO01. The sequence continues at coordinate 2,566,441 of CANLNT010000001.1, forward strand.
TTGAAAACTATTCGCGCTACCTGACGGGCCGCGCACCGGGTGAACCACCGCCCACGTTGTTTGAATTTATACCCGACAACGCCATCGTCTTTGCCGATGAAAGCCACGTCTCCGTGCCGCAGATCGGTGGCATGTACAAAGGCGACTACCGGCGCAAATTCACGCTGGCAGAACACGGCTTCCGGCTGCCGTCCTGCATGGACAACCGCCCGCTCAAATTCGAGGAATGGGACGCCATGCGCCCGCAATCGGTCTTTGTCTCCGCCACGCCCCAGTCGTGGGAACTGGAACAATCCGGCGGCGTCTTTGTCGAACAGGTAATCCGCCCCACCGGCCTTCTCGACCCGGAGGTTGAGATCAGACCGGTCGAGATGCAGGTCGATGACCTACTGGACGAGGTGCGAAAGGTAGCCGAGGCAGGCTATCGCACGCTCTGCACCACGCTGACCAAGCGTATGGCCGAAGACCTGACCGAATACATGCACGAACAGGGCATCCGCGTGCGCTACATGCATTCGGACATCGACACGATCGAGCGGATCGAGATCCTGCGTGATCTGCGACTTGGGGCCTTTGACGTGCTCATCGGGATCAACTTGCTGCGCGAGGGGCTGGATATTCCCGAATGTGGGCTGGTGGCCATTCTTGATGCGGACAAAGAAGGGTTCTTGCGGTCCGAAACCTCGCTGGTGCAAACCATCGGGCGTGCTGCGCGGAACGCAGACGGCCGCGTGATCATGTACGCCGACCGCATCACTGGGTCGATGGAACGCGCGCTGAAAGAGACAGAGCGCCGCCGCACCAAGCAGATCGCCTATAACAAAGAACACGGGATCACGCCTGCGACGGTCAAGAAGAACGTCGAGGACATTCTGGCCGGTCTCTACAAAGGCGACACCGACCAATCCCGCGTGACGACCAAGATTGATAATAAGCAAGCCGGTTCGAACATCGAAGCGGTGATGGAGGGCTTGCGCGCAGACATGCGCAAAGCCGCCGAGAACCTAGAATTCGAAGAGGCCGCCCGTTTGCGGGATGAACTGAAGCGGCTTGAGACCGTTGAACTTACTTTGGCTGACGATCCGCTCGCGCGGCAATATGCGGTGGATAAGGCCGTGGACGACGCGCAGAAGTCTTCGGGCCGCTCAACGATGGGTCGGGGTGGGATGCGCGGCGGCGTGAAACGGCGCAAGGGACGGTAGTGGAACTCGCGCGCCCAACGTCGATGCGGCGTTGACCCGGCTGGTTTTCACTTTGTATTAACTTTGACGAAAGAGGGTTGGGCGATGCAGATACGCCCCTCCCCCCTGTCGCCCGAGGTCTGGCTGAACGATCTCTTTGCAAGCAAAGCCGTGCAACAAGGTGCCGTGATCCGGCGCAAGGCCAGAGATGTGGAACGCTACGCAGGGCTGGACCGCTTTATGATGGAAATTGACCGACGCGGCTTTCAAGTGGTCGAAAATGCCGGTCAATTCGTGATCTTTTGTAATCGCGCGCCGATCCGGCGGGTCACAACACCTGCCATTTCGCGCCGCCGCAGTCTTTGAAAGTCTGCGGACGAAATCCTTGAAGGATTTCGGCACTGGCCGAAACGGCGCAGCGGATTAAGTTTCTGTGATGCGCCACCTTATCCCCCTTCTCCTCTTCGCCACCCCTGCCGCCGCGTGGGAGTTCTCGCCCATCCCGATCTGCACCCTGACACACACCACGGACGCGGCAGAATTCATCATCACCTATGACGCGAGCCTGCCGGAATATGCGCTGACCGTGACGCTCTTGCAGGGCACCTGGCCCGACAGCCCCACCTTCGGGATGCAGTTCGCAGGCCCCAACCCGATTGCCATTGGCACCGACCGGCACGTCATGGACGGCGTGCGCCTGACCGTGCGCGACAGTAGCTTTGGCAATGTCCTGAACGGGTTGCAATTCAACGACACCGCAACCGCCACGGCAGGGCCGCTGGCGATCACCGCTGATCTGGCGGATGCCGCCGCCGCCGTTGCCGCCTTCCGCAGCTGCCCGGCCCCCGCGACATCATAAACCGGGCGTTAAACCGGCTCACTTGATCACAAAATCGCCCACCACCGGGTAATGATCGCTGGGCCACTCACCGCCGAATTTCTGGCGCAGAACCTGCGTTTCACCCACCAGCCGCACCCCGTCAGACACCCCCAAATGGTCAATCGCACCAAACAGGTTCAATCCCCGGTTCACATGATAAGTCGACCCGCGGACCGGCACGAAATCAATCCCTACTTCTTCAATCAGCGTCAGCGGCACCCCGCCGCTCCGCGCATTGAAATCGCCCACAACCATCACCCGCTCGCCTGCGTCGACCCAAGGTTTCACCCGCGCAGCGATCAGCTCTGACGACAATCGTCGGTTCGACCGGCTGGCGTAATCGTTGTGCACATTGACCACCCGCAGCGTGGCCCCATCGACAGCAAACAGCGCCCAGGACGCAAACGCCGGGAATGATCCGTTGAACGTCCGGCTATAGATCACATCCGGCGTCTCGCTGAAAAAGAACCACCCCTGATCCTGCATCTCTAGCCTGTCGGTGCGGTAAAAGATCGGCTGCGTTGACGGAAAGACCCGTGCATCACCGCTCGCCGCTGCGGCATAGCCGGGGTTCTGCGCCAGCAACCAGTCGCGGGCAAGGTTCACGTTCCCGTCGCCGCCCCGGGCGAAACTCTCCATCTCTTGGAAGGCCACGATGTCAGCCCCCATGGCCTTAAAGGCGGCATCCATCGGACCTTTGCGCCGCTCCCAATCGCCCACAGACCACGCCCCGGTCTCCTGGTTCAGGATGATGTAGTGCACGTTGTAACTGGCCACCCGCAACGCCCCATCTGGGGCTGCGCGCAGGTCTGCCGAGCGCGGGCTGCAGGCGACCAAAGCCCCCAATCCGACCGCTGCAATGCCTGCCAACCACTTCAACGTTTTCGCCCAGACCCCCACACGACCGATCCCTGTTTCCATGTCCCGCGCCGGAACCTCCGGTGATCTTTCACCCAAGGGTGTGTCACTGTCCAATCACGAAACCGATCGTTGGTCACAATGGACAAGGCGTGCTCTGCCGCGAGGTCCAGCAGCACGCCATCCGCGATCACACCTTTGTCCACCACAAACACCTGTTTCGGGGACAGCCCCAGTTTGGCGGCCATTGCATCATGACCTGCAAACCGATCCCCCAGCTTGTAGCCCACATTGGCATCAAAGCAGATGTAAGGCTTCAACCCTTCGTCCTCCAGCTTTTTGACAACGCGCGTCAGCACCTTCAGCGACGGATCACCGCCCCAGTGCATGACGTTTGACCCATCCACTAGGATCGCATTGCCCGGCATCCGGTCCGGGTCGCGCCGCCGCAACAGCAAGACCACCAACAGAACCAACAGCACCGCGCAAAATGCCGCCGCCACCTCAAGATCGCTCAATTCAATCTGCCTTCTGCCCTTTTTGGCTCAACCGACGGTCAGGACCCCGTCAACACCAGATCACCTGACCGAAAAGTCAAATGTAGACAACCTGCGCACCAATGGGGACGCACATGTCCGACTTCATCAAATCGACCTGCCTTGCTGACTTGCAGACGCGCTTTGTGACAACCGAACTGGCGTCGGGTGCTGCACTGGATGAAAGCACGGTCGCCCGACTTGGTGGTGATCGCAACTGGGGCGTCATCTTGGCAGGCTTTGGGGGACCAGCGTGCGCCGTAACTCTGGCATTGGGCGTCACCGGATCGTGGTCCGCAACCGGCCTGCATCCGACCCCGACATGGCGGTCACCAACCGCCGCATCGCCGACGTCGCTCGCACCCTTGACCGCGACCTTGCCGCACCCGCGCCCAAAAGGTTTCTGCCTGCGCTGGAGCGAAATTCGCGCCGGAGCAGAGCTTTAGCCTGGCCTTACGCAAGGGTCGAACTGGCCCTATTGGCAGACCGCGATTCTTGGGCAAACTAGGCCATCCTTGACCCGCTGCGCGCGGGGGATTCGCATGCCTGATAGGAGGACGCCATGAACCTGCAAGCCCTGACCAACGACCCCGAAAAGATTGTCGAAGCCGACCGTGCACATATCTGGCACCACCTGATGCAGCACAAACCTTTTGAGTCCATTGATCCGCGCATCATCGTCGAAGGCAAGGGCATGCGCTTGTGGGACATCAAGGGCAAGGAACATATCGACTCTGTCTCGGGCGGCGTCTGGACCGTCAACATCGGCTATGGCCGCGAGCGTATGGGCAAGGCGATCTCTGACGCCGTCACCAAGATGTGCTTCTTCGGCGGCACCCTTGGCACGATCCCCGGCTCGCAATTCGCCGAAATGCTGATCGACAAAATGCCCGGACTTGATCGCGTCTACTACGCCAACTCCGGGTCAGAGGCGAACGAGAAAGCCTTTAAGATGGTTCGCCAGATCAGCCACAAGCACCACGGCGGCAAAAAGTCCAAAATCCTCTACCGCGAGCGTGACTACCACGGCTCCACCATTGCCACGATGTCCGCAGGCGGTCAGGACGAGCGCAACGCGCAATACGGCCCCTTCACCCCCGGCTTCGTCCGCGTCCCGCATTGCCTTGAATACCGCAGCCAAGACGGTTCCACCGGTGAGGCATACGGCATCAAAGCCGCCGAAGCGATTGAAGAAGTGATCCTGCGCGAAGGTGCCGACACCATTGGCGCGCTCTGCCTTGAGCCGATCACAGCAGGCGGCGGCGTCATCACCCCGCCCGAAGGCTATTGGCAAAAGGTGCAGGAGATCTGCAAAAAGTACGACATCCTGCTGCACATTGACGAGGTCGTCTGCGGCGTCGGCCGGACCGGCACATGGTTCGGCTACCAGCAATACGGTGTGCAGCCTGATATCGTGACAATGGCCAAGGGCGTGGCATCGGGCTATGCGGCGATTTCCTGCTGCGTGACCACCAATGCGGTGTTCGAACAGTTCAAGGACGACACCGACAAGATGGGCTACTTCCGCGATATCTCGACCTTTGGCGGCTGCACTGGCGGTCCGGCGGCGGCGATCGAGAACATGAACATCATCATGGAAGAAGGCCTGCTTGAGAACTCGACCACCATGGGCGCGCATCTGAACAGCAACCTTCTGGCGCTTCAGGACAAGCACAAATGGATCGGCGATGTGCGGGGCAAGGGCCTGTTTGCCGGTGTCGAACTGGTCGCCGACCGCGACACCAAAGAGCCTGTGCCAGAGGCTCAGGTCGGCGCCATCGTCGCTGACTGCATGGCCCAAGGCGTGATCATCGGTGCCACCAACCGCTCGCTTCCGGGGTTCAACAACACCCTGCTGTTCGCGCCGTCACTGATTGCAACAGCGGATGACCTAAACCAGATCACCGACGCCGTGGATCAGGCGATCACACGGGTGCTTGGATAGGCACCTTTAGCAATGAACCGAAAGGCTCCGCACATCAGTGGGGCCTTTTGCGTTTTGACGGCAGGTGAAGGCCCGCAAAAACAGATGTAAGGTGGCGGGGCAATTTCTTTGAAAGAAATTGGACCCAAATCCTTTGAAAGGATTTGTTGCCAGACTTTCACGAAAGTCTGCTGCGACCGCACCGCGAACTTTTAACATCTTGCAACCAAGGTCTGGCTTGAACCCTAGTCAGACTGTACTGCAGCGCGCATCGGTTTCAGGGATTGGGATCGCGCGGGGTATCGCTTGGGGGCAGAATTCGCATTGCAGGTTGGCGGGCGCCGATGGCTTTCAACTTGTGGTGGTTTTGCGACTCGTCCATACCAACTGTCAGCAATAGTCCTTGAAGGTTCAGAGTGATGCGTAACCCCCTTGTCTTGATATTGTTTTGTATTGCTATTGGTGCCCTGTCTGCCTGCGGCGGCGGATCGACAACAGGGGGACAACGCGCGCCAGTGTCATCCTTCCAGACCCTCAATGACGAAGCGGGCGTGCTCCTTGACCGCTCCAGAGGCATGCAACAGACCGGGACGCGCACGACACCCACCTCTGGCCGCGCCACAATGAAAGGCGTCTTTGTCGGCGAATTGATCACAGATGGGCAGCCGACGTCGGTGCGCGCGCGCGCAAACACACAAGTTTCCTTTGCTGGTCAGGGATCCAGCATCACGGGCACGATCAACCAGTTTGTAACTGATGACAATCTGGCGGTGCCGGGCGTCATTCGTTTTTCCGCCAACCGGATGCGGACTGGTCGGTTTGGCGATACATTCAACGGCACTCACCTTCAATTTGAAACGCGGTATCAGGGTGAACTTGATCCCGTAGGCCCGCGCGGACCCACCCGGGTCTCTGGGGACTTTTTCGGCGCTTTTCTGGGCGCTGGTGCACCAGTCTTTCTTGGGGGTCTGGAACCCGGGGCCGGGGCTGTTCGTCTTGACGGTGGACTTTTGGCTGGCCGCTAAGCGCAGCTGATCTAGACGCAGCCGGGCAGCACAATGCCCACCCTACAAACTGCACCCTTCTGGCCGCTCCAACTGCACCGGCTGAAAATGGAACCACTTGCGCACAAACGGGGGATGCAGCATCCCGTCAATATCGTTTTGGAAATCTGCCGCACTGACGTTGTTGTAGCTCTGCCCGCCCATGTCAAAGCTGACCGTCACGCCCGGATTGTCTGCCAGATGCGCGATCAGATCGTAATAGACAATCGCAAAGCCGCGCAGCTGATAATCCCGCAGGAACGCGCTTTCGCTGGCTTCGGTCACGACCGCCACATCCTCAAGATAGGTGAAGGGCCCCGGCGGGTTGGGAAACACCACGTGATTGCTCACCCCCTCCTCCAGCCGCAGATTTGCGAACATATTGATCGACTGCGCAGTCTTCAGGCCGAAATAGGGCGCGGCCCCACCGGCAAAGTAGATCCCCGCCGCGATGAACCCAATGACCCAAGCCGCCTTGGTGTGTCTTTGGCCGGTCTCCTCGCGCCCATAGCGCAGGATCAACCAGCAAAGCGGCAGCACAAAGGGCAGCAAACACAGGTTCGACAGGCTGAAATCATGGCGGTACATCGCCAGCGCACCACCGGTCAGAAAGATCAGGAACGCGGCCACGCCCAAGGGCTGCTGGATGCGTTCCCGGATAAACGCCATCTCGGGCGAACCCACCATGCGCGCGGTCTGGGTCCGGCTCAGGAACAGCACATGCATGGCAATCGACAGCGTCGTAAAGGCGATATAGGCGGCATAATCCGACAGCCCCAGCATCAAGTGGAACCCGATACCGAAGACCAGCCCAAGATAGCGCGTGCGCGGAATGATCAGGGCAATCGCAATCGCGCCTTCCACTCCAAAAGTGCCATAGATCGCAAGCTGGTCCATCCAATACCCCTGCACCATGCTCAGCGGCGCCGGCATGTCCTGCCACAACGTCACTGCGCAACTGGTCTCAGGGTTCAGAAAGTCGGTGTTGATCTTGTGAAAGATGCCGAAAATATACATCACGATCAGCGACCCGCGCCCGGCGAGAACGAAGTTGTCGAAAATCTCGCGCGAGTCCTTGGCACGGACAAACGTCCACAGGAACGACAGCCAATAGCCGATCACCACCACCGTGCGCAGCATCGTATGGTTTGATTGCGCCGGGGCCTGCGCGATCGTGGAAATCAGGCTCGCCAGCATCAAAAGTGCCAGCGCGCGGGCCGAATGCGGCCGCCAGAGCAACAACAACGCCGCCGCAAAGACCGCAATCAGGTCAGCCGCCGGTGGATAACGTCCATAGGCAAAGGCGTAGTTGAAGACGTGAAACAGCGAAAAGAGGCCAAAAAAGAAGCTGAACAGCATCTGCCGCGTGCCTGCCTCGGCGCGGGCATTGATCCCCTCGCGGCCCATGGCAAACAGCGTGATCCAGCGGCCCGCGCGCAGGATGGGGTAGAAAATCATCGCCAGAAACGGGATCGCAAAGACCGCGCGGTTCAGCCTGTTGAACCAGCCCGCATTGGTCGACATCAGCGCCAGCGCGTTGGTGGCATCGGCCCCGCCGACGCGGCGGCCATCCATCTCGACCACCATGCCTTGGTCCACGTCAAAACCTTGTGCCGCCAATTCCGCCCGCGCATCCGCGTCTTCGCGCAAGTCAATCAACACAACACGCCCGACGGTTTCCCGCAGGTGCAACATCGTTGTGTAGGCCGCACAGAACGGGCATTCCCCGTCATAATAAACCCGCACCTCTGCCGGGTCGGCCACCACCCCGGTCATCTCCGTGGCACTCATGACCTTTCCTCTGCCTTGGCAAGCGAGGTGCCTTTGGTGATCTCTTCCCAGACCTCTTCAAACGGGCCGATCAGCGCGTCTTTCAGGGTTGGGTGTTTCTGCGGGATCTTGTTGCCTTCGCCATCGGCCAGGCCATAATCCAGCGTCTCGTATCCATCCGGCACGTAAAGCGTGCCAAACATCCAATCCCAGATCGCAAAAACCTCGCCATAGTTCTTGTCGTGATGGATTGGGTCGCTGGAGTGGTGGATCTGATGCTGCGCCGGGGAAATCAGGATATGCTCCATCACCCGGCCATAGCTGACCCAGATATGGCTGTGCCGCAGATGCGCGCCGAAAAACACATAGGTGTTGAACGCAATCGTGCCCGCATAAATCGCCCAGGGCTCGATTTGCCCGACCAGCGCCCAAAGGATCAGGGCCTGCACGATGCCGACCAGTGCAGAAATCATCAGCGCCTGCAAGGCAGAATACATCGGATGCGCCCGCAGAAACGTGAGCGGCGTCATCACCTCGGCCGAATGATGCACCGCGTGGAACGGCCACAAAACCTTGGTCTCATGGTGCAGATAGTGGTTCCAGTAGCGGCAGAAATCCTGCGTCAGGAACAACAGCGCCGCGGCCAGCACCCCGTGCCAGACCCCGCCCGCATCGGCCAGCTCACCGCCCAATTGCTGCAGCACCGCGATGGTCACATAGGGCGTCACCAGCAGGGCCGAGATGGCCCCGGTTGCTGTGAACAAAGTGTTAAACAGCCCCACCTTGATATCGACCAGCGTCGAGGGATGCACATAAAGCTCGCGCGGCAACATGAACCGCAAGAACCCCGTCGGCTTGCCGCGATATAGCCAGACGGCCCAGACGATCAATACCGTCGCACCCAGATAAACCGGCGATAACAAGAACTTGACCCCAAAGGTCTGTTGCAGATTCTGCCAAGACGTTGCCCAAAAATCCATCACGGACTCCCACTTTCTTCGTCATCTTGTCGCGCGCAAAAGGGGCAATTGCGGGGCTGATTGGTGATGATTTGGGGACAATCCGCCGATCTGATATTGGATAACGCTGTCATGTTGGTGTTTCTCTGCTATGTCGCTGCCAACCTGATTGCGGAGCCTTTGATGCGCGTGTTTTTGACCATCCTGTTTACCAGTTTCGCCACTTTGGCGAGCGCGCAAACCTTCCAGCTTTCACTCGGCAGCGGCACCATCGGCACCATGACCGTCACGGGCGACAGCATCCGCGCGAACGTCACGGATTCGCCTCTTGGCCTGGCCAATGGGGCCTTCACCGCCACCGCCAAGCGCGTTCAGATGACCGACGGTCGTGTGGTAACGCAGTACCTGTCCGATACCCCGCGCAAGGGGCGCAAGATTTCCGTACTCTCCGACAAGGGGCAGGTGATCGAAACCACGGTCAGCCCATCGGATGACCGCACGGACCTTTCAGATCCGGCTGCCGTGCTGGGTGCCGTCTCGACCCCTGTGGCGGTGCTGAACGGGATGATCAACGCCACCGGCTGCCCCGGTGCGATGCGGTTCTATGATGGCCGCCGGGTGATCACCTTGTCACCCACCGGGTCGACCCAAACCGGTGCAATGCTGTCGTGTGACATGTCCTACCGCGTGACGGCAGGGCCGGGGCATCTTTCGCCGCTTTATATCAAGAACGCCACGATGGAGGTGACATATGACACCGCCGCAGGCCAAAGCCTGACCGAAATCCAGATCGGCAACGGCCCCTTCACGCTTTACGTCACGCGCTGATGGCCCCCAATGCCACACGCCTGCGCACCGTGGGTAGGCCGGGGTTTACCCCGGCTCCCCCGCCAAATCACTCGCGCAACGCCACCGCTGCCGCCGCGACGATGACAGCCGCCCCGACCCACATGGCACCAGGTGGCGCAAAGCCAAAAACCAGCAAGCCCAGCCCCACATTCAACGGCAGCTTCAAGTGGTCAAACGGCTGCAAGAACGCCGCATCCGCCCGCCGGTAGGCACTCGCCAAGGCCCATTGCGCAATCACGGTGAACACCGCTGCGGCTGCCACCGGCCAAACCGCCGTTCCCACTGAAAACCCGCCGGGCAGCGCCATTGCTGCATTCACCGGCACCAGCAACACAAGCAACCATAGCGTCAGCGTCGCGGCACTCTCGGTCCGGGTCAGCCGCTTGGTCACCAGCGATGACGCGGCCCAGAACGCCGCCGCCCCTACCGGCAAAAGAGCCGCCCAGGCAAACGTATCCGACCACGGGGCAAGGATAATCACCCCGCCCAGCGCGCCCGCGACCACCGCACCCAATCGCCGCCAGCCCAACGGCTCGCCCAGCAACAGCCCCGCCCCCAGCGTGACAAACAGGGGCGATGTCAGGATCAGCGCAATCGCCTGCCAGATCGGCACCACCGCCAATCCAGTCACCCACAGCTGGACGCCCACGGCAGCCAGCGCCACGCGGGTCAGATGCAGCAGTGGCTGCGTTGTGCGCCAGTCGCGCAGCAGCGGCACAGCCAAGACCAGCGCACCCGCATATTGCCAGAACGCCACCGCACCGGGGCTGGCCCCGTGCCACATGCCAGCGGCCTGCACGGCCACATTTGCCCCGGCAAACAAACCGCCTGCCAGCACCATGAACCCGGCCCCGGCCCATGCGGGGTTTTTCATCAAAGTTGTAAAGGTCACGTGCATCTCCTTTCGTTGTCCCGTGACCCAAGGCAACGCGGAACCGGGCAGCACAAAGCCACCCAGCACCCGCTCTCTTTCATCCGGACTATGACCGTCGGCTCTGGCATCTCACCAGATCTGCTTGACCCCGGCGGTGTGCCGGGCGCTCGCGGGCTCATCATTGCTGACATACCGCCGGTGGGGAATTTCGCCCCGCCCTGAGAACGCGCCGCATCAGTGCGGCAAAGCCAGCCTAGCCATAGATCAATCATGTATCAATACCCATTCTAACATCACGTGGTGTACAGGTCTTCCGGCTCTGGGATGCATGTTCTGAGCATGGCTTGTGTCTGATCACGCTTAGGTCCAGACTACCGCGAAACTAAGGCCAGCCATGTCGATTTCTGTCGAAACCTTCTTTCTTGATCCCACCGCCCCCGGCACCTTGCAGGCGCGAATCCAGCAAATGGTGGCGCAGGGCATCCTTGCGGGCAGGTTTCGCCCCGGCGAACGGCTGCCGTCATCGCGGCGTATGGCAAAACACCTTGGGGTCAGCCGGATCACCGTGACGCTGGCCTATACCGAGCTTGTCGCGGATGACTACCTGACCTCCCGCGGGCGATCCGGCTATTTCGTCTCTGACAACGCGCCAGAGCCGCCCGCCTTTCCCGCGCAGCGGGCGACAACCAGCACGGTCGATTGGTCCCGCGCCATCGGGCAGAAATTCAGCCCCGGCCTTGGCATGGAAAAGCCCGCCGATTGGGCCGACTACAAATACTCCTTCATCTACGGGCAAGCCGATCCGACACTGTTTGACAGCGCCAACTGGCGGCTCTGCGCTCTGCAAGCACTTGGCAAACGGGACTTTTCCGCCCTCACCGTCGACTACTTTGACGGCGATGACCCGCAGCTTGTGGAATTCATCGCCCGCCAGACTCTGCCCCGCCGCGGCATCCTTGCCGGCCCGGATGAGATCCTTGTGACGATGGGCGCGCAGAATGCGCTGTGGTTGACCGCTCAGGTCCTACTGACCCAGCGCCGCCGCGCCGTAATCGAAGACCCCTGCTATCCTGCCTTGCGCGCGATCCTGACCCAATCGCGGTGCCAGTTGTCACCTGTGGCGGTGGACCGTGATGGCCTGCCCCCCGATGCGCTGCCCGATGACACCGACGTGGTTTTCACCACCCCCAGCCACCAATGCCCGACAACCGCCACCATGCCCCTGTCGCGCCGTCACGCGCTGTTGGACCGGGCCGAGCGGGATGATTTTCTGGTGGTCGAAGACGATTACGAATTTGAAATGGCGTTCCTCAAACCGTCTTCCCCAGCCTTGAAATCGCTCGACCGCAATGGCCGGGTGATTTATGTGGGTTCGTTTTCAAAATCGCTGTTTCCCGGTCTGCGACTGGGCTATCTGGTGGGGCCTGCGCCTTTCATCAAAGAGGTCCGCGCGCTGCGCGCGTCCCTGCTGCGCCACCCGCCCGGTCTGACCCAGCGCACGGTCGCCTATTTCCTGTCGCTGGGCCATTACGACGCACTGGTCCGCCGGATGAGCCAGGCCTATCACACCCGCCGCAAGGTGCTGGATGACAGCCTGAACAGCCACGGCATCCATGTGGCGGGTCAAGGCGCTTATGGCGGGTCGTCGGTCTGGGTTGCGGCACCTGACCACATCAACACCACGCAACTGGCCACCCAATTGCGCGGCTGCTCTGTTCTGATCGAACCCGGCGCACCGTTCTTTGTTGGTGACGCCCCGCCGCAGCACTACATGCGGCTGGCCTATTCCTCTTTGCCCGCGTCACTGATCCCCGAAGGCGTCGCGCGAATTGCGCGGGCGATCTCTTAGGTTACGCGACTTCTGATTCATTGCATTATTGAGACTTATGTTCTCAATATGTGATTGACTGGCGCTAGGCGGGGGTGGTAACTGGCCCTACTGAATGCCACGCTGCAACTCTATTGTGGCGCCTGATGCGACAGGCGCCGTGCTGTCCGTAAAACTCTGCCACACAAGGGATATGACCGATGAAAATGACGACCGAGGAAGCCTTCGTCAAAACACTACAGATGCATGGAATCAGGCACGCTTTTGGGATCATCGGCTCTGCCATGATGCCGATCTCTGATATTTTCCCTGCCGCTGGCATCAAATTCTGGGACTGCGCCCATGAAATGACCGCAGGCATGATGGCCGATGGCTACACCCGCGCCACTGGTGAGATGTCGATGATGATCGCCCAGAACGGCCCCGGCATCACCAACTTTGTGACCTCCGTCAAAACCGCCTACTGGAACCACACACCACTGCTGCTAGTGACCCCGCAGGCTGCCAATAAGACCATCGGTCAGGGCGGCTTTCAGGAAATGGAACAGATGAACCTGTTCGCGGATTGCGTCGCCTATCAGGAAGAGGTCCGCGATCCATCCCGCATCGCCGAGACCCTCAACCGCGTGATTATGCAGGCCTACCGCGCCTCTGCCCCTGCGCAGATCAACATCCCGCGCGACTTCTGGACTCAGGTGGTCGACATCGAACTGCCCGTGAAGGTTGAATTTGAGCGTCCCTCTGGCGGTGAAGAAGCCGTCAAAACAGCGGCTGAACTTCTGTCTTCTGCCAAATTCCCGGTCATCCTGAATGGTGCCGGTGTGGTGCTTGCCGACGGCATCGACGCCTCGCGTCAACTGGCGGAAAAGCTCGATGCGCCGGTCTGCGTGGGCTATCAGCATAACGACGCATTCCCCGGCAACCACCCACTGTTCGCCGGTCCCTTGGGCTACAACGGCTCCAAGGCCGGGATGGAGCTGATCTCGAAGGCGGACGTGGTGCTGGCCCTCGGCACCCGCCTCAACCCGTTTTCAACCCTGCCGGGCTATGGCATTGATTACTGGCCCACCAACGCCAAGATCATTCAGGTCGACATCAACCCCGACCGTATCGGCCTGACCAAAAAGGTCACCGTGGGCATCGTGGGAGACGCCAAGAAAGTCGCGACCGGCATCCTGAACCAGCTGTCCGACGATGCGGGCGACGCAGGCCGCGCCGACCGCAAGGCGATGATTAGCCAGACCAAATCGGCTTGGGCGCAGGAACTCACCTCGCTTGACCATGAAGAGGATGATCCCGGCACCACCTGGAACGAACGTGCCCGCGACGCAGAGCCCAACAAGATGTCGCCTCGCATGGCGTGGCGTGCGATTCAGGCCGCCCTGCCCAAAAACGCGATCATCAGCTCGGACATCGGCAACAACTGCGCCATCGGCAACGCCTATCCGTCATTTGAAGAAAGCCGCAAGTATCTGGCACCCGGCCTCTTTGGCCCGTGTGGCTATGGTTTCCCCGCAATCTGCGGTGCCAAAATCGGCTGCCCGGATGTGCCCGTGGTTGGCTTTGCCGGTGACGGCGCATTCGGCATCTCGATGAACGAAATGGTCTCTGTTGGCCGGGGCGACTGGCCTGCGATGACCATGATCATCTTCCGCAATTACCAGTGGGGCGCTGAAAAGCGGAACACGACACTGTGGTTCGATGACAACTTTGTCGGCACCGAACTGGACACCAACGTGTCCTACGCCAAAATCGCAGACGCCTGTGGTCTGACCGGCGTGCAAGTGTCGTCGATGGACGAACTGACCGACGCGCTGAACACCGCGATCAAAGGCCAGATGGAAGGCAACGTCACCACCTTCATCGAGGTGCTCTTGAACAAAGAGCTGGGCGAACCCTTCCGCCGCGACGCGATGAAGAAACCTGTGCGCGTGGCAGGCGTCACCGCCGCTGATATGGCAGCCGAGTAATCGGTGCCTTTCGACCTTGGCCCCGGCACCGCGGCGGCTCTTGCAGTTGCACTGCTGGGGGCCGCCTACGTCCGGGGCTATTCGGGTTTTGGGTTTTCGGCGATCTTCATCGCCTTTGCGGCCCTTCTGACCAACCCGCTTCCTCTGATCCCGGTGGTATTCACGTGCGAGATCATCATGACCGCCCTACAGGCCCGCGGTATCCGGGGTCACATCGACTGGCCCCGCGTGGGGTGGTTGCTGCTGGGTGCGGCCATCGCACTGCCAGTGTCGGTTTCGATCATCATTTCAGTGGGACCGGACACCGCGCGGCTAACTGTCTCGGCCATCGTTTTCGTGATGTCGCTGATCCTGCTGTCCGGCTGGACCATCACCCGCACCATTCCGCGCCCAGGCTACGCGGGCGTTGGTGTGATTTCGGGCATCTGCAACGGCGCGGGCATTGGCGGGCTGCCTGTGGCGGCCTTTCTGACGGCCCAGCCCATCGCCGCACCGGTGTTTCGCGCCACGATGATCGTCTATCTCACCGGGCTCGACTTCATTACCATGCCGCTGATGTGGCACGGCGGGCTCGTGACCTGGGACACGCTGCGCGGCGCGGCCATCGCCTTTCCCATACTGGCCCTTGGCATCTGGCTTGGCGGGCGTCAGTTTCTGTCCGCATCACCGACCGAATTCCGCCGTTTCGCGGTTCTGCTCCTTCTTGCGCTCTCGGCCCTTGGCCTTATCCGCGCCGTTCTCTGAGGTTCCTCCATGTCCAGCCCGTTCATTGACCCGCTCCAACCCGCCGCCCCTGCCGACCTGATGGCGCTGGCGGCAAAGTTCGCCCCACCTCGCGTGGCCATCGCCCGTGCCGGTGCGCCACTGCCAATGGCCGCTGCAGAAGAAGCCACCAAATCGGGCCTGATGACGCCCGTGTTCGTAGGCGAAGCGGACGACATCCGCGCCGAGGCGGCCAAGCTTGACTGGGACATCACCGGCTACACCGTCGTACCAACACAGGGCGAGGAAGAGGCCGGGCGCACCGCCGCCAACCTTTGCGGCGCGGGCGAGGCGGATGTGCTGATGAAAGGCCAGCTGCACACCGATGTCTTCATGAAATCCGCTGTCAGCCGGGATGCAGGCCTGCGCACCGGCAACCGCTTTGTGCATATCTTCCACATCTCGCCACCAAATGGCGGCAAACCGATCCTGATCACGGACGCCGCCGTCAACGTCTCGCCCGATCTGGCCACGCGGCAGTCTTCGATCCAAGAGGTGGTCAAACTGCTGCACAAGCTGGGCAACCCGCGCCCACGTGTCGCGATGCTCTCTGCCACAGAAAGCCCGATCCCCGCGGTGCCCTCTGCGATGGACGGGCGGGCGCTGGCCGATTGGGCCACGGCCAATATCGCGGATGCCGATTTCTCTGGCCCGCTCGCGCTTGACCTGATCCTGTCGTCTGACGCTGTGGCGACCAAGGGGCTGTCCGCTGATCCCGTCGCGGGCAAGGCGGATGCGATCATCGTACCCGACATCGTGTCGGGCAACGCGCTTTTCAAATCCTTCGTCTATCTGGCTGGCGGCTGTGCCGGTGGCATCGTCTCGGGCGCGAAAGTGCCGATTCTGCTGACCTCGCGCGCAGACCCGGCTGCGGCCCGCCTCGCTTCGGTCGCTTTGGCGTCCATCACCTGCGCTTTGCCGAA
The DNA here is from genome assembly GCA_947492825.1 of uncultured Paracoccaceae bacterium. Taxonomy (GTDB): domain Bacteria; phylum Pseudomonadota; class Alphaproteobacteria; order Rhodobacterales; family Rhodobacteraceae; genus CANMYO01. The sequence continues at coordinate 2,582,798 of CANLNT010000001.1, forward strand.
ATAGGCCGCTGACATGATCCTCGTCCTCAACGCCGGTTCCTCATCGCTAAAGGTCGAAGTTTTCGACCCCAGCCTGAACTCTGTGCTGTCGGGACAGGTGCAATCCATCGGCACGACGGGCACCCTGACGCTGGGCGACCGCGAAGAGGCGGTTGAAACCCGCAACCATGCCGCCGCACTGACCCTGATGCTGGCAGCCCTGGCCGACGCAGGCCACCCAGTCAACAGCTTCACCGCCGCCGCCCACCGCGTTGTGCATGGCGGCACGATCCTGACCGCCCCGGCGCGAGTCACAAACGTGGTGGTCGAGGCGATCCGGTCCTGCATTCCGCTGGCACCCTTGCACAACCCCAACAACCTCGCCGGGTTGCTCGCCTTGCAAGATGTCGCCCCCGATCTGCCGCAATACGCCAGTTTCGGAACCGCCTTTCACGCCACCAACCCCGATGTCGCGACCCGCTATGCGATCCCGCAGACCCAGACGGATGCAGGTATCCGCCGCTATGGTTTCCACGGGCTGTCTTATGCCAACATGGTCGCGGAATTTGGCGCCGACATTCCTCGCCGCTTGTTGGCGCTGCATCTGGGCAATGGCGCCTCTCTTTGCGCGATCCTCAAGGGGCAGTCCGTCGCCACCTCAATGGGCTATTCGCCGCTGTCGGGGCTGACGATGGGCACGCGGTCCGGCGACATCGACGGGGCCGCCGTGCTGCGCATGTCCCAGGCCTTCGGTGAAGAAGAAACCGACCGGTTGCTCAACCGCGCATCGGGGCTGAAGGCGCTGGCAGGTGACAATGACATGCGGACGCTGCTGGCGCGCGACGATGACGCCGCCGCCTTCGCCATCAACCACTTCTGCTACTGGGCCGCGCGGCACGCCGGGTCGGCCATCGTGGCGATGGGTGGGCTCGACGCCGTGGCCTTCACCGGCGGCATCGGCGAAAACGCCGCCCCCATTCGCGACCGCATCATGGGGCATCTGGCCTGCTTTGGCGCGGTCCCGGTGCATGTGATCCCCGCCGACGAAGAAAAGGCCATCGCCCGTGACGCGCTGTCCCTGATCGAGGCAGGGCAATGATCGACATCCTGAACCTCACGCCTTCGGAAATCGGCTGGCTGGTGGCGATCACCTTCCTTGCCGGTGTCGTGCGTGGCTTTTCGGGATTTGCGCTGTCAGCACTGATCATGGCCAGCGCCGTTGTGTTCCTGCCCCCGGTGGAACTGATCCCGATGCTCTGGTGGCTCGAAATGTCCGCCTCTCTGATGATGCTCAAAGGTGGCTGGGCCAATGCCGACCGCCCGACAGCCTATGGCCTTGTCATCGGCTCAACCATCGGCTGGCCCTTTGGGCTATACCTGACCACGAGCCTGCCGGTTGCGACGTCCAAGGCCATCGCACTGTCATTGATCGTAACACTTGCAGCGACCTTGCTTGCCAAGATTCGGCTGAACTTCCTCGACAGTAAGCCGGGGCTCTATGGCGCAGGTTTTGTCGCCGGCATCGCCAGCGGTCTGGCCCATGTGGGTGGCATGGTTGTGGCGCTTTACGTGCTGGCCCGCAACGCGCCCGCGGCCTCGATGCGGGGGTCGCTGGTGCTGTTTCTATTTCTGGGCTCGCTTACCTCGATGATTACGCAGCTGGCCTTTGGCGTCATGGATATGTCGGGCGTGGCCCGTGGCCTGACCTTTGCCGTGCCCACCATGATCGGCGTCTTCGTCGGGCAGCAGCTCTTTATTGAGCGGCTGACCCCCTACTACCGCCCATTCTGCCTAAGCCTGCTGATCTGTCTGGCAGGCGTCGGGCTGATCCGACAGGTAGTCTTTGCATGACCACTTGGCGGATTGATACACCTTTGATACCGTTCCCTCTGGGAGGCACCACATGAACAAACAACCTGTGCTCGATACCTCGCCCGCCGTCAGTGACGAGGTCCGCAAAACAACGTGCTACATGTGCGCCTGCCGTTGCGGGATCAACGTCCACATGAAGGACGGTAAGGTCGCCTATATCGAAGGCAACAAGGATCATCCGGTCAATCAGGGTGTGCTCTGCGCCAAGGGCAGTGCGGGCATTATGCAGCACAACGCGCCCTCGCGTCTGCGCGCCCCGCTCAAGCGGGTCGGCCCGCGCGGGTCTGGCGAGTACGAAGAGATCTCTTGGGATGAGGCGCTGACCATCGCCACCGATTGGCTGAAACCCATCCGCGAAGAGGCCCCTGAAAAGCTTGCGTTCTTCACAGGTCGCGACCAGTCGCAGTCGTTCACATCCCTCTGGGCGCAAGGCTTTGGCACGCCGAACTACGCCGCCCACGGTGGCTTCTGTTCGGTCAACATGGCCGCCGCTGGCATCTACACGATGGGTGGCGCGTTCTGGGAATTTGGCCAGCCCGATTGGGACCACACCAAGATGTTCATGCTCTTTGGTGTGGCCGAAGATCACGACAGCAACCCAATCAAGATCGGCATCGGCAAGATCAAGGCCCGCGGCGCGCGGGTCATCGGCGTGAACCCGATCCGCACCGGCTATAACGCCGTGGCCGACGATTGGGTCGGCATCACACCGGGCACTGATGGTCTATTCATTCTGGCGCTGGTCCACTGCCTGATGAAGGCGGGCCGCGTTGATCTGGATTACCTCGCGCGCTTCACTAATGCCTCTGTTCTGGTCAACGAAGACCCCAAGTCCGACCAATTCGGCCTGCTGTTGCGCGACAAGGACGGCGAACCGCAGGTCATTGACCGCCGCACCGGAAAGCTGGCGGCTTGGAACGGCCAAGGCGTGGAACCTGATCTATCCGCCAGCTACCGCCACAAGGGCGTGACACATCGCCCGGTCTTTCACCATATGGCCGACCGCTATCTGGCCGATGAATACGCCCCCGAGGCAGTGGCCGACCGCTGCGGCATCCCCGCCAAGCGTATCCGCGCCATTGCCGCTGATCTGGCCCGCGTCGCCTTTGACGAAGCGATCGCGCTGGACCGGGAATGGACCGATTTCCGTGGCGTGAAGCACGACAAAATGGTCGGGCGTCCAGTGTCGATGCACGCCATGCGCGGCATCTCTGCCCACTCCAACGGCTTCCAGACCTGCCGCGCGCTGCACACCCTTCAGATCATCCTCGGCACGGTCGAGGTACCGGGCGGTATGCGCTTCAAACCGCCCTACCCCAAGCCGCCCCATGCGCACCCCAAGCCACATGGACGCACCCAACCCGGTGGTCCCTTGAATGGCCCGCACCTTGGCTTTGTGCATGGCCCCGATGATCTGATGATCAAGGACGACAACAGCTGCATCCGCATTGACAAGGCGTTTTCGTGGGACAACCCGATGTCCAGCCACGGGCTGATGCATATGGTGATCTCGAACGCCCATGCAGGCGATCCCTACAAGATCGACACGCTGTTCATGTATATGGCGAATATGTCGTGGAACTCTTCCATGAACACGTCCGGCGTGATGAACATGCTGACCGACACGGATGAGAACGGCGACTACGTGATCCCCCGGATCATCTATTCCGATGCCTATTCATCCGAAATGGTGGCCTATGCCGACCTGATCCTGCCAGACACGACCTATCTGGAACGGCACGATTGTATCTCTCTGCTCGACCGCCCGATCTGCGAGGCGGACGCCGTGGCCGACGCCATCCGCTGGCCGGTGGTCGAGCCTGACCGCGACGTGCGCGGCTTTCAGTCGGTGCTGTGTGAGCTTGGTGCGCGGCTGAACTTACCCGGCTTCGTGAACGAGGACGGCAGCCAGAAATACGCGGATTACGCCGACTACATCACCAACCACCTGCGCCGCCCCGGAGTCGGGCCACTGGCCGGCTGGCGCATGGGCGAAACGGGATTGCAGGACGGACGCGGCGAACCCAACGCGGGACAGCTTGACAGCTATATCGCCAATGGCGGCTTCTGGATGGAACATGTTCCGGAAAACTGCGCCTATTACAAACCGTTCAATGTCGACTATCAGGACTGGGCGGTAAAAATGGGCTTTTACGACAGCCCGCAACCTTACATCTTCCAGCTTTACGTCGAACCCATGCGGCGCTTCCAACTGGCCGCCGAAGGCCACGGCACCCGGCAGCCCCCGGATCATCTGCGCGAACAGATCAAGCGTGTTATGGACCCGCTGCCGATCTGGTATGCCGCTCTTGAGGATGGCTATGTCGATCCGGTCGAATACCCGATCCACGCACTGACCCAGCGCCCGATGGCGATGTATCATTCGTGGGGCACGCAGAACGCTTGGCTGCGGCAAATCCACGGGGTGAACCCGCTTTATGTGCCAACCAAAATCTGGGAAGCAAATGGCTTCAAAGAAGGCGACTGGGCGCGCGTAACCTCCACCCATGGGGCGATCACTGTTCCTGTTGCCCATCAGGCCAGCCTGAACGAAAACACCGTCTGGACGTGGAACGCGATTGGCAAACGCAAAGGCGCCTGGGCGCTGGATGAAGACGCGTCAGAGGCGACCAAGGGGTTCCTACTCAACCACCTTATTCACGAACTTCTGCCGCCCAAAGGCGACGGGCTGCGCTGGTCCAACTCCGACCCGATCACCGGTCAGGCGGCATGGTTTGATCTGCGCGTGAAGATCGAAAAGACCGGCGCGCCGGATGTGTCGCAACCGGCCTTCCCGGCGATCAAGTCACCGGTGCCCAAGGGGCCGAAAGGTCAGGCATGGAAGGTGGGCAAATGACCAATCTGCAAGTCTTGATGCTGATCGCCGCCTTCCTGACGCTGACCATCGGCAGTTTCATCTGGTATATCGCCACATGGGACAGCACCGCACGCACGGGTCAGGTTAATCGACCTTCAGACTTTCATGCGCATGGGATGTGCATGGGTTGTGCATTGGTTCTGCATCCCGAAATTCGAGGTTAATGACATGACGACACTTCCGACCTCAACCGACAAGAAACTCGGCCTCGTGATCGACCTTGATACCTGTGTCGGCTGTCACGCTTGCGTGGTGTCCTGCAAAGGCTGGAACACTGAAAACTATGGCGCGCCGTTGTCAGATCAGAACGCCTATTCAGGTGCGGCCTCTGGTACGTTCCTCAACCGCGTGCATTCGTATGAGGTGCAACCTGCTGATAAAGCAGCGCAATTGATCCACTTCCCCAAGTCCTGCCTGCATTGCGAGGACGCGCCCTGCGTGACCGTTTGCCCCACCGGGGCGAGCTACAAGCGGGTCGAGGACGGGATCGTTCTGGTCAATGAACAGGATTGCATCGGCTGCGGTCTTTGCGCCTGGGCCTGCCCCTATGGCGCGCGGGAAATGGACGCCGAAGAGAAGGTGATGAAGAAATGCACCCTCTGCGTGGACCGCATATATAACAACAACTTACCCGAAGAAGACCGGCAACCGGCCTGCGTCAGAACATGCCCTGCCGGGGCCCGTCACTTTGGTGATCTGGGTGATCCTGACAGCGACGTCAGCCAGCTTGTCGCGGAACGGGGCGGCTTTGACCTGATGCCCGAACAAGGCACCAAGCCGGTCAACAAATACCTGCCACCAAGGCCCAAGGATGTGGAACCCGAATTTGACATTCTGGCCCCATATCTTGAACCGGTTGCCACCGACGGCAAAGGCTTTGTCGGCTGGCTCGACAAAGCGCTATCCGCCCTTCCAGGAGGTGCCAAATAATGCATCCCGCACCGTCAGTTATCATTTTCACAACCTTCTCCGGGTTAGGATTTGGCCTGTTGTTCTGGTTGGGTCTGGACACATCCGCCCCCACCGGCTGGATCGCATTTGTGTTCTTTGCCATCGCCTATCTGATGGCCGTGGGCGGCTTGATCGCCTCGACCTTTCACCTTGGCCACCCCGAACGGGCGATCAAGGCGTTTCGCCAGTGGCAGTCGTCGTGGCTTTCGCGCGAAGGGATCGCCGCGGTTTTTACCCTTCTTATCATGGCCTTATACGGTGCCGGATTGGTGTTCTTGGGCGCGCAATGGTCGATCCTTGGTTGGCTGGGCGCGCTTGGCGCACTGGCGACGGTGTTCACCACGTCAATGATATACACCCAGCTCAAGACCATTCCGCGCTGGAACAACTGGACCACACCCGCGCTTTTCCTGACGCTGTCTCTGGGCGGCGGGGCGTTACTGTCAGGCCGCGTGACCATCGCGACGATCCTGCTGTTGGCCGCAGCCGCGGTGCAGATTGCTGCATGGTATCTGGGTGATAGCCGCCTGAAAGAATCCGGCACCACGCTGGCCTCTGCCACCGGTCTTGGCGGCATCGGAAAGGTCCGCGCCTTTGAACCACCGCACACCGGCACGAACTATTTGCTCAAGGAATTTGTGCATGTGGTGGGCCGCAAACACGCCACGCAATTGCGCCTGATCACGATGTTGCTGGCCTTTGCCGTGCCCATCGCGATCTTGCTTTTGGGCGTCAATCACGTCACCGCGCTGCTGGCCGTCATCAGCCATGTTGCCGGTGTTTTGTGCCTGCGTTGGCTTTTCTTTGCCCAAGCCGAGCATGTCGTCGGGCTATACTACGGCAAGCGCTGATTGTCCCTGCGATCAACAGCCAAGAGAAGGCGACGGTGCTAAGACCACTCTTCAGCACCGTTGCCCAACCAGCCCAAACCAATGGCCCATCAGGCATTTCCGGGTAGGTCAGCAGCAGCCCAGCGATCAGCAGGTTTTCGATGTAATCACAAAGGCTTGCGGCGACCGCGACGGCGGCCCCTTTGCGGCCAAGCCAACGCAACCATCCCGCCAGCGTCAGCGCCAGCAAACCGGGGTAAAGCATATCTAGCGGGATCTGCCGGGTCAGGTAAAGCGACCGCCCCGCGCTCCCCAAAGCGTTCAGGAACGCCTTGGCATCATCGGGCGCATAGCCAAACGGGCGCATATCAAGCGGGGGCGCACTGGCAATCGCCTGCAACCTCGCAAGTGGGCCAAAAACCATAGAGAGATAAAGAAGAACTGTCAGCCCGGTCAGGGCGCAGAGGGTTCTCATCGAAGGGCGGTAGGGCATGTGGGCAATCCTTTTGTTTGATTGCCCCAACTGGTCACGCCGGTCAGAACCGCGCATTATCAATTGTTAAGACGCCCCAGATTTCCAAGGACCCAGATGACAGAAGCCGTGCCATTTATGAACGATCTGCCAGCGCAGGCCGCAGCCAGATTACGCGACATTCTGCACAGCAGCGTCGTGCGGCGGGGGGATGTGCTGGTGGATCAGGGCGATCCCGCACCAGACGAGCTTTTGTTGCAGTCTGGTTTCGCCGTTGCGCAAATCATCGATCAAGAGGGGCGGCACACCTGCACCGGGCTATATGCCGGGCCGCAGATCATCACGCCGCAAATCGCGCGCGCCATGAACGGCGTGTCGATGGTAACGATCGAGATGTTGTCGGATGGCGTTGTCGCGCGGATCAATGCGGACGCGCTGCAAGCACTGATGGTGGCTGACGCCGATGTCCGAGACTGGGGCAACGCAGCATTGCGGGCCGACCTGATTGCGCGGGTAGCGCGAGAATGGACCTTGGCGGCGCTACCTGCAATCGAACGTCTGGCATGGCTCAGGCAGACTTATCCGCAAGCAGAGGCGCAGTTTCCGCACCATCTGATCGCGGGATTTCTTGGTATGACGCCGGTCACTTTCAGTCGCGTCCGGCGTGCCAACAGTTAGGTGCGGATGCGCTGCTCTGTCTCGGCATCAAAAAGGTAAAGCCGGGATGCCTCGAACGTCAGACCAACGCGGTCGCCTTCGCTGACGCGCACATCGCCGCGTTCTTCGACCACGATCCGCTCGCCCGTGTCATCCGAGACGAGGTAGGCATAAGAGACACCGCCCAAGCTTTCCGTCAGATCAACCCGCAGTGTATCGGCGGATGGATCAATCAGCAGATGTTCAGGCCGCAGACCCGCGCTAACCTTGTGGCCTTTGTGCGCAGCAGCAAGCTCTGCCGGGATCACCTGTTTCAACGCAGGGACCTGCACACCGCCATCAACAACGGTGCCATCCATGAAGTTCATGGCGGGCGAACCGATGAAGCCCGCGACGAATTTGTTGTCGGGATCACGATAGAGGTCCATGGGCGCGCCGACCTGTTCGATCACACCCAGCCGCAGCACCACGATCTTGTCGGCCAGCGTCATCGCCTCGACCTGATCGTGTGTGACATAGATCATCGTGGCACCAATTTCCTTGTGCAGGCGCGCGATTTCGACCCGCATTTCTACACGCAGTTCGGCATCAAGGTTGGACAGCGGCTCGTCGAACAGGAACACCTCTGGCCCGCGCACAATGGCGCGGCCGATCGAGACACGCTGCCGCTGACCACCTGACAGGGCGGCGGGCTTGCGGTCCAGATAGGGTTCAAGCTTCAGGATGCGCGTGGCCTCTGCCACTTTGCTTTCAATCTCGGCCTTGGGGTGGCCGTTCATCTTCAGGCCAAACCCCATGTTATCCTTGACCGTCATATGCGGATAAAGCGCGTAAGTCTGGAACACCATCGCCACGCCGCGTTCGGACGGGTCAAGCTTGGTCACATCACGTTCGCCGATGTGGATGTTGCCGTCGCTGGTTTCCTCCAGCCCCGCGACCATCCGCAGCAATGTCGACTTGCCGCACCCAGACGGGCCAACGAACACGCAGAATTCACCGTCATCGATTTCAAGGTCAATCCCGTGGATGACCTGCACGTCGCCGTAGCGCTTGATCGCGTTTCTGAGTGTGACCCCGGACATATCTAGATCCCTGATTTTGAGTGTTGCTGATTGTCGGGAAAGCTCCAGGCTTGGGCCTCTCCCGCGATTGATTTTGCTGCCTGTTGCAGCGCCGGAAGCTGGGCTTCGAGCCCGGCAAGGTTGGTACGGCTGGTCGTGCTGGTGACTGAAATCGCGCCCAGAACGCGGCTTTGATCGGTCAGGATCGGGGCCGCAATACAGATAATGCCCGGTTCGTGCTCTTCGCGGTCAAAGCCGTAGCCATGCCGCCTGATCTCGGCCAGTTCTTCGCGCAGTGCTGCGGCATCAGGTAGGGTGTGCTGTGTGAACTGGTGAAAGGACTGCTGTTCGATCACATCGGCACTTTGATCCTCGGTCAGATGCGCCAACATGACCTTGCCGACACCAGTGCAATAGACCGGACCAACCTTTCCTGCCTGGCTGTACATCTCGACCGGTTGCGCCGCGTTCAGCTTATCAAGGTAAAGCACCTGCGCGTGATCAAGTTTCGCCAGATGCACCGTTTCGCCGGTCGCAGCACTTAGCGCGACCAGCTGCGGCCTTGCGACCCGCGCCAAAGACGACTGCGCCCAGGCCGCATGTGCCAATCGCACCAGACGCCCTCCCGGCGCATATGTCTGGCGGTCAGAATCGTATTCCAGCATCCGCTGATTCGTCAGTGTCTGCATAAAACGGTAAAGCGTAGGCTTGGGAAAATCGGACACGGCCAGCACTTCCGTGAACCGCACAGGGCGTCCAAAATCCGCAACCTGTTCCAGCACTTCCAGCGCCTTGCCAACTGTTCCGTCACCCGCTTCGCGTGCCACGATATTCCTCCCGTCCTTCAGCGGCTTTTCGCGCTCCTCCCGAGTGCGATTTGCCGCCTGGACTGTTGACAAGCATAGGTGAGTCGCGATTTAGTATCAATATCCAAAACCGAGTTTCAAATATTGAGACTTGAAAATCTATGGAAGCACTAGGGAGGACACCATGCATTCCATTCTTAAGACGTCGCTTGCGGCGTTGGTTGCTGCTGGCATGGCAACAACTGCAACTGCTGATGGTCACGCGCTGTCAGGCGAGCTGCGCATCATTTCAGATATGTCGAACCCTGCACCGCGCGCGGTGATGGAAAAACTGGCGGCTGACTTTGACGCCATGCACGACGATCTGACCGTAGATCTGACCATTGTTGATCGCGAAGCGTGGAAAACACAGATCCGCAACGCACTGGGCGCAAACCCACCGGACGTTGTGAACTGGTACGCCGCAACCCGCATGACACCTTATGTCGACGCTGGCCTGTTCATGGACATTTCTGATCTCTGGGCAGAGCCCGAGTTCGAAGCACTGGCATCGACCAAAGGCGCGATGACGCTGGACGGTAAGCAGTGGGGCGTGCCCTACACATACTACCAGTGGGGTGTCTACTATCGTAAGGACATCTTCGAAGAGCTGGGCCTGACAGAGCCTGCCACCTGGGACGAAGAGATTGCCAACTGCCAGGCGATCATCGACTCTGGCCGCAAGTGCTACACCATTGGTTCCAAGTTCCTGTGGACCGCTGGTGGCTGGTTTGACTACATCAACAGCCGTACCAACGGCTATGATTTCCACATCCAGCTTGCCAATGGCGAGATTGAGTGGACCGACGATCGTGTGCGTCAGACATTCGCCAACTGGCGTCAGCTGATCGACATGGGCGCTTTCATCGAGGACCACCAGTCTTACAGCTGGCAGGAAGCGATGCCGTTCATGGTGGACGGCGAAGCAACTGCTTATCTGATGGGCAACTTCTCTGTCGCGGCGTTCCGTGACGGTGGCCTGACAGACGATCAACTGGACTTCTACCAGTTCCCGACGATCAACCCGGATGTGGCACCAGCAGAAGATGCACCAACAGATACGTTCCACATCGCCTCTGGCGCGCAGAACGTTGAAGCGGCCAAGGCATTCTTGCGGTTCGTGACCTCGGCTGAAGTGCAGTCCGAGATCAACGGCGGCGACGCCCTGGGTCAGTTGCCAGTGAACGCAAACGCAACCGTCTCTGATGACAAGTTCATCCAGGAAGGTTTCGACATGCTGTCCAACAACGCATCCGGCGGCATCATGCAGTTCTTCGACCGTGACTTCCCCGCCGAGATGGCGTCGGTCGGCATGGAAGGCCTGCAAGAGTTCATGGTGTTCCCGGACAACCTGGACGACATCCTGGCCCGTCTGGAAGAAGCACGTCAGCGCATCTACCAGTAAATCATCGGTGGCGGCGGGGTGAACCCCGCCCTACCCAAGGTTTCGTCCGCATCGCGCGGGCGGAACCGTCCCACCCAACCTATCCGCAAGCCCGAAGAAGGGTTTTCGCATGTGTTGACCGCGAGGGAGGAAGACCATGTCATCCGCGACCACGAACAGCGCGCGCAGCCAGCGCGGTTGGTACAAGCGCAACGAAATTGCGATCACGCCATGGCTATTTCTGGCCCCCGCGATCCTGTTCTTTGCAGTCTATGTGATCATTCCTATTGGTCAGTCGTTCTGGATTTCGTTCCACCAATGGGACGGTCTGGGAGAGGCGACATGGGTCGGCACCGCCAACTATGAGCGCCTTTTGGGCATTGGCGAGCAGAACATGGACCGCAAGTTCGAGACATCGTTCTGGAACAACCTCAAGTGGCTTGTGCTGTATCTTCTGGCGATCCCGATGGGCCTGTTTATCTCGCTTTTCCTGAACCAGACGGTATTTGGCATCCGGCTTTACAAGTCGCTGTTCTTCTTTCCATTCGTCATTTCTCAGGTCGTTGTTGGCCTCGTGTTCAGCTGGTTCTATCTGCCCAACGATGGTCTGTTTGACCAGATCACGGGCCTTGTGGGGATCGACATCAAGGGCGGCATGCTGGGCAATCCCAACACCGCGACCTATGGCATTATTGCCGCCGGTCTGTGGCCGCAGACGGCCTATTGCATGATCCTGTATCTGACCGGCCTGAATGCCGTGGACCCCGAACAGGTCGAGGCTGCGCGTCTTGATGGCGCGAAAGGCCGCAACATGCTGTGGTACGTCATTCTGCCACAACTGAAACCTGCCACCTTCATTGCCTTTGTGGTGACAATCATCGGCGCGCTGCGGTCGTTTGACCTGATCAGCGTCATGACCAATGGTGGTCCGTTCGGGTCAACCCGCGTGCTGAGCTTTTACATGTTCGAGGAATCGCTGTCTGAATTCGGCTTCCGCATGGGCTATGGCGCGGCCATCGCGGTGGTGCTGTTCTTCATCATGCTCTTCTTCATCGTCTACTTCCTGTGGTCGATGTACCAAGACGAAAAGGGAGGCCGCTAAGATGTTTCCACGTCCGATCCAGCAGCAGTCGCAGGCGCGGCAAGCCGGGTATCAGACCCTTCTTCCTTTGGCGTTGATTGTCTGGCTACTTCCACTGATTGCGGTGTTCATCTTTTCGATCAAGCCCGACGCGGATTTCGTGAATGGCAATTTCTGGGGCGTGCCCTCATCGTTCGAGATGTTCAACAACTACGGCAAGGTCTTCTTTGAATCGAACATGCCGCGGTATCTGATCAACTCCTTGTTCATTACCGTGCCGACGGTGATCGGGGCCGTGGCCCTGTCGGCCATGGCGGGCTTTGCGCTTGGCATCTACCGGTTCAAGGGCAACCTGCTGATCTTCTTCATGTTCATTGCGGGCAACTTTGTGCCGTTCCAGATCCTGATGGTACCGGTGCGCGACTTGACCATCAACCTTGGTCTCTACGACACGATCACAGGTCTTGTGTTGTTCCATGTGGCGTTTCAGACCGGGTTCTGCACGCTGTTCATGCGCAACTTTATCCGCGCGCTACCTTTCCCGCTGATCGAGGCGGCACGGGTCGAAGGCATCTCTGAAATCCGTATTTTCTGGTATGTGGTGCTGCCGCTGATGAAGCCCGCGCTGGCCGCGCTGGCGGTCCTGATCTTTACCTTCATCTGGAATGACTATTTCTGGGCCGTCGTGCTGACCCAAGGGCCAGACGCGCAACCCGTTACTGCCGGTATTACAGAGTTCAATTCGCAGTTCCGGGCCGCTTATCACCTGATGAGTGCCGGATCCATTGTCGCGGCCTTGCCGCCGGTTGCGATGTTTTTCCTGATGCAGAAACATTTTATCGCCGGACTGACACTAGGCGCTGTGAAGTAAGAAAACATGACACGACAGTATCGCCTCGATGATGGCCGCCAGACGCTTGTTCTGGCGGCTCAGAATGACCGACTGCCAGAAGTGGTATATTGGGGGCCTGCCCTGCCACAGGATGACGATCTGCTCACCATGCAGGCGGCGCATGTGATCGACGTCACAGGCGGGATGCTGGACGAAAACCCACCGTTGTCGTTGTGCCCCGAAGCGACGCGCAGCTTTCCCGGCCAACCCGGCCTGATCCTGCGTGACACCGATGGCACGCCGCTGTTGCCCAAGTTCTGTTATCAATCCGAAGACAACATTGACGGGCTCGCTTTGTCCTATGAGGATGCGGACAACGGGCTGACGCTGACATTCACCTTCCGATCCGATCCCGACACACATATTATCACCTGCCAGACGGTGCTGGACGCCACACGGCCCGTCCATCTGCATTGGCTGGCGGCCCCTGTGCTGCCCGGCCCGCAACACTCGGACGAGATGATCGACTTTTCCGGTCGCTGGTGTGGCGAGTTTCAGACAAATCAGACCCCGTGGTCCGCTGGCATCCGCTACCGCGAGAACCGCACCGGGCGCACCGGGCATGAACATTTTCCGGGCCTGATCGTGCCCTGCACCGGGACGACAAACACCAAGGGTGAGGCTTATGGCTTTCACTATGGCTGGTCCGGTGGTCACCGCATGGTCGCCGAGGAATTGCCCGACGGGCGGCGGCAAATTCAATGGGGCCACGCGGCCCGGATGGAAACCGCAGCAGCAACCCAGTTCAAGACCGCCCCGCTTTATATCACCTATTCCGACAGCGGGTTGAACGGCTGTGCTGTGGCGTTCCAACGGCATTTGCGCGACCGGATTGTCACATGGCCGAAACCGTCGGTGCAGCGCCCGGTGCATTACAATTGCTGGGAAGCGGTTTATTTCGATCACAAGCTGCCAGTGCTGCAGGACATCGCCAGCCGCGCCGCCGATCTGGGGGCCGAACGTTTCGTGCTGGATGACGGCTGGTTCGGGAACCGCGATGACGACACCCGGTCGCTGTCGGATTGGACAGTGGACCCCCGCAAATACCCCGACGGCCTCGGCCCTCTGATTGATCATGTGCATCACTGCGGCATGACGTTCGGCATCTGGTTTGAACCTGAGATGATCAATGAGGACAGCGATATTCACCGCGCCCACCCCGATTGGGTGCTGGGAAGCGAGGATCAGACGCTGGGCCGCCAGCAAAAGGCGCTCAATATGGCGTTGCCAGAGGTGCGTGACTACCTTTATGACCGCATGTCCGCGATCCTGGCCGCCCACGACATTGACTATATCAAGTGGGACCATAACCGCGTGCTGCCGATGCCCGATGCCGCCCAGACCCGTGGGTCTTATGCGCTGATCGACCGGCTGCGCGCCGATTTCCCGCTGGTCGAGATCGAAAGCTGCGCGTCGGGTGGCGGGCGGATCGACTTTGGCATCATGCAGCGCACGCAGCGGGTGTGGCTGTCTGACAGCAACGACGCGCTGGAACGACTGCGAATTCAGCATGACGCCGCCCTGTTCCTGCCGCTTGCTGTGACCGGCAGCCATGTGGGACCGCGCAAATGCCACACCTCCGGCCGGGTCTTTGACATCTCGTTCCGGGCATGGGTCGCAGCCCAGCGCCACATGGGGTTTGAAATGGACCCGCGCGAATTGGACGATCACGAGGCCACCGTGCTGCGCGAGGTCACGACGTGGTGGAAGGCCAACCGCGACTGGATGCGCACCGCTGATATTCTACGGCTGGACAGCGCCGATGCGGCAGTGCTGGCCGAAGAACAGCTTTCCCGCGATGGCGAACGGTTCGTGGTCTTTGCAGGCAAGGCTGCAACCAGCAGGCAGATCGCCCCGCGCCCGCTGCGCCTGACCGGGCTTGACGCCAATGCGCACTACCGCGTGCATCTTGCCAACCGCCATGCGGCACCGACCCTGTCGCGCGGCACACCGGCGCTGAAGACTGACAGCATGACGCTGTCGGGGCGCTACCTGATGCACCATGGCGTGGTGCTGCCCTGGTCATTCCCGGACACGATGTGGGTGCTCGAAGGGGAACGGCTGTGACAGGATTTGCGCGCTATGATGATTTGGACGGGGCCTCGGTTTTCATCACCGGCGGCGGCACTGGCATTGGCGCGGCCCTGACCACAGCCTTTCTGGAACAGGGCGCGCGCGTGGCCTTTGTGGACCTCGCAGACTGTCGTGATGCAGCGACAATGATGGCGCAAGCCACCGGCAACACGCCACTGTTCATCCAATGTGACGTCACCGACACGCAAGCCCTGCACAACGCGATGGATCAGGCCGCCGCCGCGCACGGACCGTTCAAAGCCACGATCAACAATGCCGCCAACGACATGCGGATGCCCGCCGCGACCGTGACAGAGGTGGCGTGGGCACAGATGATCGACGTCAATCTCAAGCACTACTTCTTTGCCAGCCAAAAGGCCGCAGCGCTCATGGGTGACGGCGGGTCGATCATCAATTTCTCGTCCATCAGCTACATGATGGGGGGCAAAGGGATGGCCCCCTATGTGACCTCCAACGCAGGCATCACCGGCATGACCCGCGCGCTGGCACGGGAATGGGGGCCACAGGGGCTGCGGGTGAACGCGATCGCTCCGGGCTGGGTCCTGACCGACAAACAGATGGAAAAATGGGCAACACCGGAAACGCTTGCTGCGTTTCTTGACCTGCAGTGCCTTAAGCGGCATCTGAAGCCCGAAGATGTTGTGGGGACTGCGCTGTTCCTGGCATCTGACAGCTCTGCGATGATGACGTCGCAGGTGCTGGTGGTCGATGCAGGTGTGGTGGTGACAGGATGAACGACGCAATCGAACCGACATGGATTGCCGTGGACTGGGGTACGACGCACCTGCGCGCCTGGGCGATGTCAGGCGGTCACGATGTTCTGGCAACCGCGCAGTCCTGCGATGGCATGGGCAAACTGGCGCGCGATGGGTTTGAGCCGGCCTTGCGGGCGGTAGTGGCCCCTTGGCAGGTCACCAATGACACGCCCGTTGTCGCCTGCGGCATGGTCGGCAGCCGTCAGGGCTGGGTCGAGGCACCTTACGCCAGCGTGCCATGTCCGGCACTTAGCCCCGCACTGGCCAAGCCCGCATCCCCGCTGAACGTGCGCGTCATTCCCGGCATCAAACAAGAAAGTCCTGCCGATGTGATGCGCGGAGAGGAAACCCAGATCGCAGGTTTTCTGGCGCTGAACCCCAACTGGGACGGCGTGATCTGCCTGCCCGGCACCCATACCAAATGGGTGCATGTCTCGGCGAACGAAGTCGTCAGTTTTCAGACGGCCATGACAGGCGATCTGTTTGCCGCGATTTCGGGCCACACCGTGTTGCGTCACTCGATTGATGACGGCTGGGATGACGATGGCTTTGCCGATGCGCTGAATGCCAGCCTGTCACGGCCCGAACGCCTTGCCGCGTCGCTTTTTGCGATCCGGGCAGAGGGGTTGCTGAATGGCCTGACCAATGCCAGCGCGCGTGCGCGCCTGTCTGGCCTTTTGATCGGCGCAGAGCTTGCCGCCGCGAAACCCTATTGGCTGGGCCAGCAAGTTGCCGTGATCGGCGAAGGCGGGCTGTCACGGCTTTATGTGGATGCGCTAATGGCGCAATCTGTTGCCGCCACCCAAGTCAACGCGGATCGCGTCACCCTTGCCGGACTGACCGCCGCCTATCGCGCATGGAAGGACATCTGATGTCACGCCCCCTGATTGCCATTTTGCGCGGGGTCACCCCCGATGAGGCCGTCGATATCTGCGAGGCCTGCATCAACGCAGGCATCACCCGGATCGAGGTGCCGCTGAATTCGCCCGACCCGTTTGACAGCATCCGGCAGATGGCCAACGTCTTTGGTCACAAGGCGCTGATCGGTGCAGGCACGGTCCTGTCGACAGATGATGTGGGCCGTGTCGCGCAGGCAGGTGGCAAGCTGATCGTGTCGCCCAACTGCGACCAGCGCGTGATTGCCGCCACCAAGGCCGGTGGCATGCAAAGCTGGCCGGGTGTGATGACCCCGACAGAGTGCTTTGCCGCACTCAAGGCCGGGGCCGATGGGCTGAAGATCTTTCCGGCCAGCCTGATCGGCCCCGCCGGGATCACCGCGATCCGCGCAGTGCTGCCAACAGGCACCCAGGTCTTTGCCGTGGGCGGTGCCGGCGCTGACAACTTTGGTGAATGGCTTGCCGCCGGTGCCGACGGCTTTGGTATCGGCTCTGCCCTTTACAAGCCGGGCCTCAGCGCCGCAGATGTCGGCCAGCGTGCATCCGCGATGGTTGCCGCTTATGACGAGGCAACAGCATGATCTTTGACGACACCAAATGCCAGCTGGGCGAAGGCCCGTTGTGGCACCCAGAACGCAAGCAGTTGTTCTGGTTCGACATTCTGAACCACCGGCTGCACACCAAGGGCCAACACTGGCAGTTTGACACCTATGTGTCCGCCGCGGGCTGGGTCGATACCGACACGCTGCTGGTCGCCTCGGCCCGGTCGCTGAGCACCTTCAACCTGACCACGGGCGCAACCGAAGAGTTGACCCCGCTTGAGGCGGACAACCCTGTCACCCGGTCCAATGATGGCCGCGCAGACCCGCAAGGCGGGTTCTGGATTGGCACCATGGGGATCAATGCCGAACCCGGTGCCGGGTCAATCTGGCGCTTCTACAAGGGTGAGCTGCGCAAACTGTTTGGCGACATCACCGTCAGCAATGCCATTTCCTTTCACCCCGATGGCACTACGGCCTGCTACGCGGATACCGACACGCAAAAGATTATGCGCGTGGCACTTGATGCCGACGGTTGGCCCAAGGGGGCGGCAGAGGTTTTCGTTGATCTGACCGGCACAAACCTGCGGCCCGATGGCGCGGTTTTTGATGCGGCTGGTAACCTGTTTTCGGCCCAGTGGGGTGCGTCCCGTGTGGCGGTCTATGACCCCGATGGCGCTTTTGTCGAAAGCTATCCGATCCCCGGCGCGCAATCCTCTTGCCCAGCCTTTGGCGGTGATGACCTTGCGACGCTTTACTGCACCACGGCGGCCGTGGGCCTTGATGGGCCGCACGACGGCATGACATATGCCGTGGACACCACATACACTGGTCAGGCAGAGCATCGGGTGATCCTTTAAAGTGGACCCCCGCCTCGTCTGACCACGACACTCTCCAGATCCGGCCCTTCCGCCGGAAACAAGGTTACGATCATGAAACGCACCCTTGGCGTCTGCTATTACCCAGAACACTGGCCGGAAGAGCAATGGGCGCGCGATGCCGCTCAGATGGCCGACACCGGCCTGACATGGGTGCGTATCGGTGAATTTGCATGGGCCCGAATGGAGGCAGAGCCGGGCGTGTTCACCTGGGACTGGCTGGACCGCGCCATTGAAACGCTGGGCAAGGCGGGCCTGAAGGTCGTGCTTGGTACGCCGACCGCCACGCCGCCGCGCTGGATGCTCGACAAGCTGCCCGACATGTTGCCCGTGGCCGAGGACGGCCATGTCCGCAAATTTGGCAGCCGCCGTCATTACGATTTCAGCCACCTTGGCTACCGGGCCGAGGCTGTGCGCATCGCCACGTTGATGGCCGAACGCTATGGCAAGAACCCGCATGTGGCCGCCTGGCAGATCGACAACGAATACGATTGCCACGACACCACGCTCAGCTATTCGGACGCCGCCCGCGACGGGTTCCGCGACTGGCTGGCGCAGAGGTATCAATCCACCGATGCCCTGAACCGGGCGTGGGGAAATGTGTTCTGGTCAATGGATTATGACAGCTTTGACCAGATCGAACTGCCCAATCAAACCGTGACGGAACCCAACCACCCGCATGTGCTGGCCTTCCGGCGCTATAGCTCTGATCAGGTGGTGGCCTTCAACCGTGCGCAGGCGGATGCGATCCGCAAACATTCATCCGCGCCGCTGATCCACAACTACATGGGGCGCACGCTGACGTTTGACCATTTCAAAGTCGGTGCAGACCTCGATATCGCGTCCTGGGACAGCTACCCCATTGGGTTCCTGTCGGATCGGATCGAGGGGACGCCCGCAGAAAAGCAGTTCTATCTGCGGCAGGGCCACCCCGACAATCAGGCCTTTCACCACGACCTTTACCGCGCCGTGGGGCGCGGCCGCTGGTGGGTCATGGAACAGCAACCCGGCCCCGTGAACTGGGCGCCCTATAACCCTGCACCACTGCCCGGCATGGCCCGGCTTTGGGCGTGGGAGGCCTTTGCCCATGGGGCAGAGGCGGTCTGTTATTTCCGCTGGCGGCAAGCACCCTTTGCGCAGGAACAGATGCACGCAGGCCTCTTGCGCCCGGATTCAGAGCCTGCCCCCGCACTGGCCGAAGCTGCGCAGGTGGCCGAAGAAATCAGGGGCTTGCCCCAGATTGATGAGGCACCAGCGCCCGTCGCGCTGATCTTTGACTATGAAAGCGCATGGGCCTGGGACGCGCAGCCGCAAGGCGCGGATTTCGATATGTTCCGGCTGGCGTTTTCGGCCTACCGCGCGCTGCGCCGTGCGGGCGTGTCGATTGACATCCTGCCGCCCGATGCGGCTGATCTGTCAGATTACAAACTGGTGCTGGCACCGGGGTTGATGCGCCTGTCTGATCCGCTGCGCGCTGCCCTTGGCGCTTATGACGGCATTGCCTTGATCGGCCCGCGCACGGATACCAAGACCGACGAGTTGTCGATCCCGACCCCTCTTGGCCCTGACCTGCCTGACACAGACGTCAGCGTTGTGATGAGCGAAAGCATCCCGCCCACAGACGCCATTGACCTGCAAGGCGGCGGGCGCTTTCTGCACTGGTTCGAACACCTTGAGGGGCGCGCGCCGGTGCATATGTCCACGGTGGCGGGCCTGCCCGCGATCATGGGCGGCGACACTCTGCGCTATCTCGCCGGGTGGCCGGATGATGCGACATGGGACAGCATCATTGGCGGGCTTTGTGACGCCGCGGATCTGACGACCTTTGCCCTGCCCGAAGGCCTGCGCATCCGTGACACCGCCACCCACCGCTTTGTCTTTAACTACGCGCCGCAGCCACAGACATGGAATGACACCGTCATCCCTGCAGCCGGCGTCCATTGGGAACCGAAATGAAGCACTTTGGCACCACGGCGACAGGGCAGGATGTCCACGCCCTGACCCTGCAAGACGGCGATCTTGCCGTCACTGTTTTGACCTGGGGCGCCACGGTGCAGGATGTCCGGCTGGCGGGGATTGACCGGTCGCTGACGCTCGGCTCTGACAGGCTGTCGGATTACGAAGGTGACATGCGACACCACGGCAGCCTGATTGGCCCGATTGCCAATCGGATCAGCACGGCGCGTGTGAAGATCGACGGCATGATGTATGAATTGGAACGCAATCAGGACGGCCGCATTCACCTTCATTCCGGCGCGCAAGCCACCCACCGCCGCCTGTGGCAGTTGGCCGATCACAGCGCCAGCCACGTGGTGCTGACCTGTGATCTTGCGGATGGTGACTCCGGGTTGCCCGGCAACAGAACCATCACCGCAACCTTTCGCGTCAGCGGCAAGACGTTGCATCTGGATGTCACCGGCACCACCGATGCCGATACGCTGATGAACTTTGCCAATCATTCCTACTGGAATTTCGACGGCACCCCGCGCTGGGACGGCCACGTCTTGCAAGTCGCGGCAGACCGCTATTTGCCAGGCAACGCAGACCTTTGCCCAAGCGGCGAGATTGCGGATGTAACCGGCACCGACATGGACTTTCGCACACCCCGCGCGATTGCGCCCAACGCGCCGTGGCTCGACAATAACTTCTGTCTGTCCGACGGTCCGCAGCCGCTGCGCGAGGTTCTTACACTGACCGGCACATCAGGCGTTGGCATGACCGTCGCCACTGACCAGCCCGGCATTCAGGTCTATGACGGGCGCGAGGCGATCCGCCCCGGGGGCGCCCATTACGAAGGCCTCGCGGTCGAGGCGCAGGGCTGGCCCGATGCGCCCAACAATCGCGCGTTTCCGTCGATCAAGGTCACGGCTGAAACGCCCTACCGGCAGGCCACCACCTACCAATTCTTTGCGCCGCAGGCTTAGCTGCCGCGATAGGTCGAAAAGCTGAAGGGCGAGACCAGCAGCGGCACGTGATAATGTGAAGCGGGGTCGTTGATCCCGAACCGGATCGGGATGACGTCCAGAAAGCGCGGACTGGCATCCGTCAGACCATTTGCGTCCAGATAGTCGCCTGCGTGGAATTCCAGTTCATAGGTGCCGACCGCAAAATCGGCGGCGGGCAGGATCGGGCCATCGGTGCGTCCGTCGTCATTGGTGGTCTTGCGCGCCAGCTCTGTGCGGGTGTCCCCATCCCGCCGGAACAGCACGATCACCATCCCCGCTGCAGGCACACCACGCGCGGTGTCCAGCACATGTGTCGTCAGAAATCCTTCGGACATGGCATCATTTCCCATCATTTTGCCGCTTGAACAAGCACTGATGCCACATCGCAAGTCAACCCTTGCAAACGTATGCGGAAATCTCTTTGTGATGGCCGCATTTGGTGCTTCAATCCGCCGCAGGCCACCAGAAGTTGTGGCAATGGGAACAGGGGACACAAGATGAACACCACTCAAACGGCGGGATCGGCCTATTCAGATCCAAACGTGACACCACCCATCGGGCAGGCGGTGCCGCTTGGTTTGCAACATGTTCTGGCGATGTTTGCGTCCAACGTCACACCGTCGATTATCGTGGCCGGTGCGGCCGGGTTGGCCTTTGGCGGGCCGGAACAGATCTACCTTATTCAGATGGCCATGCTGTTTGCCGGCATCGCGACACTCTTTCAAACTGTCGGCATCGGACCGATTGGTGCGCGTCTGCCGATCATGCAGGGCACATCCTTTGCCTTTGTCGGCGTGTTGGCCGGGATCGCCGCGACCCAAGGGCTGGGCGTGGCGTTAAGCGCCTGCATCATCGGCGGCGTGGTACACTTTGCACTGGGAACCGTCATCGGGTCACTGCGCTGGCTCTTTCCGCCGCTGGTCACCGGCTTGGTGATCCTGGCCATTGGTCTTTATCTGATCCCGGTGGCCATCAAATATGCCGCAGGCGGCGCGGCCGATTTTCAGATGGCCGCTGAAAGCTTTGGCTCGCTCAAGCATTGGTCGGTCGCACTTTCGGTGATCATTGTGGCGCTGATCGTGAAATTCTTCACCAAAGGCACTCTGTCCAACGCCGCAATTCTTGTGGGTCTCTTGGTGGGATACGCGCTCGCTTTCGCGCTTGGTATGGTCAACTTTGGGCCTGTGGCTGGCGCAGGCTGGGTCACAGCCATCCAACCCCTGCCCTACGGGTTTGAATTCAGTCTTGGCGCCGTGATCGCAGTCATTCTGGTCAGCATCGTATCGGCCATTGAAACCGTCGGTGATGCCTCTGGCACGACAAAGGCCGGTGCGGGACGCGAAGCAACCAAGGAGGAAATCGCAGGAGCAACCTATGCCGATGGCCTGGGGACCGCGATCGCTGGCGTCTTTGGCGGCCTGCCCAACACCTCGTTCAGCCAGAATGTCGGCATCGTCGGCATGACCGGCGTGATGAGCCGCCATGTCGTGACCATCGCCGGTCTCATCATGATCATCTGCGGCCTGGTGCCCAAGATCGGTGCGGTCATCGCGTCAATGCCCCTGCCGGTGCTGGGTGGCGGCGTGATTGTGATGTTCGGCATGGTAGCCGCGGCTGGCATGAACATGCTGACAGAGGTCACGATGAACCGCCGCAACATGGTCATCATCGCCATCTCGCTCGCGGTGGGTCTGGGTCTGAACCTTGTGCCATCTGCGGTCCAGTACCTGCCCGGCGTGGTCAAGACACTTGCCACCTCGGCCGTTGCACCAACGGCGCTTCTGGCGATTAGCCTCAACCTGATTTTGCCCGACGAAATCTAGGCGCTTTCACACACAACCAGATGGCCCGCAATCCAATCTGCGGGCCATTTTCGATACGGAAACCATGATCGCGATAAGCTGTCGCACCCGCCTGTCAATTCCTTGGAGCCAGTCTAAATCAGGTCTAACAAACGCCGGAAGGCAAAGGACAAGATCATGATGGAAACTCTGCTTCTCTCGCGGATTCAATTCGCGGCCAATATTTCGTTTCACATCCTCTTCCCGACGATCACCATCGCCCTGGGCTGGGTGCTTTTGTACTTCCGCCTGCGCTATAACCGCAGTGGAGAGGCGCGCTGGATGGAGGCTTATGGCTTTTGGGTCAAAGTCTTCGCGCTGTCCTTTGCGATGGGCGTGGTGTCCGGCATCACCATGTCGTTCCAGTTCGGCACCAACTGGCCCGGTTTTATGGAAATCGTGGGCAATATCGCGGGGCCCTTGCTGGCCTACGAGGTGATGACCGCCTTCTTCCTAGAGGCGGTGTTTCTGGGCATCATGCTATTTGGTTTTTCCCGTGTGCCGCGTTGGCTGCATACGACGGCCACGGCACTTGTCGCCTTTGGTACAACGATGTCCACTTTCTGGATCATCGTGCTGAATTCCTGGATGCACACGCCGCAAGGCTTTGAAATGATTGACGGTGTGGCGCATGCGACCGATTGGTGGGCGATCATCTTCAACCCCTCAATGCCATATCGGTTCTTTCACATGTTGCTGGCCAGCTTCCTGACCGTCAGCTTCCTGATTGCCGGTGTGTCCGCGTTCCGTTGGCTGATTGGTGGGCGCACAGGTGGCGTGCGCACAGCCTTGACGACAGCGCTTTGGGCCGCTGCGCTGCTGATCCCGGTGCAGATCTTTGTGGGTGATATGCACGGGCTGAACACAAAGGAATATCAGCCCGCCAAAATCGCCGCGATGGAGGGCGTCTGGGAAACCGAACGTGGTGCGCCACTGCTGCTTTTCGCATGGCCCGACGATGAAGCGCGCGAAAACCACTTTGAACTGGGCATTCCCGGCCTTGCGTCGCTGATCCTGACCCATGAATGGGATGGTGAAGTGAAGGGCCTGAACGAATTTGTGGCCGAGGATGGCACACCGCTGCATCCGCGTGTGGCACCCGTCTTCTGGTCGTTCCGGGTGATGGTCGGCACTGGCGTGCTGATGCTGCTAATCTCTTGGGCCTCGGTCGTGATGATGCTGCGCAAACAGCGCAACGGCGACGGGCGGCGCGGGGTCGAGGGGCTGCCGAAGCTCTGGCTTTACGGCCTTGTCGGCATGACGTTCTCGGGCTGGCTGGCGACGCTCGCCGGATGGTACACAACCGAAATCGGCCGCCAACCGTGGCTGGTCCAAGGTGTCATGACCACGAAAGAGGCTGTGGCCGACGTGCCCGCACCGATGGTGCTGTCGACGCTGATCGCTTATCTGGCGGTCTATGCGATCCTGTTAGGCGCCTATATCACGGTGATCTTCTATCTGGCGCGCAAGGCATCCAAGGGTGAACCTGTCATGGAACCGCGCCGTGCGCCCGAAGCGGTCGCAAAAAGCGTCCCGGCGGAGTAAGCACAATGACAATGGATATGTTCGGTGATCCCGCCCAATGGCTGCCCTTCACCTTTGCTGGGTTGATGGGTGCGTCCATCCTGATCTACGTGATCCTTGATGGCTATGACCTTGGCGTCGGTATCCTGTTCCCCTTTGCCGATGACGCAGAGAAGGACCGCATGATCGCCTCTATCGGGCCATTCTGGGATGCCAATGAAACCTGGCTGGTGCTGGCGGTGGGGCTGCTTCTGGTGGCCTTCCCGGCGGCACATGGCGAAATCCTGACGGCACTCTACCTGCCCGTTGCGGTGATGCTGATCGGGCTGATTATGCGCGGTGTGGCGTTCGAGTTCCGCGCCAAGGCCCCCGCCCCCTACAAACCCTTGTGGAACAACGTTTTCTTTTCAGGCTCGTTGATGACGGCGCTGGCGCAGGGGTTCATGCTGGGCATGTATGTCATGGGCCTCGATTACACTTGGGGCCACTTTGCCTTTGCGCTGCTCACTGCCGTCTTCCTGACCGTCGGCTACAGTTTCATCGGGGCCACTTGGGTGATCTACAAGACCGATGAGCATCTGCAGCGCAAGGCGATCAGCTGGGCCAAGGGCGGCATCTGGGGGTTGGTGCTGGGCATCGGTGCCATCTCTCTGGCGACGCCTTATGTCTCGCCGCGCATCTTTGACAAATGGTTCAGCTTTCCGCAGA
The DNA here is from genome assembly GCA_947492825.1 of uncultured Paracoccaceae bacterium. Taxonomy (GTDB): domain Bacteria; phylum Pseudomonadota; class Alphaproteobacteria; order Rhodobacterales; family Rhodobacteraceae; genus CANMYO01. Next base: position 2,607,880 of record CANLNT010000001.1, read on the forward strand.
TCCTTTGGTTGGCACCGCTGCCGATCCTGTCGGGCGCTTTGGTGCTTGGCTTGTGGACGATGCTGCGCCGGATGCCATTTGCGGGCGACCGGATGTCATGGCTGCCGTTCGCGACGGCATCGGCCTTGTGGTCGTTGGCCTATGGCGGCATGGCCTACAGCTTTTACCCCTATGTCGTGCCCGACAAGCTAACGATCTACGACAGCGCCAGCGCACCTGAAAGCCTGTGGATCATCCTGCTTGGCACCTGCGTCGTGCTGCCGACAATCGCGGCCTATACCTTCTTGGCTTATTACATCTTCCGCGGCAAAGCGACGGAGTTGCGGTATGACTAAGAATCGGTTTGACAGACCCCGCAGGTGGGCTTAATCCCCCCCAAGTGGTTCGGCGCGGTAGCTCAGTTGGTTAGAGCGAACGACTCATAATCGTTAGGTCGGGAGTTCAAATCTCCCCCACGCCACCACCACCCTTCACCTTTGCCAAGCCACATGATTACTCTGTCGCCATGACAGAGAATGTGATGCTTGATGACCTGCGCGCCCTGTTGGGACATGACAATGTGCTAATGGACAATGACCGCGCCAAATGGCTGACGGATTGGACCGGCGGGTATACCGCCGACCCTGTGGCCGTCCTGCGCCCTGCGGATACGGCCCAAGTCGCGGGCGTCATGAAAATCGCCAGCGCGCACGGCTGTCCGGTCGTGCCTGTTTCGGGCAATACCGGTCTGACCGGTGGCACCTCGGGGCAGAACATGCTGATGCTGTCTCTGGACCGCTTGAACCGGATCGAAACCATCGACGCCGCAGGCCGCACCGCCACAGTCGGCGCAGGCGTCATCCTGTCCGCGCTGCATGATGCCGCGGACGCCCATGATCTGATCTTTCCGCTGACCTTTGGCGCGCGTGGCTCTGCCATGATCGGTGGCGTTCTGGCCACCAATGCCGGCGGGTCCAACGTGCTGCGCTATGGCAACACCCGTGACCTTTGCCTTGGTCTTGAAGTGGTCACTGCCACGGGCGAAGTCATCGACATGATGGGCCGCCTGCACAAGGACAACTCTGGCCTCAGCCTCAAGCACCTGATGATCGGATCAGAGGGGACGCTGGGCATCATCACCCGCGCGGTCATGAAACTGCACCCCAAGCCGCTGGCCTATGCCACGGCCATGGTCGCAGTGCCGTCACTATCTGACGCGCTTGACCTGTTGAACCGCGTGCAACCGGAAACCTCCGGCGCGGTCGAAGCGTTCGAGCTGATGCCGCGCAGCTTTATCGAGGGACACCTGGCCGTGATCCCCGGTGCCCGCGCCCCGTTTGACGACAGCCATGACGTCAACATCCTTCTCGAAGTGGGGGCCATAGCGCCGCGTGACGCGACCCCAGACGTGAACGGTGCCATCCCTGTGCAAGAGCGGCTGACGATGATCTTGGGCGCGATGATGGAAGACGGCGCGCTGCTCGACGCCGTCGTCGCCCAAAACGACACCCAAAGGGCAGAGATGTGGGCGCGGCGCGAATCCGCGGCAGAGATCGCCTTTCACAAACGCCCCTATGTCGACACAGACGTGGCCGTCGCCCTGACGGATGTGGCTGCTTTCCTGACCCAGGCCGCAAAACGTCTGGCCGCCCTTGACCCCGGCGCGACTGATCTTTTCGTGGCTCATCTGGGTGACGGCAATATCCATTACACGGCCTACCCCAGCCGCGACGATCCCGCGCTGCAAGACGCCATCCGCGAAATGATCGAAGACGTGGTCGTGGACCTGCGCGGTTCCTTCAGCGCTGAACATGGCGTGGGCAAATCCAAACTGGGTTCCATGGCGCGGCGCAAGGACCCCACCGCCATCGCCGCGATGCGTGCAATCAAACTGGCCCTTGATCCGGACAATCTCTTGAACCCCGGCAAGGTCTTTCCGCCGGTGTCCTAAAAGAACCCCGGCCCCGCACGCCCCAGCAAATCAGCGGCCATAGCGTGCCCCATTTCTGCGCCGTCTTCAACCGCGCCGCGCAGATCACCGGTCAACACCTCCGATCCATCGTGGCGCAGGATTTCACCGCGCAGCCGCAAACCATCAGCACCTAGTTCTGCCAGCCCGCCAATCGGCGTCTCGCAAGACCCGTCCAGCCCCGCCAACAGGGTGCGTTCTGCGCGCAAGCGCAGTCCGGTAGGGGTGTCGTGGATCGCCTCGAGCATCTCGGCGGCGCGCATGTCGTCGCCGCGCCGCTCAATCCCAATGGCACCTTGCGCAATCGCAGGCAGCATGTCGGTGACCTCAATCGGATGATAGGGCACATCATCCATGCCCAACCGCTTCAGCCCTGCGGTCGCCAGAAACGTTGCATCCGCCACGCCGTTTTCCAGCTTGCCCAGCCGCGTCTGCACATTGCCGCGAAACTCGACCACTTTCAGATACGGAAACTTCGCCGCCAACTGCGCCCGTCTGCGCGTGCTTGACGTTCCAACAACCGAGCCTTCCGGCATCTCGCTCAGGCCTTGGTACTTCAGTGACACAAAGGCATCCCGCACATCCTCGCGCGGCAAGTAAGTCTCCATCACCAGACCCGCGGGTTGAGCGACGGGCATGTCCTTGGTCGAATGCACCGCAATGTCGATCTGACCTGCCAACAACGCCTCTTCGATCTCGCGGGTGAACAGCCCTTTGCCGTCAATTTCGCGCAAAGCCTTGTCCAGAATCTGATCGCCCTTGACCTTGATCACCACGATGTCAAAAGCTTCATGCGGCAGCGCAAAAGCCTCTGCCAGCCGCGCGCGCGTCTCATGCGCCTGCGCCAGCGCAAGCGGCGACCCTCTGGTTCCAATACGAAAAACGGCGGCGGGGGTCGGCAAATCAAGTGTCATGGGACAAGTCTTAGACATGTCAACTTGGGTTGACAACGGGCCATTCCGTTGCGACCACAGGAACAAGATAAAGGAAGCACGATGACAAAGACAATCCTGCGCGCACTGGCGGGCGAAACCCTGCCCACCCCCCCGATCTGGATGATGCGTCAGGCGGGGCGCTACCTGCCGGAATACCGTGCCACCCGCGCACAGGCGGGTGACTTTCTGTCACTGTGCTACAACCCCGAACTCGCAGCAGAAGTGACCCTGCAACCGATCCGCCGCTATGGCTTTGACGCGGCGATCCTGTTTGCCGACATTCTGCTGCTGCCGCAGGCGCTGGGGGCTGATTTGTGGTTTGTGACCGGCGAAGGTCCGCGGCTTTCGACGATTACCACGCAGGCCGAGCTGGACGCGCTCAAGCCGAAATCGGACATCCACGACACCCTTGGCCCGGTCTATGAGACGGTCAAGATTCTGGCGGCCGAACTGCCCAAGGACACCACATTGATCGGCTTCGCCGGTGCCCCCTGGACCGTGGCCACCTATATGATCGCCGGTCGCGGAACACCCGACCAGGGCCCCGCCCACGCGCTCAAGGCAGATAATCGCGCGGTCTTCGAAGGGCTGATCGACATCATCACCGACGCCACGATTGACTACCTGTCGCGCCAGATCGACGCCGGTGCCGAGGTGGTCAAGATTTTCGATAGCTGGGCCGGATCTCTGCAGGGGCAAGACTTTGTCGACTTTGCCCTGCGCCCCACCGCCAGGATCGTGCTGGCGCTCAAGGCGCGACACCCCGGCATCCCGGTCATTGCCTTCCCGCGTGGCGCGGGCGACAAATACGTTGGCACCCATGCCGCCACCGGGGCCGACTGCGTAGCCCTTGACGATGGTGTGACGGCCGACTGGGCCGCCGCAAACGTCCAGACCCAGGGCTGTGTGCAGGGCAATCTGGCCTCTTCGCATATGGTTACCGGCGGTCAGACGCTGGTTGATGAAACCCGCCGCATCGTTGATGCCTTCCGCAAAGGCCCCCATATCTTCAACCTCGGCCACGGCATCACGCCCGATGCCGACCCCAAAAATGTCGCATTGATGGTTGAGACTGTGCGCAACAGCTGAATTGCCACGGAAACGCCCATGCGGCACCTGATCAGAATTGTCTGGGTCACTGTCACCGGAACCGCCGCCATGCTTTGCGCGGCCTTGGTGCTGGTCCCTGCCACCGCTGCGGAACGGGCAGCCCTCGCATCCGACGACCGCATTGCACTGGTGCAACTGCGGCTGGCCCGCACCTTGCTGACCGTAGCACCAGACCAAACCGTCACACTTCTCGCCAGTCGCACCGGCCTGCCCGACGATCTGGTCCGCGCCGGGCTAGAGGCTTATGCCTACGGCGCAGACACAACACCACCCGTCACCCCCAACCGCCAAACCCGCGCAGGCGGCGCCCTTTTTGTCACTCCTGACTAGGGCTCTGACCCCACGTCTTTCTTTTGAATAAAAATATGCCCGCCGGAGGCGCAAGGCACCCGCGCCACATCCGGTCAAAAAGGCGGACCCGCACCACAGGCACCAGAATGTCGTGCGCGCCCCAAAGGGCGCGCTCCGCTGTTTCAGACCCACTTGGCCAGGGGTGGCAAGCTCATCAACACCGCGTTGGCGTCATGGCCGGTGGCCAGACCAAACTTGGTGCCCCGGTCGTAGACAAGGTTGTATTCGGCATAAAGCCCGCGATGCACAAGCTGCGTATCCTTGTCCGCGTCATCCCACGCCTGCATCCGCCGCTTTTCAACCAGCGGGACATAAGCCGGCAAAAACGCCCGCCCGATATCCTGCGTCAGAGCAAAATCCTTGGCCCAGTCCCCAGAACAATGGTCATCCATAAAGATACCGCCCACCCCACGCGCCCGGTTGCGATGCGGGATATAGAAATACTCATCCGCCCAGGCCTTCAGCTTGGGATAGAAATCCACCCCATGCGGGTCCAGATGGGTTTGCTGCGCCGCGTGAAAATGGGCCGTATCGTCTGCATATTCGATGCACGGGTTCAAATCCGACCCGCCACCAAACCACCAGGCGTGCGGTGTCCAGAACATCCGGGTATTCATATGCACCGCAGGCGCATGCGGGTTCTGCATATGCGCCACCAGCGAAATACCTGACGCCCAGAACCGCGGATCATCGGCCATGCCTGGCACACCGCGCGCGGCCATCGCCTTTTGCGCAGCTTCCCCCAATTGCCCGTAGACGGTCGAGGTATTTACGCCGATCTTTTCAAACACCCGGCCGCCGCGCATCACGCTCATCAGCCCGCCACCTGCGTCAGATCCGTCATCGGCTGTGCGCGTCGTGGCCGTCTGTTCAAACCGCCCCGCTGCCAATCCGGCCGTTGGCCCGCTGGTCTGACTGTCCTCCAAAGCTTCAAAGGCTGCGACAATTTCGTCGCGCAGCGTCTCAAACCACGCCGCCGCCTGTGCCTTTTCCTGCTCCATTCCGCCTGTCATCGCCGTCATATCCTACTGCTATTGCATAACATCTCGTGTTCTGCACCCTAGCGGCCAGCGGACCAGAATCTTTGTCCCAGATCAACAGCGGAGATGGCAATGCGCCTATCAATCCTTCTTTTGCCGGTTCTTGCCCTTTCGGCATGCGCCACACCGCAGGAACAATGCCTTGGCAAGGTCACGCGCGACGCGCGGATCAACGCCAGCCTGATCACTCAGACACGTGCCAATCTTGAACGTGGCTTTGGCCTCCGCACCGAAGACCGGGTGCGTGAGGTCCGCAGCTTTTGCCGAGGTGAAACCGAAAGCGGCGAAAGCGTCGTCACCCGCTGTGAAAAGGTGCGCGTGACCAAGGTGCAGGTTCCCGTGGCGCTCGATCTGGCAGCAGAACGGGCGAAACTGGCCTCGCTGATTTCACAACGCGACCGTCTGGCCGTCGCCACAGCCGATGGCGTGGCGCAATGCCGCGCGCTTTATCCCGAAAGCGCCTAGTGGGCTGATACGTCGGCGGGATCAATCAGCGTCCGGCCACCATCAACGGTAATGATCTGGCCTGTGACAAAGCCCGCCGCGTCCGAGGCCAGATATTGCACCGCGTCCGACACTTCGCTAGGCCCCGCAATCCGGTGCAGCGGCGTGTTTTCGACAATTGTGTCGCGCATTTCGTCGTCTTCTTTCAGGGACCCCTTTAGGCTGGCACTCATCACCGACCCGAATGCAACGGCATTGACCCTGATCCGATTGGGGGCCAGGGCCACGGCAAGCGACCGTGTCATCTGGTCCAATGCCGCATTGCTGACCGAATACGCCAGTAGATTGGGATGCGCCCGGCGCGCCGAGATAGAGCTGATGTTGACGATCGACCCAATAGGGCCGCCGTCTTCGTCGTCCTTGGCAAGCTTGATCATCCGCCGCGCGGTCGCCTGGCTTAGGCGCAGGGCTGCCATCAGGTTTTGCTGCAACAGCTCTTCCATGCTGCTGTCATCGGGGTTCAGCGCATCGGTTTCCATCACCTGACGCGCAGCATTGACCAGAATATCCACCCGGTCAAAGGCATCGACGGTGGCCGACAGCAAATTGGCAATCGTCAGCTTTTTGCGCAGATCGCCCGCAAAAATGCGCGCCTGCCCTTCGTCCGATGCGGCGTCCCCCATTTCACGTTGCAGGGTTTCCTCGTCCATGTCAGCGAACATGACATTGGCTCCACCGGCCAGAAAGTGCCGCCCGATGGCCAGCCCCACCCCGTTGGCGGCCCCTGTGACAATGGCGGTCTTGCCCGCAATCGAAAATGACATCGACGTACTCCCGTTCGTCTTTCCCGCGCGGCTTATATCAGCGTCGGGGCCGTGTGGCGTGGAAAATCTTGAAGCCGCCTGAAACCGGCAATTCCGCGACGTGTCGGAACGCGGCGTCCAGCGTCGCCTCGTAAGGCAGATGGCGGTTCGCCACCATCCACAGCTTACCCTGCGGCGTCAGCATCTTGGCAGCCTGCGCAATAAAGGCCTGCCCCAGGCCCGTGTCGCCCTTGCGGCCAGTGTGAAACGGCGGGTTCATGACGATCCCGTCAAAGGGCGCGTCCGGCAAAAACCGCGTTGCGTCCGCCCAATGGAACTGCGCGCGTGGGTCGCTGACATTCATCCGGGCGCAGTCCAGCGCCAGCGCCTCATCCTCGATCAGGTCGATGCTGCTGACGCCGTCGCGCTGCAAAACCGCATCCGTCAGATATCCCCAACCGGCGCCCAGATCCGCCATGCGTCTGGGCAGTTTGGCCGGCAATTCCGCAGCCAGCAGGGCCGATCCCTTGTCGACACCACCGTCCGAAAACACCCCGGCAGTGGTAAAGAAACCATGGTCGCCCTTGGCAGGTGGCGGTGCGGCCCAATCAGCGAAGGCCTTTGTCTTTTCAAACCATAAGATGCGCCCGTGATCCTTGGTCACGCTGGGCAACGGACCAAGCACTTTGCGCGTGGCGGTCCACAGACTGTCGACCCCATCGGTCTTGACCCCGTCGATCACCACCAGATCAGCCTTGTCCGCGGCCTCGGCCACCATCGCGCGCGCCAGCGCCTTGGCCCGTGGCACCACCACAATCGCCGTGCTGCATGGGGCAATTGCTGTGCCAACGTCATAGCCCGCCTGCGTCGCGGCGGCATGGGCTGTGTATCGGCTGTGCATTAAGCGGACGTCATGGGCCTTCAACGCGGCCAGATCATACTCGACCGGCGGACGCATCACCGTGACCGGCCCATCGGGCAGGACAAGCAGGCCATCGTCAATGGCAGTGCGCAGGCGTGAAACAGAAGCCATCAGCGGCGAATAGCGCGACGCGGCGCTATTCCTTCTCCATCGTGCATTGCAGCGGGTGCTGGTGTCGCTGAGCGAAATCCATCACCTGCGCCACTTTGGTTTCCGCAATCTCGTGGCTGTAAACCCCGACCACCGCGACACCTTTCTTGTGTACGGTGAGCATCAGGTCAAAGGCCTGTGCATGGGTCATGCCAAAGAACCGCTCCAGCACCATGACGACAAATTCCATCGGCGTGAAATCGTCGTTCAGGATCAGCACCTTGTAAAGCGGCGGGCGCTTTGTCTTTGGCTTGGTTTCCAGAACGACGGCGATATCACCATCATCGTCGTCCTTGTCCGCTGCCATCATTTTCACATCAGCATGCATGCGCCGATCGGGTCCTGATCCAATTTACGATTGAACTGCTTATATAGAGCAGCGGGGCCCCGTGAAAACCCCCTGTCTTGACCGGGTACACCCGCTATCGCAGCGGAGGATCGCAAAAAATTTGCCCGCCGGTTGTCGCAACAACCACCCTTGGGAACGCTTTATCTAGCGTGGATCGCCCAGCTTACCCCCTACATCCAGTAGATGTGCAGGAAAAACACACCTCAGAGCTTTGAAAATAAGGTGTTTTCGCGCGCACCACGCCTGTGCTAGCGTGCTCGCAATCAATAAAGGCCACCGAAAAAATTCGGGGCCATCGAGGCAGTGTAAGAGGCAAACGACGTGGCAAGTCGTCCGGGATTCCAGGCCCTTCGTGGGCTATTTCTTTTCGTTTTCGTTTTGGCGTTTGCAATGGCTCCATTGCGCACGGTCGCGGCACCCTATGCCGCGATGGTGATGGATGCCCGCACCGGCGAGGTGCTGCATTCGCGCAATGCAGACACCCGGCTGCATCCAGCATCGCTGACCAAGATGATGACGCTTTATGTGGCCTTCCAAGCTATTCAGCGCGGCGAGATCGGGTTGGACACAGAGGTGACGATCTCTCGACTGGCGGCCTCTGAACCGCCTTCAAAACTGGGCCTGCGTGCGGGCCAGAAAATCAAGCTGCGCTATCTTTTGCGCGCGGCTGCCGTCAAATCCGCCAATGACGCGGCCACCGCCATTGGTGTTGCAATCTCGGGTTCTGAAAGCGCATTTGCCACGCGGATGAACCGCACCGCGCGGGCGATGGGTATGACCAACACCACGTTCCACAACGCCCACGGGCTGACGCAAAACGGGCACCTGTCAACTGCGCGCGATATGTCGATCCTCGGGCGGCACGTGATTTATGATTTCCCGCAGTACTATAACCTTTTCTCGCGCCGCACAGCGGACGCGGGCATCAAGCGCGTGTCGCATACCAACACCCGCTGGCTGAACGCCTATGAAGGTGCTGACGGGATCAAAACCGGCTACACGCGCGCTGCCGGGTTCAACCTTGTGGCCTCGGCCCAGCGCGGCCAGCAGCGCGTGATTGCTACGGTCTTTGGGGGCCGCTCGACCGCAACGCGCAATGCCAAGATCACCGAACTGATGGACCTCGGCTTTGCCCGCGCGCCCAATTCCGCGACCCTGCGTCGCCCCGATGTGCCTGCAGCACCCGAACCGTCTCAGGAACTTGTGGCAGGCAATAGCACCGCCGCCACCAACGGCGGCGCGGGCAAGACGATCCGTGTGACCGGCGTCATACGCACCAGTCTGCGCCCGGTCAGCCGCCCGGTCAGAGAAGCTGATCCAGTGCTGACCGCGACCGTTGAAGACATGATCGATTCAGCGGTGGCAGAGGCGATTGATGCCGACGCTATCACATCTGTGCTGGAAGAAGCTGTGCAAACCTCGGCCGTGACAACCTCTGCCGTTGCGGCACCGCAGGCCCGCCCCACGGAAGAAGTGACGCTGGCCGCAGCCCCTGCAGCACGTCCCGCCGCCATCCTGCCCAGTCCCGCCCCGCAGCCCGAGATTGTTACCCGTATCTCCACCTCTGGTGGGCGACACTGGGGCGTGAACGTCGGGCGCTATGGCTCCCGCTATGAAGCAGAGCGTGTGTTGCTCAAGGTCGCCTTGAACGAGATGTCATCGCTTGATGGTGCGTTACGCCGCGTGGTGCAGCGCTCTGGCGGGTTTGATGCCAACTTTATGGGGCTGACCCGCGAAGGCGCTGATCTGGCCTGCCGCAGGCTTCAGGCGCGCGGTACAACCTGCTTCATGCTGGGTTCGGAATAGCGGTCAAACCGCCCGCCCCTCGAACGCGGCGGCCATCAACGTACGTGTATAGTCGGTCTGCGGCGCGTCAAAGATGTCTGCCGCATTGCCCGCCTCGACCACATCGCCCTGTTTCATCACCATCACCTTGTGCGACAGCGCCCGCACGACCTTCAGGTCGTGGCTGATGAACAGATAGGCCAGCCCGAACTTCTTTTGCAGGTCGCGCAACAGTTCCACAATCTGCACCTGCACCGTCATGTCCAATGCGCTGGTGGGTTCATCCAGTACCACCAGTTTTGGCCGCAGGATCATCGCGCGCGCGATGGCAATCCGCTGCCGTTGCCCGCCGGAAAACTCGTGCGGGTAGCGGTGCATCATATCAGGATCAAGGCCCACTTCGGTCATGATCTCGGCCACCATCTCGCGCGGGTCGCGGGTGGGATCTACATCGTGGATGGTCAGGCCCTCTGCGATGATCTGTTCAATCGTCATCCGCGGGCTCAAACTACCGTAGGGGTCTTGAAACACGATCTGCATCTCTGACCGCAATGGACGCATCTGCCGTTGGTTCAGGTGGTGAATGTCCGTGCCTTCGAAACTGATCCGCCCTTCGGACTGGATCAAGCGCATCATCGCCAGCGCCAGCGTGGTCTTGCCCGACCCGCTTTCCCCCACGATCCCAACCGTTTCGCCCGCGCGGACCGTCAGCGTTGCGCTGTTGACCGCTTTGACATGCCCCACCGTACGCTTGAGCAACCCGCGCTGGATCGGAAACCAGATTTTTAACGCATCGGTTTCGGCCACCGTGGCCGCTTCTGCGGGCACCGGGTCGGGAACGCCTGCACTTTCCGCGGCTAGCAACATCTGCGTATAGGGATGCTGCGGGTTGTCAAAAATCTCGGCTGTGGGGCCGGTTTCGACGATCTCGCCGTCCTTCATCACACAGACCCTGTCCGCGATTTTGCGCACGATCGTCAGATCATGCGTGATGAACAACATCGACAGCCCCTCTTTGCGTTTGAGGTCTTCGAGCAGGTCCAGAATTTGCGCCTGAATGGTCACATCCAGCGCCGTTGTGGGTTCATCGGCAATCAGCAAATCCGGCCCATTCGCCAACGCCATTGCGATCATCACCCGCTGACGCTGCCCCCCCGACAACTGATGCGGATAGGCCGACAGGCGGCTTTCGGCGTCGCGGATGCCCACCTGGTTCAGCAATTGAATGATCCGATTGGTGACCTTGGCCCCGCGCAGCCCCTGATGCAGTTCGATGGATTCCGACAACTGCCGCTCGATCGTGTGCAGCGGGTTCAGCGATGTCATTGGCTCTTGGAAGATAAAACTGATGTCATTGCCCCGCACGCGGCGCAGCTCATTTTCGTCGGCATCCACCATCTGGGCACCTTCGTACCGGATCGACCCGCTGACCTCTGCGCTGTCGCCCAGCAATTGCACCGTCGACAGGGCCGTCACCGACTTACCCGACCCGCTTTCACCGACCAGCGCCACCGTCTCGCCTTTGACGATCTGGAACGAGACATCGCGCACCGCGGGGCTGACCTGCCCGTCCTGCCGGAAACCGACATTCAGGCCTTTGACGTCCAGAACAACACTCATGAAAAGGTCTTTCTGGGGTCAAATGCATCGCGCACGCCTTCAAAGACGAAGACCAGAAGCGACAGCATGATGGCAAAGGTAAAGAAGGCCGTGATACCCAGCCAAGGCGCTTGCAGGTTCTGCTTGGCCTGCAACGTCAACTCGCCCAGCGACGGGGCAGAGGACGGCAGGCCAAAGCCCAGAAAATCCAAGCCCGCCAGCCCGCCAATTGCGCCGGTGATCATAAAGGGCAGCATTGTCACAGTTGCCACCATCGCATTGGGCAGCATGTGGCGGAACATGATCGTGCGATCGCCCACGCCCAACGCCTTGGCCGCGCGGACGTATTCAAAGTTGCGTGCACGCAGGAATTCCGCCCGCACCAAGCCGACCAACGCAGGCCAGCCAAACACGATGGATAGAATGACAAGGAGCCAGAAACTTCGGCCCAGAATCGCGGTCATGATGATGATCACGTACAGCGACGGAATGCCTGACCAAACTTCGATGAACCGCTGGAACAGCAGATCAGTCCAGCCCCCGAAATAGCCCTGCACGGCCCCGGCCATGATGCCCAGAACGGCAATGCCTGATGTCACGATCAACGCATAGAAGATCGACAATCGAAAGCCATAGATGATCCGAGCAGCGACATCGCGTTTGGTGTCATCGGTGCCCAACCAATTGGTATCCGATGGGGGTGCGGGTGCGACCCCGCGCACATCGACAATTGTGTCATAGCTGTAGGGAATGATCGGCCAAATCGCCCAGCCCTTCTGGAACCCTTCGATGTCCAGATCTACGCCTTGCTCGACAGCCTCGACCAGTGATTCCGGCTCAAACAGGCACTCTTCCAGACCGCCCGTCGCGATCAGGCATTTGACCTCGATGTCGTTATAACCCGCTTCAGTCGGGAAATCCCCGCCAAAGTCACGCTCGGAATAGAACTGGAAAATCGGCATCCGCAACTCGCCGCGATAGCTGACAAGAATCGGTTTGTTGTTGGCGATGAACTCTGCAAACAGCGAGAACACAAAAAGCACCAGAAAAATCCACAGCGACCAAACGGCCCGGCGGTTACGGTTGAAGTTCCGTAGACGGCGCTGGTTCAGTGGCGACAGCCACATGCGTTTGGGGCGCTGGGTGGGGAGAAATGTCTGGGCCATCATCCGCGCCCCTCAAAGTCGATCCGCGGATCAATGAAGACATAAGTCAGGTCCGTCAAAATGCCGACCACGAGCCCGATGAGTGAAAAGGCAAAGAGCGTGCCAAAGACCACTGGATAGTCCCGTGCGACTGCGGCCTCGAAACCCAACCGCCCAAGCCCATCAAGGCTGAAAAACGTCTCGATAATCAGCGACCCACCAAAGAACACACCAATAAAAAGCGCCGGAAAGCCCGAGATCACGATCAGCATCGCGTTGCGAAAGACATGGCCATACAACACGCGGCTTTCGGTCAGGCCCTTGGCCTTGGCGGTGACTACATATTGCTTTTTGATCTCGTCCAGAAAGCTGTTCTTGGTCAGCAGCGTCAGCGTCGCAAAGGCGCTGATGGTCGAGGCGAGCACCGGCAGCGTGATATGCCAAAAGTAATCCAGCACTTTGCCGATCAACGACAGCTGTTCCCAATTGTCGCTTGTCAGCCCACGCAGCGGGAAGATGCGCCAGTAAGACCCGCCTGCAAAGAACACAATCAGCAGCAGCGCGAACAAAAAACCCGGGATCGCGTAGCCAATTATGATCGCGCCACTGGTCCAGGTGTCAAACTTTGACCCGTCGCGAATGGCCTTCTTGATCCCCAACGGGATCGAGACAAGATAGGCGATCAGGGTCGACCAAAGCCCCAAGGTGATGCTGACCGGCATCTTTTCAAGCACCAGATCAACCACGCTCACCGACCTGAAATAGCTCTCGCCGAAATCAAACCGCATGTAGTTCCACATCATGTTCAGGAACCGTTCCAAAGGCGGCTTGTCGAACCCGAATTCGCGCTCCAATTCTTCGATGAAGTCCTGCGGCAGCCCTCGGCCCCCGATGAAATCACCGTCACCGCTTTCCACCAATTCGCTGCCGCCGCCCGAGATGCTTTCGAAGACGTTTCCGCCGCCTTCCATCTCCGCGATGATTTGTTCAATTGGGCCACCCGGCACAAACTGGATCAGGCCAAAGTTGATGATCATGATCCCCAATAGAGTCGGGATCACCAGCAGCAACCTGCGTAGGATATAGGCGCCCATCGGTGGTTACTGGAACGCGCCTGCGGCTTCCAGTTCGGCCGCCGCTTCTGAATCGTACCACCAGTTGTCAAGTGGCGACAGGCCAAGCGCCGGGACAGGTTCCTTATACCGGAACACATCGTAATAGGCGATAAAGTGCTTGTCGTTCTGCCACTGTGGGATCCAAAAACCTTCTGCCCGCAGAACCCGGTCCAACGCACGGGTCGCGGTTGTCAGCTCGTCAAGGGACTCAGCATCCACAATCACGTCGATCAACCGATCCGACGCCTCCAATTTCAGCCGCATAGGGTTGCGCGAACTGTCATCAGCGGCGGCGCTTCCGAAGAATTGCGCCAATTGCTGGCCCGGCTCGTACCCCTGCCCAAGCGAGGCATTGACGATATCGAAATCGCCGGAGCGACGCCGTTCAATCCATTGCGACGGGTCAACACGATCCAGCTTTGCATCGACCCCAAGTCGTTGCAGATTTTCAACGATCGGGTTGATGACCCGGTCAAACTGCGGCGAACGCTCAAGGAATGACAGCGTCAGACGCTTGCCATCCTTCACCCGCATCCCGTCATCCCCGATCACCCAACCAGCTTCGTCGAGAAGGGCGCTGGCGGCGCGCAGATTGCGGCGGTCAAGTGGGCGGTCAGTTGTGCTGGAAACCGGCGGTATCCGCGCCTCGTCTGTCAGGATCGAAGCATCCAAAAGCCCCTCGTCGACCAGCGGTTGCAAGATCGCAACCTCACCCTCACTCGGGGCACCGGTCGCCTTCAAGTCAGAGTTGTCCCAAAACGACTCGGGCCGCGCATATAGCCCATAGAACAAACTGTCGTTCATCCATTCAAAGTTCACCATCAGTGCAATGGCGTCACGCACACGCGGGTCCTGCCAGGTCTCGCGATTTAGGTTAAACACAAAACCCTGACCCGACCCGATGGACCCGTCTGGCAGTTCCTCAACTTTCACCCAACCATCATCAATGGCGGGAAAATCGTATCCGGTTGCCCACTGCTTTGAACTGTTCTCTGTACGGAAAGTGTAGGCCCCGGCCTTGAACCCTTCAAACGCGGCAGAGCTATCTGCAAAATATTCAACGCGGATCGTCTCGAAATTGTTGCGGCCCTGATTGATCGGCAGTTCTGCACCCCACCATTCGGGGTCATACCGATAAACGATCTGTCTTCCGATATCGACGCTGTCCAGGCGATAGGGACCCGTTGCCATAAACGGCGCGTCTGACGCTTCATCCAGACGGGTTTCAGTGCTTTCAAACCAATCCTTGGAGAATGCTGATGTCCCGCCAACCCACGACACCACGTCCCGGCGCGGCGCGCTTTCGGTGAAAGTGAACTTGATACGGTGGCTGTCCAAGACCTCAACACTATCAATGAATTGCGAATAAACATTGCGATATTCAGTAATGCCCTGCTCAAGATAAAGCTCAAAGGTGAACTTGATGTCTTCGGCATCCATCGTTGTGCCGTCCCAGAACTTCACATCGTCGCGCAGATTGAAAATCACCCAGTCCCGGCTTTCGGGGTATTCCAATGTCTCGCAAAGGTAGCAGTACGCGCCATAAGGGTCATCCAGCGTCGACGTCAGAATGCTTTCATAACCGATCGTGCTGAGCGCGGCAGGCGTCCCCTTGCGGGTCGACAGATTGAAGCTGTCAAAGGTGCCAAAACCCCACTGGCTGAACTCGCCGCCCTTAGGGGCATCCGGGTTCACATAGTCCAATACCGCATCAGGCCCGTACTTCAATTCGCCAAAGTTGGAATAGCCGTGGCTTTCGATCACTGTCTCGTGGCTGTCGGCAAAGGCTTGCCCGGCCCAGATGGCCGCGCCAATCAAGATTGCGGTCCCCGTCGTTATCAGTTTCAAAGGTACCGAAGGCTGGGCAGCTTTGGCTTTTGACACGCGGCGGGGGCGATCTGGCATCTTGTTCTCCATTCGTCGTTTGTGGCGTTCTACCACATGTGTAGCTAAAGCCGGGTTTGGCAAACATTCAAGTTGAGAATGTGTGAACAGCCCGTGAACCAACCGTGCGTTGCCCCCTCAATCACGAAAAAAGCCGCCCATCGGGCGGCTCAATTCGTTTGATCGTCTGGCGATTTAGTCGTCCAGGCTGTCCAGATAGGCGATCAGGTCAGCGCGATCTTCGATCTTGCGCATCCCGTTGTAGCCCATTGCGGTGCCAGGTGCGTAACCCTTGGGGTTTTCAAGGAACGCGTTCAGGTTCTCGGCCGTCCAGGTTTCGGCCACGGCGACAAGTGCGCCGGAATAGTTGAAGTCGTCATAGAACGCGACTTGGCGGTCAACCACACCGTAAAGGGCGGGGCCTGTGCCGTGCTTGCCGGGTTCCAGCGCATGGCAGGACTGACAGTTGCGCCACAACCCTTCGCCATCCTCGGCAGAGGCAGAGGCCATGACTTCGGCAAAATCAATCTCTTCGACCACTTCTTCGGTCTCATCCGCACCGGCCACCTCGATCAGGTAACCCTGTGCGTGGTCCTCACCATGATGCCCTCCACCACCGTGATAGATGATCTCGGCAGCCCAGCCACCCAGCAGAAACACCAAAAGCGCGCCACAAAAGCCACCCAGTGCCTTGGTCATCGTCATTGTGTCGAACATGTCGCGATCCATTCCGTTCGTCTTGTTTGGCGCTATGTATCCGTTTCCCTGTCCCAAGTGCAAGCTATAGTGCCGCGACGAATTCGTCCTTTTTGTGTGTCCAATCAGTTAACGGAGGCAGCGCTGCCATGACTGCTCGAATTGCCTTTCAGGGAGAGTTGGGCGCATACGGCCATCAGGCCTGTGTCGAAGCACGCCCTAACCATGACCCGTTGCCCTGTCCAACGTTTGAAGCGGCAATCGAAGCTGTGCGCAAAGGCGATGCAGACCTGGGCATGATAGCCGTTGAAAATTCGACATATGGCCGCGTTGCGGACGTGCATTCACTGCTGCCTGACAGCGGGCTGCACATCGTGGACGAGGCTTTCGTGCGTGTGCATATCAACCTTCTGGCGCGTCCCGGCGCACAATTGGCGCAAATCGACCGCGCCTTGGGGCATGTGGTGATTCTTCCGCAATGCGCGGGGTTCCTGCGCGAACACGGGATCACCGGGCAGACCAGTTCCGACAATGCCAAGGCCGCGCGCGATGTGTCCGAAGGCGATGACGTGACCATCGGCGCGCTCGCCTCCGAACTGGCCGCCGATATCTACGGGCTAAACATCGTGGCCCGCCATATCGAGGATCACGACCGCAACACCACCCGCTTTCTGGTGATGAGCCGCGAGCCCGATTACAAGAAACGCGGCAAACACGGGATGATGACCAGCTTTGTCTTCCGTGTCCGCAACATCCCCGCCGCGCTCTATAAGGCGATGGGTGGCTTTGCGACCAATGGCGTGAACATGACCAAGCTCGAAAGCTATATGGTCGGCGGCAACTTCAACGCCACGCAATTCTACGCGGAAATCGAGGGTCACCCCGATGACCGCAATGTCGCACTGGCGCTGGAAGAACTCGACTATTTCACCGACCACATCAAACTGATGGGCGTCTATCCCACCGCACCACGGCGGCACGAGCGCGGTTAGTCTTCGTCCAGCACCTTGCGGGCCACGCGAAAGCACTCCAGCGCCTGCGGCACGCCGCAGTAGATGCCAACGACGTGAATGATCGCGCGGATTTCTTCGCGCGACACACCGTTGTTGATCGCCCCCCGGCAATGGATTTCCCATTCGTGCATCTTGCCCAGCGCGCCGATCATCGACAGGTTCATCATGCTGCGGGTCTTGGCGTCGATCACATCGTCGCCCCAGCCAAAGCCCCAGCACCAGGCGGTCATCGCCTCTTGAAAAGGCCGGGTGAAATCGTCTGCGGCGGCAAGGTTCTTTTCGACATATTCCGCCCCCAACGTCGCCTTGCGCTGTTCCAGCCCCTTGAGAAACAGGTCTTCGTCAAATGTGCTCATGTCATTCCTTTTCGTGGCTTACGTGTCTGCCGTAGCTGCGCCACGCTGACGCGGTCTAGGGCAGCGGATCGGCGTTCTCGGCAGACGCCGCATATCGCGGCAGGCTATCGGTGATGCGGACCCATGGGAGGGCCTCGGCAAAGTGATAGTGCGCCTGCGGTTGAAACGCGGCGGGGTCGTCCAGTGTGGCGGCATAAAGGTGGGTCTCATCGGGCCAGCCAACATACTGATAAGTAATCTGCGCGCCGCACTCTGGGCAATGCTGCCGCCGCACCTGCCCGCCTGATGACCGGCGTTCGGCAAGCCGGCCAATTATCTGACACGTGGCACGCGGCACACCGAAAAAGCTGGTAAAGGGTGAAGACGTGGCGCGGCGACAGCTGTCACAATGGCAGTGACCGGCCCATAGCACCGGCCCCGGTGAGGTCCACCGCACTTGCCCGCAGGCGCAACGCCCTGTCAAATCAGCCATCAATACCCTCGCGCATCCAGCGCTGCAGATGCATGACCGGATGTTCAGAATTCACGCCGCCTTTGGGGTCCACCACCAGCGGGCCGGGGCGATAGCCGCGCGACTGCAGTCCGCGTTGCACCGATTCCACCAGATGAATGTCCTCTGCAACCGTCGTCGCGCGGTCCTGCTGCGCCAATTGGCGCACGGTGGCATCCTCGGCCCCATCGACCGCATACCACCCGCGCCAGACAACCACCCGCCCCGCGCCATCGGGTCGCCAGTGATACGTGTTCAGAACATTGCCGGGATAGACCTGAAAGCTGAACATCGGCCAAAGGAACCAACTGGAATATTCATGTGCATGGGCAAAGCCAGAGTTGATGTCATAAGTCATCTGATCCAGCGCCTGACATTCCGTGGTGTGGCGCAGGCACATGCCCTGTGGCTGAATGTCATAGGTTTCAGGCTTGACCACGCCCTTGGCAAAGGTCGGGTGGTTCAGGCTGCAATGATAGCATTCCGAATAATTCTCGACCGAGACTTTCCAGTTGCAGGCCTCTGGCACGTCAACCCATTCAAGCGGGCGCAGGCTGGCCCAATGCGGCACCCAGTCTTCCAATTCCGCGCGCACGCGCGGGAACCAATCCTCCATCGGGGCCGCGTCGGGATCAAGGTTCACAAAGACAAAGCCCAGCAACTCTTCGGTGCGCACTTCTGTCAGGCAAACGCTGGATGTGTCGAACCCCTCAACAGCGTTGAGGTTCGGCCCCGACCGCAACTGCCCTGTCAGCTCGTAGGTCCAGGCGTGATAGGGGCAAACCACGACCCGTGTGGTGCCCGTGCCCTGCACCAACTGATGCGCGCGGTGCTGGCAGACGTTGTAAAAGACGCGGATCTTGTCGTCCTGTCCGCGAACCGCGAACAAGCTCTCACCCGCGATTTCAAAAGTGGCATAGGCCCCCGGCTCTGCCAGATCAGAGGCATGGCAGCCGAACTGCCATGTCCGCGCCAACAGACCCGCCTGCTCTGCGGCAAAAACATCCGGGTCGGTGTAATACCGCGCCGCGAGCGTTCTGACCGGTTCACCCATCCAGACCCTCATCATAGATGCCAAAGGCGTGGCGGCGCGCGTGAAACTTGGCAACGCGCCCGGCAATCTCGTCACTCGCCACGGCGATCACGAAGGACAACAGCGTCTCAAGCATGGCAATTGTGCTGACCGACGATGGAAAGAACTGCGGCGTGTCGGCTGGCACGACAAAGCCGTGCGTGGCATTGCGGATGATCGGGCTTGCGGGACTGTCCGACAGGCCAATGACCGTCACGCCCTGTTCGTTTGCAATGCGCACCGCCTCGACCACTTCGCTGCGATAGGGCTTACAGGTAATCGCGATCAGCACATCCTGATCGTCTGCCCAGGCCAGATCATCAATCGGTGTAGACCCCGCGCGCGGTATGGCGTGAAACTGCGTCATTCCGGTCGAGGCAAGGTAGGTAAAGTTGCGCGCATTGGCGTTATTCACGCCGACACCAAGCGTAAAGACATGGCGCGCGGCCCAGATCGCCTCGGCCGCTGCCTGCAGGTCATCGGCGGTGACGGCGGCAAAGCTGTCTTCGATATTGCGCAGCGCGGATTGGACCATATCAGCATAAAGCCCGCCCAGATCGCCCGATTTGCGAATGTCCTGCAACCAGCGCACACGGTCCGGGAAATCGGCATTGCCCGCGCGGATCGCGGCGCGAAACGGTTCGCGGAAATCCTCGTAGCCTTCAAACCCCACCTGCCGTGCCATGCGCACCACCGTGTTGGGTTTCACCTTTGCCGCCTGCGCAATCTCGCGCACGGTCGATACGCCGACGTCGCGCGGGTTTTCCAACACGTAAGTCGCGGCCTTGCGCGCTTCTGGCGTCAGGGCGGGCAATTCGCCCGCGAGCCGTTCAAGGATTGTCGATGATACATCTGTGCCATTCATGATTGACGATGGTATATCTGTCCAATTAGCCTGTCGAGGACTTTCAGCAAAGGTGACGCATCGTGCAAGACTTTCCGACGCAGGCAAAGGTTGTGATCATCGGAGGCGGCGTGATGGGCTGCGGGCTGGCCTATCACCTGACCCGCGAAGGCTGGACCGATGTGGTCTTGCTGGAAAAGGCAGAGCTGACATCAGGCAGCACCTGGCATGCCGCAGGCCAGATCACCCATTCCACCAGCTCTTTCGGGTTGGGCAAATGCGTGGACTACAACATCGGGCTTTATGCAGGCGGGCTTGAGGCTGAGACAGGCCAGCCGGTGACATGGCACGGATGCGGGTCATTCCGGCTGGCCTACACACCGGATGAAATGGACTGGCTGCGCCACACGCTTTCGGTCGGCACTGCCTTGGGGTTCAACATTGAACTGGTCGGGCCAGACCGCGTGGCGGAACTGCATCCGTTCTATAACCTCGATGGCGTGCTGGGCGCATTGCACACGCCCGATGACGGCCACGTCGACCCTACCAACGTCACCATGGCGCTGGCCGCCGGTGCGCGGGCCAAGGGCGCGCGGATCGTCCGCCGTTGTCGCGCCACCAATGTCACCCAGACGCCGGGCGGCGAATGGCTGGTCGAGACCGAAAAGGGCACGATCCGCAGCGAACATGTGGTCAACGCAGGCGGCACCTACGCGCGGCAAATGGGCGAATGGTCGGGTCTGCAACTGCCGATGACCTCGATGACGCACCATTATTTCGTCACCGAACCGGTGCCTGAATTTGCGGCTCTTGATACCGAACTCCCGGTCATCCGCGATGACCACAAGGTGTCCGGCTATATCCGCATGGAACAACAGCGCGGGTTGATCGGCATCTATGAAAAGGCCAACCCCAATTCGGTCTGGCACGATCATTGCCCGTGGGACTACGAAAACTGGCTCTTTGACGCCGACTACGACCGGGTCATGCCGTGGCTCGAAGAATCGTTGAACCGGATGCCGGTGCTGGCCGATCGTGGCATCACCCGCGAGGTACACGGCGCCATCAGCCACCCGCCCGACGGCAACCCGCTGATTGGCCCCGCACCGGGTGTGCGCAACTACTGGTGCTGCTGCGGCACCCAGATCGGCATCGGCTGGGGGCCGGGCCTGACCCGCGAACTGGCCCGCTGGATGGTGCATGGGTCTGCCGATATCGCGATGCGTGAATTTGATCCGCGCCGCTTTGGGGCCTATGCCACGCCCGATTGGCAAGTGGTCAAGGCCCGCGAGGATTATTGCCTGCGCCACGAAATCCCCTTTCCGCATTTTAACCGGCTGGCCGGGCGTCCGGTCAAACCCTCACCACTTTATGACATCCTGACCGCCAAGGGCGCGGTCCATGAAGAGGTCTACGGCTTTGAACGCGCCCGCTGGTTCGCGCGCGATGGTGTGCCACAGCACGACCACTACGGGTTTCGTCGCAACGCCCTGCACGACCTTGTCGCGCAAGAGGTGCGTGCCGTGCGCGAACGTGTCGGCATCATGGATGTGACCGCCTTCACCAAGATCCACGTCTCTGGCCCGGACGCCGCCACCACGCTTGACCGGTTGACCGCCAACCGCCTGCCGCGTGTGGGCCGCATCGGCCTGACCCACCTTCTGAACCGCCGTGGCCGGATCGAGGTTGAGGCGACAATCGCCCGGTTTGACGACGACAGCTTTTATCTGGTCTGCGCCGCCTTCTTTGAACAACGCATGCGCGATCACCTGACCCACAACGCAAACGGTGCGGACATCACCATCGACGTGCTCAGCGACAGCCACGCCGCACTCAGCCTCAATGGTCCTGCCGCGCGCGAGGTGTTGGCAGCCTGCACACCCACACCATTGGACAATACCAGCTTCCCCTGGATGAGCCTGCAAACCATCACCATCGCCAGTCACCCGGTCTGGGCCTTCCGCATGTCCTACGCGGGCGAATTGGGGTGGGAATTGCACATGCCCGCCGAGGCCTGTGTGGATGTCTATGACGCGCTGACTGCGGCGGGCTCTGCACACGGCATCACCGACTACGGCAGCTTCGCGATGAACGTCATGCGCATGGAAAAGGGCTTCAAGGGCGCGGGTGAGCTGACAAACGAAGTCACACTAGCCGAGGCTGACGTGCTGCGCTTTGCCCGCACTGACAAGTCCTATCTGGGCCGCGACCTGACGTTGAACAGCGATTTGCCCTGGGTCTGCGCCTATCTTGCAATTGAACCCGACGGCGAGGTTGACGGCCACGGCGGCGAGGCGGTGCTGCTCGACGGCGCTCTTGTTGGCGCAACCTCCTCTGTTGCCTATGGTCACACGGTCGGCACGATCCTGGCCTTTGCTTACATTGCCCCGTCCGCTGCTGCCCCCGGCACGACGCTAACCGTGATGATCCACGGCACACCGCGCGCGGCCCGCGTCTTAGGTGAACCGGCCTATGATCCCCAATCCCTGCGCCCGCGAACGGACGCCATCAAGGAACCAGCAGAATGAACTTGCCCAAGACAATGCGTGCGATGGTGACAATGGGTCATGGTGATATCGACCAGATGGTGCTTCACACCGACTGGCCCCGGCCCGACCCTGGCCCTGGACAAGTGCTCATCAAGGTCGCCGCTTGCGGGCTGAACAACACCGACGTGAACACCCGTTCAGGCTGGTATTCCAAGGCCGTGACCGACGCCACCACCGGCGGCAGTTTTACGGACGTGAACGACGAAGACCCCGCATGGGGCGGCACCCCGATCCAATTCCCGCGCATTCAGGGCGCGGATGCCTGCGGCCAGATCCTGGCCGTGGGTGACGGTGTTGACGCGGCCCGCATCGGCGAGCGGATCATCACCGACAACTGGCTGCGTGACCCTGACGACCCGTTGGACAAGTCCAAAACCGGTTATTTCGGGTCCGAGATGGACGGCGGCTTTGCCGAATACACCGTGATGCCGGCCCAGAACGCGCTGGCAATCACATCGGACCTCACCGACGCAGAACTGGCGACCTTTTCGTGCTCTTATTCGACGGCAGAGGGGATGCTGACCCGCGCCGCAGTGACACAGGCCGACACCGTGCTGGTGCCCGGTGCCTCGGGCGGGGTCGGCGGCGCTGTGGTGCAATTGGCAAAGATGCGCGGCGCGCGGGTGATTGCGCTGGCCTCTCCAGCGAAACATGGCGATGTGGCCGCCTTGGGGGCGGACCGCGTCCTGCCGCGCGCCCCCAACAACTTGCACACGGCCCTTGGCGACGAAAAGATCACCGTTGTCGCCGATGTGGTCGGTGGCCCTTATTGGCCGACGCTGATCGACGTGCTGCAACGTGGCGGGCGCTATACATGTTCCGGTGCCATCGCCGGTCCGATCGTTGAATTTGACCTGCGCACCTTCTATCTGCGCGACCTCACCTTCACCGGCTCGACCGTCATCGACCCCGCTGTGATGACCAACCTGATCCGCTATATCGAAAGCGGCGCGATCAAACCCGCTCTGGCCGCCACCTACCCGCTGGACCAGCTTCATGATGCGCAAAAGACGTTTATCGCCAAGGCACACACCGGCAATATCGTCGTGGTCCCCTGATGCCGCCGCACAATCGCAACACCTTCAGGCTTTCTGTCGCCGAAATCTTGCAAAATTTCGCATTTTCAGATAGTTATACATCAGAAACCCAATGTAGGAGGATTGCCATTGAAGGCCGTATTGTCGCGCCCGCCCAAGACACATGTCACCCATCTGACGTCTCCGCAGGTCCAACGATACTCCAAACCCGGCCATACCGTGCTGATCCTGTTTCTGGCAGCCCTGATGCTGCTGGCCTCGCTGATCCTCGCCGATGGCGGCGGGCCGCTCTTTGCGCTTGGCGCTCTTGCCACCGTGATCCTTGCAATCTGCGCCGCCGTCGCCCTGTTGCGGCAGACGCGGGCACACCTTGCGGCCCTCCTGGCGCGGCACCGCGCACCCAGCGGCTAGGCCCGCGCCTTTCTGCGGGGCATCAGCCATGAAAATCACCCGCAACACCGACAATCAAATCGGTCTCTCGCGCGCGCATCCCTACTGGCTGTCGGGCGGGCGACTAAAGTTTGAAACCCGCGCTGCGACCCTGGTAAAAATGGGCACCACCGCCGGGCCGATCGACTGGGGCGACGGTACGCTTGGCGATCCCGTGGCGGTCTATTCATGAAGGTCAGCAAAATCACCCTCTGGTCGGTCGCACTGACCAGCCACGACACCTATTACATGGCCGAAGGCAAGACCTGCGCCACCGTCACAACCCACGTCTTGCGGCTGGACACCGACAGCGGCCTCTCAGGCTGGGGAGAGGTCTGCCCAATCCCTCATTACCTACCCGCCTTTGCAGGCGGCATTCCCGCCGCGATCACCGAAATGGCCCCTGAAATCCTCGGGATCACACCCACAGGCATCGACGCGCCGATGCGCAAGCTTGATGGCTTTCTGCCCGGTCACGCGGCGGCAAAATCCATCGTGGACATGGCCCTGTGGGACCTCTACGGCCACGCGACCGATCTGCCGCTTTATCAATTGCTGGGCGGACGCACGCGGGCCGATATGCCGGTTTACCACTCGATCACCTGCGTTGCCCCGGATGAAATGGCCCGCATCGCGGCAGAGGCCTATGCCACAGGCGTCCGGCAGTTTCAGGCCAAGCTTGGCGCGGATGACAACTGGGAAGCGGACGCCGAACGCCTGATCAAGGTCCGCGCCGCTGTGGGCGACGGGCCGCTGGTTTACGGTGACTGGAACTGCGGCGCGTCCAAACTGCACGCCACCCGCACCGGTCGCGCCGTGGCGCATCTGGACGTGATGCTGGAACAGCCCTGTGCGACGCTCGAAGATTGCGCTGCCGTTCGGCAGGCGACGGGCCTGCCGATGAAGATTGACGAATGCGCCTTCGATCAGTCAACGCTTTTGCGCGCGCATGAATTGGGCTGCCTTGATGCGGTCGCGTTAAAGCTGTCCAAGTTCGGCGGATTGTCTGCGATGCGCCGCGCCCGCGATCTAACCGTCCACCTTGGTGCGCAGATCTGTGCCGAATGCACATGGGGGTCCGACATCGTGACTGCCGCATCGCTGCATTTTGCCGCCTCAACCCCGCGTGGCGCACTCCTCAACACCTGCGATCTGGCCTCCTATGTGGCCCCGCGACTTTGCGCGGACGCCCCCACCCGCAGGAATGGCCGCATCGCGCCACCCGAAGGTCCAGGATTGGGCGTCACCCCTGACCCAGATGTCCTTGGCAACCCCATACTGGAGCTTGGCTAACATGCGCAAACTGACCTCTCATGCCGATTGGATCGCCCGCGCACAAGCGGTCCTGCCCGCCGGTGGCTTTGGCAACTTTGACCCCGGCATCATCATCGCGCGCGGTGCAGGCAGCAGGGTCTGGGACGAAGACGGGGCGGAATATGTCGACTACCTGATCGGCTCTGGCCCGATGTTGCTGGGCCACGGCCATGCGGAAGTGACCGAAGCCGTGTTGGAACAGCTGCCCAAAGGCATGACCTTCTTTGCCAACAACGCCCAAGGCATCGCACTGGCCGAAGCGATCGTTGACGCGGTACCGTGCTGCGAACAGGTCCGGTTTGTCACCTCAGGCGGCGAAGCGGACATGTACGCGATCCGCCTCGCCCGCGCCTTCACCGGGCGCGACAAGATCCTCAAATTCGAAGGTGGCTACCACGGGATGAGCGCCGAGGCACAGATGAGCCTCGCGCCCGCAACCCGCGTCAACTTTCCGCAAGCGGTGCCTGACAGCGCGGGCATCCCGCAGGGCGTCGCCGATCAGATGCTGATCGCGCCGTTCAATGATCTGGACGCCGTTGCTTCGCTACTGGACGAACAGAGCGATATCGCCGCCATCATTGTCGAACCTTTGCAGCGTATCATCCCTGCCGCCCCCGGCTTTCTGCAAGGGCTGCGCAACCTCTGCGACCGGCACCATGTGCTGCTGATCTTTGACGAAATCGTCACCGGGTTCCGGCTTGCCTATGGCGGCGCGCAGGAACGCTATGGTGTGACCCCCGACATCTGCACATTGGGCAAGATCATCGGCGGCGGTTTTCCTCTCGCCGCCGTTGGTGCCAGCGCCGACATCATGCGCCACTTCGACCTTCGCGCCGTTGGCCCGGACAAATGGCTGATGCAACTGGGCACGTTGTCCGGCAATCCCATTGCCGCCGCCGCAGGCCTCAAAACGATGGAGGTGCTGCGCCGCCCCGGCACCTACGACCGCCTGCGCGCGCTGGGGCATACTTTGCAGGACATGCAATCCTCCGCACTGGCAAAGGCAGGCATCCCGCACCAAATCTGCGGCGATCCCACACTCTTTGATCTGTACTTTACCGACACACCTTGCACCGACTACCGCTCAGCACAGCACCGCGACCCAAAGACCAACGCGACCTACAATGCTGTCCTGCGGCAGCACGGCGTCTTCAAATCACCGGGCAAGCTCTACCCTTCGCTAGCGCTGACCGAGGGTGATCTGGACCTGACCCAAGCAGCGGTGCAGGCCGCCGTTGCCGCCATCGCCGCCTGACAATCCGGTTGCCATCGGATCACCCCGCGATAGACTTTGCAGCAACGGCGCGCCGACGGCGCGCATTCGTCAGGTAAGGACCACATAAATGGCAAAACTCGCATTCCTTGGCCTTGGTGTCATGGGCTACCCCATGGCCGGACATCTGGCCGCCGCCGGTCATGACGTCACCGTCTATAACCGCACAGCCGCCAAGGCCGCGGCATGGGTGGCGGAACATGGCGGCGCATCTGGCGACACGCCTGCCGCTGCCGCTGCCGGGGCAGAGATCGTGTTCGCCTGCGTTGGCAACGACGACGACCTGCGCGCCGTCTGTACCGGCCCCGACGGGGCCTTTGGCGCAATGTCGGCCGGCGCGCTTTTTGTGGACCACACCACCGTCTCCGCCAAAGTCACGGCAGAGCTTTATGCCACAGCCAAAGACGCGGGCCTTGGCTTTGTGGATGCGCCGATTTCGGGCGGTCAGGCGGGGGCCGAGAACGCGCAACTGTCGATCATGTGCGGCGGCGATCAGGCGCACTACGATCAGGCCGAACCGGTGATGAACACCTACGCCAAGCTGTGCCGCCGCATCGGCGACAGCGGCGCAGGCCAGATGACCAAGATGTGCAACCAGATCGCCATCGCCGGGCTTGTTCAGGGTCTGTCAGAGGCGCTGCACTTTGCGGACAAGGCGGGCCTTGATGGCCGCGCGGTGGTCGAAGTCATCAGCCAGGGTGCTGCTGGCAGCTGGCAGATGGCGAACCGGTTTGAAACCATGCTCGATGACCACTTTGACCACGGCTTTGCTGTTGACTGGATGCGCAAGGATTTGGGCATCTGCCTTGATACCGCAGATGAAAACGGCGCCAGCCTGCCGGTGACCGCGCTGGTGGATCAGTTCTACAAGGACGTCCAGAAGATGGGCGGCGGACGCTGGGACACCTCATCCCTGTTCAAACGCCTGCAAAAGCTCTGACAGGCAGAATCTGGCCTGACGGACCTGACAGGCCTGTCAAGGCCGGGAACCCCTGATTGCCAAAAGTTCAATCCATGTTAGCCTATGATTGTATTTTTCGACACAACCGGATTTGAGCCATGAACGCGCCATTCAAGCAAGATGCCCGTATGGGCCGCCTGTCCACGGCAATTGGCAAGGACAAGCTGAACCTGCTGCAGTTCGACGGGCAGGAACACGTCAACAGCCTGTTCTGCTATCGGGTCGAGGCTTTGGCAGATACCGATGCCGTCGATTTCGACGCATTGATCGGTACCCATGCGACCGTGCATCTGACAAGTTTTGACCTGCCAGAAGTGCCGTTTGACGGCGTAGTCTCCGAAACCCAACTGTTGGGGCCCGGCACCAACGGCTGGCGCTATGAACTGACCCTGCGCCCGTGGCTGTGGTTGCTCAGCCTGCGGCGCAAGCAGCAAATTTATCACAACATGACCGTTGTCGACATCATCGAAGAGGTATTCGGCCCCTACGGCAAGGACCATGAATTCAAGCTGTCCGACAGCTATCCGGTGCTGGAATACACCGTTCAATATGGCGAAAGCGACATGGCCTTCGTGATGCGCCTGATGGAACGCTTTGGCATCAACTACCACTTCACCCACAGCGAGGGCACGCACAAGCTGGTGCTGACCGACACGCTCAGCGCGCATGACGAAACCCCCGGCAAGGCCCGCCCGTTTCTGGGGGTCGAAGATCATCACCGCGCCGAAGAGGAACACTTTTGGGAAATGCGCCCAGCCCGCAGGTTGACCACCGGTGCGATCCGCCTGACCGACTACAACTTCAAAACCCCCACCGCCGCGATGGAGGCAGAGCGTGCAGGCGATGCCGCCTATACCGAAGGCCAACTCGAAAGCTATGACTACCCCGGTCTCTACCTCGATCAACCGCAGGGCAAGGGCGTGGCCCGTCTGCGCATTGATCAGGAACGCGGCCAGGACCCGCGCCACCGAGGCGTAGGCGATTGTGCGTCGCTGCGGGCGGGCCAGACCGTCAAGGTCACAGGGCTGACCGTCCCCGGCGTGGGCGAGGCGTTGTGCCTGTCTGCGCAACACAGCTACCGCGCGGGCGACTACAATTCGGCTGGCGACGATGGTGGCCCCAGCTATGAGGGGCGTCATCTGCTGATGCCCAGCGCCACCCCGCTGCGCCCCGAGAAAAAGACCCCGCTGGCCCGCGTACAGGGCCCGCAAACGGCGACTGTCGTTGGCGAAGGCGAGATTGATTGCGACGAATATGGCCGCATCCTCGTACACTTTCACTGGGATCTGGAAAAGCGTTACTCCATGCGCTGCCGGGTCAGCCAGAACTGGGCTGGCAACGGCTGGGGCGGCATGGTCATCCCGCGCATCGGGATGGAAGTGCTGGTTGAATTCCTTGAAGGCGATCCTGATAAACCGCTTGTCACCGGCTGCGTCTACAACGGCAAGAATGACGTCCCCTACCCGCTGCCTGACAACAAGACCCGCAGCACCTTCAAGACCGACACGCACCAGGGCACCGGCTTTAACGAGTTGCGGTTCGAAGACAAGAATGGCGCGGAAGAGATCTATGTCCACGCCCAAAAGGACCGCAACGAAAAGACCCTCAACAACCATTCCGAACGGATCGACAACAACTGGGTGCAATCCGTGGGCCACAACAAATCCATCGAAGTCCACAACAACCACGTCGAATCAATCGGCGGCAACATGAGCCTGACCGTCGGCCCCTCTGGCATAGGTCAGGTGGTCAGCGGCGCCGTGACTGGTATCGCGGGCGGCATTGGCAATATCGCCAAAGAACTTGGCATCCCCGGCGCGCTGAACCCCGGCGAGGGCAACTTGCAGGTTCTGATCGAAAAGGTCCGATCCGAAACCATTGGCCTTGCCTCGACCACGATGATTGGCGTCTCCTCCAGCACCACGGTCGGCAAGTCGATTGAGGTGACATCCGGCAAGACCATGGGTGTGACGGTTGGCGAACGCTCGACCGAAAGTGTCGGCAAGACCAAGTCAATTGACGTGGGCGATGAGCTAACGATTACCGTCGGTGCCAGCCGCCTGATCATGAAGAAGGACGGTACGATCCAACTGATTGGCAAGGACATCCAATTCAAGGCCTCCAGCAACATCAACAATGAGGCGGGCAGCAAGATGACCGTCAAGGCGGGTGGTGACATCATCTTGAAAGGCTCCAAGGTCAACATGAACTGACCGCCCGCGCGCGCGCCTATCCGTCAGGAAAGCTGGAAAAACCAAATGCATTGGATCGTTGTCAAACTCCGCGCGCATGGAACCCACCCGGTGTCCCATGACACGGACATGATCCTGAAAACCTACTTTGACGAAGCGCCGGGCGAACACTCCGACCGCAACACTGATGGGGACCAATACACCGTTGATGCCGAACACGCGGTCACCATCCGCAATCCCCGTGCCAACAATTGCTGGCACCGGATCACAGAGGCTGAATTCAACACCGGCACCTATCATTTCTACGTCTGGGCCGAACCCTATGCGACCGCCGCCTTTGCCCATGGCAGCGATGTGGCCGTGGGGCGGGTGAAACTGGAACGCAGGCATGAAACCTATCGCGGCCCCGCCTCAGGCGCGGGCATGACACTTTACGCCGGTGTCGACCCAGAGGATGAACTGATCGTCTATGACCTCAAGATCGCCAATTCGGTGATCCAATATATCGTGGACGAGATGAACACCAACCGCACCAGCGGCTTTGTCATGCGACATCTGGATATGCGGGACGACGCGGCCTTTCTGCGCTGGCTGCAATGGCCCTGGGCCACCGGTGATGCCTTTCGCAGCTTTCTGACCACCTATGGACCCTGGGATCACAAACCCAAGATTGGCCCGCATTGGGGCGAATTGAACCGGCTGGGCAATGCGACCGAATACTATTTCTACGATTTCTGGAGCAACATTCACTACGGTTTCATCATGCGCATGGCAGGCTACAGCGAAGACGGCATGCTCTGGGGGTCAAACGCGATGCAATGGATCGATCACGCCGAAGGTGACAGCCAGTTTGATCAGGAACCGATGAAAGCCGGCTGGCGTCTGGCGCAGGCGATGGGCGGCAACCCCAACGGGCGCGATGTGACCCGCACCGATATCCTGACCATCCTGCAAAACCACACCCACTGGAACCACCCCGTGCGCATGTCCCAAGGTGCCACAGCCGCGCCTGCGCGCCCTTCGACCCTGCAACAGTTCCAGGACGAGATGAACCGCTTTGACAATATGTCACCCATAGATCAGGCCAACATGCTGCGCCGCATGTTAGGGGGTTAGCCATGAAACGTGTGCTTCTGGCCCTGATCGTCGGCGCAATTGTGGCGCTTTTCGTGTTCGGCAAAACGCCCTATCGCAACAGCATCATTGCACAGGCCGCCGGGATCGCGGGCAGCGATCTGACCTGCTTCTTTGACGGCCATTACATCCAGGGCGACGTGCCTGTGGCGGTGCTTTTGCCCGAAGGCACGGCGTTTCTGTCGCCTTTTGCCGATCTGCGCGACGCGTTCTTCAACAGCGAAATGGCAAAACCATTTCACTTTGGCATCGTGGTCATCCGCAACGCGGGAACCGATGCGGCATTCGCCGAACCCTGGGGCTGGTCCTATCGCGAAACGGCGTTCTGGCAGGATGGGGCGTTCAACCCGTTTGATCTGGCCTACACCGGCGATCCCGTGGCCGATTGCGAACGTGCTTTGGTTGGCGGCTAGACGCGTTGCACAAACGCAGGTGCCTCGCACTGAAAGCCGGGCACCACACCAAAGGTGATCCGCGCGCGCAAGGCGATCAACGGGCGGTCCCCCAATGCGGCAGCCTTCTGCGCCTCTGCCCAGTCGATTGTCGCCACCGCCTGCCCGTTCAGATAGGGCCCGTTCGCCAAATCCATTTCTGCCTTGGTCCACCAATCCGCGACCTTTTGCGCCTTGCTGCGCAAAGGCGGCGGCGCATCTGACGCAAATGGGTCTGCGGCAACCGGCGGTGCGTCATCCTCAAACCGCGCGCTCAGGTCCACGCCTGTAATCCGCGCGATGCTGGCTTCTGCAATCTCGGCAAAGCTGTCGTGGCCCGCGCAATCCAGCAGCCACCCAATGCGCGCCGGATGCCCCGCGTATCCTGCCACCTCGATCTTTTGGTCCGGGCTGGCTGGCCCCTCTTCACTGGCGACCCAATCCGCAAGGTCCTGATCAGAAATCGCCACGCCCAGCACCATCCGCGCCAGCGCGCCGCCTGCATCCATCCCGGCGGCGGCGTGTTTCAACCGCGCAAGGTAATCCACCGGGGCCACCATCATCGCAGCCGCCACCGCGCGCGCCAGCGCGCAATCTGCATCATCGTCGTCGCGCGCCTGCGCAATTTGTCCGGCGACAGCACTCACATTGCCCCACCCGGCCAGCCGCAGCGCCCAGACCCGCACAGCCGGCGGCCCGTCCAACCCTGTCGCAATCGCCTCTGCCGGGTAGACGCCGATCAACAGACAACAGGCCAGCCCCAGCGCCTGATGCTGGGGTGAAGGCCCGCCCAGCAGCCGCAGCGCCAGATCATGCACCGCCGCGCGCCCGTGCCAGCAAAGGCCCAGCGCGGCACCGCGCATCAGGTCCGAATCTTCGGCCAATGCGGCCATCAGCACCGGCACCCGCGCACGCCGGTCGCCCACATTCGCCAGATAGGCCAATGCTGCCACGGTGTCGGCGTCGGGGTCATCCTCGAACCGTTCCAGCGCGTGATCCCAGCCCACGGACCCGGCCAGCATCAGCCCTTCCAGATTGGCGCTGATCTGCGCATCGAGGGCCGCCAGATCATCCAGATCCGCCTCTGTGCTGCGCTGCATGTCGCGCCGCATCCGCAGCAGGATCGGCACCTCTGCCGCATGCTGTACAATGACCGGAACGATGACCTTGGCGTTCATGTCAGTTGATCTTGACCGACGCCCCGGCGATCCGGTTGGTGCCCTTGGCGGTGCTCAGAAGGTATTCACCGTTCAATTCGATCCGGCCATCCGCCGTCAGGGTGATCGCCGCCTTGCCGCAGGTCAGTCGCAGCTTGCGGGGATGCGAAATCACCGTCTGATCACTGCCCTTGGTCACCACCAATGCCGCATCCTCGGGTGGCTGTTCCACCACCGGGGCCGGTTCACCCTGATCCTGCATCCGGCCCAGAATGATCGGCTTTGCCGCATCCCCGCCCTCGCACATCACTGCAACCTTGTCGCCCGCCGCCAAGGTATCAGCGGCCACTAACAGCCCTGCCGCGCGGATCGTCAGTCCGGCCCAGCGGATGCGCACCGCGCCCTGCGCCACGCCAATTACCTGCGCCACCACAACCCCGTGAACCGCACCGGTGTGCTTTTCGATCTCTGTTACATCGTCGCGCATGTCAGACCTCCTATCGGATCTTGATATGTTGCAGCGGGGCCGGGCGCCCCGCGCCGCTGTGAAAATAGGTGATGATCGGGGCAAAGGCAGCCTCGTCACAGGCAAAGGCAATGTCGATCGGTTGCACCACAAGCGTCGGCTCTACCAAGCCCGCCACCTCTGGCACAAGGCCCGCGGCCCGCGCACTTTGCCCCCTTCGCGGATAGGCCCCCAGCAGGGCCAACTGCCCCCAAAGCGTCAGCATCTCATAGGTCCCGGCCAGCACCGTATCATCGGGCGGCGCAGTAAAGGCGATCTCGACACTGCGGTCCTGTCCCAGCTTTTGCGGGCGCTTGTAATCCACCCCGAACCGCAGCCCTTTGGGCAACGGTGGATAGGGCAAATCGGCCGGGATCACCGGGGCGGCAATCGCCTCTGGCAATTGCAGAAACGCCAAATGGGTCACACCGCGTGCAATCAACACATGCGCGAGCAGCTTGATCGCGCCGGGATGCAGGTTCTGGGCCGCAATCGTCCAGGTCTGGCGCATCTTGGCTTCGTTGAATTGCGCCTCCTGCACGGCGCAGCTGACAGGCAACTCTGGATCGGCTGCCACGAAAAAGCCCGCCGTCACGCACCGCGCCCAAAACACCACGGGATCAGGGGTGACTGCATGTGGATCAGCGGGTTCATCCACCACGTTCGCTTCGAACAATGCGACACCCGGCCCCATCGCGATCACCTGAAACTGACCGGCCGATGCCGGGTCCATCGCAAAGCGAAACGTGTCGGATGGGGTCGGAAACTCAATCATAATCGGTCTCGAACGCCGCCAGCCAGGCATCCGCCACATCCTGATTGAAATAGCGATTGTTGCTCTTGAATTTTGGCAGGCGCGCGGGCGCAAGGGCAGCGGCCACCGCGCGGTAAGGGGCGATATAATCACCTGTGGTCACATCCCCGATCTGCGGTGCAGCACCGGCTTGTAAGATCATCCCATCGCTCAGATCGTGGCCGATCACGCCATCCGCACCTGACAGCGCGGCCTGCACGCTCTCCTGCCCGCCGCACAATTCCTCAAGCATCGGGTTGCGCACCAGCGTCAGCCATTGCGCCCGCTTGAAGCGCGGCAGGAACCACGGATGGTCTGGCCAATACTTCAGCAATTGCGTTGCCACACTGCCAAACACCTCATAGTCCAGCCCCGGATGTCGGGCCAGCATCGCCGCCAACCCGCTGTCCATCGTCTGACGCAAAGGACGCGATGAAACTTCGGTATGCGCCTTGATGCCATAGCCCGCATGACCACTGACAAACGCCGATTGCCGCACACAGGCCAGCCCCTGCACCCAGGCCAGCAGCGCCTCGGGCGCGGCCAGCGGATGATCCAGGGGGAACGACACCGAGATTGAGGACACCATCGGCATGAAGATCGCGTTTTGCACCTCGTACTTCTGATAGTTCGCCTCGACCGCCTCTGCGATGCCGGCCTCTGTCGTTGGCAGCGGCGGCAGCGGCTTGTAGTGCACAAACAGCTCTGCCGCACTGACCCCATCGCCGGTGCCACGCATTTCCAGCCATTGCCGCGCGCCCACGCGGGGGCGTTCGAACAAGGCGGCAAAGGCCGCATCCGATTTTGCCCCGCGCTTGGCAAACCCACGCATTGTGCCGGTCACAAAATGCGTCAGCTGCCCGTCCAGCGCTGCCATCGCCTGATCCGCCATATCGCGCAGCAAGGCGGGATCGGCATGGTCAAAGTACAGCGTGCAGGACATGCAAGGGGCCAGCAGCGTGGTCCCGTCGTCTGCCGTGACTGTCAGGGCCTCAGGTGTCGTCATCTTGGTCTTTCTGCAGGGCCGCAACCTGATCGGTCAGTGCTGCAATCTGGGCCTGCTGGGTCTTGATCAGCTCCAACAGGTAGAACGGCAATTGTGCCGCCTTGATCCCGCTGAACGACCCGTCCTTGTAGTAAAGCTCTGGCACCTGTGCCTGCACCTCTTCGGCGATCAACCCGACCTCTGGTGCGCCATCATGCGCCCAGTTGAAGGATTTTACGTCCAGCTCCAACAATCGCTCTGCCCGCAGATCAGCCTCGGCAATATCGGTTTTGTAACGCTCTGACGATGGAATGCGAATTGGGATGCCGCTACCACCGGGCACCCGTACAGGCGCACCCGACGTCCCCGGCGCCCCGCGCGGGATGCCAATGCCGCCGGTTTGCGGCATCCCAAAGGGGTCAAGTGCGGGCACTTCGACGCCCACCGGATTGGCCCCGCGCGCATCGCACTGGCAGGTCTCGGGGTCCAGCTTGGGGTCGTCGTTGTCAAAGTCGGGGTTATGCTGGCGGTTGATGTCGTTGTAATCATCGCGCTGCAATTCGCCATTGCCTTGCCCCGGTCTGCGCGACCAATCGTCCACCGTTCCATCATTGCGGGTGAACTTCAGGTCCACCACGGTATCGCCATTGATCGTCAAATCCGGCCTGCGGATTTGCGCGGCATTGCCCGACAGATAGGAATTCACCGTGGACCACCAGGAACTGCCACGCTCCCATGTGCCGTCCTGCAGCAGCCGCCACGGCTGCTGATGCTCCAACCCAAGGTCCTGGCCCGTCGCGTTCTGAAAGGCGTCGGCGGCATCCTCGAAACACTTTTCCTTATCTGTCGTCATCGCGCATCACGCCCCATCAGATCGACCCTTCGGGATAGAATTCGACAAAATCATCGCCATCATTGCCCGCATCACACCAGCAGAATATCCGGCACAGGATATCCTCGATATCGCCCAGCCCGGTCATGTTGCCCTGCAACTCGGCTGGGTTGGTGGTGTTGGGCGAATTGCCGTTCATCGTCATCGGATCGCTCAGCCGGGCGACATTCTTGCCCTCGGCCATCACGTCAAAGCTGTAGTTGATGAACTTGGCCTTGCCCTTGATCTTGCCTGATACGACGCCGCCGCCTGCCGTGCCGCCCTCGTCACCTGTGCTGGTCGAAAACTCCGACGTCTTCAACGCGATCGGCACACCATCGGCCTTCACCGTCTTGGTGCCCTTTGCCAGATGCTTCGACAAGGCAATGTTGGGATAGGGGATTGGCACCGGCCCGCCGGGGGACGGTGTTTTGCACACATCAGGCGGGCCACAGATCGCGATGCCATCGCTTTTCTTGTGCACGACCGTCAGCTTGTTGACGACAACGGTGGGGATCATGGTCTTCCCTTTCAGGCCTGTTGCTGCGCTGCCAGCAGGACAGCGCTGCGGTGCGGGTTGGTGTCAGAGGCGCAATAGACCAGCGCCGATTGCGGGCCGCCGGGTGCGGCATGGGTCAGATCGCGCCACGCAAGGGCTGCCAGCAAAGGGCCAGACGCAGCCCCCACATCGCCCCAGCAATCCGCCGGGTGTTGCAGGTCCAACGGGTGGCCGTGTTTGGCCCCGGTCCGCAGATACGCAGTCGACCATTCGTCGCTGCGCCAGACCTCGCCGTTCTGGTCGCAATAGGTCACATCAGCCTGATGCCCCTCGGGGTCCAGCAAGGCCTTGAGAACCGTGCTCAGCCCATCGCCCGTGTTGGGCGCACCATCGTACCACGGGCTTGGTTCTTCGGCCTGGGCGGCGGCTTGCAGCAGCACCGCTTGCGACAAGTCCGCAATATGGGCCGCTGATGTCAGCATCACGAACCCCGCGCCCTCGCCGGGGATCAGGCCCATCGGGGCCTCGTCGCCCTTCAGCCGCCCCTGCCGGTCCAGCCAGTCCAGCGTCGCCTGCCCCTGACTTTCCAAACCGCCGACAAGGCACATCTCTGCCTCTCCGGCGGCGATCAATGCGGCTGCCTCGCCCATCAGTGCCAGCCCGCCATGATGGCCTGTCGCCACCATCCGACTGCGGTCAGCATCCGCCGGGCACGGCAGATTGGTGATGACCTCTGCGGCCAGCCTGGCAATCTCTGCCTCGCCCCAGCCGGGGCGTTCCGCGGGCAGCGACAGGAACACCGGCACGGGTGCTGTGACCCGCAGGGTGGCGACACAATCGGCTGCGGCCATCAGGGCCATCTGGCGCAGGCGCGCGACCTCTCCGGGTACGGTCTCTGCACCGGGCAGGCGCGCCAGCGTCAGCGGCTGGCCTGTGGTCGTGCTGGGATAGCGCGGGCTTTTGCGAAACTGGTTGATCCTTGCCCGGACCGCCGCCGACACCGAAGGCAATCCAATCCCGACAGAGGCAACAGCGCCCGCGCCCGCCAGATAGACCGCGCCGCTCAT
This sequence comes from uncultured Paracoccaceae bacterium, assembly GCA_947492825.1. Lineage (GTDB taxonomy): Bacteria > Pseudomonadota > Alphaproteobacteria > Rhodobacterales > Rhodobacteraceae > CANMYO01. Next base: position 2,645,128 of record CANLNT010000001.1, read on the forward strand.
GCGGCGGCCTGTGCGTCAGCGCGCACAATGCGCTTTTGGTCGACCGAAATGCGCGTGATCTTGCGCCCATCCGCACCACAGGGATAGACCGCGCGCCACATCAGCACCAGCTTGCCAAGGTCAGGCTCAATGATGATCCGGCGCATGTTCACCTCTTGCTGTACCCAACGTCCGGCGACCATCGTGCGCACAGTGGGGATCACGCGCGGAATGCGAAATGCCATTTCGCCGTCGGGGGTCAGATTGCGCAGGCTGACCGGCTCGTGCCCGCGCAGCGTCTTGGGGGATTGCAACGCCGGTGCGGCGACACGGAAAAATCCGGGCTGCACGTCATCAGGCCAAAACGGCATCCGGGTGTTTTGCCAGTGTTCGTCATAGGTGCCACCCATGCCGCGCCGCGGGAACCATGTGACCGGTTGGGCCGCGAATCCCGCCACCGGTGTGACGGCCCGTGCCGTGGCACGGCCGACCGGGTCATCGGGATCCTCGACCGTCGGGGCAGGTTGCCCCAGCAGTTGCGCAGGATCCGCGGCAAAGCCGCTGCCTGCGGGATTGCGTTCGTCCCAAATAGGGCCTTTGGCGGTCTCTTGCCCGCCGCCCCATGCATTCTCATAGATGATCGGCATCCGGGCGAAAGGTTCGGGCGCATCCGGCACCACACCGGTCAGCCCGCGCACCCAGACCCGCGGCCCTGTCACCCGCACGCGGGCCGAGACAGGCCCGACGGTGACACCGGCCAAAACTTCGCTGACCATCTTGCCACCGGGCGCATGGGCCGAACCGTTGACGACCACGTCCGTACCGGGATGATCCAGCGTCAATTCCAGATCGCGCAGCAGCGTGGCCTTGGGGTCATCGCCCAGATAAAGCGGTGTCTTGACCACCGGTTCCTGCACTCCTGACATCACAGGCGCCGCACCTTGCGCCAGATCAAATGTCGCCTTGATCACCACCACCAGCACATGCTGCCCATCCACCCCTGTCAGCAAGGCACGCTCGCTGGCCATTTGGGTCAGATTGACAAGTTGCAACATGACGATCCTCGAAATTCATCCGGCTCAGGAAAACGGGGGAGCCACCGTTCATAATGACCCAAGGGTAACGCCGTTTGACAGGCCACCGCAAGCCTGCGCGAGGGTTAGGAATTCCTGACCTTCGCACCCCTGCGTGGCGCCCGAAGTGCGGGCGATACGCCTGCACTTCAAACTGACCCGATCTCTGAAATCATCCCCAACGACGCGCGCGATCTGGGACAAAACAGACTTTCACGAAAGTCTGGTGCCAAATCCTTTCAAAGGATTTGAAGCCAATTTCTTTGAAAGAAATTGCCCCTCCACGTGGCTCCCGTATTTGAAGCACCCAGTCCGTCGGGCTTTCACGCGCCCTCACTGCACCCGGCTCAAAAGCCACCAGAAATCCAGATCAATCACCATCCATTGGGGGTAAGTCAGCCAGGCATTTCGCGTCGGCGATCTGGTCGGGCTGAGAGGATTCGAACCTCCGACCCCCTGCTCCCGAAGCAGGTGCGCTACCAGGCTGCGCTACAGCCCGACCGTGGCGGCGTCCTAGCCGGAGGCGCGTATTTTGACAAGCCTATTCGGCATCATCCCGGCGCGCCTCAGCCACCGGCGGGACACGCCCCGGCAGGCCGCGCATATGCGGCTTGGCGGTTGCCGATGGTGCTGTTGTGGCGGGTGCTGCGCGCGGGGCCGGCGTGCGCTTAGGGATACCCATGCGTGGGGTGCGCAGAAATGTGCCGGTCTCAAACCGGCTGCGGGTCCGCAGCACCGGCGCGTTTTGCGAGGCCTCGGGCCGGCTTTCGCGCAACACGATGTAAAGACCGCTGGCGATGATCACCGCCGCCCCAATGATGGTTGGGGTCTCCACCGCTTCGCCAAAGATGAAAAAGCCAAAAAGCGCGGCCCAAATGATCTGACTGTATTGCATCGGGGCCACAATCGCCGCCTCGCCCGCCTTATAGGCCGAGATGACCAGCCGCCCGGCGACAAAGGCCAGCACCGCGATCACCGCCAACATCGCCAGATGCGTAAACGGCATCGGCACATACACAAAGCCAACTGCAATCCCCATCAGCACGAAGTTGGCCACCATCGGGTACAGCATCAGCACCACGGGCCGCTCATCCGCACCGATCTTGCGCACAATGATCGAGGCGACGGATCCACCCACCGCCGCTGCCATTGCCGCCAGATGGCCCAGCGTCAGATCGGTTGCACCGGGTTGCAACACGATCATCACCCCTGCCAAGCCGACCAGAACCGCCATCCACCGGCGCAACCGCACGGTTTCGCCCAGCACAGGAATCGCAAGAACGGTGATCAGCAAGGGGGCCGCAAACAGGATCGCATAGGTCTGCGCCAGCGGCAGCACACTAAAGGCATAGAACGCCGACAGGCCAGTGATCACGGCTGCCACCGTGCGCAGCGCCATCCACCACGGGTGTACCGGCAACAATGTGCCCGGCTTGGCGTCGCGCATCAGGGTCAGCGTCGCCAACGGAAAGCTCAGCAGCACGCTGTAGAACACGATCTGGATTGGCGAATAGATTCCACCCAGAAACTTGATCAGCACGTCATGCGTGGCAAAGATCGCAAAAGCAAGCAACGCAAAAAGAGCGCCCCGGGCATTGGCAGACATAGCGTTTCAATCCAGTTTGTGACGGATCAGTCGCGAAGCGCAGGCAGGCCCACACCTGTGGCCTCGAACCCGCCATCCACGGCCAGAACTTGCCCCGTAATATAACTTGCACGCTGCGATGCAAGGAACACGATGGCTTCGGCGATTTCGCTTTCCTGCCCATAGCGGTTCAACGGGATCGCATCATGATAGGCATCAATGATGTCTTGGGTGTGCACCGCCATCGCCAGCTTGGTGCGTACCGGACCGGGGCAAATGCAATTGGACCGCACGCCAAATTCGCCCCATTCCGCCGCCTGCTGCTTGGTGAGCTGGATCACAGCAGCCTTTGAGGTGCCATAGGCCACCCGCAGCGTGCTGGCCCGCAAGCCAGAGATGCTGGCGATATTCACAATCGCACCTTTGCGCGCCTTCAGCAGAGGTGCCGCCGCCTGACTGGTCAGGAAAACACCGTCCAGATTGGTCTTCATCACGGTGCGCCAACGGGCGAAATCGGTGGTGTCAATCGGGCCAAAGTCGGCCACACCGGCGTTGTTGACCAGCGCATCTAACCCAGTGCCAAGATCACCCATCAGCGACGCGACTTGTGCCGCGTCCGAGACATCGACCACCTTGGGGATCACGCCGGTCAGCCCTGTGCTCGCCTCGGCCAGCGCGTCCGCATCGCGGTCGACCATCACCACCTGCCACCCCTCGGCCAGCATCAGCTTTGTCGTCGCCAATCCGATGCCGCGTGCGGCACCGGTCACAAGGGCAAGTGGCGCGTCAGAGGCTGTCATCAAGTGCGGCCAAAATCACATCGCCCATCTGCACGGTGTTCAGCGGGGTGCCGCCTTCTGGCCCCATCAGATCACCGGTGCGCGCGCCATCGGCCAGCACCTTTTCAATGGCCGCTTCCAGACGATCCGCTTCGGCACCTTCGTCAAAGGAATAGCGCAGCGCCATGGCAAAGCTCAGGATACAGGCAATCGGGTTGGCCTTGCCCTGACCGGCGATGTCGGGGGCAGAACCGTGGACCGGTTCATACATCGCCTTCGGGCGTCCATTTGCCATCGGCAGACCAAGCGAGGCAGAGGGCAGCATCCCAAGGCTACCGGTCAGCATCGCGGCGCAATCGGACAGAATATCGCCAAACAGATTGTCCGTCAGAATGACGTCAAATTGCTTGGGCGCGCGCACCAACTGCATGGCACCATTGTCGGCATACATATGCGACAGCTCGACCTCGGGGTAATCCGCATGGACCTCTGTGACCACATCGCGCCACAGAATACCGCTTTCCATCACGTTGGCTTTTTCCATCGAACACAGGCGCTTGTCGCGCTTCATCGCCAGATCAAAGGCGGCGCGGGCGGCACGCTCAATCTCGGCCTCGGTATAGCGTTGCGTGTTGATGCCCACGCGCATGTTGTCCTCGATATGCACGCCGCGCGGCTCGCCGAAATAAACACCGCTGGTCAACTCGCGCACGATCATGATGTCGAGCCCGGCAACCACGTCCTTTTTCAACGACGAAAAATCGGCCAGCGCGTCAAAGCACTGCGCCGGACGCAGGTTGGCAAACAGGTCCATTTCCTTGCGCAGGCGCAGCAGGCCCCGCTCTGGCTTGACGCTGAAATCAAGGTTGTCATAGGCCGGGCCACCCACGGCCCCCAGCAGCACCGCGTCCACCTCTTGCGCCTTGTCCATCGTGGCATCCGCCAGCGGGACACCGTGCACGTCATAGGCAGCACCTCCCACCAGATCCTCGGACACATCAAAGGCAAGATCGCGCTTGTCACCGAACCAACCGATGATCCGCTTGACCTGATCCATCACTTCGGGGCCGATACCATCACCGGCAAGGATCAAAAGAGAGTGCTGCGACATGGTGCTTTTCCTTGACTGAAACTGTTGCGCTGCCCTAGCGCGACAGGGGCCGGGGATCAAGCCACCAAGGGTGCCAACCCATCTCGCAGCATATTCCAGACCCGCCTGATCCGTGGTGTCTGACGCATGGTCTCATGCGCGGTCAGCCAAACGGGCAGTTTTGGAAGCGGGATGCCAATGTCGATCCGGGTCACCGCATCGTCACCCTCCAGCAAACCTGCCTGATGAAACCCCACGCCACAGCCCGCGCGCACCAGTTGAAAATAGGACAACGGGTCATCGCAGCGCACACCAAAGAAATCAGGCGTCAGGTCAAACCCCGCCGCCGCGAAACCGTCAATGATCCGCTGGTCGGTGTCATAGCCAACAAAGTCATGGTCCATCATCGTCTCGACCGTCGGCATCCCGCGCCGCGCGATATAGTCGTTGCTGGCAAACAGCGCCAACTCCAGATCACCCAGATGCTGCGTGACCAGATCAAGCTGCGTGGGCCGGTACATCCGCACCGCGATATCCGCTTCACGGTAGGTCAGGTTGCGGCTGTCGTCTGTCGGTACCAGCTCGATCTGAATGGCCGGTTCCGCCGCCCTGATCCGGGCAATGATCGACGGCAGCAAATAGGCCGAGGCGATAACACTCGCCGTGATCCGCACGGTGCCCTCCAACGCGGTTTGTTGACCCGCCGCTGTCAGCGCGATCTGCTGCATCGCCGCCTGCATCGCGCGCGCAGGCACCATCAGTGCCGCGCCTGTGTCGGATAGCACCAGCCCGCGCGGTTGGCGCAGAAAAAGCTCGGCCTGCAACTGGTCCTCCAGCGCCCTGATCTGCCGCCCCAGCGTTGGCTGGCTCGCCCCCAGCACCCGCGCAGCACCCGACAGGCTGCCTTGTTCGGCCACCGCCAGAAACGCCCGCACCAAAGACCAATCCAGATTATCCATTCAAACATGAATACATGATCTTCAATTTTCCGCAATTCCATTCATTTTCGGCAGTAGCCATATTTGGATCAACACGAAAGGAAAGCACATGACACAAACAGTTTTGATCCTCGGCGCCAGTGGCAAGATCGGCTCTCATGCCGCAGATGCCTTTTTGAATGCGGGCTGGCAGGTCCGCCGCTATGACCGCGCCACCGGTGATATGACCGCCGCCGCGATGGGCGCGGACGTGATCGTCAACGGGCTGAACCCGCCTGCCTATCAGAATTGGGCGGTCACGATCCCCGCCATCACCCGGCAGGTTATCGCCGCCGCCAAGGCCAGCGGGGCAACGGTGATCATCCCCGGCAACATCTACAACTATGGCGACCAGCCCGGTGTTCTGTCGGAAAACACGCCGCAAACACCCCACACCCGCAAAGGCAAGATCCGGGTTGAGATGGAACAGGCGTACCGTGCCTCCGGTGTGCGTACGATTGTGCTGCGGGCCGGCAACTTCATCGACCCCAACGGCAATGGCGACGCCATGTCGTTGATGCTGCTGCGGGCGATAAAACAGGGCAAGGTCACCGCGATGTGCGACCCGGACGTGATGCAAACCTACGCCTATGTGCCCGATTGGGCGCGGGCGGCGCAGATGCTCGCCGACAAGCGCGACGCGCTGCCCACCTTTGCCGACATTCCCTTCCCCGGCCATGCGTTTAGCACCACGCAATTGCGCGACGCGATTGCCCAGGCCACCGGACGGCGCATTACCATGACCCACTTTCCGTGGTGGCTGATGACCGTGCTGGCCCCGGTCTGGACATTGGCGCGGGAGTTGCGCGAGATGCGCTATCTGTTTGAGATGCCGCACACACTGTCTGCTGACCGCTTTGATACGGTCCTGCCGGACTTTACACCGACGCCACTGGAACAGGTCATGCTCTGCGGGCTACCGGCTGACATCTACCCAGACCAACCGATGCGGCCCGGCCAGAAGACCATCCTCGCCAAGTAGGCTGGCCTCATCCGGTGCGGGCCAATAGACGCCCGCGCCCGTCACGTTCCAGGTGGCGGCGGGCAACACATAGCTGACCCGCAGATTGCCCGGCGCCCCGTCCCGCCAATCGGCGGTGTCCAGCGCCGGGTCGCCATTGTGGTCGGGGTCAGCCGCCAGATCGCCACCCTTGCTGCGCGGCTGCGGGTCTTGCAGGCGCGGATCGTTCAGAAAATCCACCATCGCCGTGCTGTACCCCTGCCCGTCCACCGGGTCCAAATTTGCATTGCCCAGCACCACGAAATCTTCGGGCGCACCCTGATCCAGCACCCATGACCACAACCGCAACTCATCGCGATTGCGCAGCCCGTTGCGATCCTCTGGCCCATCGAACACGGGCGGCGAGGCAGCATAGGCCATCAGGTTCACCGCACCACCCGGTGCCGCGACCGGCACCACCCAATGACCACCGTGTGACAGCCGCTGGATCGCATGCACCGCGTCAGGCCACCCCTCGGGCAGGGATGCACCCGGCAGGTCCTGCCACAACATCGCGGAATAATCCGTGACCTCGCCAATCGGCCAGCGGCTTAGCACCGCCATCCCGCCATCCCCGCGAAACCGGCCGTAACCCTGGGCATCGCGTGGCTCCCCCAGCTTGCCATTCTGATCCAGGTCCTGATCGGTCATCAGCCCGGTATTGGGTGGATTGGCAAACCAATGGGCGTATCCTGCGCGCGCGGCAAAGGCCGCAAGCGCGCGGCCTTCCATATCGTGATCAAAATCCGTCAGCAGCAGAATATCCGGCCCGATTTCGGCGATAATCGCCAGCACCGCGTCGATCTGGTCATCCTCGCGCCCCAGATCGCGCAACAACAGCCCCGGCCCATCACGGGACAGCGGGGCTGCAAAGGTGGCAATGCGAAGCGTATCAGCCGCGGCAGGCATCGCCGCCAAAGCGGCAATCAGGCCGGCAGCATGCCTTCGGCCACGGCCTTGGCATAAGCTTTCTTGCGCTGTTTGTAGATCATCTGCGCCACCCGGCTCAGGGCCACACCGCGCATCAGCAAAGAGGCAGGCAGGAACGCCCATGCCGTAATCGTCCAAATCAGGGTCTGCGGGTCATTCAATGACACCGGCGTGACAAAAAGCGAGATCAGCTTGATCGCCGCGGGAATAATGAATGGCAGCAGAAATCCTAAGATAAGGTTAACCTGACTGTCCCGGTTGAGGCGCGCCACCACGTCTCCGCCGACTGTCGGGTCAAACGTGGGCAGGTTCACCCAGACGTTGAAGGTGCCATTTCGCTTAGGCCAGCGTTTCATCCGCAGCATGACAATGAAGATCGTGATCGAGATCAGCGAGATCAGATAACTGATGCCTGCCGCCGTGCGAATGTTGTTGAGCACCTCAAGGCTGGTGCCCTGCGGCATCATCAACACAGTCAGGCGCACCGGCGAATAAGGAAAATCGGTCGAGGCCCCGATGCGATCACCCAGCACATGCACCAACCTGCTAAAGCTGCCCACGTCCTCGTTCCCGCGCAGGATCAGCGACAGGACCAGCACGGTGACAAATAGCGCTGTAAAGCGCAGGCGGTTAAACGGCGGAGCATCGCGGAATTCAATAATGCTGGGCGAGGCGGCGCTATATTCCACAAGCGTGAAAAGGGCCGCAAAGATCGCGACCAGCGCCACAATCTGCGGACCATCGGTGCCACCGACCGGCAAGATCAATGACGGCATTGCAACCAGCAACACCACAAGCATCGCGCGCGAAACCGCGCCTGGCAGTCTGGAAAACACTGCGTTCTTACCCTCATTCCGGCCGGATGCGATACGATGCCGCGTCCTTGTTCCGTTCTGATCCTGCGTTTGCGGCGCAGGGTGCCTCATTCTTGTCATAATTTTGCCCACATTCAGAAAGCCCTGCAAGTCACGGTTAACAATGACGAAATGAGTGGGGCTCTTTTGCGGTGGGGGTGGTGCGGAAAGGCAACCATTTTGCGACAGACCTGTGGCGATCTTGTTGCGGGCCCGAAATGTAGGGGGTCTGGCGGGCAGCGCACACAAGTCGCGGGCCCATATTGTTTCGCCCCACGCGACGGAAGACCCGCCGCGCAGGGCTTTGTCATCAGACCCAGGGACGTGCCTGGCTGGCCTGTTCTTCAAACGTAGCGATGCTGCCGGCCTTTTCCATGGTCAGGCCGATGTCGTCCAACCCGTTCAAAAGGCAGTGCTTCTTGAAGGAATCCACTTCAAACGCGATCTCGCCGCCATCAGGGCCGGTGATGGTCTGGTTTTCCAGATCAACGGTGATCACCGCATTGGCGCCGCGCTCGGCATCGTCCATCAGCTTGTTCACGTCTTCCTGTGGCAGCGCGATTGGCAGGATGCCGTTCTTAAAGCAGTTGTTGTAAAAGATGTCGGCAAAGCTTGGCGCGATCACGCAGCGAATGCCAAAGTCCTTGATCGCCCAAGGCGCATGTTCCCGGCTGGACCCGCAGCCAAAGTTCTCGCCCGCGACCAAAATCTCGGCGCTGCGATACTGCGGCTTGTTCAGCACGAAATCAGGGATTTCCTTGCCGTCGTCGTCATAACGCATCTCGTCAAACAGGTTCACCCCAAGACCCGACCGCTTGATCGTCTTGAGAAACTGCTTGGGGATGATCATGTCGGTGTCGATGTTCACAAGCGGCATCGGCGCTGCAATCCCGCTGAGGGTGGTGAATTTGTCCATGTTAATGAACTCCTAATTTCGGCCTACCAGATGTAGACGGGTTAACGGGAAATGAAGGGATGCACATGGCATGCACATTCCATACAGATGTCGGATGTCTAAAAGTCTGAAGCGGCTCTTGCTGCATCATGCAACCGCCCCCTTGGCCGCAAAGTAATCAGCGGCCAGCCGCTGCAGATGAGCCATCATCGTGGACATCGGCGCGTGGTCATCACCGCGCAGTTGCCGCGCTGCCTCTGACGGTTGACGGGCCGCCTTGCGCGCGGCGCGCAGACTGATCGCCTCGCTGGTCATCACGCGGCTGCTGGCCCAACGCCCGCCAAAGGTGGTGCCTTGCAACGGCCCCAGCACGCCGCGCTGGGACAAATCATGCATCAACGCCTCTGCACTTTCGGCCGAGACATTCAGCGCCCGCGCCAACCCCCAGACGCTGAAGACCGCGCGCGATTGCGCGTGGATGATTGCGGCATGCACTGCAGCCGCTGAATAGGGTGCAACCTTGGCGGCTTTGGCCATCGCAGGTGCGGGCAGGAAAGGTGTCGCCGCTGCAGCCCCAAAAAGGCCCAGAAACTTGCGTCGCTTCATACTGCACCTCCCATCGCAGCACCGGCGCAGCGCGGGCTAAGTGTCAGGCCGTAATCCACGCACATCCGGTGCAAATGCGCCATCATGGCAGAGCTTTCGGGCGCATCGCCGCGCGCCTCTGCCAACCGCTTTTGTCGCGCCCGCGCGCGGGCCTGTCGCGCAGTGCGTTCCAGCCCCCATGCATCCGGCGTCAGGATATTGCTGACCGCGCGCACATGCCCGCCCGCGGCCCCAAGGACCGGACGCACCATGCCCTTGGCCGACATCTCGGCGATCATCGCCTCGGCCTGTGGCACGGTCACTTTCAGGCAGTAGGCAAGGCCCCGGGCGCTGACATGGGCGCGGGTGCGCGCGTGAAACACCGCCAGCCCAAAGGTGTAGCGGTTATAGGTCGCAGCCGTCGCCGCCGTGCCGCCTATCGCCGGCATTATAGGGACCGCAATCGCAGCCCCAAGCATCCCAAGGAACCCGCGCCGCTTCATGCGAAACACCGGGGGCTCAACGTCATGCCGCGCTGACGGCAGATGTCCTGCACATGCGCCAGCCAAGGTGCAACCTTGGCCCGCGCGGGCTGCACGTCCGGCTCTTGGGCCTCAGCCGCGCGCTTCTGCGTGGCCGCCGCCTGTCGTTCCTGCGCCGTGCGAGCAATGCCCCAGGGATCATTGGTCAAAATCCGGCTTGCTGCGCGCGCAGCACCCGACCGGGACGGCCCGATCAGCTTGACCTTGCCTTCGGACGCCAGCCATTTGATCATCGCCTCGGCCTGTTCCGCCGTCAGCTTGCCGTGCTTGGACAGGCCCGCCGTGCTGATCACCGGAAACTTTTGTGCATGTGCCACAGCCACGTCAAACGCGGACTTTGACAGGCCCGCCGCAGGGGCCGCAGCCCCTGCCGCTGGCAGCATCGGCGCACCCAACGCCGCGCCAAGCATCGCCAAAAATCCGCGTCGCCGCATCGTCATGCCCTACATCATCTCCCGCACGTCGGTCAGCTTGCCGGTGATCGCGGCAGCGGCAGCCATTTGCGGTGACATCAGGTGGGTGCGTCCGCCCCGGCCCTGACGGCCCTCAAAGTTGCGGTTGCTGGTCGCCGCACAACGCTCGCCCGGTTGCAACTGGTCGGGGTTCATCGCAAGGCACATCGAACAGCCCGCAAGACGCCACTCGAAACCGGCCTCTTTGAAGATATCAGCCAGCCCTTCTTCTTCGGCCTGTGCCCGCACAAGCCCTGATCCGGGCACGACCATCGCGCGTTTGACGGCAATTTTCTTGCCTTTCAGGATTTCAGCCGCAGCGCGCAGATCCTCGATCCGGCCATTGGTGCAGGACCCGATAAAGACCGTGTCGATGGCGATATCGCTCAGCGGGGTACCGGGGGCGAGGTCCATATAGTCAAGGCTGCGCTGCGCGGCCCCAACCTTGCCGCCCTCGAAATCACCTGCCGCTGGCACGGCTGCAGTGATCGGCAGCACATCTTCGGGCGAGGTGCCCCATGTGACCACCGGTGCGATGTCTTCGCCTTTGAGTGTGATCACGGCGTCCCAATGGGCGTCGTCGTCGGAATACAGTGTTTTCCACCAGTCCATCGCCGCTTCCCATTGCGCGCCTTTGGGGGCGTGCGGACGACCTTTGCAGTAGTCAAAGGTCTTCTGGTCCGGGGCGATCAGGCCTGCGCGTGCGCCGCCCTCGATGGCCATGTTGCAGACGGTCATACGGCCTTCCATCGACAGATCGCGGATCGCTTCGCCACAATATTCGATGACATAGCCGGTGCCGCCTGCGGTGCCGGTGGCCCCGATCACGGACAGGGTGATGTCCTTGGCGGTCACACCGGGGCGCAGTTTGCCGGTGATCTCGACCTTCATGTTCTTGGATTTTTTCTGGATCAGGGTTTGCGTGGCGAGGACGTGTTCCACCTCTGACGTGCCGATGCCGTGGGCCAGTGCGCCGAATGCGCCGTGGGTTGCGGTGTGGCTGTCGCCGCAAACCACGGTCATGCCCGGCAGGGTCCAGCCCTGTTCAGGGCCAACGATATGCACGATGCCCTGACGCACGTCCGAAACGGGGTAATAGTGGATGCCGAAATCCCGCGCGTTCTTGTCAAGTGCTGCGACCTGAATGGCGCTGTCTTCGGTCATGTTTTTAGGATCTTCGCGGCCCGGCGTGGTCGGTACGTTGTGATCCGGCACCGCGATGGTCTTATCCGGCGCGTGAACCTGACGGCCCGCCATGCGCAGCCCTTCAAACGCCTGCGGGCTGGTCACTTCGTGCACCAGATGCCGGTCAATATACAGCAAACAAGTGCCATCCTCGGCCTCATGCGCCACATGGGCATCCCAGATTTTATCGTAAAGTGTCTTGGGGGACATCGGTCCTCTCCCGTTGGTTATGTGTGGAATTACGTCGTGATGGGGGTCAGACGGCCAAGGGCCGGGTGGTCATAGATGTGCCAGAATGGTGCAGCTTGCACCGTAAAAGCGCCACGGCAGGCGGGCGCGATCATCCATGTCAAAAACCATGTTCATATGCCTGATCTATGCGTTTGCGCGTCCCGGCGCAAGGCAGGAAAGGCCTTTGCGCCTGCCGCCGGGCGTGTCCACCAGCGGTGGGACAGATGGCGCAGGCGGCCTAGGGCAAGGTGGTTCTCATGAAGAATGGAGGACCACGCATGACCTATTTCGAACACAAGATGCGCCAGCGGCTGGTCGATCAAAGCGGCGCGATCGACCGGGGGCAGGAAGAAGAGCTGTTTTATGCTAGTTACGGGGCGGGCACGGCTTTCTTTGCGAATCTGTGGGGCTGGCTGGCCCGCCGGACCAAGGCACCCGCCCGCCCGCGACCGCAGGTGGCGCGGCTTCACGCAAAAAGGGCCACCGGATGAAAGATGACACCGTCGCCACGGACCAAGGGATCACCGCCGACACGCAGGCCATCGAGAACCTGCTGACGCGCGAAATCAATGCGTTCTTCGCGCTCGACTACGATGCATGGGCCGATTGCTACCTGCACAGCGACCGGCTCCGGTCGACCATGATGAGCCACGAGCTGGGGCTGGATGTGCGGATCGGCTGGCAAGCCCATGCAGAAGGCACGCGGCTGCACTTTGAAGGTACACCGCCCGGCGATGCGCAGTGGGAAAAGCAGACCGATCAGATCGTTGTGCGTGGCGACATGGCCTGGGTGACCTGCCGGGCGCGCACCAACACCGCGCTGTGCATGATGGGTGAGACCTATGAAACATGGGTGCTGGAACGACATAACGGCGCGTGGAAGATCGCTTGCGTCAACGTCATGGCCGCCCGGTCCAACCGGCACGAGGTGGACGGGATCGCAGTTGATGCCGAAGGCCGGGTTGTGGGGCTGAACGCACGCGCCAGCGCCCGGCTGCAGCAGCACCCCGCCTTTACCATCCGTGACGGCCGCCTGCGGGCCACGGATGCCGACACCGACCGCGCACTGCAGGCCGCAATTGGCCGCGCCGGTGCCTTGCACGGCTTTTTCGAACAGGCAGCCTATGCCGAGATGGAAGGCCATCGCTTTGCCTATCCGATCGTGATCGCGCGCGACGATGATAGCGGCCACGCGGTGATCATGCTGACCGTGCAGGACCGCCTGACCTATCTGGACATCGGCGCAAGTCAGGCAACGATGGCCCGTGTCGACGTGGCAGCCACAGTTTTCGCCCTGTCCGAGGCACAGCATAGGGTGGCCGCTGGCATCGTCGCGGGACAAAGCCTGCCCGAGATTGCGGCCGCCCTGCAGATCAGCCCGGCCACCGCCAAGACCCACCTGCAACGGGTTTACCTCAAGACCGGCGCCAGCACGATGACCGCATTGGTGCGGACCTTGCTGAGTATCGGATAGCCGGCCAGTCATCCGATCGCATGTTTGCTGCGTAAAAACAGCAAAGGAGACCGGCCAGTTGTCACTCTTCAAACGCGCGGCCTTTGGGGCTGCCATCTCTGCCACGCCGCTTGCGGCGGTGGCAGACACCTACGGCAAATACCAATCGCCGCCTTATCAGGTCGACGCGGTTCTGAACGCGGTTGAGCTGCGCAGCTACGCGCCGCATATCCTGGCAGAGGTCACCGTGCAGGGCGACCGCAGCGCTGCGCTGAACGCAGGCTTTCGGGTGCTGGCAGGCTATATCTTTGGCGGCAACACTGCACAGGCCAGCGTGGCGATGACCTCGCCCGTGGCGCAAAGTCAGACCATCGACATGACATCGCCCGTTGCGCAATCAGGATCGGGGGATCAATGGGTGGTCAGCTTCATGATGCCGCGCGACTGGACCATCGACAGCCTGCCGCGCCCCAACACCCCCGCGATCCGCTTTGTGCAAACCCCGCCGGAACAGCGCGCCGTGCTGCGTTTCAGCGGGCGCGCGACCACGGCGGCGCTCGCGCGGGCAGAGACAACCCTGCGCGACACGCTGGCGCAAAACGGGATCGCGGCCACCGGCCCTGCGGCGTTCTACTATTATGATGACCCGATGACCTTACCGTGGAATCGCCGCAACGAAGTGGCGCTGACCCTCGTCAGCGACTGAGCATGCCTCACAGATCCCATGTGAACCCGGTGTCCGCCTCTGACTTGCCCCAAAACCTGCAGCAACGAAATCTTAACGGTGATTTGGTGAAACCTGAAAAGTGGCAACCACGATGCCACACCCCGACCTCTGCCAAAAAACTGCCATTTTCTATGCCTATGACCCCTGTTAAATTTTTTGCAACGCGCCACTATCCCCCGATGGTGCGCGCCCCGCACGATGGAGAATGCGATGTGTAGTTTTTGCGGTGGACGTCTCAGAGGCAGCGACATTGACCGGCTCAAGGAAGAACTGCCGCCCACGGCGGTCGAAATCGGCACCGCATATATGGCGGCGGTCGTCAGCTCTGGCGCGTCAGAACTCCGCAATGTGCAGCCCGCGCAAGACACCGGCTTTACCTTCCCGCTGGAACAAGACGCTGCCCGGACGACAACCGCAGCCGACGCCTTTGTCTTTGCCGCCACACCCGGCGACGGCACCAGCGTTTCCGACTGGGTGGCCTACTACATGTCCGACGCGGCCCAGAATGACGCCGCAGCGCGCCTGCCGCAGTTTGACGGCATGCCGCGCAGCGAAGACCTGTCACAAACCGTATATTTCTCGGCAGAGGATTGGGTGTCCTAAGCGCCGCGCGCGGACACCTCACCACCCCACCACCACTGCGATACACCCGGCGAGAACTTGATCGCCCGGCCCCGCCTGTGCCACGGTACGTGGCAAAGCAGGGCGGGCCATGGCAGAACACACCACGACACTTACCGACGATCTGGTCGAGGCTTTGCCCGACGACGCCCCGATTGAGGAAATTCTCAACGTTGGCAGCGCGTTGTTCCAGCAGGCCGATACCTTTCTGAACTCACTCTTCCGGCCTTGGAACGCCTATCAGTTGGGCATCATCGTCGGGTTGTTCATTGCAGCCCACCTGCTACGCACGGTTTTTGCACCGCGCCTGCATAGCTGGATGCGCAGCCGCGAAGGCTGGCCCAAATGGCGCATCCGCTGGATGGTGGTGATCCACAAACGCCTGCGCGCGATCTTCTTTGTGGCGTTGATCTGGATCACCCTGTTGATCATGCGCGAGATCACATGGCCCAGTCGCAGCTATCTTGTCGGCATCGCCGCCAATCTGGCACTGGCCTGGCTGATCGTGGCCTTTACCACCCGGTTGATTGGCAACAATTTTCTGCGCGCCATCGTGCGTTACGGCGCGTGGACGTGGATCACCCTGCGCATCCTCAACCTGACGGGCGAGTTTGAGGCGCTGCTTGATTCCGTCGCGCTTGAAATCGGGGCGATGCGTATCTCGCTTTGGCTGATCCTGCAGGCGCTTTTGATCATTGGTGTGCTGTTCATGGCCGCGCGGTTTCTATCGCGTACCGCGACCAGCCGGATCAGGGACAACAAGGACATCAGCCCCTCGATGCAGGTGCTGGCGGTCAAGGCGCTGCAAATCACGCTTTATGGTGCTGCGTTCTTTCTGGGCCTCAAGGCAATCGGGATCGACCTGACCGGGCTTGCTGTGCTGTCTGGTGCGATTGGTGTGGGCCTTGGCTTTGGCCTGCAAAAGGTGGTGTCCAACCTTGTGTCGGGCGTCATCATCCTGCTCGACAAGTCGATCAAACCCGGCGACGTTATCAGCCTTGGCGACACCTTCGGCTGGATCAACAGCCTTGGCGCGCGCTATGTCTCGATCACCACGCGCGACGGGCGCGAATACCTGATCCCGAACGAGGATCTGATCACCGGACAGGTGGTCAACTGGTCGCATTCCAATGACTTCGTGCGGCTCGATATCCACTTTGGCACCGCCTATCACGACAACCCGCACGAGGTGCGCCGCATCGCGATTGAAGCGGCACAAAGCGTGGATCGGGTGCTATCGACCCGGCCAACGGTCTGCCATATCGTCGGCTTCGGTGACAGTTCAGTCGACTACATTCTGCGGTTCTGGATTTCCGATCCCACCGGCGGGCTGACAAACATTCGTGGCAATGTCTATCTGGCCCTGTGGGACGCCTTTGCCGACCACGGCATTTCGATCCCCTTCCCGCAGCGCGAAGTCAAAGTGCTGGCAGGGTCCGAGGTGCAAGCAAGGACGCTTCCAAGTGATTAAGATTGCCGATGGGGTGCAACAGATCCCCGTCACGCCGTTTCAGACCATCAATTGCTATCTTGTGGATGATGTTCTGGTGGATGCCGGGCTGAAGGTGTCAGGGCGCAAGCTCTTGCGGGTTCTGCGCGACACGCCACTTCGCGCCCATGTGCTGTCCCACGCCCACCCCGACCATCAAGGCGCCAGCCACCGCATCTGCGCCGACCACGCGATCCCGCTTTGGTGTCACGCGGATGGGTGGCCCCCCTAAGGGGCCGCCTCCAGCAGATCACCGGGCTGGCACTCCAGCACCTCGCAAATCTTCGCCAGCGTCTCGAACCGGATGCCCTTGACCTTGCCTGACTTCAGCAGGCTGATGTTCTGTTCTGTGATCCCGACGGCCGCCGCCAGATCACGCGACTTCATCTTGCGCGTTGCCAGCATCACATCCAGCCGCACCACGATCTGCATCACACAAACGCCCGGTTTTCTTCGGCCGCATGCGCGGCCTGCCCCATCGCCCAACCGATCAGCACCAAGAGGCCCGACACAAAGGCAAAGCCCAGCATGTCACTGCTCAGCCCGATACTGACCTGCCGCGCGCCGGGTGCGGCGTTCCAGCTCAGCAGGACCGATTGCGCGGGCTGCACCACCAGCGGCACCAGTGCCAGCACCAAAAATCCCTGCCCGATCCGCCTGATCCGCGCGGCCGATCCTGCCGTCAGCGCCGCCCCTTTGGCAAAGGCCGCAAACAAAAGCTGCATCTGCCGCAACGTCCAGATCAGCACCGCGACCGGCAACAGGCCCACGGCCACCGACGCCCAAAGTTGTGCCGTGCTCACCTCTGGCGCGACGGGCAGGCCGGACGTGGTCGCAAGCAGTTCCGCCGTAACGGGCATCAGGATCAACGCCAATGCGATCCCGACGGGCAAGACCACCATCGCGGCCAGACACAACCAGGCCAGGACCGCCGCCAGGCGTGGAATGGATTCATTTGTCATGTAACTTTCACCTTTTCATTTCTATCTTTTATCGTAAAACAATAAAAATTAGATGTCAAAGGAGATTCTCATGCGTTCCCTGATCCTCAGCGCCTTCATCCTCTTGGGCCTTGCCCTACAAGGCTGCGGCAGCGTCAATCCGCTGACCGCCGCACGGCTGTCTGCCGTCTCACCGCTCAAGGTTGATCCGGCTGACCTTGCCGTGGCGATCCGCCTGCCGGATGGTGTTTCAATCCCGCCCGGTGCGGCGCGCATGGTGATGACAGCCCAGAACCAGACAACCGGCGAAACCCTGCAAGACCGCATCGTCTTGGCCGAAAGCGGCGGACAAACACGTCTGTACAACGTGGCCCCCTCTGATCACGCCAAGCTACGAGCATTTCAGGCACAGGCCCTGTCCTGGGAAGAAACCGACCCCGACGCCAGCAATGGCAGCATGTCGTTCGACATCAGCTTTTGTCGCACCGGCGATGGCCCGGCCCCTGATGCCACGACCGACATCGCGATCCGGCTGGCAGCGGGCGGCCCGCTTTTGCCACTGATCACCGGCGCACCCCTGTCCGAGGTGGCAAGCGCCTCTGATATCGCAGCCATGCCCCCTTGCTGACGACGCCCCACGTCACCCCACCGTCTTCATTGAAATGACACGAAGGGCTTGTTAAGTTTGACCCATGCCTCGCGCCGGGGCATGGGCCGGCGCTATCTTTGGAGGACAATGCACTGTCTTTATCCACAACGGCAGACCCATCTGCCAAACGCACGGCCGCTGCAATGAGTGCTGTGCAAACGCCCACCAGCGAAAAGCTGTTGGCTGCCATCCTGAAATCGCTGGACGACGACAAGGCCGAAGATGTGGTGCAAGCCGATCTGCGCGGTAAATCCGAAATGGGTGACTATATGGTCATCGCTTCGGGCCGCTCGACCCGGCAAGTCTCGTCGATGGCCGAAAAGCTGGTGGATCGCGTCAAACAGACCTTTGGTGTGATTTCCAAGGTCGAAGGCAAGGACACCGGCGATTGGGTGCTGATCGACACCGGCGACGTGATCGTCCACATCTTCCGCCCCGAAGTGCGCGAGTTCTATCAGCTTGAAAAGATGTGGGTCCCGGGGGTCGCAGGCGCGCAACAGGCAACCTGATGCGCGTGCATCTCTGTGCAGTGGGCCGCCTGCGCGGCGGGCCCGAGGCTGCGCTTTTTGACGACTACCAAACCCGATTTGACCGCACGGGCCGGGCGCTGGCGCTTGGCCCACTGTCCCTGTCCGAGGTTGAGGACAAGAAAGGCGGCGGCATGGCGGCAGAAGCCACGCTGCTGGACCGCGCCCTGCCCAAAGGTGCTACGGTCTGTGTGCTGGACGAACGCGGCAAGGTGATGACCTCACCCGCCTTTGCCGACAAACTGGGCGGCTGGCGCGATCAAGGGGTCAGCGATCTGGCCTTTGTGATCGGCGGCGCCGACGGGATCGACCCTGCCTTGCGGGCCCGCGCCGATTTCGCGCTGTCCTTTGGTGCGATGGTCTGGCCGCATATGCTGGTGCGGGTGATGCTGGCCGAACAACTTTACCGGGCCGCCTCTATTCTGGCCGGATCACCCTATCATCGGGCGTAGGACGCCTCCGGCGGGCATATTTATGTTCAAAAGAAAGACCAAGGGCGGTTTTGTTGACCGGATGGTTGCGTTAGGTCAAAGGCCAAGGAGATTTCAGCATGACCACACCCAAACCTGTTGCCCTGTGTATTCTGGACGGCTGGGGCCTGCGGGACGACACCACCGCAAACGCCCCCGCATTGGCGCAGACCCCCAACTTTGACCGGATCTGGGCGGAATGCCCCCACGCGCAGCTTTTGACGCACGGGCCGGATGCCGGGCTTCCTTCGGGGCAAATGGGCAACTCCGAGGTGGGGCATACCAACATCGGCGCGGGCCGTGTCGTGGCGATGGATCTGGGACAGATTGATCTGGCGATCGAGGATGGGTCATTTGCGCAGAAGCCCGCGATCCTTGATTTCGTGGCCAAGCTGAAAGAGACCGGCGGCTGGGCGCATCTGATGGGTGTTGTCTCTGACGGCGGCGTGCACGGGCATATCCACCACATCGTCGCCGCCGCCCATGTGCTGCGCAGCCACGGGATCACCGTGGTGGTCCATGCGATCACCGATGGCCGCGATGTGGCCCCGAAATCCGCCCATGATTTTATGGCCAAACTGCTCAAATGGCTGCCCGAGGGCGTGATGGTCGCCACCGTCACGGGCCGCTATTTTGCGATGGACCGCGACAACCGCTGGGACCGGGTCAAGACGGCCTATGACGCCATCGTGTTGGGCGAAGGCGCAACCGCTAAGGACCCGCGCGTGGCGATTGATGACGCCTATGCCGCCGACAAGACCGACGAATTCATCCCCGCCACCGTGATCGAAGGCTACACCGGATTTGAACCCGAAGACGGGCTGTTCTGCCTCAACTTCCGCTCTGACCGCGCTCGCGAAATTCTCGAGGCGATTGCCAACCCCGATTTTGACGGCTTTGCGCGCGCGTTGCCGGACCTCGCCGCCCGGATCGGCATGGCCCCCTATTCGGATCGGCACGACGCCTGGTATCAGACGGTGTTTCCCAAGGAAAAGATCGTCAACACGCTCGGCGCATGGGTCGCGTCCAAGGGGTTGCGGCAATTCCGACTGGCCGAGACCGAAAAATACCCGCATGTCACGTTCTTCCTGAACGGCGGGCAGGAAACGCCCGAGCCGGGCGAGGATCGGCATATGCCCAAATCGCCATCCGTCGCGACCTATGATCTGCAGCCAGAAATGTCGGCAGGCGAAGTGTCTGACCATTTCGTAAAGGCCATCGCAGAGGGCTATGACCTGATCGTCACCAATTTCGCCAACCCTGATATGGTCGGCCATACCGGCGATCTGGACGCCGCGATCAAGGCCTGCGAGGCGGTGGATGCGGGCCTTGGCCGCGCGCTGGACGCGCTGGAACAGGCGGGGGGTGCGATGATCGTCACCGCCGATCACGGCAATTGCGAGGTTATGGTGGACCCTGACACCGGCGGGCCGCACACGGCCCATACGCTCAACCCGGTGCCAGTGGTGCTGGTCGGCGGGCCGGACGGGGCGCGCCTGCACAATGGCCGTCTGGCTGATCTGGCCCCCACGGTGCTGCAACTGATGGGGCTGGACCAGCCATCCGAAATGACCGGGCAGAGCCTGATCGACTGATGCGCGCGCTGCTCCTCTGCCTTGGCCTTTGGGCCGGTGCTGCCGCAGCACAAGACAGCCCCGCCGTGGCCGCGCAATCAGCGGCCAGCGGGCTGTCAATTGCCCAGGCCCTGCTCGACACCGCAGAGACAAAGCGCGACCGGGTCGCGGCCCTGACCGAAACCGTCAAAGCCTATGAGGCCGGGCTGATCGCCATGCGGGACGGGTTGCGCCGCGCAGCAATCCACCAGCGCACGCTGGAAGGCGCGCTTGCGGCGCAACAGGCCGAAGTGGGGCAATTGCTGGGTGTCTTGCAAGCGATGGGCCGCGCGCCTGCGCCGCTGCTGCTGCTGCACCCCAATGGCCCCTTGGGCACCGCGCGCGGCGGCATGATCGCCGCTGACGTGACACCGGCGCTGCAGCAAAAGGCCGATGCGCTGGCCGTCCAACTGGAAGAGCTTGCCGCACTTTATGCATTGCAGGAAAACGCCGTCGACACGCTGGCCGATGGGTTGCGCGGCGCGCAAGACGCGCGGTCGCGCCTGTCGGCTGCCATTTCCGACCGCACAGACCTGCCCAGCCGATTCTCCGACGATCCGGTGCAAACAGCGCTGCTGCTGGCCAGCACAGAAACGCTCGAGGCATTCGCCTCGACCCTGACAGACGCTTTCCTGTCGGATACCGAAAACGCCGCCGCCGCAACCGCCACGGGCGACCTGCCGCTGCCGGTGCAGGGCCAGCTCTTGCGCCGCTTCAACGCGCCCGATGCCGCAGGCATCACCCGCCCCGGTGTGATCCTCGCCGCGCGCCCCCGCGGGCTTGTCACTTCGCCCACGGCGGCCACGATCCTGTTTCGCGGCCCGCTTCTGGACTATGGCAATGTGGTGATTACCGAACCGGCGGCAGGCGTTCTGTTCGTCTTTGCCGGTCTGGCAGAGGTCTACGGCGACCCCGGCCAAGTCATCCCCGAAGGCACACCCCTTGGCCTGATGGGCGGCGATCAGCCCACAGTTGACGCGATTTTGACTGAAACGGCGGGCGCTGGGGGTCCCGGTGCCACACAGACCCTTTATCTTGAGGTCAGAGACGGGCAAAGTCCCGTGGACCCGGGTGCATGGTTTGCGCTGGAATGAATAGGATGTGAGATGAAGAAACTGATGATGGCCGCTGCTGGCGGCACCGTTCTGGGCCTGGTCGCAACCACGCAAGTGGCAGGCCCGCTGGTCGCACAAGAAGCCGGGCAAGAGGTCAACATCTACGAACAGCTTGACCTGTTTGGCGATATCTTCAGCCGTATCCGCGAAGAATACGTCGAACCGGTCAACGAAAAGCAACTGGTCGAGGCCGCGATCAACGGCATGCTGACCTCGCTTGATCCGCACTCCAGCTATCTGTCCGAAGACGACGCCGCCGACATGCGCGTGCAGACCCGCGGTGAATTTGGCGGTCTGGGGCTCGAGGTCACACAGGAAGAAGGCTGGGTCAAGGTGGTCTCTCCCATCGACGATACGCCCGCCGCTGCCGCTGGCATGGAATCGGGCGACTTTATCACCGCCGTGGATGGCGAAAGCCTGCTGGGCCTGACGCTGGACGAAGCACTCGAATTCCTGCGCGGCCCCGTCGGGTCAGAGGTGATTATCACCGTGGTCCGCGAGGGCGAGATTGAACCCTTCGAGGTTTCGATCATCCGCGACACCATCAAACTGACCGCCGTGCGTCACCGCACCGAAGGCAATGCCGTGGTGCTGCGCGTGACCACGTTTAACAACCAGACATTCCCGAACCTGCAAGAAGGCCTTGCCGAACAGATCGAGGCTGCGGGCGGGATCGACAACATCGACGGTGTTGTGGTCGATCTGCGCAACAACCCCGGCGGGCTGCTCAATCAGGCGGTCTTTGTCTCGGACGCCTTCCTTGACGCCGGTGAAATCGTCTCGACCCGTGGCCGCGACCCGCAGGACGGCGACCGCTACAATGCCACGCCCGGCGATCTGGCCCAAGGCAAGCCGATTGTCGTGCTGATCAACGGCGGCTCTGCCTCCGCCTCTGAAATCGTGGCCGGTGCCTTGCAGGATCACCGCCGCGCGATTGTCGTGGGCACCAAGAGCTTCGGCAAAGGCTCTGTCCAGACGGTCGTGCCGCTGCGCGGCAATGGTGCCATGCGTCTGACCACCGCGCGCTACTACACGCCCTCGGGCCGGTCCATTCAGGCGCTTGGCATCTCGCCCGACATCATCGTCGAACAACCCCGCCGCGAACCCGAGGATCCGGATGCGGAAGAGGATGAAAACACAGGTTTCCGGTCAGAGGCCGACCTGCGCGGCGCCCTTGGCAACGACAGCCTGACCGACGACGAAATCCGCCAGATCGAAGAAGACCGCGCCCGCGCCGAAGCCGCCGCAGAGCTGCGCGAACAGGATTACCAACTGGCCTATGCCATTGATATCCTCAAAGGTCTGAACGCGCTGGGGCCGGAAGACGCCGAGTAATCACCGACGTGCGGCGCTACGGCAAAAGCGCCGCCACTGTCGGAATGGTAAAGGCCAGCAGGAAAAGCAGGACTGCAATGCGTAAGGTCATGGAAACACCGGACAAAAGATAATCCCGTACAGGGTGTACGGAATTTGGTTAACGTAACGTTAACTTCGCAAGAGGCACCCCGCCGGATGGCGGAATGTCGCCCGATGTTATCTTGACCCGATGCCTGCGATCAGGCTTTCACCCGCTCTGATTTGGGATCGTAAAAGGGCCGCGTCTGCGCCTCGGCCTTCACGCGCGTCCCCATCACGTCGATCTCATAGGTGCTGCCCAGCATCTCGGCCAGTGTCTCGCCCTTACACGGCACATAGCCCATGCCAAGTGCGGCCCCCAGATGGTGGCCATAGCCGCCCGACGACAGATAGCCCACAACCTCGCCGTCGCGCACAATTGGTTCATTGTGGTAGAGCAGCGGTTCCGGATCGGTCAGCTTGAACTGCACCAACCGCGCGTTTAGCCCCGTCTCTTTCTTGCGCAGCACCGCGTCGCGACCAATGAAATCAGGCTTGTCGGTTTTCACGGCAAAGCCAAGCCCCGCCTCCAGCACGTGATCCTCTGCAGTGATGTCATGGCCAAAATGACGGAACCCTTTTTCCATCCGCGCGGCATCCATCATGTGCATCCCGCACAGCTTCAGGTCCATGTCCTGCCCCGCGGCGTGCAATGTCTCAAACGCATGGGCGGCCATGTCGGAACTGACATAAACCTCCCACCCCAACTCGCCCACGTAAGTCACGCGATGCACCCGGGCGAGGCCCATTCCCAGCTCGATCTCCTGCGCCGTGCCAAAGGGGTTCGCGTCGTTGCTGAAATCCGCAGGCGACACCTTTTCCAGCAGCTTCCGCGCATTCGGCCCCATCACTGCCAGCACACCTTCGCCCGCCGTGACATCGGTGATGACCACGTTGAAATCACCCTGATTGCGCCGCATCCATGTTTCATCTGCCAACCGTGTGGCCGCCGGTGTCACCACCAGAAACGCGGTTTCTGACAGGCGCGTGACGGTCACATCCGCCTCGATCCCGCCATTGCGGTTCAGGAATTGGGTGTAAACGATCTTGCCCACATCGACGTCATATTGCCCGCCGCCCACGTGGTTCATGAACGCCACCGCATCGCGCCCCTCGACCCGGATTTTCCCGAATGATGACATGTCATACATGCCAACATTGCTGCGGATCGCATTCACCTCGGCGGCGACGTTGCCAAAGAATTTCTGCCGCTTCCAGGAATACGCATATTCCGGTGTTTGGCCTGCATCTGCGAACCAATTGGCCCGCTCCCAGCCCGCCAATTCGCCCATGACCGCGCCCTGATCCAGCAGGTGCTGGTGGAACGGCGTGCGCCGGATGCCCCGCGCCGTGGCCTTTTGCAGATAGGGGAAATGGTCCGCGTAAAGAAGGCCCAGCGTCTCTTTCGACCGCTCAAACAGATAGGTCTTGTTGCCCTGAAACGGCTGCATCCGGGAAATGTCCACATCGCCCAGATCAAACGGCTTTTCGCCCGCATCCATCCATTGCGCCAGCGCCATGCCCGCGCCACCCGCCGACTGAATCCCGATAGAGTTGAAGCCCGCCGCGACCCAGACGTTATCCATCTCGGGCGCTTGCCCAAGGTGGTAGGCGTCGTCGGGGGTAAAGCTTTCGGGGCCGTTAAAGAACGTGTGAATCCCCGCTTCTGCCAGCATCGGCAGGCGTTCCACCGCCGCCTCCAGAATCGGCTCAAAGTGGTCGAAATCTTCAGGCAATTGGTCAAACTCGAAATCGCTGGGGATACCATCCATCGCCCATGGCTTGGCGTTGGGTTCAAAGGCGCCAAGCAGCATTTTGCCCGCGTCTTCCTTGTAATAGGCGCATTCGTCCGGCACCCGCAGCACCGGCATCTGGGTCAGGCCCGCAATCGCCTCGGTCACGATATAGAAGTGCTCGCAGGCGTGCAGCGGCACATTCACGCCCAACATCTTGCCCACCTGATGGCCCCACATGCCGCCGCAGTTCACCACCATGTCGCAGGTGATATGACCGGTTTCCTCACCCTGCCGCCAGTCCACACCGGTGATCCGGCGGCCATCGCGTTTGACACCGGTCACCAGTGTCCGCTCGATCACCTGCGCGCCCTTCTGGCGCGCGCCTTTGGCCATTGCCAGTGCGATGTTGGCGGGGTCGCCCTGCCCGTCCAGCGGCAGATAGACCCCTGCCGTCACACCGTCGATGTTCAGATGTTCATAACGCTGCTTGACCTCAGCAGGGCTGATCTCTTCAACCTCAACGCCAAAGGCCCGCGCCATCCCCGCTTGGCGGAAAATCTCTTCGCGGCGCTCTTCGGTCAGCGCCACGGTGATCGACCCGCAGCGTTTGAACCCGGTGGCGACGCCAGTTTCGGCCTCAAGGTTGCCATACAGCTCTTGGGAATACTTCGCGAGCTTCGTCATATTCGCCGTCGCGCGCAGCTGCGCAATCAATCCAGCGGCGTGCCACGTGGTGCCGGATGTCAGCTGCTTGCGTTCCAGCAGCACCACGTCTTTCCAGCCCTGTTTGGCCAGATGATAGGCGACCGAACAGCCGATAACACCGCCACCGATGATGACGACACGCGCGGAAGAAGGGGGAGTTCCCATTTTGTTTAACCTTAAACTATCTCGTGTCCGGCTGCGTTCAACCGGTCAGCGATGGCTGCGATATGGGCCGGGCCGACCTCGCAGCAGCCACCCACAATAGTGGCCCCCGCATCGACCCATGACATGACGTGGTCGGCATAGACGTCCGGTGTGAAATCCCGCCGCATTTCCAAGGCATCAACTGTGGGTTTGTCCTTGAGGAAATCCTTGGTGATCTGGGTAAAACCGTTGGCATATCCGCCAAAGGGCTTGTCGCCTTTGGCAAAGACCGCCAACGCCGCCGGGATCGCCTCGGGGGCAGAGCAATTGGCCAAAAGTGCCGCATAGCCCTCCAGCGCCACCACCTCTGCTACCGGCTCTCCTGACCGCAACAGCGTCCCGTCTTCGTCATC
This sequence comes from uncultured Paracoccaceae bacterium, assembly GCA_947492825.1. Lineage (GTDB taxonomy): Bacteria > Pseudomonadota > Alphaproteobacteria > Rhodobacterales > Rhodobacteraceae > CANMYO01. Next base: position 2,671,283 of record CANLNT010000001.1, read on the forward strand.
GACGCTGACCGCCAGCCAGACCGGCTTCCCCCCCGCTGCCGCCCCTTCAAGGATCGCGCGGGCATGCGCCACAGAGACCACGGTTTCGCAGATAATCAGATCGACTTGGCGGGCCAAAAGCCCTGCGACTTCAGCGTATAACGGCACCGCGACGTCATGGCTGGGGTGCAGATCGGGCCGGTAGCTTTGTACCAAGGGGCCGATCGACCCCGCCACCCTGCCAGCGACACCAGACACCTCTGCCAGCGCGCGGGCATACAGCACGGCAAACTGGCCTTCCATCGCCGTACCGGCCAGCCGGTCGCGGTGAATGGCATAGGTGTTTGTGGTGGCAACCGTCGCTCCCGCCTTGGCGAAGTCCTGATGGACCTGCGCCACAAGTCCGGGGTGATCCACCATCACCTGCGTCGACCAAAGCGGCGTGGGCCTGTCCCCGGCGCGGTGCACAAGTTCCTGTCCCATCCCGCCATCCAACAAGGTAATCCGGCTCATGGATACATCTCCGCAAATTTGGATTGATAGAGCGCAATCATCTCGCCTTCGGTTGCGCCATCGTCATAGGGCGGTGTGGTCAGGGGCCGCACATAGCCGACCTCGATCACCACCACCGCCTTGATCCGGTCCGCAAGATCGCCCCAGACCGCGCGCCACTTGGGCAGCAATGCCGCCATCGCATCGCCCTCCAGAACCTCCGCGCGGCCTTTCACCTCTGCCCCCTTGCGGGTGAACACGTCGATGAAATTGACCGACACCGCCGGGTTGCGCCCGATATTGGCGACCGTCCCGGCAGAGCGGATGTGCCCGAAAGCAATCCGCGCGTCATCCAGCACCAGAAACGTCCCCTTGGGTGCCAGCGACGGCGCGCCATCGGCCCCCACCGTGGCGACAAAGCCCAGTGGATGCCGTGCGATCAGGTCTTTGGTGGCGGCGTCCAGCATCAGGCCCGAATCCGCGCGTTGTCAGGGTCCCACATCGGCTGATCAGGCTGCACTGTCGCCTTGACACGCGTGCCGTAGATCTCAACCTCCAATGCCGTACCCGGCTCCGCCAGATCGGCCCGCACCATGCCCAGGGCGATGCACTTGTCCACCCTGTAACCCCAGGCGCAGGACGTGGTCTCGCCCACAACCTCGCCGCCATAATGCACCGGCGACATATAAGGCGCATCCGCCTCGGTCGCGCCATCCAGCGTCAGTGTGACAAACCGCTTTGCAACGCCTTGCTGCTGTTCGGCTTGAATGGCGGCTTTGCCGGGAAAGTCCTTGTCCAGCTTGATGAACCGCTCCAACCCGCCTTCGAGCAGCGAGTAATCCGTGCTCAAATCGCCCTTCCACGCGCGATAGCCCTTTTCGATCCGCAGCGAATTCAGCGCGTACATCCCAAAGGGCTTCAGCCCCAGCGGCTCACCCGCCGCCATGACCGCGTCAAAGACCGCGGGCGTATCTCCCACGGCAGAGTGGATTTCCCACCCCAATTCGCCCGCAAATGACACCCGCACCAGCCGCACCTCTGCGCCCGCAATCGTGGCCGTCTGATGGGTCAGCCAGCCTTGGCTCAGGTCCGCATCCGCACAAGCCGCCAGCACGTCGCGCGACTTTGGCCCGGTCAATATCTGACAGGTGAAATCGCGGGTGATATCGGTCAGCGTGAACGCAGCATCGGCTGGCATCCGGTCGCGCAGCACCTCAAAATCGTGCCATTGCGCAGGTGCGGCTGTGATCAGCACAAAGCTATCCTCGTCCAGCCGCATCGCCGACATCTCGGTCAGGATTTTGCCGCGCGTGTCGGCAAAATAGATCAGACCGATCCGGCCCACCTTGCAGATGCCACCAGTGCAATTGTCGCGCAGGAATTGCGCCGCACCGGGGCCCTCCAGCTGAAAGCGCGAGAACCCCGGCAAATCCAGAATGCCCGCCGCATCGCGCACCGCTTCCGCCTCTGCCTTGACGCGAGGTTCCCACGGGCCATTGCGGCCCCAGGTCTCTGTCGCCTCAAGCGACGTATCGTCGCCCGCTTCGGCATACCAATTCGCGCGCTCCCAGCCGTTGTAGGGGCCCATCTGGCCACCCAGCGCGATGATCCGGTCATGCACAGGCGAATGCTTCTTGTCACGTCCCGCAGGCCACTCCTTGTGCGGAAAATGCATCCCGTATTCGTGGCCGTAGGTTTCCAGCGCCTTTTGCAGACAATAATCGTGATCGGCGTAGTCAGTGTAACGGCGCGGGTCGACCGCCCACATGTCCTGACTGGTTTCACCGTGGATCAGCCATTCGGCCATCGTGCGGCCCGCGCCGCCGCCCTGCACAATGCCAAAGGTGAACGAATGCGCCTCATAAGCGTTCTTCACACCCGGCATCGGCCCGATCATTGGCAGGCCATCGGGCGCATAGGGGATAGGGCCGTTGATATTGCGGCCAACGCCACCTGTGGCCAGCACCGGAACACGCGCCATCGCGTCCTCGATGTACCATTCCAAACGGTCCAGATCGTCGGGGTACAACTGAAAACTAAAGTCATCCGGCATCGGATCACTGGGTGTCACCCAATGCGCCTTGCAGTTCCGCTCATAAGGCCCAAGGTTCAGCCCATTCTTGTCCTGCCGCAGGTAATAGCTGCTGTCGACGTCGCGGATCATCGGAGTCTTCTTGCCATTCTCCCTGGTCCAGGCCTCAATCTCGGGGATTTCCTCGGTCAGGAAATACTGGTGCGACATCACCACCATCGGCACCTCGCGCCCGCCAAAGGGCTTGAACCATTCGCCCACCCGCTGGGCATAATATCCGGCGGCGTTGACCACCTTTTCGCAAGTGATGTCACCCTTGTCGGTGTGCACGATCCATTCGCCTGCATCATTCTGGCTGATGCCAGTGGCTGGGCAGAAGCGTTCAATCCGGGCCCCCAGATCGCGGGCGCCTTTGGCCAGTGCCTGGGTCAGCTGCGCGGGGTCGATGTCGCCATCCAACGGGTCCCACAAAACACCTGACAGGTCATGCGTTTCCACGAAGGGGTTGTAGATCTTCACCTCTTCGGGGCTGATCATCTCCAGCGGCAGCCCCATGCCCTGGGCCTGCCCGCAGACCCGCTCAAATTCCTGCCGGCGCTCTTTGGTGTGGCCCAGACGCAGCGCGCCGGTCACGTGATAATTCATCGGGTAATCCACGTCTTCGGCCAGCGTGCGATACATCTCCAGCGAATAGCGCTGCATGTTCATCACCGCCCAGTTCGGCGCAAAGTTCGGGCAATTGCCCGCGGCGTGCCATGTGGACCCCGCCGTCAGCTCGTTCTTTTCCAGCAGCACGCAATCGGTCCAGCCTTCCTTGGCCAGATGATACAGCGTCGATGTACCCACGACACCGCCGCCGATGATGACCACGCGGGCCGTTGTTGGAAACTCAGCCATTCTCTTGCTCCTCCTGCGGGTCTGCGCCCGGAATGTCGTAATAATCGCCCTTGTCGGCGGTAAAGATGTGGCGGGTCAGGGTCAGCCCGGTCGCGCCATCCACTGCCCCAAGCGACACGCCCGTGTCGGGGTCCGCGTCGGATTTCCAAAACAGGAACGACCCGCAATTGGGGCAGAACCCGCGCTTTGCACTGGCGCTTGATGGATACCAGCGCACCTCGCCCTGCACGGTCAGATCGGCATCCATCACCTGAACACTGGTCCAGTGATGCCCCGATTGCTTGCGGCATTGTCTGCAATGACAGGCCGCCGGTGCGCGGGCGACAGCTGCCGCCTCAAACGAAACCGCCCCACATAGACATGACCCCTTCATGCCGCCCTCCCCGGTGTCGCGGCACTGCCCAAAAGCAGCCCATAGATGATGAAACAGCTTGCCAGCACCCGGCGCAGCCAGACGTTGAACACAGCACCCAGCGCCGCGCGGCCCAACCCCGCGCCAAGTGCGGTGTAGGTCAGATAACTCGCCGCCGTCAGCGTCAGCGCCGTGGGCACGATCACCCACATCTGGATGGGCAAAGGCACGTCGGGCTGCACGAACTGACTGAACGCCGCCAGATAACCCGCGACCGACTTGGGGTTGATGGTGGCAATCCCAAACGCCCGCCAGAACACCGACCCGGCCCCGCCGACCTGCGGCAGCGGTCGATGTGCCATCAGCCAACCCCGGACCCCCAACCAGATCAACCAGCCCGCACCCGCCAGCTTGACCCACCAGAACAGACCGGGCGAAGCGACCAATAGCGCCGTCACCCCCGCCGCCGAGAGCGCCAGAAACAGGTTCGCCTGACACAGGATCGCAGCAACCCCCGGCAGGCTGCGGCGAAAGCCAAGTGTCATGCCGTTGCTGATGCAATTCACCGCATTTGGCCCCGGCGTGGTGACAAACACCAGCCAGAACAGCGCGAATATGATCCAAGCCTCAAACGTCATCAGTAAACCGGCGGTGCAATGACCCAGATCACCACACAAGGGGCGTCATGGGGGTTGGCCCAGCGATTGGCGGTTCCGCGAATGCGGAAACTGTCGCCCGCGCCCACGTCAAAGGCGGTGCCATCAATCCAGACCCGCATCCGCCCGCTGACCACATAGCCCAGCTCTTGCGTGGCGCGGGCCACTGGCTCGACCATCTCGGCCCCGGGGGCAAAGGTCGAATGCACGACCTCAAAATCATCCGTCAAATCGGGCGACAGCAATTCCTCGACCAGCCCTGCCGCGCGGCTGCCAATCGGCCTGCGCGCATCACAGCGCACCACGAACCCCTCTTCGCCCGCCGCGGCCGCCACGCGGAAGAGCGATGAAACGGACACATCCAAAACCGCGGCCAAACTGCGCAAATCGGTGATCGACGGCTCCGAGATGTCGCGCTCCACCTGAGACAGCCAACCAACCGACCGCCCCAGTGCATCCGCCAGCTCATGCAGCGTCAGCCCGCGCGCCTTGCGCAGGGCACGCAGGTCCGCCCCCAGCGTGCGTAGGTCTTTCGGCACATCATGCAGCATTGCGACTCACGTGAAAAATTGTTCCCGAATTTCACAATGCACCAGTCCCGTGAAATTCCAAAGCCATTTTTCATCTTCTTCTGGCCAAAATAATCCCCGCCGGAGGCAAGAATCTATGTCGCAAAGACCTCTGTCAGCACGCGGCTCAGGCCATCCGCGTCGGACGTGTCAAACGCACCCGGCTGATCACTGTCGATGTCAAACACACCCAGCAGCGCGCCATCCCGATCCCAGACGGGCAAGACAATCTCGGACCGCGTGGAACTGGCGCAGGCGATATGGCCGGGGAAGGCATCCACATCGTCAACCAATTGCACCTCACCGGTGCGGGCGGCTGCCCCGCACACCCCGCGCGCAAAGGGGATCACAAGGCACCCATGCCCACCCTGATAGGGGCCGATCTTCAACAGCTCCGGGGCCACAACCCGGTAAAACCCGGTCCAGTCAAACCGGTCATCGCGCTGATGCACCTCGCAGGCCACCGTGGCCATCAGCGCCACCACATCATCCTCGCCCGCCGTCAGTGCCGCCAGCACCTTGCTCAGGTCGTCGTAATCTATCCGCATCCTATCCTCTCGCGCCCCAGACTTTTGCAAAAGTCTGTCGCCAAATTCTGTCACAGAATTTGCCCCGCTCTACATCACCTCGATCGCGATGGCCGTTCCCTCACCGCCACCAATACAAATCGCGGCCACCCCGCGTTTCAGCCCGCGTGCTTCCAGCGCATGCAGCAGCGTGACGATAATCCGCGCGCCCGACGCGCCAATCGGATGGCCCAGCGCACAAGCCCCGCCGTTGACGTTGATCTTGTCGCGCGGCACGCCCATCTCGGCCATAAAGGCCATCGGCACCACGGCAAAGGCTTCGTTCACCTCCCACAGGTCCACATCCGCAACCTGCCAGCCGATCCGCGCCAAAAGCTTCTGCGCCGCAGGCACCGGTGCTGTGGTAAACCACCCCGGCGCTTGCGCGTGACTGGCATGGCCCAGAATCCGCGCGCGGCCCGCACCAGTGCCCAACACCAACGCCGCCGCCCCGTCAGAGATGCTTGATGCATTGGCCGCCGTCACTGTGCCCTCCTTGCGGAACGCCGGTTTCAGCGTCGGGATCTTCTCGGGCCGCGCCTTGGCAGGTTGCTCATCGCGGGCAATCACCTCTTCACCGTGGCGGGCATGGACCGTCACCGGGGTGATTTCAGCCTCAAACGCCCCCGACCGTTCGGCGGCCAGCGCATTGTCGAGCGAGCCAATCGCATATTGGTCCTGATCTGCCCGGGTGAACTGAAACTTCTCGGCGCAATCCTCGGCAAAGGTGCCCATCAGGCGACCTTTGTCATAGGCGTCTTCCAGGCCATCCAGAAACATCGAATCCACCACCTGCTGATGCCCGATCCGCGCACCACCGCGCATCTTTGGCATCAGGTAAGGGGCCTCTGTCATGCTCTCCATGCCGCCGCAGACCATTACCTCAGCCCCGCCCAATGCGATCTGGTCAAACCCCATCATCGCGGCCTTCATCCCCGAACCGCACATCTTGTTCAGCGTGGTCGCAGGCACATCCTCGCCCAACCCGGCGGCAAAGCTGGCCTGCCGCGCCGGTGCCTGCCCCTGCCCGGCAGGCAAGACGCACCCCATCAAGACCTCATCCACCCGGTCCACGTCCGTTTGCGCCAAAGCCGCCTTAATCGCGGCCCCACCCAGCACCGGTGCCGCCACCCCGGCAAACACCCCCTGAAAGCCGCCCATCGGCGTGCGCGCGGCCCCTTTGATCACGACGTCCCGCATCGGTCACCTCTTTGTTCATCACTTCGAAACTACGTCCCGAAACGACCCTTGGAAAGCCCACCAATGACCACAATCGCGACATGACCCCGCCACAGCAATCCGCGACACCTGTCCTTGTAGCTGCATAGGCTCACCCGGCGTCGCTCAGTCATAGCCCCCACCCAGTTGGGCGGCGCCGGGACTTCCCCCCACACGCATTGCATCCCGCGCGATTTATCCTAACTTGCCGCCTGTTACGCGGGGAGGATCAGATGCGCGACTTTCACCAACCCGGCCGCTCGGCGGTCTATGCCACCAATGGCATGTGCGCCACGTCACACCCGTTGGCGGCCAAAGTGGCGGTGCAGATGCTCGAATCCGGCGGCAACGCAATGGATGCCGCGATTGCAGGTGCGGTGCTCTTGGGACTCTGCGAACCACAGATGACTGGCATCGGTGGCGATTGCTTTGTGCTGTTCACCCCGCCCGGCAGTGACGAGGTGCGCGCGATGAACGGCTCGGGCCGCGCGCCTGCCGGTCTGTCTGCAGATGCGCTGCGCGCCGCAGGCCATACCAATGTGCCGCTTTATGACCCTGCCGCCGTGACCGTGCCGGGGGCGATTGACGCCTTTTGCCAGCTTTCCTCTGACTGGGGCAAACTCGGCCTGAAAACCCTGCTCGCACCCGCAATCCACTATGCCGAAGCTGGGGTGCCCGTGGCCCCCCGTGTCGCGTCTGACTGGGCTAAGGACGCGGCCAAGCTGCAAGGGCAAGCCAAGACCGACTTTCTGCTGGGCGGCAATATCCCCCGTCCGGGCCAAATCTTCCGCGCCCCGCGCCAGGCCGAGGCCCTGCGCGAAATAGCCTCCGAAGGCCGCGCCGGTTTCTACGAAGGCCCCGTAGCCGAAGACATGGTTGCCACGCTGCAGGCCCTTGGCGGCAGTCACACGCTGGATGACTTCGCGGCCCAAACCGCAGACTACGTCGATCCTATCACCGGCGGCTATGCCGGGCTGGAACTGCTCGAACACCCGCCCAACGGACAGGGCGCGGCTGCGATCCTTTTGCTGAACATTCTCAAACACTTCGACATCGCCGCGATGGACCCCTATGGCACCCAGCGCGCCCATATCGAGGCGGAGGCGACAAAACTCGCCTATGACGCCCGCAACCGCTTTGTTGCGGACCCCGATCATGTGACCCGGCTGGACCACCTGCTGTCCGAAGACACCGCCGCCGCCCTCGCCGCGATGATCGACCCCACCTGTGCCCTGCCGGCGGGCGAACCGCTGGCCGAATCCGTCCATAAGGACACGATCTATATTACTGTCGTTGACCGCGACCGCATGGCGGTATCGCTGATCTATTCGATCTTCCACGGCTTCGGCTCTGGTATCGCGTCAGAGAAATACGGCATTCTCTTTCAGAACCGCGGCGCAGGCTTCAACCTCACCCCCGGCCACCCGAATGAGGCCGGACCAGGCAAGCGCCCGATGCACACGATCATCCCCGCCATGCTGCGCCGCGGCGGCAAGCTGCACATGCCCTTTGGCGTGATGGGCGGGCAATACCAATCCACCGGCCACGCGCGGTTTGTCTCCAACCTCACCGATTTCGGCATGGACCCGCAGGCGGCCATCGACGGCCCCCGCTGCTTTGTGGAGAATGGCGAACTTCGGGTCGAAAACGGCTATGCCGATGCGGTCAAACAGGACCTTGCCGACCTTGGTCACACCGTCGTGGCCCCACCCACCGCCATAGGCGGCGCGCAGGCGATCCTTGTCGGCGCTGACGGTGTGCTGGTGGGCGGCTCTGACCCGCGCAAGGACGGCTGCGCGCTGGGGTACTGACCCTAGCGGATCACAAAGGGGTTCGGGATCGGCGCGTCAGATGTGTTGATCCATGTGGTCTTGGTGCGCGTGTAATCGTGGATCGCATCCACCCCCGCCTCGCGCCCATAACCTGACTGGCCGTAGCCGCCAAAAGGCGCAATCGGCGACACCGCGCGATAGGTGTTCACCCAGCAGATGCCCGCCTTCAACCGGGCAGAGACCCGGTGCGCCCGCGCCAGGTTTTGCGTGAACACCCCCGAACCCAGCCCAAAGGGCGTGTCATTGGCCAGCGCGATGGCCTCGTCCTCGGTGTCAAACGGCAAGAGCGACATGACCGGGCCAAACATTTCGACATCCAGCGTCGCGGTGGACCTGTCCGCGCATTCCACCAGCGTCGGCGGCATGAAGTTCCCCGCCCGGTCCAACGGCACACCGCCAAAGCGGATCGTGGCCCCGCCTTCCACCGCGCGCGCCAAGGTCTCTCTGATCCGGTCGATCTGTGCTGCTGTGCACAGTGGCCCGATATGCGTAGCCGCATCCAGCGGATCACCGATGGTCACGCCCTTCACCTTCTCCGCAATCCGCGCCACCAGATCGTCATAGATGCTGCGCTGCACGAAACCCCGCGACCCCGCGACACAGCTTTGGCCAGATGCCCCAAAGTTCCCCGCAATCAACCCATTTGCGGCCCCATCCAGATCGGCGTCTTCAAAGACAATGATCGGCGATTTGCCCCCCAGTTCTAATGATGTGACTGCGAAACTCTCGGCCGAGTTTCGCACCACATGGCGCGCGGTCTCCGGCCCGCCGGTGAACGCGATCCGGTCCACATCCGGGTGCGCGGTCAACGGAATGGCACAGCCTTCTGCGTCGCCAGTGATCACCGACACGACCCCCTTGGGAAAGCCCGCCATCTCGATCAGCTTGGCAAACTCCAGCATCGGGGCCGGGGCCATTTCAGAGGCTTTCAGCACCACCGTGCAGCCCGCCGCCAGCGCCGGGCCCAGCTTGGTTGCGGTCAGGAACATTTGCGCGTTCCACGGCACCACAGCGGCGACCACGCCAATCGGTTCGCGCCGGGTAAAAACATGCATGTCCGCCTTATCAATTGGCAGCACCGCGCCTTCGATCTTGTCCGCCAGCCCCGCATAATAGCGATAATAATCCGCGACATAGGCGCTTTGCGTCGCGGTTTCAGACAGCAGCTTACCGCTGTCCAGCGTCTCCACCCGGCCAATTTCAGCGGCATGTTCCGCAATCAAATCCGCCAGGCGGTACAGCAGCTTGCCCCGCGCCGTCTGCGTCATATCCCGCCACGCGGGATCACCCAGTGCCCGCCGCGCCGCCGCCACCGCGCGGTCCACATCCGCAGGCGCGGCACAGGCAAACGTCGCCCAATCGGACCCGGTCGCGGGGTTCTGGCTGGCCATCACCTGACCCGCCGACCCCTCTACCCAAGCCCCGTCGATGAACAACTGATAATGCGGCAAGTCTGTCATCGGTCCATCCTATTGAAACGCGGGTATCACTTCGTCGATGAACCGCCGCAGCGACGCGCGCTTGCGCTCAAAGCTCATCCCGCTGTCGATCCAGAACGCATATTCGTCGTACCCAAGGTCCTCGTAACGCTTGATCTGGTCAATCACCTCTTGTGCGGTGCCAATCGTCAGATCGCGGTGCATGTTTTCGGGCGACATCATTTTGTTGCCCGCCAGCTCTGCGTCGCTCAGTTCCGCAATCAAGCCCTGTTCCACTGGGCGCTTGTTCTGGAACCACGCGCCAAAGTAGCAATAGAACCGCGACAGCTCTTGCGCCGCGATGTCCACATCATCCGCATCGGACCCGACATAGGTGTGGTGCAGCAACATGATCTTGGGGCGCGGCCCGTCATAACTGGCGCAAGCCGCGTTGAACCGCTCCATCAGCACCTCGATTTCTGCAATCCCCTGCCAAAGCGGCGTGACCTGAATGTTGAACCCGTTGTGCACCCCAAATTCATGGCTGTTGGGATCGCGCGCCGCAATCCAAATGGGCGGGCCGCCGTCCTGCTTGGGCTTCGGCGCGGACGAGGTGCTGGGAAAGCTGTAAAATCCCCCCGTATGGGCGCAATCCCCGGCCCAAAGCTGCGGCAGCAGCGGCACGGTTTCGCGCATCCGCAGCCCCGCCTCCATCGCGTCCATGCCGGGCATCAACCGCTCGTATTCATAGGAATAGGCCCCGCGCGCCAACCCCAACTCGACCCGCCCTCCGGTGATCAAATCGGTTGATGCCGCCTCTCCGGCCAGTTTGATCGGATGCCAGAACGGCACCACAATCGTGCCGGTGCCAAGGCGCACATGTTTGGTGTGATGCGCCAAATTCACCAGATTCAGGAACGGGTTTGGCGCAATGGTGAAATCCATCCCATGATGTTCGCCCGTCCAGACCGCGCGCATCTTGGCGTCATCGGCCATCTGGCACAGGGCAATGAATTCTGCATTCAACTGCTCTTGGGAATGTTCCGGCGTCGTGCGCTCCATATGCGCGAAAAGCGAAAACTCCATTCTCAGGTCCCTCCGGTGGCTGTGGCTAGGGCATGCAAGGCGCGGGTTACCGCATCCGCATGTGTCATCGGCATCATATGTGCGGCCCCCTGCACGACCACCGCGCGGCCTTTGGGGGCCAGACCCGCCATTGCCCGTGACATGGCAGGTGTTGAATTGGGTTCTTCCGCCCCGGTCATGAACAGCGCGGGGCAATCCAACCCCTGCAAAGCCGCACGCGCTGGCCCGTCGCCTTGTGCAAAGGCGGAATAGGCCGCGCGATAGGCCGCCGGGTCCATCCCGCGCAACCAACTCTTGCAAGCACGCCGCTCCGCGCTGTCGGCCTCGCCGAACCACCGTTGCAAAGTCAGTACCGGGTCCACAGCACTGACCCCATCCAATGCCGCCGCCCGCGCCTGCACCGCCGCTGACGCCGCCGGGTCACGCTCAAAGATCGCATTCAGCGCCGCAACACCGCACAGCTTGCCGGGGTGCCTTGCCGCAATCTCCAGCGCGATCATCGCGCCCATCGAATGCCCCGCCACCAGTGCTGGTGCGTCCAATGATGCGGCCAGTTCCCCCGCCACGCGCGCCAGATCATCCACCACGCCGCCGCTTTCGCCATGCCCAGGCAGGTCCACCGCGATCACCCGGAATGCCCCCGCCAGCGCATCAATCTGCGCCCCCCAGGCCTCTGCCCGCAGACCGACGCCGTGCAGCAACAGAAGCACCGGCCCATCGCCCGCCACAACGGCGCGCAGGCCTGCAAAGTCAGACCGCTGCCGGGTTGTCCACGTCATGTCCCAGATCCTTCAGGTCCTGATAGCGGTCGCCAATCCGGTGATGTGGCCGCCCGCCATCGGCCCCGCCCAGCACCACCACAACCTCGTTATCGCGCGGCGCGTCCGGGATCGCGAATTGCAGGGTCAGATAATGCGACCGGCGGCCCGCATCGTTCTTGTCCATCAGCGGCACCATGATCGGCGCATTGGCCCCGCCGCGCGTATTGGTGAACGACAGATAAGACTTCGCACCCACCGCCTCGCGGTAAAAATTGCCAAACCGCAAGGTGTGGATCAGACCAGAGGCGTGCTCAATTTCGCCATTCAGCCCGACAACGGCGGCCTTGCCATAGGCCTCGATCCGGTCACCGCCGCCTGCCAGCGCGATCATTCGCTCTGTCATCATCTGGCCCAGCACCGGGCCCATCGCCTGAATTTCAGGCTTCAGGTCATCCACAAACCGCCCAGCCCAAGGGTTCGTCAGCACAGCGGCCACCGCAAACATCCGCAACGGGCGCTTGGCAGTGCGAAACCCCTCGATCAGGGTCTCTTCTTCATAGGTCACGATCTTGCGGATTTCGGGGGTCATGGCGGTGCTTTCCTGTCAGTCGGCAGATGATCCGCGCGCACCCCCGCTTTGACAAACGAATGTTCTTTGGGCTTAGGTATTAGCAAAGCTAATAGGTGACTTGTCCATGGCGAAATCCCTGCCGCCGCTCACATGGTTCCGCGCGTTCGAGGCGGCAGGCCGCCACCTCAGCTTCACCGCTGCGGCGGCAGAAATTGGCATGACCCAATCCGCCGTCAGCCAGCAGGTCAAAGCACTGGAAACCCGGCTGCGGGTGCCGCTGTTTACCCGTCGCGCGCGGGGGCTGTCGCTGACCGACGATGGCCGCCGTCTTTTGCCGCAGGTCGAGGCGGCACTGGGCCAGTTGCAGGCCGCGACCAAGGGCTTTGACGCCGGCCCCGCTGCCGATACGCTGACCGTCGCCAGTTCGGTCAGCGTCGCGCAATGGGTGATCGCGCCGCACTTGCAAAACTTCACAGCCGCACACCCGGCGCTGAAAATCCGCTTTCTGTCCGCCGTCTGGCCCGATGACTTTCACACCGCCCGTGCGGACGTGGAAATTCGCTTTGGCAGTCAAAAACAGGTGGGCCGTGATGCCCGGCTTTTGACGCCGAACCACTTGATCGCGCTCAAGGCCCCCGGCCTCTCCGGCGACCTCAGCACGCTGCCGCTGATCGAGGCTGTCGGCACCTCCACCGGCTGGGCCGCATGGGGGCAAAAAATCAACCCCGTGCCCGACCCCGCACTTTTTGCCGACAGTTTTGGCATGGCCCTGCACATGGCCGCACTTGGCAACGGCGTGGCACTTGTCAGCGCGCTGCTGGCAACCCACGCACTGGACAGCGGCCAATTGACCCGCGCCCATCCCGGCACGATCCCGTCGCAAGAGGGGTATTACCTCTCGGCCAGCGACACGCCCGCTGCGCGCGCGTTTCATGACTGGCTGCTAACCCGTCTGCCCGGCTGATCAGATCACCGCAAAGGCGGCATCCAGCTTGTCGACCAGCTCTGCCACGTGGTCCTCTGAATAGATGAACGGCGGGGCCAGCAGCACGTGATCGCCGTGCTTTCCGTCGCGCGTCCCGCTCATCGGATAGCAAATCAACCCCGCCTCAAACGCCGCCGCCTTGACCGATGCGGCCAGCTTGCGCGCGGGGTCAAACGGCGCCTTGGTCGCCCGGTCCGCGACCAACTCCAGCCCGATGAACAGCCCCCGCCCGCGGATATCGCCCACATGGGCGTGCTGGCCAAAACGGTCCTCCAAGGCGGTGAATAACTGGGCAGAGGTGCGATTGACCGCCCGCAAGAGGTCACGCTCCAAAATCGCATTCACCACCGCCAGCCCCGCCGCACAGGCAACCGGATGACCCAGATAGGTGTGACCATGCTGGAAAAACCCGCTGCCCCTGCCGATGACATCATAGATGGCACCCGTGCACAGCATCGCGCCAATCGGCTGGTATCCGGCCCCTAACCCCTTGGCGATGCACAGGATATCGGGTGCGACACCCTCTGCCTCGCAGGCAAACAGGTGCCCGGTCCGTCCCATGCCGCACATCACCTCATCAAGGATCAGCAAGACCCCATAGCGGTCGCAGATTTCGCGGATGCGCCGGAAATAGCCCGCCACTGCAGGCACCGCCCCCATCGTGGCCCCCACCACAGGCTCGGCCACAAAGGCCATCACCGTCTCTGGCCCCAGACGCAGAATTTCATCCTCCAGCTCTTGTGCCGCCCGCGCGCCGTAATCCTCTGCGCTCTCGCCGTCCGCCCGTTCCACATATTCATAGCAAGGCGCGATATGGCTGACCTCGACCAGTAGCGGCGCGAACTGCGCCCGCCGCCAAGCATTGCCGCCCGTGGCCAGCGCGCCCAGCGTGTTGCCGTGGTAGCTTTGCCACCTTGCGATAATGCGCTGGCGACCCGGTTCGCCGTTTTCAATATGGTACTGCCGCGCGAGTTTCAGCGCCGCCTCCACCGCCTCGGACCCGCCTGACACGAAATAGACCCGGTCCAGATCACCGGGCGCATGGGCGATCAACAGATCGGCCAGCGCCTCTGCCGGGTCACTGGTGAAGAATCCGGTGTGGGCAAACGCCAACTGGTCCACTTGCGCCTTGATCGCGGCTGTCACCTCTGCGTCGCCATGGCCCAGACAGGACACCGCCGCACCCCCCGACCCATCCAGATAGCGTTTGCCGCTGGCGTCGGTGATATAGCACCCCTCTGCCGCCACGGCTGTCGGCGGCGGGGCTTTGATCTGGCGTGGGAAAACATGGCTCATGCGGGCACCTCCATCGGTGTGAAACCGGCCTTTGCGGCCGCTGTGACAAACGCCGCGACCGATGCGGCGTTATCTTGAAATACGCGCCCATCCGGCGCTGTGCGGTTGTTCTCAAACCCGATCCGCGCATGCCCACCGGCCTGCAAGGCGGCCAACAAACAGGCCTGTTCCTGCGCGCCAAAGGCGCAAGCCGACCAGCGCAGCGGCACCTGCCCCATCTGCCGCAGGAACGGCGTCAGATCGTCGGGCGTGGACACCTGCCCCGGCGCATAACGCCCCAGCACAAACAGCACCCGGCGCTGCCCCTCGGCAATCACGCCATCGTCAAAGTACCGCAGCAACAGCGCCAGATCGTCGGCATCATAAAGGATATGCTGCACTTCGATCCCGCGCCCCGCCGCCATTGCATAGGTCGCGCGCAACCCTGCCGGATCGCGCGCAATTTCGCGCAGGGCGACGCTGGCGTCCGTGGCGTCAACTTCGGCCAGACAGCGCCGCTGTGCTGCCACGCCATAGATCCCCGCCGCCTCGGTTGTCACCTGCACGCGCAGCGTGGTCCGCGCCCTGATCTGCGCCAAAACCTCGGCATAGGCCGCTGCATCCAGCGTGTGCCGGCCTGCCGCGTCGCGCGCATGCACATGGATCGCGCTGGCCCCTGCATCTGCACAGGCGGCCGCCGTCGCGGCCATCTCGGCCGGTGTGATTGGCACGCCCGGGTGGTCCGCCTTCTGCAGGCGCGCGCCATTTGGGGCGACCATCAGTTCAAACGGGGTTCCCACGGGGTGCCTCCTTTTGGCGAAATGCCGCCCAATCACAAAGGCCAGCATTACGAACGAAGTCAATCGCCGCTAAAAATAACATCCGTTATGTTCTTTCGAACCAAAGGCGAATCGCATGGACCCGACGCTCAAGACCAACACCATCACCGCGCTGATGCAGGGCATCCCTGCGTTTTCACCGCAGATGAAATCAGCCGCGAAATACGTGGTCGATCACCCCTCTGCCTTTGGGCTCGATTCCATCCGCGAAACCGCGCGCAAGGCGCATGTCAGCACCTATACCCTTGTAAACATGGCGAAAAGGCTGGGCTTCCCAAGTTTTGAGGCATTCCGCGAACCCTTTCGTCAGGCGCTTGTGTCCAGTACCAACACCCGGTCTGATCCGCTTTGGCTGGCAAACGTGCGGGACCAGTCCGACCTTGGTCCGACCTATGCCGATGCGGCGCAAAACGCGATGTCGGTGGTGTCGCACTCGCTCGAACGGCAGCAGTTGGACAAGATGGAACAGGTGGCCGACATGCTGATGTCGGCCCGCACGGTCTATGTCACGGCGATCCGGTCCAGCTATGCGGTGGCCTATTACCTGCACTACGTGGGCCGGATGGCCCTGCCGTCGCTGCTGTTGATCCCGCGCCACCGCAACAGCGCCATTGACGATCTCAATGACGCAGGCCCGGGCGACGTGCTGATTGCGATCACCGTCACCCCCTACTCGCGCGAAACAATCGAGGCCTGTGATTTTGCACGCAAAAAGGGTGTAAAGCTCCTGCTGATCACGGATTCAGAGGTCGTCTCGCCCGAGTTTCAGGCCGAACATACGCTGGTGGCCTCGGTCATCAGCAGCCACAACTTTGGCTGCTATTCGGGCATGATGGCCGTGGTCGAACTCTTGCTGGCGCTCTTGATGAAACGCGGCGGACGCGCGGCAATGGATCGAATCAAGTCCTACGAACAGGTCCGCACCGAGAACAACGCCTACTGGGTCCGGCAAAAAAAACATTAGTTTTTCCGTGACATCCCGGCAATCTCGTTAGACGCTCTTTGGATGGTTGCGCCGGTCAGGCGCTCCACGAGAGAGTTTTAGGGAGAACCTCATGAAACATATGAAAATGATGGGTGGCGTCTTTGCCGCGGCCATGATGGCCCTTGGTGGCGCTGCATCCGCGCAGGACCAGCAGTTTATCTCAATCGGCACCGGTGGCGTCACGGGCGTCTACTACCCCACTGGTGGTGCCATTTGCCGTCTGGTGAACCGCGACCGCAAGGATCACGGCATCCGCTGTGCTGTGGAATCGACCGGTGGCTCGGTCTACAACATCAACACCATCAAGGCAGGCGAGCTGGAATTTGGCGTCGCTCAGTCCGACTGGCAATTCCACGCCTACAACGGCACCTCCAAGTTCGAAGGCGATGCTGCATTCCCCGGTGTCCGCGCGATGTTCTCTGTCCACCCAGAGCCCTTCACGCTGATCGTGCGTGCTGACAGCGGCATCGAAAGCTTCGAGGATCTGGCAGGCAAGCGTGTCAACGTCGGCAACCCCGGTTCCGGCCAGCGCGCCACAATGGAAGTCGTCATGGACGCTTTCGGCATGGGCATGGACAGCTTTGCGCTCGCGACCGAATACAAAGGGTCAGAGATGGCCAAGCAGATCTGCGACGATAACATCGACGCAATGATCTACACCATCGGCCACCCGGCCGCTGCGATCAAAGAAGCGACAACCACCTGTGACGTGAAACTGGTGTCAGTTGTGGGCGAACCGATTGACCAACTGGTCGCGGACAACCCCTACTACCGTGTCGCCACGATCCCCGGCGGGATGTACGCAGGCACAGACGGTGACACCACCACCTTTGGTGTGGGTGCGACGTTCGTGACCTCTGCGGATGTGTCCGACGATGTGGCCTATGTGGTCGCCAAGGCGGTGCTGTCGAACCTCGATGACTTCCGTGGCCTGCACCCGGCATTTGCCAACCTCGATGCGGCACAGATGATCAGCGATGGTCTCTCGGCGCCGCTGCATCCCGGTGCGGAACGGGCCTACAAAGAACTGGGCCTGATGGAATAATCAGACCTGTTGCGCCGGAGATGGGGAACCTCTCCGGCGCAATTGCATAGGCCCCGCGCATGCAGGGTCAGCTGATCGGGGCCAACATGCTTGGCCCCGATCACACCGGAACCGGGCCGCGTGCGGGTTCCGACAGAATTCAGGGATGGGGGGCCGCGGCAATGACCGACGCAGCGATGAAATCAGCAGAAGACATGGTGGCAGAGGCCGATACCGGCGCCCGCAACGCCGGTCCATTTGCCACCAAACTGGTCTTTGGACTTTGCATCGCATGGTCGATCTTCCAGCTTTATATCGCCTCCAAAGTGCCCGGCGTTCTGGCGCAGGCCACCGGCATCAGCATTTTCGCCAATATCGTGGCCCAGGCCCGTTTTGTGCACCTCGCCTTTGCCATTGCGCTGGCCACGCTGGCCTTTCCGATGTTCGGCCACCGCAACCGCATCCCGCTTTATGACTGGGCGCTGGTGATCCTTGGGGTCTCGGCCTGTCTCTATCTGGTGGTCTTCCGCTTTCAGATCGCGGATCGCCCCGGCCTGTGGAGCACCACCGATATCGTGATGTCGGGCATCGGCATGGGCGTGCTGATGGTCGCCGTTTTCCGCTCACTTGGCCTGCCGCTGGTGATCATCGCCTCGGCCTTCCTCGCCCTAGCTTTCTTTGGCGGCTACTCGGAATGGATCGGCAGCATCACCAACTACGGTGGGTCGTCCTTCTCTAAGGCGATGGGCCACTACTGGATGCAGACCGAAGGCGTCTTTGGCGTGGCCTTGGGTGTCTCCACCTCGATGATCTTCCTGTTCGTTCTGTTCGGCGCGCTTTTGGAAAAGGCAGGCGGCGGCAATTGGTTCATCAAGGTCGCGATTGCCCTGCTCGGCGCCCTGCGTGGCGGCCCGGCCAAAGCGGCGGTGCTGTCCTCGATGATGACCGGGATGATCTCTGGCTCATCCATCGCCAACACCGTGACCACTGGCACATTCACCATCCCGCTGATGAAACGGATCGGCTTTAGCCCTGAAAAGGCAGGCGCGGTCGAAGTGGCCTCGTCCACCAACGGCCAGTTGACCCCTCCGGTGATGGGCGCTGCGGCCTTCCTGATGGTCGAATATGTCAATATTCCCTACATCGAAGTCGTCAAACACGCCTTCCTGCCTGCGGTGATTTCCTACATCGCGCTCTTGTACATCGTACACCTCGAAAGCCTGAAGCTCGGCCTGCAGGGCCTGAAAAAGCCCGGCCGCCACATCGGCATCGTGATGATTATGATCCTGTTCCTGACCGGATTCTTCGCGATGGCTGCAATCACTTTCCTGGTCATCGGCTTCCGCGCCCTGCTGGAACCGATGATGCCCGGTGCCACGATCTATCCCGCGCTGGTGCTGCTGGGCGTCGCCTATCTGGCACTCCTCTTTGTCGCCTCGCGCTTTCCCGATGTGGTGCCCGACGATCCCAACGCGACAGAAGTAGAGGCACCGCGCCTCACCCCCACCTTCCTCGGCGGCGCATACTATGCCCTGCCGATCTTTGTGCTGGTCTGGAACCTGATGGTCCGCACCGACACGCTGGACCGCCTGTCGCCTGCGCTGTCAGCCTTCTGGGCAACCATCGTGATGATCATCGTGGCGCTGACACACCGTCCGCTGAAGCAAATGATGCGCGGTCAGGGCTTTGCCCATCTGGCCGCCTCGCCCACTGGCAACAGCTTTGGTACCGCCTTCCGTGACTTCGTGGCGGGCCTTGAAAGCGGTGCCCGCAACATGATCGGGATCGGTGTCGCCACCGGTGCCGCCGGCATCATCGTCGGCACGATTTCTCTGACAGGCGCACACCAGATCATCGGTCAGGTGATTGAAACCATCGCCGGTGGCAACCTGATCATCCTGCTGGTTCTGGTGGCCGTGCTGTCACTGATCCTTGGCATGGGCCTGCCGACCACGGCCAACTACATCGTTGTGTCATCGCTCATGGCCCCTGTGATCGTCAGCGTCGGCGCGCAATCGGGCCTGATCGTCCCGCTGATCGCCGTACACCTCTTTGTGTTCTACTTCGGGATTCTGGCCGATGACACGCCACCGGTGGGCCTTGCGGCCTATGCGGCGGCGGCAATTTCGCGCGGTGACCCGATCAAGACCGGCGTTGTGGGCTTTAGCTATGACATCCGCACCGCCCTGCTGCCGTTCATGTTCATCTTCAACACGGACCTGTTGCTGATCGACGTAGGCCCCGCCAAGGCGGTGTTCGTCTTCTTCATCTCGCTCATCGCGATGCTGGTCTTTGCCGCCGTGACCCAAGGCTACTTCATCGCCAAAACCCGCAAGTGGGAGGCGGTCGTGATGATGCTGATCGTCTTCATGCTGTTCCGCCCAGATTTCTTCCTCGATCAATGGCAGGACAAATACACCGAAACCACCGGCCCTGCGGCGCTGACAGCGCTAGAGGAGCTGCCAACCGGTGCCACCGCACGGCTGCGCATCTCGGCCCCGGACTTTGATACCGGCATCGTCGGCAATACCACCGTGACCCTCACGCCAGAGGCGGACGGCTCTGCTATGGAACGCCTTGATGCGGTGGGCCTGACGGTCTTTGAAGACGGTGACATCCTTGCGCTGGATGAACCCTTCCCCGGCACGCCCTATTTCGATCAGCTTGCCAATGACTACGATTTCTACGGCGATGAGCCCGCCCAGATCGAAGCCATCCAGGTCGAAAATGAACGGATGCCCAAGGAAATCTTCTTCATCCCGGCCTTGCTGCTGCTCTTGATGATCATCTTCATCCAGCGCCCACGCGCCACGCAACCGGCCTTCTAAGGGGGACACCTCATGTTCAAAACCGTATTGATCGCCGTCGACGTGTCTGTGCGCGATGATGCAACCCGGCTGCTGACCGCTGCGAGTACGCTCACCGCCGGTTGGGATTGCACTCTGCATGTGGTGACCGTGATCCCCAACGTCGGCATGGCCATCGTCGGGTCTTTCCTGAACGACACGTTCGAGGCGGACAGCCAGACCGCCGCCAAGGCAGAGCTTGCCAGCCTTATCGCAGCGCAAGGCATCACCGCGCAGGACCATGTGCTGTCCGGGCGGGTCTACGACAGCGTGATCTCGCAGGCGAACGCAGTCGGTGCCGATCTGATCCTTGTGGGCGCGCACCAGCCGGACTTTGGCGACTACCTGCTGGGGGCCAATGCCGCGCGCATCGTGCGCCACGCCCATCAGTCGGTGATGGTGCTGCGCGACGGGGCCTGACCCCGGCCACGCGGATGACCGGCGGCCCGCCCTGTGCTATGCTGCATCAAAGATCGAAAACATCCTGCGCCAACAACGTCGCGCGCCCGTAGGCCGGGCTTCAGACCGGCAGGCATCCCCGCAGATCAGGCGTCACACGTCCGTAGACCGCTCTTCAGACCGGCTTGGCGCTTAGTTCAGCTGCACCTGCAACGGATAATGCCCATCCTCGAACGGGCCAAAAAGATCATCCAGATCGGGGTGTTCCACCGGCTCGCCGCTGTAATCAGCGACAAGGTTCTGCTCTGACACATACGCCACGTAGTAGCTTTGGTCGTTTTCAGCCAGCAAATGATAGAACGGTTGGTCCTTGTCGGGGCGCGATTCCTCTGGAATGGCCTCGTACCAGGCGTCGGTGTTCGAAAACATCGCATCCACATCAAACACCACACCGCGAAAAGGATGCTTGCGGTGGCGGACAACTTGTCCCAGATGATATTTTGCACGCGTCTTGAACATAACTAACGTTCCCCCAACGACCTTCTACGCCCGCGCACGGGGCAGAGTCTACGGTAACACCGTTAAATTTAAGGAAACAGTCTGTGAACCTGGCACTGACAGTGATGAATATCACCGCCCCGGTTTTCCTTTTGGCGACAGTTGGATTTGTCTGGGTCAAGCTGGGTTTTGAATACCGTCTGCAGTTCGTGACCCGCCTTGCAATGACCATTGCGGTGCCTTGCCTGATCTTCGTGGCGCTGATGCGCACAGATGTCGACCCTTCCGCCCTTGCTGACCTGTCCGTGGCGACCCTGGTGGCCTATGCGCTGGTCACGCTGGCCTGTTTTACGCTCGTCAAACTGATGCGGCTGGACCTGCGCACCTATCTGGCCCCGCTGATCTTTGGCAATACCGGCAACCTTGGCCTGCCGCTGGCACTCTTTGCCTTTGGTGAGGCGGGGTTGGGCTATGCGGTGGTGGTCTTTGCGGTGATGGCGGTGCTGTCATTCACCTTTGGGATCTGGCTGGTCGCGGGCGCCGGGTCGCTTCTGCGCGTGGTGCGCGAACCGATGGTGGCTGCCACGCTCTTGGGTGCGCTGTTTTTGTGGCAGGGCTGGGAAACACCGCTTTTTCTGACCAACACGCTTGATCTCATTGGGCAACTGGCGATCCCGCTGATGCTGATTACGCTCGGCGTGGCCGTGGCCCGGCTGGAAATCGGCGGCTACGGGCGGGCAATCTTTCTGTCGCTGATCAAGGTGGCCCTTTGCGTGGCCGCCGCATGGGCTGCTGCCCTCTGGTTCGCACTTCCGCCTGTGGCCGCCGCCGTGCTGATCGTGCAGGTCGCCACGCCCGTGGCCGTCACATCCTATATGATCGCTGAAAAGTACGGCGCAGATGCGCAGCCCGTCGCGGGGCTTGTGGTGGTCTCAACTCTGCTGTCGGTGATCACATTACCGCTTATCCTGTCATTTGTGATCTGACGCAGGCCCTTTGCCCGTTCACAGGGGCTGTAATTCGCGCTATAGTCCCCGCAATAAATATAAAGATAAGCGAGAGGCAGATGAGCAGTTTCTTTCGCGCAATGATCCTTTTGGTGCTTCTGGGCTCATGTTCCGGTGGCTATGGGTCTGCGCCCCGCAACCTCGACAACGCCTGCTCTATTGTGAGCGAACGGCCCGAATATCTGCGCGCCTTCAAACGGGTAGAACGCAAA
This sequence comes from uncultured Paracoccaceae bacterium, assembly GCA_947492825.1. Classification (GTDB taxonomy): domain Bacteria; phylum Pseudomonadota; class Alphaproteobacteria; order Rhodobacterales; family Rhodobacteraceae; genus CANMYO01. The sequence continues at coordinate 2,693,782 of CANLNT010000001.1, forward strand.
TACGGCGTGCCTGTGCCCGGCCTGATGGCGATGATCTATCAGGAAAGCAAATTCATCTCCAACAACCGCCCGCCGCACCGCTTTGCGCTGGGTGTGATCCCGCTGGGGCGGCAATCCTCTGCGGTGGGGTACTCACAGGCGCTTGATGGCACCTGGGCCGAATACAAGGCCGAAACCGGCGACCGCGGCGCGAAGCGGGACAATATCAACGACGCCACCGACTTTATGGGCTGGTACATGGTGCAGACCGTCGCCGAAAACGGCATCCCGATCCATGACATCCGCAACCAGTATCTGGCCTATCACGATGGCCGCACCGGGTATCGGCGCGGCACGTGGAAATCCAAAAGCTGGCTCATTCGCATCGCCGGAGAGGTTGAAAGCCGCGCCGTGCTTTATGACCAGCAGTTGCGCGCCTGCGGCAAGCGGTGATGTCTTAGCGCTGGCCTGCGATCAAGGCGACCTTTTCAGCGTCACCGACACCGGCAAGTGCTGCAATCGTGGCGGCATTGGCGCGCGCCAACTGCCGGTCATCGCGTCCCGCCGCGCTGGCCCGCAGGTCCGCCAGGATCATATCCCCGATCAACAGCCGCCCGCCCTTGACGGCGGCGGCACGGTGCGGCGACAGGATCGCACCGGGGCTCTGCCTCAGGGGCGCATCCGCGTCCACTGGTTCGGTGGGAAATACATCAATGCAGGCCCGCAACCGGCCCTGATCCAGCACCGCGCCCAGCGCATCGAAATCCACCAGATGCGCCCGGCTCAGCAAGACCAGCAGCGCGTTATCGGGCACCAGTGCCAGCCGTGCCGCGTTCAGCAGGTGATAATTCTCGGACGTGGGAATGGCCGTGACAAACAGACAGCGTGACGCGGACAGGACCTCATCCAGCGGCAGCAAGCGAACCCCGTGTTCGACCGCCACCGCCTCTGGCAACCACGGATCATGGGCCAGCAGTCTGGGCCGGAACGGTGCCAGCAGCCGCCCCATTTCCTGTGCGATCTGCCCAAACCCGATAAAGCCTATCGTCGCCCCAAACAGGGTGAAATCCGTGTCTGGGTTGTCAGCCAGCCAGCGTTCCCGGCCCGCCCGAAACGCCTCGTGTTCCGTCACCAGCCCGCGCGCGCCCGCCAGCGCCATCGCCAGCCCCATCTCTGCCACGGACTGCCGGAATCCGGGCGCACAGCTCAGAACTTCGACGCCGCGCGCAAAGCAGGCAGCATAGTCGATCGTGCCGGGAAAGGACCCCGAAACCTCGATAATCATGCGTAGCTTGGGCGCGCGCGCCAGCACAGCTTCATCAACTTGCGGCATCGCCGCGATCAGCACCTCTGCCTTCGGCAATGCCGCGTCCAGCACATCGGGCGGGATCGCCCCATCCTTACCCCAGACCACCTCAAACTGGTCGCAGATCGCGCGCAGGGTCTTGGGCGCGAACAGCTCGTCCATCTGCCGCCAGCCGGGGTCAAGGATCACAATAGGTCTGGTCATCGCGTCTCTGGAAAAAGATGCGCCTGATTGGGGTCAAAGTCGAAATTGGCAACCGTGCCGGGGGCCTGAATGCTGTCCTCGGACAGCGCGGCGATGATCTTGCTGCCATCATCCAGTGCCACGTCAATCACCGTCTCGCTGCCCAGACGCTCGGTCAGCATGACCTTGCCGTGCAACTTGCCGCTGCCCTCTGCGACGGGGTGCAGATACTGCGGCCGGACGCCCAGCGTGGCGGTCTGCCCCACGGTCAGAACACGGCCCTTGTGCGGCACCTCGATCCGGTCCAGCGACGCGTTGCTGACCGTCGCCGTGACCTCGCCCACCGCCTCGACCGCGACATTGAGAAAGTTCATCGACGGCGCACCCAGAAAGCCTGCCACAAACAGGTTCGCCGGTTCGTGGTACAGCTCCATCGGGGCGCCCACCTGCATCACCTTGCCATCCTTCAGCACCACGATCTTGTCCGCCAGCGTCATCGCCTCGACCTGATCGTGGGTCACATAGATCATCGAGGCACCCAGATCCTGATGCAGCTTGCCAATCTCCATCCGCATATCCATGCGCAGCGCGGCATCCAGGTTGGACAGCGGCTCATCAAATAGGAACACCTTGGGATCACGCACAATCGCGCGGCCAATCGCAACCCGCTGCCGCTGCCCCCCCGACAGCTCTGACGGACGCCGGTCCAGCAGATGTTCCATCTGCAAGATCCGCGCGGCCTCTGCCACCTTTTGCTCTTTCTCGGCCTTGCCCGCCTTGTTGATCGTCAGACCAAAGGCCACGTTCTCGCGCACCGTCATATGTGGGAAAATCGCATAGGACTGAAACACCATCGCAATCCCGCGCTTGGACGGCTCAAGATCGTTGACCCGCGTTCCGTCGATTTCCAGCGTGCCGCCGGTGATATCCTCCAGCCCCGCGATCATCCGCAACAATGTGGATTTGCCGCAGCCCGAGGGGCCGACGAACACAACAAACTCGCCGTCTTCAATGTCGATATCAACGCCCTTGATGACCTCGACCTTGCCATAGCTCTTGCGAATATCGCGCAGTTTGACATTGGCCATGATTTACTCCGCCGCTTTTACGTGTGATTTGATTTCAAGATGCCCGTCTTCGGTCACATGCACCGGGTCGGGGTCGGTGATCTGGCCCACGAATTCCGCGCCGCCGGGCCGGTCGGCAAAGCCAAGGATCACAAGGCCCGTGCCGGTGTCCAAGATCCGCGACGCATAGCGTCGGCAAGGCATGTCCCCATCCAGAAAGCCCGGTGCGATCCGCCAAGGCCCGCGCGGGCTGTCCCCGATCAGGTAATGGCTGCCGGTGACCCGTGGCCGCTGTGTCGCCTCATGGGCTGAAAAGTGGTCCGCCGAGGTGCAGAACAGGCAATACCAGCGCCCTGCGACCTCAAACACCTGCGGCACCTCAAGCTGGCCGAAGCCGCCCGCAAATACCGGCGGCTGCAAGGTCCAGACATAACCGTCGGACGAGGTGGCAAAACCGATGCAGCCGCCGTTGTTCGCCTCTGCTTCTCCCGCGACCCGCGCGGTGAAATACATCAGCCAGCCGTCCCCGTCCGGATCGCGCATCACCCAAGGGTCGCGCATCGCCCGGTCGTGCCAGATGCTGTCTGCGAAATCCGCGTCATAAAGCGGCGCATGCGGCCCGGTCAGATCAAGGGCAAAGCCATCGCCAACCCGCTGCCAATCGTGCAAATCCGTCGATGTGGCGTGCCCTATACGCTGCGGCAGGCCAAACTCATCCTTGTGCGTGCCGGTGTAGTAGAGATGCCAAAGGTCATCATCCCCGCGCACCACCGACCCGGTCCAGACAGTGAAATTGTCCCACCCATCCCCGGTGCTGGGCTCAAAACAGGTGCCCAGATGTGTCCACGTGGTCAGATCATCGCTGACCGCATGACCGTAGCTGACGTTGAAGTGCCGCAACTCGGGGTCACCAATGGACCGCGGCGCTTTCAGGAAATAGCCGTGCCACCGCGTGCCGTCATGCACATACCAGCTGTCCCAGACAAAGTGATCTTTCAGCGCAAGCACCATCGGTCAGCCCTTCACGCCGGTTGATGCAATCGACGCGATAAAGGCGCGCTGCAGAACCAGATAAAAGCCCAGCACCGGCACGGTGATCACCGTCAGATAGGCCATGATCTCGCCCCAGGCGGGGTTCAGTTGGAAAAAATAGCCAAGGCCGACCATGACCGGGCGATAGGTTTCTTGCTGCACCACGATCAGCGGCCACAGGTACTGGTTATACATCACCAGAAACTTCAGGATCGCGGCGGTGGCAATCACCGGTCCCGCCAACGGCATGACCACGCGGCGGTAAATCTGGAACCACGTGGCCCCTTCCACCCGGCTCGCCTCGATCAGATCGCGCGGCAGATCCTTGAAGAACTGCACGAACAGGAAAATCGTCAGACCGTCGGCAATCCACGGGATGATCTGCACGCGATAGGTGTTCAGCCACCCGGTTTCGAACCCGCCAAACCCGATCCACGGCATCTGGCTGACCAGCAACAGCAGCGGGATGGCGATGGTCTCGAACGGGACAATCAGCGTCGCCAGCACAATCGACAACAGCACATTGCGCCCGGTCCAGCTCAGGAAGACAAAGGAAAACGCCGCCAGCGAACAAAACAGCAGCGACAGCAAGACTGTCAGCCCCGTCACAAACACAGAGTTAAAGATGAATGTCGCCACCGGCGCGCGGTTAAAGGCGGCGGTGTAATTGTCAAAGCTGACATCGCCCACCGGCAGAAATGCCCGCATGCTGGATGTGTCGCGTAGCAATTGCAGATCGGGCTTCAGGCTCGACATCACCATAAAGACCAGCGGCATGATGAAAATCAGCGCGATCAGGGTCAGCACGACATAGCGCATGATCAGGCGCAGCCCGTGGTTGTCGGATGTGACAGTCGCCATGCTTTATCTCTCCCGCGTCAGGTAACGTTGGATCAGGCTGATGGTCAGCACGATCAGGAACAGGATCACCGAAATGGCCGACCCGCCCGAGATGTCTTGCTTGCCATAGCCCCGTTCGACCGCCTGAAAGACCACCGTTGTGGTGCTGTCGAGCGGACCGCCATTGGTCATCACGTCGATCTGCGCAAACAGGGCAAAGGCCTGCATGGTGATCACGATCAGCACCAGAACGGCCGTGTTGCGCAGCCCCGGCCATGTGACATAGCGGAAGGTCTGCCATTTGCTGGCCCCTTCGATGGATGACGCCTCGTACAGGGTCGGGCTGATGGTTTGCAGCCCCGACAGCCAGATCACCATGTGAAACCCGACCGCCTGCCAGATTGACATCGCCTTGATGGCACCCAGCGCCGTGTCCTCGCTGCCCAACCAGTCAGGCCCGTCAAACAGCCCGAAACTCAACGCCCCCAGCACCGAATTCAACAGCCCCTCTTCGGCGTAAAGGAACCGCCACAAGAGCGAGACAACGACGATCGAGACAACGACGGGCATGAAATAGATCGCGCGGTAGATGTTGATCCCGCGCAGGCGCTGGTTGATCAGCAGCGCCAGCCCCAACGCCAGCGCGCCCTGCACGGGTGCCACGACCAGCACGAACATGAAAGTGTTGCGCAGCGACTTCCAGAACACCACATCGGTGGCGACCACCACCTTTGCGTCATCGCCGCTGTGCCAGCGGAACCACTCGCGCATGCCCGCATATTGCGGATAATCGGGGTTGTTGCGGGTAAAGGTCCGCACGCGGGGGTATTCCGCATTGCCCTCTGCATCGCGGATCACCGCGCCATTGTCGTCCCGCTCGGGCTCAATCGTCAGCACCGAAATGCTTAGCAGGTTGCGATAGTTGTCCAACCCCACGAACTCCGTCGGATTGGGCGAGATCAGCCGCTGATTGGTCAGCGACAGATAGAAGGCGAAAAAGAAGGGCACCACGATGAACAACGCCAAAAGGCCAAAGCCCGGCAGCGCAAAGGCCCAGCCCGCGCGATTTGATGTGGTCAGCTTGGATGCCATTGTCTTGCTCCTTCACGAAAGGGGTGCAAGGGCGGCAGATGCGCCGCCCCCACACGCGGGAGGATCAGTGCCCGTAGCCGCCGTTGCGCTCGATGTCGGTGTTGATCTCGTCAACGGCTGCATCCAGCGTATCAGCCACGTCAGCGCCATTGGCGATGTCGGCCAGCGCCTTTTCAAACACCTTGGCCGCGACCACATACCCAGGCGAGACAGGGCGCACCAAAGCCTGCTGATTGCTCAGCTCAAAGAAGACGTTCAGCGGGCCACCTTCCTTGTAGGTCTCGGTCATCTCTGCGGCTGTTGGCGTCGATGGGATCAGGCCGATGCCATCGGTAAAGGCCGCCAGATACTTGTCCTGCAAGGCAAACTCGATGAACGCATTGGCCCCTTCAGGTGCCTCGGACGAGGCCGCGACACCAAACTGCCAGGATGCAGCACCAATGGTGTTGCCGGCACCGAAATCAGGCGCGGGCAGGAACACCACGTCGTCCACACCTGCGTCCAGCGTGGCGACCGCAGCCCAGTTGCCGTTCCAGCTAAAGCAGTATTTGCCGTCGATGAAACCGGTGTCGCGATCCGCCGGGTCTTGACTGGTGCCGGGCGCATAGCCTTCGGTGAACAGCGATTGCCACCAGTCACCGAATTCCAGCGCAGCGTCGCCGTTCAGCGCGCCTTCTGCGGTCTGATAGGTGGACCGATCCACGATGTCGCCGCCAAAGGACTGCAACAACGGGCTAAAGGCGTATGGATACCACTCGCCCGTCCAGGCCATCCCCAGATCCAGCGCATATTCGCAGTTGCCCGATGCCTTGGCCGCATCCAGCGCCGCCATGAACTCCTCTCCGCTCCAGGGTGCGTCCAGCGTTGGCGTGCGCAGGCCCAGCTCATCCAGCATCGACTGGCGCGCGTAAAGGGCGACCGCTGCATCCCAAAGACCAATCGAATAAAGCTGCCCGTCCCACATGCCCTTGGTACCCGGCAGGAAGTCCGCGATCAGGCTTTCGTCAATGTCGAGTGGCTGCATATAGCCTGCCCATGCCCAGTTCGGCATCACGGGCCCGTCCACATCAATGATGTCTGGCAGATTGCCCGCCAATGCGGCAGCCACGATGGAATCGTTATAGCTTTCCTGCGGAAAACTCTCGAGCGTCACGGTATAATCGCCCTGACTGGCGTTAAAATCATCCACGATCTGACGAATGATCGCGCCTTCCACTTCGCCACCGGCGCCGTGATACCACATCGAAAGCTCGGTTTGTGCCGCCGCCCCGCTGACCAGTCCCGTGGATGCCAGCAGCGCACCTGCCAAGGTTGCTCTCAGTTTCATGTTGTCGTCCTCCCTATGGATGAAAGTTGGGTAATGGGTGTCGCAATCTGTGTGACCGACTGCCGGTGATGCACCTGCCCGCTGACCAGCACCGGCTCGGTTGGCATCGCCTCATTGCGGTCAATGGCCCCCAGCAACAGCTGCGTGGCCCGAATACCAATCGCGTGATACGGCAGATCAACCGAGGTCAGCGGCGGATACAGCGTCTCTGTGATCAGCCGGTAATTGTCATATCCCACGATCGAGATGTCATTGGGCAAAGTCAGCCCCCGTGACCGCAAAATGCCATAGGCCCGCATCGCCATCCGATCATTGCCAAAGCAGATCGCTGTGGGCGGCTGCGGCATCGACAGCACCCGCTCGATGGAATCCCACAGCAGCTGCGCCTCTCCGTCAGGGTCATCGGTATCAATGTCAGAGGGGATCATCAGCGCGGGGTCCACCGCGACACCCGCCGCCGCCATCGCATCCTCAAACCCAAGCGTCCGCAGCACCGTGGCGTCCATTCTGGCCGACAACGACAGATAGGCAATCCGCCGGTGCCCCTTGGCCAGCAGCGCCTCGACAATGCGGCGCTGACCCTGCCGGTCGTCAGGCAATACACACGGCGTGCCCTTGTCGTCATAACAATTCGCAAGGATCATCCGCGTGTCCCGCGAGATCTCTGGCAAGGTGATCTGCCGGTGGTAATCAGCCACATAGATCAGCCCTTCGACCCGGTGTTCCTCAAAGGTGCGGATCAGTTGCGGCACACGGTCCTGCCGCCCGCCGGTGTCGGCAATCAGCAGCGTCTTACCGCTGGCCTCAATCGCCTTCTGAATGCCCTGCACGATCAACAGATCCGGCAGGCCCGAAATTTCCTGATGCTGTTGCCGCAATGAAATCGCGCCGGTGATCAGCCCCACCAACCCGGATTTGTTTGACCGCATCGCCCGCGCAGCGGTGGACGGCACATAGCCCAGTTCGGCAATCGCCTTTTCCACGGCTTCCTTGGTGGATGCCTTGACCGCCGCATCGCGGTTGATGACCCGGCTCACCGTCTTGGGCGACACCCCGGATACCCGTGCAACATCGTAAATTGTGGCCAAATGCCGTCCCCCCAGCGCCTGCAGATCGCAATAAAGAATCGCAATCCACCAAAATGACACCGATGTCATGACACCGATGTCATAGCCCTGTCAAAGGTTTTTTGCACAACCCCGCGCATCGGCCCCCACAACCTTCCGGAAACTTACAGATTTGTAATCCACACCTCAGGCGCTTGTAATTTGGCACCCCCATCTCTGTCTCATCGCAAGGCAACACCGCCTTGCACACAACAAACGGAGACAACGACATGAACAACAAACTCATCGCAGGCGGCGCACTTTCGGGCTTGGTACTGGCGGGCGGCTTTGCCGGCATGGTCTCGGCGCAATCCGTGGCCGACGCCACCGGGCTGACCGAAGCAGAGGTGATCGAAATCGCCCTGATGGAAGTCCCCGGCGAGGTGCAAGAGGTCGAAATGGAAACCGAAGACGGCCAGTCCATCTTTGAGGTCGAAATCCTCTCTGCCGACGGGGAAGAGTTCGAGGTTGAGATCGCAGCAGAGACCGGCGATGTTCTCAAAGTCGCGGCAGACCGCGATGACAAAGGGTGCGACCACGACGATGATGATGACGACAACAGCGAAGACGCATAAACGTCCCGCTCTGCCGGGGGCCGCACCGCGCGGCCCCTTCGCCCACAATCGGGGACTGTGACGCCAGATGCGCATCTTGCTTCTTGAAGACGACACACAGCTTGGCCCGTGGATCGCAGGCGGCCTGCGGGAAGAGGGCCACGTGGTGGACCACTTTGCCGACGGCAAAGACGCCCTGATCGCCGCGATGGGGCAGGACTTCGACCTGTTGATCCTCGACCGCATGGTCCCCGGCCTTGACGGTCTTGCAGTGCTGAAATCCCTGCGCGCCTCCAAGGATCAGACGCCCGCCTTGTTCCTGACCGCATTGGGAGAGGTTGACGCCCGCGTCGAAGGGTTCGAGGCAGGCGGCGATGATTATCTGACCAAACCCTTCGCCTTTGCCGAACTTTCTGCGCGTGTCAGCGCGCTGGGGCGGCGGCGCGATGTCCCTGACGGGGCCGATGCAGCCCCCACCACCCTGCGCTATGCCGATCTGACGCTCGATCTTCTGGCGCGGCGCTGTGACCGGCAGGGGCAGGCCATTGATTTGATGGCCAAGGAATTCAAATTGCTGGAATATTTCATGCGCCGCCCCGGTCGGCTGGTGACCCGCACCATGCTGCTGGAACAGGTCTGGGACATGAGCTTTGACCCCACCACCAGCGTCGTTGAAACCCACATCAGCCGGTTGCGCGCCAAGATTGACAAACCGTTCGAGACCGCCCTTTTGCGCACCCGTCGGGGCGAAGGCTATGTCTTTGGTGACTAGGCTGCTGGGTCATATCCGCTGGCTCTGGCGTTCCTCGATGGTGCGCCTGTCGCTGCTGTTGTCGGGCATCTTTGCGCTTGGCATGGCGGTGGCGGTCTTTGTGGCGCTGACCGTCGGGCAAGGGGCGATCGAACGGCGGATCGACACCACCCTTGCCGCACTTGCCGCCACGTCTGATCTGTCGCAGGCCACGTCTGATACGCGCGCGATGATCCTGCGCGCGCCCGACAACCTGCGGGGCCTGCCGCGCCCGTTTGGTCGTGCCGTGGCGCAAGGCGGTGGCACCGTCGCGCTCGACCGCAACTTTCTGAACGCCGACATCTGGCGCGTGCTGGTCGCCGCCGACAGCACCGGCAACCCGGTGATGGTCGCGGTCCCGCTGGAAGAAAGCGAAGAAACCCGCGAATTGCTGGCTGGCATCCTGTGGACCACCGCAGCAGTGGTGATCGTGCTGGCCCTTGCGTTGGGGCTGGGGACCGGGCTTTTGGCGCAGCGCCGGTTGCGCCGCATCAACCACACGCTGGGGCAGTTGGCCGCCGGCGATCTGACCGCGCGCACCGGCCACGCCCGCAACCGCGATGACCTTGACGACATCGCCCGCCAGCTGGACGTGACCGCAGGCGCGCTGGAACGGCTGGTCACCCAAACCCGCCACCTTGGTGCCAGCATCGCCCATGATCTTCGCACCCCGCTGGCCCGTCTGCGCGCCCAGCTTGAAATGCTGCCCGAAGGCGACGCGCGCGGGGCAGCCCTTGAAGAAGCAGGCAAGCTTGCGGCGATCTTTGACACCATCATGCGCGTCGCGCGGATCGAAGCGGCACAAGGAAGCGACGGCTTTGAACCCGTGCAGCTGGCCGATCTCGCCGCTGAGCTGGCAGAGGTCTTTGGCCCGGTCATCGAAGATGGTGGCAAGACCCTGACGCTTGACGTCGGCCCCACCGCCACCGTGCAGGCTGATCGGCAAATGCTGATGCAGGCGATGGCAAACCTCATTCAAAACGCGCTGGTACATGGCGGTGATGCGATCACACTCCATGCGCGGGGCCTGCGGCTGGGCCTGTCGGACAATGGCCCCGGCGTGCCGCCCGATGCCTATGCCGAGATCGTCAAACCCATGGTCCGCCTTGATGCGGCGCGATCCACCCAAGGGTCGGGCCTTGGGCTGGCGCTGGTGCGTGCTGTGGCCGAACGCCACGGGGCGAGGCTCGATATCGGGGCCGCCAACCCAACTGGCCTGCGCGTCACGTTGGACTTTGCAGATTTGTAAGGTTCGGGTCAGGCGCCCGTCAAACCCGGTCTCCATATCGGTGTCATCACACAACAGATGATATCGGAGACCACAACATGACCACCCAAATCACCAAACTCAAAAACGCCGTATCCCACGCCGCCCTGTTCACCATCGGCGTGATGATGCTGGGCCTCGGCTTTGTCTTTGCAGGCACGTTGGCGCTTTTTGCGCTGGTCGCGGTGGGCTTTGCCATGCTGGCGGCCCCCTTTGTCAAACTGGCGCAACCGGCCACGGCGGACACCCAGCCTGCCTGATCCCACAGAACAAAGGATCCCGTCATGACCACCCAACCCGCCACCCCCCACGGCTTTGTCACCAAGGGCATCCATTGGCTCTCTGCCGGGCTGATCGGCTTTGGCTATTTCAAGGGCCTCGACAGCGTCCGGCAATTGGCCGACCCCGCCGTCCTGCAGTTCGAGGTGGTCTATGCCCTGCTGCTCGGCGGGCTTTTCGCGGCGCGCTACGCTTGGACCCGCGGCGTGGCCGGGACAACCCGCCTGCCCGCCAGCGCCCCGCGCTGGGAACACGTGGCATCCAAGACGGTCCACATGGGACTTTATGCCGCCGTCTTTGGGATCATCCTGTCCGGCCTCGGCATCGCTCTTGGTGTTTCGGTGCCAGCACTGGGCGGGCTGTTCCTGGTTGCAATGCTGGCCCTGCACGAGGGCGCATTGGTGGCCATGCCGCTTTTGCTGGTGGCTCATATCGCAGGCGCGCTCTGGCACAAACTGGTGCGCCGGGATGGGGTGCTTGAAAGCATGACAGGCAAGCTGCCGATCTAGGCGGCAGCACCCTCGGGCAGCAGGCGGCCATCACATCGCGATGTGGTGGCCGTTTGCTATGCGCCGGGTTTGTAACGTCCCTCGACGTCGCTGGCGAAATCGGCAACCCGCTTCTTGAAACGTGTGGTCAGGCTGGCCTTGGCCAGCTTGAGCGATTGCAGCAGCAACCGCGCCGACAGCGTCTTGGCCTTCAGCTCGATTGACACCGCCAACCGCGTGCGCCGCGGTGACAGCGGCACCAGATCAACCACCGTCTGCCCGTCAATCCCTGACGATACCGTATCAAGCTGCAAGCCCTGATCGTCCAACCGCGCAAGCAGCGCCTTCATGTTGCGTTCCTTGCCGCGAAAGCTGAACTTTACGTCCCAGGTGGCCCCCACGGTGGCACCGCCGCTGATATCTGTGCGACGCACATCCGCACCGCGCCGCAGCGCCTGGCGTTCGAACGCGGGAAAATCGGTGATCGCGCGATAGACATGGTCCATCGGCGCTTCGATATCTTCGCGTGCACTGAATTTCATGATACAGCCCTTTGCTGGCGCACCGCTTGTGTGCGGCATCTTCGCTTATATGCGGTTAATCCAGCCTGTCCGCCAGCCAGTTTTCCAGCAGAAAGTGGGCAATAGAGCCCTTGCGGGCTGGCAAAATCTCTGGGTGTTGCCCGGCGAATACATCCGCCATCTCCTCACGTGTGATCCAGCGGGCATCATCAATTTCTGCGGGATCAATGGTGATCTTGGTGTCCAGTGCAATGCCGCTGCACCCAAACATCAGGCTGGACGGGAACGGCCAAGGCTGACTGCTCAGGTAATTCACCTCACCCACCGTGATCCCACTCTCCTCAAACACCTCACGGCGCACGGCAGCCTCCAGCGTCTCGCCGGGTTCGACAAAGCCTGCCAGCAGCGAAAACATCCCCGCGGGCCAACCGGGTGAGCGACCGACAAGCACACTGTTGCCGTGGGTGATCAGCATGATCACCACCGGGTCAGTGCGCGGAAAGTGATGCGTCCCGCAAGCCGCGCAATCGCGCTGCCATCCCCCCATGGCAAAGGCACTTTCAGCCCCGCAAGCGGCGCAAAACTGGTGGCTGCGGTGCCAGCCGAACAGCGCCCGCGCCGTGGCCGCCAATTCCGCGTCAACGCGGCTCAACCGGGTCATCACGCTGCGCAATTCCAGAAAGGCGTGGCTCTCGGGCAGCGCAGGGTGATGCTGCGCGCTGGGATCGACAAAGTTCTGTAACGCGGCCTCATCCAGATCATCAGGCGCCCAATCTGACAGATCAGCCGCAAAAACGGGTGTGCCTGCATCCCGGCCCAACAGGATCTTGCCCGGGCGGGCATAGGCCATCACCGGGTGATCGGCGGCCACCCGCACCAAAGCGTCGCCCACCAGCATCGGCTTGCCGCGCCACATCAGGATGATTTGCCCGGCGGTCTGGGCCAGCGCACTGGCATCGTTGCGTAAATTTGCGGCACGGTCCAATTGCCCGCTGCCAAATGTGACTGTTTCTGCATGCTTCATGCGGCTTTGGTGACACGCTGTGACGTGATGTGCAATTCACCAACGTCTGGCCTTTCTTTCGCCCCAAGGTTGTGACACGCAGCAATAGCATCATACTCTGAATTACCTTCACCTTTCGGATACTCATGGTCACCGCTCAGCTGCGCCTTTTGCAAACCACCGACCTGCACATGCACCTCTTGGGGTATGATTATCTTGCTGACGGCCCCGCCCCGGCGCAGGGCCTGACCGAACTTGCTCCGCTGATTGCGGCGGCGCGGGACGAAGGGCTAACAACGCTCTTGTTTGACAATGGCGACTTTCTGCAAGGCAACCCGGTGGCCGATCACATCGCCCGCCACGGCAGTGCAGCCGCCGTCCACCCGATGATCGCGGCGTTCAATACGCTGGACTATGACGCGATCACGCTGGGCAACCATGAATTTGACTACGGCCTCGACTTCTTGATGCAAGCGCTTTCGGACTGCACCATGCCTGTCGTCTCGGCCAATGTGCGCCGCACGCCCACCCGCAACCTTGTCGCGCCCTGGACCGTGCTGACCCGCGATGTGCAAGGCTCTGACGGGCAATCCCATCAACTCAAGATCGGGGTGATCGGCTTTGTCACGCCGCAAGTGGTGAACTGGGATGCCCACGCACTGGGCGGCGCGATCCAGACCGATGACATCCTTGATGCGGCCCGCAGCCATCTGCCCGCCCTGCGCCGTGCGGGGGCCGATGTGGTGGTCGCACTGTGTCACGCCGGCATCTCGGACGCGCCCTATCAGCAGCGGATGGAAAATGCCGCCCTGCATCTGGCCGGGCTGCCGGGCATCGACGTGGTGCTGGCCGGGCATACCCATGACCGCTTTCCCGGCCCCGATTTCGCGGGCTTTGCCCACGCCGACACGGATGCCGCCACCCTGCATGGCAAGCCCGGTGTGATGGCCGCCAGCCACGGGCAGGCGCTGGGGGTGATCGACCTTGACCTGCTGCTTGATCCCGACACCGGCTGGCGGATCGACACGCACCACTGCGAACTGCGGGAACTTGCGGATCTCCCGACCCTGCCCGCCACCCCGGCAAGCGTTGCCATCGCCCGTGACGTGGCCGCCGATCAGGACAAGACACTGGCGCATCTGGGGCAGGCGATCTGTGACACGCCACGCCGCCTGACCAGCTATTTTGCGGCCATCGGGCGCGATGACACCGCCCCACTTGTGGCCGCCGCCCAGCTTCTTCATATGCGCACCGCACTGGCCAAGACCGACTTTGCCGATTTGCCGCTCTTGGCAACGACGTCGCCCTATCGCGCAGGCGGGCATGGCGGCCCGGGCAATTATATCGATGTTGCACCGGGGCCGATCGCGCGGCGGCACGTGGCGGCCATTGTCCCCTTTGAAAACCCGATCTGCGGCGTGCTGCGGCGTGGTTGGCAAATCCGTCACTGGCTGGAAAACGCCAGCCGGTTCTACAACGTGCTGAAGCCGGGGCTGCCGGGTCAAAAGCTGCTCGACCCTGCGGTGCCTGCCTATCACTTTGACCAGTTCCACGGGCTGCGCTACCGGATCGACCTGACGACACCACCGCGTGATGGTGACGACCCGACCCGCCCCGCGCGGGTCCGCGACATCACCTATGAGGGCGCACCACTGGCCGACGACGCATTGTTTCTGGTCGCCACCTCCAGCTACCGCGCCCATGGCGGCGGCGGGCTGTCGCCGATCCCGACACAGGACGTGGTATATACGTCGCTCTTGGGTCTGCCCGATATTCTGATCGACTGCGTCGCCAATGACGGCATTCCCGCCACGCCGCCCGTCCCGAACATGGGCTTTCTGGCACAACCTGGCACCGGCGCGCTGTTCCCCGCCAGCCCGGCGACCGCCGACATCCCCCTGCCCTGCGACAGGCTCAGCCTGCTGGACAGGCCGGCAGACGCGCGCGGTTTCCGCACCATGCAGCTGACGCTCTAGGATCAGGACCCTAGCATCTTGCGCCGCTGGCCCGCCCGGCTTATATGACGCTTGAGGGGTTGGCGCGGGCAGGCGCCTCGCCAACCTGGTCAGGTCCGGAAGGAAGCAGCCATAACGAGCCCCGCTTGGGTCGTTGTCAGCCTCTCACCGTCAATGTCGCCTTTGGCGACTTGACGAGTTGGATAGAGCGAAAATCGCCCTTCGCGATTTTGGCGGAGTCCAACACCAACGTTCAGAAGCCCCACAGAGGGAGGACAGCCATGACCCAGTCGCACACCTTCCCGGTCCGGGCACACTGACCTATTCCCTGTTGTCCCGACCGGAAATGCCCGGCCCCGCACCACTGCGGGCCGCCCCTTTCCTTTGTCACAGGACAGTCCATTGACCTCTGAACTCACCCTCGCCGACCTCGGCTGGACCAACTTTTACATGTCGCAATGCGACCTCGACGAAATCGAAACCCTGACCCCTGCCCGTATCTCGGGCGTGCAACGCGCCTCTGTCACCGGGCTGACCGTGGACGGCGCATTTGACCTCACACTTGATCCCGGCACCTCGACCGGCGAACTCGCCGTTGGTGACTGGGTGCTGGCCGATCTGGACCGGCACCGCGTGATTCGGCTGCTGGACCGGTCCAGCACCCTGCAACGGGGCAAAGAGCACCTGACAGGCGACCGCCAGCTGATCGCGGCCAACCTTGATACGCTCTTTATCACCACCTCCTGCAACGCGGATTTCAACCCCGCGCGGCTGGAACGCTACCTTGCGCTTGCCAATGACGCCGACATTACCCCGGTGATCATCCTGACCAAGGCTGACATGGCCGAAGACCCAGACAGCTATACCGACCGCGCCCGCGCGCTTGGTCGCGGGCTCGAGGTTGTGACGCTGAACGCCAAATCCCCCGACACCGCAGACAAGCTTTCGCTCTGGTCGGGCAAAGGACAGACGGTGGCGCTGGCCGGGTCATCGGGTGTCGGCAAAACCACCATCGCCAACGCGCTGACGGGTGGCGATGCCGCAACCCAGGGCATCCGCGAAGACGACGCACGCGGCCGCCATACCACCACCGACCGCAGCCTGCACCGCATCCCGGGTGGCGGTTGGCTGATCGACACGCCCGGTATGCGCGGACTTGGCGTCGCTGATGTGGCCGCCGGGATCGAGGCGACGTTTTCCGAGATCACCGACCTGATCGGCCAGTGCAAATTTCGCGATTGCCAACACGACAGCGAACCGGGCTGCGCTGTGCAGGCCGCCATCTCCGCCGGTGACATCGACCCCGACCGCCTGACGCGCTACAAAAAGCTCAAACGCGAAGACCAATACGCGACAGAGACAATCGCCCAGGCCCGCGACCGCTATCGCAAATTGGGCAAGATGTACCGCTCTGCCACGCAGAAGAAAAAGAACCGCTAGAGGTTGGGGGGTGGGCCACCGGCCCACCCTATTCAGCCGCCACCGCGTGATCCGTCAGCGCAGCAAACAGCGCGGGGCATCGCCCGCCTTGGGCCTTCTAATGCGCCGCCTCCTGCGCACAGCCACCGGTGCCGCCAATGCCCCCGTCGCGGCCTCCCTCGCAGCTCGGCACTGTGGCCGCGCACCCCGCCAGCGCAGCCAGCGCCATCACCAAGATCAAACGCCGCATCAATCGCTCTCCTCTGCATAGAAAAAACCGCCCGCACGAAACCGATGCGTGCCGGGGCTGTGGTTTTGCAGGTCCCGCGCCCGTGCGGCGACCTCTTCCAGCACCGCCATCTGCCGGTCGGCAAACAGCGCCTGCAAGTCCGCCACCGCCTCGGGCGACAACTGGTTGAAATGCGCCGCCCGTTCAAAATGCCCGGCCCCGGCGATCACATTCTGCACCCCCGCGTTCAGAAAATCCCCGCCATTGGCCGCCAGAAAATCCAACTGATCCACCGACCCCGCTGCTGGCTGGTAAGACCGTTTGACCCGCGTCACCCGGTCTGCATCCACCACCACCGTGCCTGCATCGACCAATTGTTCCAACAACGTGCGCGGATGCACATCCTTGCGCACCGATGCCGCCAGCGCGTCAAAGCTTTTGCGGTCCAGCACCTTGGGATGATCCGCCACCCATATGGCCACCAGCCGCGACAAATGATGCACCACTGGCGCGCCCTCTGGCAGGGCGCGCAGTCTTGCAATATCGCGCCGCTGCAACCCGGTCATCACGCTGATCCGGCTGTCATTGGGCGCATCGGCCAGCGCCTCGGCCCCGCGCAGAAATTGGACTTTCAGCCGCGCGGCAGCCTGCGGAAACATCACCCCGCGCGCCACTGCAAGGCGGGCAATCGGGGCAAAGAGGGCATCCAGAATCCGGTTCATATGTGCATTTCACACATTTTCATTGCACGTGCAAGATTTTCAAATTATGTGCAATTTACACATTTATCTGAAAGGTTAACACATGCGCCTGTTTTTGATCCTGATCCTGCTGCCCCTGCTGGCCGCTTGTTCCACCACCACCCAGACCACATCCGGGGCTGCGTTTCTTGCCGCGCGCAGCGGGCCAGTGGACCCTGCGGTCGCCCGTGCTGCCGCTGGTGAACCCGACCTGCGCCTGCCTGCGCGCATCGGCCTTGCGCGCGTGGTCAACGGGCAGTTGACCCTGCCGACCGAGGAAGAGCTTGCAGGCCTCCCCTTGCCACCCGGCATTGGCGCGGTGACTATCATCAACCCCTTGATATCAAACACACTTGATACCCGCCCGCGCAATCCAATCCGCCTTGCGCAACTCACCGCTGCGCGGCAGCATCAGGACTATGTGCTGATCTATGACATATCCCAGATCGGGCGCGGGCTGGGCAAGATGGGGCAGGCCAATGCGGTTCTGATGGACGTCCGCAGTGGTTATATCTACGGCACCGCTTCGGTCCGCGAAAACCTTGGCACCTACAACGGCATCTGGCTCGGCTGGGCGCGCGGCTACGGGTTGTCAGACCCCGCCGCCGCCCGTCTGGCGCGCGCCTTAGCACCCGAAGTCGTGGCGATGTTTTCTGAACTCACCGCGCGGGTAAATGGTTAATCACGGTGCCTTAACCCCCGGCTGCGCGCCCACTGTGCAGCCGGGATGTGTATGGGATGTGCATGCAATGTGCATCGGTTAACGCACCGCCTGACGCACCTTAACCCTTTGATTCGGCTTGGTCTTGCAGCGCCCAGGCCATCTGGTCTTCGGTTTCGACCGCACAGGGCCGCACCCGCCGCAAAACACGTAACGCATCCGGCACACCAGCGGCGATCATCAGCCGCAGCACCACCATCCCCGACCGCCCGCAACCACCAAAGCAATGCACCAACACCCGGCCGCCCTGCCGCAGCGTGTCCAGCACCTCGGCCTGCACCTCCGGCCAGGCTGCATCAAGTGCTGCATCAGGCGTGCCATAGTCCGGCACCGGCAGGTGCCGCCAAACAACGCCTGCATTCCGCAAATCCGTGCCAAGCGTGCCCGCGCCCTTGCGCTCCAACTCGTGCATTTCGGTCATGGAAACAACCGCTTGCGGACCCCAGTCCACCAGCCGCAGCCAGTCGGTATAGTAATGCCGCGTGCGCCCCGGCAGGGGCGAAATCGCAAGCACTCCGCCCCCGACCTGCATCTCGTGGATGACAAACTCAGGCACCGGTCACCTGCCCCGGATGCGCCTTAGCCCAATCCGTCAGAAACGCCGCCATCGCCGGGTCACCGGCCAGCCGCAGCGCCTCTTTTGGCAGGGCCACGCCATGTTCCAGCGCGATCCGCGCACAGCCCACGTGGTCCGATCTTTCTGACCGTGGCGCGTTTTCTGACCCGTGGATAATCGTGCTCAGCAGGGTGCCGCCGAACCCATTGATATGACTCAAATCAGGACGCAACGTCAGGAAATAGGCCATCATCTCTGTTAACCCTTCCCAACCGGCCACCTGCACCGGCGTCAGCCCTTCGGTGTCGGGCTTGTCATAGAACAGCCCCAACGCCACCAAACCCTTGATATGTGGCAGTTTCCCCGGCAGATGCACCATCTCCCGAATGATGTTGCGATAGGCGCGCGGCAGCTGCGCCTCATCCAGATAGGTCCCCGCTGGCACTTGCCCTTCGGCCGCCAATGCCAACAATTCCTCTTCCGGTGACAACTTTGGCGCGGCGCCCAAATCCTCGATCATTGCCGCCAAACCGCGATGCCCAAAGACCCGCGCAAAGGCATAGGCGCTGGCCCATTGATAGTCGCGCCCCGGATCAGCCCCGGCCTCCAGCAAGACCTTGCACATCGCGTCTGACACTTGCCGCCTTGCCGCCTGATGCAACGCCGGAATGACCCACGGCATTTCGCCCCCGACCGGCCCATCCTCAAACGCATTGGGGTCTGCGCCTGCGTCCAGCAACATCTGCACCGCTGGCACATCGTCAAAGTCCATCGCCCGCAGCAAGGCATTGGTCCCGTTGGGTTTTGCGCCGTGTTCCAGCAGCATCTTCAGACCCTCGTGATGGCCCAGCTCAGTCGCATGATAAAGCGATTCACCATCGTTCGGATCAGCACCCCGTTCCAACAGCCAGCGGCCCAACACCATGTTGTCCGCATGTCCAATCGCCCCATAGAGCGCCGACAGTGGATGCCCGTCATGATCCATCGCGCTGTTCACATCGGCCCCATGCGCGATCAGCGCCTCAGCGATCCGCAGCATCGCTGAGGCGCGGTCAGGCCAGATGTGAATGGCGCGCGAAAAGGCCAGATGCAGCAAGGGCTTGCGCGGACCAGCGGGCCGCACCGCCAGCCCCGGCTCATCGGCCAAAGCAGCCATAACTGGCGCATCCTGCAACAGCGCAACCTGAAGGCCGAAATGCCCCTCGGCCAGATCGGGGGTCTCTTCCAGCAACCGCTGCACCACGCCGTTCTGCCCATGTGCCAAGGCGATCTTCAGCCGCTGAACCTTGGCCGCGCGATCCATGCCAAGTGTCCCCACCGCCTCTTTCATCTGCGGCCAAGTGGCAAAGCTGCGCTCGCGCGCAATCACATGCAGAAAATCGGCCCGTTTCAGCGGGTCTTTCTGGGGCCGCAGATGCGCAGCAACGCGTTCCAACGCCGACGCATCGCCATTTTCATATTGTTTTTGAAGGGTTTTTGCCTGCCTGCGCAGGTTGTCCAATGGATCTGTCATGGGCTTCCTCATCCATGCGCCCCGTGGTCCGCTGCCCGGGCAATGAGAAAAACCAGATGTGGTCGTCTCGGTCTGTCAAAGGGTGCTGTGATCAGCTTTCCGCGAACCAGGATGCCGCCCATACGGCGCGTTAAGGGTATCGCAACCCCAATGGCGATACAATCCCGCCGACGTGGTGGACCTCTGGCACCCGGCCCCCTAGTCTGATCCGGTCATCCGAATCCGTCGAAAGTGCCCATGTCAGACCAACCCGCTTATCAGGTCCTCGCCCGCAAATACCGGCCCGAAACCTTTGCCGATCTGGTGGGACAGGATGCAATGGTCCGCACGCTGCGCAATGCCTTTGCCGCAGACCGGATTGCACAAGCCTTCATCATGACCGGCATCCGCGGCACCGGCAAAACCACGACCGCGCGGATCATCGCCAAAGGCATGAACTGCATCGGCCCTGATGGCACCGGTGGCCCTACGACCGATCCGTGTGGCCAGTGCGAACATTGCACCGCGATTATGGAAGGCCGCCATGTGGACGTCATGGAAATGGACGCGGCATCCAACACCGGTGTGCAGAATATCCGCGACGCGATCATTGAAACCGTCAGTTATCGCGCCGCCTCAGCCCGGTTCAAGATCTTCATCATTGATGAGGTGCACATGCTCTCGACCAGCGCCTTCAACGCGCTCTTGAAGACGCTGGAAGAACCCCCCGCCCACGTCAAATTCATCTTTGCCACGACCGAAATACGCAAGGTGCCGGTCACCGTCCTGTCGCGTTGCCAACGGTTTGACCTGCGCCGCATCGAACCCGAAGTGATGATCGCAATGCTGCGCCGGATCGCCACCGCCGAAGGCGCTGAAATATCCGATGACGCGCTGGCGCTGATCACCCGCGCCGCCGAAGGCTCTGCCCGTGACGCGCAATCGCTTCTGGATCAGGCGATCAGCCACGGCGCAGGCGAAACCACCGCTGATCAGGTCCGCGCCATGCTGGGTCTGGCCGACCGGGGCCGGGTGCTGGACCTCTTTGACATGATCCTGCGGGGCGAGGCTGCAGCGGCCCTGAATGAGTTGTCGTCGCAATATTCCGACGGCGCCGACCCGATGGCCGTGCTGCGCGATCTGGCAGAGGTCTGCCACTGGGTCAGCGTCATCAAGATCACGCCCGAAGCGGCAGAAGATCCCACCATCAGCCCCGATGAACGCACCCGCGGGCAGGCGATGGCCGCCGGTTTGCCGATGCGTGTGCTGTCGCGGATGTGGCAGATGCTGTTGAAATCGCTGGAAGAAGTCAGCGTCGCGCCCAACGCCATGATGGCCGCAGAAATGGCAGTGATCCGCCTGACCCACGTGGCCGACATGCCGACGCCCGACGAGCTGGTCAAGAAATTGCAAGACGCCACGCCGCCGCCCTCCGGCGGTCCAACGGGCGGCAGACCAGCACCCACCGGCGGCACCACGACCACCGCCATATCGGCGTCTCCGGCCCCGACCCACAGCGGCCCATCTGGCCCCTCTGCGGCACTGGCCGTGGCGGCGGACACCGCAGCGCTGGCGCATTACGCCCGGTTCGAAGACGTGGTCGACCTGATCCGCACGCACCGCGATGTGAAACTGCTGGTGGACGTTGAAACTTCGCTCCGGCTGGTGGCCTATCAACCGGGCCGGATCACGGTGAACCCCACAGATAAAGCACCGCGCGATCTGGTGCAGAAACTGGGCAGCCGCCTGCAATCCTGGACCGGCAACCGCTGGGCGATCACTGTGGTCAGCGAAGGTGGCGCGCCAACAATTGCAGAAGTCCGGGATGCCGCCGAAAACGCCCTGAAGGAAGAAGTGCAGAACCACCCGCTGATGCAGGCGGTGCTGGCCACGTTTCCGAAGGCCCGGATCACCCGGATCGAAACCCAACAGGACAAGGCCCAAGAGGCGCTGGAAGACGCGCTGCCAGAGGTGGACGACGAATGGGACCCCTTTGACGAGGACTGACCAAACACCTATCTGGAACCAGAACAAAGATAGCGGAGAAATGTGATGCTCAAAGGATTAGGCGGCCTTGGCGACATGGCCAAGATGATGAAACAAGCCCAGGAAATGCAGGGCAAAATGGCCGAGATGCAAAACGACCTCGACAACATCATGGTCGTGGGCGAAAGCGGCGCAGGTCTGGTCAAGGCAACCGCGACCGCCAAGGGCGAACTCAAGGGTCTCGACATCGACCCCAGCATCTTCAACGGCGATGACAAGGAAGTGGTCGAAGACCTGATCCTTGCCGCCATCAAGGACGCACAATCGCGCGCCTCCGAACGCAGCCAGCAGGAAATGTCAAAAATGGCAGAGGCCATGGGCCTGCCACCCGGCATGAACCTGCCGTTCTAAGGACGGTCCCCTGCTTCTTCTGGCCAAAATAATCCCCGCCGGAGGCATCAAATCCTTCCAAGGATTTGAACAAAATCCTGTGTCAGGATTTTGCCCCCGATGACGCAGGGCACCGAAGATCTCGACGACCTGATCGCACTTCTGGCCAAGCTCCCTGGGCTTGGCCCCCGCTCTGCCCGGCGGGCAGTCCTGCATCTGATCAAGAAGCGTGGGCAAGTCCTGCTGCCCTTGGCCGAAGCCATGCAGCGGGTCGGCACCACGGCGCGCGAATGCCTGAACTGCGGTAATATCGGCACCACGGACATCTGCGACATCTGCGCCTCTGAAAAGCGCGCCACGGGCGAGATTTGCGTGGTCGAAGACGTGGCCGATCTTTGGGCGATGGAACGCGCCGCGGTGTTCAAGGGCCGCTACCATGTGCTGGGCGGTACCCTTTCGGCGCTGGATGCTGTGGGCCCCGAAGAATTGCGCATCCCCAAGCTGATCGACCGTGTCAAAACCGAAGAGGTGACAGAGGTGATCCTCGCCCTCTCCGCCACCATCGACGGCCAAACCACGGCGCACTACATCGCCGATCAATTGCCGGGCATCTCTGTCACTTCACTGGCGCAAGGCGTGCCGGTAGGCGGTGAGCTTGACTACCTTGACGATGGCACCATCACCGCAGCCCTGAACGCGCGACGCAGGCTCTAGACAACGGCAGGCCGCGTGATTTCTGCCAAGATGGGCAAGTGGTCAGAGGCATGCGCCCCTTTGGGCAACGGCGGCAGTGGTAGCGTGGACAGGTTCAACTCCGGGCTATGTGCGATCCGGTCCAGCGCCAAGAGCGGTAGACGCGAAGGAAAGCTGCGCCCCGGCGTCTTTATGACAAATCCCCTCGCGATCCGCCCTAAACCGCGCCGCAAACTCCACTCATTGAAGTCCCCGATGATGACTGTCGGACGCTGATGCATGTCGCCCAAAGTTTGACGCAGATGATCCAACTGGCGGCGGCGGGCAGATCGGAGCAACCCCAAATGCACCCCAACGATCCGCAATGGTCCGATTGGGGTCTCGGCATCGGCAATGATCGCCCCGCGCGGCTCCAGCCCCGGCAGATCGATACAGACCCGGTCATTTACCGTGATCTCCGGGGCCACCAGCAGCGCGATCCCGTGCCAACCCAGGCTGTCGGGATGCCCGCCAAAATCGACAGCGCAAAGACCCGTGTCAGCGATCAGGCGGCGTGGCAGGGCGCTGGGTCGATGACCCATGCGAAAATCAGCCTCCTGCAACACCATCATCTGCGTCTTGAGCCCGATGATCGTCGCCAAGGTTCGCGCCGGGTTGCGGCGCAGGTCTGTCCCCAGTCCGGCACGGATGTTGTAGCTGCCGATGCGCAGGCTTATGTCAGGTACATCACACATCACTCCGATATAGAAACAACGACAAGGCGTTGCGATGGTGAAGTCAGAGACATTCGTGCGGATCATGCAAGCCATCCTGCTGATCTCAGCTGGCTTTGCGCTTTTTGATGGAAAATGGTCGGTGGTCTTTGTGGCTCTTGCCACATGGGTCCTGACACTCTCACCGCGTCGCTTTGCCCGCTGGTTGGGGATTGATCTGCCACCCAGCTTCCTGCTGGCGATTGTGGTCTTTACTTTTGGCACCTTGTTTCTGGGCGAAGTCTTTGACTTCTACGAACGCTACTGGTGGTGGGACATCGCCCTGCATTTCGGCTCTGCCATGGGGTTCGGGCTGATCGGTTTTCTGTTTATTTTCATGCTGTTCGAGGGGGACCGTCTTGCCGCACCACCGCTTGCAATTGCGGTGCTTTCCTTTGCAACCGCTGTCGCCATCGGCGCGCTTTGGGAGGTGTTCGAATTTGCGATGGATCAGCTGTTCGGGCTGAACATGCAAAAGTCCGGGCTGGTCGATACCATGGCCGATCTTATCGTGGACATTTTGGGCGCATTCCTTGGGGCGACGGCAGGCTATTTCTACCTGAAGGGGCGGCAGCTTGGCGGATTGGGGGCGGCGATTGATGCCTTCGTGCAGCGCAATAAATCACTTTATCGGAAAATCAGACCGGGGCAGAAGTCGCCCAAACGCAAAAAGCCCCGCTAAGGTGGCGGGGCTTTTCGCATCGTACGGTCGGGATTAATCCTCGTCTGTGTCGCCGCCCTCTGGCAGGTTAAAGAAGCTGTCGGCATCCGCCACGTCGCGGGTATCCTCTTCTTCTTCGCCCTCTTCATCGCGTGGGTCGGACAGGCTGAACGTCTCAAGGCCAGCAATCGCACTTGGCATCTTGGGTTCTGGTTCCATGCCCAGCGACTGTTCGGTGCTGACCAGCTTGCGCCGCTCATCATCGGACATCACGCCGCCCTCTTTCGCCTTCTTGGCATTGGCCTTTTGCACAGCGGCATCCAGTTCGGATTGCTTGCACAGGCCCAGCGCCACGGGGTCAATCGGCTCAAGATTGTTGATGTTCCAATGGGTCCGTTCGCGGATTGCCTGAATGGTCGGCTTGGTCGTGCCCACCAGTTTAGAGATCTGGCCATCGGACAATTCGGGGTGGAACTTCACCAGCCAATAGATTGACGCAGGGCGATCCTGACGCTTAGACAGCGGCGTGTAGCGCGGACCACGGCGCTTTTCCTCACCGGCAGAGGCGGGGTTATAAAGCAACTTCAGCTTGTGCATCGGATCAGCCTCGGCCTTGTCGATCTCGGCCTGGGTCAGCTGTTTGTTGGCGATGGGGTCAAAGCCCTTCACACCGGTGGCCACATCACCATCGGCAATGCCCTGCACTTCCAGCTCGTGCAGGCCGCAGAAATCCGCGATCTGCTTGAAAGTGATTGTCGTGTTATCGCAGAGCCAGACCGCCGTGGCCTTTGCCATAATCGGTAGATTTGCCATTCTCATCTCCATCTCATCAGACATGCCTCTCCCGCGCCCTTGAAGGGGCAGACCGCTATGGGCCGGGTTCGCATTGTCGGGGAACTTGAGCCGTATATAGTGCGGGCATTCCCGGTTGGAAAGACCCCAAATGCGCCGCCTGTTCGCCCTTTTGCTTTGCCTTGCCTCGCCCGCTGCCGCACAAGATGTGGCCGGAGAGTTCGACTACTACGTGCTGTCACTGTCATGGTCGCCCAATTGGTGTGATCTGGAAGGGCGCGCCAAGGGATCTACCCAATGTGACGAAGGCGCAGGGTTCGGCTGGATCATGCACGGGCTTTGGCCGCAATACGAACGCGGCTGGCCTGCCAATTGCCCGACGAGCCAGCGCAACCCTTCGCGGGCCATGACTGCCGAGATGGCTGATATCATGGGGACCTCAGGCCTCGCTTGGTATCAATGGAACAAACATGGCGTCTGCGCGGGGCTTGCGGCAGATGACTATTACGCGCTGGCGCGGCTGGCCTATGAAAAGGTCACGCGCCCGGCGGTTCTGCGCGAACTGACCCGCGACGTGACCCTGCCCGCGACGCTGATTGAAGAGGCTTTTCTGCGCGACAATCCTGACCTTGAGCCTGATCAGATCACCATCACCTGCAAGGCCGGTGCCATTCAGGAGGCGCGGATCTGTCTGACCCGTGATCTGGAATATCGCACTTGCGGCGCGGATGTGATCCGCGATTGCAGTCTGGACAGTGCCGCCTTCTCGGCGATTGATTAGCGTTCCTGCGCCCCTTTGCCCGCGATGATTTTGTCGCGAAACTTGGCGATCCGCGCGATGCGTGTCGGCGATTGTTTTGCCTGGTTCAGGTTGAACGCATAGCTTTTCTGCCGTCCCGGTGTCAGCGCGGCAAAGGCCTCTGCCAGTTCCGGGTCAGCATCCAGCGCTTCGATCAGCTCATCAGGGATCGGCACCTCTCGCACGACCTTGGGCGGCAGAATACCTGCGGCGGCATAGCCCATTGCCTCTTTCAAATAGGCGATGATGACCGGGGCCATTGCGGCCGGTCCCGCGTTGTCTTCAAAGCGGATCATATCGGGGTTTTGCGTATTTGGGCCTTGCCTTTGCAGAACCCCCTCGGGGTCTTTCATCAGGGCGGCATTGAAGAAACTCAGGCGGAAATTGCTTTGAAACGCGCCGATAATCGCAATGTTGCGCCCAGCAAACATGTAACACGGATGCCCCCATTTCGCGGTCTCTTCCAGCCCCGCGTCGCGGCAAAGCTGCCTCAGTGTCAGCAGCCCCTCTTGCCAGATCAAGCTTGAACAACTTGGGCTATCGAACCTGTCGCAACGGCCACACCCCTTGGCAAAGTAGTCATCCGGCTCTGTGATCATCGCGCGTGTCATGCCCGGACCCTAACGCAACTGCGGCACTGTCATCAAACCCGCGGCCTTAGCGTCCGTCGGGATATTCCGCCGGGCCCTTGATCTCCAGCTTGTTGCCAAACGGATCACGCACATAGAACGAATGGCCCATGCCGCGCGCACCGCCGTGCATCGCCTCGCGTTCAATCGCGACACCGTGGGCGGCCAGATGGGCGCGCAAGGCGTTGTGATCAAAGGGCGTGGTGGCGATGCACACGTGATCGACATTGCGACCACCCGGTACCGGTGGCACGGTAGAGGCGGCACCGGGGTGGGTTGTGTCCCACAGGACGATCAGCGCAGACCCGGCCCAGACCTGTTCCATCCCCAGATCGGGATAGGAATAGCCCGGCGGACAGCCCAGCACATCGCGATACCACGCAACCGCCCGGTCAAGGTCGTCGACCAGAAAGACAACATGGTCAATCCCGACCAAGGCAAAGGGCAACTTGCGATGAGGCATGGTCAGACGTCCCATTCCGGGCACCAGGGGCCGTTCACCAACCGCATGTTGCGATCCAGCGCGTCGATCCGCGCAATCTGATCAGGCGACAGGGTGATGTCCCCGGCGGCCAGGTTTTCAGCAATCCGTTCTGGGTTGCCAGAGGATGGGATCACCCAGTGCCCCTTCGCCAAAAGCCACGCCAGCGCCACCTGACCGATGGTGGCACCCAACTCTGTCGCGACGGCCTGCAAGACTGGGTCATCCGCCACAGCACCGCGCGCAAGTGGCGAAAAGGCGGTCATCGCGATACCTTTTGTGCGGCAGTAATCCACGATGGGGCTGTTGTGCAGGAACGGATGCAGTTCCACCTGATTGGTCAGGATTGGACGGTCACCCAAAAGCGCCAGCGCGCGGTCCATATAACGAATTGTAAAGTTTGAGACGCCAATATGGCGCGTCAGCCCCGCGTCATAGACGTCGGCAAACTGCGCCATGTAATCCTCGATCTGATACTCGTCGTTGATCGACGGATAATGCAGCAGCAACAGGTCGACAGGGCCGACACCCAGCTTGTCCAGCGAGGCCTCGACATGGCTCCGGATCTGGCCGGGGGCAAAGCTTTCGGGGGCGACCTTGGTGGTGACCCACAACTGGTCACGCGGAATGCCCGCGTCGGCAATGGCGCGGCCCACGTCCGCTTCATTGTCATAGCCTTCTGCCCCGTCGATATGGCGATAGCCCACCTTTAGCGCCGTCAGGACCCCCTGATAGGCGGCATCGCCCGGGCGGTTCCATGTGCCGTAACCAATCGGTGGCGGGGTGGTCATCATTGCTGACATGCGCTGCATCCTATCTATTGGAGGGCGCAGCCTATAACGATTTAGACGCCCTTGCCAATATCAATCAAGACGGTCCGGCAACGACAACCCCTTTAGAACGTCCCCCGCCGCCATTGCCGACTTTCCGGCACGCTGCGCGCGCGTGATTTCAACAGCACCGTCACCGCACGCCACTGTAAACCCGCTCAGAACCGCCCCCGGCGGGCCAGAGCCTTCGGCCAGTCGCGACGCCAGCAGCTTGACCCGCTCGCCCGCAACCTCGCACCATGCGCCCGGAAATGGCGACAGACCGCGGATCAGGCGGTCAACCTCTTGCGCGGGGCGCGTCCAATCCACCCGCGCCTCTGCCTTGTCGATCTTGGCTGCATAGGTCACGCCGTCCTCGGGCTGCGCCTCTGCGTCCATCGGCAACCCGTCCAGCGCCTGCACGATCAGCCGTGCACCAAGGACCGACAAGCGGTCATGCAAAGCACCGGTCGTTTCTTCGGTGCCGATTGCCACAGCCTCACGCAGCAACACAGGGCCGGTGTCCAACCCTGCCTCCATCTGCATGATGCAGACGCCCGTTTCGGCGTCCCCGGACATGATCGCGCGATGGATCGGGGCCGCTCCCCGCCATCGCGGCAAAAGGCTTGCGTGGATATTAAGACAGCCAAGGCGTGGGGCGTCCAACACCGCTTGCGGCAGGATCAGCCCGTAAGCCACCACAACAGCCACGTCCGCCTCCAGCGCGGCAAACTCCGCCTGCGCAGCCGCATCTTTCAAAGACACCGGATGGCGCACGTCCAAACCCAAGGCTGCGGCCTTGGCCTGCACGGGACTGGGCCGATCTTTCTTGCCGCGCCCCGCCGGCCTCGGCGGCTGGCAGTAGACGCAGGCGATATCATGGCCCGCATCGACCAGCGCCTGCAAAACCGGCACCGAAAAATCAGGCGTACCCATGAATATGACGCGCATCGTGGTCCCTTCTTCTGGCCAAAAATATCCCCGCCGGAGGCACAGAATTTTCGACGAAAATTCTACCCCCGCGCTTTGCGGGCCTTTTTGAGTAACATATCCCGCTTCACCCGGCTGAGATGATCAAAATACATCTTGCCTGCCAGATGATCGATCTGGTGCTGCACGCTGGTCGCAGCAAGGCCCACAAATTCCTGCCGGTCCCAGATCCCCTGATCGTTCAGGAACCGCACGGTCACGGCCCGTGGGCGTTTGATCGTGGCGCGGACACCGGGCAAGTTGGGCGACCCTTCGGAATGTTCGCGCAGCTCAACACTCGCATGCAGCACTTGCGGGTTCGCCAACCGCACCGCTTTGCCTCGGCTGGTGCTGGCATCAACCACGGCCAGAGCCAGCGGGATGCCCAGTTGTACCGCTGCCAGCCCCACACCGGGCATCGCATCCATCGCCACGATCATCTCGTCCCAGATCGCGTGGATTTCATCGGTGATCTTGTCCACTGGCTGGGCCGGGGTGCGCAGGGCCTTGTCAGGCCACATCACAAAGGGGCGGTGCATCATATCGCGTAGTCCGTGCATAAAATCCCATCGAGGTGGTCACGCTCGTGCTGGATGCACCGCGCGGCGAATCCGTCAAATGCGGCTTCATGTGGCGCGCCTTCAAGGTCCTGCCACGTCAGCCTGATTGCCACGGGTCGGGTCACCATGCAGGGCGTATCCGGGATCGACAGGCATCCCTCTTCGCTCGCTTCGCAACGCTCATCGGCCCATGACACCACTGGGTTCACAAAAATCTGTGGGTCAGGCGCGCCGTCTTTCCACGTCGCATCCATGACGAAGATGCGTTTCATCACCCCTACCTGTGGTGCCGCCAGCCCGCGTCCCTGTGCGCGATACATCACCTCAAGCATGCCCTTGGCGAGTGCTGCCAGCGCCGGGCCGAACGGGTCAACCGGCTTGCAAACAGCCCGTAACACCGGGTCCGGTGCAAGGCGTAACGTCAGGCTCACGCGCGGGCCTTCTCGCGCTTCAGCTTTTGCATCTTTCGGGTGATCATCTGGCGTTTGAGCGGCTTGAGGTAGTCGATGAAGAGCTTGCCGTGCAGGTGGTCAATCTCGTGTTGCACACAGGTCGCCCAAAGCCCGTCAAACCGTTCCTTATGGGTTTGCCCGTCCAGCCCAAGCCACTCAACTTCGACCTCGGACGGGCGTTCGACATCGGCATATTGATCCGGGATCGACAGGCACCCTTCTTCATAGACCCCGGTTTCTTCCGACGCCCATGTCACAACCGGGTTCATCAGGACCATCGGGCGCGGCTCTTCCTCGTCTTCCTTGACGCAATCCATCACCAGAATCTGCTGCATCACACCGATCTGTGGTGCGGCCAACCCAATGCCCGGTGCGGCATACATGGTTTCCAGCATGTCATCCGCAAGCGTGCGTAGTTCATCTGTGACCTCGGCAATCGGATCAGTTTCTTTCTTCAACCGCGGGTCGGGATGGATCAGGATGGTACGTTTTGTCATGGCGCTGATGTAATCGGGACCGCGTCAAAGCGCAACGGGCGTGGCCTTTCATCTTGCGCTTGCCGGACGGGGGGCTAGCTTGCACCCAAAGCCCCAAAGGACACCAAATGCAGTTCGATTTCGAGACCACCAAAGACCAAACCACCGGCCGCAGCTCTAAATGGGCGATGATGGAGGCGATGCTGGGCCGCGCGGTGCCGCAGGATATGATCCCGATGTGGATCGCGCAGTCTGACCTGCAACCTGCCCCGGTGCTGCTGGACGTCTTGGATGATCTGAAAGCCTGTGGCGAATTTGGTTATTTCGACTATTCCGCTTTCGCCCGTCACGTGGCGTGGTGGTACGAACACCGCCACGGTTGGCGCCCGAATACCGATCACATTTTTGAACTGCATGGCATCGGCAACGCTGTCGGTGTGACCTTGCAGGCGCTGACCGATCCCGGCGATGGCATTATCGTTTTCAGCCCGGTTTACCACGAGTTTGCCAACAAGATCCGCAAGAACGGCCGTGTCATGGTGCAGTCCCCGCTGCTGATAGATGACCAGGGCCTCTTTCGCATGGACCTTGAAACGCTGGAAACCCAACTGACCGGCAACGAAAAGGCAGTGATGTTCTGTTCCCCCCACAACCCGGCGGGCCGGGTCTGGGAGGCGGCCGAAATTCAGGCGCTGTCCGCCTTTTGCGCGCGCCATGATCTGATCCTGATCTCGGACGAGATTCATATGGATCTGGCCTTTCCCGGCCACACCCACCTGCCCACGGCCCTGCATGCGCCGGATTCACTGCCCAAGCTGGTGGTGATGTCGGCTGCCTCGAAAACCTTCGATATCGCTGGCCTGCGCACCGGCTATGTCATCATCCCCGATGACGACCTGCGCGCCCGGTTCGCCGCACTTTATGCAGCACTTGATATTCAGCCCAACCGACTGGGCGCTGATCTGACCTGTGCCGCCTACACGCCCCAAGGCGCGGCATGGGTTGATGCGATGGTGCAGCTGATCGATGGCAACCGCGCAGCCCTTTGCGCGGGTATGAATGCGATCCCCGGTGTGCAGGCGATGCCGATGCAATCCACCTTCCTGTCATGGGTCGATTTTTCCGGCACGGGTATGTCGGACGCGGACATCCGAAGCCGTCTTTATGATACCGCCCGCGTGCTTCCTACACCTGGCGACGGGTTGGGCATTGGCGGCGCGCTGCACCACCGCTTCAACGTGGCGACGACCCGCGCGGTGGTGGACGAGGCTGTCGCCCGCGTGCAGGCGGCCTTTGCCGATCTGCAATGACGCTGCGCGCCTCCCTTTTGGCCACTTTGCTGGCGCTGGCCTTTGCCATCTGGGGGGCGCTGAAACCACAGCCACCTTTGCCGCCAGAGATCACCGGTCAGATTGACCGCATCCTGATCGACAAATCCGACCGTATGTTGCTGGCCTATCAAGATGGCCGGGTCGTGCGTCGCCTGCCGGTCAACCTTGGTTTTGCGCCCGACGGTGACAAGGTCCGCCAAGGCGACGGCAAAACGCCCGAAGGGCTGTTCCGCGTTGATCGCCGCAACGCGCAAAGCCGGTTCCACTTGTCGCTTGGCATCGACTATCCGCAGCCCGACGACATCGCGCGGGCCCGCGCAGGCGGCTATTCACCGGGGGGCGACATCTTCATCCACGGCCAACCCCGCGGGATTACCGGTCTGCAACGGATCGCTTATGACTGGACCGAAGGCTGCATCGCCATCAACAACGACGCCATGACAGAGCTTTTCCACGCCACGCCGCTGGGCACACCGGTGGAAATCAGACCCTAGGGATCAGTCCCGCAGGCACAAAATCGGGCCGTTCAAAGTCAACGGGTGCTGTATCCGTGACCGGATGCAGCCATTTGAAGTCGAACACGATCTCTGCGCCCTCTTCCTGCCCATTCACGATCAACGCCTGATACAGATGCCGCGCGCCGTCATAAATCTCGACCCGGCCACGCAGCTTGTCGCCGTGGTGACCGTCGATCGACATGCCGTTGTCCCAGAAACGGCGGATGCGGTACACTTCATCCCCGTCATGCACGCATAGCCGATCATTACGATGCAATGCGGCGCGGCGCGCCTGTTCCAAACCTTCACGAACAGCCTTTGGCAAAAATGATGACACGACTCGGTCCTCCTTGACCCTCAGCCAGCTAACTAGCTGAGAAGGTTAAAGATCAAGTGACAATTTCCGCCGCAATGCAGCAGTGCTGCTGCAACACATCAGCTGATTTTGACCTTGGGCCGCAAGACATGCGGTTTGGCCGCGTCATAAAGCGCTGAATCGGGGAACCCGTGACTGTCGCCCAGCGCAGGCCCCACCATGATCAGCGCGGTCCGGGTAATCTTAGCCGCGCGCACCTTCTCGCGCACATCGCTCAGCGTGCCACGAATGATCATCTGATCCGGCCAGGACGCGCGATAAATTACCACACAGGGGCAATCTTCGCCGTAAAACGGGATCAACTGCCGCTCAATCTCGCGCAGCGCCCGCACACCCAGATGAATGGCCAGCGTCGCCCCGGTGCGGGCGAAATTCTCAAGCGTCTCGCCCGGCGGCATACCGGTCGATTTCATCGACATCCGTGTCAAAACAATGGATTGCGCGATTTCCGGCACTGTCAATTCGGTCCCAAGTGCAGCGGCCGCAGCGGCATAGGCGGGCACACCGGGGATGATCTGATAATCAATCCCTTCGGCCTTCAACAGCCGGATCTGCTCGGCGATCGCGCCATAAAGCGATGGGTCGCCCGAATGCACACGGGCCACATCCACGCCACGCTGATGGGCCGCCACAATCTCGGCATGGGTGTCCTCAAGCGTCATCGGCGCGGTGTCCAGCACCCGCGCATCCGCGGGTGCGCATCCCACCACCGCCTCTGGCACCAGCGATCCGGCATAAAGGCACACCGGGCATTCCCCGATGATACGCGCGGCCTTGAGCGTCAAAAGCTCCGGATCACCCGGACCCGCGCCAATAAAGAAAACAGTCATCGCATCACTCCTGCACGATTCGGGGCCGGGTCAAGGATCGCGGCACGCGACCGCGCTTGCGCGGCTTGTCCTTGAGGCGGGCGCGAATCGGTTTCATCCTCGATGTGGCCTGTTTGCGGCAGACCTGCCCGCAAACGGCCTCTCAGCAATTTCAAGCCGCCTGGACACCGCGCAGCAGCCGCATGGCGCCCCATCCGGGACGGCGGGCGGGGCGTTTTGCCCGACAGGGCAAGAGCGGCGCACGACGTCACGCCAGATCACCGTCAATCTTGCGCGCGTAGCCACGCGGCGTGAACATGCGTGGCCCCTCGCCCAACTGCGCCAGCCGTGAATTGCTCGACCCAACCAGTACGACAGTCAGCATATCTACCTCGTCCACCTGCAATTCATCCAGACGCCGATAGCGGATATGCTCCTCGGGCCGGCCCAGTGACGACGCCAACATCACCGGCGTGTCGGCGGGCCGGTGCTGCAACAGAATGTCCCGCCCTTCGGCCAGCAAGGTTCGCCGCGTCTTGGACACCGGATTGTAGAACGCGATCACGAAATCGCCCTCTGCTGCCGCCTTCAGACGTCGCAGGATATCCTCGCGCGGGGTCAGCAGGTCCGACAGGGAAATCGCACAGAAATCATGCCCCAGCGGTGCCCCCGCCCGTGCCGCCGCGCCTTGCAAAGCACTCACACCGGGCGAACATTGCACTTCGACCCGGCGCGCTGCGTCCGAGACACCCATCTGGTCCGGACCGCGATCCAGCAATTCAAAGACGAGCGCACCCATCGCATAGATGCCCGCATCGCCGGAACAGACAAGGGCCACGTTCTTGCCCTTGCCCGCCTGTTCAAGCGCATAGCGACAGCGATCCTCTTCCCCGCCCAAGGGGAAATCCGACCGGTCCTTGCCAGCGGCCAATGGCCCAAGCAGATCGATATAAAGCCCGTAACCCACCAATTCCTCAGCGTCGGCCACCAGCCGTGACACCTCTGGTGTGCGCCACGTCGCCTGCCCCGGCCCGATGCCAACAACCGACAGCTTGCCGCGCGGCCGTCCGCGCATCTCAATCAGCGGTGCTGGCACTTGCACCAGCGCGCAGGTCGCATTGGCGGTCTTGCGCTTTGTCACGATCAGTTCTGCGTCAGCCCCGCCCTGCGCCAGGGCCGCCGCTTCGGCCACCCCATGCGTGCCGACCTCGGCAAAGACCACCTCGGATGGGGTCGCCAGGCGCGGCGTCTCGGCCTCAAGCTCTTGGGCTTCAAACAACCGCATCGGGACACCCAGATTACGGGCGAGGTTGATGATGGCCGGTTCATCGGCCTTGAGCGTCATCGTGTTGACGGAATGCACGGCTTGCGCGCAGATGTCCGCCTCGTCCAACACATCCTTGACCAGTGCCGACAGCTCCTCTGGCGGGCAGTTGCGGGCGCAGCCGACACCCAGCACCGTCCGCAAAGGCGTAAATTTCAGTAAGGTTTGCGTCGGTACGGGATGTGCATGAGTTGTGCATGCAATGTGTATCCCGTCGCCGCGCGGCAATTCCTGCAACCAATCGGCGGGTTCATCCCCTGTTAACGTCGCACCCTGCCCGTCCAACAGGGCCGCCATCGCACCCTTGGCTGCGTCGGGATTAACAAGCCGCCATCCCGGTGGTGGCGCATCAAGGGCCACCCCCAGGGCAACATCCCCTGCGGTGGTAACAGCCGCAACCCCTTCCAAAACATCAGCGATTTCCTTGGCCAACCGGTTCGCCCCGCGATGCCCACCAAGCAGCGGCACGATCACAGCCCCATCATCACTGACAGATATCACCGGCGGCTCTGTTGTCTTGTCCGCAAGTAGCGGCGCCACAGCCCGGATCAAAATTCCGCTCGCACAGACTCCAATCACCGGGTAACCCGCCGCAAACAGATCACGCACATGATCCAGCGCGTTTGCAAAAAATGCATCGGCCTGTTCAACCCGATCCTGCCGTCCATGCAGCGAGGCATCCAACAATTTGGCGATACGATGGGCTGTTGGTTCGCCGGATTTCGACAACGCCACAACAATGGGTTTCAAAGCCACGGATCGGCCCCCTTGGTCAGAAGTATCATGGAAAAATAGGGTGCCTTTTCAGGCGCTTGCGCCAGCGGCGTGACCACCTCTTGCGGCAGACTGACGCGTTCGACATAGACCGCCTGATCCAAGAGCCCCAGTGCTTCGATCACGCCGCGGATCTTCGGCAGATGCCGCCCCACTTTCATGATCGCCACGCTTTCGGCGCCTTCGATCCGGTGGCGCAGCTCATCCTCGGGCAATGGCCCGGGAAGGATGGTCAAACGCTCGTTCCGCGCCGCCAACGGCAACCCAGCTTGCGCAGCACAGGCGGTG
Organism: uncultured Paracoccaceae bacterium; assembly: GCA_947492825.1. Lineage (GTDB taxonomy): Bacteria > Pseudomonadota > Alphaproteobacteria > Rhodobacterales > Rhodobacteraceae > CANMYO01. The sequence continues at coordinate 2,729,576 of CANLNT010000001.1, forward strand.
ACAGATGTCACACCGGGAACAACCTCGACCCGGTAAGCCTCTGACAGTCTTGCGAAAAGATACATGAAAGAGCCGTAGAAAAACGGGTCGCCTTCGCACAGACACACCACGTCCTGGCCTGCGTCCAGCGCGGCGGCAATTTCGGCAGCACCGGCGTCATAGGCCGCCTGAGCAGGGCCGCGTTCCACCGTCATCGGCACGTCCATCACGATCTCTTGGCAGCCGTCCGGGATCAGGTCCCTTGCAATCGCGCGCGCAAAGCTCTCGCCGCCTGCAAGTGTCGGATAAGCCACGACTTTCGCGCCCTCGATCAACCGCGCAGCCCGCAAGGTCATCAGGTCGGCCGCACCCGGCCCGACGCCCACACCATAAAGAACCCCTGTCATCTTTTCACAAGGCTCCACTGGGTGACGGGCATCGCGGGACGCCAGCCGGTCAACCGGCCCACAGGTTCTGCCCGGTGGACCGAAATACGGACCAATTCACCGCCGAATTTCTTATGCAGTTCAATCAGTTCCGCTTCGCTTTCGAGCGTGACCGCATTGGCAACCAGCCGCCCCAGCGGACGCAGTGCGGCCCATGCTGTATCAAAGGTTTCGCGGCTTAACCCGCCACCGATGAAGATTGCGTCGGGTGCGGGCAGCCCGTCCAATGCAGCCGGGACCGATCCATCAACCAGTTCCAACCTTGGCGCGCCAAGGGCAGCAGCATTGGCCCCGGCCATCGCCCGGCGATCGGCGCGCGGTTCAATGCCCACGGCCCGCGCATAGCGTGCCGCGCGCATCCATTCGATAGCAACAGAGCCAGACCCACACCCGATGTCCCACAACAGCGCACCGCGCATTGGCATCAGTTTCGCAATCGTCGCGGCACGCACTTCGCGCTTTGTCATTGTGCCATCGGATTGAAACAGCTCATCAGCCAGCCCCGGCACCCGAGGCTGCAAGGCCGCATCAGGTGCAGCGATGCATTCGACAGCAAGCGTGTTGAAGGCTGGAACCGTCTGTTCCCAAGCCTTTGCCGTACCGTCAAAGCGCGCCTCGTCCTTGCCACCCATCGCGGCCAGCACGGTCATCTTTGACGCGCCATAGCCGCGTTCAGCCAGATAGGCCGCAATTTGGGCCGGCGTGTCGGCACCCGTGGTCAGTATCAACAGGCGCGCGTCAGGCTGGATAAAGGCGATCATCTGTTCGACCGGGCGACCATGCACCGTCAACGTCTCGACGTCCGGCAGCGACCAGCCCATGCGGGCCGCGGCCAATTGAAACGCGGAAAGCTGCGGATGGTAGGTGATCTCGGACGGGTCAATCGCGCGCCCGATCCGCGCACCGACCGAGAACCAAAGCGGGTCACCGGTGACCAGCACCACTGCGCGACGCCCCTTCAGGTCCCTGATCGTGTCGATCATTGCGTCAAAGGGCGACGGCCAGGCCAGCCGTTCCGCTTCTGGATTGGCGGCCAGTGTGTGATGCCGATCGCCGCCCAGAATGACTTCTGCCGCTTCGACCACGGCGCGGGTCGCAGGGGTTAGTCCGTCTAAACCGTCCTCGCCAATGCCGACGATGTGCAACCACGGCGCACTCATGCTGCGACCTCTTGGATCAAACCCTCAAAGGCCGCGCGATGCGGGGCCCAGACGTCATGCACCGCGCGGGCGTAGGTCGTGACCTCGGCCACATGCGTGGCGGCGTCTGGTGCAGCGTGGATCGCATCAATGTTAACGGTCAAGTTGGCATCTGGCATGTCGAGCGGTGGGAAATCATACCCGGACTTTGCGGCCGTGCGCAGGAATGTCACGATCTTTGCCTCCGGGGACTGATGTTCAAAGTGCAGGATCAGCGCGGCCATGTGGATCCATAGCGATTGCCGCGCCCGCCGATCCGAGCCAATGGAATGCTGCCCGCAATAGGCATCAGTCAGCAATCGGTGTGATGTCCAATAGCGGGCGTCGCTGTACTCGCGCGCCAAAACTTCGCCATAACGCGCCCAGCAGGCGGCAGAGGGGCTCATATAGGCGTGGGTCGGGCCATCGTGGTGGCCTGCAAATCCGCAGGCAGGGCAGCGCAACGTCGTCATGACGTCACCTCTGGCAGGCCCGCGGCGAGCGCGTTGACCGCAGCCGAGGCCATTGCAGAGCCGCCGCGCCGACCGCGCAGGGCGACAAAGTCGCAGCCGCGCGGGTTGGCGGCCAGTTCGGCCTTGCTTTCCGCCGCACCAATAAAGCCGACGGGAAATCCAAGGATCACGGCAGGCTTTGGGCCGCCCGCGTCGATCAGTTCAAGCAGATGAAAAAGTGCGGTGGGCGCATTGCCCACTGCCACGACAGCACCATCGAGATGTGGTTCCCAAAGGTCCACGGCTGCCGCGGACCGCGTATTGCCGATGACCTTGGCATGGTCAGGGACAGATGGATCATTCAGCGTGACTATCACTTTGTTTTTCGCGGGCAGGTAGCGGCGGATAATGCCCGCGCCGACCATCTCGCAATCACACAAGACGGGCTTGCCAGCTTGCAGCGCCGCATGCCCAGCGGCAAAGGCCCTGTCCGACCAGACCAGCCGATCGGCCACTTCGATCATCCCGCAAGCGTGGATCAACCGGGTGATCAGCGGGCGCATGTCTGTCTGAAACCGATCCAGCCGCGCCTCCGCTGCGACAGTGGCGAAACTGGCGGCATAGATCGCGGCTGGGTCTTTTTCATAAGGGCGCATTGGCGGGCCTTGGGTTGTCGTATGCGGTGGCGATTATTCGACGAATAATCGTGTCTCCGGCAGGGATTACTTTGGCCAGAAGAAAGTCAGGCCTTGTTTGATTTGCGCGCGCTTTCTGGTCCATGCGGGTGATCTGCATGGGGGTAGACAGCGTGGTGATGATGGTGATCATGACCGTGGTCGTGATGATGATGGTGGTGGTGATCATGTGTCGCTTCGAGCCGGCACATGCCCGTGCAAAACGTGTCGCACAGCGCGCAATCAGCCACATTGGACCCCGGCGCAGAGGCCCCCTGGCCTTCGACGTGGTGGTGGTGGCTTTCCTGAACCGCGCCCACCTCTGCCTCGAACCCCAGCACCTGCACACGGTATTTGCACAATACGCACGTGGGCGGTGGGACGCTGCCAAAAGCGGGGTGCTGGCGGTCTTCAGGGGTGATGTGGTGGTGACCGCCATCTTCGGTCGCCAGCACCTTTTCGCGGTAGGCACAGATGCCACAGTTGGGCGGCGGAGTGGCGCTGTCTTGTTCCAGAATTCGTTCTGCAAAAGTCTCGAGCACCTTGGGATGGTCCCCCAGATAGGGCGCTTTGATGAACTGGATATTGGGGTGTTCGGCGGCGACCTGATCGGTAAAGCCATAGATACGGTCAATCAGGATGCCTGAGAACAGGAAATAGGGGAATACGATCACGCGCTTGTAGGGCAGATGCGCCACGTGCTGCAGGCAGGGTTCCACCAGCGGGAAGGTCACACCGGAATAGCCGACCTCGCACCAGCCAAAGCCCATCCCCTCTTGCAGCATCCGGGCGATTTTTGACACGTTCCCATTGGCATCTGGGTCCGACGCACCGCGCCCGATGACGACCAGACAGGTCTCTGTCAGTGGCAGGTCGCCATGGGATGCGTTTGCCTGATCGACAGCCTCCTGGATACGGCCTGCGGCGGCGTCAATCATCTTCGGGTCTACGCCCAGCTCTCGGCCATAGCGGACGTCTAGCCCGTGTTTGCGGGCGTAGGTGTTCAAGACCGTGGGGATGTCATTCTTGGCGTGCATCGCGGCAAAAAGCATGCCGGGCACCGCCAGAATGCGGTCACAGCCGCCCTCTCGCAGTTTGTCCAACCCGTCGCGGATCACCGGGTTGGCGAACTCCAGATAGCCATAGTCAGTTTCCCAGCTGTCGGGCAGATAGGCGGGCAGCTTTTCGGCGAGCACAGCGAATTCATCAACCGCCGATTGGCTACGCGAGCCGTGACCGCAGATCATCACACCGGTTTTCATGCCGCTTCCTCTTCCAGCTCGAGCGGGTCCTCGGGGTCACTCTCTCCGTCGGTTTCTTTCTTGCCTTTCAGCACGCCCCACAGCCCGATCAACACGGCAGCACCAATGGCCGCACCCGCGACCCAGTGGTCGTGGCCCGCGACATCGACCAGGTGGCCGGGGTGCGCCGCAGCCATTTGGGCGCAAATGATCAGCAAAAGCGAAAGTATCAGGCGCATGGCGTGTCCTTGTGTCTGGTCAGGCCGAGAAGGACCGCGCGCAACGGTGTCGGACGACGTGGCGTTTGGTCCCCGTCAGGGTCGACCGCGCGCCACCACCTCTCTGGCCCATGGGCTTCGTCAGGGGCTGGTATATGGGCGGTGGCGGGTCGGCGCAAACGATTCCACGGCCTTTGTGGGCCATTTGCGACCTGTGCAGCCATGCAGAATGGACTGCGCGGGGGTGGGGGTATGCGCGGGCATGTGCCGCCGCTACCTGTGATGCAAGCAAAGAAAGGACCACTCAGATGGGACAATTGGTAGATGGCGTTTGGCACGACGTCTGGTACGACACGAAATCCACCGGCGGCGCGTTCAAGCGCACGCAAGCCAAGTTTCGCAACTGGATCACTGCAGACGGGAGCGCCGGCACCTCAGGCGAGGGCGGATTCGCGGCCGCATCCGGGCGCTACCATCTTTATGTCTCTTATGCCTGCCCTTGGGCCCACCGCACCCTTGTGTTTCGCCAGTTGAAGGGTCTGACGGACCACATCGGCATCTCGGTGGTGCACCCCGATATGCTGACAGACGGTTGGACATTTGAGACGGATGACAAAGGTGCGACCGGTGACGATCTTTATGGTTTGCCTTTTGCGCGCGATATCTACCTCAAGGCGCAGCCCGATATGTCCGGCCGGGTGACCGTACCAATCTTGTGGGACAAGGAACGCGAAACCATCGTCTCCAACGAATCGTCCGAAATCATCCGCATGTTCAATAGCGCCTTTGACGGGATCACCGGCAATACGGACGATTATTGGCCCACCGATTTGCACGATGCCATCGCCCCGGTGAACGACCGAATCTACGACACATTGAACAACGGGGTCTACAAGTCAGGCTTTGCCACGACGCAATCGGCCTATGATGCCGCAGTGGGGCCATTGTTCGAAACACTTGACTGGCTTGAGGCACGGCTGGCTGACAATCGCTATCTGATGGGCGACGTACTGACCGAAGCGGACTGGCGCCTGTGGACAACCCTGATCCGCTTTGATCCGGTCTATCACCTGCATTTCAAGTGCAACCTGAAAACCCTGCGCGAGTACCCCAATCTATGGGGTTACACACGTGAATTGTACCAAATGCCCGGCATTGCTGCGACGGTGAACATGGACCATATCGTGCGCCATTATCACTTTAGTCACGAGAGCATTAACCCTCATCGGATCGTGCCGATCAACCCACGGTTGAACTATGCAGAGCCTCACGGTCGCGGCTAGCGCTGTGGCCATAGTGTTCCACAATCGCCGCCAGATCCGCTGGCGGCGTCGCCTTTTCTACAAAGGCACGGGCATTGGCGCTATGCGCGAAAATTGACCCGTCCGAAAAGAACGTCGTGTCGGTCACGAACACCACATTGGCGTCTGGTTGGCGGAAATTCGCAACATCAGCGACGGTCAATGCACTGCCTTCGCGCAGGACAAGGTCCAAAACGATCACATCAAAGGGCACATCTTCAATAATCTGAACGGCATCGGAACCGCTGGTTGCCAAAACAACCGACATGCCCAACCGCTCCAGATGACGTTGCCACAATGACCCCAACTGTGCGTTGCTCTGAACAATCAGAACGTGCATCTCACCTCCACATCCGCAACTCTTTTGTAACGGTTTCGTCACAAATTGACTAGTACGTTAAGCTGTCATTCATCCTTAGGGTAAACGAATGGTTAACATTTCGGCGGATCAGAGAAAGCAGACGATTTTCCGCTCATCATCTTGTCACTCAGGCCGAAATCCGCTTGAAAGTCGGCTTGGACCAACGGGATTTTTGCCATGACAACCTGGATCACCATTTGCGACACCTGCAAGCGCGAGGGGTGGGAATCAGGCGATATGTCCCAAACCGATGGCGAACGGCTGGCGGCCTTGATTGAGGCGGCGGCAGAAGATGCCCCCAACGTGCAAACCCGGCGCGTGTCCTGCCTGATGGGCTGCAAGAAAGGTTGCAACGTCGCGGTGCAGGGCCAGGGCAAACTGAACTACACCATCGGCGATTTTGAACCAGACGCAGAAGCAGCCGCGGGCATTGTCGACTATGCCACCAAACACGCGGCGAGCGACACCGGCCAGGTGCCTTACCGCGAGTGGCCGCAGGCGATCAAAGGCCATTTTGTCACCCGCCACCCGCCATTGCCTGACGTATCATGACCACTCAGCGCGATCATGGCGGCGGTCTGGACGCGGCAATCAAACGATATGGTGGCGTGCGCGCCGAATGGCTTGACCTGTCGACCGGGATCAATCCGGTGCCTTATCCTATTCCGCCATTGCCTGGCCACGTCTGGACGGGCTTGCCTGACACGGACGCGATGGAACGCCTGATCGGGCTTGCCCGCAGCTATTGGCAGGTACCGGACGGTGCTGCGATCTTGCCGGCCTCGGGCGCCTCGGCGCTTATTGCGCAACTGCCCCGGATGCGCCCGGCGGGCCGCGTCGAAATCCCCGGCCCCACATACAATGAACATGGGGCAGCCTTTCGGGCGGCAGGCTGGACACTGGATGAAGACGGCTATGACGCGCTGGTGGCGGTTCACCCCAACAACCCGGATGGCCTGATGTGGGATGCGGACAAACTGAATGCGCCGCTGACAATCATCGACGAAAGCTTTTGCGACGTCACACCGGGCGAAAGTCATATCGCCTTGTCCGCAAGACCCGGCACCATTGTGCTGAAGAGTTTCGGCAAATTCTGGGGGCACGCGGGTCTGCGGCTGGGCTTTGCCATCGGGGACCCCGCGATCATCACCGACCTGAAAGAGGCGCTTGGCCCCTGGCACGTATCCGGTGTGGCGCTGGCCATCGGCGCAGAGGCGTTGTCAGACCCCGCATGGGCGGATGAAACGCGGACGCGATTGGCACAAGACGCAGCAAAGCTGGACAAGATCGTCACTGCCAAAGGTGCTGTCAGCCTTGGTGGAACGGACCTGTTCCGGCTTTATCAAGTGCAGGATGCCGCCGCCGCGCAAGCACATCTGGCCCGCCACAAGATCTGGTCGCGCATCTTCCCTTATGCCGACAATTGGCTGCGTCTGGGCTTGCCGCACCCCGACCGCTGGGCACAGGTCGAGGCCGCATTTTGACCCTAGCCATTGGCATGATCCTTGATGCGCTGTTGGGAGAGCCCAAATGGCTGTGGTCCCGTGTGCCGCACCCTGCCGTATTGATGGGGCGGGTGATTGGATGGATGGATGAGGCGCTGAACCAGGGTGCCGCGCGCAAGGCCAAGGGGATCGCCGCGTTGGTGGTCATGGTTTTGTCGGCACTGGCCATTGGCCTGCTGTTGCGCGCAATCCCCGGCACCGTGGTCGAGGTAATCGCACTGGCAGTTCTGCTTGCGCAACGTTCGCTGTGTGACCATGTGCTGGCCGTCGCGCGCTGGATGCGCAGCAGCCTTGACGATGGTCGCCATGCGGTCGCACAGATCGTCGGCCGCGATACAAAAGAGATGACCGAGGCAGATGTTGCCCGTGCAGCCATCGAAAGCGGGGCCGAAAACCTGTCGGACGGGGTGATCGCACCGATCTTCTGGTTTGTGATCGGCGGATTGCCGGGGCTGCTGATCTACAAGATCACCAATACCGCCGACAGCATGATCGGCTACCGCACTGACCGCCACGCAGAGTTCGGCTGGGCCGCCGCCCGGTTCGATGACTTGCTGAACTGGGTGCCTGCCCGCATCACCGCTGGGCTGATCCTGCTTGTGACCTTGCGCTTTGACGTCTTCGACGGGGTGGTCGACGATGCCCCGCTGCACCGGTCCCCCAACGCTGGCTGGCCCGAAGCGGCATTGGCCCATGCCCTGAACTTTGCCCTTTCAGGTCCGCGCGTCTATAACGGCACAGTGCAAGACTATCCTTTCGTCAACACGCGCGGCATCCGAGAGCTGAATGCCGACCACATCACAGAGGCTGTCTGGATTCTGTGGCGCGTCTGGGCGGCGGTTCTTATGCCAGCACTGTTGATCGGTCTCTTTCTGATCAGCTGACCCGCTGCTAGGCTGGGCCAAACCAGACAGGAATTGCCATGCGCCTTGCCTTTGCCCTCGCCCTTTTTGCCAGCCAGACCACCGCCCAGACCTGCGGCGGCCCGCTGCCCGCCTTTATTGACGGCGTAAAGGCTGAGGCGGCAGCGCAGGGCATTAGCCCCGCAGCATCGGATGCGTTCTTTGCGGGTGCCTCGCTTGACCCTGCGGTGATCAAAGCGGACCGGTCACAGGGCGTATTCCAACGTGACTTTATCGACTTTTCGCGCCGCCTGATCAGCCAAAATCGGTTGGACAATGGCCGCATTTATGGCGACCGAAATGACGCCGTCTTTGACCAAATCGCCCGCGACTATGGCATCCCCCGTGGGGTGTTGCTGGCGTTTTGGGCGTTCGAGACGGATTACGGACAGGTGCAAGGCGATTTCAACACGCGTAACGCGCTGCTGACGCTTGCACATGACTGCCGCCGGCCAGACCTGTTTCGCCCGCAATTGATCGCCGCGATTGAACTGGCCGCGCGCGGCGACATGGACCCGGACACCACTACCGGGGCCTGGGCGGGCGAGATTGGGCAGGTCCAGATGCTGCCCGAAGATATCATCGCCTACGGTCGCGACGGCGATGGCGACGGGCAGGTGACGCTCAAGACCTCAAGCGCCGATGCGCTTTTGTCGGGGGCGCATGTGCTGTCCGCATTGGGGTGGCGCGCGAATGAGCCGTGGTTGCAGGAAGTTACCGTGCCGCAAGACCTGAACTGGACGCAGACCGGCCTTGATCACAAGTTGTCGGTGGCCGACTGGCAAGCCGCAGGTGTGGCCGCGCGCAACGGCGACCTTGGCCCCGCAGACCTGCCAGCCGCGGTCCTGTTGCCGATGGGGCGCAAGGGGCCTGCGTTCCTCGCCTATCCGAATTTTGAGGTCTATTTCGAGTGGAACAAAAGCTTTGTCTACGTCACCACCGCCGCCTACTTCGCAACCCGGCTGATGGGCGCACCGCCCTATGACGCGGGCAACCCGGACGCCGGGCTTTCGGGCGATCAAATGATGGTTTTGCAAGAACGTCTGACCGCACTGGGACACGATGTCGGCGGCATTGACGGCATCCTTGGTGCCAAGACGCGCGCCGCTGTGCAGGCCGAACAACAGCGTCTTGGACTACCGGCTGATGCCTGGCCGACCCCTGCTTTTCTGTCAGCACTGTCCGCCGGTTAGCTTTCTGCGCGCACCGGGAACCGGGTGCCGTCTTCGGTGATCAGCACCAGCCGGGTGCCGTCATGCACATACATGTCGCAGCGCGAAAAACCGGCCTCGAAAGAGGTGCAAATGACGCCACCCGCACCATCATCGCGCAGCTGCCATTCACCATAGGCACGTGCACCGTCGTTGTAGGTATAGGTGTAAATGCCTGAGACCGAAAAGAACGAGACTCCACCATCAAAAAACTCGTGCGTGCGACCCACAACCTGTGCCGCCATCGCGGCGGCATCCAGCACCTGGTCACTGGCCTTGGGTTCGAACTCCTGCGCCGCCGCTGGCCCCGCCAGCAGGGCCAGCATCCACAAAATCCGCATCGACATCCCTTCCGTTTGCCGCAGCTTAGCGGGTTTGAGCCACAACAAACGTCACAACTGCGCGAGGGGTCAAACCTCTGCCGCGACACCGGCCTGCTTGCGCGCTGCGGCGTGGGTGCTCACGCAACCATTGCTTCGGCTTTCTTCAGATCAACAGAGACAAGCTGGCTGACGCCCTGTTCGCCCATGGTGACGCCAAACAACCGGTCCATCCGGCTCATGGTCACCGCATGGTGGGTGATGATCAGGAACCGTGTTTCAGTGCGGCGCGTCATTTCGTCCAGCAGGTCGCAGAACCGGGTGACGTTGGCATCGTCCAGCGGCGCGTCGACCTCGTCGAGCACACAGATCGGCGCGGGGTTGGCAAGGAACACCGCAAAGATCAGTGCAAGGGCCGTCAGGGTCTGTTCGCCCCCCGACAACAGTGACAGCGTCGACAGCTTCTTACCCGGTGGCTGGCACATGATTTCCAGCCCCGCCTCAAGCGGGTCATCGCTTTCGACCAGCACCAGTTTCGCTTCGCCGCCACCAAAGAGGTGGGTGAAAAGCAGGCCAAAGTTCTCGTTCACCTGCTCGAAAGCGGTCAGCAGACGTTCGCGACCTTCCTTGTTGAGGCTGGCAATCCCGGACCGCAATGCAGCAATGGCCGCTTCCAGATCGGCCTTTTCGGTGACAAGCTGGTCATGTTCGACCTGCACTTCCTTGGCGTCTTCTTCGGCGCGCAGGTTTACGGCCCCTAGCGCATCGCGCTGCCGTTTGAACGTATTGACCTGCGCTTCGATGGTTTCGGCGTCCGGCATTTTGTCGGGGTCCACGTCCAACGCGTCAAGCAGTTGATCGGGGGACACCTCTTGTGCTTCCATGATCCGTTCTGCCGCTGCGGCGACGGTTTCTTTCGCGGCATCTGATCGCGCCTCTGACCGCGCGCGCGCCTCGCGCGCCTCGGACGCGCCGCGCTCGGCATCTCGCTCGACATCACTGCAGACACGCAGCGCATTTTCCGCCGCAGCCAGCGCATCGGCAGAGGCTTTGCGCCGCCCCTCGGCCTCGTCGATCGCGTCGGCAAGTTCGGCGCGCTTGGCCGCAATCTCTTCGGGTGCGGTGACGGCAGCTTTCAACTCTTCTTCGGATTCCGCCTTGCGCGATGCCAGCTCTGCGGTGCGTTTGTTGGCCGTCTCCAACCGATGTTTCCAGCCGCTGATTTCCTTGGTGATTTCCTGACTACGCTTCAGGCGCGCCTCACCCTCGCGGCGGACCTCGTCATGGGCCGACCGGCGAGACATCATCGTGATCCGCGCGGCCTCGACCGTCATCTTGATGTCTTCGACTTCGGCCCGTGCCGCATCCAGATCGCCCAAGCCCTGCGCAGCCTTTTCCGCTTCGCCCAGCGATTTGCGCGCGGTCATCGCTTCTTCTGCATGACGTTTGGCGGCCAAGCCAAGGCTTTCCACCTTGCCCGCGCCCAAATTGCGGTCCGCCTCTGCCCGGCTGAGCGCGCGATTGGCGTCGGCAACCAGCCGGTCCGCATCGCGCCGGGCCTGCCGTGCTTTCTGGTCGGCCTCGGTCAAGTCAGCCAGACGCCGGGTCAGGCTTTCGTGCGCCTGCACCATACCCGCCGCCTTGGCGTTGGCCTCTTCAAGATCAAGCTTCAGCGTCGCCAACCGGTTCAACTGCTGCAGCCGCAGTGCTGCGGCCGACGGCGCATCCTCGGCCCCGGCGCGGAACCCGTCCCAACGCCACAAGTCGCCTTCGACACTCACCAATCGTTGGCCCGGTTTCAGATCAGCCTGCAAACGCGGGCCATCTGCGGCCTCGACCAGCCCCACCTGCCCCATGCGGCGCACCAACACCTCTGGCACGCTCACGAAATTGGTCAGTGCCTTGACCCCCGCAGGCAAGGTCTGTGGATCGGCATAGCCGGGAAGCGCTGCCCAGCCAGATGCCGCATCATGCCCGACTGCAGGGGCGCGCAAATCGTCGGCCAAGGCAGCCCCCAGCGCTTTTTCATAACCGCCTTCGACGCGCAGCAGGTCCAGCACCTGCCCGCCTTCTGCGGTGTCACGTTCGACCATCCGGCTGAGCGCCGCGACCTCGGCCTTGAGTGCGTTTGCTTCGCCTTCGGCTTCAGACCGCATCACGCGCGCGTCGCTTTCGCGGGTCTGGGTTTCGGCCCGCGCTGCCTCTGCCTCAAGCAATGTTTCATCGGCCTTGGCTGCGGTCTCAACCGCCTGTGCCTCGGCCGCCTGTGCCGCGCCAAAGCTCGCCTCGGCATCGACCAGTGCCTGCTGCGCTTCGGCCATTGCGGCCTTGGCGCGGGCCTCTTCAGCCTCTGATTTCTCGAGCGTGGTGCGCGAATCCTCCAGCAGTCGCTGTGCCGACTGGTGCCGCGCGGCAAGGCGGGCCACATCTTCGGTCAGCTGCGAAAGATCGCCTTCACGCGCTTGCAGGGTCTGAGCGGCCTCTGCCGCTGCTGCCTTTGCCGCATCAAGGCGGCTTTCGTGCCCTTTGCCGGCCTTGGCAAGTTCTGCCGTTTCCCATTCCAGCCGTTCGATCGTCTCGCCTGCGTCCTTGTTCAGCCCCGCCTCGCGGTCGATATCGCGGCCCAACTGGTCAATCCGGCCCTGCAGCGTCTCGATCATCGACAGTGCGCGCGCTTCCTGATCCTTGAGCGTATCGCGCTGCACCTGCAGGCGTTGCAGCACGGCAGCCGCGATTGCCTCTTCCTCACGTAGGGGCGGCAGCGCCGCTTCGGCTTCGGTCCGACCTTTGGAGGCTTGCTGGGCCGTCTTCTCGGCCTGGGCTGCGGCAACGGTGCGTTCGCGCAATTGATCGGCGGCTGCGGCCAGTGCCTGATCCGCTTCTTTCCAGCGCCGGTAAAGCAACATGCCCTCGGCTTTGCGCAGCCCCTCGCCAATCTGGCGATACCGCTGTGCCTGCCGCGCCTGTCGCGCCAGCTGGCCCAATTGCGTCGCAAGCTGTTCGATCACATCATCCACACGGGTCAGGTTGGTTTCCGCCCCTTTCAGCTTCAGCTCAGCCTCGTGCCGCCGCTGGTAGAGCCCCGAGATGCCCGCCGCCTCTTCCAGAATGCGCCGTCGCGCCTTGGGTTTGGCGTTAATCAGCTCTGATATCTGTCCCTGCCGCACCAGCGCCGGGCTATGCGCCCCGGTCGAGGCATCCGCGAAAAGCATCTGCACATCGCGCGCGCGCACATCCTTGGTGCCGACCTTATAGGCCGAACCCGCATCCCGCGTGATCCGGCGCACGATTTCCAGGACGTCGCTGTCGTTAAACGCCGCGGGTGCCAATCGTTCGCCATTGTCGATGTGCAGCGATACTTCGGCGAAGTTACGGGCAGGCCGGGTTGCGGCACCGGCAAAGATCACGTCTTCCATGCCACCGCCGCGCATCGCGGTTGGACGGTTTTCACCCATGACCCAGCGCAGGGCTTCCAGCAGATTCGACTTACCGCAGCCGTTTGGACCAACCACACCGGTCAGCCCGTCGGCGATAATCAAATCGGTCGGGTCCACAAAGCTTTTGAAGCCGTTCAATCGTAGCTTGGAAAAACGCAAAGGTGCCTACCCCGATTCCCACATGGACCCGAAACATGACCTCCGCATCCGCCTCAAGTCAACGCAAGAGCCCCTCATATGGCCCATTTCCGCCACTTATCCACAAGATATTGCGGGTCGCTGCCCCTTTCAGTCACCAAACCGGCCTTGTGCATAGGTCCCATTCCCCACGACCATCAACCTCTGTGGCATCCACCGGTTGGCTGCATCGCGAAAGACGTGCCTACCCGCGTTTCCGCGTCTTCAATGGCACGGTGCCCGTTTCAATTGACATCTCCGACTAAATCACTCAGGTTTATAGTATCAATCCAGCCACCCTGTTCACCGCACGGGAAGCCCGACAATTCATGAGATGAAAGGACGTCTTCGCATGTCAAAATCGTGGGTTCCGGTCAAACCGTCTGGCCGCTCAACACAAATGGAAAAAGACTGATGGACCTTCAATCCAAGGCCCCCAAGACTGACCGATCCAAGGTGCCGCCATTACATTATGATGCCCGCGATCTGATCAAGACCGGCGCAGAGGCGCGCATTGATCTGGACGGTCAGGCCTACGTGCTGCGGATCACCCGCGCTGGCAAATTGATCCTGACCAAATGAATGCGATGATCCCAGAGCGTGGCGGCGCAGCCGTTGGTCATTTGCAGGATTACGACAGCCTGAAGGCGGCCGCTGTGATCTATCTGCGGATGTGGTGCGACGGCCCCGACCTGCAGTCGATTATTCAGCATGACATGACTCAGGCATTGGGCGCGGCGCGAGGTCAGCGCGTCTTTGAAGCCTTCTGCGATCTGTGCAGGTTATGCGCCCATCATGGGCGGCGGCCGCTTGCGCACCATGCCTTGCACTGCAAATGTGTCGGCGCCGACGAGGCGAGCTTTGCACAGTTTATCGCATCCGCGACAGAGGGCGACCGTGAAGATGCCATGCTGATCGCGATCTTGCTGGTACGGCCCGACGTCGCCCCCGTCGTCACCAGCCTTGCCACCCAATTTGGCATTGCGCTGAAACAGATGAAACTTTGCGCCCGGCGCGCGGCGGCCCCAAAGCCGACTGGGCGGCACCGGCTGCATTGATGCTGCACATTCACACCGGAACCAACGATGCCCAAGACCCCGAGCCCCTGCATTGACGTGTGCAAATACAAGCGCCAGGGCCATTGCATCGGCTGCGCCATGACCAAGACGCAGAAGTCGCTGTTCAAGTCACTAAAGAAGAATGCTCACCGTGCAGCCTTTGTTGACATGCTGATGGTGCAGCAGGCGCAGATGGGGAAATTTGATGGCTGGAAAACCGCCTATGCCAGGAAATGCCGCAAAAAGGGTGTGCCACCCCCGTTCGAGGTCTAGCAGGCAAAGGCGGGCCGCAGTGCGGCCCGTCTTTGATCGTGTTCAGCAGTGCTGACTTAGCCCAGATGCGCCCGCAGCATCCACGCGAATTTTTCGTGGGTCTGGCCGCGTGCGATGCACAGGTCTTCGGTCAGCGTATCGCCGTGGTGCGCCGCCAATTCCCCGCATTCCGCAAGCGTCGCGGCTAGGGTTTCTTGCGCGGTCTTCATTACCTTGATCATTTCTTTGTCGCTGGCGCGACCATCATGTTCTGCCACTTTCGCTCGTTTCACCATGCCCGCCAAAGTACCTTCGACATGGGCATCGAGGGCGCGAATACGTTCGGCCAGATCATCTTGTGCGACGAAATGGTCTTCGTAGATCGTCTGGAACAGGTCATGCAGGGGGCCAAAAGCCATGCCCTTAACGTTCCAATGAAAATTCTGCGCAAGCATCGTTGTCACGGCGGTTTCCGCGACCGCTTGGTTCAGCGCTTCGGCAATCTGCGTCTGGGCATCGGTGCTCAGTGCTGCTGCTGTTTGTGTCATTTCCAGTCTCCACTTTCGTTGAAATATGCTGGCTGGCATCAAGCTGGCTGGCTTGGACCATACATAATCGCCGCGGCCTCTGAGGCAAGCACTTATTAGAATTATTCTAAGTCTTGTTTGCGTGCTGCGCGATTCCGCTGATTAGAAAGCGGATGTGTCGCCGATGCACCTTTGGCACACGGCTGCCGACCAAGAACCGCAGGCTACCTTCGTCACCTTCGGTGGCAGCCATGACAGCGCGGATCAGCCACGCCTCGTCGAATGACACTTCGGTCGTTCCGGGTCGATAAAATACCGGGTTGCGTCCAATCGCATCGCCGATGCAGCGGAATAGGGCCTGCGTATAATTTTCATGTGTTGCAGACTTGGTGTTTGCAATCAGCGCACAGGCCCTGAACAAATCCGTCCGGGGCGCGACCCGGCAACGCCGCGCCACAACGCGCAGCGCATCCAGTGTCTCGTACCATGCCGCGGGAAATTGCGGAACGGGCTGCGGTGCAACTTGTGGTGTGGCGAGAGGGGCAACGGATCGCATCTTTGACAACCTGCGGACTCAGGGTTCTGATTCCTGACTATATTTATAAGGAAAGTGAAAAATGTGAAGGGCTGCGGTCACACTCCTCAAGCTTTTTCGCATGTTTCCGGCATTCTACGCCGCCAAATACGATCAGAAAATAAACCTGAGTATTTTGATCGGAAAGGCTTGCCATATTCCACTGATCGGGTATTTGACTAAAACAGTCAGATAACAGACCAACCTGGAGACCTCCCCATGAAACCCATGACTTCAATCCTTGCGACCGCGCTGGCCCTGACGGCCGCCGGCGCCACAGCAGAGGGCGAGCTGAACCTTTATTCCTCGCGCCACTATGACACCGACGAGCGTCTGTATTCGGACTTCACCGAACAAACCGGCATCACCATCAACCGCATCGAAGGTAAAGCCGACGAGCTGATCGCCCGCATGGAAGCCGAAGGCGACAATTCCCCCGTTGACGTCTTCCTGACCGTCGACACCGTGCGCATCACCCGCGCCAAGGACCTGGGCCTGCTGCAATCCATTGACAGCCCTGTGCTGGAATCCGCAATCCCTGCTTATCTGCAAGACGATGACAACCAGTGGTTTGCCTTTTCCCAGCGTGCGCGCATTCTGTTTTATGACAAGAACGATGTCGCCAACCCGCCGATGACCTATCAGGATCTGGCCAAGCCGGAATATGCAGGCATGGTCTGCATCCGCTCATCCTCGAACGTTTATACACAGAACATCGTTGCAGCATTGACCGCACATCTGGGTGAAGATGCGGCAGCGGATTGGGCCAAGGGCGTTGTTGCCAACTTTGCCCGTGACCCGCAGGGTGGCGATACTGATCAGTTGCGCGGGATCGTGTCGGGCGAATGCGATATCGCCATGTCCAACACCTATTACTTTGCCCGCGCCTTGCGTCGCGATGTATCTGATCTGTCCGACAGCATCGACACCATCGGCTGGGTCTTCCCCAACCAAGACGATATCGGCGCACATATGAACATCTCTGGCGGTGGCGTGGCGGTGAATGCCCCCAACAAGGACAACGCTGTGAAGTTCCTTGAATACCTCGCATCCGAACAGGCGCAGGAATATTTCTCGGCCGGGAATGATGAATACCCTGCCGTGCCGGGCGTGGGCCTCGCCCCATCGGTGGCGGCCCTTGGCATCTTCCGCCCTGATGCGATTGCACTGTCGGATATCGCCGACAACATTGCTGCGGCACAGACCATCCTGAACGAGGCGGGCTGGAAGTAATTCGCCCACATCGGCACTACACGATCCAAAGGCGCGCCACCCTCGGCGCGCCTTTCTTTATGACCGCTGTCGCCTGTCCCCGATTCGGACGCACAACAAGATCACCGGCAACAGACCGATCGCCGCAATCATCAGGCTCGGCACCGCCGCACCCTCCAGCCGCTCGTCCGAGGCGAGACGGAAGGCCTGCACTGCCAGCGTGTCATAGTTGAAGGGACGCAGGATCAGCGTGGCGGGCAATTCCTTGATCGTGTCGACAAAGACGATCAGCAACGCTGTGAGGATGCTGCCCCGCAAGATTGGCATATGGATTGACCGGACCGTTCCCCATGCGCTGCGCCCCAGCACCCGCGCTGCCGCATCCACGTTCGGGGTGACCGTCGACAACCCGCTGTCATAGGCCCCGATTGCAGCGGCCAGAAACCGGATCAGATAGGCCGCAATCAACAACCAGATCGAACCCGAGATCAGCAGCCCGGTCGAGATGTCGAACCAGTCTTCCATCCGGGCATCAAACCAGTTGTCGAACCGTGCAAAGGGCACCATCAGCCCCACCGCGATTACCCCACCCGGGACCGCATAACCAAGCCGCCCGACGAACAGCGTCGCAAGCGACGTGCGGCTTTTCAGGATCCGGTCAAAGGTGCCAAGAATGATCGCAGCACTCACCGTCAGCACAGCGGCAATAGCTGCAAGCAGAAGCGAATTCTGGATGAACCCCACATAGCGCGGGCTAAAGATATCCTGTTCGGACCGCAGACCCATCAGGATCAGTGTGATCGTTGGGATGACCACCCCCAGTAGCACCGGCAATGCACAGGCAATCTGTGCGGCCAAGGCGCGACCACCTGACAGATGGAACCGCGAAAACGGCTCTTGCTGGCCTTTGGTCGCATAGATCGCCCGGCCCCGGTTGATGTATTCAAGGGCCGCCACCAGCAGCGCAAAGGTCAAAAGACCCAAGGCCAATTGCGCCGCCGCGCCACGATCTGCCAACCCGAACCAACTGGTGTAGATACCCGTAGCAAAGGTTTGGACACTGAAATGCGCAACGGTGCCAAAATCGGCAATCGTCTCCATCACCACCAAAAGCGCGCCTGCGGCGATGGCGGGACGCGCCAGCGGCAAAGAGACCCGCAAAAAGGCATGCAACGGCGATGCACCCAGCGACCTTGCAGCATAGAACGGCGCGGCCGCCTGCAAGCGAAACGCGGTGCGTGCCAGCAGGTAGACATAAGGATAAAGTACCAGCGTCAGCATCAATGCCGCACCACCCAATGACCGGATTTCCGGGAACCAATAATCGCGCGGCCCCCATCCCATCAGATCGCGCAAAGTGGATTGCACAATGCCTGGATGGTCCAGCACATCGGTGTAGGCATAGGCCAAAACATAGGCCGGAAACGCCAGCGGGATGACCAGCCCGATTTCCAGCAACCGGCGCCCGCGAAATTCTGTCGTGACCACAAGCCAGGCAGTGACACTGCCAATGAGGATGCTGCCGCTTGCGACCAGCACGACCAAAACCAGCGTCGTCCAAGTATAGCGCCACAGCACGGTCTGGGCGAGCTGTGAAAGCGTATCAAACGTCCCAAGAGCAGCGGCCGCAACGACGCCCAGCAGTGGCAACAGACACACCGCAGCAATCAGCAACGCTGTCCCGGTAATGATGTGCTTGTCCATGAAGTGTGCTCTGCTTGCTGGTCGCGGCGGTTTTAGCCCGATCCGTCGCACAATGACAGGCCCGATTGTTTTAGTCGGGATTGTGTCGCAGCCGAAAACGCGCCGTTAAGCAGCAGCTTGCCATGTCTCGAGGATTTCGGGCTGCAACTTTGACACGGCGGGGTCATAGCGTTTCAACAGAACCGCGCCCAACATCGGGGGCAGATCAACCAGCCACGCAGTCGAGACATCCATGACGATAGGTGCCGGATCGCAGAGCGCAACAAGCACTAACGCCTTGATGTCGTAGCTGACCGCCTCTGCCAGTTGCATCAGGGATCGGCTTTGCGGTCGCATGGCCGGATTGAAAAGCCTGATCGCGCGTTCATCTATTTGCGCAGGCTCTTCGATGTCCAGCAGAACACCGTCCGCCACAGCTTGCAGATCCGCGCCCTTGCACCAGGACAACGCAATCGCACCGATCTGAGTGATCCCCTGTGCCTCGATAAAGGCCTGCCACCGCGCGGCCTCGCAAGTGTCCAGAACCGCCAATAGCGCGTTGGTGTTGTCGGCCACCGCCGCCCGCTGCCGCAGCGTATCGGGCGCAAACGCGGCGCGTTGCCATTGCTTGGCGTCGCTGTGCAGTCCGATCCAGATGTCGGCAAGGCTCAGGTCCTGGCCAAGGCGGAAGACGCCTTTTTCGGGGTCGTTTGGGCGGGTCATGGCTTAGAAAGTCTCGGTCAGGTTTGGGGCGTAGTTAGGATTGGCGTTATGCGGGCTGACGTCCATGCTCATGTGCATCGACGTCCCACCGTCGGCATAATCGAATGTGCCCAGATCAAGGCTGGTGTCATCCAGAACACCGCCAAAATAGCGGCACTGCCAGCCGCGCCCGCCGGACAATGACAGGGCGACCCTGTAGGTCATGTTGGGCGCGTCTCGCGCCCCCAAACCGGCATCTCCATGAAAGCGCGGCGCTGAAAACATGCTGTCGGGCAGCCAATGGTTTCCTTCTGAGTCCTCGTAACGAACCACGACCTCTTTGTCGGGCAATGGCCACATCCGGCTTTGCACTTCTGTCACCGGGGTCGGATTGGTGGCAGGGCACCGGTTGCAGGCATTGCGCTCGACATGTTCGCGGCTGTCAGGGGCGATGGTATCGCCTGGCTTTACCTCTTCACACGGCTTGTCAGTTGCGCAGGTGCCCGTTGGGCAGTTATAGGGCGGCAATGGCCGCGTTGCCGGGTCCAGCGCCTCGCGCCGGGCCAAGCCTTCGGCCCAACGTCCCCCTTCGCGACCCAGTTCGGCCAAGGCTTCCGCAGATTTTTGCGATGGGATGATCAAAGTTCCATCTCCTCTTCTGCTTTTCCAAACTCCCACCACCCGTTCAGCCGCTTATAAAAGGCAATGGCGGCGTCAGGTTCCAGTTCGATGATGATCCGGCCCAGAAACGCGCCAGAGCGTTGGTTCGGATTTGGCTTCTGGGCGATGACGGCCTCCCAGAATTCATCAGATGCGACCAGCGCAGGTTTGCGCATGCGCACGATCGCCATTGTGACGATATCCATCTCGCGACACACCTCGAGCCGGGCGCAATCGGCAATGGAAGCACCGATCAGGTCCTGCACCTCGTCGGGGGTGCGGTCACCAACATCGCCGCCCCATTCCGTGGTCAGGTAGGCCTGCAGCCGCTCACGAAAGACCGTGTCGGTGACCTTGCTCATTTGTTCCATCTGGTTGCTGTTGATCTGTTGCAGCACAGGGGGGCGGATATCACCTTCGGCGGGCTCAAGGTCGGTGGCGACGGACGCACCGGGAAGCAACGGCATATTGATCTTTGCGATCCCGGCGCCGCGCGCCACATAGGCCTGATCGACGGGTCCCCAGAACGCCGCCGCCTCTGTCGTGGTAAGCGAAGCCAGGAACGCCAGCAGAATGCGGGTGTCATAAAACCGGAAAAGCGCCATGTCTTGACCCTCGTTGATGATGACGTGCAAACGCCCGGCAAAATGCCTGCGCAGATCATCCAATGATGCATCGCTTTGCGCAACAAAACCCGCGTGGCGATGATTTGCCGCCTTGATCAGGTCCCGGACAGCTTTGGGCCTGTCCGGATCCAGAGCCACGACATAAGGGGCCTCACCCGACAACATGATCGCATCTTCGCCGGAAAACAGGCTTTCGAATGTCAGGCGGGATGCGCCGATAGTGGCCAGCAGATTATCATAGCTTGTCGCATCCAGCACAGCGGTCAATTGACCCGCGCGAAACGCGCGGCGCAGGCCGAACAGGGCCCTGCGGGATATGGGTGTCGCGCCGTTCATCCGGAACTGGTCACAAAGGCCTGACCCTTGCGGTTGGCATCGCGCATGCATTCGCGCACGCAGGGCGCACCTAGCGCCAGCCGCAGGGGTGAAAAGGAGGGTGCGGGCTGAACATCCGCCATGACAGTGCCGGACCCGGCAGACACCGACCCACCGCAATCAACCCCATCCCCGATCCGGGCCAAAGGCCTGCCATTCACAAAGACCGTCGGTGACCCGGCAGAGACTGATCGCCCATGCGGCGGGCAGTTCGAACAGCCGTGTGGCGCGACTGCATCGCCTTTGCGCAAGGCCGGAATGCCGTCAATAGAGACATTGGGACTGCCCGCAATCGACGGTGTCGGCGGGAAGCATCCGTGACCGACGCAGATATCACCCTTGCGAGAGGCGGCTGGCATCAAGTTTTCCCCTAATCGGTCAAGGCATCCCACGCATTGCGCGCGGTTTCCTCGATCTGTTCCATCCCGGCGTCCGAGATGATCTCTTGCGGCATGAAATCGCGAGTCGGCGCGCCATTGCCCACCTGCACCGTGACGTCATAGCCCGCTTCGCCCATCGACAGCAGGCGGAACCCACCGCGTGTCAGCCAACCAGCGGTCTTGATCGCCTGGCGCAAGGCACGTTTTCCGGCCATTTCCGCCAACCCCTGTCCGGGCAGGTTCCCTGACTTGATGATCACATAATAAAGCGCACCCCAGCCTTCTTCGCCATCCGGGCCGCCACTGCTGACCTCAAGCTGGAAGGATGCGGAGGACGTCGGCGGGCCAACGTAAAAGCTGGTCACCTTTTTGGGGCCGGGGCTGTCGTTGTGATAGACGTAAAGAATACCCGGCGGCAGGGCGAGGCCACTGCCCAATGTGCGGACATTAAAGCGCGCGGTAACTGTGCCGCTTGTAGTGATCACATTGGCAAAGCCCACAGCATAATTTTTGATGTCGCGAAGCTGAATCCCGTCCGCGTCGCGGCCCGATCCACCTAAGCGGCGCTCTTCCAGAAATGCTTCCCAATCTGAGGTTTTGGAAAAATCAAAGTCGGTCTTTGACAGAAACGCATCAAGGTCTTCTCTGGTGAATTCAACCATTTAACTGCCTCCGGCGGTCGTAAGATATGCAGCGGCTTCGGGATAGGCGGATTGCATGACACGCAAAGTGCCAGCCGACACGCCATCGATCCCGTTTGCGCGCACTAGGCGTGGGTAGTCGGCTGATCCAATGGCGGGCAATGCGCTGGCATCGAGCCCTGAAGGATAGCACGCCGTGCCAAGGGTTGCGGGATCAGCCATCGCGCGGTTTACCGCCAACGTGCTGGTACATGCCGTATCAACAAGTCCCGCGCGGCGCAGACCCAGCACCCAACCGGGGCTGACTGGGCAAGCTGTTTGCACCTCAGCCAGTGTTGCTGTCCCCTGCGCGACCCGCAACTTGTCCGCCAAACCCACATAACCGGCGCAATCACTTGCATCAGTCGCGCAATCGAAATCACCGCATCCGTCCACGATGACTTCCATATTCGCATCATTGCCCCAAATCGGGATTGCCCGCAAAACCGCACCGACATCATTGGCTTGCGACAGCGCGGCTTGGGCATCGCGAGAGGCGCGAACAAAATCCGCCGTCAGCCCATCGGGCAGCCGATCAAGAATGGCAGGATCAGAGGCAAAGAACCCCCGGTCCCCCTCGCCTGCGGTCGCGTCGATCACTGCGAGCACTTCGTTTTCGTCCGCATGATCAAAGGCCAAAGACGGATAACCCAAATCAAATGCGCGGGACGGACCGTTGACGGCCACAAAGGCCGCCGCACAGGTCCGATCGAGCATCGCAGCCAATTCGGTCGGTATCTCTGCGCCGATGGCCTCGGTCACCGGCGCGCAGGCCGTGGCCACATCCGGCTCCTTTGGCCACATGGTCCAAGCCACAAAACCGACCAGCGCCAGGCCACCAATTCCAATGACTGCTTTCATGTCGATGGCTCCTAGTTCAGGTCGATTTTCTTGGCGCGTAGCTTGATATGCGTGCCAACCAGCTCAATCTCGCCAGAGCGTTTCATGATGAACCGTGATGCCCCGCAGCGCAGGTCGATTTCCTTGCCAACATGCATGTAGCGGCCGCCGCCGACAGTTTCATACGACCCGTCACCCACCGTTTCGTTCTTTTGCGAACCCACGTTCATCTGCAAGCTTGTGCCAATTGCAATCGTGCTGCTGGACCCGACCCGCGTGTTTGATTGGGTGCCGATCACCTCTGTCATGGATTGCGCGACCATCAATTTGTAATGGCCACGCCCAGCATCGGGTTTGCCGTGGATCGTCGTTTTGTAGGCGAGCTGCAACGGCCCGTCATCATAGGCCTCCATCGGTTTTGGCGCATGCACGCTGACATCCGGCACACCAATCGCGGTAACCGCATTGCCACCGATTTGAAAGTTATAGTCCTTGCCGATCTCGGAAAATTTGCTGTTGCCGATGGATTCCACTTCGCTGACATCAACGCGCTTGGCGCTGTTGTTCTGGATATGAACCTCGTGGTCCTTTTGCGCATGCAGATAGATGCGTTCGTCGCCACGTTCGTCTTCAAACGTGAATTCGTTGAACCCCTGCCCCTTGTGCGTATCGCTGCGAAATACAGACCGCGTTTTGTGTTCCGGCAACGGATAGGGGACGTCATTCTTGCCGTTGTAAACACAGCCCGTGACCAGCGGTTTGTCAGGATCGCCTTCAAGGAATTCGACCACGACCTCCATCCCGATGCGCGGGATCACCATGCCACCCCAGCCCTTTGACGCCCAGTTCTGACTGACCCGGCAGCGCATCGAATAGCGCTTGTCGAGATCCCAGTGGAAATGCACCAGAATCCGCCCGTATTCGTCGCAATCAATCTCGCCCTCACCCACCACCGTGGCGGTTTGCGGGCCCTGCACGACGGCGCGTTTCGTCTTGCGTTCGGGGCGCATCTGCGCGCCAGAGGGCATCAGCAGATAATCACCCTGATACATGGTGCCCGCATCATCGCCAGACCCATAGCCGCCCGAGGCATAGCTGTGCTGGGCAGACAGACAAAGTGACTTCCCTACACCGGGCACCTTGTCGCCCCTGATGTCGATGATCTGGCCCGCGCGCAAGCTGGCGCAATCGCCCTGCGCCTGATGGCGTGGATCTTGACCGCGTTCCTGATCGACACGCAACCGGGCAACCTTTTTGCCAGTGCCCTGTTCAAGGTAGTCGCCGGGGTAGTCGTAACTTTCGATCTGCCCCTCTTCGTAGACCGCATCACCTGATCGCTCGGTTTCCATCGCCGCCGTTGGGGTTTTGAAGTTGTAGTCCGTCAGCCGGATTGCCCCGGTGGTCATGCGCCGTGCCGGGCGCATCTCCCAGAAATGTTCTTCATCTGCCCGGTGGCCCGTTGCGGTGCTGATGTATTTGCGCGATCCACCCGGCAAAGGTTCGTGGGCGGTGATATTGTCGGTTAGCACCAACGTGTGGCTGCCCATGTCATGGGCAAAATGAAAGCTGATACCAAAGCGTTCCATCATGCGCCGCGCAAAAGCCAGATCGCTTTCGCGATACTGCACTGTGTATTCAAGCACAGGATAATCACCGGCCAGCCTGACCTCGAACGCTGGCTCACCCAGCCCGGTGTAGGGTGCAACCAATTCCTGCAAGATTTGCACCACGGTCATCTCGTGATAGATTTGTTGCTTGCGGCGCAGTCCGAGCATCCAGAACCAGGGCCGCAAGATCAGTTCGTACCGCCACCCGTTGTCGCCTGGCCCCAAAAGCTGTGCTTCGGTGACGATGCCGTCAAAGGGGATGTCCGGCAGATCAAATGACGTCAGGCTGACGGTGGCGTGCGTGCCAATCAGGGCGTCAAAATCCACGTCATTGCGATTGGAAATCGCCTCGACCCGATAACGGAAAAGGTCGTTCATGTGTTCTTCGCCGACAAAACGCACAAGGCTTAGCTTGTCGGGACCCAAAACAGTCGTCAGCACGCCCATACGGGCGTCCTGTTTGAAGGAAACATTCATCTGAAAATACTCGTTTTCGCCTCTCCAACTCAACTTTGAGGTTAGCCGTCAAGATTGTCAAATTTCAGGCAAATTGGGGTCAAATTTTGTGGGGATTTCATGATCTTGTTTGGTGTGGCACTGATTTGGATCAGCAAGCTGATGCGTGAGCTTTCCGTCATCCTCCCGCGGAATGCAGTTTCAGGCCCACGATCATCCAATAACTGATCTTTGGTCGATAAACCCCAATCACGACACCGGCGCGTGTCGTGACGTCGCCTGATGACGTCGCTTTCACCCTTGACGCTGGCTGCAGCGAAGGCGCACACATACGGCGCACGGTTCCCCCGACAAAGGCCAAGCCTTGGGGGATGAAATGGGAATGCGACGGGGCCGATCCTGACACGGGAGACCCTTAACCGCAGCCGCCCCCGCGACTGTAAGCGGTAAGTGCCTTGTGACGACGCCACTGGGAAACCGGGAAGGCAACAAGGTGCAACGACCCGCAGCCAGGAGACCAGCCATGCACGGCCCCGACATTGGGGACGGACTTGAAACAACGGACGGGGTGTTCCGTGGGGGTCTGATCCGGGCAGATAAACCGGACACTCCATGAAATCCCCCCTTTACGCGATCCAAAAGGGGACAGACATGAAAAAACTTCTTACCGCCGCGGGCCTCAGCCTTGCTGCCACACCAGCCTTGGCGCACCACCCACTGGGTGGGTTGCCAATGGAAACCTTCGCGCATGGGCTTTTGTCCGGCGTGGGCCACCCGCTTTTGGGCTTTGACCATCTGTTCTTTGTGCTGGCGATGGGCATTGCAGCCACGTTCACAGCAGCCCGCTACACCGGGCCTGCCGCGTACATCGGTGCAATGCTGGCAGGCTGCGGCCTGATGTATGCAGGCGTTGCGATGCCGCTGGCAGAAACGGTGATCGTGATCTCGCTGCTGGCAATTGGCGGGTTGGTCCTTTCGGGCCGCGCAATTGGCGCAGGCGTGGCGATAGCCATCTTTGCTGTCTTTGGCCTTTTCCACGGTTCTGCTTTCGGCGGCTCCATCGCCGCACAAGAAGGCGGCGTTGGCGGTGCGGTCCTCGTGGGCTACTTTATCGGCCTCGCTGTTCTGCAATATGCAATGGCGATCCTGGCGGGCTGGGCCGTTCGCAAACTTGGCGCATCTGACGCGGCTGCAGTCAACGCCCGCCTCGCGGGTGCAATGGTCGCCGGCGTCGGCGTCTTCTTGGCACTCGAAATTGTCGAGGGTCCAATTGTTGCTGCCTTAACGGGCGCCTAAATTTTCGCCACCGTACCATGACGAGGGGGCCCGCGGCCCCCTTTTCACGTCAACCAAACGACAGGACCGTCACCATGCCCGCAAAAATCCCCGCTACCGTTGTCACCGGCTTTCTGGGCGCTGGCAAAACCACGCTAATTCGCCACATGCTGCAAAACGCAAATGGTCGCCGCATCGCGCTGATCATCAATGAATTCGGTGATCTAGGCGTCGATGGTGACATCCTTAAAGGCTGCGGCGACGAAACCTGCCGCGAAGAAGACGTGGTTGAACTGTCCAACGGCTGCATCTGCTGCACTGTTGCTGACGACTTCATACCGACCATGGAAAAGCTGCTCGCCCGCGAAGACGCACCCGACCACATCGTGATTGAAACCTCTGGCCTCGCCCTGCCGCAACCGCTGGTGCGCGCCTTCAATTGGCCCGGCATTTCAACAAAGGTGACCGTCGACGGCGTTGTCACCGTGGTTGACGGCAAGGCCGTAAATGACGGCCAATTTGCCCACAATCTTGCCGCCATCGACGCCCAGCGCGCGGCGGACGAAAACCTTGACCACGAAACACCTCTGTCAGAGCTTTTTGAAGATCAGATCGCCTGCGCCGACATGATCGTCGTCAACAAGACCGACCTTTTGACCGACGCCGAAATCGACAACCTGACAGGAAAGCTCAAATCGGACAGCCGGAACGGCGTGCAAGTTGTCCGCGCCGCGATGGGTGCGCTGCCCGTTGACGTGCTGCTGGGTCAGGGCGTTGGGGCTGAAACCGACCTCGCCGCCCGCCACGAGGTACACCACCATCACCACCACGATGACGACCACCATGACGATCATCATCACGACCATGAACATGAACACGGTCATGACGAATTTGAATCCTTTGTCGTCACCCGCCCCGAAATCAACGACGCAAATGCCTTTGCCGAACAGGTGGCAGAAGTGATCCGCGCCCATAACATCCTGCGCCTCAAAGGTTTTGCCGCTGTCGCAGGCAAGCCCATGCGCCTGACCCTGCAAGCCGTCGGTCCGCGCGTAGACACCTATTTTGATGGTCCCCTGACCGGCCCGCGCCAGACACGGCTGGTCGTGATTGGCGAGGCCGGACTTGACCAAGATGCGATCACCGCTGCGCTTTCAGCATGATCATCGTTGAACCCGGCAATCCCCATGACCCACAGGCGACGGCGCTGCTGCAAGCCAGTCACGCGCTTATGAAATCCCTCTTTCCGCCAGAAGATAACTTCTATCTCGACATCAATGACCTCACCGCAGACCATATCCGCTTTTTTATTGCGCGCGAAGGCGAGACGATCTTTGGAACCGGGGCGCTCGCACTGAAAGACACTTACGGCGAGGTCAAGTCCATGTTCGTGTCAGAAACGGCGCGCGGTCGTGGAATTGCCGATGCCTTGCTGCGCCAGATCGAGGATGAGGCCCGCGCCAACGCCTTGCCCGTCCTCAAACTTGAAACCGGCAATGTGCTGCATGCCGCCCACAAGCTCTACCGTCGCCAGGGCTTTGTCGATTGTGGTGTCTTCGGCGACTATTCCGCCGCCAAATCCTCGATCTTCATGGAAAAGCCGCTGACATGACGCCGCTTGCTGCTTCTGGCCAAAAACGTGCGTGTGGGGGCCACTACGCAGGGGGCGGCGTGCCCAAACCGGGGCGTCACTGATGCACCTGCTCGCCGCAACGCCGGGACAGATCGACGACGGCAAAGAACCCGTCGATCTGGGCCAAACCCCGGCCGACGTTATCTTCATTTCTGCCGCCGACACCGAACTGGCCGCACTGGCGGAGGCCCGCGCCGCGATGGACAGCCCGCCCTCGCTACGGCTGGCCAATATGATGCACCTTCAGCACCCGATGTCGGTTGACCTTCACCTTGACGATTGCGCCACCCAATCCCGTCTTGTGGTCGCGCGTGTCCTTGGTGGGATGGGCTACTGGACCTATGGCGTCACCCAATATGCCGCACGCCTGCGCGCCGCTGGTGTTCCGCTGGCCCTGCTGCCCGGTGATGACAAACCAGACCCCGATTTGCGTGGCCTCTCAACCGTCACTGATGCCGATTACGATGCGCTTTGGGCCTATCTGGTCGAAGGCGGTCCGCAAAATGCCACACAATTTGTCGCCTATTGTCACGCAATCATCAACAAGGCGGACAAACCGGCCGCCGCCAACCCGCTGTTACGCGCTGGTGTCTACTGGCCCGGTAGCGGTCTCGCCGATCTGACGACCGCGCAATCCGCATGGACCCCCGACGCCCCCGTTGTCCCGATCATCTTTTATCGTGCGCTTGTGCAAGGCGGCGGGCTAAACCCGATCAACCGCCTAACAAAATCTCTGTTGCGCGCTGGTCTCAACCCGCTGCCCATTTTCGTAGCCTCACTCAAAGATCCCGTTTCAACTGCCACGCTTGCACAGATTTTCGACCTTGCCCCACCAGAGGTCATTCTCAACTGCACCGCCTTCGCGGTCGGCTCTCCGCATGACGGCGATGACAGCCCGGCCAACCCTCTTCTCGCCAATGACGCGCCGGTGTTTCAGGTCATCCTGTCCGGCAGCTCAGAAACCGCATGGGCTGAGAACCCGCAGGGCCTCTCTGCCCGCGACATTGCCATGAACGTCGCTCTGCCAGAGGTGGACGGCCGCATCTTGTCGCGCGCCGTCTCTTTCAAATCCGAAGCTTTCTTTGATGAGGCAACCCAATGCCCCATCGCCACCTATCAAGGCGTCGGCGATCGCATCGACTTTGTCACGCAACTGGCCAAAAACTGGGCCGCTTTGCGCCGCAAGCCCCCCAAGGACCGCAAAATCGCGCTGATCCTCGCCAACTACCCCAACAAGGACGGACGGCTCGCCAATGGGGTGGGTCTCGACACCCCAGCCGCCACGGTTCATGTGATGAACCTCTTGGCCGGTGCGGGCTACACCACCACCCCACCCAAAAGCGCCCAATCTCTGATGGATCAGATGATGGCCGGACCCACCAACTGGCTCACTGACCGTGCCGGCAAAGACGGCGGCGAAACCATGCCGCTGGACACCTACCTCACCCACTTCGCGGATCTGCCATGGTCCGCAAAGGAACAGCTGACCGACCGCTGGGGCGCACCGGAACAAGACCCCTTCTTCTGGCCAGAAATATCCCAGGGGGAGGCGCAGCCGGGGGACAGCGTCCCCCAACCCGGCCTGAAACTCTCGAACCACAGGTTCGGCAACGTGGTCGTCGGTTTGCAACCCGCGCGCGGCTACAACATTGACCCGACCGAGACCTATCATTCTCCCGACCTTGTCCCGCCGCATAACTACCTCGCCTTCTATCACTGGCTGCGGCACCACTGGGGGGCTGACGCCATCGTCCACATGGGCAAACACGGCAATCTGGAATGGCTGCCCGGCAAGGCGCTGGCGCTGGATGCCGCAAGCTGGCCGGAAATCGCCCTTGGCCCGACCCCACATGTCTACCCCTTCATCGTCAACGACCCCGGCGAAGGTACGCAGGCGAAACGCCGCGCCGCAGGTGTCATCGTCGATCACCTCACACCGCCGCTGACCCGCGCCGAAACCTATGGCCCTTTGCGCGACCTCGAAGCACTGGTGGACGAATATTATGAGGCCGCAGGCGTCGATCCCCGCCGCATCGACCACCTGCGCCGCGAAATCCTGTCCCTATCGGATGTTACCGGCCTTGCCAAAGACGCGGCCTTCACAGGCGATGAAGACACCGATCTTGCAAAACTCGACGCTTACTTATGCGAACTGAAAGAGGCGCAGATCAGGGATGGCCTGCACATCTTCGGCCAATCCCCTACCGGCCAGCAGGAAACCGACCTCGCCATTGCACTCGCGCGCATCCCGCGCGGCGACGGCAAAGGGGCGAATGCCTCACTCCTGCGCGCCCTCGCCGCTGATCTCAAACTCACCCTCGACCCGCTCGACTGCGACATGGCCGCGCCTGCCCCGGAAAAGCCCGAGGCGCTTACAGGCGGCACCTGGCGCACAAATGGCGATACGGTTGAACGACTCGAAAACCTGTCCCAAACGCTCATCCGGGACGGTGGGTGGGGCGTCTCGGGCGTCAGCCCGACAGCGTCCGCCCCCGTCCTCGACGAAATCCGCAGCCGCATCATCCCCACCATCGCCCAATGCGGCATTAACGAAGGCAGCAACCTGCTGACCGCCCTTGACGGCCGTGCCATCCGACCCGGCCCGTCCGGAGCACCGACCCGAGGCCGTCTTGACACCCTGCCCACCGGCAAAAATTTCTACTCCGTCGACAGCCGCGCCGTGCCCACCCCCACCGCTTGGGCGCTTGGTTGGAAATCCGCCAATCTGCTGATCGAAAAGCATCTGCAAGACCACGGCGACTGGCCGCGCAGCTTGCTGCTGACAGCCTGGGGCACCGCCAACATGCGCACTGGTGGCGATGATATCGCGCAAGCGCTGGCGTTGATGGGATGCAAACCCACATGGGACGCTGCCAACCGCCGCGTCACGGGGTTCGAAGTCATCCCGCACACCACCCTCGGCCGTCCTCGTGTTGATGTCACCTTGCGCATCTCCGGCTTCTTCCGCGACGCCTTCCCGCAGCTCATCGCGCTGGTGGATTCCGCGGCCCGCAAAGTGCAATCGCTTGATGAACCCGCCGATCTCAACCCCGCTGCCGCCCGCGCGGCACAGGGCGAAAACCAATCTCGCGTTTTCGGCTCCAAACCCGGTGCCTACGGCGCGGGCCTGCAGGCGATGATCGACGAACAGCTCTGGGCCTCCAAGGCCGATCTGGCAGAGGCCTATTTGCAGTGGGGCTCTTACGCCTACAACGCCGGCGCAGAGGGAACCCAGAACCGCGCAGCCTTTGAAACCCGCTTGAAACAAACTGAAGCAATCGTCCAGAACCAGGACAACCGCGAACACGACATCCTCGATTCCGACGATTATTATCAGTTTGAGGGCGGTGCAGCGGCGGCGGTTTCAACCCTGCAGGGCACAGATCGCCCGATCTACCACAACGACCATTCGCGCCCCGAACGCCCCGTGATCCGCACGCTGGATGATGAGATTGGCCGCGTCGTCCGGTCCCGCGTGGTGAACCCCAAATGGATCGATGGCGTCAAACGCCACGGCTACA
This sequence comes from uncultured Paracoccaceae bacterium, assembly GCA_947492825.1. GTDB lineage: Bacteria > Pseudomonadota > Alphaproteobacteria > Rhodobacterales > Rhodobacteraceae > CANMYO01. The sequence continues at coordinate 2,761,039 of CANLNT010000001.1, forward strand.
AAGGCGCGTTTGAAATGGCCGCGACTGTCGACTACCTGTTCGCCTTCGCGGCAACCACAGGGGCCGTGCACAACCATCACTTTGATCTGGTGGAAGAAGCCTATCTTGCCGATGACACAACCCGTGACTTCATCGCCGAGGTAAACGCCCCGGCGCTGCGTGATATCGCAGCACGTCTGCAAGAAGCCATCGACCGCGACCTTTGGACGCCAAAATCCAATTCCGCCCGCGCCCGTATCGCGGGGCTTCTTGATTAGATGCCAGCCGCCATCGCCGCGACGCCCAGGTAACTCAGGAATAACCCCAAAACCACAAACTTCATCATGTCCCACACTCCCTCTTGGGCAGCGGGATAGGCCGGTCACACAGCTTAGATCAGGGGAATAGTTTGCCCGTAGGCCCCGTCAAAGACCCGTCGCAAGGGCGGCGGTTCCAACGTAGGCGGCAAACATGCAAAGGACGAAAATGCGCATTTTTTGTCTTTCTTTTTTCTTGGCGTCAGCGGCTGCTTCTCCCGCTGTTGCCTCGGTCATAACGAAACTGGCACCGCCCGGTTAAGCCTTCGTGATCATCCGCCCGCAAATCCAAGAAAACTGCGACCAAGCGGCCACACTCCGCTGCTGGACCTGAAATTCGTAGCGTCATAACGTCACCCAAATGACACCTCGCCGCATTTCACCTGATGATCCGGCTCTGCCGGCAATGCACGCCCTGATTCACCGCTGTTTTGCCGGAATGAAGGGGCGCGTAGATCCGCCGTCGTCGGTTCACCGCCTCACGCTCAAGGCGCTCAAGGCGCATGCCCGTGACGCAGAGCTTTGGGCCCTGCCCGATGCCTGCATGATCCTGACGCCCAAAGCGGACACGCTCTATCTGGGAAAGCTCGCCGTGGATGCCGCGGCCCGTGGTCAGGGCCGCGCACGCCAACTGATCACATGGGCCAAAACCCGCGCCCGCGCCTTGCAAAAACCGAGCCTGACACTGGAAACCCGGATTGAGTTGACAGAGAACCATGCCATCTTCCGCGCACTGGGATTTCGCGAAACCGCGCGTACCGCCCACCCGGGATTTGATCGCCCCACAAGCATCACATTTACCCTTCTCCTCTGACCCGTTACACCCATGCTATAGGGGGATCACATCATGACCGAAGACACCGACCGCCACGCCACCAAAATGGCCAAGAAAAAGGCCGCCCGTGATAAGATCATGGCCACAAAGACCGACAAAAAGGGCCTGATCATCGTTCATACTGGTAAGGGCAAAGGCAAATCCTCTGCCGCCTTTGGCATGATCTTCCGCTGCATCGCCCACGACATGAAATGCGCTGTGGTCCAGTTCATCAAGGGCGGCATGTCCACCGGCGAACGTGACCTCATCATGGGCAAATTCTCCGACACCTGCGCCTTCCACACGATGGGTGAAGGTTTTACTTGGGAAACCCAGGACAAGACCCGCGATACCGAAATGGCCCAGGCCGCTTGGGCCAAAGCCAAGGAACTCATTCTGGATGAGACCAACCACATGGTCCTGCTGGACGAAATCAACATCGCGATCCGTTACGACTATGTCGATATCGCCGAGGTGGTTGAATTCCTCGCGACCCAAAAACCTGACATGACCCATGTGGTCCTGACTGGCCGCAATGCCCACGACGACCTGATCGAAATCGCCGATCTGGTCACAGAGATGGAACTGGTGAAACACCCCTTCCGGTCCGGCGTAAAGGCGCAGATTGGCGTGGAATTCTGACCCATGCCAAAGATCACCAACCCGCGGATTGAAACCGGCACGGATGAACTGGGCAGCTTCACTGCGCAACTCTGGTCGGACGCCGGCGGGTTGACCCAATTTGGCGCTTTTACCGAAACGCTGACACCCGGCAGCGCCTCTTCCCGCCCGCATTGGCACCTTCACGAGGATGAGATGATCTATATGGTCTCGGGCACCGTCACCCTGCTGGAAGGCGATGAACAAACACCCCTGCACCCCGGCGATGTCGCCACCTTCAAGGCTGGCACACCGGTCGGCCATTGCCTGCGCAATGACAGCACAAAGGACGCCACCTATCTGGTGATCGGCACACGCTCCGGCCACGACGTCGGCACCTACACCGACAATGGCGATACCGTCACCATCGCCGATGGGGTCAAGACCCTGCGCAGCGCTGATGGCACCGTGCAAAAAACCTCACCCTACCACGGAGCATGACGATGCCGCGTCACCGCCTTTTGACTGAATTTGGCATGGGCACATCGTTGCGCCGTCAAGACTATACACAGGCCGCCACCCGCGCGCTGCAGGACGCGCTCTGGCACAATTCGATCAACCTTGCCGAACTCTTTGATCGGCCCAAGTCCGACATGCTGATCGACGTTGAAATCGGCGTGCAGCAACCCGATCTGGTCGACACATCCGCACTCGCCAAGGTTTTTCCCTACGGCCAATTCACGTTCCACGTCACCCATGGCGGCCTCGATATCCCACGCCCGGATGGCAAGCCCACGGTAATCGCCAATGTCGCAATCCATGTTTCGTTCGATATGTTGCCCGCATGACAGATCAGCGTTTCATCATCGAAATGGGCATGGGCAATGACCTCTATGGCATGGATTATCAAAAGGCCGCCTCTCGCGCGATAGAAGACGCGATGCGGCATTCCTCAATTCCGATGTTCGAGGTACTCGACATCCCGCACGAACAGATGCGCATTTCCGTCACCATCGGCGTGCAAGACCCGGATCAAATCGACACCGCCAAGCTTGCCGCCCTGCTGCCACGTGGTCATGCGACCGTGACAGCCGTCAAAGGCGGGCTGAACTCCACTCACCCCCAGACCGGCAATACCATCGTCATCGCCACCGCCGCGATCGAAGCGTTCCTGCCCAATCAAGCCGCAAACTGGTCGCCTGCGTGATCCTGACAGAGGCCCATCGCAGCGCGCTGCAGGACATCCTGGAATGGCGACGTGATGTCCGCCACTTCCGCACCGATCCAGTTGACCCCGCGGTCTTGGACCGTCTGAAATCCGCAATGGATCTGGCCCCTTCTGTGGGCAACGCCCGCCCCTGGCGTATCTTGCAGGTTGAAACGCCAGCCCTGCGCGACACGGTGATTGCCAACTTCGAAGCCGCCAACACAAAGGCCGCCAAACGCTACACCAGTGAACGGCGCGCCGCCTACGACCGCCTGAAGCTCGCCGGCCTGCGCGACGCACCCATTCACCTTGCCGTCTTCACCGAAACGGACCCTGCGGCAGGTCACGGCCTTGGCCGCCAGACCATGCCCGAGATGCTCAACTATTCGACCGTTGCCGCAATCCACACGCTCTGGCTTGCCGCACGGGCCGAAAACATTGGGGTTGGATGGGTTTCAATCCTCGACGCAGCTGCGCTGCAAAGCAGTCTCAATGCCCCCGCCAACTGGACCCTGACCGCCTATCTTTGCCTCGGCCACGCCGAAACCCAGGACGACACACCCTTACTGCACCGCACAAACTGGCAGGAAAACACCGCAACCCGGTGGCGCGTGGTCTAGGGTCCTGACCCTAGCTTCTTCTGGCCAGAATAATCCCCGCCGGAGGCACCGCGACGCGGAACGCGGCGCAAAACATCGTGCGCGCGCTTTGCGCGCTCAATGCGACAGATCACTCAGGCGCTGCCCGGTGCTCAACACGTCCGGGTCCAGCACGCATTCGATCACCGCAAGTACACCGCTGGCCCGCGCACGGTCAAAGGCCGCCGCGAATTCCGCACCATCTGTCACCGTCTCTCCATGCCCGCCATAGGCCCGCGCAAGGGCCGCGTAATCGGGCGACGCGCAATCCGTCCCCGACACCCGCCCCGGATAGGTCTTTTCCTGATGCATCCGGATGGTGCCATAACGACCATTGTTCATCACGATCACAATCGGCTTCGCCCCGTGCTGCATGGCCGTCGACATCTCATTCAGGGTCATCTGAAAACAGCCGTCTCCGGCCAGACACACCACATCACGTCCGGGGTACTCCAGCGATGCCGACACAGCGGCAGGGAACCCATAGCCCATACTGCCAGAGGTTGGCGCCAATTGGGTGCCATAGCCCTTATGCACAAAATAGCGATGCAACCATGCTGCGTAATTGCCCGCACCACTGGCCAGAATGGCATCTTCCGGCAGAGTGTCGGACAGCCACTTGATCACCTGTTCCTGCTTCACTGCACCCGGGCTTTCCTGCGGCTGCTGCCACTTTTCAGCATCACGCCGCGCAGCTTTCAACCATGCCGACGGCTTGGGCGCTTTGCGTTTCTGTGCGCCCTGCCAAAGCGCTGCGATGGCATAATCCGCGCGGTCCACCCAACCGTAAGTCGCACCATAGACTCGACCGATTTCCGCTGCATCTGCGTGAATATGCATGATCGTCTTGCCCGACCCACCAACATCCACAAGGCCGTAACCTTGTGTCGGAATGTCGCCAAACCGCGTCCCTAACAACAGCAAGCAATCCGCGTCGCGCACACGCTGGGCAAGGGCGGGATCCATGCCCACATTCAGCGCGCCCGCAAAGTTTTCATGGCGGTTGTCGATATAGTCCTGCCTGCGAAACGATGTCACAACCGGCACACCCATTACTTGCGCATAGTTCTGCATCTGGGTCTGGGCCAGCGCCGACCAATGTGGCCCGCCCACGACAATCAGGGGCCGAACCGCCTGGTCAAGCGTTTCGGAAAAAAGTGCGGCACTCTCAACATGTCCGGCATTGTCCGGCAAAATGATGCCTTCAAAATCCGGCACCTCCGCAGTGGCGCTCAGCATGTTCTCCGGCAATGCCAGAACAACCGGCCCGGGCCTGCCGGACGTGGCCATCCGCCAGGCCCGCGCGATGTACTCCGGCAGACGCTCTGTCTGGTCGACCTGTGCTGTCCATTTCGCCAAGCCGCCAAACATGGCGCGGTAGTCCACCTCCTGAAAGGTCTCGCGATCGGTTTGTCGATTGTCGATCTGGCCGACAAACAGCACCATCGGCGTGCTATCCTGCATCGCCACATGCACGCCCGCACTGGCGTTTGTGGCCCCCGGCCCCCGCGTGACAAAACACACACCGGGCTGACCGGTCATTTTGCCATAGGCTTCGGCCATCATCGCGGCCCCACCCTCTTGGCGGCAGACCACATTCTGAATGCCGCTGTCACGCAACCCGTCAAGGGCGGCCAGAAAGCTCTCTCCCGGAACAGAAAAGACCCGTCGGACCCCCAGTTTCACCAACTGATCACTCAGGATTTTTCCGCCGTGCCGCATCGTGCCGAACCTCTTGCCTCTGCATGGCCGCACATTGGGTGAGCCATGGCGCAGTGACAACCCACTTGGCAGAAGACACAAGGCCGCTAAGTAAGTTGAAACGACAAAGGACATCACCATGACCACGCTACTTGGCCTCTCGGGCAGCCTGCGCGCCGACAGCACCAACACCAAACTGATGCGTAACGCAGCAAAGCTATTTGCAGCCGACACATTTATCGAAGGGGACATTCGCCTGCCGCTTTATGACGGAGATCTTGAAACGGCAGAGGGCATCCCCGCAGCGGTCCAGACCCTTGCAGACCAAATTGCCACGGCAGATGCAGTGATCATCGCAACGCCGGAATACAACAAATCCTTGTCCGGCAGCCTCAAAAACGCACTCGATTGGGTCAGCCGCACCAAGGGCAGCCCGTGGTCGGGTAAGCCCGTGGCAATCATGTCAGCAGCAGCTGGGCGTGCGGGCGGCGAACGCGCGCAATACGCGCTGCGCCACGCCATGACCCCGTTCCGCCCAATGATCCTTCAGGGACCAGAGGTGATGGTGGCCGCCAGCGGCAGCCAGTTCGACGATGCCGGAAAGCTGATAAATGAACAGAATATCAAGGCATTGACGGACCTGATGACCGCCCTGCGCGCCCTGACCTGAACAAACCTCAGCCGTTATCCTGTGTGGCAACCTCGATCAGGTTGCCATCCGGGTCGCGCAGATAAAGCGATGTGATCGGTCCCTGTGCGCCAGTGCGCGCGACCGGCCCCATGATAACCCTGTCGCCCAGGTGCGCCTGCCACTCCGCCAGCGGTGTGGCGGTCAAAAAGCAAAGATCGGCACTGCCCGGTGTTGCCGCTTTTGCTTTGGGTTCAAACGGAGCGGCCGCGGCGTGCAAGTTGATCTTTTGTGCCCCAAAGGTCAGCGCGACACGCCGCGACCCATCGGCGGGATAAAACACCTCGATTTCCATCCCCAGCACATCGCAATAGAACGCGATGGTGGCGTCGATATCCGCAACCGTCAGCACCAGATGGTCCAGGCCTGTCAGTTTCATGGTTTGCACCCCCACAGATTTCCTGCGACCACATATGGATGACCAGTGACCAAGTTCAAACCCTGATCGACGTGATGGACCCCGCCCGCGCGCGCGCCTTGCAGGCCACGCTGGGCGCACCACCAACGTTGCAAGCGGGCGATGCCTTGCCGCCCTTTGCGCATCATATCTACTTTTGGGATCCGCAACCGCCCGATGCCCTTGGCAGCGACGGACACCCCGCCACCGGGGCGTTGTTACCCGAAGTGGGGCCGCTGCGCCGCATGTGGGCGGCAGGTAAGCTGACATTTCACCGCCCATTGCTGGCCGGTGTGCGCGCGGAAAAGCTCACCCGCATTGACAGCATCACACGCAAGTCAGGACGCTCCGGCCCATTGGCCTTTGTCCGGCTGCGCCATGACATCCGCCAACGCCAGGCGCTTGCACTGACCGAGTATCAGGAACTCGTCTATCGCCCCAAAAGCGATGCACCACCCGTTACCCCGCCGCAGGCCCCATCGGTTGCGGACTGGGAAGAGGAGATCCGCTTTGATCCCACATTGCTGTTCCGTTACTCTGCCCTGACCTTCAACGGTCACCGCATCCACTATGACGCGCCTTATGCGCAGGGCGTCGAAGGTTATGCAGGCCTGATCGTGCACGGACCACTCTTGGCACATCTGCTGATGGGGCAGGCGTCGCGGCGGCTAGGTGCGCTTTCGGAATTCACTTACCGCGCCACGGCCCCGCTTATGGTCGATGAAACCGCAACGCTCTGCGGCAAGGATGATGCCTATTGGGTGCGCGGGCCGGATGGGCGGCTTTGTATGCAGGCCAGCGCGCGCTAAGCCACGCTGAACCCGTCCGGGATTGTGTCGCGCCCCTCAAGCACCAAATCGGCCATGACCTCACCCACTTTGGGGGCCATGCCAAACCCGATCTTGAAGCCGCCATTGGCGATGAACTGACCGGGGTGCAGCGGATGATGCCCCAAGAGCGGCGCGCGGCTTTTGGCGCGCGGGCGAACCCCAGCCCAGCGCGCAATAACGGGCGCATCCGCGAGCACCGGCATCGCCGCGCGGGCGCGTGTGATCACATCCTCAAGCGTGGCATCGGTGCTGCAAGCATCCACAAAATCACGCTCTGACGTGGACCCAACTGCCACCGTGCCGTCGCCGTGCGGGATGATATGCAAGCTATCGGCAAAAAGTTGCGGCGCGCCACGGGCATTATATTCCAGCAATGCCGCCTGCCCTTTGACGCCATTGCCAAGGCCACCCTCCAGCCCTTGCCAGCCTGTGGCCCAGACAACCTGCCCTTCGGTCGCGCCCTCTACGCCGATCTCTCCGCCCAGCGCCTTCACAGCTTCAGCCAGGGCGGTGGTGGCCTGTCGCGGATGGATCAGCGCCGACAGCGTGTCGTGGATCAAAAGGCCGGTGGGCGAATGCGGCTCCCACGGGGCACCTTGCGCCGGGACCACGTCCCATGCTGCATCATCGCCCCAGTGATCCAGCGCCGTCATCGCCCGTCGGCGCGCATGTGCCACGGCGTGGTCATCAGCCAGCGGCTGCAAACGGCCTGTTCTGGCGTAGCCCGTGGGCAACCCGGCCCTTGCAGAGACACCAGCCCAAAAGTCCTCTGCCATCAGCAGGCTTTCCAGCTGAAACGCTTTCTTGGGGTTCCAGTTTTCTGGCACATGTGGGGCCAGCGCCCCCACTACGCCGCCAGAAGCTCCGGCGGCCACGCCACCGGGGTCGATGACCCGCACTTTTGCGCCGCGCAACACACAGGCATAGGCCACAGACAGGCCAAAGATGCCCGCCCCCATCACCGTGACGTCCGCGATTGCCATTTGGTGCATCCCTCGTGCAAAGTCTGCCTGACACCTAAGGCAAAGCCGCATGACCGACCAGACCGCAACGCTTGACTGGCGCGAGACCGACCACGGGGCCGTTCCTGTCTCCACCCAATTTGACGACCCTTACTATTCGCTCTCTGGCGGGTTGGAGGAAACCCGACACGTGTTTCTGGCAGGCAACGACCTGCCCGCGCGGTTTCGCGGCGATTTCCACATTGCAGAGCTTGGCTTTGGCACCGGCCTGAACCTTTTAACCACATGGGCCGCATGGGATGCCGCAGGCGCGTCCGGGCAACTGACCTTTACCAGTTTTGAGGCTTTCCCGATGGCCACCGCAGACATGGCCCGCGCACTGGCCGCATTCCCAGAGGTCGCGCCTTTGACCGAAACACTCTTGTCGAAATGGTCCCCCGGTGCTGGGCCAACACAGTTGACCGACAGCCTGACGCTCAACGTGATCACCGGCGACGCGCGTCGGACCTTGCCTGCCTGGGACGGCCGCGCCGACGCGTGGTTCCTCGATGGTTTTTCGCCCGCCAAAAACCCGGCACTTTGGGAACCCGAACTGCTGGCGCAGGTCCACGCGCACACGGCCCCTGGCGGCTCTGCTGCCACCTATTCGGCAGCCGGTCATGTGCGGCAGGCGCTGACCGACGCGGGCTTTGTCGTGGCCCGCATCCCCGGCTTTGGTCGCAAGCGGCACATGACCACGGCGCGGCGCGGCTGATGCAGTCCAATACCCGCCTTGGCATCGCGCTGATGTCGCTGACCATGCTGATCTTTGCCACACAGGACGGGCTTTCGCGGCATTTGGCAGAGACATACAACGTGATGATGATCGTGATGATCCGCTATTGGTTCTTCGCGGCTTTCGTGATTGCGATTGCCCGCCGTCAGGCTGGATCAATCCGGGCAGCCGCCACCACCGACCAACCCGTCCTTCAGGCGTTTCGCGGCGTTCTTCTCGCGCTCGAGATTAACGTGATGGTGTTGGCTTTTGTGCTGTTGGGGCTTGTCGAAAGCCTCGCGATCTTTGCCAGCTATCCGCTGCTGGTCGCGGCCCTGTCCGGACCGGTGCTGGGTGAAAGCGTGGGCTGGCGGCGGTGGGTCGCGATTGGGATCGGCTTTGTCGGCATCCTGATCATCCTTCAACCCGGCGTCGCGGTCTTTAGCCCCTATGCGCTTATCGCGCTGACCTCGGCGCTGATGTTTGCGCTTTATTCCCTGCTGACCCGCTTTGCAGCCCGCAAGGACACCACTGCCACCAGCTTTTTCTGGACAGGCACCGTGGGCTGCCTTGTGACCACGGCCATGGGCATCGGATTCTGGGAACCGATGAGCACGCAAGATTGGATGTTAATGGGCATCCTTTGTGTCACCGGTGCGACGGGACATTGGCTGCTGATCAAGACTTACGAAGTGGCAGAGGCGAGCGCCGTTCAACCCTTTGCCTATCTGCAACTGGTCTTTGGCAGCGCCATCGGCATCTTCGTCTTTGCCGAAGTGCTGGAACTGCACGTCGCGATTGGGGCGATGATTGTCGTGGCTGCTGGCGTCTTTACGCTGCTGCGCAGCCGGGCCAGCGCCTGATCACTCGCCCGGGCGCGCAATGGGGCGGATGCCCGGTGGCGCTGCGGGACCGCTGGGTCGGGTGGGTCTTGCCACGGCGCGCAACGGCGGGGCATCCGATGTGCTGACCGCTTGCTCGGTCACCGCGCTTTCGCCTTGGACTGGCGCCTGCCCGCGCGCAATCGGGCGGACGACAGGCTTTGCCCCGCGCAAAAGTGCCGTGAACCGGATTGGTGCCGTCTCACCGCTCAGCCTTGCGCGGTAGATTGGGATCGATTCCGATACGCGCTGCACGTAGTTGCGGGTTTCGCGGAACGGGACGTGCTCGATCCAGTCGATCACATCGACATCGCCCAACCTTGGATCGCCGCGTTCATCCATCCAGATTTCCGGGCGGCTTGGCCCAGCGTTGTAGCCCGCCGCAATGTGCACGACCGAAGGTCCGAATTGCGCCGTCAACTCGGCCAGATACCGATCCCCCAGCCGCGCGTTATAGGCCCAATCGCTGGTCAGGCGCGGGCGGCTATAGGCCACGCCTTCGAACCCTGCGACCTCTTCTGCAGTCGCGGGCATCAGCTGCATCAACCCCAGCGCGCCCACCGGGCTGCCGACGCCCGCGTTGAATTCGCTTTCGCGGCGGGCAATCGCCAATGCCAGCGCGGGTTCAACCTTCAGGTCCGTTTCGGCAAGCGGGTGCAGCGGAAAGTAGATGCTGGGCACGATCTTTCCTTGGGTGACCGCCGCCTTGCCCATTGCCACCGCGTAATAGACTTCGTCCGCATCGCGCAACGCCGCCCCCACGTGGGCAAGATCACTGGCGGGCAGGTCCCGCCCGGCCTGTACAAAGAACTGCGTGGCAAAGCCGCGTTCCTCTGCCGCGAGAAGCGCAAAGCCCGCCTTGACCAGCGCGTGATCCATCATCGCCGGGTCCCAGTCAGGGGCGGTGGCGGCCAATGCCGGGTCCATGGTGCGGCCCAGCTTTTCGGCCGCCAGCAGGCCATAGAACGCCGTCTGATGTTGCGCCGCTTCGGCATAGGCCGTTTCCGCCGCCTCTGCCGCCCCCAAAGTTTCATGCGCGCGACCTTGCCAATAGGCCATGCGCGCCACGGAAATCGGGCTGTCGACGGCTGCGCGGGCGGCGTCGAAATGCGCCAAAGCCGTAGTCGTGTCGTCCAGATCTGTCAGCTTCACAAAGCCCGCAAGCCATTCGAGGTCCGCATAAGACGCCCCCTCAGTCAGGAAATGCCGAGACGCCAGTTCATAGGCAACCTCTGGTCGCCCCTCGCGCATTTCCCAGCGTGCCAGCGACCGCCGCCAGCCAGACCAGCGGAACGGCTCGCCAAGTTTTTCCGCGCTGACAGATTGCGCGCGCAACATTGTCACCGCCTCGGACCAGCGGCCCTGATCGGCCAGCCAATTGTAGCGGTCATAGGCAAGGCCCGGATGGTCCTTCAACGTCTCTGGCACCGCAGCAACTGCGTTTGAGATGTCGCTGGTCCTGCGAATATAGGCAATCCGGGCCCGTGCCAGTGCCTGTTGATCATCGTCCAGCAAATCCATCATCCGCCGGGCCTCATCCGTGCGCCAGCGCCACAGCAACTGGTCCACGCGGTCGGCGTGAACAGGTTCCAGCACATCGGCGAAGCCTGCAACCATCACCTTTTGGCCGCTGTCGGTCAGTCGCAGATCGCGCCACGCAGCCTGCACCACGGCATCGGCCTTTGTGATCTCGCCCTTGGCAATCAGCGCCTCTGCCAGCCGCACCGCACCTTCGCCGGTGCGCGGCGCTTCGGCACTGAAAAAGGCGACAACAAGGTCTGGGTTCGTACCTTTGGGCAAGGCTTCTTCGGCGCGGGCGCGGATCACTGACTGGCCCGGCCAATCGGGCCGTTCAACCAGAAACGCAGCATATTGCCCGAATGTCCCGTCGCCTTGGCGCAACTGAATCCAGCGCGTCAGGTCGCGGATCACGGGATCATCCGTCAGCTCTGCCGCTATGTCATATTGGCCATCGTCTGCCGCGCGTAGCGCGTCAATGTCAGCCTGAGGAATGCTTTGCGCCACGGCTGGCACGCCCAGACAAAGCAACATCAAAACAAGGCCGCGCAGCATATGAAAGCTCATGTTGGGATACATCACAAATGATCGTATCGCATGGCCTTTTAGGTGCAACGCACATTCTTGGCATTCGGCGGAAAGGCGTCTAGTGTCCGCGCGAAATCAACCGGGGCAATCCCGCCCCATCACCAAAGGAAGCGCGTCATGTTCAAAGGCTCTTTGCCCGCCCTCGTCACGCCGTTCACGGACGGCCAGGTGGATTTCGATGCGCTCAAAAAACTCGTGGACTGGCACGTGGACCAGGGCAGCCATGGGCTGGTCCCGGTTGGCACAACAGGCGAAAGCCCGACGCTCACACATGCAGAGCATGATCAGGTCGTTGAAACCGTCGTCACACAAGCTGCGGGCCGGTTGAAAGTGATCGCAGGGGCAGGGTCAAACAACACCGCCGAAACCGTACGTCTTGTGCAGGCGGCAAAGACCGCAGGGGCGGATGCCGCGCTCGTCGTCACGCCCTATTACAACAAGCCAACGCAGGCCGGTCTGATCGCGCATTTTACCGCTGCTGCCGATTGCGGCCTGCCGATCATCATCTACAATATCCCCGGCCGGTCGGTGGTGGATATGTCAGTGGAAACGATGGCCGAACTATCCAAGCACGACATGATCGTCGGCGTCAAGGACGCCACCGGCGATCTGGCCCGCGTCCCGCAACAGCGCCGCCGCTGTGGCGCGGATTTCATCCAGCTGTCGGGCGAAGACGCAACCGCGCTTGGGTTCAACGCCCATGGCGGGGTCGGCTGCATCTCTGTCACCGCAAACGTAGCACCCAAGCTTTGCGCTGAATTCCAAGAGGCGACGCTGGCGGGCGATTACGCCACGGCCCTGACCTATCAGGACCGCCTGATGCCCCTGCACGAGGCGATCTTTATGGAACCGGGTCTTGTCGGTGCCAAATATGGCATGTCACTGCTGGGCATGGGCAATGAAGAGGTCCGCGCGCCACTCGTGGGCCTGACTGATGGTACCAAGGCCGCGATCCGCGACGGCATGGTCCACGCTGGACTGCTGAACTAAGGCCTCTCGGGCGGTCCGCACCGGACCGCCCCTTTCCACAATTAACGAAATCTTCGGGCTGATACTGTCTGATTGCGCGCACTTGTCTGCGGCTTTCAGGGAACAACCATGTTCGGAGAGTACAAGTTGACCATCGCACTTTGCGCCGGAATGGCGTTGGTCCTCTATGTGGGCTCTACATTCTCGCCGGTCATCCCGCGCGGGGAACAACCCGCAGGCGTCCCCGAACTCGCCCAGAACACTGCGCAGGCCTATGGTTATTGCCGCACAAATCTTGATCGGGTGGATTGTGGCTGCTTTGCCAGCCGCGCTGGGCAGATCATGTCAGAACCAGGCTTGAACATCCGTGGCGCTGAAACCATCGACCGCACCGAATTGGCCCGCCTGCAAGCCACCGACAGTTGTTAGCACGGCGCGCGCGCGTGACGATCACGGATTGACCCGCCAGACTGCTGCGTATTCGATAAGGCATGTCACTGCCACGGATAGCCCGCATGCCGACCGCCAAAGCACTAATGTTCCTTTTGTTGCTCGCCGCCCCCGCGCAGGCAGAGGATTGGCTGACCCAGACCATCTCACGCAGCGTGGAAGGCCCCGGTCAGGCCGCTTTGATGAAACTGATCGCACGCCCGGATACCACGCTTTCCGCCTTCCAGACCGATGGCTGCAGCGGCGGGCTATCGGACGCATGGCGGGTCATCGCGCATAGCTTTCCTGATCTGGTGCCCGCAGATCAAAGCCGCCCTCCATGGGAAGATTGCTGCATCACCCATGATCGGGCCTATCACAACGCCAGCGGCGCAACTGATATCAGGCGCAGCTATGACGCGCGTCTGACTGCCGACGTGGCGCTTCGGGCCTGTGTCATTCAAAATGGTGAGGACACGGCAGAGACGCTGGCGCAGCAGTCTGGGCTTACTCCCCAACAGGTCATGACCGCATATGGCAGCATTGCAGATACGATGTTTCTGGCGGTCCGCGTGGGTGGGATGCCCTGTTCCGGCCTGCCGTGGCGTTGGGGCTACGGCTATCCCAATTGCACGGCCCTAACCGGGGTGCTGGACTAGCCGCGCAACCATCCTTCGGCCAACTCGACCGATCCGCAGCCACCAAAACGCGACGCGCGGGCCAGTTCGGATTGCAGCCGCGCCAACCGACCCGACCCAATCCGCACGCCACGTTCTGGCCAGAACGCGCGGACGGCCAGCACCGCGCCTTCGCGCTTCATGTCGATCCGTCCAATCAGACGGTCGCCTTCCATCACCGGGAAAACGTAATAGCCATACTGCCGCTTGGCTTCCGGTACGAAAATTTCGATCCGGTAGTGAAAGCCAAACAGCCGCTCGGCCCGCTTGCGGTCGCGCAGCGCGGGGTCAAAGGGCGACACGATCCGCACCTTGCCAGGCGGTGCGGGCGCAGGTGCGTCCATCACGCCCGGCGGGGCAAAAGACCGGCGCAGCCTGCCGTCAACGCCTTCCACATCCACCTCGATCACCCGCCCATCGGCAAGTGCGGCCCGGCACCATTCCTTGGCCTCGGCGGGCGTTGCGGTATCCCAGAACGCCGCCAACTCACCGCTTGTGGCAAAGCCCAACCGGTCCAGCGCACCTGCGCACAGCCAGTCAATCGTCTCATCCGGGTGCGGGCGTGCGTTCAAGTGTTCCGCCGGGATCACCCGCTCGGGCAGATCATAGACCTTGCGAAATCCGGTGCGGTGGCAAACCGTCAAAGCCCCCGACCGCCATAGATACTCCAAGGCCGTCTTGCTGGGATGCCAATCCCACCAGCCACCTGACCCTTTGACCTCGTCCGTGCCAACGTCGCTGGACGAACATCCACCCTGGGTCTGAATTTGCGCCAAGACCTCTTCGGCCTTTTCCAGAAATCCAGCGCGCCTGTCCTTGCCCCACCGGTCGCGAAGTCGCGCCGCGTCGCGGTCAAATCGCAGTTTCCAGTGGGGGTAGAACGCCATCGGAATGGCGGCGGCGTCATGGGTCCAGTGTTCGAACACCGCCCGGTCCCGCGCCAGCGCCAATTCCAAAGCGCGCGGCCTGTAGGATCCGCGTCGCGCCCAAAGGATCAGGTCATGCGCGCGGGCAAAGGTGTTCACACTATCAAGCTGCACAAACCCAAGATCATCCAGCACAGCCGCCAGATCATCACCCCGGCCCGCGCCACCACCAGCATGGCACAGCCCGTGCCTGTGCAGGAACAGACGCCGCGCCTGTGCGTTTTTCAAGACCGGGATGGTCATGATCCCTGCTCCATCTGGTTCAGCCTGATCTGGCGCATGGTTTCGACCAGCACAGCAGTCACCAAACCGATGTTCAACAGACCGTTGAGCGAGGCCATGCCGCCCAGCAACCGCCATTCTACCGGCAAAAGGATGTCGCCAAATCCCAAGGTGGTAAAGACCACCAGCGCGAAATAGACCGCCTCTTCCAGCGTCGCAAAGATGTCCAACGCCACAAAGGTCAGCGCCCATAACCAGACGCCCACCGTCAGTTGCGCCAATATCCACACCGCGGTCGTCACAAGCACCGCCAGCAGCTTTGGCGCATGCGGCGCGCGCATCAGCCAGGGCCGCACCCGCAACAGCACGCGATCCATCGCCCAGAAACTGACACCGGCGATCATGATCGACACCAACAGCAGTCCGGCACCCAAGACGATTTGAACAAGCAACCCGCACCCCCTTTGTTCTCGCCCGCATCCTATGGCTTGTAGCGCAGACGTCCATCGCCTATCTCAGGGCGATCATGGCCAAGAAAGACACAAACAAAAACTACAAGGTCGTCGCCGAAAACCGGCGCGCGCGCTATGATTATGCAATCGAGGATGATCTCGAAGTCGGCATCATCCTTGAAGGGCCAGAGGTCAAATCCCTGCGCACCGGTCAATCCAACATCGCTGACAGCTATGCCTCGGTGGATGACGGTGAACTTTGGCTGACAAACGGCTATATCGCGCCCTATGAGCAGGCAATGTTCAGCCACGAACCACGGCGAAAGCGCAAGCTTTTGGTCAGCCGAAAAGAGCTGTCAAAGCTCTGGAACGCCACCCGACGCGAAGGCATGACGTTGGTTCCCCTTGTGATGTATTTCAATGATCGCGGGCTGGTAAAACTGAAGATCGGCATCGCTAAGGGCAAGAAAAATCACGACAAAAGGCAGACAGACGCGAAACGCGACTGGGCCCGCCAAAAGCAACGCCTCTTGCGCCACGACACCTAGCGGGAACGCTGGCCGTTTTCTCCCCTATGCCGCTTACGCCAAATGGTTAACCTGCCTTAACCTTTGGCGCTGGGGCCGCGCCTTGGGTCAACAATGCCATGGCCCCGTGAACAAGGAATAGGGACGATGGAACAACTTATTATTCAGGCCATTTCAGGTGCCGTTGGCGGCAATGCGGCTGGTGCAGGGGTCAAGAACATGTCGCTGGGCGGCCTTGGCAACACGATCGCCGGTCTTGTCGGCGGTGCTGGCGGTTGCGCAATCCTGTCTGGCCTGATGGGCGGCGACATGAGCGGATTGATCAGCCAAATTGGTGGCGGTGGTGCTGGCGGCATCATCCTGACACTGGTCGCCGGCTTCATCAAGAACAAGATGGCCGGTTGATCCGGTTCCATTGACGCAAAGGGCGCTCCGATCCGGGGCGCCCTTTTGCGTTGGTGACCTTGCCTCACTCCGCCCCCTGCGCTACCCCCTTTGGCAAGCGCGACAGGGCAATGGCGGGTGCAAAGATGACGGACGATCCCAAAACACTGGTCAGCACCTCTTGGCTGGCCGAACACCTCAAGGATCCGGATCTGCGCATTCTGGATGCCAGCTGGTACATGGCCTCGGATGGCCGTGACCCACAGGCCGAATACGCCGCCAGCCACATCCCCGGTGCGCGGTTCTTTGACATCTCCGAGATCAGCGACCACCGGTCCGAGATGCCGCATATGGCCCCGCCGGTTGAAAAATTCATGTCGCGGATGCGCGCCATGGGCGTGGGCGACGGACATCAGATCGTGGTCTATGACACAGCTGGCCTGTTCTCTGCCGCGCGCGTCTGGTGGCTGTTCCGCCTGATGGGCAAAACCGACATCGCAGTGCTGGACGGTGGCATGCCCAAATGGATTGCAGACGGCCACCCGGTCGAAGACCTGCCACCCGTGATCCGCGACCGTCACATGACCGTCAGCCGCCAAAACCAGTTGGTGCGCGATGTCACGCAAGTGGCCAGAGCCGCCAAGCTGGGCGATCACACGATCATCGACGCCCGCTCACCCGAACGCTATGCCGGGGCCGCGCCAGAGCCGCGCGAAGGGCTGCGCGCGGGTCATATCCCCGGCTCTGCCAATGTCTTTTACAAGGATCTGCTGAACGCAGACGGCACCATGAAAGACGCGCCTGCCCTACAGGCCGCCTTCGCCAAGGCTGATCTGACCAAGCCGGTGATCACAACCTGCGGGTCCGGCATTACTGCTGCCATCCTCAGCCTGGCACTGGAACGGATCGGCAAGACGGATCACAGCCTTTACGACGGCTCTTGGGCCGAATGGGGCATGTACGATGATCTGCCCATCGCAAACGGCTAAGCTGACGGCGCAAGATGCCCAAAGTCTTGCAGGTTTTGTTGCACTGACGCTCTGGTTATGGCACTGGCGCTTTGTGCGTCGGACGCGCGCTGCGCTGACGCCTCTTGCCGCAGCCGATCAGGAACAAAACCATGCTGTCTAACCTCAAGGCCCAACCCGCTGACAAAATCCTGGCCCTTATGGCCGCCTACCGCGAAGACCCGCGCGACACCAAGGTCGACCTTGGCGTCGGTGTCTACAAGGACGCGACCGGCAACACCCCCGTCATGCGCGCCGTGAAAGAGGCAGAGCGTCGGATTCTCGCTGATCAGACGTCCAAGGCCTACACCGGGCTCGCCGGTGACCCCGCATTTGGCACCGCAATGAAAAACCTCGTGCTGGGGGACGCCGTCGACCACGCCCGCGTGGCGGCCGTGGCAACCCCAGGCGGAACCGGCGCGATCCGCCAAGCGTTGGAGCTGATCAAAATGGCAGCCCCCGGCGCCACGGTCTGGCTATCCGACCCCACGTGGCCGAACCATCCGTCGATCATCAAATATCTGGGCATGAAATCCCAGACCTATCGCTATTTCGACACCGCCTCGCGCGGCGTTGACTATATCGGCATGCTGACCGATCTGGGCGCCATGTTGCCCGGCGATGTGGTGCTGCTGCACGGCTGCTGCCACAATCCAACCGGTGCCAACCTGACGCTGGCGCAATGGGATGGCGTGATCAAACTGATCCGCGAAAAGTCCGCTATTCCCTTTGTCGACATTGCCTATCAGGGCTTTGGCGATGGGCTGGACGATGATGCCGCCGCCACGCGGCGCGTGGCCGGTGCCTTTGACAACGTGCTGATCGCCGCCTCCTGTTCCAAGAACTTCGGAATCTACCGCGAACGTACCGGCATTCTGATGGCCGTGGCCAAGAACACAGACGAACAGGCGCTGACGCAACAAAACCTCGCCTTCCTGAACCGGCAGAACTACTCCTTTCCGCCCGATCACGGCGCGCGCGTTGTCACCACCATCCTGAACGATCCCGCCCTGCGCGCCGATTGGGAGGCCGAGCTGGAAGAGACCCGCAATGGGATGCTGGACCTACGCAAGCAGTTGGCAGATGAATTGCGCCGCCTGTCCAATTCCGACCGGTTCGACTTTCTGGCCGATCACCGCGGCATGTTCAGCCAGCTTGGCACCACGCCAGAGCTGGTTGAAAAGCTGCGCGCAGACCACGGGATCTACATGGTCGGAGACAGCCGAATGAACATCGCCGGGCTGAATGCGCAGACCGTGCCGATCCTCGCCCGCGCAATTATCGACGCCGGGATCTAGGGCGCCAGCGCTGAAAGTTTGGGTAGGCCGGGGTTCACCCCGGCGCCCTGCCTTAACTATCCCTAACCACTCTTAAGACATTCATATGCATGGGTTGTGCATAGGATGCGCATACAATGTGCATCCCCCGGAATGCTGCGTGCGCAAAATGATGCTTGCGCAGCATTGCGCAATATTCTAACTCCAATGGCAACAGATACGAAATAATCAAACAAGGCCGCATCATGTCATTTCGCCTGCAACCCGCAGCCCCAGCCCGCCCGAACCGCTGCCAATTGTTTGGCCCCGGCTCGCGCACCGCGCTGTTTGAAAAGATGGCGGGGTCCAGTGCGGATGTGATTAACCTCGACCTCGAAGATTCCGTCGCACCCTCTGACAAGGATACCGCCCGCGCGAATGTCATTCAGGCAACCCATGATATTGACTGGAATACCAAACACTTAAGCGTGCGGATCAACGGGCTCGATACGCCGTTCTGGTACCGCGATGTGGTGGACCTTCTGGAACAGGCCAGTGATCGGCTCGACCAGATCATGATCCCAAAGGTCGGGTGTGCTGCTGACATCTATGCCGTTGATGCGCTTGTTACCGCGATTGAAGCCGCCAAGGGTCGCCGCAAACCTGTGGCATTTGAGGTGATCATCGAAAGCGCTGCAGGCATTTCCCATGTGGAAGAGATCGCCGCCGCCTCCCCCCGCTTGCAAGCGATGTCCCTTGGTGCCGCTGACTTTGCCGCCAGCATGGGCATGCAGACTACCGGCATCGGTGGGACGCAGGAAAATTACTATATGTTGCAAGGGGATACGCGCCACTACAGCGACCCTTGGCATTGGGCGCAAACTGCCATTGTTGCCGCTTGCCGCACCCACGGCGTGCTGCCGGTTGATGGCCCGTTCGGAGACTTTTCCGATGATGAAGGCTACCTCGCCCAATCTCGCCGCAGTGCAACATTGGGCATGGTCGGCAAATGGGCGATCCATCCCAAGCAAATTGCACTGGCAAATCAGGTCTTTACCCCGTCAGACGCGGCCGTGACAGAGGCGCGCGAAATCCTTGCTGCAATGGAAGAGGCCAAGAAAAACGGCGAAGGGGCGACAGTCTACAAAGGTCGCCTCGTCGATATCGCCTCGATCAAGCAAGCTGAAGTGATCGTTAAACAATATGAAATGATTGTCGGCTAAACTCCCTCCGACATTGCAAATTGTCCCTGCGGCCCATTATATCGGGCAAAGATCGCAGCAGGGGCCGTTTGATGACGCAATATCTCGATTTCGAAAAACCTTTGGCCGAAATTGAAGGCAAGGCAGAAGAATTGCGCGCGTTAGCCCGCGAGAATGATGAGATGGACGTCGAAAAAGAGGCCGCAGCCCTTGATCGCAAGGCCGAGGACCTGCTGAAATCTCTTTATGAGGGGTTAACACCCTGGCGGAAATGTCAGGTCGCGCGGCATCCGAACCGCCCGCATTGCCAAGACTATATTAACGCTTTGTTTACCGAATATACGCCGCTTGCCGGGGATCGTAACTTTGCCGATGACCATGCCGTCATGGGTGGTTTCGCCCGCTTGAACGGGCAACCGGTGATGGTGATTGGCCATGAAAAGGGTAACGACACCAAGTCCCGGATCGAACGCAATTTCGGCATGGCCCGGCCCGAAGGTTACCGCAAAGCAATTCGCCTGA
Organism: uncultured Paracoccaceae bacterium; assembly: GCA_947492825.1. Taxonomy (GTDB): domain Bacteria; phylum Pseudomonadota; class Alphaproteobacteria; order Rhodobacterales; family Rhodobacteraceae; genus CANMYO01. Next base: position 2,781,486 of record CANLNT010000001.1, read on the forward strand.
TGGGCCTCGCCGATCGTTTTGGCCTACCAGTGATCACTCTGGTCGACACACCCGGCGCCTACCCCGGCAAAGGTGCAGAAGAACGCGGTCAGTCAGAGGCCATCGCCCGCTCAACCGAAAAATGCCTGGAACTGGGCGTGCCGCTGATTTCTGTGGTGATCGGCGAAGGTGGCTCTGGTGGCGCTGTGGCCTTTGCCACGGCCAATCGCGTCGCGATGTTGGACCATTCGATCTATTCGGTCATCAGCCCCGAAGGCTGCGCCTCAATCCTTTGGAAAGACGCCGAAAAAATGCGCGAGGCGGCAGAGGCGCTGCGCCTGACTGCCAAGGATCTGAACGAATTGGGGGTTTGCGACCGGATTATTCCAGAACCCATGGGCGGCGCGCACCGCGATCGTGACACCGCGATCAAGAACGTCGGGGCCGCGATCGAGGCGATGCTGTCGGAACTGTCATCAAAAAGTGCCGAAGAGGTCCGCGCTGACCGTCGCAAAAAATATATGGCGCTGGGGTCCACCGGCCTCGCGGCTTAGTCACCACATGGTTTTGGCCGCGCGGTCCGGCCATTCCGTGTCATAGGCGGCACCATCAAATCCGGCCTCAATTTCGGCCAGCATGTCGCCAACGGTTGGCAGGCCTTCGCTTTGATCGCCATCTGTCCACAACCCCGAACGCATCACCGCCCGCGCGCACTGGCTGTAAACCTCTGCGATATGGATCACGATCACGGAACGCGGCGCGCGGCCTTTGTCGCTGAAACGCGCGATCAGATCGGGTGCAACAGACACCTCTGCCCGGCCATTGATGCGCATCACATTGCGCGATCCCGGCACCATGAACATCGCACTGATCCGCCCGTCTTCGACGATGTTACGCAATGTATCCATACGGTTATTGCCACGCCAATCGGGCATCAGCAGCGTTTTGGGGTCCATCTCCGTCACAACTGGCCCATCGTCGCCACGCGGGCTGCCGTCCGTGCCGCCGGGCCCAATGGTCGACAAGACGCAGAACCGGCTGCGCATGATCCATGCGCGATAGGCAGGCGTCAGATGGTCTGTCACCTTAATGATCGAGGCCTTGCCCGGTGTGCCGTAAAGCGCCTCAAGTGCTTCGATATCGGTGATTTTCCCGGTCATACCTGAAACCCTGCTTCGGCGTTCAGACGGTTTGAATGGCCTTCGATGTCGTTCTCCAGCCGATTCATGAAGTCCGCACTCTCTAGTCCCGGTTCAATTGGTGTCAGGAATTCGACAACCGCATTGCCCGGCTTGCGATAGACCCCCCGCTTGGGCCAGAACACACCGATGTTTGTCGCAACTGGCACGCAGGGCTGATCCAATTGCCCATAAAGGGCCGCTGTGCCGACCTTGTAGGGGGCTTTGACACCGGGCCCGACACGGGTGCCTTGCGGATAGATAATCAACTGGCCGCCCCGCACCTTGCCTGCGCTGACGTCTGATAGCATGCGTTTGATCGCCGCCCCGCGCTTGCCACGGTCCACCGGCACACAACCGATGCGCAGCCCGAACCAACCCAGAATGGGTGCATATTTCAATATGCTCTTCATAATGAATTTGCCGCGTGGCACGGACCCGTAAATCACAATCACGTCCAGAAAGGACTGGTGCTTGGCAGCGATCATCACTTCGCCCTCAGGCGGGACGCCGCGCACCTCGGTTTTCAGCCCAATCATCCAGGACGCAAGCCAACGCACGGTGCGGCAATATTGCTGACAAGCGGCCACCGCCCCATCAGCCGAGATGATGGCCCAAGGCAGATAAAGCACCCCGTAAACCAGCATCATCACATACATCATCGCGTTAAAGGCAAGGGAACGCAGCCATTGGATCGCATACATCATGATTGCTCTTTCAATGTGCGCAGCGCTGCGGCGCGGGTTGCAAAAAAGGCGACAATTGCTGCAAGTGGCGGCAGGCAAAGCGGCCAGAACCAGCCAAAGCCGCGAAAACCGACGTCGGTCAGGAACCCGCCCACGTCATCGGCGTCCGGTAGAATGGCAACAGCGACCATGCCGACGATCGTGCCTGCCAATGCACCCAAAAATGCCCGGCTGGTGAAGCGCCTCACAAATGCCCGCGCGATGTAAGAATCCTCGGCACCGACCAGCCGCATGACCCTGATCACCTGCGCGTTTGCAGCAAGTGCGGATTGCGCGGCCAGTGTGATCATCGCAGCCGTTGCGGCACCGATCAGCAAGATGGCAAACCAGCCCAACGACCGGAGGCGACCTGCGGCGGCGACCAGCGGTTCGCGCCAGCGGGTATGATCGTCCAATACGGCGCCGGGCACCTCTGCTTGCAACCGCGCCCGCAGGCCCGTTGCATCGTATCCACGTCCTTCTTCAATAATCTCAACAAGTTGTGGGATCGGTAGCGCCTCTATCGGCAGATCAGGTCCGAACCAAGGCTCCAACAGATTGCGCTGTTCTTCCGCTGTCAGGGCGCGCGCGGCGGCAACACCCGGCGTCGTCTCCAAAAGGGCGATGGCTGCCCGAACCTGCGCTGCAGCCTGGTCCGCTGGGGCCGAAATTCGTAGGGTCGAGGTCCGCGCAAGTTCTTCTGACCAGCGATCTGCCAGCCGCCCCGTCGCCATTGACAGCGCCAGCGCAAAAACAGCCAGAAAGGCCATGGCGGCTGCTGTGAACAAGGTCAGTCGCGCGGTAAAGCCAGACGGCGGCACGGCCCGATCTGCTTTTGGGTCACCCATGACAATGTCCAAAACGCGGCGCGGATGCAGCTTCATAGCTCTGCTCCCGCCAACTGCAGCTTCCCGTCCCGCAGGCGCAGGACCCGCGCGCTTACTTGATTTTTAGCCGTGCGGATCAGGTTCAGATCATGGGTCGCAATCAAAACGGTCTTGCCCATCTTGTTGAGTTCGATCAGCAGCGTCAGCAGGCGCTGCGACATTTCCCAGTCGACATTGCCCGTGGGTTCATCGGCGATAATCACATCAGGTGACATGATGACCGCACGGGCCAATGCAGCGCGCTGGCGTTCGCCACCCGACAATTGCGGCGGAGTCTGATTGGCCTGCGCACGCAGCCCGACCCAAGTCATCAAATCTTCAAGATTGCCGTCTGCCTCGTTTTCGCGCCCTGCGACCTTGAGTGGGAGGGCGATGTTTTCCGAGACGGGCAAGTGGTCCAGAAATTGGCAATCCTGATGCACCACCCCGATCCGCCGCCGGATCATTGCAACCCCATCGCGTTGCAAGGCGGCGGCGTCGTCCCCAAACAGGCGTACTTGGCCTGCGGTTGCCAGCAATTCGCCGTAACACAGTTTCAGCAAGGTAGTTTTACCGGCACCTGACGGGCCGGTCAGAAAATGAAACGATCCAGCCGCCAACGACAGGTTCAGCTGCGCAAAAAGCTCTGCCCCGCCATAGCTATAGGCCACTCCGTCAAGCTCGATCACACTGATTTCCCCGCCATTGCCCGCCCGTTTTGCCCAAATCTGCAACAGGTTACAATCATAACGCAGGCCCGGAGTGTGCAAATCCTTTGCGTTCGGGGCGGACATTGTTAACAAATGGAAAACAATGCCGAGCGAAAGAGGCGGTTGGCAGGCCGCGAGGACAGGTGAGATGCGACTGATTTGCCCCAATTGTGGTGCACAGTACGAGGTTTCGGATGATGTCATTCCGGCCCAGGGTCGGGATGTGCAGTGTTCCAATTGTGGCCACACGTGGTTTGAGAGCCCCGGCGCGTCAGTTGCGGCCGAAGAAGAGTTGATCGCAGCGGAAGACGCCGACGAAACCAACGCAGCCCCCCCTGCACCGGAACCTGATCAAGAGTCCGGGGTCTCGGCAGAACAAGAGCCTGAGCCTGAGCAGGATCCGAAACCCAACAACGCCACGGAAGAGGACGATCTGTCGCCCGCCCCGCAGCACGCCCCCGTTAAGCGCCAGCCGCTGGACGATTCCATCGCCGCGATCCTGCAGGAAGAAGCCGCCCGCGAAGAGGCGAGCCGTGCCGCAGAGGCGCAAAGCGGTCTGGAAAGTCAGGGCGATCTAGGCATCGACGAGATGCCCACCATGACAGAGGCAAAGAAGGCGGAATCCGCTGAAAGGATCGCGCGCCTGAAAGGCGAAGAGCCGGAAACCGATGTCTCTGCCGCTGTGGCTGCGACTGTAGCCGGGTCGCGCCGGGAATTGCTGCCGGATATCGACGACATCAATGCCACGCTACGGTCAGATTCAGAACGTGACGCGCCCCCGCCTCTGCCTGAAGAGGAAGAGGCGCAGGAACGCCGCGGCTTCAGGTTCGGATTTTTCAGCGTGCTGATCCTGATCGGGATTTTGGTGGCGATCTACGCTTTTGCCGATCAGATCAGCGCCGCGGTTCCGGCACTTGAGAGCGCGCTAAATGCCTATGTCGCGATGGTCGACAGACTTCGAATTTGGTTTGACGTGCAGATGCAGACGTTACTGACCATGCTCGAAGGCACAGAGCCAGAGGCCTAGAAACGCTCCAGTAGTCGCCTCAGATAGTCCTTTTCAACCTCTGGCCGGTCTTGTTCGGCGGACCGGCGGCGAATTTCGCCCAAAAGTTCTTCGGCGCGGCGATAAACATCTTCGCCCTGCAGCAAATTCTCATCGGTACCGAATTGCCCGGTATTTCCCATTTGGCGCCCCAGCGGGTCTCGCTGTCCGGGTGTCGGGCGACCGGCCACATCGCCTTCGGCATTGCCTTGGCCCGGTTCAGCGTTTTGGTTCTGCGCCAGCGCCTCACCCAATGACCGCATTCCGTTGCGCAAGGCATTCATCGCTTCGGCCTGACGGTCAATCGCTTCTGCCAAATCGCCTTCGCGCAGGGCGTCTTCGGCGCCTTCCATCGCACCTTCGGCCCGGTCGAGCGAATCGCGCGCGATCTCTCCGGCTTCGCCATCAAGGGTCGGCAAATTGCCCCTTTGACGGGCAAGTTCATCGCGCAGCGCTTGCTGGCGTTCAGCCAGCGACCGGCCATCGGGCGCATTGCCGCTGCCTTCGCCACCCTGACCATTGTCGGCCTGCTGACCCTGCTGACCGTCTTGTCCTGTGCCGTTGCCCTGACCTTGCTGACCGCCCTGTTGTTGGCCTTGCTGACCTTGACCTTGTTGGCCTTGCTGCTGTCCTTGCTGGCCCTGCTGCCCTTGCTGGCCCTGTTGACCTTGTTCGCGACCTTGCTCCTGCAAATCGCGAAAGGCGTCGTCTGACAGGTCTTCTTGATCGCGCAGTGTGTCAGCCAAGTCCTGCATGGATTGCTGACCGGGCGTGCGCGGGCCGCCTTGCCCACCTTCGCCTTGCGTGATGCGCATGTTTTCCAACAGTTGGTTGAGTTGCTCCATCAATTCCTGTGCTTCGGCCATCCGGCCTTCTTCCATCAGCTCTTGAATGCGGTCCATCAGCGCCTGAAGCTCGTCTTGCGTGAATTCCATTGTCTCGCCACCGCTGTCAGCCTGATCGGTCCCGTCTTCGTTGGGGTCCATCTGATCGGCCAGCATCTGCATGTAGTCGTTGGTAGCGTCGCGCAGTTCCTGCATCAGTTCGGCAATTTCCTCGTCGCTGGCCCCGTTACGCATCGCCTCTTCCAGACGTTCCTGCGCGCGGCGCAGACGTTCGCGGGCATCCGCGAGGGTGCCGTCTTCGAGCTGGATTGCGAGGTCCCACAGGGCCTGCACGATCTCGTCCTGTCCGGTGTCGGTCAGGCCAAACTGATCAAATGTCTCAAGCTGGCGAATAATCGCGCGGGTGCGCAAATATGTCGTCTCATTGGTGAACAGATCATTGGGACGATGCGACACCGCACGCAGGATCTGCGCCACACGCGGCGCATTGGCCTTGGACCACATCAGATCGCGGCGTTGCTCAATGACGGCCTTGGCAACCGGCTGAAAGAAACGCCGTCCAGGCAGCACCATTTGTTCCGGTTCTGCTTGACCGACCTGTCCTGCTGCGTCCGTTACATCCAGCGTCAATGTCACCGGCAGGTTCGCCAACGGATGTTCGGACAAGTTTTCGATCAGGAATTCCTCGAACTCGGTCCGGTCGCCGGTGAACGGCATCGGCAAATCAAGCAACAGTGGCTCAATGGGGTCGGGGTCAATCGTCAGCCCGTGCCTGCGATCGACATTGACCAGATCAAGCGCGATTTCAGCTGTGCCGCTTTCGACGCCATAGTCGTCCATAGCCAGAAACGGCTGGCTCATCTCGCCCATCGCGTCTGATTCCACGCCGCCGGTCAGCTCGACCAATGGCAAGATATCTTCGACCAAGGTGACGTCCCACGACGCGCCGTTTTCGCCATCAATCGTCAGAACGCCAGAGGTGGTCGCCACAAATGTCTGCTGTGCGTCAGACGCGGCACCGATTTCGCTGACCCGGCCAGACACTGTTTCAGCCACCGTCAAGGCGCCCACTTCGCCGTAAAGGCGCAGCGTGATTTCTGACCCATCGGGCACGCGCAATGGCCCCGGTGGGATGTCATTCAGGTACAGCGTCGGTTTGCCGGTGTAGGCCGGCGGGGTCACCCAACCTTCCCAAACCGGACCGGTTGCAAGTGTTTGCTCGCTGCCGGTGGCGATGTCGGCCACGGATGTGACCCGCAAAAGCGAACCGAACAGAACGGCGCAGATAAAAAACAACAGCGCCACAAAGCGCAACCCGTAAGGATCAGCCTTTGAAACGCGCAAATCGGGCGACACGGCTTGCGCTTGCAAGGTACGTTCCCGCATCCGTTCCAGATGCGCGCGCCAAACGGCTTCTGACGCGGGATCGCCTGATCCGATAGCCTGTTGATCTGCGACCGCGGCAATCGGGCGGCCGGGCATCTGCGCATCCACACGCGCCACCGCGTCATCGCGGCGCGGCCAGCGAAAGCGGCGCACGCCCCAGATCAAAGCGGTCAAAAGCGCTAGAAACGACCCGATGGCAAAGGCCCAGAACACCTCCACCCCGACCTGATCCTGCCAACCAAAGAACAGCGGAGCCGTGATGATAAACGCCACGGTCCAAAGCGGCCAGAATGCGCGCACCAAAGCCTCTGCCCCCATCCCGATGCGGGTCAGGGCCACAGGCCATTTCAGGTGGCGATACGGTGGCGGTGGGGTCAGTGGACCTCTCCCATCATGTCAAGCGGCTACAGCCACTCAGGTATGGTATCGCGCGAAAGCATTTCGTCAAAGGTCGGACGTGGGCGGATAACCGCAAATTGATCGCCTTGCACCAAAACCTCGGGGATCATCGGGCGCGAATTGTACTCGCTGGACATCACAGCACCATAAGCCCCCGCAGATCGGAACGCGACCAGATCGCCGGTCACCAGCCGCGGCATCATCCGGCCCTTGGCAAATGTGTCGCCGCTTTCGCAGATCGGTCCGACAATATCGTAAGGCACCTGTTCGGCACCCGGTGCAGGTTCGATGACCGGAACGATGTCATGGTGCGCCTCGTACATCGCCGGACGGATCAGATCGTTCATCGCCGCATCAATGATCAAGAATTGCCGGTCAGCCCCGTCTTTGACATAAATGACGTCCGACACCATCAGCCCCGCATTGCCCGAAATCAGGCGACCGGGCTCAATCTCAACCTCACAGCCCAGATGGCCCACGGTCCGCTTGATCAGCGCGCCATAGTCGGTGGGCAAAGGCGGCGCCTCATTCGAGCGGGTGTAGGGGATGCCCAGCCCGCCACCCAGATCAAGGCGACTGATCTCATGTCCATCGGCACGCAACTCTTCCGTCAGCTCTGCAACCTTCTGATACGCTGCTTCAAACGGGGCCAAATCGGTCAATTGCGACCCGATGTGCACGTCAATACCAATGACCTTCAGCCCCGGCAGTTTTGCGGCCGTCGCATAGACTTCGCGGGCGCGGGCAATCGGGATGCCAAACTTGTTCTCTGATTTGCCGGTGGCGATCTTGGCATGTGTCTTGGCGTCAACGTCTGGATTTACCCGAATGGTGATCGGTGCGGTTCTGCCCAGCTTGGTCGCCACAGCAGACAGCACTTCCATCTCTGGTTCACTTTCGACGTTGAACTGCCGAATGCCCCCTTCAAGTGCGATTTTCATCTCTGCCGCGGTCTTGCCAACGCCAGAGAACACGATCCTGTCGCCAGACACACCCGCCGCCTTGGCGCGCAGGTACTCACCACCCGACACCACATCCATGCCCGCACCCGCGTCGCCCAAGAGCTTGAGCACGGCAAGGTTCGAACAAGACTTCATCGCAAAGCACACCAGATGCGGCATGCCGTCCAGCGCGTCATCAAACAGTTTGAAGTGCCGCAGCAACGTGGCCGCCGAATAGACGTAGAACGGCGTGCCGACACTTGCGGCGATATCAGTGATCGGCACGTCCTCGGCCCACAAGGCCCCGTCACGATAAAGAAAATGATCCATGCCAGACCTCTTGGAAACACCCGTGCCGACATATCAGATCACGCGCAAAGCCCAACCCTACTTCTGGCTAAAAATATCCCTGCCGGAGGCATCATCCGGGACGGTGGGCGGGGCGCATTGACAGCTTTGCTGGCAACAGCGGCGCCCGACCGTCACGTAACCGGCTTGGCGCGTAAAAAAAGATAAAGCGGCAGCCCGCAGCTGACCCCAATGCAAAACGTCGCAGGGATCGCGATCAGCGCAAGCCAATTCCGACGCACCGCAACCTCTGCGATGATCCAGATCGTCAGCGTGACGGCTGCGATGGTCAGATCCCACACCAGCCCGCTTGTCGCGGCGTTCAGATGCCAGGCATCGACCATCGCCATGATCGACCAGCCGTTTTCCAGAAACCACTGGACGAAATAATACATCGGATGGATCGCACCCCAGATGGCAAGCGCCAGCCAGACCCACCGCAAAGGCGACATCACAGGCTACCGCCTACACTGACAGGCCCCGCACGCGTGCCAGCTGTAACACCGCCAGCGCCAACACCAACCTTGCTGGTTCCATCGGTCACGCCGACATTGGGCCGGATTTTGACCCCACCGGGCCCGATTCCGATCCCCAAACCGGCGGTCCGGCGCAGCGGATCACCTTCGGCACCACAACCCGCAACAAAACCAAACACAAACACGACCAAGATCTTCTTCATGCCAATCGTTCCTTCCATGCGGCGACCTGTTCGCGCACACGCACAGGCGCTGTGCCACCAAAACTTGTCCGCGACGCGACAGAGTTCTCGACCCCCAACACGTCAAAGACATCCCTTGTGATACCCTGATGGACGCCCTGCATCTCCGAAAGGGTCAAATCGGGCAAATCCTCCCCCTTAGACTCTGCAAGTGCGACCAGCGAACCCGTCACATGGTGCGCGTCTCGGAAAGGTAGCCCAAGTTCACGTACAAGCCAGTCGGCCAGATCGGTCGCGGTGGAAAAACCGGTTGCAGCCGCAGCGCGCAGGCTTTCGCGATTGGCGGTCATGTCCGCCACCATGCCCGCCATCGCCGCCAGTGCCAGCATCAGGTTGTCGGCGGCATCAAAGACCTGTTCCTTATCTTCCTGCATGTCCTTGGAATAGGTCAGCGGCAGCCCTTTCATCACTGTCATCAGTGCCACGTTGGCCCCGAAAATCCGCCCGATCTTGGCGCGGATCAGCTCTGCCGCGTCAGGGTTGCGCTTTTGCGGCATGATGCTCGACCCGGTCGACCACTTGTCGGACATCTTCACAAATCGGAACTGTGCGCTGGACCAGATCACCAACTCTTCGGCCAGACGGCTCAGGTGCATCGCACAAATCGTGGCACTGCTCAGGAATTCCAGCGCGAAATCCCTGTCACTGGTGGCATCCAGCGAATTGGGCATCGGCCCGTCAAAGCCCAGCGCCTTGGCAGTCATCTCACGATCAATCGGAAAGGACGTGCCCGCCAAAGCCGCGGCCCCCAAGGGTGACACATTCATCCGCGCCCGCGCATCCGCAAACCGCGATCGATCCCGGCCCAGCATTTCGACATAGGCCAGCATGTGATGGCCCCAGGTCACCGGTTGCGCCACCTGCAAATGGGTGAACCCCGGCATAACCCAGTCGGCCCCCGCCTCTGCCTGCCCAAGGAGCGCTGTTTGCAAGGCCAAAAGGGCTGCGTCAGCCGCATCGCACTGATCCCGCACCCAAAGCCGGAAATCGACGGCCACCTGATCGTTGCGCGACCGCGCGGTATGCAGCCGACCGGCGGGTTCGCCAATCAGTTCGCGCAACCGTGCCTCTACATTCATGTGGATGTCTTCAAGGGCCGCGCTGAACGCAAAGTCACCTTTTTCAATCTCTGACAAAATGGTGAGCAGCCCTTCCCCAATCGCCTGTTCATCTGTAGCTGAGATGATGCCCGTGGCCGCCAACATGGCGGCATGGGCGCGCGATCCTGCGATGTCCTGCGCGGCAAGTCGCTGGTCGAACCCGATTGAGGCATTAATCGCCTCCATAATCGCGTCCGGTCCGGCAGCAAACCGCCCACCCCACATCGTATTCGCAGCCTTGGTCATGAAAGGACGTCCCTTGCGCAATCTAAAGTCAGCCCTGCTTTATACAGCCCTGTGTCTGGTGGCAAACACTGCCCTTGCCGACACCGCAGCACTTGAGGCGCTGCGCGAAGGCGACATGCGCAAATTGGCGTTTCACAGTGAACCCATGCCGGGGTCCGAGGTGACGTTTCTGGCCGAAGACGGGTCCGACATGACACTGGCCGCCTATCAGGGCAAATATGTTGTGCTGAACTTCTGGGCCACATGGTGCGCACCCTGCCGCAAGGAAATGCCGCACCTCGAAGCGCTGCAAGCGGAATTGGGTGGCGAGACGCTGGAAGTGGTGACCGTCGCCACGGGTCGCAACCCGCGCCCTGGCATTGATGCCTTCTTTGACGAAATCGGCGTTGAAAATCTGCCCAAACATACTGACGAGCGCCAGAACCTTGCCCGTTCCTTGGGTGTTCTGGGCTTGCCGGTTACGCTGATCCTTGACCCCGACGGCAACGAGGTTGCCCGATTGCAAGGTGACGCGGATTGGGCCAGCGACAGCGCCAAAGCGATCCTGAATGCGATGACCGCTTCGCTGACACAGTGATGTCATTGCACTGACAAGACTGACGGGTAATCTGGGTCCAAATCGTCAGGGACCTGGACCAAAATGAGCTTTCAGAACAAACTTTTCAGCATCACCACACTTGCCAGCCAGATCGAGGCGGCGCGCCTTGCCTTGCCCGGCGACCGGCCGAAACCCGGTGACGCGGCCTTTGTGGCGCTGCAACGCAAGATCGATGGCTGGGAACAGACCGTCAAGACGATCCAGCGGAACCTGAAATCGCAGAGCCATTTCAATCACATGGTGCATCAGCACAATCGGTTCGGTGCTGGGGCCTTTGCGGCCAAACAGCGCCTGAACAGTCAAGAAAACAATGTTGCGGCCCTTATGCGCGAACTGCTCCGCGCTGCGGCCAGCCTGTCGGCATTGAACCGTGATCTTTATGCGGGCGGCCCAGCTGAGCAAAAGATCATGGAGGCCATCGCACAGGCGATGGACAATTGGCAGGCCAAGGCAAAGACCGAAAAGGATTTTTCAGAATTGTCGCTGGCCCCGCCGCAGGTCACCAACGCCCTGCGCGAGGTGCAAGTCAGTGCCTCTTCTGACTTGCCCGTAGGCGCGCCACAGGCGCAATTCACCGCACCCGGCATCGATACGGTGATCATCGCGCTCTTGACGCTGATCGCCTTGCTGAAATCAAAGCGAACATAAAACTAGGCCTTAGTCGCCTTTGCGGCTTTTGCAGCCGCTTCAGCCTCGCGTTGCGCGCGCACCTCTGCCACGCGTGCATCCGCGTCCTGACCGTGTTTGAGCATCCGTTCGCGCAACTTGCCAAAGGATTCGGGGCCTTCCTTATACATCGCCTCTTGCTCGTCGATCAGAATGCGCGCGGCGGCCATATAAGGCTCATTCTCGGTTGCGGGGATATCGGCATCGAAGGTTTCCGCCATCAGAATCATGCCTGTGGCATCATCTGCACGAATACCTTCAGCCATCTTTTCCGCGTCCTCATGCGAAATCCCCAGTGCTTCATAGGCCGAACGCCCCATCCTGATTGAGCTGTCAAAAGTCTCGCGAATGATGTCGCGACAGCCGGCCGACCAAAGTTCATAAACGTGGTGGCGGTCGCGTGCCCGCGCGATGATGTGGACGTCGGGATAATTGGTGTGCACGTAATGCACCAACTCTGTCGTGCGATCCCGGTCATCAATCGCAATGACGAACAGTTTCGCCTCTTTGATGCCTGCTGCCTCCAGCAGGTCCGGGCGGGTTGCATCACCGAAATAAGCACGAATGCCAAAGGCTCGTAGCATGTCCAGCTGTGCCGCCGAGTAATCCACAACCGTGGTCTTGAACCCCGCCGCACGGGTCATCCGCGCGACAATGCCGCCGACCCGTCCGTGACCGGCGATGATCACCTGACCTTGCTCATCAATTTCATCGGCCTCGCGTTCCTGCGCCTCGGAAAAGCGAGGTGCAATCACGCGGTCATAAAGGATGAACAACGCGGGCGTCAGCAGCATCGACAGTGCCACGACCAGCAACAATTGATCCGCAATGGCGTCGGGCAGGATGTCCCCTGCCGTCATCGACGACAGCAGTACAAAGCCAAATTCACCGGCCTGCGCCAGCCCAAGCGCAAACAGCCATTTGTCCGCCCCTTCGATTTTGAACACAAAGGCCAAACCCAACAAGACAACGGCTTTCAAAGCCATCAGACCCAGCGTCAGACCCAAGATCGTGCCAAGGTTGGCAAAGAGCAGTGCAAAATCGATGCCCGCACCTACGCTCATGAAGAAGACACCCAACAGCAGCCCTCGGAAAGGATCAATATCGCTTTCCAACTCATGCCGGTATTCGCTGTTGGCCAGCACCACACCCGCAATGAACGTCCCAAGTGCCGCCGAGACCCCCACCAGCGACATCAAAAGCGCGATCCCCACAACCATCATCAGGGCCGCTGCGGTAAACAGCTCTCGAAGGCCCGCGCCTGCAATAAAGCGAAAGATCGGGCGTGTGAGCGAGTTACCCGCGAAGACAACAAAAGCCACCGCAGCGATGGTCACCAATGTGGTCTGCCAACCGTTGAGACCGGCGACAAGGCTCATGCCTGATCCATGACCGTCGCCGTGGGCTGCATCACCGTGATCATCACCATGATCTTCCACGCCGTGGCTATCCTCTGTCGCCTCAACCGCGTGTCCAACATCTGCGGCATGCGCTGTATCTGCGCCAATATCCATCAAATCGGGCATTGCAAGCAGCGGCAAAAGCGCCAGCATCGGGATCACGGCAATGTCCTGGGTCAGCAGAACCGAAAAGGCCGACTGCCCGCCGTCGGACTTCATCAGGCCCTTTTCGTTCAACGTTTGCAGGACAATCGCGGTCGATGACAGGGCAAAGACCATGCCGATCGCGAGCGCAAAGCTCCAGGGTTGGCCGAACATCATGGCGATCCCCGCAACCGCAAACATGGTAATCAGCACCTGCCCGCCGCCAAGGCCCAAAAGCCGCGCGCGCATGTCCCAAAGCACCTTGGGTTCAAGTTCCAGACCAACAAGGAACAGCATCATCACTACGCCGAACTCTGCGAAGTGCTGGATCGACAGGACATCCACGTTCAGAAGCGCCAGAACCGGACTGATCACGATGCCCGCGATCAGATACCCAAGGACCGATCCAAGCCCGAGGCGGGTTGCAATCGGCACAGCCACCACGCCTGCACACAGGAAAATGAATGCCAAAAGCAGAAAATCGGTCATGTACGCCCCCGCGGATTTTGTCCAAAGCTACATCGTGGAGGTTTCGGGTGAAACCCGTAGATTACGCGTGACCAGCGGTGGGTGACAAAAGCACCGGATCAATGCCCAGCACCTTCAGCGCCGCTGTCCACTTATGTTCGTTCGCGCGGCCAAACACGATGTCTTGCCGGGCGTCACACGACAACCAGCCGTTTTGCGCGATTTCGTCTTCCAGTTGCCCCGGTCCCCAACCTGCATAGCCCAGCGCCAGCATTGAAGTTTCCGGCCCCTTTCCACGTGCGAGGTCTTCGAGCACATCCAGCGTGGCAGTCATGCCGATGTCATCATCAACATCCAGTGTCCCGGTCTCGGACCGGTAATCCAGCGTGTGCAGCACAAAACCACGTGCCATTTCGACCGGACCGCCAAAATGCACCCGGATGTCGCGGGCCTGCGGCGCCCGGTCGATATCCAACTGCTCCAGCAGTGCGGCAAACCTGATCTCGGTCTGCGGCTTGTTGACGATCAGCCCCATCGCCCCGTCATCGGAATGGGCGCACATATAGATAACGCTATGGGCAAAACGCGGATCGCCCATGTCGGGCATGGCGATCAAGAGCTTGCCACACAGGTTGCTTTCAGTGGTTTCCATATCGCGATGATGGGGGGCAAGACCCGCAGGCGCAAGGGCATCTGATGACAGAATATCGCCCATTCGTGATTTCCCATTGCAGCGCGAATATCCGATGGAAAAGGGATGAAACACTTTGCCACCGCCCTTTGCCTTTTGGCGACGCCCCTTGCCGCCCAAGGATTTGACCAGATTGCCCAGCTTGAGGTTCTGCCTGGTTGGCGCTCGGCGGATGGCACGCATATGGCGGGGCTCAAGATCACACTTGCCCCGGGATGGAAAACCTATTGGCGTGCTCCGGGTGATGCGGGTATCCCGCCGCAGATTGATTTTTCGGGCTCTGACAACATCGAGAGTGCGCGGTTTTTGTGGCCCGTCCCGGATGTCTTTGATCAAGGTGGCATGCGCTCGGTCGGTTATGCCGACGGTGTGGTCGTGCCGATTGAACTGACGCCTGACACCAGTGGCCCAATTGGCCTGTCCGGTGTGATGGACATTGGCGTCTGCGAAGAGATTTGTGTGCCGGTTCGCCTGCCCTTTGAACTGGCCTTGCCAGATGTCGGCAAGCGTGATCCGCAGATCGTGGCGGCGCTGGTGAATCGCCCGATGACGGCCGCAGAGGCTTCGGTGACCAACGCGACCTGCGCTGTGCAACCAACGGCGGACGGCCTGACACTCACCGCGCGCGTGACGATGCCGCAAGCAGGGGCGACCGAACATGTGGTGGTCGAGGCAGGCGATCCGCAAATCTGGGTGTCAGAGCCTGACGTGGCCCGCGCAGGTGCGGAACTGACGGCCACGGTGGACATGGTTCATATGACCGGTAATGGCTTTGCGCTTGATCGCTCTGCCGTGCGGATCACCGTGCTGGGATCAGACCACGCAGTTGATATTCAAGGCTGCGCCGCAGGCTAACGTGCGCGGCGCAATCCAAAGCCGATGGCGGTGACCAGATAAAGACCCGTCAGCACAGCCCCCAACCCTGCGACAAATACCCCAAATGCGGGTCCAAGCCCGCCATGCAGCAGCGGGACGAGGTCTGCAGCTGCCGCCCAAGCCGCACCCGTCCACAGAACGGGGCCGACGGTGACGCCAAAAAGACCCACGGCCAAGACCGCGCCCATCATGGCCGGCAAGTACATGGCCGGACGCCGGCCGCGCAGTGCGCGGCGGGCCGATCTGACCTGTTTGGCGACATCTGCCTGCATCGCCATCAGTGACGGCACGATCAGCAGCACCAACAACATCCCAAAGGCCAAACCGAAGACCAAGGTCACCACAGTCGGTTTCAGGAACTCTGCCTGATTGGACCCTTCGTACAGCAGTGGCGACAGCCCAAGGACCGTGGTCAACGTGGTCAGCAGGACCGGGCGCAATCTGTCCGACGCCCCGTCAATAATCGCAGGTACCAACCCACGTTCCTTGGCGTATTCGTCGATTGTTGTGACCAGGACGATGCTGTCGTTGATCACAATTCCGGTCATCCCGATCAGGCCCACCACGGTGAACATGCTCATCGGGATGCCCCACAGGTTATGGCCATAAATCGTACCGATTAGGCCAAATGGAATGATCGCCATCACGACCAAAGGCCGTGTCCAAGACCCGAAAATCCAGGCAAGCGACAGGAAGATGCCGCAAAGCACAAGGATCAGCCCGTTGCGCGCGTCGGTCAGGAACCGGCTTTCCTGCTCACTCAGCCCTGAAAGCTGTGTGTCCACGCCAAAGCGTTCCTGAATGTCAGGCAGAATCGTTTCATTGATGATGCTTTGAATGTCGCTGGCGCGTTCGGCGTCTTCATCATCCAAGTCGCCAGTCACAGAAATCAGCGGGATGCCATTTTCACGCTGCACAACAGAGAACCCGGTGCGACTGGTGACCGTCACCACATCGCCAAGCGGCACATAGTCGCCGGTATCGGTGCGAATAAGGGTGCGTTCCAAGAAATCCGCCGACAGCTCTCCGGGTGGCAGTTCCACACGGATCGCCGCAGATCGTGGCCCAACGGGATAAGTCGCAGCCTCGATCCCGCCCAGCCGATTGCGCAAAACCCGGCCCAGCCCGTCGATATTGAGCCCCAGCGCCTGACCTTGCGGCGTGAGGTCTAACAGCAATTCCTCTTTGTCATATGCAAGGCTGTCCTCCAGACCGCTGATCTCGCCAAACTGCGCTAGCTCGGATTTGAGCGCCTCTGCTGCTGCCTTCAACTGCTCTGGTTCGGCACCAAACATCTGAATATCCAGACTGTCGCCACCGGGCCCCCGGCCCCATGACCGGAAACTGACGGTTTCGGCCATCGGGTGTTGGCGGACGGTCTCTTGCAGTTCACCGACAAATTGGAAACTCGAATAGGGACGGCTGTCAGCGTCGATCAAAGTGATTGAAATCGAACCCAGTTGATCGGCGTCTTTCTGGTCAGATCCGGCAATCGCACGGCCAGAGTTGCCGCCGATCTGCGCGATCATGAAATCAACGGGATTGGCACCATAGCGTTCTTCGTACTGCGCGCCGAGTTCGGTTGCAGCACGTTGCATTTCACGCATCATCTCAACGGTGTCGTCGCGAGTGGCACCAGGCAGCATCGCAAAGTTGCCCGTGACTTGCCCTTGTTCCGGCGCGTTGAAGAACCGCCACTGCACGTCACCCCGAATGAACAGGGCCATCTGGCTGGCAAGGATCAGAAGCGCGCCTGCCACTACCGGATATCGCGCCCAGATCACACCTGCCATGAAGGGGCGGAACAGCTTGTCCCGGACCCAATCAAAGCCCTTGTTCACAATGTAGGACGGCCAGTCGTACCACGGACGATCATTGCCGCGCTGGATCGAATGCGCCAGGTGGTGCGGCAAGATCAGAAAGCACTCGACCAGTGACGCGGCCAACACCACGATCACAGTGAACGGTATATCTGCAATCAGGTCACCAAACCGACCCCCGATGATCACGAGGCCAAAGAAGGCGATGACGGTGGTCAATGTGGCCGAAAAGACCGGGCTAAACATACGCACCGCTGCACGTTCTGCCGCCACGACGGGTGTTTCGCCCAATTGCCTGACCCGGAAATCGGCGTGTTCACCCACAACAATCGCGTCGTCCACCACGATCCCCAGCGTGATGATCAGCGCGAACAAAGAGATCATGTTGATCGTGATCCCGAACACATACATCAGCGCAATCGCGGCAAGCATCGCCGCGGGGATACCTGCCGCCACCCACAACGCGGTGCGGGCATTCAGGAACAGGAACAACAGGCCCAGCACCAGACCAAGCCCCATCAACCCGTTGTCCATCAGGATGTTCAGACGTCCGGTGATCTGTTCGGCCAGCGTATTGGTTAGTTGGATTTTGACCCCCTGCGGCAGGGTCGCCGACATCTCTGCTGCAACCTCTTCGACCTGTTCCTGAAGACCGATTGCATCGCCGGTGGATGACCGGTTGACCCGCACCTGAATAGCCGGGTCATCGCCCACAAAGTAGGCCTGATTGCGGTCCGTACCTTCGACAACAACGCGGCCCACATCGCCGACCGTCAGGCTTGACCCGTCAGGGTTCGAGCGCAGCACGACGGCCGCGATATCCTCTGCCGTGCGCTTGGCCACACCTGTCCGGACACGCGAAGCCCCGGCATCGCCCGCAGGGTCGCCCACCGCCTCTTCCGCGATGCGGTCGGCAATCATGGCCATGGTGATGTCATGCTTGATCAGGTTCAGCGACGGCACTTCGATCACGGTCGATGGGGCAGCAACGCCACGGACGTTGGCCTGCGTAACGCCCGCTGCAAAAAGCCGGACCACCAGCTCGTCAGCAAAGCGTGCAAGTTGATCGACACTCACCGGTCCGGAAATGACGACATCTGTCACCCGGTCAGACCAGCCACCACGCCGGATTTCAGGGTCATCGGCGTCGCTTGGCAGGTTCGTGGTACTGTCGAGCACGAATTGCACGTCTTCTGTGGCCGTCTCAATCTCCGTTCCGGGTTCAAACTCCAGCGTCAGGGATGCGCGCCCCTCAGTCGCACGGGCAAAGGACGCGGTGACCCCGTCGACCGCCAGCAGCGCTGGCTCAAGAATTTGCACAATACCTTCATCAACGGCCTCTGCGCCTGCGCCATCCCACCGCACGGTGATATCGACGTCATCGACCACCACATCGGGAAAGAACTGCGCCCGCATGTTGGGGAAGGCGATCATGCCCGCCGCAAGCATGAGTAAGAGCAGCAGATTGGCGATGGTCTTGTGCCGCGTGAAATAGGACAGCAGGCTGCCCAGATTGCTTGATGTCGCCTCACGGTATGCCATCAGCTGCCCATCCGGCTTTCAAGGCGGCTCACGACGTCTGCCGGCACTTCATCTTGCTCAAGTTGCGCCATCACCCGTGCCTTGGCCTCTGCGGGCATGCGGCTTTCTTCGACAAAGGCCACCAGTTTGGCGCGTCGTTCTGCATCAAGCGCCACGGTTTCCGGTTCGGCAGGTGGCGCATTCGCCGCATCAGGATCAATCGGGCGCACGCCGATCCCGGCACCCAAAAGTGGCGAGCGTTCGGCCACGATCTGTTGCCCGGCAAGCGGACCAACCCGGATAATCACATCATCCTTTTGCCGCCGCAGCAGTGTGACCTCGCGGCTTTCAAGCCTGTTGTCGTCCGACACCACCAGAACGGTTTCATCCGCCGCCACGGCGGTCGCGGGCACAAGGGCGACATTGTCCAACGGCGGTTCGGCCACGCTGACGGTCACAAAATCACCGGGGCGAAAGCCGGGGGCCGCGTCAAGCTGGGCAAAGATCAGTCGCCCGGTCTGCCCACTGGCGACGGCTGCGCCTTCGCGACTGATCCGCCCCTCGGCCACCAGATCAACGCCAGAGACATCCAGACGGACCGACACTGGCAGGTTCGGCAAGCGGCCATCCTGCAAAAGCCGCGCATATTGCGAGGTGGAGACCCGGAATGCGACCTCGAGTTGGTCAGGATCAACCAAGGTCGCCACGCGTTCATTGGCCGTAACACGGCCACCAAGGGCCACGGCCACCTCTGACAACATGCCGTCGAAAACGGCGAACATTTCTGTGTCATTCAACGTGCGCTCCGCCTCAGCCAAATCAATACGCACGCGGGCCAGACGCGTGGTTGACTGGTCAACGCGCGCTTCGGCGCTGGCAAGCGATTGTCGTCGCGCCAGAACCGCGGCATCGGCTGAAGAGGCCGCAAGTTCGGCGGTCTCGACCGCCGCCGCGGTGCCGACGCCGCGGGATTGCAGATCACGCGCACGGGTCAGGGCCGTCTTGCGCAGCGCTGCCTGCTCTTCTGCGGCTTGCTGTTCATCTTGCGCCAACAGCAAGCCACGTTCTGCATCGCGCAGCTCGGCCTCGGCGTCCTGCAAATCCGCCGCGGTGCGGTCCCGTGCGGCCTTGGCTGTTGTCGGGTCAATCGAGATTAGCAAATCGCCCTGCGCCACATCGCCGCCTTCCACAAAGCTGTCTGCCGCCTGCAGTACCGTACCGCCTACAGGCATTCGCAAATCCAGCGTCCGGGTGCTGCGCAACTCACCAAAAACCGTCAATTCGGGCGTCAAGGTTTGTGGGGTCAATGTTACGACGTTGACTGCAAAGACCCGTTCGCGCTGCGGAAAACTGCGTGGCTCTGCGTTCATCCGCGCCTCGACCGCGCCGCGCACGGTGTTCGCCGCGAGCGCCATCAGGCCCAGCGTGACTGCCAAAAGAAAGATCCCAATCAATGATCGCCGTAGAAATCGCATGCCGAACCACCTTTTTCGTCCGCCCTAAACGGTAGCGCATTATGGACCGCTGACCAGCAGCCCAAGGATCAAACGTGATGACACGTCATTTCCGTCGCAAGTGTTCGTCCAGTCGCGGCATGATTTCGACGAAATTGCAGGGCCGGTGCCGAAAATCGAGCTGTTTGCCCAAAATCTCATCCCAAGCGTCCTTGCAGGCCCCAGGCGATCCGGGCAGCGCAAACAGATAGGTGCCATGTGCGACGCCACCTGTCGCACGGCTTTGTACAGCACTGGTGCCGATTTTTGCCATGCTCACATGGGTGAAAACCGTGCCAAAGGCGTCGATCTCTTTCTCGTAGACGTCGCGATGCGCCTCAACCGTGACATCACGTCCGGTCAGGCCGGTGCCGCCAGTGCTGATCACCACGTCAATGTCAGGGTCCTGACACCAGAGCCGCAATTGCTCTGCGATTTGATCCCGGTCATCGGGCAGAATGTGCCGTGCCGCAAGGGAATGGCCCGCGCCGGTCAACCGATCCACCAACACGTCGCCTGACCGGTCATCGGCCGCCGTGCGCGTGTCGCTGACGGTCAGAACGGCAATCCGCACAGCAACAAATTGGCGGGCTTCATCAATTTGGGTCATGTGGCATCCTTTAGCCGCGCCTTGAGCGTGAGCAGATCGGCCCAAGCCTCTCGCTTGGCGGCGGTTTGGCGCAGCAGGTAGGCGGGGTGGAACATGGGCAATGCGGGGCGGCCCACGGCCTCTGCCCAAGTGCCGCGGATACGAGTAATCCCGGCACGGCCCAAAAGGGCCTGACATGGCGTATTTCCCATCAAAACAAGCACATCGGGGTTCGCCAGCGTGATGTGGCGCTGCAAAAACGGCAACATCATCGCGATTTCCACAGGGCTGGGCGTTGCATTCGACGGCGGCCGCCAGGGCATGACGTTGGTGATGTAGACGGCATCGGTGAGGTTTTGGGCAGCGCGATCCAGCCCAATGGCGGCCAGCATCTTGTCAAGCAATTGCCCGGCCTGTCCAACAAAGGGTTTGCCCGCGATGTCTTCCTGACGGCCCGGTGCCTCGCCTACGACCATGACCCGCGCACCGGGTTGGCCATCGCAGAAGACAAAGGACTTGGCCCCGCGCTTGAGTTCGCAAAGGTCAAAGTCCTGCATCACTTGCGCCAACTGCCCAAGGTCTTGCGCGGCTTCGGCAGCGGCAGTTGCGACGGCCACAGCGTCGGGTTCGGCCTGCACCACAGGTGCCGAAATTTCCGGATTTTTTTCAACGGGTTGGACGGGCTTTTCGAGTGGAACATTCAGGGCATAGCGGTCAATTGGCGTCTCTTCCAGCGCCTCATCAGCGCCCAGATCGATGTACCATTCCAGCAAGGCACGGTCTGCCCAATATGTATTTGCCGATTCCATGCGCCAACTTACCCAGCCTCTGAGGCAAATGGCAGCCCCTTGCAAAACCGCCGCAGGACGCGCCATTGCCGCGCTTTGCGGGCTCTCTTATAAGGCGGGGAAATCACAAGAGGCCGCCCATGTCCTTTCGCGCCCGCCACCTGCTTGGTATCGAACACCTCGCCCCGGATGAAATCACCGAACTGCTTGATCTTGCTGATCAATATGCCGACCACAATCGCGCGGGCCGCAGCCACAAGGACGTGCTTGCCGGGCTGACGCAGATCAATATGTTCTTTGAAAACTCGACCCGGACGCAGGCGAGCTTTGAGTTGGCGGGCAAGAAACTGGGTGCCGACGTGATGAACATGGCGATGCAGGCCAGTTCGATCAAAAAGGGTGAAACGCTGATTGATACGGCGTTGACCCTGAATGCGATGCACCCTGATTTGTTGGTGGTGCGGCATCCGCATTCGGGGGCCGTTGATTTGCTGGCGCAAAAGGTCAATGGCGCGGTGCTGAACGCAGGAGACGGGCGGCACGAGCACCCGACCCAAGCACTGCTGGACGCGCTCACAATCCGCCGCGCCAAGGGCCGCCTGCATCGGCTAAGTATCGCAATTTGTGGGGATATTTCCCATTCTCGCGTTGCGCGATCCAACATCATGCTACTGGGCAAGATGGAAAACCGTGTGCGGTTGATCGGGCCGCCAACCCTGATGCCAAGCGGCATTTCAGAGTTCGGGGTTGAGGTCTTTGACAATATGGAAGAAGGCCTGAAAGACGTGGACGTGGTGATGATGCTGCGCCTTCAGAAAGAGCGGATGGATGGTGGGTTCATTCCATCTGAACGTGAGTATTTTCACCGCTATGGCCTTGATTTTACGAAGCTTTCCCATGCAAAATCCGACGCCATCGTGATGCACCCCGGCCCGATGAACCGAGGTGTTGAAATTGATGGCACAATCGCCGATGACATTAACCGCAGCGTCATTCAGACACAGGTTGAAATGGGTGTCGCGGTTAGGATGGCGGCGATGGATTTGCTGGCTAGAAACCTGAAAGAAAACAGAAAATCAGCGCAGGGCGTGATGGCATGAGCCTGACAATCCCCGCCACCGACCACGGGCAAATCCGTGTTTTCGCGGTCACTGGCCCGGTGCCGCCGGGGCTGGTGGATAAGGACGCGGATGCGCTGACCGACACCTTTGGCGTGACAGGCTTAGACGCTGATTTCATTGACGTTTTCGACACCCAAGCCCTGGGTGACATGACCCTAACCGACTTTCTGCAGCATGGCTATGACATCACGCCCGATGCGGCTGATCTGGCGATGCTGCAAGGGTTGGAAGGCATCGTAGTGCTGATGATGAGCCGGGCCGCGGGCGGAGAGACCACCGTACTGTCCCTTGGTGCCGGTGTGAAACACGTCACGACGCTGGGCGACAAGGCGCAACTGTCCGTCGCACCGCCGCTGGAAAGCCTGTCTTCTCAGGGAGTTATCGAACCCATTGCCGGCAAGCCCGCCAAGTCAGACGCCCGGATCGGTGGCATGGTCGCGATGGTCGCACTTGTGGTGATGATGCTGCTGGTGGGTCTGATGGTGTGGGTCGGCGGATAGCACCGTGCGTCCCGTTCCGGGTGATGCACAAACCATGCACATCCCATACACAGACCATGCAGCCGCCCGTCTGAATTTCGGTTAACTATGGTGCACCCGCGACAACCACAAGATGTGCCATTGGGTCAAAACCCGACAAATTCCACGGTCCTGCCGCTTTGTCCTGACACAAGGTAAGGATGAAAGATCTGGATCACGAAAGCGCTCCTGCGGACGACAGTTGGGCCTATTCGCTTGACGATGGGGAGGTGCTGCAGTGGCACCGCCGCCCGGCCCGTGGCTTTTACCTGCGGTTGCGCGACGTCATTAACTACTGGCCCCTGCTGACGATCGGATTTCTTTTCACGCTGATTCCAGCGGTCAATGTCGCATCATTCCTGATGGAACCCCCGCCGGATATTAACGCTTTCTTACCCTTTTGGTTTTCGTTCCATTTGGTCTGTTTCGTCACCTTGCAAATCGGCCTCTCGGTGTGGCGGAACGCACGGCAGACGTCAGCGCATTATTCGCTGACCGGCAGCCGTGCGGTTGTGGTTAATACGTGGCCCTTTCGGTCGTCCCGCGAATTTGCCTTGTCTCATCTGTCACCGGGTATGATCCAGGACGAAGTGCATGTCAGCCAGTCCAAGCCACGGTCGATCTATTTTCGGCGCTACCGACCCCATGTCGGGGCGCTGCAAATGGCGCGGTCTGGCAGCTTTGATTATCAGTCGAAAGAGGACTCCAAGGTGGTCTATGATAATCTGCAACGGATGCATTGTAGATGAGTCAAAGGTTGGTTTGAAGGAATGCTCGTGCGACTTTGGAAATGGCTTCAACCCTTGCCGCCCGACAGCGACTGGGAAAACTACTTTGAAGAGGGCGAAGTGCTGGTCTGGTCCGGCGCGCCGAAACCGGGGATCAGGATGACGGCACCAACGGTGTTTTTGAGCATCTTTGGGCTGCCATTCCTGTTTGCCGGGATCACAGTTTCAGTGGGTGGAGCCATGCAATTCCTCGGATTGCGCAGCTGGGTTGATGGTGGTTTTGGGTTTTTTGTCTTCCTATTTGGGTTGCCCTTCATCGCGGTTGGCGGAGCCTTGTCGATCGGGACGTGGGTCCATGCATCGCAAAAGCACAACTTTGTGCGCTACGCACTCAGCAATCGCAGGGCCTATATTGCTAAATCGTGGTGGCGTCACGACCTGTCGGTCTATCCGATCTATAAAAGCTCGCCGGTTCATCTGGAGCGGGACAAGACCTATACCGTTCGGTTCTATAAAATGCGCGAGTATGATTCCGACGGGGACCTGATCACTAAAGAGATCAGCTTTGAGCATATTGCCGATGGCAAAGAGGTTTATGCCTTGTTGCGCAAAACGCAGGGTGATTGACCCTGTGCGCTGTGGTCCATACACCGTGCGGAACTGCTGAGAAGAGCCGCACATGACAAAAACTCTGTTCACCAATGCCCGTTTGATCCAGCCGGTGGCCTTGACCGATAGCCTTGGGGCGTTGCTGGTTGAGGACGGGGTGATTACGGGGGTTTATGAGGACACACCAAAGGTCAAAGGGGCGCAGGTCATTGAATGTGGCGGTATGTGTTTGGCGCCGGGGATTGTCGACATTGGCGTCAAGGTCAGCGAGCCCGGTGAGCGGCACAAGGAAAGCTTTCGCAGTGCAGGCCGCGCGGCGGCGGCAGGGGGTGTGACGACGATCGTCACGCGGCCCGATACGCTGCCTGCAATTGACACGCCCGAGACGCTGGAGTTCGTGGAACGCCGCGCACAGGAAGACGCGCCGGTGCATGTTCTGCCGATGGCGGCCCTGACCAAGGGGCGCGCGGGGCGCGAGATGACCGAGATCGGGTTTTTGCAGGACGCGGGCGCGGTGGCGTTCACCGATTGCGACCGGGTGGTGGCGGATACCAAGGTGTTTTCGCGCGCGCTGACCTATGCCCGATCGCTGGACGCGCTGGTGATTGCCCATGTGCAGGAACCGGGGCTAAGCGAAGGTGCTGCGGTGACCAGCGGCAAGTTCGCCAGCCTGCGCGGGTTGCCCGGTGTGTCACCGATGGCCGAGCGCATGGCGCTGGACCGCGACATTGGTCTGCTTGAGATGACAGGGGCGAAGTATCACGCCGATCAGATCACCACAGCCCGCGCCCTGCCCGCCCTGGAACGCGCCAAGCGCAACGGGCTGGATATTACTGCAGGGATTGGCGTGCATCATCTGACGCTGAACGAATTGGACGTGGCGGACTACCGGACGTTCTTTAAGCTTAAGCCGCCATTGCGGTCTGAAGATGACCGGTTGGCGATGGTGCTGGCGGTGGCGGATGGGCTGATTGACATCATCAGTTCGATGCACACACCGCAGGACGAAGAAAGCAAGCGGTTGCCGTTTGAAGAGGCCGCAAGCGGGGCGGTCGGCCTTGAGACACTGCTGCCGGCGGCGTTGCGGTTGTACCACGAAGGGCACCTGACCCTGCCACAGCTCTTCCGGGCGATGGCGCTGAACCCCGCGCGGCGGCTGGGGCTGGCGGCGGGGCGACTGCGGATCGGGTGTCCGGCGGATCTGGTGCTGTTTGATCCTGATGCGCCCTTTGTGCTGGATCGTGCAACACTGCAGTCGAAATCCAAGAACACCCCCTTTGACGGTGCGCGGTTGCAGGGCAAGGTTCTGGGGACCTGGGTGGATGGGGTCGAGGTGAGCGGGAGGCTCTGACATGCCGGTCATGGATGTGGCGGTGAATGTGCTGATGATCGTGGCGATCATCGGGTATCTGCTGGGTACGATCCCGTCGGGCGTCTTGCTGGCGCGGGTGATGGGCCTTGGCGATTTGCGCAAGGTCGGGTCGGGCAATATCGGGGCCACCAATGTGCTGCGCACCGGCAACAAGAAAGCCGCCGCGCTGACGTTGATCTTTGATGCGCTCAAAGGGGCCGCAGCTGTAGCCGTGGGCTATGCGATGGGCGGCGAGGTGGCGGCGCAGGTCGCAGCACTGGCCGCGCTGGTCGGTCATTGCTTTCCGATCTGGCTGAAGTTTCGCGGCGGCAAGGGTGTCGCCACCTATTTCGGCGTGATCTTTGCGCTGGCCTGGCCTGCGGGGCTGGCGGCGGGTGCGATCTGGCTTTTGACGGCCGCGGTGTCGCGCTATTCGTCGCTGGCGGCACTGATGACGGCAGGCTGGACACCGATTGCTGCTGTGCTGGTCGCGCAGGGCCAGATTTTCATTCTGGGGTGTCTGCTGGGCTTGCTGATCTATGGGCGCCATTGGGGCAATATCCAGCGGTTGCGCAAAGGCACAGAGACCAAGATCGGCAGCAAGACAGCCAAAAGCTGATATGGATCAGGGCGGCCCCGGAATTGCCCTGTTCCGTTCCAATTTGCGCCTTGGCCGCGCATTAGCCTGACGGGAACACAACCCAAGGGACAAGCAGATGGGACCTTTTGCAGCACTCGATTCAGTGATGAGCAAATACTTTACGCTGCGCGGACGCGCGACGCGGTCAGAGTATTGGTGGTATTTCCTGATGTATATCATCATCACCTGCGCGGCGTTGGCATTTGACGTCTACCTTTACGACCCGTTCCAGCCGGTCAGCCTGAACCCGTTCAGCTATTTCACCAGCTTCTGGCTGATCGTGAACATCATCCCGCAGTTCACCGTCACGGTGCGGCGGTTGCATGACACGGACAAGTCGGGGTTCTGGTATCTGATCAATCTGGTGCCACTTGGCTGGGTGGTGATGCTGGTCTTTATGGTGCTGCCGTCTGACCCGCGTGACAACAGCTATGGCCCGCCGCCCTTTGGGCCACGCGGATCAAAATATCAGGGGCACGATCTGGACGATATCTCGCTCACCGGAAACAGTGCGGCCCGCGCGCAGGAACCGCACAACCCTTATGCTGCCTATGCGGCGTTGGAACGGTCCCGCCAGCCCGCCTCGCCCGAGATGATCGCGGCACGCAAGGAACAGGTCACGGCGCTGTATCAACAACGGGTGCTGGGCCGGAAACCGGTGGCGGAGGGGTCCTGAACCCCGTGACGGTCAGAGCGCCATTTCGGCGATCAGATCAGGCTTTGACAGCTCTGACTTGGCCGCAGACATCTGGTGACGGCCTGATGCAATCAGCGTAAAGTCATCGCCCAGCGCATAGGCGAAATCTGCGTTCTGTTCGACCAAGACAATCGCCATATTGCCCTGTTCACGCAGCAGGCGGAGGGCGTCGCCAATCTGTTCAATCACATTGGGCTGGATGCCTTCGGTAGGTTCATCCAGCAGCAGGACTTTCGGCTGCGCGATCAGCGCGCGGGCGATGGCAAGTTGCTGTTGCTGGCCGCCGGACAGGTCACCGCCGCGCCGCGCGCGCATATCTTTGAGGACCGGAAAGAGGTCAAAGATCATGTCGGGCACTTGGTGCTGGTCCTTTGGCAGACAGGCGTATCCTGTTTCGAGGTTTTCCTGCACGGTCATCATCGCAAAGACCTCTCGCCCCTGCGGAACATAGGCGATGCCTGCGCGGGCCGCTTGGTGCGGGTTGCCGAATTGGGCCGATTTGCCGTTCAGGGTGATCTGCCCGTCAAAGGCGGTGTGGCGACCGGCGATGGCCTTCAAGAGGCTGGTCTTGCCCGCGCCGTTGTTGCCCATCAGAGCGGTGATCTGGCCCGGCTGGGCGGTCAGGCTGATGTCATAGAGGATCTGTGACTGGCCGTAGCGCAAGTTGATGTTGCTGACTTCAAGCATGGCCGCGCCCCAGATAGACGTCGATGACGGTTTGGTTGGATGTGACGTGGTCGAGCGAGCCTTCGGCCAGCACAGCCCCTTCGTGCAGGACAGTGACCTTGCAATCGAGGCGGCGCACGAATTCCATATCGTGTTCGACCACCACAACGGACCGGGTTTCAGCGGCGCGTCGCAGGATGTCGGTGGTCTTCTCACGCTCCTCGACCGTCATGCCTGCGGCGGGTTCATCGACCAGCAAAAGGCGCGGATCTTGGGCCAGCAGCATCCCAATTTCGAGCCATTGCTTTTGACCGTGAGAAAGCTCTCCGGCGATGCGGGTCAGGCTGTCGGTCAGGCCGATTTCATCGGCGATGGCTTCGATCTTGGCGGCGTTTTGTGGCGTCTTGCGGTGGGTGAGGACCGCGAAAGGGCTGCGCGGGTTTTTGAGCGCCATCGCGAGGTTTTGGCGGACGGTCTGCGCCTCGAACACGGTGGGTTTCTGAAATTTGCGCCCGATGCCGCGGGTGGCGATATCGGATTCCGACAAGCCGAGGAGTGAGACGTTCTCTTCGCCCCAGATGACGTGGCCTTCATCCGGTTTGGTCTTGCCGGTGACGATATCCATGAAGGTGGTCTTGCCTGCGCCATTGGGGCCGATGATCGCGCGCAGACCCGTAGGCGGGAACTGGATCGAGAGGTTGTTGATGGCGCGGAAGCCGTCAAAGGTGACGGTGACGCCGGAGACTTCGAGAAGTGTGGCGATCATGATGGCTTCCTTACCAGATAGTCAAAGAGCCCGCCGATGCCTTTGGGGAAGTAGAGCGTGACGACCACAAAGGAGAGGCCCAAGAGCACCAGCCACCAGTCGGTCCATTGGATTGTGTAGAACCCGAGGTTGATATCGGGCGCGCTTCCGCCGGTGAACCAGCTTGAGAGAAGCGAGACGAAAGCCGCGCCGATCACTGCGCCGTAGAGCCGGCCGCGCCCGCCGATGGCGACCCAGACCGCCAGATAGATCGAGGCGATGGGGGCGATTTCACCGGGGTTGATGATGCCCGCTTGCGGGTAGTAAAGCGCGCCTGCGATGCCGGAGACCACTGCGGTGATGGTGAAGATGAAGAGTTTGTAGTGCTCGACCTGATAACCGAGGAACCGCACGCGCGCCTCATTGTCGCGGATGCCTTGCACGACGCTGCCCATTTTTCCTGAGACCACCCAAGCAAAGAACAGGTAGCCCGCGCCAAGGGCAAAGGCGGAGGCGAGGAAGAAGATGATGGAGATCGTGGCTTGTGGCGTTGCCTCGAACCCGGGGATATTTTGCAGGCCGGAAAGGCCGTTGTTGCCGCGCAAGCCGCTGTCGTTTTGAAAGAGGTAGAGCGAGAGTGCTAGCGTCATGGCTTGGGTCAGGATCGAGAGATAGACGCCCGTGACGCGGCTACGGAAGGCGAGCCAGCCGAAGACAAGCGCCAGCGCGCCGGGGATCAGGACGACCATCGCCAGTTGCAGGATCAGGCTGTCGGCAAAGGCCCAGATCACGGGAAACTCGGACGAACCGACCACGCCGAAGATCTGGTTGCCAATGGCGTCCGAAATCTCTTGCGGGGTGGCGGGGATGGTTTGGGAGGCGAGATTGTCAAGCACGATGGCCTCGGTCCGGGCGTACATCAGCCACATGCCGATGGCATAGCCGCCGATGCCGAAAAAGGCGAAGTGGCCCAGGCTGAGGATGCCGCAGTAGCCCCAGACCACGTCCATCGCGATGGCGATGAGGCAGAGGCAAAGCGTCTTGCCCAATGTCTTGACAAAGGAGGTGGAGATCAGGCCGAGGCCGGTCGCCTCTGACAGGATCGTCACGCCGAAGGTAAAGAGGCCCAGGGCAGCCAGGAACCACAGGACCGAAGGGTTGCGGGCGATGAAGCTATTTTGCATGTGTGGTGCCCTTTGACTTGGTTTGCGCCGCATTGCATGCGTCGCGACGCTGGAGGGGCGCTGCCCCTCCAGACCTCCCCGGGATTATTTTGGCCAGAAGAAGCATGGGGTCAGTCCGCCGCGGCCCGGCCTTTGAGAGCGACGATGCCTTTGGGCCGGAATTGGATGAAGAGGATGATGAAGAGGATCATGTAGGTTTGGGCGGCCAGCGTGTTGGAGGGGTTGAACCATTCGATGCCCTTTTGCAGGCCACCGATGAGGGAGGCCCCGGCGAGTGTGCCCCAGACGTTGCCGACGCCACCCACGACCACGGTCATGAAGCTTTGCACGATATAGTCGGCGCCCATTTCAGAGGTCACTTTGGCATAGAGGCCGATGGCGACACCGGCGATACCCGCAATGCCCGAGCCGAAGCCAAAGGTCAGCATGTTGATCCGGTCGGGGTTGATGCCCATGGAGGCGGCCATGCCGGGGTTTTGCGTGACAGCGCGGACCTCGAGCCCCAGCCGCGTGCGTTTGAGTACGAAGAGGATCAGCGCCAGAAAGATCAGGGCCAGCAGGAAAATGGCGATGCGGATATAGCTGATCTGGATCACGTCAGAGATGATCCATGCGCCATCGAGCCAGGCCGGAGAGGTCAGCGGACGGGCCTGGGTGCCGAAGATGTTTTTGGCGAGCTGTTGCAGGGCAATCGAGATGCCGAAGGTCGCCAGCAAGGTTTCCAGCGGGCGGTGGTAGAGGTGGCGGATCACGAGGCGTTCCATCGTGACACCGGCGGCGAAGGTGATGGCAAAGGCCGTGGGCAAGGCGATCAGGATGGCGATGGTGTAGTCGGGCACAAAAAGCTGGATCACGTAGCCTGTATAGGCGCCCATCATGATGAATTCGCCGTGGGCCATGTTGATCACGCCCATGACGCCAAAGGTGATCGCAAGGCCGATCGCGGCAAGGAAGTAGATTGAGGCAAGCGAAAGCGCATCAAGGCCAAGGTCGACGGTTTGGGCCAGCGCGACCGCGCTTTCCACCCGATCAAGGGCGGTGCGGGCGGCAGCGGTGATGCTGGCGTCGTCTTCGGTATAGGTGTCAAAGAAGACATGAGATTGCAGGGCGGCGTCGCGTTCGGGCAGTCCCACGAGCGGTGGCACGGTGCCCGCAGCGGCGAGGGTTGCATAGGCCGCTGCACGGGCGGCGTCGGTGTTCAGCTGCGCGGTGGGGGTATTTCCGACGCGGCCGTCGGTGATGTTCGCCTCCATCGCGGCGCGGATGTCGGCGGCAGTGGTCAACGGCGGGGCAAAGTCTGCATCCACAAGGGCGGCATAGTATGTGTCGGGGTCGGTCATCGGGTCGTGTTGGGCAGCGATGTTGGCGTCCGGGAGCGTGGCGGCGACACCGGGCTGGGTGGCGAGGATCTGGTTGAGGACGGCGCGGGTTTCAACAGAGGTTTCCTGCGCCAAAGTCTCAATCGCGGCGATCCGCGCCTGAGGTGTTTCGGCGAAACGAGCGGAAAGAATAGTGATCAGGTTTTGTTTGCGGGCCAGCAGGTCTAGGTCATCTTCGCCGTCGAGGGAGGCCATGAGGGGTGCGAGTTGGGACGCCTCTGGCCTGCGCGCGATACTTTCGAGGGCTGCGGCGCGGCGGGTGGTGTCGGGGTCAATCAGTTGGAACTGCACAAGGGCGGTGCCAATGACACGGCGGACGCCGCCGTTGGGTTTGAGTTGTCTAAATCCGTCAGCGGGGGCGGTGGTTTGCGCGCCGCTGTCGATGTCTGTCAGGGTCAGGGTGTCGTCGTTTTCGGTTGCGATGAAGAAGATGCCGGTTTCTTCGTTCTGCCAGACGTTTTTGTCTGACCATTCTTCGAGGAAGGTGGGGACCTGTGGCAGGCCCGTGGCGACCATGTCATCCAGCACGGTGCCAATGGAATTGCGCGACGGCTTGGCGATTTGCGCGGCGTTGTCCTGCAGGAGCGTTTGCAGGTCTTGGGCCTGCGCGGTCATTGCACAAACGACAAAAGCGATGGCACTGAGCAGAATGCGCATTGGGGTCTTCCGGGTATTCAGGAGGAGGTGGCGGCGCGATGGCTCGCGCCGCCGGGGAGGTCTTAGTAGTTCGAGGTGAGCTGCACGCAGGTCTCTGTCTCGGTGTTGTACATGCCGCAGCCAAGGTCTTTCCAATCAGAGGTCAGCACGGCGCTTTCGGGCAGGAAGTCTGTCCATGCGTCGCCCGGAACTTCAGATGTCTGGCTGATGATGTCGAATTGACCGTCAGCGGTGATTTCACCGATCAGCACAGGCTTGGCGAGGTGGTGGTTGGGCAGCATGACGGCTGTGCCACCGGTCAGGTTCGGAAATTCCTGACCATACATCGCTGTGCGCACGGCATCGACATCCGTCGTCTCAGCCGCAGTGACGGCGTTCACCCACATGTTGAAGCCGATATAATGCGCCTCCATCGGGTCGTTGGTCACACGCTCTTCACCGGCAAAGGCCTTCCATGCGGCGATGAACTCGGCGTTGGCCTCGGTGTCGGCAGACTGGAAGTAGTTCCAAGCGGCGAGGTGACCGACGAGGTTGGAGGTATCAAGGCCCGAAAGCTCTTCCTCACCTACAGAAAAGGCCACGACGGGGATGTCGTCAGCCGAGACACCGGCCGCGGCGAGTTCTTTGTAGAAGCCGATGTTGGCGTCACCATTGATGGTTGAGATCACGCCGACCTGTTTGCCGTCTTCGCCCAGTGCGACCACGTCAGCAACGATGGTTGCCCAGTCCGAATGACCGAAGGGTGTGTAGTTTACGAAGATGTCGTCTGCGGCAATGCCATTGTCCTGCAGATAGCTTTCAAGGATGTTATTGGTGGTGCGGGGATAGACATAGTCGGTGCCCAGCAGCGCGAATTTTTCGACACCCAGTTCTTCAAGGAAGTAATCCACCGCAGGGATCGCCTGCTGGTTCGGGGCGGCGCCTGTGTAGAACACGTTTTTGGAGGACTCTTCGCCCTCGTACTGAACCGGGTAGAAGAGCAGTCCGTTGAGTTCTTCGATCACGGGCAGCACGGACTTGCGGCTGACCGAAGTCCAGTTGCCGAAGATCACGTCAACTTCGTGCACAGTCAGAAGCTCGCGCGCTTTTTCTGCAAAGAGCGGCCAGTCCGAGGCCGGGTCAACAACGACGGCTTCGAGTTCGCAGCCCAGAACGCCGCCAGCAGCGTTCTGCTGTTCGATCAGCATCAGCATCGTGTCTTTGAGCGTGGTTTCGGAAATGGCCATTGTGCCGGAGAGCGAGTGCAGGACGCCGACTTTAATCGGGTCGGCGCATTCGGCAGAGGCGATGGCGGTAGAGGCGAGCAGGCTGGCCAAGGTAAATGCAGGAAGGCGCATGGAATTGAGTCCCCATTTGTCGCAGCGGTTCGGCCAGACGCCACGAATGGTGTCGCGTTTGGGCCGTGGTCTGCTAAACAAACCCCGCAGCAGTGATGTTGCCGTCGCGTGGTGGTCAGTATCTTGCCGGATATTCACCGCGCGGCGTTTGCCCGTGATAGGCGCTGACAACTCTGTTCAAGTGCTGCCGAATATCCATGCGGCGGTGCAGCAAAAGCGGCCAAAAACAGCGATTGCCTAAAAATTGGGACATTGGTCACTGCAAAGTGGCAAAATTAGCCGCGCTTGAGTCCGTTGAACTGGCGCAAGCGCCGCTTTTTTGAGCGATCCCCGGAGTTAGCCGACGCCGTTGTTCTTGTATCTGCGGCGCCGCACGCCCCGGTACAGCGGGTTTTCATTGATCGCCTTTGCCAGCTTTTCCAGTTTGTCCTGATCCGGTGTGACGCCCAGTTTGATGAGGCGCGCGCAATCGTTTGCGGCAGAATAGATCGCAGCGAATTCGCCGCCGCCCAACGAAGCGTAGCCTTGGTTCAGGGTATAAAGGCTGCCTGCGATGTAGGCGATCATTTCGTTAAAGAGGGCGTTGCGGGGGCCGCGTTCCATATCCAACAAGGCATGGGTCAATTCGTGGATTGCGAGCGGTTCGTTGTCGCGTGCGGTCTTGTCGAGCAGCAGGATGGTGTTGGCCTTGCGGCTCTTGCCATAGCGACTGCGTTTTGTGGGTATGTATTCGGCCCCGGCGTCACCGGGGTGATCGACAAAGCCGAACTGGATATCGTCACGAACGATCGCACCGTTCAGCGAAAAGCCGTAGTCGATGAAGGTCGATATTTTGAAGTGGATCGGATCGGCCCCGGCGCGGGGGCGCCAGTTGATTTCCCAGCTGTCGGTCTTGTAGATCGGACTGCCTGGGCCGATGGCGCGCAGAGCTGTGTCCCGGAATGTCGCTGCCTCATTGCCGGCGTCGCCATCAGGTTTTCCGGGCAGCGCGGGAGGTGGTGCAAAGCCACCGGGGGCGGCGGCCAGTGGCGGGTCGAACTTGATGACCGATTTTGTGCCGAAGACTCCGTCGTCATAGAGGCCAAGCTTGGCCTGCGCCTTTTTCAGGGCAGATTTTGTTTCGCCTCCGAACTGTCCATCCGGCGAGCCATATAGTTGGGTTGAAAACGGCAGATCATGGCCAAGGTCTATTAGTCCCTGTTGCAGTAAGCGGACATGGTAGCCTTTGGCCCCGTCGCGCAGGGCGAGTGCGTTTTGGCGGATCAGTGAAAAGCGAGAATCGTTGTTGAAATGCAGACTTGCAAACATGGGTTACCTCTTGGCGGCCTCGCGAAAAATGCGGGGAGTTGGTTATCAAATGCCAAGAGGGTGCCATGGGTGGCCGATTCTGTCATGACAGACGGAAGGTGGCGCGCAAACCAGCGGAGGTTCGCGCAAGGGGGTCCGTTTGGGAAGATCAGGGTGCGGCGTTGGATGGCCCGGCGCCCAAGGGCACTGGACCAAGCCAAAGGGTCAGGCGCTGCGGCCTGCCATCTTTTCGGTCGCATCTGCGGTGCGACGGGTGTTGTGATAGATGCCGAGGCCCAGATACATAAAGCCTGCCATGAAAGCCACGTAGAGCAGGCCAACCACCAGAAAGATCAGCCCGCCAATCGCACCGGCGCCGCCCATTTCAGGCGGGGTCATCATCGCCATGCCCGCCCCAATAATCACGCCTATGATGCCCAACACGACAAAGACACTGATCAGTTTG
Source organism: uncultured Paracoccaceae bacterium (assembly GCA_947492825.1). Taxonomy (GTDB): domain Bacteria; phylum Pseudomonadota; class Alphaproteobacteria; order Rhodobacterales; family Rhodobacteraceae; genus CANMYO01. Next base: position 2,816,411 of record CANLNT010000001.1, read on the forward strand.
TCCAAGGCATTAATGAAAAAGTCACGCATGGAAATCTCCTGTTTTTATCCATGCGCGAAGTGAATCAGTAGGCGTATGCGTCGTAAATCCGGGAAAGGTCACCATCCCAGTCGCCATTGTAATGGTGCAACAGTTCATCCGCCGGGGTTTGGCCGCTGTCGATGCTTTCATGCAGCGCATTGAGGAAGTGGGTTTCATCACCCACCAGCCCGCCTGCACCGGGCTTGGCACGGTTGCGCAACCCAAGTTCGGAAATCGCGACGACCTCGCGCGCGAGGTCATGCATGTTGATCCCGTCGATCTGTGCTTGCAGCCCGTCGATAGAGGCCGCGACGCGCAGCGCCTCGCGCTGTTCTGCTGACCAGCCCTTGCAAATATCCCATGCGGCATCGAGCGCGGTCTGGTCATAAAGCAGTCCGACCCAGAAGGCGGGCAATGCGCAAAGCCTGCGCCACGGGCCGCCATCGGCGCCGCGCTGTTCGATGAATTGCTTGATCCGCGCCTCTGGAAAGACGGTGGTCAGGTGGTCGGCCCAGTCCGAAAGCAGCGGCTTTTCACCGGGCAGTGCGGGCAGTTCGCCCTTCAGAAAATCGCGGAACGACATGCCGAGCGCGTCGATATATTTGCCATCGCGGTAGACGAAATACATCGGCACATCGAGCACCCACTGCACCCAAGCTTCGAACCCGAAGCCGTCGTCGAACACAAATGGCAACATGCCTGTGCGGTCAGCGTCAAGGTGTCGCCAGATGTGGCTGCGCCAGCTTTTGTGGTTGTTGGGTTTGCCTTCGAAGAAGGGTGAATTGGCAAAAAGTGCCGTGGCGACCGGTTGCAGCGCGAGGCTGACGCGGAGTTTCTGGACCATGTCCGCCTCTGACCCGAAGTCGAGGTTGACCTGCACAGTGCAGGTGCGGCGCATCATGGCTGTGCCGAGGGTCCCGACCTTTTCCATGTAGTTGTTCATCAGCTTGTAACGCCCCTTGGGCATCAGCGGCATCTGCTCATGCGTCCATTCGGGTGCGGCACCAAGGCCGATGAATTTGACGCCGATCTCATCCGAGACGGATTTGACTTCGGTCAGGTGGACGTTCACTTCGTCACAGGTTTGATGGATCGTCTCAAGTGGAGCGCCCGACAGTTCCAGCGCGCCGCCCGGCTCTAAGCTGACGTTGGCACCGTCTTTGGTGAGACCGATGAGGTGGCCGCCCTCTTCCACGGGGGCCCAGCCGAAACGGTCACGCAAACCAGACAGCACGGCGTGGATTGACCGTTCACCTTCGTAGGGCAGCGGCATGTGGGTATCTTTGCAATACCCAAATTTCTCGTGCTCTGTGCCGATGCGCCAGTCTGCCTTGGGCTTGCAGCCTTTGGACAGCAGTTCGGCCAGTTGGTCATGATGTTCGATCGGGCCGCCGCCGGATTGTGGGATGGACATGGGGGAGGCCTTTATTGATCGCGGTTGGAGAGTTTGGTGGCCCAGAATGCAGGCTAATGCAAGGCCGGGTGATCGCGCCGCCAGATCGTGACCCGCGCATCAGGTGTGCGCGACAGCACATCCAGCATGGATTGGGTTCTGATCCCCGGTAGGCTGGCGAAGGCATCAAAAAGCGCGTCCGCATTGGTGGCATTGACCGGGATCGCCAGCGATTGCCCGCCGATGCCAAAAATCACCCAATGGGGTGCGGGCACAGCTTTGGGTTCGAGTTCGAGGAGCGACATGTCAGCGATGTCGATCACGCCGCCGGTGAGCGGGCCAAAGTAGGCAAGGCGGCGTTCGTTGATCTGCACCACGCCGGGGCCGTCGCCGGTTGCACGGAACCGGGCGCGTTGCCAGCCAGCAGCCGCCCAGACAAGACCACCGGCACCGATCGCCCAACCGATCCAATGCACAGGTGAATAGAAGGTGTTCAGCCACCACGCGCCAAGCGCGACAACCGCAAGACCCAGCAGGCTTTCACGCCAGCGCCAAAGGCCTGCGCGCAATTCTGGCCGGATCAGATCAGCCACGGATGACCTGTGGCCGCTCAAACAGGCGGAAGGACCATGTGCTGACCTTTTGGAAGCCAATCCCTTCGTAAGCGCGGGCGGCGGCGGAATTGGCAGCCGACAGGGCCGCGTGCGTGACGCCGCGGGCGCGCGCCTCTGCCAGATGCAGGGCGACGACGCGGCGGCCATGGCCCTTGCCGCGCAGATTGCGGGGGGTGAAGACGCCGCCGATTTGCACCATGTCGGGCAGTTGGGCGTTAAAGGCGGTCGTCGCAAGCGGCACGTCGCCCCACATCAGCACCCGGCGGTTGTCAGCGACCATCGCGGTTTCATAGCCAGCTGCCGCCCGGATCGGGGCCTGATCAGGAGGCGTGGCGAGGGTTTCGGTCTGGTACTGTGTCATCCAGTCCAACATGGTTGCGGGGTCAGCCTGCGACAAGGGGCGCAGATCGCCCGGACCATCCGGGATTTCCAACTGCGCCAGATCAAGTGTGAAATGCGGTTCGTCCTGGTCGAGCGTCATGGGCGCATCTTCAAGCCCCAATTGGCGTTCCAGTGGAGCGACCTGATCAGCCGGCCCGATGATGCCACTGATCTTGCGTCCCTTAAGCGCGCGCGCCGCCCCCAGTACCGGCATCTGCGGCAGAAACGGGGCCACGATCCCTGCCCGCGTCAGCGCCAGCACATCAGTAATCTGGTCCCCGTCGTTGACCCAAAATTCCATGGTGCGGTTGCCCCGACCTGCAAAGCCATCGCGGTGCAGATAGCCGAGCGTAAACATCGCCTGATGCGGGGACGTCCGCAGACACGCAGTGATCCTGTCGACATCTTCGGCGGTTGCGGTTCTCATCCCAATTACTTTTCACGCTGACCTAAAGGTAAGGTCGCGGATGGCACCGCTGAGGTCAAGTTGCCTTTGGGTGGCACGTTCGTTTGGCTGGAAAATCGAACGCCGCAGGCCTGCGACGGCGGATTGCGGATGAAGCAGACTTTCGTGAAAGTCTGGCGGCAAATCCTTTCAAAGGATTTGGTGCCAATTTCTTTGAAAGAAATTGCCCCTCAACCTGACCTTGTCTTTTACGCAGACGGGCAAGCTACATTGTAGGGTGGATCAATGGCCAGGGAGATGTGTCGGAATCCCGCTCCAGCATGACTTCGATTACGGCGGGCCGGTTCGCGTCGAGCGCATCCTTTAAGGCAAGACCCAACGCCTCAGGGTCACTCACCCGCCGCGCCCATGCACCGAAGCTTTCGGCCAGCGCCGTGAAATCAGGGTTCTCCAACGCAGAGCCGATCAGACGATTTGCATAGCGATTCTTCTGGTCCCGCCGCACGTTCCCATAAGACCCGTTGTTGAAAACGATCGACACGACGTTGATGCCATGCTGGACCGCGGTGGCCAGTTCCTGAACCCCGAACATGAAGCCGCCGTCGCCGGAGACCGATACCACCGCCTTGTCGGGATTGGCGACCTTTGTGCCAAGTGCCGTGTTGAACCCGAAACCCAGATTATCCTGATATCCACAGGTCATATAGGTCCGGGGCGCATAGACCGGGAAAGCCATGCGTGCGGTAAAGCCGACCTGACTGACCTCTTCGACGAAGAAACCGTCGCGCGGCAGCACAGAACGAATGACAGAAAGGTAGTCGACCTGCGGCTGGATCGCGGCGACGTCTGCGACGACTGAGGACCGGAGCGGTCCGAGATCCCTGTCAGCACGCGCCTGCGACGGCAATTCGTCCAACATCGCCTGAACCCCAAGTGCAGCGTCAGAAAGAACGCAGCACGCGGCAGGAAGGCGCACGAATTCGGTCGGGTCGGTGTCGATCCGGATTGTTTTCAGGCCGGGTGGCAACCATTTCCAACGCATATGCTGCAATTCTAGCCGCGACCCGATGCCGATCAGAAGGTCGCAGTCCTGCCAGTATTTCCATGCCGCAGGCGGCAAAAGCGACAATGGATCGTCCTCGGGCATGATACCCTTGCCCGACCGATGGGCCGTGACGGGGGCCTGTAGACGCCGCGCCAGTGCCTGCACCTCGGCGGATGCGTCGAGCGCCCCGCCCCCCACCATGATCAACGGGTTCTTGGCTGTTGAGATGGCTTTAACGGCTGCCTCGATCTCAGTTGAATCCGGGGTCAGCGCCACGGGATCGGGCGCGCGCGGAGACACGGCGTGTTCTGTTTCCTGTCCGAAGACATCCCAGGGAGCCTCGATCCCGACCGGCCTTGGGCGGCCTGTAAACATCTCGTGGAACGCGCGATCCATGATCTCGGACGCGTTTGCCGGGTGGGTGATCCGGTCTGCCCATTTGGTCAGACCTCGCATCAGGGCAAGTTGATCGGGGAGTTCATGGAGCTGCCCCCGGCCCTGACCAATCATATGCGACATGATGTTGCCGGTGATGCACATCACTGGCGTGTTTGCGCCGTAGGCTGTGCACAAGGCTGCCCCCGCATTCAGCAGTCCGGGGCCGGGCACCACAGTAAAAACACCGGCACGCCCGCTGGACCGGGCATAGCCATAGGCCATGTAGGCAGCGCCTTGTTCGTGGCGTGTATGGATAAAGCGGAGGTCATCGTTCCGGGCAATTGCATCGCTGAGGTCATAGGTATGTGCACCGGGGATCCCGAATATCGTGTCGACACCATACTGCGAAAGCTTGGTGGCAATGATGTCACCAGTTGTCAGGCGTGTCATGGCGTCTCCTTCATGCTTTGCTCAGGCTAGTTACACTGATCCGTCCGGTGCATCTGCCCCGGAGGCAAATTTCATCTATTGAAATCCTGTCCCAACGTCTTCCACCGTTTCTTTGCGCCCCCGGTATGCTGTCCGCACGATGACGCAGCAGAGGGCCTGACCGTGATTTTGACGCAAGAACTGATCGATGCCCATCGGTTTACCAAAATCCCGCCGGGCCGGAACCTGATCGACGGCGAACACATCAGCAGCGCCACGGGGCGGACGCTGGATACAACCTCTCCGATCAATGGCGAGGTGCTGACCCAGCTTGCCGCGAGCGATGCCGAAGATGTGGCCCGGGCTGTGGCGTCGGCGCGGGCCGCGTTTGAGGATGGGCGATGGTCGAAAAGAACGCCCGCCGAGCGAAAGCAGATTTTGACAAAATGGGCTGATTTGATCGAGGCAAATGCCCTGGAATTGGCGGTTTTGGGCGCACGCGATAACGGCACCGAAATCCGAATGGCATTCAATGCAGAACCGCGCAACGCCGCCGCGACGATCCGCTATTATGGTGAGACAATCGATAAAACCTACGGGGAGATTGCACCGACACAGGCCGATGTTCTTGGACTAGTCCACCGCGAGCCGGTCGGCGTTGTCGCGGCCATTGTGCCGTGGAATTTCCCGATGATGATTGGCGCTTGGAAACTGGGCCCCGCGCTTGCCGCCGGGAACTCGGTGGTGTTGAAACCACCTGAAAGCGCCTCTCTGAGCCTTTTGAAGATGTGCGCACTGGCGCTTGAGGCCGGTCTGCCGCCGGGTGTTCTGAATGTTGTGACGGGCGATGGTGCGAAGGCCGGTGCTGCGCTTGCGCTGTCTGACGATGTTGATGTGCTGGCATTTACAGGTTCGGCGGCAGTTGGACGCACACTTTTGAAAAGTGCGGCAGAGAGCAACCTGAAGCGGGTCTATCTTGAGCTTGGCGGCAAATCCGCAAACATCATCTTTCCAGATGCCCCGATGGAGGCGGCATTGCGCGGAACGATCGGTGCGATATTCGCCAATTCCGGTCAGGTCTGCGTGGCGGCGTCGCGGCTTCTGGTCCACGCAAGTATCATCGAAGAAGTAACCGCGCAGGTCACCGATCTTGCGAAGGCCCTGCAGGTTGGGGACCCTCTGTCGTTGGACATTTCCGTTGGTGCGGTGCACAGCCCTGTGCAGCTTCAAAAGAACCTTGGCGTGGTTGAACAGGCCGTCGCCCAAGGTGCCAAGATCGTCACCGGGGGCAAGGCGCTGCATGCAGACAGCGGTGGCACCTATATGGAACCGACGGTTCTTACTGGCGCGACAGCTGAAAGCGCCGTGTTCCAGGAAGAGGTTTTTGGACCCGTTCTGACGGTTCATGGTTTTGAGGATGAGGCAGACGCCATCCGGCTTGCGAACAACTCAAAATACGGGCTGGCCGGAGTAGTATGGACGCAAGAGCTGTCACGCGCGCACCGGATGGTCGGCGCGCTTAAGACCGGGATGGTGCAGGTCAACCGTGCGATGCCCGTCGACGTGACCTCACCACTGGGTGGCGTGAAGCAATCCGGCAATGGATATGACAAGTCGCTTCATGCGCTTGATAAATTCACCAATCTGAAAACGGCTTGGCTACAGCTCTGATTGCTCGCTTGTGACCAATTCCTCGATTTTCTCGGCGGCGAATTTCAGACCCGCAAGAAGTGTGGACACCTTTGGATGTGCGCCCTGAAAATAGGTTAGTCCGACCACCGCAGCAACGCCACGATGGTGCTTGATCGGGACCGCAATCGTTGTCGTTTCGGGGTCAATGTCGTGATCACGCTCTGCGAACCCCAGACTTCTGATACGCTCAAGATGTGGCTCCATTTGCGCTTCGAGTTCCTGAGGCGACAAGAAGGATTCTCGTGCCTCGCAAAGAGAGGAAAACAGCCTGCGGCGTTCTGCCAGAGGGCAAAACGCAAGATAGGCCCGGCCATGCGCACGGGTCAGCAGGTTGAGCCGTTTTTGAAGCGTCGAATGTGTGTGCGACAGCGGACTGTTCGGGATGGTCGAGAGCCGGATAATCATCGAGTTATTGTCGATCGTCGATAGCGCGGCGGGCCATAACAAATGGTGCGTCAGGTCTTCGAGGATGGGTTTGGCCTTGTTCACGAACGTGGGCAGACCGTGAAACCCCGACGACAATTCGCCGACTTTTTCAGTCAGCGTGTATCCGGTGCGTCGGGACTGCTTTTGCACATATCCCAGAGCCGTCAGCGTTTCGAGCGCACGCACCACGGTCGCGGGTGCAAGGCCCAGCTCGCTCGCCAGTTCCTGCACACGGCTGATCGGGCGCCGGTTCATTTGCGCAAGGATCATAAGGCTGCGTTCGACGGAACGGATGGAAGAATAAGACGCCATGGCTTTGGTTTCACTGAGTGAAATACGATCCTTTAACCCTAAGGGCCCGGTCCGCTATGTCTATAGTTGAAATATCCAGCAAAGGACGGGTTTAATGACATTGCTGCCCCTACCCGCGGAACCGCCATTCAATGTGACGCGCCTGAGCCATTGCGTGCTGGAATCGAAAGATTTGGACGCCACGCGGCAATTCTATGAGACCGGTTTGGGGTTGGAAGTCACACATGCCGACGCCAATATGCTGTGCCTGCGCGCCATCGAAGAAGGCGGCCATCATTCGATCGTATTTGAGCGCAAGACAACCGATGGCGAGGCACAGGCCCGCCGCATCGGGTTTCGCGTCTTTGAGGATGATGACCTGAAACGTGCGCAAGACTGGTTTGGTGCTGAGGGCATCGCGTCAGAATTCGTCGACCGGCCGTTTCAGGGCCCGACCCTGCAGGTGAACGACGGTGTGGGCGTGCCGCTGGAATTCTGTGCGACGATGGACACGTCCGAAAATCGCATGCGCCGGTTTCATACCCATGCCGGTGGCAAGCTGGCGTTTCTCGATCATGTTCAGATTTCGTGCCATGACGTTGCAAGTGCCTATGCCTTTTACAACAAAATGGGCTTTCGGCTGACCGAATACACCGCCCGCGACGGAACCGACGAAATGTGGGGTGTCTGGCTGAAACGCAAGAACAACACTCAGGATATCGTGTTCGGCAATGGCCGCGGCCCGTGCCTCCATCACTTCGCGTTCCACACACCGGAAATTGCATCAATTGTGCATGCCGCAGATGTCATGTCATCGCTGGGGCTGGCGGATACGATGGACCGCGCGCCGGGACGACATGGGATCGGCAACGCCTTCTTTGTCTACTTTCGGGACCCCGACGGGCATCGTGTCGAAATTTTCTCGAGCCATTACAACGTCATAGATATCGACCATGCGCCAAAGCGATGGGATCTTTCGGACACACGGCGTTCGCAGCTGTGGGGGCTGCCGGCACCCAGAAAGTGGTTTTACGAGACAACGACATTCCTTGGAACTGCGCCGCAGCCGCCGGTTATGGATGCGCCGCCGATCACGCTGGAAGACTATCTTGAAAAGGTGAATTCATGAGGTTCGGAACGGCATTGGTAGACGACAAGCGGACAGCGATCGTGCAAGGGACCGACGGGCTGGCGCGAAAACTTTCGGACGTCTGTGCGTTGGCGGGACTTGAGCGATCAAACTCTGTGCTCGATTTTGTTGAACAAGGGCTCAACTCGCAATTGCTTGGGCCTCATATCGACGCCGCAGACCCGCTGCCCGAGCCCGTGAACTGGGTCGCACCATTGCCCAACCCCTCGAAAATTCTTGGTGTGGCCTTCAACAATGTAGAGTTAATGAAGAAAGCGCATGTCGATCCGGGCGTGCCGAACTTCTTTCTTAAGCCGCCATCGTCGTTGCAAGGGCACAGAAAGCCGGTGATCGTGGACCCGGCGTGGGGCGCGGTCATTCCAGAGCCCGAGATTTGCGCGGTCATCAAGACGCGTTGCAAGCACATCACCGAAGACGAAGCGCTGGACCACGTTTTTGGGTTCTTGATCCACAACGATGTCACGTCTCACGGGCTTAAGTTCCAGAAAGACAGCATTGCGGTGACATATGACAAGGATATGGCACGTCCGGAGTTCTATGGGTGGCGGAACCTGAACGGCCCCGACGATACGGACGCCTTCTATGTCTATCATACACGGTCAAAGGGCACCGACACATTTGGCCCGATGGGGCCCTGGATCACAACGACAGATGTTGTCGGTGACCCGAACGATTTACATCTGACGGGTTGGCTGAACGATGAAAAGTTCACGTCTGACCACACCAGCAGCTACCGCTTTAGCGTGGAGCAATGCATCGCAGAGGCCAGTCGGTACTTTACGCTTGAGCCTGGTGATCTGATCTCTTTCGGAACCACGGGCAAAGGCGCGGGGCGTTTCCCCAGAGGGCACAAGAGCCTTCTGATGGGCGAAGAAACCGGGGTCGTGGCGATCGAGGTTGAGCCGCTTGGCCGCCTTGAGAATCCGATCCTCCATCAAAAGGGCGGCGCGTGATGGTTCGGTCGCTGGTCGCCAAAGGCGTCGCGCAGCACACGAACCCTGTTCCCAACGGCGCGATCCATCGCGGAGTACTTTGCACCTCTGGTATTCTTGGTAAGGACCCGGAAACAGACACCTATCCGGCGGGGGTCGAAGCGCAGGCCGCGCTTTGTTTTGAGTATCTGGACCGCATTCTCGCCGAAGGCGGCGCGACACGGCAAGATGTGGTCAAACTGGATCTCTATCTGGCTGACAAGAACGATCGCAGCGTCATCAACAGGTTCTGGCTGCAATTCTGGCCGGACGAACAGCAGCGCCCGGCACGGCAAGCGCATATCGCGGAGTTACCGGACGGGTGCCTTGTACAACTGGTGGCGATGGCCGTGGTGCAGCCCGGATGACCCTTTTTTGGCGCGTGTTAATTTCACATAGCGAAATTCGAGAGTGCCTGCGTTGATAGGTTCCTCTGTAAAAGTTCCAAATGCTTCACAATAGCCTTTTCAATCGGGAGAAGACCATGAACACAATTCGAACAATGATAGCTGCATCGGCGCTGGTTCTAGGCGCTGCTGCAGGGGTTCAGGCGGACGAGCTGAAAGCAGAGTCCGCCGGGCAAACGGGACTGACATCAATCGTGCTGCAGGTTATGGGGCGGGATCTGGCGGGGACCGATACATCGATCACGCTGAACACAGGCCAGACCTTGTCACGCTCTGCCATCAAGCTTGCAGCCGAGCAAATCGACGTGGCGATCGTGCCGCCGCGCGCATTCAATGCCATGACGCGGGGGGCTGGCCCCTACAAGGAAATGGGCGATGATGCAAAGGAGTTGTCCGGAAATCTCCGCTCTTTGTTCGCCTTCACCGGCGGTGCGCTGCATTCGATTGTGCGCGCTGACAGCGGCATCGAACAATGGAGCGATGTTGCAGGCAAGCGTGTCTATATTGGGCCACCGGGCGGCAATGCGAACGCGCAGCTTTCTTCCTTTGTGAACCTGATGAGCGGGTTGGAGGCTGACGCGGATTACGAGACCGTCAAGATGGGCTGGGGTGCTGCGGTGCAATCCTTCCAGGATGGTCAGTTCGACGTCCTTAACTTCTCTACCGCTGTGGGGAGTGCTGCGATTGTACAGCTTTTGCTGCAGGGCGATTTCCGTTTCCTGCAAGCACCTGAAGGAATGGCCGAAAGTGCGGACTATGCCGATTTTCTATCCGTCGGCAGTGTGCCCGGTGGTATTCCCGCCAATTCCTACGAAGGTGTGGAAAACGGCGATGTCGATGTGCTCAGCTACAACTACACGATGCTTGTGGGCGTGAACCAAAACATGTCGGACGACGAAGCCTACCTGCTGACCGCCACGTTCTGGGACAATCTTGAGAAAAACAGTGACGAGATCGCGCTTTTGAAGTCGATCGCGAAGTCACCGTTTGCGGGCAATAACATGCCTCTGCATCCCGGTGCGGTGCGCTACTACACCGAAAACGGGATTGAGATCCCGGCAGAGTTGCTGGCGCCCTGAACAACCTGAAGCATCGTTGATACCCAAATACTGTACAGAAGGCAGTGATCCATGACCGACGCAAAACCCAAAGAGCCCATGCCATGGAACAAGCGTCTGGCCCTGATTATTGCTTTCTGTATGGGGATCATCCCCATCGCACACAGGCTGCCGGCGATTGGACCATTGCCCCGCGTCGGGCCGTTCGATGCCGAACCCTACCGGGCGGCAATGCTTTTTCTTTGTGTGGTGGTGGTCTTGCTGGCGTCGCCGCTGGTTGCGACTCTCAAAAACCGTTCCAGCAGTATCAAAACGGGTGCGCTGGTCCTTGATATCAGTGTTGGGCTTGTGATCGCCTATGCCTGCTGGCGCTTTTACGTTGATGTCACCAAGATGCACGACACGATTGTGTTCTTCCAACCGTATCAGGCGTGGACGACCTTTGGCGCCTGTTTGTGCATCATGTATCTGACACTGCGGCTATGGGGCATCCCGCTGGTCGTCGTCTCTGCACTTTCGCTTGCCTACTTCATGTGGAGCTTTCAGGGGTCGCTTGTAAACGATCTGACTGAGAACCTTTGGCTGGCGCTGGATGACGGTATCCTTGGCAATGTAACAAGCATCGTTCTGTCCACGGTGTTTCCGTTCATCGTGCTGGGTGCGATGCTTGAAGGCACCGGCGCGGGCCTGTCCCTTTTGAAGATTTCGATCAAGCATCTCTACAAATTCCGTGGTGGTCCGGCGCATGCTGCTGTTCTTGGGTCTGGCCTGTTCGGCATGGTGTCTGGGTCGGCGGTGGCAAATGTTGTCGGCACCGGCGTGATTACCATACCAATGATCAAGAAACGCGGGTTCTCGCCCAGTTTCGCAGGCGGTGTTGAAGCCACAGCCTCGACCGGCGGTCAGATCATGCCGCCGATTATGGGGGCGGCTGCACTGATACTCGCTGACTTTGTGGGCGTATCTTATGTCACCGTGATGACAGCTGCGATTGTGCCCGCCTTGTTCTATTATTCGTCGCTGTTCATGACGATCGTGTTCGAAAGCCGCCGGCTTGGCATCGAAGCCGCAGAAGAAAGGCCGCCCGAGCTTCACGTCACTTTTCAGGACTACGTCAATCTATTGCTGATCGTGCTGCCGATTGGCACCGTCATCTTTGCGCTGATCAGTGGAATGTCGCCCGCTGGGTCTGCACTTATCGCGCTTATGGTGCTGTTCGCTGTCAGCTTCATCAACCCCGACATCCGGCGCGAGCCTTTTCGTCTGGTCAAGGGCTTTGCGCAGGGCAGCCTGTCTTTCGCACGCCTTCTGATCGCGGTGTGCTGCATCTCGATTGTTATCGCCACGATGCTGTCCACCGGGCTTCCGTCGCAACTATCGTACCTGTTGAACGGCGCAACTGACTTTAGCCTGTTGGCAACGCTCCTTTTGGCATCCGGCGCGTGCATGCTGCTGGGCATGGGCATGCCCACGCTTCCGGCCTACCTGACGATCATCATCGTGCTCGGTTCGACCATGCGCGGCTTTGGGTTGGAAGCACTGACCGCGCATCTTTTCGTGCTTTATTACGGCGTCGCCTCTGGCATCACACCGCCGGTGGCGATGACCGCATATGCGGCGGCGTCGATATCTGGCGGCAACCCGACGCGCACCGGGATCGCGGCACTGCGCATTGGGATCGTGATCTTCTTGTTGCCATTCTTCTGGGTCTACAATCCCATGATGCTTATCGTGCCAGAGGCGGGATCCGTTTTTGACATGCCGACCTTTGCCTACATTCTCGTGCGCCTTTTCGCGATGTGCTATCTGATCTCGACCGCGGCGAGCCGGTTTGACTACACAAAGCTATCTACCCCAGAGGCTCTTGGTCGCGCGGTCCTTGGCCTTGCGATCATAAATCCCGACCCTATCGTCAACGGCGCTGCACTGGTTCTTGGCCTTGGACTTGTGCTGATGAACCGGGTGTCGGCGCGACGCATTTCAGCGGCTTAAATCTTCATCGCATGGTGACGCAATGACCAAGAAATCTACACCGAACTTTCTTTACATCATGACCGACCAGCATCGCGCGGATTGGCTGGGGTGCTATGGTCATCCTGTTGTCAAAACGCCAAATATCGACGCGCTGGCACAGAACGGTGTTCGGTTCACGGATTTCCACGTTGCATCGCCCGTTTGCATGCCAAACCGGGGGGCATTCATGACGGGGCGTTACCCGACGACCAACGGGCTGCGGTACAATGGCTGTGTGCTGGCGCCGGGAAGCCAGACGTTTGTCGATGTCCTGCGTGCGGCGGGGTATCGCACCGCCACGATCGGCAAAAGCCATCTGGAACCGATGACGCACGGGGAGCCGCACGACTGGAACGATCCAAAGGATCAGCTGATCCCCGAGGCCAAGGACCAGACCGGGCTGGAACACCTGGCCGAGGCCCCTGAAACCTATGCCAGCGAAGACGACACGGTAATCGGCACGCCCTATTACGGGTTCGACGAGGTCAACATTGTCACTGGTCACGGCGCGACGGCGCGGGGTCACTACTTGCAATGGTTACGTCGGAAATACCCGGAGACATGGGAGGCACTACGCGATCCGGCAAATCAGCTGCCGCATGATTATACCTGCCCGCAAGCGATACGCACGCCACTGGCCGAGGATGACTATCCCACAAATTACATCCGGGACCGCGCCATCGCACATCTGAAGGACTGCGCTGACGATCCCCGTCCAAAGTTCACCTATGTCTCTTTCCCCGACCCGCATCATCCCTTCACGCCGCCGGGCAAATATTGGTCGATGTATGCGCCAGAGGATTTCGCCTTGGCCCATCCCTATGCCACGCATCAAAATCCGCCACCGCCACTTGAGGCCTGCCGCCGCGCCATGGAAAGCGGAGAGGCCCCGGACAAGGCCACCAATGCCATCATGGTCAGCGACCGTCATGTGCTAGAAGCGATGGCATTGACCGCAGGCATGACGACGATGATTGACGATGCCATCGGAGACATCATCCGGACGCTTCACGAAACCGGTCAGGCCGACAACACGATCATCATCTTCAACACGGACCATGGCGACTATCTGGGAGACTACAATCTTCTGCTCAAAGGGCCATGGATGCATGAGGCCGTCACCCACGTGCCGATGATCTGGTCCGAGCCGGATGCGCAGGGTTCAAGGACATGCGATGTGCTGGCTTCGACGACTGATATTGCACCGACCATTCTGGAACGTGTGGGCGCAGCCCCGTTCGTGGGGATGCAAGGGCGCTCACTACTGCCTGCGATGCAATCGGAGGATGCTACGCTGCGCGACGATCTTCTTGTGGAATACAGCGACGGATTTGCGCGCATGGGGTTTGACACACCTGCGCGGGCGCGGTCGGTCATGACCAAGGAATGGCGCATCACTGTCTACCGCGACGAGGATTGGGGCGAGCTTTACGACCGCGTCAACGATCCCTCGCAATCCCGCAACCTTTGGGCCGAGCCTGACTACGCGGCCGTGAAGGCCGAAATGCTTGAACGGCTTGCGCATCAGTTGATCGCCCTCATGGACGATAGCCCGCGTGCGCTGCGCAGCGCCTGACCCTTCAATGCTTAAACGATCGGATGTCCCATGTTCGAAACTCTGACGGATACACCTCTTTTCGGCGCAAACCTGATCACACAGCAGTTCAAGGCAGACCCGAGAGACGAAAAGATCGACCTGGGGCTTGGCGTTTATCGCGACGAAGCGGGACAAACGCCGGTGATGGAGGCCGTCAAGAAGGCCGAGGCGCTATTGCTGAAGTCGCAGACATCCAAATCCTACCTGGGCCTTGCAGGTGATGATGCGTTTTCCGACGCGCTCTTGCGTCTGGTTGTCGGTGACACTCCTGTGGCCGAACGTTTCAGCTATGTCCAGACACCGGGTGGGGTCGCTGCACTTCGGCTGGCGGTCGAGGTCATCGCCAATGTGTCGTCCGGATCACGCATCTGGATGTCGGACCCGTCCTGGGCCAATCACGGGCCGATCATGCGGGCCAGCGGCCTTGAGGTCTTGGAATTCCGCTATCTTGATCAGGCAACGCAAAGGCTGGATTTCGACGGCATGTGCGAAGACCTTGCAGGCGCAGCACCGGGCGATGGCGTGCTCTTGCAAGCCTGTTGCCACAACCCGTCGGGCGTCGATCTGGAACCGGCGCAATGGGACATTCTGTGCAGTATCCTTGTGGACAAGGGTCTGCTGCCCATTCTCGATGTCGCCTATCAAGGGTTCGGGGAAGGGATTGAGGCAGATATGTACGGTGTCAGGGTTATCGCTGAAGCCGTGCCAGAGGCTTTCATGGCCGTCACCTGTTCCAAGACATTCTCGAACTACCGCGACCGGGCGGGTATTCTTGCGGCCCTCAGCCGCAAGCCAGACCAAAAACACCGCATCCGCCAGAAAATGCTGGGTCACATCAATACGCTATACGCAATGCCGCCGGATCACGCGGCTGCGGTCGTCCGCACGATCCTAACCGATCCGGACCTGCGGACCCTATGGCAGACAGAGTTGAATGACATGCGGCTGCGCGTCGTGAAATGTCGACAAAATCTGTCCCGCGCGCTGCGGCAGGCAACCAACGGAGATCACTTTGACTTCCTGATGCATCATCGCGGGATGTTTTCGATCCTTCCACTCAGCCCGCCGCAGGTCGAGCGGCTGCGGCTTGAGTTCGGAATTTACATCCTCCCCAGTGGCCGGACAAACCTCGCAGGGCTTGGCGATCATCAAATCCAGCGTGTGGCCCAATCGATTGCTGCTGTGCTCTGACGGTCATCCGCTGTGTGGCAGCACCTTTCTTGATCGACACTTTGCTGTGGATCGGGTGTCCCCCATTGCGACATCCCGACATCAGCCCTCATGACGCGGCACAGGGAAGCGAAAGCGCATCATCTGCAACCATTGTTTGCTTTTTGTCAAAATATCGGCAGAGTATTTGCCTATATTTGAGCATTTTTGAAGATTGGTGGGTTATCTCGTGGCGACAATCAAAGGCGATGAATTTGACAATACCCTGAATGGCTTTGCGACCAACGATGAACTTTTTGGGTTCGAAGGCAATGACACTCTGGACGGGGGTCCTGGAAACGACACCATGTACGGCGGGGATGGCAATGACATCTTCATCATCCGCAATGATGGCGCCCAAAACACCATCCTGGGTGAGGCCGACACAGACGAACTCGATTTTAGTATCGCGACGGCAGGTTGGACGATAGACGCGGATTCGGGCCAGTCCGGCGGATCATCGATCCTGTTTTCGGGGATCGAAGTCATTACAGCCTCTGACTTTGACGATGTGGTTGTGGCCGATGCGGGGTTGTCGCGGGTTTATGGCGGGGCGGGGAATGACACGCTC